>NZ_AP042457.1:0-35000 GCF_055396005.1 Pleomorphochaeta naphthae
AATCAATTTAAAGGCTTAATAGGTGAAGTAAATACTCAAACGGAAACTTATCCATGTGTTAATGCAAGTAACAAACGTGAAATTATAATGATTCCATCTGGAATTGAAAGCAAATATAAAGAAAAAGATTATTTTTTAAAAAAAGATTCAATTATTTCAAATACTACAATGAATCTTGTTCTGCACTCCGATTTAGTTATTAAAGAAGGAGTATTGGCTAAGGATGTTTTTATTGAAGGAAACTGGAGATATAGTCAAAATTCAATGCTATCTTATGCGAACAAAAATGAATTATATATTACTCAAGACTTATATATAAGAAGAATTGTTAAGGAACCAAGAAACAAAGGTTTAAAAGATTTATTGTTAAGAACTGGCATAATACAAAACAACAAATATACATATTCTTTTGATTATAATAACTTACAATCTAGTGGATGGGGAACAAATGAAAATGCTGATGAAGAGCAAAGATTAATTTTTGGAGAACAATCTTTAATGAACTATCCAAAACCTGTGCTATTGATTATGAAGCTACTAATTTCTATGCGTGAAGAAAAAATGATTGTCTGTGATTTTTTTTCAGGGTCTGCAACTACAGCTGAAGCTATAATGCGTTGTAATTTAGTAGGAAAAGAATTCAATTATATATTAGTTCAACTTCCTGAAAATCTTGACTATAAATTGTTAAATTCTGTAGGAGATGATAAAAAAAATATAAATAAATTGATTAAATATTTAGATAAAAATAATAGACTGCATACTCTAGATCAACTCGGACTCGAAAGAATACAAAGAGTTAGGAATATAATTAAAGAAAAATATCCTGAAACAACAGTTGACTTAGGTTTTAAGCATTATATTCTTAAAGAACCTTCAAATAATACATTAGACAAACTTGAGTCTTTTAATCAAGAAGATTATATGTTGGTAGGAGATAAAACTATTCTTGATGAATTTGGAAGTGCTACTGTTATAAGGACTTGGCTTGAAAGGGATGGTTATGGATTGACTGTTGAACCAATAAAATTATCCTTATCAGGATATGATGCTTATTATATAGATAAGCATTTATATTTAATTAATCCTGATATACCAGAAAAAACAATAGAAGAACTTGTTGTTAAATATGAAACTGATGATAATTTTAACCCTGAAAATATAGTTATCTTTGGATATAGTTTTTCTTGGGTTGAAATGGAGCATTTAAAAATAAATTTAAAACGTTTAAAAAACACTGAAAAAAAATTAAATATCAATTTTGATATTCGTTATTAATAGGAGCTTTTTTAATGGAATTAATTTTACAAAAAGATTTACCACATCAACAAAAAGCTGTTGATGTAATAAAAGAAGTGTTTAATGGCGTAGAAATCTCAGAATCTAAATTATTTTTTGAGAATCCCAAAATAAACCTATCAGATATTAAAATAAATCAAAACATTAAAAAGATACAAGAAAATATACCAAATGAATATCATAAAATTTCTAATGAAGATGATTTATTAAATCTTGACATAAAAATGGAAACTGGTACTGGTAAAACTTATGTTTATACAAAAACAATATATGAGTTACATAAACATTATGGATTTAATAAATTCATCATAGCTGTGCCTTCTCTTGCAATTAAAGCTGGTACCAGTCAATTTTTAAAAGATTCGTATGTAAAAAAACATTTTTCAGATATTTGTGGGTATGGTACAGAAATTGAGGTAGGTGTATTAGAATCAATTAAACGAAAAAAAGGAAGATTTTTTTTCCCTTCTGTTGTTAGTGATTTTGTAAAGGGTTCTAATCATAATTCAAAAAAGATTCATGTTTTACTTGTAAATATGCAATTATTAACTACAAAATCTAATGGGATGTTAAGTCGTGATGATTATGACAGTGGAGTTGAAGGTTTTTTTAAACCTTATGATGCGCTAAGCACAACTAAACCAATAGTAATAATTGATGAACCTCATAGATTTTCAAGAGACCAAAAAGCTTATCAAGTGATATTAAATGAATTAAAACCACAATCTATTATTAGGTTTGGAGCTACTTTCCCAGAAAAAAAGATAGGGAAAGGTAGGAACAAAGTAACTGTAAAAGATTATCAAAACCTTTTATATGATCTTAATGCTTGTGATTCTTTTAATCAAAATTTAATCAAAGGTGTAGCAAAAGAACATTTTGAGCCAACTTCAAAAAGCAAAGAAAAAGTTAAAATTACTTCTATTAAAAGTAAAACATCAGTAAATTTTCAACATAAAAAAAATGATTCAAGAACTAAAACCTATACTCTTAAAAAAGGTGATTCTTTGTCTATTATAAACAGTGCTTTTGAAGGGATAACAATAACTGATATTTCTGCTTCAGAGGTGTTTTTTTCAAATGGAATTATTAAGGTAACAGGAGAAGAAATAGATGTTGATATTTATATGACGTCTTATCAGGAATCAATGATGAGGCTTGCACTTGAAAGACATTTCCAAACTGAAAAAGCTAATTTTTGCGGGCGAAATTACAAAATAAAAACTTTAGCTTTATTTTTTATAGATGATATAACTTCTTACCGAAAAAATGATGAAGGTAAAGACCCTTATTTGCTTATTGCTTTTGAAAAAATATTGAAAGAATGTTTAAAAAAAGAAATTGATAAATTAACTGAACATGAATTAGAATATAAAAATTATCTTGAAGAAAGTTTAGCTAATATTTCGGCATGTCATGGAGGATATTTTTCTCAAGATAATAGTGATAAAGATGAAGAAATAGCAAAAGAAGTAGATTTTATATTAAATAAGAAAAAAGAACTTTTATCTTTTAGAAAACAAGATGGAACTTATAATACATTAAGATTTTTATTTTCCAAATGGACTCTTAAAGAAGGATGGGATAACCCCAATGTATTTACAATAGCTAAGCTACGCTCAAGTGGTAGTGAAATTAGTAAATTACAAGAAGTAGGTAGAGGTTTACGTTTACCAGTAAATGAAGTTGGAAATAGAGTTTCAGATGAAGAATTTATGCTGAATTATATAGTTGATTTTACCGAATCTGATTTTGCTCAAAAATTGGTTAATCAAATTAATGGAGAATTAGCTCAATCTTCAAAAATTTCTGAAACAAAACTCGAAGAAGTATCTAAAAAAAGAAATATATCTCCAGATAAACTTTTTGATGAATTATATAATAAGTCTTATATAGATAGGCATTTAACTATTTTACAAGAAAATAGAGATGATTTTTTTATAGAATATCCTGAATTTGCTTTTGGTATAGAGAGAGGTAGAATCAAAGATAGAAATAAAGAAAAAGTTAAGCAAGTAAAAATACGCAAAAATGTATATAATGAAATACGAGAATTATGGGAAAGAATTAATCAGAGATATCTATTATTTTTTGATAAAGATTTAGATATTGATATTGAAAAAATCCTTTTATCAATATTAAACGAAGAAGATATTTTTTCTGAAGTAGTTATGACAAGTTCAAGAGAATTTATAAAAAAAGCAAGTGATGGTAATGGAATGTCAGTTGTCTCAGAATCAGGTGTTCAATATATTATATCTAAACAAATTCCTTATAACGAATTTTTAAAAAGAATAATGAAAGGCACTAATATTCCTATTGTAACTATTCATAAGGCAATTTCTAAATATGTTAAAGAGCATGGAGATATTAAAGCAGATTATTTTAATGAAAAAACAGTAAGTGTGATAATACAAAAATTTCAGGAATGGAAAAATGATAACCTTCAAGGACGATTCCATTATTCAAAAAGTTCTACTCCTATAAAATCGACAGTTCTTTCTTATCCTGATGGTAAGCCAAAAGAACAAATTACACAAGGAAGAATTGGGATAAAACTTGATGAGGGGACTCCAAGCGATAAATATTTATATGACTCAATAGCGTATGATTCTTTATTAGAGAGAGATAATATTAAATCTGATATTGAGGAAGTAATTGTTTACGGGAAAATACCTCGAAGTAGCATTGCTATCCCAACAATAACTGGAGGTATGTATAGTCCTGATTTTATGTATATTGTTCAAAAAAATAATGGTGAAAAAGAATTAAATATTGTTGTTGAAACAAAAGACGTAGAGAATAAAAATAATTTACGAGGTAGCGAAAAAACAAATATTGAATGTGCAAAACTATTTTTTGAAATGTTATCTAACGATGGATATAAAGTTCATTTTAAGAGTCAATTAAATAATAGACAAATGTCGCAAATTATAAAAGATGCTTTAGTCGAATAGTATTATCAATGGACTATATTATATTAGATAAATAAAGAAAAGGACTTGTTGTAAATATGAATGATTATGAATTTCCTTCAGAAATTGAATTAACTAAAGCCGATTTTGATATTACTAAATTACAAAATGTTATTGATACCATTCAAGAAAAAAAATTATATAACTATTATGAAAAATTTAGTGAAATTACAAAAAAGTATTTCAAAGAAGAAGATAAAAAACAAGCAAAAATATTTTGGTTGCTTGCTGATGCTTGTTCATTATGTTTAACTTGTAAATATGTAGATACCCCTTTTGCTCCTATGGTTGTTCTTTTATCTAAGAGATCAGCGGATATTGAAGATTTTACAGAAAAAGATATTAGGTTTTTTTCTGAAATCGTAGAAACAATAGATGATTTATATTTACAATCCCGTTTATCTGATATTATATGGTCAACTGATTATATTAAACACAATAAATTTGCACATTTAGCTGTTATGAGTTATATAAAAATACCTATAGAAAAAAATAACTGGAATTTAAATGGTGAAAGGTTTATAAAAAGAGCTATTCAAATTTCAAGAAGCTTGAAAGGTAAAGGTAAAAATTATTTAGATGAAATAGAAAACAAAATTATTCTGGCTTTTAATGATTCAAAATCAAGTGATAATATTTTCCCTCTTCAGCTTTCTAATCTAATGTTAGAATTAAAATTTGATTCAAAAAAATCTTTTAGAATAGCTTCTAAATTAGAAGAAATTGCTTTAAGTAATAACTCTTTTAATAATTTGTACATTTCAATTGAATATTTCGAAGCCGCTTCTAATTGGTTTTTAAGAAGTAATAATGAAAATCAGGCATATAAATTATTGCAAAAGCAAGCAAGTATTATTGAGAATCAATCCCAAAATAGTAATTTAGGCGCATTTTTTAATTATCAAAAAGCTTTATCTATTTTGCGAAAAATACCTAGAAAGGTTAGAAAAAGTCTTAATATCAATCAGTCTATACAAAGATTAGAAATGAAAATTGAAGATTCTGAAACTCAGGCTTTAGATGAAATGCAGACTTTCACTACACCTGAAGTTGATGTTTCAGAATTTGTTTTACAATCAAAGGCTATTGTATCAGGGAAGAACAAAGAAGATGTTTTAAAAATTTTTTCAAAAATCTTTCCAATTATGAATATTGATGAAATGGGACAATTAGCAATTAACAATATTAAAAAGTATCCATTTACATCATTATGTTTAGGAACATATTTTAATAGTGAAGGTAGGATGGTTTCTAAATCTGAGGGAATAGATTTAAAAAAGCCTATAGAAGTTTCTCATCCAAAAGTTCAAGATAGCATAATGACAAATCACCAAATACTAGTTCAATCTATAGTGATTTCATGTTTAACCCCAGCACTACAAGTAATTCATATTGAACATAAGTTTTCTGAAAATGATTTTTATATATTAGTAAAGAACTCTTCATTAGTTCCAATTGATAGACAAGCGCTATTTGCACAAGGTCTTTATGCTGGTTATGAATACGATTATGTTTCATCACTGAATATTCTAGTCCCTCAACTAGAAAATTTAGTACGGTTCCATTTGAAAAATAAAGGTGAAAAAACTTTTATTCGGGATGATGAAGGTATAGCAATTGAAATGGGACTTAGTAGTTTAGTTGAATTAGATGGGATGAAAGATTTCTTTGGTAAAAATTTAACTTTTGAAATTAAGGCATTATTCTGTGACCCAAGAGGTCCAAATCTTAGAAATTTAATTGCTCATGGATTATTAAATTATCAATCTTTTTATTCCATTTATAGTATGTATGCTTGGTGGTTTATTTTGAAGTTAGTTTGCATAACTGTAAAATAATTAATTCAATATTAGTATATAATTTTCAATAATTTAAATTAGAAAATAGATTTTTATTGTATTAATTCTTATTGTAAATGTGCTAATAAATTTTTTTGGAATTATGAATAAAAGAATGTTGGAAATAATAATATGAACAAAAATGAAAATCATAAGCTTTTTTATAATTACTCTTTAGAATATCTTTATGAAATATTGCCCAAAGATATGAAAAGAGAAGATTTAGAAAAATACTTTGTGGGAGATAAAAAAGATTTTCAATGTCTTGAAGATATATTTGAACAATTAATAAAGTCATCCCAAAATTATCAGAGAATGCCTAATGTTATTAAATTTGAACAGAAAAGAGATTTCTTTAAAAAAATATTATTTGATTTTGATTTTAGAAAAATATCAGAATCTACTTTTAATGATATATATGAATTATTTAATGAAAATTTTGAAATTAAAAACTCTGAAAAGAAAAATAATTGTTGGTACAAATGGACTAAATCAATAATTGATTCATCAAAGTTTATTAATGACTTTTCTGATTTAGATGATTTCTTAAAATTTATAAGTATGTTTGAATATAATCTTCTAACTAAAATAGCTTTACCACTTTTAATTTCAAAGAAAATAAGTGGAATTGGTTTTGCACTCGCTTGTGACTTTTTAAAAGAGTTAGGATTTACAGATTACTCAAAACCAGATGTTCATATTGTAGAAGTTCTTACTTCATTACAATTTTCTGAAAAAGATGACATTCAAATATTTGAAGAAATTGTGAGAATATCAAATGATTGTAAAAAAATGAGGCTTCATCACTAAGTGTGGGTAAATTTTATAATTGAGAATTGAAAAAGAAAGGAATAAAGAATACAGATATTAGTTTTTTTAAGGAATTTATTGAAAAAGTCATCAGTTATCGTCTATTGTAAATTTACAACAACACACAAAGGACGATAACCAATGACAATCAAGAGCTTATTAAAAGAACTAATCGGTGTCAATAATGTAAAAGTTAAAAGTTGGGAATTAATTACTAATTCTAAAAATATTAAAGAGCTTTATATTCATGTAGAACCATATAAAAGAGAGCAAAACAGATGCCCAATATGTGGAAAAAAATTACCTGGATACGACAAAAAAGAAGCTCCTCGAAAATGGAGATCTCTTGATGTTGGAAACATTCCTGTATATGTCCTAGCTAATACTAATAGAGTAACTTGTTCAGAACATGGTGTTATAACTGCAGCAGTTCCTTGGGCTAGGCATAACTCTAGATTTACTAAAGATTTTGAAAATCAAGTAGCCTGGTTAGCTTTTAATTTAAGCAAGAAAACATTATCAGAGTTTATGGGTGTTTCTTGGAATACTGTTGGTGATATTATTAATAGAGTATTAATAGATGTAGCTCCTAAATATGAAGATAGGTTTAACAATTTAGTTAATATTGGAATTGATGAAACTAGCTATAAAAAAGGACATAATTATATTACAACAGTTGTAAATAACGATGATAGTACAGTTATATGGGCAGAGGAAGGACATAATCAAAAAACTTTATCTAAATTCTTTGAATATTTAAGTCCAAAACAGAGAGCCTCTATTAAGACTGTTAGTGGTGATGGAGCTAGATGGATAAAGGCTTGTCTAGATAAATATATTCCTAATGCAGAGCGTTGTATTGATCCTTTTCATGCAATTGGATGGGCACAAGTTGCTTTAGATGATGTAAGAAAAGCTGCCTCCCAAAGAGCAAAAGTAATACTTGAACAGAAAGAAGGGGAAATGAAGAAACGAGGTAGAGGACGACCTAAGAAAGGAGATGAGAAACCAATAGATGAATCAAAGATTATAAAAAATTCTAAATTTGCCTTACGCAAGAACCCTGAAAACTTAACAAAAAATCAGAGAGAAAAATTGGAAATGATAAAGCTTAATGATAATCAATTATATAGAGCATATAGGCTAAAAGAAGAGCTTAGATTTATATTCAAGCTTGATGATATGGATGAAGTTAAAGAACATTTAGATTCATGGTTATCTTGGGCTAGAAGATGTAGAATACAAAGTTTTGTAGCTTTAGGAAGGAAAATAAAACGACACTATGATGCTATTATGGCAACTAGAACATACAAAATTAGTAATGCAAAAACTGAGGCTTTAAATAACAAAATAAAACTCTGTATTAGAAGAGCTTACGGATTTAGAAACATAAATAATTTACTTAATTCTGTACTTTTGGTTTGTAGCAACATAAAAATCCCTTTAGCGAACAGATAAATTATGTTAACAAAGGGACTTAAAGAGAAAATTAATTAGGCTCTAACCCACATATAGGTTAGAAGACCCAAAAAAATAGATAATTCAATTACTCCATACAAAGTGGATAAAATAATATGGTTAATTTGTTCAGGTAAATTTTACTTAGATGATATAACTATAAAACCTCATAAACAAGAATATATTGATTTCTTAAAATATAAATTAAACTAATATTGTTACATATCCATCTAGGGAGGGGTACGCTTTCCCGGTAATAAGTAGGAGGAGAACTACTCTTTCTACTATTATTTACTGAGGTCTTATTGAAAGAGATTTTAGTACCCCAATTGGAAATAGTTTTACAGTTAGTTATGCTAATTTTGTATAGTTAATCAATCAAAACTTTTTATAGGGGGGTGAGTTTTTTCGGTAATAGTAGAGGGGCTAAAGTAATTTTGTCCTTAAATTATTAACCAAGGAGTGTGTTATGCGTTATTTACCCATAGCCTACGGTAATAGTTGTTTTGCAAAGAAATGGTCTAATGAGACTATTAGTTTTGAGGAACTTTGTGAAAAATTAAAAACAACTATTAGAACAACTGAAACTCAAGAAGAGTACCCAAATCTACCAAAAAGAGAAAAAGATAGAATAAAAGATAAAGGTGGATTTGTTGGAGGTCTATTAAAAGATAATAGAAGGAAGAGAGAAAACCTAGTTAGTAGATCTATGCTAACTCTTGATGCAGATAATGCAACAGTTGAGTTAATAGCTAACTTTGAAAATCTTTGTGAGTATAGAGCTGCTCTTTATACAACTCACTCACATTTGCCTATATCACCTAGATGTAGAATAATCATTCCATTAACTCGAGATGTTACTCCTGATGAGTATACAGCTATTTCTAGATACTATACACGGATGTTAGGAATAGACATGTTTGATGAATGCTCCTATAGACCTCATCAATTAATGTATTGGCCAACAACTCCATCTAATGGTGAATTCATATTTAAAGAAGTAGGTAAAGAATGGTTAAATCCTGATTTGTTTTTAGCTGCTTTTCCTAATTGGAGAGATTGTACTCTTCTTCCAACATCTAGTAGAGAAAGTTCACTTTATAAACCAACTAGTAAAAAACAAGAAGACCCTTTAACTAAAAAAGGAATAATTGGTGCTTTTTGTAAGACTTATGGAATTGAAGAAGCAATAGCTAAGTTTATTTCTGATGTTTATGAACCATCAGTAATTGAAGGTAGATATGATTACATACTAGCTGATTCTAGCGCTGGAGTTATTATTTATGATAATAAGTTTTCCTTTTCTCATCATGCAAGTGATCCAGCTTGTAATAAATTATTAAATGCTTTTGATTTAGTTCGAATTCATAAATATGGACACTTAGATATAGATAGTGATAACTCTACTTCTAGAAGTCCATCTTTTGTTAAAATGAATAGTTTTGCTATTAATGATAATAAAGTAAAAGAATTAATAACTAAAGAAAAAATAGAAGAAGCAGGAATTGAATTTGATGATAACAGTGATGATTGGATTAATGAAATAGAAGTAAATAGTAAAGGTGAAATATCCCCTTCCTTCAATAACTTTGTTTTAATATTAAGACATGATAAAAAACTTAATAACATTAGATATAACGTTTTAAGCAGTTCTATAACTGTTGTAGGAGATATCCCTTGGAAGCAAAATAAACCTGGTTGGAGTGATATGGATTTTGGAGGTTTATTAAATTACTTTTCAAATGTTTATAAAATATATTCACCAACAAAATTAAAAAATGCTCTTTTAGCTATATGTGGAGAGAGACTTTATCATCCAATAAAAGAATATTTTAATTCATTACCTAAATGGGATGAAGTAGAAAGAATAGATACTTTATTAATAGATTATCTTGGTGCAGAAGATTCTTCTTATATTAGAGCTGTAACAAGAAAAACATTAATAGCAGCAGTAGCTAGAATATATGAACCTGGTATTAAGTTTGATTGTGTTCCAATTTTAAATGGACCACAAGGTATAGGTAAATCAACCCTATTCTCAAAACTAGGTGGGAAATGGTTTTCTGATAGTTTAACCCTAACTGATATGAAAGACAAATCAGGACCTGAGAAACTTCAAGGATATTGGATTTTAGAACTAGGAGAGTTAGCTGGTATGAGAAAAGTAGATATAGAAAGTGTTAAATCTTTTATTTCTCGTAATGATGATAAGTTTAGAGTTAGTTATGGTGTAAATGTAGAAAGCCACCCAAGACAATGTATTATAGTTGGAACTACTAATGCAGAGAGAGGTTTCTTAAGAGATATAACAGGGAATAGGAGATTTTGGCCTATAACTGTTACAGGAGATTGTATAAAGAAACCTTGGAATTTAAATAACTATGAAATTTCTCAAATATGGGCTGAAGCTTTAGTTCTATACCAAAAAGGAGAGCCATTATATCTTGAAGGGGATATAGCAAAAGTTGCAAGAGATTTTCAAGATAAAGCTATTGAATCTGATGAAAGAGAAGGACTTGTTAAAGCATATCTTAATACTTTACTTCCTGAGAAATGGGATGAATTAGGACTTGGAGAGAGACGTGATTTTCTGTCAGGTTTTAATAGTGGAAATGGTAAAATAGAGAGAACTACAGTCTGCAATCTAGAAATATGGAGTGAGTGTTTTAATAAAGACCCTTCCTCAATAAAAAAAGCTGATTCCTATGAAATTGCTACAATTATGAAACATATGGATGATTGGACTAAGTATGAGGAAAATAAAACTGGAACTAAGATATTTTCTCTTTATGGAAAACAACGTGCATATCAAAAAAGAAATAAAGATACTAGTGAATAATCAATCCATATTTTATTTCAATTAAAAACTCTAAAACTAGGAGTTTAACTTTCAGAACCAGGGGTACAAGAATAATAGTTATATTATTTAATGCCCTTAGTTCTATTTATACTTCACTATTATTAATTACAGCAAATCTCTTTTTCAACAATTAAAAGGGACTTATCTAGTTATTTATTTAATAAAGCTTGTTCCTAAAATTATTGATTTACCCATCTCTTTTTATGCTAAATTTTAATTAATGGCTTTAGGTTCAAGAACAAGATGATAAAATGAACAAGATTTAATTTCTTGTTCCAGCTTTTTGTTCATTAGATAATTCTTTAATACTGGTGATTTAGCTACTCCATAGAACAAAGAACAAGAATTACTATATATATTATATTATATATTATTATAGTATATAGTAGGGTATATGCCCTATATGCCATATAGACAGAGAGAGTTAAAAAAGCTTTGTTCCTTGAGCCTTTGTTCTTCAAAGAGGGAGTGTTTATAATATTCTAATAATTATTAGTGTGAAATGTTTTATAAAAAAATGGCCCCAGGCCCTTAGGCAACTGAAGCTCTATCCATGTAATTAAATAATAGAATCATTCAATACAAAGTTCAAGGAGGTGGTCCTCCTGGTGAAGTTGTTGATATTATAATAGCTTTTAAAAAGGTGACACTGGTGATGGTCTTTATACTAACTTCCCAAATTCCCCCCAGAGTTTTACATGGTAAGATAAAAACCTCTTAAATGTTCGTTTTTTTAATAAAAAATGGACAAAGGGGTTTACTTTTAGTCTAAAAACATGTAAAATTTTTACATGAATAAAAAGAAGCTTTCACCTATAAAAATTATAAATACCTTTAATAAGAAACAAAATTGTTGGTATGTTCATACTAATCAACATTATTGGGATTCTGAGTTAAAACAGACTAGACACATAAGAAAAACTATTGGTAAGAGATTGACTGAAGATGGTGATATTATTTACAACAATACTTACTTGTTAGAACACCCAGAAGAAACAAATAAAAAAGCAATTGAAAATAAAGTATCAAGTACTAAATCTCTGGGTGAGGTTAGGTTATTGAATTCTATTGTAAAAGATTTGAAGCTGAATAAATTCTTAAAGGACTCTTTTGGTAGTGATAAAGCTAATAAGATTATTTCATTAGCAGAATATTTAATTTGTACCGAGAAAGCTTTATCGTGGTCAGGAGCTTGGGCAGAAAATAAAGATCTTATTATTGAAGACATTCAATCACAGGAAGTTTCAAAAATATTAGAATCTATTACCCCTGATGAGAGAAATGATTTCTTTAAATCTTGGGGAGAATCTCATAGTAAAGGTAAGAAAGGCTATTTCTGTTTTGATTCAACAAACATTTCAGCTTATAATAATACTGCAACACCTAATTTAGATTATGGATACTCTCATGGACATGTAAGACAAAATCAAGTTAATCTTGCAATATTATCAAGACAAGATACATTCACTCCAGTTCAAACTCTACTATATAATGGGGCTCGACATGATAGTACTACGATAGATTCTTTAATTGAGTCTCTTAATAAATTAGATATGAATAATATCATATTAACTCTAGATAGAGGCTATTATAGTAAAAGCAACATAGAAACAATTTTAAAAAGTCATAATAGTTTCATTATACCAATCCCTAAGCGTGTTAATTGGCAATATGATGAAATTGACTCTGTTAAAACTGAACTGAATTCAGTTAAAGCTAGTGTAGATGTAGAAAATGGTGATGGTGTTATTCAAACAATCTACTGTGTAAGAAAACCTGTAATTCAAAATGGTAGAAGATTATATCTTTATGTTATATATAATCCTCAAGTAAGAAGCGAACATGAAATAAAATTTAGAGAGCTTATGGGTGTTTGTTATAAAGAACTTCTTGCAAATAAATTGAATGAAAATCATTCAGGCTATTATGAAAAATACTTTATTGTTAGTGATACACCAAAGAGAGGTAGAAAAGTAACAGAAAAAGTGTCCCTTGAAGAAGAGTTTAATAAAAAATATTCTGGTTATTGGTGTTTACTATCTAATGAAAAAAGAGAAAGGTCTGAAATATATGAAGCTTATAGCCAAAGAAACACAGCTGAAATATTTTATGATATGGTTAAAAATGATTTAAATGGAGATAGAGTTAGAAGCCATAATAATAACACCTTTGAAGGAAAAATGTTTGTAACATTTATAGCTCTAATAATTCTAGCAAAGTTTAAAAGAAAATTTGCTAGAGTACGTACTGGTAACAAAACCCTTAACAGAGTTAAATCATACAAGGAAGTATTGTTCAAAATGTCTAGCTTGACCAAGGTTTCATTTACAGGGAAATATAAACCAATGTATTCTAAACCAACCAAATTTCAAGAAGAAATTATCAAACAATTCAAGATAAATTGGCCACTTTAGTCAAACCATGTAAAACTCTGTGGGGAATTTGGGTAGTAAAATTGTATCGAGATCATGCAACCTCAGAACAATATCATAGTGAAATAAAAAGTGATTTAAACTTTGAAAGATTAGCTTCTGGAAAATATAGAGTTAACAAAATGTTACTTGCTGCATTAACAAATGCATATAATATTCTCAGAATAATTGGTCAATTTACTCTTCTAAATCAATTTGATTTACCAGAAGGTGCTACAGGTAATAGAGATAGAATTAGAATGAAAACAGTTTTGAGAGATATAATTTACGTTAGTGCTCGTTATATGAGAAAAGGAAAAGACATGGTACTTCGGCTATATAACAAAAACCCTTGGACTAAATTACTGCTACAACTTGATAAAAGTATCAATAATTACTGTCCAAATTTCAATTAAAAAAAGTAGATAATCTAATATTTAACACACTTCTGATACCAATTAGAAGAATTCATTATGTCAATAAACCAATAATTTTATCAAAAATTCTCAATGTTACTAATCAATCAAATCAAAACTTGTTAAATATGTGAGGTGAAATCTCACAGAAGAATAAAATGAAAAAATTTAGTAGATAAAGTCCCGAAATTTTCTAAAAAAAATGGGACTTTCTGATTTTTGACTATTTATACGGATTCAGGATAAAGTTAAAAAAATAACAATCTAGAATTTAATTGTATATTCTTACACTTAATTAAGGATTTATATTATTGGGAATGCTATTGAGTAATGGATAATTTGTTCTTCTGTAATTGGAAACTTAAATAAAATAAATTAGAAAAATAATTAAGAATTGTATTTTGAAGTAGATGATAGTAGAGAATAAAAAAATTTAACTTGGTAAGAGGTCAAAAATATTTTATCTCAATTTGAGATGGAATTTTGGATAGGACTTTACATAAACCTATTTTAAATCAATAAACTCTTCAATAATACAGGACCTTGGTGCAGAAAAAGAAGATACAATAGTATTTGAAGCTGCTGCCTCTGCAATCTTAATATTGAAGTTTTTAGCGCATAATATATTGTTTTTAGTTTAAATCTTATTATATAACAGGAATTGCTGTAGAAGGTATATCAATAGCTTCTGCAGTTATCCCTGTTTTAAATTTAGCATGTTATGTTTGATTAAAAGCTATATGTGACCTTTGTATAGATCATATCATTGTCATCAAACTGTCCGAAAGTTCCACTGTCTCCAAGAAAGATATTTGCACCTAAAATCAGGTCTGTGTCATCAAAAATGTTGTAAGTGACTTTAGGTCTTACAAGAGCATTGATATCATCAAATTCTATATATGTGAAGAACTCAAATAGGACTGTGTTCTCTAAGAACTCTTTATTTGCCATGAATGTTATTGTATTGGTCCATTGATCCACCGCACTGTTGTCCTCATAATTTAGGTATACTTTCTGAACCACTTGTGTGCTGAGGCTCCATCCATCAATTTTATAATCAAGTCCTATCATGTAATGAAGATAATCCATTTCTAGGTTTGCTGTTATCTGCTTTCCGCTGTACCATGCTCCCTCACTTCTTATAATAAAATCACCAACACTGGAGCTCATGCTGCCGCCTAGAATTCCTGTACGATAATGAGTGGAATCACCAGAGCTATTTAATGTTGGTTCATCGTCCCACATATATCCTCCCATGATTTCATAATCAACATTTGATGTGTATGTTGAATATCTACCGAAGATCTCACTGTTTTCTAATGAAGCATCAATGTCCTCATCTGTATCACCAAAATCGATATTATATGCATTCCATATTGAATCTTCATCTGGTAGGGTATCAGGAGTGAAGATTGGACTCCATATAAGTTCCCAAGTTGAATCTTTGATGTAGTAATTAGCTTTTATTGCTGTCACTCCCAATCTTATTTCATTGAAATCTGGTAGAAGGAATTCTTGTAGGTTTTTAGGTGACACAATATCTGTAATGAACAGACCATCTGATTTACCCCAAACAACCTGCTGTTTTCCTATTCTGATATCTGCATCATCAAGATAGAGGTTGATATATGCCTCTCTCAAATCAACTGATAATTCGTCATCTAAATCATAATTCATATAAGGATTCACAAGAATATCAGAGTTGTCTCCATAATATTCTAAAGTCAGATTGAATGTATCTTGCATGATTGCATAGTCAAAATCTTGAGTTGGTAAGACTCCTATATAATTTCTAACACTTCCGTGCAATGAGACATCTGTTGCACTTAGATTAGATAATATCATCAATGAGATTGTCAGTCCTATTATAATTTTTTTGTTCATTATCTTATTCCTCTTTCCATTGTTCTTGTTGTAAAAATTGAATCCCTTATTCCTGAATCAAGCTCTGAATCATTCAACTGAATTGATGTTTTATGTTCACTTTGAATGTTGTACATTTCTGAACTTGTAATCAGCCAATATCCATCTATCTCTTGATATTCAAGAACAGAAAGAGTTTTAAGAAGCTCTCCATCTTCATCGTAGAATTCTTTTTTTAATCCAATCCATAATTCATCCGATACCCAAGTTATTGTTTTTGAATACATATAATCCTTATCGTTCGGAATGCTCTGAATCTTTATGCAATGAACTCCATTTATGGTATCTTCACCTATGATTGAGTGAACATCTTCAGATGGAAGTCTCTCTCCCATATCATCATAAGTAAAATCAGATCCCATGAAGTAATCACTGCTGCTTCCACTGGAGATTCTCTTTACTTTCTTCAATGCAGGAAGATAGATCCATTGGCTGTCATTCTCATCTTCATCTGAACTGAAGGTCATGAAAGATGTTCCACGTACATCTGCAGGGGACATGAAGAACATGATTTTTTTTGTCTCATCCTCATCTTCTTTTATATATTGCTTGAGAACTCTGACTCTTTCATTACCTCTGGAGTTCTCCAAAGTCATTGTGAGCTCTCCCATTTGATCTGAAGGAGTTGCTCTGTTATAGACGTTTTCTATGATTTGCTGCGCACTGTAGCTTGTCTGTGCAAAAAGTCCAATTTGAATGGTAAGTAATACTGCAAACGAGATAAATAATTTCTTTAGAATTTTATTCTTCATAATTTTTTTCCTTTTTTATAAATATTTTTGATTTTACAAGGAGCAGTGCCATGATGGTCAAAGTTCCAAGAAAACTGGTGAACATGTTCAGCGATACAAGTGCTCCAAGTGCTCTGTTAGGTGGAAAAACAGAGAATAGAAGTACCATAAAGCCTGCTATAACAACAATTGCATTGAATAGAATGGCTCTTCCTGAATGACTTATCGTCATCTCAAGAGCTTTCTCTGCATCTCCTGTTGTCTCAGCATATATTTTGTATCGTTCGATAAAATGAATTGCATAATCAATTCCTATTCCTATAGCTATGCTTGTAAGTAAAGCAGTAGTTGTACTTAGAGGAATTTTGAGTATCCCCATGATTCCAAAGCTTATGCAAACAGTTATTATGTTTGGTACAGCTCCAATCAGACCTATTTTTAAACTCTTGAACATCATTGAGAGAAGAATGATCACCATAATCAGAGAGATTAAGATACTGTAAATTTGTCCCTCAAGAATCAGGTCTGAGAATACAAGTGCACGATAACCTGAACCTGCATAATTCATTGTTATTCCTAAATCATCAAATTCTGGTTTGTAGTTTTCAATGATGCTCATTGCTGACTTAATTGCTACAGAACTATCGCTCTTTAATTGGAATGTTATATTGGCTTTCATGTAACTGTAGTCCACAACCTGCAGCAGTTTTTCAGGGTCTCCAGACATTTCGTAGAGCAGAAGATATTGAGCAATCAAATCCTGTGAATCTGGTATTGTATTGAACTCTTCATCATCTGCATTCATAACCATATTCATACGTTTTATATAATCGGTTAAAGAAAATGAATTTCCGACGACATCAAGAGAGCTCTCGACATCATCTTGAAGCGTACTCATCAATTTTAAAACTTCGGGATTTTTGAATGCATCTTCTGATTCAGAATCAAATATGACATTCATTGTTGAGGTTCCACCAAATTTGTCATTTATATATGTATCTGCAATGGTTATGTCGCTTGTTTTTTCAAACTGTGATAAAAAGCTTGAATCAATCCAAACTTGAGATGTTCCCCAAAGAGATATTGCAATGATTATTGCTGTCAGAACTATTGTCAATGAAGAGTTCTTAAGCAACCAAACTGAAAACCTTTTGCTGAAGGTGTTTTCAACATCACCATCCTTCTGTGTTTGATCCATCTTCCACCTTGGTATTCCAAAAATCATGACACCTGCAGGTATGAGAATCAGTGACAAAGACATTGCAACCAAAACTCCAAATGCAGTAAATATACCAAAATATTTTATTGGATATACCTGAGAGCTCAAAAGAGATATGAAACCAATAGATGTGGTAACAGATGTCATGATAACAGGCTTCCACATTCCTTGAATCATTTCCTTCAGACAGGTCGTTTTATCAGCGTGGATAAATTCTTTTTTATAATGTTTCAGATGATTGAATAGATGAATTCCATCAGCCACTCCAATTGCGATGAGCATGACAGGTAGCATTGTTGATACTGCATAAATTGGAATGTTCAGTGCAGACATCAAACCAAAAGACCAGAGAACACTGAATAAAACCACCAGAAGAGTGAGAACTGTAGCCAATACACTCTGCATAAGCAAGAACAGAACAATTACAATTACAAGAATGACTATTGGTACCATCTTGGCCATATCTGCTGGAGCCAGTGCTGCAAGAGATCCTTCAACTACTGGTCTACCAGCAACATAGATGGTCTCTGGTACTTCATAATCATCGGCAATCTTTAAGATTTGATGATATAGATCTTGAGAAAATGAGTTGTCACTGATTGTTGCAATGATGAGAGTTGTCTTTTCATCTTCTGAAACTATTCGCCTATAAAACATGTCATTATTTCTGACATCGTCTCTTAGAGCTTCAAGACCTTTTTCTGATGTTGGTACTTTGTTATAAAAAGCATCAACCTCAAGTCCCCATTCGGAACCACTTATGTTGTCTGCAGTGTAGAGTGAGGTAACATCATTCTTATCAATTCCTTCTATTGACTGAAGTTCCTTTGTGATGTCTTTTATTTTTTCTAATGTATCACTCTGATATATTCCATTTGTATTTTCAATTGCAATGATTATACCATCATTGATTGAAAACCATTCTTCAGCCTGATTGCTATATACAAAAGCAGGATTGCTCTGTGGCATATATTCGTCAAGATCAGTCTCAATACGTGTGTTTGTTTTCAACGGATACATAAAACCAATTGAAATTAATAAAATTATCCCCACCACAATAAATGGGTGTTTAAGAAATTTTGTGAGAAATCGATACATAAAAACTCCTAATATATTTTAGGTTAGTTATCAATCACTAACCTAATTGAGCAAAAAAATTTACTTCTACTTTTTGAGTAGGGTATTGATAGCCATCCAAGTATCTTTAACTTCATTATTTAAATTGTAATTGAAGCCAGATAATTTCCATTTTGAGATTGTGATACGTAATGCTCCTAAAATCATGAGAGTTATTTTTTCTGCAGGGACATCGTCTCTGATCTCACCACTCTTCTGGATTTTATCTATAACTTGAAGTGTCAAATTGTTTCTCTCTTCCATGATATCAAATACTTTTTTAGAAAGAGTTGGATTGTTTTGAAATATTTCTTCAGAAAATATGATAGAAGATAGTTCTGGTGTTGCTGTGAATACCTCTGCGTTCTTTACAAACATATTTTCAATCAAAGAAATTGAGGGATTGCTATTTTCTATTTCTGCTTTGAACTCTGTGTTTGTTTTTTCTATCAGTCTCAACATTGAATGCAGTATTTCTAACTTACTGGAAAAATGTCTGTAAATAGCAGGTTCACTTACACCTAGTTGTTTGGCCAAACTTTTCATAGTGAAGTTCTGTATTCCACCTTCTGAAATAAGCTTTATAGATATTTTTACTATTTCATTCTGCTTTTTGGTCAATTCTTCCATACTTTTATTCCTTTATGTTAGTGAATACTAATGTAAGTTTAAAAATGTTAAAAGTCAATAAAAAAATATAATTATTTTTTTTGAGAATAGAATTTATTTTGCTTTTGTTTCTACTGGACAATAATTGTTCTGTATGCATCTATTGTAATTCATAAAATAATTTCTAAGTATTTTAATTAGTTATATAGTATGTAAATATTTTAGTTTATATTTCTTTTCTTGAGATCATATTATGGTTTGGAGATGACTATTTATTTGTGCTGAATAATATCTTTTTATAGGTTTTGTTTTCAATAAAAAAAGATTAAATCTAACAATATGTTGGTTCTAGAATTCTTAGATTTTGTTGATGCATCTTATAAAAAAGGCGTTTGAAATTCAAACAATTGTAAAAAAAAATAGGAGAATCTTCCTGCATTAATATTTTGAATTCTTTGAAATTCTGGACCTTCATTTAAAATATTTTTACTGTCTGTAATGTACGAGAGAGATATGAATCTGAATTATTGGCTATTGACATGTTTTTATTTAGGGGCTATCAATATATGTATATTTTAATATTTACAGGGGAGCTTGCTGTTCTACAGGCTGAGATAACTTGTAGTGTAATATAAAGTGAGAAGGTAAGAATTGTATTTTGTTTTAGCATTCGTAATAGTAGAGTAATCTTACTTATTGTAATTAAAAGTGTTGAAGTGTCATTAGCAAATATCATTATCAAATATATTGGTTTATAAATAAGCGAAAATAAAACCTGAAGTACATCGTGTTTTATTTTCGCTTTGTTTTACTTGTTTAAATTTTTAGAAATAATTGTTAATTTATGTTAATAAACTACTAAAGTATTATCTCTACTTTGCACATAAAGCCTTAGCAACTTCACTCATAGAAGAGAGGTTTTCTTGTGTTGGATTCCAGTTTATTTTGGCTTCGGTATCAATAACATTAAATCCTGATTTGGTTAGTTCTTCTCTTAAAACCTTATTTCCTTCTCCACTCCAACCGTAACATCCGAAAACAGCCGCTTTCTTTTCTTTAAAGCCCAGTTCCCATAAGAAATGAAGCCATCCGCCAACTGATGAAAGAACTGATTTTCCTACAGTAGGGGAGCCAACAGCGATAGCTTTTGATTTAAATACTTGAGTCATTATATCATTTTTATCTGTTTGACTAATATTAAACACTTTAACAACTGTACCAGGACTAGCAATTCGAATTTCTCTTGCTAGAGAATGAGCTAATTGTTTTGTACCATCCCACATAGTATCATAAATGACAGTTATTTGATCTTCCTTATAATTATCTGCCCATTTAGCATACTTTTCAACAATTTGCATAGGATTGTCTCTCCAAATAGCACCATGGCTTGGAGCAATAATATCAATAGGTAAATTAAGCGCTACTATTTCTTCAATCTTGCGTTTAACTAAAGAAGAGAATGGAGTTAATATGTTTGCATAATACTTAATAGATTCTTCTTCCAACAAGCATTGATCAGCTTTATCGTTGAAAAGCTCTTCTACACCATAGTGTTGTCCAAAAGCATCATTTGAGAAAAGTATATTATCTTCAGTGAGATATGTTGCCATACTATCAGGCCAGTGAAGCATTCTCATTTCTACAAATACTAATTTTTTTCCATTACCAATGTCTAAACTGTCTCCAGTTTTTACAACATTAAAATTCCATTCTGGGTGATGGTATTGTCCAACCAATGATTTAACAGCATTCTTTGTACAGTAAATAGGAGTGTTTGGAATTTTTTCCATCAGATATGGTAAAGCTCCACTATGATCAACTTCTCCATGGTTTATTATTATATAATCAATTTTAGATAGATCAATTTCACTTTCTAAATTATCACGGAATTCTTTTTCATAAGGTTTCCAGATTGTATCAATTAAGACATTCTTTTCTTCTTGAATCAAATAAGCATTTTGACTTGAAGCATGATTTATGGAGTAGTCATCTCCATGGAAATTCTTTAATTCCCAGTCAATTCTGCCAACCCACCACACATTGGTTTTAATTTGTCTTTTCATTTTCTAAATCCTTTTTATATCGTTCAAATAAAATATTATTTTCTTTGTATATATGAATAAATATATCTTCAACCAACTGTTTAAGAATAGCATATGTTGCCTTGTAAGTCAAACAACCATCTTTAGGTGCAGTGAAATTATCAGTGACTTTAATAAGTTCTTTAATAATATCTCCAGCTGCCTCGTGTTCAGCCTCTAATGCTTCTATTTTTGAAAGAGAATCAGTTGTTTTTGTATTCATCATTAGTGGAAAAACTTCTTTTTCTTCTTGAACAAAATGAACAAGTAATTCTTTTTTTAAATCACTAAATAGTTTGAATACTTTAATTAGTTCCTCTTTATGATGAGTGTAGTGTACAGAGAGTATTGTTGTAAGCTTTTCTTCAACATTCGATATTAATATTCTTTCGTCTCTATGGTGTGTATTCTCTAAATGAGCAATCAATGAAGCTACGTCCATAGAGTAAAGCTCCTCTCCAATTGGTGCATTAATTTTAGCTTCTTCTTTTTCTAGATATGATTCGAGTTCAGCTAAAAAAGTATCAACCTTATAGTTTTTGTTTTCAATAGCTTGATATAGATTGTCGCCACCACCACAGCAGTAGTCAATGTTTTTCTCATTTAGAAATATTGTTGCTATTGGATGATTACGAACTAATTGTGATAATGTTATATTTTTCATAAAAATCTCCTATGTTCTTAAATTTAAACTTAGAATATAAGAGAAATAATAACCCAACAATGATTCAAATCAACTTTCAAACTATTTTACCAATATGCTTTTTTTCTTAATTGAGCTATGTCTAATATTTTAATTTTTCCTTTTCCAAAAACTTCTAATAAGCCTAAATCTTGTAGTGTTGATAACTTTCTATTAACAGTTTCTTTTGTTAAATGAATAGCACTTCCAATATCTTCTTGAGTTATTAAAAGAGTTTGTGAATTAGTTCTTTGGTATCGATCAAAAATATACATGCAAACTCTTTTTTCAACGTCTTTTGTTGAAAGAATTTCCACCTGAAGTCTAGACTGTTCAAGTTTATTACTAAGGTATGAAATCATTTTTAAAGCTATTTCGGGTGAATCAATCATTAAATCTTTTAGATGTTCTCGTTTAATAGTACAAACACCACATTCTCCCTCTGCAATCGCTGTTTCGTGAAGTTTAACACTTGTAAAAATTTGATTGCCACCGTAAAAGTCGCCAGGAAACAAAGTATCAAGAACATATTCACGTCCATCACTGCCATATCTAACTAATTTAATAGCTCCATATCTAACTATAAATAGTTTATCTGAAAGATCACCTTCAAATAGCAATGTTTCGCCATTTGTAAGTTTGCGTTGCACAATTAGTTTTTGAACTGCTTCAATCTGCGCTAAGTCAAGATTTTGAAATATATTAACTTTATGTAAACAAGTAGCATTTCCATTTTCACAAACATTACAAGGTATAGACATACAATTCTCCTAATAAAAGCAAAGACAAAGCAATGTTTGTTATGCTAATTAAACTTTTTAATAACTTGTTTATTATAGTGTTAAAGATGCAATAATCCAATATTAAAATAGAAAAACCGGTGTTTGTATTATTTTTAGTAAGTTCTATCTTTATTAAAAGACCTAGCAACTAGACGTTTAATAGTTATAATTTTTAACATATCTCAATTGTTCTTTACACCTAAAACATCACTATGTAGCTCTTGAATTAATTCAAGGGCATCATGTGAGTTTGACCTACTTGGGATACAAATATTTTTGTGATTCATAAGAGATCAATATTATCAACATTGTTAGGCTTTTTATTATATAACTCTTTGTAGCTAATAGTCCCCAATACATTATTGCCATCAAGAACAGGTAACAAGCCAAGATTGTGTTTGTGCATAATATCAATAGTTTCTTTAACTATATTATTAGGAGAGAACGTCCTTAAATCCCGACGTTTGGATTTAAGGACAAATCATAACCTATAGATAATCCAAACCTTTAGATACAAACTCTTTGTAATTCAGAAATTAAAAAATAAAAGGTTTGGATTATAATATTCATGAGATATTCTTTTACAAGGAGGATATCTATGGATATTACAAAATTTAGATTAAAGGAAATACATGGATTATTAATCAAGTATTTAAAAGATAACGATTTTTCAACATTCACAATTAAAAAGTATGATTCCTTTTTAACTGATTGCTTGACCTGTTATAAAAGACCTTCAGAAAACAACTATGAAGAGTTATTATTTAGATACATACAATTAAATCCTAGTAGTCAGAAGTCAAAAGTTATTTCAACACTGGGTAGAATTAGATATTTCGATATTAATAAGGAGCTGCCAACCAAACATAATTTTTATTTTATTCAAAATAAAAATAATTTATGCAGTGAATTTCAGTTATTAATTGATAATTATACAAAGTTAAGAAAAGAATCTGGTATGAAGGAATCAACAATATATACAGAAGCTGGCGCAGCTAGAAGATTTTTTTCCTACTTTCAAAAGAAAGGAGTTTATAAACTATCTGATATCAAAGAAGTGGATGTAATTGGGTATTTTCTTAATGAAAAAGGAGAACATATCAAATCATATTCTAACATGAAAAGTATTAGGTCTGTATTAAAATCAAACATAAGAAAAAACAACTCTCAAATCGATATAATTAAACAAGTTATTTTCTATTTACCTGCCTTGAATCAAATAAGAAAAAATATTCAATACTTAGAAGTAAATGAAATAGCGGCTATTAACTCAACACTTACTGGGAATTCTAATCTTTCTAAAAGAGATAAAGCAATAGGTTTATTAGCTTTAAAATATGGTTTGAGAAATAGTGATATAGTTAATTTAACTATATTTTCCATAGATTTTAAGAATGAAATTATTACTGTTAAGCAGCAGAAAACTGGAGTGCCATATACTCTAAGACTTATAACCATAGTTGGGAATGCAATATTAGATTATGTTAAATCAGAAAGACCCAAATCAAAAGAAGTTAAACTGTTTTTACGAAAAATTCCTCCATATAAGGGCTTAGACGCAAAATCAGCATATTCTATTTCAATTAATATAATGAAAGAAAGTGGAATAAAAACAAAAGGAGTTGATCGTAAAGGGTTTCATTTGTTTAGACATAATTTAGCAACAACGCTTTTAGGTGAAGGTGTTAAACTACCAATAATTAGAAGTATTCTAGGCCATATTTCTCCGGCTTCTACAGAAACATATCTTTCTTCCGATTTTGTTCATTTGCGTCAATGTGCTTTAGATATAAGTGTTTTCTCACAAACAGAGGAGATATTAGATGCAAATTAATTTTATATCAGTTTTACGACCATTGTTTTTAATGTATATCAACTATAGAAAAGCTTCGGGTAAATGGTGCTCTACATACACCACAGGTTTACTTAACCTTGACGCATTTTACTATAATAGATATCCATTATTATTAACGTTGGAGCAAGAACCTATAGAGGAATGGGCAAAACAAAGAGAAACAGAAATAGCAAGTAGCACTAATAAAAGGATTGCTATTATTAATGGATTTATATCATATTGTAATAATCATAACTTTTCTAAACTAAATACCTTAACTTATCTTAAAACGTTGCCTTGTACTTATATCCCACATGCCTTCACATTAGATGAAATGAAAAAATTCTTCAAAGCTTGTGATGAATATCAACCAAAAAATCCAAATACAATTAGAAGTAAAAATAGAATGTTAACTATACCTATTATATATAGACTTTTATACAGTTCAGGCATTAGAACTTGTGAAGCTAGAATGTTGCTTACTAAAAATGTAAATTTAAAAGATGGAATTTTAAATATTATCAATTCAAAAGGACCTCACCAACATTTTGTAGCTTTACATGAAAATATGACCCAGCTAATGATCAAATATAACGTAGCTATTTCAGAACTTTATCCAAATAGAAATTTCTTTTTCCCAGAAGATTGTACTAAATGTTTAAGTAGTGCTTGCTTGTCTAATACATTTGTAAAAATATGGCTAAATTGTGGTTTTAAAAAAATAAGGTTGTATGATTTACGACACAATTACGCAATAATAAATATTAACAAATGGATATCAGAACAAAATTTTAACTTAAAATTTTATTATCTTAGTAAAAGCATGGGACACACAAGTTTAGAAAGCACTCAATATTATTATTCATTTGTACCAAGGCTTGCACAAATAATTCAAGAAACAGAAGAAGAAACTTTTAATGAAATAGTTCCTGAGGTGAAATATGAAATCTAAAAACAATTCTCTTACAATAACTAGATTAATTAATTCTTGGATAAATGAATATTTAAGTGGCAGTGGAATTGTAAGTGAAAAAACTCTTAAAAATTATAAAATTACGCCAATCATTTTTATTTCATTTTTAGAAACAGAAAAATCAATAGATGTTAATTCAATTTGTCCAAATAGTTTTAACAATCAAATTTTGGAAGAATGGTTAAAATGGTTGATGGACACAAGAGGATGTTTACCATCAACGTGTAATGTAAGGCTAAGTGCTATTAGATCATTTTTAAAATATGTATCTAGAAAAGATATTAGTCTTGCTTATCTTTACCAAGAAGCAAAAAACATTCCATTTAGAAAAGTGCAAAAAAATAAAATTCAAGGAATTTCAAAAAAAGCAATGAAGGTTCTTTTAAGCATGCCAAAACAAGAGACTAGAACTGGGAGGATGTATTTAGCTTTATTTGCCTTAATGTATAATACTGGTGTACGGTTAAATGAGGTTCTGTCACTACAAATTAAGAACTTGTTGATAGAAATGGAAATTCCACAAATCACGATTATTGGAAAAGGTAATAAAATTAGAATAATTAGCATTCTACCAAGAACTCTTTTTTTAATTAAAAGGTATCTTCGTGAATTTCATCGTGGCGAAATAAATTCAAACAACTATGTGTTTTACTCTAGAAATGTAGGACCAATTGGAAAACTTTCACAATCTGCAATCAATAAACAACTTAAAAAATATGCTAAATTAGGACATGAAATTTGTTCTGAAATACCAATAAATTTTCATTGTCATCAAATTTGCCATACTGCAGCCTCTCATTGGTTAGATAATGGAATGAATATTGTTCAAATTGCAACAATATTAGGACATAGCAGCATTCAAACTACAATGGTATATTTAGATATTAGTGTCGAAATGAAAGCAAAAGCACTAGAAAAGGTTGAAGATCCAATGATAGATATTGTAAAAAAGAAATGGAATACACGATGTAGTTTAGCAGAAATTTGTGGTTTAGTGCCACTAACTTCGCATACTTAATTAAGAAATAAAATCCAAACCTTTTAATTTTTAATTTCTGAATTACAAAGAGTTTGTATCTAAAGGTTTGGATTATCTAAAGGTTTGGATTATCTAAAGGTTTGGATTTGTCCTTCCATGCCTAGTTTAAGCCCTTTCCTTTTAAATCTATAATTCTTGTATATAAAACTACAGGAGAGATGTTATGGCTTACACAGAAAAATTCAAAAGAAACTTTATTAATGAGTTTTTAGAAAGATATCAAAAGGATCCAACTTTAACATTAAGAGTATTTGGAATAGAAAAATTTGGAAAAGTTACAAGCTTTATTTATCTCTGGCTTAATAAGTATGATGTTAACAAGATATATAAAGTCAAAAATAGAGGACCTCGTAAAAAAGCAGTAGCAGTAGCTACACCACCAGTTGTTAAAATTATAAATAATGATGATAGCAAAAAAATTAGTTTAACATCACAATCTAAAATATCCATTAAAATAGGTAATGCTACAATTGATATGGGTAACAATTATTCTAAAGAAGATTTAATATTAATACTTTCTGCATTAAAGGAAGTTAGTTATGCTAATTAACTTTAATCAATACCAGTATTTCTTGGTGTGTGGTAAAACAGATATGAGGTGTGGAGCTTTCTCTTTAGCTAGAAAAGTACAAGATGAATTATTGATGGATCCATTAGAAAAAAAGATATTCCTATTCTGTGGTAGCAATAACAAATGTATCAAGATGTTATTATGGGATAATAATGGCTTTATCCTTTTGCAAAAAAGGCTGCTCTCAAAGGGAACTTTTCGTTGGCCAAATAATGAAAAAGAAGCACTGCAAGTCTCGAGAAAAGATGTAGAATTACTAGTAGAAGGGGCTGATCTTTTTAGAAAATTCCCTATCTTAAAAGGTAATTTAGCAGTGTAAAAAAACAGTGTTTTTCTTGTAAAAAAGCCTTAAAAACACCTGTATTTTATAGACTTAATTCCTTGTATATGCTATATTTAAACAATGAAAAACGAAGAGAAAATAGCTGAATTACAAAGACAAAACAACGAGCTAAAAGCACATATTGAAGAGCAAAATTCTCGCATCGCAGATGATGCTGTAGAGATAGCTCGTTGGAAGAGTTTGTATTTTAGTGAAAAAGATAGACGCTATGGAAGAAAATCTGAAAGTGATAGTATTCCTAATAGTATCCAATTATCTCTCTTTGATGAAATGGAAAATACTGTAGAAAGTGATACAAGAGAGTCTGACCCTTCTTTTGATGACAAAGATGATAATCAAAAGAAAACAGCAGTTAAATCTCATTCTAGATCTAAAAGTAAAAGAGCTAGCTTAACTCTTCCTTCCTCAGCTCCAGTTGCAGATGTTTATCATGATGTAGAAGAAACAACTTGTGAAGAGTGTGATGCTAAGCTTACAGAGATTGGAGAGTTTGTAGAAGAGAAAGTTACATTCGTTCCAGCTAGATATGTTGTAGTAAGACATCATAGAAAACAACAAAGATGTTTAAACTGTTTGCCTGATGAAGGAACTAATAAAATTGTTACAGCATCTATGGATAAAAACCTTCTAACAGGAACAATTTGTGAACCAAGTCTATTAGCTCATATTATTGTTCATAAGATGCAGTTTGGTCTTCCTTTATACAGACTAGAACAAAAGTTAGTATTTCCAAATAAACAAAAGATATCTAGACAACTAATGTCAGCTTGGTCTATTGCAACTTATAATAAGTTAAAAGGTCTTGAAAGAGCTTTTGAAAGGTCTATTAGAAAAGCTTGTATGATTAATATTGATGAAACAACTCTGCTAAACATTCACTCAGATAAAAAAATCTAAAGTTAAGCTACAATACGAAAGAGATATACTAAAGATCCAAGAAGATGGAAAAAAACAAAAACTTCCTGATGATACAATAACTTCAATGGTCAAAGAGCGAACTGAAGAATACAAGAAAGACAATCATAATGCAATGAATTGTTTTATGATTGTAAGAGCTGTTACAAACAAAGATGGTAGCAGCGGACTAGTTATGTTCAACTATGCTGAACAAAGAACTAATGAGTATCTTAACTCTTTTATAGGCGATTACAACGGAATATTGCAATCAGATGGACTAGAAGGTTATGCTTCAGCTGCTAAAAATAAAACTTTTACTCATTTGGGTTGCTTGATTCATTATCTTAGAAGAATAGTTATCCAAGAAGATTATTATAAAGCTATATAGCTAAACAATTTATATTAAATCTTCTCAGATAATCTTTAAAACCATTTTATTTAATATTTAAGAAATTAGGAATCTCTTCTTTTTTTGGTGTAGTTGTTTCTAAGTTTCCAGCGTTTTTAAAAAACCATTTTTCATTCCATTCCTTTAAATGCTTTTCAACACTATTTTGTGATAACTCAGCATAAATTTGTGTGGATTGAATTGATTTATGACCAAGAAAATTTTTGATAACAACAATAGGAACTCCAGATTCTAACATATGAGTGCTAGTCGCATGTCTCATTGAGTGCGGTGGATAACTTTGCTCCTTAAATAAACCTGGATTTTCTTTTTTTGCCATAGTTACATATTTTTTAAAGATCCCTTCAATGCAAGAAATCGTCATTTTTTCGTGAGTTTGACTAGAAAACACATGACGTTCCGGTTTATTTTCTAATCTTCTGTAGTTAATATATTTTTGCAACATTATCCCACAATTTTCTGGAATACAGATTCTTCTAGTTTTTCCTCCTTTTCCCTTTAGCTTCAGTCTAGTACCACTTGAAAGAAATTCTATATCACCTACAGAAATATTGCACATTTCTTGTGCTCTAGCACCACTTGCATACATCAAGCTAAGTAATACTTTGTCACGTCGTCCAATTTTTGAATTATCATTAGGTAATCGAAGTAAGATAGAAACTTCTTGGATAGTAAAAACAGCACGAGGTTTCATTTGTCCTTTTTTCATTGGAATTTTTAATACACTGGTTCTAAAAATTGAAGCTGCTGCAAGGTCTCTGTTCTGTGCATATGCAGAAAATGATAGTATTGCTGATAATCTTTGGTTTTTTGTTGCTATACTACAACCACGATCTTTTTCAATCCAAGAGAAAAATTCTAAAAGCGTATTATAGTCAAGGTTATCAAAGATAATCTTGTCTGCGGGTATTCCTTTTACAGAATACATAAATTCAATCAAAATACGAAAAGCATACTTATATGAAATAACTGTATTAGGGCTTACTCCCACAGAACCTGGTAAGTAGTTATTGAGAAAATCATCAAGTAGGTTTAAAAAAATTGAAGGTTTATTCATCATAATTTACCTCCGGAAATACCTGTGTGGTATATTTTTCAAACAATTTCATTTCGTCAGGAAAAAGTTCACTACTGAATTTTAGATACTTTTCTGTTTCTCTCAAACTTTCATGTCCAAGATAAATGGAAAGATAAGGAATCATATCATCAATTTTTTGCCCATTTTTTTCTAAATTGGAAAAAGATTTAAACACAAAAACATGTCTCAAACAGTGAAGGCATGGGCCTCTTTGATATTTTTCCCTGTATGGTAGGGATATTTCAGATTGCTTCAAAATATCGTTAAATTTATGCATAGCGTTTTTCGGAGTTACTGATTCTAAAATATTTATTGTTGGAAATAAATATTTATCAGAATAACCAATTATACCCATAGCCATACAATATTTTTCTAATATTTCAATTAAAGTTTGATGCATAGGAACAATTCTCTGTTTGTTACCTTTAGTTTTTTTAAGAGTTAAAACTCCTGAAACAAGATTAACATTCTCCATTTTTAATTCCAATGTCTCTCCAATACGTAGACCACAACCATACATAAGCCTCAAAATCATAGGTTGTTCCACGTGAATAAGCGTATTTTTCTGTACCTTGCATCCTTTTTCTAAATTATCTACACAATTAAATATTCTCCCCAACTCTACTTCAGAAAAAATATATGGAATATAATCATTATGAACCTTTGGAATAGGAGGTATATAACTATAAAACCCATAACTTTTTAACTGATTTAAAAAAATTCTGATTACAATTACCTTTGCAGCAATTGTCCGAGTTCCTCCCGAAAGCGTATTTATAAATCCTGTAATTTGTTTTTCTGTAAGATTCTTTTTTTTACAAGATATATCACAAAGGTATTCATCAAATCTTCGCAGTAATGTTTTATCATGATCATATATACTTTTACATTTTGAAGCCTTTCTTAGAGCTAAGAAATCAGCGAGTTCTTCTTTTAAAATGCTATTAAATTTAATCATAAAGAACCTCCATTTAGAAATTCTTTGAATCTACCAGTAGGTTCAGGTACTTCAATAGCACATTGACGCAACATCTCAATATTCAATTGTGCATAATGTTTGATTGACTTTAAATCAGAGTGACCAAGAATTTTTCTAACAGCTTCATAAGGAACTGCATCATTAATCATAGAATTAGCAAGCGAAGAACGAAATGTATGTGGTCCGTGTTTTTTACCAATAATGTTTATTCCGGCTAAACGAAAGTATTTTGTTATTTGAAAACGCAAGACACTAGTAGTTATTCCTTGGTATGGTGCCATTTGTCGAATAAAAACTGAGGTATCAGATGTTAATGGACGACTATTTTCTATATAATTTTCTAATGCTGTTTTTATTTCAGGTAAGAGTGGGAGTACAAGTTTCTCTCCTGTCTTTTGTTGGATAAATGATAATTTTTTATTTTCAAAATCTAAATTGTCAAAACTAATATGTACTATATCGCCAGATCTCATACCTAATCTTGTAGCCAAAAGTATCATTGCATAATCTCTTTTACCTATATCTGTAGAACGGTCGATGATTTTTTCAATTTTCGCTATATCTTTCTCACTGTAAGTAACAGGGATTTTAAAAGGCTTCTTATAATGTGGAATTAGAAGAGATAAATCAATTTTGAGAATTCCAATAATAACTAGAAATTTTAAAAATTCCCTTATCACAGCCCACGAATCTCTATTCTGGATTCTTAGACAGGCTCTTGATACTTGGGCTGCATTCAATTCTTGTATGCAGTTACAACCTAAATCGATGCAATTTTTTAAAAATTGCCTTAAAAAAAATTGCTTTTGTTTTACAGTAATCTCTTTGTTACCCTTTTTATAACACTTATCACTGAAAGCTTTTAATATTTGTTCATAATTTTTAGGTAATGATTCAGAACTTTTTGTATGTTGTATTACAAATTTACCTTCTAATAAATAATCATTAAATCTTTTGATAAAAGTTAGAATAGCTTTTTGTCGACGAATACTAATGTTATTTTCATAAAGATAAGATATATAAAATTTTGTACCAATGTCTGAATTATAATCTCTTATATCATTTCCTATCAAAAAAAGATTTAACCGCTTTATCATTAACTTATAAAAGTTCAATGATGATTGACTGTACGTTTTTTCAAACTGTAAAAAGTGCAAAAATCCGAATGATAACTCATCAAAAGATTTACTCTTAATCTCATTTTTATTCATAAAATACCTCCATAATGATTTTATTTTAATTATAATGGAGGAAATATTATTCAAGAAGATATAAAATAAATTGTTTAACTATATAGCTTTATAATAATCTTCTTGGATAACTATTCTTCTAAGATAATGAATCTTATCTGAGTTCTCGAATAAAATTCACTCGAGAAGACCAGCTAAAAATATATTGAGAATTAGTCCTAAAAATAAAGTTGCAAAAGAGCTTGTTGATATGTATGACAAAATATTCAAAGAAGAAAAAGATATAAGAAATGCTTACAAAGAGGGGAAGTACAATTCAGATCAATATGTTAAAATTAGAAAAATTATATTAGAACCATTATTCGAGAAATTAGAAAATTGGTTAAATGAAAGAAAAGATAATTCCATTTTAAGTCCTATGATGAAAACTGCTATTAATTATCCAGTTGATAGGTGGGAATCTCTAACAAAATTCATGGATTATCCATTTGCAGATTCACAAAATAATGAAGCCGAACGTCGTATTAAAAGCTTTGTTTTAGGCAGAAAAGCCTTCTTATTTAGTAATACAATATTGGGTGCTAATGCAACTGCATTTTATTATTCATTAGTTGAATCTTGTAAAGCTTTAGAGATAGATGTTAATACATATCTTACTCATGTGTTATTAAATGCAGGGGGAGCAAAAACTGAAGAAGATTGGGACAACCTTTTACCAATGAATGTAAATTTAGAAGCAACTTCTAAATATCTTGATAAATTGGCAACAGCAAGTGCTAATCCTGAACAAACTGAATCATATATTCTTCGTGGTAAGAAAAAAAGATAGATATTCTTAAATTTTAATGAACCATTAAAAACTCCATAGGTGGTAGATTGATTCCATTCTTGGAGTTTTATTTTTTTCAATACTTTTTTATTTTCAAAATTATTTGTAATTAAAATCATAATCATAGAGTAATAAGAATCAATGAAAAGCTCAAATTGCTATCAAAATACGCTTACCGTGAACTGAGGCAAAATGCATTGGTTGAAAACGCAGTCATGTCAACTCGCAGAATATGATGATCTATTGGTGAGACGGCTTATTGAGAAGTTAACAGTCTTAGATGATAAACTGACTATTGAGTTCAGGCTCAGTGCTGAAATTGATGTAGAAATATAATGCATATAACTAACCGCCAGTCGAGGAGAATTATCCTTTATCTGGCGGTGTTTTAATCGTTAAAACCCTCATCAAGTATAAATAGAAAATACATTGCTCGTTCACTTGAATAACTGTTCAAGTATCTATTGATTTTTTTTTATCGCAGTAGTAAAATTAACATGTGAATAACTGTTCAAGTATGCAATTGAAATAATATCGGAGGTGATAATGTGGCAAGGAAAATTCAACCAACTGAAAGATGTGACTGTGATGTTATACATGAGGAGACTGTTAACCAAGTTCGAGAAAAAATGCCTCAAGAAGAAACCCTATATGATCTTGCGGAGCTATTTAAGGTCTTTGGGGATTCAACAAGAATTAAGATAATCTGGGCGTTAGATGAAGCCGAGATGTGCGTTTGCGATATTGCATTCTTATTTAATATGACCCAATCAGCAATTTCTCATCAGCTAAGAGTCTTAAAGCAGGCTGAACTAGTAAAGAGCAGAAGAGAAGGAAAGATTGTATTCTACTCCCTTGAAGATGAACATGTAAAGCAAATATTTGACCAAGGATTAATTCATATTTCAGAAGAAAGTAAGTAAAGGTGGGGCAGTGATGTTAAAGAAGGAAATAATTTTAGAAGGATTAGATTGTGCAAATTGTGCAGCTAAAATTGAAGATGAGGTTAATAAATTAAATGGAGTCAAAGCCTATATGAACTTCATGAACAAGACATTGACTTTAGAAACTGAATCAGAGCAAGAGTATAAGAATACACTACAGCAGGTTGAAACCATAGTGCACAAGCACGAACCGGATGTGGCAGTGAAAGAAAAATCCATTAGCAAGAGCAATAAAAAAGTATTAATACTTGAAGGACTTGATTGTGCGAATTGTGCTGCAAAGATTGAAGCTCAAACACAAAGCCTTGAAGGAGTAAATAGTGCAACCGTTGATTTTGTTACTAAGAAGCTGACAATTGAAGCGGTCGATAAAAAGGAATTTGGTAAAATTCTTGGAGAAGTAACATCCATTGTAAATATACTTGAGCCGGATGTTAAAATAGTTGATGCAGAGAAGAACAAGGTGAACAAAAGCATAGTAATGCTTGAAGGACTTGGATGCGCGAATTGTGCAGCTAAAATGGAAAAAGAAATAAGCGGTTTAGAAGGAGTGGAGTTTGCTGCAGTAGATTTTGTTTCGAAGAAACTAACAATGGAAATAAGTCCGAAAGTCAACCGCACTGAATTAAATGAGAAGATTGAAGGCATTGTAAAAAAAATCGAACCGGATGTAAAGATTGTTTTTGAGAAAGATACATCTAAGG
>NZ_AP042457.1:40000-3458095 GCF_055396005.1 Pleomorphochaeta naphthae
GGCGGAAGCCAATGATCGTAACTTTGGGGACCAACGGTTGGACTGTTGTTCGCTCAACAGGAAATCCGCAGAAAAGGATCCGACGGGGGACATCATCAAGAAGTACAACAGATCCTGATCTCACCCTTTTTCCCACGACGATTGTCAAACATCCTGGTTTCCATACAGGAAAACCATTATAAGGAGGATCCAATGAGCGATCCAAAAGAACTTACAGAACACTATCATGGTCATGGCAATCATTCGGACCATGGCAACCATGCGGACCATAGCAACCATGCGGACCATAGCAACCATGCGGACCATAGCAACCATGCGGACCATAGCAACCATGCGGACCACCATCGAATGATGATAAAGGACTTTCGCAACAGGTTCTATTTCAGCTTGTTACTCACGTTACCCATCCTTGCGCTTACGCCGTTGATCAAGGACCTCACTGGTTTTGGATGGACGTTCCCGAGGGCAGACTATGTCGTATTCCTTTTGGCTACGATTCTGTATTTCGTAGGAGGTTGGCCTTTCCTTTCCGGTTTGGTGAAGGAGTTGAAGGAAAAATCTCCGGGGATGATGACACTAATAGGCATGGCTATCACAGTAGCCTACGGATATAGTACTGCTGTTACCTTCGGTCTTCCAGGGATGCCCTTCTACTGGGAACTTGCAACCTTGATCGCCATCATGCTTGCGGGACACTGGATAGAAATGACCAGCGTCGTAGGCGCATCGGCGGCATTGGAAAAACTGGCCCGCCTCATGCCATCGGAAGCCCACAGGAAAGAAGGGGAAACAATCAAGGACATACCACTCAGTCTTGTTGAGAATGGCGATCTCCTTATAGTAAAACCTGGGGAGAAAATTCCCGCCGACGGCCGGATCCACGAAGGTGCCGGGTATGTCGATGAATCAATGCTCACAGGGGAATCGCGTCCGGTCCGACGCGAGAAGGGAGACAGGCTCATTGGCGGGTCGATCAATGGTGATTCCAGCATCACCATCAAGGTTGATGGAGTCGGGGAGCATGCATATCTGTCGAAGATAATTACCATGGTCCGCGAGGCACAACAAGTCAAATCGAAGACACAGAAGTTGAGCGACCGGGCAGCCCGTTACCTGACCATAGCAGCAATCACCATTGGAATTGCCACCTTGGTCAGCTGGCTGCTGGTCGGCTACGACCTGCAGTTCGCCATCACACGAATGGCCACCGTTATGATCATCACCTGCCCCCACGCACTTGGATTGGCCATTCCGCTTGTGGTCTCCGTCTCTACGGCCAAGTCCGCACAACACGGATTGCTCATCCGCAATCGGACGGCATTTGAGCAGGCGCGAAAGATCGATACCATTGTGTTCGATAAGACAGGCACGCTCACAAAGGGTACTTTCACGGTGACCGATGTGACATCGACCGACACGGGAACCTATTCGAAAAAGGATGTGTTGCGATTGGCAGCGTCTGTTGAAGTACACTCGGAGCATCCTATCGGGAAGAGCATCGTTGGACACGCAACCGCCCAAGGCTTTGAATTGTCCTCTGTGGACGAAGTATCGGCAATCAAGGGAAAGGGTATCGGCGGGAAAGTAGATGGTTCGGCAATTCTGGTTACCAGCCCCTCCCATGCACGTCAACTTGGCATCGACATCCCTTCTGCCAAGGACGAACAGGCTGTAACCCGTGTTTTTATCCTGATGGAAACGCGATTGATTGGCTCTATCACCCTCAGTGATACGGTGCGTCCAGAGTCCCATGGCGCCATCAAGACGCTGCAATCAATGGGCATAGCCTGCTGGATGCTTACTGGAGACAACGAAGCGACCGCCCGTGCCGTTTCCGAGGAATTGGGCATGAATGGCTACTTTGCCGAGGTGTTGCCCGATGAGAAGCAACAGAAGATCAAGGAACTGCAGAAGAAGGGCTCATTCGTGGCGATGACAGGAGACGGCGTGAATGATTCTCCTGCCCTGGCGCAAGCCGATGTCGGGATTGCCATCGGGTCGGGAACCGATGTGGCGGCGTCCACCGCCGATATCGTGTTGGTGGATTCAAATCCACAGGATATCGTGACGCTCATCAGGTTCGGAAAAGCCACCTATCGCAAGATGATCCAGAACCTGGTGTGGGCTACTGCATACAATGTGTTTGCCATTCCTCTTGCCGCGGGAGTTCTGCACTTCACCGGGTTCATCCTGCAACCGGAGGTGGGTGCCGTCCTGATGACCTTGTCCACGGTGGTGGTTGCAATCAACGCCCGGTTGCTAAAAGTACCGAAGCAAGCGGGCTGATCCTTTCCTGATCTCGCTCAACCTTGCCGCTGGGACGGGCAACGGTGAAGATCAGGTAAAGAATTCAAGGGAACTCTTTGCAGATACGCGGCATTGCTTTACATTGACTACACACCCCCTCGGGGGTGTGGGAGGTTAAAAATGATGATATTTGGAATCCTTGGGACCCTCTTGATAATGTATCTGTTGTTCAGAACGGATATGTTCGGTAGAAAAGATGATTCCTTCCGTAAAGGAACCGATGAGGCGCTCGAAGCGCTCAGTAAGCGATATGCACAAGGGACCCTCTCACGGGAGGAATACCTCAGCATGAGAGAAGACATCTCGAATTGATGATGGAGGAATGGTATGCACGGCTTATATTACGGTCTTGGCAATGTCGGCGGATGCGGTTGGTTCGGGTCCGACTGGTGGTCCCGGGGGATGATGATCGGATTGTTGCTCATTGGGGTGACGGTCGTCGTGCTTCTTGCGGTGCATCTCTCACATCGGAACAGGTCTAATTCTAGCAGTTTGGAGGCAATCGCGCTACTTAAAAACAGATATGCCGATGGTGAGATCGATCGCGAGCTGTTTGAGAAGATGAAGAAAGACCTTCGTTGAAGAGGATCTTGCCAATTTGGAAATTGTATTTGAGATGATCAAGAAGAGATATGCCCCACGTGATATCACCTGGGAAGAGTTCGACTCGATGAAGAGAAATCTTTCGTAGAAGGAGACAACAAATTGAAGAAAATATTCGTAATAACCTTGAGTATCATGTTCCTGATCGTGGGAACAACACTCTGGGCGCAGGAAGAAGAAGGACACGGCAGAACTGCCGACGTGATCCTCAACGAAATCAAACAGGTGCAAGGCGTGACAAGTATCACGCTCATCGATCCCGACCTGATACGTCCGGCTCTACTTGAGGAACTGGGTGATGCGGTCATGGATCTCATGATCGCCGATGAAGAGCGACACGAATGGATGGATGAGATGATGGGAGGAGAAGGATCCGAGCAACTAGCATCGACCCACCGTTGGATTGCCTACAACTACCTCCAGAACGACGGGAAGCTCGACACGTGGGGACCCGGCATGGGCGGATACGGCTTTATGGGACAGGGAATGATGGGAGGTTGGAGCCGTAACGCGCGTTACAACCCCACCTCATCCAACTATGGATGGGGCTATGGTCCCGGTAGCATGATGGGCTGGTCAGGCAATTGGTGGAGCTGGATCGCGATTATCGTGATCCTAGTTGTCATTGCAGTTGTCCTAGTCGCTCTCGTACGGTCGCGCCGAAGTGGCTCTGACAGTTCCGCCGATGTCTTGGAAATCCTTCGTAGCCGCTACGCAGAAGGCAAGATTACCCGCGAGGAGTATCAGCGGATGTCGAAAGAGCTGAGAGAGTAGAAGCAGGACATCCGATTGCCGGCATGGGTGCCGCCAATCGGATGTTTCTTTGTTTGCCCAGCATGGGCAACATCTAGGTGGTGAAAGTCCAGTGCGCCAGTTCGGCGCTATATATATAAGTTGGTGAAATACCAACTCCAGTAAGATTTAGCAAATCACTGGAACTTAGCCTTGGAGTCGAAATAGAAATATTAGATTTAAGCGTAGGTAAAGGAGTGTGAGAGCCGTAAGGTAACTGAAGCTGTTTTAGTCCCGTTACACAGACAAAGGGAAGTCGATGCTTTTGGACTGGCAGCAGACAACAAGAAGAAACCGTTAATGCGAGGTTTTGGAGATTCCCTCGGGATTGTAAGGCATGGCGAGCACATAAGGTATATATAGTGTACCTGGGAGGTCTTAACCTTTTGTAAATATTTGCTAAGAGAGTATTGAGGTGTGAAAACTAAAATATTCTTTATGGAAGGAAAGAAGTCGGATTTACTCATAGTAGTGATGAAACTTATGAAAGTAAGCGGAGCGAAGGGGGAGACATTTTAAACGTTTCTAGGCGTTGAAACATCATTAGTACTGGAGGCTAATAATAATATGATGGAAAATGAAGCAAATAGAATTAGGGAAACATCCTTAAAGCATTTGGATGAGAAGTTACAAACCTTAATGCATTATGTTAGTGAAAGGAATCTTTATGAAGCCCATTTACAACAAATGAAGAACAAAGCAGTAGGAATAGATAATATTACTAAAGATGAATACAATGACAATCTATTTGAAAATTTAAAAGATTTATGTAATCGTATGAAAAGCTTTAAATATCATCCTAAACCTACAAAGAGGAAATACATTCCAAAACTTAATGGAAAACTTAGACCTTTAGGAATAGTATCCTATGAAGATAAACTAGTACAAAAAGTTATGGCAGATGTATTAACTAATGTATATGAACCTAGATTTTTATCTACTTCATATGGCTTTCGACCAAATAAAAGCTGTCATGATGTTATTAGAGATATTAATCATAATATTATGAGAAATAATATTAACTGGATTGTTGAAGCTGATATTAAAGGCTTCTTTGATAATCTATCTCATGATTGGTTAATGAAATTTTTAGAAAATGACATCAACGATAAGAATTTTCTTAGATATATAAAGAGATTTTTGATAGCAGGAGTAATGGAAGAAGGAAAGTTCTTTGAAACTGATAAAGGTGCAATACAAGGTGGTAACTTATCTCCAGTATTAGCAAATGTGTATTTACATTATGTTTTAGATTTATGGTTTGAAAAGGTAGTAAGACCTAGGATGAAAGGCAAAGCTTTCATATTTAGGTATGCTGATGATTTTCTTGCAACTTTTGAATATGAAGAAGATGCAAAGAAGTTCTATGCTGTATTACCAAAGCGATTAGCTAAATTTGAATTGGAAGTTGCAACTGAGAAAACTAGAATAATTCCATTTGGAAGAAATTCTAAATCAAAAGAAACATTTGAATTTCTTGGTTTTAAATTTATCAATGGTAAAACAAGAAATGGTTATTACAAAGTAGCCATAATTACCAGCCCAAAGAAATTAAAAGCTAAAAGACAAGAAGTAAAACTATGGATAGAATCACAAATGCATATACCAGTTATTGAGATAATTAATAAACTCAATAGAAAGCTTATAGGACATTATCGATACTATGGAGTAAATGGAAATAGCAAAGCTATGAGTAAATTTCGATGCTTTTGTGTTAAGCGATTACTTAGGACTCTTCAAAGAAGAGGGCAAAAGCACAAAATGAACTGGGAGAAATTCCAGCAAATAGTGAAATTTAACCCAATTGCTATTCCAAGAATCTATGTTCAAATATGGTAAGTTTCTAAAAGGTTAAAATGAAGAGCCGTATGCGTTAATAGCGCACGTGCGGTTCTGTGAGGGTCTTCATCAGTTGCATTTATACCGGAGATAAATGGCTGATGAATTCTACTCGACCTGTGGGTTTGGCGATTTCATTAAAGAAAATGAAATAACCACTAGTTGATGGCAAGTGCAGTATCGTGAGGTGCTGTGTGAAGGAAGCCTAAGGCAAAGTTTCGGGGCTACGAACAGAAACAAGATATAAGGCCGATTATGAGGATGAGTTTTCAAAAAGTGATGAAGTCCAGCCAAGAGCATAATAGGTAAATCTTGAGTCCACATGAAATGAAAGATGTTGTTCTTAACTGGGGAGGTCTGTAATACGTTGGAGAGGCCTAAATATTACCAATGATAACAACAATTCATACAGTAATGTGTGAACATGTATTACAGAAGTCAGCAGATGGCATAGTAGCAATTTTGGAGAATTGTGAAGGCCTGAATATCGAATTCTTTTCAAAATATGAAAAGTCTTACTATTGGCATGTAAAGGGAGTCGTGGAGAAAACCAAAACGACAAAACGAGAGTGCTAGAATAGAAAAAGGAAAGAAATGATGAGGAAAGATAATCCGCAATTACCAAATACTGAGTTGTGTGAAAAACTACTCTCCAATGAGAATCTAAAAGCTGCTTTTATCAAAGTTAAAAAGAATGGTGGAGCTGCTGGAATTGATGGAATGAATGTATGTGAATTAGACACATACCTAGATTCAAATATCAAAGATATCAAAAGTAGGATAATATCACGTAAGTACAAATTTAGTGCTGTTAAAAGGGTAGAAATACCAAAAGATAATGGCAAAACTAGAATGCTTGGAATACCAACAGTACTAGATAGATTTGTACAACAATTAGTAGTACAAGTAATTACGCCATTGTTTGAGCCAACATTTTCTGCTTTTAGTTATGGTTATAGGCCAAATAGAAGTGCAGAAGATGCTGTAAGACAAGCACAAATATATATAGCTGAAGGCTATAAGTATGTAGTAGACATGGATTTGTCTAAGTTTTTCGATACCGTTAATCATGATAAGCTAATGGGATTAGTAGATGAAACATTAGAAGATAAGGATATTAGAAGATTAATATTTAGTTCTCTGAAATCTGGTGTCATGGATAATGGGTTTAAAGTTGAAACAAATGTAGGTACTCCACAAGGTGGAGTAATAAGTCCAATATTATCAAATATCTATCTAACACCTTTTGATAAAGAAATGGAAAAAAGAGGAGTTAAGTTTATTCGTTATGCCGACGACATTCAGCTTTTTGCGAAGTCAAAGATGTCATCTCTAAGAATTAGAGATAATGCAATTAAGTTCTTAGAAAAGAAATTACAATTGACAGTAAACAAAGAGAAGACTAAAGCCGGTAGAGCAGAAGGAGCTAAAATTCTTGGATTTGTATTTCAAACAAGAGGAAAGAAAATAGATGATGGAGTATTGAAACTCGGACGATGTGTTCCAAGAGAGAAAAGCCTTGATAAGTTAAAAGCTAGAATAAGAGAAATTACTAAAAGAAACAGAGGTGTTTCATTAGAAAGAGTAATTACTGAATTGAATAGTTCACTTAGAGGCTGGATAAACTATTATGCTAGAAGTTCTATAAAAAATAAGCTTAGATATATAATGGAATGGACACGAAGAAGAGTAAGACAGTATGCCTATAAAATTTGGAAGACTAGTAAAAATCGAAAACATCAATTAAGACTTTTAGAAGTTGAAGAATGGAAATTAAAGGAATATTATTACAGCTCAAGAAGTTACTGGAAAATGTCTGGGGCAATAAATAATGTGTTAACAAATAAAATTCTACAAGAAAGACTAAAATTAGTTGATGGGTTAAGATTATATGTTGAAAAACACGAAGAAGCCAAAGAAAAAGATAAAAGCATCATATACTTTGACTTCTTAGCAAAAAGAATGGCAGATGAAGAAGAAGGCCTTGAATTATTAAAAGAAGATTGGTACTACTTCAACATCGAGCGTTATGTTTGATAAACCGCCCTGTACCGAACGGTATGCAGTGGTGGTGTGAGAGGACGGTTTCGTGAGAAACCCTCCTACTCGATCGGAAAAATCCTCCATTCTGCCCACTTCGAACAGGTTTAACCAAAAGCCTTTATTCCGATGGATATCTCCCATATACTGGAAGGCGAGAAATAATCGGGAGGTCCTGTATGAACAATTCTCAAAAGAATGGGGACAGCATCCATGTATCCGTCTGTACCGGTACCAACTGCGCGTTCCGAGGAGCTTCCCAGCTTGTGGAAGCTTTACGCGCCGAGAAGGATATCCAGGAACATTGCATCATCGACGAGATGTCCTGTCCCAATAAAGTCTGCGATCACTCGAGGAGATCTCCTGTTGTGAAAATCGATGGCGATTATATTCTCGAGGCGAAACTGGAAGCGATCATGGACGATGTGCATACCCGAATAGAGAAGAAGCGGGAGGCAAAGCCATGAGTGAGATCGGCGTAAAACGGGTATTTGAACGGATGCGGGGAATCTATACTCCTGTGACCGATCTCCGTAGGCGGTTGCTCATGGAGACAGTACGATTCATACTTGACGGAAAGAAACCCTCGGAAATAGAGTCCCTCCCATTCAGTATCATCGAAATGGGAAACCCGATGTACCGTTGCTGTTCATACCGGGAACTTTCCATCGTGAAGCAACGTCTCAGGTTGGCCTTCGGCCTGCCGCTTGTGGAGGAACGGGAGCATATTCCGGTCTCCAGCGGAATCGAAAAGGCCTTCACCAGTGAAAAGATCATCGAGACTCCCCTGGTCAACGTCATCCGCGCCGCATGCGAGAAATGTCCCGAGGATCAGGTTATCGTCACCGACGGATGCCAGTCGTGCATGGCACATCCATGTTCGATCGTATGCCCGAGAAACGCCATTTCATTCCCTGAGGGAAAAGCACTCATAGACCAGGAGAAGTGCATAAAATGCATGAAATGTGTCCAAGTATGCCCCTATGCCGCCATTACCAGGAGAGTACGTCCCTGCGCCGAGGCGTGCGGTGTGGATGCCATCGATTCGGATGAGGAAGGGTATGCCCGTATCCATCAGGATATTTGCGTAAGCTGCGGACTATGCACAGTATCCTGCCCCTTCGCCGCCATTTCCGACAAATCGGAGATTGTTCAGGTGACCTTCTCCCTCATGGAACGGAAACGGGAGACAGCTTCCCCGAAGCTGCATGCGATCGTGGCACCATCATTCACCGGGCAGTTCGGCAACAAGGTGACACCGGAAATGATATTTGCCGGCATCCAGCGTCTGGGATTCGACCGGGTGATGGAAGTCGCCTATGGCGCGGATTGCGACACAATCCTACTCGCCGAAAAATACACAACCAAACAGGGAAAATTTCTTGGAACTTCCTGTTGCCCTTCGTGGGTCTTGACCGCACGAAATTCCTATCCGGATCTGGCGGAAAATATCGCCGACAGCTATACACCGATGGTGGAGACGGCGAAGAAGATCAAGGAATCCGATGTGGCTGCGAAGGTTATCTTTATCGGACCATGCATTGCCAAGAAGTATGAGGCACTCACCACCGAAGTGTCGGGATATGTGGATCATGTCCTGACCTTCGAGGAGCTTGCGGCGCTCTTCGTTGCCTTCGAGATTGATCTCTCGACAATCGGGGAGAGTCCTGCCATTCAGGACGCGAGCATGCTCGGGCGCGGATATGCGAATGCTTCGGGAGTCGGCAATGCGATCATCAGGACAGCAGAAGAGAAGTTCGGTATAACGGACATCAGCTTCGAAAAAGCAGACACCCTCTCCGATTGTCTTGAGATGCTGAAACATATCGACAAAGGTAGTACCTGTCCGGATCTTGTGGAAGGAATGGCATGTCCCGGAGGATGCGTAGGCGGTCCCGGTACATTGGCTTCACCTCCCACGGCGGCACGGCACGTGGCAAGGTTTGCTTCATCGGCACCCTTCGAGTTTCCCTTGTGTGATAAAATCGAGAGTTAAATATAACCAAATAATGAAAATAAATCCTAGCCATCTTCTTTCATAAAAGGTATCAGTTTCGTAAATGGGTCACTGCATCCTGTGCACTATCTTTTTACTCGCATTGTTGTTAGGCAAGCTAAACTTGATTCCCTTCTCTACTCAAGATGCCTACCCGCCTATCGTCAACGGTTGGTATTTTATCACCGGGTTGTGCTCAAAAGTTGATGACGATTTTATTCTGCTTATTAAATCTTACTCGCTCTATGGGGGATTCTATATAAGTAAGCCCCAGTCTGAGAGTATTCTGTATGCGTATTTTCGTACTTAGTATAAAAAGTGAGATGATAAAGATATAATTCTTGTAATTGAAGTTACAGGAGAAATATCTATGGGTTATTCAACAGAATTTAAGCAGAAATTTATTAGTAGTTTTTAGAAATATATAAAGAAGATCCTAATACCTCATTAAGAATTTTTGGGTTAAATAAATTTGGACAAAATAAAAGTTGTATTTATGATTGGCTTGAAAAATATGATGTGAATCATGTTTATCAATATAAGAAAAAGACTCATAAATCATATAAGCAAGCAAAAACAAATTCATCTAATAAGATTGTTAAATTATCAAATGATAAGAAAGCTATTAATAAAGTAAGCATCATACCTCCCACTAAAAAAAGGCAAAGCTAATGAAGATAGAGAATTATCACATTTTTACATGTGATAATTTTTGATTAATTAATTATCATTTATTTTTTTATCTAGACCAAGATTCTTCTACCGTTTTGTAATCAACTTTCCAGGGTAGTAATTTTTCGTAATCCATTTTATTAGCAGGAGTATCTAGATTTGATCCAATTTCATCTAAAATATACTTAAAGTATCTAGTTGGATTAATATTGTTTAAGATTGCACTTTGTGCAATTGTTGTATTTATTGCCCAAGCTTTTGCTCCATTTTCATTTGAAGCAAATAAGCTATTATTACGAGTTCTAATAATAGTACTCCTAAATTGTCTTTCTTGGAAATTATTATCTGGAGTTAGAGCGCTGTAATCTAAATAATTAATAATATTTTTATGCTGATTTATTAAATAATTTAGAGCTTTTTCTAATTTCTTTTCTGTATAATGCTTTGCTTTTCTTTTTTTAGCATAATTAAGTAATTCTTCTAGAACTGGTCCTGTTTTATCTTTTCTTTCTTTAATGAATTGTTCTTCTGTTAAAGAACCATTATTATACAGATCTCTAGTACTTTTTTCATAAGCATAAACTTTCATTATTAATGCTAATATTCCAGCACAGGTTATAGCTCCAGCTGATCTAGGCTTCTTTTTGTAAATTGAATTTTGTAAATCTTTTATTTTCCTACGACCATGAATTTTATTCGAGAACTCAGATAAGATTCACTCAAGAAGATCAGCTAAAAATGTTTTAAGAGCTAGTTCAAAAAACAAACTAGCTAAAGAGCTTGTTGATCTTTACAATGATATATTTAAAAAAGAAAAAGAACTGAGAGAAGAGTATAAAGCTGGAGAATATACTGAAGAAAAATATATAAAAGTAAGGGAAGACGAACTGGAACCAAGATTCGAAGCCCTTCATTCATGGCTAGTGGATAAAAAGGAAAGTCTAATCCTTAGTCCAATGATGAAAAAAGCAGTAAATTATCCTATTAAACGTTGGAAAACTCTTATAAAATTTATGGATTACTCATTTGCTTCAAGCTCGAATAATTTGGCCGAACGAAAAATTTCTAGCTTTGTTTTGGGTAGAAAGGCCTTTCTTTTCAGTAATACAGTAATGGGAGCAAACTCTTCAGCCTTCTATTATTCTATAGTAGAATCATGTAAATCGTTAAACATAGATCCTTTTCTTTACATTACCCATATACTTTCAAATGCAGTACTGCTAAAAGTGATGAAGATTGGGATAAATTATTGCCATCTAATGTGGAACTTAGTAAAACAAAAAAACACCTTGATAATATTCACTCAGCAACTCCTAATCTAGAAAGAGAAGAACCTTACATTCTTAGAGGCAAGAAGAAGAGATAAATCACAATCATTATGTTATGAAAAAAGTCAGGTTGTAAAAGTTCTGGCTTATTATTTAGCTTAAAAGTCATTAAAGTATGGGTGTTGTTGTTATTAATCATAGTCAAACACTATAGTGGAAAATAATTTACCGCAATTGTCTACCGAAGGACGCTCTCCAACAACTCACTCAGCAATTGTAATTACAATAATTGAATACTTACAAGAATTGGGATACTCAAATATCAAAATAATCGAGTCAGCTTGGGTTGGTGATTCAACAAAGAGAGGTTTTAAAGTTAATGGATATTATGAAATTAGTGAAAAATATAATGTTCCATTATTTGACGTAAAAGATGATAAGTATATAAAGAAAACATCACATGGGATTACAATGGAAATCAGCAAAGAAATATTAGACTTAGATTTCTTAATATCTATCCCTGTTTTAAAAGGACATTGTCAGACTCTGATGACTTGTGCACTAAAAAATATGAAAGGATGTTTGTCTGACTCTTCGAAAAGACTATTTCATTCTATTGGTTTAAACAAACCAATAGCAACATTAAACGTTATAAGAGCTGCAGATTTAGTAATTGTAGATTCAATGAATGGTGATTTAGATTTTGAAGAAGGTGGGACTCCTATTAAAACTGACCGTATGTTTATAGCTAGAGACAGTGTATTGTGCGATACATTTGCTGCTTCATTATTAGGTTTTAAACCTTCAGATATAGAATATATAGAAATTGCTGAACAATTTGGGGTTGGGTCAACAGATTTAAATAAAGCTAAAATATCATATCTCAATAAACCAGGGTTCGATAATCTTAGTAAACCCACAGGTATTGTAAACGCTCTTTCAAAAAATGCTTTACCTAATAAAGCCTGTTCCGCATGTTACGGAAATTTAATCCATGCATTAAAAAGATTAGATGAAGTAAATAAGTTACATTTATCTAAAAAAATTTGTATTGGTCAAGGATATAAAGACATTAAAGATAAGTCTCTAATTGGGGTTGGTATTTGCACTAGACATCTAGGAGAATCATTAAAAGGATGTCCTCCATCAGCAAGTGATATGATAGATTTTATTAAAAGAAATACCTAATTTAGTAGTAACAAGTCAATTAGCTTTAAACTATAAGTCTACCTGAATCCGTATAAATTAAAATAGCTGCTTTTCTTACTTCTGAGAAGACTATGATGTTTTAACTTTTTGGTTTCAGGTTTTGTTTTCGTCGCTACTCCTAATATCTTACTCTAATATAGATTTATTTTCACTCTTTTTATTTTTATAAACCTTCTTTAAAGCTGTTTGATTGTGATTTAATTGTCTTTTAAAATTAATTGAATGTAAAAGGGCATAAGGAACTGTTCTCAATACTTGAGAATAAATGTGTGTTGTATATATAGGTTTGTTTAAGTGTAGATTGGAAAGAAATGGTTGATTTGTTTATCAATTCTTAACTTCAGACGATTATAATACCAAATTACTTGTGAAATTAATAAAAGAGAAAAATTAAAGAATCTAATTATTACATATCATATCAAAATAATGTTAAACTATTATTATTTTATGTATTTTAACTCTTTTAATTTATTAATTTTATACACCCTATAGCATTTTAGCGTGTAATTGTATTAGGTTTTGTGTACCAATGCAGCAAATTCATTATTAAAAATACAAAAGAAGATTATCAAAAAAGGATTAAAACCTCCTAAAGTATTATGCTAAGTTTGTGGTTTATCAAATGCTGCTTATTTAAGAGAGGATGGTGTTTATGTTGTTCCAATTACAGCTATAAAAAATTAATAATGAGGTAAACAGTAAATAGTAGTGTAGCTATTATAAAAGACTTTTCTGTTTTTATTTTTTCTTTAAATAGAAAAAAATATTATTCTTCCTTAGTTATGATATAAAGGGATATCCAGATTTAGTACCAAATAGTTATCAAGCATTAAAATAATGGTATTTAAGATTAAATTGATTTAAAATATACAAGCGCAATCCACAACATTTGATAGTAAAGCCATGATGGACAATAGAGAATATGAAGCAACAGAGTCGGACTTAATAATTAATGTTTTAGATATGTAAAATAATAGTGTTATTTTTAAGTTAACTGTGAGTACTATGAGTTTTGTTAATTTATCATTAAACTTTTAATGGTATAAGTATAATGCAGGACAGTAAATACGAGAAAGTATATATATGTTTGCAAGTGTTTTTATTTGAAAAATACTTAAAGTGTGAAACTATTTTGACTTCTAATAGTTCTTCTTAGTATATGGAGGTTTTCTCATGAAACAAAAACGATACTATTTAATGATGTTATTTATTTTGATTAATATATATATTCTAATTAGTTGTACTAGTGCAAGTGCTGAGTCTGAAGGATTATCAATGACTGAAAATGTGGAAGAGACAGTAGATCTTGTAAATAATGAAAAGCTAGAAATGGATGCTCCATTATCGAAGCCGATGCCAGATGTAATGGCTCTAAAAGCAACTCCAATGATGGCAAAATCGGTAAATTTAGGACTTGTTGTACCTACATCAGCAGGTGAAATGAATACTGAGGAATATGATAGAATTAATGAAAATACCTTTAAAAGTGTTTTAGAGAATCCTGTTTCCACATTTTCTATTGATGTTGATACAGCAAGTTATACTAATGTAAGACGTTTTCTCTTGCAAAGTGAAGAACTTCCACCAGTAGATGCAGTTAGAATTGAAGAATTTCTTCAGTATTTTTCATATGATTATCCACAACCTGAAGGTGAAGATTCTGTTGGATTCCAACTTGATATGGAAGTAGCACCTTGGAATGTTAAGCACCAATTGCTTAGGGTAGCAATACAAGCTAAGGAAATAAAAACAGAGGATTTACCTGCATCTAATTTAGTATTTCTTGTAGATACTTCTGGATCAATGCATAATGATAATAAATTACCACTTTTGCAGAAGAGTATGAACGTACTTGTTGATCAGCTAAGACCACAAGATACGATATCTATAGTAGCCTATGCAGGATCAGCAGGAGTAATTCTAGAAGCTACTCCAGGAACAGATAAAACAACAATCATTCGCGCTTTTACAGACCTTAAAGCTGGTGGATCTACAGCCGGCAGTGCTGGGATAGAACTCGCATATAAAATTGCTGAGGATAATTATATAAAGGGTGGTAATAATAGGGTAATCCTTTGTACTGATGGAGATTTTAACGTAGGGGTTACTTCTACTGGTGCATTAGAGAGATTAATAGAAGAGAAACGTGAAAAAAATATTTATCTTACTATTCTTGGACTTGGTATGGGTAACTATAAGGATTCAAGGATGGAGAGTCTTTCTAATATTGGAAATGGTAATTATGCTTATATCGATAATCTTCTTGAGGGAAAAAAAGTTTTAGGAAAAGAAATTTGGGGCAATCTTTTTGCAGTTGCTAAGGATGTTAAAGTGCAGATAGAATTTAATCCTAAAAAGGTTTCATCCTATAGACTCATAGGGTATGAAAATCGCTTACTTAATAGAGAAGATTTTAATGATGATACTAAAGATGCTGGTGAAATGGGATCCGGACAGAGCGTCACAGCTTTCTATGAATTAGTACTTGCAGACTCTAAAGATAATGAAGTTACATCACAATCAGACCCTCTAGTATTTCAGGAGAGTTCTATTATTCCTTCTGAAGATATTCTCTCCTTTAATCTCCGTTACAAAAAGCCTGTAGATGGCGATGAGCAGAGTCAACTTTTATCTGTAATGATGGATGAAGAAGAGTTATATAACAATCAGGGTGAGAGTGATTTAGATTTCACTTTTGCTTCAGCTGTTGTAGAGTTTGGAATGTTACTTCGTGATAGTCCTTTTAAAGGAAATTCCTCTTGGGAACATGTAATTGCCCAAGCTAAGGCTTCTAAAGGTGCTGATGAAAATGGATATCGTTCAGAGTTTATTAAGTTGGTTGAAATTGCTGAACTACTAGATACTCTTTCTGATAAAGATAAAAAGATTTCCCAATTTTAATTTATATGAAATTAAAAGCTTTAGAAAAAAATCTATCATTATAATTTGCTAAAAGATATATGGTGGATTGTATATTCTTATTAAAGACAATTTTCTAGATTCCTTTGGGCTGTAAAAGCCCAAAGCTTTGTGTAATTTCTTATTTTTGCACCAATTATCACAATCAAATAACGATAAAGCATATTCTGCTTTTTTATAAAACTTTTTGTATGTTATGATTTTAAATATAACTTTAACAGTTAATATATATTTATTTAGGAATAACATATTATGTAAACTGAATTTATATACTATTGGAGATTCAAAAGCTTTAATGGAAGAGTGAGTATATGGCAAAGAAAATTGTTGATAGTGATGATTTAATAAAAGAGAATCTTAAATTACAAATAGAACATTAATGGGGTAATCACAAAATAGATTAATTAGAAAACATGTTAGAGTTAAATGGAATTGATCCTAATAAGTTCCGTAAAAAAAAGATGTTTTATCTTTTTGTATAAGTCAGATAGAAAGAAAAAAGGATTTAATTGGTAAACTCAAATAAAACGTTTGAACCCACACATTAAAACTGAGTTATTATATAATCTTCCTATGAGTTTTCTTCTTTGGTTTTGGTGTTGTTACTTATAATAATAACAGAGAATTTATAGACTTTTTTTGACTTTTTTGTTGTGGTATTATTACAAATTACTTTCAGTCTCAATAAGAATTAGAATAGTAACAATTGACCGCTAAAATGGGGTATGGTACTATTAATTATAGTTTAAGCTATAAATTATAGGAATTAAGTATGAAACTGTTAGTATTTGTATTAAATGACGAAGAGCTATTAGAAGAAGTAATGGAAGCTTATATAGAAGCTGGCATTACTGGTTCGACTATACTTGATTCTGAAGGTATGGGTAGATTTTTAAGCTATGAAGTACCTTTATTTGCTAAATTCAAAGATTTCATGAAAGGAAATAAACCCTACAATAAAACAATTTTTTCAGTTGTATACAGCGATGAGGTTGTAAAAAGAGCTAAAGAACTAGTTGATGAAATAGTTGGTGGTCTAGAAAATGAAGGTGCCGGAATTATGTTCACTCTACCTGTAGACTGGGCAGTTGGGTTAATTGAAGAAGGAGAAGAGGTATAATAGTATGAATGGAATTTATTCATTAATCGATAAATCATGTATTTTGCTTGATAAACCAATAAACTCAATCGATGAAATAATCAAAATTTTAACAAATCAACTTAACAAAAGCATGCCTAATATCGCATCAAAAGAATTAATGGACAAGGTTGTTAAAGACGGTTTTCATACAACTTGCCTAGGTAATAAATGTGCAATAACACATGCTAGATGTCCATTAATGAAAAAATCATTGATAGCCGTTATGCGTCTTAAACCTGAAATCAATTTACAAGCACTTGATAAAAAAAATGTTAAACTTATATTTTTACTTGTTGGCCCACAAAAAAGTAGTAGTTACCATTTAAGAATATTAAGTAGATTAGCTCGAATATTAAGTCATGAATCTTTTAGAGAAGAGCTTTTTAATGTTCCTGATGCTGAAAGTTTCTTGAACTTAATAAAACAAGAGGAACAATAAATGAATTATGGAAGAATCTGGGCAATTATAAGATTTATATTAACAACCATTTTTCTTTTTTTTATATGGATTCTATTCACTACCACTACTGAAACTTTCACCCTTATTTTTGGACTATTTGCTTCTTTATTAACAGCAGGTCTTACATACCATATCTTTTTACCAAAGCATCAAGCAAGTTTAAAATTTATTCTACCAAATCCATTTTATCTAATTATTTTTTTAGCTTTGATGATAATAAATTTATATAAATCAAGTTTTCAAGTTGCTAAAGCTGTTTTTACAGGCAATACGAATCCTCGTATTGTCCACTTTAGAACTAGACTTAAATCAGATATTGCAAGAACTATATTATCAAACTCAATTACATTTACTCCAGGAACACTAACTCTAGATTTAAATGATGACCATTTAATTGTACATTGGCTTCTCTGTAGTACAATACACAACAAAGCTGCAGGAGAAAAAATAAAAAGTAATATTGAAAAATCATTACAAAGGACTTGGAAGTGACAAACTTTATTCTATCGGGAATGAAATATTTTTTAATTGTATGTGCAACTATAACTATCATACGTTTACTCCTTGGTCCGACAGCTAGTGATAGATTAGTAGCAATGAATGTGTTATCAGCAATAGCATTAGCTTTACTAATACTATGGGGAGTAACAACCAAAAATGTATTATACCTTGATGTAGCTCTTGTATATGATATTTTCGGATTTTTAGGATTTTTGGCTATTACAAGATTCCTTAAGAAGACAAAGGATGAGTTATGATGATAAAAGAAATAGTGGCACTTATTTTCTTTTTAATAGGATCAGCTTTTGGTATTGTGGGAATGATTGGACTCTTCCGTTTCAAAGAGCCTTATAGTCGTTTACATGCAGGATCTCTTTGTGGTACTACGACTGTTTTTTCATATCTTATAGCTTTATTAATCTTATCACCTTCTATAGCAATAACATCTCGTATAGTAATTCTAATAATTTTCTTTTTAATTTCTGCACCGACTGGTAGCTCTATTGTAAGTAAATTTATATGGGAATCAGAAGAGGCTGAAGATCAAAGAAGATCAATGCAAAAAGAGGATAAGAGCTTATGAACATACTATTACTTAGCTTGATACTTTGCTTATCCATTTTTTCACTAATCGCTAAAGATTTATTACATTCAATTATAGCTTTATCTGCTATAAGTATTCTTAGTGCACTGCTTTTTACCTTTTTAAAAGCTCCAGATGTAGCTATAACAGAAGCAGCTGTTGGTGCAGGAGTATCTACAATTATTTATGTTTGGGCAATAAGGCATACTAAAAGAAAAGATGGGGAAAAGTAGTGAGGAAAGCAAAAATTTTTAAAGTAATTCTAACGATTATAATAATTACACTAGCAATTTTTCCTTTAATAATGTGTGATGCAAGTTGGCCAACTTTTACTCGAGATTACCTATTTGTTAATGCACTTAATGAAACAGGGGCCTCAAATACAGTAAGTTCAATATATTTAGGATATCGTCTTATGGATACTTTAGGTGAAACTTTAGTTTTATTTGTTGCCATCACGGGAACTATGTCTATACTTTTAAACTTGCATAAATACGAATTAGAAAGTGTAAAAACTCAATCTACTTTAGTCCCTGAAAAACGGGTAAAAAATGCTCTTAGAACTAATCTAGTAGAAGTCGTTGCATCAAAACTTGGGCCTATAATTTTGCTATTCGGATTATATGTAATGTTATTTGGCCATATATCTCCTGGAGGAGGATTCCAAGGAGGTGTTATATTTGCATCTGCAATTGTTTTTTTAGTACTTGGAACTAATGTAAAAACAAAAATTACAAATTCACATGTATTAGAAAGATTTGAAGCAATCTCTTTTATATCACTGATTTTAATAACAACATATGTAGTATTTTTCCCCGATGGTTTTTTTAGCAGTATTGATATATATAACTCCTTTCTTTCTGCTGGAATTATTATTGTTTTAAATATACTTATTGGAATTAAAGTAGGAACTAGCTTAGCGGTTATGATTATAGCTATGATGGGAGGCCAACATGATGATTGAGAGAGCACTAATTTTTCTAATTTTTATAATAGGTTTTATTGGACTAATCTGGGTGAAAAATATAATAAAAAAAATTATTGGATTTAATTTGTTAAATTCTTCCATAGTATTATTATTTATTTTAGAAGCAAGTAGGATTGGGGATCAAGCTCCTATTTTAGTTGGAAACGAAAAAAATATAGTTGATCCATTACCTCAAGCACTTATGCTTACTGCTATAGTTATTGGTGTGTGCGTAACTTCTCTTTCTCTTGCAATGGCAGTAAGACTCTATAAAACAACAGGATCATTAGATATAACAATTATAAAAGAAAGAATAGAAAATGAATCCAAATAGTTTATTATTAAGCCCAATCTTTTTACCACTTCTAGCAGCAAGTATTGTTTTGACATCAAAAAGCTTTTTACCAGTTAAAGCTCGACGATTTAGCGAATATTTTGGAATTTTAATTGGCCTTTTAATACCTGTTATATTTGTTCTTTTATTGTATCCATATATTATTAATCAAGGTAGTTTAATTGTTGTTATTGGTTCTTACACTCCGACAATTGGTATCGTATATAAATTTGATTCACTATCTCTTGTAATGATTGTTTTAACCAATTTATTAACAGTTATAGCATGGATTTATTCAAGAACAGTAGGTCCCTCTCATTCATATTTCACCGCCCTGATATTAATACAGAGTGCGACAATTGCTGCCATTAGTATGACCTCTGATATTTTTAATCTATTTGTATGTTTAGAAATAATGGGCCTAATAGCATATGTATTAATCGCTAGTAAACAAGAAAAAAGTGCTGTTTTTGCAGCTTTCAACTATATGATGTATTCTTCATCATCAATGGGATTTTTTCTACTAGGAACTTTTGGATTATATCGTTTGACTGGAAGTTTATCTTATCAAGGAATCACAAAAGCATTATTGAACCTTTCTAGTAAAGAGTTAAATATATCATTAATTTGTCTTTTATTGATAATAGTTCCAATTCTTTTGCGTGTGGCTATTATGCCACTTTCAAATTGGTTAGTTGGTGCACACTCTAAAGCACCACACGCTGTTTCTGCTCTTTTATCTGGTATACTTATAAAAATTCCACTTTTTGTATTGGTTAGAGTTTTTTCTCTTTCACCAATGCTAAAAAACTTAACTATACCTTTAGCATATATAGGCTCTGCTACTGCACTAATTGGAGTACTGTTTGCTCTGTCCCAATCAGATGCAAAAAAACTCTTAGCTTATCATTCTATAAGTCAAATTGGTTATATTGTAACAGCATGGGCAGTGGCCTTAAATGTAGGAATTGATACAAAAAATGGTGCTATTTTATTGATTGCTTCTTTATTTCATACAATTAGCCACGCTATTTTCAAAGGTCTATTATTCTTATCTATTGGAACAGCAACTGATGCTGCTAAATCTAGAGATGTTTATCAAATTAGAGGAGTTAATTCAGTTCTTCGTCAAAAAGGAGAAAGATTTCCAATTACTATGATTTGCTTTTTAATTGGAGCTTTATCGATTATGGCAATACCTCCATTTAATGGATTTTTTAGTAAAACACTATTAACTTATTATTTAAAACCAAGTATCAATTATACAATATTGAATATTGCCGGAGTTGGTACTGTCGCATCTTTTATAAAATTATCTAGAATCTTTTTACCAGATAAGCAAATCAAAAACCAAACTAATGAATTCACGAAACAAAAATTCCCTTTTTCTATACATTTGAGTCTTATTATATTAGCTCTGCTATCTTTATTAACTGGTATTTTTTCTCAGAATATATTTGAAATATTAGAGAACATGTTTATTTCAACAAGTCAAAGACCGATAAAAAAAACTATATTCTTTTCACAATCAAGCTTTTTAAAGACTCTCTATACAGTTTTAGGCGGGGTTCTTTTATTTATAATTGCAACAAGTAAACCAGGATCTAAGGTACTACATAAATTGAAAGAGATAAAAACAGACTTTACTGATCAGTATTTTCATTTTGCAATCACAATAGCTGTATTATCATATTTTTTATTTATATAACTGACAAAAAAATATTATTAACAAATTTACTATTAGTTATTATATTTTCTATAGTTGTATCAATATTATCGCAATTAGATAAAATACAAACAAATTTTTTCTTTATTTTTAAAATATTTGCTCCAAAATATTTCGATACAACTACATTAACCTTTTTACTTTTTAAGATTTTTTTAAATACTTCCTGCTTTTTTTGATCAGCATGAATTTTTTCTTCTTCACTATTATTAATTGTTTGTTTTATGAAGTAAATTTTGTTTTCATTAATTTCATAAAGTGCATAAACCACTACACTTGGACACAGTTATTCCCTCATTTGGACAAACTAAAGTTCCATCTTCAAACTAAAAAAATAGTTAAATTTAGCTTAATATGAGAGATATATTATTTTCATAGCAAAAATCTTTTAGTTTTAAAAAAAATTTATCCTTTATTTTATTACAATATTGAGATATAATTCTCTGATAAATGAATAGAGGGGTTTGAATGTTAGATTTAGGAACATTGAGAGAAATTAATTTATTATCACTTTGTGTTCGATTGTTTTTAGGAATAATCTTTAGTGGATTTTTAGGTTTTTCTAGAAACATTAAACAAAGGCCAGCAGGTATTCGTACTTATATGCTTGTAAGTATAGGTGCTGTATTGACAATGACATTAGCCCAATTTGAATTTTTAATGGTAAATACATTGTGGAATGATACTTACCAACAACTTGGAATTGGACTAGATTTAAGTCGTTATGGGGCTCAAGTCATTAATGGTATTGGTTTTTTAGGTGCTGGTACTATTATCTTATCAGGTAATAAAAAGATTAAAGGAATGACTACTGCTGCAGGTCTGTGGGCCTCTGGTTGTATGGGTTTAGCCTTAGGTGCAGGTTTTTATGAAGGTGCGATAATAGGTTTTTTAATAATTTTGATCTGTTTATTTCTTCTTCCCAGTATTGAAGATAGTATTTTATTAAAATCAAAAAATATGAATGTTTATATTGAATTTAGATCAATTAAATCAATGAAACATGTAATAGAGTTAATTAAATCTTTAGATATTTCTATTTTTGAAGTAGATGTAATTAATAATTTTAGCGATCAAAGAACATTGATAGGTGCTAATTTTTATATGAATTTAAGTAATAAAGGTCGTAAACATTCAGAGATTATAATGGCACTTTCAGAATTTGATGAAATCTGTAACGTTGTAGAAATTTAGGAGCGAAATAAATGGTTTGGTTAGATTATTTAAGACAATTTAATATATTATCAATTGTGGTAAGATTGCTTCTTGCAATGGTTATGGGTGGATTAATTGGTCTTGAGCGAGAAACAAAAAGAAGGCCTGCAGGTTTTAGAACACACATTTTAATTTGTGTAGGATCAGCTCTTACAACCTTAACTTCTCAATATATTTATTTAGAATTAAATATGTATACTGACTTAGCAAGACTTGGTGCACAAGTAATAGCTGGTATGGGTTTTATTGGTGCTGGTACAATTATTATTACTAAGAGAAAAGATGTAAAAGGATTAACAACCGCAGCAGGTCTTTGGACAACTGCTATTATTGGATTGTGTTTAGGTGCGGGGTATTATGAAGGTGGTATCGCTGCAACATTAGCAGTGTTATTTGTTGAACTTTTATTAAGCAAATTTGAACATAAATATTTACAAAAATTTACAAGAGTCATTTTTTATACTGAATTTAGAAAAAAAGGTACTATAAAAATTATTTCGGATATTTTTGATAATAATAAAATGACAATTGTTGATATGGAAATGAATAAAGCTAATAAATTAACAAAAGCTTTTATTACAGTAAAAGTAAAAAATTCTAAACTTATTGATAAGGTTATTGATGAAGTATCAGCTATAGAAAATGTTGAATTTGTAGATACTTTGACTCAGTAGAAAAATTAAAATAAATATTATAATAGTGATAGGGGATTTAGTTAATAACTAAAATCCCTTTTTTAATATAGAGATGCTAATTTATAAAATTAATCTAAGATATTATTTTTAACTAGTAAACTTATTTAGTTCCTAAAATTTTTAATATATAGATGAGCTATTTTTTATAAATTAGAATTAAAATTTAGTCATCTTCGTAAAGTTCATTTATCGTATCCCAAGCAGTTGCTTCTCCCTCTCTTAGGCTACATAAAAGTTTATATTGATTTAATAATGATGTAAGATGTACTATTTTAATCTCTTGTGGATCTTTAAGGCCAATAACACTTTTTATTTCTTTACTGTCAGAAGAAAGAGACATAACTCTTTCATATTCTTTCAACATTTTTTCTTTATTAAAGTGAAAAAAGTCTTTTATATCTAAAAGAAGTGTTGGCATGTAATTTCTTCTCTCTAAATCCTGTGCTGTTTTTTCAATTTTTGCTTCACTTGAATCAGGATCTAAATCGTTATATTTTTCAAATAATTCATTCATAAATATCCTCCTTTTTTAGGATAATATTGTAATGATTGTATTGCAAGAGAAATTGAAAGAAGAAGTTAACTTTCTAAAAAAAATAAATTTTGTTTTTAGTTATTGTCAAAAATTTATCTGGTTTAAGATAAAAATTCAAATTTTTTTTTACTGCTCAATCTAGTGGTTATATTTGACTTTCAAAGTGCAAAAAATAGAAATATTTATTGCTTGTTTTCTCTTTATTTTTTTAATCTTCTTTGAATAAATTATTTTATCAATTATATTATAATAGATTAATTTTTTTAATTTAAAATCTTATAGTATATAATTTTAAAATTATTTTATTATTTAATATAAAATATAAAACATAGTAAACTATATAGCAATTAACTTAGAAAAAAATGCATAAATTAAATTAAAAATTTGCTTTGAAAAAAGTAGAGTTAATTTAAAATTTTTTTTTAAGAGTTTTTACTATCAAATTTTGCGATTTTAATAACTTTTAAAAAAAGTTCTTGACAGATTACCGATATAGGATAAACTTAGTGATATGCAATTTAAAGTTGCATGCAACAAATTTTTTATAGTGCTATGTACCATTAGCACACTCCGGAGGAGGAGAAGTCAATGAAGAAAATATTAGTTTTTACTATTGCTCTTATGCTTGCTTTCCCAGTATTTGCACAGGGTGTTGAAGAAGAGTCAAGTGAATCGTATCCATCACGTAACGTTCGTGTTATCATCCCTTGGTCTGTAGGTGGTATGACTGACGTATTGACTCGTCCAGTAGCTAGTCATTTAGAAAAGCAATTTGGCGTCCCATTTGTGGTAGAGAATAAACCTGGTGGTGGTGGAGTAGTAGGATCATTAGAAATTGAAAAAGCTGATAAAGATGGTTATGTAATTGGAACAACATCTATGTCTACTGTTTCTGCACAATATGTATCTCCTGTTTACCCAGATATTCATAATGTTGATTTAATCAGCCAAGTTATTACTATCCCAGCAACTGTTACAGTTAATGCTGATAGTCCTTTTGAAACATTGCAAGATTTAATTGACTACGCTAAAGCTAATCCTGGTAAGTTAAAAAACTCAAACTCAGGTTCAGGTGCTAGTGCTCACATCTATGCATCATATTTTGAAGCAATTGCAGGAATTGAAGTAAATCATATTCCTTACTCAGCTTACGCTGAAGCTGTAACTGCACTGTTAGGTGGACATGTGGATATGACAAATATTCCACTTCCTGATGTATCAGCTCATATTGATTCAGGTGATTTGAGACTTTTAGCTATTGCTTCTGCAGAACGTCACCCATCTTATCCAGATGTACCAACTTTAAAAGAACTTGGCATTGATGTAGTAATGGGAAATTATAGTGGTTTTGTAGCACCTAAAGGCACAGATCCAGAAAAAATTAAAATTCTTGATGAAGCTATTGGAAAAGCAATGGCCGATCCTGAAATCCGTGAATTCTTAATTAGTGCTGGTTATCAACCCGTATATTTAAACAGCGAGGATTTCGCTAAAGTTATTTCTGATGCTGAAGATCAATTAGATTTCTTAGTAAATGAATTAGGAATTGAGTTTGTTGATGATTAAAATCAATTTTGATAGAAATATTTAATTTATGCCGTCCTCAACAATTGTTGAGGACGATATTTAGTAAGTAATAAAATAAATTTTGGAGCGATGATTTATGACAAAAAAAAATATGGATATCCTTAGCGGAATTATATTTTTCGCCTTAGCAGGATTCCTTTATATCATGGCAGGTTTTATGCCTACGCGTGAGGGTGGAATAGCTGCACTAAATACCGGATTTTATCCTAAGATGCTCTCTATTCTTTTGGGTGTTTTATCTATTTTGATGATTGTAGGTGCGATTCGTGATCAAGTAGAAACTGAAAAAGTGCAAGTGTGGTTTGCAACTAAATCAGCATTTTTTATGTTTATGATTACCTTTATATTATTAGTGATTTATCCTTTTATTATGAAGAATTTGGGTTTTGCTACAGCTAGTTTCATTTTCATTTCGTGCATGACTTGGTTGTTAAGTGAGAAAGAAAATCGAAAACCCGTATTTATGTTTGGTATCACAGTAGTGCTTACCACAATCGTATATATCATCTTTAAGATGGTTCTTGAAATTCCCTTTCCTAGGGGAATATTAATTTAACATATAAAGGATTTTTACCATGGAACTATTTTCAATGGATTTATATCTTTCAGGCTTGCAATATTTTGCTAACCCAGCTATGTTACTAGCCTCCTTTTTGGGTGTATTAGTAGGTATTATATTCGGTGCATTACCGGGTTTAACTACAACAATGACAATCGCCGTTTTCATTCCTTTTACTTTTGGAATGTCGCCTTTTATTTCTTTTGCTTTCTTGCTTGGCCTTTATACAGGTGCAGTATATGGAGGATCTGTTTCTGCGATTTTAATGAACATTCCAGGAACCCCCTCTGCAATTGCAACTAGTTTAGATGGTTATCCCATGAGTCAGGCAGGAAGGGCAGGTGAAGCAATTGGAATTTCAACTGTTAGCTCAACTATTGGTGGGTTTTTGAGTGTGTTTGTTCTAATGTTTGCAGCACCTGCAATAGCAAGTATTGCATTAGAATTTAGTGCTGAAGAATATGTAGGTATAACTCTTATTGGTTTAAGTATTATAGCTATTATTTCTCCAGGTTCTACAGTAAAAGGTTTGTTAGCGGGAGTTATAGGATTAATAATTGGTATTGTTGGATTAGATCCAATTACTGGTTATCCTAGATTTATTATGGGAAGAGCCGAACTTATAGAAGGAATTGATTCTATTCCAGTTATGATAGGTATGTATGGTCTATCCGAAATGCTTGTTCAGATTTCAAGCGACAAATATAAGGCTACAATAGTGCAAAAGATTAGTAGTATTGTTCCTCCTTTTAAAAGTATAAAACGAATTTTCCCTACAGTTGTAAGATCTTCATTTATTGGTGTTATAATAGGAGCTCTTCCTGCAGCAGGTGGTTCTATTGCTGCTTTAGTTGCTTATGGACAAGAAAAACGTTTAGGTAAGAGAAAAGAACTACTTGGAACAGGAGTTATTGAAGGTATTGCCGCTCCAGAAGCAGCTAACAATGCTAGTACTGGTGGTGCTTTGATTCCAATGTTAACTTTAGGTATACCAGGCGATCCAATGACCGCAGTTTTGATGGGTGGATTAATTATTCAAGGTCTTAGACCTGGCCCTTTACTATTCCAACAACAAATGCCTTTTGTTTCTTCAATATTCATAAGTCTACTTCTATCAGTTGTATTTATGTGTATTCTAGGATTATTGGGTGCTAGATTATACGCTAAACTAATAAGCTTTCCTAAAAAATATCTTATTCCTGCTATCTTAGTATTTGGATTAATTGGTAGCTATGCTATTAGTAATTCAATATTTGATATTTGGGTATTAATTATAAGTGGTTTTGTTGGATTTATTTTTAGAAAAATTTCTATTCCTATACCTCCAATTATCTTAGGAATGATTTTAGGTCCATTATTCGAAAGTAATTTTAGACGTTCATTAATGCTTTCCGAAGGAAATTGGGCAACATTCGTTCAAAGACCTATTAGCTTATTCTTCTTGATTGTTGTAGTATTTTTACTTTCTGGACCAACCCTCATGAAGCAACTTAAAAAATCAATATCACGCAAATAATAAGGAGTTTATAATGCTTGAATCAAATAATATATTGTTTAGTCCTAAAAAAATAGGAAATCGTACTGCTCAAAACCGCTTTGTTGCTCAACCTATGGAAGGTAATGATTCTATTGGTGGAAAAGTTTCAGATCGTTGTATTGAAAGATATACAAAACTTGCTAAAGGGAATTGGGGTGTAATTGTTATAGAAGCTCTATCTGTGAAAGAAGATTCATTAGCTAGAAAAAATCAAATGATTATTAATAGAGAGAATCTACCAGGATATAAAAAACTTGTTTCTGAAATGAAAAAAGCAGATCCAAATGTTTTAATATTATTTCAAATTACGCATTCTGGAAGAAAAAGTGGTAAAGGATTTTCCCGTCCAACAGCTCTATATGATCCAGCACCACATGAACATCTTTTAACAACAGAAGAAATTGATGAAATTCAACGTCTTTTTGTCGAAGCAAGTTTACTTAGTGAAGAGGCTGGTGCAGATGGTGTAGATTTCAAGATGTGCCACGGTTATTTTGGTTGTGAACTTCTTAGACCTGGAAATCAAAGAGATGATAAATGGGGTGGTTCTTTTGAAAATAGAACTAGATTTCTAACTGAATCTGTGAAAGAAATTAAAAGTCGTGTGAAAAATAAAGATTTTATAATTGGTAGTAGAATTAGTTATTGGGAAGGAATTAAAGGTGGTTGTGGAACTCGAGGTGCAGATGATGCATTAGAAGACTTAACAGAGATGGACGAAGTGATTAAACTCATGGTAAAATTGGGATGCGATTATGTAAATATTTCTGCAGGTATTCCTGGATTAACAAGTGAAATAACTCGACCAACGAATCCTTCTAAATACTTTTATTTGCATCAATTTAGATATGCTCGTCATGCTAAAGCTCTAGTAGGAGATGATATAAAAGTTTTTGGATCAGCTTATTCTGTATTAAAGGAAGAAGGAATTTCTCTTGCTGAAGAAAATTTACAACGTGGTGATACAGATTTTGTAGGTTGGGGACGTCAAACTCTTGCAGATCCACTTTTCCCTAAGAGAGTGGCTAACAATGAAATTGTGGATTATTGTAAAGTTTGTTCAGGTTGCTCTAGACTTATGATAAAACAAGAAAAGGTGAAATGTATCATCTATCCTGGTAGTGAAAAATAGGTGAACAATGGTATGAAAAAACGTGTAACTGTTTATGATATTTCTGAGAAGCTAGGACTTAGTCCTAGCACTATTTCTAGGGTCTTAAATAATTCGTCTCTAATTAGTGAAGAAAAAACTAATCTTATTTTGAAAACAGCTGAAGAAATGGGCTATGAAAAAAGATCAATTAAGAGACAAAAAAGGCGAGCTATTATAAATATACGTCTTTTTCTACCTAAAACACAGTTTAACTATATTCATCTTTTTTATGATGTTGCAGAACTAATAGAAGGTATCCAAAATGGTTTTGGTGAAACTAGAGTAAACATAATAACAGGTTTAAATGATGGAGATCTTTCTATATTTGATTCTAAAAAGCTTGGAGATATGGATGGTTGTATTTTTGCATTTACAACACCATCGCCTGATCTCGAAAAACTTTTGGAAGATAGATGTCTACCTTTTATACTTTTAAACCGTTCAAGTCCTAAGAATAATTACGTAATAGTTAATAATACAATAGGTATGAATCGGTTAGTTGAAAAGATGTATCAGAAAAGAAAATCTGAGCTTAAACCTTGTTTTGTGGGCTTTAGTAAATTGCCTTCAGTTAGTAATCAACGTGCTATTGGAGTTCTTAAAGGATGTGAAAAACATAATGTCCCTTTCGATATGGATAGGGATGTTTTTATTGTCGATTCTATAGATGAGCTAAGTAAAAAAGTTCTCCCTATAATAAAAGAGCGAAAATATAATGGGGTATTATGTTTTAATGATCTTATGGCTGTTTCACTATATCAAGCGGCTTTAAGACGCAATTGGCTTGTCCCCGATTTATTTTCACTTTCTGGATTCGATAACTCTCCAATACTTCAATTGATGGAACAGAGAATTGATACCATTGAGTTTTCCCTCTTACAGTTAGGAGAGGTCGCTGGAATTTGGTTAGAATCTCATATAATTAATCGCTCTACTGAACCGATTCAAAAAGCTTTGGATGGGGCTTATATAGCAGGAGAAACAATATAAATGATTGAGACAAATGAAATATATAAATTTCAAAATCAATCACTTCCTATTTATCGCATTGGTGTACTTATTATTGGAACAGGAGCTGCTTCTCTCTCTTGTGCTATACATCTAAATAGGATGGGCTGTAAGAACATGCTCATCGTTACTGATAATCGTAACGGCGGTACTAGCCGTAATACTGGCAGTGATAAGCAAACCTACTATCGTCTTGGAGATGCTAGTAATATCCCAGATTCTCCTTATTTGATGGTTGAATCATATATGAAAGGAGGAGCTACACATGGTGACATCGCGTTTATTGAATCTCAAAATTCCTCTCGTGCATTTTATAATTTAGTTTCTTTAGGAATGAATTTTCCACATAATAAATATGGTGGATATGTTGGGTATAAAACTGACCATGATCCATCATCAAGAGGTATTTCTTTAGGGCCATATACTTCTAGAGAAATGGTTCGTGTTTTGAATGAAGAAGTTGAAAGAAGAAATTTACCAATTTGGAATAAATGTGATGTTATAAGACTTTTGAAAGATAAAACAAATACTATTATGGGAGCTATAATTTTAGATAAAAGTAAATTAAATTCTCCTAATCATGGATTGTTTGTTGTCCTTGCTAATCATGTAGTACTTGGAACAGGTGGGCCAGCTGGTCTATATGCCTCATCAGTATATCCTAGGGTTCATGTTGGAAGCATTGGATTAGCAATGGAAATAGGGGCTGAGTGTTCAAACTTGACTGAATCTCAGTTTGGTATTTCTAGTATATCATTTAGATGGAATCTTTCAGGTAGTTATCAGCAAGTCCTTCCTTGTTATTATAGTACTGATAAAGATGGAAAAAATCCTGTTGATTTTTTATCACCGTATTTTTCATCTTGGAAAACTCTTACTAAGGCTGTTTTTCTTAAAGGATACCAATGGCCTTTTGATGCAGCTAAAATTCCTAATGAAGCCTCTTCGTTAATTGATTTATTAATTTATCAGGAAACCCAGGTTAAAGGAAGAAGAGTCTTTATTGATTTTCGTAATAATTTATTAGGGCAAAAAGAATGGGGGCCTTTTAATAAACATTGTGTAGCTGATGTAGCTAAAGAGTATTTAGATCAATCTGATTCTTGGGCTGATACCCCATTTGATAGGCTGAAATCTTTAAATCATTTAGCAATTGATATTTATAAAAATAACCATATTGATTTAGAGAGAGAGCCATTAGAAATTGATGTTTGTGCTCAACACAATAATGGTGGTTTGAGTGCCGATATTTGGTGGGAATCAACAAATATAGCTCATCTTTACCCAATTGGAGAAGTTAACGGAAGTCATGGAGTTAGTCGTCCTGGAGGGAGTGCTTTGAATTCAGGTCAAGTTGGAGCACTTAGGGCTGCAACGAGAATAGTTGGATATGGAGATATGCCTTCTCCTAATTTAGCAGATTGTGAATCTCAGATAAACCATATAGTTAATATTGTTCAACAATTTACGACAAATCCAGAAAAAAATCTTTTTGAGGCAAAAAAAATAGTTGATGAACAACTGTCTTCCCTTCAACTTAGAATGTCTAAATATGCTGGACCAATTAGAGAATATAAAAGTGTAAAAAGTGCATTAGATCAAGCTAAGAAGCAGCAAGATTTTATTTCACATTTACAAGGGATTCCCGATGTATATATTCCTAAAATTCTAAAATTAAGACACATGGTATTAGCCCAAGTATGGTATTTATTCGCTATAAAGACGTATTTAGAAAATAAAGGAGGTAGTAGAGGTTCCTACCTTGTTGTCTCTCAAGAGGGTAAATTGCCTCACCAGCGGTTAAGTAATTATCGTATGATTGATGAAAATGAATCTTTGAAAGGTTTTGTACATATGATTTCTCTCAGTAATGATAATGAACTTATTTCTACTTGGGTACCATGTAGGAAAGTTCCATCTGAAAGTTTTTGGTTTGAAAAAGTTTGGCGAGAATTTAAAGAAAAAACCTATCTTAACTCATAATGAGGTAAGATAGATAAATATTTTAATTTTATAGTCTAGGTAAGGCAAGGCCTCCATCAACACCGATAATAGTACCACTAGAAAATGGTAGAGTACCTTCAAAGAGGGTGCTCACTGTTTTTCCAATATCTTTAGGTGTTCCCCATCTCATCTGTGGTACTAAGCCCTCTTCTAAAAGTGAATCGTATTTTGATTTTACATTTGAGGTCATATCAGTTTTGATAATACCTGGACGAACTTCATAGACTAAGGCTTCTTCAGAAGCAAGTCTAGTAGCGAATAAAGAAGCTGCCATACTTAATCCCGCTTTACTTATACAATATTCACCACGATTAGTGGATATCATTGATGCAGAAACTGATGTTATAAAAACTATAGTTTTGCCTTTTAAAGAAGATGTTTCTTTCCAACGATTAACTATCTTTTGTGTAAGAAAGAAAGGGCCTCTTAGATTTATATGCATCAATCTATCAAAAGAGTCTGTGCTCATTTGTAACAGTTCTTTTCGTTCATTTGGAGCTACTCCTGCATTATTTACAAGACCATCAAGTGAAGAAGTACAAGCAAAGGCTTGCTTAATTAGTTCATCTTGTTGTTGTTCATTAGAGATGTCTGCTTGAATGATGAAAAATTGTTGATTTTCATTAATAGCTACTTTTTCACAAAGGGCTTTTGTTTCTAAAGCAGCTTCTTTATTGCCGGCATAATTTATAATTACCGAAAATCCGCTAGCGGCGAGTTCAAGTGAAATACCTCTTCCGATACCTCGACTCCCACCAGTTACTAGTATGGTTTTTGACATAAATATCCTCCAAATTGTTGCACGCAACAATTTGAATTGTGATGTTTTTTTTTAACGCTGTCAAGTGTTATTTTAATTAAAGGAAAATAAAATGAAGAGAGAATACCAAGTATTTAAAATGCAAGTTTTAGGAATAATTATTGGATTATTTATTTTGTTACTTTGCATCTTTCTCCCTTTAGAAGGGTTAGAAGAAAAAGGTCAACTTGCCTTAGGGTTGACTTTAATGACTGTTATTTTTTGGGTTTTTCAAGTTGCTCACACCGGTTATGTTGCAGGATTATATTTAATTTTATTAATCGTATTAGATGTAAGTGAACCTAGTACAGTACTTTCGACTTGGACAAGCTCTAGTACGTATTTAATAATAGGAGCATATTTAATTGCAGCGGCAGTAAAATCTTCTTCAATAGCACAAAGGATAGCTTACTCTTTTCTATTGCATTATGTTAGATCTTATAGGACGTTAATTATTTCAATATTTGCTTTAACTTTTATATTAAGTTTGTTTATTCCTCATGCTTGGCCAAGAGCTTTTTTAATTATGTCTGTTATGAGTGTTGTAATAAAAAGTGCTAATATTGAGAAAAAGGAAGCTATTGTAATAGGTTTTGCTGTATTTGCTTCTTCAGTCCCAATTTCGTTAATATTTTTAACAGGGGCAAGTGTTACTAGCCCTTTAGCTTTAACATATGCCGGGTATAATTTATCGTGGTTAGGTTGGTTTAAGGTAATGGGGTTACCAGCTTTTATTTCAAGTATTTTAACCTTGTTGGTATTTCTAAAAATTTTTACTCCTAAAAAAACTCTTAATTTTAATGTTGAAGCTATTGAAAACGAATACAAACGATTAGGGGCTTTTTCTAAAAAAGATAAATATTTGATGATTTGGTTATGTATATCAATATTAGCTTGGTCTTCTGATTTTATTCATGGAATTGATATAGGTTGGATCACTTTTCTTATTGCAATGTTAATGAGCTTTCCAATTTTTGGTAAAGTTATTGAAGCTAAACATTTTAAACAAGTTCCAATAGCAGTATTAATTTTTATTACTTCTGCAACAGCAATAGGGAAAGTCGGTGCAGAAACCGGTATGAATGCATATGTGGCAGATAAAATACTTTTTGAAACAATACCTATGAATATTTTTCTACTCGCTATAGTTGTTACAACTTTCACTTTAGTTGTTCACTTGCTTTTAGGAAGTGTTTTATCTTCAATGGGAGTCTCTATTCCAGCTCTTTTAGCTTATACCTCTACTGTAAATATAAATTCATTAGTCATCGTTCTTTGGGCTTATACTGTAATTGCAAGTCATTATATTCTTCCCTTTCACCATATGAATATTTTAGTTGGGCAAGGAGAATCAAATGGGATGTATTCTCAAAAAGAAACAGTAAAACTAGGTATTCCTTTAATCGCTGTTGTGTATTTTATAACTGTTGTTGTTGAGACACTTTGGTGGAAAGTCATTGGACTTATATAAATTAATTACTATCACGTGAGAAAATAATTTAAAAGTTTTAAGAGAAATTTAAATTACCGAAATCACTAATTTATTTTCTACGTTTTGCTTTTTAATTGAGAAAAATCAAAAAGAAGTGTATTATTGAAGTGTTAGATACTTTACTTAGAAAAATAAATTTTTTTTAAATGTATTTTATCAAAGGACGGTTACAGTTTATAAAATAATTAATAAGCTTTATTTTTTAAGAATTTTAGTGGTATTAACAAAAACAAATTAAAAAGAATTTTAGGTTTAAACAGAATTGTTTATATCGCATTGTTGAATTTCATATAAAGTTTTGATAAACAATAAAAATTTAAAAGATTTTACTCAAAATAATGTAACATCAATTGCATTATTAGATAACTTGCTCATAAAATATTGAGAATTTTTAGATGATGATGGATTAAATATTAAATATTACTCCTAACATATTTAGGTGAATAATTTCACTTAAATACTTCTTCTAGAATATATTGCTCCATAGTGCTTACCTTAAAATAGAATATGAAATAGATTGAAAAGTTAATGTTTAAAATGAAATCTATTTAATTAAAATAGAGGAATAGAAATAACAAATAATAGTTATTTCAGTTTTTAGTGGCAGAATAAGGATAACCTTATTAAGTGTGCTAAATTAACAAAAGGTTTAGAATGAATATTTCATTCTGAGAGGTGTGTATGAGTAAAAAGAATAGCTTATTTACAGAAGATGTTTCTATTGTTTTGTGTGGTAAAGCTGGACAAGGTATTAAAACAATAGAATTAATTTTAGTTCATGTTTTAAAAAAGAGTGGATATAATGTATTTTCCACAAAAGAGTATATGTCTAGAGTTAGGGGAGGAAGTAACTCAACAATCATCAGAGTTTCTAATAAAAACGTTAAATCCATGAAACATAAAATTGATATTCTAATTCCCCTAGATAATCAAGCTATTGATCATGTTTCTAATAGATTGTCAAAAAGTACAGTAATACTTGGAGATAAAGAATTGTTTAAAGATGATCGATATGAGATAATCGATATTCCTTTCACAAAAACTGCTAAAGAAATTGGAAATAAAATTTATGAAAATATTGTTGCTTGTGGTGCTATTTTAGCTCTTTTCAATAATAGTTTAGATATATTAAATGAATATATCGAAAATAAATTCAAAACAAAAAGTAAAGAGATTATTAGTGATAATATCAAAGCTGCCAAAAAAGGTTATGAATTAGGAAAGTATTTATATGATACTTCAGTTATAAAAATAGATATAAAACGTAATTTAGAAATAAAAGATGATTATTTTTTAAATGGCAATGATGCTATTGGATTTGGTGCATTAATGGGAGGTTGTAATTTTATTTCTTCTTATCCAATGTCACCTGGAACTGGTGTGTTAACTTTTTTATCTGAACATTCAAAGGAGATGGAAATAGTCGTTGAACAAGCAGAAGATGAGATTTCTGCAGTTAATATGTCAATTGGAGCTTGGTATGCAGGAGCTAGAGCCTTAGTTACAACTTCCGGTGGAGGCTTTGCCCTTATGGGTGAAGGAATTAGTCTTTCAGGAATTTTAGAGACTCCAACTGTAATACATTTAGCTCAAAGACCTGGTCCAGGAACAGGGTTACCAACTAGAACAGAGCAAGGTGATCTTGAAGTCGCCCTTTATTCAGGACATGGTGAATTTCCAAGAATAATTTTAGCACCAAAGAGTATTGAAAGTGCTATAAAAATAACAGCAGAAGCTTTTAATTTAGCAGATAAATACCAATCCCCTGTTATTATTCTCTCCGATCAGTATTTTTTAGATACTTTCTACAACACCAAAAAACTTGATCTTGATGTTAAAATTGAAAATCATATTATCAAAACAGAAAAAGAATATAAACGATATGAAGTTAATGATAGTGGACTTTCAAAGAGAGGTATTCCTGGTTTTGGAAAAGGTTTAGTTCGTGTTGATAGTGATGAACACGATGAAGAGGGAAGAATCACAGAAGATTTGGATGTTCGTGTTACTATGACTGACAAAAGGCTTAAAAAACTCGAACAAATGAAAGAAGATGTGATTGAGCCAACTTTTATTGGCGATAAAGATTATGAAACTTTAGTTATTGGTTGGGGATCAACTTATAATGTAATAAATGATGCCTTGGCTCAAATTGATAATAATAAGATTGCTTATCTTCATTTTGAACAAGTATATCCAATTAGTAAAAATGTAAAACCTTACTTAGAGAAAGCTAAGAATATTATTATTATTGAAAATAATGCGACTGCACAATTTTCGAAGCTTTTAACAATTTATACCGGTATTCAAATTAAGAAGAAAATATTGAAATACAACGGAATGCATTTTTATCTAGAAGAATTGGTCGAAAAGATCAATAAATTAGCAGGAGATAACGAATGAATAATAAATTTACTATAAAAAATCAAGATATAGCCTGGTGCCCTGGATGTGGAAATTTCTCAATTTTAGAAACAATTAAAATGGCTTTTGATGAACTTTCTCTTGAAAATGAAAATATTGTAATGGTATCAGGAATTGGTCAAGCTGCAAAAATGCCACAATATATTAATACTAATTTTTTTAATGGACTTCATGGAAGAGCTTTACCAGTTGCAACCGCAATTAAAGCTTCAAATCCAAATTTGACAATAGTTGCTGAAAGTGGAGAAGGTGATATGTATGGGGAAGGTGGTAATCATTTTATTCATACAATTCGAAGAAATGTAAATTTGACTAATATAGTACATAACAATATGATTTATGGGCTTACAAAAGGTCAAGCTTCTCCAACTACTCAAAAGGGAATGAAAACAACATTACAAATTTTTGGAGTTACTAATGAGCCATTTAATCCTATGGCAGTTGCAATTTCTTTAGGAGCTTCTTTCGTTGCACGTGCTTTTAGTGGTGATAAAGATAAAACTAAAGAAATTATTAAAAAAGCTATATTACATAAAGGCTATGCTATTGTAGATATTTTCCAACCTTGTGTCTCTTTTAATAAGATAAATAGTTTTAAATGGTTTAAAGAAAATAGTTATTACTTAGATGAGAATTACGATCCATATGATCAAGAGGGAGCCTTTAAGAAAGCTTTAGAGACAGACAAATACCCTTTAGGAGTATTGTTTATTAATAAAGATCGTACTACTTCTTTTGAAGATAATTTAGTTGCATATGAAAAAAATAAGGCACCATTGTTTGAAAGGACAAGAGATATTGAAGATGTTAAGGTTTTATTAGATAAAATGAAATAGAACTTAATGTATCGTAATAATTTATATAAGAACCTCCAAAGTAGACAAAATAATTTTTGAGAAACTTTGGAGGCTTTTTTTGTTTAAAATCTTACCTAAAATAAATACAATTTAGATATGATTAATTAAATTAAAGATCATAAATATTAACAGCTTTAACATTTAATGTTCTTCCATCTTCAGATGAAGGAATTATAATTTCTCCATTTCTAATCATTTCAATAACTTCTTCTTTGTTAAAGGAATCTCCCATTCCAATTAACTTCCAGTTATTATCGCAGATAGGGCTTAATTTACCATCTAATTCTTCTTCAACATATTTAGCAATTAAAGCTCTAACTTCAGAATTTAATTGGTCTTCGTTATAGCTATCATAGTAAATATCGTCATCGGTTACCCAACCGTTAGTTTTTAGAGTACCAAATCTATAATTGTTTACAGCTAATTTGTAAACTTTATTTGGATCGATAGGCTCACCATTAATTGTAGGATTAACTATTCTATTGCCAGCTTCTTTACTAATATCCACTGTATAATCTATGCCAGCAAACATATCATAATTATATCCTCTAACATTAGGATTAAATGATATTGTTACATCACCATCTTTATATGTATTATAGTAACTTACGCTCCATTCCATATAATCTAGTAAATTCTTACCTGTGATGTTTACACCCATTAGAGTGTTATTATATTTGTAGATAAATGCAACATCTTTTTTCTTGAAGTCACCTTTTTTAAGAGTAGATCCAAAATTAAATAATGCAGCAGATGAAATTTCAGCATTAGCATATTTCATTTGAACTGTATTAATTAAATCTATTACAGCTGTATCTTCAATTTGAGTTCTAGGCATTGTAGTTACATCATCTTCTCCAGTTATATAGTCAACACCTTCTGGTAAGAAATCTTCAGTAATAGTACCAATTACAGTATTTGCATTTTCAACACTCTTTTTGTGAACCCATTCAAATTCATCTAAGATTTCTTGAGCTGGTTCTTCACCTTTAGTTACGTCATTTTGTGCTTCTATATTAACAATTTCCCATTCGCCATCAACTTTTTCTAAGTCGATTTTACCGATAGAAACTTTGTTACCATAACAACCAGGTTCTAATACATAAGTGTCATTAACTTTTTCACAATATGTTGCATGTTCATGGCCAGCTATAATTAAGTCTAATTCAGGGATTTGTTCAGCTAATTGGAAAACACCACTGATATTTTCTTCTTCATATTGACCATTTCTAGAAATATGCATTGCAGCAATAATAACATCTACTTGATCTTTAATCTCATTTACAACATCAACAGTAGCTTGTAATGGAGAGATAAAATCTAAGCCTTGAAAGTGTTCTGGAGCAGAAGCTTCCCATTGAGGTACATGAGGTGCAACTCCACCAATTACAGCAACTTTAACACCTTCAATATTGAATATTTGGTAAGGTAATAAATAATCACTTCCATCAGCAACATTTTTGATATTTGCACAAACAACTCTTCCTTCAAATGCTTCGAAGTTTCTTTCTAAGAAAGGAAGTCCAAAGTTGAATTCATGGTTACCTGGGACCCAGACATCATAGTCCATCATATTTAAACATTCTACCATTGGGTGCACATCCATATCGTTGAATAATTCTGCACTATTGTCTTGAACAGTATCACCAACATCAATTACCAATGCATTTGGATATTCCTCTCTCAAATCCTTAATGAATGGATAAGTCATAGAGAATCCAGCATCATTATCTTCTGCATCGATAGCGTATTCATAAGGATAAATACGTCCATGAACATCACTAGTTGCAGCAACTGCAATAGTAATTGTGTCTTGATCCGTTGGCTCACCTTTAACTACTTCGCCTTCACGAACATAATTAAATTTTTGGACTGTGGCAACTTCCTCTGTTACTACAGGTTTTTTCGTTGTACAACTAAATAATAGAGACAACGAAAGGGTCAACAATAAAACAAATCTGAATTTTGTTTTTTTCATTTTTTCCTCCTGAAATTAAGCAATATTGCACATATTGCCGTGAATAACACACTTGATACCATTCCAATTGAGCCGCAAAGAGCTTGAAGAATATTTATAACAATTAATGGAATGTTTATAAATTGCCGATAGGACATATCATATCCCCATATCATCATTGCGAGAGGCAATGATGCTCCACAAAAGGCTAAAACTAAAGTATTAGTCATAGTCCCTATGATATCTTTTCCAACGGCTAATAGTGATTTAAATAAATCAGGTTTTTCGATATTAGGATTAGCAATTATTATTTGCTCACAACTACTTGCTATTGATATTGCAATATCCATTGTTGCTCCTAGAGATGAAAATAATATAGAAACAAATAATAAATTTTTAATTTTAAATCCTCTATCTTGTGCTAAATATAATAAGGCTTCACCTTTTTCCATATCTACACCAGAGAGGTTTAGTACTCTTCCCATAATATAGCTTAATAAACCAGCAAGAGTTATGCCACATAAAGTCCCCAAAGATGCAATTAATGCTTTTCTTGAAAGACCTGCAATTAATAAATAGCTAACTCCACAAATTACAATAGAACTTATAATTGCAACTAAGATTGGATGAGGGCTCCACATTCCAGGTACAACAACATACAGTAAAATTGAGGCAGTAAAGGCTAAAGCTAACAAGCTATTTAACCCTTCTTTTTTTCCAATTAGTAAAACAACGACAATAAGTAATAGAGCTAAGAAATAAACACCAGCTTCTCTTTTATAATTATATAACCAAACAACGATTTTCCCATTTGAATCTGTTCGAACTGTAAATATAGCTTTCAATCCTTCATAGGCGTAAGCACTTCTTACTGAACTTAAGGTGTGAGTTATTGTAAAGGTTTTACCTTTTTGGCTACCTTCTTCAATTAGAACTTTAAAAGTTTGATTTCCTCTATAACGATTTGCAACAAAGGGATCTTCCTCTGTCTTATCGTCTAGAATTTCTATAACAGTGCCCAACACAAATTCTTGATTGAAAATTGAACTTTTCTTGTATTTTTGTGTAAATACTGGAGCAACTTGTGAAACTAAAAATATTAATAATAATATAGCTATTGTAGTTCCAATTTGCTTTTTTATTATTAGCTTGTTAATTTTTTACCTCCCCACCATTTTAAGGGTGGACTATTAGTATAATATGTAATTTATCATATATCAATAAATATCTTTTTTTCAATAATTATCAAAAAATTAGTTTAATTGAATTATTTAATGCAATCCCTAGTACTTTTTTCTAAGGTTAATTAGTTGCAGTAAATATTGCAAATTATTATTTTGAAATTTTAATTTACTATATGTGAAAGTTAGGGGAAATAAATTTATCTAACAATTATGAGAATATAAAAGATTAGGTATATACAAGAGAAAAACAGTTGATATGTAGAAAAAAATATTCGAGATAATTTTCTCGAATATTTTATAGTTCTATATTTTATTTTTGAATTATTTTTTTAAAAGATTATCATCTATTTGTGCATTGTCAACTGCTCTAGAAATTGCTTTTATTCCATTAATGCATCCATTTTTAGAAGAGTATCCATCTTCAGAAATTGCTACATTCATTCCATTAGCTGCAATCATTCTGTACCTAAATAAATTTGCCTTATCTAAATAGATTTCAAATTTTGGACATTTTTTTTCGATAGGTTTTTGTAATGTTTGGTCTTCGATTTCACTATTTGAATTCTTTTTAATTGTTTCAATACCGGCGATACAATTTGCTTTTGTTGCATAATTTTTGCTTGTTAGAATTGTCATGGAATTTGCCGCAGCTAGGGAGAATCTAAAGAATCCTTTTGGTGTCTTTTTTATTATGAATTTTCCTGGCATTTTATTTGCTCCTTAATTTGTTTGTGTATTTATTTACTTATGAGTGTATCGGATAAATTTATTGATGTAAACCATTAGTTACCTATTTAGGAGAAATAAAAACTGAAACTTATGTAATAAGCAATATTTTTTATTAAACTAACATGTAATAAGGTGATAGGTTGACTATAAATTGATTTTTGATGATTAGAGTTGACAGATAAATTTTATATTTCTATAATTTTACATATGCATTTTTATGCATATTATTTAGTAAGGTGGTAATGAATGGAAAACGTAGAGATAAATCCTTGGGAGCGTTATACTATAATTTTTAAGGCTTTGTCGGATTTAACTAGATTAAAGATTATTTGGTTACTTCTTTCAATTGATTCTAAAATAAGTGTTTCTGAGATAATTGATGTATTAGAGGAAAATCAATATAACATTTCAAAGCATTTAAGAATTCTCAAAAATGCTGGTCTCATATACGAGAAGAAAGAAGGGAAATGGTCTTTTTATCACTATAGAAGTAGTAATGATGAATTTGATAATGCAATTAAAGAAACTGTTTTATCTATTCCAAAAGAATTAATGGAAGAGGAAGTTTTCCGCTGCAAAAAACGATTATCTATGAGAGTTGATGGTAAATGCGTTGTCGGTGGAAACAGTGAAAAGTGGAAATCTCTTTTAGATGCTAAATAAAGTATTTTAATTGTAAATAGTCTTTACTTAATTTTATATTGGTGATAAATAAAATCTAAAATTTATTAATATACTCAATAAATTCATTTAGCTCTAAAGGTTTGCTGAAGTAATATCCTTGAATATTCCCACAACCTAAAGCTTTCATATAGTTTAATTGATCTAACGTTTCAACTCCTTCTGTAATTAGATCAAGGTTTAATTCAGTTGCAATTTTTACAATGATTTTTGCTATGGATCCACTATCATTTTGTGGGTAATCTTTAATAAAAGATCTATCTATTTTTATTTTATCTATTAATAATTTTTGTAAATAACTTAGTGATGAAAATCCTGTACCAAAATCATCTATTGCAATATCTAAGCCTAAGTTTTTAAATTCTACTAATTTAGTATTTACGTTTTTAATATCAGAAACTAATACATTTTCTGTTATTTCTAATTCAAAATTAGATAAATTGATATCATATTTTTTAGATAGCTCTAGTATTTTGTCAATTATATTCTCATCATTGAATTGAAATGGAGAAATATTAATAGCAAATTTAAAGTTTTCAGGTAAAATATCTTTTATTTTTTTAAAGTCTTTAAAGACTTTTTCTATAATCCAATATCCTATATCGAGAATAAACCCATTTTTTTCAGCAATTGGGATGAAAATATAAGGGGAAACTAACCCTAAGGTTGGATTATTCCATCTAATTAAAGCTTCTGCACCAACTACTTTATTGTTAATGCTATCAACTTGAGGTTGGTAAGTTACAAATAATTCATTGTTAGATATTGCATCTTTTAGATAAAGACTCATTAAATATTGTTTTTTTATGTATTCTCTAACATGTTGAGATGAAAATACTAAGTTTTTATTTTGATCTTTTGCACTCTCTAATGCCATTTTAGAGCTATTTAGTAACTCAATTGCATTCTCTCCATCTTCAGGATATATGGAAACCCCACCTTTAATGTTGAAAAATATATCTACATAATCCTTATAAAAACTCTTTTTATTTATAGTTTTAAAAAAGTTTATAACGAATGATTTAATTTTTTCTTTATCATTTATACTGATTATGCCTAGTACAAAAGTATTTTTTGAAAGTTGAGCTAATAAATCTTTCTCGTTAATTAATTGCTGAATGTCTTTGATAAATTTTGTAATTACATTACTGAGTTCATTTTTATCTTTATTTAAGGTTACAGTTTCTAAATTGATGATTGAAAAACAAAATATTCCAAAAACTTTTTTATCATTCTTTTTGATTTGTGTGTCTATAAGTTTAAATAATAAATTTTGATTTGGTAAATTTGTCTCAAAGTTATAATTTTTTATTTTTCTTAAATTTTTTTCAGTTTCTTTTTCTTTTGTTAGATCAGAAAATATCCCTACATACTTTTGAATTGATGAAGTATATTTATTCTCAAATGCATATATTTTTAATAGTTTAGGGAATAATAATCCATTCTTTTTTTTATCCCATAATTCACCAATCCAATAATTATTGGTGTTTATTGAATCCCACATTTTTTTATAAAAATTATTTTGATGTAATCCTGATTTAAAAAAGCTTGTTTTTTTACCTAGTATTTCATTCTTAGTGTAGCCTGTTATTTTTTCATAAGCTTTATTGACAAAAATGATATTAGTTTTTTTATCTGTGATAACTATTCCATCATTAGTATTATTAGCAATTAACGATGTTAGAGCTAATTGCTCTTTATCTTTGTTAATAGTGAATATAAATTTGTTCACAAAAAATGATAGACAATTTATTAAAATTAAAATAAATAATTGTAATAAAGTTAAGTTGAAAAAAATTAGATTATCCATAATAGGTAGATCATTTATGTTGAAGATTTGGATCAAGTAAAAAGTTAAAGCTTCATTATTTTCTTGAGAACTAATGTGAGATATGAAGTAAACAGTCTCATTGTCGATATGTGGTTTATTTAAATCTTTTTCTTTTTCAAAATTTGGTATTATATCTTTAATATTATAATCATAATCATCAAACATGAATGAAAAAGTAATATTTTCATCTTCATTAAATAGGTAGTAGCCTTCATTATTTACAAGATACGAATTTATAAAGGGCGTTTGATCAATAGTCGCATTTTCTTTTATGATATCTAATATTTCTGAAGCATAGTAATTAATTACAAGAGTTCCAAAAAATTCATTATTTTTATAAATAGGGGTTAAAACTCTAAATAGAGGGTTATAAGGTTTCTCTATTTCACCATTCTCGACATTTAAATCAAGGGGTGAAAAATAATACTCGCCATCTAGTAGATTTTTTGTTTGTTGGAAATAGTATCTATCTCCTTTGTATTGTAATTTATCATTAGCAACAATTTCAACTTTACCATAATTATTATTGACTCTAGCTTTTTCAAATCCATCTTTATCAAGAAATCGAATTTGAGCAAAGTTTTGTTTTGTTTTTGCAAGTCTGTAGAATAATTGATTTAAATGTTCTGTGTATTCTTCATTTGGATTCATTAAATAATCGTTGAATTCATTTGATTCTTTAATAACTAATAATTCTTCTTTGATTTCTTTTTGAAAATAATCAACTAAGAGTGAGACTTTAGTTGATATTTGTTCAGTATCTTTTAAAATTAAATTTATAGAATTTGTTTTATTGATGTTTAATAGGTAGTTAAAGAATAAAATATAAAGAATTGAAAAAGGGATAATGAAAAATAGAGTCCTTCTGATTATGTGCAAATAATCCCTCTTTACTAATTTATTATCTTTACTTTCATCCATTTTTTTTAGCCGTCCTATTCTTATGTCTAAAAATTAAAGTATTATTTTGTATAACTAATTGTTTTGATAATATATTAATATAGAGTCATAAGCAAGAACAAAAATAGATTAAATTTGTTATTAAACTACCTTGTTAGGATTAATATAAAATTTATAGTTACTAATAAACAATTATTAATATTATTTTATTAATTTAAAAAAACTGTTTTTTTATTATAATTATTTAAACGGTTTTTTTAAAGCTAAATATTCAAAAGGCTCTTTTGCAAATTCATCGCCAAAATTTTCTTTAAAATATTTAATAAAAAATTCAACTTCTTTAGAAGGTTTATGTGTTTTATTATATGCGAAGGCAAATATTCTATAAGTTGGAAATTTGCTTTTAATATGGTAATAATTTACTTTATTATTTTGTTTTTCTGAAAACCAATAAGGGACTATTGAGAGACCAAGTCCAGTTTCTACTAAAGAATTGCTACTATCCCAATTATTACATACAAAAATGTTATTTGGTCTAAATCCTGCTTCATGAAAAATAGGTGATAAAAATTCTTTATATGCTGTTGCTGCTACTGATATAAATGGCATATCTTTGAACTTTGAAAGAGTTGCGAATTTTGAATTTTCATCTTCATCAATCAAGGAATTAGCAACGTGGTTTTCTGGTACTGCTAAATAAAATTCTTCATGTCTAATGGTCTCATATACCAAATTAGGATGTGAGTATAAAGCTGGAAGTAACAAAAAATCAAGTTTTTTATCTAAAAGTTGTTGAGTAAGATTTTCAACAGAATCTTCGGTAATATTAATTGATGGTAAATTAAATTCAGCTTCATCAGATGTTATTTTTTGTAAATATTGTAAAGTATAACCTGCAGGCCAGCCAAATTTTATTGTTTTATTTGTTGGTTTTGCTACATTTTCCATTTTTCTTGTCATATCTACATATTGGTCAAGTAAGGTTTTTCCTTCAGTTAACAAGATTTTTCCAGCTTCTGTTGGAATGCATTTTCCTTTTTGTCGTTTATATAAAGGATATGATAGCTGTGCTTCAATACGTTGAATGTATTGAGTCAATGCTGGTTGACTTATATATAAAAGCTCAGAAGCTTTAGCAAAACTTCCGGCCTGTTCAATTGCAAGCATAATTCTAATAGTTCGTAATTCAATATGTAAATCCATTAATATTATCTCTTTTTTTAGTTATAAGATTTTGTTATAGGATGCTATTGTATATTAATATTTTACATTGTTCAATTTAAATGATAAAAATATATTGATTTAAATGATAAAAATATATTGATTTTAAATTATTGAGTTTAGCTAGCAAAACTAATTTCTTTTTCTTTGGAGTAAACTATGAGCAGTTTTTTTACTATGAACTATTTTTTGTGCGGTATTGCACAATTATTTAGCCATATTATTTTAGGATGTACTGGATTTGGAGGAACTGTTGTTGCAGCTCCTTTTACACAAAAATTTTTAGGAGTTAGTATAGCTATTCCTTTTGGAAATTTAGTAACTTTCCCAGTTCTAATTGTAATTCTTGCAAAAGAATATAAAAAAATAGATTGGAAAAATCTATTAATTATTGTTGGAGTTATGTGTTTAGGTTTGCCAATTGGGCAAGCATTATTTTTAAAAATGAGCGCAAATGTTGCTAAAGTTAGTATTGGTTTTATTGTTACTGTTGTAGCTATTCTAGGTGTATATAAAATGTTTATTAAAATTCCTAGACTTGAAAAAAGTGGAAAAACAGTAGATGAAAATAAACCTGATACAATAGTAAACAAAGTAATACGTTATGGTTGTTTATTTTTAGGCGGTATTGTTCATGGAGCTTTTGTTATTGGTGGTCCTTTAGTTACTGTTTATACTATTGCTGCTGTAAAAGAAAAAAGTAAATTTAGAGCAACTATGACTATGGTATGGATGATTATCAATACTTTGAATACAATCAATGCATATAGAACTGATCAACTTGTTCCAGGTGTTTGGAAAGCTCTTGTTTTAGGAGTTCCTTTAGCCTTAGTCGGTTTTATTATTGGTAACTGGCTACATAATAAAATAAACCAAGAGAAATTTATGAAACTTGTATATATCGTTTTAACTTTTGTTGGTTTAAATATGTTTATCAGAGCTGCTTTAACATTTATTTAAAAAAATACTGAAATTATAAAAGGAGTCATAAATGCAAATAGCAAAAACTAACAGAATTAAATGGTATTGTACAATATTTATTCCTATACTGCTAGGATTTGTAATGAATTATAACCACGTGGATCCTAAAATTTCTCTCTTTTTTACCATTAGTTTAATTGGAATTTTGATGTTCCTTTTTGAACAAGTACATATGGTTGTAACATCAGTTTTGCTTATGGCTGCCTATGTTCTTTTGGGTATAGCACCTATGAATGTTGTGTTTTCAGGATGGATGCAAGAAAGCATTTGGATAACCTTTGGGTGTTTAGTGTTAGTATTAATTTTGGGAAACACATCATTAATTGAACGAATTACTTTCCACTTAATTATTTTAAGTGGAGGTACTTACAAGGGTATATTATTTGCTTTGATAGGTTTGGGGATTATTGTTAATCTTCTTGTTCCTGGAGTAATGGTTGGTGTAATGATTGCGGCACTTGCATATAGTCTTTGTCAAACTTTAGATTTAGGAAAATCTAAGGCTGCCGCTGGAATCATGATTGGTGCATTATGTGTAGGGTTCTATGATGTAGAATTATTTATTTTATCACCTGGAAACTATACTTTAATTACTAATTCAGCCAAATCAATAATCGATTTAGAGATGAATTATTGGATTTATTTTAGGGATAATGTTGTATTCATTCCTTTCATTTTCATCGAAGCTTTAGTTTTAAATAAAATGTTTGCTCCGAAAGAAATGGGTAATGTTACAGAAAAATTCAAATCTAAATTACAGGCTTTAGGAAAAATCTCATATGATGAGAAAAAGTTAATAAGTGTACTTTTTCTGCTTTTAGCATTTTTAATTTTGCAACCATTGCATAATATTTCTATGTGGTATGGATTTATTTTTGCACCAATGCTTTTGTTCTTTCCAGGCTTTAATTTAGGAAAGAAAGAGAACATAGAAAAAGTTAATTATAGTATTTTAATTTTTATGGTTGCTTGTTTAGGTATTGGCTTTACAGCAAATTATCTAGGTTTAGGCGATAAACTAGCTTCTTGGGCTGTTGATAACCTAAATTCAAAAAACTCCTCAGGGTTTATAGGATCCATCTTTTCATTAGCAGTAGGTATTAATTTCTTAATGACTCCATTTGCTGCTATGAGTTCATTAGGTGGAACATTGGCACAGATTGCATTAAGATTGGATATTAGTTTTTATCCAATTACTTATGCTTTTTTCTCTGGTTGTCAGACTATAATTTTCCCTTATGAGAGTGCGTTATATGCAATTCTTTATGGTTTTGGAAATATGAGACTAAAAGATTTTGCTTCGTTTATGTTTATAAGAGCTCTAATGATGTTTGCTTATATAGTAATTATAGGTACAAATTATTGGAAGTTGTTAGGATATTTATAAAAATCAAAGATTCTTTATTTTAGGAGATAAAACAAATGAATGATTACAAATTTAATTTAGAAGGTAAAGTAGCAGTTGTCACTGGTGGTGGCGGTGTTTTAACAGGTGTTTTTGCCGAAGCTTTATGTAAAAGAGGTGCTAAAGTTGCCCTTTTTGATATTAATAAAGATGCTGCAGATAAAGCAGCTGCTAAATTAGTAGAAGCTGGTGGTATTGCAAAAGGTTATAAAGCTGATGTTCTTTCAAAGGAAACTTTAGTAGAAGCATATGAAGAAGTAAAAAAAGATTTAGGTACTTGTGATATCCTTATTAATGGTGCTGGAGTTCATCATCCATTAGCAACTACAGGTCATGAACAACTTACAGATGAAAACATGAATGATGGTAGAACTTTCTTTGATTTAGACTTAGATAAGGTTTCTTGGGTTTATAATTTAGATTTCATGGGTACTTTTATCCCAACACAAATTATGAGTAAAGATATGGTTGGTAAAACTGGTTGTTCAGTTATTAATATTTCTTCTATGAATGCTATTAGCCCTACAACTACTGTACCAATTTATTCAGCTGCAAAAGCTGGTGTAAGTAACTTTACTGCTTGGTTAGCTAACTATTTCGCATTAGTAGGTATCCGTGTTAATGCTCTAGCTCCAGGTTTCTTCGTAACAAATCTTAATAAAAATATCATGTATAAAGAAGATGGAACTCTAAGTGGTAGATCTGAAAGAATCATCGCTGGTACTCCAATGGGAAGATTTGGTAACCCTGATGAATGTGCTGGAACTCTTTTGTATCTATTAGATCCAGAATTATCAAGTTTTGTAACAGGAACTGTCGTTCCAATTGATGGTGGATTTAGTTCTTTCTGTGGTGTTTAATTTTTACTAGTACATAAAATATTTAAATTTTGATTAAAAATAAGCTACTCCCAAAATATTGAGATTTTTCTCATAGGGGGTAGTTTCTTTTATGTTAGATAATTTCTAAAGTCTCAAAAAAGATATTGACAAAGTAAGCAATCCTCAATATTATACTTCATATGCTTAATAGTGCATATATGCATATAAATATATTGGAGATTAAATTATGTCAAGTGAACAATTAACAATTGCTTTAGCCGAATTTTGGCATGTAGGTTGGATTTTAGTGGTTATGATTGCGGGTATTTCAATTTTAACTGGTTTTGTTAGAGAGTATATTCCACAAGAGAAATTTCAAAATAAATTAAAGACCCAGAACAAATTTATAGGATCTGTTACTGGAGCAACCCTTGGAATACTTACACCTTTTTGTAGTGCTTCTATGGTTCCTGTAGCAATGGGTATGATAGAAATGTCAGTACCTTTTTCTACAGTATTACCTTTCCTAATATCAGCACCTCTTTGTAATTTTGTAGTAGTAGGAATTATATTAGGAACATTTGGTTGGAAAGTTGCTGTGATTTATTTCTTATGGACATTTATTGGTGCAATTGTGGCTGGCCAAACCGTAGGAAGAAGTAGAATTAGACATCAAGTTAAAAATTTGTTAGAAATAAATGCTGCAAAATCAAAGACTAAGAAAAAGAAAAAGTCTAAGTGTTGTGGAGAAAACCCTAAGTCAGATTGTTCAGTTAGTAGTCAAAGTTGTGGAGAAAGCACTTTTACTATAAAACAGTCATCTTCTTGTAATGCCAATACCTCAAGTAGTTGTTGTTCAAATGATGCAACTAATAATAAAGTTAAAAATTCTTTTAAATTTGCCTTTGCTCTTTTTAAACAAATTGTTCCATATGCAATAATTGGTGCTGCAATTAGTGGTTTAGCTTTGGCTTTTATTCCAAATACAATTGTAGAAAGATATGTAGGAAATGATTCTTATTTTGCTATTCCAATAGCAGCTGTAATTGGAGTACCCTTATATTTAAGAATAGAGATGGCAATTCCTTTATTAAATACCTTATTGTTAAAAGGAATGAGTATGGGAGCAGCTGTTGCACTTTTAATCGGTGGAACTGGTGCTAGTTTACCTGAACTTGCTATCCTTTCATCTATGTTAAAACCTAAAGGGGTATTAGCCTTTACCTTAACCGTTTTATTTATTGCTTTAACAGGTGGTTTTTTATTTATGCTTATATAGCATGAATGTTGTTATCATATAATAGCTACAAAGAATTTATTGGTTGTTAAATTCTTTGTAGCTTCTTTATTTAAATAATTCTTTTTTATATTTAATTATTAGCTTTTGCAGTTGCAAATTGTTCTTTTATTTCATTTTTTTCTAGATTAAATATAAAATAAGAAGAAAGAAGTCCAATTATCATAATCATAATTGAAGCTGTTAAATATATTATATTCATATTAGATAGGTCTAAAATTTTAGCATTCAAACTTGTTCCAATGCTAGCTCCTAAAAATAAATTGAAAGAAACTATACTCATTACTGTTCCTCTCATTTTAGGAAACATTGCTTGTAATGTTGAAACCACTGTTGATTGAATAGCTATAAAAGATAGACCAAAACCAAATATTGTTAAGATTATTAAAGCTGGATTTGTAGTAGAAGAGAGTAGATTCAATGATACAAAACCTATTAAACCTGCAATTATTAAAAAGGTTTTTCCCATTTTTAATTTAAGCTTTGGAGCTATTTTCCCTCCAAAGACTGTTCCAAGTCCATAGAATGCTAAGATAAAACCTACAACAAAAATAGAAAAGCCTGTTTTATTCATAATTGAAACACCTGTATAAGTAAATGTTCCTAAATATGCAAATCCAATTAAGATTAGAAGGGAAGATAGTCTTGAAAATTTAAAATTGGAAAATAAAACTTTATATGATTTTGTTAATTCAAGTTTTTTTCTAGTGCTTTTATCTCTTTCTAATGTTTTTAACATGATTAGTGCTAAGATAAATTCACCTATTCCATAAATTAAATAAACCATTCGCCAAGAAGCAAAGTATGAAACAGTTCCACCAATAATAGTGGCTGTAGCACTTCCTAAAAATCCCATGCTCATAACTCCAGCAATTGCTTTATGTCTTCCTTTATCATCAAATAAGCCACCAACAAGAGCTAAGGTAACTGGGAAAATGCCAGAACCAAACATTCCATTTACTAATCTAAAGAAAACTAAAGATGGTAAATTAAAAGAGACTGCTCCTAATATACTAAATATTGCTGTTCCAGCTGCAGCTATATTTACTATTTTAACTTTTCCATATTTGTCCCCTAAAGGACCAAAAAAAAGTGTAAATATCCCAAATCCTAACATGTAAGCTGTAACTGAAATTGAAGCTACGCTTATTGAAAGACCTAAATCACTTGCAATATTGCTAATTAGTGTTGCTGATGCATAATTGTCACCATTTGCTAGAAATACCATAAGACTTAGTACTAATACGGTAAAGTTTCTTTTTTTTTCATCCATAATATATCTCTTTATTCATTTAAAATCTTTTAAGAAATAATATAGATAAAAGATATAAGTTAAAAGTAATAAAGTCACATATCGAATATTTTATAGTTACTTTTCAAAAAAATATCAGAATTACTAGCATGCCCATTATTATTTTGTTAAAAAAAGTGATTACGAATTAATAGTATTTTCAATCATTTTCTCTAGAACCCTTTTAAACGTCTCTAAATCTTCATTACTGATATTAGATATAGTATTATTTTTAAATTTTTCAACAATTGGGAGTAATCTAAAAAATTCATTTTTCCCTTTTTCAGTTAGTTTTAATGATTTTATACGCTTATCTTTGATAGAGCTTCCACGATACAATAGTCCATCAGATTCCATTTTTTGTATCATTCTAGCAACGGATGGTTCTTTTATTTGCATCTTATCAGCAAGTCCTTTTTGAGTAATGTCTTCACTTGTATAAATATAATACATAGCTATCCATTGTGGTCTTGGCATTCCATTAGAAGATAGCTGTTCATCTAATTTTTTTGCAAAAATTTTGCCACTTCGACTTGTAATTAGAGCAAAACAATCATCAAGATTAAACATTTTTTACCAACCTAAAATATTTTTTTAGGTAAATTATACTCTATTTTTACTTAATTTTCTATGTTTTAAAAAATTTGTCATGAATAAATTTTTCTAAATCATCAAAGATTGAATCTTTTTTATAAATTGTTCCAATCATGTCTTTTTCAAATTCTGAAAAGTCAAATATATGAAGGCTGTCAGTTTGAACTTTAATTTGTTTAATTAAGCCATCTTCCACATCACAAGAAATAGTTACATTACCAATATTTAATTTTTTCTCAATTGATATACTAAATTGAGGAGATTCTTTATATATCCATTCATCTGTTTTTATTTTTGAATACATTGGGGCAGAACAATTATTTTTATTTAAATATTTTATTGTTTCACATTTCCCAAATAAATCTTTAAAGGCTTCAATTATATTATCAATTATTTTCTCTTTAGTGATAGTTTTGTTAATTTGAGAGAGATTTATTACTCTGCTTCTAACAGAATTAATTCCTTTTGAGTTAAGTTTTAAAAAAGAAGGTTTTAACACATTAGTGAGCATATCTAAGTTTACATCAATCATGAGTGTTCCATGGTAGAGATAATTATCATCATTTATAAAATAAGCGTGACCTGAAAATTTTTTACCATTACATAGTAAATCATTTCTTCCACTAAATTCACATTCAATGTTTAAAAATAAGAGTGCTTTATGAAGTGTCTTTAGATATTTTTTGGGATTTGCATTTTTTTCTTTTGTTATAAAAGTGAAATTTAAATTACCTAGATCTTGAAAAACAGCCCCTCCGCCTGAAAATCTTCTAACTGGACAAATATTATTTTTTAATAAATAATTTGTATCTACTTCAGTAAAAAGGCTTTGATTCCGGCCGAAAATAACGGCCGGACTATTTTGCCACAAAAACAAAGTAGTATTATCTTGTGCTTCTTCTAGTAATTGATATTCTAGAGCAACATTGTAATAAGGATCAGTTTCTTGTGATAAAAAAATTCTATTCATCATTCGTGAAGTACCCCAATTCCTAAACCAAAAGCAGCTTCATGTATTACTTCACTAGTAGTTGGGTGAGCAAAAATTGTTTCTCTTAAAGCTTCATCACTCATACCTTCATTAATAGCAAGAGTTATAGTGCTAATTAGAGCTGAAGCTTCAGCGCCAATAATTGTTCCACCAATGATTTTGTTTGTTTGATTATCTTTTATAAGTTTTACAAAACCTCTTGTTTCATTCATTGTGAGGGCTTTTCCGTTGCTTCTAAAGTTAAATTTACTAATTTTATAATCAATGCCTCTATTTTTACAATCTTCTTCATTCATTCCTACACTTGATATTTCAGGAGTTGTAAAAATAACATTTGGAACAGCAGAATAATCCATAGATTTATTATCCCCAACAATGTTAGAGACAGCAGTAAGTCCTTGATGAGAAGCTACATGAGCTAATTGGATAATGTTTGTAACATCACCTATAGCATAAATATGATTGACATTAGTTTTCATTTTATCATCAACCTTTATGCCTCTGCCTCTTTCATTAAGTTCAATTTTTGTATTTTTAATATTTAAACCATCTAAATTAGGCTCTCTTCCAATAGCACATAATACTTTATCGCTGATGATTAGTTGTTCGCCATCTTTTCCATCGAAAGTTACAATAGCAAGATTATTTTTTGACATTTGTATTTTTTTAACTTTTGAACTTGTATATATTTTGATTCCAATATCTTCAGCAATATTTTTAATTTCATTTGAAACTTCTTTATCTACCATCGTTAAGAGTCTGTCCATAAACTCCACTACATTTACTTCAACTCCTAAATTGCGATAAATAAAGGCGAATTCCATTCCAATAACACCGCCACCAATTATGGTGATTGATTTTGGCAAAGTGGTACAAGAAAGGGCACTAGTGCTATCCATAACTAGAGGTAAATCTAAGCCAGGAATATTTATTTTTGATATTTTAGATCCTGTAGCAACAATGATATTTTTAGGTGTAATAATATAATTTTTATTACCTTCAACCTTAACTTTTTCATCTGAGATAAAAGAAGCGTTTCCTTTAATAACAGTAATATTATTTTTTTGCATTAAGAAATCAACGCCATAAACTAGGTTGTCTACTACAGATTTCTTTTGTGCGATAACTCTTTCCATATCTACCTGAATTTTGCCTTCAGTGTTAATTCCAAATAGTTGTGAATTTTTAATGGTGTGACAAACCTCAGCAGACTTTACGAGAGATTTTGTTGGAATACAACCAACATTTAGACATGTTCCACCAAGTTTTTCTTTTTCAACAATAGTAACTTTTAAGCCTTTTTTTGCAGCATATATTGCAGCAACATAGCCCCCTGGACCAGAGCCAATAATGAGTAATTCAGTATCTAAAGTAATTGTTTCTTTTTCATTAAGGTTTGAATTGTTTTCTATTTCATTTTCTTCTTCACTAGGAGTAAATTCAAACATTAGTTGTTTAGATTTTACCTCTTGTCCCTCAGTACATGCTATAGCAGTAATTTTGCCATCTTCTAAAGCTTTAACAGGTTTATTCCCTTTACCAGTTTCAACTTGAGCAAGGATATCTCCCTTTTTTACTAAATCTCCAACTTTAACACTAATTTTTCCAACTCTACCGGGTTTTCCACCTACAATCACTGGCATAATAATATCCATTGTTTTCCTCCAAATATTTAATGGGATTACCTTTGTAATCCCATTATTAAAAGTTATGTTACTAGTCTCTTACTACGCCAGATGAAACTAATTTTACTCCATTAGCTAAACAATCTCCTACTGGACAACGTGATTCGATAAAGCGTGCAAAAGCTTCAGCTTTTTCTTGTGGTTCGTCTGTTTTAAAATGCATTTTATAGCGGATTTCTTGGAAGCCATTTCTAGCATCAGAGAGTCCCATAAAGCCATCTGGATCTAAATCACCTTCTAATTCAACATGAAATTCTTCAAAATTAAAATCTTGTGATTGAGCAAAGGCAGTGGCAACAATGGTTTGACATGCTCCAAGTGCACATAAAAGTCCTTCAACAGGATTTAGAGAGGCATCTGTTCCACCTAAATCTTCAGGTTCATCAAATAATATTTTAAATCCTCTTGCACTAGTTTCAACTTGTAAGCCATCTTTTAGTTTTTTTGCATTAGCTGTAAATGTTGTTATCATAATTGTTATCTCCTATAAATGTTTTTCTATAAAGTAGCACAGTGAAATTGATAAGGTCAATACTTAGCTAAGTAAGTATCGATTAATTTTTATTTATTTTCTTATGAATTATTTTGATTAAAAAAACACATTTTTATTAAGAATATAAGTAATTATTTATCAATAAAGAAATTGCATTATCTACTTAGTTTTGATTTATTTAAAAAAAAAGTTTTACATTGTTAGAGTCAAATAAATACTTATTTTATTTTTTAAAAGTTTAATTTACAATATTAGCTTTATTTGTTTACCTGTTTGAGAGTGAAAAGTAGAATAGTATAAATAATTATTATCTAATATAAGTTTTTCTATATTTTTAAAATTTAAAGTTTGCTATATAGTTAATTAAATAATCAAAGCATTATTAAAGAAAATTAGATTGTATGAAGGAGCTTTTCGTGATTTTCTATTTTTCTGCTTGTGGAAATTCTAAATATGTAGCAACGAGAGTTTCAAGAGCTACAAATGATGAATTATTAAAAATTGATAATTGTTTAAAAAATAATAAGGTATCTTTTGATTTTCAGAAGATAGATAGAGTGGGTATTGTTGTCCCAGTTTATTTTTTAGGTTTACCTAATATTGTTAATGAGTTTTTAAAAAAAGTTAATTTTAAAAATTATGATAATTCATATTTTTTTACTATTATAACATTTGGAACTACAACTGGGGTTGCCTCACAAGCTGTTAGAAAAATTCTTGAGAAAAAGCATATTAAATTAAATGCTGCTTTTTGTGTAAAATATCCTGATACATTTACTCCTATTTTTAATGTAAGTAATAAAAAAGCAACTTTGAAAAAAGTTTCAAAGGCTGAGGAGAAAGTCGATAAAATTATTAAAAAAATTATTAATAAAGAAGATGGTAATTTTATTCTAAATAAAATTCTTTATAGAATAGCTATGAAGATTCATCAATTTCAATATAAAAGAAATAATAATACAGATAATTTTAAAGTAACTGATTTGTGTATTAGTTGTGGGATATGTGAAAAAAAATGTCCTGTTAATGCAATAGAAATGAAAGATGGAAGACCTATATGGGTAATGAGAGAATGCGTTTTATGTTTAGGTTGTTTACATAGATGTCCAGTTTCAGCAATAGAGTTTGGAAAGAAAACCAAGAATCATGGCAAATATTTAAATCCAAATGTAAAAATTTAATAATTGAATTTTTCTTTTATATAATAATAATTAAAAAGGAATCGTATGAATAAAAAAGTTTCTAGAGATCAACAAATAATTAAAACAAGCATTATTGGTATTTTAAGTAATGCTTTTCTATCGGTTTTTAAGTTAATTATAGGATTATTATCATCATCGATTGCAATTGTAATGGATGCTATAAATAACTTAAGTGATGCATTATCCTCAATTATAACTATTGTAGGCATGAAGCTTGCCTTAAAACCTGCTGATAATAAACATCCATTAGGGCATGGAAGAATAGAATATTTAAGTGCATTGATTGTCTCATCGATAGTTTTTTTTGCAGGTGCTACCTCATTAATTGAATCAGTAAAAAAGATCTTAAATCCAACAACTACAAAATATACTTTTTTAATGATTGTTTTTATTGTTCTAGCAATAATCGTAAAATTGATTCTGGGAAGATATACAAAAAAAATTGGAGAACAGGTTAATTCAACAGCCTTAGTTGCTTCCGGGTCTGATGCATTTTTTGATGCTATTGTTTCGGCTTCGACACTAGTTTCAGCCGTAATTTCAATGATTTGGGAAATCAATATTGATGGATATCTAGGAGCTATTATTGCTTTAGTAATAATCAAAGCTGGTTGGGATATGTTAAGTGATACTTTAGATAGAATCCTTGGGACTAGAATCGATAGTAAGCTTTCAAAGGAAATAAAAGCAAAAATAAAAGAAGAAGAGATGGTCATTGGTGTTTATGATTTGATATTGCACAATTATGGACCTGAAACGATGATAGGATCTGTTCATATTGAATTAGAGGAAAATGTAACGACAAAACAAATATATGAACTTACTAGAAAGCTTAGAATGGATATGTTTGATCAATATGGTATTATTTTAACTTTTGGAATTTATGCTGCAAATACAGAAGATCCTATTGTTAAAAAAATCATGAAAGAAATCAATGATTATCTATTAAAGATAGATGGTATTGTTCAAATGCATGCTTTTTATATCAACTTTGAAGCTAAACAACTTTCATTTGATATAGTTGTTGATTTTAATGTTGATGATAAATTTGCTCTAAGAGATTCTATTAAAGATCATCTAAAAGAAATTTATCCAGATTTCGATATATTTATTGCTATCGATACCTTTATTAGTGATTAAAAATAGATTTTTAATACTTTATTTTAATACCTAAAGCAGTAGCTAAGGCTGCTGCTTGGTAAGTGTCTACTATCATACCTTTTATTTCACTCATATTATCTGAGAATACAATATTATCAATTGTAGAGGAGGTGAAATCAATATTTTTAAGTGGTGTTTTAAAAAACTCAGCTCTAGTAAAATCTACTTCAATTAAAATAAAATTTTTTAATTTACAATCTTCAAAAGAAGCTTCTGTAAAAGATGATTTATTAATTTTAAAATCTATAATTTTAGAATTAAAGAAAGATGAAAGGGAAAAGGTGGATTCATCAATTATCATATTTGATAATTTTGCTTGATTAAAAGAGCCTCCACTAAATTTACTGAATTTTACAGTACTTTTATCAAAATATGAATTAGAAAATTGGCTAGATGAAAAATCACAACCTTCAAAAGTACAGTTTATAAAAGTTGAATTTTCAAAATCACAAAAGTTAAAAACACAGTCTTTAAATAATATAGATTCAAAGGTTAATGCAGAAAAATCCATATTTAAATATTTGCAATTTTCTATCAATAGTAATTCAAAATATATTTCATTATCTTTTTCTATAAGAAGTTTTAAATCTTTTATTTTGGTTAATATTTTTGAATCTAGATTTTGTGAACCTGTAATATTTTCTTTTTTGTTTCTGATTTTATTCATTAATTGTATTTTCCTTAAGTGCTATAATATATATTTTTATTATTTTGTTGTATAGAAAATTTAAAGTTTAGAGCAATTGACTAAGTTTTTTTTTAACTATGTGCTTAAAGTATATAGTTGCTTTAGCATCAAAGAGGGATAATTCCCAATCTTTTATACTTATCTGTCTAGTAGATGGCTTTTCACTCGTTTTAGATAAATTTGTCTTAAAGAAAAATAAAGAGAGAGATATAATAATTTGAACTTAATGTAGAAAAAATTTTTATATTCTCTTTGTATTTTATTGGTGAAATATTAGTTTTTTACTTTCTTTGTTGTATTTGCAACGTCTTGCCATATCTAAATGATTTATCCTCAAATAGTAGAGTTTAAATAAATCTATAAATAAGTTTACAGAGGGGTAAGTTATGTTACAACAAAATTATAAAATTAATGAAAAACTTTGGGAAATTGGAGTCATTGATGATAGGGATGTGCCTTTTCATAGATTAGTTTTAACAAAAGGTACAACATATAATAGTTATTTTTATAATACAAGCAAACCCACAGTTATTGATACTGTAGATATGTTTTATAGCAAAGAATATGTTAAGAATCTTAGTACAAAGATTGCTTTAGATAAAATTAAATATATTGTTATAAATCATACAGAGCCAGATCACTCAGGATCTTTAGGGTTATTAATTCGAAAAGCTACTAGTGCAACAATTGTTTGTAGTTATAAAGCAGTTGAACATCTAAAAGAAGTTTATAAAATAAAAAATAGAGATTTTTTAATTGTAAAAACAGGAGATACTCTTAATATTGGTGAGAAAACTTTATCTTTTTTTAATGTCCCAAACTTACATACAGAAGAGACAATGATTAGTTATTGTATTGAAGATAAGATATTATTTTCTTGCGATATTTTCAGCACTCATATCGCAACACAAGTTGCTACAAATTCATTAGAATCAAAATCTATAGATGAAGATTTTAGTATATATTATGATTTAATTTTTAGTCCTCATAGAATATATGTGTTATCATTATTAGAAATTATAGATACTTTAGATATTCAAACAATAGCAACTTCTCATGGGTATATAATAGATAAGGATATCAAATATTATATTGATATATATAGAGAAAAGTCTAAAACAACTAAAGAAATTAAAAACGTAACTATTGTTTATACCACTATGAGAGGTACTACTAGAAAAATTGCAAATTACATATCTGATAAATTATCTGAAACTAAAAGATTTAATGTGCATCTATTCGATGCCGATAAAACCTCTCATGACAAAATTATAGAAAGTGTTGAAAAATCTGATTTATTACTTATAGGAAGTGCTACAAAATATGGAGATATGATAGGCTCTCTTGAAAGCCTTTTAAAAGCACTACCATCATTAGAGGGTAAAACAACAGCTTCTTTTGGCTCCTTTGCCTGGAGTGGCGAAGCTATAGAAATAATAGGAGATTATTTAACTGAGAAATCTTCACATTATTTAACAACTTCAGAGACAATTAAAAAAACAGGTTGTTTAGAATATGAATTTCCCATTAGACTCAGATATAATTTCAATGATGATAATATTGAAAAGGTTGACAGTGCTCTTATGTATTTAAGGAGTATTTTAAATTAAAGAATTTTCTTTTTTAGAAAAAAAGAGGTTGTTGAAAAGTATCACACTTATCAACAACCTCATTTTATTTATTGTTTTTTTTGCTAAAATTATTTATGTAAATTAATCTTTAAAGAAAATACTTTTAATTGAATTATAAGAAATTAAGATTCCAGTGATAAAGATGAATATACCAAATATAAGTTGTAAACCTTGTTTTGCAAACACAAAGTTTTCTGTTCCAATAGCCTTGAAGTTACTGATGTTTAATAGTGTTAAAGCACTGAATGTAACAGCCATCATAATTAACATTGGAATCCAAACATTTTTACTATCTGTTCCAGATTTCTTTAAGTAAACTGCAACTGCACTTAAAGCTAAAGCACTTAGCATTTGGTTAGAACTACCAAATAGTGCCCAAATATTTAAGTAACCGCCCTTAGATAGTGCGTAACCTAGAACTAAAGTAATGATTGTTGCAAAGATTGAATTTTGGCAAAGTTTTTGAATAAAGTTAACTTTTGAAGAATCTTGATCTTCGTCAGTGAATAACTCTTGGAAAGAAAGTCTAGCAATACGAGCAACTGAATCAAGAGAAGTTAGAGCGAAAGCACTGATTGCAAGGTTAATTAAAGTTAAGCTTAAATTATGATCCATGTGAACAATATCTAAGAAGTTTGCAATAGCCATAGCAAAAGTTTGTTGAGCAGTTGCTCCTTCTGGCATTCCACCAAGAGAACCTACACAAACAAGTGCAATTACTGCTAAGAGAGATTCGACTAACATAGCACCATAGCTTACTTTAATCATATCTTTTTCATTTTTAATTTGCTTACTTGAAGTATTTGAACTAACTAGTGCATGAAAGCCGGAAACAGCACCACAAGCTATTGTTACAAATAGGTAAGGGAACATGCTTTGTCCACCAACTGAGAAAGAAGTTACAGCAGGTAAAGACATATCTGGCCTTGCTATAATAATTCCAAATACTGCAGCAGCTATCATAAATATGAGTAAGAAACTATTTAAGTAGTCACGGGGTTGTAGTAAAGCCCAAACAGGTACTACAGAAGCCACGAAAATATAAATAAATACGATGTATGACCAGCCATGTACATCTAGAGAGGTTATTGGAGCTTTTAAACCAATAAACATAGCTATAACTAATAAAGCAATAGCAACTACTGTTTGAATAATTTGATTAGGTTTAAATTTGCGAGCAAAAAATCCTAAACCTACAGCGAAAATGATAAATAAACTTGAAGTTGTGGCTGTACTACCATTACTTTGTGTTAAAGTTGGGTTATTGCTAACAGAACCAAAGGATACTGCAACAATATTTGCAAATGCTGCTATAACAACAATGCAGAATAACCAACAGAAAAGTAAAAATAAAGTTTTACCAGTTTTTCCTAGGTATTTTTGAATTATATACCCTAGTGAATGACCTTCATTTTTAACAGAAGCAACCATTGAGCCAAAGTCTTGAACACCTCCAAAGAAAATACCACCTAAGAGACACCATAAGAGAACTGGAAGCCATCCATAAGTAGAAGCTACTATAGGTCCAATAATTGGTGCTGCTCCTGCAATTGAAGCAAATTGATGTCCAAATAATACGTTAGAATCAGTTGGTACATAATCAACCCCATCTTCGAATTCATAAGCTGGTGTCTTGCGCGAAGCATCAACTCCCCATTTTTTGGCAAGTTTTTTGCCGTAAAAAATATAGCCTGCAAACAAAGCCGCTATACTAATTAAAAGAACTGTTATGCCATTCATTATTTTTATCTCCTAAAATATGATGATCGAACAATATAGTAGTACAAATTAATATGCATTGCTAGTATATATATTCAATTTTTATGCAAATAATAATTTAATATCTATTTAATTTGTTGTGATATAGAGAAATAACGAGATAAAATAAATTTTAATAATTTTTTCTGTTAGGATACTTAATTTGTTTTATTCGTCTTCAAACAAGATAAAAACACAATTTTGTTTCTAATTGTTTAGTTTAAAATAAAATATCCGAGATAAAATTTAAAAAAATATAAATAAACTGTAATGAGTATAATATTTTTTTTGAATTTGATTAAGACTATTTTTATAAAAAACGTGAGATTAATAAGAATTTTTTTAAGTGGAATTTATTTTCAAAATGTACTGCAAATAATTTGATATTTACAAAATAAAAATTTAAAAAACATAAATAAATCTATTAATTATTTTTAAGCAAATGTGTTTAATTCGGCACTTTATTTATAATAACAATATTATTATATTGATAACTACTAATAGTTATTATATAATTTTCGAAATAAAGATTAATAACTTGGAAAACTATTTTTTTATTTTAGCTATAAATTTTATTTTATTATTAGTTGTAAGCACATTAAAAAATATAAATTAGCTATTGGTTAAATTATTCATTTCTAATTTTTTTAGTTTAATTCTTTTGTAATCAATTAGTGTTTTAAAAGTTGTAAAAAATAATGTTATTAAATCAAATTTGATTATCTTACTAATTTAAGAAATTAAATAGAGGATAATAGAAGTAGAAAAAATTAAAGGAAGTGTTTTTTTTAGAGATGATTAAACCTAAATTTGTATACTACTAAACACACTTTGTTTATAGCTTTTAAGTTTTATCATATTAAAATAACTTAGGAATGAAGCTTTATGAAAAAAAGAATAATATTTTCGCTTATGGTAGGACTTTATTTAAGTCTAACAATTTCGTGTGCTAGTCAATCTACTTTTAGTAATAAAGAGTTTGATTCATGTAAAGACAACCTCCCTGTAGCTTTTACAGTTATAGATACAGTTGAGGTTAATAATGAAATCTAAAAAACTAATTTTAATACTTTCCTTTTTAATGTTTTTATCATTCATATATGCATCCCCAATTATTGTAGAGGGGTATGGTGAAACCCAAGAAGAAGCTACTAAAAATTCTTTACAACGATTATCTTCATATATTTCAACAGAGGTAAGTAGTACAACAAAATCTGTAGTTGAAGTAGAAAATGATAAAACTACTACAGATACCTTTTCGGAAGATTTAATTCTTTCCTCAATGTCTAAGTTAATTGGAGTTCAATATAATACAAAGGCTGATGTTAATGGTCTTAAATGTGTAGAAGCTATTATTGTTGATAGTGAAAGTGTACAAAAACAATATATTGAACGAATAAATGATACATTAAGTTCTATTGAACAAACAAATGCCTTATTAAAAGATACAACAGTTGATAGTGATAAACTCCAATATATTGAATTCATTTTTAATTATCTAAAAGATTATAAAAATTATAAATTTATTATGATTCATTTAAATGAGTCATGGATTGGACCAAAACTTAATATTAACGAAACAGCCTTAAAAGTTGAATATTTGAATTTATTAGATAAACAACAAAAATTGCTAGATGATGAAATTTTTAATTTACAAAATACTTTAACTGCCATAGAACAAGAACAAAGTGATAAGCTATCTCAAATTATTGCAAAGAGAAATGAAATAAATGAAGAAAAAGAGAAAGCTTTAGCTCAAGAGCAACAATGGAGAGAAGGGGTCATTCAATCAAAAACAGCTCAAATAATTGAAAAGGCTGAATCTTTAAAAGCTAAAAGTGATGAAGCAATTAGTATAAACATTGCATCTTTAATACCTAATGAAAATCCTTTAATTGTTGTAAATCAAATTGAACAAAAAGTGTCTAGCTACGAAACAAGTTCTAATAAGATGCTTAGTGAAATAGAAAAATTAAGAAAGCAAACTGAAGAAGACTTTTTTGCCGATAATGAAAAACTTAGTAATAGGACCTTATCTATTGCTGAAAAATCTGGGGGAAAAGAAACAGAGCAAAGTAAAAAACATACTCAATATTTAATTGACCAGTCAAATGAATCTTTTTTTGATCAATATAAAGAGAATAGATCTATTTTAATTAATGCTTTAGAAGATGAACTCTCTGAAGAATATGATATTATTTTAGATAATATAGATTCTTTAAATGATACAGATTTTGTAATTGATTCTTTTAATGATGAGATAAATATTACAATTGGACAATATAACGGTTCAACTAATGCTTGGCCAATAGTCTTAGATTTCATAATTCTAGACAAAAGAATTCAAATGACATTTGATTTGAGTTATGAAGACTTCACCCAATCAGAAATTCCTCAATTAAAAGACTCCGGTGAATATACACAAGAATTCATTGATTATTTAGAACAAGTTGAAGTTTTAGAAGCTTATTTAGCTGATCCAAATAGTAATCCTATTTCAGTAAAACTACAGTACACAATATCAAGTGATAAAGAATCAATACATGACTATTATATAAATATAAACAAGATGATTGTTATAAGAAATGATAATAATGCTAGGATAATTAAAGCTAATCTATCACCAACAAGCATTGAAAGTTTTATGTATAGCCCTAAAGAGCAAACACAGTTGTATACATTAAAAGAAAAACTTGCATTTCAAGAAAAAACTTTAACACAATCAAATATGTTTAAGATTCCAGAATGGAATTTAGAACCTTTTATAATTACTATCCAAGATTTAGATGGAGTTAGAACTTATATCTGTGACGAAGATAATTTGTTTACCTTACCTGAAGGTAAACAACCCCCAGTTGAAGGACACGTATTTAATTGTTGGTATTCTCCTGAAGTTGAAAAAGGTGTCCTATCGAATCAAAAGATTAAAGCTACTCAGTATCTTACTTTTTACGCCTATTATTCAACCGATCCTCTTTTATTTAAATATGAGGGAAATGTAATTACTGGTTTTATTAACAAAAATACAAATAAAGTGGTTATGATTCCTTATTTTTCTCCAAACAATGTTGCTGTTAAAGAAATTCAATCACAAGCTTTTAAAAATAGTGCAGTTGAGAAGCTCATTATATCTGATAGTGTAGAGAAAATTGGAGATGAAGCTTTTGAGGATTGTAAAAATTTAACAAATATTACATTAAGTGATAATCTAATTGAAATTGGTGAAGAAGCATTTAGGTCCACTAATTTATCTTATGTTGAAATACCAAATAATGTTAAGAAAATAGGTACTTTTGCATTTTACAATTGTACTAATTTAAAAACCTTTATATTCGGTGATGGTATGGAAAGTATAAATAGGGATATTTTTGCATCCAACCCAAATTATTCAAATAGTGTATCAATACAACAAATGAAATTGCCTAAGAATTTAAAAGAAATAGAAGATGAAACTTTCTATTCATTTAGATATTTAACAAATGTAGAATTTGGAGATAAACTTGTAAAAATAGGAGATGAGGCCTTTGCATATACTTCCTTAGCTAAAGTTAATCTTCCAGAAAGTGTTGAAATAATTGGAGATAGTGCTTTTTTTCATTGTAATAATTTAAATAGTATAAATTTCCCTACATCTTTAAAAACAATTGGAAATGCAGCCTTTGAATCAACAGCTTTGACTACTGTTGAAATGAAAAACAATGTAGAGACAATTGGAGATACAGCTTTTGAGGATTGTAAAAATTTAACAAATATTACATTAAGTGATAATCTAATTGAAATTGGTGAAGAAGCATTTAGGTCCACTAATTTATCTTATGTTGAAATACCAAATAATGTTAAGAAAATAGGTACTTTTGCATTTTACAATTGTACTAATTTAAAAACCTTTATATTCGGTGATGGTATGGAAAGTATAAATAGGGATATTTTTGCATCCAACCCTAATTATTCAAATAGTGTATCAATACAACAAATGAAATTGCCTAAGAATTTAAAAGAAATAGAAGATGAAACTTTCTATTCATTTAGATATTTAACAAATGTAGAATTTGGAGATAAACTTGTAAAAATAGGAGATGAGGCCTTTGCATATACTTCCTTAGCTAAAGTTACTCTTCCAGAAAGTGTTGAAATAATTGGAGATAGTGCTTTTTTTCATTGTAATAATTTAAATAGTATAAATTTCCCTACATCTTTAAAAACAATTGGAGATTATGCTTTTGCAGACACTAACCTAAATTATATTAAAGTCCCAAGTAGTGTAAGCAATATTGGGAAAAAACCTTTCCCATGGAGTTAGAAAATTAATAATTATTTCTATAAATAATAGAGTCTGTTTTTCTATGAATAAAAATCCTAAGTTGAAATAAAATGTTTTTTAAGAATAAAACAACTTAGGATTAAATGTTTATAAAGAATATTTATTTACATTTTTTTACTTATTTATTTGAGTTTAAATTTTAATTAATTATATTTTTATAAAAATTTAAAAACCTAAATAGAACATATAAAAACCAATTAGTAAAATCAAAAATCCCATAATATTTTTTAAAACAGAACTTGCTTTACCATATTGAGGGGAGTTTGAGAGTTTTTGAACAAACCCTATAGAAGTTCCGGCAACAATAGATAAAATTCCGTGTCCTATAGAATAAAGTAATAATAAAACTATTCCCCAAACTATGTCATTTTGACTTGCAACAATAGCAAGGAGGGCAATTAGAACAGGAGTTGAACAAGGAGATGAAAAAATTCCACCAAGAATACCTGCTATAAAAGCTCCGATAAAACCTTTTTTAGTGTTTTTTGAAACAAGATAACTAGAAGGAATAATTTGATAAATATCCCAAGTTTGTAAAGCCATTAGAATCATAATAGTGCCAAGTAAAAGATACCACCAAGAAGCAGAAGTTCCAATTAAACGACCTACTAAAGAAGCAATAACTCCAAAGGTAGTAAAGGTGATTGCACTTCCTGCTACAAAAGTTAATGATAGATAAAAAGATCTTTTAACATCATTTTTTCCAACGCCTCCAACATAGCCAATAACTAAAGGGATACTTGAAAGGGAACAAGGCGTTATTGAAGTTAAAAGCCCAGCTAAGAGAGCAATAAAAGGAGCAATCCACCTATTTTCACTAATTAAGATAGATAAACTTTCTAAAATTTCTTGCATTAATTAACTCCCATATCCTTTAAAATAATTCTCATATCTTCTTCGCTTAGACCACCTTGATGAACAGTAAAAACATGTTCATTAGTCTCTCTAGAACTATACATAATAAAATTAATTTCAATATCTTCACTTGGAGTGTACGGAGAGCCATCACTATTTATTAAAACTTGAGTTGGGATAACTTGAATTGGGAACCCATTAGCACCATTTGCATTTTTCCAAACATCTACGAATTTAATGATAGCTTTATTTTGCATTTCTTCATTTAAAGTTTTTAAAACTGGAGCCATTTCTTTACAAGGAATGCAAGAATCTGCACCAAAATCTATAATTATAGGTAAGTTATATTTTTTGAGTTGTTCTAAATTTATTTCATTAGCTTCTAAAACAAAATCCTCATTAACTTCAATTTGAGAAGGCTCTTCAGCCACCACAGGGTGAGTGTTTTTAACTTTCCAAAGAATTAAAAGTATAAGTACAATGAATACTGGAATGAAAAGTCTAATAAGTTTTTTCTTTTGATTATCTTCCATAATTAGTAATTACCTCCAATGTTGAATTTACTAATGTATTATTTAATTAAACAATTAACTTTTTATTCAAAGTCTTTGTTTATACACTTAAATTAGGCTATTAATAGTCTATTATTAATAGGGTTATAAAGATTGATTATAAAATATACTTGGTTTAATTATTCAATATTCGTTTTTTCTTTAAGAATCTTAAGGGCATAGTTACAACCACTCTTAGATATATGATAATGAGTCCATTTCCCTTTTTGAACACTTTCTACAAGGCCAGATTCTACTAAAATTTTCATGTGGTAAGATAGAGAAGATTGGCCAATATCAATTTTCTCAAGTATTTCACATCCACATTTAGTTCCACTTCTAAGTAAATCTAAAATATGTAGTCTTTGTTCATCACAAAGAGCTTTAAAAATTTTTGCATATTTTTTATTATTTTGATCCATTAAATCTCTCATATCTAAAATTTTCGATATGAGAATTGTAAATGTCAAATCGATATTTGTCAATCTAAATTTTTAGTAATTAAGTTGCTACTAACAATAACCTAAATATATGATAAGTAGTAATTTAAAAAGTACATTTAATTACATATTTTTTTTAATTTATTTTGTTGATAGATAAATTTTCAAGTGTTAATCTAATTAAGTAAATGCTTAATTAGATGAGGTAAAAAATATTTTAGAATTAGTACAAATAATGAGTGCTTTATCAGATAGTAATCGTTACAAAATAATTAATGAATTATTGAAACGAGATTATTGTGTAGGTGGGTTAGCACTTAAATTAAATATAACGGAAGCAGCAGTCTCGCAACATCTTAAAGTTTTAAAAGAGGCTGGATTAATTTCAGGTGAAAAAAGAGGCTATTTCAAGCACTATAGGGTAAATCAACAGTTACTTAAAAAAGTTTCTCAAGAACTTAATAAGTTAAGTGATGCAAAAAGAGAGAGAGATTCGTTATGCCCTCCCTCAAATAAGGAAGATTGTCCATTATGCCGAGCAGGCTTAATAGAAAATAAAATTAAATAAATATATTAGTAAGCCCTAAAATAAGGACTCTACAATATGAGGAGGACTCAATAATGAGAAAAGTAGACGTCGTAGTAATAGGAGGCGGTGCTTCAGGATTGCAAGCTGCAATCACAACTAAATCAACTTATCCAGAAAAGGAAGTAGTTTTAATTAGAAAAGAAAAACAAGTTTTAATTCCTTGTGGTATCCCTTATATTTTTGGTTCCTTAAGTGATAGTAGTAAGGATATTTTACCTGACAAACCATTAACTGGAGTTGGTGTAGAAATAATAATTGATGAAGTTAGTGATATTGAAGTTGAAGAGCACTCATGTAAAACTAAAAGTGGCGAGACTTTTTTTTATGAAAAATTAATCTTAGCCTTAGGTTCTAAACCTACACTTCCAAAATGGTTAAAGGGTGCAGATCTTGAAAACGTATTTACTATTCCAAAGAATAAAATCTACTTAGATGATATGTTAGATAAATTAAAAACAGTAAAAAAAATAACAGTAATCGGAGCTGGTTTTATTGGAGTTGAAGTATCGGATGAATTAAATAAAAAAGGTTATGAGGTAACTTTAGTTGAAATAGAAGAAACAATTTTAAGCAGGGCCTTTGATAAAGAATTTGGTAAAATAGCTGAAGGCCATCTAAAAGAGAGAGGTTTAAACTTAATCACAGGAAAGGGTGTTGCTCAAATTAAAGGTAAAGATGGTAAAGTTTCACAAGTTGTTTTAACCTCTGGAGAACAACTTGATGCTGATGCTGTAATTCTTTCAATGGGATATGCTCCTAATACTGAAATTGCTGCTAAAGCAGGGCTTGAATTAAATCAATTTGGCTTTATCAAAACTTGTGAATACATGAGAGTCCTTCCCTGCTCAACAGATATAATAGCTGTTGGAGATTGTGCAGAGAAAAGAGATTTTGTAACAAGAAAGCTTGATAGAACAATGTTAGCTTCAACAGCATGTGCTGAAGCTAGAACTGCTGGAATGAACCTTTATACATTAAGTCCTTGTAAACCTTTTACAGGTACAATAGCTATTTATGCTACTGCAATTGGAGAGCATGCTTTTGGAACAGCTGGAATTACAGAAGCTAAAGCAGTTGCAGAAAATTTTGCAATTATTAGTGGTAGTTTTTCTGGAATAGATACTCATCCTGGAAATATGGCTAATACTCATCCACAAATTGTTAAATTGATAGTTGCTTCAGATTGTGGAATGATTTTAGGTGGGGAAGTATATGGAGGATCTAGTATTGGTGAATTAACTAATGCAATTGGATTTTTAATTCAAAATAGAGTAACAGTAAAAGCCTTATTAACAATGCAGATTGGAACCCAACCTTTATTGACAGGCTCTCCTGCAGGATATCCTTTAATTAAAGCTGCTGAAGTTATTGTAAAGAAAATGAGGAAATAATATTTCTTTTTATTTATTATGTTTGAATAATGCCCAACTTTTGAAAAATTAAAGTTGGGTGTTTTTTTTAAGATTGTAAAAAACAAAGGTAAAAAAAATGTTAAAGGCAAAAGCCTTGCTAAAAATACTATATCACATTTATTATAGAAAAGATGAACTTTGAAAACCAGCTTAGAAAAAATTTTTTAACTTTTGCTATAAAGTTAATTATAGTTATATTTTTCTTATTTGTTTCAATTACATTATTGATAAGTGTAGTTGAGAAGAATATGTACAAAGAGGAGAGTATAAATTTTTTGGACACAACTTTTCAAAATTTAAATGATAAACTCCAAAACCAAATGATAAATCATAATTTGGATGAAGATTATATAATTGAAGTGGAAAATAATAGGGTCGATAAAAAATTAGTTTCAACTACTGATTATTCTTTTTCAAAGTCAATGAATCTACGCTACTATTATAATCTTTATGATAGTGATTTAAATCCAATTTATGAAGAACTTAGTTTTTCAAATCTAAGATATAAGATGTATTTAGATATCATTAGGGATAGAATAAATGAGAATAATCCTTTAGCTTTTTTAACCTATACTGATTTAGACAGCGATAATTCTTATTTAGTATATTATTCTGGTTTATACAAAGATGGTTTATTGATAGCAATAGATACTTTTGTAATAGATATTAATGATTTAAGTTATTTTTTATTACCAAAATCTGGAAATTATGTTATTGCTAATAAGTTCAATACAGTAATTGCAAGTAATAACTATTGGATTTTAAACTCAGGTGAAGACTTTAAATATTCAAGAATATATAAATTAAATGGGATACGATATAAAGTTACAAAAGTAAGCAGAGATTATTATACAATTTACTATCTAGAGGAAACCTTTAGCTTAGAAAAATATTATTTTATTCTATTTTTTATTCTTCTCCTCATTGTTTTTTTCATTATCTATTTTTCAAATACAGTTATAAGAAAAATTGCGAAGAAAAACTCTAAAAGTATTGAGTCCATAATAAAAGATACAAATATAGTCTCACACGGAAAACTAGACCATAAAATAAATGAGAATTTAGATGGAGAGTTTAAAAATTTATCAAAAAATATAAATCAAATGATAGACAGATTAAATTCAGAGATTAAATTAAATAAAGAATTAAGTGAAATAAATATTATTTATGAAAAAAAGAAATTGGATTCACAGTTTAATCCACATTTTTTATATAATTCATTAGAAACTATAAGATATTCTATGATGTTTGATGTAAAAGAGACAGAAAAATATATTTTAGAGCTAAATTCTATCTTTCGCTATTCCATAAATAATAATATTAACTATTCAACACTTGAAAGTGATTTAACTTATCTAAAGAAATATCTAAATCTTTATAAATTTAGGTTTAAAGATAAACTAACCTATAATATAAATATGAGTGATGAAATAAAAGATGTAAAAGTCCCTAAATTATCTATCCAACCCTTAGTTGAAAATAGTATAAAATATGGGTTTAAAGATAGTACCAAAGTTCATATAGAAATTAGTGCTGAAATAATTAATAACTTATGTTATATTAGGGTGTATGATACAGGTGTAAGTATAAGTGATACAATAATTACTGAAATAATGGAAACTTGTAAAAAGGAGAAAAACTTAACAAATCATATCGGAGTTCATAATGTTCTAAGACGATTTTTAATCCTTTATCCAAATTCTAATTTGGATGTGAGAAGAGATGAAAATGGGACCGTGTTTGAGATTAGTTTTGAAATAAAATAATGTATAATGTAGCAATTTGTGAAGATGAAGATATTATTAGAAAAGGATTGATGTTTAGTTTTGATTTTTCTAGTTTAGATTTAGTGGTAGTTGCTGATTTTGACAATCCTATTTCTTGTCTTGATTATTTAAAGAAACACAAAGTTGATATTATTATCACTGATATTAAAATGCCTCTTATAAGCGGGCTTGAAATGATTGAAAGAATTGAAAATAGGAAAAATTTCGAGTTCATTATATTAAGTGGATATAGTGATTTTGAATATGCTAAGAAAGCAATAACTTATGGAGTTACAGAATACTTAGTAAAACCATTAGATCATCAATTATTAAAGAACTCTTTAAAGAAAGCAATTGCAAATCTTGATGATAAGAAGCTAATAAATAAGGCTAAATTTCAAGCAAAAAATATATCAAAAGTTTATCAAGAAATTGATAGTGATGACAAATTATTGAGAGAAATTATAGATTTTATTAAATCTAACTATATGAAGAAAATAAAATTAGACGATGTTGCAACTCAATTAAATTATAGTGCTTCAACTATTAAAAATAAACTTAAGCAAAATGACATTACTTTTAATACAACCTTAAATAGTTATAGAATATATGAAGCAATTAAGTTAATTAGTTTAGACAAATATCCTATCTATCAAATAGCAGAAATGGTAGGCTTTAACGATTATAAATACTTTTGTTCAAAATTTAAAAGTTATACAGGTTATTCTGTTACAGAATTGATTAAAAACAATGAGAAAATTAGTTTTTAAATATCAAAAGCTAAGTTAAAAAAATCACAAAAATTATTAAATGTCTATTTTTACTATAAAGTCTGTCCTTTTGTGGTATGTCAAACTGAAAATACCGATGGTAAAATTAATTATCCTGTCTTTGACAGCAAAAAAAGAAAAAATTTCATATAATTCTTTACTCTAAAAGAACTTATAAGAGGTATTCATTTACAAAAAGTTGTAGTTTTTTTTTGTAATTTTTGGATTTTTTTAACAATTTTTTTACTTTTTTTCTTAATATCTTTGTTTAGCACCGTTTTTTACATATTTGCCAAATAATTCCTTTACGTGTAAATAATTATAAATTTATTCTAAAACATTTTTTTGTAGTACTTTCAGTTTTACTTTTTTGTTTTAGCTATTATTTTCTTTATCTCTCCGATTGTTAAATATTTCCTATTAAATGTTGTTCCTAGAGTTTCATCTATTCTTTCTAATACTTTATTATAATAATCAAATATATAGAAATTATTTTCTAATTTAGATCCATTCGCTTTTCTTAAACTTTCTATGATTTCTTCTGTCGTGAATTCTTCACCTACATTTTTTTCTAATATTCTAACAATAGTTAGAGCAATAAAGCATATTAAGAAATGACAATCAATTCTTGGTTCTTTATAGTGATAAACTGGTCTAACTTCAAGATTGCTTTTTGTTATCCTAAAGGTTTCTTCTATCTCCCAAAGGCCTCTATACATTTTTATAATATCATAGCCTGATACTTTTTTATTTAATTTAAATAAACCTTCTTTTGTGAATTTGCTTTTACCTTTAAATGGCTTTTCATCCTCTTCTAGTCCAACTACATTTGTAAATATTACATAATATCCATCTAAAGCTTCTTCTTTCTTTAATTTTTCTTCATCAAATAATAGTTCTACATTTTTAGGTGGAACAAGTTCACCATCATCTTTGATATAACATTCTTTAATATATTTGTAGCTTCCAAAAGACTTATTTAGTTTTTGATTGTTTCTTACAAGAGTCTTTGCTTTTTCTAAAGCTGACTGTCTATCTTTTTTTGCTTTCCTAGCATATTTTTCACTATAAAAAAAGATTTGTCTTTCTTTTATTCTTATTTTAGTTGTTGTTTCATGTCTTATATCAGGAACATTAATTTCTCTATCAGTTAGAATGTCTTTTAGCTTTAATATTTGAGTTTCTCCATTATCTCTAAGAATCGAGTTTTTACTTTCATATCGTTGAGCAACAGGTATCTCAACATATTTATAGTCTTTTTGGTCCAATACAAACTTTTGGAAATCACTAGAAGCTCCTCTAATAGAAGCACTAATTACATATCCATTTCTTTGGGCTCTAATTCTACTAATGTTTTCACCACTCATCATACCTTTATCACCAACAATGATGATATTTCTGAGATCAAGGTTTAATCTAGTCTCTCCCATCATAGGTATTAAAGTTTTACAGTCATTAGTATTTCCTGGGAATAATTGGTAATTTAGAGGTATGCCTTGGTCATCCATAAATAATCCCATTTGGACTATTGGATTAGGTCTATGTTCTTTTGAGACACCTTTTCGTCTAAATTCATCATTATCATTTACTTCAAAGTAATAATTTGTTACATCATAGAATAATAATGTTGTATCTCTATTATATTTTTCAATAATTTTCTTATTTAAATGAACAAATAAATCATCTTTCCAAGATACTAAATTATCCATAAATCTATATATATGTTGAGATGAAAAATCCATTTTTTCAAAGAATTTACCCTTATTATTGTAAGCTGATAATTTAGATCCTGGGAAAAGGATTCTTGAATAGACTAAAAGCTTAAGTATTGCATTAGCGTTGTATTGAGAGTTATTACTTCTATTTCGATTATTAATAAATTTATCTAATTCTAATTGATGATAAATAACAGATAGTGCTGCAGCTCCTAAGCTTTTCCTATTAGTAGCAATATCTTCCTTATCTAAGGTTTCAAGTTCTTCAAATACAGAGATTTCTATCGATGTTTTTTTCTTCTTTTCTTTTAGTTGTTGAGACTTTAATCTATATTCTTCTTTAAAATGAGCAATTGGATCATCATATAAGTGAGCATAATCTTCAGCATAACCTAATTTTTTAATTATTCTTTGCTTAACCTTACCATTTTCTCTATAAGATTCTCTAACAATCATTATATGTTTACCAGTCTTTTTCTCAGGAAGAATACTTACATACATAAAAAAGCCTCTCAAATATTAATTTATTACACTTTACATTGTACTATATGCTTTAAAACTTGTCAACGTTCACGACGTTCACAATAAAATGTAAGTAAAAAAGTATAAAAAAATAGAAGCTCTTTCGTTAACTTCCCATTTTACGTTACTTATATTGTTTGTTACTTGTAAATTATTAATTTCCTAACTGTCAAACTCCGGTGGTATGTCAAACTGAAAATACCGATGGTAAAATTAATTATCATTTAGAAAGGAGTAGATAAATGAAAAAAATATTAGTTCTTTTGCTAGCAATAATTGCTACTATGGGCTTTGCTTTTGCTCAAGGTTCAGAAGAAAAAGCTTCTGAAGATTCCAAAACTCTTGTAGTTTATTCACCAAACTCAGAAGGCCTTATTCAAGCTGTTGAGAAACCATTTGAAGAAAAATATGGTATTTCTGTTGATATTATTTCAGCTGGTACAGGTGAATGTATGAAAAGAATTGAATCAGAGAAAAATGATCCTCAAGGGGACGTTATGTATGGCGGAAGCTATGCAACACTTTTAGGAAGACCTGATTTGTTTGAAACTTATGTAAGTAAAAATGATGCTAACTTAGTTGAAGCTTATAGAAACGAAAGTGGCTATGTAACTAAGAATACACTTGATGGTAGCGTTATTGTTTATAACAAAACAAAATTAGCTGAAAAACTTCCAGGTGTAACTATTAAAGGATATGAAGATATAATTAAATATGGTCCTCAATTAGAAGGTCAAATTGTATCTGGTGACCCTTCAAAATCTTCTAGTTCATTCGCTCATCTAACAAACATGCTAATTGACTTTGGTGGATATGAAAGTGATGCAGCTTGGGCTAAAGTTGCTGAAATCTTTAAATATACTAAAGTTTTAGGTTCTTCATCAGCTGTTTGGAAAGGTGTTAGAGATGGTGAGTATACAATTGGTTTATCATATGAAGATCCATGTTTAACTCTAATTAATGATGGGGCTGATGTAGGTATTGTTTACATGGAAGAAGGGACTGTATTTTTACCAGCAGGTAGTGCAATTATTAAAGGTGCTAAAAATTTAGAAGCAGCTAAATTATTTATCGATTTTATTACATCTAAAGAAGTTCAAGATGTATATGGCATGACATTAACAAACCGTCCTGTTTATCAAGATGTTCAAACAGCGGATTATATGAAACCTCTTGATGAAATAAACGTAAAGAATGAAGATACTGCTTATGTAACAGCTCACAAGCAAGAACTTGTTGATCGTTACATCGATATGTTCACTAGTCTATAATTAACGTTCAAATAAAAAAACAACAAACATAAAAGAAGTAGCGTCTTCTTTTATGTTTGTAATTTGATTAATAGGAAAAATTTATGAGTGTAGCAATAAATATACAACATGCAATGAAGGCATATGGTAAAAATGTAATTATTCCAGATTTAGATGTACAAATTAAAGATAAAGAGTTTTTTACATTATTAGGACCATCAGGTTGTGGGAAAACAACATTATTGAGAATGATCGCAGGCTTTAACACTATAGAGGGTGGAGATTTCTATTTTAATGATAATAGAATCAATGATTTAGACCCAAGTAGAAGAAATATTGGTATGGTATTTCAAAATTACGCTATTTTTCCACATTTGACAGTTCGAGAAAATGTTGAGTTTGGATTAAAAAATAGGAATTTCAGTAAATCTGAGATAGGTCCTATGGCTGATAAATTTTTGAAATTAATGCAAATATATGATTACAAAGACAGAATGCCAGAGAGATTATCAGGAGGCCAACAACAGAGAGTTGCTTTAGCACGTGCATTAGTTATTATGCCAGATGTGTTGTTAATGGATGAACCTCTTTCAAATTTAGATGCTAAATTACGTCTTGAAATGCGTCAAGCAATTAGAGATATTCAAAAAGAAGTTGGTATTACTACAATATATGTAACTCATGATCAAGAAGAGGCTATGGCCATCAGTGATAGAATTGCCGTTATGAATTTAGGGGAGATTCAACAAATTGGTAGACCTCAAGAGATTTATCATCGTCCTTCAAATGAATTTGTTGCTAGCTTTATTGGTAGAACAAATATCATTATGGGTGAGTGTGACAAAAATGAAATTACAATACTAAACCATAGGGTTAAGCTAAATAATATTAATTATAAAGGGAAAGTTAAAGTCTCTATTCGTCCTGAAGAATTTATAATCACAAATGATAAGAGTGCTATCCCAGCTGTTATTAAAGATACAATCTTCTTAGGATTGAATACTCACTTCTTTATGGAATTACCAAATAAACAAATTGTAGAAATCATAAAAGAAAGTATGATTAACAATGAAAATGAAGTTGGTAAAACTGTTTATCTTACGGTGAATACAGACAAAATTAATGTATTTAACGAAGATGGTTCAGATAATTTGGTGATTGCCTATGAAAAATAAAAAATCTAAATTTAACTTGTGGTCCTCATCAACTGTAGGTTTATTAACACTATATACTATATTTTTAATAATTCCTCTTTTAGTATTGTTATCTGAATCTTTTATAGATTCAAAAACAGGACTTTTTACTTTAGATAATTTTAAAAGATTTTTTGAAAAAAAATATTATTATTCTACTCTATTAAATTCTTTTAAAATTTCAATTGTTATAACTTTTGTGGCTGTAGTGTTAGGTACAGTTTTAGCTTTTTTCTTCGCAAGATTTAAGATAAAAGGAGCTAAAGGATTACGAATTTTAATTATTTTATCTAGTATGTCAGCTCCATTTGTAGGTGCTTATTCTTGGATTTTACTTTTAGGTAGAAATGGTGTTGTAACTAAATTTTTTGAGAACTTATTACATATACAAATGCCTGATATTTATGGATTTAAAGGAATTTTACTTGTTCTCTCTTTACAACTTTATCCTCTAATATTTTTATATGTTTCAGGAGCTTTTTCAAATGTTGATAATTCATTATTAGAAGCATCAGAAAATTTAGGCTGTACTGGTATTACTAGATTTTTTAGAGTTATCTTACCTTTAATACTTCCAACAGTTTTAGCTGGTGCTTTATTAGTCTTTATGAGATGTTTTAGTGATTTTGGAACCCCAATGCTAATTGGAGAAGGGTACAGAACATTTCCTATAACAATATATGATGCATACATGTCTGAATTAGGTGGGAATAATGGGTTTGCGGCAAGTATTGCAATTCTTGCTATTATAATTACTTTAATTATTTTCTTATTCCAAAAATTCCTTTCAGAAAAGAATGCATTTACAATGAATAGCATTAATAAGATTAGACCAAAAGAAATTCACGGTGTAAAAAATGTTTTAATCCACATTTATTCATATGTATTGATCTCTTTATCAATTGCGCCACAAGTATATGTAATTTATACCTCATTTAAAAAAGTAAATGGAACAGTATTTACTAGTGGCTATTCGTTTGAAAGTTATGTTATAGCTTTTTCAAAGATGGGAAATGCAATAAGAAATACTATTATAATTCCACTAACAGCTTTAATTTTTGTTTTAATTATTGCTGTATTTATAGCTTATCTAGTTGTAAGAAGAAAATCTAAAATTACTGCAATTATTGATACAGTTTCAATGATTCCATATATTATACCAGGTATTGTAGTTGGTATAGCTTTATCAAGTGCTTTTAACAAGCCCCCACTTGTTCTAACAGGAAGCATGACAATTATGGTAATTGCATTAATTATTAGACGTTTACCTTATACAATTAGATCAACAGTTGCAACATTACAACAAATACCATTAACTGTTGAAGAGGCATCTCTTTCCCTCGGTGCAAGTAATGCTAAAACATTTTGGAAGATAACAATTCCAATGATGTCAGCCGGGATAATTTCTGGAGCAATTTTATCATGGATTACGATGATTAGTGAGTTATCTTCAGCTATTTTATTATACACTGGAAAAACAAGAACTTTAACTATTGAAGTTTACACTCAAGTACTGCGAGGAAATTATGGAGTTGCTGCAGCACTAGCAACTATATTAACACTATTAACAGTTGCTTCTTTGCTTATTTTCAATAAGGTGAATAAAGGCAGAGATTTATCAATGTAGTCTAGTTGTTTTAGATTTAATTAAGTCGTTGTTTAATATTAAAATTTTACAACGACTATTTTATTGATTAATATCATTAAGGGATCTACCTAGGTTGTTGTTATTTTTAAAACCTATCTTATTACTGTTTGGATAGTGAGCTTGACCTGCGGGGTTACACGCAGGTATCATTGAATAAATCATTTTATCTAATCTGCCAAATTTACAATCTACAGTATAAACTTTAAAGTTGATTTCAGGATATTTTTTTAATAATGCATCTTCCATTGTGAAAGTTATATTGTGAGCAATACCAATTGCCTTAAATAACAGAGTCTTTTATTTGTTAAATTTTATTTAAATTTATATTAAATGTATTAGAAGTATTGAACTGGTTCGCCTTTTTTAGACAAACTTAATTTTACTTAATCTAGTATACCACATTATCCAAAAGTTAAAGTTGTAATTATGCAACTTTAGCTTTGCCTTTTCCAGGAATTATGTAATGGCCTTTCCTCAAATACTTATTATATTGATTAGGAGTCATTTTACAAATATCCCATTGGTATCTTTCATTATTGTAATAATTCATATACTCATTAATACAATATTTTAATTCTTCAAATTTATTACATTCTGTAATATTTATCTCATCTTTCATATGACCAAAAAAGCTTTCTTGCGGCGAATTATCCCAGCAGTTCGCACGTCTACTCATAGAGCGTTTAATATTATACTTCTTTAATTTTCTTCTATATTCTCTTGCAGAGTAATGTACACCCTGGTCACTTGTGATAATAACATGTTTACTTAATTGGCTTCCATATCTATCTATTAATTGATCAACAGTTTCTAGTACAAACTCTTCTCTTAAATTATCTGACAATACAAATGATAATACCTGTTTTGTACAAGCATCTCTTATTACTGATAAATAGGCTTTTTTACTTCTATTAACTCCATAATACATATAAGTAATATCTGTTGTTAATAACTCTCCAGGTCCATAATCTCCCCATTTTCTTTGAACTCTATTTTTAGCATAAGTACTTGTTTGTGTTGCTTTAAGCATTTTTCTATATGGGTTAGCTTTCCTAATTGGACAAAATAATCCATATTTTTTCATCAATCTTCTTATCTTTTCTAAGCTCATCTTATTTGGTGTATCTCTTAGTACCATATAGATTTGTCTAGAACCTTTCTTAAACTTTCTATGCTTATAGACATTTAATATTATATCAAATGCAGATCTATCTTTTGACTCTCTTGCATCACGATTATCTTTAGAATTAAGCCAATAGTAATAACCAGCTCTTGATATTGCCGCTACCCCACATAATTCTTCAACTGTTAATAGATTATCCGGATCTAGCAATTGTGCTTGTATTATTTTCTTTTTTTCTTCCTTCTCTGCTGTCGCGATAGTGAATATTTTTCCTCTATCATGATGTTTTTTTTTAGAAATTCCAACTTTTGATTTAGTTTTTTAATTTCTAATTCTTGAGCTTTTAATTTCTCTTCAACAGATATTGGTTCTTTAATTCTAGGTCTTCCTTTATTATTAACTCTAGTGTCTTCAAATCCATTTGCTCTTGTAGCCTGTCTTTTAACATTATTAGTTAATCCATAAATTCTCTCTCGATTAATAATATCTAAATCAAAACCTAAAGCAAGAAATATATTTTCTGGTGATTGGCCACCTTGATATCTTCTCCAAAATTCCTTTTTAAATTCCAAAGTATATTTAATTGATTTTTCACTAACTTTTTCAACATACTCATTTGCTCTTAATTTAGCAATTTCTTCTTCACTAAAGTACCTTTTACCCATCTAAATCTCCATCAAGACTAGTATACCATAACTAATCTTTTCTAAATATATGATTCAATGTGGTACTTAGGGGCGATTAAGTTTTATTTAAATGTCTAAACTTTCCGTGCCGGTTCAGTATTCTTAATTTTTATAATTTAATTTTTATAATTTATGATTTAAGTAGTAAATAGTAGTAATAGTATTAATTAATCGTAATTCACTCATTTAAGGTGCACAAATTATAATATCGAAGTAACTTATAATAAAATATTAAAGATTACTTACGTAATTATTAAAGTTAAATATTTTAACTTTTTAGATATTTTTGTATACTCAATTTATGGAAAAATCAATTATTAGTGTTCTTGGAAAAGATAGAGTAGGAATTATTGCTCGAATATGTAGCTATTTAGCTGAAAACAATGTAAATATTTTGGATATCTCTCAAACTATTGTTGGGGGATTGTTTCAGATGATGATGATTTGTGATACTGAAAAATGTAGCAAAGAATTTCATGAAGTTGCAGAAGATCTCCATGGTATAGGTGATGAACTAGGTGTTCAAATAAAATTACAAAAAGAAGAAATTTTTGAAAAGATGCAACGCATCTAGGAGGAACTGATGCCAAGTTTAAGTGAAGTTGTTAATACAAACAAAATGTTTGAAAAAGACAACCTAGATGTAAGAACTATTACAATGGGAATAAGCCTTTTAAGTTGTATTGACAGTAATCTTGATGTATTAAAAAAAAATATTTATGAAAAAATAACTACAACAGCAAAGGATTTAGTAAAGGTTGGAAAAGAGATAGAGAGTGATTATGCTATTCCAATAGTTAATAAGAGAATATCAATTACTCCTTTAGCTTTTATTGGTTCTTCAGCTTGTAAAACTAAAGAAGATTATGTTGAACTTGCAATGGTTCTTGATAAGGCTGCTAAAGATGTAGGTGTTAATTTTATTGGTGGCTTTACAGCTATTGTTGCAAAGGGTATGACAAAAAGTGAAGAGCTTTTAATTAGGGCTATTCCTCAAGCAATGGCAAAAACAGATTGTTTATGTGCATCAGTAAATGTAGGATCTACAAAAACAGGTTTGAATATGGATGCTGTTAAGTTGATGGGACAAATTGTAAAAGAGACAGCAATCCTCACGAAAGATAGAGATAGCATAGGATGTTCTAAACTTGTTGTATTGTGTAATGCACCTGATGATAATCCTTTTATGGCTGGAGCTTTCCATGGAGTAACCGAGACAGATAATGTTATAAATGTTGGTGTTAGTGGTCCAGGAGTAATTAATGAAGCAATACAGAGCGTAAAAGGAAAAGATTTTACACAGCTTTGTGAGATTATAAAACAAACATCCTTTAAAGTAACAAGATTAGGACAATTAGTAGCCCAAGAAGCTAGCAAAAGGTTAAATATTCCCTTTGGAATATTAGATTTGTCTTTAGCACCAACCCCTGCAGTTGGAGATTCTATAGCTGAGATATTAGAAAGTATGGGGCTTGAAGAAGTCGGTTGTCCAGGAACAACCGCAGCTTTAGCTTTATTAAATGATCAAGTAAAAAAGGGTGGAATTATGGCCTCTTCCTCTGTTGGTGGGCTCTCTGGTGCATTTATTCCTGTAAGTGAAGATCAGAATATGATAAACGCAGCTGCTAGTGGTGGTTTATGTATTGAGAAATTAGAAGCTATGACCTGCGTTTGTTCTGTTGGTTTGGATATGATTGCAATTCCTGGTGACACAGAAGCTACTACTATTGCTGGTATCATTGCTGATGAAGCAGCTATAGGAATGATTAATGCAAAAACAACTGCAGTTAGAATAATACCTGTAATAGGGAAGACTTTGGGAGAGTCGGCTGAATTTGGTGGATTATTAGGATTTGCTCCAATTATGAAAGTTAACACAAAATCTTGTGCTGACTTTATTAACAGAGGTGGAAGAATCCCTGCTCCAATTCATAGTTTTAAAAATTAGTTTATTTATATATTACTTAGTCTTTTGGAATTTTCATTTTCCAAAAGACTAAAATATTAAATTAAAAATATAATTAACAACAATTAGTAGCTGTTGGATCATTTATAACTAAATCTCCTTCAGTTACAGATATTGTTACTGTTTTACTCCTTTTTAAAACCAGTTCATCCATCAATACTGGAATATCATTTATATAGATGGGCTTATCATTAGGGCCAAGTTTTACTAAGTTAAATAAAAGAGAAGACCCTTTTTCTGTTTTCTTTAATTCTATTTTTAGACAATCTTCATCATTTGATTCAAATAAATTTCCAAGCAACAATTTTGCTTCGTTTGTGATAGTCATTTCTATAACCTCCCAAAATTAAATATCGATTATGTTTTATTATACATTATAATTATAACAGTGGAGATATATTTTATTAGATACAATCGTAATTAATGATAATTAATTGGTTTAAACGTTAATCTTCTCTATAAATAAATCTTTATCATGGCGCAAAAGAAAAAAGTAAGGTATTATTTTATAAATTTTATTTAGGAGCCATAACTTAATGAGCAAGATAAAAACATTAGTATTAGTTAAATTGACTAATAGTGAAAAGAGCATATTTACACAGTTTTCAGATAAACTAGATATAACATTTAAAGATAAAGAAAAATTTAATATAACTAAAGATGATGTTATTGATGCTGAAATTATTATTGGTTATCCACCAAGGAAATATTTAAAAGAATCTAAATCTTTAAAATGGCTTCAACTTATTTCATCAGGTGTAGATAAATATTTAGAAGCCAAAGTTGTTCCAAAACAAACAATTGTAACTAATGCAAAAGGCAGTTATGGTGCTTCTCAATCAGAATTTATGTTTTCACTTTTATTAGCGATTATGAAGAAAATTCATATTTACCGAGACAATCAACTTGAAAGGAAATGGCAGACTGAAGGAAGTGTAAAGATGCTTCGTAGCTCAACTGCAATAGTTATTGGCCTCGGTGATATTGGAAGTGAATTTTCTAAACTTTTAAAAGCATTTGGAGTTTATGTTATTGGTGTTAGACGTGATGAAACAAAAAAATGTGAAAATGTTGATGAATTATATTCATATAAACAATTAGATAATATTATTCCTCGAGCTGATATAGTTGCTATGGTAGTTCCTCTTACTCCAGAAACTAAAAATTTAATTAATTCAAAAAGAATATCTATGATGAAAAAAGGTTCAATTATAGTTAATACTGGCAGAGGTGGAACAATCGATAATGAAGCTCTTTTTGAGGCTCTAAAAAATGGGCAGATTTCAGCAGCAACTTTAGATGTATTTAGCGTAGAGCCTTTGCCTAAAGAACATCAAGCTTGGGCAATAAAAAATTTACTAATTACCCCGCATACTGCAGGCCAAGATTATATGTCAAATAATTGGCAAAAAACTTTGAAGCTTATTGAATATAATCTTAAAGCTTATTGTGAGAACAAAGAACTGAAAAATATTGTAGATAGAGATATCTATGAATTTTCAAAATAGATAAGTAGAAAAATCTCTTTTTAAGCATTTTAAAGTACGGTTGACAGATTTAAAAATTTTTATCAACATAGGGAGAGAAAAAAAAATAATGATTATCTGAAATTCATTTTTAACCTAAAATTTGGTTAAGTCACCTTTAGAATTGAAATAATTTTATAACATATACCCGGAATATTAACTCCGGGTTTTTGTTTTGTGATGTTTTGTTTTTTAGATACATAGGAGTATTTTATTAGTATTCAAAATAAAGAAGATTTTAAAGAAAAGAAGAAAAAATTAGACATACACCCTGTCGTATTTTTCACATCTGCTGGCTTAATAATAGGATTTGTGATTTTTTCTATATTTTTTAATGAGATGGTTGGGGGTATTTTCAATCCTTTACTCAATAGTATTTCTACAAATGCTGGATGGTTTTTTACTTTAAGTGTGAATATAATTCTAATCTTTGTAGTATATATAATGTTTAGTAGATATGGAGATATTCGTTTAGGCGGAGATGATGCTGAACCAGATTTTACAACTAAAAGTTGGTTTGCCATGTTATTTTCTGCAGGAATGGGAATTGGTCTTTTATTTTACGGTGTAGCAGAGCCTATGTTCCATTTTACTAATCCTCCTATACCTATTGAAAATCAAACAGAAGCTGCTCATCAAGCTATGGCATTTACATTTATGCATTGGGGATTACATGCTTGGGCAATATATGCATTAATAGCTTTAGCTTTGGCTTTTTTTAGTTTCAATAAAGGGCAACCTTTGTCTATAAGAACTATTTTTTATCCACTTTTAGGAGATAAAATACAAGGGGGATGGGGAAATTTAATAGATATTTTAGCAACAGTTGCTACACTTTTTGGAGTTGCCACTTCTCTTGGGTTTGGTGTTCAACAAATTAATGCTGGGCTTAGCCATTTATTTAATATTGAACAAAGTCTACCTATCCAGATTGTTTTGATAGCTATAATTACATCAATTGCGACAGTTTCAGTAGTAAAAGGGCTTGATTCAGGAATAAGAAAACTTTCAGAATTAAACATTCGTCTTGCAATGCTGTTATTATTATTTGTATTTATCTTCGGACCCACAATGTTTATTTTAAATGGGTTTGCAGAAAACATTGGTTATTATGTTCAAAAACTTACAGTTATCTCAACATGGAATGAAACATTTGAAAATAGTAGTTGGCAAAATTCATGGACAGTATTTTATTGGGCGTGGTGGATTGCTTGGTCTCCCTTTGTAGGTATGTTTATAGCTCGTGTTTCAAAAGGAAGGACAATTAGAGAGTTTTTAATGGGAGTTTTATGTGTTCCAACTTTAGTTACATTCTTATGGATGACTGTTTTTGGTAACTCAGCTCTTTATTTAGAGATGTTTAAGGGAGGAGGCTTTGCTGAAGCTGTTACAAATAATGTACCATTATCACTTTTCTTATTGTTAGAAAGGTTGCCTTTTAATTCTGTTACATCAATATTAGGAGTTTTAGTTGTTGTAAGTTTCTTTGTAACTTCATCTGATTCAGGTTCTATGGTTATTGATATAATTACAGCTGGAGGAAACCCTGATCCTCCAATCCCTCAAAGATTGTTTTGGGCAATTTTAGAAGGTGTTGTTGCTGCAGCACTTTTGGTTAGTGGAGGCTTAGCTGCACTACAGTCTGCAGTAGTTGCTACAGGTTTACCCTTTGCTTTCGTTTTAATAGTTCTTTGTTTCAGTTTGAAAAAAGGTTTAAATGAATATCTTGGTGTTCAAACTTTTTCAGTTAAGGCAAAAAAAGGTAAAGCAAAAAAATTCCAAATAGAATCAACTGATATTCCACCTGTAATATTTAAGAAAAAAAGAGTAAAAAAGGAAGAGACAAATGTATAAAAATTCCGGACAGAAGTTTATAGGAGCCTGTTTTATTCTAGTTAGAAAACAAGAGAATAGTGTTGTTTTTTTAGGAACTGCATTTTTGGTTCATGAAAAAGGATATCTTTTAACAGCTGCTCACATTATTTCAAATGATAACGATAATCTTATGGTTGCGAGAGTTAAAAATCCTGAGGATTTCTCACAATTAAGTATAGATGAAGTTGCTGCTGTAAATGTTGATGTAATTAAAACTGATGCCTATCATAATATAGCTCTTCTCAAATTACAAAAAGGTTATTTAATTGAAACTCCTGATTACTTAATTGGACAAGTAGATAATTTGAGTTTAGGTTCTGGTTTGATAAATATTGGCTTTCCGTATGGACATCAAGATATGCACCTTCTTGCTGTAAGAAGTAGTATTTTAAGTGCTAAAGCAAAATTGAATAATGGAACAAAACTATTATTATTTGATTCAATGGTGCATGATGGAATGACAGGTGGTCCTTTAATAAGTGTAGAAGATGAAAGAATTGTTGGCCTTGTTATTGGCAGATTTTCTCCCTTAGATGATGGAGGAGATTTTAGTCGAGGAGAAAATTATCCTGAATATAATACTTCAATGAGTTATGCAATATCTATTGAATATGGAGTGGCTCTTTTAAATGATTTAGGAATTGAGATTAATTAAAAAAATCGTATTTTAGCATCCTTTTTTCTACCTTGTATTATGAGGTGAAAAAAGGAAATTTTGTATATCCTTAAATTATTAAGAAACAAGAATTGCTCCCCAAAATTTATTTATTTTTAAATTGTTAATATTAACTACTTCGTCATTTAAAATATCATAATATAAAGAAGTTTCATTATTTATATTAACATAAAAATCTTCTTCATTAGGGTTTATAATAACATAGACAGTTTCATTTTTTGTTTGTCTTTTGAAAATAAAAGGCTTATGATATTCAATCGATATTTCTTCATAATCTCCATAAGTTAAACATGGAGTATTTTTTCTAATTTTTATTAATTTTTTTATGAGAGGGGCTAAATCTTTTTCTGCAGGATTAATATCAGTGATATTAATATAAGGCCTAATGTCCTTATCCAAATTAATATTTTTAACTCCTTTAAAACCCCATTCACTTCCATAATATATTGATGGAATTCCAGAAATAGTAAATAGAAGAATATATATTGTATATAAATAGTGAGGATCATTTACAAGAGTTGCTATCCTACTTTGATCATGGTTATCAACAAAATTATAAGGTTGAAAATAATTATATATTCCTTTTTCCTTATCAAATTGTCTTTGTAAAGAGTGAGCGATTTCAAATAGATTTTTTTCATTATGACTTGAATAAAAACCTTTAAACAGTTCGTAATTAGTAACAGAGTGAAGTTTATTATCACTAACCCAAGTGGTATAATCAGAATCAACTACTTCTCCCATTAGCCAAAAATCTCTTTTTAATTTAGTTGTAGTACTTCGCAATTGATGGATAAACTCCATATCTAAACATTCTGCTGCATCAAGTCTTAGACCATCAATATTAAAGTATTCAATCCAATATTTTACAGCTTCTAATAAGTAATTCATTACCTCAATATTTTTTAAGTTAAATTTTGGCAGTTGATCATAACCACTCCAAGTATCATAGCAAAAGGGATCATTGAAAGAGTTAGATTTATTAAAATTAACATTACTAAACCAATTAACATATTTTGAATTTTCTTTATTCTCTAAAAGGTCTTTAAAGGCGAAAAAATCGCGTCCACAGTGATTCAAAACACCATCAAGTACGACTTTTATATCATTATTGTGTAGTGTTTTTACAAATTGTTTAAAAGATGAATTGTCTGCTAATCTACAATCTATTTTAAAATAATCTGTTGTATCATATCCATGTGATTTTGACTCAAATACAGGACTTAATAAGATAGTATTGAAGTTCATTTCTTTTAGATGTGGTATCCATTTTTCTATTTCAAATATTCTGTTTTCTATTTTTTGATAAGTGTTTTCAAAAGGGGCATTACAAACTCCAAATGTAAAAAAATGATAAATTATAGCGGTATTATACCAATTTTCCATATTAATATTCCTTTGTATCATAAAAGACGATACTATTTTTTTGTATTTACTTACCGTTAGGTATACAAAAATTTTATTTCATATAATTAAATTAGAATTAAATTTTATGCATATATTCCATGCATAAATGTATGAACAAGTTCTTTTGATAAATCAGGAGAGAGGGGAATATTTGTATCTGATAAATATAAGCCAATATATGTATTTATAATTCCAAGTAAACTCCAAGTTAATTGTTTTTCCTTGTTTTTCAAATTAGTGTGAACACTTCCCATCGATGAAAACATATTTATTAAAAGATCATGTTGAGTAAAGTGATATTTTTGTACGATTTTATATGTTGAAGATGATTTAGGCATATATTGATTATTTAAAATAATCCTATAAAATTCAGGATTGTTTTTAGCAAATGTGAAATATGTATTAGTTAAGTTAACTAATACTGGATAAATATCTAAGAAATATGAATCTGGTTTAGGATTGTAAGTTATAACCTTTTCAATTGAATTATTTAAAAGTGTATAATACTTAAGTAATAATTGGTCATAAACACCTTCTTTACTTTTGTAATAATAATATAAAGTTGGCTTTGTAATATTTGCAATGGTTACTATTTCTTGTACAGATACTGCTTCATACCCTTTTTTTGAAAATAATTCTAAAGCACAGTTTAAAATTATTTCTTTGTTGTCTAATATGTTTTTCATTATGCCAACTGTATACCGTTCGGTATATAAAGTCAATAGAAGGTAGGTACATTAGATTTAACTTATTAAAAAATATAAGGGGAAAGTACATTTTTGTTAAAAATAAAATAAGTAACTATAAATTCATATAAAGTTAAGTTAGTTATAAATATAATTATTATGGGTTTTTTAATTTGTAGTTGAGAATAAGAAATATAAAGCCACTGCTTTATCTATTAATAAGATAATAGCAATGGCTATTTTGATTTTAAGTAAAAGATAAATTAACTTAGGATTTCTTCGAGAGTTATATAATCTCCAACATGACCTGCCATTTTTTCAGCATCAGTATTAACTGGTAGAGTTTTCTTTCCGGGTCTCCATCCAGCTGGACATACTTCTCCAGTTTTAGTTGCATGTTGCCAAGCTTGTACTTGTCTTAAGAATTCATTTACATTTCTTCCAACAGAATCTGCTTGAACTTCTTGAGCTACACAAATTCCTTCTGGCGTGAATAAAAACCTGCCACGTAGTGCAACACCTTCTTCTTCTACTAATACACCGAAAGCTTTGCTTACTTCTTGATTAGAATCTGCACCCATCATTAATTTTAAGCCTTTTAATATTGGTTCTGTTTCTGCAAATCTTTTATGTGAGAATTTTGAATCAACAGAAACTGCAAGAATCTCAGTATTTAATTTTTTAAATTCATCGTATTTAGAATTCATTGCAGCAATTTCAGTTGGACAGACAAATGTAAAATCTGCAGGATAGAAACAAATTACAGTCCATTTCCCTTTATAATCTTCACTAGATACTGTAGTAAAATGTCCAGTTTTTGCATCGTATGCATCCATTTTAAATTCTGGCATTTCTTGTCTTACCATTGTTGAACTCATGCTCTTTTTCTCCTCTTCAACTATTTCAGTTGATTCTTTAGTTTTCTTTTTTTTAATTGGTTTTAAGCCCGTGTCGCAACCCATAGAATACCTCCAAGGTTTTTGAATTATTGTTTCTCAATTTCTTCTTCTACTTCCTTAGCACCTTCAGCATATAATTTAGCTTCTTCTGGATCTAATTCATGTAAAAGTCTTAAAAATTCTCCTGCGTGTACTCTCTCTTCATCAGCAATGTCTTTTAATACATCAATAGCTAATTCATTGTCTGTAGATTCAGCTAATTGCATATATAATTGAATCGCTTCATATTCAGCAGCAATCATAAATCTAATCGATCTAACTAATTCTTCATGTGTTAATTTTTTCTTATTTGCTAATCCGGCAAAAGGTGAACTAAATTCAGGCATAATTTTTATTCCTCCATATTTTTTATTAAAATTTTGTTTCCTAATGAAATAATTAAATTGACATAAGTCAGTAAATTTAGTTTATCATATTGAGATTGATTGTCAATAGATAAATTATATTAATTGTAAATAAAACACCAATGCTAACTAAAATTAAGTTAACAAAAACTTTAGAGGATTAGTTTGGCTCTAGTATTTAAATAAAACAAGATCATAACGCCAAGATGAGATTTGGGCAGTTTGAGTTGCTTTTTCATCTATATTATCAGAGACATAGGCCATTAGAGAGTCCAAGCTTAATATCCCATTAGATGTCGCTGGAGGTTCACCTTCGGCTAGAACTCCTTGAATTCCATCATCAGGATCAATTAATTGAGGGAGTCTATAGTAAGATAGAACTCCTTTTTCTCCATCACACCAACCCATTCCTTCTAAAAGAGCTTTTGTGAAATGTCCATGTACCCTTGAATAGCCATATTCAGCAGAAGTTTCATCAGATTTTGCTGCACTTATAATATATATATCACTATAATCACTTTCTTCACTATCATCACTGAAAAATAATTCAAAAGCTTTTGTAAGTGAAAAATCATCTTCTGTTAGACTATAAACACTATCTTGATAAAAATTCCCTGAGTAACAAGAATCAGCAATAATAATTGTTTTACCTGGTACATCTTCAATATCTTCATACAATTCACTAACTGTCAATTTTTGATCACTTGATAAATTTCCCTCATCATCATAACTAAGTTGACCAGTTTCAGTGTTTGTAGTTGCTAAAACAAAACTTCCATCAGAGGTCCCATGACCTGAATAATAAATAATATTAATTGAATTTTCGTCTGCAATAGTTTCCAAGTTTTCAAAAGCTTCTAAAATATTAGTTTTACTTGGGTATGATGAATCCTCAATAGTCTCTGAATCATGACTTTTCCCTATTTGAAAATAACCATAACTATTAATATCTATGTCATTTTCCTCACACATTTGTGTTAAAGCTTTCTGAAATTCTTTTGCATCATTTATTGTTCCTTCAAGATAATTTGCCTGAATTAGAGTATTAGAATAATCAAGACCAATTGAAATTAAATTGATTGAATAATAAGTTTCTTCAACATTTAAATCACAACTGATAAGTAAAAATACTGATAAGATAATAAGAGTTAATTTTTTCATAAAGTTTCCTTTAATTGATTTTTTTCAAGTGAAGGAAGCTTTTTTTCATTTGTGTTTTTTGGCCAATCTAAATTTATACCAATACCAATACCTACACTAGGTGAAAATAGATTTTTTCGATATATTCCATTAAAAATGAAGTTTAAATTTACATCGTAATTTTTTTTGTTATCTAAAATTATTGATGGGATTAAGGATAAATCAAAATACATTTCTTTATTAGAACTTTCTCCTACACTCCCAATACCAACTCCTAATTTTGTGTTTAATTTATATCTTTTAGAAAAATAGTGTCCCCAATCGAAACCTAAAGCTGTTCCACTAAATTTTCTAAGATAAGTATTGTTTGATACAGTTGATCTTGAAACATTTAATAAGGAAATATATGGACCAACTTCATCTTTTTTTAATTTAAAATATAAAAGTTCAATATCAAATGTTGAAGCTATTGATGTCGATACTGTGGTAGTAGAGCTTTCTTCTAAATTTATTGATGGATAATAATATAATCCTGTATCAATTTTTGATCCAACTTGAAGAGCAAAAATATCAGTTAAGGTAAGTGTTAATAAAGTAAAAATTATTAATAATTTTTTCAAATCATATCTCCCATAATTTAAAAATTATGTGTATTTCTTTTTTTAAGCTATATAATCTTATAGTTAAATCTTAGAAAATAAAATTAAAAATTTAAGGATACATAAAAAATATCTAAGTTCTTCATGAAAAGTACGTATTTGCTCATATACAAAATATATTGTCCCATTTTATATTTATATATAGACAATTATTTTGTACTTTTAATAAACAACGTGAAATAAAGTATGTGAATAAACCATATCAAAACTAAAATTATTCTAACTAGTAATAAATTTTTCGTAAAATAGAAACCAATAGAAAATATTAAAGTTAATGAACAAATTATTGATATTTTAGTATTTATTGTTAATGTCTTATTTTTTAGAAATGGATCTACATTTTTTTTATAAATTTTAGTATTTCTAAACCATAAATCAAGCTTTTTTGAACTTTTGAGAAAACAAACTGATGATAATAGAAGAAAAGGAGTAGTGGGTAAAATAGGTATTAATATTCCAATCACGCCTAAGATGAGTGAAATAAAACCTATTACAATAAATACTAATTTTAATAAATTTGTTCTCATATATTTCCTTTTGGTTATTATATCACATTTATTTTTGTTTAACTTATTAATCTTTTTAGAAGAGTTTTTATGAAAAAAAATGTGTTTCTATTGACAGTAACACCGTTTCTATTTATAGTAACATATATATTTCTACATATAGAAACAGAGAAGAGGTAACATGAATTATTATCCTAGCTTAGAAATTGCTAATTTAATTGATAAAAAGTATAACACAATTCCAATTAGTCTATCTTTACCACTCGGTAAAAAAAGTCCAATGGAAATTCTAAATAGATTAGAGAAAATAAGTAAGCATTGTTTTCTTTTAGAATCTTGTGAAGATAGTAAAGATTGGGGTAGATATACTTATATAGGGTTTAATCCAAGCTTAGAAATTACGCAAAAAGGAACTAACCTTTGTATTAAGAGTGGTACTACTATAGAAATTGAAAGTGATAAACCTCATCAATATATTAGAAAGATATTAGATGAGAATAAAAGTCCTAAATTAGTAGACATCCCGCCCTTTACAGGTGGACTTGTAGGTTATTTTTCTTATGATTTTATATCATATAGTGAGCCTAAGTTAAAATTAGACTGTGTAGATGAAGAAGATTTTAAAGATTTAGATTTGATGCTTTTTGATAAAATTATTGCAATTGATAATCTTAAAAAGCAACTTTTTTTAATAATTAATGTTAAAAGAGATAATTTTAGCTCTAATTACAAAAGAGCTACTATGGAATTAGATAGTCTGAAATCCTTAATTAATGAAATTGATGGTCCTTTAGAATATGAAAAAGGTAAACTTTTGTCTCCTTTAAAACCTTTGTTTAGTAAAGATGAGTTTTGTAAAATGGTTGAAAGGGCGAAAAACTATATATATGAAGGAGATATTTTCCAAGTTGTTTTATCCAATAGATTAGCAGCACCTTTTAAAGGTAGTTTAAAATCTGTTTATGATTATCTAAGAAAAACTAATCCTTCTCCATATATGTTTTATTTTATTAGTGACAATATTGAATTAACAGGAGCGTCTCCTGAAACTTTAGTCAAACTTGAAGAATCAAAATTGACTACTTTTCCCTTAGCAGGGACAAGAAAAAGAGGTAAAACTCTAGAAGAAGATCTTAATTTAGAGAAAGAACTTTTAAGTGATCCTAAAGAAGTGTCTGAACATAATATGCTAGTCGACCTAAGTAGGAATGATATTGGTAAAATAAGCAAATTTGGAACTGTTGTAGTTGAAGAGTATATGAAAATTCATAGGTTTTCTCATGTTATGCATATTGGATCTACCGTTTCTGGGGAAATTAAAGATAATCTAGATTGTTTAGATGCAATTGATTCAATTTTACCAGCTGGAACTCTTTCCGGTGCTCCTAAAATTAGAGCTTGTGAAATTATAAACGAGTTAGAAAATAATAAACGTGGAGTCTATGGTGGTGCTATTGGGTATTTAGCTTTTAATGGAGATTTAGATACTTGTATTGCAATTAGACTTGCATTTAAAAAGAATGGAAATGTTTACGTAAGAAGTGGAGCAGGAATTGTTGCAGACTCTATTGCTGAAAATGAATATATAGAGTGTTTAAATAAGGCAAAAGCTGTAGTTAATGCTTTGGAGGATAAATAATTATGATTTTATTAATTGACAACTATGATAGCTTCAGTTACAACCTATATCAACTAATTGGTCAGATAAATCAAGATATTCTGACGGTAAGAAATGATGAGATAACAATTGATGAAATAAAAAAATTGAATCCAGAAGCAATTATTTTATCCCCAGGACCTGGTCGACCAGAAGATGCAGGTATTTGTGTTTCAGTTGTTTCTTCACTTAAAGGCCAGTTTCCAATTTTGGGAGTATGTTTAGGACACCAAGCTATATGTTTAGCATATGGGGCGACAGTTGATCATTCGCCAACTCTTATGCATGGAAAACAATCAGAAGTAGATTTAAAAGAACTATCAGTATTTAAAAATATAGACAGTCCTATTCAAGTTGGACGATATCATAGTTTAGCTGTTGTTGAAGAAACACTTCCAGAAAATTTAGTCGTTAGTGCAAAAGTTGTTGGAAGTGGTGAAGTTATGGCAGTTGAAGATCCCCTAAATAAGGTTGTAGGTCTTCAATTCCATCCTGAATCAATTTTAACAGAATGTGGTATTGATATAATAAAGAATTTTTTATTAGGAGATAAAAAGTGATTAAAGAAGCAATTATAAAATTATCTAAAAAAGAAGATTTAGACACAGTCACAGCTGAAACAGTTATGGATGAGATTATGAGTGGTAAAGCTAGTAATCTCCAAATTGGTGCTTATTTAATAGCACTTTCCATGAAAGGCGAAACTATCGAAGAAATTACTGCTTCAGCTAAAATAATGAGACAGCATGCCTTAAAACTACTAAATGATTTAGAAGTACTAGAAATAGTTGGAACAGGAGGAGATCATTCAAATTCTTTTAACATATCAACTACCTCTTCAATAGTTGTTGCCGCTTGTGGAGTGCCTGTTGCCAAACATGGAAATAGAGCAGCATCTAGTAAATGTGGTGCTGCAGATGTGCTTGAGCAACTAGGTGTTAATATAAATATTGAAGTTGAAAAAGCCAAAAAGGTATTAGATCAAATAGGAATTTGTTTTTTATTTGCTCAAAAATATCATTCTGCTATGAAATTTGTAGCTCCTGTTAGAAAAGAATTATCAATTAGAACCATTTTTAATATATTAGGTCCTTTATCTAATCCTGCTGGTGCTTCTTATCAACTAATGGGCGTTTATGATGAATCTTTAGTTGAGCCATTAGCTCAAGTTCTTTTAAACTTAGGAGTTAAACGAGGATTAGTTGTTTATGGGCTTGAAGGGTTGGATGAGATATCTTTAGTTGGAAAAACAAAGGTCTGCGAAATTCGTAATGGTTGGGTTAAAAATTATGAAATCGATCCAAGAAATTATGGTTTCAGTTTATGCAAAAAAGAAGATTTAGTTGGAGGAACTCCACAAGAAAACGCACAGATAATTAAAGATATTTTTGCAGGTAAAAAAGGACCTAAGAGAGATACTGTTGTTTTAAATAGTGCAGCAGCTTTATATATAGCACAAGATAATTTAACCTTCGAAGAGGCTATTAATCAAGTAAAAGATGTAATTGATAGTGGTAAAGCCCTTAAAAAATTAGATCAAATGATTGAATGCACTAACGAGGTATAAAAGATGATATTGGATGAGATTGCAGCTAAAACCAAAAAGAGACTTAGCCTTTTAAGCGTTGAACAAAGAGAAGAAATGGAAAAAATGGCTTACATTACTCATATTTCTAAATCTTTTGATTTTTATAAAGCTTTAAAGAAAGATGGCTTGTCTTACATAGCTGAAGTAAAAAAAGCTTCTCCTTCAAAAGGCTTAATATGTGATAATTTTGAATATATTAAAATTGCTAAAGAATATGAGCAAATAGGGATTGATGCCATTTCAGTTTTAACAGAGATAGATTATTTTCAAGGAAGTCCGTCTTATTTAAAAGAAATAAGTGAGACTGTTAATACTCCTACACTTAGAAAAGATTTTATAGTAGATGTTTATCAAGTTCATGAAGCAAAGGTTTTAGGGGCTAAGGCTATTTTATTAATTTGTGCACTTCTTGATAGAAGGAAATTATCATTTTTATATACCGAAGCAACTGCCTTAGGTTTAGATGTTTTAGTTGAGGCTCATACTAAAGAAGAAATTGATTTAGCTCTTTCAATTGATGCTAAAATTATTGGAATTAATAATAGAGATTTAAAAACATTTAATGTTGATCTAAGTATAAGTGATAAAATGAGAAAATATATTCCATCTAATAAGGTTATGGTTAGCGAAAGTGGTTATTCAAAAAGAGAAGATATTTTAAAAGCTATAGATATGGGTTGTGATGCGCTCTTAATTGGTGAATCTTTTATGAGAGCAAAGTCAAAAGAAACCTTACTTAAAAGTTTAAAAGGGCTTTCTCTATGAAAACAAAGTTAAAAATTTGTGGACTTACTCGAGAAGAAGATATATCCATGGTAAATAAAATTAAACCTGATTTTATTGGTTTTGTTTTTGCTAAAAGTAAAAGACAAATAGATCTTAAAACGGCAGTCTTTTTAAAATCTAAATTAGATCCAGATATAAAAAGTGTTGGTGTTTTTGTAAATGAATCAATTGATAATATTATTAAAGTTGTAAATAGTAAATCTATAGATTTAGTTCAACTTCATGGTGATGAGAATAATTGTTATATTTCAAAACTCAAAAATTTAATTTCAATTCCAATTATTAAAGCTATTAAAATTAGTGAAAATAGTGAAAAAGAGAAAGCTTATTATGAAGCTGCTGATTTTTTGTTAATAGATAGTGGCTGTGGTAGTGGTAAAACCTTTGATTGGAGTATAGATCTTCCAACTTCTAAACCTCTATTTATAGCAGGTGGAATTAGTTATGAAAATGTTGAAAAAGCATTTGAGCATTTTAAACCTTATGCTTTTGATTTAAGCAGTAGTGTTGAAGTAAATGGCTTTAAGAATTTTGATAAAATGGAAAGAATTAGCTCTAAATTAAAACAGTTAAATGGAGAAAAATATGAGTAAAGGACATTTTGGAATACATGGGGGACAATATGTTCCTGAAACATTAATGAATGCAATAATAGAATTAGAAGAAGCTTATGAAAAGTATAAAAATGATAAAGATTTTAATGAAGAATTGACCTATTTATTAAATGAATATGCTGGAAGACCTTCTCGTTTATATTATGCTCAGCATATGAGTGAGGATTTAGGTGGTGCAAAAATATATTTAAAAAGAGAAGATTTAAATCATACTGGTGCTCATAAAATTAATAATGTTATAGGGCAATGTTTACTTGCAAAAAAAATGAACAAAACAAGGGTAATTGCTGAAACTGGGGCAGGTCAACACGGTGTTGCAACAGCGACAGTGGCTGCATTGCTAGGCTTAGAATGTGAAATATTTATGGGTCAAGAAGATATAGAAAGACAAGCTTTGAATGTTTATAAAATGAAACTCCTTGGTGCAAAAGTCAATTCTGTAAAAACAGGAACTGCAACATTGAAAGATGCGGTATCTCAAACAATGAGAGAGTGGACAACTAGAGTTAAAGATACACATTATGTTTTAGGAAGTGTTATGGGGCCTCATCCATTTCCTACAATAGTTAGAGATTTCCAATCTGTAATATCTAAAGAAATCAAATCTCAAATAATGGAGAAAGAAGGCAAGTTGCCAGATGCAATTTTAGCTTGTGTTGGTGGAGGTTCTAATGCAATTGGTGCATTTTATCATTTTATAGATGATGAAGAGGTAAGATTAATTGGGTTAGAAGCAGCAGGTAAAGGGGCTGATACAGATAAAACAGCAGCAACTATTACTGTGGGAAAGTTAGGAATATTCCATGGAATGAAGAGTTATTTTTGCCAAGATAAGGGTGGACAAATATCACCAGTTTATTCAATTTCAGCAGGTTTAGATTATCCAGGAATTGGACCTGAACATGCTCACTTAAAAGATATAAACAGAGCAGAATATTATCCAATTACAGATGAAATGGCAGTTGAGGCCTTTGAATACTTATCTAAAGTTGAAGGTATTATCCCAGCAATTGAAAGTGCTCATGCCCTTTCCTATGCTATGAAATTAGCCCCTACAATGACTAAGGATCAAATCATTGTTGTGAATTTATCAGGTAGAGGTGATAAGGATTGTGTTTCTATTGCTAAATATAGAGGAGAAGACATTAATGAGTAAAATAAATAGAGTTTTTGAAAATGGAAAAGCATTTATCCCGTTTATAACAGTTGGTGATCCTAATTTAGATATTACAGAAAAACTCATATATGCACTTGAGAGAGCCGGTTGTGATTTAATTGAGTTAGGAATTCCTTTCTCTGATCCAACAGCTGAGGGGCCGGTAATAATGAGCGCTAGTGAAAGAGCTTTAAAAAATGGAGTTTGTACTGATGATGTTTTTAGTCTAGTAAAAAAAGTAAGAGTAAAAAGTCAGATTCCATTAGCCTTCATGACTTATGCAAATGTTATTTTCAGTTATGGAATAGAAAATTTTGCAAAAAAAGCTGAAAGTGTTGGCATTGATGCATTAATCCTTCCTGATGTTCCATATGAAGAAAAGGGAGAATTTGAAAAAATCTTTTCATCTCATAATATAGATTTTATTTCAATGGTTGCTCCAACTTCAGATAATCGAGTTAAAATGATTGCTAAAGAAGCTAAAGGTTTTATCTATTGTGTATCATCTTTAGGTGTAACAGGTGAGAGAAGTTCTTTCAGTTCAAATTTACAAAATTTGATTGAAACAATTAAATTGACTAATTCTAAAGTTCCTTGTGCTATTGGATTTGGAATTAGTAATAGAGAGCAAGCTTATGAGATGGCTAAGATCTCTGATGGTGTAATAGTTGGTTCTGCAATAGTTAGAATTATTGCAGAATATGGGAAAGATTGTGTGCCTAAAGTCTTTGAATTCTCTAAAAATATAAAAGATACAATTATTTTATGTAAATAAATGTTTATATAATCATTTATTAATAAAAATATCATATCAATCGATATGGTATTTTTATTTGTCTATAGTTGTCAAGTTTTTAATAATTTTATTTTTTTCTATCTTTTTTACACATATTATGTTAGACCTTCTGGCTCAGGTCTTGTTTTTGGGAATTAATGTTGTTAAGCTAAAACTATGTTAGATGTTTTAGTTAACGAGGTAGCTCTTGTTTGAAATTAATTGGTTATTAATATTTCAAATGAGAGCTTCAAGTTTATAACGCTTTAATTTATTAAATATGTATTCTTCATCTACTATATTATAAATCTCACCATTCTTTAATAAAGCAAATCCAATAGATATCATTTTATTAGCTGTTGCAACTGCTGTTTTTTGACCAAACTTTCCTCTTTTTTCAAGTTTTTGCCAATACCTTGTAAGAGAACAATTATGATTAAAGTTTTTTATACTCCAAGCAGCTTGTACTATATGTCTTCTAACAGGCATACAGCCAAAATGAGAAACACTTAATTGTTTGTCTACTGAACCCGATTGATCTTTTCTAGGAATGAGTCCTATGTAATTTCTAAGTTGATCTGCCTTAGAAAACCTTTCTCCATTTCCAATGAAAGCTACTAAAGTTGCTGCTGTTATATCACCAATACCTGGTATTGATAACCAAGCTAAAGCTTCTTTAGGATGATTTAATAATATTTGAATAATTTTACTATGAATTTGTTCTTTTTGAGATTCTACTACTTCAATGTTACGAACTAATAAATTTGCACTAAAAATAGCTAAATCTTCCTTAAGTAATTCATCAACACAAGATTGTCTTTTTTCAGGATTTTTTAAATCTGATTTCTTTAAATCTGGATAACCCATACCTGTAAATATTGCATGAAGTTTATTAATTAATTTAGTTTGTAATTGAGAATATGCTATATGAAGTTTTATCAATGCTCTATCAGCTGATTCTTCTTTTGTAGGAATTGGTATAAGAACCCAATTTTCAGGATTAGCATCTCTTGCATATTTAGCAATCTTTGCAGCATCTTGCCTATCTGTTTTACAAATTGATTCAAAAATAATATGCAATTTCATTGGATTAAGGACATAAACATTAGATGCAGTGTGTTCTAAAAGATATCTTGCAAGATTAAAAGAAGAAGTTCCACCTTCCATAAATATTGCATCACCAACCTTGAACCGAGAAATTTAGTTATTTCTTCCTTGCTCATTCATCTTTTCATTAAAGAAAGATTTCTTTTGAAATCCTGAATCTCTTGAAAGTGTACATCCAACTAGAGTTTTTTTGGAAAGATCCAAACCGATAATTCTAGTTGCCGTTAATTCTTTAGGTCTGTCTATCATGAACAGCCTCCTTAAGTTAAATTAACAGATTGTTGGGAAGCTTTATGAAAGGGAGTGACAAAAATGTCCTTCATTTTTATTATTGAGATTATCTCGAGAAGAATCTCGAGATATCTCCCTGTAGTCTTCGATGACCGGCTATTGTATCTTTTTTATTGAGGTATATCTGTATTAACAGTATCCATCACAAATACCATTACACGATCACCGGTTCCCATTCTCCGTCAAGAATAGGATAACACCTTTGACTTACCAACTATAGACATACTACTTTTTTAGTCATTTATTGCATATCTTCTTATAATAATAGCTTGTAATAGTATATAAAAAGAATAATTTTATTGTAATTTCGTGCTCTTTTTTTAGTAATGGTATTAGTTACAATGATTTTTTTTCTAGCGATTAAATAATTATTTTCTTGTAGTGTAAGTAATTATTTATTAATAATAATAATAACTTAATTCTAGAAAACAATAAAATAAAAAAATAAACTTAACTGTTGACATAAGATGTATGTTGTTGTATATTATGTACAAGACAAGAAAAGGAAAAGAGGAAAAAAATGAACAAAAAAGCTTTAACAATATTATTAATGGTTTCACTAAGTATTACAGGATTATTCGCATATTCAGTTCCAACTGTTATCTTATCAACTGATGTTGATGAAATAAATTACAATTTTAAATTACAAAAACTCAATTCTGCTATGAATGACTATACAGATTTATCTGAAGATTACACTGAAACTGTTATTTTGGATTCAACAGAAAGAGAAACTAACGCTTTCACAGTTTCAACAGCTAATGATGGTAATTTACATGATGAGACTACATTCTATGTTAACATTACAACAGGCGAATTTATTGATAAAACAGAGGCTAATGACTATATCTATTCAGGATGGTATCCAACAATTATTGAATTATCAGAATCAGCAACAGAGTCTAATAAAGAGTTAGGTTCAGAAGTATTAAATTACGTATCAGGAACTAATGGAAATTATACTGCAGCTTCTACAGCTACTTTCTCTAATGCATTTTCTAGAGGAGTACATGAAGAAGGTGTTGAAATAGCTCGTTTCAAATTAGGTTATAAAGGTGATAATTCAATCGTAGCTGGTACCTATACAAGTACAACAATAATTGAGATTACTGCTAATTAATATTGATAATTGAAATATATAAGAACTATTCAAGAACTATTAAATTAAACATAAAAAGTTTAAATTTGATGGTTCTTTTTTATTATAGTTATAAAACTTCAAATTGAATTTAGCTAAATTGAGGATTATTTCGTAGCTGAAGAATTGAATGTCGTCTTTGTATATGATTGTCAATTATAGTTTGATATACAATTTTAATTGAGCAAATTTTTAATTAAGACAATACTATTTATATCTTTTCCAAAATACCGGTACAACAGGGGATACTTTTTTTTGATAGCTATGATACTTTTCATATTTTGATTGGCTAATATTTTCGGTAAATTTTACTGAGCCAACAAAAAGTAATGTTAAGTGCATAATCCACTACACTTGGACACCGTTATTCCATCATTTGGACAACGTTATGTTCATTCGGACAAATTAAATTTCTATCTTTAATCTTAACAAATTGTTAACATTCCGTCTTTCCTTTTTCAATCATATTTTACATTTATTTATAATTTTTTAGTTGTTTTTCTCCTAATTGTTCTCTCATTGATGAGCCTTTCAAATTTATCCTAATAGAATTAAAAGCTACTCTATCTAATGAAGCATCTGCAACTGTTGGATCAGGGAATAAAGTTTGCCAGTTTTTTACTGGTATTTGAGCAACAAAAAGTATTGATTTATGATATGTATATCTATCATCTATTACTTCTAATAAATCATGCGCTGCTGTTTGTGTTAAAGGTTCTAGCCCAAAATCATCTAACACTAGTAAATCACTTTTCTTTAATTCTAATAATATTCGTTCATATTTGGCATTGGCATAAGCCAAATTTAATTCTTTTATTAATCTTGTTGTTCTATAATATTTTACTTTAAAACCTTGAACACATGCTTCATGAGATAAAGCAGAAGCCACAAAGCTTTTACCCGTTCCTGTGGCACCTGTTACTATCATATTTAAATGGTTAGAAATCCATGAACAAGAAGCATATTGCACTAATTTATTTTTTAAACCTTCTCTATGCTCTGATTCAATAAAATCACTTAATACAGCTGAAGTATCCCTTATTCCAGAGTTTTTAATTAATCTTTGTAATCTATTGTTTTGTTTTCTTTCCCATTGCTTATCTACAATCATTGTCATTCTTTCATCAAAAGATAACTCTAAGGTTGAGCCAAAAGTTTCTTGTCTTTCAATTTCTTCTTTCATAGCAGAGAGTCTCATTTCTTTTAATCTTGTTAATGTTTGTTGATTCATTTGTTTTATTTCTCCTTTTTTATTTGTATTCACCACGAAGATTTTCATGGATTATTGGCTCATTATTTATTACAGGGATATTATCATTAGGTATTAAATAACATTTGGTTTTAATGATATTTGTTATTTCTTTAGCTAATAATGTATTTGTAACTATTGCTCTTTTACATGCAGCTTCAACAATATCTACATTATGTCTTTCAATTAAATTGATTATTGAAAAGCACATTTTATATCCTTGTTGAGGTTTATCGTATTTGTTTAACCAATATTCAATTACTTCTAATGTACTAGGACCAATTTGAAGAGCTTTATCTCTATAATCTTTAGATTCCATTCTACTTTGAAGTTTGAATTTTAAATCTTTTTTAGGCATATGGGTATCACAAGAAATTCTAGTAATCCCTTTTAGAGCCTTTTGATGAGTTGCTACTCTTTTATGATTAATGTATATTTCAATTAGATTATGACGAGCATGTAGCTCGTATGGTTTAGATGCATATTGGTAAGGAACTGTATATTCACAACCTTTATATGTTGCTGCATATGTGTTGCTGATAGTTCCAGTTTTTAAATCATAAATTTCATAATCATTTGCTGGCAAAGGAAGTAAGTGGGGTTTGTCATATTTAAGAAATATTTCTTCTCTGCTTACTTTTATTTTTTTATCAGAATCTACTTTTCTAGCTAATTCTTTTGTTTCTTTAAAAATGAAATTATTTAATTCATTGAAACTGTTAAACACACCTTTGTCTTTGATTTTTTCAAGAATCCAGGTTTCAGCTTCTCCAACAAATTGTTCAACAGAACCTTTATCCTTTGGAGCTCTTACTCTAGCAGGAATAATTGCAACATCATAAAATCTAGCCATTTCTTGATACAAAGGGTTTAATTGAATGTCATAACATTTTCTACTTATTACTGCCGTTTTCGTATTGTCAGGGACCCAGCACTCACTAATTCCACCATACCATTTTAAAGCTTTAACATGAGCTTCGTTCCAATAAGATTGACTCATATGTTCACAGGCTATACAAAATGGATAAGAACTTAATCCAAGTGTTGTTACAAAAAAATAAGCAGTTTTAAGTTTTCCAGTTTTAGAATCTCTTACACAATCAATTGTAGGTCCAACCCAATCTATGTACAGGTTTTGTCCTGGTTTTCTCTCTATCGGTGAATAAACATAAGCTTTAGAATCTTTCTTCCATTTACGATATTTTTCATAAAAGTAAGATCTACTTGAATTGGTTTCATTATTAGAAACACATTTAGCATACATGAATTTAATATTTTTCCTACTTCCTCTAGCATTGATTTCTTCATCAATATCTTTCCAATTAGGAAGAATTTTTTCTGATGAATCTAATTCCTTAGGAAAAAATAGTTGTTGTAATTCATAATCATTGTATTTTGCAATTGAATCATAATTTAATTCATGAATTCTACAAATTCTTAAAATATTAGCAACAGAACTTTTACTACATCCGACACTTCTTGCTATTGCACGAGTTGATAGATTAAATTCAAATTTCAATCGAATAATTTCTTTAATCATACTAATTTGAGTACTCCTCATATTGGGATCTCCTTTAAATGTTTTTATTTAAAGTTAATCCTTAATTTGAGAAATTTAAATACTGTCCAAATGTAGCATAATGCTGTCCACATCAGAGTGGAATACTGTCCAAGTTAGAGCATAGAATGCAGTTAAGAGAATAGGTCCTATTATTGTCCAATTTAGAAAATCTTTTATAGTAGAACTGCAAATAAAATATATTGAAAACCAAAAGCCAAGTTCTCCAAAATAATTAGGATGTCTAGAAAGTGAAAAAAGTCCACTACTTAAAAAACCTTGTTTATAATCATTTTCCAGTTTCTTTTTTTTAGGTAGCCTTCCATATTTTGATTCTTGGAATACCCATTGTTGTTGATCAGCTACAGTTTCTATTAATATAAAAACAATTGAAAGAAAAGTAAAAAAATAAGTTAGAAATGAGGGTTGTACTTTTGTTCGATCTAAAAGGGAAAGAGGTAGGGTAAAACAAATGAATAGAAATTGCTGATAAAAAGCTATGAAAAAAAGACTAAAAAGTTGCCAAAGTAGATTTGATTTTATTTTTTTCCTTAGATATACCCACCTATAATCTTCTTTATCTGTATAACCACCTTTCCTAGAAAAATTATATGTTAATCTAAGTCCCCAGATTGTAATTAATCCTGCAATAATAAGGAGTATTTGATTTTTAGATTTAGAAAAATATAACCAAGCTATTATTATTGGTAACGTGCTCCAAAGTCTATCAGTCCATGAATATTCGTTTGTAATTGTATTGAAAATATAAGTTATTATTGCTGAGCACAATATTAAAATAGAAACGGAAGTTAAAGGATTTCTATCAATTGTAAATACATAAATACTTAAACTAATAACCAATAAAAAAAATATAAGTATCTGTTTGTTTCTTTTCATAGAAAAAATTATAATTTAATTGAATTCATCTATCAATAGAATAAGACTTCTTATATTTTAGATCAGTACAAAAAAAATGGGGCCGTTGCAAAAGTCTTAAGGGACTAGTAACGGTTCTTTTTTTTATCTAATTTGTTATCCTGTAAGAAATTATTTTTATTTTTTTGTAAAAAAAAAGCTTGATTAATATTTACAAAAATGGGGCACCTATGTTATAATTACTTATCCTACAAAGAATTAAACAAGAGGAAGCCCCTATGGACAACACTACACCTTTTACTAGAAATGGTCAACTATATTTAGCTTTAGATTTACCAATTGAATTCGACTTTTCTCCTGAATGTTATGCAATGTTACAACTCTTAGATAATTTAGATTATTCTAAATTTGAAGAAAAACAATCTAAATTAGGTAGACCTAATGCTACTAGTGCAAAAGTTATGGTCTATCTTATCATTTATTCTAGACTTACTGGACATTACAGTTGTAGATCTATGAAATATTTAAAAACTGATTTATGTGCTTTATGGTTATTGGATGGTAAGAGTTTACCAGATCATTCAACTTTTTCTAGATTTATAGATAAACATAAAGAAGATATTGAAGATTTATTTTATCAAATGATTAATAAATTATATGAATTAAATGAAATAACAGGAGAAACACTTTATCAAGATGGTACAAAAGTTGAATCTGTCGCTAATAAATATACTTTTGTATGGAGAAAAGCTTTAACAAAAAATATGACAAAATGCTTTAATCATTTAAAAGCGTTACATAAAGAATTTATTACTCTCTATCCAAATACTACTTGCCCTAATAAATTAACTGAAGAAAACACTTTATCTACTATGATTGCAATTAGAAGATTTTTAAGAACTCTTTTTGCTGGAATTGATGAATCTAGACATGGAAGGGGTATTAAATCAACAAAAGAAGAAAGATTGTTTAGAAATATAGAAAAATATGTCTCCAAATGGATTACCTACATAGAGAATAATGAAATATTTAGTGAAAAGAATAATCCAAGCAATAGAAATAGCTACAGTAAAACGGATAGAAGTGCAACCTTTATGAGAGTTAAAGAAGATCATATGAAAAATGCTCAATTAAAACCAGCATATAATATACAGCACTTAGTAGATAGTAATTACATAGTATCCATGCTTTGTACATCAGATAGAACTGACTTCCACACTTGTGTTCCTGCCTTAGAAAAACTAAAGCAAAATACATCAATAGAATATAAAAATTACTGTGCTGATGCAGGATATGACTGTAAAGAAAATTATGAATACTTAGAAAAACATAATATAAAAAGTTTTATCAAACCTGCTAATTATGAACAAAACAAAAAAAGAAAAAACAAAAATGATCCTAGTAGAAGAAGTAATATGAAATATATTAAAAATATAGATGCATATGAGTGCACCCAAGGCAAATATATAATTAGAAGGAAAGACTTAGAAGAAAAAAGAGCGTCAAACTCAAGAAAACGTGGATATATTCCCAAAATAGAACAAAGGATATATAAATCCTTTTGTGGCTGCATTACTTGTCCTGTTAGAGATGCTTGCATGAAATCTTCGGCTAAAAGAAATGATTTTAAGATGATGTATGTTGATACACAACTTGATATCTATAGAATTGAAACTAAGAAAAATATTGAGAGCGATGAAGGTAAAATAATTCGAGTTAACAGAAGTATCCAAGCAGAAGGAAGCTTTGCCTTAATTAAAGATGGTTTGTCAAAAAGACGATTTAAAACAAAAAGTTATAAGTCAGTTGAAACCGAATGGCTTTTGTTTTGTATGAGTGCAAACATAGTTCGTTTCAAGAATAGGCTTGCACAAGGTCTTATTGGAACTCCTTTTGAGTATCAATGTAATTCAGATATTGAAGAAATTCCGAAAGCTATATAAATCTTTTAAGTTATGAATTAATTATTTAGTCTAGAAACTTCAACCTAGACGATATTATTATGCTTAAATTCTATTGATTTTACTTAGATTAGTCAGTTTAGAGATAATTTGCAAAAGAAATATAATTCAAATTTTAAAAAAATAACTAAAAGAATGAATAATAAAAAAAGAGCTGTTACTCAGTCAATCAAAAATGACTTTTGCAACAGCCCCATGTCTTGATAAAACTCCGAAATTTAAAACTTGCTGAATATACTTTTTACAACATTATGTTTTACTTCATCAACTTTTTTGTTCATTTCAGCTTTTAATGCAGCTTCCATTAAATATTTATGCATCTCTTCAGTGCCTTCTCTGCGGCTTAAATAATCTAATGCTGTCATATCAGTTTCATAGTTCATTTGATTTATAGCTGGGAAATAAGAAACTATAGTTTCAAGAACTTTGATATTGGTAGTATAACGAGCTGCTATCATTAGAACAGTATCACTATTCATTATTTCTCTATTAATATCCATGCCATGAGCTTTTTCTTTTTCAAGGTATGAATGAATTTCAGTCGCATCGTCAATATTTGCTACTAAAAATTCATACGTCTCAACATCTTCAACCTCTGTAGATGAACAACTAATAAATAGAGATAATGTAACAAACAATATGAATAAATATCTTTTTTTCATATTTTATTCTCCTTTTGTGTAATTGTCTAATTGTAAGCTAGCTCAAGTTAATTAGCAAGGATAATTTGTTAGTTGATTATTAAAAATAATATTGTTTAATTGAATTATCTAATGAAACCCTTAGTATTTTTTTCTAAGGTTAATTAGTTACAGTAAATATTGCAAAAGATATAGTTGCATTTAGTAGTGCAAATGCTTAAAAGGTTGCAGTTAATATTTCAGTTGAGCCTTCTATAAAAAAAGAATGAAATGTAAAAATAAAAATAGCTAAAACAAATATACAAAAATAAAAAATTAGCTATATTTATAAATTATTATAAAATATACAGATTCAAGGTATTATTATATTTTAATTATACAAAACGAAAACTGGAGTTAGAAATATTACCTAACTTTAATAAAAATTGTGTTCACTTCTTCAAATTACATAAACATTTGAAACATAATTACATAAAGAAAATAATTGTTTAATTAGTCATCTAATGATATACTATAATTAATGGATTACAAAATATATGCTCATAAAGATGAAAATGGAAATTTGGAAGAATTGCAAACACATTTATATGAAGTTTCCCAATTATGTGGTGCATTTGCTAATAGTTTTGATTCAGAACAAATTGGTATATTGATTGGCAAAGCTCATGATATAGGTAAATGTACTTTAGGATTCCAAAGACGTTTATTAGAAAATGGGAGTAAAGTTGATCATTCCACAGTGGGCGCAAAATTGTTAATTAACAATTTCCCAATAGGTGCTTATTGTGTTATCGGGCACCATTCAGGATTGCCTGATGGAGGAAGTAGTACCGATTCTCTTGGTTTATCAACGTTACAATCAAGAATAAAAAAAAATGTTGAACCTTTGATAACAGATGATTTCAATCTTAGAAGTGAGGATTTTCAACTTCATTTTCCGCAGTTAATAACAATTTTAAATCTTGGTTGTACTGCCTCAATGTATATTAGAATGCTCTTTTCTTGTTTAGTTGATGCTGATTTTTTATCTACAGAGTCATTTATGAATCCTTTTAATAAAAGGCGTAGTTATACTAATTTTAATTTTCGAAGTCTTGAGAAAGAATTATATGAAAAAATTAAAAGTTTTGATATTTCTCATAATAAAATTAATATGATAAGAACCGAAATTTTTGAAGATTGTACAAAAAAAGCAAATTTAAATCGGGGTATTTATTCTTTATCAGTTCCTACTGGTACAGGGAAAACATTATCATCTTTCTCTTATGCATTAAATCATTTATTAGTAAACAATTTGAAAAGAATAATATATGTCATTCCCTATACTTCAATTATCGAACAAAATGCGGATGTCTTTAGAAAAATATTTGGTAATATTGTTTTAGAACACCATTCAAATTTTGATTTTGATTGTGACAATGATGAATCATCTATATTTCAATTAGCTTCAGAAAATTGGGATATGCCAATAATTGTTACAACAAATGTTCAATTTTTTAATTCACTTTATTCTAATAAAGTTTCTAAAACTAGAAAATTACATAATATAGTAAACAGTGTAATAGTTTTTGATGAAGTACAAATGCTTCCAATTGAATATTTAAAACCATGTTTATATTCGTTATCTGAGCTAGTATTGAATTATCATTGTTCAATATTGCTTTGCAGTGCAACTCAACCACCGTTTGAAAAGATTCTATCGGATTTTAAAGTGGAATGCAAATCATTAATCAATAAAAATTATAATGAAGTTGATGAGTTAAAAAGGGTCGTTTATAATTATATAAAAATCGTAGATGATGAATATTTAGTCTCAAGTTTATTAAACCAAAATCAAGCATTATGCATTGTAAACTCAAGGGAACAAGCAAAACAACTCTTTAAATTATTAAGTTTAGAATACCAAGAAGGCGTGTTTTATTTAACAACTGATTTATGTCCGATTCATAGAACACAACGAATTAAGAAAATTAAATATCATTTAAAGAATAATTATAAATGTATAGTTATTTCTACTTCACTTGTTGAAGCTGGTGTTGATTTTGATTTTCCGATTGTATATAGAGCAATTGCAGGAGTTGATAATATTATTCAATCTGCAGGAAGATGTAATAGAGAAGGAAAAAGAAAAAGAGAAAATAGCATAGTTAATATTTTCAAACCTGAAGAAAAGTATGCAAAGTCGACTCCAAAAAATATTATTCAAAAAAGTAAAATAACTGAATTAGTAATAAAAGAAAAGGGCTTTGATTTTAATAATAAAGAATTAATTGAATTGTATTATACTTATTATTATAAAATTCAAGATGATAAAAACTTAGATATTAAAGAAATTTTAGCTCAACAAAGTTGTAGCTTAAGTAATATTCCATTTAAAAAAATTGCTAAAGATTTTTCTTTAATAGATGATAATCAATGTTCTATAATTATTCCTTTTGATAGTTTTTCTACTTCTTTAGTACAAGAAATAAAGAATGGTTTTATTAATGCTAAAATGTTACGAAAATTACATAAATATAGTGTAAATGTACGAAAATGGAAACTTGATCAGTTATTGAAAATGCATGCAGTTAAGGATTATGAGGGAATTTTAATATTAGATGATGTAAATAAATATAATGAAAATTTAGGATTAGGGAATGCTTTAGAGGATTCTTTTGGATCTTATTTTTATTAGAAAGGAGGTTGTTTTGGGATATGGTGTAAAATTAGAAGTTTGGGGTGATTATGCTTTATTTACTCGTCCTGAATTAAAAGTTGAAAGATATTCTTATGATGTAATAACTCCATCAGCTGCAAAAGGGTTATTTAGGTCTATTTATTGGCATCCCGGAATTGAATGGGTTATTGATAGAGTCGTAGTTATAAATCCTATAAAATTTACTAATATAAGAAGGAATGAAGTTAAACACAAAATCTCAGCTTCATCTGCTTTTAAAAATTTAAAAGATAATAAACAGATGAGTCTTTATACTGGTGAATCCATAGTTCAAAGAGCATCAACTGTTCTTCAAGATGTTCGGTATGTAATAGAAGCTCATTTCAATTTGACTGAAAAAGTTGGAAAAGAAGATACTCCAGAAAAAATTTATAACATTGTATTAAGAAGAATAAGAAAAGGGCAATGTTTTTCTCAACCTTTTTTGGGGTGTCGTGAATTTATAGCTAATTTTTGTGAGCCAAAATCTAATTATGCTGGATTTGAGAAAAATACTAGAAATTTAGGATTAATGTTGTTTGATTTAGATTATTCAAATCCTCATGAGATAAAACCTATGTTTTTTAATGCAATTTTAAAAGATGGAATTTTGGATTTAAGAAATTGTGAGGTTTTAAGATGATTAATGCTCTCATTAAAGAATATTCGAAGTTGTATAAAAAGCAATTAGTACCAGAAATGGGGTGGAGTTTTGAAAAAGTTTCAGGAATAATCGTTATTTCAAAAAAGGGTGAATTATTAGAAATAATACCTTATTTTGATAAGGATATTGCTAAAGGAAAAGAACACGTAGTCCCTAAAAACTTGATTGTACCAATTCATGAAACTAAAACAAGTGGAATAAAGCCCTCATTTCTTTGTGATAAAATAGATTATCTATTAGGTTATTCAAATAATAACAATGAAATAGAAAAGCTTAAGTTCTTAAAAGAAGATGAAATAAGAAACAAAAGTAAAATTGTTTCTTTAGAGAATAATATCAAAAAAAAACAAGAAAAAGCTCTTAAGGCATTCAATAGTTCAAAAGAATTTCATATTTCACTATTAAAAAATTGTAATACTGAACTAACCAAAGCTTTAATTGCCTTTTTTATGAATTGGGAAGTTAGTAAGGCTTATGAAAATGATTTATTAACATCATTATCGTCGGAAATGACTAATTTCAATTTTATCATTCAAATTGGGACTACTTTTTTGCATGAAGAAAATACTTTTAAACTAGTTTGGAATAATTTTCTAAAAAAAAATAGAACTGAAAAAGAAAAGCGTTTATGTTTGATAACAGGTGAATTAGATACCTCAACTAAAATCCATGGAAAAATTAAAGGTGTTGCAGGATCTCAAGCTGCTGGAGCTTCTCTTATTTCTTTTAATGAAAATGCTTTTGATTCATATAATAAAAATGGTGGGGATAATGCTCCAATAGGAGAAAAAGCTTCATTTGCATATGTCAGTGCTTTAAATTATTTATTGAACTCACCAAAAAATACAATTAAATTAGGGAATGATACTTGTGTATTTTGGTCTGAATCTGAAAGCTCAGAAGATTGTGAAAGTATTTTCAAAACATCTTTATTTGGTAATGAAGAAGAAGAATCTAAGCTAAGTGATTTAATGAAAAAAATTGAGCAAGGAAATAATTATAATAAAGATATTTCCTTACATGATTCGTTTAATATTCTTTGTTTATCTCCTAATAATGCAAGATTATCAGTTCGATTTTTTTATAGGAATTCTTTTGGAGAGATTCTAAAATCGATATCATTGCATTATAGACAATTGGAAATTCAAAGACCTATTTATGACAAGAATAAGTATTTATCGTTATATCCCTTACTTTTAGAAACAGTTAGCGTTAATTCTAAAGAAAAAGTTTCATCACCTCTTCTTGCTGGAGCTTTGTTGAAATCTGTTATTTCAGGAACATTATATCCAGCTAAATTATATTCAGATATAATTTTAAGAATTAGAGCTACAATAGATAAAGAAGGGAATGGGAAGGACAAGAAAAAAGTTGAAAAAATTTCTGCAAATAAAGCAGCAATTATAAAAGCATATTTGAGTAGAAATAAAAAAGATATTTTTGATAAGGAGGATTTAGCAATGAGTCTAAATGAAAACAGTACGAATGTTTCTTACAATTTGGGACGTTTATTTGCTCTGCTCGAAAACATTCAAGAAAAAGCAAACCCAGGACTTAATTCAACTATTAAGGATAGGTATTTTAATAGTGCCTGTGCCACGCCAAAAATTACTTTCCCAATAATATTGAAGTTAAGTAATGCACATTTGAAAAAGATGGATGAATCATCAAAAATTTATTTTAATAAACAATTAATAGATATAATGAGTAAAATAAATGAGTTTCCAACTAATTTATTATTAGAAAATCAAGGTGTTTTTATTCTAGGATATTATCATCAAGTTCAAAAAAGATACGAAAAAAAGGAGAGTTAAAATGAGTGATGTAATTAAAAATAGATATGATTTTATGATTTTGTATGATGTGGAGAATGGTAATCCTAATGGAGATCCAGACGCTGGAAATATGCCAAGAGTAGATCCAGAAACTGGTTATGGTATCGTAACAGATGTTTGTATTAAACGAAAAATTCGTAATTATGTTGAAATGAAGATGGAGAATATACCTGGTTATGAAATTTATATAAAACAAGGAGTTCCTTTAAATAATAGTGATAGAAGAGCTTTTTCTTATTTGAATATTAAAGATGATGAAACAAAAAAAATAAAAAACACTGAAAAGGATCGTTTAATACAAAAATATATGTGTGAAAATTTTTATGATATTAGAACATTTGGAGCTGTGATGACTACTTTTGTTAAAAAATCCTTAAATAGTGGGCAAGTAAGGGGCCCAGTACAATTGGGTTTTTCTAGAAGTGTTGAACCTATTGTTCCCCAAGAAGTAACAATAACAAGAGTTGCTATCTCAACTGAAAAAGATGCTGAAAATAAGCAAAATGAAATTGGAAAAAAGTTTATTGTTCCATATGCTCTTTATAAAGTTGAAGGATTTATTTCTGCAAATTTAGCTCGAAAAAATACTGGATTTAATGAAGATGATTTGGAATTGCTTTGGGAAGCTATCTTAAATATGTTTGATAATGACCATTCCGCTGCAAGAGGTAAGATGGCTTGTAGGGAATTGATTATTTTTAAACATGATAATGAACTTGGTCGTTGTCCCTCTCACAAATTATTTGACTTGGTAAGAATAGAGAAAATTAATTCAAATACAGTTGCTAGAAATTATAATGATTATGTTGTTACAATTAATGAAAAATTACCTAATGGTGTGTCTTGTATAAGGAAAAATTGATGGATTACGATGAAGCTGATTTTATATTATTATCAGGTATCCAACATTATACTTTTTGTCCAAGACAATGGTGCTTAATACATATAGAACAACAGTGGGCAGAAAATTATTTCACAACTATTGGAAATTTATTCCATGAGCGGGCTCATAATAATTCTGTACATGAACTCAGAGGTGATACATTAACTGTTAGAAATTTATCTTTAGCTTCTTATCAATTAGGGATAATTGGTAAAAGTGATGTTATAGAATTCAAAAAAAATCAAAATGGGGCTGTTTCTTTAAAAAACTATGATGGTTTATGGGATATATTTCCTGTGGAATATAAGAGCGGTAAAGCTAAAAATAATGATGCTGATAGATATCAAGTTGTTGCCCAAGCATTATGTCTTGAAGAAATATTTAATTGTAAAATAAAAAGGGGGTTTCTCTATTATGGTAAAACTCATAATAGAGAAATCATTGAAATTGATAAATATCGAGATTATGTAATTAAATGTTTTTCGGAAATGCATAAGTTATTAAATAGAGGCACATGCATTAAAGCATATTATTCAACAAAATGTAAGGGATGTTCTTTCATTGATGTTTGTATGCCTAAATTAAAAACAAAACTAAATATTAAAGAGTACATAGGAAAGATATACGAGGACGATGTGTTATGAAAAAAATATTAAATACATTATTTGTACTATCTGAAGACAGCTATATATCATTAGAAGGCGAAGATGTAGTAATCAATGAGAATTCTAAAATTAAAGCAAAATATCCTTTACATATTTTTGAAAATATTTTGTCTTTTTCTTATGCTGGTGCAAGCCCTGCTTTGATGGGGAAATGCGGTGAGTTAGGTATTGGTTTAAGTTTTTTTAAGCCAAATGGAAAATTTTTAGCGAGTAGTAATGGTAGAATTCATGGTAATGTTTTGCTTAGAAGGCAACAATATAGAATCAGTGATGATTGGCAAATAAAGAATAAGATTTCAAAAATAATATTAGCTTCAAAATTTTATAATAGTCGATGGGTTATAGAACGTTTTACCAGAGATCATCCTTTACAAGTTGATGTTAAATTGTTAAAAAAGATATCTACAAATTTATATGAGGGAATATTATTAACTAAAGATTGTAATGATGCCAAATCACTTTTAGGATTAGAAGGAGATTTAGCTAGACAGTATTTTGGCATATTTGATGAATTAATTTTGAATAAAGAATTTAATTTTGATAAACGGTCAAGACGGCCACCTCTAAATGAAGTGAATGCACTTCTATCATTTGGCTATACTATAATTACGAATGAATGTTCAAATGCCTTATTAGGTGTTGGATTGGATCCATATGTTGGCGTGTTTCATACTGAACGACCAGGTCGTATTTCTTTAGCTTTGGATTTAGTGGAATCATTAAGAGCTCCTTTTGTTGATAAATTTACTCTGATGTTAATTAACAAGAAGTTAATAAAAAAAGAACATTTTATAGAAGAGGAAAGTGGAGCTGTTTTATTGAATGATAAAGGTCGAAAAGTATTTTTTAAGTATTGGCAAGAAAAGAAAAAAGATAAGATTTTTCATCCTATTATTAAAGAAAAAGTAAGTTGGGGATTAGTTCCTTATATACAAGCATTGCTTTTTGCAAGATATATTAGAGGGGATTTTGAAGACTATCCACCTTTTTTATGGAAATAGAAAATTATGTTGATATTAATAACTTATGATATACAAACAGATAATGATGAAGGAAGACGTAGATTAAGACAAGTTGCTAAACTTTGTGAAAATTATGGGCAACGTGTGCAGTTTTCAGTTTTTGAGTGTGATTTGTCATATTCCCAATATTTGATATTTCGTAGAGATTTGCTTAAAATAATAGATGAAAATAAGGATTCAATAAGAATTTGTCGATTAGGGACTAATTTTAAAGATAAAATAGAACATTATGGTAAAAAAGAATCTTATGATACAGAAGGGTTTATTTTTGTTTGAGTGCGATTAGGTGGCTTACATTAAATTATTGCTTTATTCGCACTAAAAAAAGATGCTAAATTTTATTATGTGTTTATTTTTCTTTACTTTTGTGATTAAAATAATTGACAATTTTATTAAAATGTTGTTTTTTGCACAACATTTAGCTGTCGCTCTTTTATGAGAGTGTGAATTGAAATAGTAACTTTTCTAGGTGTATTATCGAACACGTCGTCGCTCTTTTATGAGAGTGTGAATTGAAATTTCTGAATGGTAACTGATTGGTGGAATTTTTACTGTCGCTCTTTTATGAGAGTGTGAATTGAAATTACGATGATGATTTGCAATCACAAGCATTGAGCGGTCGCTCTTTTATGAGAGTGTGAATTGAAATGAACAGGTTAGTTTTACTTTTAGAGTAAAAGCACGTCGCTCTTTTATGAGAGTGTGAATTGAAATACAATATGAAATACAAGAATACGCAAACGCTATAGTCGCTCTTTTATGAGAGTGTGAATTGAAATTCTTTACAAACTTTCAAATGATCATAATAATATTGTCGCTCTTTTATGAGAGTGTGAATTGAAATAGGAATGAGCGCAAAGCGTGATGTTGCTGAACCGTCGCTCTTTTATGAGAGTGTGAATTGAAATTCCAATTACTAGTACCTACTCGTACACCAGTCCAGGTCGCTCTTTTATGAGAGTGTGAATTGAAATTGTTAATAATCCAAGCTCTACAAATCTATTAGTTTGTCGCTCTTTTATGAGAGTGTGAATTGAAATCTTTTTACTGAGCGTTTTTAACGTAATTGTTGGAAAGTCGCTCTTTTATGAGAGTGTGAATTGAAATTGACATGCAAACTTTTATTAAAATATTCAAACTTTCCGTGCCGGTTCACAATAGTATTTATTTTTTGTTATTTTTTATAATTAGATCTGCAGCATACCAACCTGTAAGAATTGCAGTTGGAATTCCAGCAGGGCTATAAGCCCATTGTCCCGCTTTTAAAATATTAGGAAGCGGGGTTTTTACAGCTTTTGGAATTTTTAAAATGCTATGGACAACTGGAACTTTCTTTTCATAAGTCCATCCTGTGATAGCACCATCAGAAGTTTTTACATTTTTGTTATAACTTAGTGGGGTAAAAGAGAAACTAAATAGTATTTTATCTTTAATTCCCGGGTAAAGAGAGGTTTGTAATATCTCAATCAATATATTTTCAACTTCTTTTTTAAATTCATCATACCAACCTTGTTGATCGATTTTCTTTACTAGGTCGTAGTCAAAAAATATGTTAGCAATTAAACCAGATTGATTACTTGGTGCAAGGTTTTTATCTCTTAACCCAGGTATAGAAATTTCTATCGTATTTAATTTACAGAATTTCTCGACCCAAGCTAAGATATCTTTTTTATCTAAAGAGTCAAAATTATTTAAAAGATTTTTTAATTCTTTTTTATTAGTCTCCCCTAAACCTGTTTTTTTAGGGGTATATAAAAAATGTCCATGAGAAATATTTTTGAAGTAAGATAATGGTTTATCAACAGCTAAGTACAGAGAAAAAACAGAATCTCCCCCTCTGCTAGTTAAGAGTAAATCCCTTTGTTTTAGAACTTTATTTTTAATTTTTTGATTTAAAGTAGAATAGTCAACAATTGAATAAAGTTGTTTTAAATCTGCTCCCCATATTAGTTTTGAATATTTATAAATTTTACCATTCTTATCTGAGACTGTGTTTTCATTTGAATTAACACTGGTAATTAAGGTGTTTGTACAAATCTTACCCCCGTTTTCAATTACTTTGTCAGTTAATTTTTCAGTTAATTTGCCTGTGCCACCTTTTGGGTATAAATATTCTTGATATACATAAAAATAACCTAAGGCAAAGAAAGTAGGGGTCTTTTTGAAAAAATGTTGACTAATCATGTCTATTAAAGATTGATTAGTAGTATACCTTTTAAGAAATTCATCTATTGGTTTATTTCTAAATTCCATATGCAATATAGCTAAGAGAAATTTTCCAAACCAGGGCATTAGTTGATGTATGAGATAATCCTTATCATGAGTGAAATCTTCTTTAAATATAGGATTATCAAAGCCATAAATGACTTTCATACTTTTCGTAATTCTTTTTATAACCTTAAATATTTTATTAATATCTTTTGTATTTTCTGGAAATTTTTCAATTAATAATGCTTTATATTTTTTTATATCCTCACTTTCGCTCATTGATAAGATATCTTTTTCAATTCCTAAAGAAACTTGACTTTTTAGTAGTTCTATCTCAATACCTAAATCTTTTAATAAAGGTTTTACAACACCTGAATTTTCAATCGATCTTGCTCCAACATCAAAGGTAAACCCATCTCGATTGAAGGAGCTTATTAAGCCACCACATTTTTCACTTTGTTCAAGGATTGTAACGTTATAGCCTTCTCTTGAAAGGTAAGCTGCAGCAGTTAAGCTAGCAAGTCCAGCACCTACTATAATAATCGATTCATCTTTATTCATCATTCTAGTCCTAATAGAGATTTAGTTTTATCCCATAATTTCCAAGCCATATCAGTATCTAAAGCATGGGGAGCAGGTATTTCTTTTGTTGTAAGATTGTAAAAATGTCCATTTTCTTTTTCGGTTTCTTTAGATACTCCTAAGTAATATAACGCTTTAGCTGATATTTTAGGAGATCTAGCAGAGGGTAGAACAAAATTATGTTTGAACATCTTATATAGTTTTCCGTTATTTTCTCCCATATTGCTTTTTACATTACCAGGGTGCATTGCATTAAGTGTTACACCTGTTCCTTCATAATATTTAGAAAATGTTATTAAGGATAGAAGTTGAGCAGTCTTTGCAACACCATATCCTTTCAATCCAGTGTAATGATGTTTATTCCAATCTAGATCATCTAATCTGATTCCAGCTATTGCAAATCTATGGCCTTCTGAATTTACATATATAATCCTAGCTTTATCTTGCGATGATAATTTGTTTTTAAGCATATAATTAAGAATAAAAGAACTTAAATAATTAACTTGAAAGACTTTCTCAAAGCCATCATCTGTTAAGACTCTTTTTGTTTGATATACTCCAGCATTGTGAATTAATATATCTATAGGATCTTTTAGAGCAGATAGTTTTTTCCCTAAATCAAATACGTCAGATAGTTTTGTATAATCAGCAATAAAATATTTACAAGTTATATTAAATTGTTCTTTAAACTTATTACATTGAGAAATTGTTTTTTTTTCATTTCTGTTAATTAGTAAAAGGTTTGCACCATTAGCTGCATAGATTTTTGCTGTTTCATAACCAATCCCTGAAGTTGTTCCAGAAATTACTACGAATTTACCTAAGCAAGAGTCATTACATATATAAGGGTCCCTTTTGTCATTTTTCATCATAGCCCCAATATTTGACCATTTATATTCTTTTAAGTATTTATTCATATTTTATCCAAACTTTTTTCTCATAAATTTTCTGTAGTGCTTATTAAATCTAGGGATGTTATCAAAAATATCTCCCCAAAGATCATAATAATCTCTCTGTTCAATTATCATTCTATTATCATTTAATGTGACTCTGCTTAAGCCAAAAATTGATGAGTTGGGGTATTTTTTAAAGCTTAATGTCATTTCCCATTCTAGAACGATAAGATTTTCATCCTCTAATGCATGACTAACCTTCATTTTTAAATCTTTAGATCTATCTGTAAGACGTTTAGTCATAGCTTCAAATTCTTTTTTCCCATGGATTTCTTGAACAGTGTCTTTGAAAAAAATATTATCATCATAATATGGAAGGATATGAGACCAATCAGGTCTACCTTCTGTGTTATATATATCAGTCCATAAGTTGATAAGGTGGTTTTTATCTAGTATTTTGTATGTAGAAATATTATTCCTCCTTTCCTAAAGTAGTTTTTCATAATGAAGTATCAAAAATATGAAAAAAGTTAGTAATAAAATCAAAAATCTGAACTTATTTTTAAATCCTGAATCCGTATAGAATACAAAATAAGTAAAATATATCAACATATGTATAGTAAATTATAGACTAAAAAAGCCTCTTATGTTACAATTAAATTATCACAAAAAACGTAACAGGAGAGGCCAAATGATTGATTTTGATTCTACAACAATTACACTAGAGAGTAAAGCAGGTTTAAACTTAATTTCTAAAATTTTAACATTTGCAATGATGAAAGTTAATGATAATGCTGAATATGATTTGGATACCCTTAAATCTAAAAGTCTTTTAGAAAATGAAACTATATATAAAACCTTAGTTGGTTTAAACTCTATGGGATTTACTAATTTTTCTGATGTAGAGCAATTTAGAAATAATGAAGTATTTAAAGAATGTTTAAATCTTAAATTCACTCCTGCTCAAGAAACACTAAGATTGTATTTAGAGAAAGAACGTAGTGCAAATTTTATTGAACATTGTAATTTAGTTAATATTGAATTACTAAAGAAAGTTTCTTTCCCATGTGAAAAGATAAGTGAAAAATATATTCCATTAGATTTTGATGTAACACCTATGATTAATCCTAAATGCAATAAAGAAGAATGTTCTAGAACATATAAAGGGGAAGATGGGTTTGCACCACTTATGAGTTACTTAGGCTCTTATTGTATTGGAGCTGAACTTAGACCTGGAAAACAACATTCTCAAAAAGATTCAATACCGTTTGTTCAAAAGGTATTGGATAATGCTAAAGAGATACTTACTTTAGAAGATTATAGTAAAGTGTTGTGTAGATTTGATAGTGGTCATGATAGTGTAGAAACTATTAATGTACTTGATAAAAATAATGTTAACTTTATTATCAAGAAAAAATGTAGAAGAAACGACTATTCACAAGATTTATTAGAAAGAGCTAAATCATTATATGATAAAAAGATATCATATGATTATAGACAAACAACTGTATACTATGGTTATTTTACCCAAATGTATCCAGTAGGAAAAGAAGATGTTACAAATAAATCTCAAATAGCATTTAAGATAAAAGAGATTTATGAAGATAAAAAAGGTAATATATTATTATTTCCAGAAATAGAAGTAGAGCTTTATTGGACTAACCTTATTGAAGATGCAATAACAGTAGTTAATCTATATCATGATCATGCAACAAGTGAACAATATCTAAAAAACTGATTTAAACTTTGAAAGATTAGCAGCTATTACTAATGCTTATAACATTTTGAGAATAATTGGAGATATTACATTATTAAATCAATTCTATTTACCTGAAGGAACTAAGGGTAATAAAGATAGAATTAGAATGAAGACAATATTAAGAGATATTATTTATACTTGTGCTAGATATATGAGAAAAGGAAGGAATATGGTACTTCGGCTATATAATAATAATCCTTGGACAGAGTTGTTAGTAAGAATTGATAAAATTATTAACATATATTTTTTGCTTTCTGTTTAACACTCAAATAATATAAATACAAAACAACAGAAATAATACTTCTAATATCAATTAGAAGAGTTTAGTATGACTGAAAAAAGTTGTATTTGGAAAAAATTAAAAATATTATTCTTTCTTCTATCAAAATAATGGAATAAAATGTAAAAATAGAAATTGCTAAAACAAATAGACAAGATAAAATCCGTACAACAAAATAATTCAATTATAAAATAGCCAAAAATTAGCTATAATTATCAATTATTAAGATTTATACGGATTTAGGTAAATATATAATATCAATAAAAAATATGATTAAATAAATAAATTTGGGTCTTCTAACCTATATGTGGGTTAGATCCTATTAATTTTCTTGTTAAGTCCCTTTGTTAACTGATTTTATCTGTTAGCTAAAGGGATTTTTATGTTGCTACAAACCAAAAGTACATAATTGAGTAAATTATTTATGTTTCTAAACCCGTAAGCTCTTCTAATACAGAGTTTTATTTTGTTATTTAAAGCCTCAGTTTTTGCATTGCTAATATTGTATGTTCTAGTTGCCATAATAGCATCATAGTGTCGTTTTATTTTTCTTCCAAGATCTATAAAACTTGGTATTCTGCATCTTCTAGCCCAAGATAACCATGAATCTAAATGCTCTTTAACTTCATCTATATCATCAAGCTTGAATATAAATCTAAGCTCTTCTTTTAGCCTATATGCTCTATATAATTGATTATCATTAAGCTTTATCATTTCCAATTTTTCTCTCTGATTTTTTGTTAAGTTTTCAGGGTTCTTGCGTAAGGCAAATTTAGAATTTTTTATAATCTTTGATTCATCTATTGGTTTCTCATCTCCTTTCTTAGGTTGTCCTCTACCTCGCTTCTTTGGTTTTCCTTCCTTCTGTTCAAGTATTGCTCTTGCTCTTTGAGAAGCAGCTTTTCTTACATCATCAAGTGCAACTTGTGCCCAAGAGATAGTATGAAAAGGATCAATACAACGCTCTGCATTAGGGATATATTTATCAAGACAAGCCTTTATCCATCTAGCTCCATCACCACTGACAGTCTTAATAGATGCTCTCTGTTCTGGACTTAAATATTCAAAGAATTTAGATAAAGTATTTTGATTATGTCCTTCCTCTGCCCATATAACTGTACTATCATCGTTATTTACAACTGTTGTAATATAATTATGTCCTTTTTTATAGCTAGTCTCATCAATTCCAATATTAACTAAATTGTTAAACCTATCTTCATAATTAGGAGCAATATCCCATAATACTCTATTAATAATATCACCAACAGTATTCCAAGAAACACCCATAAACTCTGATAATGTTTTCTTGCTTAAATTAAAAGCTAACCAGGCTACTTGATTTTCAAAATCTTTAGTAAATCTAGAGTTATGCCTAGCCCAAGGAACTGCTGCAGTTATAACACCATGTTCTGAACAAGTTACTCTATTAGTATTAGCTAGGACATATACAGGAATATTTCCAACATTAAGTGATCTCCATTTTCGAGGAGTTCTCTTTTTGTCATATCCTGGTAATCTTCTACCACAGATTGGGCATTTATTCTGCTCTTTTTTATATGGTTCTACATGAATAAAAAGTTCTTTAATATTACTGGAATTTGTAATTAATTCCCAACTTTTAACTTTTACATTATTGACACCGATTAATTCTTTTAATAAGCTCGTTCTAGTCACTGGTTATACCTCTTTTGTTGGTTTGTAGTAAAACTACAATAGACGATAACTGGTGACTTTTTCAATAAATTCCTTAAAAAAACTAATATCTGTATTCTTTATTTCTTTCTTTTTTCCTTTCTTTTTCAATTCTCAATTATAAAATTTACCCACACTTACTGATGAAGCCTCATAAATTTTAAAATTCATCTTTTGTTAGTTTACCATATCATATGAGAGTGTCAAAGAATTATTTTTATAAAGATAGAAGGATAATTGGGTAATAATATAAAAATTAAGTATAAAAAATTTTAATGATAATAGGATTAATTGAGTAATTTTTTTTATTTTGACACTTGTTCACTACTATTTTATTTATTATTTTATAATATATAATTTACGAAAATATCATTAATACTTAACATTATATGTTACAAAATATTTGATAAAATTGAACTTAATGAAGAAAAATGTCAAAAATATGGGGAAAGATTAAAGAAAAATGAAAACTTAATGAACTGTATTGATTCATGAATAATTCGAGCTATAAATTTATTTTAATAATAATATATGGAGGAATATTTATCATGAAAAACAGAAAACTTTTAGTATCATTTTTAGTTTTAATTTTGATATTAAGTTCATCTATTTTTGCTTCTTCTTACGAAGGTCTTTCTGTTTCTACAGAATATCCTTCTCTAAATGTTGATGACTCATCAATGATTACATTTGATTTATCCATCAAGAACTATCAAATTACTCCTTCTAGAGTTGATTTGTCAGTTTCTAATTTACCTGACGGTTGGGAATCACAATTTGTCGGTGGTGGTGGTAAAATTAATGCTGTTTTCTCTGACCAGGATAAACCAGTTACTGCTCAGCTCTGGCTTATTCCTCCCAAAGATGTTGAGAGTGGAAGATATGATATTTCAGTAGAAGCTACTACTGCAGAAGGCTATTCTTATACGTTGCCTCTTACTGTTTATCTAGGACAAAAAATACCACAAAGATTATCAATAGAAAGTGAATTAGATGAATTAGAAGGTAATCCTGGTTCCGATTTTAGTTTTGAAGTAACTATTAAAAATAATAGTGCTGCATCAACATTTATGGATCTGGCATCAGAAGCACCAACAGGATTTAAAACAACTTTTAAAACTCAATATGGTACAAAAGAAATAAATACTTTAACCATTGATGCTGGAAAATCTTCAACGTTAAAAGTTACTGTTACACCTCCTCAAGGTGTTGAAGAGGGTGAATATCCTGTATCTGTTATTGCTAAGGCTGCAACTACAAGCGCAACTTCACAAGTTAATTTGAAAATTAAAGGTCAAGATAGTTTAAGTTTATCAGGTACTGATGGATTGCTAAGTTTTTCAGCGGTAGCAGGAAAAGAAAAAACTTTTACTCTTGAGTTGAAAAATACGGGAACCGCTGAAGCAGAAGATGTAAGTTTAAGATCCTCAAGCCCATCAAACTGGAAAGTATCTTTCATTCCTGAAAAAGTTGAAAGTATTGCAGCAGGTGATACTGCTGAAGTTCAAATGAATGTTACTCCAGCTTCTGAAGCAATTACTGGAGATTATCAAATGACAGTAACAGCAACTTCTAGTACTTCAGCAAAAGACTCTGCTCAATTTAGAGTAACAGTTAAAACTGCTTCCACTTGGGGTATTATTTCAATCATAATTATAGCTGCTGCTGTAATAATTTTACTATTGGCAACAAGAAAATTCGGTAGAAGATAGGAGATTAATTATGGAAACTGCAAAAGTTTTGCAAATAAATAATCTCACTAAAAAATATTCTAACGGAGTTACTGCTGTTAATAATTTGAGCTTGAGCATAAATAAAGGTGAAATCTTTGGATTATTAGGCCCAAATGGTAGTGGTAAAACAACTACACTTTTAATGGTTTTAGGTTTAATTGAACCAACTCAGGGTGATATTTCTGTCCTTGATTTGAATCCTTTTAAAGAACCTTTAAAAGTTAAAAGTCGTATAGGTTACCTACCTGATAGTGTTGGGTTTTATGAAGATATGACTGCCTATGAAAATATAGAATATACATCTAAACTTTTAGGAATCCCAAAAGACCTTAGAGAAAAACTAATTAAAGAAACTTTAGCTAAAATGGGACTAGAAGATAGGATGAATGAAAAGGTTTCTAATTTTTCACATGGAATGAAACAACGTCTTGGGTTAAGTGAGATTATTATAAAACAACCTGAGATTGCCATCCTAGACGAACCAACCCAAGGTTTAGATCCTAAGAGTATAATGGACTTTTTAGATATAATTAAAAGATTGAATAAAGAAGAAGGAATGACAATTTTAATTTCTTCTCATCAGTTAAACGAAGTTCAGTATATTTGTGATAATGTAGGGTTGTTTTCTAAGGGAGAGCTTCTTGCTAAGGGTAGTGTAAAAAATCTCTCCAAAGAAATTTATGGAGATGATTTTCTCATAGAATTGGATATAACCTCCAAGAGAGATATTTCTGATGTTTTGAAACAGAAAAAAGAAATTAAAGATTTTAGTTCTAATAATGGTATATGGAATCTTAGATGTTCTAAGGACATAAGAAGTGATTTGGTTAAGATCCTTGTAGATAAAAATATAAATATTAACAAAATTGCAACTTATGAACATTCTCTCGAAGAGGTTTATAGCCAATATTATAAGGGAGGAGTTTATGAGTAAAAAAGAATCTTCCCTAACGGGATTTTCAGTAGTTTTTGAAAAAGAGTTCTACGATATAATGAGGTCTGTAAGATTTATTGTAATGCTAGTTTTAATATTATCAACTGCAGCAATCAGTCTCTATATATCAGCTCAAACTATTAAAAACTATGTAAGTGAAGATAGTTTTTTACTATTAACTTTCTTTACTACGAGTAAAGACGTTTTTCCCTCATTTTTAAGTCTAATGTCGTTTTTAATTCCAATTTTAGGAATCTCATTAGGCTTTGATGCTGTAAATAAGGAATTTTCTCAAAAGACATTGGGTAGACTTCTGTCCCAACCTATTTTTAGAGATGTTTTATTATTTGCAAAGGCTTTAGGAGCCCTAGGTGCTTTGGCAATTATGCTTTTGAGCTTGTTCCTTTTAGTAATAGGGGCTGGGATGTTGATTTTTGGTGTACCACCAACAACAGAACAAATTGGAAGAGCATTAGTTTTCTACTTTATAACTCTTTTGTATGCTGGTATTTGGTACATTATAGCAATGTTCTTCTCAATTACCTATAAGCAAGGCTCAACTTCAGCCTTTCTCTCTATAGCTCTATGGCTCTTCTTAATGATATTTTGGTCACCTCTATCTCAGTTGATAGCGTATAATGTTGCTTCTAATCAGTATACTGCTATGAATATCTATTCATCTTTATCAAATGTATCTCCTTACATTTTGTTTAATAAAGCAGCAATAGCAATATTAAGACCTACAACTAGATCTTTAGGACCTGTATTATTCTATCAAATGGAAGGAGTAATATCTGGAACGCCATTGCCTTTCTCACAGAGCCTTTTGCTAATTTGGCCACAGATAACTGAATTTATTGCATTAATAATCCTTATTTTTACTTTTGGATATATTAAATTCCAAAGAAAGGAAATAAGGATGTAATATAAATCTCACATTTGATAGCAAAAATGTCATCAAGGCTTCTTTGAATAAAGTTTTATTCAAAGAAGAAATAAAATCACTTCCAAATTTAGTTTTAAATTTACTAGTTTGGAAGTGATTTTTTTTGGTTTTTAAATTTAGGTTGTGTTTTATAAATATTTAGCGCAAAAATAAAAAAGCCCCACTGATAAATATCAATGGGGAATAATAATTTTTAAATTTTTATAAAACTAGAGAAGGTGCTGCATAAGTTCGGCGAGCAAGTTCTTGGTCTAATAGATATAAACCTTTACCACCTTTTCCAATTAATTCAGCTTTTTTGATTAAATCATTAGCACTAGTTTCTTCTTCGCCTTGTTCTTTTACGAACCAGTCTAAGAATTGAGTTGTTCTAAAATCTTTATCTTCTAAAGCTTTTGCATAAATATTATTTATAGAAGCTGTTATGTATTTTTCATGGGCTAGACCAGCTTTTAGTACTGCTAATTCATTTTCCCAAGAATTTTCTGGTTTTTTAATAAGATCAAATGTGACTTTTTCATCGTTGTTTTGTAAGAACTTAACTATTAACATAGCATGATCTCTTTCTTCTTGAGCTTGTACATAGTACCAGTTAGCAAATCCACTTAAGCCTTGATCTTCACAATAGTTAGACATACTTAAATATAAATATGCTGAAAAAAATTCTTTATTAATTTGTTCATTTAATAGAGCTGCTATTTGTTTATTCATTTTTCTCTCCTTGTTTAGTAATATTAATTACTATGATTAGTAATTAATTTATATTAACATCTAAGTTTGAATAGTTAAAGTTGTTTTTATACTTATAAGTTAAATTATGGTTATAAATATCTATTTTTTAAAAAAGTATTGAATTGTGAAATATATTAGTCTCTTAAATATGACAAATAGTTAATGGATAAAAAATCCGAAGCAGTCTTTTTGCTCCGGATCTATTAGTATTAAACCACTTTTGCAGGAAATCCTAAATCATCTAGAATTTCCATAGCTGTGTTTTTGTTTTCTTCATCAACTTTTACAGTTTTATTTTCAAGGGAAATTTCTGCTTTAATTTTTGCATTAGTTAAAGCTTTTTCGATTCTCATAGTACAATGGCTGCATTGTATATCTTCAACGTGTAATGTTATCATATTTTACCTCATTAATTTTTTTAATGTTACAAGTAATTCATCAATTACTTCATCTTCATTATCATTTTTTATTCCATCAACCACACATGTTTTTATGTGATTGCTTAATAATTCTTTATTAAAAGCATTTAAAGCCGATTGGATAGCAGAAACCTGAGTTAATATATCAGTACAGTAAGTCTCATTTTCAACCATTTTCTTTATACCTCGAACTTGGCCTTCAATTCTGCTTAATCTATTTAATAGTGATTTAACCTCAATATCATCTCTGTGTTTTTTCTTAGTACATACACACTCATTCATATCTTTTCTCCCTAGTCAATTTTCTTTAATCTTAATCTTAAAGCATTCGTTACAACAAATATAGAGCTTAGTGACATTGCAAAACTTCCAATCATAGGGTTTAGTAAAAAACCACCTAATGCAAATAAGAGGCCAGCTGCTATAGGTATTCCTAATGAGTTGTAAAAAAATGCCCAAAACAAGTTTTGTTTAATATTTCTAATAGTGAGCTTGCTAAGTTTATATGTCTTAAATACATCGAGTAAATTATTTTTCATTAGTACTACATCTGCAGATTCTATTGCTATATCACTACCGTTGCCTATTGCGAAACCGATATTAGCTTGGACAAGCGCTGGAGCGTCATTAATTCCATCTCCCACCATTATAACTTTGTTTCCTTCTCTTTGATATTTTTCTACGACTTTTGCTTTTTCTGTTGGTAAAACTTCAGCTTCTACATAATCTATATTAACTTCTTTAGCTATGGAATGTGCTGTTTTCTTATTATCGCCTGTAAGCATAACAACTTTTAAATTTTGTGATTTTAGTTTAGATACAGCCTCAATACTACTAGATTTAATTGTATCAGCAACACTAATTATTGCTAAAAGTTTCCCATCTATTGCCAAGCACATTGGTGTTTGTCCTTTATCTGCAAAAGCTGTTATTTTATTATCAAATTGTGAAGTATCTATATTGTTTTCATCCATAAGTTTTTTATTTCCAATAAGAATTTCTTTGAAATTATTCAAAGTTGCTTTAATCCCTTTTCCTGAAATATTATCAAACTCATTGATTTCTAAATTGCTAGTAATTTTTGATTCTTCCATTTTTGTAACAATTGCCTTGCTTAATGGATGTTGTGATACTTTTTCAACAGTACCAGCAATTTCTAAAACTTCTTTTTCATCTAAAGATGGAGAATATATTTGTGTTACTTTTGGATGTCCTTCTGTAATTGTTCCAGTTTTATCTAAGATTACAATTTTTGCATTATGAATATCTTCTAAAGCTTCTCCACTTCTAATTAATATCCCATTACTAGCTCCAACTCCAGTTGAAACCATTATTGCTGTTGGAGTTGCAAGCCCTAAAGCACAAGGACAGGCGATAACTAAAACTGAAGTGAAAATATTTAGGGCAAAGCTTAAGTCTTTTCCTAATAATAACCAAACTAATGCAGCTATTATTGCAATGGCTATTACAATTGGTACAAAAATCCCTGCAACTTTATCTGCTATTTTAGATATAGGAGCTTTTTTTCCTTGGGCATCTTCAACAAATTTTATAATTTTAGAAAGAGTTGTTTCCTCTCCAACTCTAGTAACTTTAACATAAAGAATACCATCAGAGTTTAAACTTCCTCCTACAACTTCATCTTTTACTGTTTTGTTTATAGGTAAACTTTCCCCAGTTAGCATCGATTCATCTACTGTGCTATACCCTTTAATAACAATTCCATCAAGAGGAATTTTGCTCCCGGGTTTTACTAATACAATATCATTAGGTTTAACGTTTTCAATTTCAACTGTCTTGTATTTGTTTTTCTCTATATCTTCAACAAGCAAAGCTGTATCAGGTTTTAACTCAATAAGTTTTTTAATAGCGTCTTTTGTCTTTCGCTTACTATTTCCTTCAAAATATTTTCCAAGTGAAATAAAAGTGAGAACCATTGCTGCAGCATCGAAATATAGGGTATTAATTGCTAAAGGGAAATCTTGGAATAAAAAAGACATTACAATGCTATATATAAATGAAGCACTAACACTAATTGCTACAAGAGAGTCCATATTGGGATTTGCATGGAGTAATGATTTAAATCCATTAATTATATATTTTTTTCCTATAACTAATATTGGAATTGTGATTAATATTTGTAGTAATATCCAGTTTGATGGATGGCTAATTCTATTGAATATATCAAAAATTGGGAGCTTTATCATATGTCCCATAGAAACATACATTAAAAGAATAGAAAGACATATAGAAATTATTAGACCTTGCTTTACTTTTTTTTCAGCTTCATCTTCTTGATCTAATTTCTTATCTTTTTTAGCTTCATTCTCTTTTTCAGCTTTATGTATGCCAAAGCCAGCTTTTTCAACTTTTTCAATTATTAAAGAGGGTTCAACTTTATTTTCATCATATATAATTGTCATTTTGTTTGTTGCAAGATTTACATCACTTCTTTCAACTCCTTCAAGTTTTCTAGTGACTCTTTCAACAGCACTACTACAAGCAGCACAAGACATTCCTTCTATTTCATATACTTCTTTCATAATAATCTCCTGATTATACCCTATGAGGGTATATAAAATATATACCCATTGGGGGTATTAGTCAAGAGGATAAGAATTATTGTAAGTCAAAATAATCACCCCTAGAGAAATCACTTTCTAAGTTTAGAGAATTTAAATTGTCACAAATGTTTTTAATTTGTTGTGCACTCTCATTTCCCCAAGACTTTTTATTGTTATATAAACTATAATCTTTTCTATGTTCAAATGGAGATAAATTTGGCATCATTACATTAGCACTATGAATTAAAGCTGAGTCACTATATACCTTTCCAACTGTAGCTAAAGCGGTAGTTGCTGGGATTAAGGCTTTGGGTAGTATTATTCTAATTAGTGCTAATACTATTAATGTATGTTTTATATTTAAATTATTATAATTTCTAAATGGTGTATCTTTATGTGGAAGAAAGGGGCCTGTTCCAACCATTTCAGGATTAAGATCTTTTAGAAAAAGTAAATCATTAGCTATTGTTGCTGGTGTTTGGTATGGAGAGTCTACCATTAAGCCTCCGCCAGTTTGGAATCCTAATGTTTTTAAATTCTTTAAGCATTGTTTTCTATTTTTTAAACTCATTGTTGGTGGATGAAGTTTTTTATAGTGTTCATTAGTAGCACTCTCATGCCTTAATAGATACCTATCTACACCACTTTTTTTTAATGCACTATAAAAATCATAATCAAGTTCACCTATAGATAAGGTAACTGCACTGTCACTAAACTCATTTTTAATTGAGGAAACAATATCGCACATTATTTCTTTTGTAAAATAAGGATCTTCTCCTCCTTGAAGCACAAAAGTTCTAAATCCTATTTGATGTCCTTGTTCACAACATTGTAAAATTGTCTCTTTATCTAATCTGTATCTATGAGCTTTTTTATTTCCAGCTCTAATACCACAATAATAACAATTCTGCTTGCAATAAGAAGATATTTCAATTAAGCCTCTAAAATATACTTTGTTCTTATAATATTTATTTCTAAAATATTTAGCAATTTTATATAACTTTTCTAATTCTAAATTATCAGCTTGTGTAAAATAATAGTTAATAATAGTAGCTAGAGAACTACTATTTAAATTTATTAAATGTTCTCTAGCTACATCCGGATTATTATAATCTAACATCTCTCTCACCATTTTCAATTCTTTTAACTAAATCAAGTACTTTAGGGTAGGAGGGCTTGTCAGCTAGGGAATTAATGTGATTATCAATTGTTTTATTAATAATAGGTAAAGATGAGGGGCTAGCGTAATCTAGTGCATATTCTTTAAGGGTAAAAATTGCATTAGGTATACAATAATTATAAACAAATTTAGATTTTGCAACTTTCATAAATTGCTCTCCTGTTCTACCTGCTCTATAGCAAGCAGTACAGAAAGAAGGGATTGCGTTCATTTCACAAATTTCTTTTACTACATCATCAAGAGATCTACTATCTTCTATTGTAAATTGTTCTTTATCAGGTATTGTGTTAGCTTTTTTTGACTTAGCATATGCTCCAACTCCAATTCGAGTTCCAGCATCAATTTGAGATACACCTAGAGGTATTACTTCTTTTCTAACTTCATCTGGCTCACGTGCAGTACAGATTAGACCTGTATAGGGAATGGATAGTCTAAGAATAGCTATTAGTTTTTTGAATTCTTCATCACTTACAGCGTATTCAGGGTTTGTTGCGAAAGGAGTATCTAAGGCTGGGGTAATTCTTGGAAAGGATATTGTGTGAGGGCCAACTCCATTAAATTTTTCTTCTAAGTGGATAGTATGGAATAAAAGGGCTAGTACTTCGAATCTCCAGTCATACAAACCAAATAGAACGCCAAGGCCATTATCATCTACTCCAGCTTCTTGAGCTCTATCCATAGAGTAAAGTCTCCATCTGTAATGTCCTTTAATTGTTCCTTGTGGATGAACTTTTTTATATGTCTCATGATGATAAGTTTCTTGGAATACTTGGTAAGTACCAATTCCCACTTTTTTGAGTTTTTTCAGTTCATCAACGCGTAAAGGTGCACAGTTTATATTAGCTCTTCTTATTTCACCATGCTCAGTTTTTGTTTTATAAACTTGTTCAACTGTTTTAACCATGAAATCAACTTGTGTGTTAGGTGATTCACCATATACTAAAATGGTTCTTTTTTGACCTTCTTCTATCATGATTTTTACTTCTTCACTAATTTCTTCCATTGTTAATGTTTTTCTTTTTATTTTATGGTTTGAAGATCTGAATCCACAATATTTACAATTATTAGCACATTCATCGCTTATATATAATGGTGCAAAGAATACTATTCTATCTCCATAAACTTCTTCCTTAAGTTTATGAGCTAGTAAATACATTTCATTAATTGTTTCTGGATCTTGGTTTTGAACTAAAATAGCCATCTCTTTTGGCTCTAGTCTTGTACATGTTTCTGCTTTTTTTAGAACAGCTCTTACTTCTTCTTTTGAAGGATTTTCATATTTGTTTAAAATCGACCATATTAATTCATCATCAATAAAGTCCTTCTCTAGTTTATCAAGTTGTTCAAATTCAGCTTGATATTTTTTTAAAAAATTCATAAATAAAGCTCCCTGTTTTATTAGAAAGCTGACATAATATAATTTTTTTTAAGAAAAGTAGATATAAGTATTGGACAGATCTTTTTCTTCTTTTTTTGGGTCAGAAAAATATCTAAATATTTAATTATTTACTTTCCACTTAGATTATTCTTTATGGTCAGTTTTCATTTTTTATATAGATTATATTGTTATATTAAATCCGTCAAGAATTTAATCAATAAAAAAATATAGTTTTTAGTAGCAACTACTTGATTTTTTTTAAACTATTGATAAAATAGTAGTTGGATTTTTTAAAATGTAAGCAAAAAAATTTATCATTTAGTTATATTTTATGTTACAAATATCGTAAAAAGTGTTTTTTATTTGTAGATTTATGTATTTTGTTTTAATTTAGTTGACATAAAGAAAATATTTTATGACTATATATATAGTAGTTTATAAATTGAAATTAAACAAAATTGAAATAGTTACAATACAACAATTTGTAACGGAAGAGGATAAAATGATAAATTTATGTGCGTTAAGACAATTAATTATGGATCTTCACAAAGTAGAAGACCATCTGAAGGTTGATGTAGGTGTTACTTTTAATGAAGCGGCTATACTATGTGCTATTGATTCTGGATATACTGAACCGGCTGCTATAGCTAAACAAATGAACCTATCGCCTTCTAGAACAAGCAGACTGCTTACTTCAGTTGAGGCTAAGAAATTGATAAATAGAAAAAATTCACGTGTTGATAAGAGAGTTGTTCATATTTCTCTATCGCAGAGAGGACAAAAAGTTCTCGAGCAACTTCATGCATGTGAAGCTAAATTTCCCCCTTATATTGAAGAAGCAATTCTAAAAGGAACCGAAAACGCTGATGAGCAATAAAACTTATGTAGTTGTAGGTGGTGTAGCCGGAGGGGCCGGAGTTGCTGCTAGATTAAGGAGACTTGATGAAGCAGCAACTATTATCATGTATGAGAAAGGTCCATATGTTAGCTTTGCTAACTGTGGTCTTCCATATTATGCTGGAGGGACTATCAAAGAAAGAGATAGTCTCTTTGTAACTCCTGTTACTACTTTTACAAATGCGTTCAATATTGATGTACGGGTCGATACGGAAGTTATTTCTATCGATAGAGAAAAAAAATGTGTTAAAGCTGTTAATGTTTTAACAAAAAAAGAACATATTCAAAATTATGATCACTTAGTATTAAGTCCTGGTTGCGAACCTTTTATACCACCAATTAATGGTATGGATGATAGTGCTGTTTTGACAGTTAGAAATGTACCAGATATTGATAAAGTGGTTGAGAAAGTTAAAGATTCTAAAAAAGCTGTCGTAGTAGGTGGTGGTTTTATTGGAATTGAAATGGCCGAGAATCTTATAGAAAAAGGCCTTGATGTATCTTTAGTAGAAGCTGCAGACCAAGTAATGGTCACTCTAGATTTAGATATGGTAGCTCCTGTACATGATACTTTACGCCAAAATGGTGTTAAATTATATTTGTCCCAAGCTCTTCAATCTGTTGAAAGAGTGGGTGATAAGGTAAAAGTTGTCCTTCCAAATACTACAATTGAAGATGTTGATTTAGTGATCCTCTCAATTGGGGTAAAACCTTCCTCACAATTAGCTAGAGATGCTAAGTTGGAGTTGGGTCCTAGAGGTCACATCATTGTAGATAAATTATGTAGAACAAGTGATAAAAATATTAGTGCAATTGGTGATGCTATTGAATATCCATCTCCTCAACTTGAAGGGAATAATGCAATTGCTTTAGCTGGTCCTGCAAATAAAATGGCTCGTCTTTGTGCTGACGCAATTGTCACAGGAAAATGTCGAGAATATGTTGGAACTTATGGAAATAGTATTGCAAAAGTTTTTGACTTAAATTGTGGCAGTGTTGGATTAAATGAAAAGATGCTTGAGAAGGCTGGAATTGAGTATGCTGTAGCAGTAACTCATGCTTCTCATCATGCTGGATATTATCCAGGAGCTTTATCATTATCTGCAAAAGTATTATTCGATAAAAAAACTGGTAAACTATATGGTGGTCAAGCAGTTGGATACGCTTCAGTTGATAAAAAGTTAGATGTTATTTCTTCCTTCATTAGTAAAGATGGAACTGTTGAAGATTTAGCGAATTTTGAACAAGCTTACGCTCCTCCATTTAATAGTGCAAAAGATATTTTAAATATGTTAGGCTTTATCGCTTTAAATACTTTTGATGGTTTAGATAAAGTTATTGATTATAAAGAAGCTGAAAAGAAACTTGAAGAAGGAGCATTCTTATTAGATGTAAGAACTCCTGATGAATATAAATTAGGGTCAATTGCTGGATCTACTTTAATCCCACATACTGAGATTAGATCTAGAATAAATGAAATTCCTAAAGACCGTGATGTAATTATTATGTGTGCTATTGGTCTTAGAGGGCATATAGCTTATAGAATTTTAGCTCAAAATGGTTATACCAAAATATATAATCTTACCGGTGGTTACAAAACTCTAAAAGGTATAATGGATGATAGATTAGCTAGACATAACGTTCCTTTAGATAATGTTTTAAATACTACTGTTTGCAATAGTTGTAATATTGATTTAACTGACGAAGATATACTTGAAATTGATGCTTGTGGTCTTCAATGTCCTGGCCCTATTTTACAACTAAAGAAAAAGATTGATACCTTAGAAGTTGGTCAAGTTATGAAAATTAGAGCAACTGATCCAGGCTTCCATAAAGATGTAAACTCTTGGTGTAAAATGACCAATAATACTCTTTGTGATTTGTCTAAAAAAGAAGGTGTTATCGAAGCTATAATTCAAAAAGGAAATGCAGTTAAACCTCAAGTTGCCATGACTAAAAATGGGGCTTCATTAATTGTTTTCTCTAATGATTTCGATAAAGCTTTAGCTGCTTTTGTTTTAGCTAACGGTGCAGCAGCAACTGGCAAGAATGTTACAATGTTCTTTACTTTCTGGGGACTTTCAATTTTAAGAAAGAAACCTAATAAAAAAGTAAAGAAAGACTTCATGGGAAAAATGTTTGGTGCTATGCTTCCAAGCGATATGGACAAATTAAAGCTTTCAAATATGAATTTTGCTGGAATGGGTCCTAAGATGATGAAGAGTAGAATGAAAAAGAAAAATGTTGAACAACTTAGAAATATGTTTAGACAAGCTCAAACTAGTGGTGTAAAAATGATTGCATGCCAAATGTCTATGGATATTATGGGTGTTGACGAGAAAGAATTACTTGAAGGGGTCGAAATTGGTGGAGTAGCAACCTATATGGAAGCTGCAAGCGAATGTGATGTTAATTTATTTATATAAAATAAAGTAATCCTATAGATTATAGATTAATTTAAAACAACTGGTTATCTTAATTAAATTATTAAGGTAACCTTTATTTTTTAAAACCTCACTAGAGTATTTTCTCTAGTGAGGTAGGTTGATAAGATGGTTGATTAGTTCCAGAGGAGTGATTTTTCACTTTCACAATCGAAAAATTGCCAAGCATCTTTTTTGATTGTAAAGTAAATCTCATCCCCAGGTCGAATTTTTATATGTGGGTCACTTAATATTTCTATTGTTTTATTTTCACATTGGCAATCTAATAGATTATCTCTTCCAAGAGGTTCAACTATATTTACTTTTGCTAAAGTAGCACCTTTTGTGTTCTTGTCGACTATTGTAATATCTTCAGCCCTAATTCCAGCAATTAATTCAGATTTCTTTATGGATGAATAATCTTTAGAAATCTCTTGCTTTGTACCATCTGGCATTTCTATATAACAGATATTGTTTTCTACTGATATTTTTGATTTCCAAATATTCATTGGAGGATTACCAACAAACTGTCCAATAAAAAGAGTTTTAGGCTTTTCATGTAGGTCCATAGGAGGCTCAAAGGCTTGGAGTTGTCCGTTTTTTATAACTGCAACACGATCTGCCATTGTCATCGCTTCAACTTGATCATGAGTTACATAAATGCATGTAATACCTAATTCTTGTTGAATTCTCTTTATCTCAGATCTCATACTTATTCTAAGTCTAGCATCTAAGTTAGATAAAGGTTCATCGAATAGTAAGAGTTGTGGTTTTTTAATTAAAGCTCTTCCTAAAGCTACTCTTTGTTGTTGGCCTCCTGATAACTCACCAGGTTTTCTTTCAAGTAAATGCCCAATTCCAAGCATATCAGCAACTCTTTGAGCTTCTTTTTTCTTTATGCTTTCGCTAATTTTTTTCAGCTTCATTGAAAAAGTTATATTTTCATATACATTCATATGTGGATAGAGAGCATAGCTTTGGAAAACCATTCCAATATTTCTATCTTTTGGTGAGAGGTATGTTACATCTTTATCTCCAAATATTATTGAGCCGCCATTAGGTTTATAAATTCCTGCCGTCATGAGCAAAGTAGTTGTTTTACCACAACCAGATGGCCCTAAAAAGGCAACAAATTCGCCACTTTTTATATGTAAATTTAGATTATCAACTGCCTTCACATTTCCAAATTTTTTAGTAATATTCTTTAAATATACATCCATTACTTATTGTCTCCTTAAATAAAATTAAACGCCACCATGGGAACCACCAGAAAAAATTTTCATTAGGTAGTTTTGGTTGAAAAAATAGAAAATTAAAATAGGAATCAGTTGAAATAATCCTACTGCTGCTAACACATTATAATTTGTTGAAACTGTATCACTTTGCATAAGTGAATTTAGGTAAGTTGAAATTACCTCATGGCCAGCTCCTCCGGATAAGAAGGTATATGGAATAATAAAACTACTCCAACCCATCATAAAGGAGAATATTGATAGAGCAGCAATCCCAGGTCTGACTTGTGGAAACATTACTGACCAAAAAGTTTTATATCTAGAACAACCATCAATTAATGCAGCTCTTTCAACATCCCATGATACATTATCAAAGAAACCTTTCATAAGCCAAATTCCTAGTGGTAACTGCATAGCTAAACTAACAAAAATTACCCCTCCAATTGTGTTATATCCCATAAATAGATCTAATAGAGGTATTTTTGAGAAAAATTTAAGTACGAAATATATAGCTATTAGTAAGGTTACACTTGGAAATGCATGTAAAATTAAGGTTAATGATAAAAATTCTTTTCTACCTGAGAATTTAATTCTTGAAAGGGCATATCCAGCAAGTGATGAAATTAATACAACTCCAGCTGCCATAAATAGTGCGAGTAAAAGTGTATTCCAAGTGGCCCACCAAATATCGAATTCTTTCAAAAAAGACCAGTTAGCTAAAGTTAGTCCTCCAAACTCTCCTGCTCTGTTTACAGGAACTAGACCATAAGTTATTTTTGAGAAAGTTGAGATAAATAGCCACAAATACCCCACTATAATTGGCAATGATAATATAAGTAATATCACAAATATTAAGATTTGCCCCCAGTGAATTGGTTCTTTTCTTTTCATCTATCTCTCCTATATTTCATCTATCAAAGGTTCTTTAATTAATTCTCCAAATTTGAAGAATTTTAGGTATATTATTGCGAATATAATACCTACAACTACAAGTACTGCTGCTAAAGCTGCACCGAATCCATATTGGAAGTTTCCGTAATAATTATTTAAGGCTTTGTGATATGCCCAAAGAGACCAAACCTCTGTTTTAAAGTTACCATCTGTTAGTATCATTATACTTTCAAATGATGTTAATAGAGAGAGTGTTTGATAAGTTGTTACAAAAAGGAGAGGCCATCTTAATTGAGGTAGGATAATATATCTAACTCTGTTAAAGAAACTTGCACCATCAACTAATGAACTTGTCATTATATCAGTTGAAATGGATTCTATTGCAGATGAAAAGATTATCATTCCAAATGATGCTCCAATATATCCATTTACAAGAATACAAAATAACATGGCATTCTCAGGTATTAAATTCGAAGTAGGTAATCCTAAAGGGGCTAGAATATGTTGGTTAATTATTCCATAGGGAGCATCAGCTGCAATCATAGTCCACATTAATACATATACAACAGCTGGTGTAATACGTGGTAATAACCATAGTGATTTGAAAAAACCACCTACTCTTTTAGGTAAATGATAAGCTAGTATAGAGATCAATAGCCCCATACCGACGTTGAAAATACATAAAGTACAAACAACATAAACCATAGTCGTGGTGAATACTTTCAATGTATCTGGATGTAAAAATATTTTAACGTAGTTTGAGATCCCATTAAACTTCCAATTGGAAAATCCTGTAACTGAGCTCATATCAGTAAAAGAGATTCCAATGGTTAAAACAACAGGAATAAAAAAATATAAAATAACTAATAATGCAGCTGGTAACATAAACCAGTATGCTGAATTTATTTTCTTTTTTTTGTTCAAAAAAATCCTCCTAAAAGTGACCAGTTCTCATTGAGAACCGGCCATAATTAATAATTATTTTACAATAATTTGATCTTCTAACTCGAGTTTCATGACTTTAATTGCATCATCTGCAGCTTGTTCAGGAGTTTTTTCTCCTTGTTCTGCTGATACAAGATTGTCCCAGAAACTATCGAACCAAATACCATATAGAGGATGATTTGGTTGGAAGATATTATTATCTAGAAGATATCCAGTTGAACTTAAGAATTCGCTTTCTAAATATGGTCCATAACTGTCTTGTGAATTTAAGATTCCAAGGTGGCCACTTTCAACAGCATGTCTTGTGTTTCTTTCAGTAGTAGACATAAGAGAAATAAGTCTCATGGCTAATTCTTGGTCTGATGAACCGCTAGCATCTTCAGTTGATATTAGATATACAAGAGGGTGAGATAAGGTAATACCTTTTTCGCCTCTAATTCCAGTTGGTTCATAACCATAACCAATATTTTCAAATAAGGCTTCTTCGCCACCTTCAACGTAGTTTTTGGCCCAGTCAGCCCACATCCATGTACCACCATTAAAGAATAAAGCTTTATTGTTAGATACTACATCATGCCAAATATTCCATTCTGTACCGATATAAGATTTTGGGGTAATGTTAGTTTCTACACATTCTCTTTGGAATTCGTAACATTTTATTAATGCATCTCTATCTATGACAAGTTTATCAGATTCAGCATCATAATATTCGCCACCAAAGGCTACGTAGAATTGTAAGAAATCTCCACCCTTAGAAGGTCTATGCCAGAATCCATAACCTGGTTCTACAACACCTTTTTCTACAGCTTCAGAAGCTGTTTCAATTAAATCATCAAGAGTAAAGGAACCATCTGCAAATTTTGCTGGTAAGTCTTCAATTTCCTTATCAGACCAACCTAATTTTTTTAATAACATTTTATTGAAATACATTGGTCTTGCTTCAGTATCTTGTGGAACTCCCCATATGTTACCTTTCCAAGAAACACAATTCCATAGACTGTCTTTAATATCTGCAAATTGAGGAGAAAAAGCCTTAATTTCATCAATACTTGAGGCTATAGGTTCAATATATCCTGCTGCGCCCCATGTTGCTATATCTTCATGACCTGCGATTACAATTAAAGGTGCTTTACTAGAATCTGCTGCAAGTGCATATTTCTTTTTAAAGCCTCCCCAATCTCCACCATCGATATAAGGTTTAGCAACAACTGTTATGTCTTTTCCTTCTGCAGCAAGTTCTTTATTAAGATCCTCAGCTGCCTCAATTGCTAAATCAGCTCTCCAATGATTTGTGTCTCCTTCTCTAGTCCACACATCAATTGTTACAGTTTTAGGACCTTCCTCTTTTTGTCCGCTTGCAAAAATGGTTGGTATAACCATTATTAATATTAACGCTATTGTTGAAATTTTTTTTAGCATAAAATCCTCCTTAATGCAAAAAATAAACAATCGTTTGCATTAATCTTGCATCTAGATTATAATATTGTCAAGTATTAATTTGAGAGGAGTTTATTTTGAACTTAAAAGAATTATCTGAAAAGATTGAAGTTTCAGCCTCAACCATATCAAGAGTTTTAAATGATAAGCCTGACATTAGCGAGGCTACAAGGAAAAAAGTTTTAGCTGCAATAGAAGAAGAACATTTTACATTAAATTTTGCAGGGAGAAATTTAGTAAAATCAGAATCTCGTTTTATTGGGATTATATCAAGAAAGCGTTCCTCAGTTGAGGATGTAATTTTCTTTCATCATTCTATTAATCAATTTCAAGAAATTTTAATGCAAAATAATTATTTTTGTGTTCCTATTTCTTATTATGATGATAAAGGAATAGATTTTAAGAAAACCCCATTAGCCCCAACTGATTATGCAGGTTTTATAGTAAGAGGCCAATCTATACCTCAAAAGACTATTTTATCAATAAAGAAATTTGGAGTACCTTTTATTCTTCTTGAAAATGCTTTTTATGAGACTAAGGTTAATTCAGTTGTCTGTAATGATAGTGAGTTAGAATATGAATTGATTAAGTTATTAATTAAAAAGGGACATAAACGTATTGTTCATATCACAGGACCAAAAATGTGGTATAACAATAAAGAGAGAATTAAAGGATATCGTCAAGCTATAAAGGAAGCAGGTATTCCTGAAGAATTATATTGTATGGAAGATACTGTTTTATCGACTGGTATAAAATCTTTTGAAATGTTAAAGCTAACAAATGATTCGAATGTTGGAATTAGTTTTGTAAATGATGCAATGGCCATTGGTTTCATTAAAGCAGCTAATGATAATAATGTAAAAATAGGGGAGAAAATAAGCGTTGTCGGCTTTGATGACATTCCTTGGGCTAGTTTGACAACACCTGCACTTACTACAGCTAGAATAGAAATTGATGATATGGGTAAGTTAGCATCATCGAGATTGCTTGAACTAATAGCTCACCCAAATGCATCAGTTACTGTAAAGAGTATTGTAGATGGGAGAGTTATAGAGAGAAAATCTACTTAAGTATAAACAATTCATTAATGGGAATATTTTTGATTGAACAAATCAGGATTATTTGATGTTATGCTAGTTATTTCATAATTTTTACAATTATCAAATTCTTCATTTGTATCAACAGTCCAAACAAAAATAGGTAGATTTGCTTTTTTTAAACTATCTACCAAATTTTTTGATAATAATTTGTGGTTTAGATTTATTCCATATACTTTTAATGATAATATTTTCTTTATAACTGATTCAATTTTCGGGATATCATCTTTTTCTAAATTATAAACGACTTTTAATTTTTTATTATAGTTTAAGAGTGTTTTAGTTTCTTCATCATGACATCCCGAAATTACACATTTATCTATAAAATTATTGTCTACAATTGATTTAGCTAGCATTTGGGCCGCATCTATATTTTTTAAATCGAAATTTATGAAAAAATTATATTTTTGTGCATATTCAAATGCTATGTTTATAGTTATTAATGAAGGCTTTAAGCTTTTTAGTTCACTAAAAGAAGTATCTTGAATTTTTTTAGATTTAATGTTGCTATCATGAGATAAAACTAGGATGTTATCTTTTGTTTTGCGAACATCCACCTCGATATATTTAGCACTTGATCCGATGCAACTGTTAAGATAGTCTTGTGAATTTTCTTCTTGATTATTTGCTCCACTATGAGTTGTAAGAATTGGATTCAAAATCAAACCTCCTTTTAAGCTTTGTCTAAAAAAGCTTTATTAATAACCCTTATAAACTATGTTAGTAAATAATGAAAAATAAGGATTGTCAAGAAAAGAAAAACCTTTCTACCTTAGAATTATTTATAAGTTGTATTAGGTTTAATGATTGATAAGTCTTATTTTGTTTCTATCTTTAATATATTATTTAGTTGATTGTTTTCATAAAAATAAAAAATATCTAAATATTTTAAAGAACTAAATAGGTTTTTTGGTTTATATTAATAGAAAAAAAAGGCTTAAAATCTGTTATTTTATATAAAAAGAGATTAGATTTTTTCTAATATGAATTTTGCCTCAAAAGTTTATGACGCATATGAAGTTTAAAATATAGTAGAATTATATGGTAAATGATGCTATATTTGAAGATACAAAAATATAAGAGGGTACGTTTTGACATTAAAAGAATTATCCGAAAAAATTAATATTTCTCCTTCTACGATTTCAAGAGTATTAAATGATAAGCCTGGAATAAGTACAAAAACACGAGAAATAGTTTTTGAAGCAGTGAAAAAAGAAGGCTTAACTTCAAAATATATGAAAAATAAATTATCAGCTTCAAAAGCTAAATTTATTGGAGTTGTAGCTAGAAAAAGATTTAAAGATCAAGATACAATTTTTTTTAGTAATACATTGTCTCAATTCCAAGATGTGTTTGTCTCAAATGGGTTTATTGTAGTTCCTCTTTTTTTTAATGAAAATGGAATAGATTTTGATAATTCTCCTCTTCCACCTAAAGATTTCGCAGGTTTTATTGTTAGAGGTCAGTCGATTCCAGTTAAAACAATTCTCTCTATAAAACAATATAATGTTCCTTTTGTCTTATTAGAAAATAATTTGAGAGAGTATAAGGTTAATTGTGTTATTTGTAATGACTTTGAATTAGAATATAATCTTACCAAAATATTAATTGATAAAGGTCTAAAGAGAATAATTCATATCACAGGGCCTGAGACTTGGTATAATAATAACGAAAGAATTAAAGGATATAAGCAAGCTATTAGAGAAAATAATTTAGTTGATGAAATATATAATTTTGAAGATACTACCTTAGATTTTGGAAAGAAATCTTTTGAATTATTAAACATAATCAAAGGTGAACAAGTTGGAATCACTTTTGGAAATGATGCTATGGCAATTGGTTTTATTCATGCATTAAGAAATACTGAGTACACAATACCAAATGATATTAGTATTGTTGGTTTTGATGATATAGCTTGGGCTCATTTATCTAATCCTCCTCTTACTACAGCTAAGATCCATGTAGCTCAAATGGGTAGGTTAGCAGCAAATAGGTTAATTGATTTAATTGAAAATAAAAATTTGAATGATAAGCCTATAATGGTTGTTGTATCAGGTGATATAATTATTAGAGAATCTTGTTAAATTTCCATTTACCTCGCCTTTTAATTTGTATAATGTAGATTATTTTTTTATCTCTAATAGGTAAAAAAATATCTATTTTTTTATGCAAAAATTACGCAATATTTTGCATAAAAATGTTCAAAAATAAAAATAACAAATCATAATTAATCGCTATCTATTAGATTTTTTAAAATAGAATAATTATTTTATTTTATTATATTATAAGTAATTATTAAGAAATAAATACTTGTGAAAATTAAAATAAAATTTAATGCAATAAATTAATTATTTTCTTGACATTTGATAAAAAGAGCCTATGCTAAAAATATAGAGGTAATAATATTAGACTTAATTTTTTATTAAGCTAAATTTGTAATGTAAATTCTTGAAGAATTATAAAATATTTTTTTTAGTTTTCAAGAAATAGGAGGTTTACATGAAAAAAATAATTACAGTATTTGCAATCTCATTGATTTGTTTATCGTCAGTGATAGCTAATGGAACAAAGGAGCAGACTACAAGAGAAAAAGAGTATAAAACTCTTAATATGTATACAGCGTTAGATGCTGAAGAAGCTAAATTATATATCGAGGCTTTTGAAGAATCTACAGGTATTGATGTAAATTATGTTAGAATGAGTGCTGGTGAAGTTGCTATAAGAATTGAAGCTGAGAAAAATAATCCTCAGGCATCTGTTTGGTATGGTGGATCTAGTACTGATCACATTAGTGCTGCGTCAAAGGATTTGTTAGAGCCTTATACACCTAATATTGATTTCACTCTAGCAGATAATTTACATGCTAGTGATAATGCTTGGAATGGTTTTTATACTGGTGCTATAGCTTTTGTTTCAAATACAAATTTCTTAGAAGAAAATAATCTTGACCCACCTTCATCTTGGGAAGATTTATTAGATCCTGTTTATGAAGGTCAAATAGAAATGGCTTATCCTTATACTTCGGGAACTGCTTATACCACTTTTGGAACATTAATTGAACTTAAAGGTTTAGAAGGTGCTTTAGAATATTGGAAGAAGTTTGATAAAAATATTCATCAATATACAAAATCTGGATCAGCCTGTATTGCTCGTGCAGGTTTAGGCGAATGTGCTGTTGGAATTGGATTCTCTCATGACATTATAGCTAAAGGTATTAAGCAAGGTTATCCTCTTGTAATGTCCTTCCCAGAAGAAGGTACAGGTTATGAGGTTGGTGGTATATCTTTAATTAAAGGTGGAAATGAAATGGAAGAAGCAAAAATTTTTATAGATTGGTGTTTTTCTGTTGAAGCACAAAATTTGTTTAAAAGTTATAGCAGACTTCCAGTAAACCCAAAAGCAGAAGTTGTAGAAGGTGCTGTTAAATTATCAGATATTAATCTTGTTGATTATGATGCAGTACAACTAGGTTTAGATAAAACTGAAAATGTTAAAGCTTGGAGAGATACAATTGGTAAATAATTAGATAAGATACAATCCTATTTTAAGATATTATTAAGATAGGATTGTTTTGTTTCACCCTATTTATGAGGAAATCAAATGAGCAATAAAAAATCCGTAGCAATAGGAGATATGAAAAAAATAGCAAGAGAACCTTTTTTATTGGTTTCTATTATTGTTATATTTTATCTTTTAATTGTTTTCGTAATATTCCCAATTTTTCAAGTTTTAAAAACGAGTTTAACATATGAAGGTCATTTAAGTCTTGAGAATGTTAGGGAAGTTATTACACAACCTTATTATATAAAACCATTATTTAATAGTTTATTATTAGGTGTAATTGTAGCAACTATAGGGACCTTTTTTGGTTTTGTATTTGCTTATGCAATTACACGAACACCTATGAAAGGAAAGGGTGCTTTCCGTCTCATAGCAACTTTTCCTATGGTCTCCCCACCATTTGTAGTTGCCCTAGCTTGTATATTGCTTTTTGGCCGTTCAGGGCTATTTAGCGGGGTAATTGGAAATATTTATGGTATAACAGGTTTAACTATTGTTGAGGTAATAGCTTATACACCTACCGCTTTTCTTGCCTTAGTTGGAATTCTACAAGCAATAGATCCTTCTTTAGAAGAAGCTGCATCAGACTGTGGAGCTTCAAGAGGAAAAGTTTTTAGAACAATAATTTTGCCTCTTTCAACTCCAGGTTTAGTAAGTGCATGGCTTCTTGTATTTATTCAATCCTTAGCAGATTTTGGGAATCCAATGATTCTCTCTGGCGATTTTTCAGTATTATCTGTTCAAGCTTATTTACAAATTACAGGTATGTATGATTTACCTAGAGGTGCAACTTTGGCTATTTTACTTCTATTACCAACTGTTTTAGCTTTTTATATCCAACGATATTTATTAGCAAAAAAATCATATGTAACAGTAACAGGAAAACCTACTGCTTCCACAATTAAGAATCTAGAATGGTATGTGAAAGCTCCAATATATTTTTTCTGCATATTTTTTGCAGCTGTTGTTGTTTTATTTTATGGCATGGTAGTTTGGGGTTCGTTCCAAAAATTATGGGGAGTTGATTCATCATTTACTCTTAAAAATTATATTGATATGTGGGATTCCGGAAAGGCCTACATTAAAGATTCTTTAGTAATAGCCTTGATCGTAACTCCTATAACAGGTGTTTTGAGTATGTTTATAGCATATCTTACTACGAGAAAACAATTTATAGGAAAGAATTTAATGGAACTCTCTGCAATGTTAACTTTTGCAGTACCTGGAACTGTTGTAGGTATTGGCTATATTTTAGCTTTTAACAATCCAAGTAAAATGATGCCTATTACACTCACGGGTTCTGCAACTATTATTATTACCTTATTAATATTTAGAAATTTGCCTGTTGGAATTAGAAATGGTGTTGCAGCATTAAATCAAATTGATCCATCAATTGAGGAAGCTTCAATAGATTGTGGTGCTGATAGTGGTACAACATTTAAGAAAATAACCTTACCAATGATAACCCCAGCTTTATTTTCTAGTTTAGCAAATAGCTTTGTTAAATCAATGACTGCTATAAGTGCAATAATTTTCGTTGTTTCTGGTAAGTGGAATCTCATAACTGTTGCGATTTTGGGATTTGTTGATAATAGTCAATATGCACAAGCTGCTGCAATGAGTTTATTACTTATTGCAATAGTTGTGGTTGCTTTAGGAGTAATTCAGTTAATTACAAATAAGATAGGAAAAGGCATGAACTTTTCCAATATGGAAAAATAAATAGGAAAGAATATGAATAAACAATTTCTAAAACTATCAAACTTAACAAAGGTTTTTGGTTCTCAATCAAATAAATTTACTGCAGTTGATCATATAAATTTAGATGTTAAAGAGGGAGAATTAGTAACATTATTAGGTCCTTCAGGTTGTGGAAAAACAACAACTTTAAGAATGATTGCAGGCTTTCACACTCCTTCTGATGGACATGTTTACATAGATGGAACTCAAATGGATAATATTCCTCCAAATAAGAGACCTACTTCTATGGTATTCCAAAACTATGCACTTTTTCCACATATGACTGTCAGAAAAAATATTTCATATGGACTTGAAATTAGAAAATTAAGTAAAGATGAAATCAATAAAAAAGTAAATAAGATGATGGATACTATAGGTTTAACAGGACTTGAGGATAGACAACCTAGGGAATTGTCCGGTGGACAACAACAGAGAGTAAGTTTAGCTCGTGCTATGATTTTAGAGCCTAAAGTTCTTTTGTTTGACGAACCTTTGTCAAACTTAGATGCTAAGTTGAGAGTATCTACAAGACTTGAAATTCGAAGGATTCAACAAAGTGTTGGAATAACATCAGTTTATGTAACTCATGATCAAGAAGAAGCTATGACAATTAGTGATAGAATTGTAATTATGAGTGAAGGTAAAATTCAACAAGTTGACACTCCAAGTGAAATTTATAGTCATCCTTTAAATAGATTTGTTGCTGGTTTTATTGGCAAAGTAAATTTCTTAGATGGAATTGTAGAGAGTATTGAAGATAATTGGTTTGTTATTAAAACTCATGGAAGAATTATAAAAGCACCATATTGGAATAAACAAATAAAAAAAGGGGATAGAGTTTTATTTGTCATTCGTCCAGAATCTATTGTTGTTAAACAAATGGAAAAAGATGCCATTAATATGTTAGAAGCAACAATAATTAATTCTGTTTATTATGGTTCCGAAATAATTTATGAGATAAAGCTTGATGATGGACAGATTTTAAATGTGGAAGTTTCTGATCCACAAGATACTATTCAATTTAAACCTGGAAGTAAAGTTTCAGTAGCATTTAAACAAAATAGTTTGCACGTATTACCATATGAGGAACAAGGTGAAAATGAATAATGATATAGTTTTAATAGGTCACATATCTCGCGATATAATGATAGACTATAAAGAAAAAGAGACTAGAAATGTTGGAGGGGCTGTAATTTATGCAGCTGCTGCAATAAACGCAACTGATATAAAGTTTACTGTTATCTCTAAACTACCCAAATCTGAAGAATCATTAAAACAAGAATTATTAGATAGTTCTGTTAATTGGATTATAAAAGATTCAAAAGAAATGACTTCTATTTTAAATAAATATTTTACAGAAGATAAGGAAAGAAGAAAAGTAAGATTATTGTCTAAAGCTGATAGTTTTACCTTATCAGATTTAGATAATATAGATTCATCAATTTTTTATTTAGCAGGGTTGTTTGTTGGAGAAATCAAAGATTCCCTAATAAAACCTTTAGCTAAAAGAGGTAAAGTTGCTCTTGATGCCCAAGGAGTTTTGAGAAAAAGTGATGAAAATGGAAATATGGAGCTTGTAGATTGGAGCAATAAAATAGAGCTTATCCCATATTTGACATATTTTAAAGTTGACGCAGCTGAAGCAGAAATTTTAACAGGTTACTCAAATCCTGAAAAAGCTATAAGGCAAATTGGAGAATGGGGAGCTAAAGAAGTAATGTTAACCCATAATACTCAAGTTATGGTTTTAAGTGATAATAAGATTTATTATTCACCATATACAAATAAAAATAATAGTGGAAGAACAGGTCGTGGAGATACAACTTTTTCTTCATATCTAGCTTGGCGTATATCTCATAATATTGAAGAATCAATAAAGTTTGCCTCAACTTTATGTAGCATGAAAATGGAACAACCTGGAGTTTTTTCAAAAACAGTTGAGGATGTATTACAAAGAATTAAAGAAGAAAAAAATAATGAGTAGTGACAAAATAGAGATTGGAATAAAGTTACCACATTGTAATACTATAAATGCATTATCCACGACATTAGATAGAATAGAAAATGTAGGTTTTGATTTTACTGAATTTCATGTTGATATGTTCCCTTTTATAATAGGAGGAAAACTATATAAACCTTGGATTTTATTGATTAAAGAAGAATTTGAGAAACATTGTCTTAATTATTCAGCTCATATAGGACGGGCTTTAGATCTTAGGAATGATAATATTAATTTGCATTATGCACTTTTCAAATCCTCAATAGATGTAGCCTCTATTTTAGGAGCTAATCCTTTAGTTGTACATTTTGAAAATAAGAGTCGTGATAGCCTAAAAGAGAAACAATTTAAAGAGTATTTAAAAAAAGGTTGTTTATATGCAGCTGAGAAAAATGTGTTGATTTGTTTAGAAAATATAGAGGTAGAGAGGGTAGAACCTGTTGTAGATTTGATTTCATCATTAAATTTGGCGAATTTGAAGATGACTTTTGATACTGGCCATGCTTTTTTAGCTTCAAGATACTATCATTTTGATTTTTTTGAAGCATTAAAAAGTTCTTTGCCATATCTAGGTCACATTCATTTAAATGATAATACTGGAAAATTTGAAGAAAGCAGAATCTTTAACAGAGTTAAATATGATACTATGGAAGAAGGTGTTAGGAGAGAACTAGGTTTAGGAGATATTCACCTACCTCCTTTTTTAGGAGAAGTTCCTTTTAAAGAAATTTTTCCACTTTTAAAAGATTATAATGGTAAATTTCTCTGTGAGTATCAAACGAACTCTTTTGTTCCTTTTGAAAAAAATATAAATGAAAAAGTTAGACGTGCAATTATTGAAGGAAGAAAAAGTACTTTGTAGTAAAAAATACCCTTAATTTAGATTCTATAAATAATTAAGGGTTTTTTTATTTTTAAATTTATTTATCTTCTTCTATTTGGTTAATAACTTGGGCATCTGTTTTTAATGGGATTACTCTTCTAATAAAAGGTTGAATTCCTTTAAAAGTTTTTTGGAATTCTTCTTCACTTTCTTTAAGAGAAGCTTGCCATGCAGCACCGAAGCCAGGTGAATTAAGAGTTAAACGATCGGCTGCGAGTTGATAAACGTGGAGTCTTGCAATTTCTTTTCTTCCTGGTTTTTGCGAATATGTTGATACTGTAATTCTAAGATTTTCATTTTCTTTTTTATATTGTTCTAACTCAGCTTTTAATTTTTGAATCCCTTCACTCTCGAGATCCATTCTATCTGTTAACATATTCTTTAGTCTATTTATTTCTTTTTTTGCTTCAAGTTCTTTTTTATGAGCTCTTGCACTCATTGAAATTAAAACAACTAATGCTAGAGCGGCACCAATGCCAAGGCCTATTAAAAATTGTTGCATATTTCCTCCATCGATAGATAAAAGAATACTCTAAAGAATTATGTTTGTCAAAAGTTTGTAAAAGAAAAGCCCTCAAAAGAGGACTTTTTAGAAGTATTATTTACTAAATTTTTTAATTACAGCTTCTTTGCTGTTTTCTATGGCTTGAGGGATAGAAACTCTATTTTCAAATACTGCCATATCTTTGAAACCAGTGCCTGTTAAAAGAACACAAACATTAACATCTTCACCAAATTCTTTTTTAAGATGAGAAGAATCTTCTTTTAAAGCTGCCCAAGCACATGCAGCAGCAGGTTCAACAAAGATTCCAGCTTTTTTAGTTAATTCAAGTTGAGCATCAATTATAGCTTCATCTTCAACTTCTACGCACCAACCTTTGCTCTCTTTAATATATCTAACAGCCATTCTACCATTAGCAGGAGAAGAAACAGAGATTGAATCAGCTCTAGTTGAAGCTTTTTCAATTGCATTAAAATTATTATTTTTAAAAGCTTGTGAGATAGCATTACTCTTTGTACTTTGAGAACAAACAAGGTGAGGAATCTTCTCTATTAAGCCTGCTTCATATAAGTCATAGAAACCTTTATATACACCAGCAAAAATACAACCATCACCAACAGGGATATAAACTACATCAGGTACTTTTCTTCCCATTTGTTCAAAAAGTTCGATTGAAACGCTTTTTTTACCTTCAATAGTCATAGGATTATATGCAGTATTTCTATTAATTCCACCGAATTCATCAGTATAAGCTATGCTAAGTGCAAAGGCATCATCGTAAGTGCCTTTTACAGGAACAACAGTTGCACCATATAATACACTCTGCATTAATTTGTTTACAGGAGCAGTTTCAGGAACAAATAAGATAATATCCAATCCATAAGCAGCACCAGCACAACTCATTGCAGCTCCTGCATTTCCTGTAGAAGCTAAAGCAATTTTATCCATACCATAATGTAAAGCTTGAGCTGCAATTAATTGGGAAGCCCTATCTTTAAAAGAACCTGAAGGTAGAGCACTATCCAATTTGCAAGTTAGATTATTTAAACCTAATTCTTTAGCTAATCTCTTAGGTCTTGCAAGAGGAGTAGAGCCAACAGGATAAACATCTTTATCTGGTACTTCGAAAGGGAAGAAGTCATACATGCTAACATGTTCTTTTTCTTTCAATTTAGCTAAGTCATCTTTATTTAATTTAACAATTAAATTTCCTTTTGGGAAAGTATTATCTTCTTGCTCTTTTGAGCAATGAGGACATTGGTAAACAACCTCATCAGTTTCAAAAACTCTTTTACAATCGTTACATTCATAAGTAAAACGCATTTTATTATCCTTCTATAGTTAGGGACATGCTAAAAATGCATGTCCCCATAATTTATATAATTATTTTCCTCAATGAGGATACTATGCTAAAATATCAGCGTTAAATTCTTCAATTAACTTGTCAATTTTTGCAGTTAATTTTGGAAGTTCAGTCCAATAGTCTTTATCATACCATTGACGGTTGATTTCTTCATAAGTTTTACCTTGTTGTTCAACCCAAGTATAATATTTTAGATTATGAATAGCTAGTCTATCGTAGTATCCTAATTCTTTCATGTTTGCAATGTTTTGAGCCATTAGAGCTTGATAATAAATTCTAACACATTCGTCATGATCACAAACACCAAGTTGTTCTTCTAATTCTTTGATACGAGAAGTATACATTTCACTTGAATCAGTTAATACTGTAAATACAACATCTTCTTCAGTTAATTCATAGTATTTTGCAACTTTCATAGCACCAAGAACGTTACCAACGCCGCTGATACCATATAGAGATAAGTTATCTAAATCTTCTTGTTTAACACCCTTTGATGCTAAGTATTTAATACCTTCAGGTTCGTTGAATAAGCGATATGTATCCATACAGTCATTATCGTCAATAGCAACAACCATGTCAGTGTTTTTAACATTGTGAATCCAAGGAACGTGTTTATCACCAATACCTTCAATTCTATGTCCACCAAAACCATTTCTAAGTAAGGTTGGGCATTGTAGAGCTTCAGCTGCAACAATTTTAATTGTAGGGTAAATAGTTTTTAAGTAATCACCAGCTGCTAGAGTACCACCAGAACCAGTTGCACTTACATAAGCTTTAACATTTTCATCTTTTACACCTAGTTGTTTTAGTACTTCAGCCATTGCTCTACCTGTTACTTCATAGTGCCATAGGTAGTTTTCAAATTGTTCGAATTGGTTGAATATTACAATATGAGAACCTCTTTCAGCATCTAATTCATGACACTTGTCGAAGATTTCTTTAACATTAGATTCACAACCTGGAGTTGCAATAACTTCACCAGCAACACTTTTTAACCAATTAAAACGTTCTTGACTCATTTCTTCAGGTAAAATAGCGATTGATTGACAGCCTAAAAGAGCTGAGTTATAAGCACCACCACGGCAGTAGTTACCAGTTGATGGCCATACAGCTTGTTGATCAACTGAGTCAAAGTTACCAGAAGCTAGAGCAGGAGCTAAACAAGCATAAGTTGCACCAACTTTATGAACACCACAAGGGAACCATTTACCACATAAAGCAATAATTCTAGCTTTTACACCTGTAATTTCATGAGGTACTTCTAAAAAGTTAACACCACCAAATTCTCCACCTTTAGCAACAGGTTGATTGTGCCATGTAATTCTATATAGGTTTACAGGGTCTACATCCCATAAGCCAGTATTATCAAGTTTTTTCTTGATGTCATCAGAAACTAATGATGGATCAATCATTTCTTTAAATGTAGGTAAAAGGATACCTTTTTCTTTGCAACGCTTTACGTTTTTAGCCCTAACTTCAGGGTTAACGTTTAAATTAATCAACATAAATTTATTTCCTCCAAGAAATATTGTATATTTAACTAGACATAGTATTGTTAGAAAATTCAAATTTGTAAAGTAAAAAATGCAAATATTTACTTTTTTTATAGCTTTTTTTCGCTTTTCCTTAAAATTTTAATATTTATTGATGTATTCATAAGAATTCAACAATAGGTTACTAAACAATATTTACTAGACGAATGTAAAGTTAAGATTAGTGGAAAAAAGCAATAAAAAGCATGCTAATTTACAAATTTAAAAAACAATATCAATGTTGTCATCAATAACATAATATTATTAGAATTCTACATTTTTTATAAAGAAAGAGCAATATACCTAAGTTTACTAGATTTATTGTTCAATATAGATTAATATCAAAGGCAACTATATTTTCAGTGAGTTTTATCAAATGACATTATTACTAGTAATAGTTTATATCACTTTTATTTCTTTAGGGTTGCCTGATAGTTTATTAGGTTCAGCATGGCCAATTTTACATTTAGTATTAGAAGTTCCAACAGAATATGCTGGGATTTTGTCTTTTACAACTTGTATTTGTACTGTTTTGGCCTCTTTATCTGCGATGTGGTTAAACAAAACACTAGGGACTGGTAAAACAATAGCAATATCAACATTGATGACATCTTTTGCCTTGTTCGGTTATTCTTTTTCTCCAACATTTTGGTTTTTAATTCCCCTATCAATAGTTTTAGGTTTAGGTGGAGGAGCAATAGATTCAGCACTAAATAATTATGTAGCTTTGAATTATGAAGCAAAACATATGTCTTTTTTGCATGCCTTCTGGGGCTTAGGTGCAACTTTAGGTCCTTTAATTTTAAGTATTGGACTTTCTTCTAATAATTATAGATTTGGTTATAGAGTAATAGCTTCCATTCAGTTATTTCTCGCAATTATACAATTTTTCTTCGTCAAAAATTTTGACAAAACTGAAAGACCTATAGATAAAAGCGTTGATACAAGCAATCGTTCTAAAATAATTATAGAGGGAACTTCGAGATCTTGGAGCGCTTATTTAGCAATGTTGGCTTTTTTCTTTTATTGTTCAGCCGAAACAGCTATGTTTATATGGGTTTCAACATATAGTGTTAATTATTTAAATGTAGATGTAGCAATGTCCGCAAGAATTGCATCTATGTTCTTTATAGGAATTACAGCTGGCAGAATCCTTTCAGGGTTAATCTCAGAAAAAATAGGTATCATTAATATGATATATTTAAGTGCCATAATTTCTGCGATATCAGCTTTTGTTATGTTTTTAAATATAAATACGGTTATCTCAATTTTTAGTATATTAATAATAGGCTTTGGTTTTGCACCTCTTTATCCCTCTATGATTCATAGAACCCCAAGGCGATTTGGATCAGCACAAAGTCCAAAAATTATTGGTTATCAGATGGCTAGTGCATATTTAGGTTCTGCATTCATGCCCCCTATTATGGGAATTGTAATGATAAAATTAGGATATAAAAGCCTACCCATATTAGTTTTTATTTTTTCTCTTTTAATCTTCATATTAACAAAGATTATAGAAAAGCCTAAAACTGTAAGTTCATAATAGATCATATTTTAATCTTTACAAAAATTAAGTATAAAATATGTATAACGTAAAATAATAAAATGTTTTATGTGATTTGTGTTAAATTATTCCAAAAATATTTTGCTATAAAATGATGTTTGGAATTTTAAATTTAGAAAAATAAAAAAATCACTAAAAAAATTTATAAAACACTATATTTATGCTTGTATACAAATGTTAATTCCCCTATATTAAAAACCCAGAAATGGTAATGTTGCAATTTGTTGCAAAAAATTGTTGACAACACGGGAATTCTTATTACAATAGAAATGGGCTAGGGCTATTTTTTCTAGCTTAACATGGAAAAAAATCAAGGAGTAACACATGGGAGACATTATGCGTCCGGTTCCTTTTGGGGAATTAATAAACAGAGTATTAGGTGAATATAAAAATCATGGGTCAATCTTCTCATTAGACAAAGAACAATTCTTTGTAGATAAAAGAGAAAAAAAAGGCAATGTTTTTAACCAAAGCTGTACAACATATGTTGGACCAGCTGCAGGACCACATACTCAGTTAGCTCAAAACATAATAACAAGTTACCTAGCAGGTGCACGCTTTATTGAGTTAAAAACTGTCCAAATCATGGATAGATTAGAAATTGCTAAACCTTGTATTGATGCTCGAGACGAAGGCTACAATGTTGAGTGGTCAACAGAATATACATTAGAAAAAGCTTGGGACGAATATGCTAAAGCTTGGATTGTTTGTCATTTAGTTGAAGCTCTATTAAATAAAGGAGAAGTAACAGATCCTTCCTTTATATTTAATATGAGTGTTGGATATAATCTAGAAGGAATTAAAACAGATAGAATGCAACAATTCATTAATTCTATGATGGATGCAAATAATGATTCTCGTTTTAAAGAATATTTAGAAGAACTTAATTCCTTATTAAAAGAAGGAGATTTGTTGGCTGGAACACCATTCGCAGGTTTAGAAGAAAAATTAGTAGATAATTTAACTAATCATATTTCTAACAATATTTGTAAATCTGTTACAATTAGTACAATGCATGGTTGTCCTCCTAAAGAAATCGAAGCTATTTGTAATTACATGTTAACTGAAAAGAAAATTGATACATTTGTAAAGTTAAACCCAACATTATTAGGTTATGATGGTGTTAGAAATATTTTAGATAAATTGGGTTATGATTACATTCATCTATCAAGAGATTCTTTCGACCATGATTTACAATATAATGATGCAGTTAGTATGTTGCACAGATTAGTTGATTTAGCTAAAAAAGAAGGAAGAGGATTTGGTGTTAAATTGACAAATACTCTTGGTTCCGTTAACGATCAAGGTCAACTACCTGGTGATGAAATGTACATGAGTGGTAGAGCATTAATGCCTATTTCAGTTAATGTAGCAGCTAAATTATCTACTGAATTTAATGGAGAACTACCAGTTTCTTATTCAGGTGGAGCTAATGCCTTAACAATTACTGATATTTTTGAAACAGGAATTAGACCAATTACTGTTGCAACAGATATGTTACATCCAGGCGGTTACGGCAGAATGGTTCAAATGGCCAATATTCTAGATAGAAGTTCTGCTTGGGATATGAAAAAAATCGATGTAGATAAATTAAATAAATTAGCAAAAAGATGTCTAGAAAGTGAATATTTAGATAAAGCATTTAGAGGTACTGATAGAGCTAAAGTATATGAAGATTTACCTTTAACAGATTGTTATGTAGCCCCTTGTGTTACAGCTTGTCCAATTCATCAAGACGTTCCTGATTATGTAGCATTAATGGGTGAAGGAAGATATGCTGATGCTCTAGCTGTAATTTATTTAAAAAACCCTCTACCATATATTACTGGTACAATTTGTGATCATCAATGTCAACTTCATTGTACAAGAATGGATTATGAAGGTTCAGTTAAAATCCGTGAAATCAAAAAACAAGCTGTAGAAAATGGCTTTGAAGGATTTAAAGAAATGTGGGTTGCTCCAACTGAAACTTCTGATTTTAAAGCAGCTATTGTTGGCGCAGGTCCTGCAGGACTCTCTGCTGCAATGTTCTTAGCACGTTCTGGATTTAAAGTAACTGTTTTTGAAAAAGAAAAATCAGCAGGTGGTGTAGTAAAGAATGTAGTACCAGAATTTAGAATTCCTGAGGAAGCTGTTAATAGTGATGTTGAATTTATCAAGGCTAATGGAGTTGAGTTTAAATTTGGTTCATCAAAAGAAGAAGTAAAAATTGATGCATTAAAAGCTGCAGGGTTTGATTATATCTTCTTTGCATTAGGTACAGAAAAAGATAATCCTTATTCACTAAAAGGTGGAGATGATATTGTTAAAGAAGCACTACCTTTCCTTCGTGCTTATAGAAAAGGAAGTGATGAGGCTCGCTTAGGTAAACATGTTGTTGTATTAGGTGCTGGTAATGTAGCTATGGATGCAGCTCGTGCAGCTAAGAGAGTTGAAGGTGTTGAAGATGTAACTGTTGTTTATAGAAGAAGCTTGAAAGAAATGCCAGCTGATAAAGAAGAATATGAATTTGCTCTAGAAGATGGTATAAACTTTAAATTCTTAACAAATCCTAGTGAATATAAAGATGGTAAATTAACCTTAGTTAAGATGGAATTAGGAGAGCTTGATGCTTCAGGTAGAAGACGTCCTGTTGCAACAGATGAAACTTTCACAATTGATTGTGATAATATCATTAGTGCAATTGCTTCACATCTTGATGAAGATGCAGTTAACTATTATGGCCTTCCTGTAGACGAAAGAGGAAAAGTAATTTGTGATAAAAATACTTTAGAATCAGAAATTGAAAATGTTTATATGGTTGGAGATATGGTAAGTGGACCATCTACTGTTGTAGAATGTATAGCTTCTGCTAGAAAAGCTGTTGAAGCCTGTGTTGATAAAGTTCTAGAAGGCATGGATGATGAAGATTTAGAAGAAGTTGAAGATATAGAGGAACATGGAGATGATTGCGAATGTGGTTGTCATGACCATGATGATGTAGATATTGAAGAATTAACAGCTGAAGAAGATCAATACTTTAGAGAATTAAGAGTTAAAAAGAGCAATATTACATTACCTATAGATAAAGATACTAAAGAATTCTTAGAAAATGAGGCTAAGAGATGTAATGAATGTTCATACCTCTGTAACAAATGTGTTGAAGTATGTCCAAACAGAGCAAACGTAGCTATCGATGTTAGAAATACTGGTGTATTTGAAGATCCATTCCAAATCGTCCACCTAGATGCTTATTGTAATGAATGTGGAAACTGTGGAACTTTCTGTCCTTATAATCAAGCTCCTTATAAAGAAAAATTAACTCTATTCTCAAGAAGAGACGATTTCGATAATTCAACTAATCCTGGTTTCTTAGTAAATGGTTCAGAAGTATTAGTTAGATTGGATGGCAAATTATATAATTGTGAAATAAATGGTGAAGGTATGCTAGAAGGAGATGAAGGAGTTAGCGATGAAGTTGCCGCTATCATAGAAGAAATCTTCTTATCATATAGTTACCTTTTAGGCGAAGTAGACGAATAGGACAATAAAGATATGGATACATTATTTAAAAATGTTAGAATTATGCAAACAAAAGCTCCTTTTGAAGTAACAGAAGGTGTTGATGTACTAGTTAAGGGCGATACTATCGCCCGCATTGGTAAGGATTTAGTTAGCGATGGTGCTACAATTATCGATGCTAAAGGTAAAACTTTAATACCTGGTAATGTCTGTGCACATCACCACTATTACAGTGGCTTATCTAGAGGTATGTTAGTTAATGCTGGTCCACAAACTGACTTAATACAAATTTTAAGAGAATGGTGGTGGAGACTAGATAGAGCCTTAGATGAAGAAGCTTGTTATTATTCATCTTTAATTTGTTCCCTTGATGCAATAGCAGCTGGAACAACTAGTGTTGTAGATCATCATGCAAGTCCTAATTACATTAAAGGTTCTCTTTCAACAATTAAGAAAGGTATGGAAGAAGTAGGACTGAGAGGTATGACTTGTTATGAAGTCACAGATAGAAATGGTGGAATGAAAGAAGTTGAAGCCGGCGTTCAAGAAAATGTTGACTTTGCAACTAGTGGAACTAGTTCCATGGTAAAAGCTATGATAGGTGGTCACGCTCCATTCACAATTCCTGATGAAGGTCTAAAGTTAATGAGTGAAGCTTGTAAAACAACAGGTTGTGGTATTCACATTCATGTTGCAGAAGGCGATTATGATCAAATTCACTCTCATCACATTTATGGTAAAGATATTGTAAAAAGATTAGAAGATTTTGATTTACTTCATGAAAATAGTTTATTAGTTCATGGCATCTATTTAAGTGAAGATGAAATCAACACTTTAAATGCTCACAAATGTTTCTTTGCTCACAATCCAAGAAGTAATATGAATAATCAAATAGGTTATAACAATAAACTTCCAATGGTAGATAAATTAATTGTAGGTACAGATGGTTGTGGTGGAAATATGTTTGAAGAATTAAAGATTGGATTCTTTGAACATAGAGATGAAAAAGGACCATGGTGGCCAAATAGTTTTGTTGATGCTTTAAATAGAGGAAATGATTTGATTGGAACATATTTTGATGGAAAATATGGACAAGTCAAAGAAGGTTACAAAGCTGATTTAACATTACTTGATTATAAAAGTCCAACTCCATTAGTAAGTGATAATGCTGCAGGGCATTTCATTTGGGGAATGAGTTCTAATTGTGTTCATTCAGTAATGATTAACGGAAATCTAGTTTATGATAATCGAGAATTTGTTGGTATCGATGTTGATGAAATATATGAAAAAGCAAGTAAAGTTGCAAAGAGAGTTTGGGAAAAAGTTGATACCTTAGCTCCATAAAATAAAAAAATAAATTGTATTATAAATAAGGCATATAGCCAAGGAGAAACACAAATGACAATTAATGAACAAATTTTAGCAAAAGCTGCTGAGTATTCTGATTACACAGCGAAAAACCTTTCTAAAATGGTCCAAGCAAAAAGTTATAGTAGCAAAGAAGAAGATGTCTGTCGTCTTATAGTTGAATTATGTAAAGAAGCAAATTTTGATGAAGTAAGAATTGACGGTTTAGGTTCTGTTATTGGTAGAGTCGGTAATGGTCCTAAGAAAATTGCTTTTGATGCTCATATTGACACTGTTGAAGTTGGAAATATGAAGAACTGGGATTTTGATCCTTTCTCAGGCGAAATCAAAGATGGTTTAGTATTAGGAAGAGGTACTTCTGACCAAAAAGGTGGAGCAGCATCTATGATTACTGCAGGCCGTATCCTTAAAGAATTAGGTTATGATGGTGAATATACTTGTTACTTTACTTTCACAGTTATGGAAGAAGATTGTGATGGTATGTGTTGGAAATATTTAATTGAAGAAGAAAACTTCAAACCAGATTTTGTTGTATCAACAGAACCAACTAGTTGTAGATTATATCGTGGACACCGTGGACGTATGGAAATTAGAATTATCTTAAGAGGTATTTCTTGTCATGGTAGTGCTCCAGAAAGAGGTGTTAGTGCTTCATATAAAGCAGCTAGAGCAGCTTTAGCAATTGAACAATTGAATGAAGATTTACAACCAGATGATGATAATTTCTTAGGAAAAGGAACTATTACAGTAAGCCAAATGGATGTAAAAGGTCCTTCACAATGTGCAGTTTCTGACTATGCTATGCTATATTGTGATAGACGTTTAACTTGGGGTGAAGATGCTGATTTAGCTATTTCACAAGTACTAGAATACGTTTCAAAAGCAACTGGTGATAAGAAAGAAGATATTGTTGTTGAAATGCCAAGATATGGTAAAACAGGTTGGACTAAAAAAGAATATTCACAAGAATTATACTTCCCAACTTGGAAAATTCCAGAAGACCACAAACTTGTTCAAGCTGGTGTTTCAGCTCACAAAGCATTATTTGAAAAAACACCTGTTGTTGATAAATGGACTTTCTCAACAAACTGTGTAGCAACTACTGGCCGTCATAAGATTCCAGCTATAGGTTTTGGCCCTGGTGATGAAGATCAAGCACATGCTCCAAACGAAATCACTCGTGTTAAAGACTTAGAAATTTGTTCTGCATTTTATGCAATGCTTCCTTATAGCTTAGAAAAATAAGGTATTGGAAAGCAAATAAATCAGCCGTGGCGTGTGCTACGGCTGAATTGCGTTAAAGATACCATTTATTGAATTAAAATATAATGAAATAAGTTACTAATTTTAAATGTTCTATCTTTTTTGAAAAAGCTTATATAAACACGAGGAGTTAAAAATGTCTAGCAAAATTTTATTGAGAGATATTCTCTGTCTTCAAACAAGTTTTGATAAACCATCACTATCTGGTGCTGATTTATTAATCGAAGATGGTAAGGTTAAAAAAATCTATAAAGAGGGGAAAGCTAAAGTAGATTCTACTTGTAGAGTGATTGATTGTTCTAATCATGTTGTAATTCCAGGATTAGTTAACACTCATCACCATTTTTATCAAACGTTAACTAGAAACCTTCCAGCAGTTCAAAATGCTGAATTATTCGATTGGTTGATTTATTTATATGATATTTGGAAACACATCGATGAGGAGGCAGTTTATGTTAGTAGTAGTTTAGCTATGGCTGAATTATTAAAAACAGGTTGTACTACATCAACTGACCATCACTATTTATATCCAAGAGGATTTAAAGGTGATTTGATGGGACTTCAGTTTGAAGCAGCTGACCGCTTAGGTATGAGGTTTTCTCCAACTCGTGGTTCAATGAGTCTTTCTAAAAAAGATGGAGGCTTACCTCCAGATTCTGTAGTTCAAACAACAGAAGAAATATTAGAAGATAGTGAGAGATGCATTAAGATGTATCATCAAGATGGGGGAGATTCAATGCACAAAATAGTTCTTGCCCCATGTTCACCTTTTTCTGTTACTAAAGATTTAATGAAAGAATCTTGTAAGTTAGCAAGGAAATATGGAGCTAGAATTCATACCCATCTATGTGAAACCTATGATGAAGCAGATTTCTGTAAAGAAATGTATGGGTGCAGACCATTAGAATTAATGGAAGAATGTGATATGGTTGGAAGCGATGTTTTCTTTGCTCATGGTATACATTTTAACGATAAAGAGTTAGAATATCTAAGGGATACAAAGTCTAATATAGCACATTGTCCTTCTAGTAATATGCGACTTGGTAGTGGTATATGTAGAGTTAAAGAAATGAAAGAATTAGGAATTAATGTTGGTATTGCTGTAGATGGTTCCGCAAGTAATGATAGTTCCGATATGCTTGGAGAATTGAGAACTGCTTTATTATTACAAAGAGTAAAATATGGGGCAGCAGCTGTAACAGCTTCAGATATTTTCAAGATGGGAACATATAATGGAGCTAAGATGCTTGGTTTTGATAAAGTTGGTTTATTAGACGAAGGATGGCAAGCTGACATTGCAATATTTGATGTATCAACATTGCCATATGCTGGCTCACACAGTGATAGTACAGCTTCTCTATTATTCTGTGGGACTAATCATAATACAGCATATACTATTGTAAATGGTAAGGTTGTTGTCGATGAAGGTAGACTCGTCGGCTATAATGAAGATGAACTTGCTAGAAAAGGAAGAGAAGTAAGCGAGAATTTGCTCAAAAGAGCGGGAGTAGTCAAATAATGATTAAATATTTATTAAAAGTTAATGATGTAAAAGAAGCATTACTTAAGAAAAAAGAATACCCTGATTATGCTTTTTATGCAGGTGGCACTGAAATTAATCGTCTTAATTCTAATTTGAAATATGAAGGTGCTATTAGTCTTGAAGGATTAGGCCTTGATAAAATTGAGGTTACTAAAGAAGGGGTAAAAATTGGATCTTGTGTAACTTTACAAGCTTTGATTGAATCAAAAGACATCCCTGAATATTTGAAAGAAGCTGCCAAATTCTGTGCTTCAAGAACATTAAGAAATAGTGCTACTATTGGAGGAAACTTAGCCTTCGGCAGTGATGATTCATATTTGATGCCAACCTTACTTGCAGCAAAAGCAAGATTAATTACTTCAGGATTAACTTCAAATGGAGTATTTACTGAAGATAATTTACCAATTAGAGAATATCATTCTAATCATGATTCTTTTTCTAGTACACTTTTAGTAGCTGTTGTACTTCCAAATGAAGATAGGATTGTGCTATCAAAAAGATTTGCTAAAACAAGTCATGCTCATTCAGCAGTTTGTGTTTCTTTTGGTGCAAAAGTTAAAAATGAAAAACTAGATGAAGTTAGGATCTTTGCTGCTATAAAAGGCACAGGTGTTGAAAGATTTAGTGATGTAGAAAATGCTATTGAAAACGATGCTTACAGTTCAAGTGCTGATGTTGAATTTGCTATTGCAAATGCGATTAATGCAAAAGATGATTTGACAGGTTCTGCCTCATATAAACGTTATATTACTTCTGTCGCAGTTGCACAAATGTATGAGAAAGCAAAAGGAGGAACAAAATAATGAGTTTTGTTAAATGTGTTATTAATGGAATAGAAAAAAAATTAGAATATAAAGAAGGCATGAGTCTTCGTGAAGCATTGTTTAACGCAGGATATAATACTGTCAGAGATAGTGATAATGCTGAAGGTTTTGCTGGCTCTGACACAATCATTGTTAATGATGTTCCATCCTTTTCTAATCTTATGTCTCCTTTACAAGTTGAAGGTAAAGAAATTAGAACAGCCGAGAGCTTAGGAAATTCAAGAAATGTAAATTATGTTCAACAAGCCATGATAGATGCAGGAATTGTTCAATCTGCTTATAATGCACCAGCTGCAGCTCTTTTATTAACTTGGTTATTAGAACATGTTAAATATCCAACAAAAGAAGAAATTAAAGATGTATTAACATCCCTTTTCATTCGTGATGCTGGTTATGAGAATTATTACTTAGCAGTTAAATTAGCTACAGAGCTAAGAGATTATGGCAAATATAAGACAAAGATTGCTGATGAATATAGAGAGCAATTAAAATATATTGGTAAAAACGTAAGTAAAATAGATGGAGCTTCTTTAGTAGCAGGTGATAAATGTTTTACAGAAGATAAAGTAACACCCAATGCTCATGCAATGGTAGTTTTAAGATCTCCTTATGCTCATGCATATATTAAAAGTATAGATACATCAAAGGCAGAAGCTTTAGATGGTGTAGATAAAGTTTATACTCATTTAAATACCCCTAAAATTCATTATACTCATGCAGGACAAGGCGCTCCAGAGCCATCTCCTCACGATAAAAGATTGTTCAATGAGAAAGTTAGGATGGTCGGAGATAGAGTAGCAGCTATTGTTGCAAGAGATAAAGAAACTGCTCTAAAAGCTAGAGATTTAATCAAAGTTGAATATGAAGTATTAAAACCTGTATTAAGCGTTGAAGAAGCTCAAGCAGAAGATGCTCCAATAATACATAATAGTAAAATCTCATTTGGTGTTGGTGCACCAGATAATTTAGATGAGCTAAATAAAGACTGTGATCCTAGAGATGGTATAGTTCATTATCCTTTCCCAATTCATGCAAATATTAAGAAAAATATAGCATCTGAAGCTAAGGGTCAAATTGGAGATGTTGATAAGGCATTTGAAAACTCTGATTGTGTTATTGAGAGAACATATAGAACTAACCAAATACAATGTACTCCATTAGAACCTTCTGTTTGTTTTGGAAAAATTGATTTAGGCCGTTTAGTATTACATACATCAACACAAGTACCTTTCCATGTTAGACGTATTGTTGCTCGAATTTGTGGCATTCCACACAATAAAGTTAGAGTAATCAAAGAAAGAGTTGGTGGTGGATACGGTTCAAAACAAGATGTTACAGTTGAAGATTTAGTAGGCTTTGCAGTTTGGGATACCGGTTTAGATATTTTCTACCAAAATACTCGAGAAGAACAATTTTTAACTTCAGCTACTCGACATCCAATGAAACTAAAAGTTAAAGTTGGTGGAAATAAAGATGGTAAGATCACTGCTATTGATATGCTAGTTGAAGCAAATACAGGTTGTTATGGACAACACTGTCTAACAGTTCCAATGAACTCATGTTCTAAAGTATTGCCACTATTTAAAGTAGATAATATGAGATTTGATGTAGTTACATATTATACAAATATTGCAATGGTTGGGGCATATCAAGGTTATGGTGCACCAAAAGGTACATATGCTCTAATGTGTACTGTTGCAGAGTTAGCTGAAAAATTAAATCTTGATTATCTTGATGTGATAAAGAAAAACCACGTAGAAGAAGGCTATATGTTAGAAATTCTCCGAGGTTTAGGTGAAGGAAGAGAAGGAAATGTTGTACCTGTTGGCTCTTGCGGTCTAGCACAAGCAATTGATGAAGGTGCAAAGATGATTAATTGGGGCAAGAAAGAAAAATCTTCAGATCCTGATTGGAAAGTCGGTAAAGGTTTTGCAATGATCCAACAAGGGTCTGGCTTACCAGGTCTCGATCACTCAAATGCTTGGGCAAAATTAACTAGTGATGGTTCTGTTGAATTATTTAGTGGTGGTGCAGATTTAGGAACAGGTTTAGATACAATCAGTGCTAAAATTGCTGCTGAGAATTTGAAAATTTCTTTAGATAAAATTACTGTAACAAGTGGTGATACAGATTCAACTACTTTTGATACAGGTGCTTATGCCTCTAGTGGTTCGTATTTCTCAGGGAATGCTTCAAGATTAGCAGTAGAAGATTTGGCAAAAGCAATAATTAAAGAAGCAGCTTTCCAAATGAATGAGAAAGAAGAAGATCTTTACTTAGATTATCCTGGAAAAGTTGTTAGCTATAAAACTAAAGCAGAGCTTGATTATGGAACATTATGTCATACAGCTCTTTCTGGAACAGGAAATGGCCAACTTATGGGTAAAGGTTCCTTTACTACTATGGTTAATTCCATTCCTTATGGTGCTCATTTTGCTCAAGTTGCAGTTAACATTAAAACAGGTGAAGTTAAAGTCCAAAAATTCTATGCATTACAAGATGCAGGTACTCCAATCAATCCTGAATTAGCAGAATGCCAAATCTACGGTGCAGCCTTAAAATCAATTGGACACTCTTTGTATGAAGGATTAGAATATGACGAAAACGTTAATCCTCTAAATCCTAACTTTACAGATTATTGTCCTCCTATGATAAATGAAATGCCTGAGGATTTTAAAGTTAAATTAATCGATATCGATGATGATGAGGGACCTTATGGAGCTAAATCTATTTCAGAAATTGCTACAAACGGTGCAGCTCCTGCAATAGCTATTGCTATTCATGATGCAGTAGGTGTCTGGTGTAGAAGCTGGCCATTTACTCCTGAAAAAATTCTTAGAGAGATGGGCAAAATAAAATAAAATATTGCAACAAAATGCAACAAAAAAACTTTACAAGGGTGAGTGTACATGGTATAGTACACTCATTCAAACAACAAATCTAAGGAGAGTCTCTTATGAAAAAAGATAAGGCTTTAATTAAACAAATGATTAAAGAGCTTGGTGCTCTTGATACAAAGAACATGTATCTAAATGATTTTTTCCATACATGGAAAGAAAGTGATGATGAAATCGAGGCAGTATTTAAGGTTGCGGAGATTCTCCGTGGTCTAAGAGAGAATAATATTTCTACTAAAGTTTTTGATAGTGGACTTGCTATTTCAATCTTCCGTGATAACTCAACTAGAACTCGTTTTTCATTTTCTAGCGCTTGTAACTTATTAGGTTTAGAAGTTCAAGATTTAGATGAAAAGAAAAGCCAAATCGCTCATGGTGAAACTGTTAGAGAAACTGCTAACATGATTAGTTTCATGGCTGATGTAATTGGTATCAGAGATGATATGTACATTGGTAAGGGTCATACATACCAAAAGAATGTTGCAACTGCAGTACAAGAAGGTTATGATGATGGTGTTTTAGAACAAAGACCAACTTTAGTTAACCTACAATGTGACATCGATCACCCAACACAATCAATGGCTGATATGCTACATGTAATCAATGAATTTGGTGGAGTAGAAAATCTTAAGGGTAAAAAAGTTGCAATGACTTGGGCTTATAGTCCTTCATATGGTAAACCTTTATCAGTACCTCAAGGTATTATTGGACTATTCACAAGATTTGGAATGGACGTTGTATTAGCTCATCCAGAAGGCTATGATGTAATGCCTGAAGTTGAAGAAATTGCAGCTGAAAATGCAAAGAAGAGCGGTGGATCATATAAGAAAGTTAATTCAATGGAAGAAGCATTTAAAGATGCTGATATTGTTTACCCAAAAAGCTGGGCTCCTTTCCATATCATGGAAGAAAGAACTAAACTTGTTGAAGAAAAGAAATTTGATGAGCTTGACGCACTCGAACAAAAATGTTTATTAAATAATGCTAAATTTAAAGATTGGGCATGTACTGAAGAGATGATGAAATTAACAAAGAACGGTGAAGCTTTATACATGCACTGTTTACCAGCTGATATCACAGGTGTTTCTTGTGAACAAGGTGAAGTTGATGCATCTGTATTCGATAAATACATGGTACCTCTTTACAAAGAAGCTAGCTTCAAACCTTATATCATTGCTGCTATGATTTTCTTAGCTAAATTTGAAAACCCAAGTGCAAAACTTGATGAATTATTAAAAGATGCTGCAAAGAGAATTAAGTAATTTATTTGTAATTTATTTGTCGGTCTATTGACCGGCATTTTTTTTGTCTTTTATTAATATGATAAATCTGTTATTCTTTTTTTAAGAGGTAAAAGATGAAAAGATTTAGAAATATAGTAATCCTATTTTTATCATTTACATCTTTATGCCTTTTTGTTAGCTGCGAATTGATATATGATCAAACCCCAGGGAGATTAATTCTAGTTGGTGTAGGTCTAGATTATATAGATGACGATGGAAATAGTGAAACTCTTTTGGGGGATAATAAAGGATTAGTTAATCCTCCAAATGATATTAGAGAGATAGCTTATGCTTTATCAAATCTATCTTCAAAGAGTGAAAAAACTTTTGTATATATTCCTTTTATTCAGCAAACAGGGATTTCAATTATTCCAAATGATAATTACCCAAATAAAAGTAATTTAGAAAACCTATTTAACGATTTGAAAAATGGTCAAAACATTGATGCAAATGTATATGATGGTGATTTTGATAAAGATGAATATACTTTAATATCAGAGTATTTAACATTTGGAAATACAATTACTAATTTTGACTCGTTAAATGAAAATGATATTCTAATTTTTTATTATAGTGGTCATGGTGATGAAACAGACGATGGAGCTTTAAGACTTCCAGAAGGCACTGACGAACAAGTTAGAGAATCTGTCGAGCTTTCTTGGTTATATAATCATTTAAGTTCTTTAGATTGTAATGTTCTTGTTGTATTAGATTCATGTGGGAGTGGTTCTTTTATAATGGACAGTAACTCTACAGTAAATACAATAACTACTAGTTTTGTCGATACATTACCAGAACTATATGATAAGTATTTTAGTTATAAAAATGATAATATTGTCGTAAATGACATATTTGCTATGGCTTCAACAAGGCCAGATGAGTTATCATTTGATACAAGAACTTTAGAGGTTGCCCATGCAAATAGTATTTTTTCTTATTATTTTTTAAGATCTTTAGGGTACGAGAATGATAGTGATGTAAAAATTGGCTCAATTATTGATAAAATACCAGCTTTAAATAATGGCATAATATCAATTGATAATATTTATGATTATATATTTAGCAATATTTCACGCCAAGAACCTTTAATTAAAGGGGATAGAAAAAGCTTAGTTTTATTTAACATAAATTAATTTATATATGTGAGCAATTTTATTTTATTTACAAATCATTGTAAACATTATAAAGTAACTAATAGGTATTTAAATATTTATTAACAAAATATTAGGCGTTTGATGAACAAGGGGTCTCTTTTGAGAAAGCGATTAATCTTAGTTGTTGACGATAATGTAATTAATAGAACATTATTGACTAGAATATTATCTCATGATTATAGAGTTGTAGGTGTTGAAAATGGACAACAAGCTCTAGACTATTTAAAAGACTACTGTGGAGAAGTTTCAGCCATATTACTAGATTTAAATATGCCTGTTTTAAATGGTTATGAATTCTTAAAAGAACGAAGTAAATATTTGCCATATTGCAATATTCCAATTATAGTTCAAACTACTCATAGTGGGGTAGATGCAGAGATTGCTTGTTTGGAGATGGGCGCCACTGATTTCCTTACTAAACCATATAGTCCAAAAGTTATATTAAGAAGACTGAATAATATTATAACTTTAAGAGAAAATGAAAATTTTATCGTAGCTGTGCAACATGATTCTTTGACTAATTTATTAAATAAAGAAGGGTTTTTCGTTAAGGCAAAAAAAGCTTTAGTAGAAAATTCTGAAATTAACTACATGCTTTTGTGCATAGATATAGTCCAATTTAAGGTAATAAATCAATTTGCAGGATATCAAAACGGAGATAAAGTTTTAATATTTGTTGCCAATATTTTAACAGAATTATTTGGTGAAGATTCAATTATTGCTCGCTTTAGCGGAGATAGATTTCACGCTTTAGTACCCCCTCCAATTGATGAAGATTATATCGATAAAGTAATTACAAAACACAAAGAACATGCTCCAATTAATTTACCTCTTAGTATTCAATTTGGTATTTATGAAGTTGTTGATCGAACAGTACCTCTAGCTACAATGTGTGATTGGTCAAAAATGGCTTTAGATCCTATTAAAGGTCGATATAAAGAGTATTTTTCAACATTTACAAATGATATGAATAAAAGTTTGCAAAAAGAGCAATTAATTGTATCAGAAATGGATGGTGCAGTCTCTGAAAAACAATTTGTTGTTTATTATCAACCAAAATGGAATATTCATAAAAATAAAATAATTGGAGCAGAGGCTTTAGTTAGGTGGATTCATCCAAAATTCGGATTTATGAGCCCTGGAGACTTCATCCCAATTTTTGAGAAAAACGGGTTTATTACAAAATTGGATATGTATGTTTGGAATGAAGTTTGTAGACAAATTAGAGAATGGATGGATGAAGGAATTGATGTAGTTCCAATCTCTGTTAATGTCTCAAGAAATGATATATATACTAAAGATTTAATTAGTAATTTAAAAAACATGCTCTCTAAATATAATTTATCACCTAATCAGTTGCATTTAGAAATTACAGAAACAGCTTACGCACAGTCCCATAATCAATTAGCTAATGTGGTTAAATTACTATCTGATAATGGATTTATTATTGAAATGGATGATTTTGGTTCAGGATATTCATCTTTAAATATGCTGAGTGAAGTACCTGTTGATATTATAAAATTAGACTTATTATTTTTAAATAAAAAATCTGCTGATTCAAAAAATAATAAAAGCATTTTAAAATTAGTAGTCAATATTGCTAAAGAATTAGATTTAGATTTAATAGCAGAAGGAGTTGAGACAATTGAGGATGTAGCAAGTTTAAAAGAAGTAGGTTGTAATAAGGCCCAAGGATATTATTACGCTAAACCGATGAATTCAAGTGAATTTGCTCAATTGTTGAAAAATTAAGATTCTTCTTTTTCTAATAACAAAAGCCATCTGTTTTCTAATTCTTCAAGTTCATTTTTCTTAGATTCATATTTCTTTGTTCTCTCTTCAAGCGTGCCTAGTTCTGTAGGTTCAATTGTCCCAAAACTTTGTTCTAAAGTTGAGATAAGCGCTTCAATTTCCTCAATTTTTTGAGGTAAAGATTCAAGTTCTTTTTTTTCTTTGAAAGTTAACTTTTTCTTTTTGGGTTTTTCTTCTTTGGTATTAGTATTATTTTCTTTTGTTTTTACTTGTTGCTCTAAATAAAGTGGAGATGAAATGTAATTAGTATAGTTTCCAGGGAATTGTATTATTTTATGATCTTTTATAATTAATAAATAGTCAGAAGTTCTGTCTAGAAAAGCTCTATCATGAGAAACAACTATACTGCATCCAAAGAAATCTTCAATATAGTTTTCCAAGTTTTCAATTGTCTCAACATCTAAATCGTTAGTAGGTTCATCCAAGATTAAAAAATTAGGATTTTTTATAAGTTGAGAGAGAAGATATAATCTTCTTTTTTGGCCACCAGAAAGGGTTGAGATAGGGAGTCTATGAAGTTTAGTTGGGAAGTTAAATAATTCTAAAAAACGAGCTGCTGTAACTTCATTTTTTTTAGATAAAGTAATTCTATCTGAAATATCTTCTACATATTCTAAGACTGTTTTGTCACTTACAAGATTTCTACCATTTTGATCATAGTAGCCAAAGACCGTGTTTACTCCAATATCAACTATACCAGTATCACTTTCAATGTGTTTTGTTAAAACATCTAAAAGTGTCGATTTTCCACTTCCGTTATCTCCTATAATTCCAATTCTCATATCTTTTGTAAAAGAATAGGTGAAATCTTCAAAAATAATTTTATCACCATATGCTTTAGAAATGTTTTTAACATCTAATATTTTTTTACCAATATATCTTGTATTTGAGGAAAATTTATTTTGATCTGCTTCATCAACATTCTTTTGTTCACTTTGCATATCTTTAATTCTATCAATTCTATTTCCATCTTTACTAGTTCTAGCTTGAGGACCTCTCTTAAGCCATTCAAGTTCTCTTCTTAAAATTGTTGATAATCTATCTTGATATTTTCTTTCATCAATAAGTCTTTTAGCTTTTCTCTCTAGATATTCATTATAGTTACCTGGATGTATATAAATTTGAGAATTATAAAGTTCTAAGATTTTGTTACAGACTGCATTTAAGAAATATCTATCGTGAGTAACTACTATAATTGTCATATTACTAGAAGCTAAATATTTTTGAAGCCACTCAATTGTTTTTATATCTAGATGGTTTGTTGGCTCATCAAGAAAAAGAATATCTGGTTTATTACAAAGTACTCTTGCTATTGCAACTTTTTTCTTTTGTCCACCTGATAATTCTCTCATCAATCTATTATTAACATCATAAAGATCCAATTCGCCTAATACAGAGGTAAATTCATTTTCTAAGCTCCAAATATTATCTTTATCTAAGAGTAAAGTTAATTTTGAAAGCTTTTTTTCATTGGCAATAGGATCTTCTAATAATTTATAATACTCTTTTAATAGTTGAATTTTATGACCATTACTTGCGTAAAAATAGTCTAATACAGTTTGGTTTTCATCAAAAGTTACAACTTGTTCAAGAAAACCAATTTCTGTCTCATTTGTTATAGATATTGTTCCAGAATCTCTTTCTATTTTATTTGCTAGAACTTTTAATAAGGTGCTCTTGCCTTGTCCATTATTTCCTATTAATCCAACATGGTCATTTTTGTCTAGACCGAAAGAAATATTTTCAAATAGTGGTTCGTCGTTTAATGTTAAAGATAAGTTTTCAACTGATAGAATATTCATAAGACCAAGAGTATATTATCATAAAAACCTTTTCAACTAGGTAAGTTCGTTGACTGTTAAAATATATTACTGATAATATGATTTTATGATAAAAAAAATTAATATAAAAGTTTTGCCTGAAGAAGCGCAAAACGAAAATAATGTAGTTCAAATTGCTTTAAAGCAAGCACAGATTAATAAAAAAGATTTAACAGATTTTTTGATAACAAAAAAAAGTATTGATTCTAGAAGATTACCTATAAAAATTGATATAGCAATCACTTTATATATCGGTGAAAAAGCACCTTCTTTATATAATCCTATTGAATTTAAAAAAGTAAATTCTGAACAAAAGGTTATAATAGTTGGCATGGGCCCTGCCGGTTTATTTGCCGCTTTAAAAGTCCTAGAATTAGGAGGTTTTCCAATACTGATTGAAAGAGGAGAGAGAGTTGAAGAGAGAAGAAAAAGTGTAGCTTCTATGATTTTAAATGATAAAATCAATGAACAGTCTAATTACTGTTTTGGGGAAGGTGGAGCAGGAGCTTTTTCAGATGGTAAATTATTTACTCGCTCAAAGAAAAGAGGAAATATAAATGAAGTTTTATCTATGTTCGTTCAAATGGGAGCTCCTCTCTCTATTTTAACTGATGCTCATCCTCATTTAGGTACAGATAAATTACCCGGTATTATTAAAAATATGAGAAACACAATTCTTGATAATGGTGGTGAAATTTATTTTAATGAAAGAGTTGTTGATTTAATTCAAGAAAAATCTACCATTATTGGTGTGACTACCGCAACTGGTAAAAAATTTTATGGACCAGTAATTTTATCAACAGGCCATTCTTCTAAAGATATTTATAAATTATTATACAAAAAAAATATACCTATTGAGGCTAAATCTATTGCAGTAGGACTTAGAGTTGAACACTCGCAGAAGTTTATAGATAGCGTTCAATACAAAAATAAAAATGGAAGAGGTAAGTTTTTACCACCTGCTGAGTATAGATTAGTTTCTAAAGTTAATGATCGTGGTGTTTTTTCTTTTTGTATGTGTCCAGGTGGCTCTATAGTCCCTTCTCAAACTGAAAATGGATATTCACTTATAAATGGTATGAGCTCTTCTTCTCGTGGTGGGAAATGGGCCAATAGTGCTATTGTAACTGAAATAAGAGTTGAAGATGTAGATAAAGATAATAATCCGCTTTCTATGTTAGAATTCCAAGAAAATATTGAAAAGAAAACTTTTGATTTAACCTCTTCTGATTTAACAGCTCCAGCTCAAAGAGTGTCTGATTTTATTAACAGAGTTGAAAGTAAAGATTTACCTAAATCTAGTTATTTGGGCAAAATTGTATCTAAAGATTTGAACCAAATTTTTCCTAAAGAAGTTGCTAAATGTTTAAGAGGTGGTTTTATTTCTTTTAATAAAAAGATACCGGGGTTTTCAAGTTCTCAAGCTTTAGTAATAGCTAGTGAGACTAGAACAAGTAGTCCAGTTAGGATTTTGAGGGATAAAGAAACTTTTATGAGTAATGAAGGATTATTCCCTTGTGGAGAAGGAGCAGGATATGCTGGTGGTATTGTTTCTTCAGCACTAGATGGTATTAATTGTGCTATTGCAACAATGAGGTATTTATCATGATTGAGGGCTTTGACCCTATAATAGGAGAGAATCCTAGGTATTTAATTTTAGGATCAGCTCCAAGTGTGATTTCTTTAAAGCAGTTTGAATATTACGGTAATAAAAATAATAGTTTTTGGTATATAATTTCATCATTATTTAAAGGTCCTTCATTAACTTCTTACAAAGATAAAACAGAATTTATTAAAGAACATAATATTATTTTGTGGGATGTTGTTAAAACTTGTTATAGAAAAGGATCTTTAGATAGTGATATCAAAGATGTAGAAGCAAATAATATTAAAGATTTATTAATAAATTATCCTACTATTGAAAAAGTTGCTTTTAATGGCAAAACGGCAGAAAAATTGTACAAAAAGCATGTTAACTATTATCCTACTCATATTATATTTAAAAGTTTACCCTCAACAAGTCCAGCTTACACTTTAAAGGTAAGTGAAAAATTAAATAAATGGGAAATGTTTTTTAAATTATAAAAAAAAGGTCTCTTTCAGGTATATCCTTAAGAGACCTTTTTGAAATTTATATTATAAATTATTTAAACTTGTAAAATAAACCAATACTTGCTGCTTCACTTGTAACTATTTCAGTTCTATAGTTAATAGCGAATTCGCCACTTAATCTAAGTAACCAATTAGCATCTATATTGAAGTTAACTCCAGCAGAAAGTGCTACTTTGAAATATGGAGTTTCACTATCTCCTTCACTGAAAGGGATTAACGATCCAATTCCTATTTTGTAAAAATATGCAGTTTTAGAGTGGGCTGGGGTAAATTCTTGTGAGAAAGTAGCTAAAGTACTTATTTCTTTATAAAAACCGCTTTCTAAGGATCCAGAAGTTGAAAAGTGGTCCGCTCCAAAACCAATTTGTAGACCGATTACTGTGCCATCTACAACTTCATTTTCTATTATGAATTCTCCCTTTAGTCCATAATCAGAGTTCATATCACTAACCTGTAAGAAAGTAAAATTAGCTGTTGCACCAATTCTATATGGATTAACAATTTCTTCTAAATCCCATTCTCCAATTGTCTCTTGTTCAAATGATTGAGGACCTTCATTTTCAATTGAATCTTGTGATAACTGTTCATTTTCTATAACCTCAGTAGGTTGCTCTATTGTCTCTGCGCTTTCACTCTCTTCATTTGCAACAAGAGAAGAATCTTCTATAAGATCTTCTTGATTGTCTTCAATTGTTTCTTCAACAGGAGGGCTAACAAGGCTTTTCTTTTCTATAATTTCACCAGTTGTATCAAATTTGACACTTTCTTCTGTAGTTTCAAGAAAAATCTCACCTGTTTCTTCATTAAAGTTAATACCTTTAATTTCACCTGTTACAACTGTAGTTTCATTATCCTTTGAAATTGTTGTTGTATTACCATCAGATTCAATACTAGTACCTGATTTAAAAATAAATGTTGTACTGCCACCAATAATGTGGGTTAGTTGATTACCATCTTCATATTCTATTTTTATGATACTAGTTAAGGCATCGGTAGTTTTAATGTTGCTAGTACTAATTATAATATCTTTAAATATAGTTTCACTACTATTTTGATCTTGTTTGATTTCTAAGTTATTAGTACTAAAAATTAGAGTTGAATTATCAAAATTTAAAGTTGTATTATCACCATAATCGATTGTGTACCAATTGTCAGCTGTAATGAAATCATAAATTGTGGCGTTTGTTAAAGGGTTTCCTTTATAGAGAGTTTTAAAAGTTGTAAAGTCTTTATCAATTAATAAAGTGATTCTAATAGGGAAGTCGACTATTAAATCACCATTAGATTTAATAATTAAAGCAGCTCCGTCATAAAATTGATATGTTGTTCTATCTGCTTCTTTTTTAGTAGTAGCTATTTTTCCTGCAGGCAGAGCTCTATCGTTTAAGAATAATTGATCATCTTTAACAGTGTAACCCAATTCAGATTCATCAAAGACTTCTTCCTCTTCTTCCTTTACTACCGTTGTTTCTTCAACTGCAGCTTCTTTAGGCTGAATTGTTTGTGGTGTAGTAATAGTAGTAGATTCTTCTAATGTTGTCTCTGCTTCTTTTTTATTACAAGAACTTAGTAATGTAATGATGAGTACAGAGAGAATAAGTAGTATTATTTTTCTCTTATTACTTTTAATATTCATATGATACCTCATGTTTAGTCTTTATTGTACAAGCACTAAAAACTAATAGTAAATTAATTTAATATCAGTTTTGCTATATAGATTTTTAATCTTCGTTCATTTTTGTTGCAATTTATAATATTATGGCTATTTTTGTCTAATTTAACTTCATAAATTTTAACATAAAATAAAATATAAAAATTCTAAATAACCTATAATATTGTAACTTATAGTTTTGTAGTTTGCTAGTGTAGAATTGTGAATACTATAATTTTATCTATTTAAGGTTATTCTTTTTCCAAAAATCTTGTTGAAGAAAAAGAAATTAGAAATGAACCAAGTGGTGCCGTTATAATAATTGCTAATACCGCAAAAGTTAAAACTAAGTTACCACTTGAAAGTCCCATTGCTAGAGGAACTCCCCCCATAGCAGCTTGAACAGTTGCTTTTGGCAATTCACTAAAAAGACAAAATACTTGTTCTTTTATTGTTAGTCCTGTTTTAAATGTTGCTATAAAAGTTCCAACTGTTCTAAACATTAGTCCTATAAATATCATTATTATCATAGCAAAACCTGCGTGAGTTGCATATTCTACATTTACTAAAGCACCAACTAATACAAAAAGTAAGATTTCTGCACCAACCCAAAGTTTTGAGAATTTTGGTGTTAGTCTCTGTGATAAAATAGGATGGTGTGCTTTTATAATTAAGCCTAAACTTATTATTGATAATAATCCTGATATAGGGACTATATCTTTTAGAGCATTTTCCAAAGTTATAAATAAGAAACTAATTGATAAAAGTAATAATACTTTGACAGTATCTCTCATATGAAATCTTTTAAAGAATCTAACTAAAAGTTCACCACTAACACCTCCAATAATTATCCCCGTAAGCATAGAAATTGGAACTTTGAATAATGATATGGCGTGTACTTCTCCACCTTTAGCTAAAGCAACTAAGGCAGTGAATATAACTATACAATAAACATCATCGGCGGAAGATCCTGCTAACATCATTTGTGGAATAGCCTTTTTTGTGCCTCTTTTTTCATCAATTAACTTTGTCATTGCAGGAACAACAACAGCCGGGGATACTGCGGCCATAATTGAACCGATAATTCCAGCCTCTAAAAGAGATATCCCAATTAGATTAGGAGCTATTAATAAATATCCAATTATTTCAAAGGAAGCTGGTAAAAAACATAATAAAATAGCAGGTCGGCCAACTTTTTTTAAATCATTTATATCAAGACTTAACCCAGCTTTCATTAAAATTATGATAAGGGCAATTTCTCTCAAATCAGCTGAAATGCTAGTTAATGTTGGATCTAGTATATTTAGAGCATACGGGCCTAATAATACACCTATAAATAGCATTCCAATTATATATGGAAGCTTAATTTTATTAAAAATTACTTTCGAGAGAAGACCTAAAATAGTAATTAAAGCAAGACTAAATAGCATTAAAATTCTCCTTTTGGAGCAAAAAAAAGATGCCCCTGCTACATTAACAGAAGTCATCAGCTAATAGCAGTTTGGATATAAATCCAGGGAGACGTTCATTCCCTTTGAAAGTTATAATATAAAAATACACTAAAAAAGACAAGCTAGATAAATTAGTTTGTCTTTTCTGTTTTTTTTAAAGTTAAAACAGCAAGCTTTAATAATGGGTGAGACTTAGATAGTTTTTCTTTCATTGCAGGGAAGGATCCTGTTAAAAGATTAACTGCTAAAGGTGTGTTATTATTTTCTATAGCAAGTCTAGAAAGTCTGATAATAAAAGAAAAACGTTCTTCATCAGTAAAGTCTAATGACATAGACCTAGCTTTATGGAAAATTTCTAAATATGATAGATATGCTTTTTCAACCATTCCATTTCTTTCATAGAATAGGGCAATAGCAATTAAAATATTAGAAAGCTCTTCAGTATTGTGGTCTTTTTCAATGGCTGAAGTATATGATTGAAGAAGAAAATTAAGTTCTTCATCTTTGTTTTTGTATACTTGAGCTAATGCTGCCCTAAATAAGCAGTATTGAGGATATAAAGGATTAAGCTCATGAAAAGTAAATTCAGTAGCTATTTTTTTTGCTTCGGCAATATTTCCATTTTTTAAATATGCTAGTCCTAAGTTAATTATTACTTTACTCTTTGTAGCAACATCACTTGATGTTTTGACAAGATCAAATAATTCTTTAGCAATATCTAAAGCTTCTTCCAACTCCTCTTCTTCAATATAGAGATCGAATAATTTAAGTGAAGTAGAAATATAAATTTGACTAGTCGGGCCTGCAGTATTAAAGGCATCTGATTTGGCATGTTCTAATTGAAATATACTTTCTTGTCTTTTAGCAAACTCTTTTAAATTTGATTTATCTCTTGCTAGTACTAAATATTTTTTATAATTTTCCACTATTTATATTCCTTCTTATGCTATTAAGATAATAAGAGGTTAGTTTTTTTTCAATAATAAATTATAAAATATTGTTATTTAATTATCATTTAATAGCTTATTCTTTTTTTTGTTAATAAGCCTTCTGTGTGAATTTCTCATTAAGTAATTTATTTTACATATTAAGTCAAGTAAACCTTTTATTGATTTCTTTTCTATTAAGTCAATTAGATGGTTAGATTTTATGAGTTTCTGACATTTGTTTTTTTATTGCTTAATGTATTTTTTAGTGGTATTTTAAATATATGATAAATTTTGATGAGAGAATTATAGAGTTGTTTAGTGAACAAGCAAAGCAAAATGTTGTTGATACTATTAATATAGGGCTTGGTTATACAGCTGTAGTTTTAAAAAATAATCAATGTGGGGTATGTTGTACTTTATTAGATAGCAATAAGGGGTGTAGTGTTTATAAAATTGAAGAAGATTTTGAAAATAGATCTTGTTATGATTTATTAATCTCTCTTAAAAGAAATAAAGATTTTATAAGTCGATCTATTGTAATAGCTATGGTAAATGCCCTCACACAAGATTATGCTAATAGATTTAGTGAAGATAATAATACTCTCTTTGAAGACTTACGTGTGAATGATAATGGTAAACTTGCTATGATTGGGTATTTCAAACCTATCGTAGATGAAGCTAAAGAAAAGCGTGTTTCTGTTATATCTTATGATATTGGTAAACATATAGGAGATGAAGAGGTTTTCTATTCTTTTGTTAAGCATGAAGCTGATGCTTTAATTATTACAGCAACAAGTTTTATAAATAATACGTTTTACCAAATATGTGAAAGAATTAAAGGGTATGATAAAAAAGTAGCAATTTTAGGCCCTTCAACTATCATGAATGAAGCTCTTTACAAAGACACTAATGTCACTATTTTAGGAGGGACGCAAGTTTTAGATGTTCCTAATGTCTTAAAAGCTATTAGAAATGGGAAGGGAACAAAAGTTATTCATAAATTTTCGAAGAAAATATATACCAGATTTTAATCCATTCAAAATTGTATTTATATCTAAATATTAATTTTTTGTTTATATTTTGTAATTTCTTTTATTTTATGGAAACTATTGGTATAATGAATTAAAGGTTAGGGGAAGTTGTTTATGTTGAGTGAATTATTTATCATTGCTGGTATTTTATTGTTAATTGGATGTCTTTATCTTTTTGGCTTGTTTAGAAAAGAGGAGAAAACTGAGTTTGGAGTTATTTCTAAAAAAATTAGTGTAATTAATAATATTTTCCATATTTTAATTTTTTCGTTTTTAATAGGTTATTGTGCAATCTTTTATTTTGTTTCAAAAGTTCAACATCCTGATTCATTTATTATTATTTTATCGCAAATACTTTTCTGGGGTGCTGTTTTCGTTGTTGTAACGATAGTGATGTTAAAAATTATGTTAGTATATATTATTAAGACAAAATTGAATCAGGTTGATCAATTGACTCTTTTGAATACTAAAATGGCTGGAAATTGTAAAATAGATGAATTGTTAACCAAAGCTCAAACTCCAATATATTTAGCGATTTTAGATTTAGATAACTTTAAAGAATTAAACGATATTTATGGTCATATTATTGGAGATGAAGTATTAGTAAAAGTCGCTAAGATTATAAAGTCTTATATTAGAGAAGATGAAGTTGCTTGTCGTTTCGGTGGTGATGAGTTTGTCATAGGGTTCCAAAATCGAGAGAAGAATGAAGTTGTAGATATTCTTGAAAAGATTAAAACAAAAGTATTTGATTTTGCTAAACAATATCCTAAAGCTAAAATGAGCGTTAGTGCCGGCTTGACTTGTGGTGTTGGTCAAGGTGCTGGTGGTAAAAATACTTATAAAGAGATGATGTTGAATGCAGATAAAGCTTTATATCATGTAAAGAAAAATGGTAAAGATGATATTCATATGTATTCAGATAATATTTTGCACAAATAATTTAGGTAATTGATTTGTTTTATCATGAGTAGATTGTTCATTTATAAGTAAAAAAACTTTTTGGTTATACTATTAAAAAATATAAGTTATGAAATGCATGATAAATTATGGAAATATATAATAAATAATTAGTTTTGTGTTGTTTTACTTTTTGGCAAATTTATCGAGAGTATATTTTATTTGGAGGCTAAATGGACAGTCTAAAAAATAATAAATTGCTGAAAATTATTGCAGTGATTTCAAAAATACTAGGGCTATTTATTGTTGTGTTTTTTATAATAAATTTTATAGGAAACTTTATTGGTCACTCAAGTCAATTTGGAATTGAAGACTATTTAAAATTAATTTTTATTCCAGAAATTTATGCCGTTGGAGCATTTATTGCTTTAAAAAAAGAAGTTCTAGGCAGTATTATTATGATTTTTTCATTGATCATATTTAATATTGTATCTTATATAATTGAAAAAAATATAAATCATTTTGATTTTATTATTTTTTTAATTCCAAGTGTTATTTTATTATTTATTAGTTACATAAAAAAGAAAGAAAATAAATAGGGTAAAAAAATAACTACAAATTATTCTTTTACCCTGTTTTTTTTTAAGCTAATAATAATTCAATTATTGCGTTATATAAATCTTCATTTAAATTTAAACTAGTTAAATTTGACAAGATTGAATTTAGATTATTTTCTTGTAAAATCTTAAATATTTTATCTTTTAATCTAATTTTCATTTCACAACGATCTAATAGTTCTCTAAAACTTTCAATCTTATCTATTTTATCTAAATTTATTTCAGAGAATGTAATTTTTGTATTTGAATTTATATCAATGTCTTTAATAGTTATAGTTAGTTCTTTTTTATTGTCGTCATATGAAGAGGTACTATAGATTTCAGTGTTATTATTGTAAACTTTGAAACTAGTATTTTTCATTCCAACAAATGTTATTTTATAATCCCTAACTTTAGGTATTAGCTCTAATGTTCCCAAACTTTTTTCAATTATAAATTCTTTGGATGAATAATTGTTTATAAATTTGGTCGTAACATTTTTGTTTTCTTTGTAATTCTCACTAATGTTATCATCTTCATATAATACAAATTCGCCATTATCACCCATGTAACATCTTATATCTAGTGATTTAGGATTGATATCTGCTCTTTGTTCATCAGTTAAGATTATTATATTTCCTTCTTTAACTAGTACTGGGATAGCTTCTATAGGTCTATACATTTTAATAGTTCTGTTTCCAGAATATCTTCTAGAAGTAAAGAAGTCATAATAATTACCTTCAGGTAACCAAACAGAAGTTGATGCCATACCTAATAACTTTATTTGTTTAGTTACGATAGGAGAGACAATCATAGATTGACCAAAATAATATTGAGTTTCAATATTATAAGCTTCTTCCTTTTCTCCATGATAATAATACATTGGGCGAATTAATGGAGTGTCGTTTTTCCAAGCTTCATAGTTCATTGTGTAAAGATATGGAACAAGTTGATGTCTAAGTCTCAAGAAATTGTTCATTGTTTCATGAGTTTCTTTGTTAAATCTCCAAGGCTCTTTCCCATTAAAGATTTCGTTACTACTATGGAGTCTCATAATAGGGGAGAATACTCCATATTGAGTCCATCTTGCCATTAAATCATTATCTTTGTAACCACCCATGTGTCCACCGATATCATGAGACCACCAACCATAACCAATATTAGATGCACAGTTAGTAAATTTAGGTTGGAAAGCTAATGATTCCCAAGTAATGTATGTATCCCCAGAAAAACCAATAGGGTATCTGTGTGAACCAACACCTGCATATCTTGAGAAAATTATTGGACGTTTATTGTCTTTTTTATTTGCATTAAATCTATGATAGTTCAAAATCCAAAGTGGATCTAAACCTTCGACTCTAGATGTGTTTCCTTGTTGCCAGTCAATCCACCAAAAATCAATTCCATCATTTTCTAAAGGTTCTAAGATGATTGTTTGAAGTGAATCTAGATATTTCTTACTTCCTGCATCAAATAGAACGGCTTCGTTATTTTTTATATTCATAGCTTCAGCCATTTTATCATAGTTGTCTTCAAATGATCTAATTCCTTCGGCAGGGTGATCATTTAATGTAACTTTTAGTGCTCTTCTATGTAATTCTTCAAGGAATTCCTTTGGATCTGGAAATAAATCTTTATTCCAAGTATACCCTGTCCAGCCACTACCAAAGCTCTTATCAATGTCTACTAAATGCCAGTCCATATCTATTACAGCAACAGAAAAAGGAATGTCCTCTTCTTTGAATCTATCAAGAAGTTCTAAATAACTTTGAGTTGTGTATTTATAATATCTACTCCACCAGTTTCCAAGTGTGTAACGTGGTATCATAGGTGTTTTTCCAGTTAATTTATAAAAATCTTTTAAACCTTCTAAATATCGATGATTATATCCGAAGAAATAAATATCTTTGGCGTCCTTTTCTTTTCTTGGTTTAAAGAAGTCATCTTCTAATAACATGCTAGTAGAGTCATCGATTACTGAAAAACCTCGTTTAGAAAAAATCCCATCTTCTAATTCGATTTCTCCATCTGCTTCATCTAAAGTTCTTGCTGTTCCTTTCAAAGTCTTTATTTTATCACCATAATTATATTTGTTATGATAAAGTTCTTCAGATTGTGTTAAGGAGATTTTAAGACCTAAAGAGGTGAATTCTTTACCATTTGTTTCCACTAAAAGGGCTTTTGTTTTAATTTCTAAAAAATCATTTGCTTGATGGATTGAATAATTAACAGGGGAGAAGTCTCTATTAACTACCATTTGAGTTTTACTATCAACAAAAGATTTTGTAGGAGAATATTCAATTCTTACAAGAGAATCAGTTAAAAAAGTTATTCTTTGATTTTTAAAATAAATTGAATTATTTTGTTGTTTAAATTGTGCTTCCATAGTTGTACCTCTTTGGTATATTAATTAGTTTATCGATAAACGTCAAGATTAATATAAGAAATTTTCAAACTACAAAACACCTTCTTTTTATTGTTAATTAGAATTATGGGATAATTTATATTAGTATAGATATTATACTCTTGATTTTGTATTTATTTCATAAATAATTGCATTCTATGCTATAACTAGATTCGATTTTTGATGTCATCTTTTTAAGCCTTTTTTCTATTTTGATTTCTGATATTTTGCAATATTTACTTTTGCAAGTTTGATATAAACATAACATATAAATAATTTCAAAAACTATTCATTTCTATTTATTTTTAACACTCATCTAAAAATAGATCTGTGAAAAAAAACTTGACATTTAACGTTAAAGTATTTAGTATAATTTTATAAACAAGTAAAAGGAGTAAGTAATGGAAAAACGTTGTTTTTTATTTTTAACAGTATTATTGTTAGTTTCCTCTATGCTAATTGCGCAAGCAAGTAAAGAATCTGACTCGGAAGCTAAGGACAAACAGGTTCAGATTGAATATTTCAATATGAAAAGTGAAACAAAGGAGATAATGGACGAAATAATTGCCGACTTTGAAAATGAAAATCCTAATATTAAGGTAATTCAAACTAGTACACCCGATGCTGAAACTGTTTTTAAAACTCGATTGGCTAGCAGAGATATTCCTGATGTTACGAATGTATATCCAGCAAGTTCTCTCTATAAAGAATATTATAGAGAAGGATTTTTAATGAATCTTGATGGACAAGATTTTTTAAACCAAGTCCCGGATGATGTTTTACGGTTATCACAAGCTGACAATGAAAATTATTCTTTACCTATGACATTAAGTGTTTATGGTCTGTATATTAGAACCGATTTACTCGAAAAATATGGACTAAATGAGCCAACTACTTATGATGAGTTAATTCATGTTTGTGAAGTTTTACAAGATAATGGGATTATACCAATATCTTTTTCAGATAAAGCAACTTGGACTATTGGACAAATTCTTGAAAGATTAATTGGTGTTATTAATAATGATAGTGATACTGAATTTAGAAAAATTGCAAATGGTGAATTAAATGTATTAGATTCACCAAGCTTAAATACATTTGCGAAAATGATGGTTGAATTACATAAGTATAGTTATGATGATACTATGGCTGTTTCTTATGAAGATTCACTTGCTGATGTTGCAAATGGCAAATGTGCAATGGTTATTATGGGAAGTTGGGCTTTAGGTACTATGGCAACAGCTAATCCAAATATTGATTCACAAATAAATTTAATTCCTTTTCCTAATCCAACTGGAGGTAAAACGAATGTCCCAATAAATGTTGATACTGCTTTCTCTGTTTCAACCGCTACTGAAAATCAGGAAGCGAGTTTGAAATTTTTGGAATTTTTATCTACAACACCAGTTGCACAAAAGTATGCTGATTTAGAAAAAACCCCAAATATTATTAAGGGAGTAAATTATAATGTTGAACCACATAGACTCTTATTAGATTATTTAAATAATGGTGACATTTTTATTGCTCCTGGTACAATTTGGCCTGTTGGGTTACGAGATCAATTAAAAGTACCTGCACAGCAACTATATATTGACGGTGATATTGACTCTTTCTTGATAGAAAGTGGAAAGATTATAGGAGAATATTATAATAACTAAAATTAGATTTATAATAAAGACTTTATGGTAGGTAAGGTTTCCTTATCTACCTCTATTAGTTTTATGTAATAAGCAATTGACATGGTACTGGTATTATAGACCAGTTATTATTAGGAGGAGTGATAAAAAGGTAAATAGCAGGTAGTTGAACCAATATTCCTATAGTGTGTTAAAATATATGGCACACAACTGAGGAATGGCCAAGACTTTAACTCGACATGTTTTACTAGTCCAAGAATATGAGACTGTTTTGGAGAATGAGGAGTTTTAGTCGTATCAATCACTGGTCCACTTACTGAGACCGAATAGGAGAATGGAACAACTACCGAACAGAGAGCCATTTTTGATTTTGTGTATAAAAAAATAAATGCAAGGAGATAAGAATGGTTAACTGGGAAAACAAAACTGTTAGCGTAGGAATTGATTTGCATAAGACTCAATTTACAGTTTGTGCAATAACATCAACGAAAGAGATTCTATTTGAGAAAGTGTATCAAACTAACGATGAAGGTTATAAGGCTTTCATTAGTGAATGTCACACTCTAGAAGACAAGTATGGTGCACATGTATCAATGGCAATAGAAGCTACTTCTAATGCTAGATACTTTAGAAACTTAATGCAGAAAGAAGGCTTTTTTACACTTGTTATTAATACTTTAAAATTTAAGGTTGTAACATTAAGTGCTAAAAAGACAGATAAAAGAGATGCTTTTACAATAGCTGAGTTTTTACGAAAAGATATGTTACATGAAAGCTATCTATGCGATCAAGAAACAGAGGAGCTTAGAAAACTTATCTGTGAAAGAGCTGATTTAGTTTAACCTCTAGTAAGAACTAAAAATAGAATACATAATATGATGTTAGGGTATGGGATAGTAACAACTGCCACTCAATTTCAAAGCAAGAAAAAGAGACTGCTTCTTCTAAAAGGTCTCGAAGACCACGCTTTGATTTAAGAAGAGGACAGTCTCTACCTTAAATAGTTTCATTCAAACTTTAGAAATTTTGGATGAACAAGTTACGGCTTTAGAGGCATTAATTGAAGAGGAATGTACAAGAAGATGAAGATGTTCAATTACTAAAAACTATTGTAGGTGTAGGTAAAATAACAGCTACAACCATTAGAGCATATGCCCATGATATAAATAGATTTGCAACTTACAAACAGCTTACAGCATATTGTGGACTCACTCCTTTTGTAAAGTTTTCAAATGAGAAAGAATTTACCACACATATAACAAAGAATGGACCTGTAGAGTTAAGAACTGCAATGGTACAAGCTGTAATGGGTATGCTTCGTCTACAAAGATCATTAAGATATTTGTCGCTAATTAATGATTATAAAAGAATGAAGAAAAACAAAGGTAGTGGGAAAAGTATAATTGCCTTTGCACTAAACTTTAGTAGAGTAATTTATGCAATTCTAAAGAAGAAAAAGCCTTTTGATATGAATAAATTAATAGGTGATTTTAATAAGCGACAAGCAGAAGCTGTATAGCTTCTAATAAAGAAAAATGGAGAAATTAGGTTATGGTTTTCTGTGAAAAAACTATTGGCCTTTTATAGGAGATATAAATGGAAGAAGCTTTAAAGGGGAAGAAAATGTTTTGGAATAAATCTAGGACTTTTGTTTTATTTGTTTTACCAGGACTTTCTTTTTATATATTTTTTGCAATCGTACCAATAATAATGGGAATTAGATATAGTTTTACAGATTGGAACGGGTTTAGTATGCATTATAATAATATAGGACTTAATAATTATTTTAAAATATTTTCAGATTCTAGTTTTCTTGGTGCATTAAATTTTACATTTCGATATACTTTTGCTTTAATAGTTTTAGTTACTGCTTTTAGTTTGTTAGTTGCTGTAGTTTTAAATTCAAATATTAAAGCAAGAACTTTTTTTAGAGCTTTATTTTTTTTCCCAGCTGTTTTAAGTATGTTAACGTTGGGATTAATTTTCAATCAAATTTATTTTAGGGTGCTTCCAGCTATTGCTAAAACTACTGGGATTTCTTTTCTTAATGGGGTGCTGTCATCACCTAATAAAGCTTTTTGGGGTGTTTTGTTTGTTCAAGTTTGGCAAGGAATTGCGATTCCGACAGTTCTGTTTTTGGCTAGTTTGCAAACTATTCCAATAGATCAGATAGAAGCAGCTACAGTTGAAGGGGCTGGAAGTTTTAAGATTTTTACAAAAATCAAAATTCCTTATTTATTTCCAACCTTAACTGTTGTTCTTATATTAACTCTTAAAGCAGGTATTTTAGTTTTTGATAATATTATGGCAATGACTGAAGGAGGCCCGGCTGGATCTACAATAAGTGTTGCTTTTATAATTTATCGACATGGATTTGCTGAACAAAAATTTAGTTATAGTATTGCTGAGTCTATTTTTTTAGGAATAATTATTTGTTTAATTTCTGCATTACAAATTAAAATTAATAATAGGAAGAAGGTAAATTTATGATAAATAAACAGAATAAATTAACATTAATAATGCTTTATACTTTTCTTTTAGTTGGTTCAATTTTAATTCTCCTTCCTCTTTATATTACTTTAATTACTCCTTTTAAAACAATGGCAGAAAATTCTATGAGTTTTTTTAGTTTGCCAAAAACTTTTTATTTGGATAATGTAAAAAGTGTTGTGACTTCACCTAGATACTACATCGCTTTTGTAAATACTGTTTATGTAACAGTTGGAACATTAACTTTAGGAGTTTTATTTCATCCAATGATGAGTTATGCAATTTCTAGGTCGATAAAGACAAAACGTTCTTATAGATTGCTTTATTATTTTCTTTTAGCTGGTATTTTTATTCCTTTCCAAGTTAAAATGATGCCTTTAGTTATACAAATGAGTAGATTAGGTTTATTAAGTACGCATGGTTTAATTTTTGTTGCAACAGGGGGTTCGACATGTGAGGCCGTTTTTTTGTACGTGGGGTATTTAAATTCTATTCCACCAGCAATGGAAGATGCAGCATATATAGATGGTGCATCAACGAGGGTAACTTTTTATCAAATTATCTTTCCACTAATGAAACCTATTATTGTCACCATTATAATAAAGAATGGCCTCTGGATGTGGAATGACTTTATGATGCCACTTATAATATTGAACAGAACTTGGAACAATTGGACTTTAACCTTATTTCAATATAATTTTAAATCACAATATACTACAGATTATAGTTTATCTTTTGCTGCTTTTTTAATGTCACTGTTTCCTGTTGTTATAGGATATGTTTTTCTTCAGAAACATATAATTGGTGGTCTTACTAATGGAGCTATTAAAAATTAGGGGGTAATATGAAATTAAAATATTTAGGAACTGCTGCAGCGGAAGGAATCCCTGCATTATTTTGTAATTGTGATATTTGTAAAAAATCCAGAGAGTTAGGGGGAAAGAATCTTAGATCACGCTCGCAAGCAATTATTGACAACTCTTTACTGATTGATTTTTCGCCAGATACTTTTTATCACGTTCAAAGGAATAATATTGATTTACTATCTATTACTGAATTAATTATTACTCATTCGCATTTTGATCATTTTTATCCTCAAGATTTAATATATAGATATCCACCTTATTCATATGGTGTAAATAAATGTTTAAATATATATGGGAATAATAAAGTTAAATCATTTTTTGATAAGAAAATGGAGAAGGTTGGGGCCATCCCTGAAGGTATTTTAAAATATAATTATGTTCCACCTTTTATTCCTTTTATAGCAAAAGACTATATAGTATATCCCATAATTGCAAATCATGATAAAAGTGAAGATTGTTATATTTATTTAATAGAAAATAATAATAAAAAAATATTATATGCTCATGATACTGGCCAATTGTGTGAAGAATCTATTAATTTTTTGGATAATAAAACATGTGATTTAGTGAGTTTAGATTGTACTATGGGGTTAGATAACGATGGAAACAATCATCTTGGTTTAAAAGATGTTGATATATTTGTTGATAAATTAAGAAAGCATGGTATTATTTGTGATAAAACAAAAATTGTAGTTAATCATTTTTCTCATAATGGAAAGATGCTTCATCATGAATTGGAAGAGTATGTTAAAGATAAAAATTATATTGTTGCTTATGATGGTTTGGAAATTGAAATTTGATTCTTAAAATTTAATATTATTTATTTTTGTGTGATTACAGTTGATACACTTAAAATATAGTATTTATTGAATAACTTAAGATAGTATCAACTTTATTTTTTTATTGTATTATAAGATAAGCAATTAGATTGAAGATGTTCCATTTTGATTAACTTGATATGCTCATAAAATTGTTGTGGTTTATTTTATTATAAACATTCGGTTATGTAAGATTAATAATTAAAGTTCGTCAAACTATCCAAAATGAGTTGTTATAATTAAAAGTAGTAATAATTATTAAATGTTACCTTTATGCTTAGGGTTTTGATATTGCGTTATATTAGATTTTATAAAATAAAATTGCCTAACAATACAGGCTAGATTAGGATGAAATTAATAGCTATTTAATTTAATTGAGACACTGAATCTTTTTCGACTAGTACCACATCTAATAGTATTTTATTCGGTAATTTATTTTTGTTTTCGATTTTATCAAATAGCAAAGAAATTGCAATTTCAGCTTTATTATTTATTCCTTGATCAACAGAAGTTAATTTAGGATAGCAATAATTAGATATAGTGAGATTGTCATAGCCAATAACTGATAAATCTTCTGGAATCTTATATCCTTTTGCCCTAGCTCCATCAATTATTCCAATAGCAACAATATCTGCTGTGGTTATTGCAGCTGTAATTTTTTTTGTGTCACAGATGGCTTTTCCAATAGCAATACCACTTTCAAATGAAATATCTGAAATAAAGTAGTTTTCTTTTTTGCATTTTAAATTTGCTTGTTTTAATGCTTTTTCATAACCTTGATATCGTAAATCCATAATTTTGTTTGTTCTACTTGGAGCAACAAAGGCTATTTCTTTATGGCCTTTATTTATAAGATGTTGAGTTGCTAAATATGTGCCTTTAGAATCATCAATATTTATAATTAAAGCTTGATCATTTTCTTGGTATGAATCAATAAAAACTATTTTTGTCGAGACTTTTTTTAATAATTGATTTATATTTATATCACTTTTAGGGAATAAAAAGATTGCCCCTTCAACATTCCAACTGTTAAGGAATGCTACTGTATCATCAAGAGTATTTACACTTCTTATCATTGTGAAATATCCTCTATTTTTTAGATTGTTCTCTAAAATGCCAACAATCTGAGCTGTGTAAGGATCTGAAAAAAGGCTATTATTATGATAAACTAGAGGAACAATGATTGCTATCAATTTTGATGATTGTCCTCTTAAATTCCTAGCCGATAAGTTTGGTGTATAATTGCAGTCCTTTATAATTGCATTGACTTTTTCAACTGTTTTTTTTGATACTTTAGAGTATTCTTTGTTTATTACATTAGATACTGTCATTCTGCTAACGCCAGCTAATTCTGCAATTTCTTTTAATGTCATATTTTTCCCTATACTACTCTGTATTTTTATTGTCCTAAAAATGAAAGTGACCTGTGAATAAAATTTGTAAAATAAATAACAATCATTTTTATAAGTCTATTTTATATAGTATTGTATGATATATATGTTAAAGATTCAATTTTATTCGTGTGTAAGAATTTATAATATTAATATATGTTTATAGAACCATTAAATTATATAGGATTATACTAAATATTGTAAGGTTCCGTCAACATTCTAATTTCTTAATTACCTTGAAGAGTTTAAGGTTAATTGAAATATCAAATGTTGCTTTATCAGTATTTAATGAGAGTATTTGAACTATATAAAAAATTAAAGTAAATAATATGAAAATTGTGTTATAAAAGCTAAAAGACTCATAGTTAAATAAATTATTTAGTTTATAATGAAATAAGTTTTTACCTTAACGATATTTAATTAACTTTTTTCAAATATTTTGGAATTTTGTTTACTAGTATTTCTATTAGAGATAATTGATTAATACTTGGCAAAGTAAAATATGGCCCAGTTACTTCATTTGTTGGAACTTTAGTGAATAAAAAAATATCAGCAGGGACAGATTTCTTTATAGCAATATTACTACTTATTAAAATTGTAAAATTCCCATTTTCTTTGGCTCTTTTTATACCCATTAGAACTTCATTTGTTTCTCCTGAGTTAGTTAAACCAATTATAATTGAGTTTTTTTGGAGACTTAAGCAAAGCCTTTCAATTTCAACTCTATCAGAGTGAGAACTTGCAGGAATAGATAAAAGATGTAAAGTATCTGCTAATATCAATGATACACCTCTTGATGCTGCGAGGCCAATTATATAACTATGGCTACATTCTGCTATTTTTTTAGCAACAATATTTATGTCTTCTTCATTTAGAGAATCATAAGTATTTTTTATGCTGTTAGAAATATTGTTAATTATTATTTTTTGTTTAACAGTAAAAGAATCATCCGTCTCCATTTGTTTATAAAGGCTTCTTTCTTTTGTAATTAACTGAGGAATAAGAGAAGATTTAAAATCAAGGTATCCATTAAAGCCACAAGTTCTACAAAATCTTAGAATTGTATTATCACTAAGGCCTACTTTTTCAGCCAAGGCTCTCATAGATAAAAGAATTACCTCATCTGGATTAGTTAGGATAAATTTAGCTACTATTTTTTCAGACGAACTAAATGTAGAGTACTTATGTGTTATTTCTTTTAATATATTTTTCAACTAAGTTTCCTTTTTTTGATTTTTAAAGAATTTTGAATAAAAGATGAGTGAAGTTAAAGTTGCTAGTAAGCATATAATGAACACTAATTTAAATGAATTAGTATAATCTCGAATTACACCTCCAGTATATACTCCAATGATTTGGCCTAGGGCATGGATAAGTGTAATTTTTCCCATGTAAACAGACGATAAGTGTGTTGTTCTTTTTACGATAATCTGTCCAAATATTGTTAAATAGCCAAAGAAGCATAACCCAAAAAACATTGAAGCTAAAAACATACCTTTAACTGATTTTGTTACAACTGTAATTAAAATTGCTAGAAGTATTATGGCATAATTATAAAATAAAATCTGTATTTTTTTACTTATATCAATCCATTTGCCCCAAAAAAAACTACTAAAAATTGAACAACCCCCAAAAATTATCCAGACTATTAATGAATTTGCATCATTACTCATTTCTGATGTGTATGCAACAATATAGTTTGTAAAACTAGCATATGAAAATCCAAACAAAGCATATGCGATAGTTAAATTCCTAAATATAGGGTTTATTACCAATTCTCTCCATATTTTAATATCTTGGTGATTAATCTTATTAAATCTATCATTTTGATTATTTTTGGTGTTTCTAACTTTTACCAAAGAATTTAGGGGAATTAATATAATTGCAGTAACGGCTGCAATAATCCAGACTAAATAGATATTGGATAGTGTATCATTTTTGTGTAAAATATATATAAATAATGAAATTAAAAAAATTCCAGTACCAGCCCCTGATAAAATTGCCCCTAGAGTCTTTCCAAAATTATTTTTATCAAAGTTATGATTTATGATTTGGAATATATTTACATATAGAGAAGCAGAAGCCGCTCCCATAAGGAAGCCTGAAAAACATAAGATTTCATAATTTGTAAATTTATAAAATAGTAAAAAGGAAATAGCTATAAATAATAGCATGAAGATAGTAACAAGTTTTTCTTTAAATAGATAAGAGACTATCCCTCCAAGGTATGAAAATATAAGGTAACCACAAATGATAAAGCCACCAATTGTTCCAATCTGAATATATGAAAAATGTAATACATTATACATATATGGAATTGTTAACGAAAAAAGAAATCTACCAAATCCTAATGCTGTTAGTATGTTCATAAAACAGAGAAAAGTTATAATCTTTTTTGATTTTAAACAATCCATCTTTACCTTCTTTACATTGTTGTGATACAAACGCTATATTTTTGATTGATAATATAGCATTTGCTATATTGAGTTATATAAATTATATTGTCAAGGGTGTTAATTATTATAAATAAAGAAATAATTAATAGTTTATTTTATAAAAAAGAAAGCTATATAAAAATGGTCTGCACCCAATTTAGTTGACACTTTAGGAACCACTGCTTCCTAAATAGTAAAGTACTGTTTTTAGTATTTTAGCACTATTTCTTATAGTCTCAATTCTGGGTTATATATAATTGGCAAAGTTCCTTAAGGATTTTTTTCTAATCTTTCTATTGGAGTTTGCTACTTAAATCCTTTTTTCTTTCTAACTAAATTATACATTCTGTATAAACCATTGAGTTTTAGCTAAAACTATTTCAGCTTTTACTTGTCTGTTTTTAAAGTTTTTCTTCCCAAATTCTGTATAAAAAGCTTCCACACTTTTAATGTTCACCCTAGCAACTATCAGAAAATAAATCCTTACTCATAAGGAGTTGGATCTTTTTTTTAACTTTTTTATAAACATTTTTCTTTAGACTAATAAAGACTATTTACATTTAATTAGAGTTGTGATATAATTTTAGTAAATTGAGGTAATTATGTTTGTTAAGAAAAGTAAGAATACAAAAGGTAGAGTAAGTTTAAGTATTGCTCAAAGTTACACTACTGAAGATGGCAAAAACAGATCTAAGACAATTAAGTATTTAGGATATTTAGATGATCTAGAAAAAGAATATGATGACCCCATTGCTCATTTTAAAAAAGTTGCTGCTCAAATGACTAAAGCATATAAAGAAGAACATGCTCCTTTTCTTATGAAGATAGATCCTAGTACAAAACTTTCAAAAATTTCACCAGATAAGTTATATACTAGAAAAAATATTGGTTATGCAGCATTATCTCAAATTTATCATGAATTAGAAATTGATTATTTCATTAACAACAGAAGAAGATACACTAAAGCTGAATATAATCATAATGCTATCTTCAAACTGTTAGTATTTGATAGGATATTAAATCCTTCCTCAAAGAGAGAATCTTTTTTCCATAAAGATTTTTACTTTGATAAAATGGATTTTACATTAGAAGATACATATAAAGCTCTTGATTTCTTTAATAAACATTCTACAGATATGATTAAAAGCATCAATAGGCAAATTGAAAAACAATATAAAAGAGATACTACCTTAGTTTTTTATGATGTTACTAATTATTATTTTGAAGTAGATGATATTGATGATGATAATGATTACAGAAAAAAGGGAGTTTCTAAAGAACATAGACCAAACCCTATTATCCAAATGGGTTTGTTTATGGATGAGAAAGGACTTCCAATAACTTATGGTATTTATCCAGGTAATACTAATGATTGTAAAACATTAATACCTTCCCTTATGGATATTAGATATGACTATGGTATGAAAGATTTAATTGTTGTTGCTGATAAAGGTATGATGAGTGGAGACAATTTAACTAGAATCAAATTACAAAAGAATGGCTATGTAATTAGTCTTTCTGTTAGAGGAACTAAGGTTACTGATAAATTTAAAAAATACGTGTTAGCTAAAGACAATTGGAATGAAGAGTACACAAAATATGCATCAGATGGAAAGACTGTATTATTTAAAATGAAATCTCAAATTAGTCCTAGAGTTATTTCCGTTCATTCTTTAAAAGATGGTAGTGTTACAAAACAATCAATTAATGAAAAACAGATAATAATTTATAGTAAAAAATATGCTGATAAAGCTAAAAGGGATAGAAGAAGAGCTATAGAGAAAGCATTATCAAAAGTTGGGACTAGTAACAAATCTAATAAGTACGGTAGTGACAAATATATAGTAGAACAATTCTTAGATGAAAATAATAATGTTATTAAGTTTAAAAAGAATAATTTATTTGATTATGAGAAGTTAAAAGAAGAAGAAAAGTATGATGGCTATTATGCAATAGCTACCAATGTTATTGGATTAGAAGAAAGAGAAAGGCCTTTTAGGGGTAAGAGTAAATACACCTATGATGGTTTTTTAAAACTAAATAAAACAGTAACAGATAAAGATATTCTAGATATGTATAAAGGTTTATGGAAAATTGAAGAAACATTTAAGGTTACTAAATCTCAATTAAAAACAAGACCTGTATATGTATCAACAACAGAACATATAAAAGCGCATTTTCTAACTTGTTATATAGCATTAGTAATATTGAGACTAATAGAATACAGGTTAGGATGGGAATATTCATCAAAGAGATTAACGAAATCGATGAAATTAGCATCAGGAACATTAATTGAAAGTGGGTATTATGCTTTTGATTATTATGATGAAATACTAGAAAAATTGGGTAATGAATTAGATATTGACTTCTCTAAAAAGTATTTAAAGCTTAATCAAATAAAGAAAATAATAGGAAAAACAAAGAAAAAACTTTAGTGTCTTAAACTTTTAGTAAATATGTGAGCCTAATAATTCTTAGTAGATAAGAACTTAGGCTCTTTTTATTCTCTGTTAAGTTGAAAAGACAGGTTATAAATAAAGAAATAATTAATAGTTTATTTTATAAAAAAGAAAGCTATATAAAAATGGTCTGCACCCAATTTAGTTGACACTTTAGGAACCACTGCTTCCTAAATAGTAAAGTACTGTTTTTAGTATTTTAGCACTATTTCTTATAGTCTCAATTCTGGGTTATATATAATTGGCAAAGTTCCTTAAGGATTTTTTTCTAATCTTTCTATTGGAGTTTGCTACTTAAATCCTTTTTTCTTTCTAACTAAATTATACATTCTGTATAAACCATTGAGTTTTAGCTAAAACTATTTCAGCTTTTACTTGTCTGTTTTTAAAGTTTTTCTTCCCAAATTCTGTATAAAAAGCTTCTGTTTTTATTATTGAATTCAATGATTCTTCTGCTGCATTATCATAGCAATTTCCAACAGAAACACTCATTCTAGCATTAAGCTTTTTCATTAAATCCATATAACTATTGTTTACATAGCTGGTACCTGCAACAAGAGTGAATTATACATCTATTTAAATCATATTTGCTTGAAAGATTTAATAATGTATTTACACATAGATCACTATTAGGACTATCACTAATTCTCCAAACAACTACTTCTCTATTAAATAGATCTATAATAGTATTCAAGTAATACATCTTTTCTAAGCAATATAAATAAGTAATATCAACAACATTCCTTTTTTCTAGGTGTACCACTAAAGAAGTTTTGTTTTATCAAATCTTTAGGTTTCCCCACCTTCATTTCTTTTCTTCTTTTATATTGTAAAGGTGTCCATTTTTTTACTCTAACATGCGATAACAAGTTGTTTTCCTTCATTAAACGAAGAATTCGACCTTCTCCAACTTCTATGTTTAAAGCTTCATTTACACTCTTCTTTCATTGGCCTATGTCCAATTGCATAAGATGTTATGATTACTAATGGTTTTAGTAAAAATCAAATTGCGAACTATTATTGACGTGACCATTAATCGGTATCAACAATGTAAAAATAAAAAGTTGGGAATTAATTACAAATTCCAGTAATATTAAAGAACTTTTTATTCATGTAGAACCATATATAAAAGAGCAGAATAAATGCCCAATCTGTGGAAAAAAATTACCAGGATACGACAAAAATAATACTTTACGAAAATGGAGATCTTTAGATGTTGGAACTATTGCTGTATATGTTTTAGCAAGTACTAATCGAGTAACTTGTCCAGATCATGGTGTTATAACTGCAGCAGTTCCTTGGGCTAGGCATAACTCTAGATTTACTAAAGATTTTGAAAATCAAGTAGCCTGGTTAGCTTTTAATTTAAGCAAGAAAACATTATCAGAGTTTATGGGTGTTTCTTGGAATACTGTTGGTGATATTATTAATAGAGTATTATGGGATATTGCTCCTAATTATGAAGATAGGTTTAACAATTTAGTTAATATTGGAATTGATGAAACTAGCTATAAAAAAGGACATAATTATATTACAACAGTTGTAAATAACGATGATAGTACAGTTATATGGCAGAGGAAGGACATAATCAAAAAACTTTATCTAAATTCTTTGAATATTTAAGTCCAGAACAGAGAGCCTCTATTAAGACTGTTAGTGGTGATGGAGCTAGATGGATAAAGGCTTGTCTAGATAAATATATTCCTAATGCAGAGCGTTGTATTAATCCTTTTCATGCTATCTCTTGGGCGCAAGTTGCACTTGATGATGTAAGAAAAGCTGCCTCCCAAAGAGCAAAAGTAATACTTGAACAGAAAGAAGGGGAAATGAAGAAACGAGGTAGAGGTAGGCCTAAAAAAGGTGATGAAAAACCAATAGATGAATCAAAGATTATTAAAAATTCTAAATTTGCCTTACGCAAGAACCCTGAAAACTTAACAAAAAATCAGAGAGAAAAATTGGAAATGATAAAGCTTAATGATAATCAATTATATAGAGCATATAGGCTAAAAGAAGAGCTTAGATTTATATTCAAGCTTGATGATATGGATGAAGTAAAAGAACATTTAGATTCATGGTTATCTTGGGCTAGAAGATGTAGAATACAAAGTTTTGTAGCTTTAGGAAGGAAAATAAAACGACACTATGATGCTATTATGGCAACTAGAACATACAAAATTAGTAATGCAAAAACTGAGGCTTTAAATAACAAAATAAAACTCTGTATTAGAAGAGCTTACGGGTTTAGAAACATAAATAATTTACTCAATTCAGTACTTTTGGTTTGTAAGAAAATCCTGTTTCTTCAATTATTTCAGTAATACTCTTCCCTTGATTTGCTAAATCTCTTATTTTACATATATGGGACATTGTAAGCATCTTCTATTCTCTCCTCTATTTTTTTGACTTTAAACAGAGGTTAACGGGCAAAAGGATTTGTTTACAAGTCCCTTTGCTATTTTATTGGAATTCCCATGCTCAAGAGATGGAATTTACTTGCAAATCAATTGGACTTTCAGAGTATTATATACATTCAATAAAAAATAATTTAATTTGAAATGGATCTCAGCTTTATATTTGTAATCTCTTCTTTTGGTTATTAGGGTAATTATGTTTTTATATCAATGTTATCTTTATTTAAAATTATAGTATTGACTATAATAATTAATTATAGTAAACACTATAATTGTAGATTGAAATTGGAGAAGATAATGAGAAAACAAGAGACAAGGATTAAAATTCTAAAGACAGCAGAAAGGCTATTCGCAAAAGAAGGATATGATGGGGTAGCAACAAAAAAAATTGCAAATGAAGCTGGTATTACTGAGATGACTTTGTTTAATCATTTTAAAAGTAAAGAATTATTGTATAAAACTATTATAAAAGAAAGATATTTATCTATTAAAATAGAACTTGTTTTTTCTAAGTTAACATATGTAGATTTGGAAAAAGACTTAATAATTATTGCTAATAAAATTATTTCTAATTTTAATGATAACCGGGAAATTTTATTAATGAAATTGAGAGAAAAAAGTAGCTTACATGAAGATGATACTTATGATTTAATAAATGATCCTGTTTTAAAACAAATAGTTCCCATTTTTAAAATTTATGAAGAAAAACAATTACTTAATATTAGTGGTGAAAAAGCTGCAATGTATTTCATACTCAATCTAAAAGGTAGTTTTCATCTTTTAGTACTAGAAAATCAAAACCAAGAATATATTATGTCGTTAATCAAAGAAAATATTCATATTTTTTGTAATGGAATAAATAAAAAATAATAAACCTGAATCCGTATAGATTTCAAAATAAATAAAATATATTAACATATGTATAGTAAATTATAGAATAAAATAGCCCCTTATGTTACAATTAAATTACTACAAAACAAGTAACAAGAGAGGCCAAATGATTGATTTTGATACTACAACAATTACACTAGAGAGTAAAGCAGGTTTAAACTTAATTTCTAAAATTTTAGCATTTGCAATGATGAAAGTTAATGATAATGCTGAATATGATTTGGATACCCTTAAATCTAAAAGTCTTTTAGAAAATGAAACTATATATAAAACCTTAGTTGGTTTAAACTCTATGGGATTTACTAATTTTTCTAATGTAGAACAATTTAGAAATAATGAAGTATTTAAAGAATGTTTAAATCTTAAATTCACTCCTGCTCAAGAAACACTAAGATTGTATTTAGAGAAAGAACGTATTGCAAATTTTATTGAACATTGTAATTTAGTTAATATTGAATTACTAAAGAAAGTTTCTTTCCCATGTGAAAAGATAAGTGAAAAATATATTCCATTAGATTTTGATGTAACACCTATGATTAATCCTAAATGCAATAAAGAAGAATGTTCTAGAACATATAAAGGGGAAGATGGGTTTGCACCACTTATGAGTTACTTAGGCTCTTATTGTATTGGAGCTGAACTTAGAGCTGGAAAACAACATTCCCAAAAAGATTCAATACCGTTTGTTCAAAAGGTATTGGATAATGCTAAAGAGATACTTACTTTAGAAGATTATAGTAAAGTGTTGTGTAGATTTGATAGTGGTCATGATAGTGTAGAAACTATTAATGTACTTGATAAAAATAATGTTAACTTTATTATCAAGAAAAAATGTAGAAGAAACGACTATTCACAAGATTTATTAGAAAGAGCTAAATCATTATATGATAAAAAGATATCATATGATTATAGACAAACAACTGTATACTATGGTTATTTTACCCAAATGTATCCAGTAGGAAAAGAAAATGTTACAAATAAATCTCAAATAGCATTTAAGATAAAAGAGATTTATGAAGATAAAAAAGGTAATATATTATTATTTCCAGAAATAGAAGTAGAGCTTTATTGGACTAACCTTATTGAAGATGCAATAACAGTAGTTAATCTATATCATGATCATGCAACAAGTGAACAATATCTAAAAAACTGATTTAAACTTTGAAAGATTAGCAGCTATTACTAATGCTTATAACATTTTGAGAATAATTGGAGATATTACTTTATTAAATCAATTTTATTTACCTGAAGGAACTAAGGGTAATAAAGATAGAATTAGAATGAAGACAATATTAAGAGATATTATTTATACTTGTGCTAGATATATGAGAAAAGGAAGGAATATGGTACTTCGGCTATATAATAATAATCCTTGGACAGAGTTGTTATTAAGAATTGATAAATTTATTAACATATATTTTTTGCTTTCTGTTTAACACTCAAATAATATAAATACAAAACAACAGAAATAATACTTCTAATATCAATTAGAAGAGTTTAGTATGACTGAAAAAAGTTGTATTTGTAAAAATTTTAAAATATTGTTCTTACATCTATCTAAATATTGGAATAAAATATAAAAATAGAAATAGGTAAAACAAATAGACAAGAAAAAAATCCGTACTACAAAATAATTTATTAATAAAATAGCAAAAAATTAGCTATAATTATCAATTATTAAGATTTATACGGATTCAGGATAAATTAATTTAATATGATGAGGAAAAGATAATGAAAAAAAAACAGGAATGTAGATAATAAACAAATAATAAGAAAACTTGTTCAATTAGTATTTTTAGCTTTATTAATTGTAGGTGTTTACATGAATATTAGAATGGTAATTATGATCTTATTACCAGCTACTTTGATATTTGGAAACTTCTTTTGTGGATGGGCTTGTCCATACGGAACAGCACAAGAATTAATGGCTAAATTTGGTAAATTATTTTTTAAGAAAAAATATAAAATGCCAAGGAAGGTTCAGAAATATTTACAATATTTAAGATATGTTTTATTTGCTATTTTGATGATTGGTATTGTTGATTTTATATTTGATAATATAAATGGTTATGGCTCCTTCATGAGAATTTTTACAGATAATTTAACGCCTATAGCTATATCTTTATCGCTGGTAATTATGGTTATCTATCTTTTAATTTCTATGGTATTTGAAAGGCCTTTTTGTAATTACTTGTGTACTGAGTCTGCTAAATATGGAATTTTAAGCATGACAAGAGTATTTACAATCAAAAGAAATGAAGAATCTTGTATTAACTGTAAAAAATGTGATAAAGCCTGTCCCATGAACATCGAAATATCTACACACTCTCATGTTAGAAATGGCCAATGTATAAACTGCTTTGAATGTATTAGTGCTTGTCCTGTTAAAGGAACTCTTACTTATTCTAAAGTTAAGTTTCCATTGAAGAAAAATAAAACAACTATATAATTGATTATTTTGATATAAAATAGCCATTGCAAGTTTTTATATAACATAATTTTGCAATGGCATTTTTTTATTTAAATTAAAACATTTTCTAGAGACGAATAATCTTCATCGAGATTTATAAATAAACCAATTTCAGATAAAGAGTATGTTCTTTTAATATATGTCCTTCCTTTGATATGTTCTCTCTTTTGACAGTCATACCAATTCCCATTTGGAATATAAATAAGTCTTTCCTTTTGGTTTTCTTTTAAAATAGGGGCAACTAATAAACTTCTTCCAAGGTAATATTGATCATCTATTTTACAAGCTTCTTCATCATCTGGATGTTCAAAAAATAATGGTTTAATTAGAGGGATTAGATTTTCTTTTGAATATTTTGCTTCACTAAAAATATATGGTAGTATTTTTTTTCTGAGAGAGCAGCATTTTTTTGTTATTTCTAAAATTGAATTATCATTATGTATTTTTGCAATATTCCAAGGGCTTCTATCGTTTATTTCATCTTTGCTTTTCATAATTTCAGCAAATTGGCCACCTATTGGCTCTGAGTGCCATTGCATAATAGGGGTGAATGTTGCTAAAAGAAAGGCTCTTAGATACAGTTCTTTACTCGGCATTTCTCCGGCAAACCCTGCTATATCAAATCCCCAATAGAAAATGCCTGAAACTGAAGCATTTAGACCTGCTATTAATTGGTGTTTTAATTCACTCCAAGTTGAAAGTTGGTCTCCTGCCCAGTGAATTGGAGTTTGCCATGAATTTATATACCCCGCTCTTGAAAATAAAACTTTATCTTCTCCAATTGCATCGTGATATGCTTTAGTATAGGAGACGGCATAATTGTTTTTCATTTCTTTTCCACTTGAGCCATCAAAGAATTTAATATTATCATCATAAATAAATTCCCCACCATCTGTCTTAAAACCATCAACTCCCATATCTAATAAATATTGTCTTTTATCAAACCACCATTTTCGTGTAGCTGGGTTAGTAAAATCAGGAATCATACTGTGCTCAAACCACCTACCTTCTTTTATGGTATATGGACTATCATCCTCATTTTTTACAATGAGGTTGTTTTCTACAGCATATTGACAATCTTCTTCATGTGTTTTGTTTTCTACACCATCTTCAAGTTTTTTTAAAACAGGAATTTGCCAAAGTACTAGATGTAAGCCTAGTTCTTTTAATTCCTGTATCATTTGTTTAGGATTTGGCCATAATGTTTTATCGTTAAATTTATAAAAAGTTGCTTCATCACTCCAAGCTTCAATTACTAAAACTGTATGATAAAAACCTTGTTCATAACTCAATCTTGCCACTTTTAAAACTTCTTCTTGGCTGTTCCACCTATTTGCACTCATCCAAGGACCAAAACTCCATTCTGGTGGTAAGTTTACAGGACCTTTCATTTTTAAAAGGCTTTTTATTTGGTCTTTTGGTTTTCCTTCGAATATGAAAATTGGAGTTGATTTAGGCTCTAAAAATATCTCTATGATATTCTTTTTATTTTTAATTGTTGATTTAATATCAAAAACTTCTAGAGTATCTATAAAAACTCCAAATTCATTAGAGAGAAAGAAAGGTATTGGTAAATAAGTTTTATCTCCTTGATTTGTGAATTTTTCAAAAACTTCATTTTTTCTTGTTAATCCTTTTTGATTTAAACAGTCAAATCGCTCACCAAAACCCCATACCCCCTTATTTTCATCTATGGAAATAGTTAAAATATCTATATCTTTTTTTTGTATATAAATGGAATTGAAAATATTTAGATTATTGAGCTTTTCAATAGTTGTTTCTTTATTATTTAAGTATAAAATCATCCTTTTACTCCTCCCATTTGTAGGCCTGTTGTAAAATATTTTTGTGCAAAGGCATAAAGTATTAAGAGAGGTAACATTGTAATTAATGATCCTGCCATTAATAAATTATATTCAGTTGAGAATTGACCATTTAAAGAATTCAAAATGATTGGAAGAGTATAATTTTCCTTAGATGTTAACAATACTAAGGGGAGTAGGTAATCATTCCAAGCACCCATACCTACAATTATTGCTAAAGTTGCTAAGGCCGTCTTACACATTGGTAACACGATATTAAAAAAACTTGTCATCAGAGAAGCTCCATCAATTGCTGCAGCATCTAGGTATGTGTCGCTAATTGTACTCATTTGTTGTTTCAACATAAATACAGCAAAGGCTTGAAAAACACTAGGTAGAATAATTGAGAGGAGTGTATCTGTTAAATGTATTTCATTCATAATTAAATATAATGGAATAAAAATAACTTGTGAGGGAATCATCATAGAAGAAAGAAATATTACAAATAACAAGTTGCTTCCTTTAAATTTTAATTTAGAGAAGGCAAATGCTGCCATTGATGAAGATAATAGACTAATAATTATACAGCCTGCTGTAACTATTGTGCTATTAATCATAGATCTAAAAATCCCTTCGTTTGTAAATAATCTAGTATATGCAGAAAGTGTGGGTTCTTTTGGAATCCATTCTATTGGAATTGCAAGTAAGGCTCCTCTGCTTTTTAGGGAGGTTGATAACATCCAAACAAAGGGTAATAAGGCAATGAATGAAAATAGAATTGCAATAATATGATATAATATTACTTTTATAGTTTTAGACATCATAGTTCACCCACTTATTCTCTACTTTTCTTTGTATATATGTAAATATGAAAATAATTACAAATAAAATCCAAGAGAATGCTGCTGCATATCCCATCTTGCCATACCTAAAAGCATATTTATAAATTCGCTCTACCATTACCATAGTAGCTCCATTTGGTCCTGCATCTCCGTTTTTTGTCATTACCATTACCTGCGGAAATAGCTGGAATGCATTTATAAGGGAGAGCATTATTACGTAAAATGTGATTGGAGATAATAAGGGAAGAGTTATCTTTCTAAATCGTTGAAAGGAAGTTGCTCCATCAATATTAGCTGCTTCATAGTAGGATGGATTAATTGATCTAAGGCCTCCTAAAAAAATCATGGCGTAGAATCCTAAATCTTTCCAAATTGATGCTATTGCAATTGATGGCATTGCCATTGTTTCGCTTTGGAGCCAAAGGGAGCCTTCTAATCCTATTGCAACTAATGCATTGTTTATAGGTCCATATGTTGGAGAGAATAACCATTTCCAAATTAATGCTCCAGCTACCCAGCTAGTTAAAACTGGTATATAAAATATAACACGATAAGTTGAACTGCCCCTTAATTTTGAGTTGATTATTAAAGCTTCACTTAATGAGAGAATCAACATTAAAGGTAAGTATAAAATGATAAAATAAAAATTATGGGACATAACTTTCCAAACTTCTGAATCAGATAATATAGTTTTAAAATTATCTAATCCTATGAAGTTTTTATGAATAAAAGTTATAAATCCACTAGTAAGACTAACTCTAGACATTCCAGTCCAACTTGTTAGGCTAATTAATAAAGAAATCAATATTGGTAAAAAAGCAAAGAGAAATAATCCAATTAAACTTGGTAAGAGGAAAGGGAATGCTTTTTTCCAACCATATCTTCCATTTGATAACATTATAAGCTCCTAAAAATGCCGTCTCTGTTACAGAAAACGGCATTCGATTTTGTTAAAGAGAAATCTTCTTTTCAAGTTCTTTTTGACATGCATCAAGTGCTGACTTAGCATCCATTTTCTGGTAAATAATCTTATTTAAATAATCGCCAATTATAGCTGTCATTTCAGCTTGTTGCTTAGCAACAGGTGGTGTTACTAAGTAGTTAAGACTATCAAACACAGCTTTTTTATTATCTGGAGGTGTTGCTTTTAAATACATATCTAAAACATCTTGATATTCAACTGGAGGTAATTCCCAAGCAGCTTCTACACGGATTGTAGCAGCTTCTTTAGAGCCAGCTAAGAAAGTTGCTAGCTTAATTGCTTCACTATTGTGCTCAGAATTTGAACTAACTACATATGCATTTGAGAAGAAATGTGATGCTTTTTGAGTATTTCCTGGTTCTATAGCAACATCCCAATCAAAGGTGCAATTAGTTGCAAAATCATTGAAAGCCCAAATACCTGTAACTAACATGCCTAATCTGCCACTCTTAAAGAGATCCCAATCTCCCATTCCACCTAGTTGTGCATCAGTTGGCATAATATTGCTCTTAATTTGCCAATCGGCCATTCTTTGGGCAACTTCAATATTTGTTGGTGTATTAATTGTAAATTCAGTATAATCTTCATTCATCAAGCTTGAGCCATTTTGAGCAGCAGCTTTATAGAATTCATGGAAAGTAAGTGGTCTATAAAAGCCAAAAATATCTTTTCCAAGAGCTCTAATTTTAGCACCAGCTTTTTCGATATCATCCCAAGTCCAAGTTTCATCAGGATAATCGATTCCTGCTTTATCAAATAATTCTTTATTGTAGAAAAGTAGAACATTTGAGAATGAATTTGGTATTCCATATTGTTTTCCATCGTAAACAAATGCATTCAAAGCTGTTTGATTAAACCCAGATGTATCACCTAATTCACCATCTAATGAAGCTAATGTATCTTGAGAAGCATATGATACAAAGTTTTCAAAGTTTAATTCAAAAACATCAGCTGCATTACCACCAACAACTTTACTTTGTAGTTGTGTGAAATAATCATTGTAACCAATTGTTTGTAACTCAACCTTAATGTTGGGATTTTGTTTTTCAAATTCGCTTATCATTTTTTCTAGAGCTGGACCTGAATCATTGCTATTTGTAGCAGAATATTGCTCCATTTTTATAGTTATAGTATCATCTTTTTCATTTGTACCTTGAGCAAATACAACACTACTAAATAGTAACATAATAGATAATGATGTTAAAATTTTGTAAATGTGATTTTTTTTCATAACGACCTCTTTTTTTTATAAATTTGTCTATATACTTCTTATGGCGAATTTACTATACTTTTTTTAAAGTTTAGTAATCTTTTATTAATACTTTTCCCAGATAAAACCTTTCATAACCTATCTGGGATTTTTTTTATCAATGTTCCTCCTTTAAAGTGGATACTGAATCTCTTTCAATTAATTCTATATCTAATACGATATTATCGTTTGTACATTCCTTATCTAGTAAAAGTTCAACAGCTTTTTTACCTTTTTTAACCACATCTTGTTTAATAGTTGTAAGTTGTGGATCGCAATCTCTTGCAATCCATGTATCATCAAACCCAATAATTGAAATGTCTTCTGGAATATTTAAATGTGATTTTTTAAGCCCATTTATCAAACCAAAGGCAATGATATCTGCTGTAGAGAAAATGGCAGTAGGTCTATCTTTTAAGTTAGCAATACTTATTCCTAATTCTTTCCCATAATCCTGTGATACTGTTCCAGAAAAAATAAAGTTTTCATTGAGTGGAATTTTAGCTTCCTTTAAAGCTTCTTTATATCCTAAAAATCTTTCATAAGTTACACCATTGTCAGTAATTACACCTGAAGCAAAAGCAATTTTTTTATGACCTTTATTTATTAAATATTGAGTTGCCATTTTAGCACTTTCTCTATCTTTGATAGAAATACTTTTGAAAGGTAAATTTTTACAATAACTATCAATTAAAACAACAGGAATTGAAGTTGAAATTAATTTTTCATAGTAATTATCTGGATGAATTCCAACTATTATTATTCCATCTAGACTTCTTTTATTTGCAATTTCTAAATAACTTTGATCTACATTTGTGCCGCTTATCAATACATGGTAACCTTTTTCTCTAGCATTATATTCAATACTAGATAGAAGCTCTCCATAAAATGGATTTGCGAACATAAAACGTTTACCAGGTTCAGTTTGAGGAATTACAACGCCAATCAAATAAGATTTGTTTTCAACTAAGGCTTTGGCTGCTAGATTTGGAACATAGCCTAATTTTTTAACAGCATCTTCAACTCTTTTTATTGTAGAAGGGGCTATTGTTTGATCTTTTCTTTTGTTTATAACATAAGATACTGTAGCCACTGATACTTTAGCTTCTTTTGCAATATCTTTCATATTTATTCTTCTATTAGCCATTTATTAATTAACCTCACTTAAACGTTTAAGTAATTGTAACCATCATCTCTTAGAGTTGTCAAGTTAAAAGTTCTTATTTAAATTTTGAAACTTGAGAGAGTAGGGTAAAACTTAAATAACCAGCACAAGTTGCGAAGGCTCTTCCTGTAGTACAAATTCCAGTGTATTCATCTATGCTCTCACAAGCTAAACCGTTATCCATTTCAGCCATAATTAATTTATTTAAAGCATCTTCATCTTGAAAAACTCTTACACTATTTGCAAGGCTCAAAATCCATGGATGAGGGGCATGAGGACAACCAATAGCTCCAAATGGGGTATTCTTAAAGGAATATTTGTATGATTCATCTAAGATAGTTGAAACAGTATTTCTATAAATCTCATTATCTTTTGAGATAAAATCAAAAACAGGTAAAAGAATAAGGCTACCAGGTGGTTCATCATATATATCCCAATTTCCATTTTCATCAATTGACCAAATAAATTGGTTTTTTCCCTTTATAATTTTGATACAGTGAGAATTTATAGCATCATAAACATTTTTAGCTTTTTTATAAAAAGATTCACCCTTATTATTAAAATTCCATTTTTCTAGAATTTTAAACACTTTCCAGACTAGTACATTATTATAAGTTAAATATGGATACACCCTCATATCATCAGTTGGTTGAAGGAAAGTTTGATATAAATTAAGGGAGTTAGATTTTTTTGTATCTAAAATATTTAAAATCTTATTTATTAAGTTAATCACTTTATTGTCTTTTAAAATATTATAATCTAAAGAGTTAATAATATAATAATCTAAAGCAATTATGAAAGAGCACAATTCATCTAATTCAAAGCCAGGCTCTAGTACTGAACCATCGATAAATCTGCTATGAATACCAATATTTTTATGTTGTTTTGTTGTAATATAATCAATAATTTCTTTAGCAACTTTTTTATCAGAGTTAACAATTGCGGGAAAAGACCAAAGTAAGCTATCTCTGTCCCAATAAGCAGCTGAAACATAATATTTTGGAGATCTGCTTGTAACACAAACTCTCTCTTCACTATCTATAGTTATCCCAGTTGAATAAAATAAATTAAAGAGCAAATTTCTATTTAACAAGTTGTTAAATTTTTCATTTTTAGTCGTAATAATTATTGATTTAAGATAAGTCCTCATTTCTTCTAATAGAAAATTGAAAGTTGTTCTTTTCATATCAATAGCTGCTGTGATTGACGAGACTTCTTCATATCCAACACCCCAAAAGCAAGTTAGATTATCTTTTTGATTTGCTTTAATTGTTAACTTTGTTGATGATTGGTAAGTTAAAGGTTTTTCTTTGGTATAAGTCCATTTTGTGTCTTCTAGAATGAGAGGAGATAGAGCAATTGTTGGAAAGCCATTGCTTATTGAAAAAACAGGCCCATTGCTCCAATTGCTATGATAAGCTTCAAATTTGCCATCAAAGTTTTTTTCTTCATTAACCAAATGGTATAATGAATCTAATCTACCATTAAAATTAATATCATATATTTTAGTTTTATTTGTATTATTCTTTATTAAAACATCATAAGCAAAGCCTTTTTTCATCAATGGTGTTAATATAGTTATTTCAATAATTTCTTCATCAGTTTTAATATTGGCCTGTAAAATCCAGTAATCTATTAGTGTCCATTTTATATTTTTAAATTCAATATTCTCTCCATCTGCAGACAAATTAACTTTAAAAAGGGGATCTTTTTCTCCTCTAAAATCTAAAAGCCCCTTTGATTGCATATGTAGGGTAGTGAGATTTTGTATTGAAGCATCTTTTATATTTATATTGTCTAATGATATAAATTCATTTCCTGTGGTATAGGAAGCTATATTATACATAATTGAATCCTTTACTTAAGCGTTTAAGTAAATAGTAACTCATTTAATATTTTTGTCAAGATTAAATTTTTAATTTATTTTTTCTATTTAAATTTTTAAAGGTTAGTGAATAATAAAATTAATAAAATTGAATATAAAAATTAAAAAAGTTAATATTTTTTAATTTAATTATTAATTTTTTTAATAATTTCCTTGACTTTGATATATTTTAATGCTATTTTATTCTTAGTTAGGAGATAAAATGCACAATTGGAAAAAAATATTAGATTTAAGTAAAGGGAAAAAGATAGTTGTTAAAAAAGTTTTTATTCCTGAAGATGATATAACTATTGAGGGTGATTTTCAGCTTTCTAATATAGCAACACTAAGTGAAGAAGATCAAAAATTTATTGTAGCTTTTATTAAAACACATGGATCTATTAAACAGATGGAAGCTATATTCAATATCAGCTATCCGACTGTAAAAAATAAATTAAATGAAATATCTAAGAAAATAGATAATTTTGATTTAAATATAAAAGAAGTTGAAGAGGATAAATCTATATCTACTATTTTAGATAAGATTTCTTCTGGTGAAATAGATGTTAAAGATGCTTTAAAGGAATTACATAAATAATGGCGATGATTATATGGGGATATTTTTTAACTAAGAGGGGAAGATTATTTAGGTTTTTTTTCCCATTATTTTTAATATATGTTTTGTTATTACCCATTTATCTATTGGTTGTTAGTGTATATATTTTGTTGCTTATTATTGGAGACACAACATTAAGTGCGAGAGCCTATTTAAAAATATTTTTAAATCTACCTAGTATTTTTAGTTCTGCAAAGGGTACCCAAATCAATATTGATAATGCAGAGACTAAAATAATGATAAATATCAAGTGAGGAAAATTATGAATGAAGAGAGAAAAAGAATTTTAGAAATGCTATCTTCTGGAAAAATAAATGTTGAAGAAGCTAATCAATTATTAGATGCAACTTTAAATGAAGAGGTTAATCTTGCTTTATCTAATAAAAGTAGTAAAGGTAAATTTTTATATGTTACTGTAGAGCCTAAAGATACTCCTGATGGAAAGAAACTAGGTAAGGTTTCTGTAAAAGTACCCTTTGCTCTAATTAAAGCAGGATTTAATATTGCTGGTTTAATCCCTAAAGATGCTCAAAAGCAAATAAATGACGGATTAAAAGAGCAAGGTATGAATTTTGATTTTTCAAATTTTAATCCTGAGAATATTAAAGATATTCTGGATTCTTTAGAACAATTAACGGTTGAAGTTGATAATGCAGATTCATTTATTCGTGTTTATAGTAAATAAATTTAATTGTTATATTACCCTTAGATTGATTGGCTTATCAATTTGAGGGTTTTCTTTTTTCTAACTAGCATGTGATAAAATAAAAATAAATTTATTTTTTTGGGGAAAGTAGAATATGGCTATGTGGAATCCCTTTAGAGGGTGTCATAAATGTAGTGAAGGTTGTAAATTTTGTTACATTCATAAAGGTGATTATAAAAGAAATGTTGATACAGAAAAGGTTGTGAAAACTAATAAGTTTTATGCTCCGATTGAGAAAAAGAAAAATGGAGAATATAAAATGAAGTCCAATCAACTTGTAAATCTTTGTTTCTCGTCTGATTTTTTAATAGAAGATGCCGACAAATGGAGAGATGAATGTTGGAGCATGATTAGAGAAAGAAATGATTTAACATTTTTATTTCTAACGAAAAGAATCGATCGTCTTGAAGAACATTTACCGAAAGATTGGGCATCTGGCTACGATAATGTAATTATTGGTTGTACTGTCGAAAATCAACAAAATGCAGATTATAGATTAAATATATTTGATAAACTTCCAATAAAACATAGAAACATAATCGCTCAACCTCTGCTAGGGCCTATCGATTTATCATCTCATCTATCAAATATTGAATTAGTCGTAGTTGGTGGAGAATCAGATATTAATGCGAGAGTTCTTAATTATGATTGGGTTTTAAACATAAGAGAGCAATGTATAAAAAGAAATGTTTCTTTTAATTTTAGACAACTTGGAACAAATTTCTTAAAGGATAATAAACTATATAAAATTAATACTGGATTATTAATGAGCCAAGCAAGAAAGGCAAATATTGATTTTATAGCAAAGTAACATATTTATTTTTAATTTATTATGATGTAAAATATTAAAAGTTGAAATAATGATAAAAACACAAGTCTGGTTGGTAGTCCAGACGCAGTTAATCTGTAAGTAACCTTCCTCCTGGTCGTCCATTCATTATTGTTTTTTTATAAAGAACCCACTGATGTTCAGTTTTTAGAATTTATAAGTGAGAATTATTGTCATCTTACCTTTTCCAAGCCAATTCCATTAGCTAAAGTTCGTAAAATCAAGAAAGTTAATGCTAAGAGGAAGATAAAGGAAGCGAAAAGAGAAATGAGTAAAAGTCCAATAGGGACAAAGGCTCAAATATCTTTGCAACTTCAATATGAAGAAAAGAAGAAAAGTCAAAAAACTATCAGAAAGCTTAAAAATGAATATGAGAAAGATAAAATATTCAGTTTAAAAAAAGCTAAACATAAAGAAAAACATAGAGGGCATTAAGCTCTCTATGTTTGTATTTAGTATATATTTATTTTTATTAACCTAGAGCAACATCTAAAACCATCATAACAACAAAGCCAATAGCTACTGAAATAGTTGCAATATCAGAGTGGTCGCCTAATTGAGATTCTGGAACTAATTCTTCAACAACAACATAAATCATTGCTCCAGCTGCGAAAGATAATAAATAAGGAAGCATTCCTTCAATAATTTGAGTTAAGAAAATGGTTAATATTCCTGCAATTGGTTCTACAATTCCAGATAATGTTCCATATAAAAATGATTTTTTCTTAGAAACACCTTCAGCATGTAATGGCATTGAAATAATTGCACCTTCAGGGAAGTTCTGAATTGCAATACCGATTGCAAGTACAAAAGCACTTGATAATGTTATAAGAGGGTTTTGAGCTAAAACACCAGCAAATACAACACCTACTGCCATTCCTTCAGGAATATTGTGCAACGTTACAGCCAATACTAACATTGTTCTTTTTTTGAGATTAGAGTGTAAGCCTTCAGGGTGATCACTATATGCGTGAAGGTGAGGGATAATTTTATCTAATGCTAATAAGAAAAAGACACCAAATAAAAATCCTACTGCTGCTGGAATCCAAGCAATAGTACCTTGAGATTCTGCCATATCGAGAGCAGGTAGGAGTAGAGACCAAACTGAAGCTGCAATCATAACACCTGAGGCAAAGCCAAGCAGTATTTTTTGAACATGATTACTTAAATCTTTTTTCATTAATAATACCATAGCTGCACCGAGAGTTGTTCCTATAAATGGGATCATTAACCCTAAAATAACTTTATTCATATAGTTTTCTCCTAGTAATATAGAGTATATAGTATCACATTTACCTTTTATTGTTAGTCTTTTTTTTATAATACTAACATTTTTTATATATATTTTTTTTTTAAATAACTATTTGTAAATATTGAATTATTTTAATATGGGATTTTATCTATCTTATATATTTGATACTTACATAATAGTTTTTTATGTAATTGTGTTTTTATTAGTAGAATAATTAAATGTGTTAAATATTGCTTTAGAAATACATCTTATCATGATATCCTTAAATAGGAGCAAATAATGAAAACAATAAGTAAAATAATATTAGAAGTTCAAAAACCTGGAATGCCTCAATATGTAAAACAATCGATTGAAATATCTGAAGAAGGTGTTATAAGACAAAAATTATATCCAATGGTTTTTTTAGGACAAATGAAAATATATGACTATTCTATAGATAAAGATGATGTGGAGAAATTTTTTAATGACTTAGATTTTTCTAAATGGCAAATTAGTAAACAACCTTCATCATCGAATTTCTCATTTAATTTAAAAGTAATATATTTAAATAATGAAGTGACAGAATTCTTTGGTTATATTCATCCTCAAATGCCTAAAGAATATCGAGATTTTGATGAGAAGCTTTTAGAATTAGTTTTGTTTATTGAGAGACCTTGGTTGTTTACGATTTAGAAAAAATATTAAAAAATAACTCTTTACATTTAGTAATTTGATTTTTCTTTGATACAACTTTTTTAATAAAAGATATTTAAAATAAAAATAATTAAACTAGTGGGAGGTTAGAATTTTAAATATGAATAATTTTAAAAAAACAGATTTACACTTTGAAAGTCCTTATGCAATTTCAATGATTAAAAATAACAAAAGCAAAAAGTTAACAGTTTTAATAGCTGGGTTTGGCTATAATTTAGATAAGCCATTATTTTACTATACTAATAAGTTATTAGAAGAGAAAGATACTGATATATTGAAAATTGATTTAGGCTATACTCTCAACGAGAAGTTTCTCTCTTTAAGTGAAGACTTAAAAGAAAAACAATTTGAAAGTGATATTGAGATTATTAAGAAGTATCTTGAGAAAAGTTCTTATGAAGATTATATATTTATAGGAAAGTCATTAGGTACTACTATTTGCTATAATTTATTAAAATCTAAAATAATATATTCTAAGACAAAAAGTGTAATTTGGTTTACTCCAGGACTTAAAGCTTATGATATTAGTGAGTTTTTACAATCAGCTAAGTTCAAGAGTTTGTTAATTTTTGGTGGTAAAGATGAATATGCTAAAGATCTCGATATCGAAAAATTGAAAAAAAACAAGAACTTAAGATTATATTCAATTTCTGATGGTAACCATAGTCTAGAAGTTACAGATTGTATTGAATCAATTTCAGTTCTTCATAAGATAATTGTTGAGGTTTCAACATTTTTAAATAAAGTGTTTATATAGAAAATTTATTATTTTACGAGAAATTGGAAAGTGAAATTTTTCAAATATTAAATTTTGTATTATAGATTAACAATATAAATTATTAAACTCGTATGCTTATTAATATTATTGTAGATGCTTAATTATGGACATTATTAATAAAAAATATTATAGCTAAAGATTCTAAACTATTTGCAAGTGATAAAAAATAATTTTGTAAATTTCTCCTTTTTATTAATATCAACAACAAATAAGTGGGTAAAATAAACCATAGCTTTTTAAGCGATATAAGGTAATTAATTATTACGTATGTCGAATGATTATAACAGAAAGGAGAAGATATCATTATGTATTTGTAGATTCCTTAGATTCTTGTTATATCTGTTATATAATGTTTGACTAATGTCGATATTTTAACTGTTGATCTTTCCAATTCTTTTTGAATCGTTTGAACTTTATTTAATTGGGATTTCAATATTGGTAAGTCCTTCTGCAATTGATTCAACTATAGCTTTACTTCTTCTGTATTTTTTTTTAATAGAGTAAATATTTTGCTTTGCTTGTTTTGAAAGTTATCTATTTCTATTTAGCTTAAATTTAATCTTTTTCCACATATTTTTACCTCTTTAATCTTACAGTGTCGTATATACCCATAGAAATAAATGCAACAACAAATCCTTGAATTATTCCATAAATCATAATTGCAACAAATATTAATGATGATCCTTTATTTGTGCTATAGAAGAAACCAATTAGGGTTGAGAAGACAACAGATAGAAACCATATATAGAATGGAATATGAACTGTTGATTTGATAAATGATTTATTCTTATCTTTAGTAGCCTTTTTTAGAATGATTCCAAAGCCATTTAAGAATGGAATAAGAATAAGTAAAATAGGATTGATATATTTTTCCATAAAAAAACCTCCTATTTGAAGTGTATCAAAACGGGAGGATGTGAAATAATATCTTGTCTTATTTATTAATATTTGGGTATTCTTTTAATAACTTAATTAAATCTCCATCATTAAGAATTTCGTTTTTTCTTTTTGGATATTTTTTAATAAACTTTTCTAAGGCTTCTTTTGCTTTGGGTAATTCATTATTTAAAGTTAAATAACAAATTTCATTATATTTAATGTTTTCAGAAGTTATGTTAAAAGAATTTACTTTGTCAAGAATTATTTTTACCATTTCTAAATTTCTTTCCTTTAAATATAAATTAATCAAACATGTCCATCCGCTAGTTTTTTTTGGTGCTATTTCAATTGCTTTTGTATAATCTTTTAAGGCCTTTTTATTCAGACCTTCTAAGAGATAAATTCCTCCTCTATTAATGTAAGAAGCATAATCTTTGTTATCTATTTCAATTGCTTCAGTATAAAACTTTATTGCTGATGAATTGTCTCCAATTTTAGAAAAACAATAGCCTAATTTATAATATAAATCACTTTTCTTTATCACTTCTAAATTTTGTTTATCAATTAATTGTTTCAATATTTTTATAGCTTCATCATATTTAGCCTTTCTTGCATATATTATTGATTTTGCTAATAATTGTTGAGCAGCTAGAGGTTCAATATTGTTAATAGTATTTAAACGATTTAACAATGTTGTATCCTCCTCTTTATCTGTATCTAAATTGTTATAGTTAAATTTTTTTAAATCTGATGAGACAATATCTTTTAGTATAGCTACAATTTGGTTTTTAAGTTTATTAAATTCTTCATTTATAGCGTCAAATTCATTTTTTGATTTTTTTAACTCCCTTTTGCTTTTTTCTAATTCAGATATTGTTTGATTGTATTTTCTTCTTAAATAATTATAGGTTAAAATTCCAAAAACAGCAATGAAAATTCCAATAGCCCATGACCAAAAAGTAATAGCATTGTAAGTTGCTGCATATTTATTGTCAATCATTTCGTTAATGTCTATTTGAGAATAATCCATATTTTTTTCTAGTTGTGAATTAATCTGAGTATTTATTTTAAAAGAGGGGAAATATATTTTTTCTGCAATTATTTCTAAATTAGCAAATGAAACTATTAATATAATAATTAAACCCAGTTTTCTAGCCACCATGAACTTCCTTTTTTGTATCTCTTTACACTAACATACGTTCCAACTTTTTGTTTTATAATTGAAACTATTTCCTTTTGAGGTGTATAGTTTATTGTATATTGTTTTTCTTCATTATTTTCTTCACCGACTAATACAAATTTGTGCCCGGCTTTTTCTTCTTTTTCCCATTCTTCAATTTGTCTCATTTGTCCAGAAACAACAAGCGGTTCTTCTTCTTTAAAGAATTTATTAATTTCACTATTTACTCTCGAAAGTCTTTTTCTTTCCTTTACTTTTTCCTTTATATCAATAAATAGTCCTTTATCTATGGTTTCTGTATTAACAGAAAGTGTTTTTATTGTTTCGCCTTCAGCTTGATCATCTTTGATTATAGCAACTGAAGCTTTTAAAATATTTTTAAATTTTTTATCAGGATATTTATATTTTGATTGTAATTTAGTTATTTTTTCATTTGTATCGGTTAATGCTTTTTCAGTATCATTTTGTGCCATTTTTAATACTGACCCAATAAACTCAGAGATACTTTCTTTATGTTGTTCAATTAAAAGATTTTCCTTTTGTGACTCTTCAGGATCATCTGGATTGTTTTTTTCAAAATCCATAATAACTCCAGTACTTCCTGTAGTAATTGCCACAAGATTTAATTTGATTGAAGGATACATTGTATAAACTAATTTTTCAAAGTTTGATAATTTTTTATTATAAGATGAGATATCCATAAATCCTTCTTTTTTAGTATTAACACTAAAAACTAAATCATGAATTTTTTTTTGGGCTGTATTAAATCCAATTAATTCATCATAATCTAACCTTAATTGTTCAATTTCTTTAACGCATTTTGATAATTCTGTTCTAACTAAATTTCTTTCTGCGAAAGTGTACTTACTATTTTCTGCAAAATATTTATTATATTTTTCAAAAATAGTGTTAAATTCCTCCATTTTTTGTTCTAATTTTTTTTTGATTTCCATGATTCATTCCTTTTTTATTATTTTCAAGATTCGATTTTATATCATTTATCACTTTTTAAAACGTGTACCATCAAGTCAAATATGATTTGATGAAATTCTTGCTTATTTAATGAAAAAAAATCTTTACCAATTTTTGTTAACGATACAATTCCTAAGTTTATGAAATATTTCCCGTTTTTATTCTTTAAAGAGAAAAAAGGAATATTTTTATCAAAATACAATAAATTATATTCTTTATATTCATTAAATACTTTTTTTGCTACTCCTAAGTTGTTATAGGTTTTTATTATTCCTAATGATTCTATTTGTATTAAATCATTATCATAAATAGTGTATTCTTCTGGTACAGCAAAAAAAGGAGTATAATAAGGACAAAATAAATAAAATTTTTCTTCAATTTTTACTACATATTGAAATAGTTTGTTGATTTGTGTAGCCGTTTTCACATCTATCATAGAAAGAGTATTTAATGTGTGAAGTGAATACTTTCCAGGATTATTGATTTACCTGATAAAATCTTTGACCATAATATTTGTACTTTTTCATCTTAGATTAAAGAAGCTTTTTCTCTATAGTTCATAAACCAATCTGGGGATATTGAATTTATTTTTTCATTATTAGTGTCTATGTTTGGTATAGCTTTTTGTAGAACACTTGCCATATTATTTTGTTTTTGTTCAGCAAAAAAACATTCTTTTTTCCAAGATTGGAATTCTTTTTTAGTAAGTCCATATTTGTTTTGTTGTTGCATGTTTGAAATATAACATTCCGCTTTAGCTGTAGTTATTTTTTTCAATAGGTTTAAATATTGGTCCTAAGGTATAGTCAATTACTTTACATATAGGTTCAGAACATGTTTTTGCTAATTCTGTAATTTCTTTAATACTCCTTTTGATTTTTTTATCCTATCTGCTTTATTTTGTGTTACTTCTCTTAATGCATGTAAGTTTTCTTTTCTTTTATTTTTTTCAAAGGGTTCTATATAATATTCTTCAATTAAATCTTCTATTATTGAAATACAAAGTTCACTATCATTTTTAGTAAAAATTATTTCTTCCGTTGGGGATTCGATATGACCGCCCTTATTACTTATAAATCTCAAATCATCTAATAACTGATTATCTTCTATTTTCTTTTCAGTTTGAAGCCATTGTATTTTTTTATATAAAGAATCTTGCGTTTTTGGTATATCGTTCCAATAAAGAATGATAAACTTTTCTAACCATTTTCTACTCCATAAAATTGAAGCATTTATATTTATAGGGAAAAGTTCACACATCTCTTCATATAAAGTTATTAATTGAGAAGGTATATAATCAGGTAGTGTTTTAGCAATACTATTTTCTTTTGGGAAAATTTGTTTTATTGAATTTACTTTTTCAGCTATAAACATAAAACTAATATATCCTTTTTCGCTATTTTCCTTTGAGGTTGTTATAAAGAAAATTGATGTTTTATAACATTTTGGACAATGAATAGCAAGGCTAGTGCCTTCAATATTCTTATTTATTTTGAAAGTGATTTTTTCTAAATGATTTCCAAATAAATTGCTATATGTAGAGCAATGTGGACAAGTAAAAGCCTTTAGTGGTGTTCCCTCATTTAGATAAGCAATTAGCTCTTGATTCTCTATGTTCATTATATTCGCCTTAATTATATTTATTAATATGGATGATGGTGTAACCAACCAACAACTTTTCCTAATATTTGAGCCCTTTCAGGATCAACCACTTTAACTTCATATCTAGGATTTTCACTTTTAATAATTAACTTTTTATCAAAGTGATCAAATTCAAGTCTTTTAACTAATAGTTCACTATCAACAGAGATTACATATATTTTATTACCTTCAATAAGGTTGTGAGCAAATACAACTAGATTTCCATAAAAGAGCTGAACTCAATTCAATGAATCTTCTATAACTTCAGCTAAAATTGTTTCTCTTTAGGAAACCTTTTTACAAATCTTTTTAAAATTAGTAAACGTTCTTCTGAAAAGTCCTCTAAGCCCTATTCTTCTCAAGGGGGTACTAATACTTTGTTTTTTAATAAAGGAAATGAAAAATTATCTTTACTGATTATTATAGTTGTTACTTGTTAATGAGAATCAATCCATGATTTTTCTTGAATTGATTATTTTCAATAATTCGTTTTCATTTTTTTCTTAAACATTTTACCTCCACCATATAATAACTAATTTATATTTATGCCAAGTTGTAATAATTGTAATTTTAATTAATCTAGAATAGGCCTTTATTTTCATAACAGCAATAAATTGATTGGTTTATGTAAAACGTCTTGAAAATTTATTCTGAGAATCATTAAAATATTTTCTAATTTCTTTTGTCTATTATAACTCGATATATTTATCCTCATTAAGTCTAATAATATGCTATTATTAGATTAATATAATGATAAATCGGAATTAATATTGAGTTAGGTTAATATTTTAACCTTGAAACTATTATTACACTAATTTATGTGTAATGCAACAAAAAATTAAAAAATGGGAAAAATTACAAGAGGTTAGTATAGAGTGGAATTATGATGAATTGGTGAATACTGGAACATTTTTATTAGCTTAATTATAAAAATGTTCACTAGATATTGTCAGAATTATATTGGGCAAGAGTATCTTTAAATGGTCAATGAGTTAAAACTACTATACAAAAAGAGGGTGCCTCTTCCCAAATGGGAATAAGTAAAGAAAGAACTTGGTTAACTTATTTGAATGAAATAGGATTGTCAAAATCTACAGCTTATCGTTGGTTGTGCCTTTATTCTCCAACTGAAGATAAACTTTATTCAGTAGATGAAATTAAAAATATCTAATTTATTTGAAGAAGTTTATACCCTAAGAAAATCTAAACCTCAATATAAGCCTAAGGGGTAGGATAATAAACAAGAGTTGGCCTATCAAAAATGGGAAGAAAAAGCTCATCCAAATTTTCTAAGTGAAGATGTTGTTCAAAAAGAATATAAAGAATTTGATAGGGAGTATTTAAATATTCTATCTAGAACAATGAATAACCTAACTTCTGATGACATCATAAGACAAATAGAACTTTGTAAAAAATATCAAGATGTGCAACTAAGCTCCTGTAAAAGATCTGATATATCGTTTGATATGTGTAAAAAGCTTTAGAAATGTTTGATGAAGATAAAAGAGCTGATATTGCTCTATCTATTGCTAAGGTTCTTCAACTAATTGCAATCGATAGTGAAATGGAGGAATAGATGGATAAACCATATATTCACACGTATTGTGTCTACAAAATAAGTCAAAAAAAGGTAAGTCAAACAACTGTAGATACTATGTGTGAATGTTTAAATGCTGTGGTAAATCAAATTTTTATAGGTAATAGATTCTCTGCAAGAATACAAGAAAATATAGCATAATATTTAGGATATACTTTCTAGTTTGAATTAGTATCTTCAATTGCTGAATTTATAAAAATATTGTAAATTATAAGTAAAATGAATAATATATTCTAAGAAATAATGATTAAAATAGCGAAATTATTAGATTTATTGGATTTATATCATAATTTTTCAGAGAATCTTTAAACCGTTTAAAAAGGTTTTTAAACAATAAACAATAAATTAAACAGTTTAATCCTAAAAATCTTTATGTTTAAAGATTCCTTTAATAATTATAAAAATAAATTTCGCGAATTACTTATTATAGAATTGCGAAATACAAACTAATGAATTTTTAAAGTATTTAATTTATCGATTATTCTTACAATAGTAGAAGTGTAAATTAAAATAGAAGAATTGCTATTTTGGTTTTCAATATCGAAAAACATATAATTCAATTCAGTAATAATCAATTTTTCTCTAGTAGCTGTTTTATTATCAGAAATAAATGTTGAAATCATTCTAAAACTATTATTAATTGATTTAATGTTTTTTATTATATTTTCACCATCAGCAGTTGAAATAATAAAAGGCTTTAAATTTGGTTTACCCTTATAATTGTAATTTTTTTCTAGCATTTTTTTGTATTCATTTAATACTTCTAATAATGTTTTGTACTTGTAAGTAAAATTTGGGAGATCTGTTTTCTTATATACTTCGTTGAATTTTAAATTAATATCGTAAATATGATCTTCTTCTTCTTTTATATACCTGAATCCGTATAGAATACAAAATAAGTAAAATATATCAACATATGTATAGTAAATTATAGACTAAAAAAGCCTCTTATGTTACAATTAAATTATCACAAAAAACGTAACAGGAGAGGCCAAATGATTGATTTTGATTCTACAACAATTACACTAGAGAGTAAAGCAGGTTTAAACTTAATTTCTAAAATTTTAACATTTGCAATGATGAAAGTTAATGATAATGCTGAATATGATTTGGATACCCTTAAATCTAAAAGTCTTTTAGAAAATGAAACTATATATAAAACCTTAGTTGGTTTAAACTCTATGGGATTTACTAATTTTTCTGATGTAGAGCAATTTAGAAATAATGAAGTATTTAAAGAATGTTTAAATCTTAAATTCACTCCTGCTCAAGAAACACTAAGATTGTATTTAGAGAAAGAACGTAGTGCAAATTTTATTGAACATTGTAATTTAGTTAATATTGAATTACTAAAGAAAGTTTCTTTCCCATGTGAAAAGATAAGTGAAAAATATATTCCATTAGATTTTGATGTAACACCTATGATTAATCCTAAATGCAATAAAGAAGAATGTTCTAGAACATATAAAGGGGAAGATGGGTTTGCACCACTTATGAGTTACTTAGGCTCTTATTGTATTGGAGCTGAACTTAGACCTGGAAAACAACATTCTCAAAAAGATTCAATACCGTTTGTTCAAAAGGTATTGGATAATGCTAAAGAGATACTTACTTTAGAAGATTATAGTAAAGTGTTGTGTAGATTTGATAGTGGTCATGATAGTGTAGAAACTATTAATGTACTTGATAAAAATAATGTTAACTTTATTATCAAGAAAAAATGTAGAAGAAACGACTATTCACAAGATTTATTAGAAAGAGCTAAATCATTATATGATAAAAAGATATCATATGATTATAGACAAACAACTGTATACTATGGTTATTTTACCCAAATGTATCCAGTAGGAAAAGAAAATGTTACAAATAAGGCTCAAATAGCATTTAAGATAAAAGAGATTTATGAAGATAAAAAAGGTAATATATTATTATTTCCAGAAATAGAAGTAGAGCTTTATTGGACTAACCTTATTGAAGATGCAATAACAGTAGTTAATCTATATCATGATCATGCAACAAGTGAACAATATCATAGTGAAATAAAAACTGATTTAAACTTTGAAAGATTAGCATCTGGTAAATATAGAGTAAATGAAATGTTATTAGCAGCTATTACTAATGCTTATAACATTTTGAGAATAATTGGAGATATTACATTATTAAATCAATTCTATTTACCTGAAGGAACTAAGGGTAATAAAGATAGAATTAGAATGAAGACAATATTAAGAGATATTATTTATACTAGTGCCAGATATATGAGAAAAGGAAGAAATAAAGTGCTTCGACTCTATAAGAATAATCCTTGGACAGGGTTGTTATTAAGAATTGATAAATTTATTAACATATATTTTCCGCTTTCTGTTTAACACTCAAATAATATAAATACAAAACAACAGAAATAATACTTCTAATATCAATTAGAAGAGTTTAGTATGACTGAAAAAAGTTGTATTTGGAAAAAATTAAAAATATTATTCTTTCTTCTATCAAAATAATGGAATAAAATGTAAAAATAGAAATTGCTAAAACAAATAGACAAGATAAAATCCGTACAACAAAATAATTCAATTATAAAATAGCCAAAAATTAGCTATAATTATCAATTATTAAGATTTATACGGATTTAGGATATAGTTAATTAATAAAATATTAATTAAGATATTAAATTGATATAAAATATTATTATAAGAATTAATACAAAATCCTCGATAATATTTTCTCCATTCTTTTTCATCTTTGTATAAAGTATATCCTTCATTAATATTGATTGAAGAAAAAATTGCTATAATACTCCCTAAATATAGATTTGTCCAATTCGAATTTAAATTTAAAATATAAAAATTAGATAACTTAAAGGGAATTATAAACAAAATAATTAATATTATATTATATTCCCAATTAGCTCTAATTAAAGTATCAAATAAAGTTAATTTTAGAAGAGCAAAAAAGCCACAATATTTTCTATTTGTTTTTATTAATAATTTATTATGACTGTATAATTTCATCTATTAAAACCTCTAATTTGGAATCTATAGTGTTATTAAAATTTAAATTCTGGTTTTTAAATATTAAAGTATTTTGTTTTTGATTCTCCAAATTAATTACTTGATATTTTCCCCCTCTTGGTATTATTCCCGCATTTCCCGATTTGATTTCTTTATATGGTCCCAGTTTTGTTATGATTAAATATTCTTTTTTTGTTTTTTTATCTATTATTTTCATAATCGAAAATCCTCCTGAATAATATAAGTATTGTAACATCTATTTTGAAGAATTTTCAATGTTTAATTAACCAATCCAAATAGACTCAATATCCCAATAAATATTTTTGTTAATTCGAATATAAAAGCATAATCTTCTATCTAGTTTATTTGAATAGCATAATAATTGTTTACCCCAATTTTTTCTAATTTGCTCTAGATATTGAGAATTAGTTATTGTTTTGTTTGGATGATAATAAATATCTCCATTTGATTTTGTAATTAATATATCTAGAGTTTCTGTCTTCTCCTTAATATAGTAGGTATTAATTAAATTGCCTAATTGATTATGAGAATAGCAAATATCGTTTTTGAAAATATTAAAAGCATGAAACTTATAATTGGCATCTAAAACTATTTCAAAGTTATTATTTAATGATAAATAATACCTATTTATTTTATAGCTATTTTTATCATAAACTAATTGCAAAATACTTACATTTTTTAATATCAAAGGTTTTGATATAAATGTTTGATCTAAAATTGAAGGCTTTTTAATTTTTAGATTTTTGATTGTTTTAATAATTTCTTTTACATTTATTTGATCTTCTAAATTCATTTTGTTTTTAATATTTTTTTAAGGTGATAGTATTTGAATTAGCAACAATAATTGAAACTTCTTCTCCTTGTTCATTAGTTGTTAAAGCTGTAGCTGCATTGTAATAATAAGAGCTATATGACATTATCATAGTGTCAACTAAACCAACTTCTGAAGAATTTTCAAATGATACATTATAAATTTTATCAGTATCTAAATTTACATCAATTAAAGATGTAGATTTAAAATTAAAGGAAAATAATTTATCATCTACACTTACACTTACAAATTCAGAATTTAATAGTTCTGTTCCTTCTAAATTTTTAATTATAATTCTCATATTTTTTCTCCTGTTTAATATGTTCCTATCTTATGATTATTTAGATTTTCAACACTCAATTGTTTACCTATTGTAAATCCATTTGAAGTTGGCCCATTGTAATATCTTAGAGGTCTTCCTGCTGCTGAATTTGGAGGATATCCGTAAGCCTTTATTGCAACAGATCCACCACCATGTTTATCACCTTCACACTTTGCATAAATGTAATACCAGCCTTCAGCTGAACCAAAATAACTTGTTAATTCATTATAGTAAAATTCTCCATCCCAAGTATCTGTTTTATTTTCAAAATCACAAATTGTATATCTTTTTATAGGTGTCCCATCCGCTTGTCGTTTTTCTATCCAGATAGTTAAATCTGGACCATAATTTCCCCAAGAATATGTTGTGTATACATTTATATACCAATCTATAATTATTGGATTATAAGTACCTCCACAATTATGAACATAGAAAAGATAAGTCCCTGTTGTTGTAGTTTTACTGTTGGGATCAGACCATGAGAAATTCCATGATGGAGTATGATTTTCACTATTTAATTTAGAAGCTATTATCTCATCTCCTTTAGTCCAGCTCATTTTTTTCTCCTTTAAGTTGCATAAACTTTTCCATGGAATTCTCCAGCAGTTGCATTTAGTGTTGTTGCAAAAATACTACCAACTCTATTGCTGCCTTGTCCTATAGATGCTGAACTAGTTTTTGGTAATAAGTTGTTAAATTTTACTGCAGATAATTGACCAATAGTTGTAATTGAACAAGATAAAATTTCATATACTCCTTTTGAAGATGTTTGACCTCCCCATTTTTCTACCACAATAAAGTCTCCATTACTCATTTGGAAAGTTATTGAGTTTGATCCTCTTGTAACAAAAATTGGATTTACTGTTTGATCAGGATATCCACCACCTTTAATGCTTAATGTTCCCGAACAAGGTGTTGAAATTCCAAGGGTTAAAGTGGAGAATGAATTATAAAAATCTGTACCTGAAAAATAATTTAAATTATTTGATGTATTCCAAGATGGAGACGTTAGAGAAAAAGAATCATTTCTATATTCTTTTTCTTTTATAAGTGAATATGTGTTATTAGTATATTTTAATAAAACTCCTTTACCAGTTATTTCAGATTTAACTTTTACTTGAATATTATCTATTCGCACTTTTGATTTTTCATTGTTGCTTGAATTATATACAAAAACTTGTAGATTTGTTCCAGCTGAGAAGTTTCCAGAGTAAGTATAGGTTTCTTCTTCGGCAAGTGTTGTTACCTTACCTAATTGCTTTATAAAAGTTCCTTTATCTATATCATCATGTACAGTAATATAATCTCCAGGATTTAGAATATCTCCATTTTTATATAACACTGAAAAAGTATCATTTTTAATTGCTGTAACATGCATTGATAATTCAACATATTCCCCACCTGGTGGGACAATAAAACTAATTACACAAAAATATAATTTTGTGTTGTTAGAAGATCCTAATTCAGTTTGATAAATGTTACTATCAGAATATTCGTATAAAATAGCTTTTCTATTTGAAGATGATAATCTTGTAATACCATTAATAGTTTTCCCACCATAACTACCACTTGCATTTTGAACAGTTTCTGACTCATTTATTGTAGTTAATTCGTCATATAATTCATCAGTTGACCAAATTGATTTTGCAGGAGAGGAAGATAAAGTTGTGCCTATCACTTGTTCTTGAGTACTTAATGGTTCAGAGTCTATTAATCCTCCAAATGTTCCAGTACCTTTAATCTCAACGGCTCCTGTATTACCATCTATTTCAAAGGTTTTTTGACCATTGTAATATGCTGCAATAACAGCATTGTTGTTTACCATCTCTGCCTTAAAAAGAAAGCCTAAATTCTCACTACCACCACCAACTCTAATTTGATTTGCAACTAGTTTATTTACAAATGCTTCCAATACAGCTATCTTTTCAAAAAGAGTACTTATTCCATTATTTTCTGCCCATACATTTATATTTTCAATATTGTTAGAAGCAAGAATATTCATGAACTGATTTAATTCAAATTCTTCTTTTTTTTGAGGATTAAATATCTCTTTATTTATGATTATCCCATTTAATATATTGAAAGAACCTATAATCCAAAAATTAGAAGATATTAAATTGTTTGAATTATTAAATTCAACCCAATTAGATGAATTATCATCAACTAGAATCTTTACAAAGTTAATATTCATTCCATCAAAAATTACATAACCTTTTCCATCTGTAGTTATTGTTTGTGAGAAAGATTGAATCTCAAATCGGGTATCGCCAATATATAAATATCCAACATTTGATGTTAGTTCACCATTTTTGTCAAAACCCATAAGGGTTAAGGTATTTCCATTTGTAACTTTTAATCCTAAATAACCGGGAGTTCCTGGTTCACCTTGTGGACCTATTGGACCTTGGTCTCCAGTTTCACCTTTAGGTCCCTGTATTCCTTGCTCTCCTTTTATCTTTACCCAGGCATATGAAGAAGGGTCATTACTATCATTTAAATTAAAATCAGAATACGTTCCTATATATGTTTTATCTAGACTGTCTGTTGTTGAAAAATCAGTTGTTCCATCTGATGAATTAGCCCAAGCAGCATGAAAATATGAAGTTTTACCATTATCTCCAGTTGGACCTTGTATTCCTTGGTCTCCCTTAGCTCCTTTAATTAAACTCCAATTATAATCTGATGGGGTAGAGCTATCAGTTTCAGTATGGTCTGTATAAAATCCAATATAAGCTTTATTTGTGGGATCTTGTGAAAACCCGTTACCTAAAGAATCATCTGCATAAGCAATATGATTATAAGAAGATAATCCATCCATTCCTTTTGGTCCCTGAATTCCTTGCTCGCCTTGGGGGCCTTGGATTCCTTGAATACCCCGCAACCCTTGAACGCCTTGTGGACCTTGTTCTCCTTTTATTTTTACCCAGGCATATAAAGAAGGGTCAGTACTATCATTTAAATTAAAATCAGAATACGTTCCTATATATTTTTTATCCAGACTATCAGTTGTTGAAAAATCAGTTGTTCCATCTGATGAATTAGACCAAGCGGTATGAAAATATGAAGTTTTACCATTATCTCCAGTTGGACCTTGTATTCCTTGGTCTCCCTTAGCTCCTTTAATTAAACTCCAATTATAATCTGATGGGGTAGAGCTATCAGTTTCAGTATGGTCTGTATAAAATCCAATATAAGCTTTATTTGTGGGATCTTGTGAAAACCCGTTACCTAAAGAATCATCTGCATAAGCAATATGATTGTAAGAAGATAATCCATCCATTCCTTTTGGTCCCTGAATTCCTTGCTCGCCTTGGGGGCCTTGGATTCCTTGAATACCCCGCAACCCTTGAACTCCTTGTGGACCTTGTTCTCCTTTTATTTTTACCCAGGCATATAAAGAAGGGTCATTACTATCATTTAAATTAAAATCAGAATACGTTCCTATATATGTTTTATCTAGACTGTCTGTTGTTGAAAAATCAGTTGTTCCATCTGATGAATTAGCCCAAGCAGTATGAAAATATGAAGTTTTACCATTATCTCCAGTTGGACCTTGTATTCCTTGGTCTCCTTTAGCCCCTTTTATTAAACTCCATTTATAATCTGATGGGGTAGAACTATCAGTTTCAGTATGGTCTGTATAAAATCCAATATATGCTTTATTTGTGGGATATTGGGAAAACCCGTTACCTAAAGAATCATCTGCATAAGCAATATGATTGTAAGAAGATAATCCATCAGCACCTTTTGGACCCTGAATTCCTTGATCACCTTTAGGTCCTTGAATTCCCTGTAATCCTTGAGCTCCCTTTTCACCTTGAATACCTTGTGGGCCTTGTTCTCCTTTTATTTTTACCCAGGCATATAAAGAAGGGTCATTACTATCATTTAAATTAAAATCAGAATACGTTCCTATATATGTTTTATCTAGACTGTCTGTTGTTGAAAAATCAGTTGTTCCATCTGATGAATTAGCCCAAGCAGTATGAAAATATGAAGTTTTACCATTATCTCCAGTTGGACCTTGTATTCCTTGGTCTCCTTTAGCCCCTTTTATTAAACTCCATTTATAATCTGATGGGGTAGAACTATCAGTTTCAGTATGGTCTGTATAAAATCCAATATATGCTTTATTTGTGGGATATTGGGAAAACCCGTTACCTAAAGAATCATCTGCATAAGCAATATGATTATAAGAAGATAATCCATCCATTCCCTTTGGTCCCTGAATTCCTTGCTCGCCTTGAGGGCCTTGGATTCCTTGAATACCCCGCAAGCCTTGAACTCCTTGTGGACCTTGTTCTCCTTTTATTTTTACCCAGGCATATAAAGAAGGGTCATTACTATCATTTAAATTAAAATCAGAATACGTTCCTATATATGTTTTATCTAGACTGTCTGTTGTTGAAAAATCAGTTGTTCCATCTGATGAATTAGCCCAAGCAGTATGAAAATATGAAGTTTTACCATTATCTCCAGTTGGACCTTGTATTCCTTGGTCTCCTTTAGCCCCTTTTATTAAACTCCATTTATAATCTGATGGGGTAGAACTATCAGTTTCAGTATGGTCTGTATAAAATCCAATATATGCTTTATTTGTGGGATATTGGGAAAACCCGTTACCTAAAGAATCATCTGCATAAGCAATATGATTATAAGAAGATAATCCATCCATTCCCTTTGGTCCCTGAATTCCTTGCTCGCCTTGAGGGCCTTGGATTCCTTGAATACCCCGCAAGCCTTGAACTCCTTGTGGACCTTGTTCTCCTTTTATTTTTACCCAGGCATATAAAGAAGGGTCATTACTATCATTTAAATTAAAATCAGAATACGTTCCTATATATGTTTTATCTAGACTGTCTGTTGTTGAAAAATCAGTTGTTCCATCTGATGAATTAGCCCAAGCAGTATGAAAATATGAAGTTTTACCATTATCTCCAGTTGGACCTTGTATTCCTTGGTCTCCTTTAGCCCCTTTTATTAAACTCCATTTATAATCTGATGGGGTAGAACTATCAGTTTCAGTATGGTCTGTATAAAATCCAATATATGCTTTATTTGTGGGATATTGGGAAAACCCGTTACCTAAAGAATCATCTGCATAAGCAATATGATTGTAAGAAGATAATCCATCAGCACCTTTTGGACCCTGAATTCCTTGATCACCTTTAGGTCCTTGAATTCCCTGTAATCCTTGAGCTCCCTTTTCACCTTGAATACCTTGTGGGCCTTGTTCTCCTTTTATTTTTACCCAGGCATATAAAGAAGGGTCATTACTATCATTTAAATTAAAATCAGAATACGTTCCTATATATGTTTTATCTAGACTGTCTGTTGTTGAAAAATCAGTTGTTCCATCTGATGAATTAGCCCAAGCAGTATGAAAATATGAAGTTTTACCATTATCTCCTGTTGGCCCTTGTATTCCTTGGTCTCCTTTAGCCCCTTTTATTAAACTCCATTTATAATCTGATGGGGTAGAACTATCAGTTTCAGTATGGTCTGTATAAAATCCAATATATGCTTTATTTGTGGGATATTGGGAAAACCCGTTACCTAAAGAATCATCTGCATAAGCAATATGATTGTAAGAAGATAATCCATCAGCACCTTTTGGCCCCTGAATTCCTTGATCACCTTTAGGCCCTTGAATTCCCTGTAATCCTTGAGCTCCCTTTTCACCTTGAATACCTTGTGGGCCTTGTTCTCCTTTTATTTTTACCCAGGCATATAAAGAAGGGTCATTACTATCATTTAAATTAAAATCAGAATACGTTCCTATATATGTTTTATCTAGACTGTCTGTTGTTGAAAAATCAGTTGTTCCATCTGATGAATTAGCCCAAGCAGTATGAAAATATGAAGTTTTACCATTATCTCCTGTTGGCCCTTGTATTCCTTGGTCTCCTTTAGCCCCTTTTATTAAACTCCATTTATAATCTGATGGGGTAGAACTATCAGTTTCAGTATGGTCTGTATAAAATCCAATATATGCTTTATTTGTGGGATATTGGGAAAACCCGTTACCTAAAGAATCATCTGCATAAGCAATATGATTGTAAGAAGATAATCCATCAGCACCTTTTGGCCCCTGAATTCCTTGATCACCTTTAGGCCCTTGAATTCCCTGTAATCCTTGAGCTCCCTTTTCACCTTGAATACCTTGTGGGCCTTGTTCTCCAGGGACACCAGGAATTGATTTATTATCATAAAAAATATTTGAGTTTTTATTTAAAATATCTGTCTCAGGATAAACTGATATTCCTGGATAAAATTCAGGAATAGTAACTCCCTGATAAATTTCAGGAATATAATCAACAGCTGTTATTTCACAATTTTCATTTTCACTTCTTCTGATATTTGTTACTTTTGCATTAATAGTTTCTTTTTGAATTAAACCTATAGCAACTAAATCATTTTCATTTATATTAAAAGAATAAGCTTGATCAAAAGTTAAAATAGAAGTTTCTTGTTCTTTGTTAATGATAGCTAAAGATTTATAAATCCCAGATGAAGATCTAATTGTGATTCCATAATTTTGACCTTCTACCATATTAATTTTTGAGTCTATTTCTATTTCATAAATCCCTAATTCATTTTCATTAATATTAATAATTCTTCCTTCTCCAAGTCCAAATAAGAAAGAATCATGTTCTATTAATATTAAATCTCCTTTGGCACAAAGAAGTCCTTCAATATCACATGAAAGGGAATATGTTCTAAGTCTTTTTGTAATCTCTAATAATCTAACTCTAGCTATTTTTGCAATTTGTTCACTATTAGTAATACCAAAGAAATTTATTGTGGTTGTATTGTCTTCTTCTGTAGGTTCTATATCAAATACAATATTTTCATCTTGATCTAAAGAAATATATCTTTCTACTTCTGCATAATCTAAATCTTCATCTTGATATTTACATTTCAAAAAAGTAGTTGGAATATCAATTGTTTTATTCATTGTAAAATTCCAAGCGTTACGTGGAGTAAACATTTGAGTTGGATATAATTCTTCTTTATCAATGTTTATACCAATCTTTCCACCTGCAATTCTAAGTTGAGCTAAATTTGAAATAGCTATAAAATCACAAATTTCTTTAATAGTATAATCACTTGTTATCCATGTATTGCAGGTGAAATTATTATCTTCACAAAAATTGTAGAAATCTTCAAACTCATTAAAAACAATTTCACTATCATCTAGGGCTCTTGGATTTATATTTTTATTTGTTAATAAATATAAAAGGATAGCAGCGGGGTTATTAGTTTCAGATGTTGTCCAGTATTGAGGACCTGAACCATTATTATTAAAGGCTCTACATTTTAAACTGGCTTTTGCATTAATAGCATCAACAATTGAATTTAGTTGATCAGTAGCTTTTATCTCGATTTCTAATAAAGCGTATTTATCACTATTTAAAATTGCATCTGAAGAATAAGTGTTACTATTGTATGTATAGCTTTGAAGAATATCAAAATAGATAGAATCAACATATTTTGCATCATCAGATAAAGCGTTAAGTCTTGTAACTCTTACTTCATAAATTCCAGTATCAGAACCAACTGGTATAAATGTTTGCATTTCTCTGTAACAATCTTTTAATACCGATTTGTTAACTTCTTTTACAATAGTCCAAGTTTCTTCATTCTGTGCTCTATATTCAATTCTATAATTTAAATTTATAGATTCTTTTGTATCTTGATCTTTATATTTAAAGAGGCCTGAAGGTGCACAAATTCCAACACGTATTTTATTTGTATTGGAAGCAGTAGCCCTAATAATTGGAGTATTTTCTTTTAACTCTAAGTTTATTTGTGATTCAATTATTCTAAATCTAAAATAATTTGATAAGCCTTTATATACAGTAATTCCTTCATATTTATCAATTGGAGTATTTCCAATTTTTATTGAAGATAAATCTATATCAACATCAGAATACCCAAAACAAAATAATTGTCTAAAATATTGTTTATCATCTTTATAAACAGAATAGGGAAGAGCTGCTAAATCAGGATATACTCTATAATTTCCTAGTAACACGGGAATATTACTATTTTGTCTAAAATTGTTACTAGAACCTCTTAAACTAGGAGATGTTTGAATCTTTTTGGCACTAGGTAGAGAATTTAAGGTATTATATAAATAAATTCCACCAGCTATTAAAGAAGTAACACTTACTCCTAAACTAATAACAGCAATTGCTGTTGCTGAAAGTCCTTTAGGAATATTTCTAAACACTATGTAATCATCTTTACTAACTTTTATATTTTTATCAGTACATGGTTTATTATTTAAAAATATCTGGTAATCTTCACAAGAATACTTTTTAACTAATTCTTGAATAGTATAAGTCCCAGTTTGTTCATATGTATTGTATGATCCATTAAAAATGTTATTAATAATTCTGATTTTCATATCTTATTAATAACATATTAAGGCCTTGTAAAATCGCATTAATAAATTGAAAAGTAGCCAATTATCAAGTGTTTAATTCTATTTATTTTTGTAATTGTAACTCCATTTTTTGTCATATGTATTATTGAATTATCAAGATATATTCCTATATGTGTGAGATTCTGGTTAATTGATTTAAGTAATACCAAATCATATTTTTTAGGAGTCTTTACTTCTGTAAAATTTTTTATAGTAATATTTAATTCTTCAATATTTCGAACATTAGAAAATAGGGGAAGTGTAATATTTAATTCTTCTTTTATAAAGTATCTTACAAATCCCCAGCAATCTAATCCTGGGTTATTCCTTCCATTTTCTTTATATTCTAGAGAAAAATATTTATTTAAATCCATTATCCAAAAAGTCCTGGAAAGTTTATATTATTATAGCTTGAGTTCCCAATTTTATATGAAAGTCGATTGTTTGAGATTAATTCAATTGTAATTAAAGAGTTGGAAGGAATTTTTATATTACTTACTTTATTATTATATGGGCCATCTATATAAACTGAAGGATTATCTCTATCTATTAACCCTATTTTAATTTCAATTGGTTTAGTTGTTTTTTGTAAATAATAAGTGAGTTTTTTGTCTATATCATCAATTTCTATTTGGCTATTTGAATCAATAGCTTCAGGTTCTGATGGTATATATGTGAAATTACAAGGTTTATATGTAATATCATTTACAACCAATTCAAGATTATCATTTATAAAATAAAATGAAAAATCTTCACCAACTATCTCTAATAATTGTGTAAATATTTTAGATGAGTGTTCTTTATAAAATTCTTGAACTATTGTTGTTTCCATTATCTATTTTCAACCTCTATTGATATATTTAAATTAAATGAGTTAATACCAACTCTTTTAGCTGTCCATTTTATTAATCTAGCAATTTGAATTTTGTCGCTTATAAAATCATTTATATAAAATGCATCAGCCCCATCATTTATTTCTTTATAGAAATTTTGAAATTCAAGAAATTGTTGATTTGAATATTCAATCTGTCCTGATAATTCATTTATAGAAACTGAAGATTTTTTTCTTGATTTGATAGGACCTCTTTCACTTTGATTTGTAATCAAATTATCTTTTGGATTAAGAGCCCAATTTATTTCAAATAAGGGTAAATTACTTGGCCATGTTTTAAGCATTATATCCATTCCTCCTTAATCCATATCTTGAAGATAAAGCATTATCATATCTGCCTTCATTTATTTGAGTATTAACAACTTTTCCAATCATTATTTTATACTCTTTGATATCGCCATTTTTTGATTCTTCAGTTTTGACTTCAGCTCCAGTATTGTTAATTATTGTTATTGAAACATGATTAGAATCCTCTTTTTTACCTAAATATGCTTCTCCTTTTCTAATTGAATCACTTATAGCTTCTGGAACAATAATTTCTCCATTATGAATTTGGGATATTTGATCTCCTTGAACATTCCAAGTACCAACATCATAGGAGGGAAGCGGGGTAGCTTCTATTGCAGCAACTTGTGCTGCTCCTGTAGCAGCAGCCATAGCTGATAGAGCTATTCCTTGCCAACCACCAGGATCAGCTAATAATCCAATTACAGCTTGAAGGGTAGAAATAGATGCATCAAATTTTTTAATCTCTTTATTTCTTTTAGCTTGTTTAAGTTCTATTTCTTTTTTCTTTTCATCAAATTCTTCTTCAATTTTTAGTTTTTCCAAAGCCTTTTGCTTTTCTAATGCTAGCTCAGAATCTCCATTTTTTATTGCTTCATTATATTCTCTTTGAAGTTGTTCTTTTTCACTTTCTTCAGTTAATCCTAAATCTTCGAGTTTTTGATTTTTTTGTTTTTCTAAATTATCTAGTTGTTTTTCTGTTAATGCATCTAAATATGAAGAAATTTCACTAGACATTGATTTAAATTGATTTATATAAGAGTTAAAAGATTTTAAATTATCAGCTAAAGCTTTTTCTCTTTTATCTTTTATTTCTTCTTGTGTTTTCTCTTCATTTTCTTTTATTTTTTCATTCTTTTCATCATATAATTCAATTTGTTTTTGAGTGTAGTACTTATCAAGATTAGTTATATCTTCACTAGTTGCTTTTCCATCTTCAATTTTCTTATTTAAAATTTCTTTTTCTTTTTCATATTCTTCAGCTATCAATTGTTTTCTAATCTCATAAGCTTCTTCTATAAAACCTAAATTTTCTAATTCATTAGCTGATTTATTCTTTATTTCAATTGCCTGGTTTCTAATTAGATCTAAATATTTTTCACTTGTTTCTTTTCTCTCTTTTTCTAGTTCAGTATTTTTCTTTTTTTCTTCTTCTTTAATTTTTTCATTTGAATTTTCTAATAGAATATTTTGTTCATTTTTATAATATTCTTCCAAATCAATTAAAGCTTGGTTTGTTGCTTCCCCGTCTTCAATCTTTTTCTTTAAGATTTCTTTTTCGCTAGCATATTCACTTTCTAGTAATTGTTTTCTAATTTCATATGCTTCTTTATATTTTCCATTACTCTCTAATTCAGCAGCAGCATTTTCATCAATGCTTATATTTTGTTCTTTTAATTTATCTGCATAATTTTGATTATTTTCTTCTCTAAGTTTTGTTAACTCTTCTTCAGCTTCTTTTTTTTCATTAATAATTTCTTGTTCTTTTTTTAAAGCTTCTTCATCAATTTTTTCTTTTTCCTGTAAATAATATTGATTTAGGTATGTTAGTTCTTGGTTTGCATTTTTATTTTCTTCAATTCTCTTTTCTAGTTGAGATATTGAAATGTTATTTATATCTTCTTCTTTTCCCACTAATTCATAATCAGTTGCTAATTTTCTAATTGCATCTTCTTTTTCACTTTCAAGGATTTCTTTTTTTAATTCAGCAGCTTGTTTAAAGTTTTCATTTTCTTCTTGTTTTATTGCTAGATTCTCTAATACTTTATTTTTATATTCGCTATTTAAATTTATAGCTTCTTGCGTTGTTGAATTTAATGTTTCTTGATTATCTTTCTCTTTTTCCAATGATTCTACAACGGCCATTATTTCATTATAGAGTTCTTCATGGGTAGTTTTGTATTTTGAAATATCAATAATATTATTTGAAACTGAAATCGCTATTTCATTAATAGAAGCTTTTAGTGGGTTTTCTAACTGTGCTAATTCATCCATTCTTTCTTCATATTTATCAGCTAAATCTGCATAAAATTTATCAAATATTGTATCATTTACCTTATATAAATTCATTGAAACATCGCTAGCAATAGATTGGAGGGTATTTAGCATTGCTCTACCTTCAGTATCTAAATCTTCTGCTGAAAGCAACGCATCAATTTGTCTTTTAACAACATCAATTCCTTTTTCTCTAGCAAGTTTAAAAGCGTTATATTCTCCTCTTGTTGCTTTTAATTTATTTTTAAATGAATCTATCTTTTTTTCTTGTTTTTCATAAGAATCTGAAAGCTCTGCTAAAGCTCCTTCTATCTGTGCTTTTGCAAGGTCTCGTCTAACTTCTAATAGGGCTTTTTCTTCTTCTGTTAAATCTTTTGTATTCCCTGATAATTGTTTAACAATATTTGAATATAGGTTGCTTTGATTTTTTAAAGTTGTAGTAGCATCTGTTAATTTCTCATTACTTGTTTTTATGTTTGAGAACAAAACTCCTAATGCACCAAGAGCTCCTATTGTTATTCCAACAGGTCCTGTACTAAGTGCTAGAAGGGAAGCCCCAAATACTCCTGCTGCTGTTGCTGTCAATTGAAGCCCATCAGGAAGAGCATTTATTCCTCTTGATAAATTTAATACAGTGGAGCTTAATAAAGATGCAATTGGTATTAAATTATTTCCAATTTCTGCTTTTGTATCTTCAAGAGATTGTAGCATTCCTTGAGAAGAGTTTACATAACTATCAGCTGTTAAAGCCGCATCACCTAATTTATAATTGTAATCTGTCCACAATTGAATATTTTGATGTAATGCATTTTTGCTTTGTGATACTACACCTGATAATACAGCCTCTTGCTTTTCAAGATTAGTCATCTCTAACCAGGTTTTATTTATGCTCTTTGCATAAGCTCCTTGGTCAATAGTAGCAACTGATAAACTTACTCCTAATCTTCTTAAAGCTTCAAATTGATAAGATAATCCTGATTGCATAGCAGCCATAGCTTCTGCTACTGGAACATTGGAAAAAGAAGCTAAGTCATTAGTAATTCCAACAACAGCTTGAGAATATTTTGTAGCAGCTTCAACACTGTCTCCATATCCTGTTCTTAAATCTTGTTGAGTTGCTAAAAATTCTTTGGTGTCGATAATTCCTCTAGATGTAGCTTTTGAATATTCATCAACAAATTCTTTTGCTTGAATTTCCATCCCGTTAAATACGGTATTAAATTTATTATCTAATTCTTGTAATCGTGAGGATGCTTGAATAAGTGATTTTACAAGCATACCTGAAATAATAGTTGTTGAAACTGTCTTTATTTTACTTCCCATTTTTTCAATTGAATCACCAGTTTTCACAACTTGTTTTTTAGAATTAGCTAAATTATTTTCCAAGGCTGAAGTATCACCTGTAATTTTATATATAAGTGTTCCTACTATATTTGTCATCTTTACCTCTTTTTTATAACTCCATCTTTAATCGCTTGTTCTAAATTGTTTGATTTCTTTATGGGTGTAAAACATTTTGCATATTGTTTTGGATCTATAAATGGAACTAATTTATTTATATCTTCAATATCCATTTCTTCAAAAAAATAGGACGGAGTAATATAATTCCATTCCCGTCCTAATGCATTACATAATTTTTCATAGTCTACTTTAGGACTTTTTTTTTATTTCTTGTGGTAGAATCTTTTGATAAACATTCTTCAATGAAATTTCTAATATCTGTTTCTTCAGCATTTTCTTCCCACCAGGTTTTATTATATTTATAGCCATTTTTTTCTAATAAGAGTTTTAAAATTTTATCGTACAGTGCTTCTTTTTCTTCATTAAATTCATCTATAGATTTATTAAGTTTATTTAAAGCATTTATATCTTTTTCATCTAGTTGGCCAACTTTTTTAAACAGATCTCCCATCTTTTTCAAATGGTTAGAATATAGTACTCTTACAGCAATCACAACTCTTTTTATGGTAAAGGTTGTATCACTCATTTTAATTTTGGCCGTGATTGATTTCTCACGGCCATTCAAATCTATATATTTATCCATTATTAATTAACTCCAATTTCATCAATAATATCTAATAATTGAGAACCTTCAGCTCTATTAGGGTCTAAATCACCTTCTATAGAAATTGGAAGTGATGCTGGTTTATCATTATCAACACCAGGGAATGATAATTTTATTCCACCTTCCATAAGAGCTGCAAATAAAGTTACTTGGAATTTTTTGCCTTCTTGCATCAATAAAAATCTTACTACCTTTGGAGTAATACTAGCTATAGAACTTCCCATACTTGCTTTTATGGCAGTTGATGGAGTATAGCTATAAACAATATTTAAATTTGATGTAGTAAGAGCTGCAGAATCAGCTAAAACGATAACTCCCCATCTACCTGATGCATCTTTACTTTGTATGTAATCTTCATCTTCTACAAGTGTTTTTGAACCTGCAATAATTGATGTAATAGATTGTTTACTTCCATTTGAATTTTGACCAGGTAAGATATAAAGTTGCCCTTTATTCCAGCCAGGCTTTACTGTGAAATTTTCATCACTAACTAAAGATCCCGCAATTGAATTTAAGTTCATCACTCCACCAGTTAATTTATTAATAATGTCTAATCTTATTTGATAGATTTCTGTTGAAGCTTTTGCTTTCATGTTCTTTACATAACTTGAAATTAATTCTCTTTTTGAACCTTGAATTTTTACTTTATCGTAGGTTATTTCTATATTGGTATCTGTATCAATTGGAATTACTCCAATATCTAATAATGAAGCTTCATCATCTCCTACAAAAACTGTGCAGCCTCCAGGAATATGAACTCCTGCATAATAAGTGTTACCCATAAAATCCTCCATTTATATTAGGTCTAACAATAATTGCCTTTGCAATTAAACGTTGTATCTATTGGAACTTTCCATAAATCTTTTCCAAGCCTTAAAGGTTTTCTTCTTTCAGAAATACAATTTGATATTGATATAGTTCCATAAAATCCATTAACACTTTTAAGTATATCAATTACAGAGTTCGCTATTTCTAATGCTTTATATTTATTATTGTGATAAACATCTAACTGGAATAATGGTTTAAAGAATTCAACTTCTCTCGTTGATCCAGTTAAAATTGGTTGAATAACTAAATAGGGGAAGGTTGTATTATCAGTTTCTTCAAGTTCTAAAAAATATATTCTATTAGAAAAAATTGCCTGGAAAGAAGAATTATTTAATACCATTTCATAATAATCTTTTTCAAATAACATATTTTTACTCTTCTCCTATTTTTAACCCTTTTAGCTCTTTAGTTAATATTTGTTGAATTCCTTTTTTAGAATCATTCATTCCATTTCTCATAAAAGCTTGAGCTCTTTGTTTAACTGTTCCATATTCAACATGTGGAGCATATTCAAGATTGGTTCCAATAAATGCTTCACCAGAGAAAGCAACACCTTTTATAAAATCATTAGCAGCTAAATCCTTTGTTTTTGAATCCATTGGCTCTTTAATATCATTTACTGTTTTTTGATTTATTCTAGTAATATATGATATAGATCCTCTTAAATGACCAGTTTCTATTGGAGCTTGGGTTATACAATTTCCCTCAGCATGAATAGCAGCTGTAGTTAATCCTTTATCTAAAGCTTTTCCTAATTCAGTTTTTAACTGAATACTTTTGTCTTCAAATTTAATCATTCAATAACCTTTAAATCTAATTGAATAAATTGATTTTCAACTTTGTTAATATCTGAGATAATTTTATATTCTTTCTCCTGATATCTAATTTTATCTTTACTAGTAATATTTGTATTAATTGGTAAGTAAATTCTATGAGTTGCAATTATTACATCTTTAGCAGCAAAGAAAGCATTTTTTGATGAAAGAGTTCTTACTCTACATCTAGTATCGATAGCTTGTTGTTCTTTTGTTGGATTCCATCCAGCGTTACTGGTTGATATATTTTTTATTATTTGAGCTTGATTATTAAACATTGATTCTACACTCATAAAACTCTCCCATATCTTTTAATTCTGCTTGTAATAGATTTAGGATAGCCCATAAATAAATCATTTGAATAAGAAACAGAATAATCTCCAAAGTGTTCATTTGCTAAACCAACAGATCCTTTAAGAGTGTTGATTTTATAAGAGATCATTTCAGCTGCTATCATTTTAATATTATAAGGATGTATTGGATTATAGTTACTGTCTAAATCCCAAGGCTTATTTCTGATAGCTAAAATATCTTCTTCAATAATAGGTATCAGCTCAGTTATCTGAATATCATAATCAGATACATTTAGGTTTGTTAATTTTTTATATTCTTCTAAGGTGATTATACTCATAAGTAAAGATTACTATATATTAGGGTATTAAATTCTAATCATTTGAGTTTAAAAGTAGTCCTAATAAAAAAAATAGTAGTCGCTCTTGTATTCTGAATTTTGGGAGTTTATAATTTAATAATAGATTAATAATAAGGAGTCAACATGACTTATAAAGAAGCAAAAATGATTTTGACAGAGTCAAGAAAAGAAGATTGGCTACAGTTTTCTGGTTTTGGAACTTATGTTTATAAATTGGATTTAAATTTAAGAATACAAAGAAAATTTTCAAGTAATCATGGATCTTATCCTTTTGGAGATACTACATTAGATGAAGTTTTCGGTAAAGGTAATATTTTTGAGAATGAATATATTGGGTATTATAATAATTCTTTATTTATAATAAGTACGTTGTTACAAATTACTAAAAATAAAAATAGAGACTTTATAGCAATAATTCCTCGCCCAGAAACAGAAACTACTTGTTTAAAGATAGATGCAAATATTGCTCGAATAATTGATGAATCGGGAGAAACTGATAATTATATGAAAATGGCAAAAATTGAAATTGAATAGAATTTTATTCAAGATAAAAGGAAGTAGAGATTTCTCTCTACTTCCAAAGCTATATATAAGGAATATGACTAGAAGGTTATCTAGGAAGTGTTCTTGGATAGATGTTAACAGTACCAGTAACAGCATCATCATCACTTTCAATCTTAACTTTAGTAAGTTGTTGAACTTGTGGTGGTAATACAAATTCAAATAATACTGAATTTTTCTTGGCGTTACCTGTAATATCTTTTGTATATAGTGTTGTTTCGTGAGTTCCATCTGAATCAATAACACTAAATGTAACTTTTTTAGTATCTGTAATTGTAATTGCAGTATTAGCAATTGCTTTAATAGAGATACCACCATTTGCTCCACCTTTACCAGTATCGATAAATTCACTTTCTATATTTGTGTTTTTAGGAAGAGCTTTCTTTTCAAAGTATTGCTCATTGAATACTCTTAAATCATCACCAATTTGCACGTCATTATCTCCTGCAATATCTACAACTTCTTCTAATCCATTTTTAAAGTTATAAGAACCAATTAAAGGAATACCATCCCAGGATGAAAGAGATCTTGAATAATTCTTATCTCCAGGACCCATTTTTAAAGTTGCTTCTTTAATAGTTTTTAATAGATTTAAAGCATGTGGATGTCCAAAGATAAATGTTTTACCAATATCCCCTGCATGAACATCTTCAAGCATTTGATCAATCATGCTTGCAGTTGGAATGTGGGTATCATCAATATTGAAAATTGCACTTACATTATTTTCACTAGCTAATAAGAAACCTAAATAGGATTTGAAATCTGCACCATAAACAGTAATACCATCAGAATTTTTATATGGAGCTCCATTTGATAAAGGAAGAGTATCAAAGAGTGTTCCTTTACCAAAACCGTTAGGATCATATAATCCACCAAACTCATCTTCTACCCATCTAACAGCAAATAATGAATAGCAATTACCTGTAGCCTTAGCAGTTTGAGCTTTGCCATTCTTTAAAGCTAATGGAGCTAATAAATCATAGATTAAGGCTTCTTCTGTTGCCATTGCTGATTTAGTCATAATTTTAGGTGATTTCTTTGCAAGATATTTTGCAAATCCATTTTTACCATAAAGTTGAGTTACTTTATCAACTCCTGCTTCTAAATTAAAACCCATGATTCCTAAATCTTGGAATTTTAAAGTTGCTTGTGCATCAGCACTTGGAAGGGGAGCATCCATTTGAACAAATTGTCCACCTGTAACTTTTGTTAATTCTTCATAAGCATGTTGAAGCCCATGATTTGTTGGCCCAAATTCTATTGTTTCGATAATAGGACAGTTACAAAGAACTGAATCTATTTGATGTGGTTGTTTTTTAGCTCTTTCTAGAGCAATCTCTCTTAATGTAGCCATTAAATTTTACCTCCTAATACATCTGTAAAATAATCTACAGAATCCATTTCACCATCATTATCACTATCTCCAGCTCCTCCAGGAATTAGAGTTTTTGAAACAGCTTTTTTAACTTCTGCTTCAGTATTCATTTTTGTGTTTGTAATTACTTTTGCAACAGCTTCAGCTTTCTTCTTAATTTCAGCTGGTGTTTCACCTTTGATTAAATCTCTGTAGGATTCATCTAAACCAAGTCTTTCTAGCTGTAGATCTTCATGGTCTTTTAAAAGTTGTTTCCTATCAGCTTCATCTTGAACTTTTTTCTTTTCTTCTTCACTTAAAGTTTCTAATTCTTTTTCTTTTAATTTTGCCTCAATCTCTTTTCTAGCTTTTTTTTCAGCTTCTAATTCAAGTTTAAGTTTTTCATCTTCAGCTTGTTTCTTTTGTCCGTCTTCTTTCTTTTGAACTACAGTTTTATTTTCAGGTTCTTTTTTTTCTGTGTCTTCAGGTTTTTTAGAAGTGCCAGTTCCTGAATTATCAGTAGCAGCATCAAAGAATTGTTTAACTTTTAATTTCATTACATCCTCCTTGGACTTATTTGTTTAAGTTTATCAGAAGAGCTTATTTAGAATTCTTAGGCGTTTTTATATTTTGTGTAGATTGAAGTAAAAAACCTAAGTAGCTCCATACTTTATCTTTGATTTTTTTCTTACAAATATTAGATCCTAGGTTTTTATCATAATTTTCTGAACTAACACAAGCTGAACTTTCAACAATAGTAAATCCATTAATTAAGGTAGCAATAACAATTGTAATCTTGTCTTGTTTTGTGAATACTTCAAAATCTGATATAAAATTATCAACCATTTCTTGAGAAATAGAAGGTTTGTCTGTTTTTAATTTAGGATTTTTAATTAGTTCGAAATAGGTTTGTTCAAAAACCTTTTTAGGGGACCATGAAACATATCCGTCAAAACCGTCAATATTTGATGTTTGATCTGGATAGCAAATAAGAAATCCTTCATCTGTAATGTTTTCATTCTTTGGGACTTCCCATCCTCTTAAATTATTGTAATCATTTCTGTTCATTGGTATTGCCTTTATTAGCTTTGTTCCAATAAAAGTTTTCATTTCTTTTTCCATAGTTAACTCCTTGATTGAAATTAGATATAGAAAGGTTATCACAAAGAAAAATCCCAAAGTCTTAATGATTTTGAGATTTCATTTGATAGTATTATAGTAATGTTCAAGGAGAGGTGTTTATAAACGTTGATAAACGGGTAGTTCTAATTAAATTGATAAATTAGTTATGAATTAAAAATTTAGACGTTTATAGATGTTATTTTAACTTAATTATTGATATCCTGTAAGCTATTATTATTTAATTAGTTTTTTTAAAGATTTATTAATCTCTGAAAGTTCATCGATTTTATTTAATTCATTTAAGGTAGCCTGATTCACATTTTCAGCTTTATTTCCAATACTTCGTAAATTTAGAACAAATTTTTCTTTTTTATTTTTATATTCATAATATGTTATTATGATTTCAATAGGTCTTGAATTAATTTTATTATAATTTTTTAATGATGTAATTACATAGCTATGATCTTGTCTATTAGTTATGTAGATATTCTTGTAAGTTTTTAATTCACGTAAAATATCAGCAGTAGTTATTTTTTTTTCCTTTAGTTTATATTCTAGTGAGTCTTTTTCTACTTTTTCTAAAATATCTAGCCATTTTTCATCTATCTCAATTCCAATATTTGTCGCAACTATATTTGATGCATTATAAAATTTTAGTAATATCCATGATACAGAATTACCATCTGCTATAACATCGATATATGGAATTATTTTTGGTTGAGTTTTTTCTTTGTATTCTTTAATAAATATTTTGAACTGTTTATATGAAAGATAGACAAGTATAATTGTTGCAACTGATCCTAATCCTGATAAAATAACAGCTAAATCTTTTAAATGTTCGATTGTGAATAAATTTGAAAGAAAGTCGAATTTTTTATAATCTAAATATAATAAATAATTAAACATGATAATGTCCTTCTGCTAGTTATAAATAGATTATCATAGTAATTGTTAGAGAACAATATCAGAAGTAAATAATATTTTAGTAATAACAACCTTCTTTTATTTCAGGTTCATAAGGTTTTCCAGTTTCAAGACTTTCTTTAATAATCTTAATCATTTCTTTTTTAGACATACCTCTAACTAAAAAATAGGGGAAGTTTGAATCAAATTTCTCAATGTATTTATCTAAATATATTTCAATATCATCTTTTTCCATATTATAAAACCTCCTCTATCATTTGTTTAAATATTTTATAAGATTCAGGGAAATATTTAATTATTGAATCTAAACTCTTTTTACTTGCGATAGTTGCATCAATCATTTCTGCAAAAGCTTCTGCTGCCAATCCATTGTTTGTATCTTGCATTTTGTGTTTTTTCCAATAACTTACACCATGTCCAATACCAGCTTTTATTTTCCCATAAGTGGCTCCTTCCATTATATCACTCAAATTCCCTCTACAGTCAAGAGGGATTGTCTTAATTTCTTTTTGGATTTTTTGATATGCAAATCTTTTTGAATACTTTAGTGTTGTTTTTATTTCTCCTGTTGTCTTCCAATTAAAATAATAATAATCTCTAAGCATTCCATTTTTATATAGCCATTCATAATCTGTTTTATGTTCTTTAAATAGTGCTTTGAGTTCCTCATTGATTGTATCAATTCTTTGTTTTGCTTCTTTTTCAATAGTATCAGGGAATAATCCATCTTTATATGTTAAAGAGTAATTCAATCTATTTGTACCTTTTTCTCTATTTATTGCTCTATCAATAGCGTGTCCTGATTCATGGAATAGTGTTTGATATTTTGATTCATAGTCAGATCCTTTTGCAGTATCTTTAAGATTAAAATTTATTTTATTTGAATATGGGGCATAATGGGCTTTGTCTGGTGCTATATTAGTATTCCCAACATAAACTTTGCTTTCATATTTTTCCCAAAGCTTTACTACTTTTTTATCTTCACAATTATCAAGCAGGTTGTGCATATTATCATAATGTTCTTTACCAATTTTTGTAGCTAGATCTGAATTATAATTTCTTTTAATTTTATTAGTTTCTTTAGTACTAGAATTCTTGCTTTGTTTAGTCGTCTTCGTAACTTTTTGTTTTGCTTTCCATTCTTTGTAAGTTTCATATTTTCCAACTTGTGTTTTACCATCTTTATCTCTATATGCTCTTTTCTCAGCGGGGTAGCCTTTAACTTGGCCTCTTACTCTACATCTACAATTAATATCAAAAGAAGCTACACCTGATTGAAGAGGTCCTGTTACTATTCCAATAGATGGTACTAACCAACCTCCTTTTTCTAAATCTTTAGCTTGTCCGTCTAGTTCTCCATGTTCAGGTCTTGTTTTTCCATCAAGTGTTGCATCCCATATTTCATCAATTTCACAGCCAATTTCTTCAGCTCTTTTGTATGATGCTAATTGTCCTTCAACTAGAGCTCTTTGTCCTTCAGTTCTAGCTATCCTTAATGCTCTTGCTGCAATTCCTACTCCTTTATATATTGCATCTTTTCCACCAATAACAGAAACGCCTAAAATTTGTTCAATTCTTTGAGTAAGTTTTGCATAACTATCCCCTCTAATGGTAGATAAACTAATCTCATTTCTAATTTGGTTTAAGAATTTAGGCTTTGCTTCTTCTAAAAGATCTGTTGCTGATATTTTACTTAGTTTATTATTAACAGAACTTTTAATTGCATCTTCATTAAATTGTCCCCAATTTAAGCCAATAGTTCCTCCTTGATCTATTGCATACCCATGTCGATAAAAACTCTCTTCCCTTTGAATAGAAGTGAGTTTATCAATCATTGGTCCAATACCTGAAGTTTCTTTATTTAGTATTCTTTCTATTTGATTTTGAATACCAGATAGTCTATTATATTTTGATAATTCAGCATTAGATAATTTGCCATTTTTACTATATTTATTGTAAAGAGTTTTTAATTCTTTTCTTGTTTTATATATAGCTGTTCCATATGCTTTAATTATTTCTTGCTCTTCATTTTCTAAAATACTAGCTAAAGAAACTTGAGCTTCTTTATATAAAGAATCATATAGTTTAAGCATAAGCATCAAAAGTTAATTTTGTAGATGTTAAATCTTTTGAATTTTCAGATTTCTCCTTTTTAATTCTTTTTTCTTCTTCACTAACATCTTTAATCAAATTAGCTTGTTGTAATTGTTCATATATAGATTTATTACTAATAATTCCTGATAATTTAACAGCATTATCAACAATAATTGTTGTTTCATTTGGCAAGTTACGTTTCCATTTAATTGAAATATTATCAATTGAAACTTTGCTTTTTCCAAGCCAAGTTAAATAATTATTAATTAGTCTTAATCGTCTCATAAGTCCATCAGAAAAGCCTGATTGTTTATCTCCTGCAATCATTACTTCAAATGTTGCATATAAGTATTTAAGAGCTTCTCCTGATTGTTGAGACATTGCATCTTTATCATCAAGATTAGGAATACCACTCATAGAATAAATAAGTTTTTCAATAACTTTTCTTAAAACTTCTCTTCCTTCGTAAGCACTTTCTTTTGTTAAATAATTTGCTTCTCCCTCTCCATCAGTTTCAAGAATCCTCCAATTGAGTATTTTATTTAGTTTCTCTTCATCTACACCAATATTTTTAAGAACTAATAAAGCATCTGCATATTTACCATCTTCTCTAAGTCCATTAGATAAAATTTCATCATGAGCATCTATTAATTTAATTATTGATTCAATATCTCCCATTCCTTCTTCATTGTTTCTATATTCAATTATTGGAACATCTCCAAATTGATGAGGGATTGTTTCAATTAAGTCCCAACTTCTACCAGAAGAAATATAAACATCAATGAAAGTAGGGTAATAAACTTCCATCTTTTGAACTTTCTTTGAAATATTATAAATATTAATTCCCGCTGCTAATTTTGGTTTTACTCCCATATCATAAATAGGGATTAATTGAGTTGCAGGCACTCTATAAAATTCAGGGATTCCGTCATTATTACTTATATATACAATTTCATAACCACTTCCAAATCTTGCTTGGTCTCTGGCAACTCTTATATTCTCTGTCTCTTCATCATTAGAATCAAAGATGTTTTTAATCAATTCTTGAAATTCACTTAAATAATCAGGATATGAATATGTAATAGAGCCTTCTTTAAACATAAATCCTAATACACTTTTAACAAGCTTTCTTCCAAAAGGGACTGGAACTTTTTTTTCGAGATCACTATTTAATATAGTTTCATTTTCTCCTAAGAAATAATTATTAAGGGTTTTTATTGTTCTGTTTTGATAATTTTTCCATTGGATAGCTTCATTTAACTGATTAATGGTTAATCTCTTTTCAAAATTTAATTTGTACAATGGAATCATATATTTAAGCTCCTTCTTATATTATTTTTTCTATTATTTACTTTGTTGAATATTCTAAGATCTGATAATTTTTTGCCATTATTTTCTTGAATTGCTTTTATTGCATAATAAAAGGCATCACATAAATCATCATATCCTGCTGTTGGAAATCCAGTTAATTGATCTATTAAATCTTCATTGCCTGGAGCAAAAACGACTAATCCATTTTCAACTAAAGGGGATATAGACATCAGTCGAATTGATTTACTTCCTTTTCCTGGATGAACTCCTTTTATAGGAAGAGCTACTCCTTCTTTAGCTGCATCTTTGATTATTTCTTTTTTATAAACTGTTTGGAATTGAACATCTTCCATATATGCTTTTCTATAACGATATAATTTATATCGTTGAATTAGTCTTCTTTTAAAAGACTCTGTACTTTCTCTTTGGCCATGAGAGGAATAAATGTATATTATTCCTGATTCTTTATCATATCCTGCATCAACAACAGCACTCATATCATGAACACCTGTAGCGGGGTCTATCCCTTCAGTTCTATATAAATAAGCAGGAATTTCACTATGTTGACATCTTACTATCCAGGAAGTTTTAAATATCCTATCTTCATCACTTAACGGTTTTGATAAATATTCTTGAGCATAAGCAATAGATCCTAAATCATTTTGTAATGTTTTTAATTCTTTCCAAGTATATCTTTCACTCCAAAGAGGAACCCCTTTTTTTATTTCGGCTGAAAATCTTAAACCTATCCAATTATTTTTTCTATTTTCTTTTATATCTTTTAATAATCTAGAGGGAAGATCATCTTCATTTGTGATTGTATTTACAATAACAATTAAAGCTTCAGTTCCAAGAGGTTGAATTGTTTTATTAAACCATTTATGAACTTTATCTCTTATTTGAGAAGAATCTGCTTCATTATCTTTAAAAGTATCATCAACGATAATTAAATCAGGTCTATTTTGTCTTTTTCTTAACCCTCTTAAAGAACCACCTTTACCTCTAGCAACAATGGCTGTTCCATTGGTTAAACTTAGAAATTGTTTATTCCAGGTAGATCCTTTAAGAAATCCAAAATCATCAATTATCTTATCATTCTCTTCTAAAGCAAATCTGGTATTTTCTAATTGCAGGATTGCATCATCTTTTGAAGCTCCAATAATTATTATAAACTTTGACTTTTTAAATAATAATTGCCAAAGAGGGAAGGCAAAAGTCATTCTTGTTGATTTACCATGACCTCTAGGCTCTACATCAATAATTCCTCTAAGGTTTTTTCTTGCTTTAAATGTAGATTGAAATTCATCAGGTACTAATTTTTTTAATTTATTAGCATTTTCTTCAGTTAATTCTCTATTCTGAATTACTTCATATAATATTTTTTGATATTCTGCTGGTTTACAAAAGAAGTAATCAGATAAGTAATATTCACAGAAATATGTAAAGTCATTTTCTGCTTTTTTGAGTCTTGCTTCTTTTGCTTCTCTAGCAGCTTTATCTAGAGCAGCAGTTTCTAAACCTTTATTTCTTTTTGCTAGTTCTGCTAATGCTCCGTTCATTTTTATTTCCTTTTTTCTTTTTATCTAAAATTAGTTCACCTTTTTTAGTTAAATAAGCTTGATGTAGTAAAGAAGCAAACTGATTAACAAAAGCTTCATCTTTAAAAAGTTCTTGTTTTTCCATTTTATAAAGAATTGCATGGACTAATTCATGTAGAAATGTTTGCTCTATTTCGTTTTGAATAATTGGAGAAATATTTGAATTTGGTTGAATAAAGATTTTACCCTTTAATGAATCGAATTGGCCAATAGCTCCTTGATCATCTAATAAATCTGGTTTTATTTCTACAGTATAAGTAGAATTGAGTAGTGTGATTTTTTTAGGGATTTTCATTTATTCTGTAACCTCAATATTTATAATTATCTCTTTTAATTTTTCTAATAGTTCAGGATATTCTTGTTCTAATTGTTTTGCTAAAGCGTCATAAACAGCATTTTTAGCTTTCTCAACACCTTTTTTAAAGGTAAATCTAAAGCTTGCTAGTTTTACTTGTGAATTAACTATTTGATTCATTGCTTTAGCCATGGCTGCATCATCTTTGAAATCAATAGAATCTATTGCTAAGATTTTTTCATACATCATATTTATAAGTATTGAATTTGCAGCTTCAACTAAATCTGTATTTGTTCCATCTTTTACTGATTCAAGAATCATCTTTGAAGATTCAGCAGCTATAACATATTTTTCTGCTTTTTGTTTTGAATTATTGTAAGCTCTTCTAGATGCTTCTCTAGATAGGTCTAGTCCTTTTTCAGTCTTTAATTTTTTACTTATTTCTTCATGGGTTAGCTTTTCTTTATCATGAAGTTTAACTATTTCCCCACCAACATTATATAAATCAGCTTTTGATCTTCTACCCATGTTTATCTCCTTGTTTGAACACCAATATCTTCTACTGTTCCATCAATTAGATCTTTTCCAAGAGCAGTTAATCTATAGTTATATATTTTATCAAAAGAGCTTCCAAAAGGTGATATTAGAACTTTTTCAGTTATATATCCTTTATCAACCAGGTATGCTAATTCTTTGTCTATATCTTCTGTTTGCCAATATTCATAGAACGTTGCATAGATGCTTTCTTTGCTTATATTGGAAGGATATATACTATCTAGAAAGCCAATTAATAGCCCTCTAAGTTCTTTTCTTTTTTCTTTAGTAATCTTCATTTATTGTTTACTCCTTTGATATCAATTCAGTTAGATGTAATATGTTTTGATTAACAGCTGTTAATTCAGCTCTCCATCCTCCAACTTGTTGGAACATTTCTTCTTTTGTTACATAATGTTGTGATAGAAAATTAATCTTTTCATCTTGCTCTTTATCTACTTCTTTTTGTTCATCAATATGTTTTTCAAGCTTTAATGCATTGTTTTCTGATATTTCTTTATATTTTTGTAAAAGCATGATTACGATTATTAATAATAAAATTATTACAGCTACAGGGCCTAAACTATTTGCAAGTGATAAAAAATCCATCCGTAAATTTCTCCTTTAATTAATAGTAACAAAAAGGAGATAGGCAAAATAAAACCCCGCTTATTAAGGCGAGGCAAGGGAGTTAATAATTAAGTACGTTGTAAGGGCTATTACAGTAAATGTTAGGATATCATTTTGTATTTGTAGATTCTTTATATCCTTTGTTGTATCTGTTTTGTAATTCATAAATGATGTCGATATTTTCGCTGTTGAGCTCTCCAATTCTTTTTGAATCGTTTGAACTCTCGCTAAGTCCGCTTTCAATATTGGAAAGTCCTTCTGCAATTGATTCAATTCTGGCTTCATTTCTTCTAAATTCTTCACTGATAGAGTTAATTTTTCCATTTGATTGTTTTGAAAGCTCTCTATTTCTTGTGAGTTCATTTTCAATTTGTTCAGCAGCTCTTGAGTGCTCATTTCCTGGAGAGTTTCTCCTGGTAAATAATTTTGTGATAAAAACAGTAGAAATAATAGAGATAAACCAAGGTATAAAGGCTTTAATCTTTTTCCACACATTTCTACCTCTTTAATCTTACAGTGTCGTATATACCCATAGAAATAAATGCAACAACAGATCCTTGAATTATTCCATACATTACAATTGCATCAAATATTAATAATGATCCTTTATTAGTGCTATAGAAGAAACCTATAAGGGTTGAAAAGACAATAGCTATAAACCAAATATAAAATGGAATATGTGCTGTTGATCTGATAAATGATTTATTCTTATCTTTAGCAGCTTTTTTTAGAATAATTCCAAAGCCATTTAAGAATGGAATAAGAATAAGTAAAATTGGATTAATATATTTTTCCATAAAAAAATCCTCCTATTTGAAGTGTATCAAAATAGGAGGGGGCGAAATTAAACTATTTAGTTATTATTGTAATATGTTATATTATCTGGAGTTTTTAATTCTTTAGAATAAAAGAAAAGTTCCTTCCCTTTTTTATGTTCTGCAGCACTATAATTTAAAATTTGTTTAGAAAATTTGAAATTTGAATATATCTTTTGAATTTCTTCGCAATCATCGTAAGAAATTAACCATTTCATATCTTTATATTCAGTATTCATATAAAATGCAACTTTTTTATGATCTTCGTGTGTATAAGAATTTAAGTATAATTCTTGCCCTTTATGATAATAAGGTGGATCTAAATATACTAAGGCTTTTTTGTTTATAATCTGAGGTTTTATTTCTGATAAGAAATCTAATGCATCTAAATTATAAAGCTTTATTCTGTTTTTATAATAAGATATTTGCTTAATTTTTGTGATTAAATTTTCTTTATTAAAACGTGCATCTATTTTCCAATTTCCGTCTTGTTTATAACCACCAATAGGACCTGCTTTTAAAATTCCTGATCTATTAGTCCTGTTTAAATAAAAGACAGCAAAACCTTTATCAAATGAAGCATGTTCTTCAGATTTAGAAAATAGAATTTCTTTTTGGATTCTCCATGTCTTAACATTAATATCAGTTGTTCTAATTTTTTCAATAAATCTATCAGTATCATTTAATATGGAATACCAAAAATTATATATATTAGTATCTGCATCATTTAAATAAAGATTATATATATGTTCTGAAAATAATAATTCGAATGCTAGTCCAGCTCCTCCCATATAAGGCTCTGCATAAATACCATCCTCTAAATTATTTAATTTAATTAATTGCTTAAGATATCCAGCAATTTTTTGTTTGCCTCCCGGATATCTTAAAGGTGTTGTTGATTTCATCATATTTCTTATTCTGTCATATTTTGGTTTGATTGGCCATCCCTGTAGTCTTAATATTAGTTATAAATAAAATATTTAATTATTGGATCTAAATAATCCCACAATTCAAAAACATCTTTTGAATTAATGGTCCTACTTGTGTTATGAATAAGATTATTTAAAGTAAACAAGGATAAAAAGGTTTTCTCTTCTGTAAATGTAGTTAAAATTTGTTTTGTATCTCTCTCATTTACATAATCATTATCTTTTAGAGTAATCCATTTTAAAATAGCCCCAAAAGGAATTTCAACTAAATCTTTCTTATTATTTATTCTAGATGTTTTTTTTGCTCTGTTTTTATCAAACAAGGGCTTTGATAAATTTTTATCTAATGAATTTACTCCGAATGACTTTAAATTAGATCTTATTATTTTTTCTAATAAAATCCTTATTGAAATTGCAGTCATTAATGGATAATTACGCACCTGAATAGTGATTAATTCTTGATATAATTTTCTAGCACTTGTATTTTTAATTTTAGATAATGGGATTGCAGTTTCATCATCTTCTAAATATACTCTAGTTTTTATTTTGGGTTTAACTAGTCCTTTTTCTGTAGTGACTTCACTTTCTGAACTAATAATAGTCCTCTTTTCTGATTGTTTGTCATCAAATCCTGAATAACTGCTTGAATGTATATTATTTGACAGACCAGCTTCTTCATTATTAGAAGTTTCAGTAACTTGATTTTCATTGCTTGTTATCTCTATAGAATATAATTTTAGTGCTAACTTTACATATTTTTCTACTTGCTGTGCTTTGTTTGCAGTTCTAGAATTTATTTTTGGTAGAGATGAACCATTCCCAGGAGTCTCGTAAATCCACGTAATTAGTTTTGTTAAGACATAGTCAAACTTTTCATCATTATTAACTTCAATTTGTTTTGTATCATGATTAATATTAATTTTGAATTTTGATGTAAAATAAGTGTTATTAAAAAATCTATCTTCTATTGTAGTTATTTGAAATTTAGCTTTATCAGTAATTTCAGTTGCATATGGTGCATTGCCATAGTTTAAACTACAAATTCTATTATAAATTATCAATCTATTTAGGTGTTTTATATATTTTTTATCATCAATATCCAATGCTTTATATGCATCTTCTTTGTTTTGTCCTTCTTCTAGATTAGTGATCACATTTTCATAGAACTCTGATTGCATAATAGGAGTCCATTTTATTACTGTTTCGCCTTCAGCATGTTTTGTTGTAATATAATCATTAGTTTCTTCCCTAGAATTGGCTAAAACTGTTTTTGGATACATTATATCATCAATGTTAATAGTATTTTGCATTAATCTTAACTTTTTCTTATCTTCTAGTGGGGCTAATTCTGGATTAATTAATACTTTTAATGCAGTAATTCTTCTATTGCCTTCTACTACTATGTATTTATCTTCTTCTTTTATTAATATTATTGGATCAACATTTATATAGTTTTTAAATGATATGCTTTGAGCTAATTCTAAAATTTTATAAGATTTTTCTTTTAGGAAATATTCAATAATATCTTTTTGTGAAAAATCATTTGAATCTTTTGGTATTCTATAATTTTCTTTATCAAGTAAAATATCTGTTACTGGAATTTTAACTTCTTTCCATGAATTATATATTGACATTTTTTTCTCCTATAAAAGGTCAATAGTTTTTCACAGAAAACCATAACCTAATTTCTTCATTTTTCTTTATTAGAAGCTATACAGCTTCTGCTTGTCGCTTATTAAAATCACCTATTAATTTATTCATATCAAAAGGCTTTTTCTTCTTTAGAATTGCATAAATTACTCTACTGAGTTTTCGTGCAAAGGCAATTATACTTTTCCCACTACCTTTGTTTTTCTTCATTCTTTTATAATCATTAATTAGCGACAAATACCTTAATGATCTTTGTAGACGAAGCATACCCATTACAGCTTGTACCATTGCAGTTCTTAACTCTACAGGTCCATTCTTTGTTATATGTCCGGTAAATCCTTTCTCATTTGAAAACTTTACAAAAGGAGTGAGTCCACAATATGCTGCGAACTGTTTGTAAGTTGCAAATCTATTTATATCACCAACATATGCTCTAATGGTTGTAGCTGTTATTTTCCCTACACCTGGAATAGTTTTTAGTAATTGAACATCTTCATCTTCTTGTACAAAATCTTCAATTAATGCCTCTAAAGCCTTGACTTGTTCATCCAAAATTTCTAAAGTTTGAATGAAACTATTTAAGGTAGAGACTGTCCTCTTCGTAATCAAAGCGTGGTCTTCGAGACCTTTTAGAAGAAGCAGTCTCTTTTTCTTGCTTTGAAATTGAGTGGCAGTTGTTACTATCCCATACCCTAACATCATATTATGTATTCTATTTTTAGTTCTTACTATCAATGAAACTAAATCAGCTCTTTCACAGATAAGTTTTCTAAGCTCCTCTGTTTCTTGATCGCATAGATAGCTTTCAGGTAACATATCTTTTAGTAAAAACTCAGCTATTGTAAAAGCATCTCTTTTATCTGTCTTTTTAGCACTTAATGTTACAACCTTAAATTTTAAAGTATTAATAACAAGTGTAAAAAAGCCTTCTTTCTGCATTAAGTTTCTAAAGTATCTAGCATTAGAAGTAGCTTCTATTGCCATTGATACATGTGCACCATACTTGTCTTCTAGAGTGTGACATTCACTAATAAAAGCATTATAACCTTCATCGTTAGTTTGATACACTTTCTCAAATAGAATCTCTTTCGTTGATGTTATTGCACAAACTGTAAATTGAGTCTTATGCAAATCAATTCCTACGCTAACAGTTTTGTTTTCCCAGTTAACCATTCTTATCTCCTTGCATTTATTTTTTTATACACAAAATCAAAAATGGCTCTCTGTTCGGTAGTTGTTCCATTCTCCTATTCGGCCTCAGTAAGTGGACCAGTGATTGATACGACTAAAACTCCTCATTCTCCTAAACAGTCTCATATTCTTGGACTAGTAAAACATGTCGAGTTAAAGTCTTGGCCATTCCTCAGTTGTGTGCCATATATTTTAACACACTATAGGAATATTGGTGCAACTACCTGCTATTTACCTTTTTATCACTCCTCCTAAGTAAATATAATCTTTAATTTTTATTCTCATCAATAAGGATGATGATGTAACCAACCAACAACTTTTCCTAAGATTTGAGCCCTTTCAGGATCAACCACTTTTACTTCATATCTAGGATTTTCGCTTTTTATAATTAACTTTTTATCAAAATGATCAAATTCAAGTCTTTTAACTAATAATTCACCATCAACAGAAATTACATATATTCCATCACCTTCAATTAGGTTGTGAACAAATACAACTAGATCTCCATCAAAGAGCTGAACACCAGTCATTGAATCCCCTCTAACTTCAGCTGAAAATAATTTTTCTTTTGGAAATCTTCTTACAAATCTTTTTAATATAGGTAAGCGTTCTTCTGAAAAGTCCTCTAAGTCCCATTCTTCTCCAGGGCCTGCTGATACTTTATTTTTTAATATAGGGACTGAAAAACTATCCTTACTAACACTAATTGTTGTTATTTGTCCTTTAGGATCTATCCACGCTTCTGTGGGCTCAATTATATGCTTTTGTTCTGGTCTAATACTTTGATCATTTTGAGAATCATTTATGTACATATTGCCAATTCCATTTATTAACCAGTTCATATTAATTCCAAATTGAGATAATTCTTGCTTTAAGGAGTCAGGAATTGAACGTCCTCCTTTTTCATATTGTGCATATGTACTTTGTGGAAGATTAAATTTAATTGCAAATTTCGCTTGTGATAATCCAAAACTTTCACGAATTTGCTTTAATCTGTAATTAATACTCATATAAAATCCTCGTATTACGCTTGACATTAAGCGTAATATGAAATAACATTTAGTTAAGCTAAAATTTTAGCTTATATAACTATTATTACACTAATTTATGCGTATTGCAATAAGGAATTAAAAAATGGAAAAAAACTTACAAAAAATTAGTTCAAATTGGGATTATGATGAATCAGTAAAAACTACCAAGTTTTTAGTTTCCCAATTTAAAAAATGTTCTCTAGATATTGTTAGAGAATTATATTTTGCTAGGGAAAATTTATCAGCTCCTGGTTATCGTTCAGATTTAAAGATAGAAACTACCTCGTGCAAAATGGCACAAGGTAATGAACTTCATACGTTCGCTGAATATCTTGAAGAAATTGGATTGTCCCGTAGGACAGCCTATAATTGGTTATCTTTATATTCTCCAACTGAAGATAAACTTTATTCAGTAGAAGAAATGAAATTAAAAATATCTAATTTATTTGAAGAAGTTTATAACTTGAGAAAATCTAATCCTCAATATAAACCTGCGGGGTGGGATAATAAACAAGAGTTGGCCTATCAAAAATGGGAAGAAAAAGCCCATCCAAATTTTCTAAGTGAAGATGTTGTTCAAAAAGAATATAAAGAATTCGATAGAGAATATTTAAATATTCTATCTAAGACAATGGATAATCCAACTCCTGATGACATCATGAGACAAATGGAACTTTGTAAGAAGTATCAAGATGTTGCAACTAAGGAAGCTCCTGTCCAAGACCAAATGCATATCGTTCGATATGTGGAAAAAGCTTTAGAAATGTTTGATGAAGATAAAAGAGCTGATATTGCTCTTTCTATTGCTAAGGTTCTTCAACTGATTGCAATCGATAGTGAAATGGAGGAATAGATGGATAAACCATATATTCACACTTATTGTGTCTACAAAATAAGTCAAAAGAAGTTAAGTCAAACAGCATTAGCTGCTATGTGTGGATGTTCAGTTGCTGTGATAAATCAAATTCTTACAGGCAAAAGATCCTCAGCAAGAATACAAGCAAAAATTGCTCAATATTTAGGACATTCTTCCTGGCTTGAATTAGTAGCATCAGCTGCTGAATTTGCAAAATACATTTCAAATATTGATAAACATTTAAAAGATTGTAAAGAAAGGAGAATTGTATAAATGTGGATTGATGTAAAAACGTTAGCTGAAATTGTTGGTGTCTCAAGAAGAACTATTCAATTAAGAGTTAAAAAAGATTCAACTATCATTACAAGAGCCAAAGACAAAAAATCATATGAAATTTTAGTTACTTCATTGCCATCAGAATGGCAAACATTAGTAGTTAAAAACTCAAAGATTTCTGATATTCCTGTTACAGCTTTATCAAAACCTGCTCAATTAGCTGCTGTTGAAAAAAAGTCTTTAATAGGAATTGGAACAAAAATTGATGAGAAGCAAAGGAAAAAAATGCTTATTGCTCAAAAAGTGAACAATAAGCCATCAAACCTTACGAGAGGAGAATGGATAAACCAAATTGCATTCTACTTCTCGGTATCGCCTTCAACTGTACGCCGAATTGCAAAAGAAAATAAGGAATTCGGAATCATTGGAAGACCTAAGCATAATAACAAAAATCAAAAATGGAGTAAAGAAGCCATTAATTATTTACAAGGTTATTATCTTGCAGCTTTAAAACAACATGGAGCTTGTAATAAAAAAACAGCTGTAAACGCCGTTATGAAAATGGCTAAACAAAAGAATTGGAGTGTAGGCTGCACTTCAAGTGCTTATGCTCTTCTTTCAAATATTAATCCTTTATTATTATCATTTGCTACTGGTGGAAATAGAGCTTTAGATAATTACTTTTGGATTGCTAGAGATTGTGATGCTTTAAATCCTTTCCAAATAGTAATTGGAGATCAACATATCTTTGACTACTGGATTGCTGATTATGATACAGGATTAATAAGAAGACCTGAATGTTATTTATGGCTTGATATGTGTACCAAGCTTATATATGGAATTGCATTTGATAAGCATTATTCATCAGATACTGTTCGTGAAAGCTTAAGATTAGGTCTTCATAGATTTGGTGCTTTTGATTGTACCTATAACGATAATGGTACTTCTGAATGTTCTAAGGCCATAAATCTAATAATTGATGATCTAATTAAATTAGGAATGAATGCAGCAGATATTTCAGAACTTTATAAAACCAATAATAACACTTATGTAATTGAAGATGAAAAGGGTGAAATTATTGATGTAGCTACAAATGAAAAAGAATGGAGAAGAAAGCATAGAAGAATATTTGCGGGTGTCAAAAATGCAAAAGCAAAAGATATTGAAAGATTCTTTAGAACTTTAGAAAAAATGTTGGATGAAAAAATGATTCCTGGTCGTTGTGCAACTCCTGGAGCAAATGCAGCAGTAGATGAGGTAGAAAGGGCTAGATTAGAAAAGCAAAAAGAAAAACATGAATTATTAACAGAACAAGAATTTATTTCAGTTTGTATTCAATGCTTAAGTGAATATGAACAAACTAAACATTCAACTTTGAAAATGAGTCCTTGGGAAAAGTTACAAGAGAAACAAAGAAAAGGTTGGGTAGCTAAATTTTATGATAAGTTTGATGTTGATTTTGCTCTAGCTGAAAGAAAGCAATGTACTGTAAGTAGAGGAAGAATTGTTATCGATAATATTTGGTATATCGGTGAAGAACTTAAATTAGAAGATGGTTCCATTGATGATTCAGGAATCTATAAATTTGATGGTCAAAAATTAGAAGTTCGATATAACAGACATCAAAGAGATCTAGCTTTCGCAGTAACTCCTGATGGAGTAATTAAACCATTAGTTCAAGTAAATTCTAAAGCTGTAACAATGCTAGATGATAGGGCAATGGTTAATGCTATTTCTGAAAAGCGAAAACAAATAAGAAGTGTTAAAGAAGCCTTTAATTCGTTAGTAAAACCAATTGGAAAAATTACTTATGAAAAACCTATTATCCCTGAAATAAAGCAGGCTGAAAATAGTTGTGAAATCAAAGCTCCACCAAAGAAATTAAAATCTCCTGAAGAAGTAGTTAAAACAGTAATTAGGCCATTTAAGCCATTAATGCCTACTAAAAGGGAAAGATATCAATGGTGTTTAGAAATGTTGATACAAGGTGCTCCTTTACCAAAAGAAGATGAGCAATTCATGAAAGAATATAAAGATACTGAAGAATATGAGGAATATGAAATGTATTTTAATGCTTTAGAAGCAAAAATTGGAGGTTAATATGATTAGTGTAAAAAAAGCTTTAGAACTTACTGGAATGAGTATGAGTCAAATGGGAACTGTTATTGGGTTATCTAAATCAACAATTTCTTTAATTGTGAATAATAAATATGGAAGTGATACAGATAAGGAAAAAGAAATAATTGAGAAATTAGTAGCTTTAGGATATTTAACAAAAGAAGATGCAGCTCTTAATGAAACTAAGAATATTGATGGACCTTTTAGGGTTAAATCAAATAGTTTTATTATCACTGAAAATACCATGAAATTAGATGAATTAGCTAAAGATCTGTTATCAGTTAAAACAACATTAAATAGTTCAATTGGTGTGGTTTATGGGCATGCTGGATATGGTAAATCAACAGCAATCCAACACTTTTGTGCATTAAATTCTAGAGCAGTCTATTCCTTATATATGGAAGGTTATTCTTTAACAATGATGGTTAAAGATATTGTAAATCAATTGCAAGGAACTCCTGCATTTGGATTAGATAAGAATATTGAATTAATAAAAGAATCTTGTTTTGTTTATAGAAAATTATTAGTAGTAGATGAAGCTGATAGATTGCCTATAAAAAATATAGAAATGCTTAGAAATATTAATGAAAAATGTAGACTTCCTATCCTTTTAGTTGGAGAGCATAGTTTAAGTGGAAAGATGACTAGTTTACCCCGCTTAGAGTCAAGAATTAGATCTAAACCCTTAGTATTCCAACCTTTATCATTACAAGATATTGCAAATTTCTATAACCAATCTTGTGGCCTTGATATTTCAAATAATAAAAAAGTTTTGAAAAGAATACTTCAGCTTTGTCATGGTGATTTTAGAGTAATGGTTAATGATGCTCATCAAATTCTAGCTGTAATGAACGCTAATAGGCTTAGTGAAATCACAATGGAGGTAATTCATGCCATTGACCGCTAAAGAGAGAATAGAGCTCTTTGGAACAAGAGTATTCTCACAACAACTTCTTAAGTATATAGAAACAAAACAAGAGGTTGGATTGGATTCTATTGTTGCAATTTTTCCTGACATCAAAAGAAAGACAATTAAGAATGCTCTAGATAGATTAATCAATAAGAAGATTATTGAGAAAAATAAGGGTGCATATATTTTTATTGGAGAAGTGAACTATACCGTTTCAAAGATTGATGCAGTTTGGCGAACTGTCCAAATATTAAAGACTTTTAAAGCTGAAGATATTCAGAGAGTTACAGGCTTTGATTTAGTTAGCATTAATAAGGATTTAAATGCCTGGCTAAAGAATGGAGACATAATTCGAATTGGAAAAGATGGACAAAAACCAATTTATAAATTGTTAACAATTTCAAGTGCAAAGCCAATAGGTATTTATGGGAGAAGGAAGAAATGAGAAGAGAGAAACTAATTCAGTTAATACATATAGCAAGTAAGAATGCTAAGCAATGTGCAAAATGCCAAAGAATGTTTTATGGAAATACTTGTCCTGAGTGTGAATCTCAAATTTATACCAATTTTACAAAAGATAATTATAAAGATCTACTTTTAAAAGTTACAGGTAAAACAAGTTGTAAAGAATTACAAGAATTTGAACTTAAAAAAGTATATGAAGTGTTTAAAAAAGCTGGATTTACTCCAGCTTCAAATAAAAGTGAAGTAGTACAAGAAGTTTTGGCAGGAAATAGAGGTACCATCAATACAATTTATTCAAGAGGTAAGCAAGTTTTAGGACCAGCATATAAAAAGAGAATCTATGGTTTTGTTAAACTTAAGTTTAAAGGAAAGTCTTTAAATAGCTTATCTAAAAATGAATTAAGAGCAGTAATTGGATGGATAAATCGAATGTCAAAATCAAATTCTAAAGGAGAAAAATAAAATGGCAAAACAAATAATTAATGGTGTTACATATTGGGAAAATTCAGTAGGGAATTTAGTTCCTGAAGAAATGGTTAAACCCTATGAACAATTAAAAGATGGCTTAGTTAATTCTATAGGAGATAGAGTTCTCAAAATGAGAAAGGATATGGAAAAAATTAAGAAAGAAGCTATGGAAGATATTGATGCTTTTATGGAACTAGCTGCTGAAGAATACAATGTAAATCTTGGCGGTAAAAAGGGGAATGTTACTCTAACTTCTTATGATGGATCAGTGAAGATTGTAATAGCAAATTCTAATAATCAAGAATTCAATGAAAAGATTAATTTAGCAAAAGTTTTAATTGATGAATATCTAACAGAATTAACAAAAGATTCAGCAATCGAATTAAAAACAATTATCTCTTCAGCCTTCAAAATCAGACAAGGCAAGTTAGATGTTAGAAGAATTCTAGAATTGAGAACTTATGATATCAGAGATCCAAAATGGAAACGTGCTATGGAATTAATAAATGAAAGCCTGGAGATAACAGCTACTAATCGTTGTTTTAGATTATATGTTAGAAGTGAAAAAGGTTATGACCGTTTAAATATGGATTTCGCAACCGTTGGTTAATATATAAGGAGAAGAATGTTGCAGCTATTATTATTTGATGATTGTGTAAATAAAGAAACAGCTAATAAAAGGCTGCAACGATATGTTGCTAGCGGCCTTAAATTTCTAAATATTGCTGAAGTTTCATCAATATTAGATTTAACCCTTAGTCAAGTTAGAAATGCAATATATCTTTATAGACTTGATGCATTATTAATAGGTGGTGTTTATAGAATCCCCTGGTTTTCAATTATTGAATATATAAATGAAAAAAGTGAAATAACAAGACAGTTTTTTGCTTATAAAAGATATATTGAAGAACATGAAATTGATGGGATTTTAGAATATCACCGATTAATAAATACTGGCACCAGTAAAGAACAAGCTATAGAGATAATTAAATCTAAGAATAACTATATATCTGATGAGATACTCCAGGATATCGATAATTTAGATATTTTCGAAAACAAAGAAACTATAGAAGATCCAAGATTAATTGATTGGTATGAATTAAATAGATTAAATATTCCTTTTAGAATTTCAATAACAACTTTATCTGATCTATTAAGGCTTCCTTTAAAACGTTTAATAGAGGATACAGGCTTAGAGAGAGATTGTTGTGTTATAGAATGGCCTGAAGTGTATGATTTATTGATTTCTAAAGAAATGATTAACTTACCAGTTGAATATCGAAGTAGGAAATATAGTTTAAATGAAGAAAGCGAAGAGCAAGAAGCTTACAAACAACTAAAATTATTTTGAGGAATATATGAGAAAGAAAGTTAAAGTTTTTGTTATTGGAAGTAATTATGATTTAATCAATGATTTTAAAGAGAAAATGAATAAGAATGGATATCAAGTAGTTAGTTACAAAGATATTAAATTATATAAATTTGAGAAATATAATGAGGAGGAGAAAATACTAAGGAAAACATTATTTGGAATTACAACCTGTGATGGTGTTACTTCAGTTGAAGATACAGTATTAACCAGTAAGATCATTAAAGTATGTAATATCTTAGGAATTCCCTATTTATCAGTTCATAATTGGATAGCATATCTGAATAATAGGAGTAAATAGAATAGTTAAATTCCCATAAAGTCCACCTAGAAGGGTGGCTTTTTTTTATGGTTGAAAAGTGTTTATTTGGCGTTTATACTGTGTTTATAAAACACGATATTGCTTAAAACAACATGATAAAACACGAAAAAATTGTCATTTTTGCTTAGAAAAGTGGTCAAAAAGCTGGAATTTTTTGTCAAAAATTTTGGAATGTACAGTCAAACAACTGTAGATACTATGTGTGAATGTTTAAATGCTGTGGTAAATCAAATTTTTATAGGTAATAGATTCTCTGCAAGAATACAAGAAAATATAGCATAATATTTAGGATATACTTTCTAGTTTGAATTAGTATCTTCAATTGCTGAATTTATAAAAATATATTTCAAATATTGATAAATGTTCAAAAGATTGTAAAAAAAAAAATTGCGGCTAACTGGACTTGAACCAGCACAGGCTTTCGCCCACAAGCACCTCAAGCTTGCGTGTCTACCAATTCCACCATAGCCGCAGAATTTGTAATTATCGAATGAAAGATACACTAAGATAAAATTCTCGTCAAGTAGGAATTAAATAGTTGTTCCCTATTTTTTGTCTAATAGTTTTAATTTTTTATTTAGTTATAATGCCTTGTTGCCAACACCTTAAATGAGGGTTAAACTATCTATATATGAAAACATATCAAGAAAATAATGCTGAGGCATGGGATAGTGAAGTAGAAAAGAATAATTTATGGACTGTTCCGATTGATAAAGAAACTTTAGAGCAAGCAAAAGTAGGTCAATTTAATATATATTTAACCCCACAAAAATTTGTTAAAAGTGACTGGGTGAAAGACTATAAAAATAAAAAAATATTAGCATTAGCATGTGCGGGAGGCCAACAAGCAATAGCTTTCGCTGCAGCTAATAATGAGGTAACTGTATTCGATATAAGCGAAAAACAATTAAATCAAGATAAATTGACAGCAAAAAAGTTTGATTTACATATAGAAACCGTAAAAGGGGATATGCAAGATCTTTCAGCTTTTGAAGATGAGACTTTTGATTATATATATAATCCAACTTCAACTTGTTTTATAAGTGATGTTGAAAAAGTATATAAAGAATGTTTTAGAATATTAAAAAAAGAAGGAGAGTTTGTTACTAGTGCAACAAATCCGGCTTTGTATTTATTTAGAGAGAAAGATGTTTTAAATAACAAATTAAAAATAAAATATACTATTCCATATTCAGATCTTAAAAGTTTAAGTAAAAAGCAAGTTCAAAAAATGGTCGATAAAAAAGATACGTTTGAGTTTAGCCATACTATTGATAAATTAATTGGGGGAATAACAAAAAGCGGCTTTGTTATTACAGATTTTTATACTGATTATAGCAATAATGAATTATTAGATAGTTTTATTCATGATTGTTATTTTGCTATTAGATGTAAAAAGATTTAGATTATCACTTCTTTTATTTAAATTTTGTTTTTATTTTAAATATATATATTAGTCAACAAGGAGAAAACATGAAAATTGGTATTTTAACTAGTGGAGGGGACTGTCCAGGTCTTAATGCTGTAATTAGAGGGTTTAGTAAATATGTATTTAATCAAATAAAGGACGTTACCCTTTATGGTTTTACCGATGGATATTATGGTTTGATTCATAACGAACATAGAATTTTAAAGAAAAAGGACTTTTCTGGCATCTTAAATGTTGGAGGCACCATTTTAGGAACTAGTAGACAACCTTATAAGTTAATGACTGTTGAAGATAGAAATGGTAATTCTAAATTAGATTTAATGAAAGATACATATAAAAAATTAAAACTAGACTTATTAGTAACTCTTGGAGGAGCCGGAACTCATAAAACTGCTGCTTTACTTGCTAAAGAAGGTTTAAATGTAATTGGTTTACCTAAAACTATTGATAATGATATTTGGGGAACTGATGTAACTTTTGGATTCCATAGTGCTGTAGATATTGCAACAGAATGTATTGATAGAATACACACAACCGCCGCAAGTCATGGTAGGACTATGTTTATTGAATTGATGGGTAATCGTGTTGGTTGGTTAACTCTATATTCTGGAATAGCGGGTGGTGCTGATGCTATTTTATTACCTGAATTTCCTTATGATCCTGAAGAAGTTTCAAATTTAATTGAACAGAGAAATAAAGAAGGGCATGCTTTTACTATCATCGCTATAGCTGAAGGGGCTATGACTAAAACTGAAAGTAAATTAAAGAAAGATGAAAGATTAGCTTATCGAGGAGGGGAGACTACTTCAACAAAAGCTTTAGCTGCCTATATTGAAAAAAAATGTAATGTTGAAACTAGAGTTGTTGTCCCAGGACACCTACAAAGAGGAGGCAATCCAAGCGCTTATGATAGATTATTATCATCAGAGATGGGTAGCTTTGCAGGTCGACTAGCCCTTGAGGGTAAATTTGGAACCACAGTAGCTATTAAAGATAATAAAATTACATATAATAAATTATCTGATGTAGCCGGTAAAACTAAGTTTATTTCAAATAATCATCAAATGGTAAATATCGCAAGAGCTATGGGAATTAGTCTTGGTGATGGGAAGAAATATAAGTTAGAAGAAATATAAAAATAATAAACCCCTAATTTTAATTTTTAAAATTAGGGGGGTAATAATATACAAGATTTATCCTTTTACGGCACCAGCTGTAACACCTTCAATGAATTGACGTGACATAGTCAAATACAGAAGTAAAACTGGAATTGCAGATAATGTTAACACTGCTAATACTTTTGACCAGTCTGTTTGATACTGACCAAATAATCTTGTAACTCCTAATAATAAAGTTTTACTCTTTTCATCACTAATAAATATTAATGGGAACCAAAGATCATTCCAATATGGTACTAAGTTATAAATAGCAACAGTAGATAGGGCTGGTTTAATAAGTGGCACTATCACAGCTGTGAAAATTTTAAATCTTGAAGCCCCATCCATAATAGCAGCTTGGGTTAATTCTAATGGAATTTCCCTTATAAATTCTGTTAAAACAAAAACTCCAATAGGAACTCCCATTGCTACATAGATTGGAATAAGAGCCCAAATTGTATTTAATAGAGATAAGAATTTCATTATTTCAATTATTCTAATCGATGCAATTTTAATTGGTAACATCATTCCTGCAATCAAAAAGAAAAATATCAGTCGAGCTCCTTTCTTTCTCCAAAAAGCTAGAGCATATGCAGCTAGAGATGAAATAATTATCATGAAAATAAGTGATAGAATAACAACAATGAAACTGTTTTTAAAGTAGATTAGAAAATCACTATCTTTGAAAATTGTAGAATAGTTTTTAAAATTGAATTTACTAGGTAACCCAAAAGGATTTATGTATATAGATAATCTAGTTTTAAAGCTATTTATTATTAATACATATATTGGAAATAATACAATCAAACACCAAATAATCATTATTATATGATAAAGAGTATGTCTGTTATGTTTTTTTAAACTATTTGTTGACATATTAATTATCTCCATTTGTTGCTTTTAGTATAGGGATAACACCTAGTAATAAAACTATAAATGTAATAGTTGCAACAGCTGCACCTAGCCCTGGATCTGCAATAGCGATAGGGTGCTCTCCTGCAATTCCTATTCTATAGAAAAAAGTTCCAAGTAAGTCAGTTGAGTATCCTGGTGCTCCATTTACAGTCTCAGTTGCAAAAATAATGTCGAAAGCGTTAAAGTTATTTACAAAAGTCAAAATTGTAATCATTCCAATAACAGGCTTTATTAATGGTACTTTAATTTTTATAAAAGTCTGCCAAGCTGAAGCTCCTTCAATTGCAGCAACTTCAAGGCAATCTTGAGGTATATTTTTTAGAGCAGCAATAAACATCATAGTTGGAATACCCATCCATTGCCAACAAGAAATCAAAGAGACGGTTATTAAAGCTGTGCTTTCAACACCCAGCCAAGGTTGAGCTAAAAAGCCTAAACCAATTTTAGTTAATGTATCGCCTGCCCAAATTGGATTTAATAATAATTTCCATAGATATCCTGTAACAAGTACTGCGAAAGTAGTTGGAATAAAAATGACAGTTTGGTAGAACCCTTTAGCTTTCATAGTTCTAGTGGTTATAATAACAGCGAATAAGATTCCAAGACCATTTTGAAAAATCATATTTATGATGAAAAATATAATAGTGTTACCAAAAGCACCTTTGTATCTAACTGATAAAGTCTCATCTGTAAATAATTTTTTAAAATTTCCGAAACCTATAAACTCTCTTGTCGTGCTTGTACTCCCTGTATATAAACTCAATCGCATAGAGTCTATTAAAGGGTATGCCATAAAAATAATATAGATAAGTAATGCTGGTATGATATATAAAAGCCAATACCAACCACTTGGATCTGTTGAGAATGTTTTATTTTGTTTGTTTAATTTCATAATTTGAGCCTATTAAAGCTGCTAAGAAATCTTAGCAGCTTTTTCATAATTTATAAATCTAAATTCTCATAAGCTTTTTGAATTTCATTTGCAGCTTGAGTTGGAGTAATTAAGCCTTTCATTACTCTTATTACAGCTTGATCCATTGGAGTATATAAATCTAGTAATAAAGGCCATACAAATCTAGCATCAGTTTCTTTTCCTTCATTTAAGGCTAAGAATTCATTTGCTTGAGGCAATTCAATTTCAATAGGAGCATTTATCATTGGGAAGAAGCCTGCAGGTAAGTATTTAGAAGCAGTTGAAGCACCTTCTACTGTACATAGCCAACTCAAGAAAGCTTTTGCTTCTTCTGGATACTCAGTTTTAGTATTCATAGTTATAGCCATATCAGGATGGAAACAAATAGCTGTTTTATTTCCTTTAGGAGCAGGAATAGCAAATACACCCCAATCAAAAGTAGTTTCACCATAAGTTCCAACGGTCCATGATCCATCGATAAACATTGCAGCTTTACCTGTAGCAAATAGGGCTTGTGAATCATTATATGTTACAGATTCAAAGCCTTTAGGACAATATTGGGCAACATCTTTCATAGCAGTAAAAGCTTGGATGAATTTATCATTGTTAAATTTTAATTCACCTTGTTCATATTTTACTCTTTCACTAGCACCACCAATAAAGTTTGGCAAAGCGCCTAAGAAAAATGTTTCTAAAATATCCCACTCATCGGCTAAGCCGTTAGCAAGAGGTGTTATATCCATTTTTTGAAGTTTGTCACAAACCATTAAGAAATCTTCCCATGTGGTTGGAACTTGAACACCAGCCTTCATAAATAAGTCTTTATTATAATAAACAGCATGAGATACTGCAGCAAAAGGTACAGCAAACATTTTACCATCTGGTGCCATCCAAGGAGCTTTGTTCGAATCAGTAAAATTAGCTAAACCTTCAATATCAGAGCAATCTGCAAAAAATCCTGCTTCATATAATTCAATTCCTGGTGCATAAGATCTAGCATACATCAAATCAGGACCTGTTCCTGATTCAAGTTGTAATCTTAATGTAGCATTATAATCTGCGGGGTTGGTAGGTTTGAAATCAATTTCTACATTTGGAGCAACTTCACTAGTATATACATCTAGTAAATTATTCATAGCATCAACATCGTCAGCCCTCCATGAACCCATAGTTAATACTACTTTTTCAACTTCACTTTCTTTGCTCCCAGATGCAAAAGCACTAGTAGACAAAATTAGTGAAACAGTTAACAGTGCAAAAAAAATTTTTTTCTTCATTTTATAAAACTCTCCTTAATTTTTTAAAACTAATTATATTATGTTGCTTTTTTATTTATTCTGTCAATGAAAAAATAAAAAGAATATTAAATTTAGTTTTTTGAATAAATGAGCTAAAAAAATAATTTTTATAATATTTTCTTTTATTATAATAATTTACAGAAAAAATTTAAATTTATTTAAATAAATAACTATACAAAAAACACTGTATTTATGTATAGAATTTTAATAAAAATAGATAATCCCATTTTTTCATTGACAGAATAAATGATTGGTTTGATAATGTAAACATAACACAATGAGGTGAATAAATGGCTAATGGTCAATATCAAAAAATAGTAAATTCAACACAGATCCTTCAAGAATTAAGAAAAGGTCCAAAGTCTAGGAGTTATTTAGTAAATAGTCTTAAAGTTCAACCATCAACAGTAACGTATACCTTAAATAGATTAAAAGATAATAATTTAGTAGTTGATACGAATGTAATTAGTGATGATAACCACAAAAAGGGACGAAAAAGGACTCAAGTTGTTTTAAATAAAGATGCTGGGGTTGTATTTGGAGTTGATTTACTTGTAGATAGTTTTAAAATCATAATTCTTAATTTTGATGGATCAATTTTTACAAAAATAGAAGAAGAATTTAATAACACAATTATACCAGCAAAAAAAGGTAGTGTTAAAAGATTTAAGCAGTGCATTAGATATATTTTATCCACTATTGAAGCAAAATGTTGTAATACTAAAATTCTTGGAGGATGTATATCAGTTGCTGCAATTGTTGATTTTGATGGATTAACTGTAGTTAAAAGTTTAACTTTTGATATTGTTGATGTTGATATACAAGATTGTGTTAAAAATAGAGATTATCCAGTATATTTAGAAAATGATGCAAATTGTGCTGCAATAAAATATAGAGAGGGTAATTATGATAGTTTCTTATATTCTTTAGTTAGAACCTATTATGACAAAGAGCTTCCTGAAGGAGTACCTTCCCTTGGTGTTGGTATGGGGATTGTAATAAATGGACAATTGTTTAGGGGCTGGGGATCTAGATCTGGAGAATTTGTTAATTTTGTTTATCAAGAAGGGAAACAAAATAGACAACTTGATATTGCAAATGAAATTTTGATGAAATTGAATGATAATAAGTCAAATTTAAAATTGTTTATAGATAATTATGTAGACAAACTTTTATTTACAAATGCTCTTTTAAACCCTAGAACAATATATTTAGGAGGCGATTCAGAAATTTGGAATGATAAAATTTTAGAGAGCATTAGTGAACGCTTTCCTGGAAAAAGTGAAGAAGAAATTAAAACAACATTTTGTTTTACTTTTTTAGAACATACAGAAGATGATGTAGCATATGGAGCAAGCTACCTAATGTTAGATTTCTTATTCCATATGCCTTATTTTACATCTAAAGAACATTCTTGGGAACATAATTCATCCCCTCTGCTAAAAGATATTTAAACTAAAGATTCAAACTCTTTTAACATTTGTTTAAAATGATCGACTGCTGATACAATAGCATCTTTTTTAGACATATCAACACCAGCTAGTTTTAGAGTATCAATTGGGAATAGTGAGCCACCACTCTTTAAGAAACTCATATATTGATTTAAGTCGTTTTCATCACCATTTAAAACTTTTTTACTTAAAGCAATAGCAGCAGAAATTCCAGTTGCATATTTATAAACATAGTAAGAAGAGTAGAAATGAGGAATTCTAAGACCTTCCATGTCGCTAACATCTAGAAGTTCAACACTGTCACCAAAATATAGCTCTAATAGTTTTCTATATTCGCTTCTCATAACATCAACAGTGATTGGCTTACCACTTTCTGCTAGAGTGTGCATAATATGTTCATACTCAGCAAACATAGTTTGTCTAAATAAAGTTGCGATAATATCGTCTATTTGTTTACCTAAGATATAAGCTTTCTCATTTTTATCACTAGCTTTATCTATAAGATATTTTGCAAGAAGTTGTTCGTTAAAAGTTGAAGCAACTTCAGCTTCAAAAATAGTGTAGTTATGATTAAAATAGTTATTATTTTTAGCACTATAGTAAGAGTGCATTGAGTGGCCACCTTCGTGCGCCATTGTAAAGATATCTCTCAAATCATCTTCTTTATAATTTAAAAGAATATATGGATAACTTGTATAAGTTCCACTTGAGAAAGCTCCGCTTCTTTTTCCTTCATTTTCATATTTATCAACCCATCTTTGTGTAGTTAGGCCTTCTTTTAAAATAGAAGTATATTCACTTCCTAAAGGAGATAAAGCTTTAATAACTAAATCAACTGCCTCATCATAGCTATGGTGAGTTTCAAAGCCTTTTACTAAAGAAGTATAAACATCATAGTGTTTAATTTTATCTTTATTCATTAACTTAGCTCTAAGTTTGTAATATTCATGTAAAACATCTAAAGAAGAGTGAACCTGTTCAATTAAATTGTCATAAACTTTTTCATCAACATTATCACCAAATAGTTTTTTACTTCTTGTTGAACTATAACCTCTAACTTTAGATGAGAAAATATCTTGTCTAATAGCAGTTTCATAAGTATTAGCTAAAGTATATTGATGATCTTCATATACTTTATATAATTGAGTATAAGCTTGTTTTCTAATTTCTTCATCCTCGTCTTTTAGAAATAGAGAGAAAGATGATTGAGTTAAAGGTTTACCATTGATTTCACCAAATTTAAAATCAACATTAGTTAAGTCGTTAAAAATTTTACTAGCTTTGCTGCCAACTTCCATTTGAAGAGCAAGAATTTTTTCTTCATTTTCATTTAAAATATGAGCTTTTTGTCTTTTTAATCTAAATAAAGTAACCTTTAGATGTTCAAAATCTTTATCTTCAAGATAATTATTAAAAGTATCATCATCTAGTTTTAGAATTTCAGAATCCCAAAAAGCAAGGGCAGAAACATATTTAGTATATACATTAGTTACAGCACTCATCATTTTTAAGTTTTCAACATTACTTGAATCAGATGAAGCTTTTAGTTGGGCATATTGGAAGAGGTTTTCTAATTCGATATCAGTTTTTTCTAACCATTCAAATCCTTTTAAAAGACTTTCTTTACTTGTAATTAAATTACCATTAAGCTTTTCTGCTTCACTTATTTTATTCTCTTCAAATTTACTTAAAGCACTATAAAATTGCTTATCATCACTAAAAAGTGGCGATAAATCCCAAGTATCTTTTACATCTATTTCACTTCTTTTCATAATTTTTTTATCCTTATTTAATATTTTCAATTAACTTATTCATAGCTCTAGCTGCTCTACCTCTATGACTATAATAGCCTTTAGCTTGAGAATCTAGCTCGGCCATAGTTTTTCCAGCTTCAGTAATGAAAAATACAGGATCATAACCAAAACCTTCTTGACCAGTTTGCTCAAGAGTAATTTCACCTTTTACTTCTTCCGTCACAGTATAAATCCTATTTGGACTAATATAAGCTACAAGAGAGCAAACAAAACTAGCAGATCTGTTTGTTTCACCTTTTAAATTGCTAAGTAAATATTCATTTCTTTCTTTACTTTCTAGAATACGATTAAATACATCACTGCCGTATCTAGCCGTTTTAACTCCAGGTTTCCCATCTAAAGCTTCAACACAAAGCCCAGAATCATCTGCAATAATAGGTTTATGTAAAACATCATAAAGTGCTTTAGCCTTGATTAAAGCATTGCCTAAAAACGTAGGTTCATTTTCATCAACCTCAACCATATTTTCAGCTTTAATTAATTCAATATTTGGCATTAAAGCTTTTAATTCTTGATATTTGTGATCATTTGTTGTTGCTAAAATAAAGTTCATAAAATAAAGATACAATTTGTTTAAAAACAAGACAAGCAATAATACTTAATTTTGTTTTTTTTTCTTGCAAAATGATGTTTTCAATGTTTTACTATTTACAGTAGAGTTTGATAAATTGAACAAAGGAGTGAACAAATATTAATTTAAAATTAATAATTTAAGCTTTAAAGACGATTTATCATTTTTTTATTTAAAATGAAAGTTAAATAAAAAAAGGAGGTCTCTATGCAGAAAAAAACGTCTTTATATGATGAGCATGTAGCCTTAAATGGTAAAATGGTAGAATTTGCAAATTATATTTTACCTATCCAATATAGTTCAATTGTTGATGAACATATGGCTGTTAGAGAAAAAGTCGGAATTTTTGATGTTTCACATATGGGAGAAATTTTAATTGAAGGAGAGGATGCTCTTTCTTTTGTAAACTATCTTGTTTGTACAGATATTTCAAAAATTAAATCATCTAGAATTAAATATTCTCTACTTTTAGACAATAATGGAGCAATAATTGATGATTTGTTAGTTTATTGTTTGAATGAGAATAAACTACTTTTAGTTGTAAATGCTTCTAATAAAGAAAAAGATTATAAGTGGATTTTAAATCACAAAAAAGATGGTGTGAAAATTACAGATAAAAGTGACTATTATTCACAAATTGCCATCCAAGGTCCTCTTTCAAAATCAGTTTTAGAAAACATTGTAGATTTAAAATTGCTTCCTCAAAAGTATTATACTTTTAACGAGAGTGTTAATATTTTAGGTCATGAAGTTTTAGTATCTAAAACAGGCTATACAGGTGAAGAAGGCTATGAAATTTATGGAGATGGTCCTTCTATAAAACATATCTTTAACGAATTAATTAAACTAAATGTTACCCCTTGTGGACTTGGTGCTAGAGATACTCTACGCCTAGAAGCTGGAATGCCTTTATATGGTCATGAAATGGATGATAAAACATCTCCCTTGGACACAGCCTTAGAATATTTCTGTAAAGCAGATAAAGAAAAATTTATAGGGAAAGAAATGCTTGAAGATAAGGGGTTAACTAGAGTTGGATTAAAAAATTTAGATAAGGGCATTATTAGAGAAAAAATGGAGGTTTATCATAATGGTGAGTTCATTGGTTTAACAACTAGTGGTACATACCTCCCTTATTTAAAAGGTTCTTATGCAATGGCAATAATAAATAAAAAATATTCCTTAGAGAATACTCAAGTAGATGTTAAAATTAGAAATAGATATGTGAAAGCTCAAATAGTAAAACTACCTTTTTATAAAAGAAAGAAAATTGGAGGATGATATGGAGAGAGAACTTTTTTACACTGAATCACATGAATGGGTTCAATGGTTAAATGATAGTGAGGCCTTAGTTGGCTTAAGCAATTTTGCTACTTCTCAGTTAGGTGATATAGTGTATATAGATATCAGTGAAGATAGTGTCGAGGCAAAAGATGTTTTAGGAGATATAGAGAGTGTAAAAGCTGTTTCTGATTTTTATTCTCCATTTACTGGTGATGTTGTAGAAGTTAATCAAGATATTATAGAAAATCCTGCTTTAATTAATGAAGATAGTGAAAATACTTGGATTTGTAAAATTTCAAATATTACAGATAAAGTTAAACTTTTTAATAAAGAAGAATATGAAGCTTTAATAAAGGATTAGTGATGAGTTATGTAGTTAGCAGTGATGCAGAAAGAAAAGAAATGCTCAATGTTATTGGGGTATCTAGTATAGAAGAATTATATAATGATATTCCTAAAGAAGTTTTATTAACTTCTCCTTTAAAAATTGAAGAAGGGAAAAGTGAATTTGAAGTTGTAGCAGATATGAGAGAAAAATCTCTCAAAAATAAAGTTTTTGAATCAACTTTTAGAGGAGCTGGTAGCTACAGACATTTAATTCCAGAAGTTGTCAAACATTTAAGTTCTTTAAGTGGTTTTGTCACCTCATACACACCATACCAAGCAGAGTTAGCTCAAGGAAATTTACAAACAATATTTGAATATCAAACACAAATGTGCGATTTATGTGATTTAGAAGTTTCTAATGCTTCAGTTTATGATGGGGCGAGTGCTGCTTGTGAAGCAGTGATGATGAGTTTATCAAAGAAAAAAAATAAAATTCTAGTTTCAAAATCCATCCATCCTTCTTATATTGATGCAATCTCAGCATATGCTTTTGCTAGGAATATAGAAGTAGAAATAGTTGAGTTGAAAGATGGGAAAACCTCACTTGAAGATTTAAAAACAAAAGATTTTAAAAACATATCCTCAATTATTGTACAAAGTCCTAATTTTTATGGTTTAGTTGAAGATGTTGAATCAATTTCATCTTTTTCCAAAGAGAAAAAAATTGAATGTATAGAAATTGTCAATCCAATATCATTAGCATTATTAAAAACTCCTGGTGAGATGAAAGTTGATATAGCTTGTGGAGAGGCTCAACCTTTAGGTTTAGATCAAAGTTTTGGGGGCCCTTATCTAGGTTTCATTGTTACAAGTAAGAAATATTTGAGAAAAATACCCGGTAGAATTGTAGGTCAAACTCAAGATATAAATGGAAGAACTTCGTATGTATTAACCCTCCAAGCTAGAGAGCAGCACATTAGAAGAGAAAAAGCGACTTCAAGTATTTGTTCTAACGAAGCTTTAAGTGCCCTAAGATGCTCAATATATATGGGGGCTATGGGAAAAGTAGGTATAAAAGAAGTTGCACAAAGATGTTTCAATAATGCTCATTATACAGCTGATAAAATATCGAGTATTCCAGGATTTTCTAAAAAATATAGTGGAGAATTTTTCCATGAATTTGTTGTAAAAACACCTGTAAGTGTTGATTTAATTAATCAGAGGTTAAAAAAACATAATATTGAAGGTCCTTTTAAATTAGATGATAGAGAGATGCTAGTTTGTGTTACTGAAGCAATTAGTAAAAAACAAATCGATGAATTTATTAGAATACTTGAGGAGGTAAGTAAATGAGCTTAATATTTGAAAAATCAATCAAAGATCATCGTTGCACAATCTTACCAAAACAAGATATTCCTAATTATGAAATAGAGCCTTCGATGAAAAGAAAAACTGACTTAAAACTTCCAGAAATTTCGGAAATTGACTTGGTTAGACATTATACAAACTTATCAAAGAAGACTTTTGGTGTAGATAATGGATTTTATCCTCTTGGTTCATGTACTATGAAATATAATCCAAAAGTAAATGACACCTGTGCAGCCTTTAGAGGGTTTACTGATATTTCTCCAAATAGCGATGAGGAAGATGTTCAAGGGGCCTTGGAAGTTATTTATGAAAGTGATAGAGCACTCTGTGAAGTAACTGGAATGGATAAGATGGTTTTTCAACCAGGAGCAGGAGCTCATGGAGAATTTACTGGTCTGTTAATGATTAAAAAGTATCATCATTGTAGAGGGGACTTCAATAGAACAAAAGTTATAGTTCCAGATAGTGCACATGGAACAAATCCTGCTAGTGCAGCTATGAATGGTTTTACAGTAGTAACAATTGAAAGCAAAAATGGAATTATAGACTTAGATGAATTAGATAAAGTTCTAGATGATAGTGTTGCAGCCTTAATGTTAACAAATCCCAATACTCTTGGATTATATGATCCAGGTATTTTAGAAATTACAAAAAAAGTTCACTCCTGTGGCGCTCTTTGTTATTATGATGGTGCAAATTTAAATGCAATAATGGGTCTTTGTAAACCAGGAGATATGGGTTTTGATTGTATCCATTTAAATCTTCATAAAACCTTCTCAACACCACATGGAGGAGGTGGCCCTGGGGTTGGATCTTTAGGTTGTAAAAGTTTTCTTGCAGATTATATGCCCAGTCCTATAGTTGTTAAAGAAGGTGATAAATATTCATTTAAAAAACCTAACAAGACAATTAATAAAGTAACAGCTTTTTATGGGAATTTTTTAGTTTTAGTTAGAGCCTTAACATATATAAAACATTTAGGAAGTGATGGCTTAAAAGAGGCAAGTGAAAATGCAGTTTTAAATGCAAACTATTTAAAAGAGAAGTTGAAAAAGACATATAAAGTTGCTTTTAATAATCATTGTATGCATGAATTTGTTTTAGATTTATCAGCATTTAAAGAGCAATATGGAGTTAAGGCTATCGATGTATGTAAACGTATGATTGATTTTGATATGCATCCACCAACAATGTACTTTCCTTTAATAGTCCATGAGGCTTTAATGTTCGAACCAACTGAAACAGAGAGTAAACAAACTCTAGATAAAGTTGTTGAGGTCTTAGAAAAAATAGCAAAAGAAGCTAAAGATGAAAATATTGATTTAAGCAGGGCTCCTTTTACAACAGAAATTTGTAGAGTTGATGAAGTTACTGCAGCAAGGAAACCAATCGTAAAATATGAGCATTGATAAAATTCTATATTATGAGAGTAAAAGTTTTAATCCTTACCAAAACTTATCTTATGAAGAAAAGTTAATGGAGAAGGTTAATGAAGGTGAGCTTATTTTTTATCTTTGGCAAAATAAAAATACAGTTGTTATTGGACGAAATCAATCAGCTAAAGATCAATGTAATTTAGATTTAATGAAAAAAAATAATATCTTATTAGCAAGACGCTCTTCTGGAGGTGGAGCTGTTTATCATGATTTAGGAAATTTAAATTTTACATTTATTTCAAAAAATAAAGACTTTGATATAGCAAAACATCTTCAAGTTATTAAACAGAGTTTAAATGAATTTGAAATATATGCTTATTTTAGTGGAAGAAATGATTTATTAGTAGATGGATATAAAATAAGTGGTCAAGCTTATTTAAAAACTTCTGATGTTTCATTACATCATGGAACTCTATTAGTAAATGTTGATTTATCAGATTTAACAAAATATTTAAAAAAAGATCTTACAAAGTTGAAAACTCATGGAGTAAAAAGTCACATTCAAAGAGTAAAAAATATATCTGAATTTAATAATAGAGTTAATATATCAAATATTAAAGAAAGCTTAAAAAAAGTAGTTTCAAAAGTATATAACTGTCCTTTAATTGAAAAAGAAATTGCAGAAAATGATTTGTGTAATAAATATTTTAGTCAAAAATGGTTATATAGATTAAACTTAAATAGCAAAAGAATTAAAAAACGATTTGGTTATGGGTTAATCGATATAAACTTCGAGATTGTTGATAATTTAATAGTAGATGTCCTAATCAACAGTGATATTATGGATGTAAATATTGTTGACGAAATTAAAGAAAATTTGATTAACAAAGAATTTAATAAATCATTAATTAAAAGTATTACACTATCCAATAAAATAATTGAATCAGATGTAAAAAAAATGATAGAGGATGAGATATGTACGACTTAATCGTAATTGGTGCAGGGCCAGCTGGTTATGAAGCTGTTTTAGAGGCAGCTACTTTTAATAAAAAGGTCCTTCTAGTAGAAAAAGATAAGATAGGTGGAACTTGTTTAAATTATGGTTGTATCCCTACAAAATCTCTTTTATCACAAACCCATCTTTTTAAAGATGTGAATAGCCATAGTGATATATTAAATTATGATGATTTAAGATTTGATTATTTAAAAATTTTACAAAATAAAGATAAAACAGTAGATAGACTAAGAAAAGGAGTCGAATTTTTATTAAAGAAAAGTAATGTTGATGTAATAATTGGAAATGCTATTTTAGAAAGTCCTAATACAATTTTAATAGAGGATAAAAGGTTTGAAGCAAAAAAAATTTTATTAGCTTTAGGTTCAAAACCAGCATCTTTAAACATTGATGGCTTTGATAATTGTATAGACAGTAAAGCGTTATTAGATACGGATTTGTCAACTGTCAAGCAAGTTGTAATTATAGGTGGCGGGGTAATTGGTGTTGAAATTGCGACAATCCTTAGTAATTTAGGAATAAACGTTATTATAGTAGAAGCCAAAGATCAATTAATTTTTAATAGTGATATAGACTGTGCTAAAAGGTTAGAAAAATTATTTAAGAGAGAAAAAGTTAAAATTTATTTATCTACATTTATTAACAAAATCGAAAAAAACAAAGTATATACTGAGGATAAAAGTTTTGAAGGCGACTTAATTATTTCATGTGTAGGTAGAGTTGCAAATATAGCTGATTTTGATCCAAAACATCTTTTACAAATAGACAATAATTGTATTAAAGTTGATGATAACTTTAATACAAATTTAGAAAATGTTTATGCAGTTGGCGATTGTGTTAAAGGTTTGCAACTAGCACACTGGGCTAAAGCTTGTGCCTTGAATGTTGTAAATTCATTATATAGTGGAAAATCCATATATAATTTAAGAAATGTTCCAAGATGTATTTATACTTGGGAAGAAATAGCTAGCGTTGGAGAAAATGAAGGAGACGGCGATATAGTTGTTAAGAGAGATTTTGTGGCAAATGCAAGAGCTTTAATTGAAAATCAAAATCGAGGATTTGTTAAATTAATTTTTACAAAAGAGGGTCTCTTTAAAGGTGCTTCTTTAATGTGTTCAAGAGCAAGCGATATGATAAATACCTTTGTTATTGCCTTAAATAATAAATTAACAATTAACATGATGGTAGAAGATATATATCCTCATCCATCATTTTCTGAAGAGATAGGGGAAGTCTTGAAAGACGCTTATAGTATAATAGTTAATAAATAATAGTGTCTTATTATTTTTTAGAAAGTCTCCTAGTTTTTAAATACAAAACTTAGGAGACTTTAATGTTTCTATGATAATTTCAATTCTTTAGACAATATATTTTTTGCAGCACTTATAGAAGATGCTACTGTTCCTTTCTTAATATCTAGAGCTTTAGCTAAAGTTCTTTGTGATACATGCATGTTTAATGTTTTTCTTATCTTAGAAGCATTTTTAATCATAGCTTTTTTATCCCAGGAAATTGAGGTTTTTAATTGATTTAAATCATATAAATCAGTTGAAAGTTTATAATGATTAATCAAGTAATTTTTATAATGTTTATTATTTAATTGAGAGTATTTCTCTAATCTTTCATATTTTATTTTGATTAGATTTCTACAAGCAGAAAACAAAGAAATAATTTTTAGTTTATTTACACTGAAAATATACGCGACTTCATCAACGTAGTTTTCTAAAATTGCATCAGGCATTGTCAATAAAAGTAATAGTATACTCCGTCTAGTTGATTTTTTGTTTAATCTTTTTTTTAAACTATCTAGATGAGAAAAGGAATAATTAACTTTTGTTTCTTCTTTATTATGCAAAATATCATTAAATAAATCAGAAAATGGGGAATCTTTAAACAAAGTATTTTGATCAATATTATTAATTAAATATTGTTGTTCATTTTCTTCAAACTTATATTTAAATGTTGCAATGGTCGTCGAATTTTGAGATGAATCATCATAGATTACTTCTTTTTCAAAAGCATCACTATGATTGACAACAACTTCTAGGTTTAAATTATTGTATAAATAATCATGTTTTAGTTTTAATTTAAAATATTTTATTGAAATTTTTATAAAGTTGAGATAGTACTTTTTGAAATTATCCGAACATTTTTTATCAAAATTATAAATTGTATTTCTTATTTTTAAACTAGAACTAAGATAAAAATCTGCTAAAAATTGTTCTTTTATTAAATCATTTTTTAATGGATAGTAATAAAGTAGTAATTGGCATTTTTCAATCAATTTCTTTGTATCACTTCCGATAAAATCTTCTTTATTTGACTTTTCATATAATTGATTTAATAAATTAGATTTAATAAGTATATCATAATCATTTTTCATATTTATTTGACTGAAAGAAATTCTTTCATCCTCCTCGCACTCTCTTATGCAAAGACTATGCCAGGTTAAATTGGGAAAAACTATTTTATAATTTACTTTGTATTACTTAATTATGTAAATTAGCTATTTTAAAAAGAAAACACTATAAAAAGGCACTACTTAATAATTATTTAGTAGTGCTTATATAGTAATAACTTATTTTAATCCTAAATAGTAAGAAAAAAAATCCTAATTTGAGCAAGTAAACACGGAGTTAAGCCTATCAGTTACCTTATCTATTACTTCAGCAAGGGAACCTATTATAGTTGCTCCAGAGGCTTTTACGTGACCGCCACCACCGAAATAGCTTGCGAATTCGCTCATGTCGAAATCACAATTATAGTTAGCTCTTAATCCTAATTCGACTTTATTATTTTCTATTTCTTTAAATAAAATAATAGCCTTAGTATGTTCAACACTTAAGAGCTGTCCATAATAAGAATCACTAGGACATTCTTTTCCATCGCTTAGATAAAATATTGAAGTCGCAACTTGATTGTTGCATAAAAAAGTTGTTCTTTCTATTAATTTAGCAAGATTTTTAATGTATTCAAAAGATTTACCACCGCTCATCATAGCAAATGTTAATCTTGGATCAGCTCCTTTATCCACTAATTCACCAGCCATTTTAATGGCATTACCATTTTTTTGAGAGATGAATTTAAAGAAACCACTGTCTGTTGCAAACCCAAAGAATAAATGTTGGGCTATTTCTTTTGTTATTTCAATGTTTAATTGATCAAAAAGTTTTTGAATCAGAAGGGTAGTGGATATTGATTCTGTAAAAATATAACTATATTTCCAACCTACTGAGAGGGAGGTCTTATGGTGGTCAATTACTACTGTTGTTAAATCTTGAATCTTTTGTGCAAGAGAACCAATTCTACTCCATTCGCCACAATCAACTAAAAAGATTAATGGTTTTAAAGAGAGCATTTCATCGGTGATTTCTCTTGCAAAAAGATGTTCTACTTCTTTAGATTCCGCTCTCTCAAAAGGGCCATCATTAGCTAGGATAACCGAATCATATCCAATTTGCTCAAGTAAATATTTAAGAGCTAATTGACTTGAAAAACAATCTCCATCAGGTTTCTTATGTCCAATTACGATGGCATTTTTATTTGATTTAATTAAATCAATAACCTCTTGAGAATATTGAGGGAATGTATATTTGTTCATTAAGCAGTAATCTCCCTAGTCTCGGTAAACTCGATTAAGGAGCCATCAGAAGAAAATACTTTAGGCTTTGCTCCATCAGTAACGCATTCTTTTGTTAAAATAACTTTTGTAGCATTCTTATATGAAGGAATATCGAACATTATTGAAATCATAATATTTTCAACAATTGATCTAAGTCCTCTTGCTCCAGTCTTCTGTTCAACAGCTTTAGCAGCAATTGCTTTAATTGCTTCATCTTCGAACTCAAGGTTAACATCTTCTAATTTAAATGATGTCACATATTGTTTGATGATGGAGTTTTTAGGCTCACTTACTATTCTAACTAAGTCATCTTCGCTCAAATTATTTAGTGCTACATGAATTGGTAGACGACCAATAAATTCTGGAATTAATCCAAATTTTACTAAGTCATCAGGAAGAATTTGTTTATATAATTTTGAAAGATCTTTTTCTTCTTGAGATAGAATTGTTGCACCAAATCCCATAGGTTGAGATGCTACTCTTTTTTCAATAACTTTATCTAATCCAACAAATGCACCACCACAGATAAATAATATATTACTTGTATCTATTTTTAACATTTCTTGGTTAGGGTGTTTTCTACCACCTTGTGGTGGAACAGAAGCTACAGTTCCTTCAATAATTTTTAAAAGAGCTTGTTGGACACCTTCGCCACTTACATCCCTAGTAATTGATACATTTTCGCCTTTTTTGGCAATTTTATCTATTTCATCAACAAATATAATTCCATGTTCAGCTGCTGCTATATTATTATCTGCATTTTGAATTAATTTTAATAAGATGTTTTCAACATCTTCACCAACATAACCAGCTTCAGTTAATGTTGTAGCATCAGCGATTGCAAATGGAACCTCTAGTTTTCTTGCTAAAGTCCTTGCTAATAAAGTTTTACCTGTTCCAGTAGGTCCAATCATTAAGATGTTTGATTTATCAATTTCAACACCATCTTTTTTGATTTTGCTTTGGTATTTTACTCTTTTGTAGTGATTATATACTGCTACAGACAAAACTTTTTTTGCTTCGTCTTGGCCAATAACATATTCGTCTAAATATTCTTTTAGCTCTTTTGGAGTTGGTATTACATCAGGAAGTACTTTTTCACTTTCTTCAAAAATTGGTTCTTCTTTGAGAATTGCATTGCAAGTTGCAATACATTCATCACAAATGGATACACCAGGTCCATTAATTAATTTTTTGCAGTCAGAAGCTTTCTTTCCACAAAAGGAACAAGATTTACTACCTCTTGCCATTATTATCTCCTCATAACATTGTCGATAAGTCCATAAGCTAGAGCTTCATCAGCATTTAAAAAGAAATCTCTTTCGACATCTGAAGCAATAGTTTCTCTATCTTTGTTTGTACAATCAACTAAAATATCGATTGAAAGTTTTTTGATTCGTATTAACTCTTTTGTGTGGATAGCAATGTCTGTAGCTTGGCCTTCAACACCACCCCAAGGTTGGTGAATCATTACACGAGCAGAAGGAAGAATAGATCTTTTTCCTTTTGTTCCAGCTGCTAATAAAAGAGCAGCCATGCTAGCAGCTTGTCCCATACAAATAGTCTGCACATCAGGTTTAATATAATTCATTGTATCATAAATAGCTAATCCTGCGGTAACACTACCACCTGGGCTATTTATATAGATACTAATATCTTTATTTGGGTTTTCACTTTCTAAGAAAATTAATTGAGCAACTACTAAATCAGCAGTAGAATCATTAATTTCACCGTCTAGGAAGATGATTCTATCTTTGAGTAATCTGCTGAAGATGTCGTAAGAACGCTCACCAACACCGGATTGTTCAACTACCATTGGAATCATAGATTGCATTCGTGGTTTGTCCATAAATTACTCCTATTTATTGTTGAAAAGGCGGAACTGTACATAGTCCCGCCTTGATTTGTAAAGCAAATATATTGAATTATTCAGCAACAGGGCCATTCATTAATTCATCATAGCTTAATTTTTTACTTTCTTTGAAAGTGTTATTTTCAATTAAGAAATCATTAACTTTTTGAAGCTTTAATTCATCAGTAATCATTTCTTTCAAATAATCAATTTGGTCTGGTTTATAAGCTGAAGTATCACCTAAAGCTTCTGTAACTTCTTCATCTGTTACTTCAAAGTTTTCAGCATCTTTAATCTTTTCTTTGATTAATCCCATGTTGATATCTTTGATAATTGAAGGAGTCCAAGTTTCTTTTAATTGGTCTAAAGTTTGACCTTGCATTTCAAAAATCTTTGCAAAAGTTTCCATGTCCATGTTGTTTGATCTAGCAATGTTGTTCATTTGTTGATCAGCTTGTGCATCAATCATTGATTTTGGTGGAACAATTGGACATTTTTCAATTAATGCATCAACAACTGCTTGATATTTTAAATCTTTAAGTTGTTGTTGAGCTCTTTCTTCAAGCTTAGTTTTTGTAGCTTTTTTCAAGTCATCAACTGTTTTATATTCTTCATTAACGTCTTGAGCAAATTCATCATCTAACTCAGGAACATCATTGAATTTAACTTCTTTCATATCAATTTTGATAGAAATTGTTTTTCCTGCATAAGCTTCGTTTTCAAAGTCTTTTGCAAATTCTTTTGTTATAGTTTTGCTCTCACCACTCTTCATACCAATGAATTCGTTGTCTAGCTCAAAATAGTTTTGAGTTTTACCAATTGTAATTACAGCATCTTTCTTGTTAAAAGCACCTGTCTCATTACCATCATCGTCTAATTCAGCAAAATCTACAGTGACAATGTCACCTTCAGCAGCAGCATCTTCTTTGCTTACAACGAAAGCGTTTTGTTGACGTAATTTTTCAATTTCTTTATCTACATCTTCATCTGTTATTTCAACAGTTGGAGCTTCAAGTTTTAATCCTTTATATTCAGGTGTTTCGAATTGAGGCATTACATCATATTCAACTGTATAAGTTAAATCAGTATTAGGTTTGAAAGGAGTTAAACTTTCTTCATTAATTAAAGTAGGAGTACTAAAAGCTAGAGGTTTGTATTTATCTTCTACTTCTTCTAAAGCGACCTTTAAGCCTTCTTCAAGTTCATTGAATGTAGATTCTTCGCGAATCATTTCACCATATTTTCTTTCAATTAAGTTTAAAGGAGCTTTTCCTTTCCTAAAACCTTTAATTGTGATGTCTTTAGCATACTTTTTTAATAAAGCAGTGTAAGCATCTTCAAGAGATTGTGCTGTCAATGTGATGGACAACTCGACTGAGGAATTTTCTTTTTCCTTGATTTGTTTATCAGCGATCATGCTATCTTCTTCCTTTTTGGTCGCTTTGACCTAAATAAAATATCCGGTACAAGTCTTTCGACTTGTTAGTTACTAAAGTATTATAACCTATGAGATTATACACAAACAAAAATGTTTGAACTACCCTAAAGTTAATAAATTTTAAAACAAAGGCAAGAAAAAACATCAAAAAAACTAATTTTATACTAAATTAGCTTGATGTTTGTTTTTTCTTTCATTATTGCTTGCCTAATATAACAAATAGATGAATTTTTGCCAACACTTTCATTATGATAATTATAAAATAAATTTGTATAAATTTATATAGCTGTAGCTAATATATTTTATATTACAGTCACAAATTATAGCAAATTGTCTGTTGTAAAATAAGGGATATTTTATTTTACAAATTGTCATTATTATATATTTTTTTTATTAATAATAAGATAATAAAAATGACAAAATTGACTGTTTTTTCTTAAATAAACGCATTAAATTACGGATTGTATTCCAAAAATAAATACAATCCGGATATAATCAATTAACTTATTTTATAGAGCAAGAGAGCCCATTGGATCCCAAGGTTTTAGAACGATAGGTTCTTTATCAAACATTTCTAATTGTTTTTTAGTTAAATATTTTTTATTAACAACTACTTGATAAGTATACTCATTAAACCATTCATCGCTCATTACAAAATAACCTTTATTTCCATGAGCATCTCCCCAACTATTTTCAACTCGCCATCTATTTGGCTTATCATTTTCATCGAGATTAACACCAGAGAGAACCATAGCGTGAGTCATTAGACTTTCACCGTAATCTAATCTTTGAGCCTTAGTCATAGGGAAGGTTGTGTCAAATAAATTGTCTAAGTCTAGAATATCTAAAGCCATAATTCCTGTTTCTTTATCACTAGATTGTCCAACATCAGAACCAAACCATACTGCTTTACCATCTTTCATTTGTTTTATAGCGGCTTCTTTTAATTCTTCAATAGGTAAATTTAAATATTTAACAGGATTGCCACCTCGAACATTTCCAAGGTATTTTACTGTATAAGTATTGTAATAAGGCTTATCGCTAGTTGGAGCATTGATTAAGCTAAAGTAGTCACTCATATCCATTGATACATATTTTTTGTAAAATTCTTGTGGTGTTATATTCTCAATCCTAATGAATTTTTTATCTTTATCTCTAACTTCGAGAGTTACTGTTTTAGGTGGTTCCCCAAGACAGATACAAAGTATTCTATAGATAGTTTCAAGCATTTCTTCTTTTAAATTTCTTAAAGTTTCAATATCTTGAGTCTCTTTGGATTTCTCTCTAATTAAAGCTGCAAATTCTCTAAGTTTTTTTGTTAAAACATTATCCATAAATCTAGATTGGGATGAAGAGAAACTTTCTGGCATAGATGTTTTAGGTACAACCCCATATTTATCTATGAGTGAGGAGAACATATCCCATTGTCCACCATCGCCTAAAGGATCTGTTAATAAGAAAGCGACTTCTCTTGAATCTAGTGGAAGATTTATTGTTTCAAGTATATTTTCCAAAAAGTGATTAGATTTTTCTAATTTGTCGTAGAAAAAAAGGTAGGCTTGAGATAATTCAAATGTCTCAAGATTTAATTTTTCCATTATCTCGAGCCTCATGACGTTTAGAGCTGCAAACATCCAACATCTGCCTGATTGCTTTTGGTTAGTTATTTCCCCTGTATTGATTTCTATTGAATATTGATGAGTATTTGTAATACTGCTTTTTAGGGTTTTAGCACTTTTAATAATTCCGTTGTTTACTACGGCATTTTGTGCAACTAAATTTTTATCACAAGAATTATACTTTTTTCTTAAGTTATTTAATTGTTCAGTTGTAATTAGTTTTTTCATAATTTCACCTCTTGTCTATGAGAATAACATATTAAAAATAAAGCTAAAAGTTTATTGCTCAAATTCTATTAACATTTGTTTTTATTTACTTTTACCTTATTATAAAAAGGGATAGAAAAACACAAGCTATTTCAGCTTGTGTTAAATATATTAGAAAAATTTAATTAATCTTGAGCACTAGCTCTTTCTAGTTTAATTTGATCAATCATGGCACGTCCTGCAGCAAACTTATGTTCTCTTACACAAAATTCAATACCATCTCGATCTTTTTTTCTTACTAAGTCGATAATTTTTTCATGGTCTACGATAGATTGCTCAATCCTAACAGGAGCAACATCAAAAACACTTTTTGTTATGGACCATCTTTTACTCAGTTGTTTGATCAAGTTTACTAGCTCGATATTTGGTATATTGTGGTACATATACATATGAAATTTAGTATTCAACTTTGAATAATTATTGCTACTAATTTCTTTAAAAGCAATTCTCATTTCATTATTTATTTCTTCTAAGTGTTCAATATCTGCTTCATTTAAATAATCAATACTTAATTTAGCAGCAAAACCTTCAAGAACACCTTTAACTTGGAAGAAATTTGTTAAATCATTTATATCTAGAGGGCATACTAAAAAACTTTTATTGGCTGTATGTGTTAAATAGCCTTCACCTTCTAAGCGATTTAATGCATCTCTAACGGGTATTTCACTAACATTTAATTCTTTAGCTAATTGTCTTAAAACTATCTTTTCTCCAGATTTATATTCCTTATTTGAAATCTTATTCAATATTTCATCATGAACAACATCTGCTTTTGTTTGGAATTTACTTAACATTATCCCCTCTCTCTTTAGTTTGCTATTATAGTAACTATTTCTCAAATTTACAACGAGTTTAAATTCTATAATCTAATTCTAGTATTGTAAAGAAACTTATAACTTTTTAACCTTTTAGGATAAGAAAAGTAAATAGCTATAATTAATATTTAATACTATATGTCTTCTTTTATAATATATATTAGATCATTAAAAATTCTGTCCCGTGTTTCTTCAGGATCTATTATATCATCAATATAACCTTTTTCGGCAGCACAAAATGCATTCATTACATTTTTTTTATATTCTTGAGTTTTTTCTTCTATAAAAGCTTTTGGATTAGCTACTGTTTTTAGGTCTTTTCTATGAATAATCATGATAGCAGATTCTGCTCCAAGAACAGCTATTTCAGAGTTTGCCCAAGCATAACTTCTATCTGCCCCTAAAGATTTAGAACACATTGCAATATATGCTCCACCATAGGCTTTTCTAACTACTATAGAAACCAAAGGAACAGTTGCTACACTGTATTGATATAATACTTTAGAGCCAAAGTTAATGATTCCATTTTGTTCTTGATTTTTACCTGGTAAATAACCTGGTGTATCAACAAATGTTATAATTGGAATATTATTCGCGTTGCTAGTTTTAATAAATTCTGAAATTTTAAGTGATGAATTAATATCTAAACAACCGGCTAAAACGGAAGGTTGGTTTGCTACAATTGCTACACTTAAACCTTTTAATCTCGCAAAGCCTACTACACAGTTTTTAGCATAGTTTTCTTTGATTTCAATAAAGCTATCTTTATCAAAAATATTGTTAATAATTTCTTTAATATTATAACTTTGTTTAGGATTTTCTGGGATAATTGATTTAATACTTTTATTTGCTTTAAAATAACTTTTTTTATTTGGTTTTTCTTCAACTTTCTTGTACTGGAAAATTGTGAGTAAATTTTTTGTATCTTCTAGAGCAGCTTTTTCACTTTCACTTACCAAGTGAACAACACCGCTTTTTGTACTGTGAGTTGTAGATCCACCTAATTCTTCTGAGCTAACTTTTTCTCCCATAACTTTTTGTACAACATCTTTACCTGTTATAAACATGAAACTTTTATCTTTTACCATGATGATAAAGTCCATCAAGGCAGGGGAGTAGACAGCACCTCCAGCACAAGAGCCGAAGATGATTGCAATTTGTAAAATTTTCCCACTAGAAATGCTGTTTAATTTGAAGATTTCGCCATAACCATTTAACGCACTAATGCCTTCTTGGATTCTAGCTCCACCTGATTCTATTAAAGCAATAATGGGAGTTTGTTCTTTTAAAGCCCATTTTTGTACTGTTGTTATTTTCTTAGCTTGAACAGCTCCCAAGGAGCCACCTTTTAAGGTAGCGTCCTGGGAGTAAGCATAGACTTTCTTTTTATTGACATAGCCATATGCAGTAATTACACCATCTCCAGGGATTTTTTCTCCCTGATCTGTAGTTCCATTAGTAAAGCTTAATACTTCTGTATATTCTCCATTGTCAAATAATAAAGAAAGCCTTTCTCTTGCTGATAATTTACCAAGATTAGATTTTCTATTAAGATTTCTATGAAGCTCATCTTTTAGAAATTGTTTTTTAATTTCATTAATTTCAAGAGAACTATTCATATTTTTAACTCCTCATTAATCGTTGTAAATTGCTACAGCTCTGCACCATCCTGCTGTTCCTCTATCTATTTTGATAGGTAAGGCTGAAATAGTAAAACCATATGGCTTTGGAAGTTGATCTAAATTTGCAAGTTTTTCAATTTGTAGATATGAATGTTCTCTGCCGTAGAAGTGAACTGGCCATAATGCTTTCTTGTCTCCTGTTTTTCTATAATCTTCGACCATGGCATATACAGGTCTATCAAGAGTCCAAGCGTCAATTCCTATTGTTCTAATTCCTTGGTTTAATAACCATTTTAAACCTGCAAGACCTAATCCAGATTGCATTTTCATGTAAGTTTGAGTGTCAGTTCCCCAATATTTATCACAACCTGTTTTAATTAAAACAATATCATTTTCTTTTAGAGTATAATCAATTCTAGTTAGTTCTTTTTCCATATCTTCAATGGTTATTTCTTCACCTGGTTTTTTGTGTTTCATATCTAAAACAACACCATCGCCAATACACCATTCTAGTGGGACTTCATCAATGGACATGGCAGGTTTACCTTCACTCATGCTTCCGTAGTGAAAAGGTGCATCAACATGAGTACCATTGTGCTCTCCAGCTGTTACAACATCTGCAGCTAAAGCTTGGCCGTTTGGGAAAGCTTCAGGTTCTACACCTGCAATTTTACCAAGTCTATAAATTCCTGCTTCATGGAGGGATCTTTGAATTTTAGGTGGATTTGGTTCTGTAGCACCTTCTTGTAAGGAAAGACTCAAATCATAAATTTTTTTCATTTTACTTATTCTCCAATTTGTTTTCATAATCAGAAATAATTGCTTTAAATTCTTCATCATCTAAAATCTTACGATTTTTGATTGCAAAGCTTTTTATTTCATGTAAAATCTCTTTCTTTTGCTCTAGTGTATATTCGTTTTTCATATTCAAACGTTCTAATTCTACATCGATAGATTTAGCACCACTTTTTTTACCTAGAACAACACCTGCAACGTTACCTGTTATTGATGGATCTACTGCGAACATGGCAAGGGGAGTATTCATAACTAAATCAATACCAATACCTGATTCTCTTACATAAACATTTTTTCCAACAAATGGTTGGTTAACTGCTTTTTTAAATCTTGTAATTTCTTCAACTCTATCTGAAACTTCTTTTAGTCTGTCAATGTTATAAGGAAGTTCAAAACCATAGAGAGTCTTTAAAGCTACAATAATAGGTTCTACAGCAGCGTTTCCTGTTCTCTCTCCAAGTCCGTTTACACAAACGTGGATAACCTCTGCTCCAGCTTCAATAGCAGCAAGGGAAGTTGCAACACCCATTCCGTAATCATTGTGAGTATGTACTTCAATTTTTACATCGAAAGTATCTTTTAATTTCTTAACTAGGGTGAACATAGCTGAAGGGAGAATACAACCCATAGTATCTACGATACCAATTGAATCTGGTTTTCCTTCATTAATGACTTTATCATATAGTCTAAACATGAAGTCTTCATCTGCTCTAGTTGTATCATAACCAAAATAAACAACTTCTAAACCTTTTGATTTCGCATATTTGATAACATCAACACTAATTTCAATTATATCGTCATCACTCCATTTTGCAAATTGATATTTTAGTTTAGGTCTACCCATTGGGATTTCAATAATAACACCATCAACTCCACATTCAACTGCCAAATCGATATCTTCTTTTTTTGCACGAGCAAAAGTGAAAATTTTTGCATTTAAACCGAGTTTTACAATTTCTTTAATAGCAATTGTATCTTCTTCAGATACAGCTGGCATACCAGCTTCTATTCTATCAATTCCAACTGAATCTAATAATTTAGCAATTTCAATTTTATTTTCTTTTGTTAATACAATACCGGGAGTTTGTTCTCCATCTCTAAGAGTTGCATCATGAATTGCAACTGTTTTAGGTAGGTTAAATTTTTTAGTTACTTCTTCACTGTAGTTAAATGGGCTTACCCACCATTTTTCAGTATTCCATTTTTGATCTGACATTAAATTCTCCTCAATTTAGCTTTTTTTGTTGATACGAAAATTAGTCCAACAAATATAATAATTCCGATAGCATCGGTAAGTGTTCCTTGGAAAATCATTAAGATTCCACAAGCAATCAATAGTATTTTTTCAACAAGGGTTGTATCTGTTTTTATATAACCAACAATTGCCATAGCAATAGCAACAACGCCAATTATTGAGAACAGTACTGTTACAATAATATCTAAAGCAGCACCTTCCATTAGTAAACTTGGACCATACATAAACATATAAGGTAGAATAAAACTAACAATTCCATATCTGAAAGCAGTAAATCCAACTTTATTAAGATCAGCTTTAGCTATTCCTGCCGCTACATAAGAGGCGAGTGCTACAGGAGGTGTTATAGTTGAAATACAACCAAAATAGAAAACAAATAAATGTGCAGTTAATACAGGTGCTCCCATTTTAACTAAGGCTGGAGCAATAACAGTAGCTAGAACTAAATAAGCTGCTGTAGTGGGGAGTCCCATACCTAGGATTAAAGAAATGAACATTGTTAAAATTAGTGCAATGATCAAATGTCCATGAGAAATAGTAACAATCATAAGAGCTAGTTTTGAACTTAATCCTGTAAGAGATAAGATACCAGAAATAATTCCAGCAGCTCCACAAGCAACTGCAATGGAAACAGTATCTTTTGCTCCTTTTTCTAAAGCGTTTCCAACACTTTTGATAAATTTCTTTGCATCAAAATCTTTCTTTCTGAAGATTTGGTTAGGAACATAAACTACAAGTAAGGATATAATTGAGATATATGCTGCTTTAAAAGGGGAGTATCCACCAACCATCATTATAATTAGAATAATAATAGGAAGTGCTAGTGGCCAATCTTCTTTCATAACTGATAATGCTGTATCTTTATTTGCTTCACCTTTAGCTTGAATGTTCTTCTTTTTAGCAATCAAGTGAACGATTACAAAGATTGAAAGGAAATATAATATTGATGGTAAGATAGCAGCTTTCATTATACTTGCATAAGGGATACCAATGATTGATGCCATTATGAATGCTGCAGCACCCATGATAGGAGGCATCATTTGTCCACCTGTTGAAGATACTGCTGAGATAGCACCAGCTTGTTCAGGTGTATAATCATCTTTAACCATCATAGGAATTGTTAAAGATCCTGTAACAGCAACGTTACCTGCAGCTGATCCAGATAGCATTCCTAGTAAAGCACTGAATATAATTGAGGTTTTTGCTGAAGCTGCACAAAATCTTTTGGTTAATGTAGATGAGAGTCTAAATAAGAATTCTCCACAACCAAATTCAGATAAAAAGGCTCCATATATACAGAATAATATAATATAGTTAGCAGAAACACTTATTGGAATTCCATAAACTCCAGCACTAGTTGTGTATAACATATTAATTACTCTGCTAAGTGAGTAATTTCTTGTCATTAAAATGCCACCCAAATACTGACCAATAAATGGATAAACTAAAAATACTGTACAAATAATTGCTAGAACATTTCCTACAGATCTTCTAGTTGCTTCAAGTATAACAATCATGAATATTGCACCTATCAAAACATCAACACTTGAAGTTACACCTCCACTGTTAGCTATTGCTTCCCATCTAAATAGTAGATGTGCTCCACAGTAAACTGAAAGTGCTAGGAAAAAGAGTCTAATACCTAAATCTATAGTTTTGAATTTTTCCTTTTTAGTGCTTTTTGTTAAGAATGCAATAACTAGCATAGCCAATAAGTGAATTATTCTAATTGGCATTGTTGATAAAGTTATGATTCCTGAGACATTTAATAAGTGAAATAAACTAACAGCGATTGCAACTATTTTAACAATCATCTTATTAAAGTCTTTTGTATCTGAAATTCGGTTCATTATTAAATTCCTTATTAATTAATTTCGCTGAAATATTTTTGTGCACCTTCGTGTAAAGGAATAATTGTTTCAGAACTAGTTGCAGCATCAATTTGTTTTGCTGTAGCGTTGTTCTGAGCAAATTCCTCAAGGTTGCCATAAATTGCTTTTGTTACTTCATATACAACATCTTCACTGATATCTCCGTTTACGATTAATAAGTTGTTAATACCAAGTGCATAAGCGTCGCTTGATAATTTGTATGTATCAGCTGGGATATCAAAACCTGTGTAGTAAGGATATTGCTTAGAAATAGAAGACATTAAGTCTTGTGTAAGATTTACAAATTTAATATCTTTAGTAGCTGTGATTTCCATTACAGATGAAGCAGGATAACCTGATAGAGCAATAGCAACATCAACATTACCGTCAGCTAATTGTGTAAATCCATCTGTATATGATAAATAGCTAGGTACTATATCATCTTTTGTAAGGCCTACTTGATCTAATAACAATTCTAGAATTGGAAGAGATCCACCACCTGCAGGACCTACTGCAACTTTTTTACCTTTTAAATCAGCTAAAGAATTAATTGAAGATGATTCTAAGGTGATTATATGGAAGATACTTGGGTGTAAATTACCAACAGCTTTAATATTAAGTTCTTTTGTATATGGATCTGCTCCATTAACAGCTGCATTAGCTAAGTTTGAATTGGTAATACCAAAGTCTGCATCACCTGCATCAACTAAACGTGGGTTTTCTACTGAACCGGCTGTAACCTCGGGTGAAAGGCTAACGCCATCTGAATGAGAACTAACTAAGTTTGAAATCTCTTGTCCAATTGCATAATATGCACCACCAACACTAGCTGTTGCAATATTTACAACTGCATTAGTCTTAGATGTACTCTCTGAATCTCCGCTATTACCAGAACAACTAGCTAGTAGTAATGGTATTAGAATTAATAGTAAAGATAACTTTTTCATCTTTTACTCCTTTGTAAAATGATATATCATATATCATATATTATTTTATTAAATTGTCAACGTTTTTTTTAATTGTTTTTTAATAATTTGAAAATATAATTTTAATGTTTGCAATAAAGGTCAAAATTTCTGTATTTTTTAACTAAAAATAAACAAGTGAAAAAAAAATGATGCAGTTTATAATTTTATTAATAATTTTTTTATGTATTTTGAAAGTATAGAATTATTGATTGAATGATGAATACTAAAATAACTATTTCAGAATTGTTTAAACTATATTTATATAAATGTATATTGCTTTCGAATATAAAAATAAAGAAAACACAATTTAAACATAAAAAAGCCTATCTTTAATAATTAATTACTAAAGATAGGTTAAATTTTTGAAATTTTATTATAATTTATTTATTTGATGATAGGGCATATCCACTCATAAATGAATTATATAAGAGAGCAAATATTATTAAAGGTGGAATTATTGTAATTATTGCCCCTGTCATTACTAGATTCCATTGTATAGAATCACCAGCACTTTGGATTGCATTTAATCCAACTTGTATTACTTGGGCACTATCATGCTGTATTATAATTCTTGGCCAGATGTATTGATCCCAAATATAGACAAATTGAATTAGAGTTAGAGCCCCAATTGTGTGGATACTCATTGGGATAAGAATTCTAGTTAAAAATTGAAAAGAATTAACACCATCCATTTTAGCAGCATCACAAATGCTAATTGGTATTGATAGAAATTGTTGTCTAAATAAAAAAACTCCAGTTGCTGAGGCTAGAAAGGGTAAGATTATAGCAATCTTTGTATCTCCCATACCAAAACCATATTTTGTTGGAGCAAAAAGCAACTCCATTGGATTTAACATCCAAATTAAAAATTCTTTCATTGAAGAAGCAGGGGCATTACTTACAACTTCGAATAATCCTAATATTAATATTTCAATTGGAAACATTAATGTAATTATTATAAATGTGAATATAATTTTTTTGAATCTAAAGTGATAGAATACTAAAGCATTAGCTGCAAATAGTGATAATACAATTTTTCCACTAGTTATAACAAAAGCATAAAAGAGTGAATTTAACATATATGTGTGCATATGATAATCTATCCAAACATGTTTTAAATTTGAAAAAAATGATGTTCCAATTAAAAGCGATGGGCTCGTAACTTGGACTAAAGATTGTGTACTCTTTATAATTGTAAAAACTAATGGAAAGCAGACAATAAAAACTGAAATTATTAGAACTATATGTATCCAAAGTGGATCTTTATTTTTTGAAATTTTATCTTTTTTAAACATCATAATTAACCCTCTTTCCTAATAGTGAGAATTGAAAAATTGTAATTATCATTACAATTATCATTAAAACAAAGGTTTCCGCAGCTGCAAAACCCATATTAGAAGAACCACCAAATCCATCTAAAAATATTTTATACATTAGAGTTGTTGTTATTCCAACATTATCCATCAACGGTGGTTGCCCCATAGGTCCGCCTCTAGTAATTACATCAATAATTGCAAAAGAATCAAAAAGGCTATATGTAATATTTGTAAATAAAAGAAAGAAAGATGTTGGACTTAAGAGAGGAAATAAAATATGAACAAATTTTGAAAATCTTGAGGCTCCATCTATTTCTGCTGCTTCAAGGGGATCTTTTGAGATATTTTGTAAAGCAGCTATATAAAATACTATATTGTATCCTAGGTTTTTCCACACAGCTGCAAATACTGCTACAAAAAAAGCAAGATAAGGATTTGTTAACCAACCTGGTTTTATATTAAATATTGACTCTAAAAAAATGTTTATTACACCAACTTCAGGATTAAATATAAATGAAAAAACTGTTCCCGCTACTGCAGGAGAAAGTGCAAAAGGCCAAATTAATAATAATCTATAATATTTAACTCCTTTGATTTTTTCACTAGTTAAGATGGCTAGAAACATTGAAATTCCCAACCCTAATGAGACAACTAGGATAGAAAAGGCCACTGTTTGAATACAAGTTTGAATAAACCCTGGAGAGAGTGCTCCAATGAATAAGTTTTTAAAGTTTTCAAGTCCAATAAATTTTCTTGTCCCCAAAATAAAATTACTTCTATAAAAAGCTAATATAAAAGTTTTAATTGCGGGGTAGTATATAAATATAATAAGAACTAAAAAGGTTGGAAATAGATAAAGATATGGGATAACCTTTCCTTTGAAAATAGCATTTTTATTTTGATTCATTATGATTCCTTATTTAAAAAACTATCAGGCAAATTAAAATTAATTCACCTGATAATTAGTTAATAGTTTATTTAGAAATTTGCGTTGTATTCTTTTATTTTTGCATTAGTTAAAACTATAGCTTCATTCATTGCTTTTTCAACATTTTCACCATTAATAATTTTAACAAGAGCTTCTTCAATATATGTTCTATGGTCATATACTGTACCACCTAAAGCTCCAGCAGTTGCTTTATTGGCAACAGTATCAAGTAGTTGATTAAAGGCAACAGTTTGTAAAGAATTAGTTTTGAACCAACCTTCTTTATCTAATTGATCAACTGATGATTTTCTAACTGGGTAATATCCCGATAGTTTGTGCCAAGATACCATGTTCTCAGTATTTGTCATGTATAGAATAAAGTCTCTAGCTCCTTCCATTTCCTCTTGTGTGTGACCCTTTGTTAACCAAATTGAACCACCACCAATTACTGTACCATTCCTTGTTGTACCGTCGGCAATTGGAAGCATTCCTACATTTAAGTCAAATTTACCCTTAGCACCTTCACTAATAACATTAATATCTCCTGTTGAAGTCATGTGATACATAGCTTTTTCGTTTGTAAAGATATTATCTGAACCACCCCAATCTTCAACTTTACCAGTCCATGCTAATAGTCCTTTATCTGATAAATCTTTATAGAATTGAGCAACTCTTAAGCCAGCTTCTCCACCTAATAAAGCTTCTGTTGCTCTACCATCACGACCGTTACCGTTGTTGTACATATATCCACCTTGTTCAGCAACTAGTTCCTCAAAGAACCAAGCATGGATTCCGTCTGTATATTTAGCATCAGTAACACCAGCAGCTTGAGCTCTTTCTAATGATTCAATTACGTCTGAAAAAGTTTTTGGAGTCCAATCTCTATCGTAACCTGCTTGTACTAACATATCTGTATTAATATATAAAACAGGAGATGAGCTATTAAATGGAATTGAGTTAACTTTTCCATTGATTGTATAGTAATTTAATACGGGTTCAATATAATCAGATGTATCAAATTCTCCAATATCACTTATTGGCATAAAAATACCTGAATCATAAGCAACTTGTGAACCAGCTTCCGCAATATGGACTAAAGTTGGGGCAGATCCTTGTCTATATGCTAAAAGGGAAGCTTGAAGTGTATCACGGTAGCTTCCTTTGTTTTCTTGTGTTACGTGGTATTTGTCTTGCATATTATTAAATTCTTGAACACGATCCTCAATCCACTGTCCTCTTGCATCTCCAAAAATGTGCCAAAAAGAAACTTCAATTGGAGCCTGTTCAGTTTCTACAGTTTTTACTTCTGTAGAACCACTTGCAAAAATAGTTGAAACAGTTATCGCTAACATTAAAATAGCTAAAATAAATTTTTTCATTTTTAAATTCTCCTAAAAAATATTTATTTAAATCTACTTTTAAAATGTTAGGATTGTATAAGGTAGAAATTAATTTATTATTAATATTAAATTTTGAATTATCTGTTTAATTGGAGAAAATGGTTTTTGATTTTTAAAAAAGTTTAGTTTTAGATGAAAAACACACTTATTCAAAACAATAATTGCTTAGAATGAGTGTGTCATTTTTTATTTAATGAAAATTTATATTATTTTAGAATAAATTAATTTGTGATCGTTTTCTTTATAGAAATTCCTTAGTTCAGCTTCTTTTATATACCCATTATTTTCGTAGAATTTACGAGTGGGTTCATAAAGGTCACTTGAGGAAGTTTCAATATATATATGATGGCCATTTTGTTTTGATATTGTCTTTTCTGTTTCTTTTAATATTAAGGAACCATAACCATTTCTTTTTAAGGATGTATCTACTGCTATCCAATACAAATCATAACAGTTATTAGTTGCTTCGATATATCCAAAGCAACTGTAACCTAATAGTTTAAATTCTTTTTCTAGGAAAATGAATTGATATGAGCTTTTTTCTTTTCTATGAATTTTATCTCGAATCAAGGATATAGCTATATTAACTTCTGCTTTTGTAAAAAATTTAGATTCTTCTAGAATTCTTTGAATATTTAGTTCATCACTTAATTTTGGAGTTTTTCTAAAAGTAATATTAGTCATCAATTGCCTCTGTTATTATATACTTTATTAATTGGCCCTGTGAAAGTCCATATTCTTTTGCACTAGCTACAAATCCGCTATCGTGAGTTATGCATGGGTTCATATTTACTTCTAAAACATAAGGACTGTTATTTTCATCTACTCGAAAATCAACTCTCATATATCCTTTTGAACCAAGATGCTTATAGCATTTAATACTAAGTTGTTTTAATTGTTCTACTAAATAAATATCTGAATTGTCTATTTTAAAAGTTCTTTGAGTATTTTTATATTCAAATGAAGCTTCATCCCATTTAGATTTATAGTTTAAAATTTTTGGTTTATCTTCAGGAAAGTTAATAAATTCCATCTCTGCTATAGGCATTGAAACAATTTGTTTATTTATTTTCAATACAGATACACTGAATTCTCTTCCTTTTATATATTGTTCAATAAAGAGGTTGGGGTGATTTTTTACATAGGTTTTAAGTTGTGTTTCATCTTTAAAAGTTGTTACACATTTGTCATCAATTCCAAGAGAAGCTTCACCATCTTTAGGTTTAATAATAACTTCATTATTAACTAAGAGAGGATCAACTATTTCTATATTAGATGAATAGTATCTAGGTGTGGGAATATTAAGTGATGTGAAAAAATGTTTTTCACCCACTTTATCTCCCGTCATGAAAAGAGAAAAAGCATTAGCTCCTGTATACCTTATTGAAGCTTTAGAAAATAGTAGGGGGGGTAAATGAAGAGTATCACTTCCTGCTAAGGTTTCTACAAGGTTAAATATTAAATCAGGTTTAATCTTATCTAGTAACTTTAAATTTTTTTCTAAATCAAGTGTAAAATTTTCGATTATAGTACTATGACCCATCTTGTTTAGGGCCTCTTTTATTTCTAATGCTTCGATAAGAGTATCTTGTTCATCTTTAGTAGGTGAACAAGATATTTCATCAATAAAGATTAATATTTTCATAAATTCTCTTAATTTATTGCCTCAAGTCTAAATGTAGCTTCATCCATTATCGAATCAATTAATTGTTGAAAACTAATTCCACTCAATCTACACATTATAGGAAGGTCTGAATCATTAGGATTTAAGCCTGCTAAGGGATTAACTTCAAGAAAATGAACCTTACCCTTAGAATCCATTTTCAAATCCATCCTCCCTCCATCTCTACAGCCTAGAGCCTTCCAAGCGTTGAGAGCAACCTCTTCACATTTTTCTTTTACCTTACCTTCTTGTAAAGAATATCTTACACAAGATAGATAATCGCTTTTACTCTTATATGAATAGATTCCATTATCACTTGATTTATCAATTTCAATTTCCATAGTTGCTATTGCTCTTGCTCTTTTTCCTTCTCCTAATATTCCAACTGTAAATTCTCTACCTTCTAAATATTTTTCTACAAGTATTGGTTGGTTAAAAATAGTAATTTGTCTTTTAACTTCTTTTTCAAGTTGTTTTTGGTTTTTTACAATTGATTTATCACTAATACCAATCCCGGTCCCTCCAAAAAGAGGTTTGACAAATAGAGGATACTCTATCTCTAAATTATTTAAATCGTCTATTTCATTTACAACAGCGAAGGGAGCTGTTGGTATATTGTTCGATGCTATAATTGTTTTAGCAATTGATTTATTTAGACAAATAGATAGGGTTAAAGATGAGGAAAATACATAGTCAATTCCATAAGCTTCTAGAAGGGCAGGGACTTGAGATTCTCTTGAGGGGCCAAAGAGTCCTTCACATATATTAAAAACTAAATCTACCGTTTTGCCATCACTTAGAAAATTTACTAAATCATAAATATTTCCAATTCTAATTGTGTTGTATCCATATTTTTTAAGTGCCTTTTCAATGGCAATTATTGTTTCTAAACTATCTAATTCAGCAACGACTTCAGCAGAAAAGCCCTGTTTTAAATAGTCATCTTTTAAATCGTATGTTAGTCCTATAGTTTTATTCATATTGTGAAGCCTTTGTGTCAGGATAGCTATATTCTTTACCTCTAAAATTATAAAGATGAATACTATTTTTATCCTTTGATTTAAAATAGTTAGGAAGAATTGGAATTTTACCACCACCTTTGGGAGCGTCAATTACATATTGAGGAACAGCATAGCCACTAGTAAAACCTCTTAAACTATGAATAATTTCTTGGCCTTTAGCAACGGAAGTCCTAAAATGTTTAGATCCAATTATAGGATCACATTGGAATAAATAATAAGGTCTTATTCTAACTTTTAACAATTCATGCATAAGAGAACCCATTACTATAGGATCATCATTTACACCTTTTAATAAAACAGTTTGAGAACCCATAACAACACCTGCATCAGCAATATCATTTATAGCTCTGCTAGATTCTACAGTTATCTCATCTGGATGAGTACAGTGTATGCTTAAATACAAAGGTTTATATTTTCTAAATATATTTAATAAATTGTCGGTAATTCTTTGAGGGAGAACCATAGGAACTTTAGTTCCAATTCTAACCATTTCTACATGTTCAATTTTGAAAATATTATCAAGCAAATAGTCTATTTCATTATCGCTCAACGTTAAAGGATCTCCACCCGAGATTATTACATCACGGACTTCTTTATGTTCTCTAATATAGTTAAAACCACTTTCCCAATGTTGTTTTAATTCTTGAGTGTGACCATCAACCATATGTGATCTAGTGCAGTATCTACAGTAGCAAGAACAAAATCCTGTTGTTAAAAATAAAACTCTATCAGGATATCTGTGAACTATTCCTTCTACTGGAGAAGTTTCTTCTTCAGATAAAGGATCTTCACTCTCTCCTTTGCTTACAATTAGTTCATTAATTGTTGGAATCATAGTCTTTCTTAAAGCAGAAAATTGATCAGATAAATCAATTAAACTTAAGTAGTAGGGAGTAATTGCGAAAGGACAGTGAGTACTATCAATATCCATTGCTTTTTTCTCTTCATCACTCAGTGTTAAGAATTTAGAAATTTCTTTGTAGGTTGAGATACGGTTAGCGATTTGCCATTTCCAATCATTCCACTGAGAAGTCGTTATTGTAGGGTAAAATTTAGCCCTAAATAATTTTGTCCTATCACTTTCAAGATTTTTTTGGAAGGATACCACGGGGTAGTCAGAATCGTATTCAATTTGTCCTGATTTCTGTTCTTTTTGATCTTGGCGAGAATTGCCTTGAAGAGTATTTATGCTATATTCCATAACATTTTACCTTCTTTAAAATGAGAGCCTTTATAAGTAGGTGACACTTACAACAAATGTTTAATCTACCTCAACTCTAGTTGGTTGCAATGTAGTCCTGTTTTGGAAAAAAATCAATCTTTTTTTTTGTTTTTTTACAACTTTTTTTATAAAAAAAATCATAGGTATTTTTTATAATTTTAAGATGCGTTTTATTAATATTAGTTGGGTATAATTTCTAGTATTTTAGATAATTTAAACCTTAGTAAAATTTCTAAATGACAGATGATTTTTATGCTATAAAAACATCATCGAAACGCCAATAACGGAAACAATTGTGCCAACAATTTCTAAAATTTTTACATGTTTTTTTAAGAAAATTAATTCATATAAAAGGATAAAAATAGGGCTAATTTGAACAATAGCAGTTGCTAGGCCAATAGGAGAATAATTAAAGGAAGTTAATAAGAGTGACATTCCAATAACTGGTCCACTGATAGTAGCGATTAAAAGTAGATATAAGTTTTTCTTACCTTTGAATGAAATAAAGTCTTTTCGAAATTCTTTTCTAAAGAAGATGGCAAAAATAGTTGCTGCAATTAGGCCTCCTATCATTCTAATTGCATTAGTGCTAATAGGGCCAAGAGTACTCAAGGCTCCTTTTGCAAGAATATTAGAGGTTGCTTGGAAAATGGCTGCAAGCAAAGCAAATGTTATTCCTTTGATTTTATTTTTTTTCTTCTTAAGCTCTACTTCTTTGTTTTGATTTAAAATTAAAATTATAACACCTGATAAAGTAATTAAAATTGCAAAAAGTTGTACTGCTGTTAATACTTCATTAAAGAATAAAAAAGATAGAATAGTGTTAAATATAGGATTTAAAGTCATGATAACCATTGCTTCTCTTGGACCAATATTTGTAAAAGCCCAAAAAGAGAAAGAATCGCAAAAGAAATATCCAAGTATTCCAGAAAGTAATAAAATTAACCAATTAAATAAGGATGCTTGAGCAAAAAAGTTTCCTTCACCTATTAATGCCATAGCTATAATTATTGGGACTGCTATCCAAAGTCTAATATGTACTGTTGCTCGTGTTGAAACATTTTTTCCTAGGTATGAGTATATAATAGAGTTTTCAGCGTATGTTAAAGCAGCAATTATAGCAAGTATTTGTCCAATTAGTAGATTAGGTATCATTAAAGAATCCTTTAGATTTCAATATCATTAATCTTAGGTATCATAAACGCATAATGCTTTGTATTCAATAAGGGGTGGTTATCTTTTAATGTTTTTGAGCTACTAGAAGAAATCTATGTTCATTCGCAGCAATATATCCTGTTTTGTTAATTTCTTTATCAATTTTTTTTAATTCTTTTAGATTGTTTTTTACTGAAAAGTTTGGAAACTCCCATTTGATAATTTTTGCAAAGTATATAAATGCTTTAGTATCATAGAATTTAATAGGATTAAATTCTTCTTTTGCTTTAATAACTTTGAAATTATATTTTAGAAAATTCTTACTTACAGTTTTTAAGTTATTATTTAAATATAGGGGAGTAAACTCAGGGTTTATTAATTTAGAAAACGCATAATCGTTTAATCCACCAACTTGTTGTGTTATAAATAATCCATTCGGTTTTAGTAATCTATAAACCTCTTTAACAGAGAATGCTTCATGACGATTTATGATAATATCAAACTGTTGGGATCTATATGGGATTTTTTCATCATCTTCAATAAATTTGACACAAATTCCAAGTGGTTTTAATTTTTTTAAACATAATTCATAATTTTCAAGAAAGCCTTCTGTAACAGATGTTTTGTTATATGGATGATTTAAGGAAAGAAGGAATTCACCACCCCCTGTTCCCATATCTAATAATTCCATTTCACTCTTTAGATATTTCTCTATTATTTGTTTATAATCCCAAGAAGTTTTCTTTGTTTCCATTCTCCCCTCGAGGTAGGAGAAATCCCAACCAATAAAGGGTTTTTGTTCTTCTTTTATCCAATCAATTATTTTCGAATCTATACTTTTTACCATTATGATTAGCCTTCAATTTAAATTTAATAAATTAAGTATAAAGTGAGAGAATAAAAAAAAGCAACTCTAAAAAGAGTTGCTTTGTAGCGAAAGACGGGACTTGAACCCGCGACATCCACCTTGGCAAGGTGGAGCTCTACCACTGAGCTACTTTCGCAAATATATATAATTGCACTAAGCAATTTGTAGTGCGAGAGGGGGGACTTGAACCCCCACACCTTACGGCACTAGAACCTAAATCTAGCGTGTCTGCCAATTTCACCACTCTCGCATATAACAATTTCAATTGAGCCGCAAAGGGTTCGAACCTTTGACCCACAGATTAAGAGTCTGTTGCTCTACCAGCTGAGCTAGCGGCCCATCTAAGGCATTAAGTATATTGCGCTCGGAAGGATTCGAACCTTCGACCTGCGGATTCGAAGTCCGACGCTCTATCCAGCTGAGCTACGAACGCCAGAATTTCAACCATCTTAATCGTTGCAAATCAATTCTAACTTAACGACAAGAGTGAACCTATCACATTTTAGGATAAGTGTCAATAATTTTAAAAAAGTATTTTTATACCACTATTTGTAACAGTAAAAGATGTAAAAAATGCCACCTTAAGTGACTATATTCAAATAATTATTTAATTCTCTGCATAGTAAATAATTATCTTTACTATATAGTTAGAAGATCAATATTTAATATTGTAGATTTAAATATTAAAAAATCATAGAATATTTTTTTACTTTATTTTCAAATTTAAAAGTTTTTGATTCTAGTAATTTAGGTGAGAGAATATGATGAGTTACAATTAGTTTGTGTTTTTGAATTTCATTTTATAATTAAAAAAAAGTAAAAAGTGCTGCAATTTGCTACCATAATGAATTTAAAAAGTGCTACCATAAAGAATAGGGAAAAATTTTGATATAATTCTTTGTTTTATAACTAAATAATAGACCTGAAAAAAGCTTTATTTTTTACTTCATATGCTTTTTACTGAAACCTAAAGTTTTTCTGCTTAATTATTTTTGTCTCTTCATTTAAAAAAATAATAACTTTAGAAATGAAATTAATCCAATAGCTTGGGTTTATGGAAAAATAAAAAATAAGAAAATATCAAATTTATTCAAACTTGGTTAAAAAAATGCTAGAGAAGCTCCTACCAAAAACATCTAATATGTTCTAGTGGTTGATTCATCTAGTACTACTAATATAATTAATCGATAGAATATAGTAGAGAAATATAATTTAGGGGCACTCAAAGACTAAGCAATTACAATTGAATAAGAAGTAAATACTCATAAGATTATAGATATATGTAGAGGCCTATGAAAGATAGAAGAATGATTTAGAGTAATAGAATAAGAAGTAGATTTTAGTTGGAATGTATTAAAAAAGAGGAATTTTACAAAAATACAGAAAATTTTAAAAATTAAATAAGCACTAGGGACATTTTTTTTGGAATTATTGCCTATATTACAAGTAATTAACTCATCTAGCTGCAAAAAGCAACATATCACTATTATAAATTAAAAACTTTAAAAAAGAAGGAATGCCTTGTCAACTTTATCTCGGGTTAACAAGACCAGGTTTTGACGAAGCTTCCTTCTTTAAGTATTAAGGTTTACTCCAAATAGTTAACTTAGCAATTAAAAGTGTTTTGAAATTTGTTATACACTAATTGCATAAGATATTTTACCAAATTTATTTTGGTTGTCAATAATAAAAATTTAAAGTTGATTTTAATTTAGAGTGGTTGTTTTTTTTGTCTTTGTTTAGATTAATAATTTTTTAGCTAAACTATTTTTATAAAATAAAAAAAATCGTAGTTATAAAAACTACGATTAATTTTAAGAGGGTGGATGACGGGACTTGAACCCGCAACAACCAGAACCACAATCTAGCGCTCTACCATTGAACTACATCCACCATGAAGCCTTAAGGAATAAACCAAGTGGCTCAACGAGGCATACAATGCCACATTTTAGAGGTTTTTGTCAATATAAATAACTAAAATAATTTTAAAAATTGTAAATTTATTTAAATAGTAGAGTTTAAGAATAAGATTTATGTATAACTAAATAAAATAGAGAAACATTTTAAGACTTTGTGAATCTAACAAGCTTTAAATTGTTTACTAGATAGCCTTGTATTTTAAAAATAAGTGCTTAGTTTGTTTAATCTGTAAATATTTATGATATTGTTAAAAGTTTTGTTTTTGGTGCGTTGTTAGTTAAAATAAAAAAACTCCAAAGTATTTCAAAAAATATTTTGTCTACTTTGGAGGTACCATATCAAAATATAAACTTATGGAGTTTTTTTTAAAATTAATTATATAGTAAAGAAAAATCAAATTTTAGTTTTCAATAAGACCTGATTCGCTACTAAAAAGTAATGAAGTTGGAACTACATATAAATTTAAAATATCTTCTTTAGAAATAGGGACTCCTCCAGCTTCTAAATTAGTTAAGAATTCTTTGGCATCTTTTTTGTCTTTTATATGAGAAAAAATAAGAAGCTTTTCATCTTTATGTGCATCACCACCACTGAAGAACCCACTAAACAAGCTGAATTCACTCTCTAGGCTGTGATTCAAATTCATAGCATCCCAAACTGAAGCTGTTTGAATTCCAGCGCTTTGAAGTGCTAAAAAAACATCTTCTTTATAATCCAAATTAGATAATGAAATAATTAATAAATTCATGGCTTAATCTCCTTTTAATCGTTTTTAGATACGTGAACTTCGCCAGCTTTTTTAAGGGCATAACGTGTTAACATAGGTCCAACTACTTCAGTAATAATTGTAGTAAATAAAAGTACGTTAATTACTATTGTAGCCATAGTTGCTCCTTGACTACCATATTTTGGTAGAGTGAATTCTTTGTTTATAGCTAAGGCTAAAGCAAGAGCTACACCAACTTGAGGAAGTAATGAAAAACCTACAAGTTTTTTTACTGTTTTAGGAGCTTTACCAATAACAGCACCTAAAGAAGCACCACCTGTTTTTCCAATGCTTCTTGCAGCAAAATAAACTAGTCCAAGAACACCTATTTGTCTAATTAATGAAATATCTAAGTTTGCTCCACCTAGAATGAAAAAGGCTGTTATGAATATTGGTGATAACCCAGTAATAATATTAGCACTTTTTTTACTTAAAACGGGAGAAGTATTAACAATAATAGCACCAAATGCCATCGCTGCTAATAGTTCAGATATGCCAAGATATTCTGATATCCCAATTAAGCCTAATAAAAATGCTGCCAAGAGAAGCATAATTTGATCATTATTCTTAATTTTTTTTAGAATTAGAACATATAAAATTGCAGCTACTATACCAATCCCAATTGCTTCTAGAATAGAAAGTAAAGCACTTAGTAGCATTGTTGGTACAGCAATTGATGTTCCAAGTAATCTTGAACTAACAAAACCTTCAACAAATACATATATAATAAGGGCTGCAGCATCATCTAAGCCAACAACAGCTAAAATAGTAGAAGTTAGAGGTCCTTTTGCCTTATATTGCTTTATAACTGCAACTGTTGCAGCTGGAGCTGTTGCGCTAGCTACTGCACCTAATAATAGAGCAGTGTTTAACTCAGCATGATATAAAAAACGTAAAATAATGAATACTATAACGAAAGTACCAAAACTTTCAAATGTTACAATAGCGAATATGCTTTTTCCTAAGCTTTTAATAACATCGAGTTTTAATTCTATACCGATTGTGAAAGCTATCATACCAAGAGCTATTGTTGATATTGGGCTAAACTTATCTAGAATTTCTGGTGTGAGTAGATTTACTGCTGAAACACCAAGAATAACACCCAATAATACAAATCCTGTGACCTCTGGAACCTTAATTTTATTAACACCAACTTTTGTAGCGTAAGCTGCTGCAAAAATTGCCGCTAAATAAAGAAAAATCTGTCCTTGCATTTATCTTCTGCCTCTTATAAATCCGCAAATTGAGATAGAACTTCTTCACTTGATGTAGAGGAAAGTAAAGCTTGTCTTCTTTTTGCGTTTCTTAATACTAAAGTAACTTTAGAAAGGATCTGAAGATATTTTTTTTGTTGATCTGCTGGTCCTCCAATTAAAAATACTAATCTAACTGTTTGATCATTACCAGCACCCCAATCAGTATCATTTTTTAATACAGCAGGGATGACAAAAAATTTAGGAATACTTTTGAGCTTTGCATGTGGAATAGCAACTTGCCATCCAACATCTGTACTCATTATTGATTCCCTTTCAAAGATAGCATCTTTGAATTCTTCTTTATCCGAAATAAGTCCATTCTCAGCAGCTTTGCTGATCATTTTAGACAGTATTTCACTTTTATCATTGTTGTTTAAAAACAGCACCGAATCTTTTGAAAAATAATCTATTACTCGCATTGTTTTGTCTCCAATGGCACCATTTTAGGTATTTACATTTTTTTTGTAAAGGTAGTTCAGGTTACTTTGATATATAAATAATATTTAGTTCTAAAATTTTAGTAAATCAATTTAAACAATCAAAAATAGTTATCACTATTGTGGGGTAGAAATAAAAAATAATATATGAAGCTCTCATTATTATCATAATAAAAATATTAAAAGTTTATAAATTTAATATTTTTTTGAATATTGAACATTAAATTGAGTGATTTTTTATCTTAAAGTACTATACAAAAATTATGTTAAATTCATATTTTGCATATTTTTTGTATATATATACTTTTTTTCATTGACAGAAATAACTGTATGTTTATATAATTCAGTGAATGAAATAAGTAGCAGTCGAGGAGGATTGTATGAAAAAAATTTTAGCTTTACTAATGATTGGCTTAGTTGCCATGACTAGTATTTTCGCTTCAGGATCAAAAGAGAGCGAAAGTGATGATGGTACAATAACTTTAACAGGTTATATGCAAATTGACCCCGCAAATCCAGCTTATGCAGGTCATAATGCAGTTGTAGAAGCATTTGAAGCAAAATATCCAAATATCAAGTTAGATATTGAATATGCAACAGGTGAGGCTTTTCATCAAAAGTTCCAAGCAATGGCAGCTTCAAAAAAGATACCAGATATCTTTACCTGTTATGGTGGAGCTAGAACTGCTTATATCCAAGACCCAGGTCTAGTTTTAGATTTAAATGAAACTGATTATTTAACTGATGAATTTAAATCACAATTTAAACCTATAACATTTAAAGCCCAAGGTGAAAATGGTGAATTATGGATGATTCCACCAACACTTGCAGTTTGTCATGTTGTTTATGCTAATAGAGCAATTTTAGACGAATTAGGTTTGGATTACCCTAAAACATTTGAAGAAATGATTGAACAAGTTCCAACAATTAGAGCTGCTGGTTATTATCCTATTTCAATGGGTAATAAAGACCAATGGGTTGTAAATTCATGGTTGCTTTCTTTACTAGTTGATAGAATCGGTGGACCTCAGTGGTTCATGGATGCAGCACAAGGTAAAAACGGAGCTAAATTTACTGATCCAGAATTTGTTAAAACTTTAGAAATTATTAAAACTATGTGTGAAGAAGATTTATTCTCACCAGGTGTAAACCAAATGGGTAATGGTGAAGCTGACCAAGAATTTTACCAAGGTAAATCAGTTTATTTAATAGATGCTGGTTGGAGAACAGGATCAATGGATTCACAACTTTCTCAAGAGTTTAATAACAATATTGAAATGCATGTATTCCCAGCACTTAGTGGTGAAGTTAGAAGTAATACATCAACTGCTGTAACAGGTGAAGGCTTTGGCATAGCAAAAGCAATTGAAGGTACAGCTAAAGCTGATGCAGCATGGAAGTTTATTTCTTTCTATACTGGAAAAGAAGGAGCTGAAATATTCGCACAATACGGTGATATTCCAACATATAATGTTGATTTTTCTGAAATAGAGATGGGTATTATGCAAAAGAAATACGCTCAATTCCAAGAAGATCATGAAATGGGATACGTATTTGACTCAGTAATGGATGGTGAAGGTGTTTCTCTATTAAATGCAAATATTCAAGCAATGATGATGGGAAATGGCGATCCTGAAGAAATAGCTGCTCAATATGAGAGTTGGGTTGCTCAAAACGATACAAACAGAGAATAGTTTAATTTTACCACGTCGCTAGTATCTACTAGCGACATTATTCACTAGGGGATACGAATGATAACAGATAGGAATAAAAAGTTAAGCTATTTAAGTTTACTCATGAGTCACGAATTCTCCGTGACTTAGAGTAAATCTTGATTTATTATACACGAAATTTATAATTTTCCAAATATTTGATAAAAAGTTGATTAGATTCATCATTTCATTAAAATTTTAAGCTATTTTTCTTGAATTTTAAGATTTTTCTTTTTTTTAGGATACAACATACTTGACCCTGTGCGTTTTGAAAGGGCAATATATCCTTAAATTGAAGGTTTTGAATTATTTTTTCGCTGTCAATGAAAAGTGGTAATCAATTCCAGATGTATTAAATGGCTAAAAAAAGTCTCACGAGATTTTATTTAGTATTTTTAATGGGTTTCCAATATCTTTACTGGTATAGAAACCCATTTTTATTATCTCTTTAATATCATAAGCCATGGTTTGTTCACTATTTGTTTCACTTCTATAAGTTCGTAACCACTTAGTAGTTTTTAAATTAAGCTTTCTTGCTTTTATTGATAAAAGCTGTAACATACCTTGAGCTACTTGTCCCAGAAATGTATATACTTCAGTTGCTCTATAAGCAGCTATTATTTTTTTTCTTTTTAATGGACAATCTATTAAGTCTACAGGATCTTCATCTTTTGCCTTTCTAAAGTGATTTAGTTTTGGCATTGCTTTAGTCCAAAAGCGATAATTAAAACTTCCAATTACATGTTTTGCTCTAAGAAAACCTTCTTCACACTTCCATCTAGAGCTATAGACTTGTATAACTGTTTTAGCATCAACTGTAAGATCTGTTGATGCTAAAATTGATTTATGTCCATTCATTTCAACAAGAACAAATCTCATCTTACGATAACAACCTAATCCCCATAAACAATCTTTTATAAAATATCTAACTTTTTGATTTTTCCCATATATAAATATTTCTTCTTCTTTGAAGTTATTCTTTTCTGATTTAAATAAATCATATAGTTTTATTGAAGCTCCTTTAAGTCTTGGCCTTCCTCTCGTCCTTGGACCTTCTACTTTAAGAGGTTCTTCATAACCAATCCCATTACGTCTTAACTTAGTTATTATTTCTATAGTGTTCTTTGATTTATCATCTCTTTTACTCACATCATTTATTTCATCAATCATATTTATTACATCTCTAGAAAGGAAATATCTATCTAGAGCATAAAAATAATTATGGTTAGTTGTTTTTAAAACATTTATCCCTTGCTCTATCATTTGTACAACATGAGATTTCTTTTTATAATCTTTATTATCCCACATTTTTATAGTATGAATGCCATCTTCAATATCAGAATTAATTGGAGTACAAAACATCTTTCCCGAAGAAGCCCCTGTTAAAAGCCCAATAGCCCCAAAGAGATGTCCCCATATCATATTGGGCTTTGCCATAGATTCAGAACTTTGAGAATATCTTTTAACTCCAGCCATCTTTCGACCACTCTTACCTTGCTTAACACCATCTCCGATAAGAACTCTTCTATCATCAATTTCTATTACATCATCACAATCATTTGCAAGATAAGAACACCAGATTTCTCTTAGTTTATCTAATTCAAAACTAGAAGAGCGAAAGAATCGATCAAGCCTGTGATAAATAGCTGTAGGATTTTCATCAGTATCAAATCCACTTCTTACAAAATCACTAACACCTACAATGTCGTCTCTAAGGATGAATCCAAGCATAATTCTTGAAAAGTTATCAAATGATTTCTCTCTTGAGAAAGCAGGTCTAAATAAATTAATCATTTCCTTTAGCTCTAATATAATTGATAATTTTCCTGGTTTTATTAGCATATAGTACTCCATAATTACATATTATTAGTTTACTAATTATACTAAAAAAAGAGATTATTTACAACTAATTCATTGTATTATATGAAATTATTTTATTTTAAAACCAAATACAACAAGGTCCTAAAGAGGACCTTGTCAAAGCATTAATCACGCTATAATATTGAATAGCATGCAAGAATATAATAATTTTCTTCAGAAGATTATCTGGATTAAATTTTTATAATTATAAGTTGCGTGCTTTAGAAATTTCAGTAGAGAACTCGCGACTCACGAGTAAGTTTATTATTACCAGCATTTATTATATATATTTCAATAATAATTTTCCCTGTAATAGTAAGCTTTGGTTTATCTTTTACAAAGTGGAGACATTTTCAGTTAAAAGGTTTTGTTGGATTTGAAAACTATATAAATATAGTGAAAGACCCAATTTTCCAAATAGCAGTTAAAAATAATATAAAGATTATGTTGGTATCTGTTTTAGGACAAATACCATTAGGAATAATTTTAGCCTATTTGTTATTTAGAAAATGGGTTCGAGGTAGTGAATTCTTTGAAATGATGATTTTCTTACCAATTACAATTTCATCTATTGTTGTTGCACTACTTTGGAATAGAGTTTTTTCACCAGTTGGAATATATACGACCTTTGTGAGAAGTATAACTGATAATCCAGATTACGTTGTTAAAATATTTGAAAATGAAAAGCATGCAATTGTTCCAGTTTTATTTGTTTTGCTTTGGCAACACACAAGCTTATATATGATAATATTTTTGGCAAATTTACAAAGAATTCCTAAATCAGTATTCGAAGCTGCAACTATTGATGGAGCTTCAGAATTTATGATAATAAGAAAGATTGTTTTGCCAGCTTTATCTGCAGTTATATATACTTGTTCTGTATTAGCTATTTCAGGATCTTTAAAGAGTTTTGACTTAATTTTTGCTATGACAGGTGGAGGACCAGTTCAGTATACTTATGTAATGGCACTGTATTTGTATCAACAGACGTTTACATTTAATAATTATGGTTACGGAAGTGCCGTTTCGATAATTATTGTTATATTAAGTGTTGGTTTAATAACAATTTGTCAACATATTTTTGCAAAAGTTAGTAATAAGTATAATTAAGGGAGAATAAGATGAAAAGCAATTTAAGAGAGAGAAAAATCTCAACACAAGCGATTATTTTCTCATATACATTTTTAATTTTATTTACAATCATTACTTTGTTTCCAATAATTTGGATGACTTATTCTTCTTTTAAAAGTATGGGAGAGATAATGATATATCCACTCTCCTTACCAAAAGATTTTACTTTGGCAAATTATGTAAAGTGTTTTGAATATGGAAATATGGGTTTTGCTTTTTTAAATAGTGTAATTTACAGTTTAGTATCAACAATTTTAGTTGTTCTTTTATCACTACAAGCAGGCTTTGCGTTAACAAAATTTCCATATAAAAGTAGGAAAGTTTATTCAGCATTATTTACAACAGGTTTATTAATTACGGTTAATTCTGTAATAACTCCATTATTTATAATGGAAACTAATACAGGTCTTTATAACACGTACTTAGGAGTTATCCTCCCTTATGTAGCATTTGGCCTTCCTATGGCAGTATTAATTGCTAGCTCATATATTAGAGGTATTCCATCAGCTTTAATCGAAGCTGCAATTATTGATGGAGCAACTTATCGACAAATTTTCTGGAAGATAATATTAATTGTATCATCTCCAGTAATTGCAACAATTTCTGTATTATCCTTTTTAGGCAATTGGAATGAATTTTTGATGGTATTCACCTTAACAAGTGGTGAAAATATGAGAAGTTTACCTGTAACAATCAATTCCTTTGCTGGACGATTGAATCAAGATTATGGCTTACAATTTGCTGCTTTAGTTATAGGAACAATTCCTATGTTTATATTTTACTTAATTGCACATAATGCCTTGATAGAAGGTTTTGGCGAAGGAGCTTTAAAAGAATGATAAAACCAAAAATAGAGATATGCTTAGAGAATATTGAATCGATAATAGCTGCCGAAGAAGGTGGAGCTGACAGAGTAGAATTTTGTAGTGATCTTTTTGAAGGTGGATTAACCCCTAGTTTAGGGATGTTTAGGACAGCGAGGAAACATACAAATATAGATATAAATGTGATGATTAGACCTCGTGGTGGAGATTTTTGTTATTCTGATTTAGAATTTGAAACAATGTTAGAAAATACAAAAATCTTTAAAGAAGAGGGAGCTAATGCTATAGTTTTTGGAATATTAAACCCTGATGGAACTATAGATAAAGAGAGAAGTGAGCAGCTAATAGAAGTTGCTAGACCTTTAGAGGTAACATTTCATAGAGCCTTTGATATGAGTGTTGATGCTATAGAATCTCTTAAGACTTTAATTGAGCTTAAAGTTGATAGAGTTTTATCAAGTGGATTAGAATCTTCAGTTATGGAAGGTATAATTACATTAAAGAAAATGATTGAATTTGCAAAAGATGACATTATAGTAATGCCTGGTTGTGGAATTAGTGAAAGAAACTTTGATTATATAAAAAAAGAGTTACAAGCTAAAGAATATCATGTATATTTACCTATGGAACAAAAATCTAAAATGCTTTTTAAACCAAATCATATTTTTATGGGTGGAGAATTGAGACAAGCTGAATTTGTTATTTCTAACACTGATAATAGTAGAGTAAAAGCTATAAAAGGATTGGCATAGAATGGCTAATGGTAAATTTCAAAAAGAGACAAATAATTTTTTAATACTACAAAAATTGAGAGAGGGATTTCTGTCAAGAAGACAAATTGCTGATGATTTAAACCTTCAACCCTCTACCGTAACTTATGCGATTGCAAGATTGATAGAGTTAGGTTTAGTTGAAGAAAAAGGCGAGGAAAGTAGTATAAAAATGGGGAGAAGAAGGACTTTAGTTGGTCTTAATCCTAATTATGGTTGTGTCTTTGGAATTGAACTATTAGTAAATCATTTTCATGCTAATATTACAGATTTTAGTGGTAAAATAATTTATCACTTAACTGAAGAATATGATGATAACATTATTCCTTATGCTAAAGGAAATGTTAAAAGATTTGAGTTTATAGTTGATTATGTTCTTAGTAAATTAGAGGCAAATTGTTCAAATAAGATATTAGGAGCTTGTATTGCAATAGCAGGAATTGTTGAGCAAAAAGGTGAAAAAATAATGTTTAGTTGGACTCAAGGTTTAAATAATTATTATACCAATGAGTTAACTGAGAAATATGATTATAATATTTTTTTTGAAAACGATGCTAATTGTGCTGCTTTTAATCATGTTGGTCAAGAAAATGATACTTTTATATATACTCTAGTTCAGATGTATAAAACTAGTGAAGTTCCCTCTGGAGTACCTCCTGTAGGAGTTGGTATGGGAGTTGTAGTCGATGGTAGATTAAGACGCGGATATACCTCCCATGCAGGAGAATTTAAGAGTGTTTTATATCATGGAAAAGACTTTAACCAACAATTATCAATTTCTAATGAAGAGCTTGCAAAAATTGAAAATGATGAGTCAATTCAAAGAGCTTTTTTTACAGAGCTTATAGATAATTTAAGGTTTGCTTATAGTTTACTAGATCCAAGAGTAATATATATAGGTGGGTATTTGACTAAATGGGAAAATTTATTAAAGGAAATAATATTAAATAGCCAAATTGCAAATGAAAGTGATTATTTTGCAATTGCTAGCACTTATGAAGAAGATATTTGTGAAGGTGCAAGTAAATTAGTGCTTGAATATTTATTTAATTTACCCACGGTAACTTCAAGACTTAAAGGTTGGGAATCTAAGAGATCACCAATTGGTATTGAAAAATAAAGGATACTTAAATGAAAAAAAGGATATTGGTAGGTGGATTACATCATGAATCAGATACTTTTAATCCAATAATAACAAATAAAGATGATATTTGGGTTAAAAGAGGAAATCAACTAATTGAGCAAATAGGAATAGATTCTTGTTCTGGAATAGTTAAAACACTCATAGACAATGATTATGAGGTAGTACCAACTATTATAGCTCGGGCAGTTCCAAATGGTATTTGGGATAAACAATATTATTTAGAACTCAAAAATGAACTAATTTCAAAAGTTAAAGAAGAAAAAAATTTAGATGCTATTTGTTTATCTCTCCATGGTTCTATGAGAGTAGAAGAGATTGGAGAAGCTGAAGGAGATATTTTAGAAGCAATTAGAGAAATATATCCTGATATTTTAATAGTTTCATCCCTTGATATGCACGCAACAATAACAGAGAAAATGATCAGATACTGTGACGCTTTTGTAGGATATAAATGTGCTCCACATACAGATACATTTGAAACTGGTATTCATGCTGCAAATATTGTAATTGAAGCCTTAGAAAAAGGTATAAAACCAACTATGAGTGCTGTACATATTCCATTTTTAGTTGCTGGGGAACAGAGTGAAACTTCAGTTGAACCTATGAAAAGTTTAATTGAAGATTTAAGAGTAACAGAAAAAACTGATAATGATATATTTGCACTTTCGTATCTATTAGGGTTTCCTTGGGCAGATACAGAAGAAAATGGTGTAACTGCAATAGTAGTAACAAAGTCAAATAAAGAAAAAGCAGATAAAAAAGCTATGGAAATGGCAAAGACATTTTGGAATAGAAAAAATGATTTTTGCTTTTATAATGAAACTAGAATGCCAAAAGATGCATTAGAGAAGTCTATAGAAAGTGTAAATGCTGGAGTTTTTCCTGTTGTAATTTCGGACTCTGGAGATAATCCAACAGCTGGCTCCTCATCAGATGTTACGAATTTCTTAAAATTAATTTTAGAAAATGAAGAAATTAAAGCCTTAGATCCACCTTTAATATATCAATCATTTTACGATAAAGAGGTTGTATCTCTATTTATAGATAAACCTATTAATACATCGTTAAATATTAAACTAGGGGCTAAATATGATATAGAGAAAAGTACTAGTGTTTGTTCAAGAGCTAAATTAATAAGTAAATATAAAGGATTTAAGGATGCAGAGAATACAAATTTAATCTTACTAAATATTGATGGAGTTGAAGTAATAGTTTCTGATAAGCATATAGGGTGTTATGATCCAAATATTATAAGGGCTTTAGGCGTTGAAGTTGAGAAGAGAAAGATAATAGTTGTTAAATTAGGTTATTTAGAGCCTGAAATTAGGAGTATATCAAAGAGAAGTATGATGGCCTTAACAACAGGATCCTCTGATGAAATATTTGAAAGACTTCCATATAAAAAGTTAGCTCGTCCAATTTATCCCTTAGATAAAGATTTTGAACCTAATTTATATTACATAAAATAATAAATAAAAAAACTGGAAGATTTAATCCTCCAGTTTTTTTATAATTATTAACTTAATTTGCATCTCTTACTAATAGAGCATAGTTGTAGATTACAATATAATCTGCAGCATTTTCGCTATTACTTAAATCAAATTCAGTTACAGTATTGTTTTCATCAAAGTCATATGGATATTCTTGACCATAAAGTTTTTCCCAGAAAGTTCGAGATAATTCAGGAACTTGTGTAACAGCTCCATTTGTATCTTTATAATCAGCTCTCATACATCCAGGACCGTGAACATCTACAAAGTCATCTGCTGTAACAGTTGCAGAAATATCTTCTGTAGCTTCATCGCTATCATTCATTTCTTTTGGTGGAGGCCCCATAGGTTTGCCATTTTCCATTGGAGGCATATTTCCATCAGCCATCATAGGAGGCATGTTTTGTTGTTCAGAATCTGCAACAAGATCAATTCCATAACCACGGCCAAATGCAATATAATCAGCCATTTCAGGGAAGTCACCACAAGTTGTACTTGTCCATACAAAACAATCTGGACGACTTAAAGAGAAGAAATTAGGGTCAGTTGCAGGAAGTTCAGTTTTTTCATATTGAACAATACTTTGGAGTTCTTTTACGTTAGGAAGTCTCCAGTCACTATAACCTAGGTATTCAATTTCATTCATTTTTTCAACCCATTTTAAAGTATCTACCCAAGTTCTACCGTAACCAAAGTTTTCATCCATTTCATCTCTTAAAGTTCCATCATCGTTTACAGCACCACTATCTTGTTTGCTCCACATTAAACCGGTAGCCTTATCTGTTATAGTGCCATCATTATTGTCAACAAAATCATTTACACCATATACATTTTCTTCACCTCTAACAGCTCTAACACCAGCTGGGATAGAGAAACCTGTAGAACTTCCATCAATATTATAACCATCACCATAAGATTTTAGATGACCATCAGCCCAGTTAAAGCCATAGTTTTTTTCCATCTCTTCATAATCATTATTAGCAGGCATTTTACAAACAGTACTTGTCCAGTATGAACCAGTATAAGGTTTGGCCTCATCGTAGAAGAAATCAAAATAATCTGTGTCGATATAAGCAATAGCAAGTGAAGTATCTTCAGGGTTTAATTTACCTTCAAGCATAGCGATAGAGAAAGATTCTTTAATAGTTGGCAATCTCCAATCAGTATAGCCCCCTAATTCAAGATTCTCTACATATTCAACAGCTTCATCATAAGTCATTTTTTCAGAAGGTGGTGTTTGTTGCCACATCAAACCTGTATTATTATCTGTTACAGTACCATCTCCATTATCAGTATATGAGGGGATAATACCTTCATATTGTGCATCTTGTCCGTAATATAATTCTCCAGGTTCAGGAGGATCTATTATATTTCCTTCGTTATCATAAGTAGAAGTTTGCATAGTATCTGTTACTACAAACTTAACAGAAGGTGTTGTTTGTTGTTCAGTAGTTGAAGATGAAGTACTACAACTAGTCAAAATAATCGAAGTTATTGAGAGAGCAAAAGCTTTCAATATTATTTTTCTGTTCATAAAGGAACTCCTTGATTAAAGAAAAGATTTATAAGTATATTGCTAAAAATATTAACTAACTATGATTTAAAGTAATACCTTAATGTTTTTATTGACTATATCATTAATAATATCTATAAAAGAAAATAGTAGACATGTCAACTATTTGCAAAATATATACTATCAGTAGATATGTCAACAAATAATGTGAGGAGATTATATGAAGTTCGATTCTTTAGATAAAATTTTAGATGATATTACGAGGGAAAAAAATAAACATTTACAAAGCTATGTTGAAAAGTTTTCTCTAGGAAATGGACAATTTCAAATATTAAATGAGATAGCTTGGAATGATGGTATCTCTCAAGAAGCAATAGCCGAGATTAGGAAGATAAATAAATCAGCTATAGCAAAATCAGTAAAAGGCTTAATAGAAAAAGGCTATGTTTATAGAGAAAGAAATGAAAAAGATAAAAGAGCTTTTTGCTTGCACTGTACAGAAAAAGGTAAAAGAATAATCCCAGAGATAAAACATATAATTGATAAAGTTGACAATAAACTTTTAAAAGATTTTACTGAGGAAGAAATAAATTGTTTTAGGAAATATTGCATAAGAGTAAAAAAAAATATTACAGAAAATAAATAAAATGATTATTAAAGATTAAGATGCTAGAAATATACACCCATAACTTAGTGGTGTATTTTATTTTGATTTAATATATCGTTGACTAATATAACGTGATATGATATATTGTGAAACGTAATATAAGGATAGTAAAAATGAACAAAGAAAACCCACTAACAGAAGCAGTATTTTATATTCTTTTAGCAGTAAGAAAACCTAATCATGGATATGGAATAATACAAGAGGTGGAACATCTTACTGATGGACGAGTTGTTTTAGGGGCTGGTACATTGTACGGTGCTATCAATTCTTTATTAAAAAAACAATGGATAAGTCTATATAGTGAAGATAAAAATTCTAGAAAGAAAAAAGAATATTTAATTACTGAACAAGGACGATTAGCTTTTAATAGTGAAGTTAATAGACTGAAGCAATTGATTGAATTGTCTACATTAATGGAGAATTAGAATGGTAAAATTTAAACTTTTTATAGACAAAGATGAAGAAGTAAAGTTTTTAAACGAGCAGGCTGCAAAAGGTAATGCTTTTAGAAAATTCTTTTTAGGTTTTTATTTTTTTGATAAAAGTGAAGAAAATAAATACGTTTATGATATTGATTTATTATCTAAGTTTACCGAATATAATTCATACAAAAACTTCATGAAAGAAGCAAATGTTGAGGTTGTCTCACGTTGGTATAGATGGGTGTATGTAAAAAGTTTAAACAGGGATAAAGGCTTTGAGCTTTATAGTGATGTAAATTCTAAAATTGAACATTATAATAAGATTAAAAAGATGTTTATTGCAGCTTTTATAATTGAGTTAATTTGTCTTTTTGTAGAAATTATTGTTCCTTTAATCACTTCTCAAATGATGACAATAAATGCCATTTTTATTGCTTTAATTGTATTTTTTGCTATTGTTATTTTTGGTGGATATTCCCAGGCAAAAGAGAAAGTCAACTTTTATTTAAGAGAGAAAGATAAAATATAAACCTGAAAAATCTCTGCAATACAAAATGCAACTAATCAATTGTAATATTTACTGCAACCAAATTAGCTATAAAAAAAAGAAGTAAGGTTGCATTAGGTATTTCAAGTAATAAAATTTCTACATAGCTTCTTTATGTTTAATTTTGTTTGACAATCATAATATCCCATTGTATTCTATCTATGTTAAGAAAAATTAACATAAAGGAGATTTCTATGAAAAAAAAATTAATTATTGCTCTTAGTATAGTTTTACTAGGCATTCCTCTTTTTGCAGGAGGAAGTAAAGAAGAAACCCCTAAAGAAGTGGTAAAAGTTGAAGAGAAGATAATGACTCATGACGAATTAGTTGAAGCAGCTAAAGCAGAAGGTAAGGTTGTAGTATACGCAACTACAAGTAGAATAGCTAATGCAGCAGAAGCTTTCGAAGCTAAATATGGGATTAAAACTGAAACTTCAAATCTTAAAGACTTTGAATTAATTGAAAAAATTTCAAAGGAAGCTACTAGTGGTGTATTAGGCGCTGATTTTGTAATCGCTCAAGATGGTGGTAGAGTGATGGGAGAGCTAATAAATTTAGGTTATTTATACTCTTATGTTCCAGAAAGCATGAAAAATATTATTCCTAAACAATACCAAGATCCATTAGTATTCTCTGTTATAAATAAATTATTCATTTTTAATAATGAGGATTCAACAGAGGAACCTTTCGATAATATTTGGGCTTTAACCACTGAAAAATGGAGAGGAAAATTCCAATTTAAAAATCCTTTCCAAGAAAGTGTTAATGCTAACTTCTTAACAATGGTAACAAAACCTGAGATTGCTGATGAAATAGCAAAAGCTTATAAAGAGTACTTTAATAAAGATATTGAATTGACAACTGAAAATGCAGGTTATGAATGGATAAAAGCTCTTTATGAAAATGACTTAATAGTTACTACTTCAGATACTAAAACAGCTGAAAGTGTAGGAGTCAAAGGACAACACAAGAGTGAAAATGCTGGTTTATTTGTATTCTCAAAATTGCGTTATGTTGAAAGTAAAAACTTAGCATTACAACCTATTTTAAATGCAAGTCCATTTTGTGGTTTCTATTATCCTTTATATGCTTTAATGGTTAGTGATGCAAAACATCCTGCAGCAGCTAAATTATTTATTGAATTCTTATTAACAGAGGAAGGTTTTGCTCCTTGGAGTAGTGATATGGGAACATATTCCCCAAATCCAAACGTTAAAATTCAAGAAGGTGATTATCCTGTAAGTTATTGGGAAAACATCCTAATAGCTGAAGATCCAGTATGGTGTTTTGAAAATAGAGCACAAGTTGAAGAATTCTTAAACGAATATTTATATTAATTAAAATATATGGGGTTGTTTTCAACCCCATACATATATAAAGGAAAAACAATGACTTATAGAAATAGATTGAAAATGTATTTCAAAAAGCCCCATAACGTGATTCTAACTTTATTATTTGTAATTTTGATTTATTTAACAATTGTACCGATGGTAACTATTATAATCGATACATTTACAGTTCATCAATCAGAATTGATGAGAATTAAAGGTTCTAAAGTTGGATCATTTACACTATATCATTGGACAAAAGTTTTATTTTCTTCAATAAGCAAGAAAATGTTTTATGAGCCATTACTCAATACTATTATAGTTGCTCTAGGAACTTGCTTAGTGTCGATTTTAATTGGTGGAACTGTGGCATGGTTAATAACTCGAACTGATATGAAATATAAAACAATTATTTCAACGCTATTTATTTTCCCATACATAATGCCATCTTGGACACTAGCAATGGCTTGGTTAAATTTCTTTAAAAACCCATTAATTGGGGGCGCTCCAGGCTTATTTACAGTTTTAACAGGTATAGAAACTTCAAACTGGTTTGCCTATGGACAATTCCCAATTATTATGGTTTTAGGACTTCATTATGCTCCTTTTGCTTATATTTTAATCGGTGGAATATTAAGAAATATGGATGCAAATTTGGAAGAAGCTGCTTTATTAATGAAAGCAAGTAGAGCAAGAATTATGAAAAAAATTACAATTCCAATTGTAATGCCTGCTCTTTTATCTACTTTTTTATTAGTTTTTTCAAGTGCAATGAGTGCCTTTGCTGTTCCAGCTTTTTTAGGAACACCTGTTCGGTATCAAGTTTTAACAACTCAAATGTATAGAACTTTAAATGGTTTAAATCCAGGCTATGGTTATATTATGGCTTTAATTATGATTATTATTGGAATTGGAATTTTATCCATGAATCAAAAAATTATTGGAAAGAGAAAAACCTTTACAACTATAACAGGAAAATCCTCTAATATTGCTTTAATAAAGTTGCGAAAAGCTAAATTATTAATTTCTTTATTTGTTCTAATTTCAACAATTTTAATTTGTATTGTGCCACTAATTTCTTTTGCTGTAGAATCCTTTATCGTCGAACCTGGAAATTATTCATTTTCTAATTTTTCAACAATATTCTGGGTGGGTAATGGGTCTCCTCAAATAGCAAATGGAGAACCTGGTATTTTAAGAAATCCATCTATTTTATTAGGATTGATGAATAGTGTAAAACTTGCAGTAGTAGTTTCTTTTGTAGCAGGAACTACAGGAATTTTAACAGGTTATGCTATTGCAAAATCTAGAGGAACTCGTTTATCTGCAATAGTAAATAACTTAGCATTCTTCCCTTATTTAATGCCAAGTATGGCTTTTGGTGCAATCTATCTATCAATGTTCGCTATAAGAAGAGGGTTTATTCCTCCTATGTATGGTACTTTTGCTCTTTTAGTAATAGTAGGGTCAGTTAAATATTTACCATTTGCATCAAGAGCAAGTATTGGTGCTATGCATCAACTCAGTGGCGAAATTGAGGAAGCCGCTACAATTCAAGGAATTCCATGGATAAAAAGAATGGTAAAGATAATAGTTCCAATACAAAAAGCAAGTTTTATCTCTGGATATTTATTGCCATTTATTTCTTGTATGAGAGAATTATCACTATTTATCTTGTTAGTAACTCCAGCTACAAGAATTTTGACAACAATGTTATTTCAATACAATGAGAAAGGTTGGAGTCAATATGCAAATGCAATTAACTTGTTAATTGTATTTTTCGTAGTAGCTAGTAATATTGCTGTAAATAAAATAACAGGTGCCTCAATTGATAAAGGTATCGGAGGAAATTAGAATGCCCGAGATTAAATTAGAAAATATAACAAAAAGATTTGGAAAATCAATTGCCGTAGATAATTTAAGTATGATTATTAAAGATGGAGAATTTATATCCTTATTAGGTCCTAGTGGATGTGGAAAAACTACAACACTTAGAATGATCGCAGGATTAGAGACTCCAACTGAAGGTGAGATTTTTATAGACGGAAAATGCGTTTTTTCTGCTGAAAAAGGCATAGATGTATCCCCTGATAAAAGGAATGTAGGTTTTTTATTTCAGAACTATGCCCTTTGGCCTCATATGACCGTATATAAAAATATATCGTTTGGTTTAGAAAATATGAAATGGGACAAAAAGAAAATAGATGAAAGAGTTTATGAATTATTAAAAATGTTGAAAATAGAAGAATATGTTGATAGATATCCTTCTGAATTATCTGGTGGACAACAACAAAGAGTAGCTATTGCTAGAACTTTATCAACAGGTCCTAAAATTCTTTTCATGGATGAGCCATTAAGTAATTTAGATGCTAAGTTGAGAATGGAAATGAGAACGGAGTTGAAAAGATTACATTTAGAAACAGGGTCAACTTTTGTATATGTTACCCATGATCAATTAGAAGCCATGACACTATCAACTAAAATTTGTTTATTAAAAGAAGGGTTGTTACAACAATATCAACCTCCTTTAGAAATATATAGAAATCCAGCAAATTATTTTGTAGCGGACTTCGTCGGTTCTCCAAATATCAATATTATTCAGATGAAAGGAAATACAATTAATATAGATGAAGTGAAGTTAGCAAATCCCTCTTTGAATTTACTATTTACCCCAACATCTAAAGTAGTTTCTATAAGTGAAAATCAAGATTTATTACTAGGTATAAGACCAGAAGATATTGTAATAGATGAAAATGGGGATTTCGATGCAGAAGTATATTCTACGTTACCATCTGGAATGGAAACAATTGTAAAAATTAAAATAAAAAAAATTATTTTAACTTGTGTTGTGTTCGGTGATGTTGATTTTAAAATTGGTAAAAAAATTAAAATTTCGTTCCCTTCATCTAAATATATCCTTTTTGATAAAGCTACGGAAGTACAACTTTCAAGTGGTAAATTATCATAAAATTTAAAATTTAGGTTGCCCCGTATTAATTTACGGGGTAGAATAAAACCACTTTTTGCTTGGGGTAATTGATGAAAACTATATTAGTTGTAGATGATGAAAAAGCAATCGTTCAGATGCTTCGTATAAACTTAAAAAGTTTTGGTTTTAAAGTCATTACTGCTTACAATGGTTATGAAGCATTAGAAATTTTGAAGAATCAAAATGTGGATTTAGTTTTATTAGATATAATGATGCCCCAGATTGATGGAATTGAAGTCTGTAATAGAATAAAAGAAAATCCTGTAACACGTGTTATACCCGTGATAATTGTTAGTGCTAAAGTTCAGGTTGAAGATAGGATATTAGGATTAAACAATGGAGCTGATGATTACATAGTAAAACCTTTCAATTTATTGGAGTTGAAATCTAGAATTGATGCTGCAATTAGGCAAGTTGAGGTAATTGAAAAGCAAAAGAAAATTTTACATAAAGGTAATATTTCAATTGATTTGTCAACCTTGGCAGTGAAGTGTGATTCATCTAAAATGGATTTAACTTTAACGGAATTCAAAATACTGTGTGAATTAATGAAGCATCAAAATGGAATAAATAAAGATGATTTAACAACGTTGATTTATAGTAATTCGATATTTCAGAATAAGAGGATATTAGATGTTCATATGCGAAATTTAAGAAAGAAATTAGAGAATTATAAATCAAATTGTAAAATCATTACTTTAAGAGGAATTGGATATACACTTGAAGTCAAAGAATAAAATAATAATTATATCAATTTTATCAATTATTATCTTAGCAAATTTTGTTTTTATTTATTTTTTTTCGTTTAAGATTATTTTAGATCAGATTTTGAGTCGGGCTGATTCAGATACAAATAATTTAATTAGTTTAATTTCAAAAAGTTCTTCAATTGGTGATGCTGTAGAAATATTTAATGATTCAAGAAATTTAGAAATTAATATTGTTGATGAGAATTATCAAGTTTTATATACAACTGATTTAACTCTTAGATCACAGTATTTTTCAAATAATATAACAGAGGCAAAGTCAGAAGGAGTAGCTTCTTCTTTTATAAAACAAGATTTAGGGAAATCTTTATCTTTAATTTATTCTAAAAAAGGTAGTTTTAAAAATAGTTTAATTATAGTAAGTATAGAATATCCCTTTTTATTATATTGGGATTTTAAGCACTTTATTTTATTAATCTTTTTCTTAACAGTCTTAATAATTGCTTTAAATACTTATTTAATTACAAATAGTTATATATCTTCTTATATTTTAAATTTAAATCGATATGTAGAAACTTCTCATGTAAATAATGATTCTAGTAATAGTGACTTCGAATTTACAACATCTAGTGAGAATAAAGATGTTGTAAGGTTAATAGAAACTTTAAATACATATAGAAATAAATATGACTCAATTTTAGAAAATGATAAAAAACGTTTTTCTAAAGTCACTTCATTTTTATCAAACATTCCAACAGGGCTTATCATAGTAGATAATGACCGAGTAATTTCTTTAATTAATGAAAAAGCAGAAAAGATATTTAATTTAAATAAAAGAGAAATAATAGAACAAACAGATATTGATGGATTTGAGGTTGTATATAATATTTGGGAAAAAGTTGTAAATACAAAAAAAATCATAGTTAAAGATATAAATATTAAAGAAATAATAGTGGAAATAGAAGCTTTGCCTATGAGAGATAAATACAGCCCATTTGAGTTTATAGGAGTATTATTCTTATTAAGAGATGTTACTAAAATAAGAGAAATTGAGAATATGAAAAATGATTTTGTATCAAATGTATCACATGAACTTAGAACTCCTTTAACAATTATTAGTGGATTATCTCAAACATTAAATAATAAAAATATAGAAGAGGAAGATAGACAATTTTGCATAGATTCAATTGATAAAGAAGTAAATAAATTGTCATTCTTAATTAATGAGTTGTTACTACTTTCTAAAGTAGATAATGGACAGATTCAAGAAAGTAATGAGGTTTTTAATCCTACACAAATAATAAGAGAACAAGTTGCTTATTATTTTGAAAGAAGTAAAGAAAAAGATATATTAATACAAGTTGAACTAGAGAAAAAGGAAAGTTGTAGAATTTACACGAATAAAGTGTATTTTAGACAAATTATTACTAATTTGATTGATAATGCACTAAAATATTCACCTTCTAAAACATTAATAACAATTGAAGAAAAAATTACAGATAATAATTATATGGTTTCAATTAAAGATCAAGGGATAGGTATTTCAAAAGATGACCAGAAAAAGATTTTTGAAAGATTTTACAGAGTAGAAAAGTCAAGAAATAGTGAAACTGCTGGTAGTGGCCTAGGGCTTTCTATAGTTAAATCTTTTCTTGATTCAATTGGAGGAGAAGTTAAAGTGGAAAGTGAATTAAATAAAGGTTCAACTTTTACAATAATATTTCGGAGGGATTACAATGTATAAATTAGATTCAAAAATATTAAAAGCCTGTGATATAAGAGGGGTATACAATAAAACTCTTTTTGATGATGATTTTTATTTTATAGCAAAAGCATTTGCCTCCATTTTACATAAAGAAAATAAAAAGACTTGTGTTCTAGGTTATGATTGTAGAGTCTCTTCAATTCCTTTGTTTAAAAAATTTAAACAAGGGTTAATAGAAAGTGGAATAAAAGTTTATTATTTTGAAACTTATGTATCTACTCCTTTTATTTATTATTGCATAGATTATCTTAAAGCAGACAGTGCTGTAATTATTACAGCAAGTCACAATCCCTCAAGTTATAATGGATGTAAATTTGTTATGAAAGATAGAATCTTTCATCAACAAGATATAACAAATCTTAATAAAATTATAGAAAGTGATGAGTTTGTTAAGAATAAAATAGGTAGTGAAGATTGCTTAGATATTAAAGAAAAGTATATTAATTATTTAATAAGCAAACTTGATTTAAGCAAATTACAGAATTCGAAAATAGTTTGGGATTGTGCTAATGGTGCAACTTCATTTTTTATCGAGGATTTTGTAAAGTTACTCCCCTCACAAAATATCTTAATTTTTACAACACCAGATGGAACTTTTCCAAATCATAGTCCAGATCCTAGCAAAGAAAAAAATCTTGCAGTATTGAAGCAAAAAGTTATAGAAGAAAAAGCCGATTTAGGAATTTCTTTTGATGGAGATGGGGATAGAGTGGGATTTATAGATGATAAAGGTAGGTATGTTAATGGAAATCAATTATTAATCCTCTTAGCAAAAGATTATTTAGACAAAAATAAAGGTTCTAAAATTATTAGTGAAGTAAAAGCTAGTAAAGTATTTTATAATTGTGTTAAAGAGTTTGGTGGAATACCAATTATGTGGAAAGTTGGACATACTAATCAAAAATCTAAGATGATAGAAGATAATATTCCTTTTGGTGGAGAGACTAGTGGACATATATTTTATAAAGAAAATAATTATTACGATGATGGAATGTTTGCTGCAATTAAACTGTTAAATTATATTTTTTCCTCGTCTCTACCACTATCGTCTCACATAGAGAAAATTCCAAAGATAATTAGCACTAGTGAAATTCGGTTGGAAATGAATGAAGAAGAGAGAACAACATTTTTAGAAACTATCAAATCTAATTTAATAAAAGATAAGGTGAAATTTATAGATATAGATGGCATGAGAGTTGATTATAGCAAAGGGTTTTGGCTATTAAGAAAATCCAATACAGAACCTCATATCACCTTATATTGTGAATCAGAAACACAAGAAGATTATAAAAAGGTTGTAGATAATTTAAAATATTATATAAGTAAGACAAATTATAATTTAATTCAGCTGTGAACTATAAAAAAAGGAGAGAATATGAAATTACAAGGTTTCGGTATTTTTGTTAAAGATATGCCAACAATGGTTAGGTTTTATAGAGACGTTTTAGGTTTTAAAATAAGTGAAAATGAAGATGCTTCAAATGTATATTTAGAAAAAGATGGAGTGCTTTTTTTACTTTATAGAAGAAGTGATTTTGAAAAGATGGCAAATACTAAGTTTAATTATGCTAATGGAGTAAATGGTCATTTTGAAATAGCTTTGAATGTTGAAAATTTTAATCAAGTAGATAAAATGTTTGCTTCAGTTGTATCTAAAGGTGCTAAAGAAATATTGAAACCAACTACTGAACCTTGGGGACAGAGAACTTGTTATATTGCAGATCCTGAAGGAAATCTCATAGAAATAGGGTCTTTTAACAAAATGTAATTCATAATTTTCCAAAAATAAGTTTAATTAAAGAAATAAATAAAAAAAATAGCAGAATTAAAGCTAAAATGTTAGAATTGTTTATGGCGATTATTTTATATTAATTGTTTAATATTTTTGGAGAAGATAAATATGGGGTATAATGAGAGATTAAAGTTAAGAGAAGGCGAAATTAGAGAGATTTTATTTTTACTGTATGGGGAAAAAGATCTTTTTAATAAGTTAAATCTTTTAATGTTGAATAGATTTAATCAGAGAGATGATTCTCTTAAAAAATTAGATAGAACAAGAAGCGAAAACCCTCTCTGGTATATGGATAAGAAAATGTTAGGGATGACCATGTATACAGATTTATTTGCTAATACACTAAATGGTTTAATAACTAAAATCCCATATTTGAAAGAGTTAGGAATAACCTATCTACATTTGATGCCAATATTGAAAATGCCTAAAGAAAATAATGATGGAGGGTATGCTGTAGATAGCTTATTTGAAATAGATAGTAAGTTTGGTACAAATCAAGACTTAAAAAATTTAACTACCGCATTGAGAAAAGAAGGTATTAGTCTCTGTTTGGATTATGTTCTAAATCACACTTCATCGACTCATCCTTGGGCAATAAAAGCTCAAGAAGGGGATATAGAAGCACAGGAGAGATATTTCTTTTATCCAGATAGAGAAATTCCAGATTATTATGATTCAATTGTTCCTGATGTTTTCCCTTCAACTGCACCAGGAAATTTTACCTATGTTAAAAAGTTAGATAAGTGGGTATTAACTTCTTTTTATCCTTTTCAATGGGATTTAAATTATGGAAATCCTTCTGTTTTATTTGATGTGATTGATAGTATGTTAATATTAGCAAATCTAGGTAATGAAATATTTAGATTAGATGCTGTCCCTTATATTTGGAAAAAATTAGGGACAACTTGTAGAAATTTAGAGCAAGTACATTTGATTGTTAGATTGATTAGAATAGTTATGGAAATAGTCTGTCCTGCAATAGTTTTAAAGGGAGAAGTTGTTATGGCTCCTAAGGAATTATCTCCTTATTTTGGAACAAAAGAGAAACCAGAGTGTCATTTATTATATAATGCAGCTTTGATGGCAAATATTTGGGATAGTTTAGCATCTCAAGATACAACTTTACTTGTAGATCAAATAAATAATATATTATCTTTGCCTTCTCATTGTAATTTTATAAATTATATTAGATGTCATGATGATATTGGATGGGCCTTAGATCCTGCAGTTCAAAATAGCATTGGTCAAGATCCAAAAGAACATAAAAAATTTCTTTATAATTTTTATAGTGGTAATTTTCCATTTTCTTATAGTCGAGGAGAGCTATATAATTATGACCCTATTAGTGAAGATGCTAGAAGTTGTGGTACTACTGCAAGCTTTTGTGGAATAGAAGTCGCTTTAGAGTCTAATAATAAAGAAGAATTAGAAAAAGCTATAAAAAGAGATTTATTATTGCATTCAGTCATATTTGCTTTAGAAGGTTTTGCACTTTTATCTAGTGGTGATGAAATTGGACAGTTAAATGATTATTCTTATAAATTGGATCCTTTGCGAGTCGATGATCAAAGAAATGTTCATCGTTCTAAGTTTGATTGGGAGAAAGCAAAGCTCAGAAAAATTAAAAATACCTATCAGTATAAAATCTTTACTGGTTTACAAACTATGCATCAAATTAGAATGACTAATAGTTGTTTTAACAGTGGTGCTTTTGTAAGTACTTGGGATTCTCACAATTCAAAAGTATTGATAATTAGAAGGACTTATAAAGATGAGGAATTATTGTGTATTTTCTCTTTTAGTGATTTTGAAGAGAACTTTTATACAAATAATTTAGTAGGAGAATATAAAGATTTATTTACTGGAAAAATTCTAACCCCTGGTTGGGGATACAAAATTGGGTCACATCAGTGCATTTGGGCAAAGAAAAATCTTTAATCATATAGTAGAATTAATGTGTAAAAATAAATAGTTTTTACCATGATTCGGGGTACAAATGAAAAAAAGGAGATTTTTTAGCCTAAAATTGTTAATTTTATTATATTTTTTATACGCCTTTGTTACAGCTGTTTTAATATTCGCCTTTAATAATAACAGTGATAATCGGTATGTAAATAATTTAAATGGTTATTTAAATGATACTCTTTCTGTAGATAGAGTTGCCTTAATTGAAAAAAGAGATTTTTCTGCTATGTCAAAATTATATTTAATTGATAAAGCAGAGAAATCCTTAGATGTATCATATTATAAAATACAAAATGATGAAGCAGGTTATGTGTTTTTATCTAAGATAGTAGATGCAGCTAATCGCGGGGTAAAAGTTAGGGTTTTACTTGATGGTAAAATCAATAAAATAGCTAAGGATTTCAATGGAATAAATTATGCACTTGTTAATAATGAGAACATAGAAATTAAATATTATGAACCTTTTTCTTTGTTAAAACCTTGGACATGGAACAACTTATTACATGATAAATATATTATAGTAGATAAGAAATTTGCTATATTAGGTGGCAGAAATATTGGGAATCAATATTTTGATTTAAATAATGATTCTTTACTTTTAACAAAAGATCGGGAAGTTTTAGTAATTAATACAGATGAACAAAAATATAATAATAGTGTAATATCTGAAATAAAAACATATTTTGATGAAGTGTGGGAAAGCCCTTATTCTAAATATCCAAAACTAAATCTTTCTAAAAGAAATATAGAAAAAGCCATTAAGAAAACAAATGAATTAAAAAGTTGTGCTAAATATATTGAAGATAAATATCCTCATTATTTTAACTTAGATATAGATTTTTTTAAAATATCATTTCCAACAAATAAAATTAGTTTAATTCACAATCCTATTGAAAGATTTAAAAAATATCCGAAATGCTGGATAGAAATTAGTAATTTGATTAAAAGTGCAAGATCTTCTGTTTTTATACAAAGTCCATATATTATTTTCAATAAGGAAATGAGAAAGTATCTCAGTTTAAATGATCTTTCAAAGGTAAATACAAAGATTTTAACAAATAGTGAACAGTCGACTCCTAATTTGTTTGCTTTTTCTGGGTATCTTAAATATAGAAAGGAATTATTAGATAGTAAAATTGATATTTTTGAATATCATGGAAATGGTTCTATTCATGCTAAATCTTATATTATAGATGATAGACTTTCTTTAGTTGGTTCTTTTAACATGGATCCAAGAAGTGCCTTTTTAAGTAGTGAAACTATGCTAGTTATCGATAGTAAAGAATTTACAAAGGAACTAAATAATCAAATAAATATACATGAAAAGAATAGTGAATTAATATCCACTGAGAAAAACAGTGGAAGAGAGACTTCCCCAACAAGAATTAAATATGTTCTTTTACGTATTGTTAAAGTCTTAACATATTTATTTGATTTTCTTCTATAAATTATAATCAATCCTAAATAGGGGTATTATATTGATTAATAGATTACCATTTTAATTTTTTGAAAAATTATGTTATAGCTTTCATATTTATAATTAAATGAAGATTAATGGCAATTAATAGTGGATTTATTTAAAATTGAAATCTTATTAAACTACATATATTCTATATATTTCTATATTGACATTAACTTTTTATAAAACTAAAATTATAGAGTTTGAGAAATAATTTTAATATTGATTTTATCTCTGAATTTCGACTTATTTATTGAAAATTCAAACACAATATAAACTAATAATGACTTTATTTGATCTATTTTAAACCTAATATTTAAATTGTAAATTATTTAATAATGGAGCTAATAATTGATTACTGATAAAAAAGAAAAAGGTATTTCTAGAGAAAATAGAAAGATATTTGAGAGTGATCCTATATCTCATGCTGTTTTAAAATTAGCTGTTCCAACTGTTGTAACAATGCTAATTATAATTTTATACAACATGGTTGATATTTTTTTTGTTGGACAATTAGGAGATCCCAATAAAGTTGCTGCTATTTCTGTTGCAACTCCTATTTTTTTATTATTGATGGCTTTTGGGAATATGTTTGGCATAGGTGGGGCAACTTTCATTTCTAGGGCATTAGGTAAAAGAGAAGATTATAAGGTTAAGAATATTAGTAGTTTCTGTTTTTATGGAAGTATCTTTATAGGTGTTGTGAGTGCTTTAGTTTATTCTCTTTATTCAAAGTCAATAATTTTTTCTTCAGGTGCTAGCGAAAATACCTATAGAGATGCAAAATTATATTTAGATACAATTGCATTTTTTGCCCCAATAGTTGTTTTATCAACAACTTTTTCAAATCTAGTTAGGGGAGAAGGTAGTGCAAAGAAATCTATGAATGGAATGGTCCTTGGTACTTTAACAAATATAATTTTAGACCCTATTTTTATTCTAGATTATATAAATATATTTGGATTTAAATTCAACTTATTAGCAATGGGAGTTAAGGGAGCAGCTATTGCAACTATTATTGGAAATAGTATATCTGTCTCATATTTCTTATGGATAATTTTAATTAAAAATAAGTCAATTCTAAATTTGAATATTAAGAATTTTAAGATGAGAGATAATATTTTTAAAGAAGTTATATCTATCGGACTACCTGCAGCATTGGTCAATATTTTAATGAGTATTAGTAATATTTTATTAAATACTGTTTTAGCGAAACATGGTGATGTTGCTATAGCTGCAATGGGTGTTGCATTAAAAGCAAATTTATTAGCTGTTCTAATACAGGAAGGGGTTTCTTCTGGGACTCAACCTTTGATTGCTTATAATTATGGAGCTAAGAATATATCTAGACAAAAAGAAGCTATGAAATTTGCTATGAAAGTTAATTTTATAATAGGTCTTACATTAGCAATTATTTATATAATTTTTGCTTCTCAAATTATTAATATTTTTATTGCAAATGCCGTAGTTATTGAGATGGGTGCAAAGATGTTACGAGCCTTGATGATATCTGTTCCATTTGTTGGTATTATGTTTGTTTATCAATTTACTTTTCAAGCAATGGGAAACGGTTTTGCTTCTTTAGTTTTAGCTGTTAGTAGACAAGGTTTTATTTATATTCCAGTGTTATATTTATTAGATTATTTAATGGGGTTAAACGGTATTGCTTTCTCACAACCAATTAGCGATATTTTATCTGCAATAATAGGGGCACTTATTTTTTATTCTCTGAAGGTAAAACTCAGTAATTCAAATAAAAATTTAGGATAGTTATATGCTGTTTAATAGGCTGGAATAGTTATTACAAAGCTTATTGTGTTTTCAATTTTATCTAATTTAGTATTAATTTTCCAGTCATGACTATCAATAATTGATTTTACAGTTGCTAGACCAAGGCCAAAGCCTTTTCCTCTTCGACTGTTATCTCCTCTAAAGAATGGTTCAAATATATTTTCTAAAAAATCTTCAGTAATTTCAAATTTATTATAATTTGTTAAAGAGATAGTAATACCATTATAATCTTGCGAAGCTTCAAGTATAATAGGGTTTGAGAGATCTCCATATTTTATAGAATTCTCAACTAAATTCTCTAAAGCTCTACTAAATAAAACTTCATCAAATGCTGTTTCAAAGTCTTTGTTAAATTTTAAATTATAGATAAAATTTATTTTTTTTATACTAAAATCTAATTTTACATTTGTACAATAAGTATCGAGCACTGGGTATAATTTCTTTTTCTTTAAAGTTGTTTTAAACCCTTGATCAGTTATTTTAATATACTTTATTAAAGAAGAAATTCTCTCTATTAACAAGTTACTTTTATCATGTATTATATTTAAATATAAGGTTTCTGTTTCTTTATCTTGTGCCATTCCATCTCTTAAGGCTTCAGTATATCCAATAATCGAAGATAAAGGGGTCTTTAAATCGTGGGATACGCCTGCAAAGAATCTAGTTATTTGATGTCGGTCATTTTTAATTTGAATTCTCATATTTTCAAGAGAATTATCTAAGAATACAAAGTTATCCTTTCCATGGGTATTTATGGGTGTATCATAATCACCTTTAGCTATGTTTTCAGTTGCTAGTTCTAATTCTTTTATATGTTTTCTTATCTTATTAATTCCTATAAAAGAAAGCAAACATAGTGCTAGTAAGATGTATCTAAAAAATAGACCAATCAAGATTATTGATTTTGTGAAGAGTGAGAAAGATATATAAACAATATAGTTTTTACCATTTTTTAATGTAATTTCTTTTTTTATAGTATTCATTGGAGTATTTTCGACTTCGACAGAGCTATAGATTGGTATATTATCTGAAACAATTAATATATTTGTTTTAGTCTCGATTTGTTCAATGGCTTCAATTATTTCCTGTTCATTGTCGAAATATTCTAGATTATCTACAACTTCTAATAAATCTTTATGTCCAAGTTTTGATATGGGATATAAATTGTGTTCTTTGGAGAATATATCATTAGAATACGTTACTATAGGAATGATAACTAAAATTATGAATGATAAAAGTAAAGGGGGGAATATAAGATAAAATAAATTGTTATATCTTTTAACTTTTTCGGGTTTGTTTTCTTTCATTTAATATTTCCTTTTCAAAGTAATATCCTTTACCTCTTACTGTTTTTATATATCTTGGGTTATGATAATCAGGTTCTATTTTTTTTCTAAGTCTTTGAATATATACAGTTACAGTAGATATATCTCCATATTCTTGTTCCCAAATTTCATCATACAAGTCTTGAGTTGAGAAAACACTTCCTGCTTTAGTAATTAAAAATAAAAGTATTTCAAATTCTTTAATTGGTAGGGGAACAATTTTGCCTGATTTTTTCAAGCTATAGCTATTTGTAAAAAGCTCAAAATCATCAAATTGAATTGTTGCATCACTATTTGTATTGAGATTTTCTTTAGCTCTCCTGAGAATGGCTCTAACTCTAGCGACTAAAACTTTAGGTGCAAATGGTTTTATAACAAACTCATCTGCTCCTATTGCTAAACCCATTATTATATCTTCATCTGCTTCTCTTGCTGATACAATAATAACAGGTATTTGAGAAAATTGTCTAACTTTTGTTAAAAATTCAAAACCATCAATTCCCGGAAGGTTAATATCTAGAAGGATCAAGTCGAAGTTATTCTTTTTCAATAGAATTAAACCTTTTTCGGCTGAAATTACATGTTCTACTTCTATTCCTTCTTTTTTAAGGTATAAAATTTCTAACTGTGCTAGTTCAACTTCATCTTCTATAATTAACACTTTTGCTTGCATTAAAAGTCTCCTGATCCTAGAGTTAATGATATATATGGTTTGATAGTATTTACCTCTCCCCAATAATAATAGGCTCCAAGGCCTATATTAACATCATCATTAACATCATACCATAAATTTCCAAGTACAACACCACTTGATTCTTTAAGTACATTTATTGAATACAATGAGATGCCATAATCATTTGGTAGTGATATTGACAGTAGGCCTGCAAGTTGATGTGTAGCATCATAAGAAATGGAATTAAAAGTTGAAACTCCATCTTGATTATAATAATATTGAGCAATAAAGGTGACTGAGGTATCTACTAAATCATCAATACTTTTAAATACCTGTAATCCAGCTGTTCCCGAAAAATAGAACTCGCTTCCATCATAAGATTCAACAACTTCAGCAAATATATCTATATCAGTAAAAATAGAGGTTGAACCTGTTAATGCGATTTTACTTGGAGTTGTTGCTTGATCGTATGTATAATAACCACTTAAAGTATATTCACCTTGTCCAATAACCTTTTCATATCTTGCAGCAAAGCCTAAATCTTCAGGACTATAATCACTTTCATCAGGAAGTGTTATATATCCATATAGATTATCATTTCCTAGTGGTCTATTAACTTTTATAGCTAAAGGCCCTTCTTGATCTTCTTCAGGGTCTAAAGGATCTATACTTGAAATGTTTAGTAAATTAGCAGGACTGTAAAAATATCCTACACCCATATTTAATGTTTGTTTACCAACTCTTACATAGTAGTCATCACTGACAATAAAGTCATAAAATAATTCTTCAATTTTAAAGAAATTATCTTCTTCATTTTCTAATGGGGTAGATGGATCATCCTCAATATTCTTGAATGGGAAGGATACAGATGTTTTAGCAAAAAATCTAGTTTCAGTTGTGGGTCTTGCACTAATTTGTAGCTCTGTAGATATATCGGATTCAGCAAAATATTCAAGAGAAGAAGAATCATCAAAATCGTAATTGAACCCTGTTTTAAATATAAAAGAATATGATCCTGAGATAATAGATTCATTCGTCAACAAGTCATCTGTTAAGCTGATTTGAGGGGTTAAATCCGATTCGTCACTTTCAAATAGGCTATCATTATTAAATAGATCATCACTTGAGAGAGAAGAGGAATTATCAAATACCTCTTCTGTTTCAAAAAGTGAATCAAAGTTATCTGCAAAAATTGATGTAATTGCTATTGTTGCAATAAAGGCTATACTTATTATTTTTTTCATATCATTTTCCTTAATTGTTTACTCTTTCGATATATGATTTTGTGAATACAGAGTCTGGAATATCATCAGTTGAAATATTTGTAATTTGTATAGTAGTTTTCTTGCCTTCAATTAATTCATCTTGGAAAATCATATAAGTGGCTACATAATTATTATCTACAATTTTATATTTAGTATAATAACTAGTCCTAAGTAAAGTTTTGCTTTTACTAAACTCTTCTTTTTTTAAGATTACTGTTCCGTTTTTTGCTACATAGATTGTTTGGTATGGGTAAGTGACTTCATTATTTGTTGCCTCTAAATTAATTATATTTACTTCATAATTACCAAGTTTACTCTCTGTAATATCAACAATTTTATAATCTTCAATTAAACTTGAAGATGTGAAATCCGAATTGTTGGCATCTGAATCGTTAAATTGCTCTTTTAAAGATGTATGTGAAAATTTTCTACTATCTGGGTCATAGAACCATAAATTCTCTTCGATTAATAAATAGCCTTGGCCTTTTTTAATAGTTGGTTCTTTTATTAGTAATAAGAATTTTTCATCATCGTCATTCCTAAATTGATAGACAACAGTTTTTTCAATACCATCTTCAGGGTCTTCACTTATCATAGTTAAAGTGGCACTAAAGTCGCTTCCTTCAAAATTAGATTGTTTATCTATTGTTTGAAGAATGTTGTTTCCCTCTTCAATTGTTGTTGAAAATGCTGAGTTAAGTATTACTGCAGCTATAAATATTGTTGTAAGTATTTTTTTCATAATTTTTCTCCTAGCGTAGTTCTTCTGCTACTGATTTTTTTAGTGCACTATTAACAGGTCTTGAAACTGCGAATAAACTTATAAGCGTTACTAGTACTGCGACAAATAGTACAAAACCTATGTTAATAGGGAAGTAGATATGGTTCTCTCTTAAAATCAAAGATAAAGCTCCTTGATCAGGATTTATTGGAATTAGAGATACAATTCTTGTAATTATTAATTCAGCAAGAAACCCTAATGGAACACCTTTAACAGCTATTAAAATACCTTCTAGATTGAAAAGTTTTTTAACTGACTTTTTCTGCATTCCCATAGCTCTCATCGTTCCAATTTCTAATACCCTTTCGTTCATAATTAGTCTGAAAGTGTTTATTAATCCAACCATCGTAATTAATAGCATTATGAAAAATATTGCATAGGCTATTATGTTTATTATATTCAGTGCAGTTATTGCTGCATCTGTAAAATCCGTAAGATTAGATAGTGTAAAACGAGTTCCATCCCATTCTTGATTAACATCATTTGCGAACATACTCATTCTAGCTGACATGAAGTCATCTTCTTCATCTGAAGGAAGAGGAAGGACTCCACCATTTTTCTCAATCGAAGTTGTAATTGTAGATTGGACTAAATCAATATTGTTTGCATCATTCAATTCTAAGGTAAGTGTTTGATATTCATTTTCATCTAAACCAAGGACACTATTTAATCCCTCTATTGATACATAACTAGAAGATGTTCCAATTAGACTGTTACTTTGAGCTACTCCAATTACATTGTAATTTGCTACATTTTCTTGTCCAGAAACTGTTTGGAAGCTAAAAATTATATCATCACCGATATTTATTCCTAAATCTTCAAAGGCTTCTTCACTTAAGATGATGTTTTCAGGGTTTTCAATACCATCGATTGTTCCATCAATAATTACCAAATCATCCTTTAATTGTTGTTCGCTCTCCCAATCTATTCCAGTTACTGAGGCAGATGTGGATTGACTGTGGAAAATTAAAGTTCCACTAGAATTAGACCTTTTATGATAACTTTTGATTAAGGATTGATCTACATCGTCTATCGCACTTTGCAATATATCTACATCAGATATTTTATTAACAATTTTTCCGCTTTCCAATTGTTCATCACCACTGATATATATATGTCCTCCAAGTGCTGAGGTGATTCCCTTTTCTATATTTACAGTAAATCCCGAGGTTAGACTTTGAATTAGGATAATTACCATAGTTCCAAATGCGATTGCGAATGTAAGCATATTGCTTTTCTTTTTTTGTCTTTTGACATTTCTATTTGCTATTTTAAAATATTTCATGATAACTCCTATTTGCTCATCGCTTCACGAGGTGATATTCTTAGTGCAACTGAAACAGGATATAAGACTGAGAATACAGAGATGACTGTGATACTGATTATTGATAGCAATATGGATGCTCCACTAATTTTAGGTATGAAGACATCTCCTCCAAGTATAATTTTTGTGAAAGTCCCTGTAGCTTGGATTCCAATTTGACTAGTTATTGCTAATATTGTAACTCCTAGTATTATCCCAATTATTCCAAATACTACTGTAATGAAAATTGTCTCTAGGCTTATCATGTTTCTAATGTAGCTCTTCTTTGCTCCAAGAGCCCTCATTGTCCCAATTTCATTAGTACGTTCGGAAATTGAAACTACTAGTGTGTTCATAATTACTATTACAACTACTATAGCTATAAGAGCTAAAATTGCGTAAAAGACTATAGAAATTACATCAGCTAGTTGTGCTGAGATTCCAGCACCTTTTGTCCATTCATAAGCTATTAAGTCTAAATCTTTTTCTTCAAACATTTGATTTAAATCATTGACTACACTTTTCGTATTTGTAGAAGAATCTGTTTTGATTAACATGTAACTAAAGGCATCATTATTTATAGTATTTAAGGCATCCCTTTGAGTTGTATCTCCTAGTATGTCGTAAATATCTGTTGAAATTGAATTATCACCTGTAGTGGAATCTGTAGAAAATAATGAAGAAGTAGACGAGGTGAATAAATTATCATCTGCAAATAAGTTATCACTGTCTGATGAAAATAGTGACTCTTCATCAAAAGATCCTAAATTTGCTTTCTCACTGTCATTTAGGTTCAAATCTGCTTCAGTATTTAATAATATACCATTTAGTGCTCTAATATTGTCCAAATCTAAGAAACTTATTAATGAAATATCTATAGCATCATCTTCATATTGATGGATTCCTCTAATTGTGACTTCTCTAACTTTAGTCCCAGATGTTTCATTTATACTAGTAAGTAATATTTTATCTCCAATTTCTATTTCTTCAGTTGTCGTTGAGTTTAACATATCATATACATATTGTGATAAAACTATTCCTTCTTCACCTTCTTGTAAAAAAGATCCTTCTTTAATGTTTAGACCTTCAGGAAACATTTTTTCATAATCTACAGGATCTATTCCTCTAAATATTCCAAAACCTTTTCCGTTTTCGCCTATTGTTATTAACCCGGCTGCATTAATTTGACCTGTAGTATCTTTGATGCCTTTTATTTGTGTTACTTCATTTTCTATTTCTGCGTAATTTGTTATGACTGCGTTTGCACCATCGCTATCAAAGGAAGGCATAATTAAGGATGGTTCAACATTATCAGATGGGGAAATAAAAATGCTACCTGTGTATTTATTTACATAATTCTCTTCAATTCCTGCATTAAGTGTATTTAAAATACTTGAGCCTATTATTAAGATGGCTACATTTAGTGTAATTAAAACACCTATTATCAATGTTTTAGATTTATGTAATTTTAAATTTCTAAAGGCAAGTTTGGCTGTTGAAAAATTCATATTTTCTCCTATTGCTCATGTCTTGAATTAGAAATAATTTCGCCATCTTTCAACTTGATGATATGATCTGCTATCTCTACAATTGCAGGATCATGGGTTGAAAAAACAAAGGTTGTTCCTAAATTTTTATTCATTTTTTTCATTAATTGGATTATTGCTTCACTACTTTTTGAATCGAGATTAGCTGTAGGTTCATCTGCTAGAATAATAGATGGTTTTGTAACTAAAGCTCTTGCGACTGCGACTCTTTGTCTCTGTCCACCAGACAGTTCATTTGGTTTATGTTCTCTCCAATCTTCTAGACCTACTGTTTCAATTAAGTAATTAATCCATTTTTTATTTTCTTTTTTTTCTTCTTCCGTTTGTTTTCCAAATAATAGGGGAAATTCAATATTTTCATATATATTTAAAACAGGAATTAAATTGAAAGACTGGAAAATAAAGCCAAGAGTATCATGTCTTAATTTTGTAATTTCTGATTCTGTTAAACCGTTAGTAACTTTATTGTCAATACTAACTGTTCCTGTATCTGCTGTATCAATACAACCAACCATATTTAAAATGGTGGATTTGCCTGATCCAGAAGGTCCTGAAAAAGATACAAAGTCTCCTTGGGTAAGTGAAAAGGATACATTTTTAATTGCATGAACTTTTGTTTTCCCTAAAGAGTAATATTTATTTACATTTTCGAATTTAATTATGCTTGTATTATCTAAACTCATTGTTTGCTCCGTTTTTAATTTATTGAATACAGAATAAGAGAAGTAAGATTTATTTTGTATAGATTATAAATTAACAATTAATAACAATTTGTTATTGAGTAGAGCTTTGTAATATTTTCATATCTAGTAAGACTTTATTTTTATGTATAAAAATCCCCCAAAGTAGGAATTAAAATTATTTTGTCTACTTTGGAGGATATTATAGTAAGATTTGTTTATATAGATAGTTTTACTTATTAATTTTATAGATCATCAATTAAAGCTGAGCTTTTAGCGTAAGCTGTGCTTTTTGCTTCAAAGAAGTCTGTTTTAATTAAATTAGCATTTGAATATTGGCCAACCCATTTAAGTGTTTCTGGTTCACTATCATGACCTTCATATAATTTTTCGAAGCCTAGTTGTGTACAACGAAGATTTCCTAGGTATTGGATATAATCTGTAACCATTTGTTTATTTAAACCGGCGATATTGTCTCCAATAACATAATGGCCCCATTCGATTTCCATTTCACAACCTGTTTTAATCATTTCTCTATATTGATCAATTAATTCTGGAGTGAACATCTCTGGTTCTTCTTGCTTCATTTCTAAAAGGATTGATCTAAATAACCAAAGGTGAGTATTCTCATCTCTATTTATATATCTTATCTCTTGAACTGAGCCAGGCATTTTACTGTTTCTTCCTAAGTTATAGAAAAACATAAACCCTGAATAGAAATAAACACCTTCCAAAATATAGTTAGCAATCATTGTTCTAACTAGACTTTTTAAATTTGGATTTTCTTGGAATTCATTATATAAGTTTCCAATAAATTTATTTCTTTCTAATAAGTGCTTATCATCTTTCCATTGGTAGAGTATTTCAGTTCTCTCTTCAGGGGAACAAATTGTATCTAACATATAACCATAGCTTTGAGAATGTACAGCTTCTTGGAAAGCTTGGATTGTTAAACAAAGGTTTACTTCATTAGCTGTAATGTAATTACTTACATTAGGCAAATTAGCAGTTTGAACACTATCTAGAAATATTAAGAAACTTAAAACTTTATCATAAGCTTCTTTTTCATATTTGTCCAATAATCTATAGTCTTGTACATCAGTGTTCATATTGATTTCTTCAGGAACCCAGAAGTTGTTCATAGCTTGTCTATACCAATCACTTACCCAACTATATTTGATATTGTTAAAATCATTTAAATTAGTAGTGTTACCACCTACCATTTTTCTCTTATCTAAAGAGATATCTCCAAATTCATTGAACATAGGTCTTCTTTTTAAAGTGTATTTATCCATAGTTTTCTCCTTCTTTATGAGCTACATGAGGCACATTCTTCTACTTCTAAAGCTTTGCTTCTTAAATAATAGATTGTTTTAACTTTATTTTTATATGCTTCAATATATAAATCTAAAATGGTTCTAAATGACATTTCATTTGTAATGTATAAATTCAAACTCATAGCTTGATCTATATGCCTTTGTTTTGTCCCTGCTGCCTTTACGCTCCATCTTTGGTCGATTAAGTGAGCACTTTTGTAATACCAGAAAGTATCAGCACTAAGTTCAGGGGCTACTCTTGGTATTATCATGTTTTTCTTTTCTTCTAAGAAGAACTTATCCATTATAGGATCAAGGCCAGCTGTAGTTCCAATTAAAATACTAGTGCTACTTGTTGGGGCTATTGCCATTAGATATGAATTTCTTATTCCATTAGAATTTACTTCTTTTTTCAATTCTAACCATTTATCACTTGTATAGTTCCTTCTTTCAAAATATTTTCCAGTATCCCATTCACTGTTTTTGAAATAAGTATAGCTTCCTTTTTCTTTACTTATGTTCATACTTGCTTTAATAGCACTGTAATTTATATTTTCAAAGACTTTATCTACGTAATCTAAATGAGCTTGGCTTTCCCAACTTATTTTATGTTTTGCTAGCATATGATGATAACCACTTACGCCAAGGCCAATTGCTCTATATTTTTGGTTAGTTACTTTAGCATATGGAACAGGGTACATATTTAAATCGATAACATTGTCTAGGGCTCTAACAACACTAGAGACTGTGTTATCAATATCTTGAGGATCATCGGTATCAATATTCCCCAATGCTAAAGATGCTAAGTTACAAACAACAAATTCACCTGGTTTCGTTTTTTCAACTATAACCGTATCTCCATCTTCAGTTGTGATTTCGTTGGTAACTAGTTGAATTTCCTTCATGTTTTGAGCAATTTCTGTGCATAAGTTAGAACAGTAGATTATTCCTTCATGCTTATTTGGGTTTGCTTCATTTACAATATCTCTATTAAAGGTAAATGGTGTTCCTGTTTCAATAGATGATTTTAAAATTAAACGAATTAAATCTTTAACTGAAATAGTCCTCTTTGAAATTTTAGGATCCTTTACACAACTTTTATATCTTTCTTCCCATTCTTTTCCATAGAAATCTTCTAGATGATAGCCTTTTACTTTATGAATTTCATAAGGACACATTAAGTACCAAGTTCCATTTATATCTTTTTCAACCATTTCCCAAAATAGGTTTGGGTAACAAACAGCCGGGAAAACATCATGAGCTTTCATTCTATCGTCCCCATTGTTTGTTCTAAGTTGTAAAAATTCTGGTAAATCTTTGTGCCAAGCATCTAGGTAAACAGCAACAGCTCCCTGTCTAACACCTAATTGGTCAACAGCAACTGCGGTATCATTAGCTAGTTTAATCCAACGAATAACGCCACCTGCAATTCCTTTGAAGTCTCTAATAGCAGAACCAACAGCTCTAACTTTTCCAAAATATAATCCCATTCCTCCACCAAATTTACTTACTTTAGCAAAGTTGTCGAGGGATCTATAAATTCCATCTAAAGAATCTGGAACTGTATCAATGAAACAAGATGAAAGTTGATGATATGGTTTTCTTGAATTGCTAAGGGTTGGGGTAGCCATAGTGACTTTATGTAGACTTAACATGTCATAGAATTTTTTTACCCATATTAATCTATTATTTTTTTCATTCATAGCAAGGTGTAAGGCAATTCCTAAATACATTTGCTGAGGAGTTTCTAATAATTTGTTGTCATGTGTTTTAATAACATATCTTTTGAGAATTAAATCTAAACCACTGAAAGTAAATAGTTTATTTCTTTCATTATCTATAAAAGTTTCTACTTCATCTATTTCTTCTTTTGAATAGTTTTCTAAGATGTATTTACCATATAAACTATTTTCGGTCAGAAAGCTTAATTTTTCAAAGAAAGTATTAAAGCCAAATTGTATTTTATATTTCTTTAAGTTATTAGCAAATTGTAGATATAATAGTCTTGCTGCAATGAATTCCCAATCTGGAGCCTCAATTGTCGTCAGTTCAACACTGGCTTTAATAAGAGAATTTAATTTATCATCTTTAGTCATTTGAGGTTTTGTAAAAGCAATATATTTATTATATAATAAGCCTAAACTGTATTGTTGAGAAGGATAGTCTTTTTGAACTTCTCTTAAAACGTCATTTAAATTAGCATAGTCTAAATCATTGCATATTAAACGTCTATCTTCTCTTTTTTGAGTTTGATTAGATCTATATAAAATATAACACTTAGCAACATCAAAATATTTATGAGCCATTAGTGTCTCTTCGACTAAATCTTGAATTCTTTCAACTTCTATTTCTTTGTTGTTTTCTTCTTTTAGGCGAGATTCTATTTCTTTTACTAATATATTTAAGGTTTTTTTTGTAATTTTTATATTTTTTGCAATAAATGCACTTTGAATTGCTTGAAGTATTTTATCTGATTGATAATCTTCAAGTTTTCCATTTCGTTTAACAATTTTTGTTAATTTCATGTATTCTCCTAATTACTCTTGTATTAAGTAATATACTCCTAATAAGTATAACTGAATGATAAGCTAAAATTATGCTTATTGAAAAGGCTTAGCTTTGGTTTAATTTACATTTAACATAATTTTCTTTTTATATAAAGATGAATTATATACTGATGTCTTTTTACAAGTTTTAAAAGTATATATTCAAATGATTTTGTTTTTGCTTAGGTAAATATCATATGTCAATTATTTTGTTTATAGGGTATAATTAATAAAAATTGATTAAGGGAATATTATGAAAAATAGAAATTATATGGGGTTTTTGTGGCATGCTGTCTTTTTATCTTTGACTACCACTTTTACAGAAGTTAATACTGTAATTCCATCACTGATTTTAAGTATTGGGGGATCTGCAATTAATGTTGGAATCGTTAGTGCAATTGTAATCGGTCTCCCTGTTGTGACTAAATTGTTTTTTTCAAGTTTTCTCTCATCTAGAAAAAGAAAAAAGCCTTATCTTTTGCTTGGTATCAATCTCCGTATTTTATCTCTAATTAGCATTGCTCTTACTCTTGTTTGGTATAAAAGCTTTAGTTTTGTTGTTATTATTCTGCTTTTATATGCTGAATTGCTAATTTTCTCTGTTGGGGGAGCTTTTGCAAGTTTACCTTATGTTTATTTATTAGGTGAGTTTACAAGAGATATTAGAATTCAATTTTTTACTAAAAGGCAATTAATTTCTAGTATAGGTATGCTCTTATCTGTTATAACTGCTAGATATATTTTATCGAGATGGGAATATCCAACTCAATACATAATATTATTTTCTATTTCTGCAATTGCTTTATTGATTGCATCTATTGGTTTTTGGATTATAAAAGAAAAGCCGGCAGCTTTGGTTAAAAGTGTTTCTATATTTTCAGTTCTAAAAGGACTCCCTCAATTATTTAAAAAGGATAAGAATTTTTTTACCTTTTTGATATATTCCAATATTATGGGAGCTGCATTGGCCCTAATTCCTTTTTATATTGGTTATGGTAAGGCTTCTTTTTCTATGGATAGCAAAACTGTAGGGTATGTTTTATTGATTCAAATTATGGGAATGTTTGTTGCTTCTTTTATTTATCCTAAAATCATAAAACAAAAAGGGTTTAAAGGTATTTTAAAATTAAGGATTTTCCTTCATGTTACTCTACCTATATTAGCTATATTGATAGCTACAAATGGTACTTTAATGGCTTATTTATTTATTTTCTTTATAATCGGCTTTGCTATTAGTGCAAGAACTATAAGTGAAGATGCTGCTCTTATCGAATTAAGTACTGAAGAAAATAGGGTAATATATACAGCTCTTGCTGGCACCTTAAATATTGCTATTATTATTTTCCCTTTAATTTTAGGCTTATTAATTTCTAAGGTAGGCTATTTACCAATTTTCCTATTGTCTGCTGTTCTAACATTAGCTGCTTTTCCAATCTTAAATACTTTGCTTTGTCCAATTGATGTTAAAAATTAATATACTGTTAAAAATTTTACTTTTAAAAAATATATATATGTTTTTATAGACTTTCAATATTTAATAAGTTAGACTTTAAAAATAAAATGTAAGTAATGTAACTTTTTTGATAGGCTTAATGTAGGAGGTTTATATGAGTCTTTTTATTTCATTAGCAAGTTCTGTATCATCAAATATCGTTGAAGCTTTACAATTTTGGAAATCTAGTGGATTTTCTTCTTTTATCACAAATTTAATTTCTGCTATTGTGGTTTTTATAATAGGATGGATTGTTTTACGTATTCTCCTAAGTAGTGTAAAGAAGATTTTGTCAAAAAGTAAGAAAATTAGTGAATTATTTCAAGAGTATTTGTTGAAAATTCTCTCTATTTTGGCTTGGATTATAGTTTTTGTAACGGTTTTAGCCCAGTTAGGTATTGATATGGGTCCTATGATAGCTGGTCTAGGTGTTACTGGTGTTGTTTTAGGCTTAGCTCTAAAAGATTCAATTTCAAACTTTTTTGCAGGTTTTATGATTATTTTAAATGAATTATTTAGAAAGGGTGATTATGTACAACTAGGTTCTTTATCTGGAACGGTAAAAACTATGGATTTAATGAGTGTTAGATTAGCTACTCCGGATGGTAAAAATATTACAGTTAGTAATAATATAGTTTGGGGGGCTCCTGTTACTAATTTTTCAAATACCGATAAGAGACGTGTTGATATCACAGTTGGCGTTCCTTATGATTGTGATCTTAAAGTTGCAAAGGCTGTGTTTAGTGATTTAATAAATTCTTATCCTGAAGTAAAAAAGGATTTAGGAGTTACTATTGAAATTGCTGAACTAGCTGAATCTTCTATTAATTTTGTAATTAGACCATGGGTTAGTCCATCAGATTATTGGCCTGTATTATTTAGATTTAATAGTGAAGTAATTGGTAAACTTGCTGAAAAGAATATTTATTTACCATTTCCACAAATGGATGTTCACTTGGATAAGAATTAACAGAGCTAATTTATCTTATAAAAAAATACGGAATTAGTTTTACCCAATTCCGTATTTTTATATATATGGAAATTCTATTTGGAGGATAAAATGAACCGGCACGGAAAGTTTAGACATTTAAATAAAACTTAATCGCCCCTAAGTACCACATTGAATCATATATTTAGAAAAGATTAGTTATGGTATACTAGTCTTGATGGAGATTTAGATGGGTAAAAGGTACTTTAGTGAAGAAGAAATTGCTAAATTAAGAGCAAATGAGTATGTTGAAAAAGTTAGTGAAAAATCAATTAAATATACTTTGGAATTTAAAAAGGAATTTTGGAGAAGATATCAAGGTGGCCAATCACCAGAAAATATATTTCTTGCTTTAGGTTTTGATTTAGATATTATTAATCGAGAGAGAATTTATGGATTAACTAATAATGTTAAAAGACAGGCTACAAGAGCAAATGGATTTGAAGACACTAGAGTTAATAATAAAGGAAGACCTAGAATTAAAGAACCAATATCTGTTGAAGAGAAATTAAAAGCTCAAGAATTAGAAATTAAAAAACTAAATCAAAAGTTGGAATTTCTAAAAAAAAACATCATGATAGAGGAAAAATATTCACTATCGCGACAGCAGAGAAGGAAGAAAAAAAGAAAATAATACAAGCACAATTGCTAGATCCGGATAATCTATTAACAGTTGAAGAATTATGTGGGGTAGCGGCAATATCAAGAGCTGGTTATTACTATTGGCTTAATTCTAAAGATAATCGTGATGCAAGAGAGTCAAAAGATAGATCTGCATTTGATATAATATTAAATGTCTATAAGCATAGAAAGTTTAAGAAAGGTTCTAGACAAATCTATATGGTACTAAGAGATACACCAAATAAGATGAGCTTAGAAAAGATAAGAAGATTGATGAAAAAATATGGATTATTTTGTCCAATTAGGAAAGCTAACCCATATAGAAAAATGCTTAAAGCAACACAAACAAGTACTTATGCTAAAAATAGAGTTCAAAGAAAATGGGGAGATTATGGACCTGGAGAGTTATTAACAACAGATATTACTTATATGTATTATGGAGTTAATAGAAGTAAAAAAGCCTATTTATCAGTAATAAGAGATGCTTGTACAAAACAGGTATTATCATTTGTATTGTCAGATAATTTAAGAGAAGAGTTTGTACTAGAAACTGTTGATCAATTAATAGATAGATATGGAAGCCAATTAAGTAAACATGTTATTATCACAAGTGACCAGGGTGTACATTACTCTGCAAGAGAATATAGAAGAAAATTAAAGAAGTATAATATTAAACGCTCTATGAGTAGACGTGCGAACTGCTGGGATAATTCGCCGCAAGAAAGCTTTTTTGGTCATATGAAAGATGAGATAAATATTACAGAATGTAATAAATTTGAAGAATTAAAATATTGTATTAATGAGTATATGAATTATTACAATAATGAAAGATACCAATGGGATATTTGTAAAATGACTCCTAATCAATATAATAAGTATTTGAGGAAAGGCCATTACATAATTCCTGGAAAAGGCAAAGCTAAAGTTGCATAATTACAACTTTAACTTTTGGATAATGTGGTATACTAGATTAAGTAAAATTAAGTTTGTCTAAAAAAGGCGAACCAGTTCAAAAAATTAATTTTGTTTTTTTAAATATTAAATTAAAATTTAACACTCCAAAAAAAAAGGTAACCACAAGCGGGTTACCAAGAGCGAAAGACGGGACTTGAACCCGCGACATCCACCTTGGCAAGGTGGAGCTCTACCACTGAGCTACTTTCGCATTACTGTTTTTGTTAAGTATCTCAACTCGCATTAATATGCCAAAAAAGAAAAATTTTGTCTAGAGGTTTTTGCAAAAAATTTTGAATTATTTTACTTTAGCATGGATTTCTTTCCAAGCTTCTTCACCTTTAATATCTTTGTTTTTTTGTATCTTTATCTCCTTTTTAGAAAGTTTAACTATTGCTACTTTATGATACCAATTAATACTTTTATTGCCTAATTCTGCTGTGAGTGTTTTAACAAGTTCTTCTTTATTGTAGTCTATTTTTAAAAAGTTGAGTGTTGGATCATATGTTTTTTCAACCCATCTTCTTATATCTGTAGTATTAACAAACCTAAGTTCTTTTTGAGAGAGAACTGTTAAATCATTATTATAACCTAGTGTAGTAGTTAATTCAATTAAATCATCTCCTTTCCAACCACAAAGTCCTTGTTTATTATGTTTATATATAACTTGTTCACATTGTAAAATTAACTTTTTAGCTTCCGGATTTATTATAAATGATGATAATTTAGAGCCTTCACTTGGAATAGTTTGGGCTATTAAGATGTCTGAATCTTTAGATAGTTTAGTCTCTATTAATTTTATAATACTTTCAACATTAGAAAAATTAGATAATTGATTTCTCAATATTATATGCTCAAAATATATATCATTATCTAGCATTTTTATAAAAGTAGCTAAGGGCGCATTTTTAACAAAAGGTTTATTTAATTCATCTAGTTTAGATGCATAATGATTTATATAATCAAATTGTTCTTGGTTATTTACTTGAGCACAAACATAACCTTCAGGTGTTGCTCTAAAAGCTTCCCATAATAAAAGTCCATGTCCAGCTCCTAGTATTAGTATTCTATCTGATCTTTTTATATTGATTTTACTATATAGAACATTTTTAATTTTTTCTAAAAGTATTCCTCTTTCACTTGTAGTTCTTTTAAGCCATTTTTCTCTATCTTTGTCGTTTGGAGAATATGTTAGATTTTCTATAAATGCATCTTCTAAGCTAGCTTCAAGTTGTGCTTCTCTTCTAGATAGGACTTTATTCTTTATTATTTTTTCATATCCTAATTCTCCAGGATTATAAAACACTTTTCCTTGAAGGGAATTTGGCAGATATTGTTGAGCTACAAAATGATCTTTGTATGCATGAGGATATAAATATCCTTCTCCATGACCAAAGCCTTTGCTATCTCTAGAAGCATCTCTTAAATGATTTGGAACTTCATCGTCTTGTTTTTCTTTTTCAACTGTTTTTAAGGCATCGAAGAAGGAAAGGGTGCTATTGCTTTTTTCACATGTTGATAGATATAAGGCGGCATGTGTTAAATGAAATCTTCCTTCAGGCAGTCCTATTCTATCAAATGCTGCTGCATCTGCATTTACTATACTTACTGCTTGAGGATCTGCAAGTCCAATATCTTCAGCTGCACTTATTAACATTCTTCTAAAAATAAATCTTGGATCTTCTCCTGCACTTATCATCTTTGCTAGCCAATAAAGTGTAGCATCAGGGTCACTTCCTCTTATACTTTTTATAAAGGCGGAGATTACATCATAGTGATAATCTCCTTCCTTATCATATAATACTGCCTTTTGTTGAATACTTTCTTCAGCAGCTTCTTTAGTAATTAAAATCTTACTGTTAATTGGAGGCGGAAAATGATCTACAGAAGTTTCAACAGCAAGTTGTAAAGCATTTAGTAAACTTCTAGCATCTCCCTTTGCAACATCTATTAAGTGTTCAAGGGCATCATCTTCAAATGAAATATCATAATTTCCATATCCTCTCTCTTTATCTTTTAAAGCTTGCTTGGCTATTAAATATAAGTCTTCATCTTTTAGAGTTTTAAGTTGGAATATCCTAGAACGACTTACAAGGGCTGCATTTACTTCAAAGAAAGGATTTTCTGTTGTAGCTCCAATTAAGATAAAGGTGCCATTTTCAACCCATGGAAGGAGGGCATCTTGTTGACTTTTATTCCACCTATGAACTTCATCTATAAATAAAATAGTTCTAGTTTGATAAAAGTCTAATCTATCTTTTGCTTGTTTTATTTCTTCTCTAAGTTCTTTTACCCCAGATAATACTGCATTTAAAGTTGTAAAATGACTTTTTGTTGTGTTTGCAATTACACGTGCTAATGTTGTTTTACCTGTTCCTGGTGGGCCATAAAATATTACAGATGATAACTGATCTGCTTGTATAGCTCTCCTAAGCAGCCTGCCTTTACCCACAATATGGTCTTGTCCAATATATTCTTCCAAGTTTCTAGGTCGCATTCTAGCTGCTAATGGTTCGTTGTGTGTATTTGTGTTTCTAAATAAAGTGTTTTGTTCCATTTTGTACCTAAAGTATTGTGATTGTATTCAAATCTAGTGGTTTGTTTAATAAGTCTAATTCTTCTTCGTTATTATTTAATTCACTGATTAAAACTTTGATAAATACTGTTTTCATTCTTGGTGTTATATTTGTTGATATGGTAGGAGGACTTGGTCTATTTAAGTTCTCTAACCCATAACAGTAAATATTATAATTGTATGCCATATGTTTATAAAGAGAAGCAACGTATTCGAGTTTTTTTTCTAAGATATTGTTTATCTCTATAAATATTTCGTCTCTATATTGTTCAAAAAGGATTGTGGATGTTTTTTTATCAATTGTGTATTTATTATTTACGTCTGGATAAATTAGAGGAAATTTAATTTGTTGGCTATAATATATTAATATTTGTTGTATCTCAAAAAGGGAAGAAATATATGCATTATGTACTTCTATATCAAATTCTTCTAGGTTTGTATTTAAAAAAGGTATTTCATTTTTTTGTAATTCTAAATTTGCGTAGGCACTTCCAACAATTTCGTCTAGAGACAAGGAAGTAAAAGGTTCAGTTTCTAAGTTATATATACTCTGTGTTAAAATATATTCCATTATCTGAGACACTTTTGATTGTTGTGTCGAGATTGGAACTATTTCAACACTTTTGCAAGAAAATAAAGTTAAAATAATTATTAATAATAAAAGATACCTATTTTTTTTCATATTGTTTAGATTATACCATTGAAGTTATAATTAATAAATATTGAATTGCCTTTTTTAAAATTATCAAGCAACTTTTTATTCATATAAAATACATATTTTGTATTTCTTTATATACTAATTAATTAGTATCTGTTGTGACTAAAAAATTTTTATTAATAAAGCTTTAGAACTTGACGATTTGACTTAAAGGCTTTACCTTATATTACATAGATATTAGAGGAGGCCATAATGGCAAATAATATTAATTTTGCTTCTTCAAGCGATATTAGAGTTCGCGAAAGAAGTATGATCAAAAATGTTTATGCATGGATGAGTGCTGGCTTAGGGTTAACTGCATTAACAGCCTATGGAGTAGCAAACAATCAAAGCTTGATGACTATGTTACTTTCAAATCGTTTCTCCTTTATGATGTTGTTCATAGTTCAAATTGGATTAGTAATGTATTTATCAAGTAAGATTCAAGACTTGAGTAGAAATGCATCAACTCTTGCGTTCTTGGCTTATGCATTTGTAACTGGAGTTACTTTTAGTACAATCTTCTATGCGTTTAATATTCAAACAATATTTTTGGCTTTCTTAACTGCTTCTTTAATGTTTGTAGGTATGGCCGCATATGCTCAATTTACTAATAAAGATTTATCCGGAATAGGCTATTATTCTAGAATGGCCCTTTGGGGAATTATTATAACGATGCTTTTAAATTTCTTCTTTAAATCTTCTGCCTTAGATTACTTTATATCTTTGATTGGTGTTGCAGCATTTTTAGGCCTAACAGCATGGGATGTACAAAAGATTAAAAGAACTAATGATCAATATCTTTCAAGTATGAGTGAGATTGACTACCACAGAGCTAGTATTTTTGGTGCGTTAACCCTATATCTTGATTTCATCAACTTATTCTTATTCTTATTAAGAATTTTTGGTGGAAGAGACAATTAAAAGTTAACTTAAACAAAAATTTAAAAAGAGCCATTTACAGTCTATGACTAGTAGTGGCTCTTTTGCTTTGTATATCAGTCTTATATGTTTAGTGTATGTAGGATACTTTTCCATCTATTAAGCCTTGTTTTAATCCTTCATAAGATATTTCTTCAACTTCTAAAAAACAATATCTTCTACCAACATGCTCTAAATAATGAGCATCAGAGCCTTGAATTATTGTTTTATTTAAGGTTTCTTTTATATCTTTTGGGCGTATTGCTTCTAAGGCTGAATAGTTTAAATCAGGCAAAAAGCCTAAGTTTGCTAATATGCTATTAGCTTTTTTATCTATGTGAGCCGGAATTACTAGCCCATCTCTAGATAAACATTCACTAACTACATCATCTAGTGAAATACCACAAGTTGTTAATAAGGATTTTTTAAAGGTTGATATTATATTCCCTTCAATATCTACAATATTTTGATTTCCAAAAAGTTTAGGGTCGTTATCTATATTTGGCAATAAAGTTTCAATGTAATAGCCAAATTCTTGTGCATCTTTTATATCTTTGAACAAAGTCAAAACGTGTACATCTTCTATTGTATTTACTTCCATTCCAAAAATTGGCAAGATGCTACATAGTTGGCAGGCTTGCTCAAAAGGTTCTAGATTACGTGTACAGTTATGGTCTGTTAAAGCTAAAATGTTTATTCCTTTCTCCATAGCTTCAAAAGCTAAAAGAGAAGGTAACATATCATCGCTTCCACAGGGTGATAAACAACTGTGATTGTGTAAATCTAGTTTAATTTTCATAACTTTATAAATTTAAAGCTTTAGCTATCTTAACGCTTGCTGCAAATTGAGTATCATCAGTTTCGAATATAGAAATATCATTGTCTTGAGCTGCTTTTATCATATCGTCTGGGCAACTTCTTCCATTGCAAATTATAATAGCTGGCATAGAAGAGAGAGAACAAACTGCGATTGTATTTTTATGAGCTTGAACTGTAATTAAAACACTATCTTCACCTACATTAGCAATTACATCACTTAATAGATCTCCGGTATATGCATTTTTAACTTCTTGATCTCCCTCATTTAGGGTAATTGTTTTGAATCCTTCAATTTTTGCTATATCATTTACTTTCATCGGTATTTACCTCATCCTTTTTTTGTAAATTTATTGTACAGGTAACTGTTGTACCTTTTGCACTGCTTTCAATGCTAAAATCATCACTAACATTTTTTACATTTGGAAGTCCCATCCCAGCACCAAAGCCTAAGGACCTAATCCAATCGTTAGCTGTTGACCAACCTGGTGTTAATGCTTTTTCTATATCTTTAATCCCTGGCCCTCTATCTTGAGCACAAATTATTACTTTATCTGGGGTATATGTTGCAATAAGTTGACCACCATTAGAGTGAACTACAATATTCATTTCCATCTCATAAGAAGCAATAGCTGCTCTTCTAATAATTGGAGTTGCAACACCACCTTTTTTAAGTTTTTTCTTTATTTGTGTACTAGCATAGCCTGCGTTTTCAAAATCATGTTTTATAATATTATAACTATGGATTTCTCCATTAATATTATCTGGTTGAGTTGGTTGATTTTTTGCTTGAGATTTTTCAAGGAGTTCCATTTCTCTGTTTATTTCAACTAATAGCGTTGCAGTTATATCTCTAGATGTTATCATCCCAACTAATTCTTTTTCTTTATTTAAAACAGGAAATCTATGAAAAGAGAATTTATCAAAATAGTTGATTGCAAATGAAATTGGCATATCATCTTCAAGAACTATAATGTTTCTACTCATATAAGCTTTACAAGGTTTTTCGATATAACCCTTATCAAGGGCTTGGATTATATCATCCATTGAGACTAGACCTATTAATCTTTTGCCTTGGACTATAGGCACTCCAGTAATTTTCTCTTGTTTCATTAAATATTGGATTTCTCTAAGGGTTGAATTCATGCTAGCACAAACTAAGTTTGTATGCATTACATCTTTAACTTTCAACCTATATATCAAATCTAGTATCACAGTTGGAGAAGAATAAGTATTTATTGGTATTTCTTGCATAATTTAATTATACTATAGAAAATATAGTTTGTGGAAAGATTTTTAATTTTAAAATATGTTGGAATATTTTGTGATAGTCTGATATAAATATTCTTTCAAATTGTTCTTGTGGATTAACAAATGTTGTTTTATAATTTGGAAAGTATAATTGTGTAGGTATTTTTTGTGACTTATAATTTAAATGAGAATATAGTATTTGAAGATGACAATGTTTTAGTTGTTAATAAAATATCAAATATGCCAACAGTCCCTTTAAAAAAAGGTTCTGATCAAATCACTTTATTAGATGTTGTTAGTGATTATTGTCCTTTTGTTAAAACCTTTAGTGGATATAATGAACATGAGGGCGGTGTTTTACATAGGTTGGATACACTAACTAGTGGTTTGGTTTTGATAGCTAAGAACAAAGAAGCTTTTGAGTTTTTGAGAAATAAACAAAAAGAAAATTTGTTTGAAAAGAAATATTTAGTTAAAGCCATAAAAAAAGAAGAACTTTTAGAAGGTTTTAGACCTTTCCCATATCAAGATCCTGTTATTGCTAAACATATAAAAATAGAATCTTTATTTAGACATTATGGAAAGGGCAGGAAAAGTGTAAGACCTGTAATGAAGGATTATCCAAAAGCAATTGTTACAAAAGCTAGTAAGACTTTATATTGTACGACAGTTGAATTTATAAAAGTAGAAGATAATATTTATTATTTTCTCTGTTCTTTGACAAATGGATTTAGACACCAAATTCGCTCTCATTTAGCTTGGAGTGGATATCCTTTAGTATCTGATACTTTGTATGGAGCGGATGAAGATAATGAATTTGGTCTAAAGTGTTTTTCTCTCTCTTTTATTAATCCAACTACTATGTTGAAAGAAACAGTAAAGTTAAAGGAAGATGTTATATGAATATTTTAATTTCTCGATGTTTATTAGGATTCCCTTGCAGATATGATGGGAAAGCTTGTATAAAAGAATCTTTATCAGAGTTAATTAATACATATAAAAATGTTCATAATTTCATAGCAGTGTGTCCTGAAGTAGAATCAGGAATGGAAGTGCCTCGCTTACCTTGTGAAATTGTAGGGGATAGGGTTTTAAATTCAAAAGGAGAAGATAAAACTGCTTATTTCCAAAAAGGCGCTAATATTGCTTATGATAAGGCAAAAGAAGCTAATGTAAAATTAGCTATCTTGAAAAGTAATTCACCATCTTGTGGTGTAAATTATATATATGATGGGTCTTTTTCAAATAAAATTGTCCCTGGTAATGGTATTAGTGTCAGGAAGTTAACTGAACTCGGAGTTCTTGTAGTAACTGAAAATGATCTAGACCTTATAAATGAATTTTTAAAAGATAATATTAAAAATTAAAACTCCTACAACATTGTGTTATAGGAGGGATAAGATAATATTAATGTTTAGCATTAAATACTATTGTTCTGTTTTTATAAATTAATATTCTAGACTCTAAGTGGGCTTGTACAGCTTTTGCTAAAGCTCTAGTCTCAGCATCTCTTCCAACTTCTTTAAGTCCTTTTGGAGTCAATTCATGACCTACTCTAACGACTTCTTGTTCAATAATAGGGCCTTGGTCTAAGTCTTTACTTGCGTAGTGAGCAGTAGCTCCAATAATTTTAACACCACGTTCATAAGCTTTTTGATAGGGATTAGCACCTTGGAAGGCAGGAAGGAATGCATGATGAATGTTAATAATTTTACCTTGCCATTCATTGATAAAATCGGTACTTAAAATTTGCATATATCTAGCTAATACTACTAAATCAATATCATATTGTTTTAGTAATTTTCTAATTTCTAATTCTTGTTTAGCTTTAGTTTCTTTTGTTACAGGAAGATAATGGTAGGGTATTCTAAAGCTATTTGCTATTTTTTCTAAATTTGGATGGTTAGAAATAATTAAGGGAATATCGCAGTGAATTTGTCCTTGGTTCTTTCTAGCTATAAGATCGTAGAGGCAATGACTTGTTTTACTAACAAGGATTGCAACTCTTGGAGTATAATCACTGTAATGGCAAGACCATTTCAAATTATTAGCTTTTGCAAAAGCATCTACTTCAGACTCTAATTCTTTTCTTGATGTTTTTAAATCTGCTAAATCAAGTTCCATTCTCATAAAGTACATATTTTCATAACTATCTGTGTGTTGTTGACAGTGGAGAATATTAAAATCTTTATTGGTAAAGAAATTTACACATTTTTGTAAAATTCCTTTTTTATCTTCACACTGTATTAAAAAACTAATAGTTTTAGTTTCGTCTTTTTTTAACATTAAAAATCTCCAAATTCCTCAGTTTCAATTTCACTTTCATCTTTAATTTTTACAATTTCAATTCGTCTTTTAGCTTTTTCAAGACTTTTTTCTAATTCTTTAGAAAGTATCATACCTTCTTCATATAATTCAATACTCTTTTCTAAAGGTGTTTCATTATTTCTAAGTAGTTTAGCTATTTCTTCCATTCTATTTAGTTTTTTTTCAAAATCCATTACTTACCTACCTTTGCTTTAATTTTTCCATCTATAAATGTAATAGTGATGTTATCATCGACCTTTACAGTATTTTTTGAGCTTATTATCTTGTTATTTTCATCTCTTACTATAGAATATCCTTTCTTTAAAATAGATTTTGGATTTAAAGAGTCAATTTCTAATTTTGCAAGATTAAATCTATTTTCAAATGCACTAAATTTATTATTTAGAGCAACTTCAATATCGCTAGATGCATTAACACTTCTATAATACATACTATCGATTTTGCTCATTATAAGAGAATTAAGATTTTTTATATCATATCTTAATACTTTTTCCTGTAAGTAGTTTACCTTATTAGAAAGATAAGTATTTAAGCTTAATACTAATTCATTTTTCCTTAGCATTAAATCATAATACCCACTACTTGCAAGTTCTGCAGCAGCAGAGGGAGTTGGGGCTCTCAAATCAGAAACAAAGTCACAAAGTGCAAAATCAATTTCATGACCAACTCCACTAATAATTGGAATTTGGCTTTCTAAAACAGCTTTTAGAACAATTTCTTCGCTAAATGGAAGTAAGTCTTCAATAGAGCCACCACCTCTAGTTATGATGAGTTGATCACAAAGATCAAAAGTGTTTGCAACTTCAATGGCTTTAGTAATTGATAAAGCTGCAGCTTCTCCTTGAACAACACATGGAATAATTAATACATCTAAACTTGGAGCTCTCCTGTTTAAAACCTGTAAAACATCTTGAAGGGCTGCTGTTGTTGGGCTTGTAATTACACCAAGTCTTTTTGGATATTTTTTAATTGGTTGTTTTAATTTTTCATCAAACCATCCAGCTTCTTTGTATGCTCTTTTTCTTCTTTCAAGATCAGCTAAGATATCTCCAGTTCCAACAAATCTAATGCTCTCACATTTAATAGAATAAGTACCTCTTGGAGCATAAACATCTAAAGCTCCTGAAACTTGGATTTTATCTCCTTCTTTTAGAAGCCTTTCAACTTTCCAAGTATTATTTTTAAACATTACAGCTGAAATTGAAGCATTTTGATCTTTTAGAGAAAAATACCAATGGCCTGTTGAAGAAGGTCTAAAATTAGAAACCTCTCCAATAATGTTCAAGGAGGGAAAATTCTCAATAAAGGTTTGTTTAATTAAAGATGTTAAATCACTTACACTTAAAATTGGTACATTATTTGAATTCACAAAATACTCCTAAATTAAGTCTTATAATATATTTCATTTACTATTTTGTCATTAGGGGGCATATTATATAATTTTAATTAGTTGAATAAAATATAAGTAAACATAAGCTAACAAACTTGTTAAAAATTAATAAATTTCTTTAAAAGAGTTTCATTGATAAAAAAAAATTTAACGATATAAGAAAAATTAAAATTTTTATGATTTTTTTTAAAATTTTAATAAAATTTTAAAAATCTAAGAAATAAATCGAGTAAAATAAGAATAAAAAAGAGCTGTTAAAGAAAAACAGCCCTATTAAGTTAAATATAAACTAGATAATTGTAAACTAGTCAGCTAAGATTGCACCTGTAGGACAAGCTTCAGCACAAGCGCCACAACTAATACATGTATCAGCATCAATTACATAGATATCGCCTTCTGAAATAGCTTCTACTGGGCATTCTCCAATACAACTTCCGCATGCAACACAGTCTTCAGTAATTTTATAAGCCATGATGTCACTCCTTACTTATTTGTAATTTATACACTATTTTTAACATCAACTTGGGCCCTAGTCAAGTCATATAAAAACCATAATTGCGTTATTTTTATGGATTTAATAGCGTAAAATCAAGGATTTAAATAATTAATTGTTTTGATATGATAACAAAAATAAATATAATGTTAGAGCTTAAGAACAAAATATAAGAGTTAAAACATAATTAAGTTTTTAGATAGTTAATAAAAATGTATAAAAAAGCAAAATTTACTTGTAAAATCTAAGAATATATTTTATCGTTTTTTTAAATTAAATGAATGAGGAAAGGGCTCAATCTCCCGAAAATAAGTATGAAATTAGTTTTAGCAGAAAAACCGAGTGTTGCCAGATCTTTAGCCAAAGTATTAGGCTGTTATAATAAAGCAGATGGTTATTTAATGGGTAGTGAATATATAGTAACTTGGGCTTTAGGGCATTTAGTTGAATTAGCACAACCTGCTTTTTATTCTCCCTCATATAAGAGATGGTCATATGCGTCTTTACCAATTTTACCTAATGAATTAAAACAAGCTCCGATAGAGAGAACTATTGAACAATTTAATGTTGTTAAACAATTATTAGAAAGAGAAGATGTAACTACTTTTATAATCGCAACAGATGCAGGTAGAGAGGGTGAATTAGTAGCTAGATGGATATTAAAATTAACAAATTTTGATAAAGAAGTTAAACGTCTTTGGATAAGTAGCCAAACTGATCAAGCAATTAAAGAAGGTTTTCAAAATTTAAAGAATGGTGATGATTATTTAAATTTGTATGAAGCTGCTGCTTCAAGAGCTGCTGCAGACTGGTATGTTGGAATGAATGTTACAAGAGCCTTAACAACTCACTATGATGCAAAGATGTCTGCAGGAAGGGTACAAACACCAACTCTTTATTTAATTTGTGAAAGAGAAGAAGAAATCGAAAAATTCAGTGGAAAATTTTATTGGACAATAAAGGGAGATTTTGAATCTTTTAATGCTTCATATTATCCAAGTAGCGATACTATTAGAATTGAAAGCGAAGAAGAAGTTGAAAAAGTAAAATCTATCTTAGATCAGAACAAATTAGCTAAAATTGTAAATATTGAAACTGTAGAAAAAGTTGAGATGCCACCACTTCTTTATGATTTAACAGAATTGCAAAGAGATGCAAATTTACAATTATCTTTTAGTGCTAAAAAGACCCTTGATGTTCTTCAAAGATTATACGAGTATCATAAAATAGTAACTTATCCAAGAACAGATAGTAGATATTTAACAGATGATATAGTATCAACACTTACGCAAAGATTAACTGCTTTATTTGATAGTGAATTTGGTATTTTTTCAAGACAAATATTAAAAAAGGAATTAAGAATCTCTCCTAGGTTAGTCCAAAATGAGTTGGTAAGTGATCACCATGCTATAATTCCAACAGAGCAAAAAGTAGTATTAAGCAGATTAAGTGAAGATGAAAAATCTCTTTGGTCTTTAATTGTAAAGCGATTTATTGAAGCTTTAGAAATGGATTATATCTATGAAACAACAACTGTTGATTTAAAAATTGATTCTCTAATGTTTAAGACTAGAGTGACTAAAAGAGTTCAAGAAGGTTGGAAAAAAATTTCTAGAACCTCTTCAATAAATGAAGATAATACCTCATCTCTTGAATTAAAAGAAAATCAAACAATTTTATTAAAGAATTATTCTATAAAGAAATTAGCTACAGAAGCTCCTAGTAGATTTAATGATGCAACATTGCTTTCTGCAATGGAACATGCTGGAAGATATGTTGAAGATGTAAAGTTAAAAAAGAATCTCACAGCGGGGTTAGGAACTCCTGCAACAAGAGCTGATATTATTGAGAAGCTTATTCATAATAATTACATAATTAGGAATGAAAATAATGAACTTGTTCCAACTGCAATTGGAAGAGAGATAATTCGATTAGCCCCACCTCTATTAAAAAGCCCAGCTTTAACAGGTAAATGGGAAGATAGGTTAAATAAAATTTCAAAGGGGAAAGAAGATTCTAAAGTATTTATAGAAGATATAAAACAACTTACAAAAGAATTAGTGAAAGATATTGGCTCTTCATTTGAAACTTTCTCTCCAAATTATAAAGAAAGTAAAAAATGCCCATATTGTGACAGTCTCATGTTAAAAGTTGTTGATAATTTAGATAGGACTCATTATATTTGCCAAAAATTATCATGCTCTTATGAAGAGATGGAAGTTATAAAGAGGATTCCATTAACCAAAGATGAAATAGCTAAAAGACCTAAAGTTGTAGTAAAAAAAGTTAAAAAGGTAAAAGCTGTAGTTGTAAAACCTAAAGTAGAGGTTAAAAAAGCTACTCAAGTTTCTTCTTCAGCAGCTTATTTTCAAAATATAAAGAAAACACAAAACATAAAACCTATAGCAAGTAAAGCTACAATAAAAAAGGAAAATATTAATTATAAAACTGAAAAAGTAATTGAAGTTGTTAGAGAGAGTAAGTTAAGAAGAACTTCTTATAAAACCTCACAAAATAATAACTGGAAAAATACTAAATATAATAATGAAAATAAAGAGAGTGGAGGAACCTTTGCTGACTTTATAAAAGCAAGTGAAAATAGATATAAGAAAAAAAACAGAAAATAAGCTATTTTTTAATTAAATTATTTTCTAAATAAGAATATATTTCATAAATAATTTGCTTATTAGTATCTAAATTGTTTAGATATTGATAAGATATTTCAATAGCCTTATCTTTAAGAGAGGCTATTTTTTTTAGTCTGAAGTAATAAGCTAATATTTTATAATAAAGAAAAAACTGCTCTTTCTCTTTCATTATTTTAAAAACTTCAATTGCAATCTGACAAAAAGAGTCTTCTTCAAAAGCTAGGCACATTTTAGTAATTTGTGGGAAGAAAGATAGGTTAAAGGCTTTTTTATTAAATGTTTCAATCAACTTTAATTTGTCATTTTTACTTCCATTTATCCTAATTAAATTCCAAGCCTTTAATACATACCTAGCTTGAATTGGAAGCGGGGTAGCTTTTATCCCCTTATTATCTTTATATGTATTCTCATCGATTTGAGCTGAATCGAATTCATCTATAAGTATATCTTCACATTTTAAAATATTAGAAATCTCACTCTCGTCTCTATTATATAAAGCTTGTATTAAAGTGGAGTTTTCACTCAATATAGAATTAATTTCTTGATATGATAGATAATAATTTAAAGGTATTCTAAATTTTGGAGTATAGTCAAAGGCGATATATTTTTTTGAATAATCTTCTAAAATTTTATAAATGTGAAAAGCTTCGCGTATATTCATGTATTCTCTCTGTTTTTTTCTATATAATTGTTAATTATAGAAATTAATTCAATAATATATGTAAAAATAAAGTTAAACACTTTTAATTTTAATTAAAATATGTTATAGAATTTTAAGAAATGTTAAAATAAAAACAATATGTTATTATATAGACAAAGAATAATAGTTTTGCTATATTACAGATAGAGGTAAAAAATGAATATTGCATTAGTAGGATTTGGCAAGATGGGGAATATGATTTATTCTCTTGTTCAAGAGACAGACAATGTTGTTGCTATAATAGATCCATACAGTAAAAGTGATAAAATCAGTGCAAAAGAACTAACAATTCAGTCTTTAAATCAGGCTGATGTTGTAATTGATTTTTCACATCCATCATCAATTGAAACAAACATCGAGTTTTATATTGAAAACAGTATTCCTTGTGTTATTGGAACAACTGGTTGGTATGACAATCTTGATAAATATAAAGAACTTTCGAAGAAGTATAAAAACAGTTCTTTGATATACAGTGGAAATTTTTCATTAGGTGTTGCTTTATTTAGAGAAATTATAAAATTTGCTTCATCTCTTCTATCTAAAACTTCCATTTATGATGTATTTTTAAATGAAATTCACCACAAAGATAAAGCTGATTCTCCTTCAGGAACTAGTTTATTACTTGCAGAAGCTGTTAGAGATAATTTTGAAGGTAAAGATACGATAGTAAGTGAAGAATTAAAGAGAAAAATAAAACCAAATGAAATACATTGTTCATCAACTAGAGGAGGATATATAACAGGAACTCACTCTGTAGTATTTGACTCTCAAGTTGATAGTATTGAATTGGTGCATAGGGCAAAAAATAGAGAAGGTTTTGCTAAAGGGGCTTTAATAGCAGCTTCTTGGATAAAAGACAAAACTGGTTTTTACAATTTAGATGATTTGGTTAATACCTTATTAAACAACTAGGAGAAAAAAATGGATTTAAGTAGATTTTATGGAGTTCACACAGCTTTAATTACACCTTTTACAGAAAAGGATAATGTAGATACAGATGCTTTAAAAGCTTTGATAGATTATCAAATCGAGAATGGAGTTAGTGGCCTAGTTCCTTGTGGAACTACAGGTGAAAGCCCAACTTTATCTCATGACGAGCATGATAGAGTTATTCAATTAACTGTTGAATATACAAATAAAAGAGTACCTGTAATAGCTGGAACAGGTAGTAATGCAACCTCTGAAGCAATTAGACTTTCAAAGCACGCACAATGTGTTGGAGCCGATGCAGTATTATTAGTAAACCCTTATTATAATAAGCCCACACAAAAAGGTTTGTATCTTCACTTTAAAGCTATTGCTGATAGTGTAGACATTCCTTGTATTGTATATAATATTAAAGGTAGAACTGGTGTTAATGTTGAAACAGATACTTTAGTTGCCTTAGCTAATGACTGTGCAAATATAGTAGCAGTAAAAGAAGCTAGTGGTAATATTGTACAGATGGAAGAAGCTGTAAATAAAACACCAGATGATTTTGTAGTATTAAGTGGTGATGATAATATGTCTTTAGACTTAATTGAAAGAGGTGGAAAAGGTGTTGTTTCGGTTGCTTCAAATTTATTCCCAAGACAAATGAGCCAAATGGTTGATTTAGCTTTGAATAATAAGATGGATGAAGCTAGAGAAATAGAAAAGACTTTATCAAATTTTTTCCAAGCATGTTTCTCTGAAACTAATCCAATACCAATTAAAACTGCTTTAGCTCGCTATGGTTATTGTAGAGAGAGTTTTAGACTACCTTTATGCAGTTTTGCAAGTGAAGATAATAGATCACAGCTATATAGTGTACTAGATGAATTAAAAAATAATCCCAGTTTTGATTACTGTTGGGTAAGGAGATAAAAAATAAAATGGCGAAGATAAATAATAGCTTTAGTAAGTTATCAGCAGGGTATTTATTCCCAGAAATAGCAAGAAGAACAAATGCATTTTTAGAAGAAAATCCTAATGTTGAATTAATGAAATTAGGAATTGGAAATACTACCGAAGCATTACCTAAGACCCTTGTTAAAGCTATGAAAGATAAATTAGATTTATTATCAGATAGAAAAACATATTCTGGTTATGGAGACGAGCAAGGAGATACTGCTTTAAGAGTTGCATTGACTAAATATTATAATAGATATGGTGTTGATTTGGATCCTACTGAATTTTTTATAAGCGATGGAGCAAAAGCAGATGCAGCAAATATCCAACAACTTTTTAGTGTTGATAGTGTTGTAGCCTTCCAAGATCCAGCTTATCCTGTTTATGTTGATTCAAATGTTGTTGGTGGAAGAACTTCTGGTTATGATGAGACTATACAAGGATATAAAAACTTTGTTTATTTACCTTGTACTAGTGAAAATAATTTTATTCCAGAAGTTCCAAAAACAAAGGTTGATTTAATTTATCTTTGTTCACCTAATAATCCAACAGGTGCTGTAATGACTCATGAAGATCTTAAAGCTTTTGTAGATTACGCAAATGAGAATAAGGCAGTTATAATTTTTGATAGTGCATATAGTGAATATATTAAAGATGAAAGTCTACCTAGAAGTATTTATGAAGTAGAGGGCGCAAAAAAATGTGCAATCGAAATTAATAGTTTTAGTAAAAATGCTGGCTTCACTGGGGTTAGATTAGGCTGGACAATCGTTCCAAAACAATTAGTTTGTCAAGATAGTGAAGAAGGAACATTAAATTCTATGTGGAATAGAAGACAGTGTACATTCTTTAATGGAGCTTCAAATATTGCCCAAGCCGGTGGATTGAGTGCTTTAAGTGGAGAAGGACTTAAAGAATGTAGAGCTTTAGTTGATTATTATATGGGAAATGCCAAAGTAATAAAGGAAGGCTTAGAAAGCGTTAATATAACCTGTTATGGTGGGGAAAATTCTCCTTATATATGGGCAAAAACACCTAGTAATATGAGCAGTTGGGAATTCTTTGATTATTTATTGAAACAATGTCATGTTGTAATTACTCCAGGTAGTGGATTTGGACCAGCTGGTGAAAATTATATTAGAGTTTCTTCCTATGGCCATAGAGAAAATGTTGTAAAAGCTATAGAATCAATTAAGGAGAATTTCAAAGATGTCAACTAAAAAAATTCCTTTAGGAGAAGAAAAATTTGCTTCCCTAATTAAAGATATTCCAACCCCATTTTATATTTATGATGAAAAAGCAATTATCGAAAATGCTAAGAAATTCTATGATTTATTTTCTTGGGCTCCAAATTTTATAAACTATTTTGCAGTTAAAGCCTGTCCAAATCCAAGTATAATGACTCGTCTTTTTGAGATTGGTTATGGAGCTGATTGTTCATCATTGCCAGAACTTGTTTTATCAAAAGCTTGTGGCTTAGATGGAAGTAAGATAATGATGACAAGTAATGATACTCCACCTGAAGAATTTAAATATGCCCACGATATTAATGCAATAATAAATCTTGATGATATAACACATATTGAAGCTTTAGAGGCTGCTATCGGGGGTGTTCCTGAAACAATTTGTTTTAGATATAACCCAGGTAAAGAGAGAACAGGAAATGCTATAATAGGGAATCCCGTAGAGGCAAAATATGGTGTTACTAGTGATCAAATAATCGATTGTTATAAAATTATGAAGAAAAAAGGCGTTAAACGTTTTGGACTTCATACTATGGTAGCTTCTAATGAATTAGAAGGTGATTATATTGTAGAAACAGCTAGAATGATCTTTGCTCTTTGTAAAAGAATTTATGATGAAGCTGGTGTAAAAATTGATTTTGTTGATTTAGGTGGTGGAGTTGGTATTCCTTATAAAGAAGAAGATGAAGCTATGGATTTGAAAGATGTAAGTGAGCAAATTAAAAACTTATATAATTCAATGATAGTTAAAAATAATCTAGATCCACTTGAAATATCATTTGAACTTGGTAGATACATTTTAGGACCATATGGATATTTAGTAAGTAAAGTACGTCATGTTACTAAAAAATATAAAGAATATGTAGGCCTTGATGCATCGATGGCAGATTTAATGAGACCAGCTCTCTATGGTGCTTATCATCACATAACTGTATTAAACAAGAAAGGACCTAAACACGTTTATGATGTTACAGGTAGTTTATGTGAAAATAATGATAAATTTGCAATAGATAGGGAATTAGTAGAGGTTGAAAAAGGTGATATTTTAGTACTTCATGATGCTGGTGCTCATGGACATGCTATGGGATTTAATTATAATGCAAAATTAAGACCTGCTGAATATTTACTAACTAGTGATGGTTCCATTAAGATGATAAGAAGAAGACAAACAATGGAAGACTACTTTGAAACATTACGTTTTGAAGGGGCGGAGGTAAATATTTGATAAAACATCAATTTTCACAACGAGTTTATTTTTCTGATACTGATTGTCAAGGTATAGTTTATCATGCAAAATATTTAGATTTTGCTGAACATGCTAGAACTGAAATGATTAGAGAAACAGTCGATCAATCAAAAATGCTAAGTGACCATGTAGGTTTTGTTTTAAAAGAAGCTAACATTGTCTATCACACACCAGCTAAACTAGATGATATTCTTTTTGTTCATACAACTATAGAAAGTTTAAAAACCTTTAGTGTTGTTTTGAGACAAGAAATAAAAAGAAACAATGAATTAGTTTGTGTTGTTACTGTAAAAGTTGCTTGTATTGATTTGAGAAATAATAAAGTTTTGAAAATTAGTGATTATTTAGAGCAAGAATAAAAAAACAAGACCGTTATAAAATTATAGCGGTCTTTAATTAAAAAAAAAGAGGTTCATGGGATTTATTTGTGGGAAAATTATGAACCTATCTAAATTAAAAAAATAAATAAATAAAAAAAATAGAAAAAGGGCACATTCTCTGTTATTGTATTAGAAACCAAACTTACACAAAACAGGAAGTGCCCAATGAGTCCATATAGTAATACATTTTTATCTTTACCACAATTCACAATAACGAAAAAATCAACTAATTCGACTGAAAATAAATTTAATTGTACCTATAATGTTACTACAATTCATGGCAAATCAACTTCTCCTCTTCCTAGAAAATGTCCTTACTGTAATAGTGATTATGAAAATCACATAAATCAACACTTAAATGTAAAACTTAAACATCTAACTGTTGGAAATAATCAAATAATAATTGATGTTGAATATGTTCAACTCTTATGTACTTCTTGTAATAAAACAACATCACAAAATATTGAATTTAAACATCCTAACCATTTTATTACCAAGTGCTTTTACAGCCAGATAACAGGGTTAATTAAAAGTTCACAAGTACCAATAAAAACAATATCAGAAACACTTTTTACAAGTAAAAAGATTATTAGAAAAATCGATAAAACAAGATTAAATACTAAATATAAAGATATGAAACCTAATCATTACAGCAAATATATAGCCATAGATGAGTTTTCAATCCAAAAAGGACATAAGTATGCAACTGTAGTAATAGATTGGAGAACAGGAGAGATATTGTTTTTAGAGAGAGGTAATACTCTTTATCAATTAATTCATTTTTTCGATAAAATGGGAAAGTCGTGGATGAAAAATGTTCAAGCTATCTCAATGGATATGAATGCTCAATATGCTGCAGCAGTAAAAGCAAGATATCCTAATATAGCTATAGTTTATGATGGTTTTCATATAGTCAAAAACTTTAATGATCGTATCTTAACTGAATTAAGGAGATTAGAACAAAATAGGTTAAAAGAAGAAGAAGCTAAAACACATAAAAGTATAAAGAACTTACGTCCAATAAAAAGAAGAGCACTAGCAAATGAGAAAAAAACAATTGATGATGCTATTTTTGAAAACCAAGAATACCTGAAAGAAATAAAGCGAAAGTACAAGGAACTTAAGAATACTAGATTTTTAATAACTAGTAGTCGAAAAGCTTTAACTCAAAAAGATACTATGGCTAAAAAGCATAACAGATATTTATATGAGAAATATGAAAAGAAAGGATTAAAAATTCCTGAAAATGAACATAAGTGGTCCATTATTAATGTAAAAAAATTAGATAACGTTTTAACTTGTAACGAAAATCTTTCAATAGCATATTTTCTTGGAGATCAATTAAAGGCTGGTCTAGATTCAACTAGTGAAGATGAAATGAAAAGAGGTTTAGATAAATGGTTAGAATTATCAAAATCTTTTGAAGGAACAATACCAATGCTAAAAACCTTTAATAAAATGATTGAAACAAGAATTGAAGGAATTCTATCAAGAGTTAAGTATCCCATCTCTAATGGTCCTTTAGAAGGTCTAAATAATATGATTAAAGTTACTAAAAGAATTGCTTATGGATATCGAGATGATGAATATTTCTTCTATAAATTATTTGATAAAAGTAGAAAAAATATAAAGAGTAGAACTTTAAAATCTGCTTTGGAATCTAGACTTCTAAAAAATACAGTTCCCTAATAGTCCCACAGATTTATCTCAAGAACCAAAAAAGATTGTTCCACTAGTCATTAATATTTTGACTTAGAAACAATCTTTTTTTTTGATTAGGTAATATTAGTACGTTTATTTTTAAATAAGATACCACCAGTTAAAGTTAATGCATATATTAAACTTATTGAGGAGAAAAATGCTTTATTATTAAACTGTAACTTTTAACATTTAGGGTTCTGAAGCCAATTAATTCTTCTTTTTAATTTCTTGGCTTTTGAACTTTATATCTAACTTTTCACACAAGATAGTAACATGCCTAGTGAATTTAGATAAATACCATTTATCTTCTATTTTTGTAGCTTTTATCTTTCTTAGAGTTGTTATTAGATCTGCTAAAGAAATGTTATTAGCTTCATTAATATTTGAGATTTCTTCTATAGCGTCCATACTCATCATCATACAAAGATGATTGATAAATAACCAAGCTTCAAGTGAATAATCATTTCTCATATAACTACTATCATAGCCTAATGTATTATCATAGGTTTTGAAAAATTGTTCTATTGCTTGACGTTGTTTATAAATAACATAAACTTGTTTAGCATTTAATTCTTTTCTGTTGGTTTTTATCGTTATAGTTCCAGTGGATACTTTATCCCTTATGATTTCAGAAATATCAAGAGGAACTAAAGCTGATAATTCTTCATCACTTAAACGACTTTTTGCTTTTAATCTTTTATCAAGAATTTCACCTTTATAGAGTTTATCTTGCTCTCTTCTCTTTAGCTCCCGCTTTCTCTTAATTTCAATACTGTTATTCTTTTTTTCAGTTCTTCTTATAACATCTTTTAATTCTGCATTATGTAAACTGCCATCTAAGTAGAGGTGAATATTATAATCATTCCCTTTAATAGTAAGACAGTGGATATTTCTATTATGATAAATAAAAGCATCTCTGTATTCTGCTATGCTTGCAGGTATCTTGCCTTTAGTTTCTAAATTACCTCGTCTAAGAGGAATTATATAATTCATTCCACTATCTTCAATTAAGTCAAAGTTATAATTACTACCAAATCCTTTATCTGCGATTATGGTAGCATCTTTGTCTTTTATATTGGTTTCTTTTATAATATCTTCAAATACAGATACATCAGGTACACTACCTATATATTGCTTATAATATTCGGGGTAACTTCCATTTGCATCCAAGGAAAACATATAGATAAGATTTACTTGTGGAGAGTATCTACTTTTTGAATCATATCCTACTTCAGCCATATCAAGATTTTTGGATGAGGAGATTATTCTATGTCCATCAAATAAAATAAATCTATCTTTATCTCTGGCATAGCTATTCATAAACTTTTTAATCCCCCCTCTATCTCGTCCAACATCTTTAAGCAAACTCGTTATTGTAGATGAAGATAAAGAGAGATTAGGAAAAACATTTGATATATAACTTGATTCATAATTAAGATCTATACGTTTAAAAGCCTTGCCATACAATATCCTTAGTATGGCAATAACATATAGTTGCTCCCCATAATAGGGAAAGCAATCCTTTAGTCTATCTAATATTGATCTAGACTTAGAGATAAAATAATATGAGGCTCCATACTCTTTAACCTCCATTTCTTTAAAAACAGAAGCTTTTACTTTCTTAGCTACAAACCCATCTTTGGTTATTTTACCAATCATTTTTCCAGAAACTTTGGTTGACTTTTTTGTTTCAGGATTATATTTAGTTTTTCTCTCATAAAGATACCAATTGCCACTAATATATTTAATTTCAGTATTTTTAGGCTTTTTATAATTTAGTACATATTCAGGTCTTTCGTGCTTAATTGCCATAATCATTTTACCACCATAATTTAGGGTGCTTATATTTTATGACAACTTTCTCTTTAAGTCAATTTAATTCGTTATTATATGGTTAATTAATAGAAGAAAAGAATGGGTTCCTAAAAATTGGAACCCTAAATATTAAAAGATACAGATTAAATAAATTTAAAAATTTTAATCCTAATAAGCCACAAATTACATAAGTAAAAATAATTATAATTGATATGAGATCTTTATTTGAATTTCTATCAAAATATAAGTTTAATCCACTTATAAAAAATAAGATACCAATTATATAACTTGAACTAAATTCAAGTGGTGAACCATTGAGTCCTGAGTAGTATATACTAACAACTAAAGTTTGTATAAAAATCAAGAAACAAAATATAATACTAGTTAGACCTATGATTGTTTTAATTTTTCTCATAGCAGTCCCTTCTTTATATTTTAAATATATAATATGAGGTAACTAATTGCAAGTTAAATTTTTCAGTTTTAAAGAAATATGTTACAAAATTATAACTTATTAGGATAATTATATTTTAACTATAGGCAAATCTTCCCATTTTGTTGTATAAGCAGGAGAGAGCTTTTCTCTTTTTTGAAGATTATTTTTTACTAGATTATTTGTAGCTCCGCTAGAAATTTTTGTTCTACCATAGACTTGTGTTATATCATTTACAACTTGTGCTAATGTATCTTGTTTTTTTAAAAGAGCGTTATGGTTTTCACTTTTAAATAATTCAAGTTGCCTATAACCAGCTTTTGTTAAATCATTAGCCCAAACTCTACACCCCTTATATTTATTTTCTTTATATATTTTTTTCAGAAGTTTTTTACTTGCTTCAATTAAATTCGGGATATAGTTTGTAGGCTCTTCTAAATAAATTGTTGAAACTGGAGCAATATAATCTTCTTCAAATCTATTTGTAAAAATGTTTAAACTTATAGAACTTGTTACTAAATCTTTATCAATTAATTTTTCTCCTAGGATTGTGCAATGGCAGGAAATTGCTTCTAAAAGTTCCTCATAAGATGTTCTAACATGTGAGAATGTTATGCCACTACAAAGATTTTTTGTCTGAGAATTTTCAATGCTTATTGCAGGGATCCCTTTTAGTTCTTTTACAGTTTCTAAAGTAGTAACACTTAGGTTCTTTCTAATCCACAATTCGTTTTGTTGAATTAAATCTAAAGCCGTATAAATTTTATGAGAATGTAAGAACCTAGCTTTACTTCTACCGATTCCCCAAATATCTTCAACTGGGGTTTTATATAAAGCTTTTTTCTCCCATTCTTTTTTCAGGTACAATGAATTGGAATTTAAATTTTTTCCAATATGGTTAGCTATTTTAGCTAAAGTTTTAGTTCTTGCAACTCCTATTGAAACAGGAATTCCAACGTTTTTAGAAATTTTATCTCTAATTTCTTGAGCAGTTAAATTTTTTGGCATTTTAAAAAAGGCTTCATCAATGGAATATGGGGTTATTATTCCAACAAGATCTTTTAAACATTCCATAACTCTATCAGAAATATCTTGATACAAAGTATAATTTGAAGAAAATACTGCAACTTTTTTCTCTTCGAGGAGTCCTTCACATTTAAAATATGGCATGCCTCTTTTTATACCTAATAATTTAGCCTCATTAGATAATGCTATCACACACCCATCATTATTTGAGAGGATAACAATAGGTGTGTTTTTTAAATCAGGCCTAAATAGTCTTTCACATGATGCATAGAAATTATTGCAATCACATAAGCCTACCATCATCTAAGAGTCCTTACAACTGCAGTTATAACTCCAAATAGAGAAAAACTATCTAAGTTAGTTATTTCAATATCTTCAAATTTATTGTTTTCAGGGTGTAAATATACTTTTTCCCCTTTAATTTTCAAACGTTTTGCAGTAAATTCACCTTCATATTCAGCAATAACTAAGTCATTGTTTTTTGCTGTTATACTTTTATCTACTACTAAAATATCTCCATCAAGAATTCCACTTTTTTCGAGACTGTCTCCACTAGCTTTAAGACAATAAGTTGAAGCTCTATGTTTTAATAATAACTCATTAAAATCTAAAGGGTTTTCTCTACTATCTGCAGCTGGAGATGGAAAGCCACATTTTATAGGGATTTCCATCAGAATTGTTGGATTTTCTTTTTTCATATAAACAATATGAATACCTTTTCACTATTTGTCAATAAAAGTGGTAGACTTTGGGTTAACTCTTAATCATAGGTTACAAAAATGGTTGCACTTCCCAATGTTTCTTCAATACCATCGATATAAGCAAATAAATCATATCTATGTTTACCCTTAAGTGGTTCAATTGTTAAAACATTGTTGTTTTCATTTTCAATTAAATCACCTTCTAAATACCAACTATATTTTATTTGATCAGATGTATAACCTTCAGGAAGATCTGTAGGAGTGAAGGTTAAAGTTATATTTTCTCCTTCAACGATAATCTCAGGAGATGATGTAATTACACCAGTGATTGGCAAATATGTGTTGCAATAAAAATATATTCCATAATCAACTTGAGTATCACCTATTATAAAAGTATTACTTGCAGTAGTTGTATGATTTGCTAATATTCTAATTTGCTCTGCAAATCCAGATATTTCTGTAGTTCCGTTCATTAATTTTGAAGTTAAAATATAACTTCCAGCTTCAAGAGGAGTTGTAACTCTTACAGTTCCTTCTTCGCAATTAAAATGAAAATTGTCTGCTACAATATAAGGAGTTAATTCATTATTTTCTAATTTGTAATAATCAGTTAGAACGCTAACAGTATCTATTTCTGTTTGATCAGGATTCCAATATAGATCTAAAACGAAGTTACCAGTACCTTCAATATAATCAAGTGTTATATTAACAACAGATTTTGAATTGAAAAGATAATATGTACCACTACCTTCAACAATTATTTCATCATTTATATTATAACCAACAACAGAAATTTCCCATTTACCTTTTATTAGATTTTTTAAAGTAGTAGAACTCTCAGTTGTTTCAACACTAAATGTGTTATCATCAGGTCCTACACCATCGATTTTGAATTTGAATACAGTAAGTTCATCATCGCTTGGGCTAAAATCCCTAGAAGAATTTGTTTTAGCTTTAGTGTTTAAATCTACAGTTAAATCAATTAACGAAGAGGCTTCTTCATTTGTACAAGATAAAAAACAGATAGATAATAATAAAGTGAATAAAACATAAATAATAAATTTAGATTTTTGTAACAGTTTCATAAATCTACTCCTAGTTATTTGATAAAAGTAGGGTTTATTTGATTAAACCCTACTATAAAATAAAAGCATTTTTTACTTTTATACGGCTTCACATATATAAAATAGTTTTTCTATTAATTTGCTTGAGTTTTTTATGAAATAAATATAAAAATACTTTAAGATATTATTTAGAGGGATTTAATGGATCAAATACAAATCTTTGAGAAAGAAGAGACTACCAAAAGAATATATCATAAATTAAAATCTCAATGGATAGACGATTTTGATACGATTGTTAAAGTGAATTTTTCATATGAGAAGAGAAGTTTAATTGTAGATTTTGATATTTTTGAAAATGAAATAAGAAAATGTTCAACACATAATAATGATAGAGTTTATGAAGATAGTTGTGTTGAATGTTTCATACAAATTCCAAATAGCGATGAATATTATAATTTTGAGATAAGTGCATCTTCTCATATGCTTGTTGGAAGAGGTTCTTCAAGAAACAATAGGCGATTAGTTGATGAGTCTATTATAGAGAAAATCGATAGAGAAATTATTATTTTAGATGAAACAAAAAAAAGCTCCCATTGGAAATTAAATATGAGTTTAGATCTTGATCAGTGGAAGCTTATAGGTAGTAATGAGAATATAAAAAATTACAAAATAAAAGCAAATTTTTATAAATGTGGAGACAAATTAGCTAGTCCCCATTATTTTGCTTTATTTGATGTAGATAGTGAAATGCCAAATTTTCACTATCCACCTTCATTTAACGAATTAATTTTTGTTTAGTTGTTTATAATTCATAAATTTTTCTTTAGAGTCAAAAGCAGGTTCACCAATAAATTCCTGTTTTCCTAATAACTCTTGCAAGGCAAGATGAGCTAAATTTAAGGCGAATATACCAGTTAAAGTAGGAAGGGATCCTAGGACATTTCTTTTACGGCCTCTCTCTAAAATTTGCTCATTAAAGTCAGAGTGTTCCTCTTCTTCAGGATTCCTATATTCATATCTAGGAATTTCTGGAGAGAAAACAACTTTAATTCCACTTTCAACACCACGTCTTCTTAATCTCTTTCTAACTAACTTAGCTAAAGGACAGCCATAGGTTTCAAACAAATCTCCTGTTTGAACCAGAGAAGGATCTCTCCTTAAAGCTGCACCCATAGAACTTACTACTCTAATATTATTTAAATAGCAATATGATAAAAGGGCACATTTAGGATTTAATGAATCAATTGCATCTATTACTAAGTCAAAAGTATCATCAATTAAGGAAGAAGCTGAATCTTCACTAAAGAAACTTTGGATAGCTTCAACTTCACAATTGGGATTAATAGATAAAACTCTTTCTTTTGCAACCTCAACTTTAATTTTACCAAGAGTATCCCAAGTTGCTAAGATTTGACGGTTAATGTTTGTAACCCCAACAACATCAAAATCGATTAAGCGAAAAAATCCAACACCACTTCTTGCAAGTGATTCTAAACATAAACTTCCAACAGCTCCCATACCTACAATAGCAACTCTTTTATTATGTAACTCATTAACTTTATTTTCACCAATTAATCTAGAAATTCTTAAGAATTGTTCTGAACTCATTGTTTATATCCTTATATCTACTAGCTCCAAGAGCTTCTATTTTTGTTGTAAAAGATTCAAAATATAACTTATAATTATCATCGGTTTCACAGTCCCAATCACTTTCTAATAAAAAGCCGATTTTATCAAGTTGTTTTATATTTTTTATTAACTTAGTTTTTTCTACTTTTGGATTTATGCTGACTGTAATATTATATTTTTTAAGTTGCTTAGCAAAATCAACACTTTTGTTATAGCCATGGTAAATAATGTGAGTGGGTAAGTGATTTTTATTATCTTTTAAAATATCAATTAATAGTTGATTGGAATTAACTATATGGATAGTTAAAATCCTTTCATAATTAAAGGCTAAATCAATTGCAACTTGAAAGAATTTAATTTGCTGATCCATATTATCAAATCTACTATCAAGACCGATTTCACCAATATGGGCTAAAGGGTTTTGTTTAAGTTTATTTTCCAAAATTATTTTAAATTCATCTATTGTGACATTAAAATTGTTAGCTAAAAGCCCATAACTTATGTAAGGTGCTATATTATCCCATTCAGTCAAAGCTGAAGTAGCATACAAAGCACTTTCAATAGATTTAGATTGTGTAAAATGGCGATGGAAATCAAACATATTTTTATAATATCATTAGAAGCAAATAAGTTGCAATTACACTAAAGAGGATAGAAACAATCATGTTAAATTTTAAATAACCCAATAGGAAGGCTATAGCAACTCCGACAAGAGAAGCAACCCAAGCAGGATTGAAATCTAATATTGAAAAAGGGAAGATTAAAGCTCCTAAAGCAGCTATAGGTAAGATTTTAAGTTTATCAGTAATAACTTTTGGTATTTTTTTTATTAAAGGAGTAAAATAAGGAAGAAAGCGAGGAATCATTGTAGCAACAGAGCCAACAAGTACAATTAATATCATAGGTAAGTGTATATTATTCATTATCATCTCCAATTAGGAAAGATCCAATAATAGTTGCTCCTAGCATTGCAATTACAAAAGACCAACCTATTGCAAGATGGAAAATTAAAATAAGGATAGAATTAATTATAGCGGAGAGAGCGCCAATAACTATAATATTAAAGCCACCTTTTCTAGTTTCACATCCCCATAGTGAAGCAAACATTGCATATAGAGTGATTGATAGGGCAAGTTGTAAGTTATGAGGGAGTGCAACACCAATTAAGTATCCAACCATTGTTCCTAAAACCCATCCAGTATAACTAGTTAATTCTAATGAGAATAAATAGGGAAAGTTTAAAGGCTTAGTTTTTAAAATAGCAACCGAAAAAATTTCATCAGTTGTTGAAAAAGCAATTATAATTTTTTCAAAAATATTAATATCTTTTGGTAACTTTTGATTAAGTGATGCTCCCATAAAAAGGTATCTTAAATTAATAAGTAAAACTGAAATAAATAATTCAAACAGTAATGCCCCATTAGAAATGAGATTTACCATTAAAAATTGTCCACTTCCAGCAAAATTAGTGAGACTAATTAAAGTGCTATTTAAAAAGTTGATATTTACATTTCTACAAACTAATCCAAAAGCAATAGCAGTTGAAAAATATCCAAGAAAAATAGGAAAGCCATCTAAAAAGCCCTCCTTTTTAGTTAATTCATCACGCATGAAACCTATATTATTAGGGATTAGCCTTTTCATCAAGTAGAATACTTGTTAATATAAGTTATATTGGAGGAAAAAATGGCATTTTTTTTAGACAGTTTAGGGTTGAGTGAACTTTCACATAACCAAAACGATATAATTGATTTATTTTCAAAAACAGATAAAATCGCTGGGGAAGATTATGATTATAAAACATATTTTTTTAAAGGTGGGTTAGAACTGGTTGCACGTATTAATAAAGATAGTGAAGATTATGATTTTGTTGGAGTTGATTCACATTTAATTAATTCAAATAAATTCATAGCAAAACCTGTAATTAGTCTTGGACAAACTATAGAACTTCCTACAGTTTTATTTTCGTCACTAGATGATAAAACTGCCTTTATCGCAAATCTATTACATGCGGGGTTAGTTAAGGGTGAGATGAATACAGAAAGTGAAGTATCTCTTCAATTATGTGCCTTCCCCTCATCTCTTGAAGTATATGAGAGTAGAGCCGCATATGAAGAAGCAGTAAAAGAAGCTTTACTTAAAGACAAATCTGTTTTACCATATTTTTATATTAGAAGTTTAGAAGAAGGATTGGATGAAGAATCTAAAAAAAGATATCAAGAAAATATATTATTTAATTTAATAGCAGCAAAAGTTATTGAAACAAAAGAATATAGTTTTGGGAAAAATCCTTGTTTCGTTTCTACAATTGATACAGTTTTAGGAAACTTAGATATAATATATAGTAAAAATATATTGCAAAAGCCTTTATCAAAGAATTCTTATGTAGTTGGAGCTTTTTATCTAAGTGCTGAATTTTCTCTAAAATAATATTTAAGAAATTAATTTTTCGAGGAGAGGTGTTCTTATGGCAAATAATCTATTGACAAAGACTGCAATTGCTAATTCTATGAAAAAATTATTAGATTCCAAATCAATAAGTAAAATTTCTGTTTCAGATATCTGCAGAGATTGTAATATAAATAGGAAAACATTTTATTACCATTTTGGTGATAAATATGAATTATTAATTTGGATTTTCAAAGAAGAAGTTGTCGATTTAACATATAAAAAATTTGGTACAATTTATTCATATGATGGTGCATTATTTTTTTTAACTTGTATTTATAATAACCAAAATTTTTATAAGAAAGCTTTTCAAGAAATGGGGCCTCACAGTCTAAGAGATTATTTTGGGAGTGTAATTTCTCCTATAGTTGCTGAACTTGTGGTAACAGAAGAATATGAAAGTGAACTTGAAGTAGTTGCAAATTCTTTTTCCGACTTTTTAGTTTCTTCATTTTTAAGATGGTTAACGAATTATCCAGTTATAAAACCTGAGGAATATTTAGATCAACTGATATGTGTGGGGTCTGTATTGTCTGTTAAGTTATCTCAACTCTTTTTAGGTAATTTCCCTAACAAGGATAATTAATCTTATTGTAATACTGCTTTGTCAGTTATTACAATAAAACTTTTAAATAGGAATAGATTTATATTTTTTGTTTATATTCAAACTCATTACATCATAACTGCTAAAGTCAAAGGGCTTTGTAAAAATCCCAGAGTAATGTTTTTTGATTGTTTTAAAGCCTATTCTTGTATATAGCATTTTAGCTCTTGGGTTAGTATCAACAACATCTAAAAGGATTCTTTTGAATCCATTTTTTCTTGAATATTTAATAATTTCACTTAGCATAATAGAGCCAACACCTTTCCCACGAATACCTTTTTTTACAGCAAGAAATTCAATTTTTATAGTGGTATTATCACTAAAAGTCTCACTATAAAAGATTTGTTTAAAAAAGTAATAAGAGATTAAGCCGATTTTCTTTTTTATATCCTTTTTAATAATTAATGATGGCCTATCTATTGAAGATAGAATAGCGACAGCAATTATTTTATTAGCTTCTTTTGCTAAAAGACCACTAGTTTTTGCTAAACATCTTTTAATAATTTGTATTGATTGAGAAACTGAAATTTTTTTGAACAAAGGTTTAAACTTCATTTCAAAAGATTCATATAAAATTTGAGATATTATAATTTTATTTTTTTCAGATTGCTCATCAAACTTAAAAAACTCAACAGTCATCAAAATCTCCTAAATAGAAAATAATATATATATATTCCCTAAGACTATTATGGTAAACAAATATGATTACTTCAACTTAATAAGTCAATTAGGTTACCCCCATAAGAAGCTATTTTGAAGGAAAATTATGTGTTTCAAATAGATAAATTAAATTGTTAATAAAAAAAAATTGTTCTTTAAAAAGTAAGATAAATGTAAATTATTACAAATTGATTTATACGTAAATTTTTGTCTAAGTAATTTTAATATTAAAATATTAAAAAAAAATATTTTTATAATAAAGTAAATTAATATAAAAACAATTGAGTAATAACTCTATTTGTACCCTAAATTTATTCACTTTTGTCATTTTTTCTGACATTAATAACATTATTGTAACAAAATGTTAAATTAATAACACTATTGACAAAATTATAACACTAAGTTATATTGATTTCATATTTAAAAAAGGTGAGAGGAAGAAAAAAATCACATACACCTCCACTAAATCAAGAAGGGAGAACAACGATGAAAAAATCATTATTATTAGCTTTAGTTGTAGCACTCAGTGTGACAAGTTTATTTGCTAGCGGTTCAAAAGAAGAAGCTGTAGCAGAAGATACAGTACAACCTTTAAGAGTTGCAATGGAATGTGGGTATGCTCCATATAACTGGACACAAGCAGATGATTCTAATGGAGCTGTACCAATTGCAGATTCAAATGATTATGCTTTTGGTTATGATGTTATGATGGCTAAAATTATTGCAGAAGAATTAGGACGTCCTCTAGAAATTGTAAAATTAGATTGGGATTCATTAGTACCAGCTGTACAATCAGGTACTGTTGATTGCGTAATTGCAGGACAATCTCCTACACCAGCTAGAAAAGAAATGGTCGATTTTACAGATCCTTATTATTATGCATCAGTAGTTTGTATGACACTATCAGATAGCGAATATGCAGAGGCTAAAGGTTTAAGTGATTTAAGTGGAGCTTCTTGTACTTCTCAATTAGGTACGCTTTGGTATGATACTTGTTTACCTCAAATTGAAGGTGCAAACATTTTACCTGCTCAAGAGTCAGCACCAGCTATGTTAGTAGCACTTAATAGTGGAAGAGTAGACTTTATTTGTACAGATATGCCAACAGCACAAGCTGCTTTAGTAGCATATCCAAACATGAAGATTTTAAACTTTAGTGGTTCAGGTGATGATTTTGTATTAAGTCAATCAGATATCGATATCAGCGTTTCTGTATCAAAGAATAATCCTGAATTAACACAAGCTATCAACGAAATTTTAGCTACTATGGATGAAAATGATTACAACGAAATGATGGCTGAAGCTATTTCTGTTCAACCATTATCAAACTAAATAATAAATAAGGATAGGTAGAAAATATAATGAGTATTGCTGAAATGAGTTTTATTCAACGCATGGTTTATATCGTGCAGACCTATAGCGTCTCCTTGTTAAAAGGAGCCGGAGTTACAATGGCAATTGCCATAATTTGTACTGCTTTAGGTTGTTTAATTGGTTTTGGGGTTGGAATAGTACAGACAATTGAGCTTAAAAAAAATACAAACCCTTTAACTAAAATTTTAGTCAAATTTGTAAAAACTCTCCTATCCATTTATGTTGAGTTCTTTAGAGGAACACCAATGATGTTACAGGCTGCATTCATTTTTTATGGTGCAAGCCAACTATTTGGAGTTAATCTAGGGATGTGGAAAGCTGCTATACTGATTGTCTCAATTAATACTGGCGCATATATGGCAGAAACAGTTAGAGGAGGAATTCTATCAGTAGATATTGGTCAAACAGAAGGTGCAAAAGCCATTGGTATGACTCACTTTCAAACCATGACTTCTATAATTCTTCCTCAAGCTCTTAGATTAATTATGCCACAAATAGGAAATAACTTAATAATTAATATTAAAGATACTTGTGTATTATCTATTATTGGAACAGTCGAATTGTTTTTTACATTTAAAAGTATTTCAGGAGCGCTTTATACATATTTTGAAGCTGCAACAGTAACCTTAATAATTTATTTCATTTTAACCTTTACTTGTTCAAGGATTATGCGATATTTAGAAAAGAAAATGGATGGACCTGCAAACTTTGATTTAGCTACAACTGATACTCTAGCTTATACTAGTGGCCTCAATGCAGCACAAATTTCAACAAGGGAGAGACTATAATGGGTGAGATATTAAAAGTTCAACATCTATCTAAAACCTTTGGTGCTAATGTAGTACTTACTGATATTGATTTCACCGTCAATAAAGGAGATGTTACAACAATTATTGGGGCCTCTGGTTCAGGGAAATCAACACTACTTAGATGTATTAATTTACTCGAAACTCCAACTTCTGGTGATGTCATTTTTCATGGTCACAAAGTTGATGATGGAGGAATGAGAGAAGATATTTATAGATCTAAAGTTGGTATGGTATTCCAATCTTTTAATTTATTTAATAATCATAATGTTTTAAGTAATTGTATGTTAGGACAGATAAAGGTTTTAAAGAAAAATAAAGCAGAGGCTGAAAAACAAGCTATGAAATATCTTGAAAAGGTTGGTATGGCTCCATATATAAATGCAAAGCCTGCTCAACTTTCAGGAGGCCAAAAACAAAGGGTAGCAATTGCTAGAGCTTTGGCAATGGAACCTGAGGTTCTTTTATTTGATGAGCCAACAAGTGCTTTAGATCCTGAGATGGTAGGCGAAGTTTTAGAGGTTATGAAAACCTTAGCAAATGAGGGCATGACAATGCTTGTTGTAACACATGAAATGTCATTTGCTAGAGATATTTCATCTCATGTTGTTTTTATGGCTGATGGTAAAATTGAAGAAGAAGGGTCTTCTAGTGATATATTTTATCATCCTAAAAGTGAAAGAACTAAAGAATTTTTAACACGGTTTAGAGAAGATAATAATTAGATAAATAAAAAATATTATTAAAAAAGGGCACAGTTAGTGCTCTTTTTTTGTAGTGAAGAAAATTAAAAAAAGAAAATTAGAAATATTTTGAATAAAAAGAATCACTGTTAATATAAAAAAAGATAAATAAATCATATTAATTCTTTAATAAAAAATCTATATTATTTATAAGAGGTAATTTATGGACGGAAAAATAAGAAGTAATATTAAAGCTGGTTTGAAAGTCGCAGTTATTTTAAAACAAGATCAACGCAGTGGTAAATTAACAGATGGCATTGTTAAAGATATATTAACTAATTCAAGTAGACATCCCCATGGAATTAAAGTTAGGCTAGAATCAGGATTGGTTGGTAGAGTAGCAAAAATTTATTAAAGTTTTTATATTTAACTGAAATTGCAAATGATTTATTGTATATTTTTATTACATTAATTACACTAGTTGTTAAAGGTAAAGAATGATGGAAAGTATTAAAAATGAGATTATAAAACATATAGATTTAACTGAGGAAGAAGAGGAAGTTCTTCAACTTGATTTAGTAGATGAGTTATTTGATGAATTAGTTGGTTTTGAGAGTGATTTAGATAAATATAATATGGAATGGGTATTTGATTATTCTCATAAAAGAATTGTTGAGGTTTTTGAATCAGAAATTAAAGGTGCTTTAGGTTGTCTTAAAGATGAAAAGAAAGAAGAAAAAACGATAGTACAAGAGACTAATAAGATGTTATATAAAATTGCATCTGCAATAGAAAAAAGTACAAAGTCTTTTAATGGGGCACAGACTATTACAACTGTTTCAGAAATAATTGGATCATTTATTATTATAATGTTATCTCATGAAGTAACAGCTTTTTTTGTAGGTCATTATTCTTATTTATTAAGTACCACCCTCATTGTTGCAATTTTTGCATTTTTTAAAATCTTTATCGAAAAGAAGTATATAAGTAAATTTAACAGAAAAAGACAAAAAAGAATTTTTAAAAGCTCATTAAGAAAAACAAGAAAAGCTTTTATACAGATGTTTTTATTTTATTTAGGTGTAAAGCGATTTGATAATAAATATAAGAATCTTAATGGGGAATTACGACATAAAAAAGCAATTCTATTTATTAAAGAGAACCATCCAAAATTAGATTTTATTTAATTTAGAGATAATGGTGATTTAAAACTAGTTATATTTTGTATTATCATGAAAATTGTCCTATAATTAAAATATAAAAACTTATAATTATATAAGTGAAACAAACTTTCCCATTGAGATAAAGTTTATAATTAAAATAATTTTATCTCTAAAAAAATAGGAGTGAATTTATGAAAGTTTTATTTATTGGTGGTACAGGAACAATTAGTACTGAAATTTCTAAACAATTAATTGGATTAAAAACTGATTTATATATTTTAAATAGAGGTTCTAGAAATGATGTATTGAAAGATAAAGGAGTAACTTATCTCACTTGCGACATAAATGATGAGGACAAGGTTAAAACTCTTATAAAAGACTTGAATTTTGATGTAGTAGCAGATTTTATAGCATTTGAACCTTCAGCAATCGAAAGAGATTATCGATTATTTAAAGATAAAACAAAGCAATATATATTTATAAGTTCAGCATCAGCATATCAAAAACCTTTAGCAGATTATAGAATAACTGAAGCAACCCCTTTGATTAATCCATATTGGGAGTATTCAAGAAATAAGATAAAATGTGAAGATTATTTGATGAAATTGTATAGAGAAGAAGGTTTTCCAATTACGATAATTAGGCCAAGTCATACTTACAGTAATAGATCAATTCCTTTAGGAGTTCATGGACATAAGGGCAGTTGGCAAGTTGCAAAAAGAATGTTAGAAGGTAAAAAAGTTATAATTCATGGAGATGGAACTTCTTTATGGACTATGACATCAAGTAAAGATTTTGCTCAAGCTTTTATAGGTCTACTAGGAAATATACATGCAATAGGTCAAGCTGTTCAAATTACTTCAGACGAAACTTTGACCTGGAATCAAATTTATAAATCTATTTCAGATGCTTTAAATGTTGAACTAAAACCTTATTATGTATCTTCATCATTTTTGGATGCAGTTGGACCATATGATTTTAAAGGCGGTTTAATTGGTGATAAAGCAAATAGTGTTGTATTTGATAATACAAAATTAAAACAATTAGTACCTGGATTTACAGCTAAAATTAGATTTGATCAAGGGATAAAAGAATGTGTAGAATATATTTTGAAGCATAAGGAGCTTCAAGTAGAAGATCCTGAATTCGATAACTGGTGTGATAAGGTAATAGAGACTTTAGAAAAAGCTAAAGAGCAAATGAAAAAATAAAATAGTTTTATCAACAACAATTAATTTAATTAATGAAGAGAAAGCCTTAGCAATTTGCTAAGGCTATTTATATTAATTATTGGTTTAGAGCATCCATCAATTCTTCAACTGTAATACCAAGTTTGTCAGCGATAGCTTTAAAATCAGGAGGACCTTGGGTTGGATCTCCAAAAGCTTCTAAAAGTTCATCTTCTGAAATTCCTAATATTTCTGCTGCTGCGGCAAAATCAGGAGCACCTTGTCCTTGCATTTGAGGTCCACCTGAAGGGCCACCTGAAGGACCACCTGAAGGGGCACCTTTACCCATAGATCTAGAATTTACACTAGTATTATTGAAAGGTATATTTAATGATGTACTTTCATTATTTCCACCTTCTGGGGTTTCTATAGCATTTCCCCCTCTCACTAATCTAACATAATTATAGTATCTTTCTCCATCTGGTCCGTCTTCTCCTTCAGGATGTTTTGTATCAAATCTAACAGCTCCTGCCCCATGTATATCTTCTCCATTATGATCTACTGCATAACCAAAAGCTACATACCAAGCATACCAATAGCCATCTTCGTCATTAGGATCAATATATGGATTTGAAGTACTAGTCCAGAAATAAGGATAATCATCATTTCCAGCTTCATTAACTATTTGAGAAATATTAAATACTGAAGTATCAATAGCAGGGAAAACTCCTGAGTAATCCACAATACTTTGAAGCTCTTTAACGTTTGGTAAACGCCAATCATCATAGCCTGCATATGTAGAATTTTCAGCATATGCTAAAGCTTCTTCCCAAGTCATAGGTTCACCACTATCATTTTTAGCCCACATTAAACTTGTTGCTTCATCCGTTACTGTTCCATCACCATTATCCTTAAATTCATTAATACCATAAATATTACCACTTACAGCGCGTACATATCTTTTACCATCAAGTGCTTTAATATGGCCTGTCCAATCATTAACTACAAATGCTACATTTTTTACAGCTTCATCAGTATCTACTAAGTAGTAGTTGCTAGACCAAGTATGCTGTTGAGCTCCTTGTGAGCCATCCCCAACTAGGTGGAAGAATTTAGTATCTAGCCAAGGCCAACCTTGTGAGAAATCTCTAATCGACCATAACTCTTTAATAGTTGGAAGTCGCCAATCAGTTCTACCTCCAGTGTTAAGAGAATCAACATAAGATTGAGCCTCTTCCCAGGTCATAGGGTAAGGAGATAAATCTTGGGACCAAATTAGGCCAGTGACATTATCTTTAATTGTTCCATCTCCATTATCTGTATAACTTGGAACATTTGAAGTATATTGAGCATCTTGACCGTAAAAAGGTTCTCCTTTTGATGGTGGATCTATTAGCTGGCTATTGTCGTAACATAGACTCTGATTTGTATCAACTATAGGATAGCTAAGGGTGGAAATAGATGGGAACCTTTCAGGTTTTTCAATTCCTCTATGTTCCAAATCCTTTTTTTCCTCAGTAGAACTACTATTTGCACAACTAGTTAATCCAAGAATTAAAATAGTTGATAATCCTAATAAGTAAAATCTCATTTTATTTTTACTATTATACATTTTGACTCCTATACATACTTTTAATAAGATAAATCATAAAGAAGGTTTGTGATAACTTTGTGATGAATACTCTATTTATAACTTGAAGATTTATGTATTTTAGTGTTGCTAAAGAAAACTTATGTAATGAAATTTGGAGAAATAATTTATAATAATAAATAGTAATTTCTATATTAGTAAACAATAGAAAAATTTTGAAATGAATATTATAAATATAAAGTAGAAGATAAAATGTATAATATATAAAATATGAAAAAAAGATATTCTAGAATGCAGAGGTTATAAATGCTTAAGATATTATATGCAGAAGATGAGGCTCGTTATAGAAAGCTAGTTAAAGTATTTTTAGAGACAGCGGGCTTTAATGTGGATACTGTTGAAAACGGTCAAAAGGCTTTAGAATATTTAGCGGCGAATATTGATGTAGACTTACTTTTATTAGATATAATGTTGCCTGAAATGAATGGAAAAGAGGTTTGTGAGCAAATTAGGAAGTTCTCTGATATTCCCATAATAATGTTAACCGCTTTAGATGATAGTGCAAATGAGGTAGAAGGGTTGAACTTAGGGGCGGATGATTATATATCTAAACCTTTTTCTAGACAAACATTGATTGCTAGAATTAATAGTGTTCTAAGGCGAACAAAAAAGAGAAAAATTAGCAGTTACATAGAAAATGGCTTTGAATTTATAGATGATAAAGGTTGTGTAATTGTTAATGGCAAGGAAACCTTTTTAAGCCCAAAAGAAGTATTACTTTTAAAATATTTATTAAATAATAGAGATTGTGTACTATCGAGAGAACAAATTTTAAATAATGTTTGGGGCATGGATTATTTTGGAGATCCGCGTACTGTGGATACACATGTAAAAAGTCTTAGAGCTAGATTAGGGAGTTTTTCATCTCATATTAAAACAGCTAGAGGAAGAGGGTATTTTTATCAAAGCAAATTGGACAAAAAATAGAGGTTTCAAATCTTTATCTACTAAATTAACTATCATTATAGCATCAATTATAGGTTTAGCAGTATTGCTAATAATAATAGCTAATTCATTATTTTTAGATGATTTTTATGTGAGGAAAAATAAGTCGATTTTTTACCAAGAATATCAAGATATAGCGACAAGTTTCGAAAAACCTGATTTAGATATCTTAACTCTATTGAGAGAAAAAGATAAAACCACAGGCTTTATTTTCTATATATTAGAATTAACTAACCAAGATAAATATAATATCGTATTATCTTCTGCTCCTAATTTTCATCCAGAACCTATTGCTTTTCCTAGAGATAATAATCCTCCTATTTTAGAACTTCCCAAAGCACAGTTTGATTATATTAATTCAAATATAGATACTATAAAGCAAGGAGTCGTTTTATTTGAAAAGGTATATCGTGATTTAAGTCAAAACAAAGAATTTGATTTAATTTTTGTAGCTCCATTAAAGTCTTCATACGTTTTGGTAATTGCAAGACCTGTTGAACAATTAGAAGAACAAACAGCAATCACAAATCAATTTTTAATTATAATTGGACTATTATCTATTTTACTTTCTGTAATTATAGCTAAATTTGCTGCAAAATCTGTAATTAAGCCAATAAAGAAAATAACAACCATAGTGGAACATATTGCTAATTTAGATTTTTCACATAAATATGAAGGAAATACTAAAGATGAGGTAAATCTTCTAGGAAATGGAATTAATGTAATTTCATCTCAATTAGATTGTGCAATTAAAGAATTAGAAGAATCAAATAAAAAACTTAAGATTGAAATGGCTTTGCAAAAGAGATTTTTTGCTGGGGTATCTCATGAATTTAAAACACCAATTGGTTTGATAAGAGGTTATGCAGAATCATTAAAATTAGGTTTAGTAAATAATAATAAAGATATAGAAGAGTTTTCTTCTGTAATAATAGAGGAAACGGATAAATTAAATCATTTTGTAACAGATATTTTGTTTCTAATAAAATCTGAATCTACAGAATTTGTTTTAAATTATAAAACTATGGATATTATAATAGTCTTAGAAAAAGCGTTAGAAAAAAGCTACCCATTAATATCAAGGAAAGAAATAAATCTAACAAAAGATATTTTACCCTCCACTAGTTTTTATGGAGATGAAGTTAGAATAGGACAGATTTTTAATAATATACTAAGTAATGCGATTAGACATACTCCTAATAAAGGAAAATTAATGGTAAAATCCTTTATTAAAAATAAAGGGATTATGATTCAATTTATTAATGAAGGTCAATTAATTGAAGAAAAACATATCACATATTTATTTGACCCCTTTTACAGTGCAGTAGAATCACGTGATAAAATTAATTCAGGAACGGGCTTAGGCCTTTCAATTGTAAAAAATTTAGTTGAAAAACATAATGGAAAGTGTGGAATTGAAAATATTAACTTCCATAGTTTTAAAGGTGTAAATGTTTGGGTTTGGTTACCCTTAATAAATAACTTAGAAACTAAATAAAAGATATAATTAACATTTGCAATGGTATAACTACAATAAGCAAAGCCGTTGTTACAAGCCAACCTGCATTAGCTAAGTCTAAATCTAAATCGTAAAGATTTGGTGGCACTAAGGCAATAAAACCAACGGGGACCGAAGATAAAATAAGAATTACTTTTAGAGGAAGTCCGTTATCGATATTACCAAATCCTAATAAATATGCAACAGTAGTAGTTGTTAAAGGGACAATAATATATTTAATTATAGAAATTAAGACTGAACTTTTTTTATAATTTTTAACTTTACTAAATTTCATTGCCATTCCAATAGATGATAGTAATAATAAACTTCCAGAAGGAATTATAAATGCATTTAATTTACTATAAAAATTAGGTCTAGGAATTTGTAAAAAGTTTAAAACTAATCCAATTATCATACTGATAGTAGCCACTATAATATAAGGATCTTTAATTATAGTTATTAACTTCGTTTTAGTTTTATCATTATCAATATTAGCTGAAAAACTTTTTGCAATAGGAAACCATAGAGTATAATAAATTATTTGTTCAAATAGTTTATAAATTTGAACTAAAGCAAAAGCTTTTTCTCCGAGAAAAACAAAAACAATTAAAGCACCAATTGATCCGATATTACTCATACCGCCACAGCTAATAAATGCTCCAGCTTGCCTTTTGTTAAATTTAAAAATTTTAGTTACAAGAAGGGAAGAGAAGCCGCCTACTAATAGTGCAAATACACCAACTATTGGTAGCAGTGCAAAACTTAGATTATCAAAGTTAAAATCCCAAAGTGCTCCTATAGTAGATATTGGGAATAGAACTAAAATAGCAATTGATTGAAGAAATCTCCTTTGTTTTGATAAGGATTTTTCAACTTTAATAATCCCTTTAATTGTTAATCTTTGAATAACATACCCAATGATTAACCCTATGATAATGATTGATAAAGAATATAATAATTTTTGCATCTAACCCTCAAAGTTGTTTGTTAAATATTGTATACAATGTTGATTGTCTAATATAATATTTGAAAAGTCAACAATGTTTTATTATTATTCTTTTTAATTAATAAAATATATTAAAATTGATTCTTTATATCAAAGAGATAATTTTAACAGTTATTGCAAAAATTATTCGATGTAATAATTATATTCATTTTTAAAAACAATACAAACTAATAGCCTAATTTAAGTTTTAAATTGGTTTATTACTTTAGTTTTTTAATTTAGATGAATCAATTAATTAAACTTAATGCCTCTAATAATACGTCTTTTAATGTGAATTAAAAGAGGCAATTTATTTTATTTATTATATTAAGCTTTTGTCTCTTCAGTAGATTTTTCTGTATTAATATTTTCCATTTTTTGGGCATTTGAGAGATCTCTAGCTTCTTTCATCCCTTTTTCAAATTCCATTCTAGCCTTACCTATATTTCTCGCAAATTTTGGTAGAGCAGATGCTCCAAATAATAAAACCACAACTCCACAAATAACAATTACTTCAGTAGTTCCAATCATAATTTGACTCCTATAATATTTTTTTCTTTTTATTCTTAAATTGAGGTTTTACAATCTCAATATTATTTAATTCTTCAATTTGTAAATCTTCTTCAAATTTCTTATAAGATTTCTTTAGTTGATTTACTTGTTGCATGATTTTTGCATAAGTTTTTCCAATTTTTCTAACTATAATAGGTAAATCTTTTGGATTTAACACAACAATTATTACTATTATAAGTGTGATAATTTCACTTAATCCTAATCCAAACATATTATATCTCTCCAAATTTAAATATTTTTGCAATTAGTAGTGTCAAATAGAAGAGTACTGTCATTGGAAGTGCTAATCCTATTTGGGTAATGAAATCTGGGGGAGATAGAATGGCTGCTATTAAGAAGAAAAGAACAACTAAATATCTTCCAATATTAAATAAAGTTTTTCTTTGAACTACATTTAATATCATCAGTACTTCCAAAATCACTGGTAGTTGAAAAACAACTACTGCCATTAGTATAAATTGCAATATATAGAAGATGTTGCTACCAAAACTTAATAGCATTCCTATATTTTCTGGAATGAACCCATGTCCTGTTAAGAAAGCTATCGATATAGGGATTATTGTGTAGTAAGTGTAATAAAAACTTCCTAAAATCAGGATAAAACTACAACAGAGGGTAATCGATATTACTTGTTTTTCTTTTTTATGTAGGCCAGGGAATATAAATCTTAAGATATTAAACATATGAACAGGAGAAGATAAAATAAAACCTACTAAGGCAGAGATTTTAATTTGTACTACCAACCCTTCAGCAATAGTATTAACATATAATACTTTTGATGATGTTGATGAGTTAAGTTGCTCAAAAGGTACAAACAGAAAATCTATTATAGAATCATAAAAATAGATTGCAACAAAGAAGCCTACAACTAAAGCAATTGAAGATATTATTAATCTGTTTCTAAGTTCTTTTAAATGCTCTAAAATGGGCATTGTATCTTCATTTTCATAAGTTAATTCTTGACTGTTCATATTAAGCTTTTGTCCATTCTCCGAAAGGGACTTTTTCAAATTTCATAATCCCATCACTACCTTTGTAAATATTTATCCAAGCTTCCCAATTTTTATAATCGACATTTGGATAATCCAATCTATAATGGCTACATCTACTTTCTGTACGCATAAGAGATGCTTTTAATTTCATCTCCGCTGTAATAATCATGTTTTTTGTTTCATGAGCTAATCTTAGCTCATGAAGGTTAGCTGCTCTTAGCATAGGTGAGTGGTGATCTCTAAGTTCTTCAACATAAGCTAGTGCTGCATTTAATAGCTTTTCGCTTTTAATATATAACACAAAGTTTGGTATCATTACTCCCTGTAAAATTTGAGTTACCCAAGAGGGACTATATCCTGTATCTCTTTTTAAGGGCGCTAAGATTTCACTTTCAATTTCTTTTATTTTAGAATTGGAAATATTTTGTAAGGTAACTGTAGAACTATATTTAGCTGCAGCTTCTCCAACAATGGCTCCTTGTACTGCAGATCCAGCTAAAGAGGACCCAACTTGTGTATATATAGCACCAGCCATGTAAGAACCTAGAGCATCTCCTGCTGCATATAGACCAGGAATTGTAGACTCTCCTTGCAAATTAATTGGTGCTATACCTTCAGATTTATGGATTGACATACCCGCTGATGCACCACCGGAAGAGATTTGAGATACACCTGCTGGGCCACCATCTGCTTTATCTTTTCCTGGACCACCTTGAGGAGGTCCTGAAGGTGCATCTCCACTATCTCCCCCCGGACCACCTTGAGGAGGGCCTGAAGGTTTTCCTTCATCATTTTGGCTTTGCCTATCAAATCCTTCAGGAACATATGGCCCGCCTTCTACAGTTGCTGTATCTCCACCTGGCATCATAGAAATAGGATTGCCTAAAACATATGCTCTATAATTTAAATCAACACCGAGGTCATGATGAACTTCAACTGAATTAGTTGAGGGCGCCATATCAAACATACCATGCCAACCTGTGTAGCAATCTGCTGGATTGATAGCAGAACCAGAGTGTCCATCATTAAATTCTTTACCAGTAACTTTAGCACCGATATTATATGCCATAATAGTACCATCATGAGTCAAATCACAGACAGGAAAACCATTAGGTTTGAAGCCCCCAGCGCCAGTGCAAAGAACAACGGATTTTGCTTTAAAGATATAAACTATAGGATCATCGAAACTAAAACCAGCGGCGCCTGCAATTCTCCCATTTTCTTTAATTAAATGGGTAATCATAATTCTCTCTTTAACAGTAATATTTCTTTCTTTTATTGGTTTACTAAATGATTTATGATAAAGTGGAGAATTGAAAAATCCCCATTTTTTTAACTCTTCAACTCTTTCTTTAGAGTGGAGAGCCATTTGCTTAGTATATTCACTTCTATTAGTATTTATCGCTGATTTAGAAACTTGAGCTACAAAATCATCTATACTCATTGAAGCTGTAGCTTCATCATAAGAAAAAATACCCTTTGCAAAAGGAGTAGCTCCAGAAGAACCTAGTCTTCCTTTAGATACTAGCATAACTTTTGATCCGGCATCATGAGCTTTTACAGCTGCAAATAAACCAGCCATACCACCACCAATTACTAAAACATCAGTTTCCTTTTCGTTATATTTAACATCGTCAAGATCTATTTCTCTCTCATTTTTAGTTCCATGGTATTTAATTCCCATACTAGCTAAAGTAGCTGCAGCAACTACACCTCCAGAAAGTCCTAAAAATTGTCTTCTTGATATACCTTTATTAGATTTCTCGCTCATTTATTTCTCCTTAGAAGTATTGTCAAAAAAGTAAAGTCTAATTAAAAAAACTACTCCAATTGACGCCATGACAATAGTATAATTTGATAAGAAAGCATCCATATGTCTTCCAAGATCAACAGCGTGGAAGGTTGCAATTATGATAAATGCTACTGATAAAAGCCCATGTATTTTTCTCCATGTCTTATATTTTATTTTCATTTTTTTTCTAAGTATGGATGTTATAGCTATTAGTATCATTAAAGCCATTGCAATAAGACCTAGAATAATACCACGAGATCCGAAATTTGTAAGAATCAATACAAATGCATCAATAGGGTCTAAACTAGCTTCTAAGTATCTTGGTAAAACAAGGAAAATAGGGTGGAGTATTATTAATAAGATTGTAATGTATCCAATAATTTTATGTAGTTTTACTACCTTAGAATATTTAACACCTTTTAGGTTAACAATATTTACTCTAGATAAATAGAATTGTCCTAACATCAAATAAAATGCACCAACAGTAACTAAAGATAATATTTCTTTAAGAATTGTTCTTTTTTCAAAATCTCCAAAAATCATATAAAATAAAGGTATGGCTAAATATATGATTGCACCTGAAATTATGTAATTTAGTTTAGTTTTATTTTCCATTCTTAACCCCATGAGACCATAACAGGTATTGATTTGTTACTATCTATTGTAATTGCATCAACTGGACAACTCATTCTGCATAAATGGCACATTTGACAATCTGCTGGGTAGGCTATATAAGCTTTCCCATTTTTAGCACTTAATCTAATTACATCAGTTGGACAAGCTTGAACACATTCTCCACAACCTATGCAACCAACAATACTTTTAATCGACATAAGAAACTCCTAAACTAGTATTAAAAACTTAATTTGCTTTGATTAATTTTATTTTAAAAACTTTCTTTATAGAAAAAGTTTCAAAACATTAGCTTTATTCTAAATTAAAAATAGAGTAAATAAAGGTTGATTCTTTAAATTACACTGAAAGAATATATGAAACTCAAACTTCTACAAAAAAAGTAAATTTTATCATTTTTGTTCAAAATAATGAGTTGAAAAAATTATAAAGTTTTCATCTTTATCTACTATGAGAAGAAAATTAAAATGGAAAGGAATAATAACATACCTTAATAATTGTGATTAAATAAATAGATAAAAGAGAGAAAATATGATAGGGCTGCCTAACTTAATATTCTGATTATAAAAAAATGCTTCTTTTTATAATTTTAAAAAATGTAAGTTGTACAGAATTTAAGTGTGTTTTTGTATTTAAACAATAGTAAATTTTATAATATTTTATTTTTTCTATACTTTAATTCATGGTATTGTGTAATTCTATTTTCCAATTATACATTTATCTTGATTGGTGTTACATTAACTGATAATAAAATCTGTTTTATAAATTTAAAATAACCTATTGATAAACGGTTCTTGTTAGCGTATACTAACACAAAAAAAATTTTGAGGTGTGAGAATGAAGAAAATAATAGCATTGTTTGCTATAATATTTGTAAGTATTAGTCTGTTTTCTCAAGGTTCAGTTGAAGAAAATTTAGTAGATGTAAAAATTGATAATGATTCCTTAACTGAGCTAGATAAAGATAATCAATTTCCAAAAAAAATAAATCATGGATGGGGCTCTACGACTCTAGAATCTCAACCAAAAAGAGTTGTAACTCTTGGGTGGTCAAAGGAAGATGTATTATTAGCTTTAGGAGTTGTTCCTGTCGGTACTGCTCGAGCAAATTGGGGTGCTGTTAATGATAAAGGGCTTCTTCCTTGGACTTATGAAGCTTTTCTTGCATTAGGTGAAGATAATCCAAATGTATTTGATGATGTAGATGGAACTGATTTTGAAGCAGTTGCTGAGTCAAATCCAGATGCAATTATAGCAACTTATTCTGGTATGCCTGAAGATGAATATAAACTTCTTTCACAAATAGCTCCTACAATTCCATATCTTACTACACCATGGAATTCTCGTTGGAGAGATAATGTTAAACAAATTTCTGATATAATGGGTATGCAAGATAAAGGCGAAGAAATTATAAAGGAAAGTGAAGACTATATTAACAAAGCTAAATCTTTATACCCTAACTTAGAGGGTAAGAAAGGTGTTCTTCTATGGATTAATCCAACTGATTTAAGTACTTATTATACTTATGGTCCAAATGATCCACGTGGTTCTTATTTGTTAGATTTAGGATTTGTTTATCCTTCTTCCCTTGAAAAATATTTTGTAGATAATGAAGATTTCTCTGTAACTTTAAGTTCTGATAATATTGAAGAATTGCAAGAACTTGATTTTATTATAATCTACGGTGATGAAAAATCAGTTTCTGCCTTAGAATCTGATCCAATGTTTTCACAAGTTTCAGCAGTAAAGAATCACCATGTTATCCCTCTAGCAAATGGTACCGAGTTAACTGCAGCTATTAATCCAACTGTCTTATCAATTGCAGCAACTGTTGAAGATTTTTTAGCCACTATTGATTCTGTATTTCACTAATATATGAAAAAGAACATTATAATTGGCTTATCTACTTTTGTATTATTGGGCTTGATAAGTATGCTCTCTTTAGTTATTGGAATTAAAATTATTCCTTTTTCACAAGTTATAGAATATTTAAGTGGAAATGAAGTTGATCCAATAATTGGGGGCATACTTACAAAAAGAATACCTAGAACGATATTTGGAATTTTAGCTGGAGCCTCACTTGCAACATCTGGTGCCTTGATGCAAGCTATAACACGTAATCCAATTGCTGATCCTAGTATTTTAGGTGTAAATACTGGAGCCTCTCTTTTTGTAGTTTTAGGTTTAGTTTATTTTAATATAACATCAGCAAGTCAGTATATATGGTTGTCTATTATAGGAGCTGGTCTTACCTCTTTTGCTGTCTATTCATTAGCCTCTTTAGGGAAAAATGGATCTACTCCTATAAAACTTGCACTATCAGGATCAGCTATAAGTATTGCTTTAAGTTCCTTTGTGTCAACTCTTATGTTACCAAATAATAATGTTATGAATTCATTTAGATTCTGGCAAGTTGGGAGTATAGGCGGAGCGACAATTGAAAATATTAGGCTACTTTTACCTTTTTTTTTAATTGGGTTTGTTATAGCAATTAGTATTTCACAAAGTCTTGATAATTTAGCATTAGGAGATGAAATGGCTACTTCAATAGGAACGAATACTTCTATTATTCGTTTGCTAGGAGCTCTTTCAGGTGTAGTTCTTTGTGGTGCAACAACAGCTTTAGCTGGACCAATTGGATTTATAGGGTTAATGGTTCCGCACATTATTAGATCATTGATTGGTAATAATATGAAACTAACTTTAATTTATTCTGTTATTGTTGGAGGTAGCTTACTTTTAACTTCTGATATTATTGGAAGAGTAATAGGGTATCCTTCTGAAACTGAAGTGGGAATAGTAACAGTAATTATAGGCGCTCCAGTATTTATTACAATTATTAGACATACAAAGGTAAAAGCTTTATGAAGTCACAATTTGATTTTTACAAAATACGTTTGCATAAGTATATATTAAAACGCAATCTATTAATATTACTAGTATTTATTTTAGCTATATTATCTCTTTGTATAGGGAATACTATCTATAGTCCATTATATGTTTTGAAAGTTTTATTTAATCAAGAGACTAGTGGATCTTTTATAATAATTAATCTACGTTTTCCACGTATGATTGTTGGGCTTGGAGCGGGTTTTTCTCTTGGTCTTGCAGGTTATATTTTTCAAACATTATTACGAAATCCATTAGCTAGCCCTGATGTTATTGGGGTTAGTGCGGGAACTAGTACTTCGGCTGTTTTTGCCATATTAATCCTTAACTTAGAAGGCGGTATTGTCTCTATAATAGCAATAGTTGTAGGGCTCTTTATAGCTTTTTTAATATATATCCTTTCTAGTTATCGTGGGCATTTTTCTCATATAAAGATGATATTAATAGGTATTGGTGTACAAGCTATGCTAAATGCTTTAACAAATTACTTACTATCAAGAGCCGCAGAATTTGATGTAGCATCAACACTTCAGTGGTTATCCGGTAGCCTAAATGGTATAACACTGGATCAAATACTTTTATATATTATTCCCATTACTATTCTATTTATATGCTTACTTATATTAAATCCAAATCTTGAGTTAATTATTCTTGGTGATGATCTTAGCAGAAGTTTAGGAGTAAAACTTAATAGAGTTTTCCCTATATTGATTATCATTGCAGTCCTTTTGGTGGCTTTAACTACAGCAATAACAGGTCCCATATCATCGGTTGCATTTCTTTCAGGTCCTATTGCTACTAGAATTTTTCAAAATAATAAAAGTAATTTGATACCCTCGGGATTGATAGGAGCTTTAATTGTACTATCTGCTGATTTAGTTGGAAATAATTTATTTAGTGTACGCTATCCAGTCGGTGTTATAACCGGAATTTTAGGAGCACCTTATTTATTATGGTTGTTAGTTAATATTTCTAAAGGAAGGGAATAGAGTATGTATCTCGAAACAAAAAATCTCACTACAGGTTATGAAAAAAAAGTCATTATTAGTAACATGAATATTAAAATTCAAAAAAGAAAGATTAATATCATAATCGGTTCAAATGGTTGTGGGAAATCAACTCTTTTAAAAAATCTTGCACGTTTATATAAGCCAATGAAAGGGGAGATCACACTAGGTAGTAAAAATATTTTTTTATATGAAGGAAAAGAATTTGCTCGATTGCTTGGTCTCCTCCCTCAATCTCCTACAGTTCCAGAAGGAATAAAGGTTTTTGATTTAGTAACAAGGGGGCGTTTTCCATATAGAAAGTTTATGAGTAATCTTAAAGAAGAAGATTATGAAGCAGTAAATAGAGCTCTTTCAATAGTTGGGATAGATGATTTGGCTAATAGTAATATTGATGAGTTAAGTGGAGGACAGAGGCAGAGGGTTTGGATAGCCTTAGCTTTAGCTCAAGATACAGATATCTTATTACTTGATGAGCCTACTACTTATTTAGATATACAATATCAAGTTGAGATTTTAGATTTATTGTTTGAATTAAATAAAAGTCAAGGTACTACTATTGTAATGGTTCTTCATGATATTAATCTTTCATCTAGATATGGTGATTATATTTTTGCGCTGAAAAAAGGTAAGTTGATTGCTGAAGGAACACCAAAAGATATTATTACTAAAGAGCTTATGAAAGAAATTTATAATCTTGATTGTATAATAATTGAAGACCCATTAACTGCCTCTCCGTTAATTATACCTATAGGAAAACATAGTCATAGATATAATGAATGAAATAATTAAAAGATAAGAAATCAAAAAAAACTTTACAAAATTAATTCTAAATAGTTCTTTTGCTATGATTTATGGAAAATAGCTTATATATTTTGCAATTTGTTACTCCTTAGAATATAATAAGGTATACATATTTTATATTACTACCAAAGGAAATTTTTATGGGTATTATTGAGCGAAGAGCTAGAGATCGTCAGAGAAGAATTAAAGAAATTCTAGATGGAGCTAAACTTATCTTCTCTGATAAGGGTTTTCAAAAATCTACAATGAATGACATTGCAGCTATGTCAGATTTAAGTAGAAGGACTTTATATCCTGTCTTTGACAGCTAAATAGGTGAAAAAAAGGATATAATTCCTTGTATGGTAAGAATTATATCCTTATAAACGTTGTGTAATAGTTGTGGACACTTTTACTGTTTCTTCATTTTTCCTATGATATATTTTAAATCACCTTTACTTAAATATTTTCTTTTAAATGAAGTTCCTAACTTACGATCAAACTCTTCTAAAATATCGTCATAGTAATCAAATAGATAAATGTTATCTTCAAACTCACTTCCACAAGCTTTTTGAAGACTTTCAATTATCTGTAATGTTGACCATTTTGATTCAACTGATTGTTCTATTAATCTTGTAATTACCAAAGAAACAAAACATGATAAGAAATGGGCCTCAATTCTTTCTTTTTTGTTGTGAAATACTGGTCTGAAATTTAAGTAGCTTTTTGTTATCTTAAAGGTTTCTTCAATTTCCCATAATCCTCTATACATCTCAATGATATCTAAATCGGTAACGACTTTGTTCAGCTTGAAGTAATTATCCTTCAAGAATTTACTTTTACATTTCATTGGTTTTTCTTCTGGATCTAATCCAATTACATTTGTACATATCACATAGTAACCATCTAGAGATTCTTCTTCTTTTAATTTTTCTTGATTAAAATAGGGTTTTATACAATCTGTTTTTGAAAGCTTCTCTCCATTAGTTGATACAATATCTGTTTTAATATATTTATTACTTCCATAATTATTCATAACAGCAGTACTACCACTATCAATAAATTTTTGTGCTTTACAAAGAGCATCTTCTCTATCCCTCTTAGCTTTATCTGCAAATTTTTGACTGTAATACACAACTTGTCTTTCATTAACTAATACTTTAGTAATTTTCCCAGTTTCTTTATTTTTTACATTTATCTTTGCTGGATAAAATCTTGATTTCATTTTTACTCTAGGAACATTATCTTCTCCAACAATACAACGCCCTTTTTTTATTTTCTCATATCTCTGTTCTTTCTCTGGAACTTCTAGATAAATATAATCATCCTGTTTTTTTACCCAAGCCTTCATCTCTGCATCAGCTCCTCTTACAGAGTGACTTATTACATACCCATTATGATTTATAAGAATATTCCCTCTATTATCTCCTGTCATCATTCCTTTATCTGCTACAACAACTATATCTTTTATCTGCAAATCATCTTTTACTGTTTGCATATTTGGTTGGAGAGTTAAGCAATCATTTGTATTTCCATCAAAAAGACGATAACTAACAGGTATTCCCATATCATCCATAAAAAGACCCATCTGAACAATAGGATTAGGTCTATGTTCTTTTGATACACCACGTTGCTTCATTTCTTTTGCATTATCTATTTCAAAGTAATAATTAGTCACATCATAATACATTAATGTAGTATCTCTATTAAACTGTTTCGTCATTTGATTGTTAAGATGCTTAATTAAGCTATATCTCCATTTAAAAAGATAATCCATTGTGCGGTAGATATGTTGTATATCGAAATTCATTGGCTCAAAGAAGGTTTCCTTATTATTAAAGGTCCCTAATTTAGAATCTGGATTAATAATTCTTGAATAAATTAATAACTGAAAAACTTTATCCATATTAAAGGCAATATCAGTTGATCTTTTTTTACTGTTAATAAATTTGTTTAGCTTTAGCTTATGATAAAAATGAGAGATTACAATATATCCTAAGTTTTTTCTATTACTAAAGTCTGATTTCTCTATTTGTTGTTTATCTAAAAAATCATGAATTCTTACTTTAACTTCAACTTCTTCATTTAGATAATTTTTTTCAGCAGTTCTTTGTTTAGCTACTTCTTTGAAATGAGCAACAGGGTCATCATATTGATCTAGATAGTCTTCAACAAAACCAAGATCTTCAATTATTCTCTTTTTTTGAATTCCATTAACTCTATAAGACTCTCTTATATACATTCTATGTTTATTGGATCTTTTCTGTGGAATGACTGATAAATACATTTTTAAACCTCGACTTGATAAATAAAATTATAGCACAAACTATAAATATATACAAGTGTGCCCTGTGTGTACAAATAAAATACAACGAAAAAGATAATAAAAAAATTTATCTCTTTATGAGATAAGTATTTATTGGAGTAGGTTTCTTGAATCAGCTGTCAAACTAGGGAAATCAAAAAAAACTTTACAAAATTAATTCTAAATAGTTCTTTTGCTATGATTTATGGAAAATAGCTTATATATTTTGCAATTTGTTACTCCTTAGAATATAATAAGGTATACATATTTTATATTACTACCAAAGGAAATTTTTATGGGTATTATTGAGCGAAGAGCTAGAGATCGTCAGAGAAGAATTAAAGAAATTCTAGATGGAGCTAAACTTATCTTCTCTGATAAGGGTTTTCAAAAATCTACAATGAATGACATTGCAGCTATGTCAGATTTAAGTAGAAGGACTTTATATTTATATTTTAAAAATAAAGAAGAAATATTATTAGCAATAGCAGAAAATTCTCTCGAAAAAGAACTTAAGAATATGGATAAAATATTTGATAGTGAAAAAACAGGCCTTGAGTGTATTTTATATTTTATAGATAGTTATAAGAAAGAATTTATGTTTGAAAATAGTAATTATCAACTGCTTCCCAATTTTACCTTATGTATTCATGAATTAGGAGAGGATAACGAAGTTGTTGAAAGAGTGAAACAAACTGTTAATACTATTAGAAATCTTATTGCAAAACTTCTTGAGAGAGGAACTAGGGATGGTAGTATTAGAAAAATCGATAATTACAATAAAGCTGCAGCTGTTTTAATAAGTTTAGTTCATAGTTTTATATTAAGTGTCGATGTAGATAATGCCCTATTAACAAAAGCCTTACATTTAGATCCAGAAGAATTTTTTTATGAAACTAAAAATGCAATAAAAAACTATCTCTCACCAATTAATTAGTTATGGATAAAAATTTATTCAGATATTGAATTTTTTAATTAAAAAAGTACCCAGAAGTGAAGGCCTTCTGGGTATTAATATTTTAAGCATTATAGATTAGAAACTATAATCACAAGATAGTTCTATATAACCATTTTCATTGAAAGTTGCAAATTCACTTTCATCTGAACCAGTATAATAGCTACCTTCTATGTTTAAATTAAGGCCTTGACATAAAGTAATATCTACAGATGGTTTAATTATGTATTCAATTACATCTAAGTCTTCAATATCAACTATAAAAGCAAGGCTAGTATTGATTTTTTCATGATCAAAAGTATCGGATATTTGAGTTACAATCATGTTAGTACAAGATTCAGCTGCACTATAATCTACATCTAATGGAGAAGTATTTTCATCATAATTAATAATGTATGAGCCGATATCTTGAACATTTAAGCTCATATTATTAATTGGTAAATCAACTGAGAAGCCGCCTACCCATTGGATACTATTGTTGTGAACATCAGGATCATCACCTTCAAAGTCATCAGTATAATAATAAGCTAATTCTCCTCTGAGATTAAATTTTCCAATAACTGCTTCACCATCTATTCCAACTACTTGTAACTTATCATAGGAAACATATTCTGAAATATCGTCAGCAGTTAATGAACTAGAAAGTCCAGCATTTGCAGCAGCAACAAGAGCACTCATAGCAGAAGTAGCTGCGACTGATGGAGTTTTATAGTGGCCATAATAATATTCAAGACCAAAGTCTAGATTATTAATAGTACCAGTAGTTCTAAGTCCGAATTGGCCATATTTTAATTGGTCAGTATCAGGAAGACAGTCTTCTAAATCAACTGAAACTCCATATGTTTCAAGTAAAGTATTTGCAGCAATAATTGAACTTTGTGTCCAAATATTATCACTAGAATATGTTAATCTATCAACAGTCATAAAAGGAGTATAAACAGCTTGAATATTGATATTATAATCGCCACCTCTATACCAAGAAATATCAGCTTCAGGTTCGGCTATTCTTCGATCAATATAATCTTCATTAATAAAATCATTATAATCATTAGCATTTATTAAATCTAAGACATGCAATTTATCACCACGGCCCCATACTATTTTAGATTTACCAATTTGATAAATTAGATCTCCATCATAGTATCTAAAAGTCATTTCATCTATTATATCGCTTGGATTAGAAAAAGTGTCTTCGCTTAAAATAAGAGTTGAATTAAAATCACTCTTATCTGTAGATTGGCTTAAATCTAGGGAAAGTTCAGTGTTTAAAGTTGAATAAAGATTTGCATCTTCCCATTCATCACTATTTGACCAGTCAGCGGATTGTAAATATGTTCTTAAAGATGTTGTTGCTGTACCATTGATTTGTAGAGAAGATGAATCTGAACTTGATGAAGAATCTACGCTACCAAATATATCGTCAAATCCTTGAAAAGAACTATCTCCTTCATCATTATAATCACTAAAATCAAAATCATCTGAGAATACAGGATTTAATATCAACATTGATGCAATTGTAATAATACTAAATTTTTTTATATTCATTTTTTATTCCTTTGCTCTGTATATGAGCTAATTATTTAATTTAAATTTTTCCGGTTTTTAAGAAATTAGGAGTAAATATCTTGTCACTTAATGGATTATCAACTTCAATTTTTAAAATGGTTAAGACAGTTGAGTGACCACTTTGAACATTTTTCATTGTATTAGCCATTGGAATCCAATAGTTATTTATTTGTTCAAGTTTATTTACATCTAGAACTTTGTATAGATTTTCCGATTTATCAAACATTTCAACACGGACTGGAACATAACTGTTTTTATCTATGTATGAAACTCTATAGGAATATTGGCTGTCCGAACTATCTTTAGCTGTTGATTTAACAACATAACAATCGTATCCATTTACAGTTTCATCACCAACATATTCATGGTTATCACGATCGACTTCTCTAGTTTCAAGGTCATCATAAGTGGCATCGCTACCCATAAAAGACTTAGAACCTTCTGAAGAAGCAATACGACGAACAGTTCTTAATGCTGGAAGATAAATCCATTTACTATCACTTGATCCTTCATTTTGAACTTGTAGGAAACGAGTGTTTTTTACAGTTGATGGAGATCTAAAAATAATTACAGAAGAAACTAAATCATTTTCATCTTTTCCCCATTCTTCCATTAATCTAGATTGTGTTTCTCCACTAGCATCTATTAAGTCCATTTTAACTGCTGAGTGAGAATACTTTGGTGCAGGATTATCGAAGACTTTCTGCATAATTTCTGTGCCATCTGTAGCAAATAGAGTGGTGCAGCCAATTAAACTAACAAATACAATTGAAAATATCTGTTTCAATCTCTTTTTTTGATTGTTCATAATTTTCTCCTATTAATATTTTTATTATTTATTTCTTAAAGGCTTTTTCATAAATTTTGGATCAAAAGTATTTAATAAAGCTGGTAAGATAGTCATTGATGTAAAGCTACTTGTTAGCATTACTATTGCAACTAAAATACCTATATAACGAAGGACAACGAATTGAGATAAAGCTAGGACTAGGAATCCAAGACCTACAGAGACAGCGTTAACAATGATTGCTTTTCCAGAAAGAGATAAGGTATTTAATGTAACTTGTTGAAGATCATTAGATAGAAGTCTTTGCCTATGATAGTCATCCATAAAATGAATTGTATAATCTACTCCAATTCCGATTGCTATAGATCCAATTAAGCTTGTTACCATATCAAGGTTGATATGAGTGAGACCCATTATTCCAAAGTTAATTAGTATTGAGAGAATTAAAGGGATAGTTCCAATAATTCCAGCAATTGGAGATTTGAAATAGATGAATAGAATTATGAAAACTATTAGAATTGCTAACAATAGGCTAGTGATTTGGCTGCTTGTTATCATGTCTGTTAGAGAATATTCAAGTTCAGCAATTCCATATGCATCTATTGTATAACCCTCTGGGAAATGTGCTTTAGCAAAAGCTTTTCCGTCATTTATGATATCAGAAACAGCTTTAGTTTCGTGAGTAGTTAATTCTATTTGCATTCTAGCCTGAGTTGGCTCTAAAGAGTCATTACTATAATCATCAAGGGAGCCAGAATAGAGTAGTAAATATTGACTTATTAAGTTCTTTAAACCTTGTTTATCTGCAACTGGATATTTAGATACATCGTAAGGAATCTCATAATAATTTGCACCGTTATAATCCAATTGTTTTAATAGTTGATTATAGAATTCATCAACACTTATATCTGAGCCACCTGCAGCAATATAAGTTTTATTCATTAATTCAAGCCATTGTTGGACTGTAACTGTTTCATTTAATAATTCATGAGATGTAGTAGTAGTTATTTCATTAGCAGAAAGAGTACTCTCTTCATCATTTATTGAAGTATCTTCATCAAAGAAAGAACTAAAGTCATCACCAGCTGAAGAGGTATCATCACTAGAGATAGATCCATCATCACTAAAGAAGCTATCTGTATCAGACATTTCTTCATCACTGAAGAAACTATCGACATCTTCACTAGAAGTGGTAAAAGTTGAATCCTCTTCACTTACTTCACTTTCAAAGTGCATTACTTGATTCATTCTTTTTATAAATTCAGTATAGGAAATGACCTTACCAATTTCATCTGGATATTTTTGAGTTAAGTAATTTTGTAGATCATCCATTTGTTTAAGAATTTCAGGATTTGTTAGATTATCACCTTCTGAGCTTGAAATTATAAAATTAAAAGAGTTAGAACCAGCGAAATTTTCATCAATCATTGTAGCATCAGTTCTAATAGAAGAATCTTTAGGGAAATAATTAATAATAGCAGATTCAATATTAAGTTTAGAAATTCCCCAAACACTTAATGCCACAACAATTACAAAGAAGAGATAAAGTCTTCCTCTTTGTTCTGAGAGATATGTTGCAATATTAGTTGAAACCCCTTTATTCAATGAATTTCTTCTAGCACTTAGTCTTGCAACAACATTAGGATTGTTTGATTGTTGAGATTTTTGAATTTTAATTCTTCTCTCGATTCTTCTATTTTCACCTTTTAGTGATTTAACAATAAGTAAGGAGGGGATGAAGATTAGAGATAAAACTAAGGCAATTGTAACACCAATTGCACTATATAGAGCAAAGGTTTTTAAAGGAATAACAGGACTTGTGATTGTTGAAATAAAACCAGCAATAGTTGTAATTCCAGCAAGAATTACTGGGCCTTTTATGGCTTTCATTGCTTCGTTTACTATAGCTAATTGTTTTTCACGAGTTACTTTTTCTTTTTCTTTTGCTATCATTTCATAATAATGATTTAAAACGTGAATCCCATATGCTGAACCTACTGCAATTAGTACAACTGGTAAGCATGAGGATACAACAGTAAAATGAGCACCTGAAATAGCCATCAAGCCAACATCCCAAACAGTACTTATTAATACAGTTATAACTGGAAGAATCATGCCTTCAAATTTTTTGAAACTAAAGAATAAGCATAGCATTAAAACAATAGTGACTAAAGGAATCAATGCAATTAAGTCAGTATTCATATATTCTCTAGCTTTTTGTGATAAAACAGGATCACCTGCCATAGTGATTTCAAGATCGATAGAATTATGTTTGTTTACAATTGTTGAAATTTGATCATAAAGGGTATCCATTTCATCTGGAGTAATGTCTTTATCTATAGTAATAATGATTTGAGAGCCTCTCATATCTTTTGAAACAATAACTCCATCATACATTTCTTGCCAATCTACTAATTTTTCTTTTATCTCTTCAATTTCTTCTGATGTATTATTAAAATCTTTGGAAACTAGAGTGGTTGCAACCATGCTACCATCTTCACTTGTTAGATAATCTATATTAGTTAAAGATTGAACTTTATCAACATGATCAAGTTGTTCAAAAGCTTCTGTAAGTTCATCGATTTTATTTATATTTTCAGCTGAAAGTATTGAATCGTTGTTCGTGGTTAATGCAATATCCATTAATATTTCACTACCATAAATATCTTCACTTTCTAGGAGAAGAGCATAATCAGGAAGATCATGAGGTAGGTAGTTTTTTATATCATTATCAATAACAAGCTTTGGAATTTGCAATCCAAAGAATGCGGTGATAATTAAAACTATAGTAATTATCGCCCATGATTTCTTTTTCGAATATACCATTGTATAGGTACCTCCATTAATTATTAATCAGTTTTCTAAAGAGAATATAATATTCACATAGTGTGAAGTTCAAGCACATTATGTAAAAAGATTGCAAATATTGGACATTTGTTATTAAATGGGGTAATTTTATTTAAAAAATAGAGTAAATTAGACAACAAAAGTTTGAAAAAATGGATAAAAAAAGGACTTCTATTTTTTAATAGAAGTCCAAATTTAGTATAATTTTATAAAATATTAGATGCTTAAAGCAGCTTGGAAGGCTTCATGAATTGCAAAAGATACTTTACGAGCTGCAACTACATCTCCAACTGGAAGAACCCAAACACCTTTGTTTTTTAGGGCTTGAACAAAGTCTTGAGAATAACTTGGTTTTCTACCAATTGCTGAAACTACACAGTCAGCTTTAGTAACTTTTTTTCTACCCATAGAATCTATTGTTAATACTCCATCTTTATAAATTTCAATAATTGGTGCATGAGAATGGATCGTAATACCATATTCATCAAATAAACCTGTTGGTCTAAATAAGGCTATACCACCAAGGCTCATTGCAGGTGCTAATGATTCAAAAACAGTTACTTTTTTACCTTGTTTTGCTAGATGATATGCAGTTTCTGCTCCAACTAAACCACAACCAATTACTATAACAGAATCTTTTGGGTCTACATTATTATTTAAAATATCATCTGAGTAAACACAATTTTCAGCTCCTGAAATTGGGTTTGGTATTTCTTTAGAGCCAGCTGCAAAAATAACAGCATCAGCTTTAAAGTCTAAAATGAATTTTTCATCAGCCATTGTATCAAATTTAACTTTAATATTTAGTCTTTCAATTTCTTCAATGTAATATTTTACAAGATTTGCATAACGGTATTTGAAATGAGGAGCTGATGCAACATTTAGCGTACCACCTAATTTATTAGTTTTTTCTACGATGGTTACATCATGGCCTCTTAGGGTTGCAGTTTTTGCAGCTTCTAACCCAGCTATACCACCACCAATAATTAAAACTTTTTTACTAGTTCGAGCTACTGGGATGTCATCTTCATTTAGATATTTCCATTCTTTTCCACTTAATGGATTAACTGAACATCTCATTTCTTGTTCATATACAATTCTTTCTCCGCATTCAACACATTTCACACAAGGTCTAATTTGATTTCTTAAACCGCATTCCAATTTGCGAATCCAATTAGGTTCAGCGATTAATTGGCGACCGATGAAAAGCATGTCTGTTTTACCTGATTCTAGTAGTTCAAGAGCATGCTCTGGAGTTTCAACACCACCACCTGTAATTATTGGAACTGAAACAACATCTTTAATTTGTTTTGCGTATTCAATAAAACAACCTTCAGTATCATTTAAAATATATGCAGAAGGTACATATCTGTGAATAACATCATCACTACCACCTGTTACATCAAAAGCATCAACACCAGCTTTTTCTAATTGTCTTGCAGTTTCTTTAGCATCTTCAATAGTAATACCAGGTTTAGTAAGCTTATCTCCTAAAGTTTCGTCAGCACAAAGTCTAAAGATAACAGGGTAGGCTGCTCCACATACTTTTTTAATTTCTTTAACAATTTCAATAGGGAAAAGATTTCTATCTACACCATAGTTATCAATTCTATGATTAGTTAAAGGTGATAAAAATTGCATTATTAAATAGCCATGAGTTCCATGAACTTGAACAGCATCAAATCCTGCCATTTTAGCTCTTCTAGCAGCTTGTCCAAAGTCTTTTACAAATTGCATAACTTCTTTAGTAGTAAGGGCGCGGGGTACAGCTTCTGTTGAAATAGGTTTACCATCAATTCTACCAATTTCGCTAGGTCCAACTGATTGTTCAACCCAAGCTTGGATTCCTGAATGGATTAATTGAAGAACAGCTTTTGATCCATTATCTTTAATTGCAGTAGCAATTCTAGATAAACCTGGAATAAATTTATCATCACTTACATTCACAGAACAAGGAATTTGAAGTCCTGTTTTATTAATATAAGCACCTTCAATTGTTATCATACCTGTGCCACCTCTAGCTCTAGCAGCATAGTATTCCATAAGTTGATCAGTTACTTCACCATCACTTCCAGCATAAAGGGTAGTCATTGGTGCCATGTTAATTCTGTTTGGTACCATCATTTCACCAATTTTGATTGGTTCAAGAATTTTACTAAATTTTTGCATTCCATTCTCCTAATATTTTTATTCCTTCTAAACAAATTACTTGTTTAGGTATTATCGATATGTTATTATTAATATAAAAATATCGATTTAGATAGTTACAATATCCTTATCATGTAAAATGGTGTTACAAATGGATATAAATGTAACAAAAGAGGGATATGATTAAACGCAGAAGTACAGAACAATTATTAGCTGATTCAATTGTTGATTTAATGGATAGTAAAGATCTTGAGAAAATAACAGTTCAACAAATAGTAGATAATTGCAATGTTACTCGTCAGACTTTTTATAGGTATTTTTATGATAAGTACCAATTAGTTAATTGGATTTTCCAATCTGAAGTTGAAGAAATAATCCATCAAAGTTTAGTAGATGACCCTTGGGAAGAGGTGTTAGCAAGAATGCTAAAAAAAATGAAAGATAAAAAATCTTTTTATCATAATATTATTCACAGCGATAGCCAAACTTATCTGCAAAATTTAATTATTGATTATACTCATAGAGCATATGAAAAAGAAATTGAAAGAAGAGGTAATATTGAAGAAGTAGATAAAAATATGGAGTTTTCCCTTCAGTTTAATAGTTATGGGGCTGTTGGATCTATTTTTAATTGGATAGCGAATGGTATGGAAGAATCTCCATCAAGTCTTGCTAAAAGAATTCTTAGCAATATGCCAAATCGAATGAAACAATTTTTTGAATAGAAGATTTTGTTTGTACTCTTTTGTTTAATTGTATTATATATAATTTATAAATCAGTAGATTTAAAAAATTACAATCTATTTTTCTTTAAGGGAATTGAAGTATTTATTACAACTTGTATTTAAGATTTCACCCTATAATTAACTTTAATTCAGTTAGTTATTTAGTCTTTATTTTTATTTAACATTTGAATTGTATTTTGTTTTAGTTTGTAAAATAGATGGTCACGTCAACAATAGTTCGCAATTTTCTTCTTTAATAAAACCATCAGTAATCATAATATCTTGTAACTATGCTACGGGATTAGTCCGTCGTTGCTTAGAATAATGAAGATTTTTTAATATAACATTTTCAGGGTTTGATTATCACACTTCTACTTCCATCAAGTATGAGACTAGTAGTCTCATATAAGAGTCCATTGATGGAAATACTTGGGCAACTCGACTCCTTCTTCTTATCTTGTGCATTAGTTCTTTCGCATCCATTATTAGAGGCAATTTTTCTTGAATCTATTAGATTTAATCATAAAAAGTTAATGAATCTTCATTCTCTCCATTAAATAAGTATTCAATCGCTTTTGGAACTTATTTTCAAATTCTGTTGCTATTAAATTTTGAATTTTATTATTAGGTTGATGTTCTAATTACTAGAAGGGTAGTTCGAGGTTTAATCAACTTATATAAATTTATAAAAATTAAATTTGACAACGTAAATGTATTATGATATTCTTAAGTTGTTCTATAAGGTATTACTACAAAGTATAACAAGGTAATACTAATATAATTTAGCCAATAATTGGCTTTGTTTATCTTGGAGGAAAAAAGATAATGACAAATCACGATGTTTTTGATGTGGTAACTCCAGCAAGTGAGATTGCTGAGAAACTTAAGAAAGATGGAGGATTGAAAAATATATTCTTTATCGGATGTGGCGGATCTTTTGGAGCTTTTGTTCCTGTTCAGAAATTTGTTGAAAAAGAAGCAACTAATGTTAATTCGCAACTAATAAGTTCAAATGAATTTTGTTATAACACTCCAGTTTCTTGTGGGAAAAATTCAATTGTTATTTGTACCTCTCATAAAGGAGTTACTCCTGAAACTATAAGGGCTGCAGAAATTGGTAAAAAATGTGGTGCTATAGTAGTTGTATTTACATATATTGTAGATAGTGCTCTTGCAAAAGTTGGTGATTATGTTTTGTCCTATGAGTTTGGAGAAAATAAAGATATCGCTAATGAGAAAGTGATGCAACAGTTAAAGCTAGTTGTTGAATTACTAAAACTGACTGAAAAATATAATCATTATGATGAATTTTATAAAGGTGTATCTCAGATAAATACAATTGTACAAAAAGCTATGAAGCAAGTTTTACCTAGAGCGAAAAAATTTGGGGAAGAACATAAAAATGATTCTGTAATGTATACAATTGGTAGTGGTGCTTCTTGGGGTTCAGCCTATATGGAAAATATTTGTATTTTACAAGAGATGCAATGGATTGATTCAAGTTCTATCCATTCAGGTGAATTTTTCCATGGTCCTTTTGAAGTAATCGATAAAAATTCAAACATTCTTCTTCAAGTTGCCGAAGGTTCAACTAGGTTCCTTGATGAACGTGTTTTAAAGTTCCTTAAAAATTATTCATCTCGTTTTGAAGTTCTAGATGCTAAAGAATTGGGCTTGTCTATTGTAGATAGTAGTGTTATAGATTACTTTAACCATTCTTTGTTCAATAATGTTTTCTCCGTTTATAACCATATTTTAGCTGATTTGAGAGAGCATCCTTTATCTACAAGAAGGTATATGTTTAAAGTTGAGTATTAGGAGTAGAAAATAATTATGTTGAAAGTCATAGGAGTTGGAGATAATGTTGTCGATAAATATATTTATAGAGGGATTATGTATCCAGGTGGAAATGCGCTAAATTTCTCTGTTTATTCTAAGATGCTTGGATTTGATTCTGCTTACTTAGGTATTTTTGGAACTGATTTTGCAGGTAAATATGTTTATAAAGTCTTAGATGATATGGGCCTAGAGTTATCTCATTGTAGAAGTGTAGAAGGTGAAAATGGTTATGCTTGTGTGAATCTTATAGATGGCGATAGAAAGTTTGTTCATTCAAATCATGGAGGTGTTTCTAATCTTTCCCCTCTTAAATTTACCGAATCAGACTTAGATTACCTCAGTGGATTTGATTTAATTCATTCAAGTATAAATTCTTATGGCTTTCAAATTTTTCTTAAAGCAATTCATGAAAGAAATATGACAGTATCGTTTGATTTTTCAAGTAGGTTTAATGATGAGAACTTAAAGGAACTTGGACAATATGTCAATTATGCAATTTGTTCTTGTGGCCATCTTTCGATAAAAGAAACCCAGCAGCTAATGAAAAAAGCTCTTGCTTATGGGTTTGATGGCGTTTTGGCAACAAAGGGAATAGATGGATCTTATTTTGCAGATAATCAAGGAGTTTATTATTCAAAATCAGATACTCAATTAGCAAAAGATACGTTAGGTGCTGGGGATTCTTTTTGTACTTGTTTTCTAACAAGTTATCTTGCTTCATTAAAAGAAAAAAAAGCAGACAAAGTAGAACAGAGTATCAAAATAAAGGAAGCTTTAGAAAAGGCAACTCATTTTGCAACAAAAACTTGTATGGTTGATGGTGCATTTGATCATGGAATTCAGATTCAATAATTAATTGAATTATTTTTATAATAAAAAGAGGAGATATTATGGAAAAAACAAAAAAATTGGTTGCAGCTATTTTTTTAATGATTTTTGTAACAGGCATGTTATTCGCAGGAGGATCTTCAGAAGAATCTGATGTAACAGTTTTGAGAGTTTTGACTAAATGGCCAGAAGAATTAATTTCCCCATATTGGGAAGAACAAAAAGAAATTTTTGAAGAAAGTCATCCTGGAGTTGAAATTGAATATGAACATGTTGCTGATGAACCTATAAAAGAGAAACTTAGAGTAATGTTAGGTGGAGGAGATGTTCCAGATGTCTTTTTTTCCTGGTCTGGAGAGTTTTTAGGTAAATTTGTAAACTCAGGTGCCGTTTTAGATCTTTCTAAATATTATGAAGAAGATGATGCTTGGAAATCAAGTTTTATTCCTTCAACTATTTTAGATGGTGTTTATGATGGGAAATATTATGGTGTTCCAATTAGATTTAGTGCTAAATTTTTCTGCTATAACACTGAGTTATTTGAAAAAGCAGGAATTACAGAGGAACCTACTACCTGGACTGAATTTATATCTGATTTAGATAAATTAGAAGCAAGTGATATTACACCAATATTAATGGGTAATAGTTCACCTTGGGTAGCTTGCCACTATTTAACTACATTAAATGAAAAATATGTTCCTATGGATGTTTTACAAAAAGACTATTCATTAGAAGAAGGAGCCTTTACAGATCCTGGTTACGTTCAAGCTCTTCAAACTCTTTATGATTTAACTAAATATATGAATGATGCTCCAAATTCTACTCAGAATACAGCAGCTAGAGAAATGTTCTATGCTGGACAAGGTGCAATTCACTATGATGAAATAGTTAGTTTTGAGAAAAGATTAAATGCAAATATGACCTCGGAATGGGATTTCTTCCCCTGCCCACCTATTGAGAGTGCATCTGGAGATCAAGATTATATTACAGGTGCAGCAGATTTATTCCTTGTTTCATCTAAATCAGAAAATCCTGATCTTAGCGTAGAGTTCTTAAAACAAATTACTTCAAATGAGAATGCACAAAAGTGGTCTGATATTACAGGTTATCCTTCTGGAGTTAAGAGTGTGAAATATAGTGGTAAAGTTCAAGCTGGCGTAGAAGCAGTAAATAATGCAGCTGGTTTTGCTACATGGCTTGATACAGCTACTCCAGCTTCTGTAGCTGATGTTTATTTAGCAAATCTTCAATTACTTATTGATGGAAGTAAGACACCATCTCAAATTATGCAAGAAGTTCAAAAGGAAGCCGCAAGAGCTAAATCAGAACTTTAAATATTACTGTAAATATCCAGTACTCGGTAAGTTATTATCGATACTGGATTTATTCTTATTATATAGGGGAGATCTAATTTAATGTATAATACTAAAAACAATAGATGGGCTATATTATTTTACTTATTGCCTGCTTTATTTCTGATAATTCTCTTCATTTATACACCCATAGTCATGAATTTTATTTTCAGTCTTTCTAGATGGAATGCTTTTTCGACTAGTAAGGTTTGGGTAGGTTTAGGTAATTTTACTCAATTAATGAAAGATGATATTTTTTGGCATTCTTTATTAAATAATTTTTATTACGTAGTTATAAGTATTGTTTTTCAAGGCGGGTTATCTTTAGTTATTGCTGCGATCCTAGAGCAAAAATGGATGCGTAAAATTTCAGGGATATTTAGAACCGTTTATTTTCTTCCATCAGTACTATCTTTAACTATGGTTGCCCTTCTTTGGCAGATGTTATTTAATCCAACAATTGGTCTTATAAATGTTTTTACAAATCTATTAGGACTTCCAACTTCAGATATATTAGGATCATCTTCAACAGCAATTTTTGGTGTTATAGGCGTTTCTCAATGGCAATGGGTTGGATATACTACTTTTCTTTATGTGATAGGAATCCAAGGTATTCCTTATGAACGCTATGAAGCTGCAATGATTGATGGTGCAGGAGAATTTACTCGGTTTAGAATGATTACTATTCCAGGTTGTCGTGAGACCATTTTATTAGTAATGACTACAACTATTATTGGAGCTTTTAAAGTCTTTGATGAAGTTTATATAATGACTGGTGGTGGCCCAGGTAGGTCTTCAGAAGTATTAGGAACTTTATTATATAGATCGGCTTTTAGAAATGATAGAATGGGATATGCTTCGGCAATTGCTGTGATTCTATTTATTATAACTTTCTGTTTATCAATTTTCCAGATAAGAATGTACAATATTAAAAGTGCAAAGGATAATAGGTGATTATGATTAAATTAAGAAAAATATCAAGTACAGATCTTTTTAAAAGAATTCTCATAATAATTCTTTTCTTTGCTTTTACTATTTCAATTATTTATCCATTGTTATGGATGGTTATGAGTAGTTTTAAAACTAATAGTGAACTTTTTTTATCACCTTTTAAATTTCCGACAACTTATGTTTTTAGTAATTATTCAGTTGCTTGGAGAGCTGGTGTTGGTAGATATATTTTTAATAGTGTTTTAGTTACTTTTGTATCTGGCGTTGGAAGTGTTTTTATCGGATTATTAGCAGCTTTTCCTTTAAGTAGATTTAAATTTAAAGGTAGATACGTTCTTTTTATGATGATCCTCAGTGGATTAATGTTAGCTCCACAAGTTAGTTTAATTTCTAATTATAAATTACTTCAATCTTTAAAGCTTTATAACACATATTTTGCTTTAATTTTACCATACATTGCTTTTAGAATACCTTTTAATGTATTTTTATTATGGTCTGCTTTAATTGCAATTCCTAAAGATATTGAAGAGTCAGCATGGATTGATGGTTGTAATAGCTTTACAGTTCTTACAAAGATATTAATTCCTCTTGTAAAACCCACATTGTTAACAGGACTTCTTTTATCTGCTAAATATGCCTGGAATGATTTTGTATTTGCTTTAGTATTTATACAATCATCAAAGCTGAGGACTATTCCTTATGGACTTAGTACAATGCAAGGAAATGAATATACCAATTGGACAGTATTATTAGCTGGTTTATCAATTTCTATTATTCCAATAATTATTTTATTTTTGTTTATTCAAAAAAATATGGTTAGAGGTATGACAATTGGAAGTGTAAAAGGTTGATAAATGATAGATAAAAATAAAATAGCTGGAATGAATATCCATTTTATTAGATATCCCTTCATTTCATTTTTAGAAAGTGTGTCCTCTTGCGGTCTACAAAACATTGAAGTTTGGGGTGGAGCTCCTCATCTTATGGTAGATTGGGAAACAAGAGCCACTGTTTTGTCTTTAAAGAAAGAAATTAGACATCGCAAGCTTTCAGTTGTTTGCTTCACTCCAGAGCAATGTAAATATCCAATTAGTTTGTCTATTCAAGACAAAATAATGAGAAATTATAGCATCAATTATTTTAAAAAATCAATTGATATAGCTAGTGATTTAGAAGCCTCGAAAATTGTAATAACCTCTAGTTTCGGATATGAAAATTATAGTTTATATGAAGCTAGGGAATTATGTATAAATTCTATTTCTATTTTATCTGATTATGCAAAGACAAGAGGTGTGGATTTATGCTTAGAGGTTCAATCTATAAGAACTTCTAATATTTTAAATAATAGTGTTCAAGCAAGTAAAATGATTGAAGATATAGGGGCAACCAATGTATTTGGTATGATTGATTTTTGCCAAATGGCTGAATCTGACGAAACTCCCAATGATTATTTCCAAAATTTCGGTCATAAACAAATCAAACATATTCATATTATTGATGGCACCCCTATTGGACATAAAGTTCTTGGTGTAGGAAATTTCCCTATTAAAAAATGGTGTGAAGATATACAAAATTGTGGTTATGATGGATATTGGTCTTTAGAAATTTGTGATCCAGAGTGTTTTCACAATCCGGATGAAGCTTTAGAAAAATCAATAGACTATTTATTAGGAATGTAAGAGTACCTTAGATTGTAAATGAAAATTTATCTCCTCTGAAATATATGAAAGTTCTGTATATAGGGATATCTTGCTCATCATAAACTACACCATGTATATAGAGAAGTGGGAATCCTATATTTACATTTAAGGCTTTTACAATATCTGGATTTGTGCAAAAAATAATATCTAGGGATTTGCTAGAATTAATTAATGAAATATTGTATTTATCATGAAGACAAGCAAAAAGTGAATTTTGACCGTTTAAATCTTCTTTTTTTAAAAAAGAGTATTTTGGCGCAAATCTAGAAATCTCATATGAGACTGGTATTGAATCAGCCATTCTTAACCTTTCAAGAAGATATATTTTATCGTTTGCTTTAATTCCAAAGATTTTCATATCATCTTCATCCGGCGAAATCAATTCATTTTTCATTGTTTTTGCATCAGGAGACATTCCCTGATTTCGAATCATTTCAGAAAATCCTATAGGCTTGTTGTCTAATCGTTTAGTGATTTTTGGGCTATTTATAAAAGTACCTTTCCCTTGGACTTTAATTATTAAACCTCTTTGTTCAAGTTCTTTGAGTGCTTTTCTAACAGTTATTCTGCTAACTTTAAATTGTTTGCTTAATTCCTGCTCTGTAGGGAGTTTATTGCCAGTATTTAATGTTTTATTGCTTATTGCTGATTGTAGTTTTTCAAATAATTGTAAGTACAATGGTTTGGCATCTTCAAATTTAAGTTCCATATATGTATTTCCTTAGTTCTATGTTGTTATATATTGTATTATTATAGTATGTGAAAATACCATAATTGTCAATTCTTATAAATATTTGTTTACTCTAAAAAGATAATATTATCTGAATAAAATTAAACTAGGAAATTATCTCTAACATTTATATCTTTAAATTGTAGAATATGTTTTTTTCTACAAATTAGTAAGTTTGTATGAAATAAAATGATTTTAGTTATCAAAGAATTATAGCAAAACTTTCTTTTTGTTATTTATTATTTTTTTTTCTTGCTTTTTGCCTATTGGTATGTTAATAATAGCAAGGAAAAGAAAGTTTAGGAGGGAATTATGCAGGCAACTCAACGTAAACGTTACATCATGAAAGTGTTACAAGAAGAACTTTCTGTAGATGTAATTAATCTTGCCAATAAGTTAGAAACCTCGAAAGTTACTATTCGAAAAGATTTAGATGAATTAGCTGAAGAAGGGTTAGTAACTCGAACTCATGGTGGAGCTATTCTCACAGAAAAACAAAATCTTGTTAGGCTAATTAGTAATACTATCAACGAAAGAGCAGAAGAGAAAAAAGCAATTTGTAAAGCAGCCTTTGAATTAGTAAAAGCCGATGGAAGTATTATAATCGATAGTGGTAGTACAACTGTACATCTGTCTCAGTTAGTTACCAATATCCCTTTGACTGTAATAACTAATAGCTTATTAGTTATGCAAGAATTAGCTGGAGCTCACTCTATAGACATGCTACTTGTTGGTGGTCAATTAAGAAGAGATTCCTTAGCTGCTATTGGATCTCAAGCGAATCAATTTCTATCTAATATTAATGCAGATATTTTATTTTTAGGGGCTAGAGGCTTTTCTTTAGAAGCTGGAATTACATGCACAAGTTTGGCAGAGGCTGACACAAAGCAAGCTATGATAAAAAGTGCTGCTAGAGTTTGTCTCCTTGCTGATTCTTCAAAGCTTGGAACTGTGTCACTTGCTAAAATTTGTGATTGGAAAGATATAGATGTTTTTGTTACAGATGGAGGAATCTCTCCTTCAATAGTTAGGGAGCTAGAAGAGAGAGATATAAAGGTAATAATAGCTCAGTTATAGTTTTAACTGAGTGAAATATAAAATAATTTGGAGGATTAAATGAATCATTACAAAATTTTGAGTATTTTATTAATTGTTCTCAGTTCTATGGGAACTCTATTTGCGAGTGGTGCACAAGAGACAATGTACCCTGATCCAGAAAAAAACATAACTATTGTTGTTCCCCATTCGGCAGGTGGTAGTACAGATTTGATTTTTAGGACATTTGCTGAAGCTCTTAAAGATGAAACTGGTGTTAATTTTATTGTAACAAATATTACTGGTGCAGGTAGTGCAACAGGTACTAACGAAGTGTTAAATAGCCCTGCTGATGGTTATATGTTTTTAGCGGGAGGAACTCATACAACAGCTGCAACTATGCAAGGTCTTACTAATGGATATAAAGAACTTGATTATATTGCTGGCTTAAACTGGGATCCTTTTATTGTTGCAGTAAGAAATGATAAACCTTGGACTAATTTAAGTGAATTAGTGGAGGCTGCTAAATCATCACCTGGAAAAATTAGTTTAGGTAATGCTGGAATGGGTGGAGCAACCGGTGTTGCTTCTGTTGGATTAAATCTTGCTTTTGATAAGAGCTTTAATGTTACTCCTTTTAACGGTGGATCTGATCTAATAGCTTCTGTTTTAGGAGGTCACTGTGACGTAGGTATTTTCAGTCAATCTGAAGTAGTAGCTAATAGTGATTCTCTACGTCCTTTAGTAATTTTAGCAGATGAAACTAGTTCTTTAGAGGCTCTTTCTTCAATTCCCACTTTAGCAGAAGCTGGGTATGCTGATGTTTCAGTTCCAGGAGGTTCTTTCCGTTCTGTATTAGTAAAAAAGGGAACACCTGAAGATATTAAAGCTTGGTTAGCAGATGCTGCTGATAAAGCATTCCATAGTGAGTCATTCCAAACCTTTATGAAAGATAGTGGATTAATCCCAGCATTTACAACACTAGATGATTTTGCTGAGTATGATAAAGGCACTATTGCTGATTATGAAGTTATTCTTAAAGAAGCTGGCTTATATAAGATGAGCGAATAGCACAGGAGGCTAAAGACGATGTTCCAAAAATTCAAACTAGGACCATTGGTATTTATGGTTGTATCTATCTTGTACTTCTTTTATGTAGTAAGTATGGGCTCTTCTACCATGATTGGAGACGAAATTGGAGGAGATCCTGGTGGGATGTTATTACCTTTAGTGTTGTCTATTTTCATGTTCATAGCATCTAGTGTAATTCTTTTTACCGATAAGAAGACTGTTGCTAGTGAAGAGATTGAGCAAAAGGTGGAACCTCGTCTTTTCATCTTAACAATTATTGTAGCTATACTGTATGTGGTCGTTATGCGACCACTAGGTTTTGTATTATCAACAGTATTGCTACTTTTTACACTTACCTATTTTTATCAAATGGACACTGTGAATAAAAAATATATTAATGTTTGGGCAATAGGGAGTTTGAGTTCAATAGCTATCCTTTTACTTATTTATACTATAGGAAGAAAAATAACTAGATATCTTTTACTTTCAGTTAGAGCAAAAACTATTCCTCAGTGGATGGGTAACTCAACTGTTACAGTTTCAATAGTTCTTATAATTTTATTTATCAGTTATTTACTATTTGTAAAGATAGAGAATAAATGGTTCAAAAGAGGTGTTGCACAAGAATCCTATGTGAATGCATTTAAGGCTGGCACAATGGCTATTATTACAACTGAATTAGTATATCTAATATTTAGACAAATGTTTTTAGTTGAACTAGTTAGCGGTTTAATTTATTGGTAGTGAGGAGATTTTATGGATATCATATTTGAGGGATTAATGCAGATTGCCAATGTAGATACTATTTTATGGATGGCAATAGGTTCAATAATTGGAATAATTCTTGGAGCCTTACCTGGTTTATCTGCTACTATGGGTATTGCTTTAATGATGCCAATTAGTTTTCAATTGCCTACTGCCACTGGTATTGGTCTTCTTTTAGCTGTATATTGTGGAGCTGTATCTGGTGCTTCCATTCCTGCAATACTACTAGGTATTCCAGGAAATCCAAATGCTATTGCAACCATTGAAGATGGCTTGTTGATGACAAAAAAGGGTAAGGCCGGAGAAGCAATTGGAGGAGCTGTAGTAAGTTCTTTTATAGGAGGGATTGGCAGTCTTATCATACTTATTCTATTCTCACCTTTAATTGCAAAACTTACACTAGCATTTGGGCCAGCTGAAAAAACTACATTAGCTTTAGTAGGTTTGGTAATTATAGCTTCGGTATCTGCTAAGAATATTTGGAAAGGACTTTTAATGGGGGCTTTTGGAATGGCTTTAGCTTTTCTTGGAACAGATCCTTTTAGTGGACAGTTAAGAATTCCTTTTTCATCATATTTAGCTACTACTCCATTAGCAAAAGGACTAGATTTGACATCAACCTTAATTGGATTGTTTGGTATTTCCCAAGTATTTATTGAATTGAAAAAACCTTTTGTAAAAACTCAAAAAGTTGAACCAATAAAAGTAGATAAAGTTTTCCCTTCTTTTAAAAAGCTTTCTTCAATGTGGAAATTGATTGCAAGTTCATTAGGAATTGGCACTATCGTAGGGGCTATTCCTGGAACAGGAGCTTCAATTGCCGTATTTATGGCATATAATTCAGCTAAGACAATTACTGAAAATTCAGGTGGAAAACTTGGTCAACTTGGAACTGGTTGTTTAGAAGGTGTAGTTGCTCCTGAAGTAGCTAATAATGCTGTAACAGGTGGGGCTTTAATACCTGCTTTAGCTTTAGGTATTCCAGGTGATGCAGCTACAGCTGTATTAATTGGAGCATTAATGATTAAGGGAGTTACTCCTGGCTTTCAATTATTTACAACTAATATGTCTTTAGTTTATGCAATTTTTATGACTATGTTTATAGCAAATGTATTTATGGCAACATTCCAACTTGTAGGCGTAAGATTATATCCTAAAGTTTTAGGTGTCCCTCAACAAATGTTGTTGCCTTTAATTTTAGTGCTATCATTTATCGGAGCCTATGCTATTGCAGGTCAAGCGACATCAGTTGGAATATTTAATTTAGGCATTGCTTTGGTAATGGGATTTATAGGGTATGCACTGAAAAGAGATGACTATCCAATTGCACCTATTGTATTAGGATTGATTTTAGGTGGAATGTTTGAAGAAAACTTTAGACGAGCAGTTAAGCTTGCTGGTGGAAATTATTTTACATTCTTTACTAAACCAATTTGCTTATTCTTTATAGCACTATCTATTATTTCAGTAGTTCTTCCTATTCTAGCAAAGAAAAAAAGGAAAACTTCATGATAGTTAAGTTTTTAGGTTATGCAAATAGTATACAGCATAAAGATTCAAGTAATGTTTCATTACTTGTTTCTAGTGCTAATTTTAATTTGCTTATTGACGTTTCAGGATCTCCCATAATGGAAATGAAGAGGGCTAATATTGATCCCATTTCTCTTTCTATGGTTTTATTAACTCACTCTCATGTAGACCATATATATGCACTGCCTTCACTAATACATCAACTTTGGTTAATGGGTAAAAAAGATCCTTTAATTATCCTTTCTAATAAAGAAACTATTAAAGTTGCAAAACAACTTTGTGAAGCTTTTTCTTTAAGAAAAAAGAAAGGAATGTTTACAATCATATGGGAAACAATTGAACAAGGTGTCTATTTAACGCCTATAGATAATATTAAAGTAGAAGTATTTGCTGTTGCTCATGGAGTTGATACAATCGGTTGTGCTATTGTAGAATATGATAAAAAATTTGTTTATCTAGCAGATGGAGCACCCCTTTCACAATATCCTAAGTGTACATATGATGCCGATATATTAGTTCATGAAGCAGGTGGTTTATCTGATCAAGAGGATATTCTAAACTCTCGTGGGCACAGTAGTGCATATCAAGCGGGACAAACTGCTAATCTATTACATGCGAACCTTCTTTTAATTTGTCATATTGAAGAAGATATAACAAAACAAAAAAAGATGCTTAAAGAAGCTAAACAAGTTTTTCTAAATACTAAATTGCCTGTATTGTACAAGGCTTATAATATATAAGGAATTATTATGATTATAAATAATCTTACAACTGCTATATCTTTAGTTTCTTTGAAAACAGTTGAGAGTTTAAATGATATTATTGAGTCATCCCCTCATAAACTACATTTTGAACTATCTTATGAGATGACACCACAACTTATTGAAAAAATGCGACCTAAACTTATGGATTCTGTTGTTTCTATACATGCTGCATGTCCTAATGTTGAGTTTTTCCCAAATTTAGCAAGCCATGATGAAGTTGTTATAGCACAGAGTTTTAAAGATCTAGAAATGAGCTTAGATACTGCAGTTTCTTTTGGTGCGAACAATTTGGTTCTTCATCCAGGATATTCAACTGATAAGGCTATTCCTTCGGATAATGTGAGAAGACAAAAATTATTAACAAGTGAAGAGTTTACCCCTTATATTTGGAATACTAAAGGTTCAATTTGTGATAAAAATTATATCGATTCTCAAAAGTATAAAGCATTTTCTAAGCAAGCGATAAAAAATTTAGAAAAATTTGCTCAAATTTGCCAAAAAAGAGGAGTAACTTTAGCTGTAGAGAATTTAAATCCAAGAGTAGGTTATTTATTTCAAACTCCAAATGAAATGGTTAAATTAATTGAGAAGGTTGATTGTTCAATTTGTTTAGATATTGGCCATCTTTGGGTCTCATCTTGTTTGTATGGATTTAATTATTTAGAGGCTATACGAACAATATTAGCGACACATAAAGTTGCTACAACTCATCTTCATAGCAATATATCTAAACCAATTTTAGAAGGAAAAGAAGTAATCCTTGAAGATAATCACTCTTCCCTTAATAAATATAATTTTCCATATAAAGAGGTTATTAAGGAAATTGCTAAATTTAAAGCTAATATGGTGCTAGAAGTAAAAGAGAGTCCTTTAGAAAATCATAACCTATTAATAAAGGAACTGAGCAAACTTAAATTGTAGTTATATGCAAAATATATTCAATATTGAGATATAAAATATAAATTTAACTAAAATGAATATTTTTCCAAAAAATAATCCTATAAGCATATCAACTTATAGGATTAATACTTTTTATATCGGGCTGGCCGGATTTGAACCGGCGACCCCAAGTCCCCCAGACTTGTACGCTAAACCCCTGCGCTACAGCCCGATTATGGGTCGAGATTATCATTTAATAGGTTTTTTAGTCAATTAATTTATCTAAATTTTTAATTTATAATTTTAAAGATATCCTATTTATTATGAAAATAAATTATTTTATAGTGAAAATTAAATGAATATATGCTATTTTAGTATATAAGAAATGAGTTTTTTTTAATTATTACAGAGGATAACCTTTGGACATAAGTTGTAAAAAGAAAAAAGTTGTTTTTAGTAATTTTGCTTAAAATACTGTAAATATGTTAAGTAAAAACTAGGTTTTTCTGAAAAATAACGGAATTATACGATAAAAAACAATCTTTTTTTTATGAAAATTATGGCATATTGTGGTTTTTTTCCTTGTATTAAAGAACTTTATTTCGTATTATAAAATTAGGATATATTAAAAGGGACGGTAGTCATGAAGAAACATTCAAAAAAAATAATAGCAATTATATTAATTCTAACTACTTTTGTAACTGCACAAGTGTTTGCATTTCAGTTCTCACCACTTGAGCAAACCTTCTCTCCAACAGGAGCAGGAAATACAAAAACATATACAATTGTTAATGATAGCAATGATTCAATAGCAGTTGAAATTACAGCCTTAACAAGAAGTCAAGATTCACTAGGTAATGAGATAAATTCACCTGCAACTCAATATTTTTCAATTGTTCCTAACAAGACTATTGTTAAACCACAAAGTTCGCAAATTGTAAGAGTTCAATATAGAGGCCCACAGACTACTACTTCTGAATTAAGTTTTAGAATTAGAGCTGAACAAGTACCTTATTCAAAAGGTAGGAATGAAGAAGACAATAGTATGTTCAACTTCTTGTATGTATATACAACAAGTGCATATGTTGAGCCTTCACAGGTTGTTGAAAGAGTCGCAATTAGAAAAGTAGCTCCTTCATATCAGATTGTAGAGACAACAGATGAAGATGGGAATGTTACACAAGAGAAAGTTGAAACAATGGCTGTAACTCTTTCAAATTTAGGTACTGTTCATCAGCTTTTAGTTGATGCAACATTAATCGTACAAGATAGTAAAGGAAATACAGTTAAACTATCAGGTGATCAGCAATTAGCTGGCTTAACTGGAACAAATATCCTTGCTAGAAAAACAATTACTCTTCATATACCTTGGCCTAGTGAATTGTCTAGAGAAGATGGAGTTCAATATAAGAGTAAATTTGATTTCAATTAATTAACCTACGGAGAGGATATTGAAAAATTTCAATAAAGTAGGGGCTATAAAAGTTACAAGATTAACTTTTTTATTAGTTGTGGTAACCTTCATTCTTCTGTTTGTGGTAAAAGCTTGTTTTGTTGAATCACAAGTAGAAACTGCTGCAGAAGATAAAGCTCCTTCTTCAATAGCGACTACTAGAACTACTAATAAAGAGGGTAAGTTAAACGTAAATACTGAAAGATATTATTATGATTTAGGTTTACTTCCCCCTTATGAGTTACCTGAGTTATACCAAATTAGTACTTCTGTCAGTGATGAGGAAAAGGAAATTCAAACTGAAGTAGTTGACTCCTCTCTAACTATAACTAACGATGATGTTAAATTCTTTGATGAATTAGAATTGTCATATAACTTATCCTCACAAGATGAATCAATTTCACCTGAAATTGAAGAGAATCTTATTTCTCCTTTTATTTTAGATCAACCTTCTCAAGAAGATAGTATTGTTGAACAACTTTCATTAGACGAAGATAAAGAAATTTCGCAAATTGATGACAGTGAATTTGTTGATAGCGAAGTAGACGATATTAGTTTTGATGAAGATTTTTCATTTGATGATGATTTATCTTTTGATGATGATGATTTCTGGGGTGATGATTTTGCAAGTGATTTCAATACTCCCCTTGAACCTTTATTATTTGAGCCATTAATCCAAACACAAGAAGAATATGATTTATTTAAACCTGCAGAAGATGGTGAAGTTGAAGAATATGATGATGATTTCTTTGATGATTTTTACGTTGCAGGTGAAACCGATATGAGCTTATATGAAGATGGTATTTATTACTTAACTTTATTTGTAAACGGTGAACAAAAAGGTGATATCGAAACAAAATTCGAAGGAGACAATTATTTTATTGGTGTAGCAAGCTTATATAATCTAATTAATGATGTATTAAGTGATTCAGCAATAAATAGATTATTTGTAGACGCTCCTGAATATTATACAGTTGATCAATTAATTGATTTAAATGTTGAGACTGTTGTAGATGTAGATGCCTTTACAGTAAGCATGGAATTTGGTATTGATGATATTCCTATACAATATTTACCAATTAACAAAGTAGAGAAAAATACTGTTTTAAGTAGAAACGAAAAATATGGTATTTCAGATGCTAATATATTAAAGCCTAGTTTCTTCTCATTTGTTTCATCATTAAATTTATCTTCTAGTTATACATATGGAGCAGGTGTTTCAACTAATACTTTAACAAATTCTTTAATAATGAGTAATTCAATCTCAATCGGTGAGGTTGGAATAGATTTCTCTAATAATCTTGTTTATACAGTAGATGAAGACTCTCAAGAAGTAGAAATTAGTGTAGGAACATGGAAAGGTTTCTTTGATATAAGAGATAAAAACTTAAGAGTATCTTTTGGTAATTTAGGATCAAATTTAGGAACTGATGGTACAGCTGTTGGTTTTACTATTGAGAAAAATTATTCATATGGAACAGGAGAGTTATTATCACATCAATACACACGTGATTACTTATTAGAAAGCGATTCCACTTTATATGTTTATGTGAATCAGTCAGAGCCTGTAATTAAAAAACTTAGACGAGGTGAATATATTCTTAAAGATTTCCCATTACAACAAGGGGCTAATCATATTAGAATTAAAATCATACCAGACGATCCTACATATCCAATAATATTAGATGAATTTGATCTGCCCTACGATACTAGATTATTAGCTACAGGTGATTATTTGTATGGTTTAAGTGCAGCAATTAGTAAAAGTGAAAGAGAAGATGATTCAACAGCATTCTTTAGACTTCCATATATTGATGGTAAGATTTACGATTATGATTTTACTGACTTTGATACACAATTCTATCTAAACCTTGGTCTTTTTGATACCTTTACACTTTACAGTACTTTCAATTTTAGTGTAGAAGAAATACAAACAACATTTGAAGGTATATTAGCAACCATGGCTGGACCTTTTACAGGGACCTTCTTTACAAGCTTTACTGATCTATATTCTCCACAAGTTTCGACCTCTCTTAGCCATACTGTTGATACTATTATTGGAGATATTAGTAGTTCAATTAGTTTAGATTTACCAGTTTGGACAAATGAAACTGGAGAATTATATACTTCAAGCGAGCTAGACTTGAGCTTAGGATATACTGTACCAATTCCTGATGAATATCCACCATTAAGCACTTCTTTATCAGTTACATTAAATGATGAAGGTGTTGAATGGAGTTCTTCATTTACATCGAATTTTGACCCCTTACCTAATGTAAGTCTAAATAGTACTTTAAGTGTTAGTAATGTTGATTATACAAATGAACTTGAATTCTCACTCCAACTTGGAGTTAGTCTATCCTTGTTAGATAATTTAACAGCAACTAAATCTATAGCATCTACTGGTGCAAGTAGCTTATCAGCAACTTATCAACCAACAGATGTAGATTCTATACAATTTAATATAAGTGGAATACAATATTTCACAGAAACTAAGCCGACTTATTATGCCGGATGGCAACATACATCTAATTATTTCTCATCATACTTAAAACACAGCGTTTCTGATGATGGCGATAGCCTAACTACATCTGGTAGTCTTTCATCAGCATTATTCTATGCAGGTGGCTTGTTTGCTGTAAATAGAACAGCTTCGAGTAACTTTATAATTGTTAAACCAGAAGGAGATTTAGCAAACAATCCTGTATCTATTGGTAAAACAAACTCATCATCACTCAATGTTATTAAAACATTATTTGGAAATGCTGTTTACACCGGCCTTAGTGCAAATACAAAAAATAATATCATAGCTTATGGAACTTCTGAAAGTCTATATAGTTCAGGTGGCTCTTTCTCCTATGAATTAAATACCAATACTCGAACAGGATATGCTCAAGTATTATATTCTCCTATTTCATTCACAGTTAGTGGTGTTTTACTACAAGCTGATGGAACACCATTTGTTCAATATTCATCTCCAATTTATAAATTACTGAAAGATGAAAATGGTGTTGAATATTTAGAGCCTGATGAGCAACTTTATCTCTTTACTGATGTAGATGGTAGATTTATATTATCAGATGTAAGCCCAGGTACATATTTATTTGATATGTCAGTGGATAATAATCAATGGTATGGATTATATTTCACAGTAGAAGATAGAGTTAATACAGATGAAAAGGTTGTCTTATTAGAAGATTACCAAGTTAATTTTGAAGGTTTAGATACTCTTGCTTTTGATGTTGTAGCTGCAGAAGGACAAGAAGAAGAGACTGTAGGCACCTTTGGTGATGATTTAGCTTCAGACTATGTAGATATTATAGAAATTGGTGTTGATAGATTTGAAGATGAAGAGACATTCTGGAATGAAATCTTCCCACCATTAGATGAAGATGTTGATGATTTAGCTTTTGAAGATACTTCTGGCGATTGGGAAGATACTTTTGATCTTACTGAAGATTTTGGTGATGATTCATTATCTGAAGATACTTTCGATGATGAAGCTTTCTTTGATGATCCTGCTTTCTTAGATACAGCTGATGATTGGGAAAGTTCATTAGATGATACAGATATTCCAGTTGTAACTGTAAATAATAATCAACAAAGCAACCCAAATTATACATATGTTCCATAAGGTTAAAACCTATTAAAATTTAATTTCCTCTAAAGTATTGTATTGCTTTAGAGGTATTTTTTAGCTTAAATTATAATATTTCCTTGATAAAACAGCTATAGATTTTATTTGTTAATTTAGTTGTATATTAAAATATTTTATAAGTAAAAATATGTAATTTAGATGAATTTTAATAGAAAATGCTTTTCTTTAAAAATAAATTGAAATATAAGAATTATGATATTTATAAAAAAAAAGCAATAAATTGACAGTATTACTTAAATATTTTTATAAATAAAGAATATTTTTAAAAAAATCTAAAAAAATAATATCTCTTATAAAGTTTTATAGGGCTTAAAAAAAAATAGTTAATGAGTTATGATGTAAAATGATTGAGGACTGTTTTTAATATTTTTTATATTAAAGTATATTGACACGATATTGAGATAACTTAATACTTATCGGTTATAGGAGTTTTCTATGCAAAATGATATTATTTCTGAGATCTTAGAGGTTGAAGATAATGCTACAAAGCTTGTTGATGAGGCTCGACAAAAAGCTAATAGAATGATAACTAATGCTGAATTAGATTCTGCTAAGCAGCTTAAATTAGCTATAAAAGAAAGGCGAGTTAGTAACCATGAGAAACTCGAGGAAATTAGAAATAAAAATAAAGCTGATATAAAAGCTTTTGAAGAAAGTATCAAAAAGAATTCAGTTGTTGATACAGAATGTATTGAAAAACTTTCAGCTTCTCTTGCAAAGAAAATTTGTAACTCCTCGGTGTTTGACAAATGAAAAGTTCTGTTAGTTCATATGGCTTTATAAACGCTAAACTTAGAGCGAAGATTGGAGATATTAGAAATCCCCAGCTACAAGAAAACTTGTTAAAGGCTGGCAGCTTAGTTGAGGCCATAGGAATATTAAAAGAACATGGATATGACAAAGCCGCTGAAGTATATCATAAAACTGGAGATTTACAATTAGTTGAATTATCTCTTTTAAATGATGAAATAAGCGATTTGATGCGAGTTAAACATTATCTAAGCGGATCTCCTCAAAAACTAATTGAAATTCTATTAACTAGAATTGAAGTTGAAAATATAAAAAATGCAATTAGACTTTGGTATTCTTCTGCAATTCATCGCAGACCAATCTCATTTAGAAGTGCATATCTTGTAAAATATAAAATTGTAAATGATATTAATTATACAGCAATAATCAATGCTGTTACCTTTGATAATATAATAGAAGCAGTTAGATCAACTTGGTATGAAAATGTACTAAAAAAATTCACCTTAGAAGATATAGAGGCAAATGGTTTATTCGAATTAGAATCATCTTTAGATAAAAAAGTTATAGATTTACTCTATCAAGCAAGTACTAGTTTAAAAGGTGACGATAAAACTATAGCCATTAAGCTATTTAAGATGGAAGTTGATTTAAAAAATATAATAATGCTTGTTCGTTATGGTTGGTTCCACAAACTTGAGAGTGAAAGACTCAATAAAATTCTTTATCCATATTCAAGAGTTTACAAAGATGAAGCAACTAAATTATATATAAATGCAAATCCACAAAATAGAGCCGTAGAATCGTTATTAAAAGACAGATATCAAGACTTAGCTACAATAGTTAATGATAATGTTTTAGATAACAAGTTAAAGATGATAAATCAAGTAAGGGCTCTTGAGAGATACTTATTTAATAAAAAAGGAAAATTGTTTGAGAATTGTTTAGGAGGTAAACCTTTCACAATTGCAACTCCTTTAGCGTATTTCTACTTAAGAGAACAACAATATAGTATTATTTGTGGTATTTTAGGTGGAAAATATTATGGTGTGGATTCAAAAGAAATAGAAGGATTGATTTTATGAGTTTATTTACAGAGAACATGCGTTTACTAACAGCTGTAGTAATTGAGAAGAAAAGCGATGAAGTAGTAAAAGCTCTATTATCTATAGGCGCTTTAGATTTTGTGCAAATCACAAATTTACCACCTGAACAATTAGCAAAGCTTAGTAAGAAAAGACCAAATTCAGATAGATTAGCAATTGAAGATACTCGAAGAAGAATTGATAATTTACTTCGACAGAGCGGAAGAACAATGCCAAATTCTTCTTTATTAAAAGTTGAGGATATGTCTTCTCTTGATATAAAAGGATATAGAAAAATCTTAGATGAATTTAGTTCTTCTATTTCTGAAATTAAAGAGCAGCAAAAAACATTAAACCAACGATATGAAATTTTAAGTGAAATCAAAAGGTATTTCGATATTGGCAAACATGAATTCATTGAAATTAGAGTCGGCTCCACTAGAACAGATTTAGAAAAATTAAAAAAGAGACTTTCAGATTTTGGTTCATTAATTATTAAAAAAAATAATTATATAACAATTTTAAGTTTAAAGAGAGATTCTTCAAATATCTCCCAAGTTTTGAACATGGTAGGTTGGATTGAAAGTGAAGAAGCAACAGAGCAAAAAGAAGGTTCACTTGCTATTAAAGAAGAACTAAATGATCAATTAGATAATATATTAAATGAAAAACAAGAATTGCAAGATAAAATTTCTGAGAAGATACAAGCAAAAGAGCCAACTTTAATTAACATATGGTGCAATTTAAGATTACATGAATTATCTGATCAAATTAGGTCATATTTTAAATATACAAAAAATACTACACTTTTTTCTGGTTGGGTTCCTAAGAAGTTTGCATCTCAAGTTGAACAAGCAATTTATACAGCTTCAGATGGACAGTGTATAATAGATCAAAGTGATCCAACTAAAGTTGAAAGTAAGAACATACCAGTTGAAGTTACAACACCTAAATTCTTTAAACCATTTGAAAAAATGGTAACAAATTATGGAATACCTGAGTATGGAACAATAAATCCAACTTGGTTTGTCACAGTTGCATATCTTTCCATGTTTATGCTTATGTTTGCCGATTTAGGCCAAGGGTTTGTTTTATTATTAATTGGAATATTTACTCATTTATCTTATAAAAAACATCCAATGAAAAAGGATATGATGATAAACAGAGGTGTTGCTATACTCCTAATATATCTCGGTGTTGCCTCTATGATAGGCGGTATAGTATTTGGATCTACTTTTGGTTTCAGTATTTTACCTCCGCTTTGGTTTAATTATCATTCAGTTGTAAATGGAACGGCTCCATTAGGAACACCAGTTCAAAATGTTTATGATATTTTAGGAATTACCATTATATACGGGATTGTAATAATCTTTGTTGGTTTATTAATAAATTGGATAAATTTAATTATAAAGAAGAATTACATTGATTTATTATTTTCAAGGACAGGTTTAACAGGAGCTACAATATATTCAGTTGGAATATATATTGGCTACTCTTATATAAAAAGTGGATACAAAACATTCCCAACTGACAATTGGATTTTTACAGTTTTAATTTGTGGGGCTATATGTTTACTTCTTAAAGAACCTCTTGAATATTTTAAACATAAAAGAGATGGAAAGAAAGTTGAAAGTATTGGTTCAATGGTAGCAAATACTTTTATGATGTGGCCAATTGAATTATTAGAAACTTTTACAGGCTATATGTCAAATACCTTGTCTTTTATGCGTGTAGCTGGTCTAGGGATAGCTCATGTTAGCTTGATGGGAGCTTTTGAAACTTTAGCAGAAGGTCCTGGAATGACTTCTGTTTTTGGAATATTAATTTTAATTTTTGGTAATGTCTTAGTTATTGCTTTAGAAGGACTGTCTTCTGGAATACAATCATTGAGACTTAATTATTATGAATTCTTTACCAAGTTCTTTACTGGCAAAGGAATTGCATATTCACCAGTAAGTTTACGCTCATCAGAGCGCTAGAATAATTATAGGGAGGGTCGTTGTATGACCAATATTGCCTTTAAAAAAAGGGTTAAACTATCAGTAGTTGCTACTTTATTGATGATGGGTGCTTCTGCATTCGTATTTACTCCAAATCTTTTTGCTGCAGGAGTAGCAGATGGTGTTTCTGCTTCACAGACAGGAATGATTTGTTTAGCCGCTGCTATAGCTTTTGCAATGGGGGCTTTAGCTGCAGGGATTGCTATCGGAAACGTTGGAGCTGCTGCAATGGGTGCTATTAGTGAAAAACCTGAATTAGCATCACAAGCCTTAATTTTTATCGCTCTTGCAGAAGGTTTAGTTGTTTTTGGATTTATCATTGCATTAATGATATTAGGAAAAGCATAAATAATGCAGTATTTTGTTATAGGCGATGAAGACACAGTATTAGGGTTTTCCTTAGTCGGTGTATATGGCATTCAAGCCACAAACCCTAGTGAAGCTAAACAAGCTTGGGATAAAGCTCTTAGTGACAAGGACAATGGAATAATAATAATAACAAAACCAGTGGCAGATATGATCAAATCTGTTGTAGATAAATATCTATTTACGGAGATGTTTCCACTAGTTGTTGTTATTCCAGGTCCTAACGGTCAAAAGGGTGAAGATTTAAGATTGCTCGTAAACGAGGCAATTGGCGTTAGCCTATAAAAATTTGGAGAAATATTTTGGATACTGACAACAAATTGTTAAATGGTATTAGTGAAGAAGCAAAAAAAAAGGCTGATCAAATATTAGCAGATGCTCAAATTAGAGTAGAAGAAATAATTGCAAATGCTCAACACAAACGAGAAAAAGCTTTATCTAGAGAAGATAAAGAATTTGAAAATTTAGTTAAAGTTGAGATGCTAAAAGTTAAATCAGCAAAAAAAGCAGCTGAGAGAAAAGTACAACTAGAAATTTTACAAAAGCAGTATGAGTTACTTTATTCTTCAGTAAAAGAAGAAGTATACAAAAGGCTAGATAGTAAAGAAGGTGAGACTCTTCTCGAAAAATGGATGCTAGAAGCTGTATTAGGCTTAGGCCTTGATGAGGCTAAAATTGCTTTTTCTGCTAACTATCCAATAACTGAAAAAATGTTGAGAGACGTTGAGAAAGTTGCAAAAAAAGACTATGGGTTAACTTTAAAATTACAATTAGATACAAGAAGACTTGTAGTTCCCGGAGTAGTTGCATCTTCCTTAGATGGAAAAGTATCCTTTAACAATCAGGTTGATGTTAGAATGAGACGCTTTGACCGCGATATCAAAATTGCAATTCAGGAGGGCATATGCCCACAAGAATAATAGGACATGTAAAACGTGTAAATGGACCAGTTATCACAGTTTGTGATATCACCGATGCAGAGATGCTAGAATTAGTTAGAATCGGTGAGCAACAGTTGATTGGAGAAGTAGTTAAATTATTTGATAGTGAAGCTACTATTCAAGTTTATGAAGATGCAACTGGAATAAAACCAGGAGATAATGTTTATGGTTCTGCAATGCCATTGTGTGTAGAATTAGGCCCTGGTATTATTGGTTCAATTTATGATGGTATACAAAGACCTTTAGAAAAGTTAGAAGAAGCTAGTGGTACTTTTATAGCTAGAGGATTAACTTTTGATGGAATCGATCATAAGAAACTTTGGCATTTTGTCCCTACAGTAAAAGTCGGGGATAAAGTAAGTGCTGGTTCCATTATTGGTGAAGTTCAAGAGAGTGAAACAATTGTTAATAAAGTAATGATTGAACCTACTGTAGGAGATGGATTAGTCACATCTATAGTGGAGGAAGGTGATTACAATATTGAAGAGATTCTTGCTGTTGTATCTCAGAATAAGGCTAAAGATGTAAACATTTGTATGTTACAAAAATGGCCTATTAGAAATCCTCGTCCTGTAAAGAAAAGACTTCCCTTTCATGCTCCTTTGGTTACAGGTTTAAGAGTTATAGACACGTTATTCCCAATAGCAAAAGGTGGAACTGTAGCAATCCCTGGTGGATTTGGAACAGGAAAAACCATGACTCAACATGCTATTGCCCAATGGTGTGATGCCGATATTATTGTATATATAGGCTGTGGAGAACGTGGAAATGAGATGACTGATGTACTTAGAGAATTCCCTCAGTTAGTAGATCCAAAAACTGGAAAAAGCTTAATGGAAAGAACTATATTAATAGCAAACACATCTAATATGCCAGTTTCTGCTAGAGAGGCTTCAATCTACACTGGAATAACAATGGCTGAATATTATAGGGATATGGGCTATGCAGTCGCGATAATGGCAGATAGTACATCAAGATGGGCGGAAGCTCTAAGAGAATTGTCAGGAAGAATGGAAGAAATGCCAGCTGAAGAAGGTTTTCCAGCATACTTGGCAACAAGGATAGCAGAGTTCTATGAAAGAGCTGGACTTATGCAAACTTTAAATGATAAAGAAGGATCAGTTTCTGTAATCGGTGCTGTATCTCCCCCAGGTGGTGACTTTTCTGAACCAGTTACAATGCATACAAAACGATTTGTTAGATGTTTCTGGGGATTAGATAGGGCATTAGCATCAGCTAGGCACTATCCTGCAATAAGTTGGACTGAAAGTTATAGTGAATACCTCCATGATGTAAAAGATTGGTGGAATGAAAGAAGTGACGACAAATGGCAATCAAATAGGAAAGAGATAATGGAACTTCTTCAGAAAGAAGAACGACTTCAACAAATAGTAAAACTAGTTGGGGCAGATGCACTTCCAGATTCTCAAAACTTTATATTAGAAGTTTGTAACTTATTTAAAAATGCTTTTTTACAGCAAAATGCTTTTGATAAGATAGATAGATACAGTGTAGTTGAGAAACAAACAAAGATGTTATCTTGTATTTTAACATATTGGCATAAGGGCCTTGAAGCGATTAATAAAGGAGTTCCTTTAGTAAAACTAAGAAGGCTTAAAGTAGTACAAGATATTGCAAAGATGAAATTCTCAATTAGCAATGATGATATAAGTGAAATTGATAAATTAGAATTAAAACTTGAAAGAAGTATAGATAAACTTGGAGGTATTTATGAGGACTAATGATGAAAAATTAGATCGTCGTTTATTAGCTGGCCGCGAATATCGTGGTGTAAGTAGAATCGACGGACCTCTAGTTTATATGCGAAATACCCATCCAATAGGATATGGTGAGTTAGTAGAAATTGTAGCTCCAGATGGGAGTCGTAGAAATGGCCAAGTTCTTGATACAAGTGATGAGGTAGTTTGTGTACAAGTTTTTGAAGGAACTACAGGTTTGACACTACCAGGAACTGGGATGCATTTTTTAGGTCAACCCTTATCACTATCTGTTAGTGAAGCCATGCTTGGTAGAGTTATGAATGGTCTTGGTAAAAGTCGTGATGGTTCTCCAATACCCCAAGGTGCTTATGAAAGGGATGTAAACGGTGCTCCAATTAATCCAACAGCTAGGGTATATCCAAGAGATTTTATACAAACAGGAATTTCAGTAATCGATGGAATGACTACCTTAATCCAAGGCCAAAAATTACCTATTTTTAGTGGTAATGGTATGGAACATAACCAATTAGCTGCTCAGATAGCTAAGCAAGCTAAAGTTAGAGGTGGTGATAGTGATTTTGCAATAGTTTTTGCAGCCATGGGTGTAAAATATGATGTTGCTAGATTCTTTATAGATAGTTTTGAAGAAAGTGGAGTAATTGATAATGTTGCTTTATTTTTATCATTAGCAGATGATCCATCAATTGAAAGAACAATTACACCAAGAACAGCTTTAACCCTTGCAGAGTACTTAGCATTTGACTTAGGAAAGCAAGTATTAGTAATAATGACTGATATGACAAACTATTGTGAATCTCTTAGAGAAATTTCTACATTACGAGGTGAAATTCCATCTAGAAAAGGTTATCCAGGTTATTTATATTCTAATTTAGCTGAATTATATGAAAGATCTGGTAAGGTTAGAGGAAGTAAAGGTTCTATTACACAGTTACCAATACTTTCAATGCCCAACGATGATATTTCACATCCAATACCTGACTTAACAGGTTACATAACAGAAGGGCAAATAGTATTTGACAGAGGTCTGCATTCTAGAGATTTATATCCGCCTATTAATCCTCTTCCATCCCTTTCAAGATTGATGAAAGATGGTATTGGTGAAGGTATGACTCGTGAAGATCATCCACATCTTTCTAATCAATTGTTTGCCTCGTACTCACATGTTCAAGATGTTAGAAACTTAGCATCAGTAATTGGTGAAGAAGAGTTAACCTCAATTGATAAACAGTATTTGAAATTTGGACAATTCTTTGAGAATCATTTTATCTCTCAATCTTTTGATGAAGATAGAAGTATTGAAGAAACTTTAAGTATTGCTTGGCAAGCTTTAGGCTTTTTACCAGCTGAAGAGCTACAGAGATTAAGTGATGAAGAAATTGAAGAATACTGGATGGAGAAAGAAGACGAATGACAACAAATTTAGCTCCCACAAGATCCAATCTAATGAAATTAGAAGATAATTTGAAATTTGCAACATTGGGATATGAATTATTAGACCAAAAAAGGCAGATTTTGATTTCTGAATTATTAGCTTTAGTTGACCAAGCTGTGGATTATCAAAGTCGTGTTGATGCCTCCTTAGAGAAAGCTTGGGAAACTTTAAGCGAATCTATTATGGAAATGGGGCGGCTAAAAGTTGGAAATCTTTGTGGTTCTACTAATATCGAGTATAATATTAATGTTTCACAAAGAAAGGTAATGGGAGTTGCTGTTCCTGTTGTTGAGACTACATTTACTGATAAAGGTCCATATTTTTCTCAAGAAAGTTCTAATATTATTGCTGAATTAGGTATACAGCAATTCAGTGAGAGTTTAGAATTAATGGGACGACTTGCTGAGCTAAAAGTTTCAATAATGCGTTTGAGTAGAGAAGTTAAAAAAACTATTAGAAAAGTTAATGCTCTTGAAAAAATATCTATACCTGAAACTAAAGAAACGATAAAATATATGAAAAGTAGAATAGAGGAGAGTGAAAGAGAAAGTTTCATTTTACTAAAATCTGTTAAAGATAGATTACAAAAGCAGCAAGAGTTAAAAAACAAGAAACATAATTCTAATGACAATCTTATTAGAGCTAAAATTGTTTCTGAAGAAGAAAAATAGGAGGAATTCGATGGCAGTACCTTTTAAGCATATTTTGGCTTATATAGATGGTAGTGAAGAGTCTATGTCAGCGATGATGTATTCAATTCTTTTAGCAAAACAAAATAATTCAAAATTAGATATTATGTATGTAGTTAATACAAGAGCATTATCGGATTTAGTTAAAGCTGGAATATTTTTAGATATGGAAAGAACAGAATACCAACATGATCTACAAAATGATGCCCAGAGATATTTAAAGCATGCAAAAAAATTAGCAAAAATGAAAGAAGTAGAAATTGATTGCATTGTGGAAGAAGGTTCAGCACATAGGATTGTACGAAAATATATAAAAGAAAATGATGTTGATTTATTAATTATTGGTGGTATTAGTGGTATTAGATCAAGGCGTGATGAATTAAATAGCGAAACAGATCGAATGCTTAGGACTTCCTCCTGCCCAGTTATGGTTATTCGTGATGATGAAGATATATGGCAAGAATTTGAGTAAATATTAAATTTTTGTTATTTTAACTCACAAAATTAAAAAAAACTAAAAAATATTTGAATTGTTATAGAAAAAGCAATACTATTGTAATAAGTAATTTATACGAATAAAAATAAAATATGGGAGAAATAGCAAAACTTTGATTTATGCTATACGAATAAAATTATGAATTTGATTGATATTTTAGAAGAAGATTTAATAAAAGTTCCACTTGTTAGTACTACTAAAGATGCAGTTCTTGAAGAACTAGTTGATGTTTTAGCTAAAGGGAAAAATTTGAGTCCTTCGGAAAAAGCTGTAGTATTAGATGCAGTAATAAATCGTGAAGCTTTAGGATCAACTGGAATTGGTAAGGGGATTTGTATTCCACATGCTCAAAGCGAAGCTGTAGATAATATCTGCGTAGTAGTCGGTGTTTCAAGAGTCCCTATAGACTTTGATTCTCCTGATAATTTAAAATCCAGATTATTCTTTTTAGTTGTTGGTTCTAATGGAGCCGCTTCAGCGCATGTTGAAGTGTTAGCTTCAATTGCTAGAACTTGTTCATCTGGCGTTTTTAGAAGAATGCTTGAACAGTGTAAGAGTAGCAAAGAAGTTTTACAATTATTTTCTGAATAATTAAAATATCTAAGATATTTTATTTCACAAGCCTTAAAGGTAGGAGTGATTTTAGTGAAATATGTAATTAAAGAAGGGGTTTGCTTTGTTAAAGTAAAGGGCGTGTTATATGACCAGGAAATGGAAAATATAGTAAAGTTCCCTAAAAAGAAAAAAGTTGAAACTTTTGAAATCCCTGAAGATGTAAAAGGAATTAAGAAAGCGGCCTTTAAAGATAACGCTAGCTTAAAAGAGATAACTTTTTCAAAGCATACTACTCAAATTGGGAAGAAAGCATTTAAAAAGTGTAAGAAGTTAAAAAATATTATTATTCCTAAAGATGTTCAATTCATAGGTAAGAGTGCTTTTGAAAAATGTAACAAGTTAAAAAGAGTAGAATTTGAAGGGACCGTTCATAAATTAGGAAATGCAGTTTTTTCCGGCTGTAGGAGTTTAAAAGAAATAAAACTTCCAACAGAAATGAAAAAAGTTCCGCCTTATTTTTTAAGCGAATGTACTGCACTGACAAACTTGGACATTCCAGATACTGTAGAAAAGATATGTGATTCAGCATTTGCTACATGCACTTCTTTAAAAAGTATAACACTTCCTAAAAATTTAGAGCTTTTAGGACCTTTAGTTTTTGAAGAATGTTCAAAATTAGCTAAAGTTGAATTTAATAATAAGATTCATGATATTGGTGATCGAGCGTTTAAAGAATGTAATTCTCTAATAAAGCTAGAAGTCCCAAATAATGTAACAAAGATTGGAGTTGGAGCTTTTGAAGATTGTAAACGCTTAAAAGAAATAGTTCTCCCTGAAAACTTAGTAGAGATTCAAGAATTAGTTTTTCATGGATGTCATAGTTTAGAAACAATTACTCTTCCTCCTTCAATTAATACTATATCTAGTTTCGCATTTTCAAGCTGTAGAAGTTTAAAAGATATTAACTTAAATCAGAATTTAAAAACAATTGATAGTTGTGCATTTATAGGATGTATATCTTTAGAAAAAATAGAGCTTGAGGATAAGATTGAAGAAATAGGTAATAGTGCTTTTCAATACTGTACAGCATTGAAAGAAATTACTATCAAATCAAAGAAAATAAAATTTGGAACATTGATTTTTGATAGTTGTGAAGAAATAGAAAAAGTCAATATATATAAAGATACAGATGTTGAAAAATATTTTGTAGATCATGGATTTGAAGAAAAAATAAATTATTTAGACTAGAATTTTATTTTTAAGTCAAACAAACCATTTACTTGAATACTTTCAAGAGACATGACAATAATTAATTTGTTGTATCTCTTTTGAAGGTGTTTTTTTTTTAAGTCTCTCATCTTGACTATATAGTTTAATAGTAATATGTATACATCTCGAGGTTTTAAAAACACATAATGAATACATTTTTCAAAGGTATATACATAACGAGCTTTTCAGCATTTTTATTTGGCTTGAATCCCTTATTTGTTAATTTATTGCAACAACGTAATTTTGGAGTTCAACAAACACTATTGATTCGATTTTTAGGAAGTTTTTTAGTATTGCTAATAATATTTAAAGTTAAAAATAAAAAAATTAAACTGATAACTAATAAAAAACTATTATTTAAATTATTGATAAGCTCAATATTTTTTTTGTCTACTGCATCACTTTTAATTTACTCATACACTAAAATTCCTACAGGACTAACAACAGTTTTACATTTTAGTTATCCAGTAATAATTACGATTATGAGTATTAAAGCTAAAAGAGATAAATTGAATCTTGCCCTAATAATTTCAATATTAATCTCAATAATAGGTGTTATTCTTGTAACTAATCCAACTAATATTGAATTTGATTTATTAGGTATTTCAAGTGCATTTTTCTCTGCATTAACTTTTGCAATTTATTTATTTATGATAAATGATAAAGAAGTTAAAAAATTGGATAATATTCTTTATGTTTTATACTTATCTTTTATTTCATTAATTTTATTATTAATATCTTTTTTATTTGTAGATAATACAGTATATAATTTGGATAATATCGATCTTGATTATATTACAGTCCTTAGCGGGATATCTCTTGTAATAGTTTCAGCAATTGGAGTAATTTTATTCTCTTATGGAGCGAGAAGAGTTGGAGGGCCTATAGCTGGAACTCTCAGTTCTTTTGAACCTTTAACTGCTGTTTTTGTTGGTGTATTCTTTTTAGATGAAAAATCTCCTAAGCATTATCTAATAGGTGTTTTATTTATTATTACAGCGTCAATTATCATATCTTTATTTAGTTCTAGAGGTAAAAAAGCACTTTCCTAAGTCAGAAAGAAAAAGGTAGTTTTCTACCTTGTGCATTATAAAATAATTTACTTGTGCATTAAATGGGTGTATCTTTAATATATAAATAGGAGTATATATGGATATTACTTTTTACGGCGCAGCAAAACATGTAACTGGAAGTTGTACTTATATTAAGTGTAACGGAAAAACAATTCTAGTAGATTGTGGATTACCGCAAGGTAAAGATGAAAAGGATATGGGTGAAGACTTTTTGTTTGAGCCTGCTTTAGTAGATTATGTATTATTAACACACGCTCATATTGATCATAGTGGAAGAATTCCTCAATTGATTAAAGAAGGCTTCAACGGAGAAATCTGGGCTACTTCTGCAACAAGAAAATTATGTGAAATAATGTTGAGTGATAGTGCTCATATACAAGAGATGGAAGCTGAATGGAAAAGTAGAAAAAGAATTAGAGCTGGTAAAAGCAGTGTTGAGCCCTTATATACTGTTCAGGATGCTATAGAGAGCTTAAATTTTTTTAATGAATGTGATTATGATGAAAAAATTGATCTTTGCGATGGTATAAGCTGTCGATTTATTGATGCTGGTCATCTACTAGGATCAGCTTCGATCGAATTATGGCTAGAAGAAGAAGGAAAGAAAAGAAAATTAGTCTTCAGTGGTGATATTGGTAATTTTGATCAACCAATAATTAAGGACCCTCATTATATTGATGATGCAGATATCGTAATTATGGAATCTACATATGGTGATCGCATCCATAAAAAACCTGAAGGAGCAGTTGGTCATAATGTTCCAACTATAGTTAGAGCAAGGGAATTAGCTAATATAGTGAAATCCACTTTTGATAGAGGTGGAAATGTAATAATCCCAGCTTTCTCAGTAGGTAGAACACAAGAGATTTTATATTTATTTAGATATATAATAGAAAATAATTTAATCCCAGAATATGAAAAACTTCCAGTATTTGTTGATTCTCCACTTTCAGCAAAAGCAACAGCAATATTTGCCTCTACAATACAAGGCTATTATGATGAAGAAGCAATGAAAATGGTCAATGAAGGAGTTAATCCAATAGTATTCCCTTCTCTTACAACTATAGTAGATGTTGAACAATCCAAAGCTTTAAACTTTAGAGTGGAACCTGCAGTTATTATCTCAAGTAGTGGAATGTGTGAAGCTGGTAGAATCAAGCACCATTTGAAACATAATTTATGGAAAAAAGAGGCAACAGTAATATTTAGTGGTTTCCAAGCACTTGGAACATTAGGAAGATCAATTTTAGATGGTGCTCGACATGTTACAATTTTCGGTGAACAAATTGATGTACTTTGTCGAATTGAGAAATTACAAGGCATTTCAGGTCATGCTGATCAAGAAGGTTTGTTAAAATGGATAACTTCATTTACTAAAAAACCAAAACAAATTTTTGTTAATCATGGCGAAGGTGAGGTTGCCTCATATTTCGCAACTTTAATAAAGAGAGAATTAAATATTAATGCATATGCTCCAAGTCCACTTGAATCGTTCTCACTTGTAGATTCAACTGCCTTACCATTACAAAGTGAATCACCACTTCCAAGCAATGTAACAACTCAATTAAGATCTTCAGTTTCTGATCTAATAAAAGAAAGAGAGTCTCTTGAAACAGTTGTTGCTAGAATGATTGAAGCTAGTAAAAATGATGAGTTGACAGAAAAAGATGCAATAAGGTTAACAAATGCCATTGAAAGATTAAGAAGTGACTTAGAATATTTAGCTATGAAATGGTGTGGGGATTGTGATTAATTAAATTAAACAGTCACAAAATCTATATAGTCTTATTTAAAATATTATCTATAAATAAGACTATATTTTTTTTAATTTATTTTCTTAATTAATTAATTCTATACAATAAAAGAGTTTAGTGATATAAGAAGATAAAAAGGCAATTTTTTTTAAAAAAAAGGTAGACAAAAAGTAATTAGCATGGTATATTCCTGATTGTTCAACGATAAGAGCTAAGCGATGTGAGTTACATAGTTTAGGCTATGGATTTTCAATGCTTGGTATCTGTTTGAGAACATTTTTTATGAGTAGATTTTTTATTCATAATTGTTATTTGAAATTATGAGCGTAAGGGAAGAGAAATAGAAAGCAAATTATAGTGATGAAAATTGCTGTAAAGAGGGCTTTCTGTCAATTCAAAATAAGAACAAAGATGAAATAAGCTAATGTTCGTTAAGCGAGTGACAGGAATTAAATTAATTTGTTAATTATAGTGGTCTTTATGACCATAATTATATAACGGAGAGTTTGATCCTGGCTCAGAACGAACGCTGGCGGCGCGTTTTAAGCATGCAAGTCGAGCGGTAAGCTAACTTCGGTTAGCCTAGAGCGGCGGACGGGTGAGTAACACGTGGATAATCTACCCTCTTGTTTGGGATAGCCTGTGGAAACATGGGGTAATACCAAATAATACTCTTTTATCACAAGATAAAAGAAGGAAAGGCGCCTCAAAGCGTCGCGAGAGGATGAGTCTGCGTCCCATTAGCTAGATGGTAGGGTAAAAGCCTACCATGGCGATGATGGGTAGCCGGCCTGAGAGGGTGATCGGCCACATTGGAACTGAGATACGGTCCAGACTCCTACGGGGGGCAGCAGCTAAGAATCTTCCGCAATGGACGAAAGTCTGACGGAGCGACGCCGCGTGAACGATGAAGGCCGTGAGGTTGTAAAGTTCTTTTCGGGAGGAGGAATAAGGTTTGCAGGAAATGGCAGACTGATGACGTGAATCCCGGAATAAGCCCCGGCTAACTACGTGCCAGCAGCCGCGGTAACACGTAGGGGGCAAGCGTTGTTCGGAATCATTGGGCGTAAAGGGCGTGCAGGCGGTATTGCAAGTCTGGCGTGAAAGATCTCGGCTTAACCGAGGGAACGCGCTGGAAACTGTAATACTAGAGTACAGGAGGGGACATTGGAATTCCAGGTGTAGGGGTGAAATCTGTAGATATCTGGAAGAACACCGGTGGCGAAGGCGAATGTCTGGCCATGTACTGACGCTGAGACGCGAAGGTGCGGGGAGCAAACAGGTTTAGATACCCTGGTAGTCCGCACAGTAAACGATGTACACTAGGTGTTGGGTGGTTACACTCAGTACCGAAGCTAACGCATTAAGTGTACCGCCTGGGGAGTATGCTCGCAAGGGTGAAACTCAAAGGAATTGACGGGGGCCCGCACAAGCGGTGGAGCATGTGGTTTAATTCGATGATACGCGAGAAACCTTACCAGGGCTTGACATATATTGGACGAATCTAGAGATAGGTTTTCCCTTCGGGGTCGATATACAGGTGCTGCATGGCTGTCGTCAGCTCGTGCTGTGAAGTGTTGGGTTAAGTCCCGCAACGAGCGCAACCCCTACTGCCTGTTACCATCACGTTATGGTGGGGACTCAGGTGGGACTGCCGGTGACAAACCGGAGGAAGGTGGGGACGACGTCAAGTCATCATGGCCCTTATGTCCTGGGCTACACACGTGCTACAATGGCCGGTACAAAGCGCAGCGAAACCGCGAGGTTAAGCGAATCGCAAAAAGCCGGTCTCAGTACGGATTGGAGTCTGCAACTCGACTCCATGAAGTTGGAATCGCTAGTAATCGCGCATCAGCATGGCGCGGTGAATACGTTCCCGGGCCTTGTACACACCGCCCGTCACACCATCCGAGTTGGGGGTACCCGAAGTCGCTAGTCTAACCCGTAAGGGGGGGACGGTTCCGAAGGTATGCTTGGCGAGGAGGGTGAAGTCGTAACAAGGTAGCCGTACCGGAAGGTGTGGCTGGATCACCTCCTTTCTAATAAGAAAGGTAAAGTATTAACCTCTCACAGTTAATACTGCAAACATAGGATGTTATCCGATAGGTGGAAGACCTATCACAAAAAGACCCTCTTAAAATAATTTGCAGAAAATTCTCTTCCCGCTCTTTTATAATTTTAGACAACGGGGGCATAGCTCAGTTGGCTAGAGCATCGGCTTTGCAAGCCGAGGGTCAGGGGTTCGAGTCCCCTTGCCTCCAAAAGAAGAGATATTTGACATATATAGCGTAAGGGATTGTAAAGATAATATGGTCAAGCGAATAAGGGTCCACGGAGGATGCCTAGGAGCCGCCAGGCGAAGAAGGACGTGGTTAGCTGCGAAAAGCTGCGATGAGGGGCCAACACCCTATGATCCGCAGATATCCGAATGGGGTAACCCGACAGTCTGGATGATTGTCACTATTATGTGAATAAAATAGCATAATAGAGGTATACGCTGGGAACTGAACCATCTAAGTACCAGCAGGAGTAGAAATCAAAAATGAGATTCCCTTAGTAGCGGCGAGCGAAGGGGGAAGAGCCCAAACCAAGCGCTTTTAAGTGTTTGGGGTTGTAGGGGTGCATCGGGGGAATCCCGATTAGTAAGAAAAGTATTTATTAGACGAAAGATTCTGGGACGGTCTGTCAGAGAAGGTGAAAGCCCTGTAGTCGAAAATAGATACTCTAATTGGATGCACTACCTGAGTACGGCGGGACACGAGAAATCCTGTCGGAATCTGGGGGGACCACCCTCCAAGGCTAAATACTCGGCGGCTACCGATAGCGCATAGTACCGTGAGGGAAAGGTGAAAAGCACCCCGGGAGGGGAGTGAAAGAGAACCTGAAACCGTGGACTTACAAGCGGTCAAAGCCCGAAAGGGTGATGGCGTGCCTTTTGTAGAATGAGCCTGCGAGTTACCGTGTGTAGCAAGGTTAAGGGATAGGAGTCCTGGAGCCGTAGGGAAACCGAGTCTGAATAGGGCGATAAGTTGCATGTGGTAGACCCGAAGCCAAGTGATCTAACCATGGCCAGGCTGAAGCTGGAGTAAAATCTAGTGGAGGGCCGAACGTAAATCCGCTGAAAAGGGTTGCGATGAGCTGTGGTTCGGAGTGAAAGGCTAAACAAACTTGGAGATAGCTGGTACTCCCCGAAATAGCTTTAGGGCTAGCGTTACGTGGACTGCCACGGAGGTAAAGCACTGGATAGATGCGGGCCCTTCACCGGGTACCAAGTTTAACCAAACTCTGAATGCCGTGGTACAATGCGTAGCAGTCAGACGGCGACTGATAAGGGCCGTCGTCAAGAGGGAAACAGCCCAGACCGTCAGCTAAGGTCCCAAAGATATACTAAGTGGGAAAGGAAGTATGATTGCACAGACAGCCAGGAGGTTGGCTTAGAAGCAGCCACTCCTTCAAAGAGTGCGTAATAGCTCACTGGTCGAGTAGTCATGCGCCGACAATCCAACGGGGCTAAGTATATCACCGAAGCTACGGCACAGCGCTAGACGCTGTGGGTAGGGGAGCATTCTGTGTACGGATGAAGTCAAGACGGAAGTTTTGGTGGACGGGACAGAAGAGAGAATGCAGGCATGAGTAACGAAAAGAGGGGTGAGATCCCCCTCCGCCGAAAGCCTAAGGTTTCCAGGGTAAAGTCAATCTACCCAAGGGTTAGTCGGCCCCTAAGGCGAGGACGAAAGTCGTAGTCGATGGGAAGCGGGTCAATATTCCCGCACCTCTCAGTGTTTCGATGGAACGAAGCATAGGGCGAAACGCGGCAGGGCGACGGTTGTCCCTGTCAAAGCAGCGATGCGTTAAGGTTAATAGGCAAATCCGTTAACTAAGAGGAGCTGTGAGCGATTACTTTTACGGAAGTAAGAAGCGCGTGTAGTCGTCGTGCCAAGAAATAGTTTCTAAGGTAAGGCACTGAGGGACCGTACTATAAACCGACACAGGTGGGCGAGCTGAGAATGCGAAGGCGTACGGAAGAACTCACGTTAAGGAACTCGGCAAAATGCATACGTAACTTAGGGATAAGTATGGCTCACGAGAGTGAGTTGCAGAGAAATGGCCCATGCGACTGTTTACCAAAAACACAGGTCCATGCGAACCAGCAATGGGAAGTATATGGACTGACACCTGCCCGGTGCTGGAAGGTCAAGGGGAGTGGTTATTGATTTATCAAGAAGCTGCGAACTCAAGCCCCAGTAAACGGCGGCCGTAACTATAACGGTCCTAAGGTAGCGAAATTCCTTGTCGGGTAAGTTCCGACCCGCACGAATGGTGTAACGATATGGGCGCTGTCTCAACGTGAGATCCGGTGAAATTGAAGTTCAGGTGAAGATGCCTGATACTTGTGGTTAGACGGAAAGACCCCGTGAACCTTTACTTCAACTTGACATTGAAAATTGGACAAGGATGTGTAGGATAGGTGGGAGACGTAGATGCGTGGACGTCAGTTTGCGCGGAGTCGTTGGTGAAATACCACCCTTCCTTTTCCAGTTTTCTAACCCTGGCCGTGAAACCGGTTAGGGGAGAGTGTCAGGCGGGAAGTTTGACTGGGGCGGTCGCCTCCTAAAGTGTAACGGAGGCGCGCGATGGTCACCTTAGGATGGTTGGGAATCATCCCTCAAGTGTAAAGGCACAAGGTGGCTTGACTGCGAGGCTTACAAGCCGAGCAGGTACGAAAGTAGGTCTTAGTGATCTGGCGGTAGCGAGTGGAAGCGCCGTCACTTAACGGATAAAAGGTACTCCGGGGATAACAGGCTGATCTTGCCCAAGAGTTCATATCGACGGCAAGGTTTGGCACCTCGATGTCGGCTCATCGCATCCTGGGGCTGGAGCAGGTCCCAAGGGTTTGGCTGTTCGCCAATTAAAGCGGTACGCGAGCTGGGTTCAGAACGTCGTGAGACAGTTCGGTCCCTATCTGCCACAAGCGTTGGATGTTTGAGGGGTTCTGCTTTTAGTACGAGAGGACCGAAGTGGACAAACCTCTGGTGTACCAGTTGTCGTGCCAACGGCAGGTGCTGGGTAGCTACGTTTGGAAGGGATAACCGCTGAAAGCATCTAAGCGGGAAACCCTCCCCAAGATGAGACATCCCATCCTCTTTAAGAGGACTGAAGGAACCAGAGAGAATATCTGGTTGATAGGCCGAGAGTGTAAGCATGGCGACATGTTCAGCTTATCGGTACTAATTAGCCGTGAGGCTTGACCATATTATCGTTGCGATCCCTAGAATATCGCACTTAAACTCGATAGCTAAATTTATTTAGCTCTCTAGGTTTAAGTTGGCCCGGTGGCCATAGCAGAGTGGACACACCCGTTCCCATCCCGAACACGGCAGTTAAGCGCTCTCACGCCGATGGTACTACAATTATGTGGGAGAGTAGGTAGCTGCCGGGCCTTTTTTTATTTTTACACCTTTGGGTGTATTTTTTTTTCTTAAATAATATATTAAAATAATTTAAAAAAAATACGTTAAGGTCTTTAATCAAATTCTAATAACAATTATTCTATATATTATGAAGTATGAAATTAAAAACCAAAGATACACTTTAAATGATAATTTATGTGTTAATGCTTTAGTTGTAGGCTTTTCAAAAAAGATTTCAATTGATGAAATGCTTAAAAATTTACATAGTATTAAAGAAACAGTTCCTCTTTTACGATCAGTCTTAGAAGAAGATGCTTCAGGTTATTTCTTCAGTGAAACTGACGAAGGATTTGATTATAAAATTGAGGAATGTACAAATGTAAACTCATGGTTAAGTAAACAATATAATAATCCACTTAAAATGGAAGTAGGAGAATTTTTACGTTTAGCTGTTTATAATCAAACAACTCTAGTTATTTTTGCTCATAATATTATTTCTGATTCTAGAGGTCTTGTAAACTTTGCTAAAGCAATTTTGCTTGGTACAGATAATTACACTTTTATATATGATGAAGAAAAACAAGTAAAATTAAACTTTTTAAATCAACTTAGAATTAATAAATATAAAAAACTAAAAAGTGACACAGAAGTAAATACAAATATCGATAAAATTAAGATAAAGAAAATTAGTTTGAAATCAGATATTGTGTTCTCCTTATGCAGTTCACAAGGTGTTTCTATATTATCTTTCTTTATAACAGTTGCATTAAGTTTAAGCAAAGCAATCCGAAAAGAATTAATGATACCATTTTGTGCAAAAGAAGAAGATAATATAATTTTGGTGAATAACTCTTTGCCTATTAAGTTTAAAAGAGGTTTAGAACCTAGGTTATCGTTTTATGATAATTGTTCACAACTAGATAAATTATTAAAAAGTTTTTTAAAACGTAGACCATATCTTATTCGATCTGAGATATTAAAAAATATTTCGCCAGCCTTAATAGATAAGCCTTTAACTAATGAAAAATATTATAAATTTTTACACAGCGACATGTATTTTGATGTATTACCTACAATTGAAGAAGATGAAATATTAAAAACTATGAGTTTTTATCCTTCTTCCTCATATATTTCTAATGGTTTTGGTGTTAGTATTATAGATGATAAGATAACAATCTGTTCTGTACTTCATAATAAAGAAGGAGAAGAATTGTTTTCAGCATATCATAAAACAATTAATTTACTTTCCAAAAATGCTGATTTCAGTTAAATCATGAATAAAAAAATATTTTTTTAATTATTGGGGAGAAAAATGTGAGTAATGTTACAAATTCAAAGGCGAATTTAGAAACAGTTAAATCTGTTTGTGTTATAGTAAAGTGTAAAAATAAAGTTTTCTTAGAGAAAAAAGATTTAGAAAGCAAAGAGCATTTATGGAAGTTTCCTACAGTAGTAGTTAATCCTAGTGAAATTGTAATTTGTGCTTTAGTAAACTATTTAAGTAAAAATTTTGAAATAGATGTAGATAGTGTGGATATTAATTATTTTTGTAATATTAAGCATAAGTGTCGAACTTATTATTTAGATTTAGATTCATTTATTGTAGAACTAAATCTTGAAGCTATAAAAGAAGATATATTAATTAAAAAAAATTGGTTTGAAATTGAAAATCTATTTAATGTTCCACTTACGGCAGAGGCAGTTACCCTTGCTCAAGTATTGATGGAATGTTAGTTAAAATAAATTATAAAGTGGGAGGAAGCCCCTCCCTTTTAATTTGAGGAAAATTAATGATTAGAAAGAATGATGCTATTAGAAATATAGCAATAATTGCCCATGTAGACCATGGTAAGACTACTTTGGTAGATGGGATGTTTGAACAATCTGGATTGTTACAAAAGCAAGATAGAATAATGGATAGTGGAGCGATAGAGAGGGAACGAGGTATTACAATTAGTGCAAAAAACTGTGCTATAACTTGGAAAGACACAAAGATAAATATAATTGATACTCCTGGTCACGCTGACTTTGGTGGAGAGGTTGAGAGGGGACTGTCAATGGTTGACGGAGTGGTATTATTAGTTGATGCTGCAGAAGGCCCTCTCCCTCAAACTAGATTTGTATTAGATAAAGCGCTCAAGTTAAAATTGAAACCTATTATCGTAATAAATAAAATTGATAGAAATGATGCTAGAAGTGAAGAGGTTTTAGATGAAGTATATGATTTACTTTTTGAATTAAGCGATGATGAATCTTTATTAGATGTCCCTGTCTTTTTTGCTAATGGCAGAGATGGAGTTTGTGGAAAATCCTTAGATAAAATTGAAGATAATTTATATCCACTTTTAGATGCAATAATTGAAGAAATTCAAGCACCCGAATATGATGATGAAGAGCCATTCCAAATGCTTGTAAGTGATCTCTCTTATAGTGACTTTTTAGGACGTTTAGCTATTGGTAAAATTATAAATGGTAATGCTTCGATAAATGATCAATTGGTTTGTGTTGAAAAAGATAAAATTACCCCTCTTAGAATTTCAAAGCTTTATACTTTTAAAGGTCCCTCTTATGTTCAAACTAATTCATTAGGTGCTGGAGATATTGTTGTTATCGCAGGAATAGATAATGTTTCTATTGGTGATACAATTTGTACTAAAGAAAATCCTAAAGCTTTAAAGAGAATAAGCGTAGATGAACCAACAGTAGCTATGTTGTTTAGTAAGAATATTAGTCCTTTAGCCGGTAAAGAAGGCTCTTTAATAACAAGTGCTAAAATTGGTGAGAGATTAATGAAAGAGGCTCTGAGAAATGTCTCAATAAGAGTTGAAAAAAATACAGATGACTCCTATACAGTAAAAGGTCGTGGCGAATTTCAAATGGCGATAATTATTGAAGAAATGAGACGAGAAGGCTTTGAACTTTGTGTTGGTCGTCCTAAAATAATTTTCAAAACAGATGAGAATGGAAAAAAGTGTGAACCTATAGAAAATCTTGTAATTGATTGTCCAGAAGAATTTGCTGGTATAGTCATGGAAAAACTCTCAAAGAGAAAGGCTTTAATGCGTGATATTACTTATTCAAGCGATAGAGTTAAGATAACTTTCGACATCCCGTCTAGAGGGTTAATAGGCTACAGAGATGAGTTTTTAACTGATACAAGAGGATTTGGTATAATGAATTCATATATAAAAGGTTATGAAGGATATAAAGGGGATTTCCCTGAACGTACTACAGGATCATTGATTAGTGATAGAACTGGAGTTGCTGTAGCTTATGCGCTTTGGCAATTAGAAGATAGAGGTAAATTATTTATTAAACCAGGTGATAGTATTTATGAAGGACAGGTAGTTGGGCAAAGAAATAGAGATATGGATTTATTATTGAACCCAACAAGAACAAAAAAGTTATCAAATATGAGAGCAAGTGGTAAAGATGATGCTGTTACTTTAACTCCAATTACTAGAATAACTTTAGAGCAAGCAATACAATTTATTAAAGATGATGAGTTGGTTGAAGTAACTCCACAGTCTATAAGAATGTGTAAGAAGATTTTAGATACTCAACAAAGAAAGATTTTTGAAAGTAGAGGGATTATTCCTGAATATTTGAAATAATTTATAAATTATAGCAAGTGGATGTAATCCATTTGCTATAATTTTATTTTAAGGTATACAGGAGCATGATCGCTGCCAAGAATCTGATCATCAATTTCACTTTCTACTACATTATCATTAATTCTTTGAGAAATTAACCAATAATCAATTCTCCATCCAGCATTTTTTTCTCTAGCTTTAAATCTATAACTCCACCAACTATAGCGGTGAATTACTTCAGGTTGTAGAAGTCTAAAAGTATCAGTAAATCCTTTTTCTAAAAGTTGAGTAAAACTTTCTCTCTCTTCAGGTGAAAAACCAGCATTTTTGACATTAGTCTTAGGATTTTTTAAGTCTATTTCTTTATGCGCAACATTGAAATCTCCTGACATTAAGATAGGTTTATTTTTATCTAAAGTTGAAACATAATTTCTAAAATCTTCATCCCATTTTAGGCGTTGTGGTAATCTTTTAAGTCCATCTTGGCTATTGGGGGTATATACAGTTAGTACATAATAGTCATCATATTCTAAAAGTATTGTTCTCCCTTCATTATCAAGTTCATTACCTATACCAAAAACAACATTATTTGGCTTTAATCTTGTGTAAATAGCTGTACCACTATATCCTTTTCTTTCAGCATAGTTAAAATAACTGTAATATCCTTCTGGATTAAATTCGTATTGTCCTTCTGAAAGTTTGATTTCTTGTAAGCAAAAGAAATCTGAATTAGATTTGTAAAAATAGTCTTTAAAACCTTTTTTATCACAAGCTCTAATTCCATTTACATTCCAAGAAGTAAATTTTAAAGTGTTCATAAATTTCTCCATGCTTAATTCTATTACAATTAGAGTAAAAAAAAAAGCCACAAATTATATGTGGCTTGGATTAAAAATTTATAACTACATTAGGGGAATGTTTTTCTCTTTAGCTACTTTTAAAGTTTCATCATCCCAAACTGAGGCTTGAACTTCACCAATATGAGCTTTATTTAATAAGAACATACAAATTCTACTTTGACCAATACCCCCACCAATAGTTTGTGGGAACTCATCATTTAATAGTCTTTTATGCCAATATAAATTTTTTCTTTCTAAGGCATTTTCTAATTCTAATTGTCTAAGGAGAGCTTCTTTATTTACTCTGATGCCCATACTTGATAATTCAAGAGAATCCTGTCTGACATGGTCCCAAACTATAATATCTCCATTTAGCCCTTTATAACCATTATATGTTTCTGTGGACCAATCATCATAATCAGGAGCTCTTCCACCGTGTTTAACGCCGTCTACAAGTTTATTTCCTATACCAATGATGAATATAGCACCATATTTTTTAGCTAATTCTTTTTCTCGTTGTTCAGATGTTAATTCTGGCATTTGTTTTTGAGCATCTTCACTGTGTATAAATACAATTTCTTCAGGTAACATTGGTAATTTAGATTCAAAGCTTTCATTTACTAGAAATTGTGTTCTTTTAATGGCTTCATATACTTTAGTTACAGTTGTTTTTAAAAAGTCTAAGTTTCTTTGATCTTCAGCCATAACTAATTCCCAATCCCATTGATCAACATATAAAGAATGTATAGCATCTATCATATCATCTGGTCTAATTGCATTCATGTCGGTATATAAACCAGTTTTAGGAGCAAAACCATGATCAGCTAAAGCCATTCTTTTCCATTTAGCTAAAGAATGAACAATTTCCATTTGACGATTATTTAAATTACCAATCTCAAATTTGACTGGTCTTTCGATACCATTTAAATCATCATTAATACCTGATCCTTTAGGAACAAATAGAGGACTAGTTACTCTGCTAAGTTTTAATTCGCCGGAAAGTTCCCTTTCGAAAGTATCTTTAACGAATTTAATTGCCTTTTCTGTTTGTTTTTTGTTTAACACCGGTTTGTAGTTATCTGGAAAAATTTGATTCATTTTAATCTCCTTAGTTTTTGATACTTTACACTAAAAATAGACTAAAATACAACCAATATCTAATTAATATTAGGTAAAAATTACATATATATAATATTTTCGTATAGTTTAAAATAATAAATTAAAATAATACGGTAAATTCTTATTGAAAATAGATTGAAAAAGCTTTAATATCAATTTTAATTTAATTAAAAGTAGTTTTGATACAAAAATTAAGTAAATGGATAAAAATTGTTAATTTTGTGGAAAAGTAGCAATATTTATGCTATTATATTTTTAATTGTTAGTTTGTAATCTTTTTGCAGAAAGCTAATGATGAAAGTAAAAATAAGTAGAGATGTTTTAAAAAAAGTTTTGTAAAATAATTTGTTACTATATAAAAATAGTATTGTTTAAGTAAATTATAATATAGAAACTTATAAGGTGGATACTAAAGATATTATTTTGAATTAGTGAGATTATTTTAGAAAAATTTTAATATTAGACTTGTTAATTTATTTGTAACTTGTATATACTAGATTAGATATAAGGTTTATTAATTATGACTAAAACTATAGCTTTTCATTTACAAAAAGGTGGAGTCGGAAAAACAACAATTTCTGGTACTTTAGCTTGCCAATCCGCTTTAGCTGGGATTCCCACTTTATTAGTAGATTTGGATCCTCAAGGTAATGCTTCATCCTGGTTCCTTTCAAAAACACCACGATGGGAATTATCTGATGTTGTCCAAGGTAAATGTTATGCTAGTGATGCTATAGTCCCTGTTGAACAAGTACCTAATTTATATATTTTACCTACTTTTGGAATTGGTGGTACCCTTAAATTATATTCTGAGACTAAATTAGCTGATGAACCTTTTGTAATACAAGATTTGATACATGAGTTCAAAGGAAAATTTCAGCATGTAATATTAGATTTATCTCCTGGGTTAGGTCGCTTAGAACGTTCTGCGTTAATAGCAAGTGATGAAGTTATTACGCCAATGACACCTGAAGCCTTTAGTTTGGATGGTTTAGAAATTTTTATTGATGAATTAAATAGATTAAAAAAGAATTTTAGAGCAGCTGTAATACATGAGAAAGTGGTAATTAATTCATATGATGATAGGATAAGACAACATAGAGATATATATGAGGCAGCTAGTAAGGGTAATTTTAAAATTTATCAAATACCCGTTGATCCTGTATTTAGAAAATCTCAAGATAAAAATGTAGCGCCTCAATTATTTAAGGAAAACGGTAAGGGTTTAAAAGAAAAAACAAAGTTAACATTTGAAGAAATGGAAAGCGAGATTTGGAGATAAAAATGGCTTTAAAGAAAAATAGCACAAGCACAACTCATCATAGAGCTGATAAGTTATTCAGTGATACTATCAAAAAAGATGTGAAAGAAAAGAAAAGTTTAACTACATTTTCTATCGAACCTTCTTTTAAAAAAGATTTGGAAGCCCAATTTGATGAAATGGGTCTTGGATGGGCATCTGGAATTCGTTTTGCCCTTAAATTTTTCCAAAAGAACTTTAAATTTAATAATGATGATGTAGATGATGTATAAAATAAGTAATATATTTTATACAATAAATATTTTGTTAATGCTCTGATAAATTAATTCAGAGTATTTTTTTTAGCATAGCTCTCATTCTTATATAAATAATAGTCGTTTTGCTTAGAAATAGACTAGCTCTAAGATATAATTATATTGTTGTTGATTAACAATTTTGAAGAGTTAATAATGTACAATCTAATTCGCTTTTCATTTATATATAACTACTAACCTATATTCCTATATAGGGTTAATAAATGCTATATTATTATATATGAATAAAATCATAGAAAAATATTGTTGTATTTTTATGTAGTATCAATTATTCTTAATTACAATATAAAAGAGAGGGGATTTATTATAATCTTATGGAAATGAAATGGTGGCAAGAAGCGATTTTCTATCAAATTTTTTTACGAAGCTTTAAAGATAGCAATAATGATGGTATTGGTGATATAAAAGGATTGATTTCCAAAATTGATTATCTACTTGAGTTAGGTGTTGATGCTATATATATTACCCCATTTTTTCCCTCCCCATATTATGATAGTGGATTTGATGTTATTGATTATTATGATGTAGATCCAAAAGTGGGGACAAAAGAAGATTTAAATAATTTAATAACTTCATTACACTCTAATAATTTAAAATTAGTTATAGATTTACCAGTAAATCACACGTCAATCTTCCATCATTGGTTTAAAAAAAGTTCAGCATCTAAAGATAATGAATATAGTGATTATTATATTTGGTCTGATAATATCCCTAATAATTGGATTTCAAATTTTGGTGGTAGTGCTTGGACTTATCATGAGGGGAGAGGCCAATATTATATGCACTCATTTTCTGAAAATCTTCCTGATTTAAATTGGAGATGTGAGAAATTAGTTTGTGAGATGCTTAATGTATTTAAATATTATCTAGATTTAGGTGTAGATGGACTTAGGCTAAGTTGCACTAATTTAATTATAAAAGATAAAGATTTAAGAGATAATCCAAAATATCCAGGTAGATTTAGAAGTAAATATTTAAAACAGCGCCATATTTTTGATAGAAATAGACCATATTCACATAAAGTTATTAAAAGAATTAGATCCTTAGTTGATTCTTATGAAGATAAAGTTTTAATAGGGGATATTGTTGTAGCTCCTCCAGGAGAGCCTGAATTAGTAGCTTCATATTATGGTCTTTATAAAGATGAACTACATATGGCCTTTGATTATTCTATTGCAAATACCCCATTAAAACCTAAAAATTTTAGGTTAGCAGCTAAGAGATGGATTGAAGCCTGTGATACTTCCTGGCCTTGCTGGTTGTTCTCTAATCATGATTATAAGAGATTGATGACACGGTTAAATGGAAATATAAAAAAAACTCGCTTAGTTACAATGTTCTTGATGACTCAAAGAGGAACCCCTTTTCTATATTATGGTGAAGAGTTGGGTTTAGAGGATTCTCTTATTCCAAAAAAGGTGCAAAAAGATTTACAACGAAGGCAATTATTTTTCTTTCAAAATAGTAGAGATGGGGCTAGAGGTCCTATGCTTTGGGATACTTCTCAATTTGGAGGTTTTTCCACGACTAAGCCTTATCTTCCTCAAGGAAATATAAAAAAATGTGTTGAAATCCAAAATGTTAAAGAAGTTTCAATGTTAAAATATTATAGAAAGTTTATAGCATTAAGAAAGAATCATGTTGCCTTACGTGAAGGTGAAATTACTTTTATTGATGTAAATGATGACAATATTATTTCTTATATTAGAACAACAAATGATGAAACTTTATTAATTTTATTAAATTTTTCTAGAAAAAAAAGAATTATTAAATTAAGTTCAATTGGACTTCCTTTTATTGCTAATACTTCTATTTTTTCCACTAATCCTTTAGCAAAAAGTCCAGAGTTTGGCAATAACGAAATTTTGCTGCATGCTTATGAAGGGGCTATTTATTCACTAGATATCTAGGCTTTACATATTCCCTAAATTTTATTATAGTACCAAGTATCAATGGAGGCCTATTATTAAACAATAGATTTAATATTAGCTAAGTCATCCAACCCTATATATTTAAGGATTCTATTATGGAAGAAATTTCACAAAAAAATCCAAAACAATTGAAGAAGGTTGGTGACTATATCATTAATGCATTAAATGGTATGGCTCAAGGTCTTTTTGCTTCTTTAATTATTGGATTAATCATCAAACAAATCGGTACATATTTAAATTTACCTATTTTAGTTACCTTTGGTAATGTTGCTCAATATCTAACAGGACCCGCAATTGGTCTTGGAGTTGCATTATTTGTCAAAACTCCTAAACTCGGCGTATTAAGTGCAGCAGTAGCAGGGGCTATTGGAGCTGGTACTTTTGTTATGGGGGACGACGGATCTATCTTAAAAATTGTTGTAGGTGAGCCCGTTGGAGCTTTATTAGCAAGCTTAATTGGCGCTGAAATAGCTAAACTAGTCAGTGGTAAAACTAAGGTAGATATAATGGTTGTTCCAATTTGTACAATCTTAGCAGGTGGACTTGTTGGAATCTTTGTTTCTCCTTATGTTAGTGCAATGATGAAATGGCTTGGAGTATTTATAAATTCACTGACAACTCTATATCCTTTACCAATGGGAATATTAGTAGCTACTGTTGTTGGAATGGTCTTAACACTTCCAATTTCATCTGCAGCTATTTGTATTAGTCTAGGAATATCTGGACTTGCCGCTGGAGCTGCAACAGTTGGTTGTAGTGCCCAAATGATTGGGTTTGCAGTAATTTCTTATAGGGAAAATAAAATGGGAGGTTTAATCTCACAAGGTATTGGAACTAGTATGCTACAAGTTCCTAATATAATACATAATCCTCTTATTTGGATTCCTCCGACTTTAACAGCTGCAATATTGGGGCCTTTTGCAACAGTTGTATTTAAGATGGAAAATAATGCTGCAGGAGCTGGAATGGGAACTAGTGGCTTAGTTGGACAATTTAATACTGTAGCAGTTATGGGGCCTAAATCAATTCCTTTAATCATTATGTTACATTTTGTATTGCCGGCTATTTTATCCATTATTATTGCTTATTTTATGAGAAAAAAAGGTTGGATAAAAGAGGGAGATATGAAACTGTTTGATAATTAAAATGAGTTATTTTACAGGGCAATTATTTGCCCTGTAATCTTTTTTTCAAGGCAGCAAAAGAACCTTTTAAATCTGATTTGCTTAGCAATCTATTTTCAGCTTCGTCAATTAATTGTTCAGGGATTTCTTTTATAAACCTTGAAGGTGAACTTTGTATAATTTGAGTACCTCTCATTCTATTTTTTGCTGAACTTATAATAAGTTTTTGTTTAGCTCTAGTTACTGCTACATAGAACAAACGTCTCTCCTCGTCAATGTTTCTAGGATTCTCTTCGAGAGCTTTACTGCTAGGAATTATGTGATCTTCGATTCCTACAAGGTATACTATGTCAAATTCGAGTCCCTTTGAAGAGTGCATAGTCATAATGTTTACACTAGAGTTATTTTCACTATCATTTTCTTTCCCTTTTAAAAGAATTCTATTAACCCAATTCTCAATTGATGCACCTTCGTTAAAATAACTTTGCTCCCATTTTCTTAACATATCTATTAATATATTTATTCCTTTTAATTTAAATAACACAGCTTTTTCACTATTGTTTTCTTCTATTAAAAAGTCTTTATAATTAATTTCTAAAACTAAGTTGTTTAATACTTTATAGCGAGTTTTATCTTCATTTTCCTCAAATTCTCTTGAATATTTTTCAATTAGGTTATATACAAATTTTAATGAATTTCTTGTGTTTTCCCTAATTTTATAATCATTAGAATAGGCCATAATAGATAAAGCCGAATAAAGTGAGGTGTTATGATGAGTTGCTACCTCTTTGATTTTTTCAATAGTAGTTCTACCAATACCTCTTCTAGGAGTATTAATAATACGTAAAAAATTTACATCATCATCTGGGTTAATTATAACTTTTAAATAGCTTAATATATCTTTAATTTCTTTACGCTCAAATAGAGATTTCCCTCCACTAACATGGCAACTTACATCCCTAGACATTAGAGCTGATTCAAATGGTGGAATTAAAGAATTAGTTCTAGTTAAGATGGCAAAGTTGCTAAATTTAATATTATTTTTTTGGTGTAGTTGAATAATTTCTCTAGCTACTTGATTTGCTTCTTTTTCACCATCTTCAGGACGGATTAAATAAATATTTGTCCCTTGATCACTTTTAGTCCAAAGTTTTTTATTTTTTCTTTGTTTATTGTTGATAATTATATTATTTGCAGCATCTAAAATAGTTTTGCTACTTCTGTAGTTTCTCTCTAGCATGATTTCTTTAAGTTCAGGGAAATCTTTTTCGAACATTATAATATTTTGATAATTAGCACCTCGCCAAGAATAAATGCTTTGATCATCATCCCCAACAACACAGATGTTTCTATTTTTCTTTGCCAAAGTACTAATTAATTTATATTGAGCTATGGAAGTATCTTGAAACTCATCTACTAAAATATATTTAAATCTGTTGGTTGTTTTTTCCAATATTTCAGGAAATTTTTCAAATAATTCAAGTGGCTTAACAATTAAGTCATCGAAATCGACTGCATTATATGCTTTTAAATATTTTTCATATTCATTTAAAATAGTTTTTGTATCAGCAGCTGTTTTTGAGTTAACAGTTGATCGGAAAGTTTTAAATTTACTTATATAATCTTGAACGTCTTTAAGATTAAAAGCATCAACTGACCAGCCAAGATTTATTATAACTTGTTTGATAAGGGAAATTTTATCGTTTGTATCATATATAGTAAAATTGTTTTTCCAACCTAAATGGTGGATATGTTGCTTTAATAAGCCTAAGCCAAAAGAGTGGAAGGTTGTAGTTGTAAGATGTTTTAATTCTTTATTTGTTAAACTTCTGATTCTCTCTCCCATTTCTTTAGCAGCTTTATTAGTAAAAGTTAAGGCTAATATATTTTTTTCATCAATATTATTATCTAGCATATGTGCTATGCGATAAGTTAACATTCTAGTTTTACCACTACCTGCGCCAGCAATAATTAATAAAGGTCCATTAATTGTTGACGCAGCTAGGTATTGTTGTTCATTTAATTCGCTTTTTAAATCCATATGTACCTATTTTTGTTTGATTTTTATAGCATTTGCTGGGCATACCTCATGGCAGCAATAGCATCTAATGCATTTTTTTTCGTTAATAACAATTCTTTTGTTCTTAAGTGATAACGCATTAGCGGGGCAAATATCAATACATTTTTTGCATTTTATGCATGGGTCTTTTAAAAAAATTGGAGCAGGTCTGTTTTCTTTCTTTTCTCCTAAAGTAATTTTTTTAAAATCTTTAACAACTAAATCATTTGCATTTAATTTGCTATAAGTAATATCATCTAATTTTTTTGTATTAGTTAATCTTTTTTTTATAGCATATTTGATGATAGGGATATCTAGAGGATTATGTCCCATTATTATAGCTTGGCTAATATCTAAAGCTAAAGCATCGTCGCTAGCTAAAAGTAGACCAACTTTTTTTGGAGTTCCATTTCCAGGACCAGCGCCTTCCATTGCCATAATAGCATCCATTACGGCGAATTCTGTTTTACTTATACTAAACAACCCACAAATAAATTTAGCAAAGCCTTTTCGAGTAGGATTGTGCACATGTTGTTTACTTTTGTTTAATCCTGGAACTATACCAAACATATTTTTTATTGCACCAGTGGTAATCATTAATTCATGGGTTTTTAATTTAGCTACTGATATACAAAAATCAACTTCATCAATTGTTTTAGTTATAGCAACCTTTCTCTTTACAAAAGGTATTTTCTTTTTAGTTGTTTTCTCATGAAAGTTAACCCATTCAACATCCTCATCTTTACAAACTTGATATATTTGTGATTTTTTAGGTTTGAATTTTGGAGCATGTAGGCCAGGAGAGTCCCCAACTAATATTTTTTTTGCACCTTCTTCTTTTAGTATTCTAATAAGGGCTAAAACAACACTGGGGTGAGTTGAAACACAAGCTTCAGGTTTTGCATCTGATAAGATATTTGGCTTAACTAAGATTTTTTTATTTTTAATTTCTGGCATAGAAGAATTTTTAATTACATCTTTTAAGGTGGAGTAAACATTTTCTATTTCATAATCTTCACATCTCTCAATACTAACAATACTCATTTTAATCTCCTTATAAGGCAAAAGTATAGAGGACCTCTATTGTCACTAACATCAGGTAGAACTATTTTACCAAATTCTCTATCTTCAGCAATATTGCATTCAAAATTAACTAGTTCAAATCGCCCTGAGCGTTTTTTAAACAATTTTTTAATAACATTTTCATTTTCTAATGGGGTGATTGCACAAGTTGAATAAAGGATGATTCCACCAACTTTAACAGCTTCAAGAGCAGCTGCTAACATTGCAAATTGTTGGTAGGAGAGATGTTTTGGCCTATTTAATGACCACTTATTTAAATAAGAGGGATCACTTAATACATGGCGTTCACTTGAGCAAGGTGCATCTAATAAAATTTTGTCATATACTTCTTGTTCAAATAGCCCCCATTTAGTTGAATCATGACCAGTTATATGGATATTTTCTCTATATTCTTCGCATAAATGCTCATTAATAACATTATGCAGTCTACTTCTTCTATTACTAGATCTATCATTAGATATTAGTAAACCAGACCCTTTAAGTTTTGATGCTAATACTAAAGTCTTTCCCCCAGGAGCAGCACACATATCTAAGACTTTGTCGCCTTTGTTTATATCTAATAAATTTGCACAAAAAAGGGAGGCTTCATCAAAATAGTATGGCTTAACTAAATTTGTTGAAAAATAAGTATTAGCTTTTTCCTTTAATAAAGATTGTTTTAATTCTTCCCATCTTTCGTTATATATACTTTTATAATAATTATTAAATTCTGTTGCAGAATCCATCTTGTTCTTTTTTTTAGACATATACTCATTATATATTGAAACACGATTGTTTTGAATACTTATTTGTATAAATAATATTAAATAAAAAAAGTATGTAGTTTTAATGTATTTTGTATATTTATCTTACCATCATAAGGAATTAAGTGATAAAGTTACTTTACAAATAATCTTTAGCCTTTATTATATAACCATGGCATATATAACAGCGTTATTAGAAGGTTTATTAAGTTTTATTAGCCCCTGCGTTTTACCGATGATTCCCTTATATATCGGATATTTGGCAGGTGGAATAGCGGAGAAAGATGATGAAAGCGTTGATAAGAATAAGCTTTTATTCAATTCAATCTTTTTTATTCTTGGCTTTACTATTTTATTTGCTACTTTAGGAGCTAGTGCTAGTTTTCTAGGGCAATATTTAAGTGAGCATTTAGATGTTATAAATAGAGTTGGTGGTGTACTTGTTATAATATTTGCCTTAAGCTTTTTAGGGTTAAAGTTACTACCATTTTTAGAAAACACTTATAAATTAAAAGCTAGAACAAAAAGTTTGAATTATTTTTCATCTTTCGTATTTGGTATCGTATTTGCGGTAGGCTGGTCTCCTTGTACTGGTCCATTCTTAGGCTCTGCTTTAATGCTAGCTGCGAACACCGCAACATTGTATCAAGGAATTTTTACTTTAATTGCTTATTCCTTGGGTTTGGCAGTTCCATTCTTTTTATCAGCATTATTGCTTAAACAATTAGAAGGGGCTTTTGCTTTTATTAAGACTCATTATAAAGTAGTAACAATTATAAGTGGAAGCTTATTGTTAATTATGGGTGTATTGATGGTTTTAGGATACTCACCAGCAATACTGTTTGAATAACACTGGAGATAGTTTATGAATAAGAATCAACGAAATAGTTTGATTATAGTAGTAGTTATAGTTTTAGTTTTTGTGTTGGCGTATTTTGGATACAATAAATTGAGTGAAAATGGAATAGATACTTCATACACTCCAACTATTAAGGTCGATGATGATAAGATAAATGATTTAGAAAACAAGACTAAAGATTTAGCTGTTTCAACATCAACTAATAGTTCTCAAACCTCTACAAGCCAAAGTCCAGCTTCATCCCAAGATGATAGTGCGAATGTGAATAATGAGTCATCAAGTGATAATGATGTACTAGCTTCATCCCAAGATGATATTGTTAAAGAGGATAGCCCCTCTTCAGATGATAGTGATGATGAAAGTGAAAATTCTAGCATAATGCCAGATATTCCTATAAATCTTTTGTCAGGTGAAGAGACTACTTTTTGGGAAGTAGCACAAAAGGGTAAGCCTGTTGTTATCAACTTGTTTGCCTCTTGGTGTCCACCTTGTCAAAGCGAAATGCCAGATTTTATTGATGCTAGTGAAGAATATAAAGATCAAGTTACATTTATGTTCTTTGACTCTTTTGACGGACAACGTGAGAATATGGAATCTCTATTAGCTTTTGCTGATGAATACTTTAATGACGATACAATCTGTGTAATAGACCCCGGCTATATTTCTTTTCTGTTTAATACTAATAGCTTGCCTACAACTGTTTTGCTTAATAAGGAAGGTGTTCCTGTTGTGGCTTACCAAGGTATGGTAGCAAAAGAAACATTAACAAGTGCTATAGATCAATTGTTAGCAGAATAAATATATTTATATAAATAACACTATTTTTAATGGTACAGCGACTATTGTATCTTTTAAAAATAGAAAATTAAACTCGGTTTTTCTATTACAAAGAAGCCGAGTTTCTTAATTTTATTCTAGTTTTCTTTTATTTTAATAGCTAATAAATTTATCATTAATTTTGCGTTGAAAAATATATGTAGCGTTACTTTTTTATTTTATACCTTTAATGATTTTAATTATTAATTGATTAATTTAGATAGAATATTTATTTGTTTTATCTAATTGTTTAAATATTAAAATGATGTAAATAAAGTTATTTAGATTGATTTGTGAATCAATTGTTATAAAACTTTATATGACATGTTTTTAATCTTTACCTGTTTGTATTTTTACTTTATTGCTTATATAAGCTCTGTCCCCTTTAATATTATACTTCTAAAATGTATGAAAAAATATTCTGTTTGCTTTAAATGTATCATATCATTTTTGAGAGATTTTTCTTTTTATAATAAATATTTTATTATTCCAATGTAAAAAGTAATACTAGCTGCTACACAAAATATATGCCAAATTAAATGACCATGGGGAATTTTTTTGAACCCATAAAAAATTACACCAAGAGTATAAAGTACCCCACCTGTGATTATATAAGTAAAAAAGCCATCGGGTAAGTTTGGAACTATGTCGTTCCAAAAAAAGACTAAAAGCCAGCCCATTACTAAATACAAAACTACATGAAGTGGTTTTAATCTACCCCAAAAAATTAAAGTAAAGGCTACTCCTAAAATGGCAATTGCCCATAAAAAATAAAACATTTTTAAAGTTTTTTCTGAATTTACATATAATAGTAGGGGGGTGTAAGTTCCTGCTATTAAGAAATAAATATTGCTATGATCTAATATTCTGCAAAATCTTTTTGCATTATTTTTAGGTAGCCCATGATAAAGTGCACTTGCAAAATATAAAAGTAAATTTGATAGAGCAAATATAACTAATCCTAATTTTAAATTGGGATTATCAACATTTTTAAGATTTATCAAAATATAAATTAAACCTATAGCTGCAAGAATAGCTGCAATGGCGTGGGAGATTGAATTTTCTTTTTCTGCTTCAGGATGTAATAATATTGGTAAGGAGATGTTTCTTTCTAACCAAGTTTTTTTGTTTTCCATAAAAATAACCTCTTAAGTATTTGTTTAAATTTACACTTTCTTAGAGGTTTGTACAATATAGCTTAGATTTAAAAATGGATGTTTCATTTTTGAAACACCCAAAGTGATAATTAAAAGAGAGTTAATACTCTGGAACACAATTTAAAGTTTGTATGCAAATTTCAATAAAGTGTGAACAATTAAAATATAAGCCATAATGTAACTTATGTCAACATTTAAATAAAATTTTTAGTAATATAGTTAGAAAATATTATAATTGCTTATATGACAATAAAATAATTATATAATAAAATGGTAAATGTTATTCTAGATGTAAATTAGTGATAAAAATATAAAAAAAACTACCCATTTATTAGGGTAGTTCAATAATATATAAATAAAATTTATAGAATATGTTCTAAAAATGTTTTAGTTCTTTGGCTTGTTGGATGGTCGAATATTTGAGTTGGCGTTCCAACTTCAATAATTTTTCCTTCATCCATGAAAACAACTTTAGTTGCTGCTGCTCTTGCAAATCCCATTTCATGAGTTACAAGTAACATAGTCATTCCACTTTTTGCTAAATCAAGCATAACATCTAAAACTTCTTTAATCATTTCAGGATCAAGAGCGCTTGTTGGTTCATCAAAAAGCATGATATTAGGATGCATAGCTAAAGATCTAGCAATAGCGACTCTTTGTTGCTGACCACCTGATAATTGGTTAGCAAAGGAATTAGCTTTTTCTTTTAAGCCAACTCTTTCTAATAGTTGCATTGCAATTTTTTCGGCTTCAGCTTTTTCCATTTTCTTAACTTTAATTGGAGCTAATGTAATATTATCTAATACGCTAAGGTGAGGGAAGAGATTGAATGATTGAAAGACCATTCCTACTTCTTCTCTAATTTTTCTTATATCTGTAGAACTTTTAACAACATCAACATTGTCAACTAAGATAGAACCACCTGTAGGAATTTCTAATTTATTTATGCATCTTAACAAAGTGGATTTCCCACTTCCAGATGGTCCAATTATTACAACAACTTCACCATCTTTAACTTCTAAAGATGCGTTATTTACTGCATTTACTGTATTCCCACTTTGGGTAACAAAAGTTTTTTGTAAATTTTCAATTTTAATATTAGGCATCGTTATTCATCCTTTCTTCTAATTTTCCAACTAAGCGGGATAAGATTAAAGTTATTAGTAAATAAATAAGAGCAACAACTAACATTGTTTCTAATGAAAGGAATGTTCTTGAAATATATTCTTTTCCTCTTCTTAAGATATCACTTAATGCAATAACTGAAACTAAAGAAGAATCTTTTAACATACTAATAAATTCATTACCTACTGCAGGTAAGACTACTTTCAAAGTCTGGGGTAAAATTACATACCTAAATGCTTGATATCTTGAAAGTCCTAAGGCAATTGCAGCTTCCATTTGACCTCTTGGAATGGCTTGAATACCAGCTCTAACTATTTCACCCATATAAGCGCCAAAACAAATTGCAAGTGCAATTATTGCTGCAGTCATTCCATTTAAATGGAAAAATCTACCTAAAGCATAGTAGATAAAAATAAGTTGAACTAGTAAAGGAATACCACGAATCAATTCAACATACACACCACTAATCATATTGATGAAACCATGTTTTGAAACACTTCCTAACCCTGTTATTGTTCCAATGATAGCAGCCCCGATTATCGCAAAAATAGTACATTGAAATGTTACAGGAGTTCCTTGTATACATACAAGAAAAATCTCCCTATATGGGTCAGGGAAAAAAACAATCAGTGAAAGTAAGCTTATTAGTCCAAAGTAAAATGTTATTCTCCAGCTATTCATAATTTTTCCATTATTTTTGCTAGGAATAAGCACCCCATCTGTCATTTGGATTGTAATTGGTTTTTTCTTTTCTGATGAATTCTTTGTTTTTTTATTGTTTAAATTATCATTCATTGTATATTCATTTAATCCTTTATGCATTAACTTCGTTATTTATCTCATAAATATACAATATTGTCAAGATAAAGTGAATAAATATTCAATACTATTGACTAATTTTGTATAAAAATTAAATCATTTTATTAAATTTCTTTTCTTTTTTTTAGTCTATTCAGACTGCCAATTATAAAAATGCCTAAAATAAATCCCGCTATATTAAAGGTTGTAAAATTTAATGGAGCTTGTGGTATTTCTAAAGTCGTTGGTCCAAGAATTATAGAATAAATTGCAGCAATTATTAGACCAATTATAAAACTAATTGTTGAGGCTCTGTGGTTTGATAGAGCATATTTTACAATTTTGACAGTGCTAATTGCTCCAATTAAAATACCTAACCCAAAAAAGAAAATGGCAAGAAAATAATCAAGGTTGAACGAAATGAGTTGTTTTAGTCCATTAATAATTGGGATATATAGCTTTAATATTACAAGTACTGAAGAACCAGATATTCCAGGTAGTATCATAGTTGAAATTGCTAACATTCCAGCTACCATGAGTCTTAAAACTAATTTAAAATCTAAATTAGTCAAATCAACAGTAGTTGATGAAGCTGAAATAGAAGAGGTAGAGATGAATAATACTAAAGCAAGTCCTAAAATAAAATAAAAGAGATATTTAAGAATTGATATTGGTTTCATATTAAAAATATTTTTTTCTTCAGTCAAAATTAAGGGGACAGAGGAAATTGTTAAACCAATTAAAAGAGAACTCATAAAGTAAATATATTTATTAAATAGAGACGAAAGTATGATAATACTTAAAATCATTGCGACAACCCAACCTGTTAATAGTTGGATTAAAAAAATCAAAGCTTCTTTCTGTTCTTTTTTGTTCTGTGAAATTATGTTGTTAAGAGAATTTAAGAATGTATCATAAAATCCTAGGATATATGCAATAGTTCCTCCAGATACTCCTGGAATACTATCTGCTAAGGCCATACAAAATCCTCTAACGCTGTTTATTATCATATACACCCCTATATAATAATCAAGATATTGTGAAATTGCTAAAATATCAAGTTATATAATTCATATACTATAATGTAATTTAATCGGTTTATTTGTAATTTGTTAGGATAGTAGTCTTTTTTTTTCTGTAGCAAAAGAGATATATGATATAATATGTAAGTAACCAAAATTTTTTGTTCATTAATAAAGGTGGAATACTATCTATTGTACTCAATAATCTATCAATTAATGGGGGGTACATGAAAAGAAAGAAAATAAACTTTAAATATGAAATAGTAGTTCATCTTTTAATAATTTGTTTAGGTGTTGTTATTGCTATCTTTTATAAATTTACTTTTGATTCTGCTTATCAAAACCTCCGGAGTTTGTCAGTCCTAGATAACTAACAAAGAAGGTAAAATTTGAATTCAGACCCGTTTAGGGTTATTTTTTTTGGTTTTTTAATATTTTTATATAAATATTTTACGTGTTGTATTGTGTTGTATTTGAAGATATGATATAATACTTACATGGAGAATTTTTATGTTTGTACAAACCTCACCTAGAAATAAAGATGGTAGAATCGCTATGTATTTTGCCGAAAGCTATAGAGAAAATGGAAAAGTTAAACAAAGAATTATTGAAAGAATTGGTTTTGTTGATGAATTTGATGGAACTGAAGAAGAGGTTATTTCTCGGTTTAAAAAATTAGCTATAAAAAAAACTAAAGAATTAAAAGAAGAAAATAAACCTGTTACAATTACTTTTAATCCTAATGAAATCCTTCCTTTCGAAGAGGATACTGATTCTTATGATTGTATTAAGAATATTGGCTATGCTGCTATTAGTAAAATTTTTCATAAATTAACAATACATAATTTCTTTGATAGAAGACGTCAATCTTTAGATTTATCATATAATTTAACATCTGTAATTAAATTATTGGTTTATGGGAGAATAATTGATCCAGATTCAAAAAGGTCTACTTGGCTAAATAAAAATATGTACTTTGATAAAATGGATTTTGACCTTAATGCAATATATAGGAGTTTAAGTTATATAGCTAAATGGAAAGATCCATTACTTAGACATTTACATAAACAAATGGTTAAACAATATAACAGAGATACAACTATTTTATTTTATGATGTTACTAATTATTACTTTGAAATAGATAATGAAGATAATTTTAGAAAAAAAGGGGTGTCTAAAGAACATAGACCATTACCAATAGTACAAATGGGATTATTTATGGATGATAAAGGTTTTCCAGTAACTTATGAATTGTTCCCAGGTAATACTAATGATTGTAAAACCTTTATTCCAATGAGCAAACAAGTTAGAGATCAAATAGATGTAAAACATATTATCTTTGTTGCTGACAAAGGCATGATGAGTGGAATGAATGTTGCTGATGTTATTACTAATCATAATGGATATATCTTTAGTAAGTCAGTTAAAGGTGGAACTGAAAATTTAAAGAAAGTAGTAAAAGATTTAACAGGTTATGTTAAGTTAGATGCTTCTTCTAAAGTAATTGATTATGATAAGTATGAATCTGTTGAAGATGCTCCACCAGTAGCTTTTATGTATAAAATTTATGATGAAGTTAAAGACACTTATGTAGAAAATACTGAAGGAAAGAAAAAAAATGTAAAAGGTGTTGGACATTATCAAATAATATTCTGGTCATCAAAGTATGCTCAAAGAGCAAAGCAAGATAGACTTGCCGCTGTAGAGAAAGCATTAGTAGCTTCTCATTCTAATAGTAAAGATGTAATTGATAACAATCATGGTAAAAATAAATACCTTAAAACAAAAGTAATAGATCCAGAAACAGAAAAAGAAGTTAAAAACTATAAAGCAAAGGTAGTCTTCGATAATCAACAATTAGACGAAGATGAATCTTTAGATGGATTCTATGTAATAGAAACTAATGTTGTAGGTCTTCTACCAATACTTGATGCTAATGGAAAGGAAACAGGGGAATATCAAAAACCTTTTAATAAACCACAAAGATGGTTAAAAAAAGAAGGATGGTTGCAATTAAATAAAATAATTGGACCTTTAGATATCATAGATATGTATCATGGATTATGGAAGATTGAACAAACCTTTAGAGTAACTAAAAGTGAATTAAATGCAAGACCTATTTATGTTAAGAGAGAAGATAGAATACAAGCACATTTCTTAACTTGTTTTATGTCATTATTAATTACAAGGATATTAGAACATGATTTAGATTATGAATATTCAACAGAACAAATTCAAAATTCACTTAAAAAAGCTAATGTAGTTGAATTAAATAGAACAACTTTTAAATTAACTTACTATGATAGAATTTTACAAAAGATAAAAAATAAGTATGGAATTGAGTATGGTCAAAATATCTATAAAAGGGAGCAAATAAGAAAAATGATAGCAAAAACAAAAAAATAAATTAAACAACACAATAAATATTTTTTAAGGTCGCCATATAACTTGTTTGTAAATAAGTAATTAGCGACCTTTTATACTCTTAAATTGCGAAAAAACAGGATAATAATCAAGATATTGTGAAATTGCTAAAATATCAAGTTATATAATTCATATACTATAATGTAATTTAATCGGTTTATTTGTAATTTGTTAGGATAGTAGTCTTTTTTTCTGTAGCAAAAGAGATATATGATATAATATGTAAGTAACCAAAATTTTTTGTTCATTAATAAAGGTGGAATACTATCTATTGTACTCAATAATCTATCAATTAATGGGGGGTACATGAAAAGAAAGAAAATAAACTTTAAATATGAAATAGTAGTTCATCTTTTAATAATTTGTTTAGGTGTTGTTATTGCTATCTTTTATAAATTTACTTTTGATTCTGCTTATCAAAACCTCTGTGAATTTACCAAGGAAGAAGCTAAAAAAGAATTAAAAATAGATGTCTTAAACTTAGTTACATTAATAGATGAATATAGATTAACTAGGCTTAATTATTATTATATGGCAGATGATGAAACTCTAGATCAAAACATAATTAATGAAAAAATTATGAGTGAAATCCATTCAATGATTTCTTCGTTAGAGACATATAATAATAGGTATTTTTGGGTAAATGAAGTAATAAACTTTGAAGGTGGAGATAATTATGCCATTAGAAGACTTCATCAAAACCTTATTGCTACTGAAGGTGATTATTTATCAACCGAAACCTTTGATTTGGCTAATAACCAACCATATAAGAGTGAACTAGAGGGGATAAAAAAAGATGGAGAAATTTATCAAAGTTATTACTTTAAGAATTTGATAGATAATGAAGTTGAAAAAAAACTCTCATATTCTCTCTTGTATTCTCCTTTTAATTGGATAATTTCTTCAGGGATTCCTTATGATGATATGTTAATAGTTCCATATTCTTTTAGAAATCAATATCTAAAGATATTTCCTTTCTTCATTATTTTCGATGCATTTCTAGTTTTTTTAGGTTGTAGTTTTTTTGCTTTGTATATTAAGAAAAGAAAAATAAAAGATCAAAAAATTTTAGCAGAGAGACAAAATCAATACAAATCTGAATTTTTAGCTAGTATGACGCATAATCTTAGAACACCTATGAATGCTATTGTAGGTTTAACAGAATTATCAAAAGATGGAAATTTAAGCAGGGAAGAAATTGATGAATATCTATCTAAAATAGATGTTTCTTCTAAATATTTATTAACTTTAATAAATGACATTTTAGATATCTCTGCTATTGAAGAAGGTAAAATTGTTTTAGAAGAAGATCCTTTTGATTTGAAAGATTTAATTAAACCTTTGATTGGTATATATAAAATTAAAGCTAAAGAGAATAAAATTGATTTTTCTTATACTCTTCACAATATTCAGCATGAAAGACTAATAGGGGATAAGTTTAGATTAAATCAAATTATAACAAATTTATTATCGAATGCTTTTAAGTTTACTGATAAAGGTGGCAGTGTAAATCTTGATATATCTCAAAGTGATTCAGTAGATCGATTTATCCATTTAAAATTTGTAGTAAAAGATTCTGGTTGTGGAATAGATAAAGATAAACAAGATGTGATATTTAACAAATTTGAACAAGGTCAATCTAATAAAAAAACTAATTTTGGCGGCAGTGGCTTAGGTCTTTTTATTGTTAAGAACTTAACTAAGATGATGAATGGTACAATTGAAATAGTTGAATCTAATGCTCAAGGTACTACTATTGAATTTATTGTTGATTTAAAGATATTTAAATCTGAAGATGTTTGTACTTTATTAAAAGATAATAATTTACTAATAATTGAAGACGAAAAAACTTCTAGAATAATTGAAAATTATGTTACTGAAATCGGAGTTAATTGTATTAGTTGTCATGACAAAGAGCAGGCTTTACAAAATATTAATTTAGATAAAACTTTTAATTTTGTTATAATGAAATATGAATCTGAGGATTTTGTCTCCTCTATTTTAAATGCTATTAAGCAAAGATATTTAAATTCTTTACCAAAGATAATTTTTACTTCAGAATATAATAGAAATGTAAATGAGAAATTCAAAAATAATTTTATTTTACAAAAACCTATTTTTAAATCAGATTTAATTTCTGTTATATGCGTTGGTAAGCCTTACCAACCTAGAGTAAAACAGGATTTAGATATTAATTTGGCTGGTATGAAAATACTAATAGTTGAAGATAATGAAATAAATCAACTAGTTGCTCAAAAAATAATAGAGTCGAAAAAAGGTACAGCAGAACTTGTATCTGATGGCAAAGCTGCTGTAGATATAGTTTTAAAAAAGGGTGAAAATTATTACGATTTAATCCTTATGGACTGTCAAATGCCAATCATGGATGGTTTTGAGTCAACTAAAAAAATTAGAGAGCTTCCACTCTCTTATGCTAAAGATTTACCCATTTACGCTATGACAGCAAATAATACTAAAAACGATATTGACGCTTGTACTTTAGTTGGTATGAATGGCTACATTTCTAAGCCTATAAATATTACAGTTTTTATAGATTTATTAATGAAAATTTGGAATAAAAAAAACAGGATTTAAAAAATCCTGTTTTCTAGATATTTATTAAGATTATAAATTCCATTTAGCTTTTAAGGCAGCTAATTCACCACTTTCTTCTAATTTAGCAATACCATCATTTACAATTTTTAAAGTATCTAAATCACCTTTTTTAAAGGCCATTGCAATAGGTTCTGCTTCATCGCTCGCAATTCCTGCAACTTTTAATTTGCTACTATAGTTTTCATTTACAACAACATAGTCACTAGCTACAACACTGTCTGTAACAACACAATCTAAATTTCCGTTAATTAAATCTTCAATTGCTAAGGCAATATTATCATATGCTTTTATTTCGATATCTAGATCTTCACTATCTAGTAATACTAAATGACCAGTTGTTCCAATTTGAACACCAACAGTCTTGCCATTAATTTCACTTAGATTAGTCATGCCTGTTGAATTAATTGGTGTGATAATACTTTGAGTAATTTCTAAAATTGGAGTTGAGAATTCCATTTTTGGCTTTCTCTCTTCTGTGACAGATACTCCACTAGCAATTAAATCATATGCACCATTTGCAAGACCAGCAAAAATACCATCCCAAGCAACATTTACTACTTCAAATTTGTAATCAGTTACTGTTTCTAAAGCAGCTAATAATTCAATTTCAAAACCAGCAAATTCTCCATCTTCTGCTACATATTCTAATGGTGGCCATTCACAATTGCTAGCTACAACTAAGGTGTTATCCTCTTCTGTTTGTCCACCTGCATAAATATTAAAGTTTAATACAGCTAATATTCCAAGTAAAATAAATAGATTTTTTTTCATTAAATTCTCTCCTAAATTGCCTTTTTTAATGTAATTTAATGAGATTATGCATAAATATGCATATAATGTCAATAATGAATGTATATTTATAAGTTAATTTTTTTAAAAAAATATGAAATACTGTATATTTATAATATTAAATTGGAATATTTATTATTTTTTAAATTTAACGTTCAGTAAAAACTGTATTAAAAAACGTAAGAGGAGACAATACCGACTATTAGTCCCAAAATAATTCCAAAGAATACTTGAGAAAACGAATGGCCAAGCATTGTTTTTAAATTAGCTTGAGTAAATTGTCCTTCCTCATGAATTTCTGTAAAGATTTTACTCCACTGGTTTAAAAGCTCAGCTTGTTTGCCTGCTTCCTTTCTTATTCCCATAGCGTCATGTATTACAATAGTGCCAAATACGGCAGAAATTGCAAAGTATGGGGAATTAAGTCCATATTTAAAAGCAATTGTAGTGGTTAATGCTATAACAGTGGCAGTGTGACTTGAAGGCATTCCCCCTGTGGAAATTGCTCTTTTTATCTCAAATTTATCCCCGACGATAAGGGCTATGATAGGTTTTATGAATTGAGCTATTAAACAAGCAAAAAATGCTGATAAAAAAGGTGCATTCATTAATAAATTATTATTACTCATGTAAAAAAAATAGCCTATTTCCAATAATAAAACAAGACATTTTTTTTTAAGTATGATAATCTAAGCAAAAATTAACAATATAAGTGGTTTTATATGAATCATGACAATAAGCAACTTTTGTTTTTAAGTAGTGTTTCCTTTGTTTCTCAAATGATAATCTCAATGATTAATTTATCATTAGTTTATTATTTAAAAGATGTCTTTTCTTATTCTCCTTCTTTGATTGGAATATCCATTTCTTCTTATTCCGTTTCATATGTTATCTTTTGTTTAATTATTGATAAACCAATTAGTCATTTTAGTCCTAGGCATATAATTTTCGTATCACTACTAGGAATGGGTGGTTCTATTTTTTTATTTTTACACTCTACAAAATATATAAATATTCTAATTTCTTTGATATTATATGGAGCCTTTATGGCATTACTTTGGCCTCCTATGGAAACTTGGTTTTCTAGAGGTAGAGAAAAAAAAGTATTAAATAGGGCTATAAGCTTTTTTAATTTGTCATGGGGGTTTGGTGGATCAATTTCTCCAATTATTTGTGGAGTTTTAACTGAACAAAATGTTGCCTTACCAATTATTGTCAGTGTTGTGATTTTTTTTATTTTAGCTTTAAATGTTTTATTTTTTACAACAAAAGTTCCATATTTAAAAGCAGTCGAAAGTGAAAAACAGTATAAAAAGGAAAATTTATTAAAAGATGAGAGTACTCCTCTAAGGTTTTTATCTTGGGGTGCTATAATTTTAGGATATTTCTTCATGGGTATGTTGTTAAATATATTCCCTTTATATGGTAGAGAAGTCTTATTAATTAATGAAACTAAAATTGGTTGGCTACTTTGGAGTCGTGGACTTACTAGCTGTCTAGCTTTTTATTTTTTAGGAAAAGCCTCGTTCTGGCATTTTAAACGATCATTAATTATATTATCTCAATTATTTTTAGCTGTATTAAGTTATATATCTATTTTGTTTACTAGTTATTATTCTTGGTTTATCTTATTTATTTTATTTGGATTTGTATTTTCCCTAATTTACATGCAAAGTATATTCCATGGGGTTAGTGGCGCTATAAATAGAGCTAGGAGAATGATGATTCATGAAGTTTTATTAACCTTAGGGGTAGTATTAGGATCTATCTTTGGTGGTTTAATTTATGAATTAATGGATTTTAGGACTGTTATGATTGATTTTAGCATATTTATGTTTAGTGTAATTATTATAGAGGTTATTATTTATAATATATATGCAAAGCATAAATTTAAGGATTCAAAGGTTGTAAGCAATATAACTTAGTATTCCTAGTTTTGATATTTTGTCATGATAGAGAAAATAATTATTTGCTAGAAATAACTATAGTGGTTGAATTTTATTGCATTCTCATTATAATTTAGACGTATAGGAGTGAATTAAATGGCTAAAACATTAACAGAAAAAATACTTATGGAGCATTTAGTCGAGGGAGACTATCATGTAGGTGAGCCAATAGGAATTAAAATAGATCAGACTTTAACTCAAGATGCCACAGGAACAATGGCGTATTTACAATTTGAATCTATGGGATTAGATAGGGTTCAAAATGAATTAGCAGTTAGTTATGTAGATCATAATACTGTGCAAGTTGGTTTTGAAAATGCTGATGACCATAAATACCTTCAGAGTATTGCTGCAAACAAGGGAATTGTTTTTTCACGTCCTGGCAATGGTATTTGTCACCAAGTTCATTTAGAAAGATTTGGTGCTCCTGGAAAAACTCTTTTAGGAAGTGATTCACATACACCTACCGGGGGTGGACTTTCTATGATTGCTATAGGAGCTGGTGGACTTGATATTGCAGTTGCCATGGCAGGTGGTCCTTTTCATATCATTTGTCCAAAAGTTATTGAAATAAGATTAACTAATAAACTACGTCCTTGGGTTAGTGCAAAAGATGTTATTTTAACTGTACTTAAGAAATTTGGTGTTAAGGGTAATGTTAATTGCGTTTTTGAATACACAGGGGAGGGAGTGAAATCTCTTGAAGTTCCAGAAAGAGCTACTATATGTAATATGGGAGCTGAATGTGGTGTTACTACTAGTATTTTCCCAAGTGATGAAAATACAAAAAGATTTTTAGAAGCCCAAGGTAGAGGTGATGTTTATAAAGAGTTAAGTGCTGATGAAGGCGCAAAATATGATGGATTATTTGAAATAGATTTGGCAAAGGTTGAGCCTTTATGTTCATGTCCTCATAGTCCAGGAAACATTAAAACTATTGAAGAGTTAAAAGGTAAAAAGGTTGATCAAGTATTGATTGGCTCATGCACAAATTCTAGCTACGATGATATGAGAAAAGTTGCATATATTTTGGATGGTAAAACTGTTCATCCTTCTGTAAGTTTAGGTATCGCTCCAGGAAGTAGAGAAGTTTTGTTAATGCTAAGTGAAGATGGAAGCTTAGAGAAACTAATCAAAGCCGGTGCTAGAATTTTAGAAAGTGCTTGTGGTTTCTGTATTGGTAACCATCAAAGCCCTTCTAGTAAAGCTGTTTCTCTCAGAACTTCAAATAGGAATTTTGAAGGTAGAAGTGGAACTAAAGATGCGCAACTTTATTTAGTAAGTCCTGAAACAGCTGCTTTAAGTGCTATAACAGGTGTCTTTACAAATCCATTAGATGATAATGGGATTGAATATCCAAATTTTGATGAAGTTAAACATTTTACAATTGATGATTCTATGTTTATTTTCCCAAGTGAAGATACTAGTGATGCTGAAATAATTAGAGGACCAAATATTGGTGCTCCACCAACTAATGAGCCTCTAGCATATAATGTTGAAGGTGAAATTACTATTAAAGTTGGTGATAAAATTACAACTGACCATATAATGCCAGCTGGAGCTAGATTGAAATATCGATCAAATATTCCAGCTTATTCTGAATTTGTTTTCGAAAATGTTGATTCAACTTTTGCAACTAGATGTAAAGCCAATAAGGATATTGGTGTAAGTAACTTTATAGTAGCAGGAGCTTCTTATGGACAAGGTTCGTCAAGGGAACATGCTGCTATTTGTCCTATGTATTTGGGAGTAAAAGTAGTATTAGCTATTTCAATTGAAAGAATACACCAAAATAACTTATGTAATTTTGGTATAGTCCCTTTAACATTTTTAGATGAAGCTGATTATCATAATATTAAACAAGGTGAACATATATTAATTGAAGATTTACCAGATCAAATCACAATGGCTCATTTAGAAAATAATCCAGTTATTGTCAATATTGGAGAGAGAAACATTAAGATGAAGTGTGATATTACAAAAGATCAATTGGATATGTTATTAGCCGGAGGTTTATTAAACGTATTAAAAAATAAGAAAAAATAGAAAATTGTTTTTATTATAAAAAGAGATAGTTGCTAGGGCAACTATCTTTTTATTTATTCTTTTGGCTTTCTAAAAATGTGTTAATCTCTGATTCATTTAAAATTCCTGAGCTAGATACATAGTAGTTACGAGTCCAAAGTGTTGGAATTTTTGTTTTTAATTGAGAGAATTCTTCTCTTAAAGTTTTAGATGTGCAGCCTTTAAATTGTTGAACTATATAATGAGGACTATCTTCAGGATTTGCTTTTACAAATAAATGAACACATTCTGGCATAATTTCTATAGATACTATTTTAATATCTATTTCTCTAGATTTTTCATATAGTAAATCCTCAAGTCGTTGCTTTACGTCATCAATTAATAATTCTCTTTTATATTTAACGCACCAAAGTATATGGTAGTAAAGGCTTGAAACTGTTTCGTCACTAGTTTTCCATCTTTTGTTTTTCATCTTTTGAAGAATAACATCAAATATCTAAAAATAAAAGGTTTTTCTAACATGTTTTTAAGATGAATAAATTAAAGTTTGTAATAAATATCTAACGTAATAAATAGGTAGTATAAGAACTTGATTGCTAGTTTTGTATTTGCTGTGATATAATAAATAATTGAAAATATTTTTAATTTATTGAAAAATCTTAAATTGTTGAGGGAGTAAAGTATGAGTAAAATTGTTGTAGTTGGTGGAGGTATAGCAGGTATTGAATTTATCAGAGAATTTGAAAAATTTGATTTAAAAGAGAAAATTGTTTTAATTGAACCAAAAGACTATTTAGAAGTTCCTTATGGAATGCTGAGAGCTTTAGTTGATCCTATCGATTTTGGGAAAAAAGTTAGAAGAAGAATAAAAGATTTAATTCACAGTAAACACATAATGTCTAAGGTCGTTGAATTAAAAAAAGATAAAGTTATTTTGGATAATGGCGATTCTATTAATTTTGATTATTGTATACTTGCAACAGGATCTGGCATTAATGGATTTACTGAATTAAAAATTAGAGAAAAGCAATCTAAGAAAGATAGAGATATTCAATGGAAAGGTAATTCAAAATTATTAAAAGCTGCTAATAATATTGCCATAATTGGTGGTGGAGTCGTAGGTGTTGAATTAGCTGGTGAAATTAAAGATGTTTATAAAGATAAAAAAGTTACATTATATAATAGAGGTGATAGAGTGCTATCTTCATTAAGTACTTCCACTAGTAAAAGAGCCCTTAATCATTTAAATAAATTAGGTGTTGAAACAAAATTAAATAGTAAGCCAGTTGTTGAAAAACGTGAAAAAAATAAAGTTATATTAAAACTAAATGATGAGAATATAGTTTATGATGTAGTTTATGAAACTTTTGGAAATCGTTTTGAATCAGATTTTGCAAAAAAAGATTTCATCAATTCAGTAAATCAAAAAAATCAATTAATTGTAGATGATTATCTCAAGGTAAAAGACGCAACAAATATTTGGGCAATAGGTGATATTAATAATGTTGATGAAATTAAACTTGGTTTTTTAGCTACTAAACAGGCTAAATTTGTAGCAAAAAATTTATATAAAGAAATAAAAAAGAAAAAAGTTAAGAAATATAAACCAATGAAAAAAGCATTTGCCCTCATAACTGTTGGTAGAAAATATGGAATCGGACAAGCACCTTTTGGTAGATGTGATACACTAGTTAAATATAAACAAAAGAAAAATTTATTCGTGGATAATACTCTTAATTGGTAAAATTACATTTAATTTTATCAATGATATAAAAAGTCCCTAAAGAATTTTTTAAAATTACTTTAGGGTTTTTTATAATTAGGATTTATTAAAAGATTATCTTTGATCGATTGGAACTACAGATCTATGGTTTAAACCAGTATAAACTTGTCTAGGTCTTCCAATTTTTTGATAAGGATCTTTATTCCATTCTAAGTAATGTGCAATCCAGCCAGGGAGTCTACCTAGTGCAAACATTACTGTAAACATATCAGAGGGTATTCCCATATAGTGGAAAATAATTCCAGTATAGAAGTCTACATTAGGGTAAAGATTCTTTTCGATGAAATATGGATCTTTAAGAGCTTTTTCTTCAAGTTCTAATGCTATATTTAATAAAGGATCGTTTGATGCATCGTCAGCTAAAACTTCTCTGCAAAGTTTTTTAGCAATTTTAGCTCTAGGATCATATGTTTTATAAACTCTATGGCCAAATCCTGCTAATCTAAAGTCATCATTTTTATCTTTAGCTTTTTTAATGATTTCATCAATACTCCAACCTTCTTCTTTAATGTTTTCTAGCATTTCTAAAACAGCTTGGTTAGCTCCACCGTGTTTTTTACCCCAAAGAGCACAACACCCTGCAGAAACTGATGCATAAAGGTTAGCTGCTGAAGACCCAACTAGTCTAACTGCACTTGTAGAGCAGTTTTGTTCATGATCAGCATGTAAAATTAATAATTTATTTAAAGCCTGGACTAACTTAGGATCTGGATTATAATTTTTTACAGGAGAATCAAACATCATATGTAAAAAGTTTTCACAATATGAATATTTATATGAAGGATTTACGATATCTTGGCCAATTGATTGTCTGTAAGTATAGGCAGCGATTGTTCTCATTTTTGAAAGAAGTCTTGTTACAGTTAAATCCAAATGATCTTCAGGATTATCACCATCTAATTCTGGGTAGAATGCAGAAAGGGATGCAACCATAGCAGATAAGATACTCATTGGATGGGCCCTTTGTGGATATCCTCTAAAAAACAGTTGCATATCAGTATGAAGCATAGAGTGTCTGTTTAATAATTCTTGATAAGCTAGTCTTTGTTCCTTATTAGGAAGTTCTTCTTTGATTAATAGGTAAGCAACTTCTACGAAATCGCAGTTTTCAACTAAATCTTCAATATCATAACCACGGTATCTTAAAATTCCATGTTCGCCATCAACGAAGCAGATTGAGCTTTGGCAAGAACCTGTATTAGCAAATCCAGGATCATAAGTAAGGATTCCTGTTTTTGCTCTGAGTGATGAAATATCAATTGATGTTATATCTACATTATCATGTAGGACATCTAATTTTATTTCTTTGTTGTCAATTATTAAGGTTGCGCCTTCTTTATTGATTTCCATAATTACTCCTTATTTTTAGAATTATTCATTTCTCTTAAGGCTAGAATTAGAGCTTGTGTTCCTAGCTTTCCATTACCACTTTTTTGCAATTTTTCATATAATGCTTCTACCAATTTTAATGTTGGTAAATTTAAATTTAATTTTTTACATTCATCTAAGGCTATTTTCATATCTTTGACAAAATGGTCTATATAAAATCCAGGATTATAATTATCGGCAATAATTCGTGGAGCTAGATTGTCTAAAGTCCAACATCCTGCTGCTCCACCTTTGATTGTATTTACGAGAGTTGTTGCATCTAGGTTGTTTTTTTCACCATATAATAGAGCTTCACATACTCCGCCCATTGTTCCTGCTATTGTTATTTGATTAGCCATTTTTGTATGACTGCCAGCTCCAGCTGGACCTTCTAGAATATAGCTTTTTCCTAAGATTTTAAAATATTCTACCATTTTATCAAAAGTTTCTTGTTTTCCTCCTACCATGATTGATAGAGTTCCATTTTTAGCCCCGACATCTCCTCCTGAGACAGGAGCATCTAAGGTTTCTATAGATAAAGACTGACCTTTTTCAAAAATCTTTTTAGAAAGAGTAGGGCTTGTTGTTGTCATATCACAAAAGATTTGACCTTTTCTTCCTGCTGAAAATAAACCGTTATCTCCAAAATAAACTTCTTCAACATCTTTGACAAAGCCTACAATTGTAAAAACGATATCACTGTTTTTTGCGATTTCTGCAGGAGAATTATAATAGGTGGCTCCCTTATTTATTAAATCTTCAGCTTTTGATTTTGTACGATTATATACATTTACCTTGTAGCCTTTTTCTATTAAACGAAGGCACATTGCCTTACCCATAACACCTGTTCCAATCCAACCTAACTTTACCATAGCTGCCTCCTCTTTAAAAATAAACAACCTTTATGTTTAGAATATAGTTTTTTGCTAATTTCAAACATCTAAAAAAGATAGGGAAATATTAGAAATCAATAGTTTTCTATTAAAAAAGCCAGATTCTTTAGAATCTGGCTCTTTTAAGAAATATTACTAATATATTATATTTAGTTTTTCTTTATATTTCTTAAAAAGAGCTAGAGTTTTTTCTCTATCTTGTTGTTTTATCTCAATAATATTTTCATCATTACAATTATTCTGAATAAATGAGTAAATAAAATCATCCCTAAAACCAATCTCTGCCGCGTCTTTCGCTGTGCATCCATATACTATTTTATCAATATTAGCCCAAATAGCTGCACTCATGCACATGGGGCAAGGATAACATGTTGTATATAGAGTACATCCAGATAAATCATGGGTTTTTAAAGCTTTTGAAGCCTTTCTAATAGCATTTACTTCAGCGTGGGCAGTTGCATCATGAGAGTCTAGAACGGAGTTGCTAGCAACGTAGATGTTATTGTCCTTATCGATTATAGCTGCACCAAATGGTCCACCGATTCCTGCACACATAGTTTCATCAGCTTTTTCAATAGCTTTTTCCATTATTGATTTACACATAGCATTCTCACTCAATTAGTTTGTACTGTAGCAATTATAGACTAAATATACAACATTGTGCAACAGTTTTTAAGTTAAAAAAAGAGATACTAAAAATTTAGTATCTCTTTCTCATTATTTATTATCCCTTTCTGACGAGGCCATTAGACGAATAGCATTAATATTAATAAAGCCTTTGCAGTCTACTGGTTGGTAACCACCACTTACTTCCATAGAGCCTAATTCTTCATTATAAAGAGATACAGGGCTAGAGATACCAGCCATAATAATATTGCCTTTATAAAGAGCAACTTTAGAAGTACCAGTTACATTTTTTTGACTTTGTTCCATAGCAGCATTTAGCATATCAAATTCTGGTGCATGCCAATAACCATTGTATACAAGTTCAGCATATTTAGGCATTAATGAATCTCTGAGGTGCATAACCTCTTTATCCATTGTTATCCCTTCAAGATTATGGTGAGCTTGCCAAAGAATTGTACAACCTGGAGTTTCATATACACCACGGCTCTTGATTCCGATATAACGGTTTTCAACCATATCAACTCTTCCAATTGCATTGTCATGTCCAATTTTATTTAGATATAAAATCATTTCTAGTGGATCTGTTACAGTTGTATTAGTATTTTCGTTAGTAACAGAAACAGGAACACCATCTTTGAATTCAAAAGTTAATAAAGTTTCTTCATCTGGTGCATCTTTATATGAAAGAGATAAATTATAAACATCTTCTGGACATCTCTTACTTGCATCTTCTAAAATACCTGCTTCATGAGAAATATGAATTAAGTTTTCATCTTCACTGAAAGGTTTTTTTGTTGAAGCTTTTATTGGGATATTATATTTCTTTGCATAGTTAATCATATCAGAACGACCTTCAAATTCACTTAGCCATTCTGGATCTTTCCAAGGTGCTATGATTTTAACTTCAGGCATGTGCATATAATAACCGAATTCAAAACGAACTTGGTCGTTACCTTTACCTGTTGCACCATGAGCAACATATACTGTATTTTCTTTTTTTGCAATTTCAACATGACGTTTTGCAATGATAGGACGAGCGATAGATGTTCCAAGTAGGTATGTTCCTTCATAGATTGCATTTGCTTTCATTGCAGGAATAACATAATCTGTTACTAATTCTTTTCTCAAATCCTCAATATATACTTTAGAAGCTCCACTTGCAAATGCTTTTTCTTCAATTGCTTTGAAATCTTCTTGTTGGCCGACATTTGCAACATATGCAATAACTTCGAAGCCTTTATTTGTTAACCACTTTAGAATTACTGACGTATCTAAACCACCACTGTATGCTAAAACTACTTTTTTATTACTCATTTCCCTTATCTCCTGATTAAGATAAATTAATTATGGATATTATGCATAAATATACATCTCTATTCAAGTAGTTTTGTGAATAAATATTTAAAAAAATAGAAAAAAAGTTAAAATATCGAATAATTATAAATAAATATTCATAAAATAGAGTATAATTACAATTGAAAATATCAATATTTATAAAATAAATTGTGATTTATCTAGTATTGTTCATATATTTTTTTTCTTGACAAAAAGATGGAGATGTTAAATAATTAAATTGATATCAAAATGATATCTAGGTGGTGGAAACAATGATTGAATTTAAAAATTTAAGTAAGCAATATGATAAAAATAAACCTTTTGCAGTTAAAAATGTGAATTTAACTGTTAAAAGTGGAGAGATTTTTGGATTTCTTGGTCCAAATGGAGCTGGCAAGAGTACAACTATAAATATGTTAATGGGAGTTCTGAGGCCCACTAGCGGAGAAATATATGTAGCAGGGCACAGTGTAACAAAAGAAAGTCTTGTAACTAAATCAATGATAGGTTTTGTTCCTGATGAACCTTTGTTTTATGAAAAGATGACAGGTTTACAATATTTATCTTTTATTTGTGATATTTTTGTTGTTGATAAGTCTTTAAGAAAAGAGAGAGCTGAGAGATTAATAAAATTATTTGCTTTAGAAAAAGCTATAAATGATAGGATTTCTTCTTACTCTCATGGTATGAAGCAAAAATTAGGTGTTATTGCTGCTATGATTCATGAACCAAAATTATTAGTTTTAGACGAGCCAATGGTTGGTTTAGATCCTAAAGCTTCATTTATTTTAAAGGATGTAATGAGAAGATTTTGTGATAAGGGAGGAACTGTATTCTTTTCAACACATGTTATGGAAGTTGCACAAAATTTATGCGATTCAATTGCAATAATAAATAAAGGTGAGATTGTATTAAATACATCATTAAAAGATTTTAATGAAAAAGAAAATGCTTCACTAGAAAAATTGTTCTTAGAAATAACAGGAAATGAAGATTTAGAGTCTAAAGTTGATGAGGCAATGTTATGAGAGTAAATGTTGTAAGATCTTTAGTAAAAAATCAGATTATAGCTTCTAAGCCTTTAGAGCAGTTTGTATCTAAAGCCTCTAAAAAAGGAAATAAAGTTGTAAGCACCGTTCTAAAAATTTTAGGTATTTTGCTTATCTCCTTGAGCTTTATTTTTTTGATTGGTTCAAGTTTTTTTGGATATTTATATATTTCCAATAGTTTAAATATTTTAGAGAAGGGAATTGCTTATTGTACTTTAGTAGGTACTATCTTTATATTATTTATTAGTACTACGTATTTAGAATATACTTATTTTAGAGGTAAAGATATTACTTTGTGGAGACTTTTACCTATATCTATGAGTGAGTTTTTTTTATCTAGGTTTATGGTTAGTTATTATTATTCGCTTTTGGTTAATTTAATTGTAACACTACCTTTAGTAGCTTCGATAATTTTTTTTAATGGGGTAACTCCATTAATAATTATATCCTCCATTATTCTTTTATTATTTTTACCAGTTTTACCCTTAATATTGAGTAGCTTATTAGTAACTATAAAAGTATATCTTTTTAAAGGGAAGAATATAAAAATTGTTGATTATATTTTTTCAAATGGTCCTTTCTTTATTGCAATATTATATCTAAGCAGAATGTCAAATCAAATGACTTCTTTACTTTCAACAGACGACGTTGAAACTCAAGTTCTAGCCTATAAAAGTATGATAGAAAAGATTGGATCTTTACCTTATTTTTCACTTGCAGGTAAAATGTTTTCAAGTTTTTCTTCTTTTATTTTGTTTGCTTTAATTACTTTTTTAGTCGCTTTATTATCTTTTTATATTATATCTCCATTATTTCATAAGTGTTTAAATTTTGTTAATGAAGCTAATAATCAAAATAGAAGGGTAAAGAATAAAGTCTCTTCATCAGATATATTGTTAAACAGTTCACCTAAGATTGTAACTCTAATTAAAAAGGAATTTTTTATAATAACAGGAGAGAAAGGTTTTATGGCTGAAAGCTTTTCGGAAGCTTTTATTCCTTTAATTTTAATTTTAGTTTGGAAATTTACAGGAAACTTAGCCGATATCAATTCACTTTTAGGAAATCTATCTAGTAATAAGTTCTTTATTCCAGGGGTTTTTCTAATTTGTCAGCTGTTTGCAGCTATGGTTCTAATTTCTTCAACTTCTGTTAGTAGAGAAGGCAAATTGTTTAAGATAAATAAGCTTCTTCCGATAAAGTCTTCAACTATTGTTTTCTCAAAAGTTATTTTCCATTTACTTTTTGTAACTGTTTTACAGATTGTTTATTTAATAGCTTTTATTATTTTCTTAAAAATAAATTTCAGTCATTTAGTTTGGATGATTCCTTTGTTTATTTTAAATAGTGTAAATATATCTCTCTCTGGTTTATTTTTGGATTTTCACAATCCAATGCTTGAATGGGATAACGCAACAAGCGCTATGAAAAGAAATATAAATGGACTTCTTGGAATGCTTGGTGCTTTGATAGTAATAGCTCCTTCGATTTTAATTATTTTCTTCAAATATAATTTATTGATTTTAGCTTTTATTTCGTCGTTTATTCTTTTATTTATACTTTTTAGCTTAGTAAATAAAGCCGCGTATAATTTGATAAGTGCTAGTTAATACTTTATTTTAATTGTTATTAAATTTGGGTTGGTATCATTCAACCCTTTTATAATTTTATTGGCTTTTTTTTTAATGAAATAATTATAAATAAGTATATAATATTTATAAGAATTAAGTTTAAAAAAAGGGTGATTATTTTATATTTTGATTTGTTAGTTTTATACTCATATTTTAATTTAAAATAACGGAATTTTATAGCTAAAAATAAAATAATAAAAAATTCATAAAATCACTTATAAAAGTCTAGCTTTTTTTAAAATATATATATATTCTCCCTATCTAGAAAACCGTAAATAAAAAGTTAGCAATTTCTTTTAGCAACTAATAAATGGGTTTTGGTGAAAATTTTGTTAAGGAAGTAACCAAATGAAAAATAATGATTATTACATTAACCGACAAAACGCATTTGAATCAAATGCAAGAAGTTACCCTAGGAAATTCCCTTTTGCTTTGAATAAGGCATCAGGCTCTTATTTAGTAGACGTTGAAGGAAATAAGTATTTAGATTTCCTTTGTGGGGCTGGAACTCTAGCTTTGGGTCATAATAATAAAGAAATCAATCAAGCAATGATTGACTTAATCCAAAGTGATGCCCCACTTCATACCTTAGATTTAATAACTCCAACTAAAGACTTATTTGTAGAAACATTAATTGAAAATTTGCCAAAAGAAATGAGGGGTAATGTTAAGTTTCAATTTTGTAGTCCTTCAGGGACAGATGCAGTTGATGCAGTAATTAAACTTTTTAAAACAGTAACTGGTAGAAGTTCTGTTATTGCTTTCTCAGGAGCTTACCATGGAATGGGACATGGTGCATTAGCTTTAACTGGGAACCTTAGTGCTAAAGAGAAAGTCGCTTCATTAATGCCTGATGTCCATTTTTTTCCTTATCCATATTCATATCGTTGTCCATTTGGAATTGGTGGAGATAAAGGTACTGATGCTGCAATTGCATATTTTGAAAGAACTTTAAAAGATCCTGAGTCAGGAATAAAAAAGCCAGCAGCTGTTATAATTGAACCTATTCAAGGAGAAGGTGGTGTTATTCCTGCTCCTATAAAATTTTTACAAGAAATTAGAAGAGTTACTAAAGAATTAGATATTCCGTTAATTTTTGATGAAATTCAATGTGGAATTGGTAGAAGTGGAAAATTTTTTGCTCACGAATACGCTTCTGTTATCCCAGATGCTATATTAGTTTCTAAAGCTATAGGTGGTACCCAACCTATGAGTTTAGTTATTTATGATAAAAAATACGATGGATGGCAATCAGGTTCTCATGCAGGTACTTTTAGAGGAAATCAGTTAGCAATGGCTGCTGGGACTGTAGTTATGAAAACTGTAGGTAAAGAATCCTTTTTACAAGAAGTTAGAGAAAAAGGTGATTATTTACTTAATAAGTTGAATCAATTAAAGTCTGAAGTTTCTATTATTGGTGATATCAGAGGAAAGGGATTGATGATAGGTATAGAATTTGTTGATCCAAAAGGAACTGCAGATTCAATAGGGTCTCTTCCTCCTTCATCTACTTTTGCAGCAACTGTTCAAAAAATGTGCTTTGAAAAACATTTGATTATGGAAAAGGGGGGAAGATTTGGTTCTGTGATGAGGGTATTATGTGCTCTAAATGTTAAATACTCTGAACTTGATGAAATGTTAGATATCTTCTCTTCTGTAGTTAAGGAGGTAAACGATGGAGTTTGATAACTTGCTTCTCTCAAATAAAATTAAAAGTAAGCAATATTTTAATGAAGTTATAGAAAAAACGACTACGGCTATTACTTCTTCCTTTAATACCTCTTTTGCATATCGTGGTCTATCCCCACAAGAGTTGAAGAAGGAATTAAATGAAATTGAAATTTTGCCAGAAAATGGAAATAATTTTGATCTAGTTTTAGATAAAGTAGTTAAAAAAATTTTACCTAATTTTCTATATACTTCTTCTAAAGGTTATATGGCACATTTGCACAGTCCAGCGATTATTGAAAGCATTGCAAGTGAACTTATTATTGCATCTTTTAATCAGTCCATGGATTCATGGGATCAAAGTCCAATTGCTACAGAAGTAGAGTTAAAAGTTGTTAAAATGTTAACTCAGTTGTATAACTTAGGTGATGAAAGTGATGGAGTTTTCACCTCTGGTGGGACACAGTCTAATTTTAGTGGACTCATGTGTGCTAGAGATTGGTATTGCAATAATGTTTTGAATCACGATATCAAGAAAAAAGGTTTGCCTAGTAATTATCATAAATTTAGAATATATACTTCAAAATTATCTCACTTTTCTGTAGAGAAGTCTGCACACATATTAGGACTTGGTTATGATGCTGTTAGAAAAGTTGCTTGTGATGATAAGTTTAAAATGGACATTACAGCATTAAAAATTATGATTAAGGAAGATTTAGCTAAAGGTTTAATCCCAATAGCTGTGGTAGCAACCATTGGTACTACTGATTATGGTAGTATAGATGATGTAAAACAAATTAGAGAGATTTGTGATAATTACTCAATGTATTTACACAGTGATGCTGCTTATGGTGGAGCTCTAATTATGAGTGATAAGTACAGAAATAGGATTGATGGTATCGAAGTATCTGATTCAATTACTATCGATTTTCATAAAATGTTTTTGCTGCCAATTAGTTGTAGTGCTTTTTTAGTTAAAAATAAAAGCTTATTAGAGCCTTATCAATTGCATTCAGATTACTTAAATAGAGAAGAAGATGAAGCTGAAGGCTATACTAATTTGGTTGGAAAATCTATTCAAACAACTAGACGTTTTGATGCTCTGAAAGTTTGGATTGCTTTTCAAACTCAAGGAAGAGTAGGCTATAATAATATTGTAGATCAATGTATTAATAATGCTAAAACTTTATATAATTTATTAGACTTGGACGAAGTTTTTGAAACATTAATTGAACCTGAATTAAGTTCAGTCGTTTTTAAACATCGAGGTTCTGACAAATTAAATAAAAAAATTCGTAAAGCACTTCTTCATGAGCAAGGCTTAGTTATTGGTCAGACTACTTTTAACAATAAAGTCTATTTAAAATGTACTTTACTAAATCCAACTGTAACAAATTTTGAATTATTACAGTTAATTAATAAAATAAATCTCATTGTTGCTCAAGAGGCTAAAAAATATAAAAAATAAAAAAAAGGGAGATTTTTTCTCCCTCTTTTTTTAAACTTCAGCAATTACTTTATCTAGTATCGAAATCATTTTTGAAATTTCTTCTTTTGTTATAGTAAGAGGCGGTACAAATCTAACAACATCACTTGCAGCTTTTACAACAAGTAATTTATTATTTAAACAACCTGAAATAATATCTAAGGCATTACATTTAACAATTAACCCTTGCATTAATCCAATACCTCTGACGCTATCTAGTTTTTCAGGATATTTTTCAATTAAAGATTTAAGTTCTTCAGTCAAAAATTTTCCATTTTCTTCAACATTTTTTAAAAAGTTCTTATCTTCTAATTTTGATAAAACAACACTTGAAGCACTTAAAGCCATTAGGTTCCCACCAAAAGTAGAAGCATGGTCTCCAGGTTGGAAGATATTATCTGCTTTCTTTCCAACTACCATAGCACCACAAGGAATTCCGCCACCTAGTGCTTTAGCGAGTGTGAGTACATCTGGTTTTACGGAGAATACTTGATAACAAAATGGCTTTCCACAACGTCCCATACCGCATTGCACTTCATCAAAGATTAATAGTAAGTTATGTTTATCTGCTAAATCTCTTAACCCTTGTAAGAATTCTTTTGTTGCAGGAATGATTCCCCCTTCACCTTGAAGAGGCTCAACAATAATTGCACAACAGTCTTTATCTAAAACTTTTTCTACACTGTTTAGATCATTATAATCAGCATAAACAATTCCCTCTAATAGGGGAAAAAAGTTTTTATGATATTTATCTTGTCCAGTTGCTGAAACAGCTCCATAAGTTCTACCATGGAATGAGTGATTCATTGATATGATTTTATATCTATTGTCTTTTGATCCAAATTTTCTAGCTAATTTCAAAGCAGCTTCATTTGCCTCAGCTCCACTATTACAGTAGAAAGCTTTTTCTAAGCCTGAGAGTTTTATCAGTTTTGAAGCAGCTTCTAATTCATAAGGATGCCAATATAGGTTAGAAGTGTGAAAAACTCCTTTATCCATTACTTTAGTTAAAGCAGCTTTTATTTCTGGATTATTATATCCGAGGGCATTTACAGCAATTCCTGCTACAAAATCAAGATATTTATCTCCATTGCTGTCTATTAGGTAATTTCCTTCTCCGCTTTCAAAAACTACAGGAAATTTAGTATAAGTATTTAAGATTACATTTTTTGATTCTTCAATTTGTTTATTCATTTTCTTCTTCCTTATTAAACATCATTGTTCCACATCCTTTAGATGTAAATATTTCTAATAAAATAGAGTGAGGTAGATTTCCATCCAAAATATGGATAGACTTAACACCTTTTTCAATAGCTTCAATACTGCATTGAACTTTTGGTATCATTCCTCCTGTTATAACCTCATCTTCAATAAATTTAATTGCTTCATTCTTAGTAAGTCTGCTTATAACACTATTGTTGTCTTTTGCATCTTTTAGGATGCCATTTGTATCTGTCAAAAAAATTAATTTTTGAGCTTTAAGTGCTGCTGCTACTGCACTTGCTGCATAATCAGCATTTATATTATATGTGTTCCCATTTTTGTCGCTAGCGATTGGGGAAAAGACTGGAATGTAATTATTTTTCATAAGAGTATCTAATAGCTGAGTATTTACTTTATCGATTTTGCCAACAAACCCTAAATCTACACTTTTTATTTCTTTAGATACTTCTAAAGTATTACCATCTTTACCGCTAATTCCAACTGCGCTCAATCCTTGTGCATTTAAATCTTGTACTAATGATTTTGAGATATTTCCTGATAGAACCATTTCTGCAATTTTAGCAGTTTCTTTATCTGTAACTCTAAGACCATTTACAAATTTAGTCTCTTTGTTCATTTTTTTTAGAGTCTTTGTAATATCTGAACCACCGCCATGAACTACAACAATATTTACACCTAAATATTTTAACATTGAAATGTCTTCAATAATAGATTTCTTTAATTTCTCACTAGTCATTGCAGAACCACCATATTTAACAACGACTGTTGAATTAGAAAATTTTCTAATATATGGAATTGCTTCAATAAGAATATCTGCTTTTTTTATAACTTCTTGCATATTAACTCCTATAATCTCCATTAATTTTTACATAGTCGTAACTTAAGTCGCAACCCCAAGCTTTAGCACTAAAATTTCCATCTTGTAGTTGAATATGAACTAAAATAGTTTTTTCTAGCAAAATTGTTTTGGCTAAATCTTCATCGAATTTTATTGGCTGTCCATTTTGGACTACACAAATTTTACCTTTATCACTTTCAAAATGGATTGTGACTTTGTTAACAGTGAATTCACTATCGCTATAACCCATAGCACAAAGAATTCGTCCCCAGTTAGCATCACTACCAAAGAATGCGCATTTTACTAAGTTAGAGCTAATTACAGTTCTTGCTATGGATTTAGCATCTTCTTGTGTTTTTGCACCAGTTAGTGAAACTTCTATAAATTTGCTTGCACCTTCTCCATCTTTAACTATTTCTTTTGCTAAATATGTATTAACAAACATGAAAGCATCTTTAAATGCTTCATATTCTTTTGTGTTTTCTTTAATTAATGAATTTTTAGCTTCGCCATTTGAAAGGGCAAGAACTGTATCGTTTGTGCTTGTATCTCCATCTACACTAATCATGTTATATGTATCTTCAATAGTTTCTCCAAGGAGATTTTGTAAAGCTGTTTGTTCAACATTGGCATCTGTAAAAATAAAACTTAACATGGTTGCCATATTTGGATGTATCATTCCAGAACCTTTTGCAACACCAGTAATTGTAATAACTTTCTCATCAATAGTGGTTTGTACGCTTATAATTTTATTTGATGTGTCTGTGGTTAATATAGCTGTACTAAAATCGATTAAGGCTTCATCACTCTTCTTTAAAGTTGGTATAATTGTGTTTATTCCTTTTTTATATGTTTCCATATCTAACGGAACTCCGATAACACCTGTAGAGCAAACTAATACATTTGTTTTATCACAATCTAAGTTTTTAGAAACTGATAAAGCAATCTCTTCATTATCCTTTTCACCCTTTAAAGAAGTGCAAGCATTTGCATTTCCACTATTAACAATTATTGCTTTTGTTTTAAATTTATTGTCTGTTAATTTTTTATCCCACAAAACAGGGGCTGCTTTAACTTTATTTGTTGTATAAGTTCCAGCTGAATTACATAAGGTATCACTTACTAATATGGCTAAATCTTTTTTAACTTTTTTTAATCCACAAGCGATTCCATTAATTTTATATCCTTTAGGTAAGGTTGGGTTATCTAATATTTTGTACATTTTTTTTCCTTAGAGGGGAGTTGAACTAAAAGTTTTCAATCCCATATATTGATCAAAGCCGAAATGAATATTCATATTCTCAATAGCTTGTCCACTAGCACCTTTGACTAAATTGTCTATTGCTCCTAGAGCAATAATATTGTTAGTCCGCTTATCTATTGTGAAGCTAATATCTATTCGCTCTGTATCTTTTACATATTTAGTTTCTACAATTTTGTTTTCACCTAAAAAGTTTACTGCTTTACAATCTTTATAAAAGGTTTTATAGGCTGAAATAATCATTGAAGAGTCAACATTGTTTTTTAAACGAGCATAACAAGTTGCAAGGATCCCTCTATTCATTGGCACTAGGTGAGGTGTAAATTGGACGCGAATTTTTTTGTTTGCCACTTTACTTAATTCTTGTTCGATTTCTGGTGTATGTCTGTGAGTTGTAATTCCGTAAGCCTTAATATTTTCATTCGCTTCACAAAAAAGTGAATTAATGTTTAAGCTTCTTCCAGCTCCTGTTACCCCACTTTTTGCATCAATTATAATTGATTGTGTATCAATTAAATTGTTCTTAAGTAAAGGAGCTAGTGTCAAAATAGAACAAGTAGTATAACACCCTGGATTTGCAATTAAATTGGTATTCTTCACAGCATCTTTATGAATGTCAGTTAATCCATATACAGCTTGTTTAAGCACTGCTAGGTTAGCTGGTTTTGCTTTATACCAATTTTCATAATCCTTTGGATCTTCTAATCTAAAATCAGCACCTAAATCAATAATTACTGCATTATCTAATACATTTTGAGTAACCATGTCTTTTGCTATTTTACTTGGCATTGCTAAAAAAACGACATCACACATCTTGCTAACTTCAAGTAAGTCTAAATTTTGTAAAATTAAATGATCTATATTTGAGAAGTTTTTATATATATCCTGAAATTTTTGATTTTCATATGTTTTAGAACCTAAATATACAATTTCTGTTTCTTTATGATTTAGTAATAATTCTACAAGTTTGGCTCCTGAATAACCAGTTGCTCCAACGATTCCAACCTTTATCATAAATTGCCTCCATATAATATTTAGAATATTTATACAGTATTAGCGAATAGAAATCAAGTATAATTTAATATTTATACAATAAAAAACAAAATTTATTAATAAATATTCATAGAATATTGTTATCACATTAACAAAAATAATATTATAAGTTATAAAAAAAACTTGAATGGGAGTTTGAAAATAAGCCCATTCAAGTTTTATATTTGATATATAAATTAATAAATATTATTTATCAACGTCTATACCATATAGTAAATCGAAGTATTCCATATCAGTGGTAAGTATTTTGTTTAGATCTGGAATTGTTTTTTTATAAGATTCTAGAGTTCTCCAAAGTTTAAAGAAATAAGGATCTTCTTCATAAGCTTTAGCATAAATTTCTGCAGCTTCAGCATCAGCAATACCTTTTATTTCTTCACTAGTAGCATAGGCTGTTGAGATAATATTTTTTTGTTCACTCTCTGTTTTACCTTGCCATTGAGCAAGTTGTCCACGGCCGTAAGAACGGTAAGCTTCTGCAATTTGGTTTCTTTCTTTTATCATTCTCTCATAAACACTCTGAGTTAAATCATCACTGTATCTTATTTGACGAATGATTATATCTATTAATTCAATACCATAAGCATCAGTAAATCCACTTGCTATTTCATACATCTTAGCTGATAAACCTTCACGTCCAATTTCAATAGTTTCTTGAAGCGAGGTAGTTTTTGTTAAATTTCTTAGATTTTCAGCATCTTGTAAGTTATCTAAATTTTGTACAATATTGTCCTCAACTTTGATTTCATTAATTTGGTTTGAATTTCGAACTGCTTCATTTAATGAATTTTCAGATATAACTGTTCTAACTGTTGAGTCTAAGATATCATTTAATCTTGCAATACCGTTATTTACAGTATTTACAGTTTCATAATATTTAGCTGGATCGCTAATTTTCCATCTTGCTGTTGTATCAACCCAAATGAATTGATTTTCTTTAGTTGGGATTCTTTGAGCTTCTCCATCCCAAGATAAGATTTTCTTAGGATAAACTACAACATTATCGATAAAAGGAATTTTGAATTTCAAACCGGCTGAATATTCTGTATCGATAATTCTACCAAAACGAGTTACAACTGATTGTTCACCCTCATTTAAAATGTAGAATGGTCCAAGTAGAACAAATACAACGAGTAAGGCTAGTATTACAACTATTGTGGTTACAAATTTTTTCATTAGTTACTACCTCCTGTGCTAGTGCTAGTGCTTGGTGCGACAACTGTGTTTTGATTAGAAGAACTTTCAATTTGAGAAATTGGTAGGAAGTTCTCTAAATCTTTATCAACTAAAGTTAGATTATCAGCACTTTGGGAGATAATTTCTTCCATAGTTTCTATGTAAAGACGATCAGCAGTTATTTGCTTACTCTTTTCATAAGTATCTCTGATACTATTGAATCTAGCAACATCACCTTTTGCATTGTTTACTCTTTCCTTAGCATAACCTTCAGCAATTTGAATTTGTTGTTTTGCTTCACCTTGTGCTTTAGGAATAATAGAGTTGTACTGCTCCTTACCTTCATTTATGTATCTATTCATATCTTGAATAGCTTTGTTTACATCTTCAAAAGCGTTTTGTACTGATCCCTCTGGTGGGACAATGTTTTGAAGTTTAACTGTTACAACCTTAATCCCAAGTCCATAAGAGTCAAATGTTTTTTGCATATTATCTTGGGCTTGAATTTCAATAGATGTTCTCTCGCTTGTCATAACTGATAGAATTGGTAAATCTCCAACTAATTGGTTCATTACGCTCTGGCTAATATCTCTGATGGTAGTCTCTCTTTGTTGTACATTAAATAACCATTGTGCGGGGTCACTAATTTGATATTGGACTATCCATTCTAAATCAATAATATTTAAGTCTCCAGTAAGCATTATAGATTCTGATGGGAAATCTGTGCTTGCGATTAGAGGGCTAGTATTAACTGAGCTTCTATATCCGAAAGTCATTGTTTGAACAACTTGAGTTGGTACCTTGTAAGATTTTTCAATTCCTAATGGAATTTTAGTTTGTAAACCGGGTCCAACTGTTCTGTTGTATTTTCCAAATCTAGTTACAACAGCTTGTTCAGTTTGATCAACTACGAAAAAACTAGACATAGCTGAGGCGAGAACTATTACAGCAATAATTAAACCTATTATTAATTTTGGACTAATATTAAAGCTTTTTGCAGCTGTCTTAAAGGGTTCTTGATCCATGTTATCTCCTTAAGAGTTTTATCTCTTATATATTAAATTTAACTAAGATATCCTATAATGGTCAAGCAATATTTGCTCCTTTGTAAATTATATACCTTTTTTCGCTAAGATATTTGTAATATAGCACGTATTTTATAATAAATTTATATATTCTTAAAAATATTTGGTAATAAAATAAAATTCTTAAAGATTGAGAGTAAAACTATTTAAGATAGGTTGAAAATTTGTGATTTCAACTATATTATAGCAAAAGCATTATTTAAAATTTTTTTATTGCTAATTTAAAGAAGCAATTTTTGATAGATTGCCTGGAGGTTTTATGAAGAAAAAAAGACTAGTTACTTCTGCATTACCTTATGTTAATAACATTCCTCATTTAGGAAATTTAACACAAGTGTTATCAGCTGATGTTTTTGCTAGGTTTTGTAGATCAAAAGGTTATGAGACCTTATATGTCTGTGGAACTGATGAATATGGAACAGCAACTGAAACAAGAGCATTGCAGCAAAATGTAACTCCCAGGGAACTTTGTGATCATTATCATGCTATTCATAGAGATATTTATAAATGGTTTGATGTTAATTTTGATTATTTTGGAAGAACTAGTACTGAAAAACAAACAGAAATAGTTCAATATATTTTTAACAAAGTTGATGAACAAGGCTATATTCACGAAGGTGAAATTGAACAGTTATACTGTCCTAATTGTAAACGTTTTTTAGCTGATAGATTTGTATATGGAACATGTCCACACTGTCACAGTGAAGGTGCAAAGGGTGATCAATGTGATAATTGTTCATCTCTATTAGAGCCAACAGATTTGATAGATCCTCATTGTAGTGTTTGTGGAACAACTCCTGAAGTTAAGAAAACTTCTCATCTATACTTAGATTTACCAAAAGTCTTACCACTTTTAGAAGAGTGGATGAATAAGGCTTCAGTAGAAGGATTTTGGGCTAAAAATGCTGTTCAAGTTACAAAAAGTTGGATTCGAGATGGTCTAAAACAAAGAGCTATTACTAGAGATTTAAAATGGGGTATCCCTGTTCCAAAGAAAGGTTTTGAAAATAAAGTATTTTATGTATGGTTTGATGCTCCAATTGGTTATATTTCTATTTCAGCCTACGCTGTGGATGATTGGAAGAGATGGTGGCAAAGTCCAGAAGATACAGAACTTTTCCAATTTATAGGTAAAGATAATATTCCTTTTCATACAGTAATCTTCCCTGCATCACTTTTAGCAACCGGTGAAAAATGGACTATGTTGCATCATATGAGTTCCACCGAGTATTTAAATTATGAAGGTGGAAAATTCTCAAAGAGTTTAGGTGTTGGTATTTTTGGAAATGATGTAATGGATACAAATATCCCAAGTGATGTTTGGAGATTCTATATGTTCTACAACAGACCTGAAAAATCAGATGTTACCTTTACTTGGGCAGATTTTGAAGAAAAGGTCAATGGAGAATTAATCGGTAACTTATCAAACTTAGTAAATAGAACCTTAACATTTATTAATAGATTTTATGATGGTAAGGTTCCAGAAGGTGAATTAGATCAAGGCTTAATTAAACAAATCAAAGAAAAAGAAGATAAAATTGATCAACTATTAGAGAGAGCAAGTGAAAGAGATGCTCTAAGAAATATTTTCTTTCTCTCTTCAATTGGTAATAAAGCTTTCCAAGATGGTGAGCCTTGGAGAACAAGAAAAGAAGATCCCGAAAGTGCAGCTAAATTGCTTAGGACTTTAGTTTATTTAATTAGAGATTTGGGTGTTTTAATTGAACCATATATGCCTCAAACAAGTAAGAAAATTTTGAAATTTGTAAAATGTGAAGATGCAAATTGGTCATCTTTAGGTACATATGAAAATATTACAGAAATAGGTGATATTGAATTATTGTTCAGTAAACTAGAACATGAAAGAATTGAAGAACTTAGAATCAAATATAGTGGTTCTCAAGCTGAAAGAGAAGAAAAGAGTAAAGTAGGAGAAAATAAGAAGATGGAAGCTAATGAAGAAAATCTATCAATGGCTCAAGAATTTGCAAATCGTGTAGATTTAGTTGTAAGTAAAATTATTGATGTTGAAAAGCATCCTGAAGGTGATAAATTATATATTTTAAAACTAGATACTGGTGATGAAAATGATGAAGATAGAACTATTGTATCATCAATTGTTCCTTACTATAGTGTTGAGCAATTGTTGAACCATAATATCGTTTTAGTTAAAAATCTTAAACCTGCTAAATTTAGAGGTGTTAAATCTTGTGGTATGCTTCTAGCAGCTAGTGCTAAAGATGACGAAGATCATTCAACTTGTGAAGTCCTTTTTGCTGATGACTTTGAAGTTGGAACCTCTTTATTACCAGAAGGTACAACAGCTCCTGAAGATGCCCGTTTCTATGTTAAAGGCAGTAAATTCTTTAGTATGCCAATGTATACAGAAGAAGGTATTGTTAAAGTAGATGGAAAGACAATTCAATCTGCTGATGGAAAAGCTCTTACAGCTAAAGTTTATGTTAATGGTGATGTAGGTTAATATAAACCTTCTGATATAAACTGTATTAAATTATAATATCTCTTAAGTAGTATGAAATAATTATTGAAACTGCTTTTGAGGTATTTTTTTGTATTGATGGTATTTTTAAAGCAATTTATAATTATTACATGAGGGAGGAATAATTTATGGAATATTTCGAAATTGATACGCCTTCTCTTTTAATAGACAAAGATGTTTTAATGTTTAATTTAAAACTAATGCAAGATTATGCTAATTCAAATGGAGTAAAACTAAGACCACATACAAAGACACATAAGATGCCATATATTGCTAAATTGCAAGTTGAACAAGGTTCTTGTGGTATAGCTGTAGCTAAGACCTCAGAGGCTGAAGTAATGGCACAAAATGGCTTAAATGATATATTTATTGCAAATGAAATTGTGGGAGATAAAAAATTAGAGAGGATTTTAAAATTATCGGATAAGATAAATATATCTTTTGGAATTGATTCAGTCTATCAAATCATAGAAGCTGAAAAGATTTTCTCATTAGAGAATAAAATGGCTAATATTTTAATTGAAATCGAAGTTGGCGAAAATAGAAGTGGTGTAATTGAAGAGAAAGATTTTATAAAACTTCTTGAGACTATAAAAATGTGCTCTCATGTCAATTTTAAAGGGATTTTTTCCCATGACGGAAATACATATACTGCTAAAGATATTGAAGAATGCATCGATATTTCAATTAAAGCTCAAAAGAGAACTTTGAAATTTGCTGATTTAGCAAAAGAAAATAATATGCCATGTAAAATAGTGAGTTATGGTTCTACTCCTCCTTTTATAAATAATGGACCAATTTTAGAAGGTATAACAGAAATTAGACCTGGAACTTATGCTCTAATGGATGCTTCTCAATCTAATTCAATTAATACTTTAAATAATTGTGCTGCAACAGTTTTGGCAACTGTTATTAGTAAACCTACTAAAGAGAGAGTAATTTTAGATGTAGGAGCTAAAGGTTTAACAGCACAAGAGAGGACTAAAGGAATATGTTCAACTAAAGGTAAGGGAACTATAGTAGAGTTTCCTGATATCTTTATTGAAAAAGTATTTGATGAACATGCTATTATAAACAGTGAAAATTTAAGTGAGAAAGTTTTTATAGGAGATAAACTTAGAATCATACCAGTTCATATATGTCCTGTATGTAATCTTTATGAAAACGCTTGGCTGATTTCAAATGGCACAGTAATTGATAAAATTGAAATAAGTTGTCGAGGTAAATTAACATAATTGATAAGTTTTTTTAATAAATGTAAGTGTTATATATATGTTTTTAATCTATTGTTATAAAATGAAGTTAAGCTTTAGGGGAGAATTAATATGAAAATAGCCCAAATTCAAATGCCTGTTCTTGAAGATAAAGATAAGTCAATGCAACTTGCAATCAAGATGATTGATAAAGAAATTAAAGAAGATGTTGATTTAATTGCTTTGCCAGAAATGTTTTGTTGTCCTTATGAGATGGATAAATTTCCTATTTATGCTGAAGAACAAGGTGGTAAAATTTGGCAACAATGTTCTTCATTGGCTAAAGATAAAAACTGTATTTTATCAGCAGGTTCAATGCCTGAAGTTGATGATAAAGGGAATGTATATAATACAGCATATGTTTTTGATAAAAATGGTAAACAAATTGCTAAACATAGAAAAATGCATTTATTTGATATCCAAATAAAGGGTGGTCAACATTTTATGGAATCTGCTACTTTAACAGCAGGGAATAAAGTAACAACCTTTGAAAGTAATTTTGGAACTATTGGGCTTTGTATTTGTTATGATTTTAGATTTCCAGAGTTAAGTAGATTAATGACTTTAAGAGGAGCAAAAATAATATTAGTTCCTGCAGCTTTTAATATGAGCACAGGTCCGGCACATTGGAAGATTATGTTTGAATCTCAATCATTGAATAATCAAGTATATGCTGTAGGAACTGCTCCAGCTAGAAATGAGAATGCTTCTTATAAATCTTGGGGACATAGTATTATAACAGATCCATGGGGTAAGGTAGTTAATCAGGTAGATGAAAAACCTACTGTTATCATTAGCGAAATAGATTTAAATTATGTCGATGAAGTTAGAGAACAACTACCTTTGTTAAAACATAGAAGAACTGATGTTTATAGTCTTAGTGAAATTTAATTATTAATTAAAGAGTGAGGATTTTTTTGAAAAGTATAATTTTAGAAAGTAATAAAAAAGGGCATTATGTACCTGCTATGGTATCTAATGGCATGGTTTATATTTCTGGCCAATTACCTTTTGATTATAGTGTAGGTAAAATGGTTGAAGGAAATATGAATGTTCAAATGAAGCAAGTTCTAAATAATATTAAGTTGATATTGAATAAAGTTGATTTAACACTTGATAATATAGTTCAGTGCCGCATTTATATCTCTGATATTGAATATTGGGATGAGGTTAATGAGATATTTGCATCAGAATTTAAATTGCATAAACCTTCTAGAGTAATTGTTCCATCTGGCAAATTGCATAATAATGCATTAATAGAAATCGAAGCCATAGCTGAAATGGAGAGTAATTAATGAATTTTATATGTTCTAAATGTAATAAGAAAGTTTCAACTTCTACATTAAAACCCAAGTGTGATTGTGGTGGCCTTTGGAGGTTAGATTTTAAAGCACCTAAATTTGATGTTAATCTCATAGATAATGATGAATGGAGTCTATTTAGATATAGAAAATTCATGGCTTTAGAAGATAAAAGTTGGAAAACAGTAACTTTAGGTGAAGGTAGGACTCCTATTATCTCTTTTGACGAAGATGTTTTATTAAAAATGGATTATTTTATGCCTACCTTATCTTTTAAGGATAGGGGAGCTGCTGTATTAATTTCCCACTGTAAATCTATTAATGTTAAAAAGGTAGTACAAGATAGTAGTGGAAATGCTGGAAATAGTGTCGCAGCCTATTGTGCAAGAGCTAAAATAGAGTGTGAAATTTTTGTTCCAGAGGGAACTTCCCCTAAAAAAATAGATATGATAAAAGCTCATGGAGCTACAGTTACTGTAGTTGAAGGAAGCCGTGATCATTGTGCAGATGTTTGTAGAGAAAAGGTAGAAAAAGAAAATTTGTATTATGCGAACCACGTATATAATCCTTTTTTTTATGAAGGAACTAAAACATATATTTATGAAGTATATGAACAATTAAAAAGAATTCCCAAAAACATCTTTATTCCAGTTGGAAATGGAACTTTGTTTCTTGGTGTTATGATAGGTCTTGAAGAGTTATTAAATAGCGGGGTAATTGATAAAATGCCTAATATTATAGCTCTGCAAAGTGAAAATTGTGATCCCCTTTTAAGAGCTTATGAACAGGGTAAAGAAAGCCCTAAATTAATAAGCCCAAAAAAAACTATAGCAGAAGGAATTGCTATAGGACAACCAATGAGGGGTAAAGAGATCTTAGATTATGCTTATAAATATAATGTTAAATTTATACATGCACCCGAGGATAAAATTTTAGATGCTAGAAAACTTTTAGCTTTAAAAGGAATATATTGTGAACATACAACTGCAGCAAATTACGCAGCATATTTAAATTATTGTAGTATTTATGGTAAAACACCAGATTCGTTAATTACTATGTGTGGGGCAGGACTAAAATCTGATCATTAATCAGATTGTTTTTTTAAGTTAGAATATATTTTTATAAGCACAACTGAACTGGTTCGCCTTTTTTAGACAAACTTAATTTTACTTAATCTAGTATACCACATTATCCAAAAGTTAAAGTTGTAATTATGCAACTTTAGCTTTGCCTTTTCCAGGAATTATGTAATGGCCTTTCCTCAAATACTTATTATATTGATTAGGAGTCATTTTACAAATATCCCATTGGTATCTTTCATTATTGTAATAATTCATATACTCATTAATACAATATTTTAATTCTTCAAATTTATTACATTCTGTAATATTTATCTCATCTTTCATATGACCAAAAAAGCTTTCTTGCGGCGAATTATCCCAGCAGTTCGCACGTCTACTCATAGAGCGTTTAATATTATACTTCTTTAATTTTCTTCTATATTCTCTTGCAGAGTAATGTACACCCTGGTCACTTGTGATAATAACATGTTTACTTAATTGGCTTCCATATCTATCTATTAATTGATCAACAGTTTCTAGTACAAACTCTTCTCTTAAATTATCTGACAATACAAATGATAATACCTGTTTTGTACAAGCATCTCTTATTACTGATAAATAGGCTTTTTTACTTCTATTAACTCCATAATACATATAAGTAATATCTGTTGTTAATAACTCTCCAGGTCCATAATCTCCCCATTTTCTTTGAACTCTATTTTTAGCATAAGTACTTGTTTGTGTTGCTTTAAGCATTTTTCTATATGGGTTAGCTTTCCTAATTGGACAAAATAATCCATATTTTTTCATCAATCTTCTTATCTTTTCTAAGCTCATCTTATTTGGTGTATCTCTTAGTACCATATAGATTTGTCTAGAACCTTTCTTAAACTTTCTATGCTTATAGACATTTAATATTATATCAAATGCAGATCTATCTTTTGACTCTCTTGCATCACGATTATCTTTAGAATTAAGCCAATAGTAATAACCAGCTCTTGATATTGCCGCTACCCCACATAATTCTTCAACTGTTAATAGATTATCCGGATCTAGCAATTGTGCTTGTATTATTTTCTTTTTTTCTTCCTTCTCTGCTGTCGCGATAGTGAATATTTTTCCTCTATCATGATGTTTTTTTTTAGAAATTCCAACTTTTGATTTAGTTTTTTAATTTCTAATTCTTGAGCTTTTAATTTCTCTTCAACAGATATTGGTTCTTTAATTCTAGGTCTTCCTTTATTATTAACTCTAGTGTCTTCAAATCCATTTGCTCTTGTAGCCTGTCTTTTAACATTATTAGTTAATCCATAAATTCTCTCTCGATTAATAATATCTAAATCAAAACCTAAAGCAAGAAATATATTTTCTGGTGATTGGCCACCTTGATATCTTCTCCAAAATTCCTTTTTAAATTCCAAAGTATATTTAATTGATTTTTCACTAACTTTTTCAACATACTCATTTGCTCTTAATTTAGCAATTTCTTCTTCACTAAAGTACCTTTTACCCATCTAAATCTCCATCAAGACTAGTATACCATAACTAATCTTTTCTAAATATATGATTCAATGTGGTACTTAGGGGCGATTAAGTTTTATTTAAATGTCTAAACTTTCCGTGCCGGTTCACAACTTAGTTTTTAATATATTCTAACTGTAAATTAAGGTATAGCAGTAATTGTTTCTGTTCCCCATGAATCATCGATATCTGAAATAAATTCTAAATAAATGGTATCAGAGAAGTCTCCAGCATTTAGATTAAACAAATCAGTATAGTCTGATTTTGTATATAAATTAAAATATTTAATAGAATCAGAGCTAATATTTTCAATTACAATTGAATCAGACTCATCAAAATCTATAATTTCTGTTGAATTTTTACTAATTCTAAGTGAATATGGAACTTCTTTTGTACCTTGGCCTGAATCAGTTGAGACAAGAGTAAAGTCATTTTTACTAGTAACCTTTAAACCTATCCTATAGGAATTGTCTTCTGAAACACCAACACCGCCAGCTTGTAAATAAACAATCCATTCAAGATTGTCTCTTCCTATATTTTCGAAGAAGCTTGTTTCAGTCCAACTGCTAGGTCTTTCGGCATTTATGTTTAAATAGGTATCAGAATTTCTTTCGGGATTGGCTACCGTTATAATATTTTCGGTTAAATCCCCATAATAATATGGATCTTCATAATTATTTGTTAAATAAAAAAAGTAGAAACTAGTATCTCCACCTGTATCTAAAGATAATATTTGAGCTGTAGCTCCACTTGTATCTGGTAAATTATTCGGATTATCTAAAATATAGTATAATGTGACAGTAAAACTATTAGCCTCTTCATATAAATATGTTCTTCTATAAATATAGGTTTTTAAATCATCTATTTCATACCAAGTGGTATACGTTCCAATGCTACTATCTTTATAGTTTACTGTAACTTTCGCTAATAAAGAGCAAGTAGTACTATGAGAATCATCAGCTGATAGAGTGGCTGTCCTATTTGAAATACTGATGTGAGGAATTGCTCTGTAATCTTCGCTACTAGTTGGAATTGTTGTATATTCACCTAATTTAATTACTTTTTCACTTTTAGTTGGATCTGTTCTAAAAGTGTTTTCAGTATTAGTAGTTACTTTTGCATATGAGATTGTTTCGATGTTAAAAAGAGCGTAATTGTCTCCTTCAGTAGTATCTGAATAACCATTAGCAGCAGAAATTAATGAAATTCCTAGAATATATATTGATAAAATTGTAATTAGTATTTTAAATAGTTGTCTTGTTCTCATGTCATAAGATTAGTACTTTAGACCCAAATTGTCAATGATATTATATTATATAGAGGAGTTTTCCTTAAATTTGTTCAAAATGAGGTAGCAAATATTGTTAAATATTATATTTCATGTTAAATTAGGGTACGAATACTACAAAAGAGAAAAAAAATATGAAAAAAAATATAACGATATTATTGATATTTATGACATTACTTACAAATTTTATTTTTGCTGAGGATGAGCAAGTTTCACTTTCTGGGCCTAATCTTTCTGTACCCTTGGAAATTTTTGGAACTTGGGATCCTCAAATCGATCCAATCTTCATTCTTTCGGCAAATTCACAAAGTATTGATTATACTAAAGAAACAATAGATTATCAAACTGAAAACTTTGATTTATCGAGTGCTGGGCAAACAGAAACTTTTAGTTTATCTTTATATAGTAACTTTACTAGTTATTATTATGGTTATTACTCTGGCTATAAAAATTACGATATTTATATTTATCATTCAAGTGAATTTGTTCCAACTGATGACACTTTATATGAAGAAAATAAATATCCTAAAGTTGATATTAATTTCAATTATGATCTAAACTATTCATATTTCTATGATAACTATTATATATTTTTAAAAAATATTAATAGGAATAAAAAACTTCAATATAAAGGTAGGACAGTTTCTGGACCTAGATATAGATTCCAAGTTTACGTGTATCCAGGTTTAGTTTCTGCTAATATAATGAATTTTGATTTTAGTTGGGATGGGTACTCAAAAACAGTAGAGCAATATTGGGATATGGAGGCCTACGTTAAAGTAGAAATTGTTGGTAACTAATTAATGAATATTTCTCAAATTGACAAAAAAAAATTAGTTTCACAAACACCATATGTTAGTGAATATTGGGCTAAATTAAAAGATTTAAATGGTTGGAAGAATGAAGCTTATGAAATTAATAAGGATGGATTTCTATTTCAATCTTTAGTATTATATAAAGAAATAATAAGAAATAATTTTTTAGGATATATACCTTTTTCGCCTTGCTGTGTAAATGGAAAGGCTCAGCTATCTTCAAAAGAAATAAAAGAGTTTTTAATTTATATTTCTAAAAGAAGCGAATTTAAAATAATATTTTTCAAAGTTGATTTGCCTTTTGAATATAATGATAATAGTTTATTTTATAAAGATTTCCACCTTAATAAAGAAAGCATCCAACCCGAGGTAACAATCAAATTAAATCTTCTACAAAATCTAAATGACATTAGAGCAAATTATAGAAAAAGGGCAAAAAGAGCTTTAAAAAAGAATTTTAATAACATAGTTGTTAAACAAGTTGAACCAAACGAAGATAATATTTTACTTTGGTATAATCTCTATTTAGAGACTGCAAAAAGGGATCACTTTCAAACAAGGAACTTTGATTATATAAAAAAAATATTTAATATTGAAGATAATAAAGTACAACCCAAATTAATTTTTGCTTTTAAGCAAGAGCAATTAGTCGGTGGTATTATTTTACTTTTAGGTAAAGAAGAAGCTCTATATTTGTTTGGGGCTTCAAAGAAATTAGATGGCTTTTCTCCAAGTTATAGTTTACAAGATTTCGCAATTGAATTAACCCAAAATGCAGGCATTAAAAAATATGATTTTTTGGGTGTTGGAACTAATGAGAAATCAATGCATTTGAAGACATTAACTCTTTTTAAATCATCTTTTGGTGGAGAGCTTTATCAAAGAGTTCCAACATTAGATTTTCCTATAAAAAAGAGCCTTTATTATTTATTTAAGATTGTAGAATATATTAGAATCAAAATTTATCGATAAATTCTTTTGATAATCTTTTAAACTGATTGCCTCTATCGAATTCATTTATAAATAAATCGAAACTTGAAGCACCAGGTGATAGTAAGACTAGTTTCATATTAATAGCATCATCCTTAGTAGCTAAATCTGTAGCATTAATAAATGCATCTTTCATATTGTTAAATGGCCCATTGTATTTAATATTATGTTCTTTTAAAAACGGGATTAGCATATTTTGTGTAAAAGTTCCATCGAGTAATGTTATACTTTTTACGGTGGTTAAAGTGTGTAACATATTATTTGGTTTTAGGTTTTTATCTGTCCCTCCACAAATTAAATGTATATTTAAATCTTTAAAATGGCTAAGGCTAAATTCAATTGCTTCTGGAATTGTAGCTGCACTATCATTTACAAAGAGTATGTTGTTTGCAGAGCCTATCCATTCAATTCTGTGAGCTACTCCCTTAAAAGTATTTAAATGTTCTAAAATTAATGCTTTTTTTATATTTAAAACTTCTAAAGTTTTATAAGCTGGTATTAATTCTGGTTTGTTTATAAGTTCAGGAATAATCTTTTCATCTAAAATAAAGATGTTTTTCTTTTTTAAATTTGTTTTTTCTTTTATTGCTTTGAAAAAAGCTTTAGGGCAAATAGCATTTTGAGTATTTTTATTGAATAGACTTAATTTATCTTGTAAATATCTTTCCATAGAATCATAAGTATTTTGATGGTCCTCAAGTAGGTTCGTAAATAGGGAAATTTTAGTTGGTGGAAAATCTAACTTTGAATAATTAAAAATATCTCTAAGTTGCCAAGAAGAAAATTCACAAATCATAAAATCAAGGGGTTTTGTGTCTTTTTCTAAGTAAGAGGCAATTTCAAAAGCACTAATTCCCATATTGCCAACAAGTTTAGAGGTGTATCCTAATTTTTTTATAACATGATGAATTGCATGAGTAGTTGTTGTTTTTCCTTTTGTTCCAGTAATTGCGATAATTTGTGTGTTATCTAAATTAAAGTTTTCAAATAAATAAACAAAGTCCGTTGTGATGTTTTTAGCATATTGTAAATATTTGTTATTTGGTAGTATCGAAGTATTTTTAACAACTAAATCGGCCCATAAAAAATCTTCAATTAGGTGCTTTTCAAGATGGAATATAGCTCCAAGCTTTTTTAAAATCTCTACAGCTTTGCCAAAATCTTTTTCACTTTTCAAATCTGTTATTATTACGTTGTGATTGTGTTTTAAAAAATATTTAGCAGCTGCAAAGCCTCCGCCATTTACACCTAATCCAAATATAAGTACATTCATTTCTTTCTATTGCTCCTACAGCTATTATATACTTGAACACAAAATAATAACAATAAAAATTCAATATATTTTTCTTTGAGATAACCATTTAATCAGTAAAAAAACTGCTTATAATTTTATTTTTAAGCCTTGAATATTTCTAATAAAACTAATATGCTACTATAGCGGTTTGTTTGTGATGGAGTTAATTGACATTATCGATATTTTGTTGCAAACTTCAGTAAATTAAATAATAACTTACTTCGGGTCACGTTGTGATAATATAACCGGAAAATCATATTAAAGGAGCTCTACAGTGCCTTGTGGAAGAAAAAGAAAAAAGCATAAAATTGCCACTCACAAGAGAAAGAAAAAACTCAGAAAGAATAGACATAAGAATAAATAATTCTTAGGCAATTCGCTTTTGCTGCAAACTAGCAGCGCTATAGCTACTAACCGTCGGTTTATTGTCCCGGCGGTTTTCTAGCTAACAGTATCGTCCGATGTGTTTGGTTGGACAAACACACGCTTTATAATTTTTTCTAAGCTTAAGAAATAAAATTATAAAGGAGCCTCTTTATCCACATACGTGGATCTTAATGTCCGTAAGGAGGAACCATGAGAAATTATGAGTTCACAGTAATCTTCAAAGCAATTGAAGAAGACACTCAAGCTGGTCTTAAGCAAGTTTCCAGTTTGTTTGAAGCTGCAGGTGTAGAAATCACCAAGCAGGAAGATTTAGGTGTAAAATTATTCGCCTACGAAATGAAGAAACAGGATAAAGGTCACTATTTCTATTATGAAATCTCTGCAGATCCTGCATCTATTGTAACTTTCGAGAAAAAATTCTTATTAAACAACTCAATTATTAAGTTCTTGTTTGTTAATAAAGAAAAATAAAAGTTTAATGGAGACGGTTTATGGCTACTGATTTAAATATTGTTGCGTTGGTTGGAAGACTAACTCGCCCTTGTGAAATGCACTATTCCAATACTGGTTTTGCAATTTGTTCATTTTCTCTTGCTGTTAATAGGAGAAAAAAATCACAGGATGGCTCATGGAATGATTCTGTAAGCTATTTTGATTGTTCATATTTTGGTAAAGCTGCTGAAGGGGTAAGTCAATATCTTACTAAAGGTCAACAAGTATCTGTTCAAGGGTATTTAGACCAACAGAGTTGGGAAACTAATGGACAAAAAAGAAGTAAAGTAGTGGTCATAGTAAATTCTTTGAGTTTGTTGGGTAGCAATAATAATAATAATGTTTTCCGACAAGCGTATGTGAAAAATGGATATTCTAATCAGAATCCTTCTGGCCAAAATGCACCAAATTATAATAATGGTGGTCAACAATTTGGAAATACAGGTAATAATTATTCAAATCCTAATACTGGGAATATGAATAATATGAATACTAATAGTAATCCTGCAAAAATTCAAAATAATGAATTTTCAGCTCCTGACAATTTTCCAACAGATGCTGGTCCAGAAGATTTCGCTGATGATATTCCATTCTAAGATCTAAGGAGAAATTAATAATGCGCGAAGATTATGACGCAAAAGATGAAAAGAAAGATAGAGCTCCTAAAAAAAATGGTGCTCGACGTGGCGGTTTTAGAAAAAAGGTTTGTAGATTCTGTGCTAATAACACTGCACCTGATTACAAGAATCCTGATCAGTTAAAAAGATATACAACAGAAAGAGGTAAAATCCTTCCTGCTCGTATAACTGGTAACTGTGCTAAACACCAAAGAGCTGTAACTGCTGAAATTAAAAAGGCTCGTATCTTAGGATACTTACCTTTCGAGAAGAAATAATAGGTATTATATGGTGATAGTCGATAGAAGAAATACCTCTGTATATTTTGCTTTGTTTATGAGTGCTATTCTATATGCATTGGGATTCACTTCATTTTTATTGGTATTACCATTATTGCTTTATTATTCTCGTAGCAGGGAGAGAGTAAAAACTCTATTAGCCTTTGGAATGCTTTTAGCATTTGTATTGGGTATGGAGATATTTCCTTTAATTGGTGAATTATCAGATAAAGGGAATTTAGGAATACTCTCTATTGGATTGTTCTTGCCGATAGTACTTATTGGAAGTTCAATTGTTTGGGTCTTGTTAGATGGCTACAGATTATTAGATAGATATGTAGCCAGTTCTGCAGTTGTTGCAGTCATGATGGTAATAATAGGACTTTGGTTTAAACGAGATACAGAAATGGCTTTAGCAGTCGATAAAGCTATAATCGATGTAATGAATTCTGTTCTTGGCCAAGATTCACAACAGACTTCTCTTTTATTGGGGATATCTTCAGAAGAGTTATTCTCTACCTTGAGAACTGTTGCTTTTTCAATGTTGTTACCATTAGGTGCTGGTTGTTTTGGGTTTAACGCTTTTTACGCTTTATCTACTCCGAAATTTATTGGAGATGAAGAGTTTGATGAAAGAGTTAAGAATTGGAAGTTGCCTGAAAGTTATATGTGGGCATTTCTTGTAAGTCTTGTTTTATTATTACTTGGTGTAGTAGTAGATTACCCATTGGTTATTTCAGTCATAGTACTTAATTTAGCTTTATATTTAGCTTTGTTATTTGCTATACAGGGGTTATCAATAATATTATACAAAAGACGAGCAAAAGGCTTTCATACCAAAGCTTCAAAATTATTTGGCCTAACATTGTTTTTAATAATACTATTTCAAGGTTTGAACATAGTTGCTGTCATCGGATTGCCAATTTTTGGTGTTTCGGAGACATGGTTTACATATAGAAAGTAAGAGAGAAGGAGTTTTCAATATGAAGATTATTCTTAATCAGGATGTAATAAACCTCGGTGAAGAGGGTGATGTAGTAGTAGTAAAAGATGGCTATGCTCGTAACTATCTTATACCTCAAGGTATAGCAGTAGTTTATAACAGAACTAATATGGCAATTGTAAATAGTCGTGCTAAAGCAATTGAAGCTAGAAAGGCTGAGAAGAGAAAAGCTTCTGCAAGTCTAAAAGAAAAATTAGATAATTTAACTTTAAATTTAGTAGTTTCTGCTGGTGATTCAGGTAAATTATTTGGTAGTGTAACATCTTCCATGGTACAAGAAGCTTTAGCAAAAGAAGGCATTGAAATTGAAAGAAAGAAAATTGAAGTTTCTTCACATATGATTAAAATGGTTGGTACTTATACTATTCGTATCCACCTTTATGAAAATGATTTCTCAACTGTTAAATTAGTTGTAGAAAGTGAAGCTGAAATTAAAAAACGTGAAGCTGAAGAAAAATTAGCTGCTGCTAAGGCTGCTGCTGAAGAAGCAAAAAAAGCTGCCGCTGAAGCAAAAAAGGCTGCTGCTGAAGAAGCAAAAAAAGCTGCTGAAGAAGAAGCTGCAAGTGGTGATGAAAGTGCTCCTGTAACAGAATAGGAGTAGATATTTATGGCATCGTTTGAAAATAGTTCTCGACTTCTGCCTAATGATGAAGCTGCTGAGAAAGCTATTCTAGGCTCTATTTTATTAGATAATTCAGTTCTAAATGAATTGTCAAATATTTTAAAACCAGGAGACTTCTATAAACATGGGCATCAGGAGATCTATCAAGCGATGCTTGATTATTATAATGAACACCAAAGTCATACTATCGATATTATTACTTTGGTGGATTGTTTGAACCAAAAAAACGTTCTTGATATATGTGGAGGGCTTCCTTATCTATCAAGTTTAACTAATGACGCTCCATCTTCAACAACTGCAATTATCTATGCCAATATGATAAAAAAATTATCATTGCGTAGAAGTTTAATTACAATTTCAACAAAGCTAAAAGATGAAGCTTTTGATTTAACCCAGGATGTTTCAAATGTAATTGATAAAGGTGAAAATGCTTTATCTAATTTAGCGTCTCAAGGTAATGTTGCTGGAGATTATTATTCAGCAAGTAATCTGTTAATGCAGACGATATCAAAAATTGAATCGAGAACTACAGAAGGTGCTTTTACAGGCTTTAGTACAGGCTTTAAAGATTTAGATAAGCGTTTATCAGGTGGTTTTAAAGAACAGGATTATGTCATTATTGGAGCTAGGCCTTCTATTGGTAAAACTGCTTTTGCTCTCTCTATTGTTTTAAACATGCTTTTACTTCATTCTTATAGAGTAGGTTTTCTATCTTTGGAAATGAATGCAACAGATTTATTAGAAAGAGCTCTAACAGGTATTACTAAAATCAACTTTTCAAATATAAGAAATGGTTTATTAACTCAAGCTGAAATGGATGAATTATTCGATGCTTGCGAAAGGTTATCTGTCCAAAAGTTCTTTATTCAAGATACCCCAAATATGCAATTAAATGATATCAGATCCCAAGCTAGAAAGATGAAGAGAGAAGATGATATCCAAATTCTTTTTATAGACTATATTGGTTTGATTCAAAATACTGATAATTCTGTCCCTCGTCATGAACAAATTGCAAATATTTCAAGAACTTTAAAACAATTGACTAGAGAATTAAATATTCCTATAGTTGTCTTATCTCAAGTAGGTAGACAAACTGATGGTCAACTTCCAAGACTTTCAGATTTAAGAGAATCTGGTTCTATTGAACAAGATGCTGATATTGTAATTCTATTACATAGAAATAATACAGATGAAGCTTTGATTCAAAAAACTGAAGTCGTAGTTGCAAAAAACAGAAATGGTGAGACAGGTAAAATTGAACTTGGGTTCCATAGAAATATCGTTAGATTTGAAGAATTAGCCCACGATTTTAATGCTCAATAACTTATTTATTATTTAAACACTATTGATTAGAGAAAAAAAATCCCTCATTAAATTATGAGGGAAAATTTAATTAAGCTATTGATAACTTTTTAAGCTTTTTTCTTTTCTTCTTGTCTCTCTGCCCAAAGCCTATCAGCTACCGGAGCCCAAGCTTTTGCATATTCTTGAGTTTTACCAACTAAATGAGAAGCTTCTTCAGGTGCTTCTAAATCAGTTGATTTAGCTTTAGATTCTTTAACCATTTCTGGGAGGAAAGAAGGATTTTCGAGCATAGGACAAGGTCTAAACATGTTCTTGTTAAATGGTTGGTTCTTTCTATATTGCATGAATAGTGGTTGTTGTAATGCTTCAAGAATAGTGTTTTCATGAATATTAGCAGTAGAGTAGTGAATAAATACACAAGGCTCAACATCACCATTAGGATTAATATGTAAGAAGTGCTTTCCACCAGCTATACAACCACCAACATATTCACCATCGTTTTGGAAATCAAGCATCACAATTAGGTGATCATTATTCTCTTTACGTTTCTTTCTTAATGTTCTTAGCATGAATTCTCTTTGTTCTGGTGTTGGAATCAATTCATTAGATGTATATTCTCCAACTGGCATAAAGTGGAAATACCAAGCCCACAAACATCCTTTATCAACTAAAAGTTTTAAGAACTCATCGCTAATTACTGTTTCACAATTCTTCTTTGTCCAACAAACTGATGTTCCAAAAGGCAATTTATATTCATGGAGTAAATCCATAGCTGCCATTACTTTATCAAAACAGCCTTCTCCACGTCTATAATCATTCTCTTCTTTAAAACCTTCCAAAGAGATAGCTAATATTATATTTCTGCAATCAAGCATATCTTTACAGAATTGTTCATCAACTAATGTACCATTTGTAAAGCAGTGGAAAATACAATCAGAGTGTTTTTTAGCTAATTTTACAATATCTTTTTTCCTTACAAGAGGTTCTCCTCCAGTTAATAGATACATGTGAGTTCCAAGTTCTTTTCCTTGGGTTACGATTGAATCCATATCCTCAAAAGATAGATTATGTTTTTCGCCATATTCTCCAGACCAACAACCTTTACAATGCATATTACAAGCACTAGTTGGGTCAAAAAGCATAGTCCAAGGAACATTGCAGTCATATTTTTCGCTTGTTTCTCTAACTTTATTTAATCCAGAATAACCTGCTTCATATCCTAAGTTTAGCATTAAAGTTTTAATAATTTTCGGATCAACATTATCGAACAATTTCCTAGCGTATCTCATCCATTTAGAATTTGGATCATCAGTAAACTTAGCAATATTTTCGAATGCATTAGTTCCAGATTTTTGTTTATCCTTATCTGTAGGCTTAAAGTATTTATATAAAATGTTTATAAAATCTTTAATACCGTCTTCTTGGTTCTTGTTTGCATGGTTTATTGCTATGTCTAAACCTGCTCCAATAGCTGTTCTAGCTGCTTTATGTGATAGTCCCATAAAATGTCTCCCTTACGAATAAATAATAGTATTGAAATTTTAATATTTAAATGGACATTAGCCACGGATTGTATAAAAATACCTCACATTTGAGGTTTTGTGGTAATAGAACTATAGTATATTTTAAAAATGATTATTATTGCTTACTAGTAAATAAATTAAAGAAATACTTAATATCTATAAAATACATGAAAGAAAATAGTAGTATAACGCTAATTAGTCCAATTAATTGACAAACCCAATAGTTTTTAGGCGATATTTTTTTCCTAGTAAGAATTTCCACAAAAGATATTAACATTTGCCCTCCATCAAAGGATGGTAAAGGTAATAAGTTAGCAATTGTCAAAGATATAGATACTACTGCTAATAGATAACATAATGCTCTAATTCCACTTGTAAAACTATTTTCTAATCCTAAGACTGTTATATTTCCTATCATGAGAGAAGCTCTCATTGGTCCAGTGAAGACTTGTCTCACTTGTGATGGATCTCTGTTTTTTTGTATTACAGAAAGAAGATTTGATACTGTATCTGAAAATAGATGTGTCGCCATATAATATCCTTGGTTAAGAGCTAGTTTAATAGGTAGTCCTTTTATTTCCTTTGTTGGAGAATATAGAGCGAAATTATGTTGCAGCGAATTATCATTGTTTCTGCGTGGAGTATAGGTTATATCTAAGATTTCAGAGTTTCTTTGTATTGTTAATGTAATTTCATTTATATTTTTATTAAGGGCAAAATAAGTTAATAAATCTAAATTATTTTCTATTGAATAGTTATTAACTTTTAAGATTTTATCACTTTTTTTAAGGCCAGCTTTGTATTCAGGGCTTAAGTATCTAACCATAGATATAGTAGGCTCTAAAACGTTAGTTAATCCAAGTCTAAAAGAGCCGTCATTGGCTTCTTCTGCGCTTACCATAAGATTATACTTTTTATTATCTCTTTCAATTAGAAGAGTGATTTTTGAGTCATTTATGTTTTCAAGTTTTGTGGTAAAATCTTGCCAATCTTCAACTTCTTCATTATTAATTTTTAAGATTTTATCATATTTCTTAATCCCGCTTTTTGAAGCAGGGCTTGTTGAGTTATCGAAAAGGATAGGATATTGATCTACTGGTGAGATTATTGCTGGAGTAGATAACGTTTGATGATTGGTAGTAATGAGTAAAGTACAAAGGAAAATTGTAATTAGAAAATTAGTTAAAGGGCCTGCTAGGTAAGTTAAGAGTTTGTTAATAGGTTTTGCTGCGAATAGGGAGCCATGTTCAACATGAATAAAAGCTTTACTATTTGCATCTAAAGCTCTTGTTAAGTCGTCGGCACCTTTCATTCGACAGTATCCACCAAATAGTAGCCAAGATATCCTATATTCAGTGTGACCTATTTTTTTCCCAGTTATTTTTGGACCAAAACCAACGGAGAATATTTCAACTTCAATTTTAAATATGTGAGCTGCAATAAAATGACCGATTTCATGCAATAGTACAATAAAACCTACTCCAATTATCCCTACTACATATTTTAATAATGTTGTTAAAATTTGTTCCATGATTAATTGTACCTTATTAAATAAAGCATCAAAAGGTTAAGAAATGTAACTTTTAGCAATTAGTCTAGCTCTTTCATCAATATCAAGTACATCTTCAAAAGTATTTACTTCATATTGAAAATCTTTCTGTAAAGTTTCTAAGACAATTTCTTGTAATTTTATATATGAAATTCTATTTTCTAAAAAAGCTTGAACTGCAATTTCATTTGAGGCGTTAAATGCAATAGGATACCCCCCTCTTTTTTCTAATACATCATAGGCACTTTTTAAAAGTGGAAAGTTTTCGTAATTAGGCTTCTCAAAAGTTAAACTTAAATTTGTAAAATCCAACGGTTTTACTAATTCTTTTTTACTGTAGTTATCTAAAATTCCTTCAATTATAGGTAAAGACATATTAGGGGTTCCAAGCTGGGCGTAAATAGCTCCATCATATAACCTAATCATTGAGTGAATGATACTTTGGGGATGGACTGTTACTTCGATATTTTTAGCTTCTATATCAAACAAATATGAAGCTTCAATTACTTCAAGAGCTTTATTAGCTAATGTCGAACTATCAATTGTTATTTTAGGACCCATTTTCCAAGTTGGATGATTAAGTGCTTCTTCCTTTGTAATATGTTCAAAGTCTTTTTTATTAAAAGTTCTAAAAGGCCCTCCACTTGCTGTAATAATAAGAGATTTGATATTTTCTCTTCCGTGAGAATCTATTAAAGCTTTGATTGCTGAATGCTCACTATCGACTGGTATGATTTTACAGTTATTCGATTGAGCTAATTTGAATATAAATTCACCACCTGCAACTACAGACTCTTTATTCGCTAAGGCTATGTCTTTTTTGCAATTTAGTGAGTCTATTGTTATTTTTAAGCCATCAAATCCTGATGCCCCATTTAATACAACATCACAGTTAGAATCTTCAATAAAGGTTGTTAAATTATTATAATAATTAAAATCGTTATTTTTGTGAGAAGAATTGGTTAATAATAAATTTTTAACATTAAATTCTTTAGCAAGCTTTTCTAGTTTTAAATAATTAGTATTTGCTGTCATACCAACTACTTCAATAGAAAGATTTTTTTCTTTAATCGCTTTTAGACATGTGCTACCTATACTGCCTGTAGCACCGAATATTATAATTTTTTTCATAATTTTTTTATCAAATAAATAGTTCTATTAACAAATAAAATAGGGGAGCGCTAGCTACAAGAGAATCTATATTATCTAGAGCACCACCACGTCCTGGTGTTAATGTTCCACTGTCTTTAACTTGAGCACTACGTTTCATAACTGATTCAATTAGATCACCAACATTAGCAGACAATGATAATGCTATACCAATTATAATAGATTGATAAATTTCAAGTGGTAATTTTATAATTAATGTAGTAACTATGCTAATTGTAATACAACTTAGTAACCCACCAACAAATCCACTGATACTTTTATTAGGACTAGCTTTTATAAACCCTCTATTGTTTTTTCCTAAAAGCATTCCAAAAATATATGCGAAAATATCATTAGAAAATACACAGAGTAAAAATAGAGCATAAAAACCAGAAACTTGCTCAAAAGTATTAACTTTAATAATGAATGATAATAGATAACTTGGATATATTAATGAAAAGGTATCAACACATATTCTTTTAATTGAATCATCAAAAGGATTTTCACTCTTTGCTCCTGCAAAGATTTCTAGAGCAAAAGATAGAATTAGTAAGAATATAAGAGTTAAATCAGCTAAGTTAGAAAAGTTAGTAATTGAACTAATCCAAGCGGCTAAAGGGATTATTCCACCGACAACGTAAGGAAGATTTGGTGTAATTTGAAATTTTGTTTTTATAATCTTGTAAATTTCTCTACTACCTAGCAAGGAAAAACCAACAGCTACTAAAGCAAATCCTAAATGACCATATTGAGGCAAAAGAAAAATTACTATTAATAATGCAGGTACTCCAACAAGAGTTGTAATTAAACGTTGTTTTAATGAAGACACTAAACAATCCCTCCAAATTTTCTTGTTCTAGATTTATAATCCTCTATAATTAATTTAATCATAGATTCATCCCAATCTGGGAAAAGTTTATCATAAAAACCTAGTTCTGCGTAAGCACTTTCCCATAATAAAAAATTGCTTAGTCGTTTTTCGCCTGCACTTCTAACAATCATATCTACAGTTGGCACTATAGCGTTGTATTGCATGTGGGCTTTGATTAAGTCTTCAGTAACCTCAGAATTAGGATTTTCTTTAATTATGGAATTAACACTTCTAACTATTTCATCATGACCACCATAATTTATACATAGTATAACTGTGAGATCTGAAAAGTCTTTAGTTGCCTCTTCAACTTTATTTATTGCTTGAATAGTAGATTGTGGTAATTTTGATTTATTACCACGAATTAAAATACGTATATGTTCTTTTTCATAAAATTTTAATTCACCTGGTAACTTGGAGGCAATTAGATTCATAAGATATTTTACTTCTGAATCAGGGCGCCTCCAGTTTTCAGTAGAGAAAGCATATAATGATAAAAATTTAACTTCACTTTTTTTGCTAGCTATGACAATTTTTTTCAAAGCTTTTAAACCAGCTAAATGTCCAGCTGTTCGCGGAAGATTTTTTGCCTTGGCCCATCTGCCATTTCCATCCATAATAATAGCTAAGTGAGTTAATTTCTTAGTGCTCATTATATCTCCATGATTTCTTTTTCTTTAGCGGCAGCTACTTCGTTAATTTTAGCAACATAGGTGTCAGTAATTTTTTGAACTTTTGTTTCGCCAAGTTTTAAATCATCTTCACTTATTAAGCTTTCTTTTTCCATTGCTTTTAATTCATCGATAGCTTCGCGGCGTAAATTTCTTAAACCAACTTTGAATTTTTCTGCAGTTTGTTTTGCATTTTTTGCAAGCTCTTTTCGTCTGTCTGCTGTTAATGCTGGAAAGCTAATTCTAATTAATTTGCCATCATTACTAGGAGTCAAACCTAATTCACTTTTTAAAATAGCCTTTTCAATTGCAGGAAGAACTGTTTTATCCCAAGGTTGGATTACAACCATTCTTGCTTCTGGTACAGAGATTGAACCTACTTGAGATAGGGGAGTTTGAGCTCCATAATATTCGACTTGAATATTGTTAAATAAAGCAGCATTAGCTCTACCTGTTCTGAGAGTTTGATATTCAGTTTCAAGAGCCTGAATAGATTTTTTCATCTTACTTTCTAATGACTTTAATACTGTATCCATTTCATTCCTCCAAATATGAATAAGCTCACTAGTTAAACTAGTGAGCATTTTATAAATTTGCTTATTAAGCGCCTGTTGAGTACATTTGGAAACCAGTGATTTCTAATTTACAACCTGCTGCTTTAGCAACTTCTTGCATCTTTTTAGATACTGATAGCTTGTCATCTTTAATAAAAGCTTGGTCTAAGAAACAAATTTCTTTAAAGTGTTTTGCTAACATACCTTTTACAATGTTTGGAATGATTTTTTCAGGTTTACCCATGCCTAAGGCTTGCTTAGTAAAGATTTCTTCTAATTCTTTAATTTGTTCAGCATTTATATCATCTTCTTTTAGGTAAGAAGGTGTGTAAGCTGCTACATGTAATGCACAATCTTGACAGAATTCTTTAACACCTTCATTTTCGAAAGCAGCTGCACTATCAGCCTTAAATTCTACAAGAACACCCTTTTCTCCAGCACCGTGGATATAAGTTGTTGCATATTCTGTTTCGCCTAGATCAAATACTAAAACATGTTTTAGAGCCATGTTTTCTTTAATTGTTGCAATAAGAGCTGTTACCATTGAATTTAATTCATCATTAATTTCAGTGTAGCCTTTTTCAACAATTACATCACACATTTCTTCGCCAAGTTTTTTGAAATCTTCGTTTTTAGCAACGAAGTCTGTTTCACAAGAAATTTCTACAAGAACTGCTTTATTAGGTGTAATTTTAGTAAAAATACGACCATTTTCTGTAGCACGGTCAGCTCTTTTAGCAACAGCAGCTAGACCCATTTCTTGTAAGATTTTAGTTGCAGCATCAAAATCGCCTTCAGCTTTAACTAAAGCTTTTTTACAATCCATCATGCCTGCACCTGTTGTATCACGTAATTTTTTAACTGTAGCAGCTTTAATTTCCATAATTATCTCCTTAATCTTGATAAAGGGTTTTATCGTCTACTTCAATGCCGGCGATTACAGTTGCGCCCTCATCTTCGTCTTTAACGTCATCTTTATTCTTTTCTTCGAATTTTGAAAGATCATTTTCTTCATCACTTGAGAATACGACGCTTTCTGTTTCTTCTACTACTTCTTCTGTTTCTTCTTCATCAGCTAAAGTTTCAACAATTTGTAGATTGCCAGCTTCATTATCAGCATCGATTACTGCTCTTGCAATAATTTCTACGAATAAGGAAATAGCACGGATAGCATCATCATTACCAGGAATTGGATAGGTAATATCTGTTGGGTCACAGTTTGTGTCAACAACAGCAATTACAGGAATACCTAATTTTTTAGCTTCTGTTACAGCAATAGCTTCTTTCTTTGTGTCAATAACGAAAAGTGCGCCAGGTAGGTCTTTCATATCTTTAATACCACCTAGGTTCTTTTCTAATTTGCTTTTTTGCTTTGTTAATAGAGAAACTTCTTTTTTGGTCATTGATTCGAATGTACCATCATTTTCCATTTTCTCAATTCTTTTTAGAGTTGCAATTGATTTTTTAATGGTTGAGAAGTTTGTTAACATACCACCTAGCCAACGATTGTTTACATATGGCATGCCACAACGTTTTGCTTCGGTTTCGATAACTAATTGAGCTTGCTTTTTTGTTCCGACAAAAAGGATTGACTTTCCTTCTTTAACTACAGAACGAGCAGCTTCATATGCTTCAACAATGCAAGTTGAAGTCTTTTGTAAGTCAATAATATGAATCCCATTTCTTTGTGAAAAAATGTAACGAGACATTTTAGGATTCCATCTTTTGGTTTGGTGACCAAAGTGTACACCTGATTCTAACAGGCTTTTCATTGTTACTACGGACATATTATCCTCTCCTATATCTGACGACAAAACATGCTTAAACGCTCTTTGCTAAACAAGGCCGTCACCCTTCGTATATATCTCACCCTCAAGGGGCGGAAATTTCTTAATCGTGGAATGATTAAGATAACCTTATTAAATCAGAAATTGTCATCAGTGGCAACCCCACAGCAACACTAAAATCTCCTTTTATTTGTTCAACTAGGTCATGTCCTATTCCTTGGATTCTATAAGCTCCAGCAGCACCTTTCCACTCTTCTGTAGTTATATAATCCATTATAATTAAATCAGATAATAGCTTAAATTTAACTGTTACTTTATCAAAACCACTTTTTATTCCAACGTTAGGAATATAAAGAGCAAAGCCTGAATATATTTGATGTGTTTTACCGCTAAAACTTTTTAACATGTTATAAGCTTGATTTGCATCTTTTGCTTTTCCTATTAGTTCGTTTTGAAAATAAATCATAGTATCAGCGGCTAATACAACTTCTGATGAAGGGAGGCCAAATTTATCTAAGTATGAGTCTAATTTTTTTGATGCTAAATCAATAACTTTTTCATTAGGTTCTGTTTTTGATGATTCCTCAACAATATTTGTAGCTCTTACTGTAACTTTGTATCCGTTTTTTTCTAGTAATTCTAATCTAGCTTTTGAGTTAGAAGCTAAGATAATTTTTTTCATATTTCTCCTTAGATTACGATAATAATTCTTGAAGTTCTTCTTCTATTAAAAGCCAAGTTTCTTCAATTTCTTCTACCTGGTTAGATAGTTGATTTTTTTCTTCAATAACCTTATTTATTTTCTCAGCGTTAGAATATACTTCAATTTTACCCATTTCATTTTCTAGTTCTTTAATTTTTATATTTAGTTGTTCGCCTTTTGCAAGTAAACTTTCACTTTTTCGCTTAAGTTTATTTATTTTATTGTTTTTTTCTCTTTGAGCTTTATAATCAAGAGCTCCCTTTGATTCTGTTTTTGTTTCGATAATTTCACTATTTTCATCTTGATATTTTTCTTTTTCTTCAAGTTTTAATTTAAAATAATTATAATCCCCTTCGAAAAAGGTTGGCTCATCTTCACTTAGATATAATATTCTTGTAGCTAAATGCTCAATGAAGTATGTGTCATGGCTTACAAAAACCATAGTTCCATCATAATGCTTTAAGGCTTCAATTAACATCTCTTTAGCATTAATGTCTAAATGGTTAGTAGGTTCGTCTAAGATTAATAAGTTTACAGGATGCATTAAAATCTTTAATAGAGCTAAACGACTTCTCTCTCCTCCACTTAATACGCTAACACTTTTAAATACATCATCGCCTTTAAACAAAAAAGCACCAAGGTAACTTCTAAGTAATGGTATTTGATCTGTATTAGAAATGCTTTCTAATTCTTCAATAACTGAGTTCTTAGGGTTTAATGTTTTTTCTGTATCTTGAGCAAAATAACCAATTTTAACATTAGAACCTTCAATAATTTCTCCTGAATAGTCTTTATCTCTTTGACAAAGCATTCTTAGAAGTGTACTTTTTCCCTCTCCGTTTCTTCCGGTAACAGCTATTCTATCGTTTTTAGAAACTAAAAAGCTTAAATTATTAAAAATCAGTTTTTTACCATCATATGTTTTAGTTAAGTTTTGAACTTTAAGAACTTCCTTACCACTGTGAGGGGCTTTTGGAAAAGTAAAATGTAATTTTTCTAAATGAGAAGGTATCTCGACTAAATCTATTTTTTCTATTTGTTTGATACGACTTTGCACTTGTTTAGCTTTAGATGCTTTATATCTAAACTTTTCTATAAATTGCTCAGTTTTTTCAATTTGGCTGAGTTGTTTTTCTAATAATTTTTCTCTTTGTTCTATCTCAATTTCTCTTTGTTTAAGATATGATGAATAATTTCCACTATAATGAGTTAGTTTACCATTAAATAATTCATAAACTTCATTTATAGTTTCATCAAGAAATCCCTGATCGTGGCTTACAAGCATTAATCCACCTTTATAGGCTCTTAAATAATTCTTTAACCAAATTCTTGCTTCTATGTCTAAATAGTTTGTAGGTTCGTCAAGCAACATAATATCAGGTCTTTCTAAAAGCACTTTTGCTAGGGCAATTCTCATCTGCCAACCACCAGAAAATTGGTCACAAGTTCTGTTAAAATCACTAGGTTTAAAACCTAATCCTAAAAGGATTTTTTCAATTGTAACCTTTCTATCGAAGTATCCACCTTCTAAAAGTTGTTCTTGAATTTTGTGTAATGAAATAAGAAAAGGTTCTAAATTTTCATTTTCACTACTTTTTTCTAATTTGTCTTCTAATTGTTTTTTTGTTTGAAGTATTGAAGAAAAACGATGGTAACTTTTTTCAACTTCATCAAGTAAGGTATCTCTTTCAAAAACAATGTCACTTTGTGGTAAGTATGAAATCCTTAGTCCTTTTGTTTTAGTAATATTCATGCTATCGGCTTGAATGTCTCCATTAATGACCTTTAGCAGTGTGGATTTACCACTTCCATTTCCCCCTGTTAAGGCACATCTTGATTTTTCATTTAAGCTAAAGCCGACATTTGATAATATATCTCTGTCAGAAAATGCCAAATTTATATCTTGAACTTGAAGCGTTCCCATTTTTTTCTCCAGTTTTTGTGTTGCTAAGTAATCTTATTACCGTTATTATAGAGTTTATCATATAGTCGTTTTTTATGACAACAGGAGGAAGGTCCAATTGATTTGCCTTACAACAACAGAAAGAACATTAACTAGTGCTCTAAAACAGGTTGAGAGAAATAAAGCATATATAGATATGGTTGAATTACGCTTAGACTTATTAGAGGAAAATGAATTAGCTAGTGCTCAAATATTTCCACGTTTGTGCGCTTTGCCAACTATTGCAACTTTTAGAAGAGTTTGTGATGGAGGTAAATCTGAGCTAAGTGATAAAATTAGAATGACTAAGTTGCGTCAAATTGTTTTACAAGGTGACTTTTCGTATGTAGATATTGAAGAAGATGTTAAGAAATCTGATTTAAAAATAAAAGGAGATGATGATTCTCCTCGTTATGATTTTGAAAATGAACTTAAACAAAAAGGAATTAGAATAATTAGATCTTTCCATGATATGGAAAAAGTTCCTAATAATATTTTTTCTTTAGCAACTAAGTTGGCTAAAAAAGGGGATATCCCTAAAATTGCTGTAACTCCTAACACTATTGTAGATGTTGTAACTTTATTTAGAATGAATGAAGAATTAAAAGACATTAAGGAAAAAATTATTATCGGGATGGGTGATTTTGGAGTTTGCACTAGAATTTTATACAAAAAAGTTGGATCTATGCTAACTTTTGCAAGTGAAAATGAAATTGCTCCTGGCCAATTGTCCGCTAAAACCTTAAAAACTCTCTATAGGGCTGATCAAGTTAATAATAGAACTAATGTATATGGTATTATTGGTAATCCTGTTTTACATACTTCCTCTCCTAAAATTCATAATCCAGGATTTGATGCCATTCATTATAATGCTATATATGTTCCTTTCTTGGTTGATAAAGTTAGAGCTTTCTTTAAATTAGCAGAATTAATTAAAATTCATGGATTTTCTGTTACTGTTCCTCATAAAAGAGATGTTTTACCTTATTTAGGAAAAATCACGAGAGAAGTAAAACAAATTGGAGCTTGTAATACCGTAACTAGAATACAAGGAATGTGGAAAGGCACAAATACTGATTATTATGGTTTTTTGTCTCCTATTGAAAATGCTATTAGCAATGGTGAAATAAAAAGTGCTTTAATCATTGGTGCTGGAGGAGCAGCAAGAGCTGTAGCTTGGGCTCTTAGAAATCATCATGTAAAGGTAACTATAGCTAATAGGACTTTGCAAAAAGCAAAACTTTTGGCAAGTGAAACTATGAGTAATTATATAGAATTAGATAAAATAAAGACATTAGAGGAATCTACTGATTTGGTTGTTCAAACTACTGTTGTCGGAATGAGTCCAAATGATGATGAAGATATTTTAGCTGGATTTGAATTTGTTAAACCTTGTTATGTTTATGATTTGGTTTATAAACCTAAAGATACTAAGCTGTTAAAAAGAGCTAAATCTAGTGGTTGTAAAGTTATAAATGGAACAACAATGTTATTAGAGCAAGGTAAATTGCAGTTTGAATCTTTTACAGGTTACCATTACCCTCATTGGGTTGAAATTGATCTTTAATAAAAATAGCCAATTGAAAAATCAATTGGCTACATTTTTTTTATCCTACTGTGTTTACTAATGGGGGTAAACCTTCAATTATAATTTCAACTTTATCATTCTTTTGCATGCCACTAATTCCACCAGGGGTTCCTGTTAGAATTATGTCCCCTGGTAATAAGGTCATGATAGAAGATAGGTAGCTTACTAGATATGGGACGTCAAATATTAGATTTTTTGTATTTGATTCTTGCATAACTTTCCCATTTACTTTACTAGATATTTTTAAATTGCTTGGATCTAATTCTGTATTAATTACAAAACCAAAAGGGCAGAAGGTATCAAAGCTTTTAGCAATAGTCCATTGTCCTGTTTTAGGTTGCAAATCTCGAGCTGTTATATCATTGGCACAAGTATATCCTAATATATAGTCAAAAGCTTCTTCTCTTTTGACATTTTTTGCTTCTTTCTTGATTACAACAGCAAGCTCTGCTTCGTAATCTAAGCGGTTGCACATCTCTGGTTTTATTACTACTTTCTTATGAGCTAAGGCACTAGTTGACGGTTTTAAAAAAACTATTGGACTTTTTGGAATAGGTAAGTCAAATTCTATAGCATGATCTCTATAATTTAAGCCTATGCAAACTGCTTTTGAAAAATCACAAGGGGTAAGAATCTCAACCTCTGATAATTTTACTTTTTCATTAGTCTTGAAAAAGCCTGAAAATGGTGTTCCTTCATAAATTGTTATTGTGTTTTTATCACCATTAAAGTTGCCATATAAAACTTCATCTTTAAATTTAAATCTAACAATATTCATCTTTTCTCCGAATGTTAATTTATAACATAATTCATAATTTTGGCATTAAATATTTTGCTAATTGGTAAAGTTACAGTTTCTAGAGTCGGTAATTTTTTTGCAATTACAAAATATTCATTATTTGACTCAGATTTAACTTTTTCAACAAGTAGTAGTAACTCATGTGTTGAATAAGTAACTTTTAAAACTGTGTTTTCATCTTTGCTTGCCATTTTACAAACATTGACTTTTCGCCTAAATTCAAAACCACTTGCACTTATATCAATATCTAGAATTAAAGGAGCAAGCTGTGATTCATCTACAATCATTGAACATCTTAATCTATTTAATAAATCTTGTTTCTCATTCTTTTTGAGATTCATAAGTTCTATTTTTCCACGTAGTATTCTAGAATTGAATGTTTTCTCACTTACTTCATTAAATAATATTGTTTTATCCTCTAGACTAAGGTCTTTGTGAATCGACTCTAAAGTGTTGATAATAGCTAATTGATCTTCTTTTAGATGATAGTTGTTGCTAAGTCTCCATTGGGAGTTTGTGAAAAATGTTTCACTTTGAATCAAATCACCTTTTCTTCTTGGTATGATTAATCCAGCTTTTTCTAAAATGGTTGTCCATTGAGCTTCTTTTTCTCTAGACATTAAATATACGCCATCAGCCAATTTTTTTAAAATATATTCACCCATTTCAGGATGTAATTCAATTATTCTTGATATTCTTTTATCAGCTTGAATTACTATTCCATCATATACGCTTAGTTGACTATATTGTCTTTCAATTAAATCTAAGTAGTTAAAAGCCGTACAATTTTCGATATTGCTACAATGTTGTTTGATGTAATCATAGATTTCATTTTTACTCATTGAGCTGTCTAGAGCATCTCTAAAATCTTCTTTTGTTAATTTATATGAAGTTTGAATATCTAATGAGTTTAGAGATGCAAATCTCCATAAAATATCATTTTTACCTCTTTCTCCTAAATATCTAACACTTAAGTCAGTATCAAAAATAAGGGGTTGAGGTTCTTGATGTGTTTTTTCAAAACGATTTATTTGAAATGCTGTTTCTGTTTTTATTATAATATTTAGTTCTATTAATTTCTCAATAAAACCATCAATGTTTTCAATTTCATATCTTATAGCTTGAGTTTGTAATAAAAATGTTAATGCTTTTTCGTCAAAGGTTTTTACTTCGTTTAGGAAATTTAATGTACTTTTTGCAAAAATAAAGATTTTTTGATAATTGTCGAATAGTGAAGTTAATGATTGTGAAAAAAAGAGAACTGCTAAATCAAAAGAAGTTAAATCTATTAATCTCTGAAGTATCTCATATTCAATTGTATCAAAAGGTTTAAATATTTCTAATTCATCTAAAAGGTTGTCAATTTGTTGAGTTGCTTTTACAAGCTCTTCAGTTTTATAAGAAGGAAAGAGGGGAGCGACCATATTTCTTTTTTGATAGTCTGTTAATTTAGAATTTAATTTTACAATACTAAGATAGCCTCTTAGAAATTCAGAATTTATTACATTAGTTGTAATTTCTTCGTTATAACTATCGTGACTTGAAAAAATTGGAAGAAGAGAAGCTTTGTTAATTAGTTTATCTTCAAAAATTGGGTTTAGAATAAATTTATCATTTACAGATAAAATAATTAACCTTTTTGCTAGATTTGAAATGTGCTCAATTAAAGATACATAACTAAATTCTTCGATATTCATATTATTATCAAAATATGAATAATATACAAATTCATTGTTTTCACTAGCTATACTTTTCTCAAAAGGTTTAATTAGCTGAAGCACTTGATTTGTTGAAGCTCCTTCTGTAATTTGAAAAATTCCTAATAAAAGGCTATCAATACTATCTATTGTGGATAGTAAAGCATTAGCTTTATCCTCATTGAGGAAAAAGCTTATTAATTCTTCACTAACATTTTCTTGGTTAAATGGAGTAGTTGTTTGTGGCAAAAAATTTCTTGCCACATAATAAAATTTTTCATTATCTAATCCGATTAACCATTTTTTAAAGAAATCTGGACGTTCTTGCATAATATTTGACTATAACCTTACCTTATTTTTATTCTTATTAATCTTTGTCATATATCTCAATTGAATATTTGTATCCTTGTTCTGCTAAAAATTTTTGTCTATTTAGTGCAAATTCTTCTTCACTAGAATTTTGAGTCACTAATGAATAGAAATGACTACTAATTTTTTTAGGTCTTAAAATTCTACCAAGTCTTTGAGCCTCTTCAGCTCTAGAGCCGAAAGTTCCTGAAAGTTGTATTGCAACCGAAGCATCAGGTAAATCTATTGCAAAATTAGCAACCTTAGATACAACTAATACTTTTAAATCCCCTTTTCTAAACTTAGCATATAATTCATCTCTTTTCTTATTTGAGGTAGCTCCAGTAATTATTGGAGTGTTTAGTTCTTTAGCTACAATTTTTAATTGTGAGAGATATTGTCCTATTATTAAAATAAATTCTCCTTCGTGTTTTTTCAATAGCGTATGGACTATTTCAAGTTTTCGAGGATTTTCACTTGCAATTTTAAATTGTTCTCTTGGTTTTGCTAAGGCGTAGGGAACCTCCAAATCAAGTGGAAGAGGTATCCTAATCTCGTAGCAAAAAGCTTCAGCTATATATCCTCTTTGTTCTAGTTCACTCCAAGGTACATCATATCTTTTGGGTCCTACAAGTGAAAATACTTGGTCCTCTTTGTTGTCCTCTCTAACTAAAGTTGCAGTTAGTCCAACTCTGTGAAGACTTTGTAATTCCGCTGTAACTTTAAATACTGGTGCTGGTAACATATGAACTTCATCATAAATTATCAAACCCCATTCTCCTTTGGTCAATAGTTCAAAGTGTGGGAAAGGACCAACTTTATCTGGTCTCCAAGTTAATACTTGATAAGTACATACAGTAACTTTTTTTGCGCTTTTATTTTCACCTGTATACTCACCAATATCGTCACTAGTTAATGTAGTTTTGTCTAGAAGTTCATGAACCCATTGGTGAACTGAAGCTACATTAGTTGTAATAATCAATGTTCTAGTAGCTAATTTAGATAATATATCGATACCAATGATAGTTTTTCCAGATCCACAAGGAAGGACGATTGTTCCATAGCCTGATGATCCCTCTTCAGTTGTCCCAACAAGAGTTTTTGCAGCAGTTTCTTGATAATCTCTGATTTTGAAAGGTTTTCCACTTTTTGTAGTTGTCCTAAGTTTTACATCAATTGGTATTCCTTTTTTTAATGGAATTTGATCATCAACTGGATAACCAAGTTCAATTAGCTTAACTTTTATTTCGCCTCTATCAAGTTTTCTAAGTGCGAAAACTCCATCTCCAACTTTATATAGGTAGCTATTTAATTCTCTATGATTTTCTATAATTCTAAAAATTAGAGAATCACTGATTTTTAATAAATAAACTTCTTCAAAAGCTAAGAGTTTATTATTTTTTTTATCGTCTTCAGTTTTTAAAGTGGTATTAATAATAAGTGAATCCAATAATTTTTGTTCTTCTTCACTTAGTTTTTCACCTTCTCTTTTTTTCTTAGACAAATCTCTTTTAATTTTAGAATTAATTGCTTTTTGTTTTAAATATTCATTTAATTCTTTATCTATTTCATCATTTGTTCTTTGAGATGGTTTTTCTTGAACTTGCTTTTTTTGCTCTCTGTCATCTTCACAAAGAATAAGTTTTCCAAATCTTGAGGAAATATCATCTATGAAAAAAATAACAGATGGTGTTAAAGGGAATTTTGACCATTTCTTCAACTTTTCAATTACGGTTGTGCTATCAATTCCACATGATGCTGCATTCCAAAGAGATATTGGAGTTAATGCATATGTGTGTATATGTTCAGGACTTTTGATTAAGTCACAGAATGTTGAAATATCATTACGACACTCTTCAAAAAGAGGATGGTGTACATCTAAAAGTAATGTTCTATCGCTTTGTACTATTAATGGGGTATCTTTCAATTAAAAAGGCCTCCTGCTTTCTTTTTCCATTTTAAAGTTTAATGTTACTAAGGCAGCCATAGCTTCTACTACTACTACAGCTCTTGGGCAAATGCATGGATCATGCCGCCCTTTAATTACAATAGTTTTTTCATTATTTTCTATATCAACTGTTTTCTGGGGGATAGAAATAGAAGGGGTAGGTTTAAAAGCTACTCTAAAAATTACATCTTCATGAGTTGTAACTCCACCAAGGACTCCTCCGTTATTATTTGAAATAAAACCGTTCTTATCCATTGGATCATTAAATGCTGAGCCCTTACATTTTGCACTATCAAAGCCCATTCCAATTTCAAATCCTCTTACAGCTCCAAGACTTAGCATTGCTTTTGCTAGTTCTGCTTCGAATTTGTTAAATGTTGGCTCTCCAAGTCCTACAGGGAGATTTTTTATCCTACATTCTATAACGCCACCAATACTATCTCCATCTTTTCTAAGCTGATCTAAAAGTTTTTCCATTTGTTTTGCTGTTTCACAATCTGGAGTATAAAAATCATTTGTACTTCTACACTCCCAATCATAAGTTGGAGAGTTCTTGTCTATTTTAATATCACCAATTTGAACAGTAGCTGCTTCAATTTTTATATCATCAACATCTAAATATTGTTTTGCTATAGCACCTGCAATAACTCTACTAGCTGTTTCTCTACCACTAGCTCTTCCTCCACCTCTAGGATCTCTAATTCCATATTTTTTAAATAGAGTGTAATCAGCATGGGAAGGTCTAAACGTTTTAGCTATTTCACCATAATCTTTAGATATTTGATTAGTATTTTCAATTATTATAGTTAAAGGTGTGCCTGTAACCTTACCTTCATAAATACCTGATAAAACTTTTATTTTATCTTTTTCATTACGCTTAGTTCCAAATTTGTTTCCACCTGGTCTTCTTCTATCCATTTCTTTTTGAATTAGATCTAGATTGAGTGGAAAATTTGGAATCAATCCATCTATGGTAACACCAATTGCTGCACCATGAGACTCTCCAAAAGTTGTAATAGTTAAGAGTTTACCAAATGAATTATTACCCATTATTTCTCCCAAGTTTCTATTGAATCTTTTATAATTTCAAAAACGGATTCAATGCTTTCGTCTTTTAATTTTATTACTAAATCAGCTTTATCTTTATATATTTTTTCTCTTTTCGAATAAAGAATAGAGAATTGTTTAGCTGGTTGATCTCTTAAAAAAGGAGGTAATCCATTATATTTAATTCTATTGAGTAAAACATGTTCATCTAAATCTAGATATATTAAAGGGGTACATAACTCAAAAGCTTCTTTATTGTCACAAATTCCACCACCTAGGGCTATAACTTTATCAGCTTTGTTTATTGTTAGTAATTCTTTTAAACAGCTATATTCCAAATCCATAAAGGCTTGTTTGCCTTCATTTTGATATAATTCCCTAACACTATCATATTTAATTTTCTTTACTATTAGTGAATCTAAATCAAAAAAAGGTAAATTCTTATACTCTGCAAACAGTCTTGCATGAGTGCTTTTACCGCTGTGTTTTATGCCTGAGAAAAAATACGTCATCTCTTATCCTTATCCTCGTCGTCAAATAGCTCTATCCATTCATTGTCATAAGAATTAATTTTAGGTTTTATAAAACCATATTTTTCTTCTTCATCTTTTATCTTTTTAAGGTAATCAAGTCTCTTGCTTTCAAGTTTTTGAGTATATTGAGCACCATAATAATTATTTTTCATTGCTTCTCGACGTTTGTCTTTTGGTTTTCTTTTTTGTTTTATTGCTCTATAGAACAAGAGAATTGCTATTAGCCAGAAAATCGAAATTATAAGGGCAATTAGTGAGTTATTTGCTTTAGTAATAAACGGTGGAAATTCTGAAAATAGGTCCAAATTAAAAGTTTTACTTTTCATTATAGCAAAGCTTTGGTAAGCTTGTGATATAACAAAGATTAAATTGATTACCAATGGGAAAACCCAAGAGAGCCATTCGGGAGTAAATATAAATCTAATTATCAGTAAAAGTGATAATAAATAAATGAAAAAAGTAAGGGTGGGGATAACATATTCCATTACTAAATACCTCCTCATTGGAAATCCTAATTAGTCTATTATATCATAAAAGGGAGGGCTTGTGAATGCACATTGAAAAAATGGTTGATTACCAAAACACTAAAATAAACGAGTGTGAATTGAAGAAAAGACGTATAAAAAAATCAGTAGATGTTAGAGGTCCATATTATAGAGATACGACAGCTATAATACACTCTCCAGCCTTTAGAAGATTAAAGCATAAGACTCAAGTGTTTTTTGCCCCTAATAATGATCATATTTGCACTAGGATAGAGCATGTTCTTCATGTTGCCTCTATAGCTTCAACTGTTTGTAGAGGGTTAGATTTAAATCAAGAATTAGCTTGGGCAATTGGAGTTGGACACGATTTAGGTCATACTCCCTTTGGTCATGTTGGAGAGTCTATCTTAAGTGACATTATGAAGAGGGAGGGTATAAAACATTTTGAACATGAGATTCACTCTCTTAGAGTAGTTGATTTTTTATCTAACAAGGGCGAAGGGCTGAATTTAACTTATGCAGTTAGAGATGGAATTGTTAGCCATTGTGGTGAAGCATTCTTAGAGTGTATAAGACCTACTTTTGAAATAAAAGATCTTAATAATATAAATGTAAAAAAGGATTTAATTCCAACAACTTATGAAGGTGCAATTGTTAGATTTAGTGATGCAATTGCTTATTTAGGAAGAGATTGGGAAGATGCTTGTCGGTTAAACATAATAGATAAAAATGATCTTCCTAAAAATGCAAAAAGAGTCTTAGGGTCAAATAATAGTGAGATAATCGATACTTTAGTTACTGATTTAATTGAGTCTAGTAATATTGATGGAATTAGGTTTAGTAAAGAAGTATTTGATGCTGTTAAAGAAATGAAAACATATAATTATAAAAATATTTATAAATCTCCACTTTTAGAGGGTTATAAAAAGTATTTTAGTCGTTTACTTAATTTGATTTATCAATATTTGAATGACTTATTTACACACTATAGTGATGATAGTGAAAAATATAAAGCTGAAAAGAATATGTTAGCTATTGGTTTTTCAAATCACGTTAAAGAAATGCTTCCTATGTATATTAAAAAAGAAGGTAATGCAAAAAGACTTATTTTTGATTACATAGCAGGCATGAGTGATAATTTTGCCCTAAGTTGTGCAAATGAAATATTAATCCCTGAACATCTTAATGAGAGATTAGAATCTAATATAACTGCTAAATGGTTTGATGTAGATTAATTAGGATGTACTTTTTTTATTTAATCTTTCAATTTCTTGTATGAATTGTTTAATATCATCAAAGGCTCTGTAAACTGAGGCAAATCTTACATAGGCTACTGTGTTAATAGTAGATAATTGTTTAAGAGTTTCTTCTCCAATTTGGTAAGAGTGAATTTGTCTCTTAGAGCCTGCTTCTTTTCTAATATTTAATTCAATATTTTCAAGAAGTTGTTTTATAACTTCATCATCAATATTTAACTTATCGGTACAACTGTCTATACCGCGTCTGATTTTATTTATATCAAAAGCTTCTTCCCTACCATCTTTTTTAATTACAGTTATTCTTTTTTCTTCAATTTTTTCATAACTAGTAAATCTATATCCACAGTTTAAACATTCTCTTCTTCTTCTAATTGAAGTGCCATGTTGGTTTGACCTTGATTCTATAACTCTATCATTGTCGCATGAACAATTAGGACATCGCATTATAATTACCCCTATATACCAGATAAGGATTAATTATAGTGTTTTATTAAAATTAAATCTAGTGGTCTCATATTAAGTAAATCCTTATTTTATAATGTAGAAAACACTATATGTATAATTTATATTAAAAAAGTGTGAATTATTGTGTAAGACTTCTAACTAAATTAATCTCTTTTTTATATCCTGCTAAATCATTAGGTGTTTCGAGAATAAAAGGAAGGTGTTTTAAACAAGGGTGATTTACTATTTTTTCGATTGCTTCAATTCCAATATTTCCTTGACCGAGTTTTGCATGTCTGTCTTTATGAGAACCTAAAATATTTAAACTATCATTTAGATGAACAACTTTTAAGTTACTTAAACCAAGAAATTTATCAAATGAGGTTAATACAGAATCTAAATTATCTTTAATATCGTAACCACCATCAAAAATATGACAAGTATCTAATAAAAAACCAATTTGTTCTTTATTATTAATTTTATCTCTAATCAATTTTAGCTCATCAAAAGTTTTACCAACCTCACTACCTTTGCCTGCCATAGTTTCTAAAAGGATTAAAACCGAAGAATCTTTATTTTTGTCTATAAGTAAATTAAGAGCTGTGGAAATTTGTTCAATTGCTATAGACTCTCCCTGTCCTGTATGACTACCTGGATGAAAATTATAGTAAGGGCAACCTAATATATTTAGTCTCTTTAAATCATCGTCCATTAGTCTAAAAGCTAATTCTCTAAGTTCTTTTTTACTTGAGCAAAGATTGTATGTATATGGAGCATGGGCTACAAAAGGAAGATTCCCTCTTTCTTTCCATATTTTTTTAAAATTTTCAACATCAATTAAATCTAAATCTTTAGCTTTCGTTCCTCTAGGGTTTCTAGTAAAAAATTGAAAAGTTGTTGCTTGTATTTTATCAGCTTCTTTAATTATATTAACAAAGCCTTTAGAACTGCTTAAATGTGGTCCAATAATGGTTTTCATGTCGTTTTCCTTAGTATTATAATGTTTATTAAGAATAGTTCTCAATAGGAAACCTGTCAATATAGTTGATTGTTTAAATTTAAATAACAAAATGTACTATTTATACGTTTTAATATCTTAAAGTGTTGCAATTTAAAACAATATGTGATTATATTAACAAACAGGTGGAGGATATATGGCAGAATCTGTAAGTAGTTGTGTAAAACGTATAATTGATAAAACACCTTTTATCAACGAAATGCTAGTCAAAGGAATATTATCTTATAGTAATTACGCTACATCAATAAAAGATGATGTGGAAGAGAGTTATGGCAAAGTGGTAAAACATAGTGCAATTGTTATGGCTATAAGAAGATATGGTGATGAACTCAGGGCTAAAGAAGAAAATTCTAAAAAAAATGATGTTGACTACGAAATCATAATGAAGACTAAGATTTACGATTTAAATATTGTTAGAAATGATAAGTTCCTTGCAAAACTGGCTAAGCTATATAATGAAGTTTCTACCGAAAAGGGTGATTTTTTAAATGTTTCTTTAGGGAGTCATGAAATTTCTGTTGCTATAAGTGAAAAATATAAACAATTAGTTGAAGACTTAGCAAAAGACGAAGAGATTTTACATAAGATGGATGATCTTGTTGCCCTTTCCCTTGTTTTTTCAGGTGATTTTTTACAAACTCCTGGAATTGTATATGAAGCTGTTAGAAAACTTGCTTGGGAAAAAATCAATGTTATAGAAATTTTGTCTACTAAAAACGAATTAACTTTTGTTATTAAGAGAGAAGATTCTATGAAAGCTTTTGATGAGCTTCAATCGTTTTTAAGTTAATATTATGAAAGTTACGGTTATATGTGGAGATAGGAATTCTGGTAAGACAACAACTTTAAAGAAAATCATCGCCAAAGCTGATCGTAGGTATTTAGGCTATGTTAGTGAGAGTGATAATAATAAAGATGTTTTTTATTTGAGAAATGTTTATACAAACGAAATTATTAAAGTCTTACAAACTGAAAAATGTTTATCAACTCAAAAGATTGGAAAGTATTTTATTCGCCAAAATGCTTTTAGAGAAGCAATAAAAATACTTTTAAATCAGATTGAAAGCCAGATGACTGAAGATTTTACATTAGTTCTAGACGAAGTGGGGGCTCTTGAGCTCTCAGGTTCTGGTTTTAATGTAGTGCTTGAAAAGATAGCTTCCTCAAATATATCTCTCATAATTTGTGTTAGAAAGTCTTTTGTTGAGCAAGTATGCTCTAAATATAAGTTTGAAGATTGTAATATTATAAATGTATAAAAACTAATCCCACAAATATGTGGGATTATTGTTCTCGTCAGTAAGATAGTACTTAATTATTTAGACATTTCGTTCTTTTCTTCCATGATTTCTTTTCTTCTAATTTTACAAAGATTCGAAATCTCAGATAGAGCTTTACGTGCACGAGCTGCAGATGCCTTTACACCTTTTTCAGTAAACTTTGCATTTTCAGCTTGATAATCTTCATAAAATTGTAATAATTGTTCATGTGTTGTCATTAATAGCCTCCATTTAAAATATATTGAAATTCTAACACACAAATGTTAAAAAGCAAACAAAAATAAATAAAAAATACAATAAAATCCTTGTTTTATGGTCATAAATTAAGGGTTTTTGATTAATTTACTAAAAAAAATATTACAAGAATTCATGTCAAATTGTTATTTAATTAATTACTTTTCTACAATTGTTCTAACACTTTTTCAACATGTTGAGCGACTTTGCTGACTTTATAAACTTTATCAATTTTGAAATTCTCATCAATTACATATGTGGTTCTAACTATTCCAAAATATTCTTTTCCATAATTCTTTTTAAGTTGCCAAACGCCATATGCTTTTATTACCTCTAAGTTTTCATCACTTAATATTTCAAAATTAAGCTCATATTTATTACTAAAATTACAGTGAGATTTGACGCTATCTTTACTAATACCAAACACTACGGCATTTTTTTGATTAAAGGCGTCTAAGTTAGCTTTGAAATCTAAAGCTTCTACAGTACATCCTTTTGTATTATCTTTAGGATAAAAATATAAGACAATTTTCTTTCCCTTATAATCACTTAATTTAATTAATTTACCATCTTTATTTTGCAATTCAAAATCGATTGCCTCTGAACCAACTTCTAAATAAGCCATGTTAATCTCCTTGTATTATATACAAAGAATACTATAGAAAATAAAAAAAACAAGAGAATTAGTAGAAAATAATATTTATTAGAATCAAAAAATCATAAAAAAAGCTCCTTTCAATTAAGAAAGAAGCATCTGGGGAGAGAAGGATTCGAACCTTCGAAGGCGGAGCCAACAGATTTACAGTCTGCCCCCTTTGACCGCTCGGGAACCTCCCCGTGTGTCAAACACAAGTAGGAATTTAAAACAGATTGAGAATATAGTCAACCACTTTTGAAAAAATAGTATAAAAAATCTTATTTTTTTAAAATTATTGTGTCAAAGATTAATTTTCATTGAATTAATTTTGGTAATGAAATAAAGTGTTAACATAGGTAAACAATTAGACTAAGGAGAAATTTTATGAAAATTGCATTTTTTGATACAAAGAAATTTGATAAGAAATGGTTTGATCAGTTAAAAAGAGATGAAGATGAAATTGTATATTTTGAATCTCGTTTAAATGCAAAGAACTATTACTTAGTCAAAGGTTTTGAAGTTGTAATCGCTTTTGTGAATGATGATATAAATAAAAAAGTAATTGATGGTATGGTAGATTTAGGTGTTAAATTATTAGCAATGAGATCTGCTGGTTATAATAATGTTGATATTAAAAGAGCTAATGAAAGAGGGTTAATGGTTGTTAGAGTTCCAGCTTATTCACCATATGCTGTTGCTGAACATGCGATGGCTTTATTGTTAGCTTCTGTTAGAAAGATTAATCACAGTTACGTTAGGACTCGAGAATTTAACTTTTCATTAAATGGTTTAGTTGGATTTGATTTACATCAAAAGACTATTGGTGTTGTTGGAACTGGTAAGATTGGTAAAGTTTTTATTCAAATATGTAAAGGTTTTTCCATGAAGGTTTTGGCTTACGATCCATATCCAAGTAAAGATTTAGATGTGGAATATGTTGATTTTGAAACGTTATGTAGAAAATCTGATATAATTAGTTTTCACTGTCCGCTTACTAAAGATACTAGACATTTAGTTAATTCTGATACTATAAAAATCATGAAAGACGGAGTTGTTATAGTAAATACATCTAGAGGTGCTCTAGTTGATGCTGAGGCTCTTCTACAAGGTATTAGAAGTCATAAAATTGGCTCTGCAGCCCTCGATGTATATGAAGAGGAAGCTGGGCTTTTCTTTGAAGATCAAAGTGAAGCCGTGTTAGATGATGATACACTTATGTTATTAATATCTATGCCGAACGTTATTGTGACAAGTCACCAGGCTTTTTTAACAGAAGAAGCTTTAAGAAATATAGCTAAAACGACGTTGGATAATATAATTGCCTTTGAAAAAGGTGAAAAATTAGTCAATTTAGTTTAAATTTTATTTTTGAAAGCTCTTTTAATTAAGAGCTTTCTTGTGCTATAGTCAACACCTAAGCACATTGTGCGCTTGGACCGGATAAGTTTTATCACGGCGTAGGGAAGAAAATTTTCTTCTGGCTATTCTATCTAAGTGAGGTTTTTTATGAATGAACTATTGTGGGTTATTATGCTCTCAATAAATTTTGTGGCTATTTTAATAGCTTATCGTGTTTGGGGTAAACTAGGTTTATATCTTTGGATCCCAATTTCTGTTATTGTTGCAAACATACAAGTTACAAAAAATGTTAATTTATTTGGAATTGAAGCTACATTAGGTAACATAGTTTATGCTACTAGCTTTTTAGTTACTGATATTTTAAGTGAATGTTTTTCTAAAAAAGAAAGTCGTAAGGCAATTGGAATTGGTTTTTTTGCTTTAATTTGTATGACTTTAATGATGCAACTTGCAATTAAATTTTCTCCATCCTCTTCTGATGTTGTTCAAAGTTCTATGTCAACAATTTTCTCTTTTATGCCAAGATTAACAATAGCTTCTTTGATCGCTTATTTTATTAGCAATCATCATGATATTATTGCTTATGAATATTGGAAAAAAAAATTTCCATCAACGAAAATGATATGGCTTAGAAATAATGCTTCAACTTTTATCTCGCAACTAATCGACTCTGTACTTTTTACTTTTATTGCATTTTATGGTGTTTATGAAATAAATGTCCTCTATCAAATCGTATTATCAACTTATTTATTAAAATGGATTGTCGCGTTGCTTGATACACCTTTTTTATATCTAGCAAAAAAATGGTTTGACGAAGGAAAAATTAAAGATAGTTTCTAGTTATCACAAATTGGTGGTAGTACATCAATCATGTTATTAATACATTTTGTGCTACCACAATATATTAAATCTTTACAAACTTTCCTGTTTATTAATAAATCATCATCGTAAATAAGAGGTGTTTTATTATGATATACTACATCAAGATTTTCATGTAACAAAACAGCATGTGATGCTGCAATATCCCAAGCATATGCTCTTTGATTTATACATCCTTCAATATTAGAAAAGAGTAATGGTGCTAAAATATGAATTATTGAAGAACCAAATGTTCTAACCTTTCCCTTAAAGTTAGTAAAATCTAATTTTTTTTGCAATTTTGAACTTACTGTTAGCTGGGTCGGAATATCTTTAGTCGCATTTTTTACAAAGGGTTTGCCGTTTATTAATAGAGAAGATTCTGGATCAAGTCTTATTTGAAGAGACTCCGTTCCAATTCCAAACCTAGGAGCAATAATCATAGCACCAACAGGAAGCCTTTTATCATCTAGAATTCCAAGAGCTACAGCAAAAGAAGGAAGTCCTTGTGAATATATATCTGTTCCATCAATTGGGTCAAGTATAAATGTATAAGGGGCATCATTTTTAAAAGGTGTTATTGTCTCTTCACTAATTACATTACATTCCTTAAATAATGAGTTAATTGTTCCAATTATAATATTTGAAATTTTTACATCTGCTTTTGTTAAAACTGAACCATCCTTCTTATATTCTCTAATAATTTCTTTTTGACTGTCTTTTGCAAATTGGGCACATTGAACCATTTTCTCAAAGAGAATATCTAATTTTTTTTTAGTTAAGTAATTTTCATTCATTATCTTTCCTTGTTTCTTGTCGAGCCTTATTTAAATATGATAAGGTAAAGCAGCTTATGGTAAATAATAATAATATAACGGTCCAAATACAACAATACCTAAAAACGAGTAAAGCCTTTAAAGAATTAAATTCTGGTATTACAGATATTAAGATTAATTCTTTAGAAGGGTATGTTCTATCTCAATTTATTAGAAGGATATATAGAACTAGGAGAAAAAGGGTTTGGGTAATTTGTTCCACTAAAGACAGTGCGAAGAATCTATTAAAAGATTTTGCCCTTGAAGTAAATAATGAAAATAAAGTTTATAATTTAGATAAATATAATAGAGAAGTCCCAATTTTTTATTTACCTTCAAATGGAAAGAAATTATATAGTGACTTCGAGAGTGGAAAAGATGAATATAATCAACTAGAAGCTTTAACTAAAATCAAAGGGTATAAAGATTCAATAATAGTAACACATTTAAGAGCCTTTGCTTCTGAAGTAATAAGTAATCATTGTTTAGAGAGTACTAGTTTTACTTTAAAGGTAAATGATAAATTTGAACCCACAAAAATGGCTGAAATTTTTAGTGAAGCCGGTTATGTTAGAGTACCAAGTACTTCAATGCCGGGTGAGTTCTCTTTAAGAGGTGAAGTTTTAGATTTGTTTCCTTTTTCTTTTGACGAGCCTATTAGAATATATGCAAGCTGGGATGAAATTGAAAAAATCGCTACTTATAGTCCTCTTACACAAGAAACTATACAAAATTTGAATAAAGTTGATATTTCTCTTCTTAAAGAGGATGATTTAGCTTTAGAGTTTTCAAAAATTGATACTTATTTTAGAGATGATGATTTTTTCTGTTTCATAGGTGATGTTAGATTAAACACTAGCTATAAAAGTTTACTTTCAGAAGCAAAAAGCTTGTATAGAGAAGCATATCATAAAGATAGGAATATAAAACCTTATGATCAGATTTTATTTGATTATCCTTCTTTTTATAAAAATGTTAAAAACAAGCTAACCCTTGTAGATATAAAAAATGAAAATAATTTTTCTTATAGTTTCGATGTTGAAGGTCCTAGATCTTATTTTGGAGATTTCAAGAGATTAAAAGGCGAACTTAAAACTATGTTTGAAGCAAATTGGAATGTGTATATTTTCACAAGTAATCCAATTCAAAAACAGAGACTTCAACAAATGCTTAAAGATTTTAATCGAATTCAATATATGGATTATGAAATATCAAGTGGTTTTTCAATTCCTTCTATTAAGTTAATTGCGTTCTGTGAATCAGAAATTTTTGGAAGAAGAAAACAAGTGATTAAAACTTTACAACATACAAAAAGTTCTCCTTTAGATTCTTTTGTAGATCTACATGAAGGGGATTATGTTGTTCACGTTAATTACGGTATTGGTAAATTTATAAAAATAGATAGGGTTAAGTCTTTTGATAGAGAAAGAGACTATATTAAGATTGCTTATGCTAATGGAGATAATATATATGTACCAATTGAACAAGCAAATTTAGTTCAACGGTATATTGGTTCTTCTTCTAGTAAACCAACTTTGGATAAAATTGGCTCATCTGTTTGGGAAAAAAAGAAAGCTAAAGCTAGGGTTAATGCTGAAAAGTTAGCGAAATATTTAATTGAATTATATGCAAAAAGAAAAGCTGCTATAGGCTTTCCATTTGAAAAAGATAATGATATGCAATTACAATTTGAAGCTCTATTCCCTTATCAAGAGACTCCTGACCAATTATCCTGTATTGAAGATATTAAAATGGATATGGAAAGCAACAGTGTTATGGATAGATTAGTTTGTGGTGATGTAGGTTTCGGAAAGACTGAAATTGCTTTTAGAGCTGCTTTTAAGGCTGTGCTTAGTAATAAGCAAGTTGCTTTTTTAGCTCCAACCACTATTTTAGCAGAACAGCATTATAATAATTTTGTCGAAAGGGTAAAAGACTTTCCTATTAATGTAGGGCTTTTATCTAGAGTTATTCCTAAAAAAGAGCAAAAGAAAACTTTGCTTTCTCTTATAGATGGTAAAATTGATGTATTATTCGGAACTCATAGAATTTTACAAAAAGATATAATTTATAAAGACTTAGGCCTTTTGATTATTGATGAAGAGCAAAGATTTGGAGTTAAAGATAAAGAAAGAATAAAAACAATGAGAACAAGTATCGATAGTTTAGCTCTTTCTGCAACACCAATTCCTAGAACATTATATATGTCTTTACTTAAGATTAGAGATATGTCTTTATTAACTACGCCTCCAATCTCAAGACACCCAATTACTACAAAAATTCTTGAATATAATATTGAATTAGTTGTTAAAGCAATTAGAAAGGAAATAAGTAGAGGTGGCCAAGTCTTCTATTTGCACAATAGGGTTGAATCTCTAAATGTAGTTGTAAATATGCTAAGTCAATTATTACCAGAAGTTGTAATTGAGTCAGCACATGGTCAAATGAATCCTAAAGATTTGGAAGATACAATGAGGCGATTCGTTCATGAAGGTATCCAAGTTTTAGTATCAACAACTATTATTGAAAATGGTATTGATATTCCAAATGTAAATACAATTATCATAGACAGGGCAGATATGTATGGCCTTGCTCAACTATATCAGCTTAGAGGAAGAGTTGGACGAAGTGAAAACCAAGCTTATGCATATCTTTTTTATCCTGCAGATAAAGCCTTAAGTGAGGTAGCTGTTAAAAGGTTAAAGACTATTAGTGAAAATACAGGTTTAGGTGCTGGTTTTAAAGTTGCAATGAGGGATATGGAAATTAGAGGAGCTGGTAACCTTTTAGGGAAGCAACAGAGTGGACAACTTGCTTCTGTTGGTCTTGATATGTATATTAGAATCCTTGACGAAGCTATTAACGAACTTAGAACTAATAATAAAGAGGATTTAGAAGAGGAAGTGTTCTTAGAATTGGATTACACAGGATTTATTCCTGATGAATATATTCAAGATCCTTCTGTAAAATTTGAAATTTATAAAAAGATTGCAACAGTTAAAACAGAGTCAGAACTCGATATGTTAAATAGCGAATTAACCGATAGGTTTGGTGAAATGCCAGAAGAAGTAAGCAATTTAATACATATTGCAGAACTAAAGATAGTTTGCAGAAAGCTTAAGATAATTCATCTCTCTGAAAGAAAGGGAAATGTATTAGCTAAGTTTAGAGCAATCAAATATATTAATGGGGATAAACTTTTAAGGCTCTTACCATATAGCAATGGAGCGGTAAGTTATGATACAAAGAACCCTGAATATATTAAGTTAAAAACTGATGCAATTTCTTTAAAAGATAAAAGCTTATTTATTTTAGAAATGCTTCAAAGATTGTTATAGGGGAGATAAATGAGAGAAAAGGCACAATCTATATATGATGAATATCCAGAACTAGCTATAGTTGAAAAAAAAGATTTAAATGAAGACAAAAGAAAAGTTCACTCTTTTGTTCTAAGAACTAATAAATTACATACTTTTCAATTAGAGGCTGTAAAAAAATATTATTCTCACTATGGGGTTAAATATAGTAATAACAAAATTGATTTTAAAAAATTATTTAATAATGATAAACCTGTTGTAATTGAGATTGGTTTTGGGACGGGAGAATCTACTCAACGAATTGCAAAAGTTAGAGACCAATATAACTACCTAGCAATTGAAGTTTTTTTAAATGGATACACTAAATTATTATCAATAGTTGGTGATGAAAAGATAGAAAATGTTAGATTAATGCGTTTTGATGCTGTTTCTGTATTAACTGATATGATTGAAGATAATTCTATAGCGGGGTTTCATATCTTTTTCCCAGATCCTTGGCCTAAAAAAAAGCACCATAAAAGAAGATTAATTCAATTGCCATTTACAACATTATTATCTCAAAAACTCCAAAAGGGTGGATATGTTTACTGTGTAACTGATTGGAGTGAATATGCAGCTCAAATGTTAGAGGTGTTAGGTAATACTGAGAGTCTAATTAATCCTTATGATGGTTTTGCGCCTAGTAGGGAATGGAGACCTACAACTAAATACGAAAGACGTGGCGTTAAATTGGATTACATTATTAATGAAATATGGTTTGAGAAAGAGTAGATTTATTTAATTTTTAGTCTTTGCTTCTAAAAGTATATTATTTATATATTTTTGGAAGTGTTTTTTTTTAAATAAAAAACTCAGCTTTAATTTAATATTAAAACTGAGCTTTTAGTCTAATTGTTTTTTTAAACTAGTAGTAATAAAACGAACCTAATTTAATTTTTCAATAAGCTAATATTTAAAGTTTGCATCTAGGACCATCTTCTGGCATTTTTGCACCTTTTAAATATTCTTCATGTCGTTGGTACCAAGCATTTGCATATGAGCACATAGGAACGACTGTTATTTTTTCTTCTGAAAAGTAATTAGCAGCAAAAGCCATCAATTTAGAAGCAACGCCAAGCCCCCTAAGTTCAGGATCGACGAAAACTTTTTCTAAAACAACTAAACCGTCTGGAGTATAATCCAAGTCGATATACGCTAATTCTTTATCTTCTTTCTTATAATATATTTTATTGTTATCTATAGTAAAATTCATCTAGATATCTCCTTATTATAAGGATAATATTTATCAATCATTAAAACAAGACGTAAAAGATTTCTAATAAAAAGCAAAGAAAAGTGGGTTATATATAGAAATTATCTTCTATAACCACCACGATTGTTGTTACGAGGTTTTGAAATAGCTTCGTTAACACGTAGATTTCTATTTAAGAATTCTTGTCCATTAAGTTGAGCGATTGCTGCATCAGCTGCTTCTTCGCTATCTAATTCAACAAATGCAAATCCTTTAGATCTGTTTGTTTCTCTATCGAGAATAATGCTTGCACTGTTTACAGTACCAAATTGACCAAATAATTCGATTAAATCATTTTCAGTTGTGTTGTAGTTTAAATTACCTACATAAAGTTTTTTTGACATAAATACGTCCTTATAATTGTATTCTGCAAAATTAAGAAATATTGCTAATAATCTACCATTCTTTTTTCTCTTAACTTAGAAGACTTAGCAAAGGACGTAAAGATATCTCAGAAATAAAACATTAATATGCAAGTAATATGCTACAAGTAGGATGAAATATTGTCAACTAATTTATGCTAGAAATAGTAAATCATTTTAAAATAATAATGGGTTACTGCTAAATATTTAACAATAACCCAAGTTTTGATCTCCAATAGTTATTTATGATTACTCTTCCTTCTTTGCTTCTTCAATTACTAAATCAGCATTCCTTCCAGTAAGAGGTTCATAGTGTGAAAATTCAATTTCAAAACTACCAGTTCCAGAGGTCATGCTTTTTAAATCAATTGCATAATTTAGCATTTCACTTTGAGGGACCAAAGCAGAAACTTCTTGTAGTTGTCCGAATTCTTTTTGTCCAGTTACTCTTCCTCTTTTACTTGAGAGATCTGATAAAATATCTCCTAAGTATTGGTTTTCAACAAATACTTTAACATTCATAAAAGGCTCTAGCAAGGTACATTTTGCTTTTGCTAAGGCAGCATCTAAAGCACCTTTTGCAGCTAACTTAAATGCCATTTCAGAAGAATCAACTGGATGTTCTTTACCATCAACTAAGGTAATACCGATATCGACTAAAGGATAGTTTGCAAGATATCCTTCTTCCATTCTCTCTTTTAAGCCTTTTTCAATACCTGGAACATAACCTTTAGAAACAGATCCTCCTTTGATAGCATTTGTAAATGCATAAGTTGTTCCTCTTTCTATTGGTTCGATTTCAATTAAAACTTTACCATATTGTCCATGCCCACCACTTTGTTTTTTGTGAGCATATTCAACAATGCCACTTTTTCTAGTTATAGTTTCTCTGTAAGCAATTTTTGGTAATTTAGTATGTATTTTAATTTTTTGCTTTTCAGAAATCTTATCTAAAATTATTTGTAAGTGGACATCTCCCATTCCTCTAATTACAGATTCCTTTGTTTCTTCATTAAAACTAGTTTGGAAAGTAAGATCTTCTTCGCAAATTTTATGAAGAGCTTCATTTAGTTTATCAGCACTCTTTTTATCATCAGTTGAAATTGCTAATGAGTAAATAGGGTGTGGTAATGATAATGGTTTGAAGGTGAATTTTTGGTTATTTGGATTTTGTAATAACGTGCAATTTGTAAAGCAAATATTACTTTTAGCTATAATTCCGATATCACCTGCAGCCAAACTATCTGTTTCAATAAGTTTTTTACCAACAGCTCTATATAATTTTCCAAGTTTTTCTTTCTTTTTTAAATCAGGGTTATATAGTTCTAAGTCAGGTGTTAAATGTCCAGAGGCAACTTTTATAAAACTTAATTTACCACTGAATTGATCGATAGTTGTTTTAAATACATAAGCGGATGCATCTCCTTCTTCAACAATCTTCATATCATGGTGGTCATCATTATCTGTTGTCGTCCATTCAATTTGTCCAACCGGAGATGGGAAATTGTGAGCTATAAAGTTTAAGAGTGATGTAATTCCACTACCTTTTAATGTTGAACCACAAAATACTGGAACAACCCGGTTGTCAGCTAAGCCTTCACTCAAACCTCTTCTAATATCATCGGGACTTAAAGATCCTTCATCAAAGTATTTTTCAATTAAATCATCAGCTCCTTCAGCTGCATATTCTATTAATTGTTCTCTATATGTTTGCTCATGTTCTTTGAACTCTTCTGGAATTGCTCCAACTTTTTCTTTACCTTTTTCGTCAAAGAAATAAGCCTTATCTTCTATTAAATTAATTATGCCTTTAAAATTTTCACCTTCACCCATGGGAATGAAAGTTGGAACAAAAGTAGCATCGAAATGTTCTCTTAAATCATTTATTACATTAGTGTAACTTGCTCTATCTCTATCCATTTTGTTAATAAATACAGCACGAGGTTTGTTTCTGTTATCCAAACGGCGCCAAAGTTTAATGGTTTCGATTTGAGCTCCATCTCTAGCATCTACCATCATTATAGATGCTTCTGTAGCTCTAAAGCCACAAATTGCCTCACCAATAAATCCTGAATAACCGGGAGTATCGAGGATGTTGAGACATTTTCCTTGCCAATCGAGATGGGCTAGACTGGTATGGATAGAAATTTGTTTTTTAATCTCTTCTTCTGTGTAATCGCTAACTGTTTTACCATTTTCAATAGTTTCAACCTTCGGAATAACTTCGCCATAAAAGAGCATTTGCTCCATTAACGAGGTTTTTCCGGTACCATTGTGGCCAACGATAGCAACATTCCTTAAATCAGTACTGGTAACGCTCATAATTCCTCCTTATGCTTTTAAAAAGCTATTTGCGTATTTATTATATGTTAAGCCTCCACTTCTTATATGTCAAATTATTTATTTAAATATTAAACTAGCAATTTTTATTAGATAAATTGAATATTACTTAACTTATGATACCTATTGAAATTACTTCCTTTTTTTTTATTCTTTATTGAAATATTTTATCTACAATTAGTATATGTAAATTAAACTAAATAAGTTTTTAGATTTACATAGATAGTTGAGTATTTGTAAAAATCACAAAAAAAAAAGAAGTTAGAAATGTATGATTGTAGACAATTTTAAATTATAAATTTCATCTTTTTTTGTCTAATAAGAAGAATTTTATTTAGCCTTATAATAAAAAAAATACTATGTAAGAAAGTTTTTTTCATACATAGTATTTATATAAATAATGGAGTAGAAGCTATTATTCTATCAATTATTTTTATTAATATTTAGTGATAATTAAAGATTATTTTTTATAAAATTGTCTATTGCATCACTAATTTCATTTTTTAATTGAAATGAGAATTTTTCTTTATCTTCAACATTTAAGTCTATTTTATCACCATATTCACAAAAAAATGACCAACAAGGGGCTTCTAGAATTGAAGAAAGTTTTTCAATAGTTGAAAAAGAGGGAGCTTTTCTCCCATTTTCTATTTCAGTTATAAAAGAAGTAGAAACATTAATTTTTTTGGCTAATTCAGCTTGAGTTAGTTCCAATCTCTTTCTTCTAATTTTAAGATTTTTAGCAAAGATATTTTTCAAATCAGATTTATCTTTCAATTTATTTTCCTTTGTTAATAAGATTTCTCGCTTTTAGGAGCGTAATGATCAAATTCCATTGAAAAATTACCTCTACCTTGGGTGGATGATCTTAATACTGTTGAATAACCAAACATTTTAGACAATGGAGATTCAGCGCTAATATGATCAGCATTAGTTTTAGAATCTATTTTATGAACTATTCCACCACGGCTAGTTAAGCCTCCTATAACTTCACCGACATATTGATTTGGGACTATTATTTCAACTTTCATTATTGGTTCCATTAATACTGGGTTTGCATTTTGACAAACTTTGTCAAAACACATTGATGCACAAGCTTCAAAAGCAAATTCACTAGCTGTCAATTCATCATATTCAATTTCAGTAACAGTAACTTCAACATCACATACTTCATAACCATATTTTATTCCACTTAAGAAAGAGTTTTTAATACCTCTTTCGATAGCTGCAATAATTTTTGAATCGATATTTCTTGTATTTGCTGAAATTTTTAATAAATTTCCACTTTTCTTTGGTAGTGGTTTTACTGCTAAAGAAATACCTGCTGTATTTTCTTTGTTAGCAATTATCCTATTAAATTTCTCACTGCCGCTAGCTTCACTTGTAATACTTTCTCTATATGATACTTGTGGATTACCAACATGTGCAGCAATTTTCATTTCATCTGTTAATCTAGTAACTAGAACATCTAAATGTAATTCGCCCATTCCGCTAATAACTAATTGTCCAGTATCACTATCATCTTTATATGTAAAGGTAGGATCTTCCATAGTTAGTTGCTTTAGTGCTTTTTTAAGTTTATCACTATCATTTTGAGAATTTGGTTCAATTGCAATTGAAATTACAGGAGTTGGAAAACTCATTTCTTCTAGAAGAATTTTATCACCTTCACTTGATAGGGTATCCCCGGTTTGAACATCTTTAAATCCTACTATAACACCGATATCACCAGCTACTAATTCTGATAAATCTTCTCTTCTATCAGCATGCATTCTAAGAATTCTTCCGATTCTCTCTCTTTTTCCTTTAGTCACATTAAAGATGCTTGAACCTTTTTTAAGCTTACCGCGATAAACTCTAACAAAGGAGAGAATTCCAGCTTCTTTATCCATTTGAATTTTAAATAATAAAGCTAAAGGTTGAGCCTTTTCATCATGAAGTATTTGAACTTCTTTATCCTTTTTTATATTCTTTCCAGTAATTGTAGTAATATCTAATGGGGAAGGAAGAAAATCAATTACACCATCTAAAACTGGTTGTACACCAATGTTTTTTAGAGATGAGCCGACGAATACAGGGAGTAATTCTCTCTTTAAACATCCTTTTCTTATAGCAGCCTTTAACATGGCAGGACTAATTTCTTCTTCGTTAAAAAATAAATCCATTATTTCTTCATCAAAAGAAGATGCTTTATCTATTAGATTTTCTCTCCATTCTTCAGTTAAGGCTTCAAGATCTTCTGGTATATCATTTTCAATAATAGTTTGACCTAAATCATTTTGATCAAATGTTAAATATTTTAAGTTAATTAAATCAATAATTCCTTTAAAATCATTTTCACTACCTACAGGTAAGAATAGGGGGACAGGATTAGCTTTTAGTTTAGTTCTCATCTCTTCAACAACATTGAAGAAGTCTGCACCAAGCCTATCCATTTTATTCACAAAAGCAATTCTTGGAACTTTATAAGTATCAGCCTGTCTCCAAACTGTTTCTGTTTGAGGTTCAACACCACCAACAGCACAGAAAACGCCAACAGCTCCATCTAATACTCTAAGAGATCTTTCTACTTCAGCTGTAAAATCTACATGGCCAGGAGTATCAATAATGTTGATTTGATGGTCTTTCCAATAACAAGTAGTTGCAGCACTAGCAATAGTAATTCCTCTATTTTGTTCTTGTTCCATCCAGTCCATAGTAGCATTGCCATTATCTACTTCTCCAATCTTATGATTTTCTCCTGTGTAATATAATATTCTCTCTGTTGTTGTAGTTTTACCGGCATCTATGTGTGCCATTATTCCTATATTTCTTGTTTTGTCTGCTATCATAAACTGTTAAACGATTTAAATCGTTATGACTCCTAATTTTTTATTTATATGTAATATTGTTTTTAATTCTTAAATAGAAAAGAATAAACCTAAATTAGGTTATCAAAAAATGCTATTATTTTCAATCTTAATAATTAAGATTATATAGAGTTCTAAGATAATCTTTTTAAATAGTGAAATAAGAAAGTCTTTTTTGTTAACAAAAACTATTAAATTGAAAATAGATTGGTGGAAAAATTAATAAAAAGAACCGCTGCCAATCATAATAGATTTTGCAACGGCTCAGAAGTTTTATAAATTTATGATTTAAGTCCATTGAGATTTTAAATCTTTAATTTCAATAATTGCCTCTTGCTCTGATTTGCTGTGATAAGGCCATACAGAGTACTTTGCTATAGCATAATTTAACAACATTACTGCTTCTTGTCTATCAGTCATTTCATTTAAAGAAACTAATGAGTAATAAGGAATATTTTCACCTTTTTTATATCCTTCATAAAAAGCATATTTATCATAAGGCTTTGTTGTTTTATTCCAATTAACATAAAGTTGTTTAAATTCTTTAGCTCTTTTATTTTTATCCCAGTTACGATTGTATAAAGCTAGTGCTAGTGCTTTATAATGGTTGGGGTATATTACTTTATCAGGAATTGTATCAACTGCAATTCTGTAGTATGAAATACCATAATTTTTATTTCCAAAACTGATGAAGCCTCCTGGGACTGAAGTATATAATGTTCCTAAAACATACCAAGTTTCAGATGAATCTAAGGCAGAAAAATCATCTAAAATAATCCTTAGATCGCTTCTCATATTTTCAGCAGCTGATAAAGATTTTAAGATTCCTTTAGTTTGTCCAATTCTTCCAATGTTGCTTGCTTTCCAAAGATGAGCCATTGGGTTATCTTTTATTTCAATTGATTTAAGAGCTAAGTCCAATCCTTTTTCATAGAGTTTTAGCTTCTCATCATTTCCTTCACTATTATCACCCAAACTAACTTTATTCCTTGATAATCTCCAATAAATTTCACATTTATCCTCATCGCTACTAACTGTGGATAATTGGCTTTCTAATAATTGCTCACACTGTGAAATATTATCCATATAATATAAATCATCAGCATCGGTAAAATCAATTGAACTAAACAAATGTATACTAACAATTAATATTGTTAGAGTTGTAAGAACTACCCTTTTCATTTTAACCCCCATTTAATAATGATAAAGGTGAATTTTATATTTCGCAAGAATTTTACATTAGCTTTTTAATTTTTTTCATTTTCCCTTTTAGAGGAGGTTTTCTAAGTTTTATTTCAATAAAACTGTTTTTTCTTGTCATTGATTTATAATGAGAAAATGTTTCAAAACTTTTTTTACCGTGATAGGAACCCATACCACTTTCACCAACTCCCCCAAAAGGCATGTTAGAATTAGCTAAATGAATTATGCAATCGTTAATACAGCCTCCTCCAAAACTAATTTTGTTATTAAAATAATGAATTTGCTCTTTGTTTTTAGAAAATAGATAAGCTGCTAAGGGTTTAGGTTTTGATTTAATGATACTAACAGCTTCTTCAAAATTAGAAACCTTTATTAAGGGTAAAATTGGTCCAAAAATTTCTTCTTCCATAATTTTACTATCCAATTCTACACCGACTAAAATTGCAGGAGATATTTTTCTTGTTGAAGGATCGATATAACCACCATAAGATAGATTTCCTTCATCTAATAAGTGAGCTAATCTGTTAAAATGTTTTTCATTTATAATTTTACCATATTCATCATTATAAACTGGATTATCACCATACATTTGTGTTATTTCTTCTTTCAATGCTAATAAAAGTTTTTGATAAACTTTTTCATGACATAAAACATAATCTGGAGCTACGCAAGTTTGGCCGACGTTTAAGAATTTTCCCCAGGCTAATCTTGATGCAGTCGTTCTTATATTTGCACTAGCGTCTACATATACAGGACTTTTCCCACCAAGTTCTAGGACAACAGGGGTTAGATGTTCACTAGCTTTTTGCATTACAATTTTACCAACATTAACACTACCTGTAAAAAATATTAAATCAAATTTATTATTCAGTAATTCTTGGTTTACTTGTGAGCCTCCTAAAAATACCTGAGCATATTCTTTTGGATAAATAGAATTGATCATTTGCTTAATAACTCTTGATGTATTTTCACTATATCTAGATGGTTTGATTATTATAGTATTGCCAGCAGCAATTGCCGCAGCTACTGGGGCTAGAGTTAATTGTAGTGGATAATTCCAAGGACTCATTATTAGTACGACTCCTAACGGTTCTTTAACAATATAACTATTTGAAGGAAAATGAATTATTGGTGTTTTAACCTTTGTAGTCTTCATGAACTTTTTTAGATTTTTTATCATGTATAAAACTTCATTTTTCACAATAGATAGTTCACTCATATAGGCTTCTTCTTTTGATTTTCCTAGATCATCATATAAAGCTTTTAATAAAGGTTCTTCCCAAGTATAGAGAGCAGCACTAAGTTTTCTCAATTGGTTTAATCGAAAACTATAAGAGAGAGTTTTTCCACTATCAAAATACTTTCTCAAAGAAGTTATAGCAGTTTCAATTTCATTCATAAATTTACCTCTTTTAAATATAAAAAATCCAAAACTATTAAGTCTTGGATTTCCTATTTTTCATATAAATTAGACTCCGTTTTAATTATAAAGTCAATTCTTGTTCAAGTAATTTTTCATAAGCATAAATATCTTCGTTATATTGATACAATGTTTTTATATTACCTAAACCTAAATAACGAGCAGTAATTCTACAATCATAAGTTGTATTTAAATCTTTATTAAATCTATTTAACATATTCCAAGATCTACCATCTAATGGTTGTGTACTTGTTGTAACCATAGTCATAGAAATATGATAATCCTTATCGTATAGAGCTTTTTCAAATAAAGCATTTTGACTCATCTTAGGGTGCTTAGGATGGAACGTTTCAGCAGGATAATTTACAAAATCTTTGATTACTTGATCTGGAATAGTATAATTAGCAGGTAAAAAATAAGTTGCTAATAAGATGATATGCTTTTCACTTTCACAATGGAGAAGAGTAGTAAAGAACTTTTGAGGACAAACAAATCTCAATTTATCAAGTGGATAATCTGAAGCTGTATCGATACAATGGGTTACGAACCAGTTCGATAGAAATACATCGTAATCAACACGTGGCTTCTCCTTGTGCTTTTCATACATTTCTTCTTCAATCATTTGATATAACTGAGTTGTTGTCATAAGTCTCTCCTAATTAATTACTAATATATTATAATAAGTATGGCTAAGTTTCAATAAAGAATTTGTAATTTTAAATAAAAATCTTTTTTGTACATAATTAAAACATAAAAATATCATAAAATAACGAAAATAAGAGGTTATTTAATGCATTTTTATAAAACAGTTGCAATAAATTCCCTTGTTAGATGTTTGAAAGAGTTCAATCTTTGTTTTTTAGATTATGGCAAAAGCTACATTATTCAATTTCTCTAAAAATTCCAGCTTTTTTATCTTTATAAACTTTTCCAGCATTAAATATTCTTCCGTTCATACAAATATAAATCCCTTTAGGGAGTAATTGTACTGCAATTTGAGCACAACCAAGATTGTAAACAGCATCACTATCTTTTAATGAGTATGGAACCATAGCTCCTGTAAAAACAATCGTATGATTATCATCAGATCTTTTTTCTTTAAGGGCTAATTCAGCTGTTTTTGTCATAGTATCAGTGCCATGGACAACAATGACTTTATCTTCAGGACTATTTAGCATGCTGCTTACAATCTCTTTTCTCTGTTGTTCATTCATATCAAGTGAATCTATGGCAATTGGACATTCAAGTACTATGCTACTTGTGCAACGAGAATCTTTAAGTATTTTAGGTAGTTGAGAATCAATAAATGTCAATTGTCCTTCTATGGGATTATATTGTTTATCAAATGTGCCCCCAGTTGTGATAATTCTAATATCAGAAGCCATGATATACCTCCTCAAAAATAATAACAAAAATTAATAAAAATCTAAAGCAAAAAAAAACCAGTTCTTTCGAACTGGTACATCTCCTACGAGAGTCGAACTCGTGTTGCCGGGATGAAAACCCGGTGTCCTAACCACTAGACGAAGGAGACATAAAAATTGAGCTGCAAAGGATTTGAACCTTTGACCCACGCCTTAAAAGGGCGTTGCTCTACCAACTGAGCTAGCAGCCCGTGCAACGCTTAGGAATATATCAAATGGATAAAATTGAGTCAACTACTTTACTTAAAAAAAAGCAGAAAAAGAAAATATTTATCCAACAAAGCTTTATTTATGTAAATATTTACCATAAAATTAAATATCTGTTATTTATCTAAAGTACACTAATGGTAGATGTTTCATAAAGAAACTAAAATTTGAATATAAATATATTTACTCCAAATGTCTATATAAATATAGTTAAAAATACTGATAGAGTAAAAATAAATTGGGTGCAGACCAAATACGAGGTTATTTTGATTTGTTTAAATTTTTAAATTTTATAGTGTACGAAAATAAAACATTAGATAGAGAAAATATAAATTACTTTTAATAAGACAATCTTATTTTAATAATTAGGATTAGTTGAAACAGTTCAAACAAATAATTTTTCCTTGGCGTTTTTGATTTATTTCAGCCATTAGAATAAAGTTAAATTATGTTAGGAGAGTTTGACTAAAACATAAACTAGTAAAATATAATATAATTATCATAATTAAATACACTATTATATAATAATTATTATATGGAATATGTTATAGAATAGTTTCTTTTAATAAATTAATGATAATTAGTGTATTAAAAAAAGAAGGATTGGGTGAAAAAGAATAAAAAAATCAAGGATTTAATAATTTTAATTATTATTTTAATTCTATTACTAGCAACTATAATAACAATATTTGAAGTTAGAGAAAATAACAATTTAAATATTGTCTCTTCTTCTCCTTCTGATAATTTTCCTTCTTCAAATTTAAAAAATGTTTTTTTAAATTTAGAAAGAGGAGAAGAATATAAAGAAGAAGAAATTTTATATGCGTGTGAATATGTAAATAATAGATATGATGGTTCTGATTTTAGAACTATTACTTTGTTGCGTTTTTTATATAGTGATAATTATGAGTTAACAGAGACAAGTCGAAAAAACATTGAGGAGACTTTGGTTAATTTTAAATATTGGATGAGTGATGGAGGAGATGATTCAATGTGTTATTGGTCGGAGAATCATCAGATACTTTTTGCAACATCTGAATATTTATCAGGTCAAATGTTTAGTGATAAGATATTTTCACAAACAGGTTTAAATGGAGAGCAGCATAAAATAAGGGCTGAAGAGAGAATTTTAACATGGCTTGAGCAGCGATGGTTGTTTGGATTTAGTGAATGGTACTCCAACCAATATTATGTTGAAGATTTAGCAGCTTTGGCTAATTTGATAGATTTTAGTGAAAATGAAGAAATTGTTGAAAAAAGTAAGATAGTAATGGATTTACTTATTTATGATATTGCATCTCAGTCTTTTTATGGGAATTTTACATCTACAACAACAAGAGCTTATGAAAAAAATAGAAAATCAGGTGAGGGAAATGCACTTAGAGGAGTTGTCGATTTTATTTGGGATTACAATCTAAATGAAGATAAGAGATTAGGGTTAGAGATGAATTTCCTTTCTATGAAAAATTATAAAATACCTAAAGTGTTATATTTAATTGGTAAAGATTATAGTACTGTTGAAATTAAAAGTTCATCAGGAATTAAGTTATCTGAAATTAATGAACTTGGCTTTAATCAAGTAAACAATTCCTCAGTAATGATGCAATGGGGGATGGAGGCTTTTACAAATCATCAAGTAATTTCAAATACTATAAATATTTTAGATGAATATGGTTTGTATGCTAATGAGTTTTTAAAAGATTTTTCTCAATTAAACTACACTGTATTAAAAAAAACAGGCTTGATTCCTTTATTAATGTCTGTAATAAACCCACAAACTAATGGGATTGCTATGCAGCAAGGTAATAATTACACATACAAAACTAAAGATTTTATGTTGGCAACTGTAATAAATTATTATCCAGGTGATTTTGGTGATCAGCATCATATACAAAGTGCAACAATCAGTAATGACATTTGCATATATAATACCCATCCAGCAGTTTATGAAAATCAGGCTGGTTTAAATGGAAATTCTCCTACATATTGGGTAGGCTATGGATATTTACCTGATGCTGTGCAATATAAAAATGTTGCAATGTCTATTTATCGGTTACCTAAAAAAGCAGGATTTATGCAATCAAACATTCTTGATTTTACTTACAGTTGGTTCGATACAGATAAATTTGATCAATGGGAAATAAATGGGAACATGGCATTTGCAAAAAAAGATTCAGCTTATATAGCTTTGATTGCTAAAAATGAACTTGAACTGCATGATAATAACCAACTTATTCAAAAAGGAAAGGATACTTATTGGATAACTGAATTAGCTAGTGTTGAATCACATGAAAATTTAGATACTTTTAAAAAATCTATATTAGATAATAAGGTTAGTTGGAATGATGGTACACTTATTTATGATAACGGCGAAAATGAATTAAATTTAACATTTAATAAAGAGTACTCAGTAAATGGTATTGCTCAAGATATAGATTACGATAGATTTGACTCTCCTTATGTAAAAGCAAAACGAGGTGATAAAGAAATTGTGTTTAATTATAAAGATGAAAACTTAACATTAAATTTTGATAATTCTATAAGAGAATCTTCTAATGATATAGAAGTTGAATATTTTTTAAATAGATTTAATTAGATTCTTTTTAGAAAACATAAAAAAGTGCAGATGTGTTTTAATATAAAAGCCAAGATTTAAAATAAAGAAAAAAAATTTAAAAAAGGTATTGAATAATTTTTTGTAGTGCGTTATTGTCCCTATCAGTGCCTAAACAAACGACTAGTTTATTGAAAAATGGCTAGTAAATTATTTAAAAAAATGCGAAAAAAAGTATTGACTTAAATGATTAAAAACTGATATGGTACAGAAGTGCTCAAAAAAAATGAGTGCCAACATTAAGTTCTTTTTTAAAGGGCTAAATGTAATTGTTATTTGAAATTATGAGCGTAAGGGAAGAGAAATAGAAAGCAAATTATAGTGATGAAAATTGCTGTAAAGAGGGCTTTCTGTCAATTCAAAATAGGAACAAAGATGAAATAAGCTAATGTTCGTTAAGCGAGTGACAGGAATTAAATTAATTTGTTAATTATAGTGGTCTTTATGGCCACAATTATATAACGGAGAGTTTGATCCTGGCTCAGAACGAACGCTGGCGGCGCGTTTTAAGCATGCAAGTCGAGCGGTAAGCTAACTTCGGTTAGCCTAGAGCGGCGGACGGGTGAGTAACACGTGGATAATCTACCCTCTTGTTTGGGATAGCCTGTGGAAACATGGGGTAATACCAAATAATACTCTTTTATCACAAGATAAGAGAAGGAAAGGCGCTGAGGCGTCGCGAGAGGATGAGTCTGCGTCCCATTAGCTAGATGGTAGGGTAAAAGCCTACCATGGCGATGATGGGTAGCCGGCCTGAGAGGGTGATCGGCCACATTGGAACTGAGATACGGTCCAGACTCCTACGGGGGGCAGCAGCTAAGAATCTTCCGCAATGGACGAAAGTCTGACGGAGCGACGCCGCGTGAACGATGAAGGCCGTGAGGTTGTAAAGTTCTTTTCGGGAGGAGGAATAAGGTTTGCAGGGAATGGCAGACTGATGACGTGAATCCCGGAATAAGCCCCGGCTAACTACGTGCCAGCAGCCGCGGTAACACGTAGGGGGCAAGCGTTGTTCGGAATCATTGGGCGTAAAGGGCGTGCAGGCGGTATTGCAAGTCTGGCGTGAAAGATCTCGGCTTAACCGAGGGAACGCGCTGGAAACTGTAATACTAGAGTACAGGAGGGGACATTGGAATTCCAGGTGTAGGGGTGAAATCTGTAGATATCTGGAAGAACACCGGTGGCGAAGGCGAATGTCTGGCCATGTACTGACGCTGAGACGCGAAGGTGCGGGGAGCAAACAGGTTTAGATACCCTGGTAGTCCGCACAGTAAACGATGTACACTAGGTGGTGGGTGGTTACACTCAGTACCGAAGCTAACGCATTAAGTGTACCGCCTGGGGAGTATGCTCGCAAGGGTGAAACTCAAAGGAATTGACGGGGGCCCGCACAAGCGGTGGAGCATGTGGTTTAATTCGATGATACGCGAGAAACCTTACCAGGGCTTGACATATATTGGACGAATCTAGAGATAGGTTTTCCCTTCGGGGTCGATATACAGGTGCTGCATGGCTGTCGTCAGCTCGTGCTGTGAAGTGTTGGGTTAAGTCCCGCAACGAGCGCAACCCCTACTGCCTGTTACCATCACGTTATGGTGGGGACTCAGGTGGGACTGCCGGTGACAAACCGGAGGAAGGTGGGGACGACGTCAAGTCATCATGGCCCTTATGTCCTGGGCTACACACGTGCTACAATGGCCGGTACAAAGCGCAGCGAAACCGCGAGGTTAAGCGAATCGCAAAAAGCCGGTCTCAGTACGGATTGGAGTCTGCAACTCGACTCCATGAAGTTGGAATCGCTAGTAATCGCGCATCAGCATGGCGCGGTGAATACGTTCCCGGGCCTTGTACACACCGCCCGTCACACCATCCGAGTTGGGGGTACCCGAAGTCGCTAGTCTAACCCGTAAGGGGGGACGGTTCCGAAGGTATGCTTGGCGAGGAGGGTGAAGTCGTAACAAGGTAGCCGTACCGGAAGGTGTGGCTGGATCACCTCCTTTCTAATAAGAAAGGTAAAGTATTAACCTCTCACAGTTAATACTGCAAACATAGGATGTTATCCGATAGGTGGAAGACCTATCACAAAAAGACCCTCTTAAAATAATTTGCAGAAAATTCTCTTCCCGCTCTTTTATAATTTTAGACAACGGGGGCATAGCTCAGTTGGCTAGAGCATCGGCTTTGCAAGCCGAGGGTCAGGGGTTCGAGTCCCCTTGCCTCCAAAAGAAGAGATATTTGACATATATAGCGTAAGGGATTGTAAAGATAATATGGTCAAGCGAATAAGGGTCCACGGAGGATGCCTAGGAGCCGCCAGGCGAAGAAGGACGTGGTTAGCTGCGAAAAGCTGCGATGAGGGGCCAACACCCTATGATCCGCAGATATCCGAATGGGGTAACCCGACAGTCTGGATGATTGTCACTATTATGTGAATAAAATAGCATAATAGAGGTATACGCTGGGAACTGAACCATCTAAGTACCAGCAGGAGTAGAAATCAAAAATGAGATTCCCTTAGTAGCGGCGAGCGAAGGGGGAAGAGCCCAAACCAAGCGCTTTTAAGTGTTTGGGGTTGTAGGGGTGCATCGGGGGAATCCCGATTAGTAAGAAAAGTATTTATTAGACGAAAGATTCTGGGACGGTCTGTCAGAGAAGGTGAAAGCCCTGTAGTCGAAAATAGATACTCTAATTGGATGCACTACCTGAGTACGGCGGGACACGAGAAATCCTGTCGGAATCTGGGGGGACCACCCTCCAAGGCTAAATACTCGGCGGCTACCGATAGCGCATAGTACCGTGAGGGAAAGGTGAAAAGCACCCCGGGAGGGGAGTGAAAGAGAACCTGAAACCGTGGACTTACAAGCGGTCAAAGCCCGAAAGGGTGATGGCGTGCCTTTTGTAGAATGAGCCTGCGAGTTACCGTGTGTAGCAAGGTTAAGGGATAGGAGTCCTGGAGCCGTAGGGAAACCGAGTCTGAATAGGGCGATAAGTTGCATGTGGTAGACCCGAAGCCAAGTGATCTAACCATGGCCAGGCTGAAGCTGGAGTAAAATCTAGTGGAGGGCCGAACGTAAATCCGCTGAAAAGGGTTGCGATGAGCTGTGGTTCGGAGTGAAAGGCTAAACAAACTTGGAGATAGCTGGTACTCCCCGAAATAGCTTTAGGGCTAGCGTTACGTGGACTGCCACGGAGGTAAAGCACTGGATAGATGCGGGCCCTTCACCGGGTACCAAGTTTAACCAAACTCTGAATGCCGTGGTACAATGCGTAGCAGTCAGACGGCGACTGATAAGGGCCGTCGTCAAGAGGGAAACAGCCCAGACCGTCAGCTAAGGTCCCAAAGATATACTAAGTGGGAAAGGAAGTATGATTGCACAGACAGCCAGGAGGTTGGCTTAGAAGCAGCCACTCCTTCAAAGAGTGCGTAATAGCTCACTGGTCGAGTAGTCATGCGCCGACAATCCAACGGGGCTAAGTATATCACCGAAGCTACGGCACAGCGCTAGACGCTGTGGGTAGGGGAGCATTCTGTGTACGGATGAAGTCAAGACGGAAGTTTTGGTGGACGGGACAGAAGAGAGAATGCAGGCATGAGTAACGAAAAGAGGGGTGAGATCCCCCTCCGCCGAAAGCCTAAGGTTTCCAGGGTAAAGTCAATCTACCCAAGGGTTAGTCGGCCCCTAAGGCGAGGACGAAAGTCGTAGTCGATGGGAAGCGGGTCAATATTCCCGCACCTCTCAGTGTTTCGATGGAACGAAGCATAGGGCGAAACGCGGCAGGGCGACGGTTGTCCCTGTCAAAGCAGCGATGCGTTAAGGTTAATAGGCAAATCCGTTAACTAAGAGGAGCTGTGAGCGATTACTTTTACGGAAGTAAGAAGCGCGTGTAGTCGTCGTGCCAAGAAATAGTTTCTAAGGTAAGGCACTGAGGGACCGTACTATAAACCGACACAGGTGGGCGAGCTGAGAATGCGAAGGCGTACGGAAGAACTCACGTTAAGGAACTCGGCAAAATGCATACGTAACTTAGGGATAAGTATGGCTCACGAGAGTGAGTTGCAGAGAAATGGCCCATGCGACTGTTTACCAAAAACACAGGTCCATGCGAACCAGCAATGGGAAGTATATGGACTGACACCTGCCCGGTGCTGGAAGGTCAAGGGGAGTGGTTATTGATTTATCAAGAAGCTGCGAACTCAAGCCCCAGTAAACGGCGGCCGTAACTATAACGGTCCTAAGGTAGCGAAATTCCTTGTCGGGTAAGTTCCGACCCGCACGAATGGTGTAACGATATGGGCGCTGTCTCAACGTGAGATCCGGTGAAATTGAAGTTCAGGTGAAGATGCCTGATACTTGTGGTTAGACGGAAAGACCCCGTGAACCTTTACTTCAACTTGACATTGAAAATTGGACAAGGATGTGTAGGATAGGTGGGAGACGTAGATGCGTGGACGTCAGTTTGCGCGGAGTCGTTGGTGAAATACCACCCTTCCTTTTCCAGTTTTCTAACCCTGGCCGTGAAACCGGTTAGGGGAGAGTGTCAGGCGGGAAGTTTGACTGGGGCGGTCGCCTCCTAAAGTGTAACGGAGGCGCGCGATGGTCACCTTAGGATGGTTGGGAATCATCCCTCAAGTGTAAAGGCACAAGGTGGCTTGACTGCGAGGCTTACAAGCCGAGCAGGTACGAAAGTAGGTCTTAGTGATCTGGCGGTAGCGAGTGGAAGCGCCGTCACTTAACGGATAAAAGGTACTCCGGGGATAACAGGCTGATCTTGCCCAAGAGTTCATATCGACGGCAAGGTTTGGCACCTCGATGTCGGCTCATCGCATCCTGGGGCTGGAGCAGGTCCCAAGGGTTTGGCTGTTCGCCAATTAAAGCGGTACGCGAGCTGGGTTCAGAACGTCGTGAGACAGTTCGGTCCCTATCTGCCACAAGCGTTGGATGTTTGAGGGGTTCTGCTTTTAGTACGAGAGGACCGAAGTGGACAAACCTCTGGTGTACCAGTTGTCGTGCCAACGGCAGGTGCTGGGTAGCTACGTTTGGAAGAGATAACCGCTGAAAGCATCTAAGCGGGAAACCCTCCCCAAGATGAGACATCCCATCCTCTTTAAGAGGACTGAAGGAACCAGAGAGAATATCTGGTTGATAGGCCGAGAGTGTAAGCATGGCGACATGTTCAGCTTATCGGTACTAATTAGCCGTGAGGCTTGACCATATTATCGTTGCGATCCCTAGAATATCGCACTTAAACTCGATAGCTAAATTTATTTAGCTCTCTAGGTTTAAGTTGGCCCGGTGGCCATAGCAGAGTGGACACACCCGTTCCCATCCCGAACACGGCAGTTAAGCGCTCTCACGCCGATGGTACTACAATTATGTGGGAGAGTAGGTAGCTGCCGGGCCTTTTTTTTATTTTTACACCTTTGGGTGTATTTTTTTTTTACCTTTTTAAATTTAACAATTATTTTTTTATCTAATTGATTTTATTTCTAAATATCTTTAATCTTAAGTTAAAAATATGAACAGATTAAAAAATATAAAAGCGATCGTTTTAGATTTAGATGGTACACTGCTTTCTCCAGATTTGGAAATTTTAGAGAATACTAAAAATGCTTTATTAAAGGCTAAAGCAGCAGGTGTAAAATTAATAATAGCTTCAGGCAGAACGCCTCAAACAGCCCTTGTAATGACAAAAGATTTGAATATAGATGTTCCAATGGTGTTAGCTAATGGCGCATTAATTTTTAATCCTACTACTAAAGAAATTATAGATAGTATTTCCATAAGTTCTGATACAATTAAATATTTATTAAAATTATCTCATCAGATAAATGTAAGTTTAAATATTTACACTCCATATTTTATTTATATGGAAGAGAATAAAATCGAAGAATATATTAAAGATTCAGGAGACGATAGGAAAAACTTGATTAATCAAGATCTTTTTGATTTTGATAAAGATATAGCTTTAAAATGTGAATTCTTTGGTAAAAACCAAGGATATAATGAAGAGTTACAAGCTTTAATATTTAATCATACCAAAAATATTGAAGAAAATTTATATATTACCACAGCCCATCCAAACTATTTAGAAATATTGAATAAAAAATCTAATAAGTATTATGGAATAAAGAGGGTTTTAGAATTAGAAGGTATCAAGGATGATGAAGTATTAGTCTTTGGAGATAATCACAACGATATTGAAATGCTAACAAAATTACCAAATACTGTTGCAATGGGAAATGCTAAATTGCCTATTAAAAAAGTAGCAAAATATACAACAAAGTCTAATTCTCAAGATGGTATATTTCATTTTATAAAAAATAATACTAATTTATTCTAGATAAATATATATGATGAGAATATAGTATTATAATTTACATAATTTAATTATGTTTATAATACAATGAAATTTAATCAACTACTTTTTTTACATGATATTGCTCTTATAATATACCTATTATAGTTCTAGAAAATTAATATTTTATTTTTTTCATTATTGTTATACATAAATATTCTACACATTAGTATAAAATTTCTGTTTGATTATTGTTCATCATATTTAGCTTATACAGAGTCTTTGGTTTTTACTAATTTTAATCCCAATAGAGAATTAATTGTGATTTTCATTTATCTTAATTTACTATTTTTTATTTTTTAAAATAGATTTTCAAAATAAAGTTTAAAATAGCAAATATTTATAGCAAAAAAAATTGACAGCTCAAATTAATAAGTTTACTATTAATTATTTAAGGAGTAATAAATGAAAGTAAAAAATGTGAGATTGTTAATATTTTGTTTGCTAGGGTGTATGTTAGTGAGTCTATTAGGCTGTCTAATAGAGATGAATGAGTATCAGGTAAGTTTTAATAGTGCTGGTGGTAGTTCAGTTGAAACCCAATTAATAATAGCAAATCAAAAAGCAATTACTCCTTCCTCTAACCCAACAAAATCAGGTTATACTTTTGAAGGTTGGTATAATGAAAATAATTTATGGGACTTTGATACTCCAATTACTCAAGATATAATTTTAACTGCAATGTGGATAGAAAATTCTATAACAGTTACTTTTAATGTAAATGGGGGAGAAAACCTTACTTTTAACACTCTAAACGTTTCTTTAGATCAGCCATATGGCACTCTACCCACTGCTACAAAAGTAGGTCATACCTTAATCAAATGGGAAACTACTCAAAATGATACAGGCGAAGAAATTAGTGCAACTTCAATAGTAACAAATGCTTCAAATCATACCCTCTATGCAAAGTGGCAAGTTAATACATATATAATAACATATGATACTCAAGGAGGACCTCTTTTAGATCCACCGACAGGATCTATTGTCTATCATGATTATTATAGTAATCTTCCCTCTCCAACTTGGGAAAGGCATTCATTTCGAAAATGGTCTAAAGATGAAGAAGGTACTTTATTAATTAACAATGGAGATTATTTTGAAGGTACTGAAAATTTTACTCTTTATGCGATATGGGATTTTGAACCCTTTATTGGACCTGCAGGTGGCTGGGTATTTTATGAAAATCCAGATCCAATAACAGCTGGGTGGCAGTATTTAGAAGCAGCTCCTGAATCTTGGTATGATGGAACTGATGGTGCTTTTCAATGGGGTGCCCAAGGTTATGAAATTGAGCTTTCTGATGTTGCTTATTATCAAATTGGTATAGGATTGAGTAATACTCTATCTATTATAGAGTATCATGAAAACTTAGGCCCATATCCAGAGCATTATTACAATTATCCTACAGACTATTATCAGTATAATGATGGGGTAGTTGCCGCAAAAGTCTGTGATGATTATTCTATTACTGTGGGTGTAGAAACTTATGATGATTGGTATTTACCATCCTTATTAGAATTAGCTGAAATTTACAAAAACTTAAATAATGGAGTAACCTTTAAAGGAGGGTTTGTGCTAGAAAAATATTGGACTTCTACTGAATCTAATAGTAATGGAGCTAAAGCTAGGGATTTTGGCGATTTTAACTACTCTAAAGATTTAAATAAATCTGCTAAACTTCATATAAGGCCAATTAGATCGTTCTCTTTAGAACCATAAAAAAGCTAAACAATATAAAAAGGGCTTGAAGCAATATGCTTTAAGCCCTCTGATTTATCTAATTATTTATGACGAATAAACCAAAATTTACGTTTAAAAAAAAGTTTTCTTAAATATTTTTTAATTTAATTTGAAGAACTTTCCACAATCTAAATGCTGCTTCTTCACTTAATTTAAGAGAATTTTTCATAGCAACTTCTAAAGGCATTGCTTTACTTGTTGTAGAGATAATTCCGTCTATTCCTAAATTATATAAAGAATCAGTGCCATCTCCGATATCACCAGCTATTGCGATTACTGGTACATTAAATTTCTTTGCGAGTTTTGCAACTCCAACAGGAACTTTTCCTCTTTTACTTTGACCATCAATCTTACCTTCTCCTGTAATAACAAGATCAGCATTTTTAACAGCCTCTTCAAATCCAATAGCAGTTAAAACTAGTTCAATTCCACTTTTTAACTCAGCATTTAAAAAAGCTCTAAGAGCAAAACCTAAACCGCCTGCTGCTCCACTACCTTTTTCTAAAGCTTCTTTTTCTTTATTCGCAAGTTTAGCAAATTTGTTTAAACTTTCATCTAGAAATTTTACAGTTTCTTCATCTGCTCCTTTTTGTGGTCCATAAATATAACTTGCGCCATTTTCTCCACATAAAGGATTGTCTACATCACATGCAACAGATATATTTGTTGACTTTATTTTGTTGTGTAAAGTTGAAAAATCACATCTTTTTATTTTAGCTAGATTTTCTCCAATTGGTTTTACTAAATCATCATTATTATCGTAGAATTTAGCACCTAAGGCTGTTAACATTCCAATCCCACCATCATTAGTTGCACTACCACCAATTCCGATAACAAGATTTTTAACACCACTATCTAAGGCTGCTTTAATTAATTCACCAGTTCCATATGTTGTAGTATAAAGAGGGTTCCTCTTATCGATATCAACTAGGGGAAGACCACTTGCTGCAGCCATTTCAATAAAAGCTGTTTCATCATTTTTTACATAACTAGCCTTTATTTTATTGAATAATGGATCGCTAACACTAATTTCAACTTGTTTGAATCCTTCTAAACTTCCAACTACTTCAAGAAGACCTTCACCACCATCAGAAACGGGAAATTTGTCTACGATTACGTTTTTATCTGCTTTATGTATACCTCTTTCAATAGCATCAGCAACCTCAAGAGATGTTGCACTACCTTTAAAAGAATCAGATGCAATTACTACTTTCATTTTTTCCTCCATGTAAATATAATAATACCATGATAGTTTTATGATATAAATCGTTTTATAAACTGAAATTTAGGAGATTAATTTGGTTTATAAACTAATATTAGTTAGTTAAATCTTGGAAAAACTCTATAGCAAGTTGAAATATCATAGAATCTCTTACATCTCTAGGATTTAAAGTAGTAGTATCTTTTATTTTATTTAGATGGTATTGAAGAGTATTTGGATGCATATTTAACAAGGAAGAAGCCTTATTTATTGAGCAATTAGTATCATAATATTTTTTTAAAATATTAATTACTTTATGGAGATTGTCTTTGTTGTAGTTTGCAAAAACCTTATTTAAAATTAAATTTTTAGTATTACTAGGTATTTGTTCATAAATTAAATCCATATATAAATCACTAAAATATGAAAAACCATTAATATTTTTGCTTCTTTGAATTTTTAGGGCGTGTTTAGCATTTAAATATAGAGAGTGGATATTATAAAAGTCTACAGTTTCATTACTTATTCCGATAAATATCTTAGCATTTTCAGTTTCACTAATTTCAATAATTTTTAACAGTTGATTATTAAGTTTTTCTTTATCAATTAATTCAGTTGCTAAAACAATAAAAGTTGATTCTTTAAAAATTAAGTTAGATTGGTTAAAAGAATAGAGTTTATTGATTACTTTTTTTTCTAAATTTAGCAAAATATTCTTATTTAAAATAGAAATTTCAATACAAATGATTCTTCTTTGCTTTTGTATATCAATATTTAAATCAAGACCACGTTGAATTAATTGAGTATTAAAAATCGTATTAGGTGAAGAAATCCAATCAATTAAAAAATAGTTCCTAACTTTCTCTTTATTTAGTTTTTCTTCTTCACGAGCCTTGCCCTCGATGAGAATTTCTGTCATTTTTTTGACAATGTTTCCAAAAGATCTTGTTTCATCAGTATTGCCAGTTATACCGACAACTCCAACTATCTCTCCATTAATTTCAATAGGAAAATTCAAACCAGGGTAGGTGCCTTGTAAGTCTAGGTCTTTTTCAAAAACTGAAAGTTCTTTTAATTGTTCATTAATTATTTTAAATGCGCCTTCGTGAAAGGTGTTGATTCTTTTGTTATCGGAACTAGCTATAATAATTCCTTTATTATTCATTATATTCAACTTCTTATTTAACAGAGTTGAAATTTCTTTTACTATTTCCCTAGCATCTGTTTTTGATAATTCCATAAAAATATACTATCATGATTTATAATAGCTTTGTAGATATTTTTCTTTTTTTAAAGATAAATAGTATAGATAATAAATAATGATTAATAAAAAAATTAAAATAAATAAAGAAAAAATCTCTAATATCGTATATATTATATATATAAGTAATTATTGAAATTGAGGATATTGTGGCAGATAATATTGAATTTTATAAACCAACATTAAGAAGAAAAGATATGCAATCTGTATTGCAAACCATGGTTGATGAGAAAATAGGGCCAGGAGCAAAGAAACAAGAATTTATTAATATTCTTTGTGAAAAGCTAGGTAAAAAGGGTGGAATAGCACTAAGAAGCTATTTTAATGCTATTGTTTCAGCTTTAAAGATTTCAGGTGTAATGGAAGGAGATTATGTAATCACTTCAATTTTAGCACCTAAAATTTATGTTCTTGCAATTAAAAATTTAAAAGCAAAACCAGTTTTTGTAGATATTAGTTCAGAAACGGGTTGTTTAAGTGCATCTAACGTGCTTGATAAAATTAATGAAACAGGAGCAAAAGTATTACTCTTATGTGAACCGTTTTGTCAAATTCCTTATAATGAAGATTTTAAAAGTTTAAATATAACAGTAATAGAAGATATTTCTCAAAGCTTCGGTTCTAGGTTTGATGATTATTATGCTGGTTGCTTTTCAGATATAGTAATTTGTGCCTTTGAACAAGAACATATAGTATCTTGTGGTGGTGGAGCAGCAATATTATATGATGATGTTACAAGGTTTAAAGATGAGTTAAAAAGAATATATCAACCCATCTCAAAATATGAAGTTATGCCAGATTTAAATGCCTCCTTAGGTGTTGTACAGCTTCATGATGTTGAACAACATCTACAAAAACGAAATGAAATTTTTAATATGTTTAAGAAAGCTCTTATGAAGAGTAACCATCAATTATTTGGGCAAAAAGATATTAATTTCTTTTCTAATGGATGGTCTTTTCCTGTCGTTTTGGAGTCAAATCCCGAAGACGTGATTAAATTTGCAAAAAAATATAATGTTACATGTATGAAGATGTTTTCAAATAGTGTAGGCAATGATTATAAAAATCAATATTCATTATACCCAAATGCTAGTGCAGCAATATTGAGAGGTGTTGCTTTTCCAATTTATCCATTTCTAAAATCAAGTGAAATAGATATTTTAGTAAAAGTTATATCAAATTTACCGTAGTAAGAAAATATATCTCTGCCAAATTACACTAGGTAGAAAGCTAGATTTTATTAGGAGTTTCTATGTCAAAAAAATTAAAACATATATTAATTGTTGCCAATTGGCAAAAAGACCATGTCAAAGAAGTATCAAATGCTATAATAAAGTATTTGGATAAAATTAATATTAATTCAACTTTATTTAAAACTAATTCTGATTCTTCTTCTATGAATTATAAAGGAAAAATTGACTTAATTATTTCTCTTGGTGGAGATGGGACTGTTTTATATTGTGTTAGACATTTACAAGATTTAGGAGTTCCTATTTTACCTGTTAATATGGGAACTTTTGGTTATATTACTGAAGTATCTTTAAATGAGTGGAAATCCACTTTAAATTCATATATTGAGGGTGGAAGAAATCATTTATTACATAAACGATCTACTATCAAAGCCTCTGTTATTAGAAAAGGTGAAGTTGTTTTCGGTGGGACTGCCTTAAATGAGGTTGTTGTAACCTCAAACGGACTTAGTAAAGTTATCACTTTAGATATGAGTGTAGATAATACATTACTTGGAAACTTTAGGGCTGATGGGATGATTGTTTCAACTCCTACAGGTAGTACAGGTTATTCCCTAGCAGCAGGTGGCCCAATTGTTGATAATGATTTATCAGCTCTAGTTTGTACACCAATTTGTCCTTTCACTCTTTCTAATAGGCCTTTAGTTGTTTCAAGTGAAAGAAGAATTTCATTAAAAATTTTAGAGAAACAAAGAACAGAAATTATGGTAAATCTAGATGGGCAAGTGAATGCTCAAGTCTATGAAAATGACATTGTCGAAATTAGAAAATCTAGAACAAAAGCTATTTTATTAGTTACTAATAGTAGGACTAATTTTGATATATTAAGAGATAAATTAAATTGGTCGGGAGGAAGAGGTAATGCTTGAGTGTTTAGATATACACGCTTTTAAACTCATAGAAGACATTCATATTGATTTTAGAGATGGCTTTAGTGTAATAACCGGTGAAACAGGGGCAGGTAAATCGATAATGCTATCTGCACTTTCTCTACTTTTAGGTGGGAAAGCTGATATTACTTCTATAAGACATGGCTTTGAAAGTGCTAGTGTTGTAGGTCAATTTTATATTGATAAAACAGATAAAGAACTGATAGATTTTTTAAACCAAAATAATATTGATTATAGTGATGATACTCTGATAATAAAAAGAATAATAAAAACAAATGGAAGAACATTAAGTTATATAAACAATGAAGTTATTAATAGGAAAATTTTATCTCAGCTTTCCTCCTATTTGGTAGATATATCAGCACAACACGCTCACCAATCAATAATGAAAAGTTCAAAACAACTTTTATTAGTTGATAGCTATGGTGAAACTTTCCAATCTCTAAAAGAATATAGAGATGTTTACCAAAGGGTAAAAGATTTGGAAAATAAAAAAGCTGAAACTGAAAAGTTAATCACAGAATCTAAACAGCAAGAAGATTATTTAAAATATGCTTTTGAGGAAATAGAAAGTGTTAAACCAAAAGAAAATGAAGATGAAGATTTGAGCGATAAAATTAGAAAAATAAGTCAGTTTGAACAGATTCATGATAATATTAGTTATGTTATAGATATATTACATAATTCATATGAGGGCTCTAGTACTTTAAATAATTTGGAAACCTGTGGTGAACTATTAGAAAAAGTTGGCAGAAAAGATGATTCGCTAGTATCCTTATCTTCAAGGATGAAAAGTTGTACATTAGAGATAGAAGATATTTTTGAGACATTGAGAGATTACTTAGATAATATGCAATATAGCCAGGTTGAATTAGATCAAATGCAAAGTCGACTTGCCGCTTTACAAAAAATTAAGAAAAAATATGGACCATCATTAAAAAATGTTATCGAATTTAAAAATAATATAAATTCAAAATTAAATGCTCTCAATAATGGTGAAGATGATATAATCTTTATTGAAAAGAATTTAAAAAAAGCTAAGATGGATTTAAAAGAAAAAGCTTATGCTTTAAGTTTACAAAGGAAAAAATCTGCACTTAAATTATCCTCTTCAATTGAAAAAACTTTGAAAAAACTTGGAATGAAACATGCTACTTTTAAGATAGAGTTAAAACAAAGAGATTATCATTTAGATGGAATTGATGATGCAGAATTTCTATTAAGTGCAAATCCAGGAATAGAGATGAGAAGCATTAAAGAAATAGCAAGTGGCGGAGAACTTTCAAGAGTTATGCTTGCAATAAAAGCAACATTAAGTGAAAAAGACCATGTTTCAACTTTAATATTTGATGAAGTAGATGCTGGAATTGGAGGAGAGGTTGCAACAAACGTTGCCCAAGCTTTACTAGATTTGGCTTCTTCCTCACAAGTTATTGCTATAACTCATCTAGCCTCTATTGCAAGTAGGGCTAATTCACATCTTATGGTAAAAAAATATGTGAAAAATGATTTGAGCTATACAACTATTGTTGAATTATCAAAAGAAGATAGAGTTGTTGAAATAGCTAGGATGTTATCTGGTGATAGTGATTCTAAAGTATCAATTGAACATGCTAAATCATTATTAAACTGATATAGCTATAGTATTAAAATTTATAGTTTTAATATTAAAATTAATTGATATGATATAAATTTGATGTTTTATTTATTTGTTATAGTACAAAAATTATATTATAGTGATATATAAAAAGACGCAAAGTTAATTGCGTCTTTTATATTTTAAACAAAGTTCAATAAAGTTTTCATTTTATTAAATAGAGAAGAATCTATATTTAATTTTTCTAAATCTTGATCCATAAATGAATATACAACATTTTGTAAGGTTTTCATTTCTAGATTTAATTTTTCCTCATGAGCCATATCTAAAAAGTTAATTATATATTCAATCAAATTGTTATGTAGCCCTTCATTTCTAATTCTAAGAGCTATCGATTTAGCTTCATCATTAAAAATTCTTTTAACAGTATCTTTTTCTTTTTTGCGTCCTTGAATCATAATAAAATCTATCAAGTGTGTTATACTTTGTTTTTTTGATTCCCATGTCAAAGTATTAGGTGTTATAAAAAGAGATCTTAGTGCTCTTAAACAAGTTCCAATATTTTCAATAAATATTGTGTCGTTAGGGGCGAATTTAGAACCTTTAGATATCATAGAATAATTATCTATATCTCTTGCAATTTGTTTTAATTCAATATCATCTACTACACTTAAAGATCTTTCAATCCAATTGTAGGTTAAGTCAACGATTCTCTCGTTTACATCTTTATTGTTTATAGTATAATGATATGTAGAATTAGAAACTTTATCTGTTAAAGTTAAATATAATTCAAAACCCGTTTCGCCAGAGTGTTCATCAAGAATGGCCTCTCCTTTGAATTTTCTAAGGGAAATACTATCGTAAAATTCAAGACTTATATTTTCTTCAACAATCATGTATTTTGTTAAATTAAATCTACCATATTTATTATCATACAAATCGATATTAGCTATTAATCTGTTTAAAATAAAATATAAAGAAGCTTCTACTTCCCCAGGGAGTAAATTTAGAGATTTTTGGGCAAGAGTCATTCCATCTCCATCTTTTTTGTTATTGCATTTAGCAAGCTTTAAATCTTTCAGAAAAGGGGATAATAAGTTTTCATTAGTGAATTTTTGAAATAAATTTATAGCATATAGTGCGTAGTTAATATTTTGTATAGGCTCTAAACCGGCTAAGTCGTTAAAGAACCACCCACATGAGGTGAAAGAAAAGTGGGAGTTTTTAATACCAACAAGAAGGGCAGCAATTTCAGATTCAAAACCTTTAGCTTCACTATGGGAAGAGACAAGATTATCGATGAAATTTTTCATTTCCATTTCTTCGCAAGCCACTGGTGCAAAATCTAACAACAGTTGCAATGGCTTTATACTAGAATTAAATATTTCAGTAATTCTTGAATTAAAAATTTGTTGTAAGCGATTTGCATTGTTTTGGAAAGCTATTCTAAGTGGAAGTCTCCATTTTTGGTTCCAATTAGCTTCTCCGCCAGTGTGACACCCACAATCTTTATACCATCTGCTAACTCCATGGAAACAAGACCAGCTAGTGCCTTTATTATCTTCACCAGGTTTTAAGTAAGCCCTACTAGTTGGAGGATTTTGTTCAAGAATTGTAGCATAATTAGTTAATTCAAACTCATCTCTTTGGTTAACTTTTTTTATCAATGCTGCAAGAGCCATATCCCCAAAAGGTTCATGGTGGCCATAAATTTCTCCATCTGTTGCAGTATGAATTAAATTAGTTTTATCATTATCGCTTATTGATTTTATTACATTATAAAGATTGTCTGCATCTCTTAATAGGTGGCCAAAGCTAATTCCTTCAGCTAATTGAGGATTGTAGAAAAAAGCACTTATTTTGTTACCTTTTTCACCTTCTATATAAAAAGGCCTATCATATGGGGCTGGCTTATCTCTTAAGTGAATTATTTTTTTATCTTTATCTTCTATAGCTTTACATTGCCAAGGGGATAGGATAATAAATTTAATACCTTCTTCAACAAGTATGTCAATAACTTTTTCATTTACTGCTGTTTCAGGAAGCCACATTCCTTCAGGCATTCTGTTAAAGCGAGATTTAAAATCTACAATTCCCCATCTAATTTGTAACTTAGCATCTTCTAGACTATCTAAAGGTAAGATTGTGTGATTAAATCCCTGTGCAATAGCATTGCCGTGACCTAATCTTTGTAAGCTTTTTTTATCAGCTTCAATAATTTTATCATGAACATCCTTATGATGTGTTTTGATCCAAGATAATAAGGTAGGACCAAAGTTAAATGATATATATTCGAAATTATTTGACAAGGATAGTATTTTACCTTCACCGTTTAAATACCTACTACTAGTATTAGAAGCATAGCACTCTTGAAGGATTCTTTCATTCCAATTTATGAAGGGAGCAGCGGAGTGTTGTTTAGGAATAATTCCAGTAAAAGGATTTTCTCTAGGTGGTTGGTAAAAATGACCGTGTAAAATAAGTTTTTTTTTATTTGTGTTACTCATAAGAGGGAATATACCACATTAAGATTTTTTTGTGTAGAAGCTTAGCTATATAGTGTTTTTATAGATACATACGGTTGACCAAAAGATTAGTTTTATTTACCATAACTTAACGTTGAGTTAAAAGGGGATATCTATTTATGATACTTGTTGATATTGGGAATTTATCTTTTCAAGAATTGAAATATCTTGCTAAACAAGAAGGCGTTGAAGATTATGATAAATTAAGCAAAGATGATTTAATTGAAGAACTTAGCGATATTTTTGATATAGTTGATGGGTCTATCCAATTAAATTATCGCCTCCAAAGTACTAGTGGTCAAAGATATGTAAATTCCTTGACTGATTCACTTTCCCAAAGTGAAATGGCTGACTTACCAGGTGTAGAAGATTTAACAGAATTATATATGGAAACTTCAATACATTTTATGTTGTCAGATTTAAGTTGGGGCTTTGCTTATTGGTCTATTTCGCCTCTTTCAAAAGCAAAATTATTAGAAGAAGATGAAACATATCTACAAAACGTATTTCTTAGAGTTACCTCTACTAACATAGAAACAAATGAAACATCATATTATGATATAAATGTAAGCAAAGATGATACTTGTTGGAGTATAAATTTAGCAGAACTTGGTTGTACTTATCAAGTTTCCTTATGTGTTAAAAATGATGCAGGAGTCATAGTTGCTTTAGCTCAATCACTTGCTTTAAGTGTACCACTTCCATATTGGGTTAAGCATTCTGAAGAGTTAGAATATAATCCAGTTTTATTCAATTCATCCTTTTCTTCGATAATTACTAAACAAGGTGATTATAAAGACCCTTTAGTTGTTAAATCAGTAATGGAAAAATTAGCTCATGGAGATAATCATGGCAAACACTAATGTTAATTTCGTTCTTCACGCTCATATGCCATTTATAAGGCACCCTGAACATGAAAGATTCTTAGAAGAAGATTGGTTATTTGAATCAATCAATGAATCTTATTTACCTCTACTAAGAATGCTAAAAAAGCTTAGAGATAATAACATAAGTTATAAGATTAGTATTTGTTTTTCACCAACATTAATTACAATGTTGATAGATCCCTTATTACAAAAACGTTATATTAATTATTTAAAACTCCATATTGAGTTAGGTAAGAAAGAAGTAAAAAGATGTGCTAAAGAACAACCTCAAGCCTTAGATATGGCAAAAACTTATCTTGCAAACTTAGAATTAAATTATAAAGAATATATTAATTTATATGATAAAAATATTTTAAAAGGTTTTAAAGAATTAAAAGAGCAAGGTTATCTTGAATTATTAGCAAGCGCTGCTACTAATGCTTTTTTACCTGTTTACAGTGAATATCCAATAGCTATAAATGCACAAGTTGAAATAGGAATTAAAACTTTTATAGAAGTTTTTGGATATGAGCCTGATGGATTTTGGTTGCCTGAATGTGGCTATTATCCAGGTTTAGAAAAAATTCTTGCTAAACATAAAATTTCATATTTTCCTGCATCTTCTCAATCTGTTTTATTTAGTGAAACACGTTGTGAGACAGGTGTTTATAGGCCAACTAGAACTGAAAATGGTGTTTCAGTTTTCCCAAGGGATTACCAAACAACTTCTTTAGTTTGGTCTCATGATGGTTATCCATCTTCTAAAGAATATAGGGAATTTTATAGAGACATTGGCTACGATTTACCAATAGAATATATAGGGCCATATATTCATGAACCTGAGGCTAGAGTGTTTACCGGATTTAAATATTGGGCAATTACTCAAAAAGGACCAGATAAAGATTATTACGATAAAGAGAAAGCAATGAAAATTGCTCAACAACATGCATTAAATTTTGTCTATAATATTTCTCAAAAAGGAAGAAGTGTAAGACCTAATTTGAATGGACAAGATCCTTTATTTACCTTATGTTTTGATGCAGAGCTTTTTGGACACTGGTGGTATGAAGGCATTCAATGGTTAGAGACATTACTAATTGAGCAAAATAGTGAATGTGCATCAGTCTCTTTTATAAGTCCTAAGGATTTTATAAATACTGATTATAAAAATTTCAAAGTAATTAAGCCTTGTTTATCTTCTTGGAGTGAAGGTGGTTTTGCAAAGATTTGGCTAGATGGTTCTAATAATTGGATATATAGACATACTCATAAAGCAATTGAAAGAATGGTAGAGTTAGCTGAAAGATTCCCTAATCAGCAAAGCTTGAAAAAACGATTTTTAGATCAAGCTGCTAGGGAAGTCTTATTAGCGATGGCTTGTGATTGGCCATACATGATTTTCAATGATACTAATTCTCAATTTGCTAAAAATCAGTTAATTTCTCATTTAGCAAACTTTAATGTAGTTTATTCAAATATGTGTAAAAATGCAGTAAATACTGAATGGTTAGTTAAGAGTGAATCGCGTGATGCTATCTTCCCAAATATTGATTACAATATATTTGAATTTACAAATTGTACCGATATTTAATAAGATACATACAGCCTTCTATAAGCCTAGAGATTTACCTCTAGGTTTTATTTTTTACAAAGAAAATTCTTAAGTTCTTTTTGAAATTACTTTTATGTTAATTACCAAAAAAAGTAATTCTTTTTCTAAAAACATATTTTAGATTCAAAATATTAACAATTACTAAACAAAAAACAACTATTTGTTACCAAAAAGTAGTTAAAATGACTTCAAAAAAAAATACAGTTGTGTTAAAGTGGCAAATAGTATAGAATTATAGCGAAATGTGGAGTAAGCTCTTTTACCCACAATGCAGAGGTTTTGAGTGGATACAGGAATTTTCAAAATTACTATAGATGAAAAAGGTCGCTTTCAAGTTCCTTCTAGACTTAGGGAAATATTTGAAAGTCAGACTTACGTTTTAACTTATGGTGTTGAAAATTGTCTGCAAATAATTATGGAAAATGATTTTAAACTCATAAAAGAAACCATAAATAGAAGTGCGGTTTCTATGTTTGATAGAAATAGTAGGATGCTTCTAAGAAGATTTGTAGCACCTGCATCGGAGGTAGTGGTAGATAAATCAGGAAGATTGAGTTTACCTAGAGCTTTACGAGATGATGTAGGTCTTACAAGTAAGAGTGAAGGAATTTTATTAAATTTTGGTTCCTTTTTAGAAATTTGGAGCATAGTAAATTATAAAATGATGAGCGAAAGTGCTGAAATAGAAGAAGCAAGTGCAAATCTATTTAGTACATTAAATGAACAACAAACGAGGGAAAAATAATGGAATTTGTTCACATGCCTGTAATGGCAAAAGAAGTAAAAGAATATTTAATCCCTCCAACAGATACAAATCCAATAATGGTGGATTGTACTACAGGTGAAGGTGGTCATACTTTTATGATGTTATCTGCTTATCCAAATTTGACAGTTGTCGGATTAGATTGTGATGAGCATATACAGCAAAAAGCAAAGTATAGAATGAAAGAATTTAATGATAGATTTCTAGCTGTTCATACTTGGTTTGATGAATATTTTAAAAATTATGATGGACCTTCCCTTGATTTAGTTTTAATAGATTTGGGAATTAGTGTTTATCACTATGAAGAGGCAAATCGAGGTTTTTCTTTTAAAAAAGATGAAAAGCTCGATATGAGATTAAATGAAGATAGTTATCTTACTGCACAAATGGTAGTTAATACCTATTCGGAGGACGATCTAGCTAACTTAATATATAAGTATGGTGAGGAGAGGTACTCAAGAAGGATTGCAAAGGCCATTTGTGAAGCTAGGAAGCTTAATGAAATAAAAAGTTCTACGGAACTAGAGAGTATTATTTTTAAATGTGTTCCTCAAAATTACAAGCATGGGAGAATCCATCCAGCAACAAGGACTTTTCAAGCTTTAAGGATTGAGGTGAACAGCGAATTGGATAGAATCGAAAGTACAATAAAAAATGCCACTAAAGCTTTAAAAATTGGTGGCAGGATGGCAGTAATTTCATTTCATTCATTAGAAGACAGAATAGTTAAGTGGACATTTAAAGACCTTGCAAAAACTTGTACATGTCCTCCAGAAGCTATTTATTGCACTTGCAACACTAAACCTTTAGTTAAAATTCTAACTAAAAAACCAATTGTCGCAAGTGAAGAAGAGGTAAAACGGAATCCTCCTAGCCGTAGTGCAAAGCTAAGAGTGATTGAGAGAATTTGAATTGTGTGTTAATTAAAAATATTTAATTAAGCTCATGAAAAAAGGAGATAGGTTGATGACTAAAGATATAAAAAAGAGTCAAAGAGGTAATGTTTCTCATGCTTTAACTGTTTTTACTCTTGCAGCGACCTTTACAAGCCTTTTTGCTCCAGCTTATTTAAATGGCCTCAACGAAAGTGCGAAATTAGAACAATCTAAGTTGATGCAAGAGAGAGAGTTATTAGTTGAAAGAAGAAATAAAGAATTAAGTTTAATTAGTTCTTTAAAAACACCTGAAAGTGTCTATCAAATGGCGCTTTTACAAGATTTAGATTTGCAGGTAGCAAATCATGAATAAAAGAAGGTTAATATGGCTTTTTCAACCTATAAATATGGAATCTTTAGTGTTGCTAGATTTGCGCAAGCCACTGTGATAAAACAAACATCTAAAAAAATTTTAGATGTTGTAATAGATTCAAGAAAAGCAAATAAAAATAGTTTATTTGTTTGTCTTGATGGCCATAATGTAGATGGTCATGACTTTATTAATGCTGCCATTGATAAAGGCTCTTGTGCGGTTTTAATAAAAACAAAAAAAATTCCAGAAACTCTAGCAAAAATCAAAAATCAAGACGTTGGGGTTTTGGCAATCGATTCACCTTTAGATGGTCTACAAAAACTTGCTAAAAATTATATTGCACAATTTCCAAACGTTAATTATACAGCAATAACAGGTTCTGTTGGCAAAAGCACTACAAAACAAGCTTTAGGAGCACTGTTATCTGTTTATGGAAATACAGTTTATACTCCAAAAAATTATAATAGCGAAATAGGTTTACCTCTTTCATTATTACAAGTTGATGAAACAACGGAGTATGGAGTTTTTGAATTAGGAATAGATCATAAAGGAGAAATGGATAAACATCTATTTATGTTGACTCCAAATCAATCTTTAATTACAAGAATTGGTAGTTCTCACATTGAACAATTGGGATCAGTTAGAAAGATAGCTAAAGAAAAAGGCAAAATTTTTCATAAAAATTTAGATATGGCCTTTGTGTCAAAAGATTGTTTATATAAAAACATATTAGTAAAAAATCTTGGATATTTACCAATTGAGTATTCATATAAAGATATTAAATTTGAAGATAAAGGGTTGTTAGGTGTAGATCTTTTTATTAGTAATAAAAAAATAAGATTACCAATTTTAGGAGAGCATTTATTAGAAGACGTTGTTGGAGCAATTACAGTTGCAAGAAAACTAGGTCTTGATGATACTGATATTTTAGAAGGGTTATCTAATTTCCAACCAATGAGAGGTAGAGGCTCTATTGTAGATGGAGATATAACAGTAATTGAAGATTGTTATAATGCTTCACCTATTTCAACAAATATAATATTAAATTATTTGAGAAGGGTACAATGGCAAGGTAAAAAGAAAGTTGTTTTAGGAAGTATGAAAGAACTTGGAAGGAGTTCGAAAAAGGCTCATGTAGAAATTGCAAAAAGTTTATATAAAAATAATTTAGCCTCAGCCTTTTTATATGGAAAAGAAATGGAAAGTGCATATAACTACTTAAAAAAAGAAAATTATCAAGGGAAGCTATTCTATAGTGATAACTTTGAAGATTTAACACACGCTGTGGATAAAAATAAAAACCCAGGAGATTTATTTTTACTAAAAGGATCGAGAGCTATGGCTATTGAAAGGTTAATCCCCACACTACAAGGAGTAAGTTAGTGAAGAATTTTATTTATACATTTATTTTACCTTTTGTAGTAAGTTATTTATTAACCTATTTATCTTCATTATTTTTGTTAAATAAAGCTACTTCTTTAGTTAGTAAATCAAAACCAGAGCTTGAGGGATTTCATTCAAATAAAGAGACAATACCAAATGTTGGTGGATTAGCTTTTATCTCTTCTACAATAATATCAACCTTAATTTTTGCACAATTTAGTGAAAGACTAGTTTTTATGCTCTCAGCAATATTTTGTTTTGCACTTTTAGGCTTTATAGATGATTATTATAAAAAAAATAGTGATAATGGAGATGGTATAAAGAGTTTAACTAAATTAGTTTGGCAATTTGTAATTTCTACAGTATTTATTACTTATGGAACACACAATAATTATATAGCAACTGGTTTATTTTTTCTAAATAGAGACAGTATATTTTTAATCTTATTAGAAAATGGGTTAATGATTTTTTTACTGGTGTATTTTGTCAATGCATTTAATATAACTGATGGATTAGATGGTCTAGCTGGCTATGTAAGTTTACCTTTATGTATTTTATTAATTTTAATTGGCTTTATAGTACCGGATAATAAAATAGTTTTAATTTTAAACTTCAGTATTTTAGGAGGCGTTTTGGCCTTTTTAAGATTTAATAAATACCCAGCGAAATACTTTATGGGAGATTGTGGTTCAATGTCACTTGGAGCAACTTTACTTCTAATAGCATTTTCACTAAAAATCTCAAGTGTATTTATTATTGCCTCAATGATGGTCAGTATTGAATTAGTCTCATCACTAATACAAATAATAGCAATAAGAGTCTTTAATAAAAAAGTATTTTCAATTGCACCAATCCATCATATGTATGAAAAACAAGGGAAAAGTGAGGTAAACATAGTAAGTCAATTTACTAGAATATCAACATTATTTTCTATTTTAGCATTAATGTTTTTTTGTTATTTTAAAAAATAGTAAAGTTAAAAAGATTTATACAGATAAGTGAGGGACACATGAGGCAAAAAAATCTAGTAGATAAAAATGATTTTTTTCTATCTCCTTTTGTCTATTTTGCAGTAGTTCTTTCGCTTGTTTTATATGGATTAGTTGTTATGTATAGTGCCTCATATTATGAGGCTTTAATACATTCATTAAATCATGATTATTTTCTAAAAAAACAATTTATTTTTGTATTATTAGCCTTTGTTGTATCTGTAATAATTCATTATATTCCATTTAAAATAATAGAACTATTTACATATCCACTAGTTTTGTTATCTATTTTGTTAATGTTAATAACTCTATTTACTCCCTATGGTGTTTCAGTATTAGGAGCTAGAAGATGGTTAGCTATTGGCCCTATACCTAGCTTTCAACCTTCAGAGTTTGTTAAAGTAGCAACAATTTTATTTATTTCCAAATATTATAAGAATGGAAGCAAAAGAGATTTTATTCCATTAGGGTTAGTATTATTAAATGCACTATTAATTCTTTTACAAAAAGACTATTCAACTACCATTGTTTTTCTTGTTAGCTCTTTTACTCTATTGTTAATTTGTGGCTGTGATTTTAAAATAATCACAATTATGGCATCTTTTTTAGTTTTACCTGCATTTCTAGCATTATTCTCTCAGGGCTACAGAATAAAAAGAATTATTTCTTTTGTTTTTCCATCTTTAGATCCTTCTGGGTTGAATTATCAAATTTCAAATTCTCTTGAAGCAATAGCAAGTGGAGGTTTTTTTGGTAAGTCAATTGGAATGGGTTATTACAAAAATGGGATTTTGCCAGAAGTTCAAAACGATTTTATTTTTGCAAATCTTGCTGAAGAGCTAGGTTTTGTTGGTGTTTTAGTTTTAATTATACTATTTATTGTTCTAACACATATAGGATATAAGGTAGCAAAAGAAAATTATGATAAAAATAAATTATATTCATTTATTTCTTTTGGTATTACAACCTCAATTGTAATCCAAGCTATCATAAATATGATGGTTGTAACCTCTTTATTACCGCCAACAGGAATTCCTCTTCCCTTTTTCTCTCAAGGTGGGACAAATTTATTTTTTACTATAATACTAGTTTCAATCGTACATAAAATAATGTTTGAAACAAAAACAATAAATGATAATAAAGATAAAAATCTAAGGTTATCAGATAAAAATTCTTATAAGAGTGATTATGAGGAGCTTTATTTTGAATAAACGAAATAGGACATTAATTTTATTATCTATTGTAATAGTAGCTATAGTTTTAATATTTTTGCTTTTATATAATTCCTCCTATTTAAATATTTCCCAAGTTATAATCTCTTGTGATGAAGGAGAGACACCTCCTTCTGTAGTTAAATATTTAAATAAATATAATGACATGAATATATTGAAAATAAATTGTGGAACAATTGAAGATGAGTTAGAGTTAAATCCTTTTATAGAAAGTGCTAAAGCTACAATTACCATATCAAAAAAATTGAGAATTAACTTAAAAAAAATTAAAGTTAATGCTATAATACATGTAATTGAAAGTAATTCTTATGCACTATTAAGTGAAAAAGGAATCTCTAAAATAAATGAAGATGATATTTCTCTTTTAGATACTCATTTGATAACAATTGAGATGCTTGAGGATGTACTAAATGCGCTACTTAAACAGGATAACTTAGGTAAATTTAATAATTTTATTGAGAAACTTGACTTATTAAATGAATTTGCTTACTTGATAAGTAGCGTAAAATACGATAATAATGTTAATAATAGTTTTGGCTTTTTTGAGCTAGAAATAGAAAATACTAATACAGTAATTAGGGTACGTGAGCAAGTTAGCTCACAAATTCTTTTAAAAGCAATATCTTTTGCACAAAAAGGTAGCTTAAATAAAGAGGAAAAGACTGTACTAGATGTATACCATGGGGCTATTATTGAAAGATATATGCCTTTCGGAGGGTGAGTAATTGGCTGTAGATAAAGTGTTGATGGGGTTAGATATTGGCTCAGGAACTATTAGATGCGTAATAGGATCTATAGGCCGAGACGAACAATTTATGGTCGACAGTATTTGTGAAAGAGCCAGTGAAGGTGTTTTGCATGGTTCAATTATTAACATTGAACAGGCAGTCCGTTCGATAAACAGTGTAATAAATGAAGCCCAATTGTTAGCAGGTACAGAGATAACTGATGTAGTAATTGGTGTTGGTGGAGAATCGATAAAAGGAACAATTAGCCAAGGCGTTGTTGGAATAAGTGATCCAGATCAAGAGATAAAAAAAGAAGATGTAATTCGCAGCATGGAAGTTGCAAAAGCTTTTGAATTACCATCCGATAGAGAAGTTGTTCATTTATTAGTTCAAGACTTTAAAATTGATGGAAGAAGTGGTATTAAAGACCCAATTGACATGCTTGGTAGAAGATTAGAAACAAAAGTCTTGGTTGTAACAGCTAGTTCCATGCTTTGCCAAACACATAGAAAATGTGTACAAAGATTAGGTTTGAACGTAAAAAGAACAACTCTTCAAAGTTTAGCCGATGCTGATGTAACTTTGTCCTCAGAAGAAAAAGAAATGGGCACTATATTAATAAATATAGGGGCTGGCACAACTGATATAATAGTTTATGGAAATGGAACTCCGGTATATGTAGGTGGAGTAAATTTAGGTGGTAATTCTGTAACAGACGATATAGCATTAATTTTTAGTAAACCTAAAGCCATAGCAGAGCAACTCAAGATTGAATATGGGCATTCTTTTGTTCCCTCAGTTTCAAATGATGAGTTATTTACAATACCAAGTGTAGGTTCCCTTCCTGCTATACAAATGCCAAGAAAAGAACTTGCAAAAGTAATAGAAGCTAGAATGGCTGAAATATTTTCTAGATTGCAAAATGAATTGTTAACAATTCCTGATTTAGGAAACATCGGTGGTGGTGTAGTTCTAGTTGGAGGCGGGGCTCTTTTATCAGGAGTTACTGATTTAGCTAGTGAAATATTTAGGTTACCTTGTAGAGTAGGTTTTCCTGAAGCTTTAGGTGGATTGGATAGAAATTATATAAATCCTCGATATACTACAGTATTAGGTTTATTAAAAAGTAATGCTAAAAAGCATATAGAATCATCTTCTAGTAAGAAGAAGAATAATAAAAAAGATGGAACATTTGGACATAAAGTTTTGAATTTCTTCAAATCTTTATTGTAAAAATTAAAGGATAGAATTTATGGATGTTGGAATGTTTGAAGTGCAAGATATGATTTCTGGAGATCAGGCTGTAGAAACTAACATTAAAGTAGTTGGTGTTGGTGGAGCCGGTGGTAACGCAATTAATCGTATGATTGCTAGTGGCTTAAAAAAAGTATCTTTTGTTGCAATGAATACAGATATGCAAGCTTTACAAAGATCTAATGCACAAACAAGAATAACCCTAGGAAAAGCTTTAACAGAAGGGTTAGGTGCTGGTGGTATTCCAGAAATTGGCGAAAAAGCTGCTTTAGAAAGTAAAGAAGATATTAAGAGTGAAGTTGAAGATTGTGATATGGTTTTTGTTACTGCAGGAATGGGTGGTGGAACAGGAACTGGTGCCGCTCCAATAGTTGCAGAAGTTGCAAAAGCAGCTAATGCCCTAACAGTTGCTGTAGTTACAACACCTTTTTCTTTTGAAGGAAAGAAAAAACTAGCCTTAGCACAACAAGGAATAGATAAACTGAGAGAACACGTAGATACTTTAATTATCATTCCAAATCAATATTTATTAAATGTAGTAGAAAATAACACACCTATTAAACAAGCTTTTTTGATGGCTGATGAGGTACTATATATGGGTGTACAAGGGATTTCTGAATTAATTACAGAACCTGGAGAAATTAATATTGACTTTGCTGATGTTAGAACAGTTATGAAAGGAAAAGGTGATGCCTTGATGGGTATTGGCTTTGGTGAAGGAGCTAACCGGGCAGTAGATGCAGCAAGACAAGCTATAAGTAACCCATTATTAGCAAATGCTTCAATAGATGGAGCAAAAAGTGTATTAGTTAATCTTGCAGGTTCTGATTCACTTACAATTCAAGAATACCAAGATGTTGTTGAATTGATTACTGAAAACTGTGCTGAAGATGCTCTAATAATTGCAGGGCAATCATTTAATCCAGATTTAGGTGATAGAGTAAAAGTTACTGTAGTAGCAACTGGCTTTGAAAGAGCTAGTGATAATGTTGGTGAACATCTTTTTACAGCTCAACCTGAAAAAGTTAAGAAAGTTGAAGATGTTCCTAAAGCAGATAGAGTTGCTAATGAAAATGAAGATAAATCAAATATGGCAACAATTACAGTAAATAGATGGCAAGATTTACAACAAAGAATTGGCTCACAAGCTAATGGTAATGAACCTGATGATTATAATATACCAGCAGTATTGAGATATCAAAAAAGAAAGGATTCAAGCAAAAAATGATAGATTTTTCTTTACTAATTAAAGAATATTCAGATTATTTATTATATCAAAGACGGTTGCAAGATGCGACCGTCGATGTTTATATAACTCAAGCTTCATATTTTCTTCAATATCTAAAAGAAAATGATTTAAGCTTGGATTTATTTACTGTAGATGATCTTGAGACCTATTTTATTATTAGTCAAGATAAAAGAAAGCTAACATCTCGTTCACAGGCAAAAAATTGTAGTGCTTTAAAATGCTTTATTAAATATTTAATTCAAAATAAATATCGAGAAAATAATCCATTTGATTTGATTGATTCTATAAAAATCAACCAAAGACTACCTGAAGTTGTTAGTGAAGAGGAAGTAAATACTTTACTCAATTCGATTAATGACCAAGATGATTTATCAATTAGAGACAAGGCTTTATTTGAATTAATATATAGCTGTGGGTTAAGAGTTAGTGAAGTTATTAATCTAGAATTAGCAAATTACCAAGATGATTTTTTAGTGGTTCGAGGGAAAAGGGATAAAACAAGATATGTCCCCTTAGGAGAAATTGCTAAGGAAAAATTGAATTATTATTTGAATAATGTTAGGGCTCATTTAGTGAAAAATAAAACACAAATAATTTTTCTTGGTAGAAGAGGGAATAAATTAACTAGGCAAGCTGTAAATAAACGTCTTGAGATGTATTGTTACAAGAGTGGAATACATATTCATGTCCACACCCTAAGACATTGCTTTGCAACGCATTTATTGCGTGGAGGAGCAGATTTAAGAGTAGTGCAAGAACTTTTAGGACATAGTGATATTCAAACAACTCAAATATATACTCATTTAAGTAATAGAGATTTAGAGGATACTTATAATAAATATCATAGAGAAATTGAAGAAAAAACAGACAAATTATAAACAATAATAATATTAATTATTGTAAATAAAAAAACTAATTCAACATTATATAACAGAAAAAAAGTGAGTTATCATTTGAGTTTAATTAATTACTTATGATATATTGAAATTAAGGTAAAACTATGGAAGTTGAACAAATTATAGAAAATTATATCTTATTTTTAGAAAATATAAGAAATATGAGTGAAAAAACAATAATAAGTTATAAGACTGATATAAACGAGTTTGTGCAATTTCTTAAAGATAGAGACTTAGATTTTTTTAATATGGAGCAAAATGTATCCTTAAAATATGTTAAGTATTTAAAAGATAGAAAATTAAGTAAGAGCACAATTTCAAGAAAACTATCTAGTCAACGTAGTTTTATAAAATATTGTCGAAAACACAATTTATTAACTAATGATATTTTTAGCACTATTTCCCAAAAAAAGGGAGAGAGAAAACTTCCAACAGTATTAAGTGAAGAAGAAGTTGTTCAATTATTAACAATAGAAGTAACTGATTTTAATTCAATGAGAAACAGAGTTTTATATAGTTTATTATATGATACAGGAATAAGAATCAGTGAAGCTTTAAGTTTAAGTGTCAGAGATATTGATTTAAATAAAAATAGTTTTGTAATATTTGGGAAAGGGCGAAAAGAGAGAGTCGTCTTTTATACAAATAGAACAAAAGAGTTATTGAAAGAATATTTAACAGCTAAAAATCAAATACAACGAGATAGAAAAATAGTTGATAAAGAGCTAAGGGATAAATTATTTATAACAAATTTAGGAAAACCCTTGTCGATTTCGTCTGTTGAGAGTATTTTTGATAAACAACGTGAGAAATTTGGTTGGCAAAAAAGCTTTACGCCCCATGTTCTAAGACATAGTTATGCAACTCATCTTTTGAATAATGGAGCTTCTATAAGGATGGTTCAGCAATTGCTTGGACATTCTAGTCTTTCAACAACACAAATTTATACTCACGTATCGCAAAAAAAATTGAAGGATGTGTATTTAAAATCACATCCACACGGAAGGAAATAATATGGGATCATTTAAAGGAACAACAATAGTTGCAGTAAGAAAAAATGGTAAAGTTGCTATTGCTGGTGATGGCCAGGTAACTCAAGGAAATACAGTTCTTAAGGGCAATGCTCATAAGATACGTCACCTCTATGGTGGCAAAGTTATAACTGGTTTTGCAGGTACAACAGCTGATGCTTTTACCTTATTCGAATTGTTTGAAAAGAAATTAAAACAATTTAACGGAGATTTGACTAGAGCAGCAGTTGATTTAGCAAAGCAATGGAGAACAGATAAATCTTTACGTCAACTAGAGGCAATGTTACTTGTAACTGATGGAGATAAGATTTTCTTAATCAATGGAGCAGGTGATGTAGTTGAACCAGAAAACGATGTAATTGGAATAGGTTCTGGTGGTAATTATGCACTTTCGGCAGCTTTAGCTTATTTAGACTCAAATGTCGATTTAGAAGCAAAAGAAATAGCAGTTAAGAGTGTTAAAATAGCAGCTTCACTTTGTATATATACAAATAATTCAATTATCGTTGAAGAATTATCAAAATAGAGAAAGGGTAGAAAATGAAAAATATTCCATTATTAGATCAAATGAAGCCTTCACAAATTGTAGAAGAGCTAGATAAATATATAATTGGCCAAAATCAGGCAAAGAGAACTATTGCCGTTGCAATAAGAAATAGAACTAGAAGAAAAAGATTACCAGAAGAAATTCGAGATGAAGTTTCTCCAAAAAATATGATTTTAATTGGGCCAACAGGTTCAGGTAAAACTGAATTAGCAAGAAGAATTAGTAAGTTAAGTAATGCACCATTTATTAAAGTAGAAGCTACTAAATTTACTGAAGTAGGATATGTAGGTAGAGATGTTGAATCTATGGTAAGGGACCTTATGGGAATTGCTATGCAAATGGTCACTAAAGAAATGAGTGAAGCCCATAAAGAAGAAGTAGAAGAAAAAGTTGAAGAGAGATTGTTAGATTTACTAATACCTTTAAATAACGTTTCAACTACAGAAATTTCTTCCACTTCAATTACTGAAGGTTCAAAAGCAACTCGTGAAAAATTTAGGCAGATGCTTAGAGATGGTAAATTAGAAGAAAAAGAAGTTGAAATTAGTGTAACTAATAAAGCAAATGTAGGTATTGAAATGGTTGGTGCAACTTCTATGGATGATTTACAAAATGCTATGAATTCTTTAGGTTCTATTTTCCAACAACCAAAGAAGAGAAAATGCACAATCAAAAGAGCTAGAGACATTTTAAGAGAAGAAGAAACTCAAAAAATGGTTGATCCAGATAAAGCAAAGGATGAAGCTAAAGAAAGAGTTGAACAAATGGGAATAATCTTTATAGATGAGATTGATAAAATAGCTTCTTCAGAAGGTCAAAGAAATGGCCAAGATGTATCTAGAGAAGGTGTACAACGAGATATTCTTCCAATTGTTGAAGGAACAAAAGTTAGTACTAAATGGGGTATAATAGATACCACACATATTCTTTTCATTGCAAGTGGGGCATTCCATGTATCTAAGCCTAGTGATTTGATTCCTGAACTTCAAGGAAGATTCCCATTAAGAGTTGAATTAGAAGAATTAACAGCTGATGATTTTGAAAGGATATTAGTTGAACCTAAAAATGCTATAACAATGCAATATCATGAATTGTTAAAGACAGAAGGTGTTGATATACAATTCGATAAAAAAGCTATTAGGAAAATCAGTGAAATTGCATATGAAGTAAATGCTACTAATGAAAACATTGGAGCTAGAAGACTTTATACTGTAATGGAAAAACTATTAGAAGAATTAAGCTTTAGTGCAGATGAATGTGCTGGACAAACCATTACAATTACTGAAAAATATGTAGATGAAAGATTATCTGATGTGGTTCAAGATCAGGATCTTTCACGATTTATATTATAAGGGAGTGGCCTAATGGAGTTTCTTACTATTGAAGCAAAAGATTATGATGAAGCAATTAAAATTGCAAGACAAAGATATGGTAGTGCTGTAAGGATTCAGACTCTTACAAATACACAACCCTCTTTTGCAAAAAAAGGCTCTTGTACAATAACATGTTATTTGGTTGAACAAAAGGCTAAAGACAATAGTGAGAGCTCTAATATGGCTAAGCCTAAAAGTATTGAGGCTCCAAGCGAAGTAGTCTCAAAAATGAGAAATATATTAGTAAAAAATGATTTCTCAACTGATTTAATAAATAAAGTGATTGGAGATTTGATTTGGGAAGATGCCACAGATTTAACTGAAATGGAATTAAGTTTAGTAAATAGCTTAATAGACAGTGCAAACATTGATAGAGAGAATATGTTAAATCCACCTAAATTTTTCGTACTACATGGGTCTTCTGCTGTTGGTAAAACTCTTTCTTTGTTAAAACTCTCTCTACTATATTCTTCAAATGTGGAAGAGTCATCAAGAAGAAAGGTTTCTCTTCTTTCTTTAGGGGGCTCTTCTAAGCTCAATTCTATATGTGAATTATATGATTTAGAGGTTTCCCATGTTGGAGATCCAAGAACTTTGAGACAATTTGTTGAAGCTGAATCAACAAAAAATGATCTAATATTTGTAGATGTTGGAGATATTGATGCAGATTTAAAATCAACGATGTTGGATGTTTTAAAAGATGAAGATGTTGGCCATTTTCTGTGCATTAATGCTCGATATAAATTAAGTGAGTTAAAACATACTTATGAGCAATTAAAAGAAAAATATGAAATTAGAAGTGTAGTAGTTACCATGTGTGATGAAGCAAGATCTATTGGGAATGTGTTATCCTTTTGTAATGAAGAAAACCTTCCTTTATTATTTTTTAGTAATGGAAAAGAAATTGAAAGTGGTATTTATCCTGCAAATAGTTCATATATTATGAGCTTATTTCATGGTTTTACAATAGATTTTAAATCGATGTGGGATTCAGCAAATAAAAACAATTTACTATAATTTATTTTGGGCTATTAATCCTTCGATAATATTTTTTACAGCAGGGGAGGCAACATTGCTTCCCCATATTGAGTTTTTACTAGGGGCTTTTGCTGCAAAATAAATAATATATTTTGGATTTTCACTATCAACAATAGCTATAGTAGATGCTAAAGATTGTCCATCTGCATAACTTTTTGAATCTTCATTTAACAGTTGAGCTGTCCCTGTTTTTGCTGCAACCTTTATACCATCCACATTTGCCTTAATTGCTGTTCCTCCTTCCTCGGTAGTTTTTACCATATCTTCTAATACAGTTTGAGCTGTCTCTTCACTAATTATTTGAGAAGAGGAAGATGGAAGAGTTTCTTCATCGCCAATTTGTTTAATTAATTTTGGCTCAACCAAATACCCCTTATTAGAGATAGCTGTAGCAGCACTTGTTATATTGATAGCAGTTGTCAGTAACTCTTGTCCAAACGCAATAGTTGGCTTTGATCTAAGAGACCATAAGGTTGGATCTTGAATTCTAGATCTAGCAATTCCATTTAAGGGAAGAGTTTTTTTTGAATCAAAGCCAAACTCTATAAGCTTATCATAAAACGCCTGAGAGTCGGTTTCTAAGGCCCATTTGCTAATTGCTCCATTACAAGAATATTTTAACATTGTATCTTTAGTAACCAAACCATGTTCATGGGAACAGTTGATAGTAAATGATTGGCCGTTTAAGTCAAATTCATAAGATCCATCACAATAAAAAGGTTCATCAAAATTTGCTTGATTTAACTCAAGTAAGGATGCATAAGAAAAAATTTTAAAAACAGATCCTGGTTCATACAGCATTGAGATAGTATTATTTTTTCTACTTTCTATTGTACTTGCACTAAAATTATTTAAATCATACCAAGGGTAGCTAGATAAGGCTAGTATTTCTCCATTTTTTGCATCCATGACAATTGCAATTGCAGTTTCTGGACTAAATTCTTCATTGACCCTTTGTACTTCTAAATCACATAAATATTGAATATTCATATCGAGGGTTAAATAAACATCCTCTCCATAAGTAATTGATTCATTTAATTGAGGGCCTGGGTATAGAATATCATTTAAAGTATGTTCAAGTCCTTCAAGGCCATTATTATCATATCCAACAAAGCCGATGGTTTGGGCAGCGTGAAAAGTATAGGGATAGTCTCTACCATATTTTTTTTCTATTTTTACTAAATTAACAAGATTATTATCTTTTATAAATTTTTGAAAAGCTTCAACTTTATCATCATCGATTCTTGATTTTATTAAAGCTTGATAAGTATATTGTTGTGCTCTAGCAATAATAGCATCACTGTCCATATCTAAAAATGGAGCACATTTAGTTGCGATTTCTTTTAAATTATCAATTCTATCCACTCTAAAGCTACAACTGTAATATGGAACTTCGATAGCTAAGAGCTTAGAATTCCTATCATAGATATTACCTCTAATGATGGAATTTGCAACAATTGGATCTTTGTAGTTTACTCTTTTATTTTTTCCATTTATCATAAGGATAGCTACTCTAAGTAGTATTATTGCAAATAATATGATTATAAAAAGTTCTGCAAAAATAAATATTTTATCTTTTTTTGTGGAATCCATGATAGAATTATAGTACAGTAAGAATAAGGTAATGTCGACATGAGTACAGAAAAATTTGATATGGATGGAAATCTTCAACCTGAAGAACCACAAGATAGAAGGACACATAAAAGTGGTAATAGATTAATGATATTAATATTAATCATTTTAATTATTCTATCTATTATTGCCGGATATTATTATATTACAAGCGTAAAGAACTCTAGTTCAGTTTCGACAGAATCTAGTGTAGAATCTGTAGATACTCAAAGTAAGATTGAAACAATAGATCCAGTTGTTGATAGTACTAGTCCAACTAATACGTCGGTTTCAACGACAACTATATCACAAACAAATGTTAAACCAGTAACTACTGCAACAGGAGATAATACTTTAGCTCTTGATATTTCTAAAGTTCAAAGTGCAAAGGCTAGAGATGGCGCTGTTAAGTTCACTCAACATATAGTTGGAGAGGGAGAAGATTTAAATTCTATTGCGGCACTTTATGGACTTAAAGTTCAAACTTTAATTAGCATAAATGAAATAAAAAATATAAGTGGAATACAAGAAGGTGTTGAGCTTTCAATTCCAGATAGAAATGGTAGTTATTATATAGTTAAATCTGGGGATATGTTATCGACAATAGCAAATACATATTGTCCTAATTTAGGATGGAAAACTTTACAAGAAATAAATGGTCTAACAGATACACGTTTAGATATTGGAGATAAAATTTTTATTCCAGATATGAGCGAAATAAATGCTAATCCAGCAATAAATACAGCATTAAATAACTTTTTGATGCCGACAGAGTCAGGAACAATTATAGCAAAATATGGTCAATTTATAGAAAATAATCCATACAATGACGAGCCTAGTTTAAATGGTGTACTAATTAGGACCTCATCGTCTATCAAAGCTGCGGCTGAAGGAGTTGTAGTAGATATTCAAAATAAAAACGATAAGAAAATAGTTAAGATATCTCATAAAGGTGGTTATGAAACAATTTATGGAAACTTAGAATCTACAACTTTGGAAATTGGCGACGAAATAGGAGCAGAAAGTATAATAGGCAAGGTATCACACCAAGACAATACCCTATATTTTGAAATAATACAAAGTGGATTACCTTTAGATCCTGAATCGTTTTTCTAAGTAAAAATTTTAATAAGAATTTATCTACTTATCACTAAAAAAAGTAGTATGTCTATAGTTGGTAAGTCAAAGGTGTTATCCTATTCTTGACGGAGAATGGGAACCGGTGATCGTGTAATGGTATTTGTGATGGATACTGTTAATACAGATATACCTCAATAAAAAAGATACAATAGCCGGTCATCGAAGACTACAGGGAGATATCTCGAGATTCTTCTCGAGATAATCTCAATAATAAAAATGAAGGACATTTTTGTCACTCCCTTTCATAAAGCTTCCCAACAATCTGTTAATTTAACTTAAGGAGGCTGCCCATGATAGACAGACCTAAAGAATTAACGGCAACTAGAATTATCGGTTTGGATCTTTCCAAAAAAACTCTAGTTGGATGTACACTTTCAAGAGATTCAGGATTTCAAAAGAAATCTTTTTTTAATGAAAAGATGAATGAGCAAGGAAGAAATAACTTAATTTCTCGGTTCAAGGTTGGTGATGCAATATTTATGGAAGGTGGAACTTCTTCTTTTAATCTAGCAAGATATCTTTTAGAACACACTGCATCTAATGTTTATGTCCTTAATCCAATGAAATTGCATATTATTTTTGAATCAATTTGTAAAACAGATAGGCAAGATGCTGCAAAGATTGCTAAATATGCAAGAGATGCTAATCCTGAAAATTGGGTTCTTATACCAATTCCTACAAAAGAAGAATCAGCTGATAGAGCATTGATAAAACTTCATATAGCATATTCTCAATTACAAACTAAATTAATTAATAAACTTCATGCAATATTTACAGGTATGGGTTATCCAGATTTAAAGAAATCAGATTTAAAAAATCCTGAAAAAAGACAATCTTGTGTTGATGAATTACTTAAGGAAGATTTAGCTATTTTTAGTGCAAATTTATTAGTTCGTAACATTGAAGTAGTAGAATCTCAAAAAGAACAAATTCATAGTAAAATTATTCAAATATTATTAAATCATCCTAAAGAAGCTTTAGCTTGGTTATCAATACCAGGTATTGGTGATATAACAGCAGCAACTTTAGTAGCTTTCATTGGAAATGGAGAAAGGTTTTCTAAGGCAGATCAACTTAGAAATTACATAGGACTCATTCCTAGAAAAGATCAATCGGGTTCAGTAGACAAACAATTAAGTGTTTCTCATTTTGGCTGTATGCCTGTTAGAAGACATATAGTACAAGCTGCTTGGAGTATAAAAAACTTTAATCATAATTGTTCTCTTACAAGGTATTGGCAAAAACTTGAAAAAAGAGGAAAGTTTGGTCAAAAAACAGCAGTTGCAACAGCTAATAAAATGATATCTATTGGATTTGCTTTATTAAAGAATGGTGAGATTTATAATATAGTAGATGAAGAATACATATTTAATAAATTAAAGCGTTATAAACTTGAAGCTCTCATTTGAAATATTAATAACCAATTAATTTCAAACAAGAGCTACCTCGTTAACTAAAACATCTAACATAGTTTTAGCTTAACAACATTAATTCCCAAAAACAAGACCTGAGCCAGAAGGTCTAACATAATATGTGTAAAAAAGATAGAAAAAAATAAAATTATTAAAAACTTGACAACTATAGACAAATAAAATACCTCCAAATATTTTAAGTATTTGGAGGTTTAATTATAGAGAATATTAAATTTATTAAACGTGTCTTCCGTGACAATTCTTATATTTCTTACCAGAGCCACAAGGACAAGGATCATTACGTCCAATTTTTGGAGTATTCCTTTTAATAGTGACTGGGGCATCATTAGTATTTTTATTTCTATTAGAACGAGTTTGAGAGGCAGCATTACTTGCTTGTTCTTGGAAAGCAGCAGCTTTAGAGTGCCTTTCAATAGTTTTAGTAGGACGTCTTTTTTGATAACTTTCAGTATTTTCTTTAATTTGAACTCTAATTAAAGTTTGAGCCATAAATTTATCAATATTGAAAAGCATGTCATTAAAGATATCAAAACCCTCTAATTTATATTCTACTAAAGGATTCTTTTGGGCATAAGTTCTCAGTCCAACCGCTTCTCTTAATTCTTCTAGCATTGATAAGTGATCTTGCCATCTAAGATCTATTTGTCTTAAATAATGGAATCTTAAGAAATCATTAAAAGGTTTTTCAGTAGCTAATTCAACCTTAGCATTGACTTCATCATCTATACATTTTTTTAGATATTCTTTCCATTGACTTTTGTTTTGATAAATATCAGTAGGCTTTACCTCATAGAAAAGTTCGTTTTTCATATCTGAAATAATCTGAGCTACTTCTTTTCCATCTTTTTTACTAAAAGCATCGTCTACAATATTATCAATTATTTCATGGCTAATATCTAAAACTTTATAAAGCAAATGCTGATTGCTTAAAATTTCATCACGTTTTTCATAAATGAAGTTTCTCTGTTCATTTAAAACATCATCATATTCTAGCAAATGTTTTCTTATTTCAAAGTTTCTCTCTTCAACTTTTCTTTGTGCTCTTTCGATAGAACCAGTTAACATTTTATGTTCTAAAGGTTCTCCATCTTTCATTCCGATTTTTCCGAGCATATTTTTTAGATTATCATTTGCAAATAATCTCATCAAAGTATCATCTAAAGAGACAAAGAATTTAGAACAACCTGGATCACCTTGACGACCAGCTCTACCACGTAATTGGTTATCAATACGTCTAGATTCATGTCTTTCTGTTCCAAGGATGTATAAACCGCCAAGACTTTTTACTTTTTCATATTGTTTTTGCCATTGAGGTCTAACTTTTTCGATAGCTTCATTTAATTCTTGTGGAGTAGCTTCGGTACCACAAATTTTTCTAGCCATATTTTCGATGCTACCACCGAGTTTAATATCAGTACCACGACCTGCCATGTTAGTTGCAACTGTAACAGCTCCAATTGCACCAGCTTCTTCAATGATTAAAGCTTCTCTTGCGTGGTTTTTAGCATTTAAAACCTCATGTTTAATTCCAACTTTTCTTAAAAGAGTTGAAATAATTTCACTCATTTCAATTGAAACAGTACCAACAAGTATAGGTTGTCCTGTTTCATGAACCCTTTTAATTTCTTTTACAATAGCGTCTAATTTAAACTTTTCATTATAATAAATTTGGTCTTGACTATCTATTCTTGCAATTGGTTTATTTGTGGGAATAACAACAACATCAAGATTATAGATTTTCATAAACTCAGTACTTTCTGTTTCAGCAGTACCTGTCATACCAGATAATTTATCATACATTCTAAAGAAGTTTTGGAAAGTAATAGTTGCAAGAGTTTTATTTTGGCCTAAAACCTTAATCTTTTCTTTTGCTTCGATAGCTTGGTGTAATCCATCACTATATCGTCTACCGTGAAGAATACGACCAGTAAATTCATCAACAATTTGAATCTGACCATCTTGTACAACGTAGTCAACTTCTTTATTGAATAATTTTTCAGCCTTAACAGCTTGAGTTACATAATGGACATATTCAAAGTTAGAACCTTCATATAAGCTTCCTGAAATGATGTGGTACTTTTGAAGAAGTTCTTCAATGTGATTCATACCTTGTGAAGTGAAAGAAACTGATTTCTTCTTTTCATCAAGTTTAAAATCTCCATGTTCATCGAAAGGTTCAGAGTTTTTATCGAACCTAGCGAGAGGATCCATTTCATAATAATCACCTGTTTTTGGATCTTTTTCACATTCAACTAAAGAAGAAACAATTTTTTGTGCACCGATTACTTGAGCAGAATCATCTTCAGCTTGACCACTAATGATTAAAGGTGTTCTAGCTTCATCAATTAAAATTGAGTCAATTTCGTCAATAATACAATAATGATGTTTAGGTTGGATTTTATCTTCTAGAGACCATTTCATATTATCTCTAAGATAATCGAAACCAAATTCGTTGTTAGTACCATAAGTTACATCTTTACTATAATTAATCTTTCTAGATTCATTATCGAGAGATGAAATGATAACACCAACAGATAACCCTAGATAATTAAATACCGGAGCCATCCATTTTGCATCACGTTCTGCTAAATAATCATTAACAGTTACAACATGAACGCCTTTTCCTTCAAGAGCATTAAGATATGCTGCAGGTACACAAGTTAAAGTTTTACCTTCACCAGTTTTCATTTCAAGAATTTTACCTTGATGAAGAACAGTTGCACCCATGATTTGAACATCATAATGTCTTTGACCTAAAACCCTATAAGCTGCTTCTCTTGCGAGGGCAAAGGCTTGTGGTAATATCTCATCTAAAGTTTTTTCTTTCGATTGGATTTGTTTTTTAAATTCATTAGTTTGATTTAAAAAGTCTTCATGAGATAAAGATTTTGCCCAACTTTCTTGTTCATTTACTTTTTTTACTATAGGCATAAGAGCTTTTACATCTCGGTCCTGTTTTGACCCGAAAAGGGCTCTAAAAATTGATCTGGCCATTTATTTCTCCAAATATCTGTTTTGGCTATATCCAACATTATACATTGAAAAGCAATTTAAGAAAAGGAGTATTTCATTAACGCTTTTTAATATATTTAGGTAATATTGTCTAAAAAATAATAATATTTAGGCTTATTGTAAATATTACAGAGCAAAGTAATATATAAATAGCTTAATTTGTGTAAAAATTTTAACTATTTTAACTAATATAATCTTAAAATAAAAAAATTTAGATGAAAATATAAAAATAAAAATGTAATTAATTTTGTTTCCTATCAAAACATTGTTGTTTTCAACTTTCTTATATGTAATAATTACACAAGGAGAGTTTTTAATGAAAAAAAACAAAATAAAAATAACCTTATTGTTAGTGATAAGTATAATATTCCTTTCAAGTTGTGCAACAAATGAATTTGCAGACGATCCTTTAGAAACAGTTGGGTCTTTAGATTTAGAGAGGTATTTAGGAAGATGGTATGAAATTGCTCGTTATCAAAGTGGTTTTGAAAAAAATATATATGGGGCAACAGCTGAGTATTCACTTCGAGAAGATGGAAGAATACAAGTTGTAAATAGTGGTTTTAAAAAAAGATTAGATGGTTCATATACCTCCGTTAAGGCAGTGGCTTGGAGACCTGATGATATGATCCCTGGTGCGTTAAAAGTAAAATTCTTTTCTCTATTTACCTCTGACTATTTAGTATTTGGTTTAGATGAAGAAAATTATGAATGGGCATTAGTTGGAAATAATAGTAGAAAATTCATTTGGTTTTTATCAAGAGAGCCAACAATTTCACAAGAAACTCTAGAGATTATGAAGAATATAGCTGTAGAGCAGGGATATGATTTATCTAAATTATTCTTTGTGCCACAAAAAGAGAGAGAATAACAGATTAGAGAATAAATTTAATAATAAAAAATATTTATGCCTTTAAAGTAAAAGTAATAAAAGCTACTTTATAGGCATTTTTTTATGCACTTAAATTGTGTCAATTTGACTCTTTGATTGCTTATTTTTTTTACCTATGATATTTTTAAAATATGAAGATAGTTTTTACAGGGGGCGGGACTCTAGGTCATATTTATCCTGCATTATCGATTTATGATTATATAAAAGAAAGGGATGAATCATTACAAGCTATTTGGATAGGAACTAAAAGGCCTTCTGATAGGCAAGCAGTTGAAGAAAAAGATATTTTATTTTATTCAATAAGTTCTGGAAAACTTAGGAGATATTTTTCTCTAAAAAACTTTGTTGATATTTTTAAAGTTATAATAGGCTATTTTCAAGCAAGAAGAATATTAAAGAAAACAAAGCCTGATTTAATTTTTTCTAAAGGTGGATATGTATCAGTTGTAGTAGTTTATGCTGCAAAAAGGTTAAATATAAAAGTGGTCACCCATGAATCAGATATTTCTTTAGGACTAGCTACAAGATTAAACTCAAAAGTTGCTAATATAATATTTAAAGGATTTCCATTAACAGATAAAGAGAAGGCAGATCCTCGTTTTGTATATAGTGGAAATCCCATTAGGTCTAGTTTAACTTATTTTAAACATTTAGATATACAAGAGTATAGAAATAAGATAATAAAAGATAAAAGTTTAAAATATAGCAAAGATATAATAAAAGTTATTGAAGAGATAGAAAAGAAATTTAATCCTAAAAAGAAAATATTATTAGTTGTTGGAGGATCTTTAGGAGCTTTAGAGATAAATCAACTAATAGAGAAAAATTTAGATATTTTATTAAGAGATTATAATATCTATCATCAAATGGGGAATAGGACATTCAAGAAAGTTGATAAAAGCGGTTATATTTGTGTTAAAACAATTGGAAATGAGATGGGGTATTTATATAGGATAAGTGATTTAGTTATAAGCCGCTGTGGAGCAAGTACTTTAAATGAAGAAATATTTTTTCAAAAAAATATTTTAGCAATTCCACTTAGAAATTCTTCTAGTAGGGGAGAACAAGTTTTAAATGCCAAGTATTATAAAGATATGAAATTGCTTGAAGTTTTAGAAAAAGATATGAATTTTATAGACACCATAAAAAAATTGTTAAATAATAAAACAATAAGAGAGAGAGAAAACGAATTTCGAAAAGTAAATATTGTTGAAGCAAATAAAATAATATATAACACCTTAAAAGAGATAAAATAAAGTAGAAGAGAGAGGATAATATGGACTTAACATTAAACATTGGATCAGTTGTTTTAAATATAGTAGATATAATTATATTAGCAGTTGCTTTTATAGCTGGAATAGCTGGAGCTTTTGAAGGTTTTGCTAAAAGTTTTGCTTCTAAAGCTGCAGTATTAGTTGGCTTAATAGTTGGATTGATGTTTACTGAATTAGCAATGACCTATGTTTTTGATAGATTTGGCTTACCCCCAGTATTAAATTCCTTATTTAGCTACATGCTTTGTTTCATAGTTGGATATGCACTTACTTTGATGCTTGGAAATATGCTTTCAGCCGTGTTTGAGGGAGTTGGATTATCAGTAATAAATTCTTTTTTAGGTTTTGTTTGGGGTGTTGCTTTTATTTTTGTAATTAGTGCAGTAATTTTAATGCTTTTAAGTTATCAGAATGTTTTCGATTTAACTACTTTAATAAACGATTCTTATCTTTTTCAAAATATTTTTACTTCAATAATACCAGTAGCAGAGGGTTTTTTAAAGAATGTTTAATAAACTAAGTCTATCTCAAAGAGAGATAGCTAATATCTTAAAGTCATCTATTGAGAATAATACATTTAGTAATTCTTCTCTTTTTTGTGGTGAGCCATACTCATCTAAAATGACAGCCGCCATAGAAGTTGCAAAAGCACTATCCTGCTTTACAGACAAAAAGGGTGATAATTGTAATTGTCCCTCTTGCAAAGCTTATGATAATTATTTGATGCAAAATTTAGTTGTAATTTCAAATAGAGATTTTGAAAATAGAATTGATGTTGCACTTGCTCAATTTGTTAAAAATAGAAATGCATTCACTAAAAAATATTTAATAGAAACCATCCGTATATTTTTACTTTCATATCATAATGGAGTATACACAGACAAAGCTAAAAAGCTTTTTGATGTTGCTTATGAAGTGAGTGAGATGATAAATGAATTTGATAAGAGAAAAGAAGATTTTAAGATTAGAGAAGCTCAGAGATTTGCAAAAGATTTAAGGCAAAAAATGAAACCTTTAATTACCGTTAGCAATAAAAATCTTACAGCATTAAGTGTTGATGGAGTTAGAGCCCTTCAAACTTGGTTATCAAATACTTTAGTTAACGAAAAAGCAAGAATAGTAATAATAGAAGCTATTGAAAAAAGTAATGATAGTGTTAGAAATAGTTTGTTAAAAATTCTTGAAGAACCTAATGAAAATGTTTATTTTATTTTAATAAGTAGTAATCCTTCAAGAATAATGAAAACTATCCTCTCTAGAGTTCGGAAGATTAATTTTCCTTCGTTGAGTTTAGAGACCCAAGCCATGTTACTAAAACCTTTTAACGTAGAAGAACAAAAGATAGATACATTAGAGAAATTCTTTTTAAGTGCTAGTGGTTTTAAAGTTGATGAAGTAGATCAGTCGTTAAACTTGATTGTTGATTCAGTTATTAAAAAGAGGGAATTACCATCTACTCAGCTTTCTTCAATTATAAAAGTTTTAGATTCATCTAACCAGGATGATTTTATTTTTCATCAATTAATTGAAAAAGTTGATAGAGAATTTATTAATGGAAGACTTGATAATCTCTCTTGTAAGAAAATAGTACAAAGTATTAGTTTTTTATATAATAATCAAAGAGTTTTTAATCTTCCAAAGAAAAATATGTACGAAAATGTATATAGAAAGATGATGGAGAGTATTAATGCATAATTTTGTTAAAAGAGCATTAGAAAAGATTGAACAATTAGATATAGACCAAATAGAACAATTGATAAAAAGAGAAGACTCATATATTTCAACCCTTGAGCAAGTATTAGATAATTTATCTCAGGGGATTATTCTTTTAGATAGTAGAAAAAGAGTTGTATATATAAATAAAGAAGCAAAAACTTTACCTCCAATAATTAGAAAGAATAATTATGAAGGTTTAAGTATTTTTAGTATTGTACAAGATTCAATGGTAATTGCATATTTAAATGCAGAAATAAATAAAATTGGTTATAATGAAGAAGATAATGAATTTAATTATCAATGGGGTGAAGATGTTAGAACAATTTTATTAAACGTAGTAAAATTATCAGAAGTTGAAGAGTTAGAAGATGATGGATTTTTATTAGTTTTTAACGATATTACAATTAGAAGAAGAAATGAAACAAGGCTTAGAAGAAGTGAAAATTTAGCTAGTATGACAACAATGGCAGCTGGAGTAGCTCATGAGATTAAAAATCCACTTGCTGCTATGAGTATACACTTACAATTATTGACTAAGAACTTTGAAAAAAAGAAGACTTTAAGCATTGATGATGCATCTAGATATATTAATGTTTTATCTGAAGAAATAGAACGTTTAAATTCAATAGTAGTAGATTTCTTATTTGCTGTAAGACCTATGGATACACAGTTAAAACTCACAAGTGTATCTAGAGCAATCAAAGAAATTTGTGATTTTATAGAACCTGAATTGAAAGAAAATAATATACAACTAATTCGGGAAATAAAGAGTACACCTAAAGTTGAATTAGATACAAATCTTTTCAGACAAGCTGTATTGAATATTATTAAAAATGCAATGAATGCTATTGAAAAAAAAGGAACAATTCGAGTTCTAGTTAAATTGATGGGTGATGAGGTTATAATTAGTATAAAAGATAGTGGTAAAGGGATGGATAATAATACAGTAAATAAGATTTTTGAACCATACTTTACAACTAGGGCGAGTGGAACTGGCCTAGGTTTAACTGTTGTATATAAAGTAATAAAAGAACATAAAGGTGACATTAGAGTTAAAAGTGAACTTAAAAAAGGTAGCGAATTTATAATTAGTCTACCTGTTCCTCATAGTGAAAGATTAGCATTAGATGTTTCTAGGGGAGTTTTTGATGAGTAAAACAATATTAGTTTGTGATGATGAAAAAAATATTCGTGAAGGATTAGGACTCGCTCTTGAACTAGAGGACTATAACGTTTTATTAGCAGAGAGTGGTAAAGTAGCATGGAATTTAATCAATAAAAATGATGTTGATCTAGTGATTACTGATTTAAGAATGGAAGGAATGAGCGGACAAGAGCTTTTGAAAAAAATTGTTGCATCTTATCCTAATATTCCAGTTGTGATGTTGACTGGGCATGGAACAATTGAAACTGCAGTTGATGCCATGAGAGATGGAGCGGTTGATTTTTTCACCAAGCCTGTTGATTTAGATAGATTATTATTATTAGTTAAGAAGTCTTTAAAACATAAAGATCTTGTTGATGAAAATATAAAGATAAAAGAAGAATTAGCTGCTTTAAAAGCTTCTCAAAATTATGGGAAGATGATAGGAAATAGTGCTAAAATCAAAAAACTACTTGAAACAATCAATCAAGTAGCGCCAACAAAAGCTTCAGTATTAGTTACAGGAGAGAGTGGAGTTGGTAAAGAACTAGTAGCCGATGCTATTCATCAGATTTCAAATAGGAGAAATGGGCCATTTGTAAAAGTTCATTGTGCAGCCTTGAGTGAGAGCTTATTAGAGAGTGAATTATTTGGACATGAAAAAGGTGCTTTTACCGGAGCGATATCTACTAAGAAAGGTAGATTTGAATTAGCAAATGGAGGAACAATCTTTTTAGATGAAATTGGTGAAATAAATTTATCAACACAAATAAAAATTTTAAGAGTATTACAAGAGCGACAATTTGAAAGAGTAGGTGGAGAAAAAACAATAACAGTTGATGTTAGAATAGTTACAGCAACTAACCGAGATTTGTTAAAAGAAATTGAAAAAGGAACATTTAGGGAAGATTTATATTACAGATTAAATGTTGTCCATGTAGAAGTTCCACCACTAAAGGAAAGAAAGGAAGACATTCCTTTATTATTAACAGCCTTTTTAGATCAAATTAATAAAGAAAATAATACAAATGTTAAAGGTTTTAGTTCTGAGGCAAAAGCAGCTTTATATAAATATGATTGGCCAGGAAATATTAGAGAGCTTAGAAACTGTGTTGAAGCTGCAATTGTATTATGCCGAGGGGACTTTGTAGAACTAAATGATTTACCTCCACATGTAAGAGAAAATACAGAAGAGCAAAGTGTTAATTTAAAAGTTGGAATGAGCCTAGCTGAAGCCGAAAAACAAATAATACTTTCAACATTAAATAGTTGTAAAGGAAATAAGAGTAAGACAGCAGAAGTTTTGAAAATTGGCAGAAAGACACTTCATCGAAAATTAGAAGAATATAAAGAAGAAGAATGACAAAAACACAAATAGAAGATATTTTTGAGCAAGGTGGAATTCTCTCAAAAGCCTTTCCTCTTTATGAAGTTAGAGAAGGTCAAATAGAGATGGTAAAGCTTGTATCAGAGGCTTATGAAAATGATTCGATAGCTATAATAGAAGCTGGGACAGGCATTGGTAAAAGTTATGCATACCTTGTTCCAGCAATATATAATGCTATAGAAAATGGAGATGAGAGGACTGTCATTTCCACAGCTACAATAAATTTACAAGATCAATTATTTAAAAAAGATATCCCAACAATCTTGGAAATGCTAAATTTAGATATAAAAGTCGGTTTAGCAATTGGGCGGGGTAATTATCTATGTTTAAGAAGATTTAATGATGAAATAACGAAAACACCAGTTCTATTAGTTGATCCAAATAGCAAAGAAGCACTTTTTAAAAAATGGGTATCAGAAACAGAGACAGGCTTATTAACCGAATATCATTTGAAATTACCTTTTGATAGAAATAAGATAAATAGTGATAGTGAATTATGTTTAAATTTTAAATGTCCATATCATAAAGATTGTTTTTTCCAAAAAAGTAAGATAAAACTTCAAAAATCAAGGATAATAGTTAGTAATCACCACCTATTATTTACTGATTCAAAAAGTCGAAAAGATTCAAATTTAGGATATGATGAAGATAATATTCTACCTTCCTTTAATAGATTAATAATTGATGAAGCTCATAATATTGAAGATACAGCGTCAGAATTTTTTTCTATGGAATATAGTAATTATTTTGTGTTAAAGCGAATAGATAACTTACTTTCAAACACAAAAAAAGGTGAAGGAAAGAATATCATAGAAAAACTTGGTAAATACTCTACTCAAGGCTTTGATCATCAAAATTTAATAAAGAAATATAAAGAGTTAAAAGTTTATGTATCTTCATTGAGTCAATATTTATTAAAAACCTTTGAGAAGCAAAATTACAAAAGTGTATACGTTGTTAAATCACAGGAAAAAAGATTAAAAAATTTTATCGATGGAGCAAAACAAATAATTGAGACAGCATTAGAGTGTGAAAAATTAATTAGAGTGTTTTTAAATCAAGTTGATGTTGATGATACAACTTTAGCGATAAAGAAAGAAGTAGAGACAAATCATAATAGGATAATGGGAAATATAAACGTATTAAGTTTATTTATTAATTTCGAAAGTTGGGAAGAAGATGAAATCCATTGGTTTGAGGCAGATAGACGGAGAAATAATGTAGTAGATATTTCTACTTTAATTACACCTTTAGATGTGTCACCGTCGTTGGTAGAGAATATTTTCAAGGAATTGAGCACAGTAATATTAACAAGTGCAACTTTAAATTTAAGTGATGATTTTAAATTTTGGACATCTAGAATAGGGTTGCCATATGATGATAAACGAAAATTTATAAAAGCATCATTTAATTCTCCATTTGATTATGAAAATAAATTGCTTTTATTAACTCCTCAAGATGCACTTCCTCCTCCACAATATACTACAGATACAAGTAAAGAAGCATTAAAGAAGAAGGAAAACGAAGAAGAAAATTATATAACATACATAAGCAAAATGATTTTTGATAGCGTTTACTCATCCTCCGGTGGTGCATTAGTTCTTTTCACATCTAGAGATGTAATGAAAAAAGTATATAAAAGAGTAGAAGACAAATTTAATGAAGTTTCTTTAAATTTATTAATGCAAGGAAGTTCTTCTAAACACGCCTTAATTAATCAATTTAAAAAAGATGATAATTCTACTCTATTTGCTTTATCATCATTTTGGGAAGGCGTTGATGCTCCAGGAAATACTTTAAGGCTAGTTATAATTGTGAAATTGCCATTTCAAGTTCCATCCCATCCAGTAGCAAAAGCAAGAACTATAGATTTTGAAAAGAGAGGTGAAAGTGGATTTTTTAATTTATCCTTACCTTTAGCTACAATGAAATTAAAACAAGGTTTTGGGAGATTGATGAGATCAACAGCTGATTATGGAGTAGTTTTATTATTAGATAGTAGAATTAGCCAAAAAAGTTATGGAAAATATATGCTTAGAGCTTTGCCAAATTGTTATCACCCAGAAACCTTGAGCTCAAGTGTGTGTGAAAAGATAGAAGACTTTTTATATAGTAGTAGATAAAACATAATAAAAGCTATCTAGTAAAAGTTTTACTAAATAGCTTTTATTATTAGTTAATGCTTTTTGTTCAATTTTTTTATTCTACTACAGCTAGAACATCACTCATATTAATAATTAAAAGTTCTTCACCATCAATTTTAATTTGGGTTCCAGCATATTTGTCATGTAAAATTTTATCTCCGACTTTAACTGTAATGGCATCTTTATCATCCCCAACAGCAATAACTGATGCAATTTGAGTTTTTTCCTGTGCAGATTGTGGAATGTATAAACCACTTGCAGTTTGTGCTTTAACTTCGTCCATTTTTACTAAAATTCTGTCACCTAAAGGTTTTACTGTCATTTTTATAATCTCCTTGAACTGTACTAAATTAGTAATGCAAAGGTGAATGTTCTTTGCACGTTACTAAATATAACAATATAAAATGCAAGAGGCAATATAAAATAAAGAAAAAAATCATTTTAAAAATATTTGCCTTTTACATCCTTTTTAATTATCTTTTGTATGAAATCAATAGAGGAGAAAAACATGGAAGATTCCAACAAATTAGTACACCGAAGAGATGTTGTTAATTTTTATTTTAACTCTAAATCTTCCCAATTATTATTAGCTGACACCTTTTTTAAATTAGCTAAGTCATTTTTAGATAAAAAAGATTTAGTGAAGGGCCTCGATTGCTTTTGTGATACATTTTTGTTAAGAAATATTGAATTAGAATCTTTAGATGATGATTTTCTAGAATTTTTCAAAATTCAATTTATCATATATTTATTAGGTAAAAAGAAAATTAAAGTAGCCCTTAGTGAAGGGGATATGATTTTTGATTTAATAGAAGACACTTTTAAACATATAAAAGCAGAAATTGAAAATAGTCCTTTTAAAATTTTAGATGAAAATAAAAGATCTTTCTATAAAACAGTCGAAATAGATTTTCCTTGGATGATGTTTGAAGACTCTATTTTTGCTTAAAAAGGATTAATTTGGGGCAAAAAGCTACTCAAATTCCCCAAGAAACATTCCAGTGTGTCAAAATGTAACATTATTTAGTGTATTTTTTATTTACGGGTCATTTTGACCTGTTTTTTTATTTTCTTTCTAATTAGAAAAACAAAAAACCTTTAAAATAAGCTATAATTTAAGCTTTTTTATTTTGGCACAGATATTGCATTACAATATACAACCTGGAGGAAATGGTTTATGAAGAACAAAACGAATATGCTAAATAATGAAGAATTTTCTAATGAGGACTCAACAGTTCTCTCAATGTATATGAAAGAATTAAACAAATTACCATTGATCAGTCATGAAGAAGAAGTTGAATTATTTAAAAAAATAAAAAAAGGTGACTTAAGAGCAAGAAATAAGATGATTGAATCTAACCTCCGCTTTGTAGTTAAAATAGCAAAGAAGTACCAAAATCAAGGATTACCACTTGCTGATTTAATTGATGAAGGCAACATTGGATTAATAACAGCTTTAGAGAAATATGATGTAGATAAAGGATATCACTTTATATCTTATGCAGTTTGGTGGATAAGACAATCAATAATGAAAGCAATAAATGAGAAAAGTAGGGCAGTTAGATTGCCATTAAACAGATCTAACGAATTATTACAAATTCAAAAAGCCCAAAAAACATTAATGCATCAAAATGGTGAAGAACCAACTGTAGAAATGCTAGCTGAAGCAACTAATTTAGATAAGGAAATAGTTAAAACATTAGTTTCAGTATCAAAAGACATGGTTAGTTTGGATGCACCTGTTTTTAAAGATAATGAGACAAGTAATATTGGCGATTACATTGAATCTGATTTTGCAACACCTGATCAACAAGTTATGGAAACCTTATTAAAAGAAGATATAAACGAAGCATTGAACCAGTTAAGTGAAAAAGAGAAAGATATAATTGAACATAGATTTGGATTGAATAATAAATATCAAATGAGTTTAAAAGAAATTGGTGAAATTTATAATTTAACAAAAGAGAGAATTAGACAGATTGAAAAGAGAGCAATTCAAAAACTTCATAATACCGAAATTTATAAAAGCCTAGAAAGCTATAGCGCTTAAATAAATATAGAATTTACTAACGACATTAGGGCAATCGCATAAAATGTGATTGCCCTTTTCTTTGTTATAAATTAAAGAAAAATTTAGTATAACATAAAAATACTATATAAATATAAAGTTAAAAATATTTAAAATAATTGATAAAAAAATATCTAGTTTTATTATAGCTAAAAATGCTATTTTTTCATGAAATTTTTTAATTAGTTTGTTATTATAAGTCACCAAAGTTCATTGACAGATAATTATGAATAACCTACTCTTTATAGGCTATGTTATTCATATAATTTTTTTGGAGGAAAGTATGAAACCTAACAAAGAGAAATATGTATATTTCTTTGGTGACGGGAAAGCAGAAGGAACTGCTTCAATGAAAGAATTACTCGGTGGTAAAGGAGCTAATTTAGCTGAGATGACATCAATAGGATTGCCAGTGCCTCCCGGGTTTACAATAAGTACTGCAGCTTGTGAATATTTTAATACTCACAATGGGCAATTGCCAAAACATCTAGAAGATGAAGTTTTAGAAACTTTAGAAAAACTAGAGAAAACTATGGGTGCAAAATTAGGTGATACAACCAATCCCTTATTAGTATCTGTTCGCTCTGGTGCTGCTCAATCAATGCCAGGTATGATGGATACAGTATTAAACCTAGGTTTAAATTTAGATTCAGTTAATGCCTTAATTAAAAAATCAGGTAATGAGAGATTTGCTTGGGACAGTTATAGAAGATTTATTCAAATGTTTGGCGATGTTGTAATGAACGTCCCTCATCATGAATTTGAATCAGCTCTACAAAGTGTAAAAGATGAAACTGATAAAGTTTATGATACAGATTTAAATGTTGAAGATTTAAAAGAAGTAATTAATAGATATTTATTAGTATATAAGAGATATACAAATGAAGAATTTCCAACTGATCCAAAAGAGCAACTTTTCAAAGCAATAATTGCTGTTTTTAATTCTTGGAACAATGAAAGAGCAATTAAATATCGTCAGATGAACGATATTAGAGGTTTACTAGGAACAGCTGTAAATGTCCAAACTATGGTATTTGGAAACATGGGAGAGACTTCCGGTACTGGAGTTGCATTTACAAGAGATCCTTCAACAGGTGAAAATAAATTCTACGGTGAATATTTAATGAACGCACAAGGTGAAGATGTTGTAGCTGGAATTAGAACTCCTCAACCAATTAACACCTTGAAAAAAGTAAATCCAAAAGTTTATGAACAATTAGTCGAAATTAGATCTATTTTAGAAAACCATTATCATGATATGCAAGACTTAGAGTTTACAATTCAAGAAGGTAAACTTTATATGCTTCAAACAAGAAATGGTAAAAGAACCATTTTTAGTTGGTTAAGATCTCAAGTAGAAATGGTAGAAGAAGGTTTAATTGACAAAGAAACTGCTGTTTCAAGAGTTCCTGCTAATGAATTTAATAAGTTATTTGCTCCTGTATTAGATAATAAAGTCATAGCTGATAATAATATAAAAGCTATTGCTCAAGGCTTAAATGCATCTCCAGGTGGAGCTTGTGGTCATATCTATTTTACAGCAGATAAAGCTGTAGAAGTTGCTAAAACAGGTAAAAGCGTAATTCTAGTTAGAACTGAAACTTCTCCTGAAGATATTCAAGGAATGGCAGTTGCTAAAGGTGTTGTAACATCTAGAGGCGGAATGACATCTCACGCTGCAGTAGTTGCTCGTGGTATGGGTTGTCCTTGTGTTTCTGGCGTTAGTTCAATTTCTGTTAACGAAAAAAAGAAAACAATGAAAGTTGGAGACTTAGAATTTAAAGAAGGCGACTATCTTTCAATAGACGGTTTTACAGGTGCAGTATATGGCGTTAAAATCGCTGTAAAACCAAGTGAAATTGTTCAAGTCTTAGATGGTACAATGAAAGAAGAAGATTCTAGACTATTTGAAAATTATAAAACTTTCATGGGCTATGTTAATGAAATTAAACAACTAGGTGTTAGAACTAATGCTGATACTCCTCAAGATGTAAAAAGAGCAGTATCTTTAGGTGCTGAAGGAATTGGGCTATGTAGAACTGAGCATATGTTCTTTGGAAGTGAAAGAATTAAATCAATTAGAAAAATGATACTTGCAGACAATTTAATTGAAAGAGAGACAGCTCTAAATGAATTGTTACCAATGCAAAGAGAAGATTTTGAGAATATTTTCACCCAATTAGATGGCCGTCCTGCTACAGTAAGACTTTTAGACCCACCATTACATGAGTTTTTACCAAATGACCATACTTCCCGTCATGAATTGGCATTAGATTTAGGAATTTCTGTAGAAACTATTGCACAAAAAATAACTGACCTTCATGAATTTAATCCTATGCTAGGATTTAGAGGATGTAGATTAGCTATTGTGTATCCGGAAATTTTAAGAATGCAAGTAAGAGCTATAACTGAAGCTGCAATTAATGTAACTAAAAAGAATATAGAAGTACATCCTGAAATCATGATTCCTTTAGTTGGAAATTATAAAGAATTCCTCTTTTGTAAAAAACATGCAACAGAAGAAATTGAAACTATCTTTAAAGAAACAGGTATGAGAATTGATTATAAACTTGGAACAATGATTGAAGTTCCTCGTGCAGCAGTTACTGCAGATGAAATTGCTCGAGAAGCTGAATTCTTTAGTTTCGGTACAAATGACCTAACTCAAATGACATGTGGTTTCTCAAGAGATGATGCTGCTTCATTCTTAAATCATTATGTAAATGATACAGATAAACAATTCTATGATTATGATCCATTTGCAACTATCGATATTGACGGTGTTGGAAAACTAGTTCAAATGGCAAGCAAATTAGGTAGATCAGTTAGACCTACTATTAAGTTAGGAATCTGTGGAGAGCATGGTGGAGATCCAAAAACAATTGATTTCTGTCAAAAAATTGGATTAAACTATGTTTCTTGTTCACCATTTAGAGTACCAATTGCTCGTTTAGCTGCAGCTCAAGCTGCTATTAACAATAGATAAATTTAGGAAAATGTTTTACTAAAACATCAAAAATTTATTTAAAAATTAAGGACTAACTCTTCTTGGGTTAGTCCTTTAATATATTTAAATTATAATTAATGATTTTATGTTGTTTTTATAAAATATTAGAAGAACAATAAATCTAAGGATATATATTTTAGCCGGAGGAGGGAATTGAACCCTTGACCCACGCTTTACGAGAGCGTTGCTCTACCCCTGAGCTACTCCGGCAATACTGAAAAGATACAATATAATAAGTATTTATTTCAACTGTTTTTTTATAATATTTCAATCTAATCAATTTGTTTAGAATAAAGTAATCTAAATCTTGACCCATATAGTTAAAAACTGTAAGCTAAGCCGGTATGGTAAACAAGCAAAATAAAACATTAAAAACAGTTAAATTTCCTTTGAGAAATGATAGTTATGCATTTGAATTTGATTCAATGGTTGATCAAAGGCCAGTTATTGCTGAAACTTGGGACCCTGAAGTAGCAGATTTTTTTATGGAATTGTATCCTTCTTTACTTGAACGTGGTAATAGCATTTCAGACTTACAACAAAGAGCAAGTATAGAGGCATTAACAAAGGGATCTTCCATATCTAATGTTAGTGAATTTCTGCAAATGGTTTCCAAATTAAAAGTTAAAAAGAATAAGGAATAGTAATTTAATTTATGAATATTTTAGGAATAGAAACCTCTTGTGATGAATGTAGTGCTGCAGTTGTTCAAGATGGTTCAAAAGTATTAAGCAACGTAGTTGCGACACAAATAGAATTACACAAGCCATATGAAGGAGTTGTTCCTGAATTGGCTAGTAGGTTGCATACTGAGTGGATAGATCAAGTTGTAAATGCAGCCTTATTACAAGCAAATATAACAAAAGATCAATTAGATGCTATAGCAGTAACTAATAGACCTGGGCTACTTGGCTCTCTTTTAGTAGGAGTTAATTTCGCTAAGGGCTTAGCTGCTACTTTAGATATACCATTTATTACTATAGATCATATAAGGGCACATTTATATGCCTCACAAATTGAAAATCCACAAGAATACCCATATCTTGGAGTATTAGTTTCAGGTGGACATACTGTAATTTGTAAAGTTAATAGTTATAGTGAAGTTGAGGTACTAGGAACTACAATTGATGATGCAATAGGTGAGGCTTTTGACAAAGTTGCAAAACACTATGGCCTTGGATATCCTGGTGGTGTAGTAATTGATAGGCTAAGTAAAAAAGGTGATTCTAAAGCCTTTTTATTTCCAGGTCCATCCTTATCAGCTGGTCATGAATATGATGTTTCCTATTCAGGTTTAAAGACAGCAGTTATCAATCAATTGGAAAAATTTCATGATAAAAAAAGTGAAATAAATAATGAAAATATAGCTGCTAGTTTTCAAAGAGCTGCGGTTGGAATTTTAATGAAGCGAATAAAATTAGCTTTAAAAAATACAGGTTTAAAAAGAGTTTCTGCAGGTGGTGGAGTAGCAGCTAATAGTTTACTTCGCTCTGAGTTAAAGAATCTTGAAAAAGGTGGATATACTGTTACATTTCCATCATTAAAACTTTGTACAGATAATGGTGCAATGATAGCAGGTTTAGCTTATAATTATTTAAGGGATGGTTATAGGGATAATTTTGATATAAGTGCAAGTGCGAGAGTGAGTGCTTTTAAAAACAATCAGTAGGGAGTAATTAATGGAGAGATTTGATTTAGATTCAGCAATAAGAAAGGTAAAAGATTTTCCACGAGAAGGTATTTTATTTTATGATATCACTGGAATTTTGGCTAATCCTAAAGCTTTTAATTATTGTATAGATTCATTCTATGAGTTATATAAAGATAGGGATATTGATAGTATTGTTTGTCTTGAAGCACGTGGCTTTGTTTTTGCTAGTCCTTTAGCAATAAAAATGGGCTTACCATTAGTATTAGCTAGAAAAAAAGGAAAACTACCTGGAAAAACTTATGAAAAAGACTTCTCACTAGAATATGGTGTTGATACAATTTGTATTCAGCATGTTGATGTCAAAAAAGGTGAAAAAGTATTATTAATTGATGATTTAGTTGCAACAGGCGGAACTTTAGAAGCTGCAAGAGCAATTATCGAAGAGAATGGAGCAACTGTTGAAGCCATTGGTGGCGTAATAGGATTGCCTTTCTTGGGTTATCAAGAATTATTAAAAGATCATGAAGTCGATGTTTTATTAACATATGAAGGTGAATGATTATAAAATAAATGGGATATTTTAAAAATGATATTCGTTAAACTATATTTCTTATAGATATACTGATTGACAATATTTGTCTTAATTTGTATATTTTCCACTAGTGTGTTTTGGGATATAGTGTAATGGTAACACAGCAGATTCTGGTTCTGCTTTTGGGGGTTCAAATCCCTCTATCCCAGTTGTCTGGTCCCTTCGTCTAACGGTTAGGACGAAAGATTCTCAGTCTTTAAATAGGGGTTCGATTCCCCTAGGGACTATTTACTGTTAGGCAGCCTAAAGACAGGTTGCTTTTTTTTTGATAGACTATATTTATAAGGAATATATTAATGATAACAGCTTCGAACATTTCATTATCTTATGGTACACAAGTATTATTTAAAGATGTTAATATTAAGTTTACCCCAGGTAATTGTTACGGTATTATAGGTGCAAATGGTGCCGGTAAATCGACTTTTTTAAAGATTTTAGCCGGAGAAATTGAACAAGATACCGGTGAAGTAATTATAACTCCAGGGGAGAGAATGACCATGTTAAGACAGGATCATTATGCTTTCCAGGATTTTACTGTTATGGAAACCGTTATCAGAGGATATGATAAGCTTTATCAAATAATGAAAGAAAGAGAAGCTATCTATGAGAAAGAAGACTTCACTGAAGAAGACGGCATTAGAGCTGCGGATTTGGAAAATGAATTTGCAGAACTTGGTGGCTGGGAAGCTGAAGCTGAAGTTGGTCAAATGCTTGATGGTCTAGGTATTTCTACAGAATACCATGATAAGAAGATGGCTGAAATTGAAGATAGCATGAAAGTTAGAGTATTACTAGCTCAAGCATTATTTGGTTCTCCAGACATTTTATTATTGGACGAACCTACTAACCACTTAGACTTAGAATCAATTAATTGGCTAGAAAATTTCTTAGAAAATTTTGATAATACTGTTATCGTAGTAAGCCACGACAGACACTTTTTAAACAGCGTTTGTACTCATATTGCAGATATTGACTATTCTAAAATTCAACTTTATGTTGGTAACTATGACTTCTGGTATCAATCAAGTCAATTAGTTGCAAAACAAATGAAAGATGATAAGAAAAGAAGAGAAGATAAGATTTCTGAATTAAAAGACTTTATCCAACGCTTTAGTTCAAACGCTTCAAAGGCAAAGCAAGCAACTAGTAGAAAAAAATTAATTGAAAAATTAACTATTGATGATATTAAACCATCTTCTAGAAGATTTCCATATGTAGCTTTTAAACCAATTAGGGAATTAGGAAATAATATAGTTGAAATAGAAGGTCTAACGAAGAGTGTAGATGGTGTTAAGGTTTTAGATAATCTTAATTTAGTAGTAAATAAAGGGGATAAAATTGCCTTTGTTGGTCCAAATCACCAAGCTAAAACACTTCTTTTTGAAATTCTAAGCGGAAACATTGAGCCAGATGAAGGATCATATAAATGGGGAGTTACAACAAGCCAATCCTATTTCCCTAAAGATAATACAAAATTCTTTTCAGAGCATGTAAGTATTACAGATTGGCTTAGACAATATTCACCAGATTTAAAAGATGATACTTATATAAGATCTTTCTTAGGAAGAATGTTATTTAGTGGAGATGAAGCCTTAAAAGATTGTACTGTTCTCTCTGGTGGAGAAAAAGTGCGTTGTGTATTATCAAAAATGATGCTTGAACAAGCAAACTGTTTAATATTTGATGAACCAACTTCTCACTTAGATCTTGAATCAATTACAGCTTTGAACAATGGTTTGATTGATTTTACTGGAGTGATACTATTTAATTCACATGACCATCAATTTGTAAATACAATAGCAAATCGAATTATTGAATTTACACCAGGTGGAATAATTGATAGAATGATGCCATTCGATGAATACCTAGTTGATGAAGGTGTTAAAGAATTAAGAGATCAATTATATGCTGGACAAAATCATCACAATCTTTCAATTTAATTAGGAGTTTTTATGTTATTTGCTGTGGATATTGGAAATACTAATATAGTATTGGCAGTTCATGATGGAAAATCATGGATTAATATTTGGCGAATCCACACAGATGTACATAAAACAAGTGATGAGTATTTTGTTCTTTTAGAATCTCTATTAAATAATTTTGATTCAAATGAATACGTGATTGATAAAGCCGTAATTTCTTCTGTAGTGCCTAATTTAAATAGGGCCTTACAGAAGAATGTAACTAGGTTATTTGGTATTGAGCCCATAATGATTAATCATGATCTAAATACGGGCCTTGTGAAAGAAAGTATTCCTCTACAATTGGGAAGCGATTTACTTTGTAATTTAGCCCAAGCACATCATTTATATCCTAATAAAGATGTTATGGTGATTGATTTTGGAACAGCCTTGACTATGAGTTGTGTAAATAAAAAAGGCGAAGTTGAAGGTGTAGCAATTACCCCAGGTTTGATAACAGCGGTAAATGCTTTATTTGGTAGTACAGCTCAATTGCCTCAAGTACAATTGAAAGCTCCTGTTAAAGCAATGGGTAGAACTTCAGATACTTCTATAAGATCTGGAATAATGTTTGGTTATTCAGGATTAGTTGAGTCTATGATACTTAGAACTGAAAAAGAATTAGATACCAATTTATACGTAATTGCTACAGGCGGACTTTCCTCGACAATTTCTCCATTAATTGGAAGAATAGACGAAGTAATTAATGAGCATACTCTAAATGGCTTGTTATACATTGCTTCATTGAATTAAATAAGTCTTTTCAGTATCGTTTTTATATAACTTTATAATTATATTTTATTGATATGATATTTAAATACTGATTTTTTGAATTATTTAAATATTAAATCTAGTATAAATTATATAACAAGCATATAACAATAAATAAAAAACACCATTGGTATTAGTCAAAGGAATACCAAGTGGTGTTTAATTTGTAATTAATCGAATCTTAAATTGAAAAACTGCCTTCTTTAATAATATTAGATTCTCCAATAGAAATATTAGTAAATTCATCTCCAATAGGAATTGCTAACTTAACTAAAGATTGGTTTACTTTAAGTAAGTCCAAATCAGCTTCTTCATCAATATCTAAAAGAGAATCTTGCATAGCGCCACCTAAAACAATAGAGGTTGAATTTTCTAGAGAGTATAGGGGGTGAGCGCTTTTATTAATATATTTAGCTTCAATAGTTTCTTCATCGCAAAGAGAAATAGAAGAAACAACATTTGCATTTTTATCAGACTTGAAGAAAGCATCAAGTGCTTTTTTCCCTTCAGTTGCATTATATGAGATAACTTTTCCATCTTTAATATTAAAAGTTGCATTTTTAATTATTTGTCCAAAAAGGTAAAAATCTCTTGTTGCTTCGATATGTGCATTAGTACTATCTCTTTTAATATTATTGTGCACATTTTGAGAAGGAAGGAAGTTAAAAAAGCTTCTATTATTTTTTAAAGTTATATAGTTTGATGCCCAGATAGAATCTTCTATTAATTCACACTCCAATTTTGATCTTCTACTCTTAATTTGAAGCTTATTATCTTTTAAAGAATTTAATTCTTTTACTCTGTAATCTAGCAACCCTGATTGGTTAGCCCAATATTGGAGCATGTTGGAGTGATCTAAACGCAGGAGTTTTGCAAAATAAGCATAAACTTCATTATCTTCTAATGGTGAAAATGCTTTTTCAACAAATGTTTTAGAAGGGTAAGGTACTACAGTCCAAGGGAGTGCAATTCTTCTCTTTAAATCAATTGGTTCACTTAAAACACCATATTCGCTAATTTCTACAACACTGTTTATAATTTCATGAGGATCTTTTTCACTTTCATATAAGAATTTATCTAAATCTAATATTCTACACATTAATTGTGATTTGATCTCAGGCCTTTGTATATCTAATAATTCTGGATCAACTGGAACTGTTTGAGTAACTTTACCTTTTTCTGTCACAACAATAGTTACAGGTAAATTTGTAATGTTAGTTGCGAACTTAGCTAGGTTTAAGGTAAAACCATATGTTGATTCCTCTGTGTTAATTGAAAGGGAATCACCTTTACTTAAATTTAATTGGCCAAAGCAAATTAATTTAAAAAATTGTAAATCGAAATTTGTCATGATTGTACTATAGCAAAAAAGCAAAAAATAGTGCAGATGTTATGCTTAAATATAATAAAAAAAGAGAAAAGAAAATTTATCGATAAAAAAATATTCTAAACCCTTGAATAAAGTTTATTTGAGTGTTATTGTATGGGCGTGAATGATATTGAACATATCAATAAATAATACTAATTGGACAATTAAAATTCACAAATATATGAAATTTGTGCTTTTAATGTGAAAGTTAGGATATTATTTATAATAGTAACAACTTTATAAATAGATTTCAAAGAAAAAATCATTTATTATTCTTTGAGTATCTGAGGAGATAAAAAATGGGTGTTATGAGTTTTTCAATTCCAAGAGAGATTTACTACGGTGAAAATTCTTTACAAAAGTTAGCTGAACTTAAAGGTACAAAAGCTGCTTTAGTTACTGGTGGAAGATCAATGAAAAAATTTGGCTTTTTAGATAAAGCTGCAGCTATCTTAAAAGATGGTGGTATTGAATCAATTATCATTGATGGTGTAGAACCTAATCCTTCTGTAAAAACAGTATTACGTGGTGCAAAAGCTATGCAAGAATTTGAACCAGATTGGATTGTTGCAATCGGTGGTGGTTCTGCTTTAGATGCTGCAAAAGTAATGTGGTGTTTCTATGAACATCCAGATCTAAAATTCGAAGATATTATTGAAGTTGGATCAATGCCAGCTCTAAGAAATAAAGCACGTTTTATAGCAATTCCATCTACTAGTGGAACAGCTAGTGAAATCACAGCATTCTCTGTTATTACTGACACAGAAAACCATATTAAATACCCAATTGTAGCTGGAGATATGGTACCAGATATTGCTATCTTAGATCCTGCTCTACCTATGAAGATGCCTCCTCATATCACAGCAAATACAGGTATGGACGTTATGTGTCACGCACTAGAAGCTTTAGCATCAACTGCTTCATCACATTTCACAGAACCTTATGCAGTTAGAGCTATTGAATTAGTTTCTAAATATCTACCTATTGCTTATGCAGAAGGTGAAAACCTTGAAGCAAGAGAATGTATGCATGAAGCATCAGCTCTAGCTGGTATGGCATTTACTAATGCTTCTCTAGGTCTAGTTCACTCTTTAGCTCACAAAATTGGTGGCGAATTTGGAGTAACTCACGGATTAGCTAATGCTATTTTATTACCTTACATCATTGACTTTAACAGACAATTTACTGACAGATATGATTACATTGAAAAAGTCTTAGAAGTTAAAGATATTGCTCAAGTAGTAAGAGACTTGAATGTTAAATTAAACATTCCAACTTGTTTCAAAGATTGTACAGAAGTAGAATTTAACGAAGCTAAATTCAAAGAAGTATTAGATAGAATGAGCAAAAATGCTTTTGCAGATCCTTGTACTTTAACTAACCCTGGAACACCAACAGTTGAAGATGTAAAAATGATTTACGAATCAGCTTTCTATGGTACTCCAATTAAAAAATAGTATAAAAACTATTATTATTTAGAAAAATATATCTCACTCCATTATATCATTATAGTGGAGTGATTTAATTTATGGGCTTAAAACTCGTTTACAAAGCGATTATTAAAAGCTTAGAAAACAAAAAAAACACCTGCTATGCGGGTGGGTAACAATTGTTATATAACTACCTCGTTTATATTATAGTATTAGAATACCATTGCTAAACTATAAGTAAAAACGAGATGATAAACAATGGTAAATAAAACAAACAGTTTGTCACACACAAAGAGGATGTGTAAATACCATATAGAATTTACTCCAAAGTATAGAAAAAATAATTTACAATCAATATAGAGCAAGTGTAGGTGAAATATTAAAGACCTTATGTAATTATAAGAAAGTTGAAATTATAGAAGGACATTTGATGGATGATCATATACATATGCTAGTAAGTATACCACCCAAAATAAGTGCAAAGAGTTTTATGGGATATTTAAAAGAAAAGAGTACCCTTATGATATTTGATAAAGTGTCAAATTTAAAATACAAATTTGGGTATATACACTATTAGGCTAAATGGTATTATGTAAGAACTGTTGGCTTAAATACTGCGACTGTACAAAAATATATTTAAGAACAAGAAAAACAATAAATTAAGAGAAGGTGAAGGCCCTTTTAAGGGTATCAAGTAGTACAAATACTACTTGAGTAGTAGCAAAAGAAGCAAAAACACGTGGGGTGGGAAAAAGTACACGTAAAGCGTCTTGAGACGCTGTCGGTATATCCAAGGCTTATAGCCTCAGAGTAAAACACCATTTTGAAGGGTGTTTATGATTTTTACTTAATCAATTATATCGGATTGTTTCTATTTGTGTTTTAGGTGAAGTTATAGAATTTATAGTTACAAACAAATTAAAGAATGATATTATAAATTATTTCTAAACTAACTTTTTATAATTTTATATATCATGAAGTTTTAGAAATATTAGAATGATGAAGTAGAAAACTAAAAAAATTTGATTCAAACAACTCTCTTATATCTCTTACTATAAATTTGTATTATTCTCTAAAAATCAAAAATTAACTAGATTTTATTTTTTTTCGTAATAAAGTATGTATTAAATTGTAGTTTTACGGATATTATAACAGATTTTTCATCCTTGCGCGTTTCTCGATTAGGCCAATACAATTTAAAAGTATTTAGAATTACAAAAGAAAAAAAGGAGTTCATAATGAATAAAAAAGTATTAAGTTTATTAATGATTATTGCATTAATAAGTACATCAACATTTGCGCAAGGTTCAGATGAAAAAAAATCAGGTGAGAAACAAATAACACTCACATTATTAGATTTCTTTGTACCAGGTGAAGGAAATACCGAAGCTTTTGAAGCAGTATTAAAAGATTTTGAAGAAGCAAATCCTAATATTACAATTGATGAAGAAACTATTTCAAACAGTTCTGTAAAGACTAAAGTTCAAACATTAGCAGTTGCTAATGAACTACCAGATATTTTCAGCTTAAAAGGTCAAATGACTAAAAGTTTTGTTGAAAATGGTAAAGTTCTTGATATGAGTGATTTTTTAAACGAGAATCCAGAATGGAGAGACAGTTTTAAAGATGGAGTATTCTCAAACTTCACGATTCAAGATGGTGTTTATGGTATTCCATTCCAAGTAACAAACACATGTATTTATTATAATGATAAAATCATGAAGGATGCAGGTATTGAAGAATTCCCTACAACTTGGGAAGGCTTAATTGAAGCTTGTGAAATTTTAAGATCTAAAGGTATTACTCCAATTGTTTTAGGGAACAAAGGTAAATGGAATGCTGAATCTGTAATTATGAGTACTTTAGGAAATAGACTAACAGGCGATGAATGGTATGATAGCATTAAATATAATACAGGTGCTAAATATACTGATCCTGAATTTGTAGCAGCATTACAAGCTCTAAGTGATTTAGCAGCAGTTGGTGCATTTAACAGTGATGTAAACAGTATTGATAACTTACAACAATTACAAGTATTTATGAATGGTAAAGCTGCCATGACTATTGATGGCACATGGGCAATTCCAAACCTTGATGCTAATAGTCCTGAAGGCGTACACGAAAACATTAAAATTGCTGCACTTCCTGCAGTAGAAGGTGGTAAAGGTAATCCTGAAGCAATTACTGGTGGTGCTGGTTGGGCATTTGCAATTAGTTCAGACATAGATCCTGAAAAGAAAGAAGCAGCTCTTAAATTTATTAAAGCAATTGTTAATGAAAAGTTTGCAACATTACAAGCAGCTTCAGGTGGTTTAACAGCTAACTATCCTGGTGATTTTGAAATGGATTCATCACAAGTTGTAGCATTACGTTTTAATGAATTCCAAGAAGGAAGACCATATATTCCTGTTTACGATCATCAATTAGAATCAGGTGTCATGCAAGTAATGCAAGAAGGATTACAAAACTTGCTTATTGGTGAAATTAGTGCTGAAGAATTAGCTAGCGATATTCAAGCAGAATACGAAAGAGTTAATCAATAAATAATTTGAAATTTGGGAAGATACAATAGTATTTTCCCAAATTGAATTAATCAATTAAGGAAAAGCAAATGACCAATAAACTAAAACCAAAGACACCTGTTCTTTATCTTTTAATGACTCCTAGTATAATTTTATATGGACTCTGTTGTATAACCCCATTGTTTATAGCACTTTACTATAGCTTTTTTAACTGGAATGGTGGAATAAACATGGATTTTATAGGTCTAAGTAATTATAAGACATTGATTGGCGATACACAGTTTTGGTCTGCCTTTTTAAATAACCTAGAATTCATACTATGGAATGTAATTGGGCAAATTGGACTGGCATTAATAGTCTCAATGTTACTTGTTTCAAAAACAGTTAGAATGAGAACCTTCCATAGAATGGTAATCTTTTTCCCAGTTATTTTATCAGCTGTTGTTGTAGGATTTTTATGGAGAATTATATACAACAAAGACTATGGTATCTTAAATTTATTTTTAACTAAAATCGGAAGAGCTGATTTAATACAAGCTTGGCTCGATGATCCTAAAATAATAATCAGAACTTTAGCAATCCCAAAAATTTGGCAATATATTGGTTATTATATGGTTATTATCTTAGCAGGAATACAAAATATTGATAAAAGTGTTTTGGACAGTGCTGAAATAGATGGAGCAGTAGGGTGGAAAAAACTTCTTTATATTGTAGCCCCATTAATTAAAAACACCTTATTTGTAAGTATCTTACTTTGTATATCAGGGAATATGAAAACATTTGACCAAATATTTGTTATGACTGGAGGGGGCCCTGGAAATAGCTCAAAAGTTGTAGCCCTATATGCTTATGATATAGCAATGGAAAAAATGGATTATGGATATGGAAGTGCTGTTGCAATTGGAGTTTTAATCTTAAGCTTAACTTTAATCTTAATTAGCCAAGCATTTAATAGAACAAAAAACGATACAGTCTAAAAGGAAAAAGATTATGCAAATAGATAGAATTAAAAATACTCAAAAAACTATAGGATCTGTAGTTGTTAATGTTATACTTTGGCTTTTTTCTTTTACATGTGTATTCCCAATATTTTGGATGCTATATTCTTCAATAAAAAGTCAAAAAGAATTTGCTTTAAATTCTGTTGGACTTCCAACTGAATTCCATTTTGAAAACTTTGGGATAGCAATTGAAGAAGGAAAACTAGGCACATATTTTATGAATAGCTTAATAAATACAGTTATCACAGTAATAATTGCTATAGTTTTAGCCTTTTTTATTGGTTATTGTTTATCTAGGTTCAAATTTAGAGGACGAAATGTTCTTTACTATTTCTTCTTAGCAGGTATGCTTATTCCAATTTATGCATTGTTAATACCAATTTTTTTAGAATTTAAATCAATCGGTTTAATAAATAAGAGAATATCTTTGATTTTACCATACATCGCTTTTGCAATGCCGGTTGGGGTATTTCTAATAGAAAGTTTTGTAAAAGGGATACCAATTGATATGGAAGAGGCAGCTTGTATTGATGGAAGTGGATTTTTAAGAACAACATTTTCGATAATAATGCCAATGTGCATGCCAGTATTATCAACAATATCGATTTTAACTTTCTTAGGGACTTGGAATGAATTTCCCTTAGCTCTCGTATTAGTTAGAAGCACAAGGTTAAAAACAATTCCAATAGGTTTAACAAACTTTATTGGAACATATACAGTAGATTATCCTCTTATGTTTGCTGCGATGGTAATATCTACACTTCCTGTTATTATAGTTTATCTGATATTCTTCAATAGAATTATGGAAGGAATGGTAAGTGGTGCTGTTAAAGGATAGGTAAAAAAATGGAAAAGAAAAAGAGACGTAATTTATTTAGATTTGGCCTTCAATGGAAAGCTACGGCCTTAATAATTATCCTTTTTCTTTTACCGTTTTCTCTTATTGGTTTATTTTTTTACTCTCAACAAAATAAAGCAGCTAATGAGCAAGTATTTTTATCTGAGTTGAATACTATGAATACTATTGGGATAAATATGGAGAGTACATTAAGAAATTTACAAGAAATATCATTAATGTTTTATCAAAATGATGATTTTCAAAATTTTTTAAAAAGTGCTAAAGATTCTAATGACTCCACCATAGACACAAAATCTCTTGATTCATATTTTTTAAATCTTTTTAGTTACAATAAAGCAGTAACTGCTGTAACTATACGAAGGATGGATGGTGTTTCTTATTCCTCAAGTTCAAGTTATGAAGCAATGAGTGATGAAGAGTTTAATGAAATAATGAAACAAAGTGGAAAAATGACTTACATGGGTATTAGAGACAGTTCTTTATATGAAGGGCATACAGCATTTGTCTTTTCTAGAAAGTTGTACGATATAAACGATATGAGCAAAGTTTTAGGTGCTATAGAATTTTTTGTCGATAAAAATGTAATATTAAAATCTTTAAATTCAATAGATGTCGAAACAGCTGGAACATACTTAATTTTTTCTAATGATTTTAAAGAAATTATTTACTCTAATGAGCTTAGTTATATACCAATAGTTAAAGATTTTGATTTTGTTGAAATGGTTAAAAATAAGGATCAAAATGTATTTTTTACTAAAAAAGATCGAAAGAAATATGTTTTATCCTTATATAGATTTTCAGTTAATCCTGAATGGGTATTAGTACATGTAAGTCGAAGCCATTTTAGCAACAAGTCATTATTAGTTTGGTTGTTTATATCAATAATTTTAGGTTGTGCAGTTAGTGTTTTCTTTTGGATATGGTTAAATCGATACATATTTGAAAGATTAAATCTCTTAGCTATGGGTATGAAGACAATTGAAAATAAAGATTATTCAATTCAAATACCTGTAACTTATGATGATGAAATCTCGCTTTTAACACAGGATTTTAACCAAATGAGTAGTAAGTTAGAAGAGATGATAAATCAAGTATACCTTGCACAACTTAGACAAAAAGACTCAGAGATAAAATCTCTAAGAGCATATATTAATCCTCACTTTTTATTTAACACATTAGATACAATTTGTTGGATGAGTAGAATGGAGAGTGCATATGAAACTTGTTCTTTAGTTGAAGCATTATCTCATTTATTTAGGCAATCATTAGTATCTAGTAGTGGAATAAGCAGTGTTGAAGAAGAGATAAATTATACTAAAGAATATTTAAAAATTCAGGAATGTAGATATTCAGATAGTATAGAATTCGAAATCCATTGTGATAAGGATTTATATAAATATCAAACTATAAATTCTGTTCTACAACCTTTGATTGAAAATGCAATAATTCATGGTTTCAAAGATTGGGATAGAAAAGGGAAAATTATAATTTCTCTTTTTAAAGAGAATAATCTACTAGTATTTAATGTAGAAAATAATGGACATGATGCTCCATTAGATGAATTAGAAAAATATTTAATTGAATATAAAGATGGCAAAAAAGGTATGGCTCTCTTTGGAGTACATAATCGCATTCAATTAAGATTTGGGAAAACATATGGAATGAAGTTTAAAAAAGTTGTTCCACATGGATTATCAATTACAGTAACACAACCCTTACTTAAGATAAACGGAGGCTCTTTATGATTTCATTAATTATAGTTGATGATGAAATGACAATTAGAAAGGGGTTATCTCAAGAATTTGATTGGTCTGCCTACGATATAGAACTAGTTGGTCAAGCGAGTAATGGTAAAGATGGACTTGCTTTAGCTAAGATGGTTCAACCTGATATCATTATTACGGATATAAAAATGCCAATAATGAGTGGTCTAGATATGTCTAAGGAAATAACAGAAAAATTGCCTAATACAAAAATTATTTTTCTAACAGGATATAGTGATTTTAATTATGCAAAACAAGCTCTTTCTTTAAAAGCTGTTGAATATTTGTTAAAACCAGTTAATTTTACAGAATTAGCCAATATCATAAAAGAAATCTGTTCTCAAATTAGACAACAAAAAGATAATCAAGAAAAAAGAGAAAATGAAGAGAGATATTTTAAGCAAGCTCTACCTTATTTAAGAGCTAGAATTTTAACACAATTCGCAAATGAGCAAATTAGTTTTGATGATTTTTATAATAAAGCAAAAGAACTCTCCATACCAGTTTCAAAAAATACATATAGTGTTGGCTTTATTCAATTTGATGATTTAATGAGGAATTTAGAATTATCTTCCCTATATCAAAGAAATTTTTGTGATTTATTAATAAATAAAACAGTAGATTTGTATTTTAGTTCACAAACTGAATACAGTATAGCTTATTTTGATAGTAAATTATTTCTCTTAATCGCAACAAATGATGAAGAAGAAAATATAGAAAAGTTTTGGCATAAATTAAAGAATTCAATATCTGAACAATTAAAAGCAACAGTTAGCATAGGAGTGAGCACATATTTTAAAGATTCTTTATATATGGGAAAAGCCCTTTATGAAGCATCTGCTGCCCTAGAGTTGAGAGTAAAATCTGAAGAAGAAAGTAGTGTAATTAATTTTGAAGGGCCCTTAGCAAATATTATTCCAATTATTTCAATAAGCTCTAATGAAGAAAAAACATTGCTAGAATATTTAAGACATTCAGATACACAAAAGGTTGAGCAGTTTTTAGATATGTTAATTGATAAATATATAACTAAAATACTCCCTCAAAAAAGTAGAGAGCAGTTTTGCATCTCTTTAATTAGGTTAGTTGTAAGAGAAGGTTCTCAATTTGGTTTAACACTAAAAGATTTAATTGGCGAAAATAGAAATATATATTTAGAGATGGAAAATCAAAGTTCACTAGAACATTTAAAAGAGTGGTTGCAAGAATTATTCTCTCTTATGAGCACAACTCTTTCTCTAAGGGAGTCAAGTGCTCCTCCTACGATAATTACAGTTTCTATGGCCTGGGCAAAAGAACATTACTATCAACCTTTATCAGTTAGTGAAATTGCTGAGAGAATGAAAGTAACAGCTAATTACTTTAGTAGATTGTTTAAAAAATGGACTGGTGTAAATTTTGTTGAATGGCTTAATTCATATCGTATTGAAGAAGCAAAAAGACAACTTTTGTATGAGCCAGATAAGAAAATATATGAAATAGCAAATGATACAGGATTTAATGATTATAAGTATTTTGCATATATTTTCAAAAAATATATTGGTTGTACACCTCAATCTTATAGAGATTTGAGAGTTGGATTCGAAATAAATAATAAGGGAAAAGGAGAATAAGTATTTATATGAAAAAGTACCTATTTGGAGCAGTTTATATTCTCGAACAGGAATATTCTGATGAAGAGATTATCAGAGATTTAACGAACATGAAAAAAGCAGGTTATAACACAATAACATTATGGCCAGTAGCAAATGCATGGCTCGCAAAAAGTAGCCATGAGTATATTTTTGATCAAACTAGAAAAGTTATGGATATATGTAATGAGTTAAAAATTAAATGTATTTTACAATTATTTGGTCAAAACCAAGCTCAAGAATTCATGCCTGATGCAGGTTTAACTAGTGAAATGGAGCATTATTATGAAGAGGGCATCAATCTTCAAGCAAATAATTATTGGAGTAATTTAAATAATCCAACAGTTAGAGAATATTTTGATAATTACTTTAGAGAAGCAATTACAGCTTTAAAAGATCATCCAGCTCTTTATGGATGGGATGTATTTAATGAAGCACATTTTAGAAGTGATGATCCTTTTACAACAGAAAAATATCAACAATGGTTAAAAGATAAATATAAAACAATTGAAAATTTAAATTACCATTGGTATAGAAGATATAGTGCCTTCTCACAAATTAAACCAAATAAAAGAAGAACAGCTTATAGTGTCTGGAGTAGTTTATTACCCGCAATTGATTATGAAAAGTTTAGAAGTGAAAATTTAACTGAAATTTGTAGATTCTTAACAGATACAGCTAAAAAGTATGATGATGAGAATTTAATTATTATTGATGGAACCTCATCTATGATAATGAATTCAACTCTTTTAAATCGAAATAATGATGAATTTGAATCAGCATATGTACCAGATGTATATGGTGCAACTTTCTACCCAAAAAGCTGGGGAAAAAATTATAAAGAAACGCCTTGGACCTTGGCAATGTATTATACAATTCCAGCTAGTGCTGCAAGAAAAGCTAATAAGCCATATGTAATTAATGAACTACAAACTCACACCCAATCAGCTTTAACACCAGGATCTGAAGTAAGCCCTCAAGAATTAACAAATTGGATTTATATGTGTCTATTTAATGCCCCTAAGTTAATGCAATTGTGGAGATGGAGACCCTTTCTACATGGATATCAAGTAACTGGCCGTGGATTAACACAGTTTGATGGTACCCCAAATAAAAGATATGATGAAGTTGCTAATCTATTACAAATTGTAAATGATAATCTTGATCTATTTGGAGATTTTAAAGTTGTAAAGCCAGCTGTAAAAATTGCAATAAGTTATCACAATCGACTAGCTTTTGATTCTCTATTAAAATGGGAAGATAGCTTTTGGCAAGATAATGCAGAAGGTTGGTATCATATATTCTGGGAAAACGGTGTTCAAGTTGATTTCACTAATACTGAAAAACTAGATGAATTTGATTATACAGCTCCAATTATTGTTCTTCCAGCCGCGGTACAAGTATCTCATGATGAGAGTGAAAGACTCAGTGAATATGTAAAACAAGGTGGACTTTTAATAGCTGATGGAAGAATGGGAACTTTAAATGAACTTGCAAGAGCTCCAAAAGAAGGAATTCCAGGAAACATATTATCTACTTTATTTGGCTTTGTTGAAAATGATGTAACATCTAATGAGAATATGGTAATAGGTGGTAAATCTATCCAAGCTCCATTTATGAGCCAAATTATGGATGTAGACGATGATGTTAAAGTGCTTTGTAAAATGGAAGACGGTAGACCTGCTGTAATTGAACATAAATATGGAAAAGGTAAGACCTTATATTTTAATTCATTCTTCGGACTAAGTTCAAAAGATAAAGTCTCAAAAGAAATTAAGAATCTTTTCACTCCATATATTGAATCAATAGGTTGCATTAGTGCTCAAAAGGGCGAAGGCGTACACCTTTCATACATTGAATCTGATACAAAATATGGTATTTTAGCAATTAATTTTTCAGATGATTCATCTTCACTTTCTTTGAAAAATATTCCAATTGGAGAAAATATAACAATTGTTAATATTATGACAGGGGAAAAGCATGAGGTAAAGAATAAAGCTGTGGAATTAAATCTTGAAGCAAATTCTTCTCAAATTTTTGTATTTGACAAGTAGGGTAATCTAAATAAGAATTATTTTTTAATATATTATAAATTAATAATTTTTATCATTAGATTGTTAAAGTATTATATGCAAGATGAATTAGTAATTAACAGTTATTAATTCATCTTTGTTTTTAAAGATGAGGAGAGAGATATATATGTTAATGGGAATCGATTTAGGAACATCAAAAGTCAAAGTTGCAATAACCAATGAAAATAATGATTTTCTTACAATTGGAGAAGAAGATTATGTATTTGATGTCCCAGTAAATGGTTATGCTGAGCAAGATCCACAAGTTTGGTGGCTTGCAACTAAAAAAGCTATTCATATGGCCTTAAAAAAGATTAAAAATCCAAAAGACATAAAAGCAATAGGATTCTCAGGACAGATGCACGGTCTTGTCATGCTAGATAATAATAATCAAGTAATTAGAAAAGCAATTTTGCACTGTGATCAGAGATCTAGTGGTATAGTCGAGAAAATAAAGAATAATTTTGACAGTGACTATTTAATTAAAACTCTCCTAATCCTATATTTTCAGGCTTTCAATTAACCTCATTGAAATGGGTACAAGAAAATGAAAGAGAAAATTACGATAAAATATGCAAAATTATATCTCCCAAAGACTATATAAGGTTTAAAATATGTGGTGAGATTGGGGTTGAGTATACTGATGCATCAGCAACACTTTTGTTTGATATTGAGAAGAAAAAATGGGCAATTGATCTAATTGAAAAATGTGGATTTGATATTAACATGTTGCCAAAAGAAATTCATAAACCTTCAGATATTGCTGGGTTTATAACAGCTGATATTGTGAAAGAATTTAATATGAGTGAGAAAACTGCTGTTGTTTATGGTGGAAGTGATCAGGCGATGCAGCTAATTGGCTCAGGAGTATATGAGAAAGGGGTAATGACAGTTACCTTAGGATCAGGTGCTCAGACTGTTATGTTAGAAGATAAACCAATAGCAAATCCTAAATTAAATACTCATTTGTTTTTATCGGCAATCCCTAACTATTGGTTTAGTATGGGTGCAGTATTAAATGCTGGTTTAGCTTTTACTTGGCTCAAAAGAACGTTTTTTGAAAATCTAAGTTATAGAGAGATGGATGAATTAGCAAAAGAAATTCCACCTTGTTCTAATAATTTAGTTTTTTTCCCATGCATAGCAGGAGAAAGGACTCCTTATTTAGATTCAAAAACTAGAGGTATTTTTCTTGGAGCTACATATATACATACAAAAGGTGATTTTATTAGGGCTACGATGGAAGGAATAGCTTTTTCAATAAAAGAGAGTTTTGATTTATTAAGCGAAAGAGGATATAACCCCAAAAAGATAATAGCAGCGGGAGGTGTGGTTAATAGTCCTCTTTGGTTACAAATAATAGCAGATATTTTAGGTAAGGAAATTTGGTTAAATGAGGCAAAAGAGCAAGCTTCAGTTGGAGCTTGTATTGAAGCTGGAATAGGAATAAACATTTTTAAAAACGAAGAAGAAGCTTGTAAGAAAATGATAAAGAGTCCAACTAAAGTTATAAAGCCAATAGAAGAGAATATTGAAAAATATAATCAGTTTTTCAACAATATTTATAAGGAAATTTATAAAGCAAATAAAGGTATTTTCGATAAATTAAGTTGAGATTTAAAGTTTTCCTTACATAGACAATATTATGATTGGATGAAAGAACACTCCTACTTTATTAGATTTTAAATAGTAAAGAAAGCTCAGCTTTTAAATATATATTTAATTCCAAAAGATTATAGACTTAGTAAGTCCATCCTATTTTAAGAGTTAATTGAATATCTGATATGCCCCCGTTTAAGTTTACATTTAGAAATTAAGTGCACCTCCTCTAGTTTACAGCTAGAGGAGACTCTATGAAAAATTAAATAAAGATCGAGAATCTAAAATTAAATCTTCAATGAACTTTATATTAGAAAGAGCAAATGGGGTAGTTTTTACATGTTTAATACAATTGTTCAAGCTATAAATACTACCGCTTTGAGAGTGAATTTGTACTTGAGAAGGTATTTCAGTAGTAAATATAAATTTTGCAAATTATAAAGGAGATAGGCGTGATATTTCAAATTTAATATAATATGGGGCATTTTTATCTATTTCAAAATATCTACTGAGTTTGTTTTCAAAAGGAATGTGAACTTAGAAAAATAAAAGAGATTATAAAATAATAGATGAAAGTAATTTAAATACAATAAATCATTTTTAAAATTATAACTAAAATAATCTATTATATCTTTCATTAATTATATCTTTATATTTAATTTTTTTCTCTTCTGGTAATAAGGATTCATCTATCTCCTTTATTATTTGCTGATACTTATTCTTATAAAATTTAAAAATTCTATCCACCTGTACGGATGTTAGGTTATATTTTTTTGCAAGATTTAAAAAATTAGTTTTATTTAAATTGTTTTTCTTACCATCAATACTTAGAGCTAATTCTTCACTATCCCCAGTTTCAATAATTGTGTTAAGTAAGTCATAGGAAGGGGTGAGTATATACTTCCCTTTATTTTTATAAAGAGAGAAATTCTTTAGATGCATGTCTGAATTTCCAACAATGAAACTAAATAAAATTAAATTATATAGTTTATATAAATCTAGCCCAATGTTATCTGAGAATGTAGCTAATATTTTACCAACTCTCTCATAAGACGATTTGTATTTTTGTTCTGTTAGCACATTACCTAATTGGCAAAAGTCTTCCATTGCTATTTTTTTATTATTAATTCGATCAATTCTTTTTGTTATATAAGAAAGAGATTCATCTTCTAATTTTATAAGTCCAAAAGGTACAGTATCAATCATACAAAGTTTTGCTAAATGCATAGTTAAGTATTCATTTTGACTGAGATAAGGGTAAGCTGAATTATTAGGTTTTAGAATATATCCACTTGGATAATTAATTAAAGTTAATCTTGGCTCTGTTTTGCTCTTTTCTAAATGAAGTGATAATTTTTTTTGAACACCTGTAATAATTGAATTATTATCATTATTATTTAAATAAATATATCTGTAGTTTTTTAAATCTACTTTTGGTAAGGTAGTTGTGTTAAAAAACTTTTTTATACAGCTGTCATGCCAAATAGAATCTTTTGAATCGAGTTTCTTATTGCAACAAAGGCATTTATTTATCATTTTCTATCCTTACATTCCCAATACAATCTTTACAACAAGTTAATAATAATTCCATTCTGTCATTTCTGTTTAATTTCCAATTCTTGACAATTTTATTTAATAGCCATCCTTCAGGAATTAAACCATCGAAAAAAGGAAATAACACTTTTGAAGTATAAGGTTTTACTCTTTTAGGTAAAGTTAATGATACATCATCTCCATCATAATTTTGTAAATAAGAAAAAGAATATAATCCTTCATCTGATTCAACTAAAGTGCCAGCTAATTCATCATTTACATAAACTTTAGCCTTTTTCATTTTCAACATCCTTTAGTTTTACTGGGGCTGCGATGGCTCCAAACATATAAAGAGCTTGGTTGACTTTATCCATTCTTACTGTAGGTTTTCCTTGCTCTAAATCCCGAACAAATTTTAAGCCTAACCCAGAGATTTGGGCAAATTCTTTTTGTGTTAAATTTCTCTCTTTTCTTTCTTTTTTAACAAAATCACCAATTATAGTATGTTTCATGGTTAAATATTATACCCAAAAGCATATAAAATCAAGTAAAATATTATAGATTATATCCGATATAATATAATTTATGTCATTTGATGAAAATTATATCTGAAAGGATATAATTTACAATATTTTCTAATTTAGTATATCTTATCTGGTATAAAATTTTGATTTTAAAGTAAATTAAATATTTTATCTTTTTTATAATATTAAGTACATATTTTGTAAAATTTTGAACTTTTTTGTATTAATCTGTTTGTTCATTAAGATAGCTTGCTTTATAGAAATTAATCTATATATTATGAATTTGTGATTAAGTTAAGTTTCTATTTTATATAATTTAAAGGAGAAAGATAAAATGAAGAAATTGTATATTTTACTAACAAGTCTTATTTTATTTACAGTATGTAGCCCTTTAGTTGCAAGTCCTGTTGTTAGATTACATTTTCCACTGGTTAGACCAGTGATTATTAAAACACCTACAAATCCTGTTCCTAATACTTATGTAGAAGTTGAAGAAAATGAATTAGATGTAGATGGAACTTTAACAGTCCCAGAGGGAGACGGTCCTTTTGCTGTAGTTATAATTGATAGCAGAAGTGAAGGGGATAAAGATTTTAGTGAAGCTTTTGAATTTTTAGTAAAAGATTTAGCTCAAAATGGGATAGCATCGTATGTATTTGATACATCAAAAGTTGATTTATTTGATTCGTCAGTAATTAATTCTATTGAAGAATATTTAAATTCATTAGAAGAGATAGATGGAAGTAAAATCGGATTATTAGGATGGGATGCAGGAACAGTAAATGTCCTTCTTGCAGCAAATAATAATAAACATTTTGACAGTATAGCTACGTGGTCAGCTCCTCGTTCTACTGATGAATCTACAAAAGAGGGTGTTGTTGTTACTTATACAAAAAAAGGTAAAAGCTGGAGAAAAGGGGAATCTGTAACTAAAAAAGTTGTATATAAATCAGCTATTGATTGGACAAAAAAGTTAGATAGTATTTCAGAAATAAAAATTCCAATTGCATCTTTCCATGGTGAAAATGATGAAATAGCACCTATTTCTATAAGTGAACAAATTCAGGATTTAGGTAACAATAGGGAAAATAAACTTGTAGTTTTCGACGATGCAAATCATACATTCAATTTTTATTCAGAAGATTCATCAATTTTTGAAGATTTAATTGCTGAAACGGTTGACTGGTTTGTAGAAACTTTGAAATAATGGGCCTCTGAAACCCATAAATAGTAAATTAATTTCTCGATAAATGACTATTGGAGTATTTTATTTTAAATAAATAGTTAATATTGTTAATATTTTTTCTTCAGATTGATTATAAAGTTTTTTATTCGAGAAATAAAAATAGGATTGTTTTCTGTAATGGAAAACAATCCGCTTTTTTTATCTTAATTATTTTTATTTATTAGGAGTGCTAGTTGATTCTCTAATTTCTAGAGAAAAGGGAACAATAGCTTTAAAGTGAGAAAATAAATTTGGAGTTTTAATTTTCTGAATTAGATTTTGAACAGCTAATTTTGAAATGAAAGAAATATTTGAATTTACAGTAGTAAGTGGAGGTGAAAAAAATCTACTTTGGTTAATATTATCATATCCTACTATACTAATATCATTTGGAACTTCTAATTTAACTTCTCTAGCAGCTCTTAAACAACCAAAAGCTAAATTATCATTAAAACAGATTATAGCTGTTGGAATATGCTTAGATTTGAAAATTTCTAGAGCTTTTTCATATGAATGATTTGGATCCCATCCAATATTAATAATTTTATAATTATTGATAGAATGTTTTGTAAAACTATTTTTACAACCAATTAATCTTTCCTTAGTTGATAAATAATTAGTTAAGCCTGTAAAAAGAAGAAAATCTCTATGGCCTAAATCTATTAGATGATCAGTTATAGCTTCCATTCCGTAAATATTATCTGATAAAATAGAAGTAATTTTAGGAGAGTAATTATTAACTAGTATAGATGGAATATTGTGTCGATTTGAAATATCTATAAATTCCTCTAGTATATTGCTCATAAAAATAATACCAGAAAGCTTTTGATGCTCTAGTAAAGTTTTAAATTGGTCCTTGTCCTTTACAGAGGAATAGAGAAGTGTATAACCTAAAGGCTGAAGTTCTTTTTCTGCATAATAAAAAAATTCAGAATAAAAAGGTTGTGATATCCTATCCATTTTGTTTTCAGAAGGAGGAATAAATAATCCAATAGTTCCAGACGGTAAAGAATTTTCTTCAAGAGTTTCTTTTTTACAATTTAGAGACACTTCAGTGCCAATTCCTGGCTTTTTAATAACTAATTTATCTTCAACAAGTTTAATCAAAGCTTTTCTAATTGTAGTTCTATTGGCATTAAATTGCTCACTTAATTCTTTTTCTGAAGGTAAAAGAGAACCATCGGGAATTGCACCGCACAATATCTTATTTTTAATTTGTTCATAAACCTTCTCATACAAGAATTTTTTTTCTTCCATTTTAATAAAACCTTCTTTTAGATGCATAAAGTTGGGAATCCAACATGTAGGCTTTTATTGTAAAATGATATGTTATCAAATGTCAAGAAATATCATTTTTAAATTTTAACTTGAAATTTTACCAACATGTGTTAAAATAATTATACAATATGTTGTAAACATGTTGGCTTTTAAGAATAGAGGTAAAAATGTTAAAGCATATAAATAAAATCATCAGTCCTAGTTTAATGAAAATAATGATGGAAATGGGACATGGAGATGAAATGACAATTACAGATGGGAATTTCCCATCACTTTCATATTCTAATCGAATAATCAGATGTGACGGATTAACAATTGATGAAATTTTAGATGCCATTCTTTATTATTTCCCTTTAGATTATTTGATTTCTTATCCTGTTAAGATGATGAGCTGTCCAAAAACCGTTTTAGATGGACAAATTGTAAAAGAGAAATATAGTAAAATTTTAAATCCTTATTTTTCATTAAACCAATCTATAGAGTTTCTAGATAGACAAGATTTTTATGAAAGATCAAATAAATCTATAGTAACAGTTGTAACGGGCGATCAAGCTAGATTTGCAAATATTATAATAAGAAAAGGTGTTGTAAAAGATTAATAGAGTTTAGAATGAAAAATTAATTAAAGAATTAAATGAGGTAGAGAGGGTAAAAAAAATATGAAAGAAATAATAAAAAATAATAAGAGTAAAATCGTTTATGGATGTATGGGGGGAAGTGGAGCCTTTGGACCCATTGAAGAACAACAATCTATTGAGGCTTTACAAGTAGCTTTTGATGAAGGTGTTAATTTTTTTGATACTGCTGAAATGTATGGAGATGGTTATTCAGAACAATTATTAGCTAAAGCTTTAAATCATAAAAGAAAAGATATGGTAATCGTATCAAAAGTTAGTCCTGAACATTTAACTAAGGAAAAGATGATTGAAGCGTGTGAAAGAAGTTTGAAGAATTTAAAAACTGATTACATTGATATATATTTAGTGCATTGGCCAAATAGAGATATACCTTTTGAAGAATATATTGAAGGCCTTAGCAAACTAAAAAAAGATGGTAAAATATTGAATTATGGAGTTTCAAACTTCGGTGTAAAAGATTTAAGTGAAATATATTCAATAGATAAGAGCATTGTAGTAGATGAAGTATGTTATAATTTATTTACAAGAGCAATTGAATTAGAACTTGTTCCTTTATGTAAAGAAAAAAATATCCCAATATTTACATACTCATCACTAATGCAAGGCTTATTAACTGGAAAATATGAAACATTGGATCAGTTTCCTGAAAATAGAGCAAGAATGCATTTATTCGATAGTAGGAAAAGAAAACAGTGTAGACATGGTGGCGTGGGGCAAGAAGAACTAGGTCAAAAAGCTTTAGATAGAATGTTTGATATTGTAAAAGAGACAGATATTAAATTTAGTGATTTAGCAATAGGGTGGCTTAAAAGTAAAAAATTTGTAAATGGGGTAATTGTTGGAACTAAAAATGCTAAGCAAAGTCATAATTTAAGAAAGTTTATAGATCTAGAACTTGATCCACAAATCGTAAAAAGGATAGATGAGGTTACTTTAGATTTAAGAGATGCGCTTTCAACAAATATCGATCCTTGGGATTTTAGAACAAGATAAAATGAGGAATAATAGGAGGAAAAATGATCAAATTTAAAAAAAATGCAAAATATGATTTGATATGTGCATCTAGTATGGGAACAAGATTAGTTCCAAAAAATAGGCAACCAGTTAGTACTTCTACTGAGTTTGAGTTGCAATCAACCTCTGCAGAAACAAATGTATTGAATATCTCAGCTTCATTAAATTTAAAAACTAAAGTTTTAACAGCTTTTGTAAAAGATAATGCCATAGCTTCCTTTATAAAAAATCAACTTAGAATGAGAAATATTGAATTTGAGGGTCCAGATATTCCAAGTGGTGGCCCTTGGGGCTATAGACATCAAATAAATATAGCAGATAGTGGTTATGGATTAAGAGCTCCCAAAGTCACTAATGATCGAGCTGGGGAAGTTGGAAGAGATTTAAAAATTGAAAATTATGATTTAGAAAAACTTTTTGTTGAGGATGGTGTTAAATTACTTCACCTTTCTGGCTTAGTTGCAGCTTTAAGTGAGAATACTACAAAGTTTTGTTTGCAGTTAGCAAAAAAGGCAAAAGAAAATGGAACATTAATTTCTTTTGACTTAAATTATAGAGAATCTTTTTGGGTAAATAGAGAAAAAGAGCTTAGAGATGCCTTTATTCAAATTGCCTCTATATCTGATTTTTTAATCGGTAATGAAGAAGATTTTCAATTAGCTTTAGGTGTTGAAGGTCCTAAAGTAGATGGAAATAATTTAAAAGGAAATGTTGAGCAATTTAAAGAAATGATAAATAAAGTTAAAAAGTCCTATCCTAATGTAAAAGTTTTTGCAACTACACTTCGTCAAGTTGAAAATGCTAATGAACATTATTGGGGTGCAATAATGAATATTGAAGACTCGTGGTATGTAGAAGATGTTAGAAAGATTCAGGTATTAGATAGAATCGGTGGAGGTGATGGCTTTGTAGGTGGAATATTATATTCCGCATTAAAGAACTTTAAAGAAGAAGATTGGATCAAGTTTGGTTGGGCAACGGGAGCTTTAGCTACTACGATGGCAAGTGATTATGCGACTGTAGAGAGTGAAGATCAAGTTTGGTCAATATATAATGGCAATGCAAGAATAAAAAGGTAGGGCATGATTTTATGAATAACAAAAAAGCAGATATTGGATTAATAGGTCTTGCTGTCATGGGTGAAAACCTAGTTATGAATATGGAATCTAAAGGTTATAAGGTTGCTGTATTTAATAGATCGGTAAATAAAGTAGATAATTTTATCAACACTAGAGCCAAAGGTAAAAATATAGTAGGTACTCATAGCTTGAAAGAATTAGTGTCTAAGATTGAAAAACCAAGAAAAGTAATGTTACTTGTTAAAGCAGGAAATCCTGTCGATAGTTTTATCAACCAATTAATACCTCTTTTAGATAAAGAAGATATAATTATTGATGGTGGTAATAGCTATTTTGAGGATACTATTAGAAGAACAAAACTAGTTGAAGAACATGGATTGTATTATATTGGAACTGGAGTCTCTGGTGGAGAAGAAGGAGCTCTTAAAGGGCCTAGTTTAATGCCTGGAGGTTCAAAACAAGCTTGGATTCAAGTTAAAGATATTTTACAAAATGTGAGTGCTAAAGTAGAAGATGGCTCTCCATGCTGTTCTTGGGTTGGAGATAATGGTGCCGGTCATTTTGTAAAAATGGTACATAATGGCATTGAATATGGGGACATGGAATTAATTTGTGAAGCCTATAGTTTGTTGAAAAACGTTTTAAAATTAAGCAATGATGAGATACAACAAATATTTTCTGCTTGGAATGATAGTGAATTAAATAGTTATTTAATAGAAATAACAGCTGCCATACTATCTCATAAAGAAGAAGATGGAAGTTACACAATTGATAAAATACTTGATACTGCAGGACAAAAAGGTACAGGGAAATGGACTAGTATTTCTGCTCTAAATCAAGGAGTTGCTTTAACACTAATAAGTGAAGCAGTTTTTTCGAGGTTTATTTCAGCTAAGAAAGAAGACAGAGAAGGAGCCTCAAAAATATTCAATAAACCTGAAATTAAAATACCTCAAAACAAACAAGAATTTATAGCAAAGATAAAAAATGCTTTATTTGCGTCTAAAATAATCTCATATGCCCAAGGTTTTGCTTTAATGATGGAAGCTGCAAAGACTTACAAATGGGAATTAAATTATGGTGAAATTGCCCTAATGTGGAGAGGTGGTTGTATAATTAGATCTTCTTTTCTAATTAAAATTAAAGAAGCTTATGATAAAAATCCTAAGTTGAAAAATTTAATTTTAGATCCATATTTCTCATCTATCATAAACTCTCTTAGTGATGATTGGAGAGATGTTGTTTCTCTTGCAGTTAAAAATGCAATACCGACACCTGCTTTCTCATCAGCTTTAAATTATTTTGACGCATATACAAGTGCGAGATTACCTGCTAATTTATTACAAGCACAAAGAGACTATTTTGGAGCTCATACATACGAAAGAGTAGATATGAAGAGAGGTGATTTTTTTCATACGAATTGGACTGGAGAAGGTGGAAATACTTCATCATCTACATATAACGCTTAACAAAAAACTCCTTTTTGATAATTTTATACGACTTTTCACTAGCCAATCTTAATTTATGATTGGCTAGTGGATATTTTATGTTTAAATTACTTTAATTAATAAATAAATGATATTTCAAGTAATATTTGAATGCTAAATAAACACATGTAAAAATAAAAAATTGACTGACTGAAGAGTTGGTATATAATATTTAGAAGTTAAATTCTATTTGAAAGATATTTTAAAATAATAATTTAATTTATGAATTTTCTTAATTGGAGGTTTAACTTATGAAAAATGAAAACCAATCAGCGGCAGACTGCGTGTTAGCCTTTATCAAAAAGAAGATTGGTAATGGGGAATGGAAAAAAGGTGATAAAATATATACAGAACCTCAATTAATGAAAGAATTAAATGTTAGTAGAGCAGCAGTTAGAACTGCAATAGATGAATTAGTTGCTTTAAATGTTTTAATAAGAATTCAAGGGAATGGTACATTTGTCTCAGATACCGCAATTTCTCCATTGATGAATTCATTACTTCCTTTATTATTATTTGATGATTTTGATTCTTTGACTGTACTTGAATTTAGAAAAATCATTGAACCCGCTTGTGTTGAGTTATTTATAGATCGTTATAGTGATGAAAACATAAAAGAGTTAGAAGAGTGTTTGAGGATAATGACAAAAAATGAGCTTTCAAATAATCAAGAATTTTATAAAGCTGATTTTAACTTTCACACAATAATTGTGAAAGGGACTCAAAATTTATTAGCATCAAAAATAATGGAAATACTTCATGATGTTTTAATCAGTTATCAACATAAATCGAACCAAGCGATTGGCCCAAAGACTGGTTTAATTGAGCATAAAAGAATTTTTGAAGCCATAAAAGCAAAAGATAAAAATTTGGCCTCGCTATTAATAAAAAGACATATAGAAAGATCTGAAAAGGATATGAAAGAATATATAAAGGCAAAGTTAGTTTAGATACTTTTTAACAATATCAAGATATAATAGTATGAAAGTTATAATTACTTTAAGTTAAAAAAAATGAGTTAAAGATAAAAAATATACTCTAAGACAAAATATCTTAGAGTACAAATTTTTAATATTTTAATTATTGTTTAGTTGTAGTTTTTGAGAAAGAGTGTGTTATTCTATCGATAATAATTGCTAAGAATACTATTGAAATACCTGCTTCAAAGCCTCTGCCAACCTCAATCCTACTAATTGCTAAGAGAACTTCCATTCCAAGTCCTTTTGCCCCAATCATCGATCCAATAACAACCATAGCAAGGGCCATCATTGTTGTTTGGTTTATTCCTACCATAATAGAAGGTTTAGCTAGAGGGAGTTGAACATCGAAGAGAATTTGTTTTGGGGTAGCCCCAAAAGCTTTAGCAGCTTCTAAAGCTTCAATATCTACTGTTCTAATTCCTACATTTGTTAAGCGAATAACTGGAGGAACAGCATATATTATTGTAGCAACCATTGCTGGGACTTTTCCCATGCCAAAGAACATTAGAGCCGGAATTAGATAGACAAAACTTGGCATAGTTTGCATTGCATCCAATAAGGGTTTTAATATTCTCTGTGCTCTATCGCTTCTAGCCATTTTTATACCTGTAGGTAGCCCAATGAGAAGAGAAAATACTACAGAAGATATAACCAAACTAAGAGTTCTCATTGCTAAGTCCCAATAGTTAAAAGCTCCGATAATAAACATCATAGTCATAAAAATAATGCCAGTGCTTATTTTTCCTAAAAGTTTCCATCCTGCTAAACCAATTAACAAGATAATCACAAACCATGGAACAAATAAGAATAAATTTTCTAGAGCTAGTACTACGTGTAATATAATAGCTCCAATGAAATCAAAAAAGCCATCTAGGTGTATAAGTAGCCAATCCATTATCGAATCTACAACTTTTGCCACTGGTAAATTAATCATTTCTGGAAATTCAAACATACTATTCACCTCCTAGGGGGGAAAGGGACTCAAAGATATGATCAGTTGTTACAATACCTTTTAATCTATTCTTTTCATCTACTACTGGAATTGGCCAGGGATTTTCTGTAACTATAGGAAATAACTCTTCAACTAAAGTATCTTCATTAACTGTTGTAACTTTCTTTATTGAAGAAATAGGTATAGTTTTTGACTTATTTTCATTTTCTAAAAGATTTATTAATTCTTTCTCTCTGATAACGCCTAGAAGTTCTCTCGATTTATTAACTATAAAAGCGGCTCTTCTTTTATTAGCTCTGATTAGGGTTAAAGCAGTTTTAGGGCCTTCCCAAGCATAAGCGAGTACAGATGGTTCTTCCATGATGCTACAAGCAGTTAAAACTTTTGCAGGGGATGCATCTTGAACAAATTCTTGTACATATTCATCTGCAGGATTTGTAACAATTTCTTCAGGTGTTCCAACTTGAACCACCTCACCGTCTCTAAGGATAGCAATTTGATCGCCAAGTTTAAGTGCTTCGTGCAAGTCATGAGTTACAAATATTATAGTTTTTTTAAGTTTTTCTTGCAGTTCAACTAATTCATCTTGCATTTGTCTTCTAATTAAAGGATCTAAACCACTAAAAGGTTCATCCATTAATAGAATTTCTGGATCATTTGCTAAAGCTCGAGCAAGACCAACTCTTTGTTGCATACCGCCGCTTAAGGATCCAGGGTAATAATCTTCCCAGCCTTTTAATCCGACAGTTTCTAAAGTTTGCATTGCCTTAGCATATCTTTCACCTTTAGGAATACCTTTAATTTTTAATCCATATGCCGCATTATCTAGTACAGTTAAATGCGGAAGAAGTCCATAATGTTGGAAAACCATTCCAAAAGTGTCTCTTCTAAAATGTAAGAGTTGATCATTGTTCATTTTAGTAATGTCTTTGCCATTAATAATAATATTACCCTTAGTTGTGTTTACCAAACGTATTAGAGATCTAATTAAAGTAGATTTTCCACTTCCAGAAAGTCCCATTAATATATAGAATTCACCTTTTTTTATTTCTAGATTAATATTTTTCATTCCCACAATACATCCAGTTTTTTCTTGGATGACTGATTTTGATTCACTCATTAATTTTTTTGTAAAAACTTTTTTTGAATCTTTACCATAGAGTTTCCATACATTTTTAATTGATACTTGTGGTGTGTTTGTAGTCGATTCCATATTACTCCTATAATGCTGCTTTAACTTTTTGTGCTACTTCATCTGAAACCCATTTTGTCCAAACGTTTTCTTTATTTTTTAAGAACCAATGTGCAGTCTCTTCTGTTGACCAACCTTCATCATCCATTTTTGCTAAGAATTCATTGTTATCAGCAACGCTTGTTGAATAATTTTTTAATAATTCTACAACTTCAGGAGCTCTCTCTAATAATGATTTATTGATTAAAATGTTAACATCAGCAGGGTCGAATTCACTGCCTTCAAGTAGTACCATATCAAGTTTTCCTAAGATAGCAGTAGGTGCCCAATAATAGCCAACCCAAGGTTCCATCTTTTTATAAGAACCTACCATAGAACCAGCTAATGCTGAGCCTGAGCCAGTGATTGCAAGGTTAAATGTCTCTTCGAGATTGTATTCATTAAATATATCATCAGAGATTTCCATTTGGCCCCATCCGGCAACACCCCCGTAAACTATACCTTTTGAAGGATCTTCTGGATCTTTAAATAAATGAGCATATTTAGGTAAATCTGCTACACTTTTTAAATCAGGTGCAAGAGCATCTTCACCTTCAACTAAATATCTAGGTACCCACCAGCCTTGTGGAGCATCAGGCATATTTTGACCTAAATCAATTAGATTGCCAGATTCGATACCTTTGTTATATATTTCCATTACATTTTGATGCCATGATTCCATATCTACATCTACATCGCCTTGGATAATACCATTCATAATAGGCATTGTGTCTCCTGGAACGTAATCAGCTACATAGCCATCAAATCCATTTTCAATTATGAAACCTGCAATTTTATTGTGAACTTGTACACTGTCCCATGAAAGATCACCAAATACAATCGTTTCAACCTCTGTTTCTTCTTGTCCTGAAGCAAATAGTGCTGTTGAAACAGATAACCCAATAAGAGTTAAGATAATTGCTTTTTTTAAGTTTTTAAATTTTTTCATTTTATTCCTCTGATAATAATTTTGTGTTCTAATGTTTATAATACTAAAGAATTTTTAGGGAAAGTGTCAACACTATTGCTAAAATTACTTAGATGTGTAAGTATTAAAAGAGCATTATAGAGCTTAAAAAGGGTTTTATGTCAAAATAAGGATATAAATATAATGTTTATAATACTAAGTATTTTTGTTCAATTGTTATTATTGATATATGGTTTATATTACTAATGCTATTTAAAACAGTATAAACTAAGAAACATTATTTATAATTTAAGGTAGTTTTTAATAGAATAAAAAGTGAAATAAGATAAATAAATTTTTAAGAAAGGTTTAAAGCAGTAGCTGGATTTTATTGAAAAATATGGTTTAATATTTTATCAATCGAGTCTATAATTATTTTACAAAAAAAAGAAGTTTGTGGCTAAGCTTAGTATAAAAAAATAAAAACAAAGCCATGAATGGAATATATTGATAAGAAATGAATAAAATTAGATGGATTTAGTAAAATAGATATAAAATATTTAGTATTTTTATTTAAATAGTTAGGTGGTAATAATGGATCATTATAGTATTGCAGAAGATGTGTTTGTTGCATTAAGAAAAATAGATAGAGCTATAGATTTACATTCTAAAAAATTAAAAAAACAATTTGGGCTAACAGGTCCTCAGCTTATGGTTTTAAAGGCTATAAAGCATAATTCTAATATGCAAATATCGGCAATAGCAAAAGATATTAGTCTATCTCAGGCGACTGTTACAAGTATTCTTGACCGTTTAGAATTACAAGGATATGCCAAACGACAAAGAAGTGTAGTTGATAAGAGAAAAGTAAATATAGTATTAACAGAAAAATCACAAAAAATTTTGGAACATGATGTAGATTTAATCCATGAGGATTTTTATGCAAACTTTAATAAACTCGAACATTGGGAACAACTTATGATTTTAGCTTCCCTTGATAGGTTAGGAGCTTTATTAAATGTAGAACATGTTTCAGATGATAGTGATTTAAGAATAAAATAATTATAAATGAAAATCTTTTAAATTGAGCAGCTATCTAAAATATCTTTTATAGTTTTAGGTAGCCTTTGTTTTTTCATTTACAAGTAAATAATCAAAAAAAAGATACTACAAAATGCAGTATCTTTTTTGGGTGAGCGCCATATGGGAATCGAACCCACGTTATCAGCTTGGAAGGCTGGAGTAATACCATTATACGAATGGCGCATATTTGTTTTTTAGTTTGTTGATTGATGTTTTTATCTAATCAACGATTGAGATATTATAAAAACTTGCTTAATAGGTCAAGTGGTTTTGATAAAAAAAATCTAAAAGTTTTTTTATTTGAGATGTTATCATTCTATTAATATATGGTAATTCTTTATGAGACATTTACATAAACAAAAAGAATTATTTTAAGAAGATAGTTTAGAGTAACTGAATTTCAGCATAAAATAAGGAAAAATTATCAAGTTTAATTTAAATTGATAAGTATTAGCCCTATTTAGTTGATTTGTATAGTATAGGATTGACATAGAAGTATAATATGGTGTTTATATAAGTTAAATATAAAAAAAGAAATTATTTTGAAAAAAATAATATTAAGCGAGGAATAATATGGGACAGCGCGGAGAAGTTTTTACAACTAGTATCAAAAAAAATGATAGAACTTATTTTTTTAATGTTAAAGAAAATGTTTATGGCGATTTATACTTAAATATAGTAGAAAGTAAAGGTGATGAAGAATCTAATAGATATATTAGACAGTCAATTTTAGTATATCAAGAAGATATGGGTGAATTTGTAAGAGAATTCCAAAAATCTTTAGATTTTATAAAAAAATATTCAACCAAGAAAAATTAAAACAATTCTAATTGTTCATCTTCAATTTTTTTAAAAGTGAACGATTTTCTGTGAATAGGGGATAGTCCATACTTTTCAATCATTAAACGATGATATTTAGTTGGATATCCCATATGTTTTTTAAACCCATATTCTGGCCATTTTTTATCACAGTAAGTCATAAAATTATCTCTAGAAACCTTTGCAAGGATAGAAGCAGCCATAATTTCAGGATAGATAGAATCTCCTTTAACAATAGCTCTAGTTTCAATATTGAGGTCTGGAGTTTTGTTTCCATCAACTAAGGCCAAATCAATTGGTTTGCCATATTTTTGGGCTACGAGATTAAAGGCTTTTTCCATGGCTCTCATACTAGCCCATAAAATGTTTAATTCATCTATTTCTTTAGGGGTGCACCAAGCAATACTGTAGCAAGTAGAATATTTGATTATAGCTTGATAAGCTTCATTTAAGCGTTTTTTATTTAGTTTTTTAGAATCATCTAAAAGTTCAATTGGGAAATCCTTATTCAAAATACAAGCACCAGCACAAACAGGTCCTGCTAAAGGGCCTCTTCCAGCTTCATCTAGTCCTATTGTTATTTTGTTCTCTATTGAGTTTTGATTAGATTCCATATTGTCAAAAAGAAAAGTTTCCATAGCTTTAAATATCCTAAATAATTATTTTAAATATAATATCATAATTTGAACTTTAGTTAAACTTAACTAGTTCCTATATAATTTTTATAATTAATCATATCATTTTCATAAATTAAATAGTAGTTTATATATAATTATTATATCATATTTATATAATAAAAAAAGAAAAAAGAATTTAAAAGTTTACATAATTGTTATAATTTGTTTAAAATTATATTTAAAATATATTATTATTTAATTTAAACTCATAAAATTGATATCATTTTACTATAATAATTATATAACTATTTTTAATTTTATAAAATCAAAATATTATATTATTATCATAAAATATTCTAATAATATTGAAAAAAAGTTAAATTATGTTATTATTTATTAATAATTATATTTTAAAAAAGTTGGTGCAATTTTGTTTTTAAAGAGTCTCGAATTATACGGATTTAAATCTTTTGCTGATAAAACTAAATTAGATTTTTCTGATGGAATTACTAGTTTACTAGGTCCTAACGGATGTGGAAAAAGTAATATAGTTGATGCAATAAAATGGGTTCTAGGTGAACAATCTACAAAAACACTTAGAGCTGGAAAAATGGAAGATGTTATCTTTAATGGAACAGATAAAAGAAGCCAACTACAAATGGCTGAAGTTGTTTTGCTTATAAACAACGAAGGCAGACACTTAAATCTTGATGTTAATGAAATAGAAATAAAGAGAAGAGTATATCGATCTGGTGAGAGTGAATATTATCTAAATAAAAACAGAGTTTTGTTAAAAAATATTAAAGAATTATTTTTTGATACAGGAGTTGGTAAAAGTGCTTATTCTATCTTAGAGCAAGGTAAAATAGACCAAATTTTATCAACAAGACCGGAAGATAGACGTTATATTTTTGAGGAAGCTGCTGGAATTTCTAGATTCAAACAACAGAGTAAAGAAGCTCAGAGAAAGATAGAGAGAACTGATGAGAACATAGCTCAAGTTGATACTATTTTAAGAGAAGTTAAAAGAACTTATGACTCTAAAAAAACTCAAGCTACAAAGTGCTTTAAATATAATGAATTAAATAAAGAAAAATTCAATTTAGAAGTTGAGGTTCAACTCTCAACAGTAAAATCTTATCTTATGTTAAAGGATGATAAACAAAATCGACTTTCATCCTTAGAAGAAGAAATTCGAAATAAAAGTGTTTCATTAAATGGTCTTGATACCGTTATTAGTGAGATGCAAGAAGATTTGAGAAATAAAACATCAAAAAGAGTAGAAATTCAAACGGAGTTAAAACGCTTAGAAGAGGAGCATAAAGGTAAAACTGATTTTATTGAATTGTTGAATAGATATTATAAAGAGGCTTTATTGAATAAGCAATCCTCTTATGATAAAGCAAAAGCTCTTGAAGAAAAATTAATTTTAAATGAAGAGTTAATTAAAGATAAACAAACAAGAATTGAAAAACTAAAATTAGAAGCTCAAGATATTGATATAGATATTAAAAAACTAGAAAAGTCTTTAGAAAGTGCTAGGTCTTTAATAGCTAAACAAACTAAAGAAATAGATGAACTTGAAAAGAAAATTTCTCAAGGTGAGGAAATATATAATTCTCTTTCATTAGAATTAAATGAGATTACTGATGCAATTGTAGTTCAATTAGATTCTAAACTTAAAGATAGCGGATATAATTCTTCTGCAAGAAAAGATATTAGAGGAAAAATAGATGATAAATTGAATTATATTATTACTTCTTTAGAAAACCAAAACAAGTTTATAAATCAATTAAATACTTTAGATAGTGAATCTCTAATTAAAAAAATAAAAAAAGATAAACAAACAAATATAAGCAATTTAGAGTCTCTAAAAGCACTTTTAAATCAATACGATTTAGCAATTCCAACCTTTATTGATGATTTTATTAATGAGGATGGTATTGTCTCAAAAAAACACAAATTAGATAAAAAAATCTTATCAAATCGAGAAAATATAAATATATATAGGACTCAAATTTCTTATTTAAGAAATGACAATGAAAAATTGAGTAATCAATGTTCTGATTATAAAGATAGTATTAGCGATTTAAAAATTATGCTCGAGCAAATAAATGGTTCTATAGGAGAGCATAAAGTTGCTATTGATACAATAAAAAGATCTAATGATGAGTTAAAACTAGAATATAATGATAGGTTAATAGAAGCTAAAGGTGCAGCCCAAAAAGCATCAAGTCATCAAGAAACAATTAGAGTAACTGAAAAAGAAATGAATGATATAGCTCAAAGGGGAATTTCTTTATCCGAACAATTAGAAGAGTTAATAGAAGTAATTGAACAAAAATCTAATGAAATTTCAATGAAACAGAATCAAAAAAATTCCGCTTTTGAAACTATAAATAAGTTAAGAAGAGAAAAAGATCAGTCTGAATTACAGATTCAATCTATTGGTGAAATGATAGAACAAATTTATAACAACTTTTTTGAAACCTATAGTAGAAATCTGGCAGAGTTTGAAGATAAGATGAAAGAGGAATTAGATAATCCTAAAATACTTAGAAATAGACTTGAAGATGTAAAAAAAGAAATTTCTCGCCTAGGCTATATTAACCAAATGGCAGGTGATGAATTTGAAGAAGCAAAACAACAATATGAATTTTTATCATCACAAATTGCAGATTTAATGAAGGCAAAAGCTGATTTAGAAAATGTTGTAACTAGAATTACAAATGAGAGTGAAGAGCGTTTTTTAACGACATATAAGCAAATTTCTGAAAATTTTCAGTTGATGTTTAGAAGACTTTTTGGAGGAGGGCGAGCTGAGCTCAAATTGTCTGATCCTGAAAATATTCTTGAAAGTGGTATAGAAATTTTAGCTCAACCCCCAGGAAAAAAATTAACAAATCTTTCCTTATTAAGTGGGGGAGAGCGGTCTATGACAGCTGTTGGACTCTTGTTTGCAACTTATCAAGTTAAGCCAAGTCCCTTCTGTATTTTAGATGAAATTGATGCAGCTTTAGATGATAGAAATATAGGATTTTTCCTTTCAGTATTGGAAGAATTCTCAAGAGATAGCCAGTTTATTATTATTACCCATAATAAACATACCGTAACAGGTAGTAGAACTCTTTTAGGTGTTACTCAAATTGAGCCTGGAGTATCTACTACAGTAAGCTATAAGATTGGGGTAGAAAAAGGTGCTCCTGTTATACTTAATACTAATGATGAAGAGGTAGATGTATAGCTTAGTGTAGCTTCTAATACCTTGACATTTTGACTTTTATTAAGGTATAAGTAGCACAGAAATCCAAAAAAATATGAGTAAGATATGTTTGAATCAATAAGTGAGAAATTTTCTTCAATTATTAGAGATGTTTCCGGAAAAGGAAAAATTACAGAAAAAAATATTGAAGATGCAGTAGAACAAATTAAAATTGCATTATTAGATGCCGATGTAAATTTAAGAGTTGTTAGACGTTTTATTAATGGAACTAGGGAAGAGGCTTTAGGTGAAAAAGTATTAAAAGCTATAGACCCTGGTCAGATGTTTACTAAAATTGTCTATGACAGGATGGTAAATTTATTAAGTGCTGAAGATAAGCAAGAATTACAACTTAAAGGTCCTGATACGACTACTACTATACTTATGATGGGACTTCAAGGTAGTGGTAAAACAACTACAAGTGCTAAATTAGCTTTAAGTTTAAAGAAGAAAGGCAGACGACCTATGCTTGTTGCTGCTGACCTTGTTAGACCAGCTGCTATAACACAATTGCAAGTTTTAGGTGAACAAGTAGATGTTCCTGTTTTTACAATTGAAAGTTGTAAAGATCCTGTTAAAGTAGCAAAAGAAGGGTTAGCTTTTGCAAAGAAAAATCAATATGATGTGTTGATTGTTGATACTTCAGGAAGAATGCATCTAGATGAAGTATTAATGAATGAAATTCAAAAAGTTTCAAAAGCTATTAATCCTGATGAAACTTTATTTGTCGCAGATGCAATGACGGGACAAAATGCTGTAACTATAGCTAAAGAATTTGAACAAAAAGTTGGGATTTCAGGTGTTGTTTTATCAAAGTTTGATTCAGATACACGAGGTGGTGCAGCTCTATCTTTGAGAAGTGTTGTAGGTAAACCAATTAAATTCATCGGTAGTGGTGAAAAGATGGAGGATTTAGATCCTTTTTACCCAGATAGAATCGCTTCTCGTATACTTGGAATGGGAGATGTAGTTTCTCTTGTTGAAAAAGCTCAAGAAACTATTGATCAAGAAGAAGCTTTAAAACTTCAAGAGAAAATGAAAAAGAATACATTCTCTCTTCAGGATTATTTAGATCAATTAAATCAAATGGATAAAATGGGATCAATGGATAAGTTAATTCAAATGATACCAGGTGCAGCAGGACAAGTCTCTGCTGATGATATTCCAATGGATGAATTAAAAAGAGAGAAAGCTATCATATTGTCAATGACACCACAAGAGAGAGCTAATTATAGATTAATTGGTCCAACTCGCAGAAAAAGAATTGCTAAAGGTAGTGGTGTAAGTGTAGCTGAAGTTAATCGTTGTATTAAGAAGTTTGAAAAAATGAAGAATACAATGAGAAAGTTAACAAAAAATAAAAAATATCAAAAAATGTTACAAAAACAAATGGGATATTAGGATAATAAGTTGAAAATGTTTTTTAATTAGCATTGTACCTTGATTTTATGTTAATAAAAATGTATTATCCTTAATTTGTGAATGGTTGAAGGATAATTATGTCTTTTTACAAAAATAAAAAGCAATTATTATCCTTTTAAGTGTGAAAATTTATTTAAATCAAAATATGGTTTAGATATAACTCATATAGAAGCTAATAGAAATTCGAGTAGGAGGAATTACCGTGAGCACAAGCATGAGACTCAAGCGTTTTGGTTCCAAGAAAAGACCTTATTATAGGATCGTAGTAATGGATTCAAGAGCTGCAAACAAGAGTAGAACTCTAGCAGAAGTTGGCCAATATCATCCTGTTGAAGACAAAGAAGATCAAGTTGTTCTTAATGTTGAAGCAGTAAAAGATTGGTTACAAAAAGGTGCACAACCTAGTGCAACTGTACGCGCTCTTTTAAACAAGCAGGGTGTACAAGTTTCTAGAACTAGTCAAGAATAAGAGGATTAGTTGTGGAAAAAGATCTTGTTGAATACATTGTAAAGTCACTTGTTGATTTCCCTGATGATGTAGCTGTGAATGTTGTAGAAGGTGAAAAATCTACTATACTGGAACTCAAAGTTGCAACAGAGGATATTGGCAAAGTGATCGGCAAGCAAGGCCGCATCGCAAAAGCAATTAGAACCATCTTAAGTGCTACAGCGACAAAAGGCGGCAAGCGTGTTGTTTTGGAGATTTTGGATTAAATATGGATAAACTCGCAACGGCTATCATCCAGACATCATATGGTCTAAAGGGTGAGGTGAAGGTCCGCCCATTCAACGATGATTGCTCTTACTTAAAGAAATTAAAGCAAGGAATTATCCTCTTGAAGGATGGCCGCGAGATAACATATGCTATCGAAGGATTTCGAAAGAGTGGCAGTCAAGCGTACATAAAGTTTTCTGGAGTAGATGATCCAGAAACGGCAAAGAAACTAGCTGGCGCTACACTTCTAGTTCCAAAAAGTGAAGCTGCTCCTCTTAAGAAAGGTGAATACTATGTCTCTGATTTGCTAGGTTGCACCCTAATGCATGAAGATAAGCCGATGGCTAAGGTAGTTGGATTTTTTGATGGACCTCAAGCGTTATTATTAGAAGTTGAAGATGGTTCTAATAAGCGTTTCTTGGTTCCTTTATTAGACCAATACGTTGGTAAGGTCTCTATCGAAGACAAGACTATTGAATTGTTGGCGCAATGGTTGTTGGCATGAATATAGACGTAGTTACACTGTTTCCCGAAATGGTTCAAGGTTTCTTTTCGAATTCAATCATGAAAAGAGCTGTTGAAAACGGTATCATAACATATAATATGATTGATTTTCGTAACTTTGCTATTGATAGACATCATACTTGTGATGATTCTCCTTACGGAGGTGGTGCAGGAATGGTGTTAAAACCTGAGCCGCTGTGCAAGGCGCTTGAGAGTATCAAAGCAAAAGAAAAGCGGGTTATATATCCTTCTCCGTCCGGTAAGAAACTTACGCAAGCTCTTTCAAAAGAGTTAAGTGAGGAAGAAAACTTAGTTTTCATTTGTGGACATTATGAAGGTATTGACCAACGGGTAATAGACCTGTATGTGGATGACGAGATTAGTATTGGAGATTATGTAATCTCGAGTGGCGAGATTGCTTCTTTAGTGATTATTGATTCATTATATCGTTTAGTTGATGGTGTAATAAGTAGTGAATCACTTGAAGAAGAGAGTTTCAGTGACGGATTATTAGAGTATCCCCAATACACAAGGCCAAGTGTTTTTAAAGGCTTAGAAGTTCCTCAAGTATTACTTAGTGGGAATCATAAGAATATTAAACAATGGCGTTTGGAAAAGCGGCTTGAGAAGACACTTTCTTTTCGGCCCGAGCTTCTAGAACAAAAATCGTTAGATTTACAATCTAGAAAGACTTTACAAGAACTCAGAAACAGAGCAAAGAGGACCTAAAAATGGATTTAATTAAAGCTATTGAAGCAGAGCAGATGAAAGAAAACGCTGAAAATTTCAACGTTGGTGATACTATTAAGGTATTTTTTAAGATCATCGAAGGCACTACAGAACGTATCCAAGTATTTGAAGGCTTGGTTATTGCAAAGAATAACAGCGGCATCCGTCGTTCATTTGTTGTTCGTAAAATCTCCTACGGTGTAGGTGTCGAAAGGATCTTCCCATTACATTCACCACGTATTGAAAAAATTACAGTAGTACGTCGCGGTCGTGTTAGAAGAGCTAAACTATACTATATCAGAGATAGAGTTGGTAAATCAGCTAAAGTTAAAGAACTTATTGTACGTAAAAATAAATAGTTTTATTAAACTTTCTGATATAACAATTAAGGATAACATTATAAATGTTGTCCTTTTTTTTATTTTTGATTTTTTTTTATTGCTATTAATCAAATTTTTGGGTATTTTCATTATTAGGAGATATGTATGGACGTTAGTAACCAATCAAATATTGATAGACAAAATAAAAAAGCTGTGAAAAAGAGGAAAAATAGAACTCATTCATCTAGAAAACAAAAAATTTCTAAAGATGGAAAAGATTTATTGCCTTCAAAGAAAAAAGTCACTCCTAAAAGTTCTTTGCCCCCAGTTAGCATTAGAAAGGTAAAAGAACCATTGGTTAAATGTATCTATTGTGATAAAATTATAAATAATATTACTAGTGCTATCAAAGGTGATGAAGGGTATTATCATTTTGATTGTGTGTTAGATAAAATAAAAAAAGATTATAACGTTAAAGAAACACAGACTGTAAGTTACATTGGTAGAGGATCATTTGCAATAATCGAAAAAGATGAAAGCGGGACCCTAAAATTTGTTGAAACAATCCAAGTTGAAACTCCACAGCAGTTTGATTCGATGAAGAAGTTTGTTGAGGAAATTAAAGAATGATAGCAATGTTACCAGGGTCCTTTGATCCACCCACTTTAGGCCATATAGATATTATTGAAAGATCAGCTAAACTATATGAAAAATTGTATGTAGTTGTAGCTGCAAATATTCAAAAAAATCCTTTGTTTAATGCTCAAGAAAGACAGCAGATGCTTCAAGAAATCCTTAAGGATCATGATAATATTGAAGTTGTAATTCATAATGGATTAGTAGTTGATTTTGCTAGAAAAAATAAGATTAAAATTATGATTAGAGGGGTAAGAGCTTTAGTTGATTTTGGATATGAATTCGAATTAGCTATGACAAATAAACAATTATATAATGATTTAGAAGTATTGTTTATGCCCACAAGTCCAAATTATTTCTTATTAAGATCTTCAGCAATAAAAGAGTTAGCTTTTTATGGGGCTGAGATTGAAACAATGGTACCCCCTATAGTTGCTACGAAGATAAAGGAAAGATTTGATGTTTAGATTTGAATTCTTAGATAAAGAAAAACAATTACGATCCCAATTTTCACAAAAAATTGATGCTTGGAATGTTACAGTCTTAGAATCTTTATCTCTGCTTTCAATCTTTACAAGTGCATTATTTGCGGTTTTTAGTATTACAAGTTCCAATTCTTTATCTGTTATTTTATTCGCTTTAAGTTGTTTTGCTATTTTTTTGGCTTTTAAATTCCTTAAAGATTACAAAATTTCAAATGATATTAGACGGACCACCAAATATAGTATTATTTTTTGGATAATGTTCATTTCATATGTAATCTCATTAAACATATTTTTTTATGATAAATTTCCTGGATATCTTTTTGGAATGATTCAAATTCTTTTGGGACTAGTATTGCAATTATCTTTTTTTACAACTTTCTTAATTACAACGATATCTACAATAATTTATTTATTAGTATCTTACATTGTAAATACACCATTAGGTTTAGATTTTTCGGAAGTATTAATTGCTATAACATCTTATTCTTTTGTTTTACTTGGTTCCAATATTATTAGTGGAACTCGTGAAGTTGAATTAGAAAATCTTTCTAAACTTGAAAAGTTATCAACGCAAGATTCATTAACAAAATTATTGAATAGGCGATCAACTCAATATTTAATTGATTCTCATTTAGCAGATTCTGATACTGGCTTTCTATTTGTTATTGATGTTGATAATTTTAAAAATGTAAATGATAATCAGGGGCACTTAATTGGAGATTTGGTTTTAAAAGATTTGTCTAATAAGTTGTTTGAACTAACTCCTAAAAATGCAATAGTAGGTAGAATTGGAGGAGATGAGTTTGTTGTTTTTTTAGTAGATTCTACTAAAAAAGAAACAGAAGAGTTTGCTACAAAATTACAAAAAGAGTTTTATTCTTTAATTGAAAATACAATTGAAGAACAAGTTTCTTTATCTATTGGAATAGCACAAGTTCATCCTAAAGATAATTTTGATTCAGTTTTTGCACGTGCAGATTTAGCTCTTTATGATGTTAAACTAGCAGGGAAAAATGGCTATGCTTTCTACGTCTCTGAAGAAATTGAGTCAAATATCCCAACAATGTTAATTGTAGATGATACTTTTATTGCCAGAAGATTATTGAAAAGCTATTTTGAAAATAGTTTTAATATTTTACAAGCTGAAAATGGTAAAGAAGCTTTGAAGGTTTTAGCTCATCATCCAAATACATCTATCATATTATTAGATATGAAAATGCCTGTTATGGATGGCTCTCAATTCCTTGAAATTTATAGAAGAGATCCAATTTTAGCTAAAATTCCTGTTATTGTTATATCTGCAGATAAAAGTTATGAAGCTGAGGCCTTAAGTAAAGGTGCTAAAGATATGATTGTTAAGCCTTTTGATGTTGATATTGTTAAAATGCGTGTAGCAAATGTATTAGCGAATTCAAAGCTTAGATAATATAATTTTTTGACATTCTATTTAGATAACAATATTTTAATTAGGTAGCTAATCTATTTGCCTATAATTTAACTTTAATTTTTGAGTTGATAAATGCCAAATTTTATCAAAATATTAAAAACTTGACAGTATATCATCTAGCGATGTAAAATTTGGGTAAAGGATTAAAAAAATGAAAGATGCATCTAATTTTTGGATTGTTATAAGTATTGTGAGTTTTGTAATTGAGTTAATGACTCCAAGCTTTTTCTTTTTATCTATAGCTTTTGGAGGCGTTTTTGCTTGGTTGATTTCCTTCGTTGTTGAATCAATGCTTATTCAAGTGTTAGTATTCTTAGTTTTTTTCTTTATATTCTTTTATTTCATAAAACCTATATTATATAAAAATAAAAAAGACAAATTTAATAGTGAACTATTAGTTGGGCAAGTACATTATGCTAATGAGGATATATCTGATAATAAAGGGAGTGTTCTAATTAATGGGTCAATATGGCAGGCTCGATGTGAGAATGGTATAATTGAAAAAGGAACTAAAGTAAAAGTTTTGAAACTAGATGGTAACAAATTAGTTGTTACAAAGGAAATGAAATGAGTTATATTATTGTAATTATTGTAATCATAATTGTTTTTAGCTTTTTCTTAGGAATTAGAATTGTGCCAGAATCCAAAGCTATGATTGTTGAGAGACTTGGTAAATATCATAAAACATTATCAAGTGGGATTAATATAATTGTTCCATTCTTAGATAAAATAAGATCAGTGCCAGAATTAAAAGCACAATCTACTAAAGCTTCTAATCAAGTTCCTAAAATGGTTATTTCTAATACAAAATATATTGATTTAAGGGAACAAGTTTTAGATTATCCTAAGCAAAATGTAATTACTAAAGATAATGTTACTGTTGAGATTGATGCGGTAATATATTTTCAAGTTGTAGATCCTAAACGTTCAATTTATGAAATAGTAAATTACCCTATTGCAATTGAAAAATTAACACAAACTACACTAAGAAATGTTATTGGTGAATTAGAATTAGATGAAACTTTAACAAGCAGGGATACAATTAATAATAAATTACAATTAATTTTGGATGAAGCTACAGATAAATGGGGTATCAAAGTAAATAGAGTAGAATTGCAAGATATAATTCCACCTGAAGATATTAAAAAACAGATGGAAAAACAGATGAGTGCTGAGAGAGAAAAACGTGCTTCAATTTTATATGCAGAAGGTCAAAAGCAGGCTGCGATTTTACAAGCAGAAGGTGTTAAGGAAGCTTTAATTAATAGGGCTACTGGAGACAAGGAAGCTGCAATTCTCAGGGCTGAAGGTGAAGCAAAGGCTATTGAGGCTGTTAAAGCTGCTTTAGGTTCACAAGATAATTATATGCAATATTTAATAGCAATGAGATATCTTGATACATTTAAGGAAATGACTACAGGTAAGGATGCAAAGATAGTTTATTTACCATATGAGGCTAGTGGGGTTCTAAGCTCGTTAGGTGGAATAAAAGAGTTGTTTGCTAATAAAGATATTTCTACTATCATAAAATAGAGATAGGAAAAAATAAGGGATGCAATCGCATCCCTCATTTTTTAAAAGTCGTTGTATTGAAAATAGTCGAAAATTGCTTTTTTTTCTCTTTTGTTACAATCAATAACAAAAATTCCACAGAAAGTACTAGTAAACTCTCCATATTGACTATATTCATCTGAATATTTTGTAGTATCAAAATCTATTTCAATTTTTGTCCAATCTTGAATATGACTATCTTTGAAATAAAAATTAAGTTTTTTATATTCTATTCTACATTTTAATTCTATTTTTGATTTGAAATTTAGAACATTTTTAAATATTTCTTTTCTTTGGCCATTTTCTAATTTTATGATTTCAAAAATTTCTTCATTATTTTCAATTGTTATAAAATTGTTTGACTGAAGATAAGGGTGCAATTAATATTTCTGCAGTATATGATTTTGTATAACCCCAGTTAGCTGGGGGATACGTAACAATAGCCATTGTGTGAGGATATGCAAACCCGATATTTGGAAAGAGGGTATCTACTATTTGAGTTTTATCAACTAAGGGATCCGATTCTAATAGAATTTGTTGAAGCTGATTATAAGTTCCATCAATACAGGTTGCATTCCTTGCTAAGTAAAATTTTTTAGAATCGTTGAATAATAAATAAATCTCACCAGCAAAGTTATTTGCAATTAAATAACTTTGAAATAATTTATCTAAATTTGTGTGGCTATTGTAATTATCACTTAAAGTATTTGCACTATTAAAAATGAGAGCTTCGTTTATGATTTTTTTATTATGTACAATAGCAGAGGCCATGATAGAATTAGTTTTAATTTCATTTTCTATATTTAGAGCTGTTTGGTTTAAAGTATTTGTTTGTATTTGTGTGTTTTGGATTATCATTTCGTTTCGAATTTCAGTAGATAAAATTATAAAAATAATTATAGTTGGTAATAATACAAGAAGAGAAAATGAGATGATGGTGGATATAAAAAGTTTCGGTTTTTTCTTATTTTTGAACATATATATATTCTTATGCTAGAAAGGGGAAAAAGCAACTCAAAAAAATAATAGTTTTTTTTAGGTAGGTAATTTCATAACCCTTATAAAATTATATAAATTAGTTAAATTAATATTTAATTTAAATTGCAATAAATTATTTCTTAATATATTATTTCATATATAAGGGTAAAAGTTGTTGACGTTTTTACACTATTTCGTTATTCTTCTCAAAGCGTCAACAAAAAATCATCTAACTTAAGAGGTATAAAATGGCAACACCTAAATATAAAACTTCAAAATCTAAAGCTGCATCTAGAAAGGCTGCGAATATGAAGCTTAAAGCACCTACATTGACTGTATGTCCTACATGTAGTGCTAAGATACTTCCTCATCGCGTTTGCCCTAAATGTGGTTTCTATCGCGGTGAAATGATCGTAGATACAAGCGATAAGTAAGAGACATAGGAGCTATAATCATGGATAACAAGACTTTTGATCAAGTTAAGCAATTAATTGCAGAAAAAATGGAAGTAGAACCATCTAAAGTAACTTTAGATGCTTCTTTTAGAAAAGATCTAGGAGCTGACAGTCTAGACACTTACGAATTAATATATGCTATTGAAGAAGAAATGGGGATTACCATTCCTGATGAAAAAGCAAATGAATTCGAAACTGTTAAAGATGCTGTTGAGTATCTAGATTCTCAGCTAGACTAAGGACTGTTTTTCGATGACAGAAGCTAAAGTCGGAGTGGCTCCCTCAATCTCTTCAAAGAGAAGAAGGGAGCTTTTTAATTTTATGGATAAATTGGGAGTGAAGATAGAAGATTTGAATCTTCTCAATCTTGCGTTCACTCATCGTTCATTTGCTCACGAATGCCCTGTTGTAACAGATAATAACGAAAGATTAGAATTTCTTGGAGATTCAATATTAGGCTTATCTGTTAGTAATTGGCTATTTGTGAACTTGCCAGCTAAACATGAAGGCGATTTTTCTAGAATTAAAAGCGCTGTTGTTAGTGAAGATTCTTTATTCCAAGTGGCTAAAAAACTTGGTGTTGGAGATGTTGTACTTGTTGGAAAAGGTGAAGGTCACTCAGGCGGAAGAAAGAAAAAGGCAATACTTTCAGACTGTATGGAAGCAATTTTTGGTTGTGTATATATAGACCAAGGCTTTGAATGTGCTAAAAACTTAATTGAGAGATTAATGGTCCCACAAATTTATGCATACTTAGATCATAAAATTGTTAGAGATTATAAAACAGCAATTCAAGAATATTGTCAAAAATCTTGGAAAAAAGTGCCTATATATACACTAGAGAGAACAGAAGGTCCAGATCACAGTAGAACTTTCTTTGTAAGTGTTAATTTAAATGGAAAAATTTTTGGTCCTGCAGCTGGTAAAAATAAAAAAACTGCCCAACAGGCTGCTGCTAAAATAGCCTTTGAGCAATTAATAGAAAAGAAAAATTAATTTATACTCTTGTAATAATTCATTGCAAGAGTTAATAGTTTTTCTCTTTCATTCATATGTGGGTCATCTAAAACTGTATTTAATAGATAATTTAGAATTTTTGAAAATTGTGGACCTCTTTCTATTCCAAGATTAATTAAATCTCTTCCGTTAATTGAGAGATCTTTTATGCTTAGCGCTTCCTTATTTTTTATTATTTTTTCAATTCTATCTTCTAATTCTTGTACGCTTTGCCAATTTGCCTTACTAAATGTTGCCTCTTGGTCACACATTCTTAATTTAAATAAGTCAATTACATTTTCATATCCGACTCGGTTAATAAATCTTTTAACAGCCCCATCTGTCCAATCGCTTGTGTAATTGAACATGTGATTTTTAACTAAATTACAAACATTATTAATTGTTTGATTAGAAGCCTTTAGTCTTGTTAAGATTTTATTAGTTAAGTCGTAACTTATATTTTCATGGTTATAAAAAGAAAAAGAAGTGTCAGTATATAATGATTTTCTATTTACATCTAACTTTTGAGTAGAAACTTTTCCAATATCATGAAATAGGGCAGCTAAGCGAACGTTGAGAGGGTAATCATACTTTGCTGCGGCTTGTACTGATAAAAGGGTATGTTTAAACACATCATTTTTATGAAAGCCACCTTGTTCTATGCCTTTTAAGGCCGAAATTTCAGGAAGGATGATATCTAAAACGGAACAATCATCTAACAGTTGTAGTCCCTTCAATGGAGCTTTTCCTTTTAAAAGTTTAAATAATTCATCTTTGATTCTTTCATAGCTTACATTTTTAATTTTGTTGCATTTCTCTTTCATTGCAATTAGAGTATTTTCTTCAACTTCAAAATCTAGTTTTGAAGCGAATCGACAAGCTCTCATTATACGAAGTCCATCTTCATCAAATCTCTCTTGAGCTAATCCAATTGCTTTAATTGTTCTTTTCTTTAAATCGCGTATTCCGTTATGATTATCAATAATAAGGCCTGTAGATGCATCAGCTGCTAAAGCGTTGATAGTAAAATCTCTTCTTTTTAAATCTTCGTCTAAGCTTCTAATAAATTCAACTTTGTCTGGTCTTCTTCCATCTAAATAGTCTGCTTCACTTCTAAAAGTTGTAACTTCAAAGCTATAACCTTTAAATAATACAGTAACAGTTCCATGCTTTATTCCTGTAGGAATAGTTGATCTAAATATAGCTATAACATTTTCAGGTGTAGCATCAGTTGCAAAGTCATAATCCTCATTTTTTATATTTAATAAATAATCTCGAACAGCTCCGCCTACTATATATAAAGAGAATCCATTTTTTTTAAAAACAGAAGCAAATTGCTTTATTGTGTCGTTGATAGGTAAATGTTTCATTACTTAAAACTAACCTTCCTTTTATAGTGAGTCAAGACACTCAAATATGTTTTATTATTGGTTGTCATTATTTTAATTTTGTCTTAGAATAGCATAAAATAAGTTTTCATTTCTAGGAGTTGAAATGTTTAATCCAATAGATACAAAAATAGACTTTCCAAAAGTCGAAGAACAAATTCTGTCATTTTGGGAAAAGGAAGATGTATTTAACAAATCCATCGAACAAAGGCCTGAAGATAATCAGTATGTTTTCTATGATGGCCCTCCTTTTGCAACCGGGTTACCTCACTTTGGACATTTAGTTCCAGGGACTATTAAAGATGTAATACCAAGATACCATTCTATGAAAGGCCAAAGAGTTTTAAGAACTTTTGGTTGGGACTGCCATGGTTTGCCAGTTGAATATGAAATGGAGAAAAATTTAGGTATTAGTGGTCCTACAGCAATAAAAGAATATGGGGTAGCTAACTTTAATGATGACTGTCGTTCTATTGTATTACGCTTTACTAGCCAATGGAAAAAAACTATTACTAGAATGGGCCGCTGGGTTGATTTTGATAATGGTTATAGAACCATGGATAAAGATTATATGGAATCGATTTGGTGGGTATTTAAATCTTTATATGAAAAAGGATTAATATATGAAGGTTATAATATTTTACCTTATAGCCCAAAATTAGCTTGTCCCTTATCTAACTTTGAAGTAAATCAAGGTGGTTATAGAGATGTAACAGACCAAGCTATTACCGTTAGATTCTTGCTTGATGGAACTAGTGATACATATTTCTTAGCTTGGACAACAACTCCATGGACACTTCCTTCAAACCTAGCTTTAGCATTAGGTCCAGATATTGATTATGTAAAAGTTAAAGACGGTAAAGAGTATTATATTTTAGGAAAAGATAGACTCTCACATTATTACAAAAATGAAGAAGATTATGAAATTGTTGAAGAGTATAAAGGAACAGATTTAGCTGGTCTAAGATATACTCCACTATTCCCTTATTTTGCTTCTCTAAAAGAACAAGGTGCCTTTGTTACTGTTTTAGGTGATTATGTTACAACTGAAGATGGTTGTGGTATAGTTCATACAGCTAGTGGCTTTGGTGAAGATGACTATCAAGTACTAAAAGGTACAGGTATTCCTGTTGTTTGTCCTATCGATGACGAATGTAAATTTACAAGTGAAGTTCCAGATTTTGAGGGACGTTTTGTAAAAGATACGGACAAAGATGTCATCAAATGGTTAAAAGATAGAGGTTATTTAGTAAAGAGGGAAAATTACTTACACTCATATCCTTTCTGCTATAGAACAGATGCTCCATTAATTTATCGAGCAATGAGTTGTTGGTTTGTTGATGTTCAAAAAATTAAGAACATAATGCTTGAAAGTAATGAACAAATTACTTGGGTCCCAGCTCACTTAAAACATGGTCGTTTCGGTAAATGGCTAGAAGGTGCTAGAGATTGGGCTATTTCAAGAAATAGATTCTGGGGAAATCCAATACCAATTTGGAAATGTGATAACTCTGATTATATCGAAGTAATTGGTTCTGTAGCTGAATTAGAAGAAAAAAGTGGTGTAAAAGTAGAAGACTTACACAAACAATATGTTGATGACTTAACCTGGCCAAGTCCTGATGGAAAAGGTACTATGAGACGTATTCCTGACGTATTAGATTGTTGGTTTGAGTCAGGCTCAATGCCATATGCTCAACATCACTATCCTTTTGAGAATAAAGAATATGTTGATCAAAACTTCCCAGCAGATTTTATTTGTGAGGGATTAGATCAGACTAGAGGTTGGTTCTACACTCTAACAATTATTGCTTCAGCTCTCTTTGGAACACCAGCTTTCAAAAACTGTGTTACAAACGGAATTGTTCTTACTAAAGAAGGTAAGAAAATGAGTAAGAGAGATAAGAATTATACCGATCCAATGGAAGTTATTGAAAAATATGGTGCTGATGCTCTTCGTTTTGCATTAATGAATAGCTCTGTTGTAAAAGCAGATGATTTGAAGTTTAGCGAAGATGGAGTAAAAGAAGTTATTAAAACTTTCTTATTACCTCTTTATAATGCTTATTCTTTCTTTGTAACATATGCAAATATAGATAACTATGAACCATCATCAACACCTTTTGATAAATTAGAAAACCCATTAGATAAATGGATTATCTCTACCACTCAAGGTTTGATTAAAGATGTTACTGCTGCATTAGATGCCTACGATATTCAAAAAGCATGTAGTACAATTGTAAGTTTCATTGATAATCTAAATAACTGGTATATAAGACGAAGCAGAAGAAGATTCTGGCGTAGCGAAAATGACAGTGATAAGAAAATGGCTTATGACACTCTTTATAATGTACTTTTAACTGTTGTTAAAATTGCAGCTCCATTAGTTCCTTTCTTAACTGAGTCTATTTATATAAATTTAAGAGATGAAGATATGCCAATTTCTGTTCATCTTTGTGATTATCCAGTTTATGATGAAAGTCAAAGAAATTTAGAATTAGAGAAACAAATGAGCTTGACTATGAAGGCTATTATCATGGGAAGAAGCTTAAGAAGCGCTCATAACTTAAAAACTAGACAACCTTTATCTAAGGTTTATCTAGTTGATCGAAGTGAGGAAGATAGAGCTATTTTAAGTGAAATGACAGATATCATTTCAGAAGAGCTAAATGTTAAGTCTGTAGCAATTCAGGGTGATGAATCTTCATTAGTTGATTATAGTGCTAAAGCAAACTTTAAAGTATTAGGTAAAAAGTTAGGACCTAAAATGAAAGAAGTTGCTTCATTAATAATGAATTTATCTTCTAGTGAAATTGCTGAGATTTTAGATGGCAACACTAAAGAATTAGAGTATTCTGGTGGTATTGTTGTTTTAAGTGAAACTGATATTATTGTTCAAAGAACAGAAAAAGCTCATTTGAAAGTAGTGAATGAAGATGAATTAACTTTAGGCTTCGATACTGAGTTAACTCAAGAGTTAATAAATGAAGGTATCGCAAGAGATATCGTTAGAGCTATTCAAACACAAAGAAAAAATATCAATTTAGATGTTAGTGATCATATTGTTATTAATTATGATGGTAGTGAGGATATTGATAAGGTATTTGAAGAATATAAAGACTATATCCTTAGCGAAACACTTTGTGATGAGTTAAATAAAGTAACATTGTCAACAGAATCATTAGAAGTTGGTAATAATACTATTAAGATAGAAATATCTAAAATATAAAAAGATTGAGGAATTTTATGCGTAAGTTTTATAACTTGTTAGTGTCGTTTTTTGTATTAATATTTTTAATGAGTTGTACTACAACAAAGTTCCTCTCTCCAGAAGATCAAGTTGTACCCCTTCAAAGTTTAGCTGATGAAGGGGATACAATTTTATTAATTGACGCAACTAAAGAAAAAGACCTTGTAAAATCACTCTTAGGCGATGACCTTGGGGATAGAGCAAAAGAAATAACTTTAGAAATCATTCCTAAAGACGATAGCTATCCATTAGAAGATTTCGATTACAATGCTGTTATTGAAGGTAATTTCCCTTATTTTCAAACAAATTTTGCCCTAACCCATTTTAGTGATTTTAATAAGGTTTTAGAAGATTCAAAAGCATATTATGAGAATGATGACACTCAAATTGGAGTAATTCATAAAAATATGGTGGGAGTATCAAATACTTCTTATTTAGATTTAGTAGATACAGTTGATAGCAAAAAAGTTAATGTTGATCAACTTACTACAATGAAAATGTATGGGGCAAATTTCGCACTATATAGTCTTAAACCAAAAACTTTATTCGATTTTGGACTTGGGCTTACTTCATCTATGATTTCTCATTTTGATTCAATTCTATTTTTAATAAATGAAAATGAAGAGAATGAGATGTTATTAGATGCTCAATTTGAGGTAGATACTGATAAGAATGCAAGTACTTTAGAGAGAATGGTAAAAGCAGGTTATCTAGCAAATTTAAAAAAAGCTGGAGAGGCACTTGATTTTACTCTCTTAAATTTAATGTTTAATAAAGAAAATAATATTTTGAACATTGTTGAAATGCCTTTAAGTGATGAACAAGTTGATTCACTAAGAGAAAAATTAAGTTTAAATAGTATGGGATTATAAAAATGGCTAAATATGATTTTTATTGTAGAAAATGCAAAGCAAGTTTTACTATAGAACAATCAATGAAAGATGATTTACCAAAAGATTGTCCTAAGTGTAAAGCAAAAAATTCTTTAACACAAATATATAGTTCAACACCAATTGTGTTTAAAGGTACAGGCTTTTATTGTACTGATTCGAAGAAAACGAATAGTTAGGGAGAATATATGGACACTTACGAAGTAGCTGTCGAAAAAAGCAGAAAATTAGAAAAAGAAATACATGAAAACCCCAAAAAGTTTAGAGTATTAACTGGGGATAGACCTACTGGAAGACTTCATTTAGGTCATTATTTTGGAACTTTGCAAAACCGTGTTACCTTATCTAAGTTGGGAGTTCCAACATTTATTGTAATTGCAGATTACCAAGTATTAACAGACCATGATTCGTCTAAAGATATATCTGATAATATTAAACAAATTACAATGGATTATATTTCTTCTGGAATTGATCCCAGTGATAATGTTGTTATTTTCCCTCACAGTTATGTTCCGGAATTAAATCAATTGATGCTTCCTTTTTTAACTTTAGTAACAAACTCTGAGTTAAGTAGGAACCCAACCGTTAAAGAAGAAATTCAAGCTGCTGGGATAAAGAGTGTAAATGCTGGTATGTATACTTATCCAATCCATCAGGCTTGCGATATTTTATTCTGTAAAGGTAATGTAGTTCCGGTTGGGAAAGATCAATTACCTCATTTGGAAATGACTAGGACAATAGCAAGAAGATTTAATGATCGTTATGCTCATAAAAAACATATATTCCCAGAGCCTCAGGCTTTATTGAGTAAAACTCCATCTGTTGCAGGCTTAGATGGTTATCAAAAAATGAGTAAGAGTAGAAACAATGCAATTTTCTTATCTTCTACAGAAGATGAGACGGCAAAATTAGTAAAAAAAGCTAAAACTGATTCAGAGCGTTTTATTACTTATGATCCTGTAAACAGAGAAGAAGTTTCTAATTTGTTATCTTTAATTTCATTATGTACACAAGAAGATCCAGTTGATATAGCTGCGAGAATTGGAGATGGTGGGGCAGGATTATTGAAGAAAACTTTAACAGAAGCTTTAAATGAATATCTAAGACCTATTAGAAAAAAGAGAAGCGAATTAGAGAAAGATCCTGAATATATTAGAAGTGTACTTTTAAATGGTGTTGAGAGGGCAAGAGAATTAGCTCAGCAAACTCTAGAAGAAGTTAGAGAATCAATGAATATGGTAATCTAATCATTTTTGGAAGGAGTATATATTTCTTTCCAAGCTTCTTCATCGTGTAATAATAATAATGCAGAGTATTCTGCATTATTTTTTTCTATAGTGCACAATGCTTTTAAAGCTAAAACAGAAAGTTTATTCCTCTCGAGTAAGAAAAGGGCATTTTCTTTAATCAAAGTGTTTTGAGTTTCATCTTCATTTATGGATAATAAATAAGTTATAAAATCACCACGAATTGAATAAAGATAAGGTGATAATTCTAATAGAGAATTGTAAGTATTAATAATATCTAAACTATTATTTAATTTAGTTAAAATTTTAATTTTAAGTTGATAAGCTTTAATATTATAAGGGGAATTTTCAATCAATAAATTTGTGATTTCTAAAGCTTTTTCATTATCATTTAAATGATTGAGTACAGCAGCTTTATTATATAAAGTTTTAGTATTTAAAGGATCTCTTTCAAGGTTTTCATCATATAATTCTATTGCTTTTTCAAAGTCTTCATTATTTATATATTCTGAAGCTTCTAAGAGTGATTCTTCAATAAAAGTAGAATTATCGAGGTTTGAACAAGAGACTAAAGACATTGATAAGACAAAAATATAAAAAGATATATTTTTTTTTAGAATAAACTTTAGTCTCTTATTAATCATAACATTTATTTTCCTAAAACGGTTTGTTCTATTTCTCTAACTTGGTCTCTATAAAGATTTGTTATATTTGCACCGTAATCTGCGATTAATTGAATCATATTTCTAGGAGATTCCCCATCAGCTCCATTAAGTCTGTCGCCAGCATCTCCAAGACCAGGTAAAATATATGCATCTTCATTAAGGACAGGATCCATCCAAAGAGTGTGAACTTCTACATCAGGAATTGCTCTACAAATTCTAACTGCGCCTTTAAAAGCACTAATAACATTGATGAATTTGATTGATTTAGGTTTTACACCTTCTTGTTGTAGATACCTAACTATGGTTACAAGAGAGCCTCCTGTTGCGTTCATAGGATCAGCAAATATAAGGTCTTTCCCATTGAGTTGTTCTAGATCAAAGAAACTTTTATCTAAATCTAAAATATAATCCATATTACTTTCTTTTTTTGATTCATCACGTTTGATTTTAAATAAAGCAAAAGGGGTAATAAAATCATTAGAACTGTAATCTTGTATTTCTTTACTCATAATCATAGAGGGTAGTAAAGCTCCTCTTAACATAACGCACATTACTGAGTTTACAACAGTTGTGTCGATATTCGGAATTTTATGAGCTGCATAATTTCTAACTGGATTTGTAACAGGGGTTTGAGTTATTAAAGATCTCTTATTAGGTAAAGCTGCATCACAGTAAACGTGAGCGAACATCATTTCATAAGCTCTTTGAATATAATATAAAAATTCTTCATGGCTTGTTGAAGGTTGTCTAAGTTTTGCAATTAAGCGAGAAGCTTGTCCATGTTGTTCTTTTGGTGTTTCAAATGAATAAACATGTATATTAGGTTCTTTTGAGCAAAAATCTTTTAAGAAGGCTCCAATTTGAGAAGCAGATTTTACTAAATTTTCTTTTGAATTAGTAAGTTCTGATTCATCCGTTGATGTGTCTATAATTTCACAATTTTTTAAAGAAGTTTCGTACATTGTACGAACCTGTTCAATGGCCTTTTTATCATCTTCAAGAAGAAAACCATCTAAGTCAGTTGCGTGTAAAACGATTTTGTTCATAACTACTCCTGAAAATTAATATTAACCTATACATTTTTTTTTTACAACCTTGAAACAGTTTAAAAAAAGTCCTTTAGAATTGAATTGTTTTGTACTGATACAGAATAAAAGAGCTTTTTTTAGTGAATGCACTTAAATTAAAATATATTGAGAAAAATTGATTTTATTATTTAAATCATAATAAATAATTGGAGTTAATTTAAACAAAGGAAAAGTACATTTAGATTGAAACTATTTTGTATATTATTAAAACAATGCACATATCAAACAATTAATTAAAAATAATATTGCTACAAATTGATTTTTTTAATAAATTAGAGAGGTAATAGAAAGAAAAAATTATTTGAAGGAGAAAAGAGTATATCTCTTAAACGTATTATGAATTTAGTTTTTTTAGGCCCTCCAGGAGCAGGTAAAGGAACAATAGCTACTATGGCTAAAGATTTCTTTGACATTCCTCATATTTCTACAGGTGATTTATTTAGATATAATATCAAAAATGAAACTGAGTTAGGAAAACAAGTTAAAGCTATATTAGCAAGCGGTGAATTAGTTCCAGATAGTGTAACCATTAAAATGGTTGAAGATCGTTTTACCCAAGACGATACAAAAAAAGGTTTTATACTTGATGGTTTCCCAAGAACAATAGCTCAAGCTGATGCTTTAGCTGAAATCAAAGCATTAGATGCTGTTATTAACTTTGTTTTAGATAGGGAATCTATTATTAAAAGATTGTCTGGAAGAAGAATGTGTAAGAGTACAGGCAAAATTTACCACATTTTATATAATCCTCCTAAGGTTGAAGGCATTGATGATGAAACTGGCGAACCTTTAATTCAAAGAGATGATGATAAAGAAGAAGCCATTTTAAATCGTTTAGATGTATATCAAGCTCAAACTGAACCTTTAATTGATTATTATAGAGAAAAGGGTTTATTAATAGATATTGATGCTAGTACAGAGCCAAAATTAGTATTTGAACAAGTAAAAAAAGCCTTGGTAAAATAAAATTAATTAATAAAACTAAATAGGTTTTTGGTTTTTAATAGAAGATAGGGCCCTCTTTAGTCATTTACTTTGGAGGGTTGTATCGTATTCTTTAAATGATGTTTCTTTTTCATTTCATACATTTGTTTATCTACAGTGTTCATAAACTCTTTTCCAGTTTGATTGTTTTCTCTTTCGCCAATAGCCCAACTTACGCTAGCCCAATAATTGTCTTTTACAAAAATCTTACTCAAATTATTTAAAACTATTTTTGCAATTTTAAGAGATTCTGTTTTTTCATATCCAAAGAAAATAACTTGGAACTCATCGCCACCTGTTCTACCAGGAAAGATGTTTTCTTTTTTAAGTTTAATTAATTCATTAGAAATAGTTTTTATTAATTGGTCTCCGGAAAAATGGCCAAAAGTATCATTTAAATATTTCATATTATCTATATCCATACAAATTAAGGATACAGGTAGAACATTTGCTCTAGAGATTTCCATTAGTTTGTTAAACATAAAACCATGTGAATATAGGCCACTAAAAGCTTCAATTGAAGCCATATCATTCATTTGTGATATGAGATTAGATAATTTAATATTTTCGTTTAAAGTTTTTATATAGCTATCACCTATGTTTTGAAAAAGTTCCATAATAAGTATTTTATTTTCAATTTCAATTGGGAAAACTTTAGCTAAAAATAAAGTACCATCAATTTGTTCCAGTTTTCTTTTTGTAGTACTAGAAACCAAAGCATCGCTTGAAACGCAATATTTGCATTCTTGACCTGTGTTCCATATGTCATAGCAATTGTAATTTTTAATTTTAACTAAAGAATCACCTTCAAAAGAAAATACCTCTTTAGTTATGGGATTAACAATCCTATAATAATCAAAATCAAGAAAGTTGTCTAAATTAATATCTTTAAAATTTATTATGCCATTGTAATCTTTTTCAGTTTCAATTTTTACTAAATGTTCCATGAAAATAGACTATCATTTATATTAGATAGAAACAATAATAAAATTTTAAAATTATAATAATTTAGATATATAAAATATTATATCAAATTAATATAACTATAAGTTATTATAATATTATTATATATTAATAATTATTTCTTTTATAATAATTATTATATAACTTTAGTAAACTTTCTACTTTATCTAAATTGTCAGAGCTTTTAAGTTGCCATGTCCAATTAAATGGTCCACAAGTAGATGGGGTGTTCATCCTAGCTGTGTCATCTTTTTGCAGTAAATCTTGCATTTGGACAATAACAATAGAGGCTTTGCTTGCATAGAGTTCTTTAATAAATGACCAAACAAAATTATCTTTATTTGTTGATAATAGTTTTAACATGAAATCTTGTTGTTGGTTATTAAGAGAATTAAACCAACCTAGAATTGTTTGGTTATCATGAGTCCCAGGATAAGCTATAAAATTTTCTTCATAGTTAGTGGGTAAATCCATATTTAAATAGTCTAGTTCTCCACTATCATTCCAGGAAAAACCAAAGATTCCAATTTTCATGCCAGGTAAGTTATTATCGTTTCTTAATTTATTAACTTCATCAGTCATATAACCTAAATCTTCTGCTATAATTGGAATTTCGCCTAATTCTTTTTTTATAGCATCAAAAAAAATCTGACCTGGACCTTTGACCCATTTACCATGTCTAGCGGTTTTATGATTGCTTGGAACCTCCCAATAAGATTCTAACCCTCTAAAATGATCAATTCTAACAACATCGTAAAGCTTCAGTTGTCTTTTAATTCTTGTAATCCACCATTTAAAATTAGTTTTTCTGTGAACCTCCCAATCGTAAACAGGAGTTCCCCAAAGTTGTCCATCAGAGGTAAAGCCATCAGGCGGACATCCAGAGATTTTATTATATCGGCCTTGGATTTCTGTTTTAAATAAATGTAAATTAGACCAAGTATCAACGCTATCCCCTGCGACGAATATAGGTATATCACCAATTATTTTAATTTTATTATCATTAGCATATTGTTTGAGATTAAACCATTGCTTAAAGAAAAGAAATTGTAATACTTTGTACCTATTAATTTCTGTTTCAAATTTTATTTTTGCATTATTTATAGCTGCCGGTTTTCTTTGTCCAAGTTCCTTATCCCAAACGCTATACCAACGAGCATCATAATAATAGTCTACTAGAGCCATGAAAAGGGAATAATCATCTATGTAGAAATTATTTTCATTAATAAAATTATTAAAAGCTTTTTCTTCTCTATTTAATTTTAAAAAGTTATCAGCTGCTTTAAAAAGAAGAGATTTTTTAATATTTTCAACTATACTAAAATCTACATAACCTTCCTTAATATTATTTAAAATACGTGTATCCTCATAATTTAAATATCCGTCCTCAATTAAAAAATCTAAACTTATTAAGTATTCATTTCCAGCAAAAGTACTTCTAGAAGAATAGGGGGAATTACCATATCCAGTTGGTCCGATAGGTAAAATTTGCCAATATCCAACTTTACTTCTTTTTAAAAAATCTATGAAAGAATAAGCTTGAGCGCCTAAATCTCCAATCCCATATTTACTAGGTAGTGAAGTAATATGTAAAAGTATCCCATTATTTCTTTTATAAACACTCATTATTTTTGCTCCCTGTTAAGATTTTTTAGAGATTTTCTTTTGATTAATCTATGAGGTAATATTATATTCTCATTCTCGATTTCAGCCCCTTCAATTACTTTAAATAAAGTTTTTGCAGCTAATTCACCTTTTTCAACTGATGGCTGCTCTATAGTAGTTAGATTTGGATATATTAATGAGGACATTGATATGTTATCAAAGCCTACTACGGAATAATCATCTGGTATATTATATGAATTTTGTGTTAAATAAGAAATACAACCAATTGCTATTGTATCACTCATGCAAACAATGCAAGTTACATCTTTATTACCTTTTATAAGTTGTTCAGCAACATGTATTCCACTTTGATAAACACATTCTTCAGCAAATAGTATAATATTTTTATCATCAATAGACATTTGATACTCTTTTAAAGCATCATTAAACCCTGAGAGTCTAGTCTCTTTTATCCTTTTGTATTTATTTGATTTATAAAATTCACTTTCTTGTAAGCTAACAATAGCGATTTTTTTATGACCATTTTTTAAGACTTCTTTCATTAAATCATAAGCTGCTTTCCTATCATCTATGTTTATTGATGGCATATTTTCACTAGGGTACCCATCTATAGTAACAAATGGGATAAACATCCTATTTAAAGAATGAACAATTTCCATTTCTACATTAATCCCCATAGCTATTAAACCATCTACAGAAACTTTATATACTGCTTCATTAAGATTTGAGTTGAATGGTGGGATTAAAGTTAAAGTATAATCTCTATTATTACAAATGTTACCAATTCCTTGAATAACATTAGTGATATATGGATTATTAAAAGTTGCTTCAAAATGTTGAGGTAAAAGGAAGCCAATAGTTTGTTTTTTCATTAAGCTAAAATTTCTTCCAGCAGGATTTGGTATATAATCAAGCTCTTTTGCTTTTTCCATTATAAGATTATAAGTTTCTCGTCCAATTCTCTTTGGATTATTAAAGGCAAAAGAAATTGTTGTTTTTGAAACATTACAAGCTTTAGCAAGATCTATTATCGTTGCTCTCTTTTTTTTCATATTTTTCCTTTTTAGATGCTACTAAATATTATTAAACTTATGATGGTGCTACTTAAATTAAAACTAGATTTTTAGTTTAATCCTCTAAATATAAAAATACTAAACCGGTTTTGTTAACCGGTCAATTAAAAGCTTCTACTTAATATGTTTTATTGTTTATTTGTTTATAAGAGTTAATAGTACTAAACGATTATTAAGTATAAAACCGGTTTACAACGTAAGAAAAATTAAATATGTAAAAATAATCTAATTAGATTGATATTTTTTTATAAACCTAGTGTAATTATTACATTAATAAAATAAGGAATCACATATGAATAAAATAGAGAATTATTTTGATTTTGGAATTAACAAGACTTTCATATCTCCATTATATCCCAAAAAAGGGGAAACTATTAAGTTAACTTTTTTATCTAGAAGGGATATAAGTTATATAAGATTGAATTATAAGGAAAACGGTAATTGGAATTCAATATATCTAAAAGAAAGTACAGTAATTGATGATATTTTTTCATTTTTTAATGGAGACTTTAAAATAATAGATCATACTCTACTTTATTTTACTATTGAGTTAGATTCTTCATTTTATTATTATAGTAAATTAGGCTTTACCGTAGCCCAGCCTTGTGATTTTGATTGCTTTAAAGTAAAAGTTGATATAGAAAGTCCTAATTGGGTAAGTAATTCAACATGTTATCAGATTTTTCCTGATAGATTTAAAAATGGAAATAAGGAAATTGGGGTAATCGAAGGTGAATATGAATTTGATGGAGGATACACAAAGGTTAGAGATTTTAATCAAAAACCCTTGAACTTTGATGAAGGTAGATGTCTTGATTTTTTTAATGGTGATTTAAAAGGTGTTGAAGATTCTCTATTATATTTAAAAAGCTTTGGAATTAATTAATTGTATTTATTTAAATCCTATAGGAATCTCTAAAACTACACATCGTTATGATTGTTGTGATTTTTTTCATGTTGATCCTAAATTAGGTGGAGATGATGCATTAATATCTTTAATTCAAACTGCCCATAAACTTTCAATTAAAATTATCGTCGATATTTCAATTAATCATACAGGAATAGAACATCCTTGGTTTAAAAAAGCTTTGAAAGATAAACAATGTAAAGAGGCAAAATATTATTACATAGATAAAAATAATGAAATAGCTTTTTGGCAAGATGTAAAAACCTTACCACAGCTAAATTATAATAATCAAGAATTAAGAGATTTAATTTATAGAAGCAAAAATTCAGTAATTAAAAAATTTTTAGCCGAACCTTTTTTTCAAGATGGGTGGCGATTTGATGTTGCAGATGAGGTTGGAAGAAGAGGAGAAGACCAATTAAATGAGGAAATTTGGAAAGAGATTAGAAAAAGCATAAAAGAAGAAAATCCATCTGCATATATTCTAGGAGAAAGTTGGATAGATAGTTCTTCACATTTACAAGGTGATCAATGGGATGCAACCATGAACTATATAGGTTGCTCTCGTCCAATTAGGAGATGGATGGGAGAACAAGACAGGTTTACATGCAATGATTGGGGGCATTCTCCTAAAAAAGTAAATTCGTACTCTGCTAAAGATCTAGCTATCGCGTTAAAATCTCAGCTTAATTCAATGCTTGATCAAATGGTACAATTCCAAATGAATTTAATTGATTCTCACGATACACCGAGACTACATAATAATAAAGAAATCTTTGAATTTGATATTTATGTTGGAGCCATTTTATTAATGTATACTCTTCCTGGTATGCCACGTGTTTACTATGGGGATGAGGTAGGTTTATTTGGTGAAATGGGCTCTGTTGAAATGAGTAGGTATCCTATGCAATGGGATAGGGATAAATGGGATAAAGACTTCGTTAGATTATATAAAAAGGTTGGACAACTTCGCTCTGAATATAGTGATGTATTATTTTTAGGGGCCTACAAAATCCTCAATATAAATGAAAAAGTTTTTTCTCTAGTTAGATATAATGAGGATAAAGTTATTTTTACCTTATTAAATAAAGAAAATGATAGTGTTGAAGTGAATTTAAATCTTCCTTATCTATTATTAGAGAGTTTTGATAAATCAATATTTGAAACAAAAGTTGAAGGGTTTACTGCTCATATAAAACCAAAAGAAAGTACAATAATAATCTTTAATAGGAAAAGATAGCTAATATAAATTGGTTAAATTGCATGTTAATACTTATTTTTAGTTTTTACTCAGATATTAAACAAAATTTTTAATAATAAGTAGATTGTTAAGTTGCAATTATTTTATTTTTGGGGCATTATGAGTTGTCAAAAAGTAGGAGTTATATTATGGCATTCTTTTTTGACGAACCTTCGAGAACTTTCTCAGAGTATCTATTAGTTCCTGGTTATTCTAGTGAAGATTGTATAGTTAGCAATGTTAAATTGAATACACCTTTAGTTAAGTTTAAAAAAGGTGAAAAAAGTGAAATTGAACTTAAAATCCCTTTAGTTAGTGCTATTATGCAAAGTGTAAGTGGGGAAAATATGGCAATTGCCTTAGCACGTGAAGGTGGCTGTTCTTTTATCTATGGTTCTCAACCTATAGAAAAACAAGCACAGATGGTAAAAAAAGTAAAAGCTTTTAAAGCTGGTTTTGTTCCATCCGATTCAAACCTTAGTCCTGAAAATACTTTAAAAGATATAATTGAACTGAAGAAAAAAAGTGGACATTCAACTGTAGCAATTACAGAAGATGGTAGTCAAAATGGAAAACTTCTTGGAGTTGTAACTTCAAGAGATTATAGAGTTTCAAGAATGTCTTTAGATACAAAAATTAAAGAGTTTATGACACCATTTGAAAAGCTTATATATGCTAAAGAGGGTGTAACCTTATCACAAGCAAATGATATTTTATGGGATAATAAATTAAATGCTCTTCCTATAATTGATGATGATCAAAGACTAAATTACTTCGTATTTAGAAAAGATTATGATACACATAAAGACAATCCAAATGAATTATTAGATGCTAATAAAAGTTATTTAGTTGGAGCTGGAATTAATACTCGTGATTTTGAGACAAGAGTTCCTGCACTACTTGAAGCAGGTTGTGATGTTTTATGTATTGATAGCTCTGAAGGTTTTTCACAGTGGCAAAAAAACACTCTCTCTTATGTTAGAAAAAATTATGGAGATAGTGTCAAAATTGGAGCTGGTAATGTTGTAGATAGAGATGGGTTTAGATTTTTAGCTGATGCTGGAGCTGATTTTATTAAAGTTGGAATTGGTGGTGGCTCTATTTGTATCACAAGAGAAACTAAGGGTATTGGTAGAGGTCAAGCTACAGCAATGATTGAAGTTGCTAAAGCTCGAGATGAATACTTTGAAGAGACTGGTGTATATATTCCAATTTGTTCCGATGGTGGAATTGTACATGATTATCATATGACCTTAGCTCTAGCTATGGGAGCAGATTTTTTAATGTTAGGAAGATATTTTGCACGATTTGATGAAAGCCCAACCCAAAAGATTAATGTAAATGGTTCATATATGAAAGAGTATTGGGGTGAGGGAAGTGCAAGAGCTAGGAACTGGCAACGTTATGATTTAGGTGGTGATAAAAAGCTGTCTTTTGTTGAAGGTGTAGACTCTTATGTTCCATACGCAGGTAGTTTACATAATGGGGTTCTTCAATCCTTAAACAAAGTAAAGAGTACAATGTGCAACTGTGGAGCTTTAACGTTAGATGAGTTAAAAGCTAAGGCAAAGTTAACACTAGTTTCATCAACATCAATAGTTGAAGGTGGAGCTCATGATGTAGTTCTTAAAGAGGGAAGGAGTCAAAAATAATCTTTATATGCTAAGATATCTTAATAGATATCTTAGCAATAAGTAGTTAAAGTGAACAATTAAGTTTTTCACTTAATGTTTTTAAAAATAAGCCAACATCACTTACAATTCCTATAGCTTGACCAGTGCCTCTATCTGAGAGTTTAGTAACAACAGCTGGGTTAATATCAACACAAATAGTTTTAGTTGATGAAGGTGTCATATTTCCAGTACCAATGCTATGTAACATAGTAGATAGCATTAATATCATATCGGCATTTTTTATTATCGAAGCATATTGGGCTTGAGCTTCAATCATATCATTTACAGTTTCAGGAAGGGGACCATCATCTCTGATTGAACCAGCAAGGCAATAAGGGATTTTGTTTTTTATAATTTCATACATCAAGCCTTCTTTTAGAATCCCATTTTTAATTGCGTTTTCAATAGAACCTTGACCATAAATTATATTTATAGCCTTCATGTGATGGTTGTGACCATGCTCAGTAACCTTTCCATTATGAATATCTACTCCTAAGGATGTTGAGAAAAAACGTGATTCTAAATCATGTACAGCTATAGCATTTCCTCCTAAAAATCCATCTATATACCCATTTCTAATTAAAGAAGCTAAATAATCAGCTCCACCAGTGTGAATTACAACAGGACCTGCGACAACAACTATTTTGCCATTGTTTTGTTTTATTTTTTTTATTTCATTTGCGATTCTACTAACAGCAATTTCTCCACGTCTTTCAGAAGAAACATCATTTGACATAAAAGCAAAACCACCAGTTTTAGACTCAATTTGGGGAGGGTAAACTCTAACACTTTCTCCCTCAATAAGAATAAGATCGCCTTTTTTAATATCTCTTAATTTTAAACATCTTAAAGTAGTATTATCTTCTTTTTTGATTGCGGCATCCATTCTTTGGTCTTTAACTTCTATCCATTTATTGTTTACAAAGACTTCAGTTCTATGATTAGTTGTCGAGTAGAAGTTTTGCGGAGCATGTTTGTCTTGATCTGCAACTTCGAATTTTGCGTTTTCATTATTTAGTGTAAAAACTCCAAGTGGTGATATTTTTTTTAAAATATTATCTAGTTGGATTTCCGTTTCAGCTGAAATAGAGAATTTAACAATAGATTGCTCATCTTTTTGTTTTCCAATTTTAATATCTTCAACAGAGTAATCTAGTCCTTCATCTAAAATTGTATTGACTATTTTAGAGAATAAGCCAGAATCAATTAAATGGCCTTTAGCTTGGTAAATGTTTTTTTTCATAAAGATATTGTACAATGAAAAATTAATTTTACAATAAAAAAAAATAATAAAAAAAGATCCTCAAAAAAATTGAGAATCTTAAAAGTGAGCGGAGAGGGATTTGAACCCCCGACCAGTTGCGTGTAAGGCAACCGCTCTCCCACTGAGCTATCCGCCCGAGCACGTTATGGACAATATCACTTTACTATTTTTATGTCAACTAGTTTCAAAAAAAACTTTTAATCATTTTAATTTACACATTAAATCATGTATCTTTACATAAAAAAAGATCCTCAGAAAGATTGAGAATCTTAAAAGTGAGCGGAGAGGGATTTGAACCCCCGACCAGTTGCGTGTAAGGCAACCGCTCTCCCACTGAGCTATCCGCCCGAGCACGTTATGGAATATAGCAAATTTAACTTATTTTAGTCAACACAAATTTTAATTTTTTTTTAATTTTTCAATTCTAGTATTTATTGATTAAATTTCTTTAAGATACTAGTGAATATAATTTTAATTTTATATACTTAGATAAGGATACAAGAAGTTATGAATATGGGTAAGGGGTGTTAAATGAAAAAAAGATTTGTGGTAAGTTTTATAATTTTAGTAGTTTTATTTTTTTCAATAGGGTGTAAAGAAAGTGAAGTGGAGACTGATGTAATTAGAGTTAACATCGCATCAGAGCCTGATTCTTTAGATCCCTGGTTAAGTGCTGCGGTAGATACCAAGGCTATTTTTAACAATGTGTTTGAAGGCCTAATGAAGTTTGATAGCACTGGTAATTTATATCCAGCAGTTGCAAAACAAGTTGATATTAATGATAAAATGGATGAATATACATTTACTTTAAGAGAAAATGTGTATTTTCATAATGATAAACATTTAACAAGTGATGATGTTTTATATACATATGAAAATTTACAGCACATGAGTGGAGATGTAGCAAACTCATCAAAATATAGTGGGATAAAAAGTGTTGAAGCTTTAGATGAATATACTGTGAAAATAAGTTTAGAAGCCCCATCTAGTGCTTTTCTCTCGAGTGCTACAATTGCAATTTTGCCAAGAGACTATGATCAACAAGCAACGCATCCAATAGGTTGTGGACCATATAAATTTGTTGAATATAAACCATCACAGAAAATAGTATTAGAAAAGTTTGATAAATATTATAATGAAGAGAGATTCCCAACCATTGATAGGGCAGAAGTATATATTATATCAGACGAAGCTTCAGTTGTTAGTGCTTTAAAATCAAATCAATTAGATTTAGCAATAGTATCAAGTGAAAATGCAAAATTATTAGAAGATCAATTCAAAATTGAATCTGATCCTATGAATATGGTTATTTTATGGGCATTAAATAATGAGGTTGCTCCTTTTGATAATGAAAAGGTAAGACTTGCTTTCAATTTATTAGTTAATAGAGATGATATAGTAGATGGAGTTTTTGGAGGGTATGCTACAAAATTATATACTAACTTTAGTCCTATTATGGGCCACTACTATAATGAAGAATTAGATAATTATTATGAAAGAGATTTAGAGAGAGCAAAACAACTTCTAGAAGAAGCTGGATATGGTGATGGATTAGAAATTGATATAACAGTCCCATCGAATTATTACCAACACGTAAACTCTGCTCAGATTATTGCAAGTGAAGCTGAGAAAATTAATGTTAAAGTAAATATAATAAATGTAGAGTGGGGAACTTGGTTAGAAAAAGTTTATACAAACAGAGATTATCAAAGTACAATAATAGGATTAGCTGGGAAAATAGATCCTAATGATATTTTATCTAGATATGAGACGACATATAAAAGGAATTTTATAAACTATTCAAATCCTGAATATGATAGGATAATAGAGGACGCTGCCAAAACAATAGATGATGATAAGAGAGTAGAATTATATCGTGAGGCTCAAAGAATATTAAGTGAAACAAATGCATCAGTTTGGCTTTGTGATCCAAATAACACAGCAGCGATGAGAAAAGATTTGGTAGGATATGAGTATTATCCTGCAGGATTGATAGATTTTGCGGCAATGAGATATGAAAAATAAAAGAGTTTTCCTAGTAGCTATTGATTATAATATTGTTGTATAATAAAAAGACTTGTAAAAATAGGAATTACTATGCGATATATATCTAAAAAATTAATGAGTGCTTTACTCACATTGCTACTTTCATCAATAATTACTTTTTTTATATTCAATGTATTACCTGGAGATCCAGCACAAGTAATATTAGGAATAGATGCAAGTGAAGCTCAGCTAGAGCAATTGAGAGAAACTATGAATTTAGATTCTCCAGCTTTATATCGTTATGGCATTTGGTTAAAAAATATTTTACAAGGAGATTTAGGTATTTCTTATAAATATCAAACTCAAGTCGCAACGTTAATTTCAGATGCAATTAGTGTAACATTGCAATTATCTATTTATAGCCTTTTGTTAACTTTAATAATATCAATACCTTTTGGTCTTTTATTAGTTACGAAAAGAGATAAAAAAAGCTTTATTCCCTTATCTATTATATCCCAGATAGGAATGAGTATACCAGCGTTTTGTGTCGCTATATTTTTAATAGCTATATTTACTGTAAAGTTACAGATTTTACCCTCTATAGGGTATGTATCTTTTAGGGAAAATCCGCTTTTAAATCTAAGAAGTTTATTATTACCGAGTTTATCAATAGCGATTGGAGCTTCATCAATAGTAGTAAGATATTTAAATACGAGTGTGCAGCAACAAGTAAAAAAAGATTATGTTAGAACAGCTTATAGTATAGGGTTAAATGAAAAAACAGTTTTATATAGATACGTTTTAAGGAATGCTTTAATTCCCGTTATTACGATAGTAGGATTAATAGTTGCTGATATTTTAGGAGGCAGTATAATAATTGAGAATGTATTTGGACTACCTGGAATTGGAAAATTAATAACAAGTAGTATTACTAGTAGAGATTTACCACTAATTCAAGCCTTAGTTTTATATCTTTCTCTTATAGTAGTTGTAGTCAATTTTTTAATTGATATTTTATATAAAGCAATTGACCCTAGAATCAGAATAAAGTAGAGGAAAATGTGAAAAAGTATTTTAGAAATAAGAATTTTTTATTTGGATTTATTTTCTTAAGTTTTATTCTCTTGATTGTTATTTGGGGTTATATAGCACTTCCTTACGATATAAATGAAGTAAATATAAAGGAGAAGTTAGCCTCCTTTTCTTCAGATCATCTACTAGGAACAGACCATTTAGGTAGAGATATATTATCTAGGATAATGGTTGGAACTCGTTTAAGTTTAACAATAGGCTTTTATGTAGTTCTTTTTGGGTTTGTTATTGGCACACCACTTGGGGCAATAGCTGGTTATTTTGGTGGAATAGTTGATGAAATAATAAAAAAGTTAATAGACACCTTAATGGCATTTCCTGGTGTTTTGATAGCTCTTATGCTAATTGCTGTATTTGGATCAACAAGCACAAATATAATTATAGCCTTAACAATAATGAGCATACCTAGATTTTCAAGAATAGCTAGAGGCGGATATTATACATACAGAGAGGCACCTTTTATTTTAGCAACAAAAGCTAGGGGAGCTAGCACTTTAAGAATAATGATTTTACATATATTTAATCATATCTACGGTGATTTATTAGTTACTTCCTCCTTAACCTTTGCTAGTGCAGTATTATCTGAAGCAGGGTTAAGTTATTTAGGATTAGGTATACAACCTCCAAATCCAAGTTTAGGGAAGATGGTTAGTGATTCCCAAGCCTATATATTACAAAAGCCTTCATATGTAATAGTTCCAGCTGTTTTTATAATCATATTAGTAATGGGCTTTAATTTAATTGGAGATGGAATTAATAAAGTGTTAGAAGAGGAAAAAGAAAATGAGTAAAACAGTATTAGAGATGAAAGATTATTCACTTTCTTTAAATATAAATAACAGACAAGTAAAAGCTGTAGATGGTGTTAATTTACGAATCAATGAAGGTGAGATTGTAGCTTTAGTTGGTGAGAGTGGTTGTGGAAAAAGTCTAACAGCTTTATCAATTTTATCTTTGTTGCCAAAAAATGCAAGGGTAATTGGAGGAGAGATAAATTTTAAAGATAAAAATCTTTTAGAATTGACCACAAAACAGTTAAACACAATTAGAGGTAATGATATTTCTATAATCTTCCAAGAACCAATGAGTGCCCTAAATCCATTAATAAAGATTGGAAATCAAATACTTCACTCCCTCGTAAATCACAATAAAGATGTAATAAATCCTAAAGAGAAAGTTAAATTAATGTTAAAACAAGTAGGATTGGATGATGTAGAGAGAATCTATTCTAGTTATCCACACCAATTGTCTGGTGGTATGCGACAAAGAGTTATGATTGCAATGGCTTTAATTAATAGCCCTCAATTGCTAGTAGCAGATGAGCCAACTACTGCTTTAGATATCACAATTCAAGGACAAATTCTTGATATTCTAAAAGAAATGAATAAGAAGTTAAATACAGCCGTTCTATTTATTTCTCATGATTTAGCATTAGTAAAAAACCTATGTGATAGAGTATATGTTATGTATGCTTCTATGATAGTTGAAAGTGCAACAATAGATAATATTATTTTGAATGCTAAACATCCTTACACAAAAGCTCTATTAAAATCTCTACCTTCTATAAAACAAAGAGGTAAAAAACTCTCATCAATAAAGGGAATTGTCCCAAAACTAGAAAATAGAGAAGAAAACAATTGTCCATTTGCACCTAGATGTGAGTTTGCAAAAGAAATCTGTTTTAATAAAAAGCCTGAATTAATTAAATTTAAAGACAATTATGTAAGATGTCATTTTGTAAAGGAGTTAAATAAATGAGTATAGTAAAAGTTGAAAATCTTTCATTTGCTTACAAAAATAATATTATATTGAATGACATTTCTTTTGACATTAGAGAAGGCGAAACTTTTGGCTTAGTTGGAAACAGTGGATCTGGCAAGAGTACTCTTGCATTAATATTATTAAAATTATTAAAAAACTTTAATGGAAATATTTATATAGAAGGGAAAGATATTTCATCAATTAAAACAAAAAAAGCATTAAAAGCATTTTATAATAATGTGCAAATAGTATTCCAAGATCCATACAGTTCTTTAGATAGTAAAAAAACAGTAGGTTATCAAATAGAAGAGCCTTTAATAATACATAGAAACTGTACAAAAAAAGAAAGAAGTTCTAGAGTCAATCAGATAATGGAACTTGTAGGTTTAGATGTTAAATATAAAAATACATATCCTCATCAATTATCAGGAGGATTAAGACAGAGGCTTGCTATTGCAATAGCTTTAGTATTAGAACCTAAGTTTATTGTTCTAGATGAGTGCGTTTCAGCCTTAGATATTAGCATTCAAGCTGGAATTTTAAATTTATTAAATGATTTAAAGACTAAGTTAAATTTAACATTTTTATTTATTTCTCATGATTTAAATGTAGTAGGTTATATTTGTGATAGAATAGCAGTATTAAACGAGGGTAAAATCGTTGAGATTCAAGATTCACAAAACCTATTTAAAAATCCAATTGATTCATACACGAAAAAATTGTTTAATAATAGTTATTATGAATTGTAGAAGATACTAGGAGTTAAATATATGATTAATACAGAGATTATATTCTTTTTCATTTATTGCTTTATAGGATGGATATGTGAAGAAATATATTGTTCTGCATTAGCAAAAAAAATAGTTAATAGAGGTTTTTTACATGGCCCATATTTACCAATATATGGTTTTGGTGCAATGACTGTTTTATTTTTATTAGAACCTTTTATTGACAATGTTTTTTTGCTTTTTATTTGTGGAATGGTTGCCACAAGTATAATAGAATATTTAGGATCTTTATTACTCGAAAAGATTTTCCATATTAAATTATGGGATTATAGTAAAAATTTTTTAAATATTAATGGTAGAGTTTGCTTATTAAATTCAACAATGTTTGGGCTTTTAAGTTTGTTGATGGTCTACGTAATCCATCCCTTTGTTTCAAATTTTATAAATCAACTTCCAGAAATAATTCAATATTATATAGCCTTAGTGATTATAGTTGGAATGAGCTTTGACTTTGCTTTATCTGCAGCTAAGATGTCAGCTTTCAATAGAGCATTAGAAGAAATCAAAGATAGAAGTGAAGAAGTTAAAGAGAGATTGAAAGTACTAAGCGAAACTAATAAGATTGAACTTGTTCAAGCCCTAAAAGAAAGATGGAATGAAGAATTAATAACAAGAAAGGCTCGACTTGCAAGACGTAATAAGCGAATTATTTTAGCTTTCCCAAGCATGGTTAGTAAAAATGTTTTTATAGATAATATGTTAAAAAAGGTGAGAGTTGATTTTACTTCCTGGTTAATTCGAGGTAAAAAACAGTATGAAGAATTAAAACAGAGACGTAAAAATTTGATGAAATAATAATGATATAGGAGGAATATAATAATTAATTGTTTTAATACAAATATTTATATATTTTGATATATAAATAATATGATTATTATAAAAAACATATGAAAGATATACTAGATAAAATACACAGTGAATTAAATAAAGAAAATACAAATGTGAAGTTAATGTGTGTTAGTAAAAATCACCCATATCAAGCTGTTGAAGAAGCTTATAAATTAGGGGAGAGATTATTTGGAGAAAATAGAGTTCAAGAAGTAGATTCTAAATTTCCAAAGAAAGAAGCTCGTCCTAAAGATTTAGAATTACATTTAATAGGGCACCTTCAATCTAATAAATGTAAAAAGGCAGTAGAGTTATTTGATTCAATTGACAGTGTAGATTCTATAAAAATATTAAATAAAATTAACAATAGTGCTAAAGCTATAAATAAAAAGATAGATATTATGTTAGAATATAATAGTTCTAAAGATGAAAATAAGACAGGCTTTGAAAATTATGAAAAAATAAAAGAAGCTGCAATTTTAGCAAGTTCATTAGAAAATGTTAATTTAAAAGGTTTGATGACAATTGGACCATTATATGGAGATGAGGAGAAAATTAGAGAAGCCTTTAGGTTAGTTAGAGACATTAAAGATAAATTAGAAAGAGAATTAAATATAAAAATTGATGAATTGAGTATGGGAATGAGTGGTGATTATAATATTGCTAAAGAAGAAGGCTCTACTATAGTTAGAATAGGAACTAAGATTTTTGGTAATAGAGATTATAGCAAAAAAGGATATTAAATGAAAAAAAAAGTAATAGCTATGTGTTTAATAATAATACTATCAACTTTACCTATATATTCAACAAGTGTTGAGTTAAATAACTATGAGGAATATACAATAGATGAATTTCCATCCTGGAGTCAAAAACTAAGGCGGGGTGAGAGTTTATTTTTTGGATCATTAGCTATAACTTTTCCTTTATCTGTACTTTCATACAATCTAGCTGTCAACTCTTCATTAATAAGCTCTTCAAGTAGTAATTTAACTGATTTAAAATATGAAGTAACTATAGCAGCAATTTTATCACTTTCAATTGCCTTAGGTGATTATATATTAGGAGAAATGGAATAAATAAATGTCAAAAAGAGATATAAGTCATACAATAGTAGCTGAGGGAATTGAATCGAAAACTAGAGTCGATAGTTATATAGCTCAAAATATAGAGGGATTATCTAGATCTTTAGTTGCAGATAAAAATACAGAAATATATATAGATAATAAACTAGTAAAAAATAGTGCTAAAATAAAAAATGGCCAAACCATAGAAATTAAATATAGCGAAGATTTTTTTGAAGGTATTGAAGCTGAAGATATAAAGCTTTCACCCTTATACGAAGATCAAGATATTCTAGTGATTAATAAAGAACAAGGTTTAGTTGTCCATCCTGGTGCAAATAATTACAATCATACCTTAGTAAATGCTCTTGTATTTAGATATGGAGATGAGTTTCAACTAGAATTTAAAGATGAAGAGACTCAAGAAGATAACGAATTATTTCTTAGACCAGGAATAGTACATCGCTTAGATAAAGACACTAGTGGTGTAATGGTTATTGCTTTAAATAGAAGTAGCCAAAGGAACTTATCTCAACAATTTAAAGATAGAGAAACAAGTAAAATTTATATAGCTTTAGTTAAAGGTTATTTTAAAAAAAGAAGAGGTAGAATTACAACAAATATAGTTAGGGATTCAAAAGATAGAAAAAAATATACAACCTGTGATGAAACAAAAGGGAAGAAAGCTGATACTAGTTATTTAGTACTAAAACAATATAGAGGCTATGCCTTAATTAGAGTAAATATTCACACGGGAAGAACACATCAAATTAGAGTTCATTTAAAAAGTATAAATCATCCTATTTTAGGTGATCCAATCTACTCAAATTCTGATAAAACTTTTAAAGATGCTACTTTAATGCTTCACGCCTTGCAACTTGAGTTAAAGCACCCAAAAACAGGGGAAAAAATGAGATTTAGAGCACCAATGCCAAATAGATTTAAAGAAGTAATTAAAAAAGTAGATCCCTTTGTAATGGAAAAGGGGCAAAATCAAAAATATTATGAAAGTGCAGAGAAAATTAAAAATAAATAAATTAAAAACGATTATTCCTTTCAGATATAATTTGATTTCTTAGCCAAGGAGAAGCAGTTTCTTCAGTCAAATCTGGATTGAATAATCTTTCATTTTTAATTTTAGTAGGGGCCCCATGACCTGGGAAAACTAAAGTATTATCATCAAAATTCAATAATTTGCTTTTAATAATTTTTATCAATAAAGATCTTTCCACAAAACCAGGAGTTGAACCAATTCTTGTGGCCATTAAAGTGTCTCCTGTAAATAAGGCATGACCAATTTTAAAAACTAGTGAATCAACACTATGTCCAGGTAGGTGGATAGCTTCAATTTTGATACCGTCGCAGTCAACAATTGATCCGCCTGCTATTTCAATCACATCAAAATCATAAACTTTATTAGTGTAAGCATATACATCAGGTTTATAAAGTTTTAATAAAGTTCCCACACCACTTGTATGTGATTGGTGTCTATGAGTTAATAAAATAGTACTAATAGTATAATTATTTCTTTCAATTATGCTAATAAGTTCATTATCAACATGGCCTGGATCAATTAAAACAGCTTGACCACCTTGATTTGGGCCAATTACATAAGTATTACAAAAACCTACTACAGAAAAGTGTTGATAAATTCTCATTTGCTAGCATCCTCATAATTCGAATATCTGAAGTTCAATCGTCTTTGTTCAGTTTCTCTAAAATCAGCTTTTTTCAAGTTGCAGTCTTCAAAATTCACATCTCTTAAGCAAGAACTGCAAAATGTTGTAAAATATAAATCACAACAACTAAAATCACAGAACCAAGCGTCAATACCAGCAAAGTTATTATGTATTAAAAGGGAATTAGAAAAGTCACAATTAATGATTTTGCTTCCAGAAAAAACTGAGTATCTTATATCAGTATCTTTAAAAGTACAATTATCAAAAAAACAAAAATCAAAAAAACAAGTAGTAATTTTTGAAGATGAGAAATCTACATTTCTAAATGTACACCAAGAAAAATTTGATGATGAAAAGTTTTTTTGTTTAGTAGATAAGTTCTCAAATTCTGCATGAGAAAATGTAATATCTCTAATTAATTCTTTTGTTTCCAAAAATATAAACATTTTTTTTAACAAATCTTTTTTATTTTCTGAATGCCTATAGCAGTAATCACTATCTAAAGTAGCAAAAGCATTACAGTTTTCTTTCTTACAAGTTTTAAATTCGAACATATTTTTAGACTATCAGAAATAAATAGCTTGTCAAGTCCCTTCCTTTTGTCTAACATGCATTATATGAAAGGAATAATTACTCGCGGTATAAATAATATATACAATGTTGAAATGAATAATGTAATTTATGAATGTAGAATTAAAGGTAAATTATTAAATGATGTTAATGATGAATATAATCCTTTAGCTGTTGGGGACTTTGTCGAATTTGAAGAGACAAATAACCATGAAGGCTTAATAGTTAAAAGACTTGAAAGAAAAAATTGTTTTAGACGTTGGAATATGAAAGGAAAATGTAATCAAAGTGTTGTTGCAAATATGGATTTAATAGTTTGTGTTGCAAGTTGTGGAAGCCCTCCTTTTAGACCTAGGTTTATAGATCGTGTTATAGCAAGTTGTGAAAATGTTGATATTTTGATTGTTTTAAATAAGTGCGATATTGAATTAAAGCCTTGGGAACAAGAAAGGTTTAATCTCTTTAAAACTTTAGGCTATGATACTCTATTAGTTAGTGCTAAAGAAAACATAAATATTGATAAATTAGTTGAAAAAATTGAAAATAAAGTTGTAGCATTTGTAGGTCAAAGTGGAGTTGGAAAATCAACATTAATAAACCAATTGCTTGGAACTGAGCAAAGGACCAATTTAGTAAGTGAAAAATATAATAGAGGAAAACATACAACAAATTATTCAATATTGCTTAGAAAAGGCAATTTAAATATAGTAGATACTCCTGGAGTAAGAGAAATTATGGTTCCACATAGGGATCTTGTTGAAATAGCAAATTCATTTCCTGAGTTTTTAAAGAACAAAGACAAGTGTTCCTTTGCTATGTGTACACATACAAGTGAACCTGATTGTGAGATAAAGAGAATGGTTGAAAATAATGAAATAGATCAAGATAGATATGAAAGTTATTTAAGAATGATTGATTCATTATTGTTGCAAGGGCCTAAATGGAAAGGCAGTTCAAATTCAACTAGTAAGGCAAGATATAAGATGCCAAAAAAAATAAGAAAATGAAATTATCAAAAAAAACATTAACAGATTTAGGATTTTATCAAGTCCTATCTTTAATTGAAAAATATTTATTGTGTGAAGACAGTAAAATAGAATTAAATAGAAGAAAGTTTATTAGTAATAAGGATGAGTTACTTGAATTACAAGATAAGATTCAAGATATATTAATTTTATTAGAAAATCCTGATGTAAACAAACCTAGCAATTTCCCCTCATTAGAGCAAACTTTTAAGAGTTTAGAAAAGGTCTATCAAAATATTGATGGAGTTAATTTATATAATGTTGCAACATTTATAGAAAGTGCCATTTCCCTATTTAATTTTATAAATACACCTATTTTTTCAAACAAAAAGTCTTCTCATATTTCACAACTATTAGGGGATGAAATTGATGAAATATTAATTAAATTCAAAGAAGATACTTTTTATGCTTTAGACGAGAGTGGAAAAGTAAAAGAAAGTCATCCCTTAATTAGAGCCTTAGTAAAAAAAGTTGAAAAGTCAAAAAGAGAGAGAATTAACTTTACTAGAGACTTCATAAAAACAAATAAAAATTATTTACAAAGTGATCTAGAAACATTTCGAGATGATAGAATAGTTATACCTGTTAAAAATGATTCAAAATCTAAAATTCAAGGCTTTGTTCATGGAAGTAGTTCAAGTGGAAATACAATTTATTTAGAACCCTATAAATTAGTTGAATACAACAATTCTGTAGTATTAGCAGAACAACAGATACAAATAGAAATAGCTAAAATATATAATGAATTGAGTTTAAAACTTAGAAAATGTAAAGAATCTCTAAAACAATTAGCTAATAAAGTTGAAAATGTAGATATTTTATATGCATTTGCAAGATGGAGTAAAGAAAACAAGTGTACTAAAGTTAATTTAGACAAAGATAAAATTAAATTAATTTATGCAAAACATCCATTATTAGGTGATAAAGCCGTTCCTATTTCGCTAGAAGTAGATCAAAAAATAAAGTGCGTAGTAATTTCAGGGCCAAATGCAGGTGGTAAAACAGTTACAATCAAAACAGTAGGTTTATTTTCTTTATTAAATCAATTTATTGGATATATACCTTGCCAAGAAGGGTCAATCCTTCCTATTTTTGATAGGATTTATACTGATATTGGAGATGAACAGAGTATAGAGCAAGAACTATCTACTTTTAGTGGACACATGCATAGTCTATCGAAAATATTAAAAAATTCAACACAAAGATCTCTTGTGATTTTAGATGAGCTTGGATCTGCAACTGATCCAAACGAAGGAGGAGCGATAGCTCAAAGTATCACAGATTATTTATTAGATAATTGTAGATATGCCTTTATTACTTCACACTTAGCATCTTTAAAACATAAAGCTTATATAAGCAGTCAAATGTTAAATGCTTCCATGGAATTTGATGAAAGTAATCACCTTCCAACCTTTAGAGTAGTTTGTGGGCTACCAGGAGACTCTCATGCTATAGATACAGCAACAAGGATGAAATTGCCTAAAGAGGTAATAGAAAATGCTAAGAAGTATTTAGGAGATGATCAACTACAAATTGGACAAATAGTTAAACAGTTAGAAAATGAAAGAAATGAAGTTAGAAAAAAAACTTTAGAACTTAAAGAAAAAGAAATAGCTTTGAACCATTTAAAAAGGGAAGTTGACTTATTTAGATTAAAAGTTAGGCAAAAAGAGCATTTACTTAAAAAAGAACAGGCTACTGAGTTAGCTAGATATATAAATCAAAGCAGAAAAGAATTAGAAAATCTTGTAAATAAATTAGTTACAGGAGAAATTACTAAGGATAAAACAAAAGCTGTTAAGGATTTTATAAAAGAGTTAGATCAAACCGAAAAAAAATTTAATGAGCAAATTACAGAAGAAGAAAAAGAATTTGAAACAAAACGAGAGCCATTTGTTATAAAAGAAGGGATGAGAGTTCTTTGTGGTAACAGTAAGAGAGAAGGTGTTGTTTTAAAAGCTGATGGAAAAAACAGATGGCAAGTACAAGTTGGATCTTTAAAAATTTCATTTAAGGAAAAAGATTTATACCAGGCAAAGTCAATGCAAACATCAACTAAAGTTAGCATCTCTTTTGCGAATGAAACACCAAGACCAAAAACTAATATTGATGTAAGAGGTTTAACATTGGAGGAAGCTTTAGAAAAAGTTCAAAAACAATTAGAAGCATGTTTAATTCACAACTTTAATACTTTTTCTATAATCCATGGATTTGGAGATGGCATATTACAAAGTGGTATTCAAAACTTTTTAAAAAATCAACAACAAGTAAAAGATTACTATTTTGCATCCCCAAATGATGGAGGAATGGGCAAAACATACGTTACCTTATAAACATTAAGCTATTGTCAATTAAAAATAAATAAATATGATTGCAAATATAGAAATTTAGGTGTTATAATAAATGCTCTGTTAATAATTTTACCTAGGAGGCTTATAATGTCAGATTATATGCATGGAACTGGAATTCAATATCATCTACACATAAAAAAAGGAGATGTTGGTAAATATGTAATTTTACCAGGAGATCCAAAAAGGTGTAAAAAGATTGCAAAATATTTTGATGAACCAAAATTAATTGCCGATAATAGAGAATATATTACATATACAGGGTATTTAGATGGTGAAAAAGTTTCTGTAACTAGTACAGGAATTGGAGGGCCTTCTGCTTCAATAGCAATGGAGGAACTATATAAATGTGGTGCCGATACCTTTATTAGAGTCGGAACTTGTGGTGGAATTGATTTAGATGTTGTTGGTGGAGATGTAGTTGTAGCAACTGGGGCTATAAGATTTGAAGGGACTAGTAGAGAATATGCACCAATTGAATTCCCAGCAGTAGCAAACTTTGATGTAGTACAATGTCTTAGAGAGGCAGCTAAAACTTTAGGTTTTAAAAATCACACTGGAATTGTACAGTGTAAAGATTCTTTTTACGGACAACACTCTCCTGATACAATGCCAGTCAGTTATGAACTAAATAATAAATGGGAAGCATGGAAAAGACTTGGTGTATTAGCAAGTGAAATGGAAAGTGCTGCCTTATTTACTGTTGCATCATATTTAGGAGTAAGATGCGGAAGTGAATTCTTTGTAGTTGGAAATCAAGAAAGAGAAAAACTTGGAATGGATAATCCAATTTTACATGATACTGAAAGTGCAATTAGAGTTGCAATTGAAGGTATTAGAAATTTAATAAAATTAGATAAACAATAAAAATTAATATGCACTTTTATATAATTTTGGCTATTGAATAAAAAGATTATTCAATAGCCTTTTAAATTTTAAAACTAAATCTATATTATTTAGATTTATCTTTTCTAAAACACATAAACCAATCTAGGCAATACATGTCTTCATCCTTACTTTCAACTCTTTCTTTAGCAGTACCACAGCTTCCTGGAGTTGGAACAATAACATCGTCACCTTCTCTCCAATCTGCTGGAGTTGCACAATTTTCACTATCAGCTTTTTGTAAAGCTTGAATAATTCTTTTAATTTCGTCAAAATTTCTACCTGTTGAAAGTGGGTAGTAAAGAATTGTTCTAATTTTTGCTTCAGGGTCAATAATGAATACAGCTCTAACAGCCTGTGTTCCTGATTGATTAGGTTGAATCATACCATATTTTTTTGCAACATCCATTTTGATATCTTCAATTAATGGGAATTTAACATCAAGGTTTTTCATTCCTTTCCATTCTAATTCATGAATTTTTCTAAGCCAAGCAATGTGAGAATAAAGGGAATCGACAGATAAGCCAATTAACTGAGTATTCAGTGCTTTAAAATCTTCTTCTAAAGAAGCAAAAGTCATAAATTCAGTAGTACAAACGGGAGTAAAATCTGCTGGATGGGAAAAAAGTACAACCCATTTACCTTTAAAATCTTCAGGGAAATTAATTTGTCCTTGAGTTGTTGTTGCTACAAAGCTAGGTGCTTTGTCTCCTAATAATGGCATTCTTGTGAAATCTTCCATAATAAAAATCTCCTATATATTATTTTTATTTCTTATGATTCTAAGATAATACTAATGATAATGAATGTCAATAGTAAATTTATATTATTTAGTAATTAATATTAAAAGAGAATAAAGAAACAAAAAAAATACATTTGGTACAAAAAGTATCAAATGTATTTAAAAAGTAAATCGGATTGAATTAGTAATATAATTCAATATTTTTAGATTTGAATTCAACAACAACTTTTTTTAATAATTCATCTAAAGATTCCTCTTCATTTAAAAAAGCAACAGGTTCAATACTAAAAAGTTCTAAACCAATTTGAGTGTATTCATTTTGAAGTTCAGAGTTTTGGTAAAGACCTAAATCAAGTTGAAACCTAATATTTTTACTATCTTCAATAATATTTTCACTTTTTACAAATAAAGACTTATCACTTTGAAGATTATATATTCTTAAAATACCTTTAGTCGGTCCTTCATTTAAATAGTGAGACAAATTTGGATTTTTTAGCATAATTTTTCCTAGATTTATTAATATTACCTATTATTATATACAATTAAACATAGCTATAATAGTATATTTAATATAAAAGATAAGGTATATGAAATAATTCTAGCTTAATAAATATTGCTAATAATATAATTATTGATATATTAAAGCAAATCTTTTAAAAAATGAAAGTTTCTTTTTTATTAACCCTCATCCCAAGTTAAATAAGTTTCCCATTCTTCTACTATTATATTATTTATATATTTATGCACAGCTATATCACCTTTACTTTCGCTATCGCCATTATAATAAATTCCAAATTCAAACTTTAATGTATCACTTCCTTCCTTTTCACATACATATGTTAATAAGGCTTCAATTACACTAGGATATTCAGAATCGATTTCTTCTTGTGTATAAGTTGTTGTAATAGTGTATCCATTCTCATTTAGAGTAGATGTATCAAATTCCGTTGCCCTTTGATAAAATATAAGATCTTCATGGGATTTATTACTACCTTGAATAACATCAATACCTTCACTATTAACTACAGCTGTCCCTAAAGTTGAATCATAGTTAATATATAAGGTTTGGGTTAAGTAAGCTGGTAGGGTGGCAAGTATATTAGAGATATTTAATTCACATGATGTAAAATTAAAGACAATAATACAAAATAAAATAAAAACTGATAAACGTTTTTTCATGACAACACTCCTTAATATAAAATTTATTTTTAGCACATAATAATTTTATATTAGGAATATAACTATTTACAAATGTGACAAACGTTTGCATTAAATAAAATAAGATAAATTTGTTATATTATTCTGCTATTATTTAAAAAAATAAGTATTTATATATAAAAATATGAAATTATAATATTTTATTTGCCCAAAAAGTTTTATTCTTGATATTATAAAAATAATTAATCATATGTTATATTTGATTACATATTATTATTTTGATAAGCTATAAATTATTATCATTAAATTAAGGTTAAAAAAAACAAAATTACATTAGACATAAAATTGAGTTTTTAGTATATTAGTAAATGTTGTATTTTGTTTTATGAAAATAACGCTAAAATATTAAAGGTAGGTATTATACTATGGCACAACAAATTCAGGATTTGGTTGAATCAATTCAAAAAGAAGGAATTGAAAAAGCCAATAAAAAAGCTGAGCAAATAATAGCAGATGCTAAAGCAAAGGCAGATGATATTATTAAAAGTGCTAAGAAAGAAGCAGATAAAATTCTTTCTGATGCTGATAAAGAAATAGCTTTACGCGATCAAAGCGCAAAAGCCTCCTTATCACAAGCAGCACGTGATGTTCAACTATCTCTTAAAAAAGCTCTTACTGCTCAAATTAACTCTTTATTAGAAGAAAAAATTACTAAGTCTTTCAAGTCAAAAGATTTCACTAAGTTAATTAAAGAAGTAATTTCTTTAGGTTTCTGTGATGTTCAAAACACAGAACTTCAAATAAGTGAGAAAGATTATGATCAACTAGCAGAAGTTCTAACAAAAGAATTAGGTGATAAAATCAAACAAGGCTTAGAAATTAAACCAGTTAAAAGTGTTAATGTTGGCTTTAAATTAGCTGATAAAGATGGTACTGGATATTTTGACTTTAGCACTGAAGCTACTGCCAAACTTATGATTCCTTTCCTTTCACCAGCAATTGCAAAAATTGTTTTTAATTAAGGAGTAACCAGTGGCTTCTTATTATTATTTAGTTGCAACATTACCAATGCTAAAATATGAAGACTCTTGTCCATTTACTTGCGATGAGTTTCTAAAAATGTGTTCAAGTAATGTTAGTAAAAAAGACTATAAAATCATCTCAGAGGCCCTTTCAGGTAACAGTGCTTCGCATCCATTTGTTAAAAAATGGTATAAATTTAACAATAGTGTTAAAAAAGAATTATCCGAACAGAGAAGCAAAAAGCTAAATATCAAAAGTGATAAATACAAAAATACTAATGATAAAGAATTTAGAATTGTTGAAGGCGTAAGGGCAGCTTTAGCTGCAAAAAATGCTTTTGAAGGAGAACTTCTCTTAATGAAGTTATACTGGAAGTACCTAGATGAAGAGAGTACTAACCATGTTTTCGATTTAGAAGGCTTATTGGCTTTTGCAATTAAACTTAAGCTTCTAGAGAGAAAATCACGTTTTGATACAGTAGAAGGGAATAAGGAGTTCAAATCTTTATTGAATAATCTACAATCAACAATGAAAAGCAATTAATGGAGAACATGATGGATAATATGAAAGGACGCGTCACCGGCGTCAATGGAAATATGGTCAATGTAGAATTTGATGGTAACATTTCCAAAAATGAGGTGGGTTACATTCATGTTGGTAACACTCGTTTAAAGGGCGAAGTTATAAGAATTAACTCAAATGTAGCGAGCTTACAAGTTTTTGAATCGACCACTGATGTAGCCGTCGGCGATGAAGTTGAATTTACAAATGAAATGTTAAGTGTAGAATTAGGACCAGGATTACTTCAACAAATTTATGATGGTCTACAAAACCCTCTACCTGAATTAGCTAAAGAATGTGGCTTCTTCTTACAAAGAGGTGTTTATTTAGATCCTATTCCTAATTTAGATTGGGAGTTTACACCTACAGTTAAAGTTGGAGACAGTGTTGCAGCAGGCGATACTATTGGTACAGTTCCAGAAGGCTTATTTACTCACCAAATAATGGTTCCTTTTAATATAGTAAGAGGCGAATGGAAGATAAAAAAGATTGTTAAAAAAGGCACATACAATGTTAGAGCCAATATTGCAACAATTGAAAATCAAGATGGAGATACTAAAGATTTGTCAATGGTATTCTCTTGGCCTGTAAAAGTTCCAATCTCTTGTTACGAAGAAAGATTAAGACCTGACGAACCATTAGTTATGAAAGTCAGAATTATTGATACTTTCTTACCAGTAGCTAAAGGTGGAACATTCTGTGTTCCTGGTCCTTTTGGTGCAGGTAAGACTGTTTTACAACATATGGAAAGTAAAAATGCTGATGTTGATGTTGTAATTATTGCAGCTTGTGGTGAGAGAGCAGGTGAGGTTGTAGAAGTATTAAAAGAATTCCCTGAGTTAACAGATCCAAAAACAAATAGATCTTTAATGGAGAGAACTATTATTATATGTAATACTTCATCAATGCCAGTAGCTGCTCGTGAAGCTTCTGTTTATACAGCTGTAACAATGGCTGAATATTATAGACAAATGGGATTAAATGTCCTACTTCTTGCAGATAGTACATCACGTTGGGCTCAAGCTATGAGAGAGATGAGTGGACGTCTTGAAGAAATTCCAGGTGAAGAAGCTTTCCCTGCATATCTTGAAACTCGTATTGCTGAATTCTATGAAAGAGCTGGTAAAGTTAGATTAAAAGATGGAAGAACTGCTTCTGTAACAATCGGTGGTACAGTTTCTCCTGCAGGTGGTAACTTTGAAGAACCTGTAACTCAAGCAACTTTGAAAGTTGTTGGAGCTTTCCATGGCTTATCTAGAGAAAGAAGTGATGCAAGAAAATATCCTGCAATCAACTCCCTCGAATCATGGTCAAAATACACAGGCGTTATTGATTCAAAATTAGTAGAATACGCTAGAAACATCTTATTCAGAGGTGCTGAAGTTAATCAAATGATGAAAGTTGTTGGTGAAGAAGGAACAAGTGTTGAAGATTATATTACCTACCAAAAAAGTGAGCTTCTAGATTCCGTATACTTACAACAAAACTCTTTTGATCCAGTTGATGCTTCAGTTAGTGTTGAAAGACAAAGATACAGCTTTAATTTATTATTTAAAGTATTAGCCGCTAATTTTGATTTAAAAGATAAAAAAACAGTTCGTTCATATTTTAATGAAATGAGACAGAAATTCTTAGACTTGAATAACGTTGAGTTTAAATGTGAGAGATTTGGACAAATTGAGGGTGAAATAAAAGCTCAATTCGATAATAATTTTGTAAGCTTTGAAGAAAAAGCTGAAAAATTAATGTAAGTGGAGTGTAAAATGCAAAAAGTATATACCAAAATTGAATCCATTATCGGTAATGTTATTACTGTTAGAGCAAAGGGTATAAAAAATGGAGAACTTGCAATTGTTACAACAGCAACAGGTGAAAGCTATGCCAACGTTATTAAATTAGATAAAGATTTAGTTTCTTTACAAGTATTTGCTGGTGCTGCTGGTATTTCAACAGGAGATAAGGTTCGCTTTTTATCACACTCTATGAAAGTATCTTATAGTGATAATCTACTTGGAAGAATTTTTACAGGTAGTGGTGTTCCAAGAGATAATGGTCCTAATTTAGACGAAAATATGATCGATATTGGTGGTCCATCTGTAAACCCTGCAAAACGTATTATTCCTAGAAACATGATTAGAACAGGTATTCCAATGATTGATGTATTTAATACATTAGTTGAAAGTCAAAAGTTACCAATTTTCTCTGTTTCTGGAGAACCATATAACCAATTATTAGCTAGAATTGCTATGCAAGCTGAAGTTGATTTGATTATTTTAGGTGGTATGGGACTAAAATATGATGACTATTTATTCTTTAAAGATACACTAGAAAAAAGTGGTGCTATGAGTAGAACAATCATGTTTATCCATACAGCAAGTGATCCTACTGTTGAATGTATGCTAGTTCCTGATATGGCTTTAGCAGTCGCAGAAAAGTTTGCTATAGATGGTAAAAAAGTTCTTGTTTTATTAACAGATATGACTAACTTTGCTGATGCAATGAAAGAAATGGCAATTACTATGGACCAAGTTCCATCAAACCGTGGTTATCCTGGTGATTTATATTCTTCATTAGCTTCTAGATATGAAAAAGCTGTTGACTTTGAAGGAGCAGGTTCTTTAACAATTTTAGCAGCAACAACAATGCCTGGTGATGATGTTACTCACCCAGTACCAGATAACACTGGATATATTACTGAGGGTCAATATTATTTAAAAGGTGGCAGAATTGAGCCATTTGGTTCTCTTTCAAGACTTAAACAACAAGTTAATAAAGACACAAGAGATGACCACAGAGCATTAATGGATGCAATGATTAAGTTATATGCATCATACAAAGAATCTTTAGAAAAGAAATCTATGGGATTCCAAATGACTGAGTGGGATGATAAATTACTTAAGTACGGTCAATTATTCGAATCAAAAATGATGGACTTAAGTGTAAATATTCCTCTTGAAGAAGCTTTAGATTTAGGTTGGGAAATTTTAAGTGAATGTTTTGAACCTAATGAAACAGGATTAAAGAGTGATTTAATTATCGCACGTTGGCCTAAGAAGGATGCTTAGGAGGTAACATGGCAGTCAAATTGACCAAAAACGAGCAAAAAAAGCAAAAAGATCAGCTTAAACAATTTACTCGATATCTTCCTACCTTACAGTTGAAGAAACAACAACTTCAAATGGTTATAAGAGGTATAGAGAGTAGGATTAAAGAGTTGCGCCTTGAGCAAGATAAGCTTGTTGATGGAATGCAAGACTGGATTTGCGTTTACGCGGAAAATGCAGCCTTTGATAAAAATAAAGATCTATCTAATATTGTTAGAGTTGATAAGGTTGTCAAAGTTAAGAGTAATATAGCTGGAGTTACAATACCTGAATTTAAAGAATTAACTTTTAAAGAAATTGATTATGATTTAGCTGAATATCCTTTGTGGGTAGATGATGGTATTTTAACACTTAAAGAATATGCTAGACTTGATGCTTTGATAAGTACTTTAGAAACTCAAATCGACTTATTGTCAAAGGAACTTAGAACTACATCTCAAAGGGTTAACCTTTTTGAAAAAGTTAAGATTCCTGAGGCAAAAGAGAATATTAGACGAATTGGCATTTATCTAGGAGATCAACAGACAGCAGCTGTTGTAAGAGGTAAAATTGCTAAAAGTAAAGTTGTGGGGGTTTCTTAGATGATAGTACCCATGAAAAAAGTAACAGTAATTGTTCTCTCTCATGATAAAACTGATATGTTAAAAACTCTTCGTAAGAATGGTTTAATGCATATTTATACTGATAATTCAAAGAGTAAAAAAGGTGAACAATTATTAAGTGAGTTGGAGCTATTAAATAGAGCAAAAGTTAATATTGAAGATTGTTCTTGTGATAAAAAAGAAATTAAACAAGAGATACTTGATGAAAGTGATTTTGTTAAATTACATAAGGAAATTAGTCAAAAGATTAATGATCAAAAAATATTACAAGAAAATATCGTCAAAGATAATTTAACTATTGATAGAATTAAGAACTGGGGTAATTTCGAACCTAGTGATATTGAAAAATTAAAAGATAATGGAATAGAACTAACTTTTTATACTTTAGGAAAGAAAGAATTAGCTTCAATTGATGAGAATGTTGAATATATTCAACTAGATGAGGTAGATAAGCAAATAGCTATAGCGACAATCAATGAAAAACTTGATCCAGCATTTCCAGCTAAGATGTTTGAACTCCCTTCAGATAGTCTAAACTCCTTAAGACAAAGAGTAGAACTAAATTCAAAAAAAGTTGAAGAAATTAAAGCTTATTTAGCTAGTTGTGCTAAATATTTAGATTGTTATCAACATTTTATTAAAAAATGCGAGATGGAAATCCAATTTGATCATGTTTCCTGTAAGACTCAATCTGATGATAATCTTTCTTACATAACTGGCTACATACCTATGACTAAATTTGACAAGTTCCAAAAAGTTGCTAAAAAGAATAGTTGGGGTTATATGAGTGAAGATCCAGGGGAAGATGATAATCCTCCAACCTTAGTTGAATATAGAAAAGGTGTTGGAATTATAAAACCTTTATTTGATATCTTAGGTACAGTTCCAGGCTATCATGAAGGTGATATTTCACTATGGTTTTTAATGTTCTTTACTCTATTCTTTGCAATGATTATCGGGGATGCAGGATATGGTCTTATATTCTTGTTAGCTGGTGTATTAATGCAAGTTAAGAGTAAAAAATTAACTACTGCTAATCTACTGTTGTATGTTTTGTCTATAGCAACAATGATTTGGGGGTCGTTAACAGGAACCTGGTTTGGATCTGAAATAATATTAATGAATACCCCATTAAAGCATTTAGTAATACCTAAAATTACGAACTTCCCAACCGATTTTGATTTGACATCAAAGACGACTCAAGACAATATAATGCAGTTCTGTTTTATTTTAGGTACAATACAATTAACTTTAGCCGAAGTTATTAATATTGTAAGAAAAATAGGCAAAAAAGACATTTCTTTGATTGCAGATATTGGTTGGACAATGGATATATTAGTTCTATATTTTGTAGTATTAAATCTTGTTATCCAAGCTCCATGTAATTATTCAATAGTATTCCCAATAATCTTGGTTGGCTTTGTATTAGTTACATTATTTGGAGCACAAAAACCTGGTCAATCTTTTGCAAAAGGTATTAAAGAGGGTCTTGGGGGAATTTTTACTAATTTCTTAGATACAATAAGTTGTTTCTCTAATCTTATGAGTTATATTCGTTTGTTTGCAGTTGGACTTGCAACACTTGCAATTGCTCAAAGTTTTAACCAAATGGCAGCGCCATTGATGGGTGGAGTAACAACTATAGTGGCAGTAATTATATTAATTATTGGTCATTCTTTGAATTTAGTAATGGGTCTTTTATCTGTCATCGTTCATGGTGTTAGATTGAATTTATTAGAATTTTCTGGACAACTTGGAATGGAGTGGTCAGGAATTGAATATGAACCGTTTAAAGAAACGGTAACTGAAAATGTTAAATAGGTTGTATAAATAACAACTAAGGAGATTAAAATGAATAGTTTAGGTTTTATTGGTTTAGCTTGTGCTTTGGCTCTTTCAGCAATGGGTTCTGCTTTAGGTGCAGGTATCGCTGCTCAAGCTGCTGTAGGTGGATGGAAGAAGTGTTATGCTAATGGTAAGCCAGCTCCATTTATTATGGTTGCTTTTGCTGGTGCTCCTTTAACACAAACAATTTACGGTTTCTTGTTAATGAACTTCATTACAAGTGCTTTAGATGCTGGCGCTTCATCAATTTTAGCTCTTGGTGTAGGTGTATTTGGTGGTATCGCAATTGGTTTATCTGCATTAATGCAAGGTAAAACTAGTGCAAATGCTTGTGATGCTTTAGCAGAAACTGGAAAAGGTACAGCAAACTACTTTATTGTAATTGGTATTGTAGAAACAGTTGCATTGTTCACATTGGTATTCTCACTACTATTATTACAATAAGCATTTTTAATATATTATTTATGGGAGCTCTTTATGAGCTCTTTTTTTTATATCTATTAATAGCTTAAGTTTTTTAAGGATAAAAAAATTCCTTTTTGTTAGAAAAAATATAAGAAAAATTTAAATATGAGTTTAAATTATAAATGTTATATAAACTCTCTAAATTTAGTTTTTTTGAAATAATTGATAATAAAGTATTAAATTAAATATTAATTAATTTTATTTAGAGTAAGTAAATAATATATTATGAGTGACTAATAGTTTATAAATTAACATTTTAATTGACATTAGCTGACTTTTTACCAAGTTTAAGAAAAACATAGACTAAGTAAGTTTAAACTAGTAGCCCAGCTAAAAATTCTTAACAATATTAGCTATAAGCACTATCTTTAAATATTTAGCATTTGCCAATTCTTCTACTGTTGAATTAAATACAACTATAGAAGGTTTTTCAGTTCAATATTTTTTATATTATTATTCTAATTTACTTGAAGAAGGTTCTAGTGTATATGAAATTGAGATTTAACAGCCTCTAAATTATGGTGGAAATACAAATTTCTTTTTAATTTATGCTTCTTCTAACATGAATGATGATTTAGCTATTGATGTTGATATTACTACAACTTCATTTACTACTACATTAAACGATGATGCACAATTTTATGATTCATATATTAAACCAAATATTTCAGTGAAATTCAATCAAAGTAAAATTCCAGCTAGTTATTTTGAAAGGCAAATTGTTTATGCTTTTACTTTCAGTTGGGATGGTAATCCTAATCTTCTAGCAGGAGAATATGTTAGTCTTGAATATGTAATTAATTAATATATCTAAAATGTATAAAATATAAAGGATTGTTTTCGTTAATGGAAAACAATCCTTTTTGTGTTATTAGTAAATATGTTTTTTAGTTAAAAAATGCATTAATGTCATCTTCTACAGAACCAATCCCCGCAATACCGAAGTTTTCAACTAAAACTTTAGCTACATTTGGAGATAAGAATCCAGGTAGAGTAGGTCCTAAATGAATATCTTTAACGCCTAAATATAATAATGCTAAGAGTACAATAACAGCCTTTTGTTCATACCAAGCAATATTATAAATTATAGGTAATTCATTAACATCGTTTAGTTCAAAGATTTCTTTTAGTTTAAGAGCGATTAAAGCTAAAGAATAAGAGTCATTACATTGACCTGCATCTAAAACTCTTGGGACTCCGCCAATATCACCTAGGTTTAATTTATTATATCTATATTTCGCACAACCAGCTGTTAAGATAACAGTATCTTTTGGTAGAGCTTGAGCAAAATCAGTGTAATAACTTCTTGATTTTTGTCTACCATCACAACCTGCCATAACTACAAACTTTTTAATAGCACCTGATTTAACTGCATCAACTACAGTATCAGCTAGAGCAAAAACTTGTTCATGAGCAAATCCGCCGATAATTTCTCCTGTTTCTAATTCTTCAGGTGGAGCACATTTTTGAGCTAATTTAATAATTTGAGTAAAATCTTTTTCACTAGCATTAGCACCATAAATATGTTTACAACCTGCATAACCAGCTGCACCAGTTGTGAACATCTTATCTTTATAAGAATCTTTAGGAGGAACAATACAGTTAGTTGTCATTAAGATAGGGCCATTGAATTTTTCAAATTCTTCTTTTTGTTTCCACCATGCATTACCATAGTTACCAACGAGATTATCATATTTCTTAAATTCAGGATAATAGTGTACAGGAAGCATTTCACCATGAGTATATACATCAACTCCAGTTCCTTTTGTTTGTTCAAGAAGTTTTTCAATATCACCAAGATCATGGCCAGAAACTAAGATACCTGGACGATTTCTAACACCAATATTAACTTTTGTAATTTCAGGATTACCATAAGTTTTAGTATTTGCAGTATCTAATAAAGCCATGCCATCAACACCACATTTACCTGTTTCTAATGTTAAAGCAACTAATTGATCAACTGTCAAACTGTCATCGAGTAATTTTGCAAGAGTGTCTTGGATGAAAATATCAATATCTTCGTTTTCAAAACCTAAAGCATTAGCATGTTCAACATAAGCTGCAACACCTTTGAGCCCGTAGGTAATCATTTCTCTCAAGGAGCGAACATCTTCATCTCCAGTGGCCAATACTCCAACTTTTTCACTCTTTGCTTTAGAAGTAATTTGATCAATAGTTGTCAAATTGAAAGTAGCTGCATCATGAAGATTAGTAGAATCTGATAGTTGTTTTTTCAGCTTATCTCTTAAATTGATTGTTTCTAAAATTCTAGCAACAAACACATCATCATCAAAGTTAGCATTTGTAATAGTTGTAAACAAATTAACAGTGACATAATGATTTATTACAGTGTCAACTTTCTTACCTTCAGCTCTTAGTTTTGTAGTAACAACACTTAAGCCTTTTGTAGCATAAATAAGTAAATCTTGTAAAATCGCAGTGTTTGAAGATTTTCCACATACACCTCTTACAGTACAACCCTTGTTACCAGCTGTTTCTTGACATTGGAAACAAAACATTTCTGATTTCATATTATTTCTCCTTGTTGAAATATTATTCATTTAATATTTATAAATGAACAATAACATTATAGCATATATATTTCTGTTGCATTAGCAACGAATTATATAAATATTTGAAATGTTTTTAATTTTTTAAAAATAGTATTTAGAATTAAAATCTGTTATAATAAAAAAAACTGATAAAATAGTTAAAAAAGACAAAGATTGGTAAAAATAATGAAAAAATGTTTAAAAATGTTGGCTTTATTCAACAAGAGAGCTAAACTTCTTTTCCTAAAAGGCCACACTAAATTTCAAATTTTAAGTGAGTTAAAACTCTTTCTTGATTTAATAGACGAAGATAGTTTAACTAAAATTGATTTTGATAATAATATTTTCAATAATGAAGATAAAGATTTTAATATAAATAGAAAAATTGATTTCCATAGTTGTGAGAATTTATTTTTTAATGAAGACTTTGACAGTAAATTTATAGATATAAATGATACTTGCAAAAATGTAGATTTTAATGATTTAGAAGAATTATCCCTTATTGATGAATTTTTAGACAATCAAAGAATAGCTGAGATAAATGACATAACCTTGTCTACAGCTTTATCAATTTATGGAAAACTAAGCAATAATAAAACACTTACAAAAGAAAATTATTTAAATTCAATCAATACAATGCTTGAAGATGTAGTTAATAAAATAACAAGTACAAAACAAAGTATATTATTTACTTGCGAAACTGCGTTTGTGAATTTAGATTATTCTATTTCAAATGTATCAGATAGGATAGAAATCTATCAAGATGTGATAATTTTAATTTGCAAATTGAGTGAACTATATAATTTTGAAACCGAAGTTCTTATAGAATATTTAGATTTATATCTTTCAAAATTAGCAAAAGATATACTATATCTAAACGATATGGATAATTTTTTCGAAGTAACAAAAGTTATATATACAAATATAGAATTTAATGAATTTTATATATTTTTGCCATTTTTTTTAGAATATTTTTCACCATCTTATATACAAAGTTTACTTAAAAATATGGAAGAAGATTTATTTTTTAAGAAAGATGAAAACTTCCAAATTATGAAAATTTTTTTATTATTTAATAGTGCTGATTTTTTCACATATCATAAATTTTTGAGTGAAGATACTTCTCTCTCTGAATTTGAATATAATTTATCCTTATTAGAATTCGCTATAAATTATAGTAGCAAAGAATATATAGAATTTTATTGGAGTAAAATTAGATATAACCAACAAAATGTAATTGGAAATAATGAGATTATAGCTGATATCACTGATATAGTAGATAACTTTGATAGAATTATTACTTTAACTAATCATTTAAAGAATATAAACAAAGATAATATATCAAAAAGACTTGTAGAAATAGAGAAAGTTAATTTTTTAAGTAGAAGTGCTTATAGTTGTGCTCTAAATAGAATATTTTATTATTATTTTGATTTAAATAGTTTTAATTTTTATTTCTTATTAATCTTATTAAATTTAGGTTTATATGATAAAGCATCTATTTATTTTTATCACAATATTAATTATATTGAATGGGAGAATGTAGATTTAGAAGAAATATTTATGAATTCAAATCTTTTATTTTTAATAAACTGTTTTGATTTCGCTTCTGAATTTTTGTTTAGATTATATAAACATTTAAAACATGATAAAAATTCTAAGAACTCTCCTTTATTAAAATATGTATTATTAGAGTTATCAATTTTACAAAACCTTATGATACCTTTAATTAATGATACAAGTTGGGATAATGTGATAGACTCTTAGATTAATATAAGGAAAAAAGATGAATAAGCCAATTATTGCAACAGTAAAAGATCTCAAAATTGGGAAAGGCTATCCTATATCAATTCAAACAATGTACGACAGTCCAATTCCTAGAAATATAAAAGATTTAGATGACCTATTAGCAAGAATGAATGGACTATCTTTAATGGGATGTGATTTGATGAGATTTTCATATCCTACAGATGATGATAGAAAATCTTTTACATATCTTAACCAAAAATCTAGTATGCCTTTAGTAGCTGATATCCATTTTGATTTTAAAATGGCAATAGCAGCACTAGAGTGTGGGTTTAGTAAAATTAGAATTAATCCAGGGAATATTGGTGCAAGATGGAAAGTTGACGAAGTTGTTAGGGCAGCAAAAGATAATGGAGCAGCAATAAGGATAGGATTAAATTCAGGTTCTTTGCCTAAAGGGTTAGGAGATCATACAACTATTATGGTCGACAATGCTTTAAAATATTTAGAATGGTTTGAAGAATTAGATTTTTATAATACAGTAGTGTCTTTAAAATCTACAAATCTAGAAGAAACTCGTATAGCAAATGAACAATTTGCACAGAAAAGTAATTACCCTCTCCACATAGGAGTTACTGAGGCTGGTTCTGTTGTTTCTTCAGTTGCAAGATCAACATGGGTATTAGGAAACTTAATTAAAAAAGGTATTGGCGATACTATGAGAATATCAATAACTGGAAACATTGAAGATGAAGTATTTGCTGGTGTTGAAATATTAAGAACTTTGGGATTAAGAGATACTGGTGTTAGGATTATTAGCTGTCCTAGATGTGGACGAAATTCATTTGATTCGATAGGATTCTTAAAAGAAATTGAGCCTGACTTATTAAAGTTGAAAAAAAACATCTCAGTTGCAATTATGGGATGCCAAGTAAATGGGCCAGGAGAAGCAAAAGAAGCTGATTTTGCTATTACCGGAATAGGTAATAAAGTTTTCTTATATAAAAAAGGAAAACTAAGCTTAGAAGTAAGTGTTCAAGACGCAAAAAAAGCATTATTAGAGGCAATTAATGGGGAATAATAAATTAATTATTAAAGGTGCTAGTGAGCATAACTTAAAATCAATTGATTTAACATTAGATAAAGATAAATTAATAGTTGTAAGTGGATTAAGTGGGAGTGGTAAAAGTTCTTTAGCTTTTGACACAATATTTGCAGAAGGGCAGAGAAGATATGTTGAAAGCTTATCAGCCTATGCGAGACAATTTTTAGGAAGATTAGAAAAGCCTGCTGTAGAGTATATAGAAGGGCTTTCTCCTTCTATTGCGATAGAGCAAAAATCTACGAACAAAAATCCCAGATCAATAGTGGGCACAATTACGGAAATTTATGATTATTATAGACTCTTATGGGCAAGGATTGGAAAACCATATTGTCCTGTCTGTAAAAGAGAAATTACAGAAATGAGCATAGATCAAATAATTGATGCAATTTATTCTTATGAAGAAAATACAAGATTGATAATTAGTGCACCAGTTGCTCGAGGAAGAAAAGGAGAATATAAAAAAGTATTTGAAGATGCAAGAAATGCTGGTTTCCAAAGAGCAAAGATAGATAATAAAATGTGCATGTTAGAAGATATCGATCAAGTAGATAAGAACTTTAAACATGATATTGATATTATAGTAGATAGATTAATTTTAAATAAAGAAAATAGAACTAGGTTATCTGATTCTTTAGAAACAGCAATAGAGATGACCAATGGCTTAGTTAAAGTTACATTTCTTACAAGAGAAGATGGAGAAACGCTTGAGAGAGATGAAGTTTACTCTCAAAGAAATAGTTGTCCTCATTGTGGAATAACATTTGCTGATTTAGAACCTAGGTTATTTTCTTTTAATAATCCTTACGGAGCTTGTCCCACCTGTAAAGGCCTAGGTATAGTAAGTGAATTTGATTTAGATTTAATAATTCCAGATCCTTCTTTGAGTATAAATGAACATGGGATAAAGACACATAATCCACAAGCAAATTGGAACAAAGCATTATTTAATTCTCTTTCAACAGCTCTTAATTTTTCATTAGATACACCAATAGAAAAATTACCTAAGAAAATTTTAAATATAATATTATATGGATATAATAAAGAGATACCAATAAATTATGATAATGGAATAAATTCGAAACAAATCGTCTATAAAAAATATGAAGGAGTTTTAAAAGAATTACAGAGAAGATATTACCAAACCACTAGTATGCATATGAAAGCTTGGTATGATTCATATAAATCTCACAAAACTTGTCCAACATGTAAGGGAAAAAGACTTAGAGAAGATGCCTTAAATGTATTAGTAGGCAATAAAAACATTATGGAAGTTACTTCCCTTTCAATAAAAGATAGTCTATTATTTTTTAAAAATTTAAAATTAAATGAAACAGAGAGTAAAATAGCAAAAGAGATATTAAAAGAAATTAATAACCGTTTATCCTTTTTAGATAATGTAGGTTTATCATATTTAACTCTAGATAGAAATAGTGGAACATTAAGTGGAGGGGAAGCTCAAAGAATTAGATTAGCTACTCAAATAGGTTCAGCATTAACAGGAGTTATGTACGTTTTAGATGAGCCTTCAATTGGACTACATCAAAAAGATAATGAGAAATTAATAAATTCATTAAAGAAACTTAGAGATATAGGAAATACCTTAATCGTAGTCGAACATGATGAGGCGACCATTAGGGAAGCTGATTATGTAGTTGATTTAGGTCCAGGTGCGGGAGTTCATGGTGGATATATAATAGCTGAAGGAACTCCTTCAGAAATTGAAAAAAATCCTAAATCCATAACAGGCCAGTTTTTATCTAAGAGACAACAAATAGAAATTCCAAAAAAAAGAAGAAAAGGAAATGGAAAGAAGATTAGGATAGAAGGTGCAAGTAAAAACAATTTATTAAGCATTGATGTTGATATTCCATTAGGTAAATTAGTAGTTATAACAGGTGTATCTGGAAGTGGTAAATCAACATTGCTAAATGAAATTGTTGTTCCATCTTTAAAAAGGAAATTAAATGGTAAAAACTTTAATTATGATGGATATACAAAGATAACAGGATATGAAAATATAGATAAGTTAATAAATATAGATCAAAGCCCAATAGGACGAACACCAAGGTCAAATCCTGCAACGTATGTTGGAGCATTTACTCCCATAAGAGAATTATTTGCATCTTTGCCAGAATCAAAAGCAAGAGGTTATAAAAGTGGAAGATTTTCATTTAATGTAGCAGGAGGAAGGTGTGAAAATTGTAATGGTGATGGGAATATAAAAATTGAGATGCATTTTTTACCTGATGTTTTTGTTAAATGTGATGTTTGCCATGGTAAAAGATACAATACTGAAACTTTATCTATTAGGTACAAAGGTAAAAATATTTATGATGTACTAGAGATGACTGTTGAAGAAGCAAAAGAATTTTTTAAACCATTTAATAAAATAAGAAGAAAATTAGAGACTTTAGATAGTGTAGGTTTAGGTTATTTAAAATTAGGACAGAGTGCTTTAACACTAAGTGGTGGAGAAGCACAAAGGGTAAAATTATCTTTAGAGTTATCTAAAACAAATACTGGAAAGACATTATACATTTTAGATGAGCCTACCACAGGTCTTCATTTTGCTGATGTAAAATTATTAGTGAAAGTTATCAATAGACTAGTAGATAACGGAAATACCGTTGTATTAATTGAACATAATTTAGATGTAATAAAGACAGCAGATCACATAATAGATTTAGGTCCAGATGGAGGAGATGGAGGAGGAATGGTAGTTGCTACAGGAACTCCGGAAGAAGTTGCAAAAAATGTAAAATCTTACACAGGACAATTTTTAAAACCTATGTTAGAGTAAACTATGAAGAAAACCATATTTCTACTACTAATATTTTTTTTCTTTTTAAATTCAATTGTCGCTAGTAATCTATCCTTAATCAGTTTAGATGATGCTAGTGACAAAGAATTAGAATTAATGTGTGCAATTAGAAATTTAGATTGTCCATCTTCTAGAGAAGGAAAAATATCTATTTTAAAAGAAGCCTTAGAAAGTGAGAGCACTGTAGAAAAAGCTACAGTTAGAGAATATGAAAAAAATCAAATAGATCAAGTTACCTTTAAAATAACGAATGCTAATTCTATGAAAAAAATATCAGATATTAGTGAATTAATAATATTATCTGGAAATGTTATATTAGAATTTAGCCAAGAGGGAGAAACTAAACAATTAACAGCAGAGAATATTGTAATAGATCTAGATAATTCGAAATTAGTAGCTCTTGGAAACGTAGTATTTTCTATGGGAGAAGAAAATAACACAATAATATCACAAGATATAAGTGGGCAAATAGTAACTTTAAATTGGGATACAAATATAGTATTAGTAACTGATGGTAGTGTTTTTACAGAGAGAGAAAACAGTGAAAATGAGACCGTAATATTAAATGCTACCTCTTCTTTAATAACTTTAAATAGTATAAATAATTCTTTAATACTTAAAGATGGGTTTATAACGACAAATCCTGATACAGCTTATTCATCAATTAGTGCAAGTAAAATAGCCATTTTAAATCATGGAGACATGTATTTAGAAAATGCTAAAGTATCAATAGGTAGGGTTCCAATTTTATATTTACCATATTTTTATTCACCTGGGGCTACCATGATAGGAAATCCTTCCATAGGTTATAACTCTACAAGAGGGCTTTTTGTAAATACAACCTTTGAGATTTTAGGTAAATATCCAGATTTTAAAACAACAGATTCAAACAGTTTTACATCATTACTTCAAACAGAAGACAATCAAGATACCTTTGCTTCATCACTAATATATGATTCAGAAGAGTCAGAGTCGAAATTGCAACAATGGGCTATGGAAACGGATAGTTATTTCACATTATTATTAGATGCATATGAATCAACACCTAATTCTATTGATGATGAAGATAACGGTAGTGTTGTTTTAGGCTATGCTTCACAGTTCAATTTAATAAATAATTCCTTACAAATTAAATCTACAGCATTAACAAGTTTTGCAAGCGATGGGATTAGTGGGGATTTAACATCTTACACAGATTATCCAATATTTAGGTATGATACGAAATTAGAAGCCTCTTTAGAATTTGAGTCAGGGGATTTGAATATATCAATGCCAGTTATTTCTGACCCATACGTTAGAGAGTCTTATGGGAACCGTTTATCTACATTTAGTATAGACGCTTTGTGGAGTGATTTATCTTTTCCAACGACATATTCTTCAGATATTACAAGTTACAGTTGGACAGTAGATGGAAGCTTTGACTTAAGTCCTGAAAATCTCTCTCCATATATAGACAGCTTCAAAATTACAAGTATAAAAGCAAATATTGATTATGAGTGGGAAAAAGAAGATGGAAGTTATTCATATATAATTGATGAAATGACACTTCCCTATTTAACTTCTACCATTTCAGGGACATTAGTAAAATTAACAAATAAAAGTGATGAAGAAGAGAAAGAAGAAAATAATGAAATAAAAGAAGATAATGAAATAAAAGAAAATAATGAAATAAAAGAAGAAGAAAATATCAGTAATGAAGATTTGACTTTATTAAATTTATTATATAAATCGAATGTTAAAAAGGAGAGTGTAAGTGATGAATCATCATATTATGAATTAACATATAATCTTAAGAATACATTCTATTATACTGATTCAGATGAAAAAGATATATATAATAAATCATATTTAACACTCTCAAATGATTTACAAATAGATCCTGATAAATTTGCCTTTGAAAATACTAATTCTTTTAATTATATATATAATGATAATTTTGATGACTATAATTTAAAATCATTTGATGTATTAACGAAAAATATTATTCAATTGCCCTTTTTGAACCTTTCATATTATTTTAATACAAGATTATATAAATACAGTTATACAGATGATTCAGAAAGTGTTGAAGAAGAAGTATATAATTTTGAATTCAGTGATGATTATATAACAAAACATGAAATTGAATGGTCTAAAGCGTATAAAATAAAAGATTTAACAATTACACCTTCATTAAACTTTCAATTACCTCCTTTAGATCTAGAATTTCAGCCATCTCTTCAATTGGATTATCGAGATATAGAGAATGAAACAGTATTCACTTTTGATGTAGATTCATCAACATTTGAGTTAACTCAAATTGATGATTATTTAAATTATTCATTTAATAATTTTTCATTTGATTTTGATTTAACTTATGATGTAGAAGATAGTAAAACATCAAGTAGATTTTTAGATTCATTAATTTTAGAATCAGATGTTGTTTACAATAATAAAAATAAAAATCAATATTTTTCTTATACAAGTAAATATTATGGATTATACGATGACTCGATTGAGAATTATTTTAGTACTTTGTTATTCACATACAAGAATGATTTTTTAGTTAGTAAGTTAAATTTTTATACCTCTGATTCTCAAGTAGAATTGGATTATTTTAAAAATACCTTTTCTTTAAATGATTATACAAAATATTGGTGGAAAAATAGGATTGGGTTAAAGTTAAGTTTAGATACTACTTTCAATTACAGTTTTTCTGATAAGTATTCAACTTATTTGAGTTTAACAGGAGATTTATCATTTAAGATAGCAGAGTTTTTATCATTAGATCTTTCAATAACCACATCAAACTATGGGTTCTATACATATTATAACGATGATGATACTTTTAATTTTAGTGAAATGTTCTCAGATTTATTATCATCATTTGACATTTTTGGAGATGGAATATATTCAACACAGTTTAATTTAGAAGAGATTTCCTTAGATTTAGTACATATGATGGATGACTGGGATTTGCATTGCAAATACAATGGATCCGTTGTATTATCTAACTATACTTATCAATGGGTACCAACTCTCTCGATTTTCTTACAATGGAATTCACTTCCAGAGTTGAAAATAGATCAAAGTTTTACCGATGATGGAGACGGCTGGGATTACAGTTCATAAAATGGATATAGAATGGTAAAAAATATAGTAGTTGAAGATTTATCGAAATTAAGGATCATTTGTGGAGCAAATGATCGAAATGTAACATATATAGAAATTTTGATGGGAATTGAAATTCTAACAAAAGGAAACACTTTATTCGTTGAAGATGAGGATGAAACTAAATTAGCAATATTTAGTTCTTTGATAAAAAAACTTGAAATGTTAATTGTAAATGAAAATCAGATTATTAGCGAAAGTGAAATTTTCATGGAATATCAAAGTGTAATTAATTCTCCAAATTTGCAAGATAATTTAGCTGAAAATTCTTTATTTGAAGATTATAATCTTATAAGTGTAAATAATAAAACAATTTTTTCTAAATCGATTAACCAAAGCAGATTTATAAAAATGATGAATGAAAATCAAATTTCTTTTGCAATTGGTCCAGCTGGAACAGGTAAAACTTTCCTTGCCATAGCTTATGCACTTTCACAAATAACAAGTGGACAAAAACAAAAACTAATATTAACAAGGCCTGTTGTAGAGGCTGGAGAAAATTTAGGGTTCTTACCAGGGACACTGAGTGAAAAAATAAGTCCTTATGTAAGACCATTATACGATGCAATGGAGTGGATGTTGCCACCATCTATAATAAACAAATTAGAAGCAAATGGTTTAATAGAAGTTGCTCCTTTAGCATATATGAGGGGAAGGTCATTGCACAATAGTATAGTGATTTTAGATGAAGCACAAAATACAACAATTGAACAAATGAAAATGTTTTTAACGAGAATAGGAGAAAATTCAAAATCAATAATTACTGGTGATATCACACAAGTAGACTTGCCTAGAGGGCAAAGGAGTGGGTTAGTCCATGCTAGTCAAATCCTTAGAGATATTGATGGGATGGGTTTTGTCCATTTCACATCTAGAGATGTAGTTAGAGCAAAAATTGTCCAAAAGATTATAGATGCATATAATAGGGATAATGATAATGGGTAAGAAAGATACTTTTTTTAATAAAATAAGACCAAACCAAGAAGAGTTAAATATAAAAAATGCAATTTTATTTTGCTTTCTTTCTTTAGTTATTGTTGCAATTATGATAATAATGCCATATTTAGTTGCTGGCAATTTGTCAGGTACTCATATAAATTCTGAAACACTTCAAATTAGGCAATTAGCTCCTGAAGATTTATATGTAAAAAGAGCTTTTGAATATGTAGATGAAAAAGCTACAGAAGAAAAAAAAGAATTAGCATTAACAAAAGTTTATCCAATTTTTACATTTGATGTATCTAATACATATGATATTACTCGAAGAATATTAAACTTTAATCAAAATATAGATGATGATAATATTTCAGGGTTGCTTGATTTATTAGTATCTTTAAGCCCTAATGAAAAAGAAATATTTAAAAAAGATTATTTAGGACTTACAGAACCTGAGAAACATATATTAGGATCTTGGGTTTTTGAGATATCAAAGGATATAATAAAATCCGGGTATTATGATAAAAATGAATTATCTCTCTTAGAAACGGAAGATGTTAAAAAAATATCTCTAAGAGGAGTTTTAAACGATTTTTACAGTGTAGAACAAGTAGAAAATTCTAAAATATTAGCAATAGATTCATTAGTAACAACAGAAAATTTAGAACAAATAGTAGATTCATATTTAGAGTTAGAAAACAGCGATGCTTTAAATTCAAACACAGCAAGGTTGCTTTATTTGTCTGTAAAAGGTTTGTTAGAATCGAATGTTCATTATGATTCTTTACTTACAGAACTAGCGAAAAAAGAAGCAATAAACAATATAAACGACGTTGTTGTCTATGTGCCGGCAGGACAAAAAATCTTAAGTAAAGATACGATAATTAGTGAAAGTGATTTAGAATTATTAAAACAAGTAGAGGCTCATAGTGCTATTTTCTCTAATACACAAATTATAGCTCGATTAATTTTAATAATAGTTATATCAGCATTTTCTTTATATTGGTTTTGGACAAGAAGCTCATATACTTTTAGAAGAGTACAATTTACTTATATATATTTGATATTAATGATAATAACACTAATATTTTCTGTACTAATTACATATTACAGTTCAAAATTAAATATTACAGTCTTACCACCGGCTCTTCCAGTATTATTCGGAACATTCTTTTTGAGAAATATAACAGGAAAAAAACGATTTGGCTTTTTATTTACAATACAATATGCATTGTATTCAACTTTATTTCCTGTATCAACCTTTTTCTCATTTTTCTATTTGTCTGCTATAGGAATAAGCTTTTTATACATAATAGTTTATGATAAAAATAGATTGAGAAGAATACAAAGTTTGTTTATTGGATTAGCAATAGCAATCTCTATGACAATAATTTTGTATGCTATTCAAGGATATCCTTTTGATGATTTATTGATTTCTATAGGTTTGGTAAGTTTGAACACTTTAATATGTTTTTTACTAGAGAGACTTTTTTTACCAGTTGTTGATAGTGCTTTAAATATTCCAACAGTTTTTAGATTAGAAGAATTAAGAAATATAGATCAAAAGTTAATAACAAAGTTAAAAATGAATGCTCAAGGTACATATAATCATAGTATAAATGTTTCAGAGCTAGCATATGAAGCTGCAAAAGCAATTAATGCAAATGCTGAGTTATGTAGAGTAGCAGCACTTTATCATGATGTGGGTAAATTAGACCACCCAGAGTATTTTACTGAAAACCAGGAAGATGGCGTTAATAAACACGATGAATTATCTCCATCGATGAGTGGGTCAATAATTCGCTCTCATGTTAAATTAGGTGTAGATGCATGTAAAGCGGCAGCCTTACCTCAAGAAATTATTGATATAGTAAGTGAACATCATGGAAATGATTTAATACAATATTTTTATCATGAAGCTATGAAAGACAGTAGTGATAATCCATTTAATAGAGTAGTTCCAACTGATTATTGTTATACAGGTAATCCCCCAAGATCAAAAGAAAGTGCAATAGTAATGATTGCAGATAGTGTAGAAGCAGCTTCTCATTCTCAAAAAACAAGTGCACAAAAAGTTGGCCGTTTAATTTCAATGATAGTTAGACAAAAATTAGACCATGGACAATTAGATGATAGCCATTTGGATTTAAGTGAATTGAAAATAATAGAACAATCTTTAGAAAATTCTTTAGTTGGGAAATTACATACCCGAATTAAGTATCCAAACGAGGAAGAAAAATCAAATATCAAAGAATAGTAATTGACTAATAACAAAAGAAAAATAATAATTGTATATAAAGAAATAGGTGAAATGAATAATATTATTGATATAGAATATAATTTAGATGAATATGAAAAGAGAATTCCTCATAAATTTATTGAGGAAAGAGTTAACTTAATTTTAAGTTTGTTTGATAAAAGTTCTTGTGAGTTATCCATAACTTTCGTAAGTGATGAAGAAATCCAAGATTTAAATAAACAGTGGAGAAATAAAGATATACCAACCGATATTCTTTCTTTTGTTCAGGCTGATAATGTTGAAGAATTTGATTTTTGGCCATCAACAGATGAAGAAAATACTATCCTTGGTGATATAGTTATTTCGATTAAAGCGATAGAAAGAAATTGTGAAAATTTTAATGTTGCTTTTGATGAGGAAGTTGATCGATTGCTAATTCATGGAGTATTGCATTTGCTAGGCCATGATCATGCTACGAATGAAAAAACAGAACCAATGCTAGTTTTGCAAGAAAAAATATTATCTGAGATTAGGGAGAATTAAAGTGAGCTTTTTAAGCGATCTGTTTACAAAAAAGGATAAGACAACGGCAGAAGATACCCAAGAAGCTGAACGGGTAGAACGTGAGACTATGATTCAAGGAATAGGCGAACTTGACAAAATGACTGTTAGGGAAGTTATGGTTCCAAGGATTGATGTATCATTTGTTAGTAGCAAAATAAGTTTAGATGAATTTTATGAATTAGTAGCTACTGATGGTTATTCTAGATATCCAGTTTATGAAGATAATAATGACAATGTAATTGGCGTTTTATATACAAAAGATTTACTTAGAAAAGGCATAGAAGATAATTTCAATGTAAAAAATATAATGAGGCCGCCATTTTTTGTTCCTGATAGTAAACATCTTGATGATTTATTAAGAGAATTTAAATTAAAAAAAATTCACATAGCGGTTGCTGTTGACGAATACGGTGGGGTTTCCGGAATAGTATGTCTAGAAGATATTTTAGAAGTCATAGTAGGTGAAATCCAAGATGAGTTTGATGAAGAAGAAGAAGAAATTAAAAAAGTTGATGATAAACATTTCATAGTTGAAGCTAGAGCTAGTATAGAAGATATAAATAGAGAACTAAAGCTAAATCTTGAAGAAGAAGACTTTGAAACAATTGGTGGTTTAGTTTTAGAATATTTTGGAAGAATCCCAAAAAAAGGCGAAAGTGTAGAAATAGATAGTAATACCTTCACAGTTGAGCAAATAGAGGGGCATAAGATAGTAAATATTTCAATCTGTTTAAGTGATTAAAAGCTTTATAATTTTAAATTAATTAATAGTTTTAAACCCTTATTTTTTTTATTAGAAAAGTACCAATTATTATCGCAATTTAATGTGATTGTAAGAATATTAAATATTGGTATTATCAGGTTTTATATACTTTTTATTATAATAAATATTAATAATTGAAAAACAGTGTTGCGTTTTGTTGCAATTTGAGCTAAAAATGATATTTTTAGCTTTTTTTTTGGTAGTTTCGTTGACCATTTGCTTAGTAATTAGTATTATCTAAGCTATAAACTAACAATAAAATCTGGAGGATTTTCCATGAAGATTGCAATTAACGGTTTTGGTAGAATTGGACGTAATGTATTTAAAATTGCTTCCAAAAATCCAAGCATTGAAGTAGTCGGTATCAACGACTTAACAGATCCTAAAACTTTAGCACATTTACTAAAGTATGATTCAACTTATGGCGTATATGATCATGAAGTAAAAGCTGGTGAAGCATCAATTAGTGTTGATGGTAAAGAAATTCGTATTTACAAAGAACGTGATCCTAAAAATTTACCTTGGGGTGAATTAGGTGTAGACGTAGTAATTGAATCTACTGGTGTATTTAGAACTGCAACTGGCCCAAGAGGTGGTTATAAAGATCACATTGAAGCTGGTGCAAAAAAAGTTATTTTAACTGTTCCTGCAAAAGATGAAATAGATCAAACTATTGTATGTGGTGTTAATGATGATGAAATTGATTTATCAAACACAGCATTCTCAAACGCTTCTTGTACAACTAACTGTTTAGCTCCTTTAGCAAAAGTATTAAATGATGCTTTCGGAATTGAACAAGGTCTAATGACTACAATTCACTCTTATACAAATGACCAAGTAATGCTTGACCAACCACACCCAGACCTACGTCGTGCTAGAGCTGGTGCTGTTTCAATTATTCCTACCACAACTGGTGCAGCTAAAGCTGTAGCAAAAGTTATTCCTGAATTAAAAGGAAAATTAAACGGTTTAGCAATGCGTGTTCCAACTCCTACTGGTTCTTTAGTAGACTTAGTTGTTGAATTAAAGAAAGATGCTACTGTTGAAGAAGTTAATGCTGCTGTAAAAGCTGCTGCAGACGGTCCTTTAAAAGGCATCTTAGAATACACAGCTGATCCAATCGTATCACATGATATCGTTGCAAACAGCCATTCATCTATTTTTGATTCATTATTAACAATGAAAATGGGTGAAAAAATGTTCAAAGTAATGAGCTGGTATGATAATGAAATGGGTTATTCAACACGTGTTGTTGATTTAGCTCTAAAGATTGCTAAATAATCTAAATTTCCCTAACAAGGAGATGGCCTGCTCTGTTTATGCTAGGGCAGGCTTTATTTTTATAGGAGTATACTATGGTATTAAATACAATTAGAGATGCAAATTTTAATGACAAGAAAGTTGTTATTCGTGTTGATTTTAATGTTCCAATTAAAGATGGTGTTGTAACAGATGATACCCGTATTAATGCAGCATTACCTACAATTAATTATCTATTAGAACAAGGTGCTACACTTGTTGTTATGAGTCACAGAGGTCGCCCAAAAGGTGAAAAAAATCCTGAATTTTCAATGGCACCTATTGCAAAACGTTTTAGTGAATTATTAGGAAAAGAAGTTAAATTAGCTCCAGATGTAATTGGAAGTGAAGTTGAAGCTTTAGTTAATTCTTTAGAAAAAGGTGATGTTCTATTATTAGAAAATTGTCGTTTCTACAATGAAGAAACAGCTGATGATTTAGATTTTGCAAAAAAACTAGCTTCTTTTGGTGATGTATATGTAAACGACGCATTTGGAACAGCTCATAGAGCACACGCTTCAACTGAAGGTATCTCTCATTTCTTACCATCTTACGCTGGTTTCTTAATTGAAAAAGAAGTTAAATATATGGCTCCTTTATTAAGTAATCCTCAAAAACCTTTTGTAGCAATTATTGGGGGCTCAAAAGTTTCAAGTAAAATAACAGTATTAGAAAGCTTAGTAAAAACTTGTGATACCATTGTTATTGGTGGTGGTATGGCATATACCTTCCTAAAAGTTCAAGGCAAAGAAATTGGTAAGAGCTTATTAGAAGAAGATTATATTGATACAGCAAAAAGCTTCTTAGCTAAAGCAGAAGAAAAAGGCGTTAAAGTTATTCTTCCAGTAGATCATATTTGTGGTGCTACTTTTAGTGAAGATGCTGAACCTGTATTAGCAGAAGAGGGAATTAAAGGCGATTTAATTGGTATGGATATTGGTCCAAAAACTATTGATTTAATTGTTTCTGAAATTAAAACAGCAAAAAGTGTTGTTTGGAATGGCCCAATGGGTGTATTTGAATTTGATGCATTTAGCAAAGGTACATTAGAAGTAGCTAAAGCTCTAGCTGATTGTGATGCTGTTACAGTTGTAGGTGGTGGTGATAGTGTTGCTGCTATTAACAAATTTAATTTAGCTAGCAAAATCAGTCATGTATCTACAGGTGGTGGAGCTTCTTTAGAATTCTTAGAAGGTAAAACCCTCCCTGGCATAGTAGCTTTAGAAAAAAAGGAGAATTAAAAAATGAGAACACCTTATATAGCAGGTAACTGGAAAATGAATTTAACACCAAGTGAAGGTGTAAAATTAGCAAAAGAATTAGCTGAAGCAACAAAAGGTTGTACAGCTAAAGTTATGGTAGCCCCAAATTTTGTAACAATCCCTGGTGTTGCTGAAGTATTAAAAGATTCACATATTATTGTTGCAGCCCAAAACATGAATGATAACCTAAGTGGTGCCTTTACAGGTGAAGTTTCACCTCTAATGTTAAAAGATTTAGGTGTTACAAATGTAATTTTAGGTCATAGTGAAAGAAGAGCAATTTATGGTGAAACTAATGAATTGATTAATAAAAAAGTTCTTTTAGCTTTATCAGAAGGAATGGATGTTGATCTATGTATTGGTGAAACATTAGAAGAAAGAGAAGCTGGTAAACTTGAAGAAGTATTAACAACTCAGGTAACAGAAGGGCTTAAAGGTGTTTCAAAAGATATGATGAAACACATTACTTTAGCATATGAACCAGTATGGGCTATTGGTACTGGTAAAACTGCAACTCCTGAAGATGCTGATAGTGCACACGCTTTTGTTAGAAGTATAATTGAAAAACTTTTTGATAAAACTGTTGCAGAAGAGACAATTATACAGTATGGTGGTTCAGTAAAGGCAGCAAATGTTAAAGAATTAATGGCTAAAGAGAACATTGATGGAGCTTTAGTAGGTGGCGCTTCATTATCTTTAGAAAAATTCTTACCAATTGTTTGCTTTGACAAGTAATATTTCGGAGTAAAAATAGTATGGGTGTTTTAAATGTTATTCTGATGGTACTTTTTATCATCGTGAGTTTATTATTAGTATTTATCGTAGCAATTCAAGATGAACAAAGTGATGGTCTTGGTGGAGTTTTTGGTTCCGCAGCTCAAAGTTCTTTCGGTTCCCACACAAGCCGTGTAGTAACTAAGGTTTCTGCTATTCTTGGTGCAGCTTTCATGATTTTAGCTTTATGTATTGCACTTGTAAACAGAGCTCCATCTGATGACAAGCTATTGGATTCAGTTGGATCAGATCAAGTACAACAATCAGAAGTTTGGTGGACAGATGCTCCTGCTAATTAATACGTTACATATCTAATATCGATAACCGATCGCCACCTAAGCGATCGGTTTCTACATAAAAGTGAGGAATTATTTTATGAAAGTTTGTGTTTTATATGCAGCAAAATCTAACAACAATTCTAATATCAAAAAAATTGCTTCAGCCCTAGCAAAAGGTGTTGAACAACAAAATCATTTAGTTGATATTATAGATATGAAACTTGATGAAGGTAAAGTTGTTTCTTATTATGACTACATAATAGTAGGTGCTGAGGGAACTACTTCCTTCGGAGGACAGATTCCAACAATTGTTAGAAGCTTTTTAGAAAAAAGTGGATCGATATCAGGGAAAAGATGTATGGCCTTTGTTTGTAAACCTGGTTTAAGAGGTAACAAAACGTTACAAACTCTTATGAAACTTATGGAAGAACAAGGGATGTACTTAAAGACCAGTGATATTATAAAAAATGAGCAGCAAGCTGTAGCAATTGGTAAGAGAATACATATTAAATAAAAAATTAGGAGTTCCTTTTCTATGCAAACAAAAAGAATAGTTGCTTTATTATTAAGCATGATAGTTGGTGTGTCTTGTGTTTTTGCTGCGGTTCCTACCGGAAAACCAGCTGCAATCGTTAGATTTAATGGTCAAACATTACCTATTACAGAAACTGATTTAACAAATCAGGTTAATAAAGTAGTTGCCTTGTATAAAGCACAAGGGCAAACTGTTGATGCTGCTTCAATTAAGCTACAAGTACTTGATTCATTGATTGATAATTTATTATTAGAAGCAGGTGCGGAACGTGATGGTGTAGTAATAACTGATGCTCAAGTTAATCAATTAGTTTTACAACAAAAATACTTAGTTGAGCAACAAGCTGGAAGATCAATTACAGAAGATGAATTCCAACAAATAATTGAACAACAAGTAGGCTCATTAGAAGATTATAAGCAATATTTAAAAGATCAAGCTTTAATTAATCAATATTTAATGTTAAAGAAGGGAAGTAGCTTAACACCTGATAAAGCCATTCCAACAGACAGTGAAGTAGAGAGCTATTTTAGAGCAAATAGGGCTAGTTTAGTTAATCCTGAAGTTGTAAATCTCGCACAAATTTTCGTTCCATTTAAAGACAATACAACAAATAATAAAAATGAAAAATTACTTAGAAGTGTTGCCTCTGATATACAATCGCATAAGATTACTTGGGAAGCAGCAGTAAAAAAATATAATCAAGATTCCTCAAATACTACATCAGATGGAGATATTGGCTGGTTAACACGAGATGATCCACAAAATATAAAATCAGTATTAGGAGAAGAATATTTTAATACAGCATTTGATTTAGATATTGGAAAGACTTCTGATTTAATTGTTTCAGAGCAAGGTTATCATATCATTAAGGTTAAAGATCATATAGATACTAAATTGTTAACATTAGATGATCCAATCAGTCCTGCTGATAAAACAACAGTTAGAGAATATATTACCAATTTATTGTCTACTCAAAAAACACAGGCTTTAGCTTCTAATGCCTTAATTGAGTTATCGAAAGATTTAAGAAAAGAAGCAACTATAACTTATTTAACTAAATAAGAGTAGATTTATAGTGATAAAAATCTCTGGCAATGCTAGAGATTTTTTTATATTTTATACCTTTTTATGGATTGTAAGACTTACTAACATTTGTTACTATAAATACAATATAGATATTAGATTTTTAGAAGTAAGGAATTTTAATGAAAACAAGACACAGAGCTCGTGAATTAGTATTACAAGCGTTGTATGAAATGGATATTAGAAATCAGTTGTCACTAGATAATTATAAAAGTGACTATTACCCCTGTTTAACTCAAGAAGAGTTTGATGCTCTTGAAGATGAAGTTAAAATTTATGCTGCTCTATTATTGCGTGGCACACTCTCACAGTTAGATGAGATAGATACCTATATTTCTGAATTTTCTTATAACAGACCTTTAAATAAGATTGATGTTGTAGATAGAAACATTTTACGTTTAAGTATATTTAGTTTACTTCAAAATGAAGTACATCCTCATATTATTATTGATGAAGCTGTTAAATTATCACAAGATTTTTCAACCGAGGTCAATTATAAATTTATTAATGGTATTCTGGATGCATTTCAAAAGAAGTTGAATTTGGAGGAAAAATTCAATTGATAACCATTAAAAGTGAAAAGCAAATTGACGGAATTAGGAAAAGTTGTCATGAATTGGCAAAACTTTTGGACATTCTAGAGGGTGGATTTATTAAAGAGGGCATGAGCACCAAAGAAATTGATGATTTTTGCTATAATTATATAATAAACCTTGGTGGTAAACCAGCCTTTTTGGGATATGGTGGATTTCCAGCTTCTGCTTGTATTAGTGTAAATGAAGTTGTAATTCATGGTATACCTTCATCTAAACATATAGTCAAAAATGGAGATTTAGTATCTGTTGATCTTGGAATAGATTTAGATGGATATATTTCAGACAGTGCTAGAACAATTATAGTTGGTGGTAAAAGTACTGAAGAGAATGAAAAATTATGTCAAGTCACAAGAGAATGTTTAGATTTAGGAATAAAAGCTGCTGCTAAGAAAAATGCAAGAATTAGTGATATAGGAAGGGCTGTATATAATCATGCAACAAAGAATGGTTTTGGGGTAGTTAAAGATTATTGTGGACATGGTGTTGGCCTTGAATTACATGAGTCCCCTGAAATCCCTAATTATGTATCACATATATCACCTAATCCAAGATTAAGAGCTGGTATGGTGATTGCTATTGAACCTATGATTAATATGGGTACTGGTAAAATTAATGATAATTTTGAAGATGGTTGGACTGTAAAAACAGCAGATAATAGACCGTCTGCCCATTTTGAACATACTGTTGCAATAACTAAAGATGGTGTTGAAATATTAACTAAAGTATAGAGGAAATAGATGAGTAAAGAATTTGTTAAAACAGATGATATAAGAGATGCTGCATTAAAATTAGTACATAAAATGTATACAGAAGATGGATTTGTTCCTGACATTATTTACGCTTCTCTTAGAGGTGGAGCCTATATGGCTAATGTTATGAGCGAATATTATAAGATGGTTAGATTAAAAAATAATCAACGTCCCGTATTTTATGCAGCGGTTGTAGCAAGATCTTATGGATATTTGAGAACTCAGTCAAAAGTTATTGTAGACGGTTGGACTTATTCACCAGATTATCTTAGAACAGGTGATAAAATATTAATTGTTGATGACATTTTTGATACAGGAAAAACAGTAAATGCTTTGGCAAAAGTTGTTATGGGTAAAGGTATTCCACGCGAAGATGTTAAGATAGCTGTTTTCGATTACAAAGTTTTTGAAAATCCTGATAAAGAGCCTTTAGAAATTCAGCCAGATTATTATTGCAGAAAGCATATAATTAGAAAACCTGAGGACGAAGTTTGGATACATTATAATTGTCATGAATTTATTGGTTTAAGTAGTGAAGAAATTGACTCTCAATTTGAAGATGAAGAAGTTAAGGCAATCTTACACGAAGTTCGAGGTGATAAAGTTTAAGTATCAAACTTATATAAAAAAAAGGATTAAATCGTTAATATTGATTTAATCCTTTTTTATGCTTTTTAGTAAATTTTAGATATTTGTAAACACACTCTCAATTTCTGAGTTATCATCATCATCATCTAAAAGAGTATTTAAATTGGTGATAGATACATCATAGTATCCGTTTTCAACAGTTACTACATAGTATCCATTATTTGAATCTTGGTTGATGAAGGTCCCTACAATATCAGAAGAGTAAATTAATTCATTGGCAAAGCCTTCAGTTAATTCCTCAAATTCAGCAGTAACACTACTGATATATATTTTATATGCTAAAACATTATTTGAATCATCAAAAGTTACTAGGTATAAAACATTATTATCAGTATCTTCAAATGTTAAGGTTTGAGCTTCTACATCAAAATCATAATCGTCATCATCTAAATTTTCTATATCAAGTTCTGCCCCATCACTTGTAGAATAAAGTAACCCATCATCAAGGACAAAGTAGTAATCATTAGTATCTTTAATAGCTGCAACTATTTTTTTGTTATCAGAAATTTCAATATAATCAGAATCAGTACTATAAGTTGTATCCGGTAATAGATAAGAATAAGTGAATTCATCATCATCATCACTATCTTCATCAACAGTTTGTATAATAATTTCATCCCCAACAACAATTGTATCAGAGAGATAAAGAGAAGAAGATCCTATGGTTCTATTTAAAAGTGAAGAAGAAAGTGAATCATCAATCTCTGAAATTTCTATGGAATAATACTTAGTATCATCTTTATATAAAAGATATCCATTTGAAGTTAACTCTATTATAGAGTATTCAGTATTAGTAATATCTATTGGGGTAGCATTGGTTGAATTTTCTGGATCTTCAATATAAGCTAAAGTCTTAGTAGTTGTTTCTTCTTCTTCATCATATAGAGAATAAATAAAATAAAGCCTATTTGGATCAGGAGTTTCATCATAATAGATGTACTGAATATTATTATAAATATTATCTTCAATGCTTGTATCTAATAAAACTGTTTTAGTTTCGGTTGAAGTCTCGAGTTTATAAATTCCATAATCTTCAACAGTATAGAAATAAGTATTATTACTATCTGCTGTAACCGCACGAATATTGTAATCTTCAACATATTCAGAATTTACAATATTAGATAAGATACCACTAGATGCATCATTATCACATGAAACTAATGATAAAATCATTAATAATAGAATTGGTAATAATTTAAAATATTTTTTCATAATTAATTCCTAAATGTTAGAGATATTGTAATAGGTGAATAAGCTATTATACCATTGTCATCAGTTAAATCACTATTGTAATTTATATTTGGAGCGGCATAGATTCCTGTAGTAAGGCCAACTCCCCAGTTTTCATTAAAGAAATAACTAACATTAGTTTTTAATGAAGTGAAGAGAGAAGCTAAAGTTTGGTCATCCCAAGAGTTAAAAGAAACTCCTAAGCCACCAGAAAAAGATAGATCCCAAATTCCATTTTGAATAGGGGTGTATGTATATAAAGCTGTTATAGGAACATTTGAATAAATAACATCTCCATTATCATAGTGAAAATCATAACCTACTTCTACGCCAAGGCTTTCTTTTTCACTAATGAAAAAATCAAAATTAACAGCTCCATAACCACCAACTTTTAATACATCTAATCCGTTATAAAATCCACTATCATGAGAAGTTCCTGATGAATTAAAGAAATAAATAAAATCAGGAATACTCGGACCTACATTAAAAGTAACTTTTTGGTCTCCAGTTTGATAAAAAGTTGTGGATGCAAAAATACTACTAATTGAAAAAAGAGAAATGACTATAGTACTAATCAATAGTTTACGTTTCATAAATACCTCAAAATTTTTAAGTTTCATCTATTATATCAAATATACAATAATAATGTTACATATATTGTAAAATCAATATTAAAACTCATATATAGTTAATCATTTATATTAATATTAAGCAAGGAGAAAAAAGGGGACTTATTGTGTATTATTTTTGTGTTTTTTTTAAGTCCTTTTGTTTTATAAAATATATATTTATGTTATAAAACCAATTAAGAGGTAAATAATGATAGTTTTAAGTGGAAAAGAAGTTGCAAATAGTAAATTAGATGAATTGAAAATTAAAACACAATCTTTTTATGAAAAGTATAATCGAAAACCTACTTTAGCAGTAATTTTAGTTGGAGATGATCCAGCAAGCCAAACATACGTAGCAAGTAAGAAAAGGGCATGTGAAAGATTAGGTTATGGGCATAAAGATTTTCTTTTAGATGAAACTGTCACCCAAGAAGAATTAAATTCTTTAATTGATTCTTTAAATAATGATAAAAGTGTCGATGGAATTTTGGTTCAAATGCCTCTTCCAAAACATTTAAATGAGCAAGAAGTAATAGAGAGAATTAGAAGTGATAAAGATGTTGATGGTTTTCATCCAAATAATGTTGGAAAACTTCTAATTGGTTTAGATTGCTTTGTAAGCTGTACTCCTAAAGGAATTATGGCTATATTAGATTATTATAATATAGAGACATCATCTAAGAATGTTGTAATTATTGGAAGAAGTAATATCGTTGGAAAGCCAATGGCATCATTGTTAATTCAACGAGGCCGAGATGCTACTGTTACCATAGCACATAGTAAAACTAAAAATCTTAAAGAATTAACAAGACAAGCAGATATATTAATCGCTGCAATAGGAAGACCTTGTTTTGTAACAGCTGATATGGTTAAAGAAGACAGTATTGTAATTGATGTTGGAATAAATAGAGTTGAAGATAGCTCAAGAAAACGCGGCTATAGAGTTGTCGGAGATGTTGATTATAAAAATGTAAGTGAAAAAGTAAAAGCAATTACACCTGTTCCAGGTGGTGTAGGTTTAATGACTATTGCTATGCTAATGGAAAATACAATACAAAGTGCAATAATGCATGAAGAGAAGGATAATTAATGAGTAAATATATTCGACCAGATAAAGTAGAAACCTATTGGTTTGAAACATATGGTTGTCAGATGAATATTGCAGAAAGCAATGCCTTAAAGACAATGCTTGAAGGTGTAGGCGTTAAGGAAGCTATAGATGAAGAGAATGCTGACATTGTAATAATTAATACATGCTCAGTTAGAAAAAGTGCAGAAAATAGAGTTTGGGGACGTTTAGGTAATTATTCAAGGATAAAAAAAGAACATCCTATGATCTTAATAGTTATAGGTTGTATGGCTCAAAGACTTTTAAATGAACTAAAAGATGAAGCTCCTTGGGTAGATTATGTTTTAGGAACTAATGATAAACAAAAAGTAGTTGAAATAGCTACAGGGCTCGATCATGTAGATAGAGATGAAGATTATTCCTTTTTACAAAGTTATTATAAAGAAGGAGATTATTCAACTTTTGTTCCAATAATGAATGGTTGTAATAATTTCTGTACATATTGTATTGTCCCTTATGTTAGAGGCCGAGAAGTATCTAGAAGTTTAGATTCAATAATAGAAGAAGTCAAATTTTTAGATTCTAAAAATGTAAGAGAAATAACCTTATTAGGGCAGAATGTAAATAGTTATAATTATGTAGACAAGAATAATAATAAAATAACATTTCCTATTTTATTAGAAAAAGTTTGTGAAGTTACAAATAATATACAATGGGTTAGATTTGAATCACCACATCCAAAAGATTTCAGTGATGAACTAATTCAAGTTATTAAAAAAGAAGAAAAAGTAGCAAAACATTTACATATTCCTCTTCAAAGCGGTAATTCAAGAATACTTAAAAAAATGAATAGACGATATGATAGAGAGAAATATTTAAATCTCATTGCTAAAATTCGTAAAGAAATACCAGAAGTAAGCTTTGCAACTGATGTTATGGTAGGCTTTCCTGGAGAAACAGAAGAAGAGTGTTTAGACACTCTTTCAGTAATGGAAATATTGAGATGTAATGAAGCATATATGTATTTCTGGAATCCAAGAGAAGGAACACCCGCAACTAAAATGGAAGGGCAACTTTCAAATGAGATTAAACACAAAAGATTACAAATGATTATTGATAGGCAACAAGAAATTTTTAGTGAAGAAAAAGCTAAATATGCAAAAGGTATCCATAAAGTATTAGTTACTAAAGAGTCTAGAAATGATAAAAAACAGCTGTTAGCACGGGATGAACATAACCAGATGGTTGCTTTTAATCCACTTTGTGAATTAAAGCCCGGTGATTTAGCAAAAGTTGAATACTTAAGTGTAAATGGAAACACAATAGTTGGAAAACAAGTGTAATTTTCTTTTAACAAAAGAGAAAAAAAGTATTATAATATAATTTATGAATGATATTGATAAATTAATTGAATTAATAAAAACGAGTTCCCAGACAACCGTATTAACCGGAGCTGGGATCTCAACATTAAGTGGCATTAAGGATTTTCGATCTTCTAATGGAATGTATTCAAAGAAATTCAAACATTTAAATGTAGAAGAGATTTTAAACTACAATTTCTTTTTCTCTCACCCGGAAATATTTTATTCCTGGGCTAAAGATAATTGGTATGATATGGAAGAATATCAACCAAATATTGTCCATAAGACTTTAACAAAGTTACAAAATTTAAATTTGGTTAAAGACATCTTTACTCAAAATATTGATATGTTACATTCAAAAGCAAAGAGCAAAAATGTTTATGAAGTTCATGGCAGTATTAGAGACCATTATTGTACAAAATGTAAGAAGATTTTCCATTATGATGACATAGCTCCAATAGTTAAGAGAGGAGATATACCAAAATGTGATTCATGTGGTGGACTAATTAAACCAAACATAGTCTTTTATGGAGAGAATTTAGATTATTCTATTTTAGAGAGAGCAAGTAAATCATTTTCAGATAGTTCTCTATCAATGGTTTTAGGCTCATCTCTGATAGTGCAACCTGCAGCTTCATTTATAATGTACACAATTAACCATGGTGGAAAAACAGTAATTGTTAATAAAGATCCAACCCCTTTTGATAAATATGTAACACTTAAATTTGATGATTTACAAACAGTTTTTGAAAAAATAAATGAAAGCTTTTAACATTAATATTTTAAAAGACTAGAAAGACCTTCCATGCATATTTTGTTTAAGAAATATTAAATATGTTTTCTTTTCAGCTAAAATTTTATAACCTACAATGTAAATAGATTAGATACCTTGGAGGTTATATGAAAAAAATTCTATTAACAATTTTAGCTATTTTTATGATAGTCCCATCTTTTGTTTTTGCACAAGGTGAAAAAGAAAGTGAAAATATCACTATCGAATTTTGGACACATGAAGATTCTAACAGACAAAAATTGGAAGACAGATACATTGCTGAATTTATGGAAACACATCCAAATGTAACAGTTAATGTAACTCGACAATCATCAACAAAAATGATTGAATTAGTTCAAACAGCATTTGCTGCAGGGCAAGGACCAACTATTTTTAATTTATCAATTAATGATGAATATCCTTTTATGGCTGCAGACTTAGTAGCTCCTGTCGATTGGGAAGCAGCAGGTTATAATAGCAAAGAAGAATTAATTGATGCTTATGTAGATGGTATGTTAGATCCTGTAACCATTGATGGTGATGTATATGGTTTACCATTAGAATTGACAAACTGGTCTTTATTTATTAATAAAAATGTATTTAAAGATGCAGGATTAGATCCTGAAAAAGACTACCCAAAAACTTGGGAAGAAATGGTTGAAGTTTCTAAAAAATTAGTTATTAAAAATGGCGATATCTTAACAAGAAGAGGTTTTGACTTTAGATATCCATATTATTTGGAATCAATGGTTCCTATGGTTGAACAATTAGGTGGTTCTCTATTCAGCGAAGATGGCAAAGAAGCAATAATCGGTGAAGATGCATGGGTAAAATGGTTAACATATATGCAAAATTGGGGTCCAAATGGTGAAAACTTAGGTTCTCCTACTTATAAAAATGCAAGAAAACTTTTCAATGCTGATAACAACGACATTGCAATGGCAATGACTGGCTTATATCAAGAAGCTAGAATTAAAGCTGATAACCCTGATTTCTATGACAGTGGTGAATGGATGGTAGTACCTTTCCCAACATTTGAAAATGCTGTTAAAGATGTAGCTGCATGTTATTATGGACATTACTACATGGTTAATAATGAAGAAGATGCTGCAACTCAAAAAGCTGCTTGGGAATTAATTGGTTACATGCTCTCTCATGGTGAAGAATATTTATCAAATGTTAATATTATCCAACCAACTAAAGCTTTGATGAATAGTGAAACTTATCATAATATGCCTTACAGTGATGTATTTACTAAAGATTTTGAAAGAGGACACATTGTTTATTTCGGTGCTAGCTCTACTGAAATTCAAAATTTATTAAGAAATGCTGTTGAGAGTGTAATGCAACAAAATGTTGATCCAGCTCAAGCTTACAGACAATTAAAGAACTCTGTTCAAGAACTTATTGATGAAGAATAATTAATCATTTATATCGGGAGTGGATAGCCACTCCCATATAAATATTTGTTATTTTTTTAGGAGGATTCATGTCCAATAAAATAAAAAAATATAGCATTGAACAAAAACAAGCCAAATGGGGGCTTATTTTTACGCTACCATGTGTAGTCTTTTTTGCAGTGTTTAGTTTTTATCCAATAATTAATGCATTTATGACAAGTTTAACAAATGCTAAAGTTTTATCAAAAACTCGTGATTTTGTTGGCTTAGATAATTATATATATCTTTTTACCAAAGAAAATGGTGGTTATTCACTTTTAAATTCAATGAGAGCAACGATTACTTTTACAATAGGTACATTTATACCTATGGTTGTAATCTCATTAATTATAGCTGTTTTATTAATGCAACTTAGAAAACCTTCCCATAGAGGTTTTTTCCAAATTTCATATTATATGCCAGCTGTCTTATCTAGTGTTGTTGCTGCAGCAATTTGGATGATTCTTTTTGACCCTAGAGGTTTATTTAACCAATTCAGTAATTTGCTTTTAAGAACTACAGGTAAAGATTATGGATGGTTAGTAAATTCTAATATGTTACAAGCCTCAACAATGATAGTGTATTTTTGGAAATATATAGGTTACTTTGTTATATTATTTATCACAGGTTTAGCCTCGATTCCTCCTACATTATATGAAGCTGCTATAGTTGATGGAGCTAATAAGTGGAAAACTTTTTGGAAAATAACATTACCATTATTAAAACCAACAGTACTATTAGTTTCAGTAATGGCCATGTTACAATGTTTAAAAACTTTCTCTACACAGTATATGTTTACACAAGGTGGTGCTTCGAGACAACCAATTGACGTAATTACAATGAATATTTATTTCACTGGAATTAGAAACGGAAGAATTGCAAGAGCAAGTGCTATGTCAATTATCTTATTTATTATCATGCTATTATTAACTTTACTCCAATTTAAAGTGTCTAATAGTGATGATGTCGAATATTAGGAAGGAGAAAATAAGATGAATAAATTTGTGGGAAAGATAAGTGTAACAGAAGTCATTGTTTGGATATTTTTATCTTTAGTCTTGCTCTTTACAATATTACCAATAGCCTTTATGTTTGTTGCTTCTTTTATGGACTCAAAGCAAATTTTAGCGATGCCATTTTCTTGGATACCTTCAAAAGAGTATTTTACAACGAGTTCTAGGACTTATCTAACTAACTTTGTTAAAGCAATATTAGGGAATAATAATAATGCAATCTTTTTTAGAACTTTAATTAATTCATTAATCGTTGCTATAACAGTTTCCTTAACAACGATCTTTATGGCATCACTTTGTGGATATGGATTAGCTAAATTTAAATTCAAAGGAAATCATTTTATATTTATGTCTATTATGGCTACAATGATGATTCCATTTGAAGCAATTATGATTCCTTTATATATGGTAACAAGTAGTCTAAACATGATGAATAGTTACAGAGGATTAATAATTCCCTTTTTAGTTAGTGCTTTTGGTGTTTTCCAAATGAGACAGTATTTGTTAACTTTTCCAAGTGAATATTTAGATGCTTCACGTGTTGATGGGTTAGGAGAGTTTAATATATATGCAAGGATAGTTCTTCCAAACTGTACCCCTGTAATTGCAACCTTAGGAATTTTAAGTTTTAGAAACCAATGGGACAACTTGTTATGGCCATTGTTAATTGCTCAGAAAGAAACAATGAAAACTATTCCTTTATATATCACTAAATTCAGTGAAGAAAAACAAACAGATGAAGGAGCTATGATGGCAGTTGCACTTTTAGCTTCGATTCCAATGTTTTTATTATTTGGCTTTTTATCTAAATATTTTTTAGGTGGAGCTGCAGTTTTTGAATCTAGAAAAGGATAACCCCTTCCTCTTTTATAGATAAATCACTCTTGCTATTACAAATCGCGAAGTTTGTAATAGCATTTTATTTTTCTTTAAATATTGTCTCTAAATTTTGTAGGTGTGGTATTTAACAATCTTTTAAAAAGCTTTGCAAAATATCCTGGTGTAACAAAACCACACTTATTTGCTATTTCATTGATATTTTCGTTTGTATTGATTAACAAATCGATACTCTTATTAATACGATAAGTATTTAAGTAAGTTAAAAAATTAATTTTCACAATTTCTTTAAATAATCTTGAAAGATGAGTTTCGCTAACATTTAAGTGTTGAGCAGCTTCTTGTAAACCAACCTGTTGTTTATAATTTTCTTTGATAAATTTTATAGAAGCATTAATTAAATGATTTTGAACCGAATCAGGCAAATCGAATTTAACTATATTATTATTTATTTCTTTTTTATTTAATTCTGAAATTGTTTTTTTTAAAGCTTTGATTAAATCGTCATTATCAATTGGTTTTAAGAGATAATCGTCAACTCCAAGCCGTATAGCATTCTGCATATATTTAAAATCTGAGTATCCAGATAAAATAATAGCTTTCACATCGGGGATTACTTTACTCAACATATCAAGACCTGTTTGTCCGGGAAGTCTAATATCGGAGATAACGATATCTGGGCAAAGCTCATCAATAATATTTTGTCCCTCAATACCGTTTGATGCACTTCCTATTAATTCTAAGTCTAGTTGAGCGTTATTTAAAATCATAGATAGCTCTTGCATTTCGATAGCTTCATCTTCGACAATAACTATTTTATACCCCATAGTTTACTCCTAAATTTGTATTTTCATTATCAAATGGAATAATGATTTTTGCCTTAGTCCCTCCTGATTTTACATCTTCAAAGGAAAGCGAAGCATTATTTTTATAAAAAAGGTTTAATCTTTTGTAAACATTATAAAGCCCTATATGGTGAGATTTTTCTAATAAAGAAAGGTTTTTCATGATTTCTTTGTTTTTAAATCCTACACCATTATCAGTGATTTCTATAACAATATTATCACCTATTTTTTGTAAAGAAATAGAAAGATACCAATGGCCAATTTTAGGTTCAAGACCATGAATAATCGCATTTTCGACTAAAGGTTGTAGAAGCAATTTTGGAGTGGATTGAGATAAGAGAGATTGATCAATATCATAATCAATATGGAGTTTGTCTTTAAATCTAATTTGTTGGATAGTTAAATAGCTTTTAACAAGTTCAATACTTTTTTCTAGAGTGCAAACAGCAGAATTATTATATATTGAAGATCTTAACAATTGGCCTAATTTTATTGAAATAGTATAAATTTCTTCTTGATTATTAATACTTGCGAGTGACTTAATAGTATTTAAAGTATTAAATAAGAAATGAGGGTTTATTTGAGATTGAAGAGCCTTTTTTTCTGCATCAAAAATTTGTTTTTGAGATTCTTTAGTAGTTTGTAATAAGTTAACAATTTGGATTACCATATTATTAAAACTTTCGTTTAACTGTTGCATTTCATAAATATTATTTTCTTCAATAGAAATTGTTAAATCACCTTCTTCAATCCTTTTCATGCCTTTGATTAATCTATGAATAGGTTTAGTAAGTTGTTTAGTTAAAAAATATGCCAATATTAAAGAAGTAAATAAGCCGATTAAAATTGCAATAATATCTATAATTACAATTTGTTTTAAGTTTTCGTTAAAAGTTTGATCTTTAATATAGTTTGCTATGTAAAATTGGGTAGATCCAACTCTCTTAAATGATAAAATATAATTGTTTGAGTAATAAGTTTCTTCAATAAATTCACCTTTTTCTCTGCTAGAAAGACCGGGGAAATAAGTAAAAGGATAAAATTCACTAGCATTGTCTAATTCAGATGCGATATAAGATGTTGTATCTATTAATAAAGATTTAGATAAAGTATTAGTTTCTACAATTTCCTTTATTTTAGATTTGTTTATATCTACTAAAGCAAATCCAACAACGTCATTATTTTGATTAAAAATATATCTAATCATAGAAATAGCAATAGGTTCTTCAGAATTTAGATTATTATTTGAAATAATTTTTGTATATGTGTAAGGTTTGCTATCCATTAGCGGAGATGCCATATCTAAGATTGTAGAATGATTTCTTAAATCATAATCCTCTGGAAAGGGATGAGTAGATAGTTTTGTGTTTCCATCTATACTAGTAATTATAGCTGCTGCATCGTATGTATCACCTTTCATAGTTTCATACATAGTGCTATATATATTGCTCATAAAAGTAGAATTATTTTTTAATTCAGGATTTTCAAGTAATTTAACAATATTTTCATTTTTGGATAATTCGTAAGTTTTATGCCTATATTCTTCAATTATTTGTTCTAATTTTTGTCTTTGTATTTCTCCTATGTTATTGACATCTAATTTTAAGCGATCTATTACAGTTTTTTTTGTAATGGTAGTATTCACTATAGAAAAACTTATTAAAGGAATAGAAATCAAAATAAAAAAGTATATAAAAAGCCTTGTAAAAAGGGTAGTTTTAATTTTTTTCATGAAATTATTTTATATGGAAAAAAATTAATATGCAATAAAATATAAATTCTTAGTAGTTAAGTTAAGCTGTTTTCTCATTTATTTTAGTGCGCTTATCTTAAATTAATCTCAAAAATTAAAAAAATAAAATTTTAACTATATATTTGTATAGTAAAATATTAATTTTCCTCTATTAAAGTTCTTTATATCAGAAAAATTTAAAAATTTTTTTAAATTGTTAAATTAGTATAAATTTGTAAATAATATAAATAAAAAATGACTATAAAAACGGAGTATTGATTTTGGCATTTGTCAGAAACTTTTTAAATATTTAATTAAAAATATTGATTTTTGTTACTATTTTAACAAAAATGTTAAAAGAATTATTAGCGTATATAAACAGTATAAAAGCAAATTTTTTTAAATTCTCCATTATATTTTAATTTACATAATCAATTTAAACGCTTTAATTAATGGTTTTTATTTTTGCAAAAATTTCACATGTTTGACATATTAAATCATACCGTTTATAGTTTAATTAACAAATTTAGAATATTATTGGATATAGTGATAAATATACTCTAAATCCAGTTTACATGGAGGTATTTCATGATAGTCGGTAAAGCTGTAAACAGGGTAGATGCCAAGGCTAAGGCCACAGGTACAGCAAAATATGTGGCAGACCTTGTAGATAAAAATGCTTTAGTAGCTAAAGTTTTACACTCTACTATTGCAAATGGTAAGGTATTATCTTTTGATTTAGAAGAAGCTTACAAAGTCCCTGGCGTAGTTAAAATAGTTACTTGCTTTGATGTTCCAGACATTCAATTCCCTACACCTGGTCACCCATGGTCAACTCATAAAAATCACCAAGATATTTCAGACAGAAAACTTTTAAATACCCGTGTAAGATTTTATGGTGATGATATTGCAGCGGTTATTGCAGAAGATGAAATAGCAGCTAATAAAGCTCTTAATTTAATTAAAGTTAATTATGAAGAGTATAAACCATTATTAACTTATGAAGAGGCTATGGCTGAAGGTGCAATGCCAATTCATGAAGAAAAACCTAATAATGTTGTTGTTCACAGTGATTATGAAATGGGTAACTTTGAAGAAGCTATTAAAGAAGAGGGCTTAATTAAAGTAGAAGGAGTTTATGAAACTCCTGCAGTTAGTCACTGTCACATAGAAAATGCTGGCTCTTATGCCTACATGGAATCTGATAGAATTATTATTGTTTCATCTACTCAAATTCCTCATATTATTCGAAGAGTTATTTCTCAAGCCCTAGGTTGTGGAATGGGGAAAATAAGAGTTATTAAACCATATATTGGTGGTGGTTTCGGAAATAAACAAGATGCTTTAACTGAACCATTAAATGCTTTTTTAACAACTTTAGTTGGTGGTAGATGTGTTAAATTGTTCTATACTAGAGAAGAAACTTTTGTTTGTACTAGAACAAGGCATGCTATGAAATTCTATATCGAAAGTTATGTTAGAAAAAATGGAACTTTTGCAGCAAGAAAAATTAAAGCTTATTCAACACAGGGAGGTTATGCATCTCATGCTCATGCTTTAGTTGCTAACGCAGTAAATGCGTTTAGAATGATGTATCCTGTAGGTGCGATTAAAGGTGATGCTTATACTGTATATACTAACTTACCAACAGCTGGTGCAATGCGAGCTTACGGAATTCCTCAAATTGGTTTTGCTCTCGAATCTCATGTTGATGATATTTGTAATAAAGTAGGATTTGATAAAATCGAATTTAGACGAAAAAACATGATGAAAGTTGGTTTCGTTGATCCATTTACAACTATTACTTGTCACTCTTCTGGATTAGAAGAATGTATTGAGAAAGGTAAAGAATATGTTAATTGGGATGAGAAAATAAAAGAGTACAAAAATCAAACTGGTGATATTCGCCGTGGTGTTGGTATGAGTGTTTTCTGTTACAAGACTGGGGTTTATCCTATCTCTTTAGAAACAAGTGCTGTCAGGATGGTATTAAACCAAGATGGATCTATTCAAGTACAAATGGGAGCAACTGAAATTGGTCAAGGTGCTGATACCGTATTCTCTCAAATGGCAGCTGAGACTTTAGGTTTTACTCTTGATAAAATTAATTTAATATCTACTCAAGATACTGATGTTACCCCATATGATACTGGAGCTTATGCATCTAGACAAACTTATGTTTCAGGAATGGCGGTTAAAAAAACAGCAGAATCCTTGAAAAAGAAAATTTGTGATTATGCAGGTTATATGATTAATAAAGATGGTTCTGATTTAGATATTGAAAATAATACAATTATTCATAAAGGAACCAAACAAAAATACTTAACGACTGAAGAAGTTGCTATGGAAGCTTGTTATTCACTTGAAAATTCACAACATATTAGTGCAGAGGAAACTCACCACTGTTCTGATAATACTTATGCATTAGGTTGTTGTTTTGCTGAAGTTGAAGTTGATATTCCAATGTGTCATGTAAAGATTTTAAAAATTATTAATGTTCATGATTCAGGTAAAATCATTAATCCTCAAACAGCAAAAGGTCAAGTTCAAGGTGGTATGAGTATGGGTATTGGATATGGCTTGTATGAAAGATTAATATTCGATCCTAAAACTGGTAAAACACATAATAATAATTTATTAGATTATAAATTAATGACAGTTTCAGATACACCAGACTTAGGTTGTGACTTTGTTGAACCTGAAGATCCAAGTGGTCCTTATGGAAATAAAGCTTTAGGTGAGCCTCCTGTAATACCAGTAGCTCCAGCTTTGAGAAATGCTGTTTATAATGCAACAGGTGTTGCTGTAAATGCTATTCCATTACATCCACAAAGATTGTTTGAAGAATTTAGTAAAGCCGGCTTAATAAAATAGAGGAGACAAATTATGTATGATTTTAATAATATATATCAACCAAAAACAGTAAAAGAAGCTTTGGAGATGAAAAAAGCTCATCCAAATGCCTTAACTCTAGCTGGTGGTAGTGATATTTTAATTCAATGTCGTGAAGGTAGATTAGCAGGTAGAGATGTAATTAGTATATATAACTTAGATGAGTTGAGAGGAATTTGTTTAGAAGAAGATGGTACAATTTTAATTAGACCTTTGACAAGTTTTTCTCACATTACAAAACATCCTTTAATCAAAGAACATATTCCAGTTTTAGGCGATGCTGTTGATCAAATTGGTGGTCCACAAATAAGAAACATTGGAACAATTGGTGGAAATATTTGTAATGGTGTAACTAGTGCTGATTCAGCTTCAACTTTAAAAGCTTATGATGCAATTTTGGAAATTGCTAGTGTCGATGGTATAAGAGTTCTCCCTTATTCAGAGTTTAGTTTAGGACCTGGTAAAGTTGATTTAAGAGAAGGTGAAATATTAACTGGAATTAGAATTAAAAAAGATTCTTATGAAAATACTTTTGGTAAATATATTAAATATTCTATGAGACGAGCTATGGATATTGCAACTCTTGGTTGTTCAGTTAATGTTAGATTATCCAAAGATAAAAAAACTGTTGAAAGATTAAGAATTGGTTATGGAGTTGCAGGGCCTGTTCCAAGTAGAGCAACTGCAACCGAACAAATGGCTCAAGGAAAAAAAGTAAGTCTTAAATTAATCGATGAGGTAGCTCAATCTGTTGTAGATGATGTTAATCCTAGAACATCATGGAGAGCTTCAAAGGAATTTAGAATCCAATTAATTAAAGAACTTGCTAGAAGAGCTTTTAAGTCTTCAATCGAACAAGCAGGGGGGAAATTCTAATGAAAAAACAATTAATTACTTGTACCATAAATGGTAAAATATGTGAAAATTATGTTGACCCACGTGCATCCCTTTCAGATTTATTGAGAGGCGAAGAACATCTTCATAGTATTAAACACGGTTGTGATGTAGGTGAGTGTGGTGCTTGTACAGTTTTAGTAAATGGAGAGCCGTTTAACTCTTGTATTTATTTGGCAATTTGGGCAGAAGGAAAAGAGATAAAAACCCTTGAAGGTCTTTCAGATATTAAAGGTAATATTTCTGATATCCAACAAGCTTTCATTGATGAAGGAGCTATTCAATGTGGATTCTGTACTCCTGGTTTTATAATGAGTTCTCTTCCAATTATTGAAAGTGATGAAGATTTTACTAGAGATGAAATTAGAAAACAAATTTCAGGTAATTTCTGTAGATGTACAGGTTATGATGCTATAGTAACAGCTATAGAAAAAACACATAATAAAAGAAAAGCTGAAAAAGCTAAAAACTAATATAATTTAATATTGTCAGGGGGCTGTAATGGAGGCCCCCTTTTCTTATTTTAGTAAAAATAATAATATCAATTTTGAGGATTAAAAATGAAAAAACCTATAACCTTAATGATTAAGCCAGCTTCTAGTATGTGTAATTTACGTTGTGATTATTGTTTTTATTTAGATGAAGAGAAAAATAGAATAGATAAAAAACGAAAGATTATGGATTTAGAGACTATTGAAAATATAGTTAAAAAAGCACATCAAACATCAAATAAAATTCATTATATTTTCCAAGGTGGAGAACCTGCTTTGGCAACACTTACTTGGTTTGAAAATTTTATGACTCTTGTTGAAAAATATAAGAGTGATGGTGATGAATTAAATTTTAGTTTTCAAACTAATGGAACTTTAATTGATGACTCTTTTGCAAAGTTTTTAAAAAAATATAATTTTTTAGTTGGCGTTTCTTTTGATGGATTTTCAAGAATTCATGATTATCATAGAAAATTTGTTAATCAGTCAAAAAGTTCTAAAGAGGTTAAAAAAGGCTTGACTGAGCTAAAGCAAAATAATGTAGATCATAATATTTTATGTGTTGTAACAAATGAGGTTGCCAATAATATTGATAAAATATATAAAAATCTTGTTGATGATGGATATATTTATCACCAATATATAGCATGTCTAGATCCTATTGAAGGTAGAGAGAATAAATTTTTAAGTCCACAAAGTTATGGGAAGTTCTTAGTAAAGTTATTTGATTTGTGGGTTAATGATTTAAAAGTTAATAGAAACATATCTATTAGATTATTTAATAATTTTCTTTCTATATTATTAGGAAATGCTCCAGAAGCATGTGATATGAATGGTGTTTGTTCTATACAATATGTTTTTGAATCAAATGGAGATGTATTTCCTTGTGATTTTTATTGTTTAGATGATTATTTGTTAGGTAATATTAATGAAGTATCTTTCGATTCTTTAGATAAAAGACGAGAAGAAATACAATTTATTAAAAATCCACCCAATTTACATGATGAATGTAAAACTTGTCCTTATTTATATTTGTGTAGGGGTGGTTGTCCTAGGTACAAAGATAAGGACAATAAATTTAGATTTTGTTCAAGTTATAAATATTTATTCGAACAAAGATTAGATGTATTTAAAGAAATAGCATACCTTATTTCACAAAATTCTCAGTAGTACAAATTTTAATCAAATTTTGAATAGCTGGGGATAGGTATTTATTTTTATGGTTAATTATTAAATATTCTCTTTTAATTGATAAATCTTTTACTTCTCTAGTAATAATATTAGTATTGTCTTTTAAAGACGTATCCCAAAGAGAAGGTAAAATTGAAATACCAAAATTTTTCTCTACTAAAGATATGATAGCCTGTGTACTAGTGCTATCCCAAGGATTTGAGATAGTAATATTATTGGAAATTAAAATTGAGTCAATTAATTTTCTAACAGCACTATGTTTTTCTCTTAATATTAAGTTCTGATCTTTCAAATCTGATAAATATATTATATCTTTTTTTGCAAGTAGGTTTTCTTTTGATAAGTAGAGTAACAATGAATCGTTATAAAATGGGATGCTTTTTATATCCTTGTCATAAATTGGTGTTTCAATAAGGGCTAAATCAATCTCATTTTCTAAAATTAAAGAAGATAAAGTTTTTGAATCTCTAATGATTAAATCAATTTTAACTTTATTATTAATTTTTTCAAATTTTTTTAAAATATTTGGTAAAAGAAAAATTGCAATTGTATTGCTACAACCTAAAGTTATTTTTTTAGTGAGATCACAATCTTTTAAACTACTTTCTAATTGATTAACTTTTCTTATAATTTCTCTAGCTTGGTATAAAAAGATTTTTCCTTCTTCAGTAAGTATTAATTTTCTAGAGATTCTATCAAATAATTTGATTCCATAATGTGTTTCAATTTCTTTTATAGCAAAACTTATAGAAGGTTGGGCAATATGTAATTTATTAGCAGTAGCCACAGTGCTTTTGTTTTCACAAACCGCTATAAATATTTTGAGATGTCTTAATGTCATTATGGCTCCTATAATAAAAAGTTTATATATATTATTAATATATTATATTTTACATATATAATAAAATACGGTATAGTGAATTTTAAAGGAAATATATGAAAAAAAAAGAATATTTTAAGTTATTTAGAATTATGTTTACATTAAGTGCCTTCACATTTGGTGGTGGGTATGTAATTGTATCATTAATGAAAAATGAATTTGTTGATAGGCTCAAATGGATTGATGAAGAAGAAATGTTAAATCTAGTAGCTATTGCTCAATCTTCTCCTGGTGCTGTGGCAGTTAATGGCTCTATTTTAGTAGGTTATAAAGTGGGGGGAATAGTTGGTGCAATTGTTTCAATATTAGGGACAATATTACCACCATTTATAATTTTATCAGCTATCTCTGTTGGGTATAATCAATTCAAAGAAAATATATATGTAGGAGCTTTTTTAAAAGGGATGCAACCTGCTATTGCTGCCATTATAATCTCTGTTGTTATCCAACTAGGTTTAAATATAATTAAACAAAAAGAAGTATATTTTATTGTAATTATGGTATTAGCCTTTTTAGTAACTTATTTTATGAAACTTAATATTATTTTGATAATCTTAGCTTGTGCTGTTTTAGGTGGTTTCTATGCACTCTATAAGCAAAAAAAGGTGGTTAACAAATGACATTATTTGCATTGTTTCTTTGTTTTTTACAAATAGGTGCTTTTAGTTTTGGTGGTGGACTTGCTGCTTTACCTTTAATCCAACAACAAATTGTTACAATCAACCATTGGATGACGATGGCCGAGTTTACTGACTTAATTGCAATTGCAGAGATGACACCAGGTCCAATTGCTGTAAACAGTGCAACTTTTGTTGGTATTCACTTATTTGGTATTAAAGGTGCTATAGTTGCAACTTTAGGATGTATTCTACCTTCTATTATTTTTGTAGCTATTTTAGGTTATTTATATAATAAATATAAAAAACATTATTTACTTGAAGGCGTTTTATCAGGTTTAAGACCAGCTGTTGTTGCTATGATTTTAAGTGCAGGAATATCGATATTTTTAATAGCTATTTTGGGTACTGAATTAAATAGTTTTAATATATACGCAGTAATTATTTTCTCTATAGCTTTATTTTTCATGGCTAAGAAAAAAGTTAATCCAATCTTAGTATTACTTATAAGTGGAGTTTTAGGAGGGGCGTTTTATATTTTAATTGGATATCCTCTTTAATTTAAAAGTTTGTCTAAAATAAAAAGGTGCCAGTTTTGGCACCTTTTTGTTACCAGATATTTAATAAATGTTGCATAGCTAAACTAACTAATGTTATTCCAATCCAACAGACAAAGCCAAGAAATATTGGTTTACCGCCCTTTTTTAATAGCTTCACTAGATTTGTATTAAATCCTATAGCACCCATAGCCATTATTATAAAAAATTTGCTTAATGATTTTAAAGGTGTGAAAATACTTTGATTGAAACCTAAACTTGTCAAAATTGTAGTTATTAAAGATGCTATGATAAAATATATTATAAAAATTGGAAATATTTTTTTCCAGTTGTAAGCTTCAGTACTTTTTTCTTTTTTAGCTTGTATAAAAGCAAGAACTAAAGTTATTGGGATAATCGCTAAAGTTCTAGTTAACTTTACCGTTACAGCCTTATCTAGTGTCTGTGCAGAGAGATTAAACATACTATCCCAAGTTGATGCAGCTGCGGTAACAGAAGAAGTATCATTAATTGCGGTTCCTGCAAATATTCCAAAAGCATTGCCACTAGTTGTATCAAAATTTAATATAACCCCTAACTGAGGGAAAATTATAGCAGCTAATACATTGAAAAAGAAAATTACAGATAGGGCAGTTGCAACTTCATCATCATCAGCATTAATAACAGTTGTTGTTGCTGCAATAGCACTACCTCCACATATTGATGATCCAACACCTACTAAAGTTGCTATTTTACCATCAATTTTTAAAGCTTTACTTAGTAAAAATGCAATTATTAAAGAAGTTGAGATAGTTGATAGAATTATAGGTAAAGATTGCTTACCTGTTTGTAAAACTACGTTTAAATTTAATCCAAATCCTAAAAGTATTACTGCATATTGTAATATTTTTTTTGAAGTAAATCTAATTCCCTTTTCAAAGTGCTTTTTATCTTTTATTAGTGGATTTAAAACCATACCTAATAAAATAGCTATAATAGGGCCACCAATTAAAGGAAATTGAAGTCCCATAAGATAAGAAGGAATTGCAATTAATATAGCAAGTAGCAATCCTTTATAGTTTTCTTTAATAAAATTCATTTATTTCTCCTCTGAGAGTTGAATATAGCAAAAATCGATAATAAAATAAAATAATAGTTTTTGATTTATTGATTAAAAATTTTTATGAGGTGTCTATGTTAGATTATAAAGTAAATACATTTTTGACTCTTTGCAAAACTATGAACTATAGAGTTACAGCACAACTTTTAAATATGAGTCAGCCTTCGGTTACCCAACATATTCATTTATTAGAGCAATATTATGATACTAAGTTATTCATCTATGATAAGAAAAAATTATATAAAACACCGGCAGCAGCTCTTTTAGAGCATCATTTAGCAAGCATTGTAAATAATGAGAGATACTTAGAACAACAATTACTTCAAACTAAATTTAAGACAATTAGGGTAGGTGCTACAAAGACGATAGGAAATTATGTAATTGGGGATAAGATTATTAAATTAATAGAAAATAATTATATTATTGAATTTATTATAGATAATACCCAATCTTTATTAAGTGCATTCTATGCTCTAACTTGGACAGTATTCCACTCTGATGTGGACAGCATTATGCTACATTTGGACAGTATTTAAATTTCTCAAATTAAGGATTAACTTTAAATAAAAACATTTAAAGGAGATCCCAATATGAGGAGTACTCAAATTAGTATGATTAAAGAAATTATTCGATTGAAATTTGAATTTAATCTATCAACTCGTGCAATAGCAAGAAGTGTCGGATGTAGTAAAAGTTCTGTTGCTAATATTTTAAGAATTTGTAGAATTCATGAATTAAATTATGATTCAATTGCAAAATACAATGATTATGAATTACAACAACTATTTTTTCCTAAGGAATTAGATTCATCAGAAAAAATTCTTCCTAATTGGAAAGATATTGATGAAGAAATCAATGCTAGAGGAAGTAGGAAAAATATTAAATTCATGTATGCTAAATGTGTTTCTAATAATGAAACCAATTCAAGTAGATCTTACTTTTATGAAAAATATCGTAAATGGAAGAAAGATTCTAAAGCTTATGTTTATTCACCGATAGAGAGAAAACCAGGACAAAACCTGTACATAGATTGGGTTGGACCTACAATTGATTGTGTAAGAGATTCTAAAACTGGAAAACTTAAAACTGCTTATTTTTTTGTAACAACACTTGGATTAAGTTCTTATCCATTTTGTATAGCCTGTGAACATATGAGTCAATCTTATTGGAACGAAGCTCATGTTAAAGCTTTAAAATGGTATGGTGGAATTAGTGAGTGCTGGGTCCCTGACAATACGAAAACGGCAGTAATAAGTAGAAAATGTTATGACATTCAATTAAACCCTTTGTATCAAGAAATGGCTAGATTTTATGATGTTGCAATTATTCCTGCTAGAGTAAGAGCTCCAAAGGATAAAGGTTCTGTTGAACAATTTGTTGGAGAAGCTGAAACCTGGATTCTTGAAAAAATCAAAGACAAAGGTGTGTTTAACAGTTTCAATGAATTAAATAATTTCATTTTTAAAGAAACAAAAGAATTAGCTAGAAAAGTAGATTCTGATAAAAAAATAAAAGTAAGCAGAGAAGAAATATTTCTTAAATATGACAAACCCCACTTACTTCCTTTGCCAGCAAATGATTATGAAATTTATGATTTAAAAACTGGAACTATCAGCAACACATATGCAGCAACATATAAAGGTTGTGAATATACAGTTCCTTACCAATATGCATCTAAACCATACGAGCTACATGCTCGTCATAATCTAATTGAAATATACATTAATCATAAAAGAGTAGCAACTCATCAAAAGGCTCTAAAAGGGATTACTAGAATTTCTTGTGATACCCATATGCCTAAAAAAGATTTAAAATTCAAACTTCAAAGTAGAATGGAATCTAAAGATTATAGAGATAAAGCTCTTCAAATTGGTCCTAGTACATTAGAAGTAATTGAATATTGGTTAAACAAATACGATAAACCTCAACAAGGATATAAAATGTGCTTTTCAATAATCAATTTAATTGAAAGACATAATGTAGATATTGTTGAAGCTGCATGTAAAAGAGCAATAGTTACAAATACATTATTAGCTAAAGAAATAACAAATATCATTAAAACCAAATGTTATTTAATACCTAATGATAATATCCCTGTAATAAATAATGAGCCAATAATCCATGAAAATCTTCGTGGTGAATACAAATAAAAAAGGAGAAATAAAACAAATGAATCAACAAACATTAACAAGATTAAAAGAAATGAGACTCTCTGCTATGAAAGAAGAAATTGAAAGACAAGAAACTTTTGGCTCAACCTTAGAGTTATCTTTTGATGAAAGAATGACAATGATTGTAGATAAGCAATGGGAAAGAAAACAAAACAATAGATTACAAAGATTAATTAAAAACTCTGGAATAAGGGATACTTCAGCTGTATTAAGTGATTTTATTGAATCAGAGCATAGAGAAGGTTTAAAAAATAAATTAGTGCAATATGCTTCTTGTTCATGGATTTCTAACCATTTAAATATGATAGTAACAGGTGCCACAGGAACGGGTAAAAGCTTTGTGGCTTCTGCTTTATCTCATGAAGCATGTGTTCAAGGTTTTAAAGTAAAATATTATAGAACAACAAGATTAATAAAAGAATTAAATTTGGCTTATGCCAATGCCAAATATGAACGAATATTATTAGAATTAAAGAAAAGTGATTTACTAGTGTTAGATGATTTTGGGCTAGAACCTTTAACACAAACAGCAGCGCATGATTTATTAGAAGTAATAGATGATAGATATACATATCATAAATCAATACTTTTTGTTGCTCAAATACCAGTAAAAAACTGGCAAACTTTATTCCCTGATCCAACAGTTGCAGATGCTTCATTAGATAGAGTAGCTTTTAATTCTATTAGGATAAATTTGAAAGGCTCATCAATGAGAGAACAATTAGGAGAAAAACAACTAAAAAATTATAAATAAATGTAAAATATGATTGAAAAAGGAAAGACGGAATGTTAACAATTTGTTAAGATTAAAGATAGAAATTTAATTTGTCCGAATGAACATAACGTTGTCCAAATGATGGAATAACGGTGTCCAAGTGTAGTGGATTATGCAATTAAGCAAATTAAATAATAATGAGTTAGATATAGTATTAATTGAAGGTGTCTTTGATAAGAATAAATATGATTCAAGACTTTTTAGAAAAGAACCTTTTGTTGGTATTTGTAGTATTAATCACCCCTTTGCTAATAGAGAAATTCCTTTAGAAGAAATTTTTAATCAAGACCTTATAATCAGAGAAGAGGGCTCAGGCACAAGATTTATTTTTGAACAAGAATTATTATTAAATAATTACTCAATAAAAAGTTTTAAAAAAGTACATTGTGTTAGTAGTTTTGAATTAATTAAAAAAATTGTTAAAAATCATTTGGGAATAACTTTTGCTTATAAATCCATAATTAATGATGATAAAGACTTAACTACCTTTACTATTAATAATAATAATATTTTAAGAGAATTTAATTATGTGTGTCTAAAACAAACTAAAATTGATGAGATGGTTGAAATTTTAAACACAGTTTAAAGTAATATTAATCAAATTCTTCATTGTGTAGGTTTTTACTTAATTTTTTCTTTTTTCTAAGTGATAATTTTTGTAATTTATCACTTTTATTATCACCTAAATCCGTATAAATCTTGATAATTGATAAATCTAGCTAATTTTTGGCTATTTTTTAGGTGAATTATTTTGTTGTACGGATTTTATCTTATCTATTTGTTTTACTTATTTCTATTTTTATATTTTATTCCATTATTTTAATAGAAGGAAGAATAATATTTTTAATTTTTTTTCAAATATCACTTTTTTCAGTCATACTAAAATCTTCTAATTGATATTAGAAGTATTGTTTCTGTTGTTTTATCTTTAGTTTTATTGAGTATTAAATGAAAAGTGGAAAATATATGTTAATAAATTTATCAATTCGTAATAATAACTCTGTCCAAGGATTTTTCTTATAGAGCCGAAGCACTTTACTTCTTCCTTTTCTCATATATCTAGCACTAGTATAAATAATATCTCTTAATATTGTTTTCATTCTAATTCTATCTTTATTACCCTTAGTTCCTTCAGGTAAATAGAATTGATTTAATAATGTAATATCCCCAATTATTCTTAAAATATTATAAGCATTAGTAATAGCCGCTAATAACATTTCATTAACTCTATATTTACCAGATGCTAATCTTTCAAAGTTTAAATCAGTTTTTATTTCACTATGATATTGTTCGCTTGTTGCATGGTCATGATATAGATTAACTACTGTTATTGCATCTTCAATTAAATTAGTCCAATAAAGCTCTACTTCTATTTCTGGAAATAATAATATATTACCTTTTTTATCTTCATAAATCTCTTTTATCTTAAATGCTATTTGAGCCTTATTTGTAACATTTTCTTTTCCTACTGGATACATTTGGGTAAAATAACCATAGTATACAGTTGTTTGTCTATAATCATATGATATCTTTTTATCATATAATGATTTAGCTCTTTCTAATAAATCTTGTGAATAGTCGTTTCTTCTACATTTTTTCTTGATAATAAAGTTAACATTATTTTTATCAAGTACATTAATAGTTTCTACACTATCATGACCACTATCAAATCTACACAACACTTTACTATAATCTTCTAAAGTAAGTATCTCTTTAGCATTATCCAATACCTTTTGAACAAACGGTATTGAATCTTTTTGAGAATGTTGTTTTCCAGGTCTAAGTTCAGCTCCAATACAATAAGAGCCTAAGTAACTCATAAGTGGTGCAAACCCATCTTCCCCTTTATATGTTCTAGAACATTCTTCTTTATTGCATTTAGGATTAATCATAGGTGTTACATCAAAATCTAATGGAATATATTTTTCACTTATCTTTTCACATGGGAAAGAAACTTTCTTTAGTAATTCAATATTAACTAAATTACAATGTTCAATAAAATTTGCACTACGTTCTTTCTCTAAATACAATCTTAGTGTTTCTTGAGCAGGAGTGAATTTAAGATTTAAACATTCTTTAAATACTTCATTATTTCTAAATTGCTCTACATCAGAAAAATTAGTAAATCCCATAGAGTTTAAACCAACTAAGGTTTTATATATAGTTTCATTTTCTAAAAGACTTTTAGATTTAAGGGTATCCAAATCATATTCAGCATTATCATTAACTTTCATCATTGCAAATGTTAAAATTTTAGAAATTAAGTTTAAACCTGCTTTACTCTCTAGTGTAATTGTTGTAGAATCAAAATCAATCATTTGGCCTCTCCTGTTACGTTTTTTGTGATAATTTAATTGTAACATAAGAGGCTTTTTTAGTCTATAATTTACTATACATATGTTGATATATTTTACTTATTTTGTATTCTATACGGATTCAGGTACTACTAAGTTTTTTTATTTTCGTTCTTGAAAAGTGGTCTACTTTAAGTTTTTATTCTATATCTTAATAATATTTTGCTAATCATTAGTTCAAAAAAATGCAGTATTTATTTCAAATTAATCCATGGTGGTCTAGTAATAACCATGGTAATTTATGATTGAACAAAATAAAAATTATCGATAATTTTTTTCAATTTTAAAAGGAAGGAGTCAGTTATGAAAAAATTAGGAGCTATATTTGTATGTTCTATACTTGCTTTATCAAGTGTATTTGCAAGTGGAACTAATGAAAAAGAAGTTGCTAAACCTATCACAATAACTTTTGGGAGTCATCAAAGTGGTCTTCCTAATACAGGTATTGTACAAGATTTAGCTAAAGAATTTGAAAATGAAACTGGAATAAAAATTGATTTTCAAATTTCACCCGACGCACAGTGGAGAGACTTAATTAAAGTAAAGTTAGATTCGGGCGAAGCACCTGATATAATTTGTGTTGATACTCCAATTAATTTAGCCTCAAGTACTCAAATTTCAAAATATTGTGTTGAATTAACAGATGAACCCTGGATGAATAGAATGACAGATGCTGCGATTTCCGCTGTTTCTGATGATAATAAATCATATGGCATAACATTCCCTGGGCCTAAAATGTGGTTTTATGTTTACAATAAAACCATTTTTGAAGACTTAGGACTTTCAATTCCAACTACTTATGAAGAGTTTAAAGAAGTTTGTCAAACAATTTTAGATAATGGAATAACACCAATTTACGAATGCACTACTAATGGATGGCATCAAGTTCTACCGTTATTTGAAACAGGAGGATTATATTTACAATCAGATCCATTACTTTATGAGAAATTAAATGCTAATGAAAAAGATTTAGATGATATTCCAGAATTACTTACAATAATAAAACAAGTAAACGAATTTGCCCAATTAGGATATTATGGTACAGATTATTTGAGTAATGCTTGGGAAAATGCACCTGAAGCAATTGCAAGTGGATCTTGCGCTATGACTATGGCTGAGTTAGGATGGAAAAATCAAGTAAGTGCAGAATACCCTGAATTTGATTCTAATGATTTAGGTCAATTTGTAATCCCATGGGGGGATAATCAAATCATTGGTGTAAATCCCGCAAGTAATGCTTATTTTATCAATAAAGATAGTAAATATGTAGAAGAAGCTAAATTATTCTTTGCTTTTTTAGCTCGAAAAGAAAATCTTGAAAAGAGATTTGAAGGTCAACCTGACTTAAATGCTTTATGTTGGCCAGAAATACCTACAAGATTTAAACCAGAAGAAAATGAATATATTGATAGTTTAGAAAAAGCAAATGTTGTACAGACTTCTGTAAATTACATAGACAATCAATGGATGGATATTGGTAAAGATTTAGAATCTATGTTTATTGGAGCAAGCACTCCTGAAGAGGTATTACAGACAATAATGAATCGTCGTAATAACCAAGCAAAATTGCAACGTGATCCGGGGTGGGTTAAATAAATTTAGAAATTAAGAAAAAGTGTTTGTTATCAGACACTTTTTCTGATTAAAAGGAGTATAAATGAATAACAATAAAGTATATCCTTGGTATTTTGCTTTTGGTGCTGTAATACTATATTTTATTTTCTTTTTTTTGCCGGGTATTTTAGGCATATGCTTATCATTTACTGATTGGAATATTTATTTTTCTGATCTAAATTTTGTCGGGTTAGATAATTATAAAAAAGTCTTTTCAACTGAATATACGCAATTTATCGGTAATACAATTTATTTTACTTTAATAACAACAATTTTAAAGACGATTGTGGGATGTTTGATAGCATTAATATTGACTCAGAATTTTATAAAATTCAAAAATTTTCAAAGAATGGTTTTTTTTTCACCACAAGTACTCTCGTACTTGGTAGTTGGTTTAGTTTTTAGGAGCATGCTTCATCCAACTAGAGGATTTCTTAATAATTTTTTAAATTCTATTGGATTAGAATTTCTTACTAGAAACTGGTTAACTGATTTAAAAATTGTTTTTCCTACCGTTATTCTTGTTGATGTATGGAAAGGTGTAGGTTATATCATGGTTGTTATTATAGCAGGATTAATTTCAATCTCACCAACTTTTTATGAAGCAGCGGAGATAGATGGGGCAAACTTTTTTCAGAAATTTACTAAGATAACATTACCTTTATTGTTACCTGTAATAGTAAATATAACAATATTAAATGTAACTTATGGACTAAGGGTTTTTGATATGATTTATGCTTTGACCAATGGTGGTCCAGGAAATGCTACAGGAGTTATTAATACTGCTGTATATAAAGAGTTTTCTAAAGGTGACTTGGCTATGGGCACAACTCTTTCAACTGTGCTTTTTGTCATATTGATATCTTTAATTTACTTCATAATTAAATCTATGGAAAATAAAGAGGTAAAAATGTGAAAAATAATCTTATTATAAAAAAAAGTCGAAATTTGATTTTAAATTTGATTTCGTTTGTTTTTTCTCTTATTGTTTTAATCCCTTTTTATGTGGTTTTGATTAATTCTTTTAAAACTAGTACTGAAGCAAATAGGATGTCAATTAATTTCCCAACTTCTTTTCATTTTGAAAACTACTATACAGTTATTGAACAAGGTAAATTATTTACTTCATTTTTTAATAGTGTAATTTATTCATTCTTAAGTGTTGTTATAATAATAACTTTAGTTTTAGCCGCGGCGTTTGTTATTTCTCGTAATGCGAAGGGAATAAATAAATTTTTCTATTATTTTATTATTACAGGATTAGCTATGCCTATAAATAATGTTGCATTATTTAAAGTTTTGCAAGTTTTAAATTTAATGAATACAAGGTTAGGGATTATATTAATTTATTCAGCTGTTAATATTCCTTTAAGTTTGTTTATAGCATATGGATTCGTCGCTACTATCCCAAAAGAACTAGATGAAGCTGCTTTTATAGAAGGATGTACTACATTTCAGTTATTTATAAAAATTATTTTGCCTTTATTAAAACCTATAGCTTCGACTTTAGCAGTTTTAAATTTAATGGCTGTATGGAATGATTTTACTATGCCATTATATTATTTAAATAATTCTAAAAAATGGCCTATGACTTTAGCTGTTTACAATTTTTTTGGAGCATTTGAAAATTCTTGGAATTTAGTTTGTGCAGATATCGTTTTAACTGTTTTACCTATTTTATTAGTCTTTATATTTGGTCAGAAATATATTGTAGGAGGAGTCTCAGCTGGAGCTGTGAAAGGATAAATTATGAAATTTACTAATGGATATTGGCTTATGAGAGATTATATAGAGCCTTTGTTTTGTGTAGAATATTTTTCTCATTCGTTTGATGGAAAATCATTAACCGTATATGCTGCAAGTAAGCATTTTAAAAATAGAGGATCTTCTTTAAACTCAGCAGTATTTAAAATCATCTTTTCTTCACCAATTGAAAACGTTATAAAAACGGAGCTAGTTCACTTTTCAGGTCAGAGAGATATTTTCCCTAAGTTTGAAATTAGTAATTCAGATACCTCAGTTGGTTTTGAAGAAAAAGATAATTGTTTGATTTTTAAAAGTGGAAGTATAAAAGTTGAAATAGATAAAACTCCTAATAAGTGGAAAGTAACTTATTATATGGGCAATAGACAATTAACAGAATCTTCACTTAAAGGTATGGCGTATTATAAAAATTATAAAACAAATTGTAATTATATCTCTGACTCTTTGTCGATTGACATAGATGAAACATTATATGGTCTTGGTGAGAGATTTACTCCATTTGTAAAAAATGGACAAAGTGTTGATATTTGGAATGCAGATGGTGGGACATCTAGTGAAAAAGCCTATAAAAATGTTCCCTTCTATATTTCAAATAAGGGTTATGGGGTTTTTGTAAATTCACCTAAAGATGTATCTTATGAAATTGGTAGTGAAAAGGTTGAACAAGTTCAGTTTTCACTAAGTGATGAAAAGTTAGAATATTATATAATTGGGGCTAATTCTAATAAAGAAGTACTTTCTAATTATTGTAAATTAACAGGTTTTCCATCTTTACCCCCTGCTTGGTCGTTTGGTCTATGGCTTACAACATCTTTTACTACAAATTATGATGAAAAAACTACTTCTTATTTTATCGATGGTATGCGAGAGAGGAACATCCCTCTAAGTGTTTTTCATTTTGATTGTTATTGGATGAAAGGTGTAGAATGGTGTAATTTTACTTGGGATCCTGATACTTTTCCAAATCCAAAAGAGATGTTAGCTAGATATCATAAAAAAGATTTAAAAATATGTGTTTGGATAAATCCTTATATTGCTCAGAAATCTTATCTGTTTGATGAAGGTAATAAGCTAGGATATTTTATTAAAAAAGAGAATGGCGACATTTGGCAAACTGATATGTGGCAAGCAGGTATGGCCTTAGTTGATTTTACTAACCCTGCTGCTACTAAGTGGTACAAAAATAAGTTGAAAGATTTATTAGATATGGGAGTCGATTGTTTTAAAACCGATTTTGGAGAGAGAATTCCTGTCAGAGATATTCAATATTATGATAATAGTGATCCTTTGAGTATGCATAATTATTATACTTATTTGTACAATCAAGCCGTTTTTTCTCTATTGAAGGAAGTAAAAGGTGAAAATCAAGCTGTTTTATTTGCAAGAAGTGCAACAGTAGGGTCACAAAAATTTCCAGTTCACTGGGGTGGAGATTGTAGTGCATCTTATCCATCAATGGCTGAAACATTAAGAAGTGGCTTATCTCTATCTTGTTCGGGTTTTTCATTCTGGAGTAATGATATAGGTGGTTTTGAAAGTACAGCATCTGCTGATTTATATAAAAGATGGTGTCAGTTTGGACTTCTATGTTCCCATAGTAGATTACATGGATCTTCTTCATATCGCGTGCCTTGGTTGTTTGATGAAGAGGCTTCAAGGGTTTTAAAGAAATTTACAAACTTAAAATGTAAATTGATGCCTATGTTTTTTAGTCATGCAGTAGAAGCAACTAAAACAGGCATACCTGTTATGAGAGCTATGTTTTTAGAGTTTGATGGAGATAGGGCTGTAGATTATCTTGATAAACAATATATGATTGGGGATAGTTTATTAGTTGCCCCTATTTTTAAAAAATCAGGAGAGGTTAGTTATTATTTACCAAAAGGAGTTTGGTATAATATATTAACTGAGAAAGAATACTTGGGAAACACTTGGATTACAGAAAAATATGATTATTTTTCAATGCCTCTTTTAGTTAGAGAAAATTCAATTCTACTTGAAGGACATGATGAAACTAGATGTGATTATGATTATGAAAAAGATCTTAGAGTTTATTTTTCCCATTTTAATGACGGAAAAACAGCAATAAGAAATGTTTATGATAAAACAGGCAACTTAGTTTGTTTAATTTGTGCAAACTGTGTAGGTCGTGATATTTATATTGAATTAAAAGGTTCTTTGATAAATCCTTCTTTTATAAGTTTGTGCAATCAAAATATTATATTAAAAAAATGAGGTACTTTATGGGAAATCTAAAGTTTAATAAAGATTTTATATTCGGATGTGCTACCGCAGCATATCAAATAGAAGGTGGTGTAAACCTAGGTGGTAGGGGAAAAACTATCTGGGATGATTTTGCTCACACTAAAGGAAAAGTATATAATAATGAAAATGGTGATATTGCTTGTGATTCTTATCATAAATATAAAGAAGATATAGCGATTTTAAAAGAATTAGGATTTTCTGCATATAGATTTTCTTTTGCGTGGTCAAGAATATTTCCTTTAGGAATTGGGCCTGTTAACGAGGCAGGTGTAAAATATTATCATAGAGTATTAAAAGAATTGTTAGATAATAATATAACTCCATTTGTAACGTTATATCATTGGGATTTACCATCTGCATTAGGTGATTGGACAAATAGGGATTGTGCTTATGCTTTTAGAGATTATGCAGCTTTTTGTTTTAAAGAGTTTTCATCAGAAGTTAAAAATTGGATTACTTTAAATGAACCTTTTTGTTCAAGTTTTGTCAGTCATTTTGAAGGTAGACATGCACCTGGGCATAAAAGTTTAAAAGAAACATTAATAGTTGCTCATCATTTAAATTTAGCTCATGGTTTAGCTGTCCAAGAGTTTAGAAAATCATCTTGTCAGGGGCAGATTGGAATTACTATAAATGCTATATATCCTCAGCCTGCTAGCAGAGATAGAAAAGATATAGAAATAGCTAGATTTATAAAAGCTTTATATACAGATATTTTTGTTTTTCCAATATTTAAAGGTTTTTATCCGCCTGTTATCCAAGAAAAATTAAAATTTAAATTTCCCATTGAGATTAATGATTTAAAAAATATTAATCAGAATATTGATTTTATAGGTCTGAATTATTACAGTGAGGATAAAATAAAATTTGATGAAAACTCCACATTTAATGCTAAAAAAGTGAATTCGTGGCAGAAAAAAACTCAGATGGGCTGGGATATTGTTCCAGAAGGGCTTTTAAGGTTTTTAAAAACTTTGAATAAAGATACGAATAATATAGATATTTACATAACTGAAAATGGTATTGCAACCAATGATACAGTTACTAGTGATAATAGAGTCCACGATTTGGATAGAATAGATTATTTCAATGCGCATTTAAAGTGTTGTTTACAAGCAATTGATGAGAATATTCCATTGAAAGGTTATTTTGCTTGGTCTCTATTGGATAATTTTGAATGGGCATATGGATATTCAAAAAGATTTGGTATAACTTTTGTTGATTATGAGAATGATTGTAAAAGAATAATAAAAGATAGTGGATATTTTTTAAGGGATGTGATGTTATATCTTGTGTGATTTTCTATATTCGGAAGGTTGCATTCCAGTTTTACTTTTAAACATCCTACTAAAATAAAAACTTTTATCTTCATATCCAACCAATTCAGCTATTCGATATATTTCCATATCAGGATATTTAATTAAAAGGTGTTCTGCTTTAGTTATTCTGAGATTAATAATATATTGGGAGATTGTTTGGTTGGTATATTTTTTAAATATTTTTCCTAAATATTCTTGGCTAAAACCACATTTTTCACTTAAATTAGCAATACTTATTTCTTTTGTATAATTATTATTTAAATAATTTATTACAAAATCGCACATCTGTTTTTTATCCTGATTTGATTTATTAATAATGAATGTGCCATTTTCACTGAATATTTGATTTGAGATTCTAATTATTGTTTTGAAAAGTAATTTTTTATCAATGGGCTTTAATAAATAATCTTTTACACCACTTCTCAAAGCTTTTTGAGCATAGGAGAATTCATCATAGCCACTTAAGATAATAAATTTAATAGCGGGGTAATTTTCATGGACTCGTTTTGCTAAGTCGAGTCCGTTACCTCCAGGCATTTTAATATCACTTATTATTAAATCTGGGATTTGTTCTTCAACTATTTTATAAGCTTCTATACCATTTTTTGCTTCACATACTATCTCTAATGGAATGTCGTCGATGGTTTTTATAAGTTTTATTAAATATTTTCTTAGTAAAGTTTCATCTTCAACTATTAAGATTTTAATTTTTTTCTTTTCCATAATTAGTTATTACTCCTCCAATTATAATTATAGTTTCATTTTCTTTAGAGTTATCAATTTCAAAAATTGCATCTTCTTTATATCTCATTTTTAATCGGATAAAAGTATTTTTTAGTCCAAAATTTCCTATGTGAAAATTATTCAGTTCTTCATTGATATTTAGATTTTTAAATTTATTTAAAATTGATTCTTTTTTTTCATTTGAGAAATTCCCACCATTGTCAAAAATGATAGCCTTCCATTTATTATTCTCAACTTTAAATTGAATTTTTAAAACCCAAGGAGGATCATTAACAAAACCATGTTTAAATGCATTTTCAATGAGAGATTGTAAAATTAGCTTAGGAATTTTTATATCTTTTATTGACTTATCATAAATAATTTCATAGTTAAAATCTTCTTGGTATCTGAGTTGCATAATATTTAAATAATGCTTAGCGTTTAAAGCTTCTTTCTCAATAGTTTCATCCATGGTTTGTGATGTAGCAGATAAATATCTAAGATAGGTGGCTAAAGATGTACACATTTGAGAAATTTCAGCATTTAAATTTTCCTCAGCCATTACACTGATATTCCCTAAACAGTTATATATAAAATGTGGTTTAACAAAAGATTGAGACATTAATAGTTTTGTTTTCATCTCTTCAGTTTGTAAAAGTAAAACTTCAGAAGAAGTTTGTTTTAATTCTTTGATCATCATTTCATATGCTTCCCACAATTGAGCTATTTCTTTTATTTTTATCTTTGGCACGTCAACTTTTTTATAATCTGTAGTTATTATTTTCTTTAAATCTGTTTCATTCGTAATTTGTTTTAGTTTATTAATTGGAGAAGTTAAGGAACTAGAAATTATAAAACAAATAATTAAAGTTATACATAGAGTTATAAATAGAAGAATGATGAAATTTTGTTGTATCTTGTGCATTTGTTCATTTACTATTGTTTTTGATAAAACCACTACAACATTCCACTCGTAGTCATCAATGGCAGTTTTGCTAATTAGAAAATTATCATTGTTAATCAAATTTTTATAACTAATATTAACAATTGATTTTTCATACCCAAAGTCTTCATAAAGATAATCAGAAAATGGGAAAATTAATTCATCTCTTTCATTAAAAACAAAAATTTTAAATTCATCTCGAGATTTCATTAATTCTAGAGGATTTTCAAATATTTTGTTGCAATTTTGAACAATTTCTAAAATTCCTTCTTTTTGTTGGTATTTATTAAAAAATACTCGAAGTAAGGATATGTATTTATTTTCAACATCGGAAATTGAATAGTTAGGGATATCTGATATTCGGTGAGGTGTTGTAATATATTTTTTCCCATTTAAGGCTACTGTTGGTTGATACCAATCAAAATTTATTAAATCAACATCAGTAAAAGTTGTGCTAAAACCTAATTTAATCATGGCATTATCAAAAGAGTATATATTAACTCTGCTAGTAGATTGAACTGGTCCAATCATAGCAAAAATATATTCAGAAATAGCTAAAGCTTTTTCCCTAGTTGAATAAAAGATCTCATCGTTAGGAAAATCAATATTAGGATATAGTTTAGTGAATTCACTGAAGTTTGATTTGATACCGTTTGAATATACTACATTCATTGAAATTGTAGATAGCTGATCTAAATTCTCTTCTATAGATGTTGCTGCAGAGTTGTTTATAATATTTAATTCATTGTTTATTGATTTGATTAAATTGGTTTTATTATAATAAAAAGTGTAAAGACAAAATGTTAAAACTAAAAAGGTTGCAAAGATTCCAAATATAGTAAATAAATATACCTTGTTACTAATTAATTTATTATTAAACAATGAATTACTCCTTTAGCAAAGTTATCTAATTGTATCATATTTACTAGAATACATACACAAAAATAAGTTACTAAGGAGGCGATAGATAAGTTTTACGGAAAACTATTTACATTATATTTTTATGTTTAAATATTATAATTTGAATGATGGCTATTATTATTAAAAGAAGAGTTACAAAGGTAAAAGCAAAGGGATTATTACTAAAGGGAATACCAGCGACATTTATACCTAATAAGCTAGTAATTAAACCTAAAGGTAAAAATATTGCTGTTATAATAGATAATAGATACATAGTATTGTTCATTCGTGTTGCAAGTTGACTTTGAGCCTCATCTTTTACTACTGTGATTCTTTCTTTCGCAGCATCTAAATCTTCTACGTATCTAGTAAGTCTATCTGCTGTTTCTCTCAATAAAGCTAAATCATTATTTGAAAAAAAAGTTATATCTTCTTTTTGTATTTCACACAATATCTCAGCTTGAGGTGCTAGATATCTCCTTATTCTTATAATTTGACGACGCAATTCACTTATAATAGAACCTTCAGGTTTATCTTTATTGTCGAATACTGATTCTTCAATTTCATCTACTTGAGTGGATATACTATTTATAGATTCTGACATTCTTAAAGAAATAAATTTTGTTAATCTTGATATAAATTCACCTTGAGTTTTTGGACCTTTGTTTTTTAAAATTTCCTCTTTTAAATCACTTATTGCTATAACATTCCTTTTGTAAATTGTAATTATTTTAGACTTATCAATCCAAAGCCGTAATGACACCATATCATCAGCAGCAAAACCCGGATTTAAATTTATTGCTCTAAGTATTAATAAGGCTCCATCATCATGAATAAAATACCTTGGTCGAGTGTCTTCTGCTAAGAGAGCATCAAGTACAACTTCATCAACATTACTTTCATTTTTTAGCCAAAAGTTACTTTGCTTTGAGTTAAAGTTGAGATTTATCCATATTAGTCCATCTTCTAATGTAAGTTTCTTTATTTCATTTAAATTAATTTCTTTGTTTGTAGAATTTTTCTTAATTAAAATTACATTATTATTTTCTTCATTATTCATAGATTGGACTCCTAAAATGAATAATTTGCTAATTTAAAATATTCATTTAATTATAATATGGCTTACACTTTAAGATAAATCAATAAAAAATATTTAAAATTTTACATAAAAAAAACGTTTATTAAGAAATAATTCTTAATAAACGCGTATCTTGATAATGGAGGTGGGGGGATTCGAACCCCCGTCCTAACGTGCCACCCACTGACGTCTACAAGCTTAGTTAATGAATAATTGTCGATGAAGTCTAGCACATTAACAAACTTTACTTCATCCAAGCTAACTAATTTGTCCTTTTATATCGCTAGCAAGTATAAAAGTAAGCCCTTATTGTTACAAGCATCTTAGAGTTAAGAGCGGCACTCTAAAAGCCTGTACGCAAGCTACTATTAAGCAGCGAAAGCGTATTCTGCAGTTTCGAAGTATTCTTCGTCTTTTTTAGCAGTTAATTTTGTTTGCTAGTTTTTGGAGTTGGCGCTCCGCTTGCAGCCACTGGCCTGATCTACGCCAGTCGAAACCGGTACACCCCCTCATTTTTCCTAAGAGGGTACATAAGTAAAATACTAAATTTTTGTCAAAAAATCAAGCATTAATATAAGAAATATATCTTATTCAAAATTAATAATTTTTTCACTCAGAAATAAACAATAATATTGATAAAATATATTTTTTTAAATAAATATACAAAAAAAATGCATAAAATTAAATAAAGAAAAAAACTTTTTTAATATAAATTTAATTTTTTCAAAAAAAATATTTACTTGTCCAATAAGTAATTATCATATAGATTTTAAATTAAAGTTAAAAAAATGTTAATTTTCATTAGTTAAGCTAAAAAATTGGAAATTGATTAATTAAGAAATATATAGATAGAATTAATCAATAAATTTGATAAGAACTATTTTTTTCAAAAGCTACTTATTATTAAGGTTTTTATCTTTTTAGCATTCATATAAAGAAACAAAATAAAGAAATGTAGATAATTGAGCTATTTTAGCTTAAAAAAATATAAGGCTTAAAAGCCTAAAATATAAACAAAATTGGTTTATAGATTGATTCTATATACCTAAAATTTAGGAGATACGTTTATGAAAAAATTAACAACAATAATTTTGTTGGTTGCTCTCTTTTCTTCAAGTGTTGTTTTCGCTAGTGGTAATAGTGAACAAACAACTAGTAAAGAAGCTAAAAAAACTGAAATGTTACTTTGGTTACCTCCCTTTGCTGCTACAGATAGTGATATCTTAGATGAACAATTTTGGAGTGAAACTTTGCAAACTTGGGCTGATGATAATAATGTTGATTTATCTATAGAAATTACACCTTGGGGTGGTTATGAAGAAAAATATTTAACTGGTTTTGCTTCTGGAGAAGGCCCTGATGTTGGATATATGTATATGCAAATGTTCTATGATTATATCCAGATGGGTTCATTAGAAGATATCGATAAATATTTTACTCAAGAAGAGAAAGAAGAATATTATTATTATAGTCAAGGTAATATGATGGGTGGTCAATATGCCCTGCCTTTCATCGTTGGTAATGCTCGTGTAATTTATGCTAACCAAGATATTTTAGATCAAGCAGGTATAACTGAATTACCTGAAACTTGGGATGAGTTTATTGAAGCATGTTTACAAATCAAAGAAAAAGTTCCAGGTGTTATGCCTTTTGCTCAATCATGGGCTGATCCTTCAATTGGTTTACTAGACGATAACTTCTTCCCATATTTCTGGCAAGCTGGTGGCCAAATATATAATGATGAAGGTACTCAATTAGCTTTAACAGATAATGATGCAGCTTATGAAGCAGCTAATTTCCTTTATGATTTGAGATTTAAATATGATATCATTGATGAATCTCAATTAGGAATGACAAATGTTACAGATGACTTTAAACAAGGTAATGTAGCCTTTGTATGTTTAGGGGCTAATAAAGCTAAAAGTTTCACCGATGCTAATGTAAACTGGACATTTATTCCTTCTTTGAAACAAGAAACAAAAGGAATTTGGGTAGCTTCTGATTCACTAATTATGAACAGTGCTAGTGAGAATAAAGAATTAGCTGCTTCTCTTATGAAATTTATTACATCAGCTGATGTTATGACTAAATTCCATACTCAAATATCTCCTTTTACTCCTATAACAAAGTCAGAAGAATATAATGATTATCCTGCATTTAAAGATATGTATGAAAACGATACACAGTATTTCCATACTTTACCTGTAGCAAAAGCTTCATCTACTATTTTTGACAATCTTTGTAAAAATTTACAACTCATGATGATGGGAGAAATTACACCAGAAGAAGCTATAGACCGCACTGTTGAATATTCAAAGAATGTTCTCTAGTATTTTTATTCAATAAATTTTAGGGAAGGGGGTTCCTTCCCTTTATATATATTTTTTGGGGTAGGAAATGAAAAATAAGAATGACGTTATCATGGGATATCTTTATATATTACCAACTTTTATTTTAATTTGTGTATTTTCAGTAATACCAATTTTTATGAATGTCTATTATAGTTTTACACAGTTTAATGTAATTCAGAGTCCTCAATGGATTGGACTAGCTAATTATTTGAGGATGTTAAAAGACCAGTATATCTCTGCGTCTCTCAGAAATACTTTTCTCTTTACACTAATTACTGTACCAATGCAAACTATTTTGTCTTTAATTGCTGCTGCAATAATTGCTGATAAATTTAAAAATAAAACTGGTGAAGGTATTAAGAGTGCAATGTTTGTACCTGTTATAGCATCAGCAGTATTAGTTGGAACTCTTTGGTCTATCTTTCTAGAACCTTCAGGTTTAGTTAATACAATATTGAATTTCTTTCATCTTCCTTCAGTAAACTGGTTAGGGGGAAAAAATTCTTCTCTTCTATCAGTATGCATGGCAACAATTTGGAAAAATGTAGGTTATTTTTTAGTAATTTACTATGCCGGTATTATGGATATACCTAAAGAATTATATGAAGCTTCTCAAGTTGATGGTGCTACAAAATTCCAACAATTTTTCTATATTACTATACCCTCTTTATCTTCAGTTACTTATTTAATTGTAACGCTTGGAACAATTTGGTCTTTCCAAGTATTTGATATGGTATTTACTATGACTAATGGTGGCCCTGGTATGAGCACTGTTACTCTAGTCTTAACAATTTATAATGCAGCATTTAAAAGCTTTAGCATGGGTTATGCAGCATCTATCGCTATTGTAATGTTTGTTTTAGTAATTATAGTACAAGCTTTACAAAGAAAGCTTTTAGGGGAAAAAGGAGATAAAAAATAATGATAAAACAAAAAGATGGTAAAGTAATATATTATATACTCTTGTGTTTGTTAATCTTAAATGCTATAGCTGCAATTTTTCCTTTTTGCTATATGGCTTTAATGTCATTAACTCAAAAAGACATGCTTGATTTAGATTTTAGTAATGTTACATTCAGCTTAGTAAACTATGTTAAAGTAATTAATAGTTTTAATTTACTTGTTAATTTAAGAAATTCGATTATAGTTACAGTTTCATCATGTCTCTTAAATGCAATTTTTTGTTCAATGGCTGCTTATGCATTTGCAAAAAAACAATTTCCTCTAAGAGATAAAATTTTTGCCTTATATTTAGCAACTTTGATGATTCCAGGCCAAGTTACAATGATACCTGTATTTGTTATCATGAAAAATTTGGGATTAATGAATTCTTATCCTGCCTTAATCTTACCTATAATTAATGCATTTGGTGTATTTTTAATTAAACAATTTATGGTAGGAGTACCAGATGACCTACTCGATGCAGCTAGAATAGATGGTTGTGGTGAAAATAGGATATTTGTATCAATTGTTATACCTTTGGTAAAACCTGTTTTAGTTTCATTAACTATTTTCACCTTTATAACTAGTTGGAATGACTTTTTATGGCCTTTAATTATTGCATCGAAACCAGCTATGAAAACACTAACATTAGCTATAGCAGCATTAAAAGGCTCTTATTCAACAAACTATGGTTTGGTAATGGCAGGAGCTACATTCTCATTTTTACCTCCATTTATTTTATACATCTTCTTGCAAAAACAATTTGTAGAAGGTATTGCTCTAAGTGGAACAAAAGGATAGTAAATATGGCAAATTATGAATTTTATTTAGCTTCTTCTTTAGAAAAAGTATTTGCAAATAAAAGAGTTAAAGAAGAAAATAGAAAAGTTTTTGATGTTTTACAAAATGATAAATTAAATCTTCAATTAGTTTATACTTTAAATGAGGCAGATTCACAAATAAGAAATCGTCATTTTAAAATAAATATAATTACAAATTTAAAATATGAATTGTACGATGTGAACTTAGTTAAATGTGAGTATCTATCTACTGAAAATCGCGATAGATTTTATATTGATACTATGGCAGGCCTTTATCCTGACTTATTAACAGATAATGATGGATATATATTCCCATTAGCTAATCAATTTAAATCATTATGGATTTCATTATATGGTAGTGCTTTAACAAATAGTTCAAAAGTTACTATACAAATTGAAGAAGTGCTTTTTGAAAGCAATACAGGTATAAGAAATAATACAAAGAAAATCTTTTTTGAAGAGACAATAACTGTTAATTCAATAAATAATAAATTGCCAAAGTTGCCTATTATTCACGCCGAATGGTTTCACTGTGATAGTATTGCAAACTATCATAAAGTTGATGTTTTTAGCGAAAAACATTGGTCTTTGATTGAAAAATATATTGAATTTGCAACTAAGAAATCTAATGTAAATATGTTATTAACTCCAGTATTCACCCCGCCATTAGATACTGATTATAATAAAGAGAGGACAACTGTTCAGCTTGTTGATATAGTTTTTAAAAATGGATCATATCAATTTGATTTCGAAAAATTAGAAAGATGGTGTGAAATTTGTAAGAAAAATAATATTGAATATATTGAGGTTTCGCATTTATTTACTCAATGGGGAGCAAAATATACCCCTAAAATAGTTGTTATGTGTGAAAATGATGATAAGTCTATAACTAAGGTAAACAAATTTGGATGGCATATAGAAGCAACTTCTCCCTCCTACAAAGAGTTTTTAGAGGTGTTTATTCCTCAGTTAATTGAAAAATTTGTATCTTTTGGTTATGGTAAAGATAAACTTTTCTTCCATATTTCTGATGAACCAAAAATTAGAGATATAGAGCATTATAAAAAGGCTAAAGAAATTGTAAAACCCTTGTTAAAAGAATGTAATATTATTGATGCTTTAAGTGACTATTCATTTTATGAAAAAGGCTTAGTGGAAATACCAATTCCTTCTAATGATCACATTGAACAATTTAAAGGTAATGTTAAGCATCTTTGGACTTATTATTGTATAGCTCAAGGAAATCTTGTTCCAAATAGATTTATTGCTTTACCTTCTTATAGAAATAGAATTATGGGTGTTTTACTCTATCTATATGATATTGAGGGCTTTTTACATTGGGGTTTTAATTTTTGGGAAAGTGAAAACTCTAGAGAAAGTATAAACCCATTTATTACAACAGATGGCAATTGTGCTTTTCCAGCAGGAGATCCTTTTTTAGTTTATCCAGGTCCTCTCTCTTCAATTCGTAATGAAATACAGATGGAAGCATTTTCTGATCTTAGATTGTTAAAGCTTGTTGAAAGTAAAATTGGAAGAGAAAAGACAATTGAATTAATAAAAAAGGGAGAAACCTCTCAGTTTACTTTTTCTGATTATCCTAGAAACAGTGATTACTTATTAAAATTAAAAGAAAGACTGTTAATGGAGCTAAAGTGAAGCTAGTTATTGATTAAGTCTACAAGGATACTTTATATTGTAGAGCATGAGAGTGATTAAGAAACATTTTGGATTGAGTTTATCAAGATATAAGACATTTAAAGCTATGATTATAAATGATAAGATAAGTGTGAACAAAAACGATGAGATAAGAATGTACAAATTTTAATAATCAAATATAATATTTTCATCAAAAAATGATGAGGATATTTATGATTATTGAGCAACAAATTAATTCTAATATTGAGATTAATAAATTAGAGGATTTAGTTAAATTGAAAGCACTTATTGAAGAATCAAATTTAAAAGTTAATCTTTCAGAAATAGCTAGAGAATTAGGCTGTGATCGCAGAACTGTAAAAAAATATATTAAAGGTTATGAGAAAGTTACAAAGAGAAATAGAAAATCACCTATTGATGATTACTATTCACTAATTCAAGAACTATTAAATAGTGAAACAAGAATCTTTTACTACAAAAGAGTTTTATGGCAATATTTAGTAGATAATCATGGATTAAATGTAAAACAATCAACCTTTAGAGGATATATTTCTAGACATCCTGAATTTAATAAATATTTTAAAAACAAACGTAAATCAGCTGTTTCTAATAATAGTGTATTAAGGTTTGAAACAAGTATTGGCGAGCAAGCACAGCTAGATTGGAAAGAAACTATGAAAATTATTCTTTCAAGTGGTGAAGTTGTTATTATTAATATATTTGTTTTAATTTTATCTTATTCACGATTTAGAGTTTATCGAATTTCTTTAGACAAAACCCAAGAGATATTATTTAATTTTCTTGATGATGCGTTTAATACTTTTGGAGGAGTTCCACGTGAAATTTTGTGTGACAACATGAAGACAATTATGGATACCCCAAGAACAGAATATTCTAAAGGCAAAATTAATAATAAATTTAGTCAATTTGCCCAAGATTATGGATTTAAGGTTAGACCTTGTATTGCAGGAAAACCCAATACAAAAGCTAAAGTCGAATCGCCAATGAGATTGTTAGATGAGCTTTATGCTTATAGCGGTCACATAACTTATGAAGAGCTAGTATTAAAGGTAAAAGAATTAAATGAGAGAATAAATGCGAAGTGTCATACAACAACTGGCAAAATTCCGATACTACATTTAAAGAAAGAACAAGACTTCTTATTACCCTTACCACAGAAGCAAATAAGAAGCCTTTATAGAATTAAAACCACCACTGTTAAAGTTAATCCACAAAGTTTAATTTGTTTTAAATCAAACTTCTATTCAGTACCACCTGAATACATAGGTTCAACTTTAAAACTACAAGTGTATGATAATAAAATTCATGTATATAATAGCACAAATCTAATTGCTTTGCATGATATATCAACACAAAAACTAAATTATACTTTAAAAGATTACATATCATTATCTAGGTTAACCTTTAATAGCAAATATATAGATATAAATAAACTTGCAAAAGATAATTTAAATAAAATAGGAGATATTTATAATGAATAATAGTAGTAGTTATAAGCAATTAGTACAAAATTTAGAGTATTTGAAATTAAAGCAAATGCAAATTCATTTAGATGATGTAATTAATTTTTCTGTTAAAAACAATCTTTCATTAACAGATGCTTTAATAAAATTAACATCTTATGAAATAGATTTCAAAGAACAGAATATGATTAGATCTATGGTGAAAGTTGCAGCATTTCCACATTTAAAAGAATTAAAAGATTTTGACTTTGATTTTCAACCATCAATCAATAAAAATGAAATACTAGAATTAGCAACCTTAAGATTTATTGAAAAAGGAGAAAACATAGTTTTTCTAGGATCAAGTGGAGTTGGAAAATCACATTTAGCAACTTCAATAGGTATTTGCGCAGCAAAAAAAAGATATTCAACATATTTTATAAAATGTCATGATTTGATTATGCAATTAAAAAAAGCACAACTTGAAAATAGATTAGATTCTAGATTAAGACATTTTACGAAATACAAATGTTTAATAATCGATGAGATTGGTTATTTACCAATTGATTCATTAGACGCAAAGCTTTTTTTCCAATTAATAGATAGACGATATGAAAAACGTAGTACTATTATCACAACAAATATTCCTTTTTCTCAATGGGATGAAATATTTGGAGATCCTATTATTGCAAATGCAATATTGGGTAGAATTTTACATCATGCTAAAGTTATATCAATAACAGGGAATTCATATAGATTAAAAGATCATATGAAAAAGGAAGACGATTAAATTGTACATTCTTATCTCGTCAAATTTGTTCATTCATAACTTGACGTTTATACTATGATGAGTGTTTCTGTTATTGTTTTTCTTATTTGCGCTACATTAAGTATCTTTTTTTTTAATAAATTGTCTAAAGAATTAAAAAATAATTTTCAAGAATCAAATGAATATATGGTTTCTATTTTACAAAACCAGTTTCAAAATACTTTAAATTATTCTACTTCCATTATTTTAGATCCTTTAAATCAAAAGATAATTAATAATAACTTTGATGATAATGATAGTTATAATTTTTCTATAATATTAAACTCTTATACGACTACAAATTCTATCTTAGAAAGTGTTTTTATATATTATCCAGAGATAGACTTAGTAGTTTGTAATTTTGGAGTTTTTAATTTAAGGCAATATTATTTGCTAAAGTATGGATATGAATATAAAGATAATTTTGAAAAGTGGAAAACATCCCTTTTAAATAATAAAAGTGGATTTAGTTATGATTTAAATGTTGAAAATGTGATCAATTATACTCGCTTATCTTCTTCTAGTGATATAGAGAATAATCTAATTATCAGCAAATTATTATATTCAATTTTAACATGGATGATATCAACATTGACGATAATAATTCGGTTGTTGATGAACTTGGTTTTTTTGTAGATAATCATTTGGTTCTAATAAAAAAATCAACAGCAAATGTTCTCTCAACTTATTTTAAAGACGGTACTACAATAAATAATCTAAGCAAAATCGTGAGAGATGGTGATAGTTTTATATATGTTTATCCTTTAGATTTTACAAATATGTATTTGGTCGCTAGAATAGATGTTTCTTCATATAAAAGTAGTATGTTTTTTTTGATAGCTGCAGCTATTTTAACTTTGTTGATTAGTTTTATTTTTTCAATCATTTTTTCTTTAAAAGAGAGTGAAAAGTTATTCAAACCATTTAGAGATTTAGCAAATAAATTAGCACCAACCAAGCATCAAAAAGATTCACTTCAAATAATAAATGAGAAAATAGATTCTCTTTTAGAAGAAGACTCATATAAAGATGAGAGACTAAAGACAAACTATGAGTCTTTACAATTAATGTTTTTGTTAAATGTCATTAGTAATAAACATAGTGATAAATATTGCACTTACATGTTAAACAAATTAGATGTGGTTTTTTCTTATTCTTCTTTCTATGTTTTTATTTGTGATGATGAAGAAATTAAATTATTAATTAATAAAACAAAGGATGAATTATTTTTAGACATACCTTGCCAATTCTTATTAGGTGAAGATGAATCAAAGTTAATTGGTTTTATAAACTTAGAAGATGACAAAATGAACCAAAATAAAATAATAGATGAAATAACTGATTTATTAGAAGGAAACTCTTTTGATTGTAGAAAAGTTAATTTTAAATTAAGCGATTTGTGTATATCGATAAATGATATCTATTTTGGGTTTAAACAATGTATGTATTTACTTAATAAGACAAAAGGTGTTGAAGCCTATGTTGATAATACTAAATATATAATTAAGGATTTAAAAATAGCCTTTGAAAATAATGATGTTAAATTATATGAAAAAGTTTAGATAGATTTTTTGCAAATAATACATTTTTACCTTCTTACTTACTTAATACATTTGTAAAGGAATTGAAACAATATGCAAACGACTTTAAATTTAATGTCTTAAGTAATAAAAAAGTAAGTAAAGAAAATTTCTTTAATTTAGTAAAAGCAAGTAGAGAAGTTAGTGAATCTCACCGTAATTTGATTGAAAAAGTTAATGCTATTATTGATGTTTCTTTTAAAAATCCAAATTTAGGCCTTTATTTAATTAGTGAAGAATTGAATGTAAGTAATACTTACTTATCTACTATCTATAAAGAAAATTGTGGGATAGGGATTGTGCAAAAAATTAATCAAAAACGAGTAGAATATGCTAAGCAATTATTAATAAATACAGATAAAAGTGTCAAAGAAGTAGCCCTTTCTGCAGGTTTTACTAGTGATATATCTTTTATTAGAGTTTTTAAAAAGAGTGAGGATTTGACTCCAGGAAAACTTCGAAAAAAACTAAAATAAAATAAAAAAAATCCATTTTTATATTACTAAGTTAAGTAATTGTGATACTATACACGAAATTTTATTTTATACGTGTTGAGGAATATAATGGAAATAGCAATAGAAGTAGTACTTACAATGGTAATTTTACTTGGACTTGGATATTTTATTTATGATAAATCTTGGGCTGGGGATGCAGCTGTTAAATTTATTAGCAAATTATTAGTAAATATAAGTCTACCTTGTATGCTTCTCTATAGTATGGTCAATTCAGTAACTCATGATGAATTATTATCGTTTGGAGCATTATTGCCCCTTACTGTTTTATTATTTGTAATTTTATATTATTTATCATTTTTAATCGCAAAAATAACTAGAGTAAAAAAAGGAAGAGTTTGGACTTTTGCAATGATGGGAAGTATTTCAAATTCAATCTTTTTAGGACTTCCTGTTTGCACAATGATTTTTGGAATGGAATGTGTTCCTCTTGTTATGTTGGGGTTTATAGCAGGTAGTATAGTTTCATTAACCATTGGAATTTCAGGGATTATAAAGGATGGAACACATTTAGGTGCTGATAATGCACATTTAAATGGGTTAACTCAGATTAAAAATATATTTTTAAATCCAATAATGGTTGCTCTTTTCGTGGGACTTGCTTTCAATTTGCTTAATATTAAATATTTTCCAAGTTTAAATACTGCTTTAGGTTATGTTTCAAATATGACAACCCCTTTGTCGCTTATTTTTATAGGTATGTTTATTAGAACAATGAAAATGAAAGAATTTATTCCAGACAAAGATACTCTAATGGTTTTATTGATAAGGTTTGTTTTATCACCAGTTATAGCATATGCGTTTTATAAATTATTTGTTGTTTTCGGTTTATATATTAGTGATTACACCATAGATGTGTTAGTAATTCAAGTAGCTTGTTGTGTATTAACTATGACATCAATTTTTGCAGTTGAATATAAGGCAGATGGCAAATTTGCGACTAAAACAATTGCATTAAGTAATATAGTGTTTTTATTTTTCTTACCAATATATATAATACTATTAGTTTAGTGAGGTATCTAGTATGACAATTCTTCTAATACATGGTTCTCCAAGAGCTAATGGGTGCTCTTCAAGTATATCTAAAGATATTGCATCAAAGATGAATGCAGATAAAATATTAGAAATAAATTTGCAAAAAGAGAATTTACCTTATTGTGCAGGATGTTTAAATTGTGTAAAGAAAGGTGTCGAGTATTGTCCTCATAAAAATCAAACTTTAGATATGTTGGATAAAATGTTAGAATCAGATCTAATAATTATTTCAACCCCGGTTTATATTTTACATATGAGTGGACAATTAAAGACTTTTATCGATCATTTCCCAACTTTATTTTTAATGCATCGTCCTCAAAAAGCTATGTTTAATAAGCAATTGATTATTGTTGCAACAGCAGCAGGCCCTGTATATAAACAAACATTAAAAGAAATATCAGCTAGTTTTACTCAATTTGGAATTAGTAAAATATACAAACTTGGTTTTGCTGTTTCAGCTAACTCATATAAAAGTATTTCAGAAAAAAAATTAAAAGAAATAAATTCTAAATGTGATAAAACTATAAAAAAAGTTAAAAAAAATATAAATAAAAAAAGAGTAAGTCTAAAGATTAGATTTAACTTCTCTATATATAGAATGGTTCAAAAAAAGACTCCTGCAAGTGAAGCTGATAAACAGCATTGGAATAAATATGATTGGTATAACAAAGGTAGACCTTGGAAATAACTAAAATAATTTCTTTAATAACATATAATTTATGTTACAATTAAAAAAAGGAATTATTATGGAAAAAAATCAAACCCAGGTAAAATTTTCAGAAAAAATTACTTATAGTACCGGAATATTGGGCCAAAATTTGATATACAACATGATGGCAATGTACATTCTGTTTTATTTTACAGATATACTTTTAATACCTGCATCTATTGCGAGTGTTATAATAATAATAGCAAGTCTATGGGATGCAATAAATGATCCAATAATGGGTATGATTGCAGACAATACAAGGACTAGATGGGGAAAATTTAGGCCATATTTAATATTTGGTTCTTTTTCTATAGGTATAATCACAGTATTGTGTTTTTCTAATATAGCTTCAACACTTCAAGGCAAAATTATCTTTGCTGCAGTAACCTACATACTGTGGGGAATGATTTATACCTCTTGTGATATACCCATATGGGCACTTTCATCAGTAATTTCAAACAATTCTAAACAAAAAGATCAACAAATAACTTTTGGCAAAGTTGGAGCAACAGTTGGTGTTGTAATTTCTTCAGTTTTATCTGTGCCTATTCTAAATCTTTTTGGTGGAGAAAGATTAGCATCTTCGTATTTCTATTTAGCCTTAATATTTGCTGGAGTTGGTTGTGTTTTAATGTTTATTACAGGGCTTTTTTCAAAAGAGAGAATAAAACCTCCTAAGCAAAAGATATCTTTCAAAGAAAATATCAAAACAGTTATTTATAATAAACCATTATTATTGTTAATGATTTCTTTATTTATCATAAATTTTATAAATAGTATACGCCAAAGTGTACAAATCTATTTTGCAATTTATACCTGGGGTGATGCTAACTATATGACATTAATCGGTTTAGCTTTAGTTATTGGCATGCTCTTTGGTATGATTTTATCTCCTTATTTGCTTAGTAAATTTAAGAAAAGAAATATATATATAATAGGGTCTTCTAACCTATATGTGGGTTAGATCCTATTAATTTTCTTGTTAAGTCCCTTTGTTAACTGATTTTATCTGTTAGCTAAAGGGATTTTTATGTTGCTACAAACCAAAAGTACAGAATTGAGTAAATTATTTATGTTTCTAAACCCGTAAGCTCTTCTAATACAGAGTTTTATTTTGTTATTTAAAGCCTCAGTTTTTGCATTACTAATTTTGTATGTTCTAGTTGCCATAATCGCATCATAGTGTCGTTTTATTTTCCTTCCTAAAGCTACAAAACTTTGTATTCTACATCTTCTAGCCCAAGATAACCATGAATCTAAATGTTCTTTAACTTCATCCATATCATCAAGCTTGAATATAAATCTAAGCTCTTCTTTTAGCCTATATGCTCTATATAATTGATTATCATTAAGCTTTATCATTTCCAATTTTTCTCTCTGATTTTTTGTTAAGTTTTCAGGGTTCTTGCGTAAGGCAAATTTAGAATTTTTTATAATCTTTGATTCATCTATTGGTTTCTCATCTCCTTTCTTAGGTTGTCCTCTACCTCGCTTCTTTGGTTTTCCTTCCTTCTGTTCAAGTATTGCTCTTGCTCTTTGAGAAGCAGCTTTTCTTACATCATCAAGTGCAACTTGTGCCCAAGAGATAGTATGAAAAGGATCAATACAACGCTCTGCATTAGGGATATATTTATCAAGACAAGCCTTTATCCATCTAGCTCCATCACCACTGACAGTCTTAATAGATGCTCTCTGTTCTGGACTTAAATATTCAAAGAATTTAGATAAAGTATTTTGATTATGTCCTTCCTCTGCCCATATAACTGTACTATCATCGTTATTTACAACTGTTGTAATATAATTATGTCCTTTTTTATAGCTAGTCTCATCAACTCCTATATTTACCAAATTATCAAACCTATCTTCATATTTAGGAGCTACATCTATTAATACTCTATTAATAATATCACCAACAGTATTCCAAGAAACACCCATAAACTCTGATAATGTTTTCTTGCTTAAATTAAAAGCTAACCAGGCTACTTGATTTTCAAAATCTTTAGTAAATCTAGAGTTATGCCTAGCCCAAGGAACTGCTGCAGTTATAACACCATGTTCTGAACAAGTTACTCTATTAGTATTAGCTAGGACATATACAGGAATATTTCCAACATTAAGTGATCTCCATTTTCGAGGAGTTCTCTTTTTGTCATATCCTGGTAATCTTCTACCACAGATTGGGCATTTATTCTGCTCTTTTTTATATGGTTCTACATGAATAAAAAGTTCTTTAATATTACTGGAATTTGTAATTAATTCCCAACTTTTAACTTTTACATTATTGACACCGATTAATTCTTTTAATAAGCTCGTTCTAGTCACTGGTTATACCTCTTTTGTTGGTTTGTAGTAAAACTACAATAGACGATAACTGGTGACTTTTTCAATAAATTCCTTAAAAAAACTAATATCTGTATTCTTTATTTCTTTCTTTTTTCCTTTCTTTTTCAATTCTCAATTATAAAATTTACCCACACTTACTGATGAAGCCTCATATAATAACATGTATAATAGGTAGTGTAGTTTGTGCTCTTCCATATTTTATAGATTATTCAAATGTAATTCTTGGATTAATTTTAATTGGATTCTCATTTTTATTTAGTGGAATCGCTATGATTATCACAACAAGTATGTTGATGGATACAATAGATTATGCTGAATATAAAAATAATTTTAGATCAGAAGGTATTGTTTTTTCAATGAATACTTTTTTAACAAAGTTAGGAGCAACAATTTCAAAATTAATTTTAGGTATTAGTTTGGTAGTTTTAAAATATGTAGAAAATGCTCCAAGAACATCTAAACTCCAAACAGGTTTTAGTTTCATGGTTTATATAATTCCTGCAATAGCTTTTTTGTTAGCTATTATTCCGATTTATTTTTATAAACTTGATGGAAGGGAACTATCGAGAATAAAAACAGAATTATTGAGAAGGAGAATTGAAAATGAATAATTTTTTAATGGATTTTTTTAAAGTGCCACAAATAAGTGAAGCAAAATGTATCTTATGTGTTCAACCTCATAGTGATGATAACGAGATAGCAATGGGGGCAACAATCAAAAAGTTGAGTGATAGTGGTTGTGAAATACACTATCTAACTGTTACTGATGGGAGATTGGGGACAGAAGATATTACACAAGACTTAGAAAAATTGGCATTACAAAGAAAGGAAGAAGCTATTAATGCTGGAAAAGTATTAGGCGTTAACCATTTTCATTTTTTTGAATATAAAGATGGATCATTAAAAGATACAAGAGAGTTAAGTTATAAAATTGCAGAATTGATTAGGACTATAAAAAGTGACTTTGTTTTTGTTTGTGATCCCTATAATAAATATGAAGCACATTTAGATCATATTATAGTAGGGCAAGCAACATCTCAAGCTGTACTAAGCAGTTCTCTTGCCTTCTATCCAGAAAATACTTTAACAAAGCCTTTTAGTGTTAATGCAATAGGTTATTATTTCACCTCTTTACCAAATACCTTTGTAGATATAAGTAGTGAACTTGAATATCAATTTGAAGCTATGTCTAAACATAAAAGTCAATTATCTGGAGAAACATTACAAATGTTTAAAGCGTATTTAACAAATCAATATAGCAATTATGCATCGGAAGATGGAGTTGAATATTCACAAGGATTTAGGCTTTTGAGACCCATCCATTTACACTGTATCACTGAAGTTGGAAATATTTAATTTATAAAAACTTCTGAAAGAGATATTTTAATTAAACAAAATCTCTTTAGAAGTTTGTTTTATGAAATAGAAGATTAGCCTTCTTTTAAACAAGTAGCTAGAATTCTTTTTTCATCGTAACGAGTTAGAGCTAAACAGGCTAAGACACATAAAATTGCTGCTGTAAATGAAGCGAGTCTGTAACCGATAATACCTTTTGCAGCGAAACCAGTAAAAATAAGCATAGCTATAGATTGTCCTAATTTAAATGCGAAAGTTCTAGCAGCAAAAAACATTCCATTTCTGTTTTTATTAGTATTAATTTCATCTTCTTGTGCTACATCAGCAACCATAGCTTGTGGCAAGATTCCGAGAATTGCCATTGAAATAGAGGCAATAGCGACTACTAAAATCCCCCAAGATAAACCACCAAAGCCTATGATTCCTGAAAGGGCAGTTAGAATGTAATCTAAAGCGAATACAAGAAAAGCAAACATTACAATTTTTTTCTTGCCAAATTTTGGAGCAGCTTTATTAACTAGAGGATACCAAAGTAAGGATAAAGCAGTCATTAATATAAATAAAGTAGCACTGTGACTTTCTTTTAAATTCATCAAAGAAACTACAAAAAAGGGTAATCCAGTTTGGAAAATGGTTAAGGCTGTGAAATATAATACATCACTATAAACAAAGTTTCTAAAATCTTTGTTTTTAAATGTAAGTTTTAAAGATTCAAAGGCATTTTCATTACTAGGTTGAACTTGTTTTAGCTTTTTTTCATCTATAAAGAAGGTAGGAATTAGCATTAGAATACAAGCAATAAAAGAAAGGGCTCCAAAAGTAATTCTCATAGCGGTAATTCTATCAAAACTTGAACCGAGCATATTCCAAATTATAGGGGCTAAATATGCTAGTGATGTTCCTATAATGAAAGTTAAAGATATTGCAGTACTAACAGCAATTCGACTTTTTTGATCATGACCGATTACAGGAATTAGAGCATTATATGGCGTGCAGTAAATTGTCATACAGAGATAAAAACCCATAAGAGTAATAAAAAGCCAAAATGTATTAATTGAAGAAATAGTATTTTTAGGTGCGCAAAAAACTAGGGTGGTAACTATGGAAAAAGGAATAGCAACTCTCTTCATAAAAGGAATCCTTCTTCCTTTTGGGTTTTTTGATCTATCACTTAGATTTGCAATCAAAGGATCTGTAAAGGCATCAAATATCCTTCCAATGAAAGTAATTAGTCCTATTATAGTGACGACTTTAAAAATAACATTTCCTTGTTGAACAAATAAAGTTTGGCCAGCTAAAATAGATTCTTCAGAGGGTTGGTAAAAATATACAAGCCAGTTAGAAATAATTCCAGCAAGCATAGCCCATCCCATTTGCCCTAAGGCAAATATCCATATAGTTGAGTTCATTTTGTCTCCTATAAAAGGTCAATAGTTTTTCACAGAAAACCATAACCTAATTTCTTCATTTTTCTTTATTAGAAGCTATACAGCTTCTGCTTGTCGCTTATTAAAATCACCTATTAATTTATTCATATCAAAAGGCTTTTTCTTCTTTAGAATTGCATAAATTACTCTACTGAGTTTTCGTGCAAAGGCAATTATACTTTTCCCACTACCTTTGTTTTTCTTCATTCTTTTATAATCATTAATTAGCGACAAATATCTTAATGATCTTTGTAGACGAAGCATACCCATTACAGCTTGTACCATCGCAGTTCTTAACTCTACAGGTCCATTCTTCGTTATATGTCCGGTAAATCCTTTCTCATTTGAAAACTTTACAAAAGGAGTGAGTCCACAATATGCTGCGAACTGTTTGTAAGTTGCAAATCTATTTATATCACCAACATATGCTCTAATGGTTGTAGCTGTTATTTTCCCTACACCTGGAATAGTTTTTAGTAATTGAACATCTTCATCTTCTTGTACAAAATCTTCAATTAATGCCTCTAAAGCCTTGACTTGTTCATCCAAAATTTCTAAAGTTTGAATGAAACTATTTAAGGTAGAGACTGTCCTCTTCGTAATCAAAGCGTGGTCTTCGAGACCTTTTAGAAGAAGCAGTCTCTTTTTCTTGCTTTGAAATTGAGTGGCAGTTGTTACTATCCCATACCCTAACATCATATTATGTATTCTATTCTTAGTTCTTACTATCAATGAAACTAAATCGGCTCTTTCACAGATAAGTTTTCTAAGCTCCTCTGTTTCTTGATCACATAGATAGCTTTCAGGTAACATATCTTTTAGTAAAAACTCAGCTATTGTAAAAGCATCTCTTTTATCTGTCTTTTTAGCACTTAATGTTACAACCTTGAATTTTAAAGTGTTAATAACAAGTGTAAAAAAACCTTCTTTCTGCATTAAGTTTCTAAAGTATCTAGCATTAGAAGTAGCTTCTATTGCCATTGATACATGTGCACCATACTTGTCTTCTAGAGTGTGACATTCACTAATAAAAGCCTTATAACCTTCATCGTTAGTTTGATACACTTTCTCAAATAGAATCTCTTTCGTTGATGTTATTGCACAAACTGTAAATTGAGTCTTATGCAAATCAATTCCTACGCTAACAGTTTTGTTTTCCCAGTTAACCATTCTTATCTCCTTGCATTTATTTTTTTATACACAAAATCAAAAATGGCTCTCTGTTCGGTAGTTGTTCCATTCTCCTATTCGGCCTCAGTAAGTGGACCAGTGATTGATACGACTAAAACTCCTCATTCTCCTAAACAGTCTCATATTCTTGGACTAGTAAAACATGTCGAGTTAAAGTCTTGGCCATTCCTCAGTTGTGTGCCATATATTTTAACACACTATAGGAATATTGGTGCAACTACCTGCTATTTACCTTTTTATCACTCCTCCTAATAATAACTGGTCTATAATACCAGTATAATTTCTATTGTTTATTACCATCTATAAATAAATAGATGATATGTTTTTATAAGTGATATAATTGTGGGCAGAGGGCCTCATTTTCAATAAACTTTAAAGTTTTAAAAGGAGTCTGTCCTCGGTCCCAGTTTTCCCTATCGGTTGATTAAATCTTTGAGTTTCATTCATGCGGGAGATTGGAAAATGGAACCTATTTTTAACCTTGGAGGTTAGTATGAGTATCGTTGGTATCGACATTTCAAGTACTTCGGCTACATTTTGTATTCTTGGCAATACAGGTGTTATCGCACAAGACAATTTTCCACTAAATAAAACTGGTTTTAACAAATTATTATCTACTCCCGGAATTAACAAAGATACTACATTTGTCATGGAATCCACTGGGAAATATCACTTAACTTGCTATCATTATCTACTAAATCACAACATGATAGCTTATGTTGTAAATCCGTTGCTTATTAAGCAATACAAGGATACAATTACCTTAAGGAAAACTAAGACTGATAAGTCCGATGCTCTCCTTATTGCAGGGTATGCAAATAACCCTAGTATTCAATTTGAAGGGAGAAAAACTGAGTTGGAATCTGAAAGTAAACTTCTCTCTAGAGATAGGATTGCTAATAGCGAGCAACTTGCAAAAGCTAAGACTAGATTGAAGGGAGATATAGCTGTATCCTTCCCTGAATTGCATAATATTAACGTTTTTACTGATTCTTGGCTCAATTTGTTGTCTGTGTATGGTTCTGCTAAACAAGTAGCTTCTGCCTCTACTGTACAACTTGCTAAAGCTATTAGAGGAACTAGAGTAAAAAGTACTGAGAGAGATAAAAAGCTTGCTAAAAAAGCCAAAGAATTGGCTAAAGATTCTGTGGGTGTAGATCTTCATGCAGCTATTACCAAGCATCAAGCTAAAACTGTTCTTTATCTTAAAAAGGAAGACAAAGAACTTACAAAAGCTCTCATAAATATGGAAAAAGAAATTCATCCACAAGAGATAGAGATTATTACTTCTTTCCCTGGTATTAGTGATACAACTGCTGCACATTTTATGGCAGAGATTCAAGATATTCACCGATTTAGTCGCTACCAAAAATTGATAGCTTTCATAGGAACTGATCCAACAATCTATCAATCTGGAAAGGAAGATAGGCATGGTAAAATTTCCAAACGAGGGAATCGAGTCCTGAGAAAATATTGCTATCTGATGGCAACTAATAGCCTTAGAAGCAATCCAGTTTTGGCTGAATATTATTCTAGAAAAAGAGAACAAGGTTTCCCTCATAGAAAAGCTATGATTGCTACAACAAATAAACTTATTAGGGCTATTTACGCCCTTTTGATTAGAGGCGAAAAAGCTAGTATTCAATAATTTAAAATCTTTTTCCTTAATCATAATTGTTTATAGTTGACTCCTTTTTACAATAATATATTGCAATATCGATTTGTGTTTTTAATTTATCTTCTACAGTTATTAAATGATCTAAGGGAATTATTGAAGGGCTTACTGTTCCTTTAATACAAGTTTGAAATAATGATGAAGAGGTGGAATAATAAAATTTATCAAAATCAAAATCATCTCTAATCGTATTATCAACTAAACCTTTTTTGTAAATCTTTTTAGCTAGGAAATAAAAAGATTTATATAATTGATTATAATCAAATTCTCTTTGTTTATCCATTTTATTATATATTACATAGTTATCAAATTCAGATAAAAACTTAAGAAAAGTTTTATTATCTTTATAAAACTCTATGTAATAACAAAGAAGTTCTTTTAGTTCATCAATTGCTGTTTTATTTATAAATTGTATTGAATTTACTTTAGGTTTAAGCTCTTCAACTATTTTTGATAGATGATATATGGCACATTCGTTTATTAAAGTTTTTTTATTTTTAAAATATCGATATAATGAGGCTACACCTATATTGCTCTCTATGGCTATTTGATTAAAGGATACCTTTTGAAAGCCCTTTTCACTAAATAATTTTAAACTTATATTTAATATTTTCTCAATGTTTTTGTATTTATAATTTTCTACAACTGTGGAAAAATTTTCCATTGACAACTCCTATTTTTAGGTGATAGTATAACTATCATGATGATAGTAATACTATCATTGATGTTTATATTTGTCAAAATAAATTTAGGAGTAATTATGGAAATCTTTTCTAATCCAATATCAAAGAAAGCTGAGAAGAAGGCTTTAAAATCATATAAGAAAAATCTTAAAAAATTTGGAGATGATTCAAAAAAAGATTACCATCTAGGACTACAAACTAATGAGGTTTTAGCTTCATTATCTACATATAATTTGGTGCTTTCTTCTAAAAAGTTAAACTTAGATGTAAAGAATCCTGTAATAATAGGAAATATTCGGATGGGTTTTGGGCATTATAGGATAGCTATGGCTATGTGTAGTGCTGCAAAGCATTTAAATAAAACTCCACTGTGGATGGATTTAGCCTCTTTTGAAGGCTCTAGTGCTTCTAAATTAATTCAACATCAAAATAAATTATATTCTATGGGATCTAGATGGTCTCAAAAGTATTCTTTATTTAATAAATTGTATTGGGAGCCTTTAAATAGTGTTGGTTTCGCAAAGCTAAGCTATAATGCTATTGATTTACAAAATGCTAAATTAATGAAACCTTTATTTAATGATTTAAATAAAGATATTCCTTTTGTCGGTACACATTCCTGGACAGCTCAAGCTGCAATAGAAGCAAAGATGGAAAAAGTTGTAAATGCTATCCCAGACAATTGGCCTATGGCATTGCATTTTGCTCCTGGAGCTTTGCATACTGTTCAAACTAATTCTGCATATTGGGGATATAAAACACTTAGAAATATGAGTGAAAAAACTATTAAAAATCTTGATGAATCTGATATTAAAATGGTAGGTCATTATGTTGATCACGAGTTTGTATCAAATATTGAAATTGATAGTAAAAGACGAATTAATAATGCAAAAAAGGGTAAGAAACCTATAATTCTTTTAACTATTGGTGGAGCTGGAGCTCAAGCTACATTATATGAAAAAATTATTGATTATTTAAAAGATAAAGCTATTGTTTTAATTAATGTTGGTGATCACTTAGACGTCTTTTCAAATATGAAGAAAAAATATAGATCTGCTAAAGTTCATTTAAGTTATTCAGAGGTAAAAAGCTTTTCAGCAGAAGATGGAATACATATATTCTATGATAAAAATATTTTTAATGCTGTTTATACTACCAATATATTAATGAGAATTTCAGATTTATTAGTTACTAAACCTAGTGAGCTTTCTTTCTATCCTATACCTAAGCTTATGTTAAAGCGAGTAGGTGGTCATGAAATGTGGGGGGCTATTCATTCTAGTGAGATAGGGGATGGAACTTATGAATTAGAAAATGAAGAGCAAACTATTAATATGTTAAAATTACTCATTGAATCTTCTAATAGTAGAGTTATTATGAATAATTCAATTTTAGATGCTCATAAAATTGGCATTTATAATGGTGCATATAAGGTAATTGAAAGCGCTTTTGATATGTAATCTTAATTCTTTTTATAAGTTTCATCTAATAATTATTAATAAAGACAACTAAAATACCATAATTTGCCATAAAAAAGCCATTATATTTTATAAAACTCATTGAAAAATAAAAAAAATAATACTATCTTGTTATTAAATTTTTTTATAAAATACGAATAAGAGTAACATTTATTTGATGTATTGTTATTTCGTTGCAAAATGTTGCTAATTAGTTTATGATTTTATTATCAATAAGGAGAGAAAATTATGAAAAAATTGTTAATAGCTTTGATGGTTTTAACATCTTTTAGTCTATCAATTGTTTTTGCGGGAGGCCAAGATGAGGTCACTCAAAAAGATGCTGATGAAAAAGTTGTATTAGAATGGTGGACTTGGGATGCTGATATGAAAGATAAAAACCAAGAAATTATTGCTGAATATGTTAAAACACATCCTAATGTAACTATCAATAATACAATTGTTAGTACAGATGAGTATTGGACAAAGATTAGAATTTTAGCAAATCAAAATAAATTACCAGATGTATTTACTATGAGTTCTAGTACTTTAGAAGAATGGGCAAGTAATAATTTAGTATTAGAATTAGATTCTTATATTAATTCAGGTGATACTAAAGAGAAGTTTTATCCAAAATTATTAGAGGCTGTAAAGGAAGTAAGTGCAACAGATCATTATTATGCTTTACCTTTTGCATTAGTAACTACAACCTTATTCTATAATAAAGATGCTTTTGATGAAGCTGGTTTAGCTTATCCTGATGATGATTGGACATGGGAAGAGTTTAGAAATGCGGCTAAAGCTTTAACTGTTGATAAAGATAATGATGGCAAAATTGATCAATATGGTTTCTGGTTCTATGGTCGTTATGCTCATGTAGAGCCTTGGATCTATGCAAATGGTGGTCACTTATTAAATCACGATACAATGAGATTTGAACCAGATGATGCTGCATTAGAAGCTCTTAAAATGTTGACTGATTTAGTTTTAGTTGATAAGAGTGCTCCTTCTCAAAAAGATATGAGCTCAGTTAGACAACAAGATGTATTCCCTCAAGGCATGGCTGCAATGTGGGTAGATGGTTCTTGGATGATTGATAATAATAGACTTGTTGCTGATCCTAATATGAATTGGGGTATTGCAAGAGTTCCAGCCGGACCTAGCACAGATAATCCAATCACATATGGTTGGGCAGATTCATACGCAATTTCTCCAAATACTGAACATCCAGATGAAGCTTGGGAATTTATGAAGTATGTAGCGGGTGAAGGTCTTTCTTTGGACATGTACTTAGCTGGTAAGATACCTTCATATATTGCTTTAACTGAATCAGATGAATTTGTAGATCCAAATCAAAAACCTGCTGAAATGTATATTTTAAAAGAACAAGCGGATAGTCCAATGACAACTTCATTTACAAAAGGTTGGAGTGAATGGAGAGGTTATGGTGCTGCTGAAGCTCTTGGTTTTAACGGTTTAATTGATGGTGTAATTAACGGTGAAATGAGTTTAGATGAAGCTCTTGAAAAGGGCACTAAATCGATAGATACCGTATTATCTAGATATTATAAATAAGTTGATCGACACTATATGGCTACAAATTTGTAGCCATATAATATAATTAAGGATATGCGATGAAAAATAGAAAATTATTGTGGCATGGTAGATTTACCCCTTGGTTATTTCTATTGCCAACAATTATAGGTTTATTAGTTTTTAGATTAATTCCTATAGTTTGGGCTTTTGTACTAAGTTTTACTCAATGGTCTTTATTAGGTTCACCTGTCTTTATTGGATTCTCAAATTTTAAAGAGGCTTTTTCCACAGAGAGTTTTTTACAAACATTTACTAATACTTTAGAATTTTCTCTTATATATGTTGTTGGTTCCATATTTTTTGGACTTCTATTAGCTGTTTTAATTAATATAAAAGCAAAATCAATTGCATTTTTTAGAGCTGTTATTTACTTGCCTGTTGTAACTTCCGCTGTTGCTGTAGGTATTGTGTGGAACTGGATTTTAGGTCCTAACGTTGGCCTTTTAAATTCAATTTTAGAAATTTTACATCTACCTACACCTTATTGGTTAGGTGATCCTAAATTAGCCTTAAGTACGGTTGCTAGCGTCCAAGTTTGGAAGATGGCTGGTTATAGTATGATTTTATTTTTAGCTGGCTTACAAGGAATTTCAAGCCAAACTCTTGAAGCTGCTATAGTAGATGGAGCAACAAAAACTCAACGATTTTTTAGAATAACCCTTCCTATGTTAGCTCCAACTGTTTTCTTTGTTTTAACAGTTTCAATTATCGATTCATTTAAAAACTTCGAATTAATCTATGCCATGACAAAAGGTGGACCCCAAAATTCCACTAATACATTGGTATATGATGTTTATTTAAATGCTTTTGTATATTACAGAGTCGGTTATGCATCTGCTGTAGCATTTGTATTATTAGTTTTCGTTGGTGTTTTGACTTTATTTAATTTCTATGTAAAGCGACACTGGGCTCAGCCATTAGAATAGGGGGAATATATGGATAGTAAAAAAAATAACAAAATAAATCCTCTTAGACTAGTTTTTATAATCATCGCCTCATTAATTGCAATCTTCCCTTTCTTATGGATGGTACAAAACTCTTTTAATACTGAACAAAATATTTTCAGTGATAGTATTTTTAAATTACCAGATCTTTTGTTTAAACCTAACATGTTTGAAAATTATCAAACTGTTTTCGGTAAATATAATTTTGGAAGATATACTTTGAATTCCATTTTTGTTAGTGCTTTAGCCTCTATTGGACAAGTAATTATTTGTACCTTAGGTGGTTTCGTATTTGCACGAATGACTTTTAGAGGAAGTAAATTTATATTTTTCTTGCTTTTGTTTACTCTTATGGTTCCTGTTCAAGTTACTATAATTCCTGAGTATTACATAATGATGAAATTAAATTGGTTGGATACTTTTTTACCTCTAATAGTACCATCCTTTTTAGCTGGTGCGTTTGGTACTTTTATGTTAAAAGAATACTTTGAACAAATACCAGATGCTCTTTTAGATGCTGGAATTATAGATGGAGCAAATGCTTGGAAAATGTATCTTCATATATTCTTGCCTCAATGTTCAGCCCCCGCTGCAACTTTATTTATTATCGCTTTTATGAATAACTGGAATGATTTATTAAGACCTATGTTGTACTTAACAAAAGAGAGTTTATATACTGTAACCCTTGGGTTAACCCAATTCCAAAGTCAATATTCTGCTAAGTGGAATCTTTTATTAACTGGTGGAGTCTTATCAATTCTACCATTGATTATAGTATTTATATTTGCTCAAAAATATATAATTGAAGGTTCAATTTCTTCTGGTATTAAAGGATAATTAATGAATAGTGATATTGTGACAGTGAAATTAAAAGATGATATTCAAAAATATCAATTAGTAACTGGTTTTAAGTGGGATGATTTAATTTTTAAGTCTCCCACTTTTAATGTAAATATTATAGCTTCTATGTCTAGATTGTATAGGGTTAATATTATTCCAAAGGACCCAAATTCTTACGGTCTTTTGATATTTTACAATATTAATGGATTACAGCTTAATTTAAATAGAAATACTGATATTGGCTATATTTATGATGATCAAGTTTTATTAAATTACTATTTTAATAAGGCTTATAATGAAAAAAAAGTTATAATAGAGCAGTTTAGATTAATATTTGAAGATACTAAGTTACATGATATTTATAATGCTTTGTTAGCAAAGAATTTAATAGCTTTTGCACAAGGTAATTTAGATACGGTAACCTTTTTTCCAGTTTCAAAAAATATGGGATACTTAAGTGATATAAACTCTAGAAGTTTAACAGTAAATAGCCATTTTTTTCTAATGGATATGACAGATATAGACTCTCCATATGATGAACTTGGAACTCCCCATGGATTGGCACTTCATGATTCTAAAATTTCATTACCTCCTTTAAATCATAGAGAGTGTTTATTAGTGGATTATAATAATAATGTTGTGATAAAAAAAGTTGAAGTTAACAATTTAGATATTAAAATCGATAATTATATCTTTAAAAATAAAGAAAATGCTTCTTTTTATTATAGGCCAAAAACAAGAGTTACTCCTAGATGTAGTGGTAGTGCTATTGTAATAATAAGAGATAAGGTTGTTGCAATTAAAGAAGGTGGTCAAGTTGTTGTACCGATGGCGGGTTTTGTAATCCAAGTTAACTTTACTGTTTCTTTAAAATTTTTAGATGTATCGTATTTAGGAGAGGTAGAAAATTACAAATTTGGGCTACAAGTTGGACCTGCAATGATGATAGATTATAGGCAAGTAACTAAGTTAGAGTGTCCATTTTATAACGGAGTGGGAACACCGTTTCCTTCTACTGTCTATCCTTTAGATTTTAATAATGGTAGAGCTGCTAGGATAGGTCTTGGTGAAAAAGATGGTAAGCCAATTTTAATTTGGGCTGAAGGAGCTGGTAAATTAGGATATATAAAAGGAAAAGAAAGCTGTGGGGCCTCTCTTTTAGAATTTTCTTCATTTTGTAAATCAATGGGAATTAAAAATTTAATAAATCTTGATGGCGGTGGTTCTGCTCAAATCATTTATAAAGGTAAACGTCTTTTAAAGATAGCTGATAGAGAAAATGATGCTATAACTGAAGCAGAAAGGCCAGTCCCTATAGCTCTTATTCTTCAATAAGAGCTTTAATTCCATGGTGTTTAATGTATTTAATTAAGTTAATTAAACTAATAATAATAATGAAAAATATAGAAATCCATTTTATATTTGTTGCTAATACGCTGAGGTTTGCATAAATTATTTTGTTGGTGATGAGGAATTTTCCTGTTAAAATGTTTTCTACCATATCTACAATAAAAATAAAAATGATATATATGTTAACAAATTTTCTTACTTTCTTAGATTTAATGAGCTTGTAATTTACAATAATAAAGAAAAGGCTATAAGTAATTGGCCAAATGATATCTATGCTTATAGCCATAAACAGATATGAGTGTATTTCATTTTGATTAAAATTCTGTGAAATTTCAATAAATTTTGATATAGAAAGAAATAGATAAGTTTCAGCAAGACGGAAACTAAAATATTTATTCACATAATCGGAGATTAAGATATAAATAATTATTAGAGAAACAAATGAAATTAATATTAGGTGTGAGTATTTTATTTTTTTCATACTTTTTACTTTGTGGAATTTATGAAATAAAGAATGTCTTCTAATACATTTTCTTCTATCGTTGTTTCAATTTCATAATATTCTTGACTTTCTCCTGTTTTGCATTTTTGAAATAGATGGTTATATTGAGGATAAATTATTATTTTATTCTCACTTTGTAAAAGCTCTTTAAATACTGGTATATTAAGTTTTTCATCGACTTGTTTATCTAAAGATCCTTGTAAGACTAAGGTTGGAACTTTTATCTTTTTTATATATTCCTTTGGATCAAGTTTGAAGAAAGTTTTGTACCAAGGAAGATTTAAGGTTTTAAAAGTAAGCTCGGCTGACTTGTCATCATTTCCTAATGATTTGAAGAATGGTATTGCTATCTCTCTTTTTTCTTTATCTGTTAAATTATCATCTAAAATAGCTGAGAGTACTTCATTAATCTTATTATCTAAATTATCTTTATCTATATGATTTTTACTTAATGCATGCTTTAATTGGTAAGCATAAATTTGTTTCCCATCAACTGCTGGAGATGCTAAAAGAATAATCGAATCGACAGAATTTGCTAAAATTTGAGCGATTAAAGCACCTTCACTATGTCCTAAGAGTATTATTTTATCTACTTTTTTCACATCTTTTAAGTATTTTATCTGAGCTTTAATATCGTTTACAATTGTGAGAGTTGTATCTTTTGAAGCATCTTCACCATTAAAGCCCCAATCGTCACAACGCAGAGTGTAATAGCCGTTATTAGTTAGATAATCACTAATAACTAAAAATGGTTTATGAAAGGAAATCTCTTCATTTCTATCTTGTATACCACTACCGGTAATAAATAATATAGCTGTATTGGATTTAGGGTTGTTTGGTATTGTGTAAGTACCATAGTAGATTCTGTCATTTGTAGGATTTGTAATTTTAACATCTTCACGCTTGTACTTAAATCTAGTTATATTTTGTAATCTTTTCGGGAGTAATGAAGATTTATTTTTTTCTTTATAGAGAGTTATTTTAATTTCGAGTCCATTTTGGTAAAAAGTTCCAACAATTTTATTTGTTTCAAATTTTCCTATAAGAGAAAACCCAAATTGTGGGGCATTAATACTAATATTTGAATCCTTATCAATAGTGTATGAAATTTCTAAATCATTAGCTCCTTGGGTGGGAGATGAGAAAAAAATCTTATCATCATTAAATTCAAAAATTATAGGTAACTTTACAGTATCTGTTACAAATAAAGTTCCTATGTAAATACCATTTGGATTTATAGGTGTATTATATTTAATAGTTTTTTCCTCTTTTGTTCCTTCAGCAAACAATGTATAATTAATTAGTAAAATAAAAGCTAAAAGAAATAATTTTTTCATAAATATACCCCATTATTTGTATAATATTATAAGATAAGATAATTTTAATAAAGGCTATTTAATTATATATACATATATTATAAAGAATGTATATAAAAATAAATGTAATTAAACTTATATTCTTGACATAATAATAAAATATTATAACAATGATGGAATATGATTTAAGGGGTAAATTTTGAGTACTAAAAATTTAATTATCGATGTTGCTAGAAAGATATTTTTAGAAAAAGGGTATAAAAAAGCAAATATCCGTGATATTGCAAATTCCGCAAATGTTTCAACTGGAGCTATTTATGGCTATTTCATTAACAAAGAAAAATTATATGAGGCAGCTATTGGGCCGTTACCAAAAGAATATTATCATAAATATATTAAAGCAGTAACAAAGATTAAAAATATTGATTGTTTATCGTTGGTAAAAAAACTTAAACAGACCCATTATGATGGAGTTGAGTTATTTCTTGATTATGTTTATGCAGATTTCATTGCTTGGAAGCTAGTTGTAAAAGGGGAAGGGACTAATTATCATGCTCATTTACACTCTATTGTCGAGAAAGAAGTAGTTGCTATTAATTCTTTCTTAGATATATTAGAGGAAAATGGTATACATTTTTTTAGACCTAATACAAATTTAGTGAAATCCCTTATTTTAAATCTAGTTGAAGATTTAGTTCAAATTATCAAGCTAGACTTCGATAGAGATGAAGCTATAGAATATTCTAAACAGTTAGTTGATTTTTTCTACGAAGGGTGGGTTAAACTCCTAAATATCCAAATTTTAGATTAGATAGTTTTAGTTGTCCTAAAAGGTTGATTTTATTTGTTTATTTAATTTGCATTTTCTGTTATTATTAAATGACAAATAAATGTGTTGGAGTTTAACTTATGGATAATTTATTAACTAAATTAGATTTAGCGGCTGACTTTATAAAAAATAAAGTTGGTGATGATAAAATTGATATAGCTATGGTATTAGGAAGTGGATTGGGAGATTTAGCAACAGAAATAGTTGATCCCGTTGTAATCCCTTATAAAGATATTCCTTCCTTCCCTGAATCTACAGTTCCAGGCCATGCTGGTAGACTTGTCATTGGTGGGTTACAAAATAAACGTGTTTTATGTATGCAAGGTAGATTTCATTTTTATGAAGGCTATAACATGGACATAGTTGTATTCCCTATACAAGTTATGAAACGCTTAGGTATTGAAAATTTATTATTAACTAATGCAGCTGGTTGTGTTAATGAAAATTGGAAGCCTGGTGATTTGATGTTAATAAAAGATCATATTAAATTAGTAGCTGATAATCCTTTAAGGGGTATTAATTATGAAGAACTTGGACCAAGATTCTTTGATATGTCTAATGCATATGATAAAGATTTGAGAGATTTGGCTAAAAAAGTAGCTGCTGAGCAAAATTTAGACTTAAAAGAAGGCGTTTATCAACTATTTACAGGGCCTTCGTTTGAAACCCCTACCGAGGTTAAATTGGCTCGCTTATTAGGAGCTGACGCTGTTGGCATGTCAACTGTTCCAGAAGCAATTGCTGCAGCTCACATGAAAATGAAAACTTTAGGTATTAGTTGTTTAACAAATATGGCTGCTGGAATTTTAGATCAGCCTTTAAATCATGAAGAAGTATTAGAAACTGGTAAAATGGTTAAAAATAAATTCACAACCTTAGTTAAGGAAATTGTTAAACAGTGGTAGATTACAAAGAAATCATTGCTAAATTGAACCTTCAGCCTTTATCGGTTGAAGGTGGTTATTTTTCTAAAATTATTACATTAACTGATAAATCAAATAAACAAATTGGCAGTAGTATATATTACTTAGTAACTAAAGACTCTTTTTCTTCTCTACATAAAGTATTAAAAGATGAAATTTGGTATTTTCTAGAAGGGGATCCTCTTTTACAAATAACATATGATGAAAAGGGGACCTTTATTGAAAAAAAATTGGGGAAGGTAAGTGAAGGGTTTGAGCCTGTTTCTTTAGTCAAGAAAAATGTTTGGCAAGCTACTAAGTTACAAGATAATGGTTCATGGGCTCTAGTTGCTACTTGTGTTATTCCTGGTTTTGAACCTAATGATTTTGTAAGTTATGATAAAGAGATATTAAGTAAACTTAAAATTCACTGTAATATTCAAAATTATATCTATGGATAAAGGATTAAATAATGAAAGCTTTAGTTATTGGTGGGACTAGTAATGTTGGTCAAGATATTGTTAAGACTTTAACATCTAATAAATATGAGGTTAATTTTACTTATACAAGCAATGATAAAAAAGCTTTAGAATTATCAAATAAATTTAATAGTGTTGCTCACAAAGTAGATATAAGATATGAAAATCAAGTTGAAGCCTTATTTGAAAAGATTAAGAATCTTGATTTATTAGTTATTGTTTCTGGTATTTTTACTTTATCAAAACAGGAAAATTTAAATTTAAGTGATTTTAATAACTTAATCGATATTAATATAAAAGGGACATTTTTAACTGTTAAGCATGCTGTTAATTCAATGAATCAAAATAGTTCGATTATAACAATTTCTTCCACAAATGCCTTCCATCCAGGTTTTGGTGAAACTGCCCATTATGATGGATCAAAAGGGTTTATAACTTCATATACTAAAAGTTTAGCAGCTGAATTAGCACCTAAAAAAATTAGGGTAAATTCAATAGCACCTGGTTTAATAGAAGCTGATTATCTACATGATCCTAATAATCCTGTTCTTAGTATGTTTCTTGAAAGATCTGTTTTGAAAAAGACAGTAAAAGTTGAAAATGTCTCAAGTACTGTTTTATTTTTATCTCAAAATGATGCAATTGATGGACAATGTATTATTGTCGATTGTGGGTACTTGATTGGTTAAAAATCTTTTTCTATCTCTTCTAGATTGAAAGGTGTTGTTTGATATACAAAATAGTTTAACCAGTTGCTAAATAATAAATTAGCATGACTTCTCCAACTTACAATCGGTGTTTTAGTTGGATCATCATCTGGAAAATAATTTACAGGTATTTGAATATCTAAACCTTTATTTTTATCACGGAGATATTCTTCTTTTAGCGTATCTCTATCATATTCACTATGCCCTGTTATGAAAATATGTTTTCCTTTATCACTTGATATAGCATAAATTCCAGCTTCTTTTGAGGAAGCTAAGATTTTTAATTCATGACATTTTTGTACTTCTAATGTACTAATAGTTGTGTGTCTACTATGAGGGGCACAGAATACTTCATCGAATCCCCTTAAGAGAATTGGATGGTTATAAACTACTCTATGTTTATAAATTCCAAAAAGTTTCTTCTTAAGAGGAATCTTATTGATATTGTAATGGTAATATAGACCAGCTTGAGCTCCCCAACATATATGTAGTGTAGAGTGAACATGTTTTTTTGACCATTCCATTATTTCACAAAGTTCATCCCAATAATTAACTTCTGAGAATTCAAGATTTTCAACAGGTGCTCCAGTAATTATCATCCCATCGTAATAGTTATCTTTGATATCAGGGAAGGTTTGATAAAAAGAGAGAAGGTGTTCACTGCTAGTGTTTTTAGAATTATGGGTAGACATATGGATTAAGTCTAATTCAACTTGTAATGGTGTATTCCCTAATAATCTAGATAATTGAGTCTCCGTACTAATTTTAGTCGGCATTAGATTTATTAGAGCAATTTTAAGTGGACGAATGTCTTGAGAATAAGCTCTATTCTCATCCATTATAAAAATGTTTTCATTTTCTAAAATTGCTTTTGCTGGTAAATTATTGGGAATACGTATTGGCATTAGTTCACCTTTTCTAAAGCTTGTTTAATATCAAAAATAATATCATCGATATCTTCAATTCCTACACTAAGTCTAATAAAGTTAGCTTTTATTCCACAATTTACTAATTGAGTATCTGTTAATTGTCTATGTGTTGTTGAGGCTGGATGTAAGACGCATGTTCTAGCATCAGCAACATGCACAACAATTTTTGCTAACTTTAAGCTATCCATAAAGAGTTGAGCATTCTCTCTACCTCCTTTTATACCAAAGGATACTACACCACTTGAATAACCTTTATATAAGTATTTTTGAGCTCTTTCGTAAGAAGGATCGTTTTTTAAACCTGGATAATTTACATATTCGATTTTATCATTTTTTTCTAAAAATTGTGCAACTGCTAAGGCGTTTTGACTATGTCTTTCTATCCTTAGAGCCAGTGTTTCAAGACCAAGATTTAATAAAAATGCTGTCATTGGTTGAGGAGTGGAGCCTAAATCTCTCATTAGTTGGGTTCTTGCTTTTACAATATATGCTGCATTTTTAAAGTTTTCTGTATAAATAACACCATGGTAAGATGGGTCTGGTTCAGTTAATTGAGGATATTTATTATCTACACTCCAGTCAAATTTACCAGAATCAACAATAACACCACCAACTACAACAGCATGTCCATCCATGTATTTTGTTGTTGAATGAATAACGATATCTGCTCCAAATTCAAAGGGTCTACAAAGAATAGGTGTTGCAAAGGTGTTATCAACAATTAGGGGAATATGATGTGAATGTGCCACTTTAGCATATCTTTCAATATCTAAGACATATAAAGCTGGATTTGCAATGGTCTCAGCGAAAAATAGTTTGGTTTTTTCATCAATGAGATTTGAAATTTCTTCATCGCTCATATCTAATGTAATAAATCGTGTTTCAATTCCCATTTTCTTTAATGTTACACTAAATAAATTAGTAGTTCCACCATAAATTGTAGCTAAAGAAACTATGTTATCTCCTGCTTCAGCAATATTTAATACAGAAATTAAAGATGCTGCTTGTCCGGAGGAAGTACACATTGCTCCAATACCACCTTCAAGATCTGCTATCTTTTTTTCAACAGCATCTACTGTTGGATTAGATATTCTAGTATACATATGACCTTCTTTTGTTAAATCAAAAAGTTGGGCCATTTCAGCTGAACTGTCATATTTGTATGTTGTACTTTGATAAATTGGAAGTTGGCGAGGTTCTCCATTTTTTGGATCATAACCACTTTGGATACATTTTGTGTTTATTTTATATTTTTCCATATTTCCTCCGAATAGAAAAGATTAGTTTAAAATAACATAGATTCTTACATTTAAACAATATATTATAGTAAAAATTGAATAATTAATGAATAATTATTTATAAAAAGTATATTAACACCAGGCTGAATAAATTCCATTTTTTTGTGCTACATATACTTTTTGTCCATAAAGATCAGATAAAACTTCTTCGTTTAATAGGTCTTCTTTTAGTCCCTCTCTATAGATTTTTCCATCTTTCATTAAAACAATTCTATTTATTTCGGGTAGAATTTGAGATAATTCGTGAGTAATCATTACTATAGTGTTACCTTTATTTATTGCATTTTTCAATGCATTTCGATAGTGACTTCTAGATGGAAAGTCTAATCCAGTAGCTGCTTCATCTAAGAGTAGTAATTCTGGTTTATGAACTAAAGCACGAGCTAATAATACTCTTTGTGCTTCTCCAGTCGATAAAGCTTTCATGTTTTTATCAGCTAAATGCAAGCAATAATTATCTTTCAATATTTCATCTGTTAATTTCCAATGTTCATCTGTAACATGGTGGTGAAAATCAAATCCAACTGAAGAAAAAATACCACTAGCGACAACTTCTTTTACTAAATAAGTTGTATTACACATGTTAAATATTAATTGAGATACGACTCCAATATGTTTTCTAAGATTTTCTTTAGAAATTGTTGAAGAATTAAATCTTTTTACTACTAAATCTTCACGCCAAAGAGGATGTATTTCCATTGAGCATACATTCAAAAGAGTAGATTTTCCAGCTCCATTGGGTCCTAAGATTGCAGTATGTTCACCTTTGTTTATATTAAAAGATATATCATCTAATATGTATTTATTATTTCGTCTAACACTTGCATGATTAATTGTAATTAAATTTTCCATAAAATTAAAATACCATATTAAAATAAAATAATTAAGTAAACATTTTGAAAAAATAACTTTAATTAGCATAAAAGCTATTATTAGTTATATTTGAGAAAAATATACCCTAAGTTTAAATTGAAGAATATATGCAAAAGTTGCTTTTGATACTTTAGCTAAAGATTGGTCTGTCATACAGATTAAATAAATATTTCATATTATGAAATAAATGGTAATATATTTTTCTCTTGAGCTTTTCTAATACTTTCTAAAGCAGAGTCTTCAATATGTGAATATATATTAGAAAGTTGTTCACTTGAGTGACCTATTGTAAGTCTTAAGATATATTCATCAACGCTACCTCTCAGAAGGGTGTTTGCCATATGCCTAAGTGAATGAAAGGATATATTTCTATTTTTAATTTCTTCTTCACTTAGAGTTTTGGAGTCAATGATTGCTTTTGTAAATTTAGTGTTAAAATAATGAGAAGAAATGACTTTACCTTTCTTTTTGCTCCAAAAAACGATGTTGCTATCTAAATTTGGATTTTGAGAAGCTAATTGAATTAATTGTTCACAAAGATGATTGGGGCAAGGTACTATTCTGCTTTTTTTCCCTTTAGGTATTTTTGTTTTAGCTATATTAGCATAGGCTCTATCAATTACTATTAGTCCATCTTTTATTTGATCTGTAGTTAGTGCCCTAAGCTCTCCACTACGCATTCCAGTAATAAGGGCTAAGGAGACAGCTAAGTAAGTTTTTTTATCATCACTTTGTTTTAAATAATTCATTAAATTTTTTGTTTCTTCATTACTTAAGATCCCTCTAACTTTTATATTTTTCCTTATTGCCTCAACTCTTGTAGCTTGTGATATAGAAAGCAAATTCTCTTTTTTTGCATACTCCAATGCTTGTGAAAGTGAATTCATCAATTGATTTATTGATGTAGAACTTAATTTGTTTTTATAAATGAGTTTTGTTTGGATGTCTTCAAGAAATTGTAAAGTCACATTGCTTATTAAAAAATTATCATCTATCAAAGGTAAAAGATGTTTTATTATTGCATTTCTACGTGTAGAAACATAATCAGGTGAGATTGAATCCTTATCTAATAATATTTTTCTAGTAAAATATGGGCTTTTATTAAAATCAAAAAAGTTTAATAAATATTTTTTTAAAGTTAATTCTTTTATAGAGTTAAAAATAAGTCCCTCATCTAAAGCTTTTTGTGCTATTTTCATTGCTTCATCAAGCCTAGATACGTGTTCAAATCCTAAATTTAATCTTTTTTTTAATTTATCTATACTCTTCTTTGTTCCACGTTTGCCTGTTATTGGATCTCTATACATGACATAAAAGCTCATTTGTTCCTTGTTCTTTAGTCTACATAGCGTAAATGGCGAGTTGTTCATGGTAGGTTTCCTTATTCTTTTTTATCTGGTTTGCTCAATTATATGCTCAATTTCTATTTTTGTCTAGATAATTTTTATTAAAATAACTCCTTGTAAATCGCGTAAATAGGGGATTTATAAGCAAAATCACAATTTTTTTAATTTAAAATGTTCTTACTTATATAAAGTAAGTACAAAAAAAATGGACTATAATATTTTTGATTGCATAAAATATGTATATTCAATTTATATTTAATTTATATGCAATTGTTTTTATATAAATATTTTTATTAAAAATATAAAAATTAATATCTGTTATATTTAAGGAAAATTTAATAACTTTATGTATATTAAGAATTTAGATTAAAATTAGTATTTTTAAAGTAATATAATATAATAATTTATATCAAAAAAATGATAAGTATTAATATGCACTTTTTATTAATATACTATTTTTTATACAAATGTTATATCCAATTATTTTGATATTTGAATAGATAAAAAAAATATCGATAAATTAACTTGTTATAACAAATTTTTATCGATATTTGATTAAAAACATTTTATAGCTTTCTTACACCTGGACCTGATAGAGAAGAGGTAGAATCTCCATTTTCTTCAACTTTGATTTGTGATCTTATTCTATCGTGAAGTAAACCTACATGAGATATTAAGCCAATTATCTTACCATCTTTAGTTAGGTTATCAATTGCTTCTAGAGCACTAGTGAGTGTTTCTTCATCAAGTGTACCAAATCCTTCATCCAAAAATAAAGTTTCGATACTGACCTTTTTATTTAATAAATCACTTAGACCTAGGGCTAGAGAGAAAGATATTATAAAGGTTTCACCTCCAGATAGATTGCTAACTGGTCTTTTTATAGCAGCACTGTATTTATCTATTACACCTAGACTTAAAGAATCTTTATCTTCCATTCTATATAATTCATATCGAGGAAATAATTCTAAAAGCTTTTGATTTGTGTTATAAATTAAATAATCTAATGTGATTTTTTGTGCTATTGTTTTGAACGCTTTTCCATCATGACTACCAATAGCTTTATTTAAAATTCCCCACTTTTCAGTTATATGCTTCTGTTTATTTAGTTCTTTTTCCTGGGCTTTAAATTTTTCTCTATTTTTATCATTAGTTTCTAATATTGTTTTAAGTCTTGATTTTTCAGATATATAGTTATCCCGAACTATTTTTAGCTCTATTTGTTTCTCTGTAGCAGTATCTTTGTCTAAATCTACTTTTTGTGTCTCTAGCTCTTTTTTAGAAGAAGATATTTCTTTTAGGAGAGTTTTATATTGAATTTCATCTTTTTCAAAGGAGTTGATTTCTTCATTTAATAGAGTTATTTCTTCTTGTTGTAAATTATAACTTAAAGCTTCCTCTAGAGATTTAAAACCAATTGAGGACAATTTATCGTTGATTTCTAATTCCAAATCAACCAAATTAGATTTTAGGTCGTTAAGCGTTTCGACTTTTGTTTTTATATTTTCTTCTACTTTAATAAGTTCTTCTTCTATAGGAGAGATAGTTTTTCGGTTTTTTTCGATTTGAATAATTATGTTTTCAATTATTTTATTTTGCTTTTCATTTTCACTTTCACAATTTTTATCTTCAAATATCGAAAATCTTGTATCTATTAGCTGAGTTAATTTTTTATTGATTTCATCTTTTTCTTTTTTGAATTCAGCTTTGTCTTTTTTTAATGATTCGAGAGTTTCTTTGTTTTGTTTAATTTCATTTTTTAAAGTTTCAATTTCACTTGTTAAACTAATGTTTAATGTTTTATTACTAGTATATTGAGTTAAAAGGGTAGATAATTCTCTATATGTTTTAGAAATAATAAAACTATCTAAGTTTGATGAAATTCCTTCTAATTGTTTTATATTCCTTTTTATTTTTTCTTTATATTCTCTAATATTTATTTCATTACTATCTTTTTTTGATTTAGCAATAGTTAAATTAGCTCTTTCTTCAATAAATAAAGCTTCTTTATTAGTAAGATTGGATTGTAATTTACTTAACTTACTTTTTATATCATTTAGCTTTGCCTCTTCTTTTGTTAAATTTTCAATTTCTTTATTAATCAACTCTTCAAAACTATCTTTTGAGTATATGGATATTATAATTTCATTAGTTAACGACTTTTTTATTTCATCTTGTTGAATTTTAAGTTTTGTTATATTTGATTCTATTTTAGAAATCTCTTTTTGATAAGATTCCTTGTTTGTTTGTAGACTTGCAAAGTTTTCTTTTAATTGTGTTAATTTAACATTATCTGCTTGTAAAATATTTGGATGTTCTTTAGATCCACAAAGAGGACAAGGAGATCCATCTTTTAATAAATGAGTGTAACTCTTTAAACCAATAATTTCTTTTTGTTTTTCAATTAATTCTTCAGTATATTTTAGCTTAGTCGTATTTTCTTTGTCTAATAATAGCTTTGTAGAAAGAGATTTTTCATAATTTAGCAGTTCTTCTTCCCTTAGATAATAGGTTTTATAGTTTTCTATACTTTTTCTTAGTATAGTTTTATTATCATTTATTTCAGAAAGAAGTTTATTAAGAGATTCTTCATCAAAGCCTAATTTATTTATTTCCTCTCTATAGTCTTGAATTTCTTTAGATAATTTATTAACAAGTTCTTCCTTTGCCTTGTAGTTATCACTGTAGACCTTAGTGTTAGTCTCTTCTGTTTTTAATAGGTCTTCTAGGCGACTTTTTTCCTTATTTATATCAATATATTTATCTAAGCTAGTTAAAATTTCTTCTTGATTGTTTATATATTTTGATAATTGTGTATTACTCTCTAAATATTCTTGAGTTTTTGATAGAGCTAATTTTTTTTCATCTAAAGTTTTTATATCTTTTTCAATCTTTTTTTCTGTAGCTATTATCTCTTTATTTTTGTTGTCTAATTTTAACGAAGCAATTGATAAATTAGATTTTTCCTTTTCAATATCAGAATCTAATTCTCTAACTTGTTTAATTAAAGTTGTAAGTTCCTTAAGCTTCTTGTTTTCTATAGCTTTTTCATTTTCAAGCTTTTCTTTTTCATTAGTTAGTTGTTTTTGTTTTATAATATTTTCTTTTTTGTAGTTCTCTAATTGAGTCAAATCACATTCACAAGTTTTTTTTGTCTTTTTAATTGTTTCAGTTTCATTGTGTAAATTAATTATAGGTAAGGCTTTATTATATAGTTCAATTTTAGTTTTATTTGAATTATATTCTTCTCTTTTTGAATCAATTTCATTTTGTATTTTAAATAAATTTTCTTCTTTTCTTTTAATATCTTCAAGTTTAGAGTAGTAGGAGAGTATGTTTTCAATGTCTTTAATTTGCTTATCTGTTTCTTTGATTTTGTTTTCTATTTCCTCAATTTCATTAGATTTTTCTTTAATTTCATCTTGATCTAAGAGATCTATGCCTCCAATAACTTGTTTTAAAGTCTCAAGTTTTTGATTTTCTTCTTTATTGTGTTCATGAACTCTTTTACTTATTTCAGTATAGATTTGAGTTCCTGTTATTTGTTCTAAGATTGAGGCTTTTTCTTTATCATCAGCTTTTAAGAATTTATCGAAACTTCCTTGTGCTAGCATTACAGTTTTGCTAAATTGATTAAAATTTAATCCTATTAATTTTTCTACAACATCTTCTAATTTTTGAGTTTTTGAAACTAAATTTTTTTGAGTCTTACAATTAATCAAGGATTGGCTTTTCCCTTGTAAGTTCCCACTTGGGTTATTTCTAGCTCTTTTTTGTTTAAATGTTGCGATGTATTTAGTCCCTTTTGTAGAAAAAGTAACTTCAGCAGAACACTCTCCACTATGTTTATTCATTAATTCATTTGTAGATCCTGTTATTTTGCCTTGTCTTGAAGTTTGGCCATATAGTGCTAAGGTTATAGCATCAAAGATAGAAGATTTACCACTGCCTGTTTTTCCTGTTATTAAAAAGATGTTTTCTCTTGTTAATTCTGGGTTATCGAAATCTATTTCCCATTTTCCCTTTAATGAATTTATATTTTCAAATTTTAAATTGTGTATCTTCATAATATTTACTCTGCCTCGCTCTCTACTTCATTAACTACTTTATCAAATAATTCAATTACCTCTTCATCTTCAATTTTATTAGTATCATTATCAATAAATGTCATATTAAAAATTTGTCTTGGAGTTAACATTTCTAGTGACACTTTTTTATTATTAGTTTCACTTATTGTTATTTTACTTTCTAATCTTATTATCAAGATTTTAAAATTGTTGTTTAGCTGGTTAACAAAGTCCTCAATTTTTTCATTTATAGAACTTTCGATAGTATTGCTGTTATAAATAATCTCAAGAAAGATAGGGTCTTCTTTGAAATCTGGTTTCTTTTCAATATCTATTTGTTTTAATTGGTTTTGGATATCTTCAATACTGGAAGCTGTAATTTGCTCTAAATTTAAAAATTTAGGTAAAATTATTTTTTTCTTTGTAAACTTTTTATCAGTGAATGTTAATTCAATTAATTGTTTAGGAGTTTTTTCTCCAAAGTTTAAACTAATAGGGGAGCCTGAATAAACTATTCTTTCATCTTTGTTTACAATTTGAGGTTTGTGAATATGACCTAGAGCATAATAATCTATATTTTTGGGAAAATTATTTGCATTGATACTTTTTAGTTTTCCAACATAAATATCTCTGTGCTTTTCGCCTTCTATTTCTGTAGTTGTGCTACTTCCTGAAGCAAATAGATGCATTAGTGAAATGGTTGGAAGAGATAAGTCTAGGTTTGCTTCTATATATTCATCTACTTTTTTATAATGATTAATTAAAGCTTTTTCTAATTCTTTTTGTATATCTATGATGTTATCTGACTCTAAGTTAGGTTTTATGTCTTTTTCTCTCAAAAAGGGAATAGCAACTATATTGCAATAGGGGATGTTATTATCTTTTAAAGTAAGTATCTGATCTTCAATGTTTATTGAGGTTATTATATGAATATTATGCTTTTCTAAAAATGGAGATGCTAAATCAAGCATGGAAGCTAGATCGTGGTTTCCACTGATTATTACAGTATCTTTCAATGTTTCTATTTTAGCTAATCTTTCTAGAAAATTATAAAAGACTTTTTGTGTTGCTACACTTACATAAGATGTATCAAAAATATCTCCACTTATTAAAAGTAAATCTATTTTATCTGTTACTATTTTGTCTATTAGATAATCAAAAAAATGCTCATGAGCAAAATTAATTCTGTGTTTATGTAAATTTTTTCCTATGTGTAAGTCACTAGTATGTAATACTTTCATGTCAATTAAACCTCAATTATAAATTATTATACCTTATATTATTATAAATTAAAATTTTTTTGATATTTCTTTTAAATATTAGTTAAAACTAGAAAAAATGCATATATCTTATTATTTTCCTTGCTAAATTGTTCTTTTTGTTTTAGTATGACTAAAAAGATATTTTTAGTCAAATAGTTTTATAGGAGTATAAGATGCCTAAATCTTTTAGTAATAGTGAAAAGGAATATATTAGAGAAAAACTACAAAATGCAGCATTGGGCTGTATAAGAGAATATGGATTTAAGAAAACGACTGTAGATGAGATAGTAAAACGTGCAAATATAGCTAAAGGGACTTTTTATCTATTCTATAAATCTAAAGAAATTCTTCTCTATGAAGTTTTCATGGATTTTCACAATCAAATTCAAGATGAATTTTTATCAATTATAAAGGCTAATGCTAGTAATATGACTTGTGAAATATTAACTGATGCTTTTTATGAGATTAGTTTAAAGGCAATGAATTCTGGTTTTATGAAAATTATGAAAAATAATGAATTAGAGTTATTAATGCGTAAATTACCTACTCAATTAGTAGCTGACCATAATGAAAGAGATAAAGATATGGCTGAAGAATTAATTAAAATAATTCCAGAGGCTAAGGGAAAAGACAAAGAAGTTTTTTCAACAGCTTTTCAAAGTATGATAATTATAATTTTAAATAAAGAAATTTTAGGTGGAAAATTTGAAGAAGCTCTACGCCTAATAATTCGTGGTGTAGTATTACAGTTTTTAGATAACGGTGAGGAAGCTTATGATTAAAATAGATAATTTATCTTTTAGCTATTCTAAGCATTCCTTTATTGAGAATATGTCTTTTGAAGTAAAAAATGGTGAAATTTTTGGATTTTTAGGGCCTTCTGGTGCTGGTAAAAGCACTTTACAAAAATTAATGATTGGGTTGATTACAAATTATAAAGGTTCAATTAAAATTGATGACTGTGAGGTCAAAAATCATAAAAATGAATTTTATGAAAATATTGGTATTGATTTTGAATTCTCTACATTATATGAAAAAATGACTGCTCAAGAAAACTTAAAATTTTTTGCATCCCTTTATAAGGGGAAGAAAAGATCAATTAATGGATTGTTAGAGTCTGTAGAATTATTAAATGATGGAGATAAAAAAGTTAGTGCCTATTCAAAAGGTATGAAAAGTAGGCTAAACTTTATAAAAGCAATAATGCATAATCCTAAATATATTTTTTTAGATGAACCAACAAATGGTCTAGATCCTAATACTAGTCAGATTCTAGTAGAATTGATTTTAAAAGAAAAACAAAAAGGAAAAACTATTATAATTACTACTCATAATATGGAAGATGCCACTCGATTATGTGATAGGGTTGCCTTTATTGTAAAAGGAAAGATTAAAGCTCTTGATTCTCCCCATAATTTGATTATGGAACAAGGTGCTTCAACTATAAAATACTCTTATTTAGAAAAGGGTAAAGAGCTTACCTCGACTACTAATTTACTTAATATTAAAAATGATCTTTCCTTAATTAAGATAATTAAAGAAAATAGACTTTTAACTATCCATTCAAGTGAACCTAATCTAGGAGATATTTTTAAAAAAATAACTGGAAGGGAACTTGTATGAATAAAATAATTAATTTGACAAAATGGGATATAAAATTTCAATTTAAATATGGTTTTTATTTTTTATATTTTATTTTTAGCTTAGTTTATTCAATAATTATAGTTTTACTTGGTTCTAATTTAAAAAAAGCTGTTGCCTCTTTTCTTATTTTTACAGATCCAGCGGCTATGGGCCTTTTTTTCATGGGAGCTCTATTTTTATTAGAAAAAAGTCAAAATATTCATCACTCCTTGTATGTATCTCCTTTAAATTTAAGCTCTTATATAATTGCAAAGATTATTTCTTTATCTTTTATAGCTCTTTCTGTCGCTTTTGTTTTATCAATTGTTGCAGGTTTAGACCATTATTTTATTTTGATAGTTACTATATTCTTAACTTGTTGTATTTTTTCTTTATGTGGTTTAATTGCAGCATTAAAATCTGATACTGTAAATCAATTTATGATAATTGCAATTCCTTTTGAAATCGTGATTTTTATTCCTTCTTTTTTATTCTTTTTTAATGTACTTAAATCCTCTATTTGGTTATTGCATCCTGGAGTTCTCTCTTTGATGTTGATTGCAAATGTAAATATTCAATTACCTATCAGTATTAGTTTTATAATCCTGTTTTTTTGGTTGATTTTAATCTTCTTTATATGTTTAAAGATTGCAAAGTGTTCTTTTAAGAGAATAGGAGGTGAGGTTTGAATAAATTAATTCAATCAACAAATCTTTATTTTCGGGCAGTAAAAGCAGATTTCATTTTATATGTTTGTTTATTTGTGCCAATATTGATGGGCCTGTTATTTAAATTTGTTATTCCAGTCATAGAAAAGTTTTTATGTGGTTATTTTAGTAAAATTGAAGTTTTGTTACCATATTATCCCCTCTTTGATTTGCTTTTGATATTAGTCATACCAACCATGTTTGCATTTACAGGAGCTATGGTATTAATAGATGAATCAGACCATGGTATTTCTCGATATTTAGTTGTTACCCCACTTGGAAAAATTTGGTACTTGATTTCACGATTAGCAATTATACCCTTCCTTGCAATAATATATAGTATTATCATCTTAACATTTTTCTCTTTAACATCATTAACTTTTATTAATATTTATATTCTTTCTTCCCTAGGATCTCTCTCTTCAATTATTGCAGCTTTATTGATTGTATCTGTTGCATCAAATAAGGTTGAAGCGTTAGCAGTAGCTAAGCTTTCCATCTTAATGTTCATTGGTCTTCCAATTGCTTTTCTTGTTAAAAGTAATTTTCAGTATTTTGCAGCGATATTCCCATCTTTTTGGTTAACAAAATATATGATGGAAACTAAATTCATATTTTGTATATTAGCTATTGTTACTTCTGTATGTTGGTTTTTTGTTTTATATAAAAAATTTGAACAAAAAATTATGATATAAAAAAAAAGATTAAATAGCTTTTTACTTAATTTTCTTTTATAGTTAAAGAGTATTTAAATATTTCTAGAGTCTTTAATTCTTATTTTTCATTCTCACTATTAATATTTAATAATCAATTTAAGATGTGAGGTTACTTGTTTTGAAAAGAAAATATTATTTATTAAAAGTCTCCTTATTAGGTATAACTCCCTCAATTTGGAGAGAATTTGTAGTTCCTTGTGATATTACTTTAGATAGATTACATGATGTAATTCAAATTATTATGGGATGGAGTGATAGACATATTCATGAATTTAGAATTAGTAAATCAAGATATTCTGAATTCTTAGATCCTAATGATGAGAATTTAATTCTTTTTAGTTCTCAATTTAGATTGAATGAACTTGTAAAAAGAAAAGGTAGAACTTTTAACTATATTTATGATTTTGGCAACCTATGGGATCATGAAATAATTGTTGAATCTACTAATTATAAAAGGGATATTGATTTAGAAGTTTTTTGTGTTGGCGGAGAGAGAGCTTGTCCTCCTGAAGATGTGGGTGGTGTCGATGGATATGAACATTTTTTAGAGGTAATTAATAATCCTTCTCATGTAGATTATGAAAAATATATGGAGTGGTCAGATAACTCTTATGATAGTGAATACTATGATGAAAAAATTATAAACTGGCTATTAATTAAATATTATGTTTGGTCTAGAGATAGATATTTAGATTGGAGTGAAGATTATGATGAAGATAACTAAGGGAATAAATTACAATTATTTTTTTATTTTGAAATAAATTATTCCTATTTTGATGTTTATTTAAAATATTTCACCAAATCATTTGACTGTTCCCTTAGGGGAATCTGTATCCTTTAATTAAATAACAATTATAGGAGTTATGATTATGACTATTTCAGAAGTTGCACAAGTAACAAAATTAACTAAAAAAGCTATTAGGTATTATGAAAATGTGGGTTTGTTTAAATCAAAAGTAGCTGCAAATGGGTACAGAAAGTATTCTCAAGAAAATGTTGAACAATTAATGCTTATTAAAACGTTAAGAGGCTTATCGTTTTCAATTGAGGAAATAAAACTGTGTCTATCGGATGAAAATAACGTGTATTCAACTTTTTCAAAAAAAGTAAATCAGTTACAAGATGATTTATTGCAATTAAATTTAACAATAGATGTTTTAAAAAATTTTATAAATAATAATGATTTAATAAGTAATATAAGTAAATATCAATGTAATCAAGGAACAAATATAAATAATATAAATTTACAAAATATCTTTCCAGGAGATTTTGGAGAAGTTATTTCAGTTATTTATGGACAATTTTTAGATGAACCCATTGTAAATATTAATCAAAAAAAAGCTTATAATGCCCTTGTAAATGAACTTGATGATCTTGATTCTATTATTATTCCAAAAGAACTTTCAAAATGGGCTAAGGACATAAACAGTAGTAAAAAGAAAGAAATAGCTCGTAATTTTAAAAACCTAAAAGCACAATATAGTCAAGATTATGATACTTTTAGTAAAAATAAAATTGATTTGATTGAATCTTATTTAAGTTTTGATTCTAATGTGGATCCTGTTAATGTGAATGAGGCTTTAACGCTTTTTTTAGCTAATGAAGGAAAGGCTGTAGTAAACATTTTTGAGAAGTATTTACCTAAAATTAGTAAGAGTTATGAAAATATCATAATTAAACAAAAACAGTTTTTTGATGACAATCCTGAATTGATTGAAAGACTTAAAAAAAGAACTTAGCTTTTTTACAAAGTTTTTCCTTTTTTTAATTGTTTGTGGTTAACTAAAATAATCCATAAATTTTAGTGCCACAAAATTTACACTTACCATTTTCTATCTTTAAATTATTTTCAATATAATTTGAGTTAAGATGATTTGGAATTAATATTTCTTTACAATTTGGACAAATGGTTGGGCTAGCATTAGTTGAATTTCCACCATATACAAAATCAATTCTATTATTTTTTGCGATATTTATCATATCTAAAAGAAAGTTTTCACTAGTTGCTTTGTAATCATTCATTTTGTAATTTGGGAAAAATCTACTTAAATGCCAAACTTTAACTCCATAAGTTTTTAGAGTTTTAGCTAAGGTATTTATTATCTTTCTTGTATGTATGCCTTCGATGAGTAGGGTTGTAACTTCTACATGGTTTTTTGAATCTATTAAATATTTAATTCCATCAAGAACTGGTTCTATTTTTCCAACACATACTTTATTGTAATAATTACTATCACCTTTTAAATCTATATTAAACGCGTCTATAATAGGGGAGAGTGTTTCTCTTGCTTCTTTTGAAAAGCTCCCATTTGTGACCATAATTGTTTTTAAATTATGTTTTTTAGCTATCTTAGCTGTATCTATTACATAATCTTGCCAAACTATGGGTTCACTATATGTAAAACTTATAGATGGCACTTTATATTCGAGTGCTAAATCAACTAACTTTTGTGGTGAAATAAATTGGGTATTTGAGCTTTCTTTTTTTTGAGATAGTTGCCAATTTTGACAAAAGCTACATTTAAAGTTACAACCAACTTCAGCAACTGATAATGTTTTACTTCCTGGTAAAAAGTGATATAGAGGTTTTTTTTCAATAGGATCTATTGCTATAGCTTCTAATAATCCATAATTTGGACTAACTAATTTATTATTTTTTACTTGACGTGTGCCACAAAATCCGAATTCCCCTTCTTTTATGTTACAGTGGCGATAACAAAAATTGCAGTACATTTAAAATACCTCCGCAGTAAATGTCATAAACTTAGCATCGTCTCTTTTATAAGCATTTTCATCTAATCCAGCTTTTCTAGAAAGAGCTTTAAGCATTTCATCTTTTGTCCATCCTGTTTCATCTGCAACTTGGGGTAGAAAAACTGCTTTATGATAATTTACTATTAAGATTATACCATCTCTAGATAATTTAAATTCATCTAGTGTGTTAATTGGTTTAGGCTGTGTTAATACTGAGATTTCTATATCTATAAAAGGAAATTCTTCTTTTGTTAATGGAGGAAATCTATAATCTTTATAAGCAGCATCTAATGATAAGTCTATTATCTCTTGATATAAAGGTTTAATTCCAAATATATACCCAATACATCCTCTAAGATTCCCTTTCAACTTTAAGGTAACAAAGGCTCCTCTCTCTTCATTTAAATGAGAAGCATCAATGTTTTTATAATCTAAGCCTAAGCTTTTTGCTATTGTATTTTTTGATAAGAGTAAAAGAAGATTTTTGTCTTTGTCTGTCATTTTTATCTCCTCCAACACATAGAAATGTATGAAACGAAGTTTTTCTCAAGAGCTGGAATGTTGAGTGAGTTTGATTGACCTAGGATTTTACCTTTCATATTTTTTAATCGAGCCATTTCACTTACGATTAACATAGGAGCTATTCCACAAATTGTGGCATGATCTTTTATTGCTTTTATATATGCTGCATGCCCCTCACCATTTAACATTTGATTTGCAATATCTTTATCATAATTTGTAACTTTATTTACTATCTCATCGTTGATAATATTTCCATACGGGGTATATCTGAAATTAGGACCATAGTGAGTAAAATCACTACTAGCTAATACTGTTGTCTTTTCATCTGTAATAGAAAGAATTTGTTTAGCATAATCTGTTGCAATATTTACATCAGTAAATCTGTTTATATGTGCACAACAAAGTTTAATATTTCTCCTTTGTGCTATGTAGGGTAAAATCATTTCAACAGCATGTTCATCACTTGTAACTTGTTCATAGCCTTTTTTAAATATAGGGAGAGTAAAACCCTCAATTTCATTATAGCTAGTTTCAAAAGATGAAAAATTCCCACTTCCAACTACATCATTTTCTAAAGAATAGTAGTGAGATGGGGTAAGTAAAATTATTTTATCAATTTCTATAGAAAGTGTTGAGAAAAAAAGTTTTATCAAACTTCCAGCATAAGATAGGCCTGCATGAGGTACAACACCATATACACTATTATTATCTTTTATTGGATTAAATAGAACAAGTTTATCTAATTCATTTTTATCACTAGGATACCATAAACCATCAAATCTTAATCTTCTCTTCATAAGTAATATTATACCACTAAACGAGTAAACTTGGGATATTTTATTATATATTATTAACTTCTTCATTTATATATTTTAGTAGTTATAATCAATTATTAAAAAATAGTAGTAAATATTTTATATATTTAATTAGTGTCTTTTGTTTTTTTATCTCGATGTAGCCATCATTATTTTATAATACATACAAATTTGCCTTATTTTCTACTTTTTATAACAAAAATACTTGATTGTAATTTCCCTGAAGTGATAGTCTAGTCAAGATTTTATTTTAATGTTAGAGAAAAAAGGATAAGAATGAGCAATTTGAAAAAAAATGAATTAAAAACTTCTTCCTCTAGAAGCACTTTCTCCGGAAAGATGGGTTATGTTTTATCTGTAGCGGGGTCTGCAGTTGGACTTGGTAATATATGGAGATTCCCATATTTAGCAGCTAAATATGGTGGAGGAACTTTTCTTTTAGTATATTTAGTTTTAATGGTTACCTTCGGTTATGCTTTAATAATTTCAGAAACAACCTTAGGTAGAATGACGAGAAAAAGCCCTGTTGGAGCTTATCAAAGTTTTGGTAATAATAAGTCTCTAAAAATCGGCGGTTGGATAAATGCAATTATCCCAATTATTATTGCACCTTATTATTGTGTAATTGGTGGTTGGGTTTTGAAATATTTAGTCGAGTATATTAAAGGTAACACTTTTGGTGTGGCCCATGAAAATTATTTCACAAACTTTGTTACAACAGGAAGTTCTGTTGAATTTTATTTTATAATATTCGCATTAATTACTACTCTAATAGTAATGTTTGGAGTTAAAAAAGGTGTTGAGAGAGTATCAAAGATAACAATGCCTTTATTACTAGTGTTGGCTTTAATTGTAACAATATATTCTGTTACTAGAGAAGGGGCATTAGAAGGTGTAAAATATTTTTTAATTCCTGATTTTAGTAAGTTATCGTTGATGACTGTAATTGCTGCAATGGGGCAGTTATTTTATTCTCTTTCCATTGCTATGGGTATTTTGATAACTTATGGATCATATCTTGAAAAAGATGTTGATATTGAAGCATCAACTGCACAGATTGAAATATTCGACACAGGTGTTGCTATTTTAGCAGGTCTTATGATAATTCCAGCCGTATTTGCCTTTTCTTCAGGTGAACCTACGACTTTGAATGCTGGCCCATCATTAATGTTTATTACAATACCAAAAGTATTTGCTAGCATGGGCTTAGGTGGCTTTGTTGGGTTTGTTTTCTTTTTATTGGTGTTTGTAGCTGCAATCACAAGTTCAATTTCACTTGCAGAAACTAGTGCATCAACTTGTGAAGATCAATTTGGTTGGAGTAGGAAAAAAAGCACTATAGTTATAACAATTATAATAATTATACTAGGATCTCTTTCCGCCCTAGGTTTTAATGTCTTAGACTTTATTACTATTTTTGGAATGTCTTTCTTAGACTTTTTTGATTTCCTTACTAATTCAATTATGATGCCAATTGCAGCTCTTGCAACTTTGTATCTTATATTAAGATTTGTAGGTTTAGATAAAATTGCAAAAGAAGTTGAGATTTCATCTAAATTTAAACGTAAGAAAATGTATAACTTCTTTATCAAATATTTAGATGCTATCTGTTTGATAATTATATTATTAAGTTCATTGGCAAATGTATTTGGTATTATAAAACTTTAATTATTATAAATTATAATTTTATATTAAAATCTCTAAGTATTCTCAGTGAATAGCTTAGAGATTTTTATTTCTAAATAAGTTTTTAGATCTTTATAAATCAAGTTGTAAATAGTTGAAAATCACTATTATCAGTTTTCCGTTGTATTAAAATATACCCCAAAGTTGTTAAGAATATAATCATACAAAATAAAAGGAGAATATTTCCTAAAAGCAGTGGCATAGTAGGTTCTAATGGATTTTGAGGTTTAAAATTAGTTAGAGGTAGTAATTTAAAATTTAGGGGATGACGTATAATATTTGAATCTATTATTAAAAGTCCGAATGAAGTAGCATTATATATTGTAAAAATTGAAAGAGTAGATAAAAAGAAGAAAAGGTTTTCTTCCCCTAATTTCGTATTAGTTATCATAGCACTTATTAAATACATTAAAGGATTCCATAAAAGTAATAAAAATAAAAAAACTAAAATATAAATAAGGGCGGATATTATCTTATTCTTCGCTTTTAAAGAAAGATACAAAGCGGCTATGTACCATGCTGTTGCATAGCAAATAGTTAATAGGTAAAATAGGAAAAATCTAATAAATTGATGTTTCATAATAATAGAGGTAAAAACAATTGAAGCAGTAATAGCTATAAAAGCAAAAACTAAGAAAAAAATAATAGAAAAAAATGTAATAGTTGCTAATATATTGGCTACAAATAGATTTTCATTTCTAATTTGAAGTCCATTTTTATTGATTTTTAAATCTGCATAACTATCGAATCCAATTAATAAAGAGAAAAGAGGAATTATAAATGAAAGGATAAAAGATAGTGGGGTTGCAAAAACAACTGGTGCTGTAAAAATATCAAGAAAAAATAATTCGTTAGTACTCATTATTTCTTTCTCATTACCCAATAAATTATTGATACTTAATAAGGAAAGTAATGTAAGTATGATTAGTGGGAGAAAAAATTTATGTGATTTTATAAGAGTGTTTAATTCAATTTTATAAAATCTTGATATTTTTGACTTTGTATTGTAATAACTATCATTCATACTTGTTCATTTATCCTTATCTATACTTTATACCTAAATCCGTATAAATCTTGATAATTGATAAATCTAGCTAATTTTTGGCTATTTTTTAGGTGAATTATTTTGTTGTACGGATTTTATCTTATCTATTTGTTTTACTTATTTCTATTTTTATATTTTATTCCATTATTTTAATAGAAGGAAGAATAATATTTTTAATTTTTTTTCAAATATCACTTTTTTCAGTCATACTAAAATCTTCTAATTGATATTAGAAGTATTGTTTCTGTTGTTTTATCTTTAGTTTTATTGAGTATTAAATGAAAAGTGGAAAATATATGTTAATAAATTTATCAATTCGTAATAATAACTCTGTCCAAGGATTTTTCTTATAGAGCCGAAGCACTTTACTTCTTCCTTTTCTCATATATCTAGCACTAGTATAAATAATATCTCTTAATATTGTTTTCATTCTAATTCTATCTTTATTACCCTTAGTTCCTTCAGGTAAATAGAATTGATTTAATAATGTAATATCCCCAATTATTCTTAAAATATTATAAGCATTAGTAATAGCCGCTAATAACATTTCATTAACTCTATATTTACCAGATGCTAATCTTTCAAAGTTTAAATCAGTTTTTATTTCACTATGATATTGTTCGCTTGTTGCATGGTCATGATATAGATTAACTACTGTTATTGCATCTTCAATTAAATTAGTCCAATAAAGCTCTACTTCTATTTCTGGAAATAATAATATATTACCTTTTTTATCTTCATAAATCTCTTTTATCTTAAATGCTATTTGAGCCTTATTTGTAACATTTTCTTTTCCTACTGGATACATTTGGGTAAAATAACCATAGTATACAGTTGTTTGTCTATAATCATATGATATCTTTTTATCATATAATGATTTAGCTCTTTCTAATAAATCTTGTGAATAGTCGTTTCTTCTACATTTTTTCTTGATAATAAAGTTAACATTATTTTTATCAAGTACATTAATAGTTTCTACACTATCATGACCACTATCAAATCTACACAACACTTTACTATAATCTTCTAAAGTAAGTATCTCTTTAGCATTATCCAATACCTTTTGAACAAACGGTATTGAATCTTTTTGAGAATGTTGTTTTCCAGGTCTAAGTTCAGCTCCAATACAATAAGAGCCTAAGTAACTCATAAGTGGTGCAAACCCATCTTCCCCTTTATATGTTCTAGAACATTCTTCTTTATTGCATTTAGGATTAATCATAGGTGTTACATCAAAATCTAATGGAATATATTTTTCACTTATCTTTTCACATGGGAAAGAAACTTTCTTTAGTAATTCAATATTAACTAAATTACAATGTTCAATAAAATTTGCACTACGTTCTTTCTCTAAATACAATCTTAGTGTTTCTTGAGCAGGAGTGAATTTAAGATTTAAACATTCTTTAAATACTTCATTATTTCTAAATTGCTCTACATCAGAAAAATTAGTAAATCCCATAGAGTTTAAACCAACTAAGGTTTTATATATAGTTTCATTTTCTAAAAGACTTTTAGATTTAAGGGTATCCAAATCATATTCAGCATTATCATTAACTTTCATCATTGCAAATGTTAAAATTTTAGAAATTAAGTTTAAACCTGCTTTACTCTCTAGTGTAATTGTTGTAGAATCAAAATCAATCATTTGGCCTCTCCTGTTACGTTTTTTGTGATAATTTAATTGTAACATAAGAGGCTTTTTTAGTCTATAATTTACTATACATATGTTGATATATTTTACTTATTTTGTATTCTATACGGATTCAGGTTATATTAAAAAAAATGTACTAACCTATAATACTTGAAAAATTTAATCAATATTTTTTGTGTATATTTTATGAAGAAAATTGTATTTTCGGCAATCTTAGAAATAAAAACTACATTTTTATATATATAACTTTATTAGAATTACACATTAGTACATTTTTCTACATTAATCTTTTAAAAAATATTTCTTGCTTTTATATTATTTAGTTTATTTTTTTTTAAAGTTAGAGTAGACTAATAAGTATAAAGATACAGATTAAAGTGGATTGATACAAAATTCTGATTAATATGTTGCATTAGTTTTTCTTTATTATATTAAAGGCTAATTTTAGTAGCTATGGATGATTTAAAATACACTGGTATTAATTACTAGGTATTATAGGAGATGAAAATTATGAGAAATAAATTAGTTTTATTAAGACATGGACAAAGCTTATGGAATCAAGAAAACCTTTTTACAGGATGGACTGATATAGATTTATCAGAAAAAGGAATTGAAGAGGCTAAACAAGCTGGATATTTACTAAAAGAAAATAATTTTAATTTTGATATTTGTTATACTTCATATTTAAAAAGAGCTATAAACACACTCCATTTTGCTTTACAAGAGATGGATAGATTGTGGTTGCCAGTATTTAAATCTTGGAAATTAAATGAAAGACATTATGGAGCACTACAAGGTAGAAATAAGGTGGAAACTGCTAAAGAAGTTGGCGAGGATCAAGTTTTAATTTGGAGAAGATCATATGATGTTAAACCTCCTTTATTAACTGAAAAAGATGATAGAAACCCTGTATTTAGTGAGATGTATAGAGACGTTGATAAAAATGAATTGCCTTTAGGTGAAAGTCTTGAAGATACAATTAAACGTGTTATTCCTTATTTTGAAACTGAGATTAAACCAAAATTGATTGAAGGAAAAGATATATTAATTACTGCTCACGGCAATTCCCTCAGAGCTCTGGTGATGTACTTAGAAAATATGAGCAAAGAAGAAATTGTTAATGAAAATATTCCAACAGGTGTTCCTTTAGTTTATTCTCTAAATGATGATTTTTCTGTTAAAGATAAAAAATATCTTGGAGATGAAAAATTAATTAAGGAGAAAATTAATAGTACTAAAAATCAAGGAAAAGCTTCAAATTAGTTTTTTTGATGAAAGAAATTTATATAAAATACTTGGTAATTTCTTTATATTACCAACTTGATGTTTTTTTGAGTTGAGGAGATATTATTTTAAGTAATTTTCTCTTCAACGCTATAATTTTTATTGTCTCCTAAATAATTAATAGTAGACCAATTTTCATAGTTTTTAAAATATAAAAAAAATCCCACTTTAACTAATATTAAATTAGAAAATAATGGGATTTTATTTAAATTAATATTTCAATCTTTTCAATTCTCTTTGAGCGTCTTTTTTAAGATCTCTTTCTTTAATAGTATTTTTCTTATCGTGAAGAGCTTTACCACGTGCTAAGCCAACTTCCATTTTAATAATATTATTTTTGAGATATACTTTTGTAGGCACTAAAGTGAAACCTTTTTCATCTACTTTTCGTTTTAGCCTTTTTATTTCATTTTTATGGGCTAAAAGAGTCCTTTTTCTACCTGGGTCATGGTTATAAATAGAGCCTTGTTTATAAGGTTGAATTGTAAATTGAAGTAGTAGTAACTGACCATTTTCTATAGTTACATAACTATCAGTAAAAGAAAACCGACCTTCTCTCATACTTTTTACTTCAGTGCCTTCTAAGCTCATACCACACTCAAGTGTTTCTATCATTTCATAATTAAAAAAAGCTTTTTTATTTTTATTCAATAATTTATAATTACTAGATTTGTCTTTCATAAGTTAATCCCATTTTATTATTTTTTATACGCAATTCTAAAGCCCATGTATTCAAAACATGCAGCCTTATCAATTGCACCAACGCTATTTATTGTAGCAGAAGTATTTAACAAAGAGCCACCCTTTACAACTATATCGCTATCAAAGTTAGTTTTGATTTCATCTAAAAGAAAGTCTCTCTCTTCAACGACTCTACTTAAGGAAAAGTAAGGAGTTGATGTGAATTCCCAAACTCCTCCAAGCATCAAGTCAAATTGATTGTCATAGCTTCTTGTTGAGATTAGAGAAGAACTGTATGAATTTTCTAAATAGTTAGTAGAAGATAAAGCTGCTAGAGTCCATTCTTCTTCACTTGGAATGTATATATTTTCATTAGTTTTTTCGCTTAACCAAGAACAAAAAGCCTGAGCTGCATAATAACTTATATTTCTAATTGGCTCAAGGGAAGGGTAAGAAGAAGATAAGGTAATACCTTCTAAATAATTATCATCAACTAACCCTTTTTCTATTAACAAAGCTTTATTACTTTTAGCCCAAGTTGGATTTTCTATAACAAATAGGGAATATAGATAATTTGTGATAGGTGTTTTAGAGATATATACACTAGAGTCTAAATTTACTAAAATTCCAGCTTCATTAATACTTGGATATGAACTATAAGTTGTATCTCCCATTACAAATTCTACAGGGTCAACCTTTAAAGTATTGATAACAGCCTCATCATTAACTTGTAGTGATGCAGGTGTTGTTGTAACTTTAACATCTTTGAAAGAGAGACCAATTGTTTGAGATTCTTCTTCAAAAACTTCTTTAGCTTTTAATAAAGAAGGGCCATATTCAATATCTAAATAATCATAAGCACTAATAGCATCATCAAGCATTTCTTTACTGCTTATAAAACTACTTGCTAAATTTAAATCCTCTTTAATATCATTTTCACTGAGATTAAAGACTAAGGCATCTTTAGCATATTGAGAAAAATATGGAATATAATTTGTTACAGAATTAAATTCAACTATAGGGCTTTGATCAATGATTAATTGAATATCGAAGTTTATAATTTTATCAATCTTTTCATCATTTATTTCATTTAAATCTAATTTAACATCTTGGTAACGATGAAAGATATAAGTTAAGAATACAGGATGGGACACTTTAATAGTATCTTTAGCAATTATTTGTGAGGCTTTTTTATAAATTACTTCATGCTCCCCACTTTTAATAAAGCTTTGAGCAGGTGTCCCACTTACATATTGCTCATCTACATACACGCCAACATTATCAATATCACTTGTAAAATTGACGAATTTACCACCGTTTAAAATTCCAGGTAAAAAACCTATTAAAAAAACAACTAATAAAACTACTAGAATCATTAGGGTTAAAATATATACACCAGGTCTAACTGAACCGAATTTAGGTAAAACAACATCATCAATCTTTGGCAAATCTTTAATTTCTTTCATATCTAACAAATTACTTATACCTTTAATCCTTGTCAACTCTTTTAGTTTATTGTATTGTTGATATCATGAGTTTATTAATTGAAAAAGTTGAAAAATTTACTATAAAGTATTTAACAAAGCGTAAAGCTATTAAATTATATAATGCACAACATCCTGTAAAAAGAACTTTTTGGGGCGAAGTAAAAGGCTGGATAGATGCGCTAGTATTCGCCGTAGTAGTAATTTTAATAATTAACCAATATATCTTCCAATTATTTGTCATTCCAACTCCTTCTATGGAGAAAACCATGTTGGTTAAAGATAGGGTTTTTGTAAATAAAAATGTTTATGGGCTAGAAGTTTGGCCAGGTGGCCCTAAATTAGGATCTAAGAATAGAGTTGTAACACGAGATAACATCATTACCTTCTATAATCCTGAATATGTATCAAAAGGCCCACTTTTTGATATAGCCGCTCAAATGTTGTTTTCTGCGACTTTTTCCTTAGTAAATATCGATAAAAATGAAGATGGTACACCAGCAGAGAGACTATATGTAAAAAGAGCAGCTGCTATGCCAAATGATACTGTAAAGTTTGAAAATGGTGATGTGAAAATAAGAGTTTCAGGTACTAATGAATTTGTAGATGAAATGGAGTTTAGAGAAGATAACAATTTAAGTGATGGACCAAATAGATTGTTAGATAGTTCTTATTATCCCTCATTAAAATCTTGGGCTGCCTTAATTGCCTATCGCAATAAAGGTTTAAATGATTCTGCATATATTCCATCCTATTACATAACAAATTATCAAAAATTAACAGATAATAATTATCCAAAGGACATGTATGAGTTTATGAAGACTTCATATAATGTTGAGAGAAAGATTGATCCTAGTGATTTTACAGCTCGAAGTAATTATTATAGTTATGCAAATGGGATAACAGTTCCAACCAATAATGTTTTACCTTTAGGAGATAATAGAGATAATTCTCATGATGGAAGATATTTTGGTCCAGTTTCTCAAGATAAAATTATTGGTCGAGTTTTCTTTAGGTTCTGGCCTTTGTATAGAATACAATATTTAGGGAATAAATGACCAATTTTAAATACTTAGAACTGTTAAAAAATCAAAAATCCCTTTCTCTATATATCCACATACCTTTTTGTTTAACAAAATGTTATTACTGTGCCTTCTACAGTGAAGCTAAAGCGTGTTGGAATAGAGAAGATGTTTCTTTGTATTTAGACAAACTAAATCAAGAATTGGATCTATTAAAAGCTAAATATACTAAACCTTTTGAAACAGTATTTATTGGAGGTGGAAATCCAGGTATTTTAACTGTTGAACAACTTAGAAATCTGCTAATAAATATAGGGCCTTCAAAAGAAACTACCTTTGAAATAAATCCTGAATCATTAACACAAGAGCATTTATCCTTGTTTGAAGATGGCTTAGCTACAAGATTATCAGTTGGAATTCAATCTTTTAATGATAATATATTAAAAATATTAGGAAGGAAAGCTCGATTTAAAGATAATTTAAAAGCTGTAGAGTTTTGTAAAAAACTTGATAGTTTAAAAATTGACTCTTCAACAAATTATTTTGTGAAAAATCAAATTATTAGTAAAGCTGAATTTAATAAGTTAGATGTACAAATCAAATATTCCTTTGATCTTATGGTAGCTCTTCCAACTCAAGCTCTTTCATCTTGTATAGAAGATATAGACATATTAGTAAATAATTGTAATTTAAAACATCTTTCTCTTTATTGTTTAACAGTAGAAGAGGGAACTTATCTCTATTCATTGGTAAAAGATAAGAAGATAAAACATAATAGTGACTTATTTGAAAAAGACCTATTAGAGAATATTTGGGATTATTTATTAAGATTAGGATTTACTCATTATGAAGTATCAAATTTTACCAAGGATAATAACCGATGTTTGCATAATTTAAGATATTGGACTCTATCTCCTTATTTCTCTTTAGGTTGTAGTGCAGCCTCTACAATTTATGATGATAATTCATTAATTAGAATAACAAATAGCTCTAATAAGGATAAATATATTTCAACTCCACCTTATTCAGATTTAGAAGTTGAAAATCTAAGCAAAAGTGAATTTTTAGAAGAATATCTTATTGTATCATTAAGAAACAAAAGAGGTCTTAATTTTGCTTTTATGGATAAACAGTTTAATATTAATAAAGATTTATTGATTTCAGTTTTTTCAAAGATAAACAAAGATTTCTATATTGTAAATGAGGATAGTTTATGTTTAAGTGAAAATGGTTTTTTGCTCTTAGATACAATAATATTAGATGTATCATTGGCACTTGATAAAATAATTAATAATTAATCTATTATTTATTAGAGGAATAATCTTTTTTACCTTTTACTAAAATTCTAACATTTTATTATCAAATATTTCAAAATTATATTACACATATAACTTATAAATATTTTTTTTAAAATAAGTGTAAAGAATCAATAGTTTTAAAAAAATGTAGTCAAATATAAATAGAAAAGAATTCTAACTTTTATTGACCTTCTAAGTAGATGATTTTATAGTATGATCTATGATAGATATATACGAAAAAATATTAGATGATACTTATAAAGCAATGTTAAAAACAATCCAGGTGAGATATGAAAAACCTGGGTTTAAATTTAGCGAACTTAAATGTGAATTAGAAAGTTTATATAAATATGATGGTCTTGGGATTGATAGAAGTGAAGCAAAACAAGCTGAAGTCGATGGGACGATTTTAGCATATGAAACTTTTATATCTAGACATGAAAAAGACTCGTCATCTGCTTCATAATTGCCTTATGTTACAGATTATAAAAATACCGTGGACTTTTGAATTTTTTTATAAGAACGGTCATTACCATATTACTTTCATAAATTTATTAAATAAATGTAAAAAAACACAGTTTAAATTATATATTTCCCATTAATTTAGGTGTTATAATAAACAAAATAGTAAATATAAATGTATGCTTGAAATTTATTATCCTTTGTGATAATTTTTATGGGGATTTGACTAAATCCATTTCAAGAAAAATTTTAAATATTTAAAGAGGTAAATATGTCAGGGCATAGTAAATGGGCTACAATTAAGCACAAAAAAGGTTTAGCGGACGCTAAACGTGGTCAAAAATTCACAAAATTAATAAAAGAAATAACAGTCGCAGCTAAAATGGGTGGCCCTGATCCCGATACTAATGCAACACTCAGAACTGCTATACTTAAAGCTAAGGCAGAAAACATGCCTAAAGATAATATCGAAAGAGCTATAAAAAAAGGTAGTGGAGATACAGATACTTCAACCTATTACGAATTAACTTATGAAGGTTATGCACCAGGTGGAATCGCTATTATCGTTGACACATTAACTGATAATAAAAACAGAACTGCTGCTGATGTAAGATCTACATTAACAAAACTAGGTGGTTCTCTTGGTACAACAGGTTGTGTTTCTTATATGTTCCAAACTAAAGGTGTTATTACGTATAACGCAGAAAAGTATAGTGAAGATGAAATTTTTGAAATTGCTTTAGAAAATGGGGCAGATGATGTTGAAAATAGTGAAGGTTTAATTGAAGTTACCACTTCTCCTTCTGATTTTGCAAATGTTTTAGAAGCTCTCCAATCAGCTGGTTTTGAACAAGAATCTGCTGGAGTTGAAAAAGTTGCAGATCAAATGATTACTTTAGAAGCTGAAAAAGCTAAAAAAGTTTTAAAAATCGTTGAAAAATTAGAAGATTTGGAAGATGTTCAACAAGTTTCAACAAACCTTGAACTTCCAGATGACTTTGAAGACTAAACTATATGCGTATTCTTGGTATTGATCCGGGATTAGCTAACACAGGCTGGGGTATTATTGATTCAATAGGACACAAATCCCGGCCTGTTTCTTTTGGTACGATTAAAACCTCAAAAGACTTATCTAATGAGAAAAGAATTTTTGAAATTGCCGAACAGCTTGGAAAAGTTGCTCTTAAGTATAATGTAGATATATGTTCAATAGAAGATATATTTTTTACTAAGAACTCTGCTTCTGCAATTTCAGTTGCTAAAGTTATAGGATCTGCAATACACAAATTGTCACAATTAAATCTTGATGTTAAAATATATTCACCTTTACAGATAAAATCTATAATTACAGGTTATGGAAATGCAGATAAAAAACAAGTTCAGGAAATGGTTAGACTACATTTAGGATTAGTTGACAGACCAAAACCAGATCATGCAGCAGATGCTCTCGCTGCAGCACTTTGTTTAGCCACTTATGAGAGTTCGATTAATAGGATTTTAAAATGATTAATGCAATTCATGGTGAAATTACAAGCATAACTTCTACAAATGTTATAATTAAAAGTGGGAATATAGAATTTGATTTATTAGTTTCAAGTTCAACTGCTTCAAAACTTAGTTCATTAATAGACAAAAAAGATGTTCGTCTTGTCACTTACTTACAGCATCGAGAAGATTCAATGACTTTGTTTGGTTTTACTGATGAACTTGAGAGAGAGTTTTTCTTACAACTACAAAACGTTTCTGGAATAGGAGCTAAAGGTGCTCTAAAGATCATGAGCGGGGTAAGTTTTAAAGATTTTGTTATCATGTTAGATAACAGTGATGTATCATCTCTTTCTAAACTACCTGGAATTGGAAAAAAAACAGCTTCGAAATTAGTATTAGCTCTCAGAGGACAATTAGTTGTTGATAACCTTGATTCAGTTGAATTGAAGCAAACAGATGATAAAAACCAATTTAAAGAACTTATTGTTGCATTAGTTGATATGGGATATGATAGAAACAAGGCTGAGAAAGAAATTTATAGATTATATGATTTACACAAAGATAAATTAAAAGATTTATCATTTCATGAAGTTGAATCATATTTATTTAGGTTGGCTATACCTAATTTAAGCTAGAGGAAATTATGAGCGATTTTGTAGAAAATGTAGAAAATATAGATTTGCTAAGAGAAAATTCCCTTGTTTCAACAACCTTCCAAAATGAAGATGAGATACAAGAGAATATTCTACGACCCAAAAAGTTAAAAGATTTCCAAGGTCAAAAACAATTAAAAGAAAATCTTTCAATTTTCATTCAAGCTGCTAAAGAAAGAAATGAAGCCTTAGACCATACTTTTTTAATAGGGCCTCCAGGTCTTGGTAAAACTACTTTAGCTAGTATAATTTCAAATGAGATGGGTAAAGAGATTAGGATGACAAGTGCACCAGCCCTTGAAAAACCTAAAGATCTTGCCGGAATTTTAACAAATGTTAGTGAAGGCTCTATTTTTTTTATAGATGAAATACATAGATTAAAACCTGCTTTAGAAGAAATGCTATATATTGCAATGGAAGATTTTGAAATAGATTGGGTTATAGGCCAAGGGCCAGCTGCTAGAACAATGCGTATTCCTTTACCAAAATTTACTTTAATTGGAGCAACAACTAAAGCTGGGCAAGTTTCTTCTCCACTTCATTCAAGATTCGGAATAACTTGTCATTTAAATTTTTATGATGAAGTTGAACTGAGTAAAATAATAAAAAGAAGTAGTTCTTTAATTGATTGTAAAATAGAAGATGAGGCTCTTCTTAGACTTGCAAGATGTAGTAGAGGTACTCCAAGAATTGCAAATAGGTTGTTAAAGAGACTTAGAGATTTTGCAGCTGTTTTAGGAAATGGCGTGATTACTAATGAAGTTGTTGATCAAGGTTTACAGCGTTTAGGTATAGATCCAATTGGATTAGAAGATCAAGATAGAAATATTTTAAAAACAATAATAGAGTTTTATGGTGGTGGACCGGTAGGTGCTAGCACTTTGTCAATAAGTGTAGGGGAAGCAATAGAATCTTTAGAAGATTTTTATGAGCCATATTTAATTCAAAAAGGTTTTTTAATTAGGACCCCAAGGGGTAGATGTGTAACCACTAAAGCATATGAGTTATTAAATTTAACCCCGCCATCTAAAATTAAAGATTTAGATACATCTATTTTATAATAAGTATTGAGGAAATAAATGATTGATAAAATACATAGTGGTTTAAAAACATCAGACTTTAGTTTTGATTTACCACAAGAATTAATTGCGCAGGTTCCAAGTGAAAAAAGAGGAATAGATAAGCTATTAGTATTAGAGAAAGATACTGGAAAGTTTTTCGACAAAACTATAGAAAATTTTGTTGATGAATTAGATAAAGATTCAATTTTGGTTGTAAATAATTCAAAAGTTAGGAAAGCTAGAGTTTTTGCTACAAGTGAAACAGGTGGCAGAGTAGAATTCTTATTTTTAGAAGAAAAAGAAGACTACAGCTGGAATTGTATGGTAACTAAAAGTAAAAAACAAAAAGTTGGTAAGAAATATACTTTTGAAGGTGGAGTTGAGGCAACCATTGTAGATAGTCTAGAAGATAGCACTAAAATTGTTAAATTTAATAAAGAAATTACAGAAGAATGGTTTCATGAATTTGGACATGTCCCTTTACCTCCATATATAAAAAGAGAAGATAGCTTTAGTGATGAGACGAGGTATCAGACAGTTTATGCAAAAAATGAAGGTAGTGTAGCGGCCCCTACTGCTGGGTTGCATTTTACTCCTGAAATTTTACAAAAAATTAAGGATAAAGGTGTTAAAGTAGTTGAAATTACCTTGCATGTGGGAATGGGGACTTTTATGCCTGTTAGAAGTGAAAATTTAGATGATCACGATATGCATTATGAAAGGTATAGTATAACTGCTGAAGTTGCCAAAATTATTAATGATGCTAAAAAAAATAATCAAAAGATAGTAGCAACTGGAACAACTAGTGTTAGAACCTTAGAAAGTGCTGTCGATGAAAATGGTCTATTAAAAAGTGGTTTAGGGAGGACAAATCTTTTTATAAAGCCAGGATATAAATTTAAAATAGTAGATCAATTATTAACTAATTTTCATACTCCAGAGAGTACACTTTTGGTTTTAGTTTCAGCCTTTGCATCTAAAGAAAATATATTTAAGGCGTATCAACATGCTATAGATTTAAAATATAGATTTTTTAGCTATGGTGATGCAATGTTTATCAAATAATTAAAACACCCAAATAAAATCATTTTTTATTTGGGTGTCATTTATTCAATTATTTTTTTTTATTTTAATAAATTAGATAAGCTATCAACAATAATCTTACTAATTTCATCAACACTTAAAGTCCCATCTATTTTTATAAGATTCACTTCTTTAGGCAACTCTTCTAAAATTTTTGAATAGTTATTAGAAACATTAATTAAAAATTCATCATGTTCAAAAATATCTTTTTTATTTCCTCTTGAGTTAATTCTATCAAGACAAACATTAACAGGAGTATCGATAAAGATTAAAACTTGTGGATGAGGATAATTATTTAAACTTTTAACATCTTCATAATCACATTCTACACTTTGGTAAGCTAAGGAAGAGTAAAAATATCTATCACTTATAACAATCTCACCTTTATTTAGGTGATGAATAACTCCATCTTCATTATTATATAAATGGTCTTCTCTATCAGTTGCATATAATTTTGCTAATGTTAAAGGGGTAGTTATAAAGCGTTTTGCTAAAACATCTCTAACAAGTTTTCCAATAGGTCTATCTGTTGGTTCGAAGGTCGAGTGAACTCTATACCCTTTTTTAATTAACTGTGATACGGTTTGTTTTAATTGAGTTGTTGTTCCAGCTCCATCAAGGCCTTCTATTACAACAAAGTTTTCTAAAATGTTTGTCATTTTTTAAATTTTCCCTTTATATCTTTTATAAGAATTTAATTTTATAATGAATAATTTATTTTTTCGTATTATAATGCAAATAAAGTTTTGGAGGAAGGTCTTGAAATACCATAGTACTAAAAAATCAATTTTAACAATCACTGTGATAATTTCAATTTTACTTATACTTTCATCTGTGGGTATTTTTAAATTTCAAGCTAAGACTCCAGTGCAAGCATTAAGTTCTGCCTTAATCTCTAATCTTGAAATGCCTAGTGGTTATAATATAAAAGTTGAAAATATTAATGAATCATTTTTAGCACGTCAAAATATTGAGAAAATAAGTTTAACTAAAGATGATAAACCAATAATCAGTCTCTCTTCTTTAACAATTAATCAAAGTCTTTTCAGTTATATTGGATATATATTTTTTGATAAACCCTTAAATTTTAAAATTAATGCTAAAAATATTACAATAGATTTGAATGAGGATCTATCTGACTTAACTTATGCTTTATCAAACATTAAAGTTAAAGAAAATACTATTGCAATACAATCTAAATTAGAAAAAAGTGATGATATAGACTCTAAACAATCATTGGATATAAAAGCGTTAATAAATGAAATTATTACACAACAATATATAGATCTTTCTCCCATACTAAAAGGGAATATTGTCAAGAATTCTTATATACTAAAGATAAATGAAGGTAAAATTAATTATGTAAACGATGATATTTCTTTCTCCTCTGAAATAAACAATTTAAATTTTTATCTAGAGAGAGATGGTATTCTAAAAGACTTTGATTTTAGACTAAGTAATATTAATTTTGATGGTGGAGCTCTTTTTTATAATGGGGATTATTCAATTATATCTTATGAAGAAGGACAACTTTCTTTTAGCTTTTTGAATTCGATTTTAGATTATAATGATAATTTAATCCAAGTCAAAAATGTTAAAGCTGAATATAATTTACAAGAAATAGGTAAAGTCTCTGCTATTTTTGAAACTTTAGACTATAGAAATAAAGATTCATCTTTTAGAGCCTCTACTTTAAGTTCTAACATTTATACAAATTTTGATGATATATCTTTTTATTTGAGTCCAGAGGACGCTGTATTAGATATAAACAATAATCGAGTAAGCTTTAAAAAAGCCGATTTAGGATTTTCGCTAGTAGATGGAAACTTATCTTTATTAGTAGAAAATGATGGATTATTTTATTTTTCTATAAATAACAATGATTTTAATATATATAATAGTGAGTTTACATTATCCTCTGAAAATAACACTCCCAACCATGTTAATTTTATGTTTAAATCATTAAATTATAATAAAGATTCTTTAAAGGTGAATTTAAGAAATTTAACTACAGAAATAAATGGGGAAAATGACTTAACAACACTTTTTAATGATGGTAAATTTGATTTTTCAAAAATAAACTTAGAATCTTTAAAAAGTACATATTCGCTTTTAACAATTAATCTTAAAACTGATTTAGTTTTATCTAATAGAGAACACCAAATTGAAACAAATCTAATTAGTACTGTAGAACTTCAAGATAATTTTGAAAACTTGAGTGGTTCTTTAATAGGTGATAGTTTATATTTTGATGATTTTAAAGAAGCTATTAATTTTGATATCAATTTACAAGGGCCACTTACTCTCTCTAAAGATAATGTTGAATCTGTTGAGACGGTTTTATCATATGGCGATAATCTATCTGTAAAAGCTGTAGGTAAATTTAATGAAACTTTAGCAAATAATGAAATTAAAGCTTCGATATTATTTAATAATTATAATCTAGATGAAGCTACCCCTTATCTTTTGCAAGTAGTTCCCTCCTTAGGGAATTATTTGACTCAAGAGACTTCTTTAACAGGCTCTGTTTCACTTGATGGAACTATTGTTGATAAAGCGAGTAATTATTTAAAGGGTAATGTTAGTTCAACTTTATTAATTAAAAATGCTTCTTTTTTAGATTCAAATTATAATTTAGGTTTTAACTTTAGTTCTGCAATTAGTGATAGTTTTCTAGATATTAAAAATTTATCACTTTCTCTATTTGATTATAGGGCATATTTTACTGGCAAATATATAACAGATACAAAATCGATTTCAGGTTCATTAAATTTAGAAGACATCAAAAAAGGAGAAAATTTAGTTAATATTAAACTTTCATCTGCCTCTTTAAATACGACCGATTTTAATTTGACTACTAAATTTTTCCCTAATTTTAGTTTACAAGGTTCATTTATTAATTTAGAAGAATCTAAATTTAAGGTTAATAGTCTATTATATCTCAAATCAGATGTAATAGATTTTGATATAGACGTTGATGTTAAAAATCTCTTATTCAACGTCATAAGTTCAAAAGGATTGAATTTAAATATAGATATCAAAGATACGATAAATGCATATTTTAACTTGGATAATTTTAAATTAATAGATTTAGATAACTCAAGTTTTGATGGTGATTTCAAACTTACATATAAAAATAATGATTTTTGGGCTTTCAACATAGATGATTTTGATTTTGGATATAACAATAAGCTTTATGATATTGTCTTAAATGGCGAAATTACTCAAAATCTTATAAATTTGGATAAACTTGATTATTACAATAATAATTATAATACAAAGTTCAGTGGAACTCTTTATTACACAGGACCAAAATATAAACAACTTTTTGAGAATAAATTAAGTGATAAATATACTTTGAATTTTACCTTTGGAGATAATATAGATCAACGGATTGAAGCTTCTTTATTTAACAACTCAGACATATCTAATATTTTCTTAGAGATTAAGAATTTTAATATATCTAGATTATTTAAAAATAGAAATGAAACCCTCCTTGATACAAGAATAATTGGAAGTACAGATTTTACCTCTAAAAATCAAATAGATGGAGACATTGCAATTTATGAGACAGGAAGTTTGAATGAATCTACTGTCAAAAACATTATTTCAACCCCTTTGATTTCTAATCAATTGTCATCTAATTCCCTTTTAACTAGAGTATTCTCCTTTATTCCTTTTATTAATTTACCAGAACAAAATACATCAACTCAAACTACAGTAGAGGATGTGGTAAGTAGTAGTAAATTAAATTTTTCAACAAATTTACAAATTGACAAAAGCAATTATTCACTGAAAAATTTAAATCTTTCATTAGACAATTATAGCATCGAAAATGGATATTTTAATTTAAACGTAGAAGATTTCACTCTTGCTTTAAAATCTACTATAGAATTGTTAAAACCTTCAGTTGTTACTAATCAATTAAGTTCATTTGATTTAGGTTTATATATAAATTTTAAATCAGTTATCAATTCTATCAAAGATCAATTTTCCGTCAAAACAATTGATATAAATACCGCAAATTCAATATATAATAAGTTAAAAGATTATAAAACTTTTGATTATTCTCTATTAAATAATATAATTGGTAATTTAGATATAACAAATGTATCATTATTTAAAGATACAATTGAATTTGAAAAATTATGGGAAGATAAATTAAGTGAAAACTTAGAGATAAAAGATTTAAACTCATCTTTTAAGATAAATGATAGTAAATTGACAATTGATTCACAATATATAACAGGAATAGTTGATTTAAGTACAAAAACAGGAAATTTAAATATAGATAAAGATTATGGAATTGGTGGGAATCTTTCACTTGATTATAGCAATAATCAAGTTGATGTTGCTTTTACTAATTTAGATGTTCCCTTATCCTTAATAGAGAAAACAGTATACATCAAATTAATTAAATTATATGGTGATAATATAACAGGTAAATTGATGATAACTGATTTATTTAATGATCCTAAATTCTATGGTCTTGTAGATGTTAATAGTTTAAAAATAAAATCTTTATATACTAAAGATAATGAAATAGAGATACCAAATTTATCTGTTATTTTTAATGAAGACAAAATATATACAAACCGAGTTAAAGCGAGATATTTTGATGTAGAAAATAATGAATATACTAATTTTTATGCTACTACAGAAATTCTAATGCCTAATTTCCAATTTAAAACCTTTAGTGTGGATATAGAATGTCCTAATTATTTACCAGCATATATACCTTTAATTGGAATGAACTTAACAATTGATGCAAAAGCAAAGAATTTCTTTTCCTATAGTACAGATGGCGATACTTCATATTTAAGTGGAGATTTAGTAGTAAAAGATGCTGTTGTTAGAAGTGGTGTTGATTTACCAGCTTGGATTAATCCTCGCCAAGAAGTAAATGGTGATTTTAAAATAACGACAGCTGGAAATAATAGTTTCTATTATCCCAAATTAGACAATCCTATATTAAGCCTTACTATGAGTCCCGACCAAAATTTTGAATTTAAATTTGATAGTTTAACTAAAGCTTATGCAGCAGATGGACAAATAGATATTTTACAAGGTGAGATTTTTTACTTCCAAAAGAATTTCTACATAGATAATGGATCTCTTTATTTAAGAGTAAACTCTGAGACAAATAAATTAGAACCTATCATATCTTTAGAAGCTAAATTAAGAGAAAGAGACAGTGATGGCTCTCCGGTTGATATAATAATTAGCTTAAATAACAATACTTTAGATAATTTAAATCCAATATTCTCTAGTATCCCCTCAAAGAGTCAACAAGAAATAATGAGCTTATTAGGTCAATCTTTCTCAAGTAGTACTTCAACTGATAGTGGGTCAGTTGCATCTATAGCTACAGCTGCCACTTCTGTATTCTCTTCTTTAGGCTACATAGATACAGGAGGTGTTTCGACTTTAAATAAAACTATTGCTACTGCTCTAAATTTGGACTTTTTCAGTTTAAAGAGTAATATAGTAGAAAATTTAATTTTAGAAACATTTATAGAAGACCCTAGATATTCATCATATTCTCCATTAGCTAGATATTTAAATAACACGACAATTTTTATGGGTAAATATTTGACTCAGGATTCTAAGTTTCAGATTATGATTAATTTACTTGCTACAAGTGATAGTGATGTTTCTAGTTTCCTCTCTGATGATTTATCATTAGAGCTAGAAATGTCATATGAAATTGATACAGATTTGGCAAAGTTTTCTTTCTTCACAAATCCTACACAGTTGTCAATTCTAGATTTATTAGATACTATGGGTTTTAGTGTAACTAAAACAATTCATTTTCGTTAGTATATTTGAAATGTATTACTGTTAGGAGATAACATGCTAAAAAAAGTTTGTTTAATAATGTTAATTTCAATCGTCAGTTTGTCTAGTGTTTTTGCTGCAGATGAACCTTGGTATGATGGAGTTAAAATATCTGAGTTTGAAACAGAAGGTCTTGTCAATGCTGATAAAAATCAGGTTGATGATATTTTGTTTAAATATAGGAATAAAGTTTATTCTGATGAACTTTATCAAAATTTGGAAAGTGATTTATATGCAACTGGATTCTTCTCTTATCTTTACCCTGAATTTACAAGAGTAAATCCAGACTCTGCTCAACTCAAAATTACTTTAACATTTTTTGAGAAGCAAATCTTAAGTAAAGTTACTTTTAATGGTAATAATAAGATAACAACCTCAATGCTTCTTGAAGAAAGTTCCTTAGATCTTAATTCATTTTATGAGGGGTATGAGATGTCTCAGGCAACTCAAAAAATTAAAGATGCCTACTATAAAAAAGGATATGCTGATGTTGTTGTCACACCAAAATTTAGCGAAGATGTAGAAAATAACTCAGTATCTCTTACTTTTGAGATAGAAGAGGGTAAACAAGTAATTATAAGTTCTATTGAATTTAATGGTAATGAGAATTTTGATGATAAAATATTATTAGCTCAAATTGGATCAAAAACAAAATCTTTATTTAGAAGTGGATTCTACTTAGATTCTACAGTGGAATCTGACAAAAGTAGCATATTAAATTTCTATTTAGATCGTGGTTATGTTGAGGCAAAAGTAGATGAACCAACTCAAGAAGTAGTAGTTGAAACAGATACACAAAAAAATATAAAGCTTATATTCAACATAGAAGAAGGTAAAGTTTGGAAAATAGATACTTTCACTTTTTCAGGAAACACAGTCTTCTCAAGTGAATTCTTAAGTGATTATATTTCATTAAAATCCGGAGATATATTTAATTATGGTCTTTGGTCAACAGATCTAACTAAAATTTCTCAGCTTTATTATGATAAAGGGTATATTAATTTAAATATAACACCTCAAAATTCTATAGATGCTGAAAATGGTTTAATCTCTTTTAATATTGTTATTACTGAAGGCTCAAGAGCTAAAATCAATGATATAATTATTAAAGGAATAGGAAATACACAAGAAGTTGTTTATACTAGGGAGTTAACTTTCAAGAAAGGAGAGTACTTTAATAAATCCGAAGTAGAGCAAAGTTTAAGAAACATACAAAATACACAATTGGTAACAGAGATAGGTTATTCAATTGATCCTATAGATGAAGAAAATTGTAATATTATAATTGAAATTACTGAAGGTGGTCAAAAAGATATACAATTTGGAGCTACTTTTGGTGGCACTACAACAGATTTTCCAATTTCTGGTTTTGCAACACTGACAGATAGAAACTTCTTAGGAACAGGTAATGATTTATCAACAAGTATCACCATATCCCCATCTACTCAAAAGTTATCACTTGATTTTGTAGACGAATGGTTTAGAGATGTTCCTTGGTCAAATGGTTTTTCTCTAAGTTTTGAACATTATTTAGTTGACGATGTATTAATTCTAGGAAGTGAAAATTTTTACGATGGACATATTTACGATGATTTAGATAGCAATGCTTATCCACTTGGATATAATAGTTATCAAGATTATTTAGCTGCTGATGAAGCAACCCCTAGCTCTCAATATTTAATGGATTATGATTTGTATAGGATAGCTGCAGGCTATGATACTGGTTACACATTCAGATATGATTCAGGTTCTTTAATTGTAAGCACAGGTCTTAGCATTGGAATTAATAAAGCTATACTAAACAGTGAGTATCTACCATATGAATATTTAATTTATCAATATAGTCTAAAATGGCAATTCTCGAATAAACTAACATTAGGTATTGCTTGGGATGGTAGAGACTTAATAAATAATACAACGAGAGGTTGGTATGTATCACAAAACTTCACATATGCTGGAGGATTCTTAGGTGGTTTATCAAATTACATTAAATCATCAACTAGTTTTGCAGCTTATACACCAGTTTTAACTTGGGAGAGTGAAGATGAAGTTAAAAATATTGTAGGATCTTATTCAAATACTTTAAGCTTTATGCTACCTCAATATTATAGTAATGATGGAGTTTGGGGCTTCTATGATGCAAAAGAAGGAGCAACTTCAAGTGAAATGCTTTACATCGATGGAGCAACAATAGCTATAGGACATGATGTAGTAGATGACTTAGCCTTCTTATTTGACAATAAATTGTCACTTGAATATTCGCTTGTTAAAAATGTACTAGCTTGGGATACTTTCATAAGTGCAACAGCAGCATCCTCAACTTTAAGTGGCTTATCTGAATTAAATAACTGGGATTGGTATTTTGCAGCTGGAACAGGTATTAAGATTAAGATTTCTGGTTTCCCAATTGGATTATATTTAGTCAAAGATGCTACATTATTAAATAGCGATAATGAAAGTTTTGAATTTGTAGAAGGTTCTTTATTTAACTTTGATGAAGATGAAAATTCAATATTAAATGGAATGAATTTAGTCTTATCCTTTACGACAAATTTATTTTAAATCTTTTTTAAATATCTCCTCCGGGAGATATTTTTTTTAACTATAATAATGCTTTAATTTTTTTTTACTCCTTGATATACTCATCTTATGAAAAAAGAAAAATTAACCCCTATGATGGTCCAATATTATGAGATAAAAGATCAAAATAAGGATAAAGTATTATTTTTTAGACTTGGTGACTTTTATGAGATGTTTGATGATGATGCAATTGAAGTTTCAAGATTGTTAAACTTAACTTTGACTCATAGAGGCTCTTCTCCAATGTGTGGCATTCCCTACCATGCATCGAAAGCATATATCAAACGCTTATTAGAAGAAGGTAAAAAGATTGCAATTTGTGAGCAAGTGGAGACACCAACTAAAGATACAAAACTAGTTAAAAGAGAAGTAGTTCAAGTAATAACACCTGCCACTGTTGTAGAAGATGATTATTTAGATTCTAGATCTAGTAATTATATACTTTGTATTTCATATAGTGTGAAAGTAACTAGCGTCGCTTTTAGTGATATAACAAGTGGTGAATTTATACTAAAGAGTTTATATAAAGATAGTAGTTTTCAACAGCTAAATGCTCTCTTAACACAGTTAAGGCCTAAAGAAATCTTAGTAAATGAGGATGATTATTTTGTCCACAGAGATTTTGCTTCTATCTTAAAAGAGAAGAATATTATGATAACATATCTTCCTTCTTCTCAATTTAATAAGAAGAAAGCTTATGAAAAATTGACAAGTCATCTCTCAATAAATTCTTTAAAAGTTTTTAATATAGAAAAAGATAACCCTGCAATTAAACCTGCAGGAGCCCTTTTAAAATATATTTATGATACTTCTATGTCTTCATTAGACCAAATTACAAGTTATACAGTAGAAGAAGATACCTCTTTTTTAACAATAGATTCCTCTACTAGAAAGAGTTTAGAAATATTAGTTAATACTCAAGATGGAACAAGTCAAAACACTTTATATAATGTAGTTGATAAAACAATAACAAGTGGTGGAACTAGACTTTTAAAAAAATGGTTAAGTTATCCTTTAATCGATGAGACAATAATAAAAAATCGTCAAGATTGGGTAGAATATTTTAAATATAATAGAGAAGAGAGAAAAAGGGTAAGAGAAGAGCTTAAAGGTGTATTAGATATGGTACGCCTTACAACAAGAATCTCAATGAAGCGAAATATGCCAAGTGATTTACTTGGGATTTGTCGGACTGCAAAAGCTTTTTTTAATATTATAAAAGATGATTTTGAACATTATTCATGTCTAATTAATGATAATAGTGATAAAAGAGTTGAAATCGTTAATAGCTTTAGTAAAGTTGAATTAAATACGATGGATGAAATCTTTTCATTAGTTGAATTAATTCAAAATGCAATATATGAAAATATACAAGGACCTTTTGAAGAAGGAAAAGTTATTAAAAAAGGGTTTGATGAAGAGTTAGATAAACTTAGAGAAATCAAAAACCAAGGGTCTTCTTATTTAAAACAATATATTGACAAATTAAAAGAAGAAACAAATATCCCAAATATAAAACTAGGACATAATAAGATTCTTGGAAATTATATTGAAGTTAGAAAGACTCATGTAGATAAAGTTCCTTCAACATTTTATAGAAAACAAACTTTAGTAAATGCTGAAAGATTTACAAGTGATGAATTGAGTGAAATAGAGACTAAGATATTAAAAAGTAGTATTGAAGCTGAAAAAAGAGAAAGGCAAGTATATGAATCAATAGTAGATAGAGCTTCTAATGTATCTTCTTCACTTTTATTATTAGCCAACGCTCTAAGTAAAATTGATGTATTACAAAGCTTAGCTTATGTAGCTGATATATATGATTATAATAGACCTACTTTTGTAAAGGAAAATTCGATAGAAATAGTTAAAGGCCGCCATCCAGTTGTTGAGAAACAATTAGGGCTTGGATCTTTTGTTGCAAATGATTTAAATCTTAAGAGTGATGGTAAAAGGTTTTGTTTAATTACAGGTCCAAATATGGCAGGTAAATCTACATATTTAAGACAGTGTGCTTTAATTATACTTTTGTCTCAAATTGGAAGTTTTGTTCCTGCAGAAAAGGCAAAGTTATCATTAGTTGATAAACTATTTTGTAGAGTTGGTGCATCAGATAATATAGCAAAAGGCGAATCAACCTTCATGGTTGAGATGCAAGAAGCTGCTCATATTTTAAGAACGGCAACAAAAGATTCTTTTGTAATTATGGATGAAATAGGTAGGGGAACAAGTACACAGGATGGTATGAGTTTAGCCCATGCTTTTATGAAACACTTAGTAAAATTAAATTCAAAAACTTTATTTGCTACTCATTATCATGAATTAACTCTTTTAGATGTATCAAATGTGAAATTGTTAACTTTAGCAGTAGAAGAGAGAGGCAAAGATATTGTCTTTGTTAGAAAAGTTGTTGATGGTGTAGCAAATTCATCCTATGGGTTACATGTAGCTAAGTTAGCTGGGGTTCCAAGTCCTATTTTACGTGAAGCTGATAAATTCCAAAGAAGGCATTTTGGAGAATACACAATCAACAATACGGAAATGGATTTGTTTTCAATGGCCCAGTTAGAAGAGCTAGAGAATAAAGATTATCATAATATTGATAAAATAGATTACTTACCTATAATTGAAGAGATTAAAGAGTTTGATTTAACTAGTTCAACACCTATACAAGCAATGATTTTCTTACAAAAAATACAAGAAGAAATAGAAGAAAAACAAGAGAGCGAAACTCTTGACAAAAGATGATTGCATGAGTACTATGTAACTACATTTTGATAATTGATTTTTGGGAGACCGCAAATCGCAGGTCTCCTTTTTATTGGTTTTGAAAAAGTAAGGAAAATTATGAAAAACAACATAACTAAAGACCCTTTGTTTGAAGAGTATGCTCCATTATTGGAAGCTATGAATATTGTACTCGTTGACATTGATTTTAAGGAAAGCCCATTTAATGCACGCCTATCGGCAGTTATTAAATTAAAAGATGGTGAAGTTGGTGTAGATGAATGTGCAAAAGTTCATAATTTAATTAAAACTAGAATGGAATTACAATTAGCTGAAGAGCAAGATTTTGATTTAGAGGTTTCAACTCCAGGACTTCAAAGAAAAATCAGAGATGCTTATGAATTTAAATTATTTTCAGGTAAAAGAATAAGAGTGTATGATATATTACATTCCTATTGGTTATCTGGTATAATAAAAGAAGTAAAAGACTCAAGCGTTGTATTAATGAACTGCCTTGATCAAGATGATAAACCACTTGATGAAGACGTAGAAATAGAATTTGAAAATATCTCCAAAGCTAAGTTGGAATATATTTGGGAGGATAGAAAACATGCCAAGTGATTTAGGAGACGCTATAAAAAGAATAGTTGAAAGTGGTATATCAGAAGATTTAGTGATTTCCACCGTTGAAGATTTCTTAAAAGCTGCATATAAACGTAAATTTGGAAGTGATGCAAATGCTGTAGTTACTTTTAATGATGATTTAAGTTCTGTAGAATTATCATCTAGAAAAATAATTGTAGATGAGGATCATTATTATAACACATTAACAGAAATTTCTATTGAGGAAGCCAAAGAATACAACGAAGATGCTGAAATCGGAGATGTTATTTTAATCCCTATTGATATTAATAAAACCTTTGATAGAATTAGTGTTCAAAGTGCTAAACAAAAAGCTCATCAAAGTTTTAGAGATATTCAAAAGGACTCAATATATAGTGAATTTAAAAACAAAGAAGGCTGTTTAATCAACGGTTATTTTAACAGACAGATTAGAAATGATATTTTTGTTAACATTGGTTCGACTGAAGGAATCCTCCCTTCTAGATATCAATCTCCAAGAGAAAGTTATTCTCAAGATGATAAAATTAAATGTTATGTAGAAAGAGTTGAGAAAAATGATAAAGGCGTTAGAGTTATTTTATCAAGAACTTCTCCCGAATTAGTTAGACAATTATTTGAATTAGAAGTCCCTGAAATCAATCAAGGACAGATTGAAATAGTAAATGTTGCAAGAGAAGCAGGTTATAGATCTAAAGTCTCAGTAAAAACAAACAATCAAGATATAGACCCTGTTGGTGCTTGTGTTGGATTAAAAGGAAATAGAATCCAAACTGTAATTAAAGAAATTGAAGGTGAGAAGATTGATGTAATAAATTATGATTCAAATCCTGTAAATTATATAATGAATGCTTTAACTCCTGCTCAAGTTATAGATGTAGTTATAACAGATAGGTTAACTTACAGAGCAATTGCAATAGTTGATGAATCACAATTGTCTTTAGCAATAGGTAAGGGTGGCTTAAATGTTAAATTAGCTAAAAAGTTATGCGATTGGAATATTGATGTTAAAACTCCTGCTGAGTTCCAAGATATGGAATTTGTTAATGTTGCTAAAGAAAGAGCTGAATCCTTCTTTATTAATGGTGAAGATAATGACTATTATGAAGAAGAACAACCTGAAGTTGCACAAGAAACTGGTATAGCTGAAGATGAAATACAATTTGCCGATATTGAATTAGACAAAAATATTGTTGCAAAACTTCAATTCCATGATATCTATACTATTGAAGAATTTGTTAATTTAAGTGATGCTGAACTTGAAGCTTTTGGTGATTTCTCGAAAGAAGAATTAGAAGCTATTAATACAATAATATTAAAGTATGTTGATATTGTTGAAGAAACAGACGAAGATGAATATGAGTATAAGTGTCCAAATTGTGGCCACACGATAACAGTTGAAATGACTGAATGCCCAGAATGTGGTACCGGCTTAGCATTTGAAACTGTTGAAGAAGAGGAATAGAATAGAAAAATATGAGTGAAAAAAAAGCAACTTTAATAAAACACGTAAAAAGTTCAAATTTAGATGCAGAACCTGCCAAACCAGTAGAAGCTGCATCAACAACAAGTCAACCAAAGATTGAAAAGAAAAAAATTATTGTCAAGAAAAAGGTTGTAAGAGTTAAACCTCAACAGAAATCTAAAGAGGTTGGTTCTACTATAACTAGTCTTGGTTCTAAAAAAACTAATAGTTCTACTGCTACAACGAAACCTAGCAAAGATAACGAACCAAAAAGACGAATTATCAAGAAAACAACAATCGGTAAGGGCGTTTCTCCCTTACATACTGGTCCTGTTATTATAAAAAGTACTAATCTTCCTCCAGTTCCAAACCAAGGTAAAACTGCTAAAGATCATGCCGAGTGGCAAAGCAAAAATGCCGGCAAAATAGTACAGCCAAATCCTAATCCAGCAGCTCCACGTGTAGCTGGTACTGTAGGTGGTAAACCGGTAGCTGGTTCTAGAAGTCGAAATCCTCGAAATAATCCTCGTCAGAACAATTATAATAGAAATGGTCAAACAGGTGGTTATACCCCAAATAATAACCAAGGTGGCTATAACAGAAATAATCAAAATGGTGGTTATAACAGAAATGGCCAGAATAATACTGGTGGATATAATAGACCTCAAGGTGGTTATAACAGAAATGGCCAAAATAATAATACTGGGGGATACAACAGACCTCAAGGTGGCTATAATAGAAATAATCAAGCTGGTGGATTTAACAGACCAAACCAAAATGGTCCAAACAGGAATACTGGTGGATATAATAGACCAAATCAAAATGGTGGTGGATTTAACAGAAACAACAATAACCAAAATGGTTCAGCAGCCCCAAATACATTTGGAAATGGAAAAACTCAAAAGAAGACGTTTAAAAAGAAAAATAATTCTTATCAAAAACGTGATGCGACAATGGAAAAAGAATTCCAAATTCAAAGAAAGAGGGAACAAGCTGCTGCTAAACTTGCATCAGTTCCTAAATCAATTGATATTATGGAATCTATTACAGTTGCAGATTTAGCCAAAAAAATGAACTTAAAAGCAAATGATATCATTGCTAAATTATTCTCTATGGGTATGATGGTTACCATCAACCAACAAATTGACCATGAAACAGCAGAAATTATTGCATCTGAATATAACTGTAAAGTTAAACTTGTCTCTTTATATGACGAAACTTTAATTGAGTCTGACAAAGATACTGAAGAGGATCTAGTTGAAAGAGCACCAATTGTTACAATCATGGGACACGTTGACCATGGTAAAACTAAGTTGTTAGATGCGATAAGATCAACTAACGTAGCTGGTGGAGAATTTGGTGGTATTACTCAACATATTGGAGCTTACAAAGTTTCATTAGGAGAGAGAGGCGAAATAGTATTCTTAGATACACCAGGTCACGCAGCATTTACAATGATGAGATCTCGTGGTGCACAAATTACAGATATCGTTGTACTAGTAGTTGCTGCTAATGATGGAGTTATGCCTCAAACAAGAGAAGCAATAGATCATGCTAAAGCTGCAAAAGTACCAATTATAGTTGCAATTAACAAATGTGATTTACCAGAATCAAATCCTGAAAGAGTAATGCAACAATTATCTGATTTAGGATTAATGCCAGAAGAATGGGGTGGTCAAACATTATATTGTAAGATTTCAGCTCTCAAAAAACAAGGTATTGAGGAATTATTAGATACCATTTTATTAGAAAGTGAAATTCTAGAACTTAAGGCCAATCCTAACTGCAGGGCAGAAGGTAAGATTATTGAATCTAGAATAGATCAAGGTCGTGGTACAGTAGCTTCAGTCTTGATTGAAAGAGGAACTCTAAAACAAGGTGATCATTATGTAGCTGGTATTTATCCAGGTAGAGTTAGAGCCATGTTTGATGATAGTGGTAAAAAAATTCAAGAGGCAGGTCCATCAACGCCTGTTGAAATTATAGGATTATCTAACATACCATCAGCTGGGGATCCTTTCCAAGTTACTGAAGATGAAAAACAAGCAAGACAAGTTGGAGCTAAACGTCAAGAATTAGAGAGATTAGGAGCAAATAGAACTGGTAATAAGTTTACTCTTGATACACTCTTTGACAAAGTTCAAGAAGGTACAATTGAAAGCTTTAATGTAATAATTAAAGGTGATGTACAAGGTTCAGTTGAAGCCCTACAAAGTTCTTTAGAAAAATTATCTAATAGTGAAATTAGATTAAATGTAATTAGAGCTAGTGCAGGTGCTATTATTGAAAGTGACATTACCTTAGCTTCAGCATCTTCTGCATTAGTAATTGGTTTTAATGTAAGACCAACACCTAGGGCTTTAGCTTTAGCAGAGCAAGAGAAAGTAGAGATTAGAAAGTATAACATTATTTACGATGTAGTAGATGATGTTAGAGAAGCTATGGAAGGAAAATTATCTCCTATTGTTAAAGAAGTTGAAATTGGTAAAGTTGAAGTTAGAGATACTTTCAAAGTACCAAAAATTGGCTTAATTGCTGGTTGTTATGTTCTTAGTGGTAAAGTTAAGAGAAACAGTTTAGTTAAGGTAATTAGAGATAATATACAAGTAAGTAAGAATCTTATAAAACTTTCTTCTTTAAAACGATTTAAAGATGATGCAAAAGAAGTCGCATCAGGCTTTGAATGTGGTATTGGTTTAGAAAATTTCCAAGACTTAAAAGTTGGAGATATTCTTGAAATAATCGAACAAGAAGAAGTACAAAGATCCTTAGAAGATGGAAACAAGAAAGATGAGTCAGTATAGTCAAAAAAGAATTGAAGCTAAGATTGAAGAAGCAATAAGTACATTAATAGTTAAAGGTGAAATTAAAAACTCAAACGTTAGTACTTTATGCTCTGTTTCAAGAGTAAGCTTATCTCATGATAATGCTTATGCAACAATTTATATTACAAGCGTACTAGATGATGATTCCCTAAAAAAAAGTGTAGCAGGTTTGCAAAAAGCTGCTGCCTTTATTCAGGGTAGGTTAGGAAAATTTCTAGGAACTAGAAATACTCCTAAATTAACATTTAAGGCAGATGATTCCTATAAAGAAGCTCAAAAGATAAATAATTTAATAGATTCTTTGGAGTATTATGGGGACTAATTCACATATAATATTAACTAATAAACCTAAAGATGTAACTTCGTTTAAATCTTTAGGTTCTATTAAAAGAAATGTTGATAAGAAAGTAGGCCATGCGGGGACTTTAGATAAGTTTGCTCATGGTCTAATGATTGTATTAACTGGATCAGCTACAAAATTAAATCAATTATTTTCAACATTAGATAAAACATATATTGCAACCATAAGGTTTGGAGCTCAGACGACTACTTTAGATCCAGAAGGTGAAGTTGTTGAAACATCTCAAATCCCTGATTTAGAGACAATAAAAACAGCTATAAAAAATAACTTTATGGGTAAAGTACTTCAAACTCCTCCAGCTTATTCAGCTATACACATAGATGGTAAGAGAGCATATAAATTAGCTAGAAGTGGAGAAGAAGTTGAGATGCCTGAAAGAGAAATCAATATTTATAGTTTTGATATATTAAGTTATAATGATCTTGATTTGATTTGTGAGATTAGAGTTTCAAAAGGAACATATATTAGGTCAATAGCTAGAGATTTAGCTTTAGCTTGTAATTCTAGAGGTTATTTAGTAGATTTAATTAGAACTTCAATAGGTCCTTTTACATTAGACCAAGCAATAAACACAGATACAAAAGAAGAGATAGATAGTGGCTTAAATAAGACAGATGAATACTTAAAACAATTAGATTGTATGTCTATTTATCAAATTAAAGACAAGTATTTATTTGATTTAGCGAATGGTCGAAAACCTACTTTTAATATCTTAAAGCCCATCAGGGAAAATAAAGAAGCTAGTTATGCTGCAATATATTCGAAAGATGATATTCTCAGATGTGTTTTAAAACTAGAAGAAGGTTCAATATCTAAGATATTGTGTCAGATAAATCCATGTTTTGATAGGAATTAAATAGTGAAAACGATATTTTTTCAAGATTTTACTAAAGATGATAATGAATATAAAAATTTAGAGATAGCCTTGTGTATAGGTGTCTTTGATGGAATACATTTAGGCCATCAAGAAATATTAAATAAAGTTGTCAATAATTCATTGTATTCTGTAGTAATAACATTTAACTCTAATCCTAAGATGAAGACAGGTAGACGAGAACATGTTAAACCATTATTGAGTGAGAATTTAAAAACTCAATTGTTTGAAAAAATGGGTTTTGATTTACAAGTAATTATTGACTTTTCTGAAAAAATCAGTAAACTTACAGCAGATGAGTTTTTACAGATGCTTTGTAAAAACTTAACTATAAAAAAATTAATTGTTGGGGAAGATTTTCAATTAGGTAATCCAAAAGCTTGTTTACATGCTTTTGAGTTGCAAGGGCATCTTCGCCATTATTCAGAAGAAACTGAGGTAGTTATTACAAATGCAATTGTCGACAAAGACAATAAAGTAATTAGTTCTTCAAGAATAAGACAATTAATAAAAAAGGGTAAGATGGACGTTGTCCATAATTTACTCGGCAGAGAGTATTTGCTGGATTTGGGGTTAACGCCTGCCCAATTTTCTGGTAGCTCTATGTTAATTAAATCAGATGATGTAAATCAGCTTCTACCTTGTAGTGGTTCATTTACTGGATTATGGGTTGAGTCTAATTCTTTTGCTGAAATAAAAATAGTGAAAGATGTTATAGAAATTAATCCTCATCCTAAATCGTCTGACAAAAAAATGACTCTAGCTATAGCTAGACAAAGGGTATCTAAATGATCACTAAAGAACAAAAAGCTCAAATCGTAGCTAAATTCGGTAATTCTGAAACTAACACTGGTAGTACACACGTACAAATTGCTTTATTAACAGCACGTATTAATGACTTACAAAGCCATTTTAAAGCAAATCCAAAAGATCACGCTTCAAGACGTGGCTTATTACAAATGGTAGGTCAAAGAAGAAGACTTCTACGTTATTTAAAGAATACTAACATTGACGAATACAGAGCTTTGATTGCTGAATTAGGAATCAGAAAGTAATCAAGTTATTTTTATTTAAATATTGGGGGATGGTAGCAATACAGTTCTCCAATATTTTTTTTGCTTATGTTATCATTGAAACATTTGTAAAAATAAGTAATAATAGTATATATAAGAATTTTTATAAATAGGGCTAGTTTCTAATGAAGAAGCAAAAAAAAAGAACTATTAAAAAGAACGAAAAGAATAAGGAATAAGAAATGTTTGAAACGAAAAAAACAAGTGTTCAGATTGGGGATGGCACCCTAGTTTTTGAAACCGGGAAAATTGCAAAGCAGACAAGCGGTGCAGTTTATGCAAGTTATGCTGGTAGTGCAGTAATTGCTACAGTATGTTGCGGTAAAGCTCCAACAGAACCATTAGATTATGTACCATTACAAGTTGAGTACAATGAAAAATATTATGCAGCTGGTAAAATACCAGGTGGATATTTAAAAAGGGAAGCCCGCCCTAAAGATAAAGAAATATTAGTAAGCAGATTAATTGATAGACCAATGAGACCTTTATTTGACAAGGCATTTGGACGTGAAATTCAAATTGTACCTACTGTTGTATCTACAGATCAAATTAATACACCAGATATTATAGCAATAAATGCTGCTTCTGCTGCTGTTACAATTAGTGATATTCCATTTAATGGCCCTATTGCTGCAGTTAGAATGGGTAAAATCGATGGAAAATATATTGTTAACCCAACATTCCAACAGATTGAAAAATGTGAATTAGAAATTGTTGTTGCTGGAACACTTGATGGAATAACAATGGTAGAAGGTGGAGCAAAAGAAGTTAGCGAAGAAGATATGCTTGAAGCAATTGCTTTAGCTCATCCCCACATTAAAGATTTATGTCAAGCTCAATTAGAATTGAAAAAAATTGCTGGAAAAGAAAAATTACCAGTATTTGTAGCTGAAGAAGATTTATCTTGGTTAGAACCTGTAAAAGAATTTGCTTATCCTCTAATCAAAGAAGCATCTTTTGTTAAAGGAAAAATGGAAAGATATGCAGCTTTGAAAGAAGCTCATGATAAAATTGAAGAAAAATTCGCTTCTTTATTAGAAGACGATGACAAAAAGAAAGATCAATTAGCTCATTTATATGAAGATTTAGAATATGAAATTCTAAGAAAATCAATTTTAGAAGATGGAGTTAGAACTGATGGACGTAAAGTTACAGAAATTCGTCCAATTACTTGTGAAGTTGGGTTATTGCCTAAAACACATGGTTCAGCCCTATTTACAAGAGGTGAAACTCAATCATTAGCTACAACTACATTAGGAACTGCTAGTGATGAACAAATGTTTGATACAATTGATGGAGATAAATCATATTCTTCATTTATGCTTCACTATAATTTCCCTCCATATTCAGTAGGTGAGTGTGGTAGATTGACTACAGGTAGAAGAGAAATTGGACATGGCCATTTAGCTCAAAGAGCTCTATCAGCTATAATTCCAGATAAAGATGAATTCCCATATACAATTAGAGTAGTATCAGAGATTATGGAATCTAATGGTTCTTCTTCAATGGCCTCAGTTTGTGGTGGTTGTTTATCATTAATGGATGCTGGTGTTCCAATTAAAAAACCAGTTGCAGGTATTGCAATGGGCTTAATAACTGAAGGTGCAGATTATTCAAAATATGTTGTTTTATCTGACATTTTAGGTGAAGAGGACCATTTAGGTGATATGGACTTTAAAGTAACAGGTACTGAAGATGGTATTACAGCATTCCAAATGGATATTAAGATAGCTGGTGTTACACCTGAAATTATGAGTAAAGCTTTAAAACAAGCTAAAGATGGTAGACTTCATATCTTAAATATTATGAAAGACGCTATTTCAACACCAAGAGAAGACATTAATGAAAATGCTCCAAAAATCTTAACAATGAAAGTAGATGAAGAAAAAATTGGTGCTATCATTGGTACAGGTGGTAAAACCATAAAGGGAATTGCAACTCAAACAGGTGCTGAAGTTAATATCAGTGATGATGGAACTGTAACTATTTATGGTAAAAACAGTGCTTCTGCTCAAAAGGCTAAAGATCTAGTTAAATCAATAATTGAAGAACCAGAACCCGGTAGAATCTACCAAGGAACTGTTAAGAGAATAATGGATTTTGGTGCATTTATTGAAATCTTACCTGGTAAAGAAGGTCTTTGTCATATTTCTAAATTAGATAAAAAACGTGTTAAGAGTGTTGATGAAGTATTAACAATAGGACAAGAAATTCCAGTTAAACTAATGGAAATCGATAGACAAGGAAGATTAAATCTCTCTTATGTAGATGCTTTGTATCCAAATGAAGGAAATGAAAAAAAGCCTTTTAACAAAGGGGAACACAAAAATCATGATAAGGGTGAGAAAAAACCTTTTAATAAAAAGAGGGTTTAAGAACTAATGGCTGATATTGTTGTTAAGACAAAATTAGATAAAGGTTCTATACTTCCAAAACAAACAACAGCTTTGAGTGCGGGTTCTGATATTTCAGCTAGGCTCTCAAAGCCGTTTACTTTAAAGCCTGGAGACTATGCTTTAATACCTACAGGTTTAAAGATAGCCTTACCACCAGGTTATGAAGCTCAGGTTAGACCTAGAAGTGGACTTGCGGCTAAATATGGAGTAACTGTTTTAAACTCTCCTGGAACTATAGATGCTGATTATCGTGGTGAAGTTAAAGTTATCTTAATAAATCATGGCAAAGAAGATTTTGTTATAAATGATAAAGATAGAATTGCCCAATTTGTAATAGCTCCTGTTGTAACTGCTAATTTTGTAGAAGTTGATGAGTTAGACAAAACCAATCGGGGAGAAGGTGGATTCGGATCTACTGGAGTATAAGTTTTGACTTTGAAAATTGGTAAAAAACGATTGTTTACATTTATAGGGCGAGAATATATTCTTGCCTTCTTAGTTGCATTCGTTTTTTTCTTTTTTATTTTTTTTATAAATCAAATTCTTATTTTGGCTAAAAGAATACTCTTAGGTAATGTTGATTTTTTTACAATGTTACATTTAGTAGTTTTAGCAATTCCCCAATTTTTATTATATGTATTTCCTTTTGCATCCCTAAGTGGAGCTGCGATGGTTATAGGAGATTTAAATTCTTCTAATGAGATATTAGCCCTTAGAAGCTCAGGTTTTAGCTTATATGATATTTTTAAACCGATTATAATAATATCTATTTTAATTTCAGTATTTTGTTTTTTAGTAGCTGATATATTATTACCATATAGTGCATTACAATATCAAAAGTTATATGTCCAGTTACTAACAAAAACACCAGGAGTAGAATTAAAAAGCTATTCAACGAATGTTTTCGATAATTTGTTAATAACAAATGGTGAAGTTAAAGATAATAAAATAGAAGATGTTACTATTATTAATTCATATGATGATAATTCATATTTAATACAATCAAAAATGGGTACTTTAAATTTATTAGATGTTAATAATTTAATTTATTCCTTGGATGTCGAAAGTCCTACAATAATTTTTACTAATACTAAAGAACCTAATATATGGGACATGGCTAAAGCTAAGGAAGCAAAATTTTTCATTGATTTTTCAAATAATCTAGCTCGAGTAAGTGCTTCTATTCCATCAAATCTTTCAAGTGTTGATTTAATTTCTAAAATTAAAAGATCTAAACCAATTTTGTTATCGAACAAAGAAAATAAATTTGAAGATAGAAGTTCTGTAATTCTAAATCTAGCAAAGAATTTTGAAATTAATAATGCAATGGATAATTTGGTTGCTAATGAGTTTGTGGAAGGCTATAACAATTTTCCAACAATCGAAATAAATCATATAGATTTTTATTTACAATATTATAGAGCAGAGTTATATAAAAAAATGGCTTTAAGTGCGGCATGTTTTTTCTTAATTTTAATTACTATCCCTCTATCTTATTTGAAGTTTAAACACGGAAGATTAGTGGGTTTTTCTTTATCCATGTTTGTAGCTGTGATCTATTGGTATTTATTGTTTATAGCACAGTTAAAAACTTTCCAATATCCATTAAATCCTATTTTTTTGATGTGGTTCCCTAATATTTTAATTTTATTAATTTCCTCAATTCTGATTAAGGTATGGAGGAATTAATGAAAATAATAAATAAATTTATATTATCTAATTTAATTAAACTTTTATTTGTAACAATGATATTAACAACCTTAATTCTATTAAGTGTTGATTTGTTTTCAAATTTAAATTCATATGTCCAAAATAATGTATCATGGGACATTATCTTTAATATTACTATAGATTATATACCACAAGCAATAATGATAGTTTTGGCCCCAACTTCTTTATTTTGTGTTACATTCTTTTTATCTCAGCTATATGCCAATAATGAAGTTATAGCTTTATTATCAAGTGGTTTATCTCTAAGAAATATTTATAAAAAGATTTTATTATTAATGGCTTGTATCACATTTATAGCTTTTTTGTTTAATGAAAATTATGTTTTAGAGTCAATTACTAGGCGAACTCAATTTAAAAATCAAATATTTAATATAAATTACAATTTAAATAACTCAAATATTGGGTTATTAGATTCAGTAAATAATAATATTATTTATGCAAATACATATATAGAAAAAGATAAAACACTTTTTGGAGTTATTGTTGTACAAAAAAATGAAGATAATGAAATTATCAAACGTATAGATAGTAAAAAAGCTATTTGGAATAGTGAAAATAAAGATTGGATATTACAAGATGTAATTATAAGCGATATAAAAGAAGATAATATTGAAATAACGATGTTAGATGAGGTAGAAGATCCTAATATTAATTTAGAGCCAAATTTATTTAGAAGTATAACTTACGATTTACAGACTATGTTTTTCACTAGTGCTATAAAATATTTGAATATTCAAAAAAAAGTTAATATAAGATTATGGTATCAAAACATGAGTGAATTCTTAGAACGCTTAACTGCACCTTTTTCAGCATTCTTTATGGTTATTATAGCTTGCAGTATCGATTATAGAAATAAAAAAAATGTATTTTTATTTTCTATATTTAACTCAATAGTTATAGCTGTAATATTCTATGTTTCAAAAATGCTATTTCAACTTACAGCTAAACAGGCAATATTAAGTCCATATATATCAATTACATTACCTTATGTTATAATTCTATTTATACCATTAATTTTAAATAAGTTAAAAAGTTTTTCTGCTACTTAAATCTAGTTGAATTATTTTTAATCTTCAAGTAAGTTAATAGAGCTTGTAAAGGATAAAATAGTGAAAAAATTATATACAAAAATACATCAAGATAAAGATACAAATGCTCGAATTGGTTATGTAAAATTAGATCATGGAGTAGTAGAGACTCCTGCATTTATGCCAGTTGGTACTAATGGAACTGTTAAAGGTATATACCATGATAAGGTTAAAGAAATTGGATATAATCTTATTTTAGGAAATACTTATCATCTATACTTGAGACCTGGAACCGAAGTTTTAGACAGTTTTGGTGGGTTACACAATTTTTCAAACTGGCAAGGTAATATTTTAACAGACAGTGGAGGCTTTCAAGTTTTTTCTTTATCTAAACTTAGAAAAATAAAAGATAGTGGAGTCCATTTTAGATCACATATAGATGGATCTAAACATGTTTTTACTCCAGAGAAGGTAATTGATATACAAAAGAGTATTGGTAGCGATATTTGCATGCTTCTTGATGTATGTACACCTCCAGATATTCCATATAGGGCAGCAAAAGAAGCTATGTACACAACTCATAGTTGGGCAAAAAGAGCAAAAGATTATGGCGACAATCTAGAAGGCTTTAAGGGCAATATGTTTGGTATTGTTCAAGGTAATTTTTACAAAGATTTGAGAAAAGAAAGTGCTGAATATATTTCTTCCCTAGATTTTCCGGGAATTGCTATTGGTGGTTTATCAGTAGGAGAAGAAAAGGAAGCTTTTTATGAATATTTAAGTTACACAAGTGAGTTTGTTGATGAAACAAAGCCAAGGTATGTAATGGGAATTGGATCACCTGATTATATACTTAATGCTGTAGAAAATGGTATCGACTTATTCGATTGTGTATTAGCAACTAGAATGGGTAGAAATGGGGCTGTATTTAGTGATGATGGTGTTGTTACACTTAAAAAAGCTATACATAAATTTGACCATAATCCAATTGATGAAAATTGTACTTGTACAGCTTGCCAAAAATACTCAAGAGCCTATATGCATCATATGGTTAAAACAAATGAAATGCTTGGAGGGATGCTAGCTACTGAACATAATTTAACATATTTATATAATCTATTAGCTAGAGTTAGACAAGCAATTAAGGAAGATAGGTTTAAGCAGTTTAAAAAGGATTATCTTGAAAGATTTTACTCAAAATAAACAGAAATCAAAAGATTCAACAATCCTAATGGTCTTAACTTTGGTATCTAGACTATTAGGGATTGTAAAAGCTAGGGTAATTACAACAGCTTTTGGGGCAACATCAACAGCTGATGTAATTAATGTAGCCTTTTTCTTTCCTAATAATCTAAGAAAAATTTTTGCTGAAGGAGCAATTTCAGCTGCCTTTATTCCGAGTTTTTCAAAAAGTGATAGCAAGAGTTATAGAAATAAATTATTAAGTTTGATGTTAACTTTTCAGTTAATTTTGTTTTCACTAGTGATAATAGTTTTTTTATTTTTTAGTAGACAAATTTTTTCATTTATAAGTGATTTTGAAGGTAGTCAAATAGACTTAGGAGCTAAGTTGTTACCTTATTTTATGGGATTTTTGGCTTTTATTTCTATAGCAAACGTATTTGCTGCGGCACTTCAAACAGATAAAAAATTTATATCATACGGAATAGCGCCATTATTTTTTTCAATTTCACTAATATTATTTGTTTCTATTTTCCACACAAAACTAGGGGCCATGTCTATGGCTTATGGTGTTATCTTAGCTAGTTTAGTTCAGTTTGTATTCACCTATATATCCGTTTATAAATATGGGTATAGATCGCGTTTAGATTTTGGATTTAATGATAAAGAATTTAAAAAAATATTAAAAACGTGGTTGATAGTAGTAGGCTCAGCAATAACAACTATTTGTTCACAGCAGTTTTCCTCCTACCTTGCGACAACGCTTACGGAAGGTAACGCTACTGCTTTCTCAAATTCCATGATTTTTTTCTCGACTCCATATGGAATAGTTAATGCTGGTTTTGTTACAGTAGTTTATCCTTTACTTTCAAAAAGCTATGTGGAAAAAAATCAAACAGAATTTAAATCTAATTTAGCTTATGGAATAGATGGAATGATTAATCTATTTATTCCAGCAACAATTTTAATAATGTTTTTGAGTAAAGAATATGTAGCAGTATTGTTACAAAATGGTAAGTTTACATATAGTGATACATTACTAACAGCATCTGTTATTTTTTATTTGGTAATGGGGTTAACCATAATTGGGCTTAATTCCTTATTAAATCGCGCTCTAATTGCAAAAGATAAGGCAAGACTGTCATTTATTCTAATTGTACTTCAAGCCGTTTTAGATATGATTTTGTCTTTTATTTTAATTAAAAAACTATCAATCATTGCACTACCTATAGCAAATACAATCTCTTTTTTAATAACTCTAATTATTCATATTTTTATTCTCATTGATGATATTAATATAAAGAAGACTATATTTATGATTTTTAGGACTGTTCTAGCTAATTTACCAATGTTATTAATTTTGATTATATATAAAAAGTTTTCTCCTATTTGGTATATCGATGGCTCAACGGGTAAAAATATATTAATAGCGATGTTGATAACTATTGGTTTAGGAATGATTTGTTTATTTTCATATTCAATATTTAAAATTCCATTTTTACAATATTTTAAACGACAAAAGTAACATAAGTGTCTTTTGTTTTAAAATATTTTTATTATACTATGTGAAAAGAGTAAAAGTGGAGAATAAAATGATAGAGGAAATTTACAAAATAAGTGATAGTAATAAGCCTATAATTGAAGCAGTAATCAAAGATGAAAATTTAAATTTTATGCATATGGTTTTATTAACAGGTGAAAAACTAAAAACACACTATACAAATGCAAATGTTTATATGACAGTAGTAAAAGGAACATTATCTTTAAGTTTAGAAGACAATGAGTTTAAACAATATGAAAAAAATACAGTATTAAAAATACCATATAACACAAAAATGGATGCACAAAATCATGGTACTGAGATTTTAGAGTTATTTGTAGTTAAGGCTCCAGCACCTGGAAATTATTAATTTAGATATTAAATTTAAATAAAAAACCCAAAGATTTTTAGTCTTTGGGCTTTTTTTAAGAAGAGTGTTAAACAGCTACTTCAATCTTTAAAACAGTAAAGTCGAAAGGTTTTTCATTTACAGTAAACTTTATATGATCACCGACCTTACGATTTAATAAATTAGAACCAAGAGGAGCTAATCTGTTAATTATATTGTTTGATGGATCTGCTTCCCAGGCACCCATGATTGTATAAGTAACTTCAGAGTTAGTATTATTATCCAACAAAGTAACTCTAGTACCATATGCAACTTTTTCATTGGTAACCGTTTCAGGATCAATAACAGTAGCTCTTTCAATTTCATCACTTAGAGTTATAAGTTGTGAATTTAACATACGCTGTTTTTCTTTAGCATATTTGTATTCACTATTTTCTTTTAAATCTCCTAGTTCTCTAGCTTCCCCAATTTCTTTTGCAATTGCGGGTAGTTGAACATGCTGCAAGTTATAAAGATCTTGTTTTTTAGCTTCCATAGTTTCTCTTAGACAGAATAAACCAGTTGGAATAACCTCTTCATCAGAAACTATATTTGTTTTTGAATTAAAATCAAAATCTGGATATTTTTTAGTAAGTTGGTGCTTAACTTCAATCTTTTTACCTAAATCTGCTTTTCCAAGAGGTAATCTATCAACTAAAGCATAAGCCTTTTTACCTTTAATCTCATCACCTTCTTCAATGTAATTATATACAGCTTTTTCGTCGAAGAGTTTCGTCATAAGAACTTTAACGTTCTTACGATTTTCTGTAACATTCTTTTTGTTTTCGATCAATTTTAGTAAATAATCTAAAAGAGAAAGAGCTGTAAATAATAATTGTTCAGATGAAATACCATTTTTTTCCCAAGCTTTAACTGTATAGTTTTTATAAAGGTACAAGAAAACTTGAGATTTATCTTTATAATTTTCTACACATTGTTTGAAAACTCTAGCAAAGCTGCTTGCTTTTTTATTGCTTCTGAAAGTATCTGGTATAAATGAAGTTAAATAATGTGGGAATAAATCCATTAAAGTTTTTTCCCAGAAAGGATCAACCTTAACAACATGCTCTATGAACAATTTTTTAAGATCTGGATCGTCGATGTTTTTAAAGCATTCAACAACATTTTCAATTCTTTCATACAATGCAGTAAATGGTAAACCTTCAGGTAATTTAACAAAGTTCATGCTATAATTAACAAATAAGTCTTGTAATAATAAATAACTGCTGATGATAGTATCACTTACATTGTGTAGAGTAATACTTGTCCCATCACTGTTTGTTATGTTATTTGAGAAATAAGCAATCATCTCTAAGAATGAATCACTCTCTACATCTCCATTATTTTGAATGAATTCTCTCAATACCTTAACTTTACTGTAGAACTGTTTTTTGCTCTTGAAGATATTTAATTGTTTTTCTTCAAAAGTAATAGGTGTGCTTCTAAGAGTAAAAGTATCTTTTTCTTGAGAACTAACACCAAATAATGGATTACTCATTAATTCCTTTTTAGCAGCATTTACCCAAGCATTTACTTCTCTAGTAGTTAATAGAGAAGGGGATAGTTCATTTTTCATTTCTTTGATAGATGCCTTATCATTGTTGCTAGACATTAATATTCTTAATGCCCATGGTATATCAGTCTTAATTTTAGCTGCAAGTTTTTCATGAGGAACAACACTTTTTAATACCCAAATATGTGATTTTGGAAGAGCTACTAAGCTCTTAAAAGCCATATCTGTAGACATCTTAGAACTTTTATTAGGGAAGTCTATAACAACTTGTTTTTCATTAATATTTTTTATACGACCAATTTTGTTTGTAGATTTTTGGTAAACAAATGTCCCCTTATCAAAAGCGATATTTGTTTCAAAATCTTCGATAGCTCTCATTACATCTTTAAAATATTTGTCATTTAATTTGCTATGATGTAAACAAGTGCTCAATCTACCATGATCTTTATATTTAATTTTGTAACATTTAACTAAATTATTTCTAGCACCGATGTCATCGTTAGAGTACTCTAAGATTTTTTTATAAACAGTAATCTTGTTGTCAATATTATCATTATTATAAGTTACTAAAACATTTAATAAAGCAACTGCATAAGATTTGCCGACATGAGAAGATACGCGTTCACAAATCCCAATTAAATATCCAAATTCATCAGGGATTAAAGATATAAGAACTGGAAAGCTTTCTTTGATGCTCATTGGGTCATTTTTAGCAATCAAACGATTAATTAATTTTTTATAATAAAGAATACCAGCTTCTTTACTGCTTTGCTTATCGCTCTTTAATTTGTAATCAGCTAAATCTTTTAGAAGTTTGGTTTCTGAATAATCGACTTTAATTAATCTTTCCCAAATTTCATACATTTTGTCTTCTTTGTTTTGACTTTCGTAGCATTCGCCAAGTAAACGTAAAGCGGGTTTACTTTCATTAACAACTAAAACCAATGAACATAAATATTCCACTAAATCAAATCTATTTACTTGAGCAAAGGAAGAAATTAAATCTAAGAAGGCTATGCTATCTTCCTGGGGCCTTGTTAAAAAAGTTATGGCGCCAGATATATACCTTGCGATTACACTATTTTGATTTTTTTCTTCGAAATGGTCATCACAAAGTTGTTTAACTTCAATAATTTCATCATCAGCAATTTCACCTATTTGTTTATCTAAATCTTTAAAATATTGAATATCGCAACTTTGCATGAAAGAAATACTCCATTTCTCTTCATCTAACATAGTCTGTAATTTTTTCATATTCATATAATTTTTCCTCCGCAGAAAATTGGCTCATTTATAGTTTGAGCCTACTTGTAAAGTTTCGTTATTCTAAAAGCTAAAATTGACCATTTTGTTTTACGTAAACAAAACCCGAGCAACAGCATGGCGATGCTCGGGGGCATTTTTTTCTCTCAATTTATTTACATTATATTACAAAAATAAGTAATTAGCAAGTATGAATCAAAACTTTAAAATATTTATTATACCCTGTTCTTGTCTTTCCTATTTATTTATATAATAAAAAAATAATAGCAATAAGTATATCAAATTATCTTATATAAAATCAATGAGGATTACTAATTGAAAGTTGTATTTATTTTCTAATTAATAAGCTATTTTTGTTTTTGTTTTATTTAATACAATTATAAAATTTATAGAATTATTAGTTTAGATAAATATGATAAAACAATTGCAATATAATTCTACTTTATGATATCCTAATGTCATGAATAAATTAATAGTATCACCAAGTATTTTATCTGCTGATTTTTCAAATATAGTAGCGGAAGTTGAATCAATTAAAAGTGCTAAAGCTAAATGGGTTCACTTAGATGTTATGGATGGCGTATTTGTTCCAAATATTACATTTGGACCTAAATTTATAAAGGATTTAAGAAAGCACAGTGATTTATATTTTGATGCTCACTTAATGATTGAAAATCCCGAAAAATATATAGACCAATTTGCTGATGCTGGGTGTGATGGCATTTGTATACATTATGAAGCAACTAAGCATGTACACAGAGCTTTACAGATGGTTAAAGCAAATAAGAAAGATGTTGGTATATCAATTAATCCAGCAACTAGTGTTGATTTATTATTACCAATTTTAAGTGAAGTAGATCAAGTATTAATAATGAGTGTAAATCCAGGTTTTGGTGGTCAAACTTTTATTGATTATAGTTTAAATAAGATTAAGCAATTACATCAATTAAAAGAAAAGTACGGCTATAATTATAAAATCAATTGTGATGGTGGAATTAGCACACATAATATAAAAAAATTACGTGAAGTTGGTATAGATGTAGTTGTAACAGGTTCTGCTTTCTTTGGAGCGGAGGATAGAAATGCTTTCATACAAGAAATGTATGAGAAGGGAAATCTTTAAAGCATTTGTACAAATATTATAATATAAGATAAATAGTGAATTATATCTAAAGGAGATAATATAAATGGCTAAAAAAAATGTTGAAGCTACTTTAGGCAATCCAACAGATGAAAAACAAAAAAGAGAGGCATTAGAAGCAACAAGGGCTTCAATTGATAAACAATTTGGTAAAGGATCTCTGATGAAACTCGGAGATAAAGGTGCTTCTTTAGATATTGGTAGTATTTCTAGTGGTTCGTTATTATTAGATGAAGCTTTAGGAATTGGTGGATACCCACAAGGAAGAATTGTTGAGATATATGGTCCTGAATCTAGTGGTAAAACTACATTAGCTCTACATGCAGTTGCAGAAGCCCAAAAAAAAGGCGGAATTGCTGCTTTTATCGATGCTGAACATGCTTTAGATCCAACTTATGCTAGTGCCTTAGGAGTACAAATTGATCAATTGTGGATATCACAACCTGATAATGGAGAACAAGCTTTAGATATCTGCGAAAAACTAGTTCGATCAGGTGCTGTTGATATAATTGTTATTGACTCAGTTGCTGCTTTAACTCCTCAAGCTGAAATTGATGGTGATATGGGAGACTCACATATGGGTCTTCAAGCAAGACTAATGAGCCAAGCTTTAAGAAAGTTGACTGGAATATTGTCAAAGAGCAACACAACTATAATCTTTATCAACCAGATTAGAATGAAAATAGGGGTTATGTTTGGAAATCCTGAGACTACTACAGGCGGAAATGCTCTTAAGTTCTATTCATCCGTTAGATTAGAAGTTAGAAAAATTGAAACTTTAAGCAAAGGTTCTGATAATATAATTGGTAATAGAATTAGAGTTAAAGTTGTAAAAAACAAAGTAGCTCCACCTTTCAAGAAAGTAGAGATGGACTTAATGTTTGGTAAGGGCCTTAGTTATATTGGAAGTGTTCTTGATGCTGCTATTAAATATGATTTAATAGAGAAGAGTGGCTCTTGGTATTCTTATAACGATGAAAAGATTGGCCAAGGTAAAGATAATGCAACAGCATTTTTAACTAACAATCCAGAAATTGTTGAACTTCTAGATAAAAAGCTTAGAGAAATCATGTTTCCTAAACCAGTGGAAGAGGATAAAAAAGAAACTAAATAAAAATTAAAAAAAACTATACCTCCTAGTAAGTTAATTGTTATTAACTTTTAAATTGGGAGGTGTTTTTATTTAAGATTTAAAATAGTTTTTTTTCTTTTAATTTTTCCTTATTTGATTTATTTTAATCTTATTGCTTGATTTTAATCTTATTGCTTGATTTTATTAACTTTATAGTATAAAAAGGTTTAGATTTGACTTTTAAGTTAAAAAGAAATAATTTTTAATGAAGGTTTTAAATTTACATTTTACTAACAAAATTGTATAATTACTTAAAATATTGAAAGCGAGATAGTTAATGGCAAATTCTAATATAGAAGTCAAACCTAATGAAGATTCACATTTCTTTAAAATTCCTACATTTGAAGGTCCTTTAGAATTATTACTACATTTAATACAGAAATCTCAAATCAATATTTATGATATTCCTATAGCATTAATAACAGAACAGTTTTTAGATTATATAAACAATAATGAAAGTATTAAGTTAAATCAACTCTCAGATTTTTATAAAATGGCTGCTGACTTATTGTATATAAAAAGTAGGATGTTGCTTCCTGTAGAAGTTGAATTTGATGAGGAGTATGAAGATCCAAGACAAGATTTAGTACAACAGTTGTTAGAATATCAGAAGTTTAGAAAATATACTGAGTTGTTAACTAATACAGCTAATAGTGATGAACTTTTTATTGAAAGAAAAAAGTCATCATTTATGATACCGTTTGATGATCAACAACTATTTGAAAATATTAATTTAGAGAGTTTGTTAGAAACTTTTACTTCAATCTTAAGTAAAATCTCTCCAACAAAAGTTTTTAATGTATATGAAGAGGTAACAGTTAATGAAAAATTAGCTTTAATGAATGAACTCTTTGAATCTAAAGAAGAAATCCATATTGAAGATATAATTATTTTTTTAGATAAACCTTTGCACATTATTTGTTCATTTATGGCTATATTAGAAGCTTGTAAGTTTAAAATGATAATTATTGAACAAAAGGTACCTTTTGATACAATAATTATAAGAAAAAGGAATATAGAAACTATAAATGATGAAGAAGCTGATTTAATAGATGAAATGTACGAAGAAGCTATTGAAAAAGGTTTATATAGTGAAAATGCTTTAAACGATGAAATAGACAAAGATGATTACTCTATAAAAGTAGAAAAAGAGGATGAATCAGATAAGATAGAAGAAGATGAGAGTGAAATAGAAGTTGAAGGTTTAAAAGATAATTTAATAGGTCTTGGAGAATTTGAAGAAATTGATTTAGAGGATGATGAGTGAGAATGGGAAATATAAAAAAAAGTGAAAAATCCGCAAAAGATAATAATTCTGAATTAATTTTATCAAAAAATGCTAGACTAGTTGAAACAATTTTATTTTTAGAAAATGATAGTGTCAGTAAAGAAAGACTTTTAAAAATGACATCTTTAACAGAAGATGAATTATTTAGTGCATTAGATGAATTAAATGAACATTTTACATATTATATGCATGGAATTACATTAAGTAATAAACATGATAGATATCAATTTTTACCATCAAAAGATTTACACAAAGAACTTAGAAGATGTTATGGTAAAAAAGTTGATAAAAGGCTTAGTAAAGCCGCTCTTGAAACACTTTCAATTGTTGCATATAGTCAACCTATAACTAGACGTGAAATAGACAATATTAGAGGTGTTTCAAGTGATACTATAGTTAGGTTATTAAGAGATAGAGAATATATTAAAGTAATAGGCAGGAAAGATGTTCCAGGGCACCCTTGTTTGTATGGAACATCTAGGAAATTCTTGCTAGAATTCAATTTAAGAAGTATAAGTGAACTACCAAAGTTATCAGATATAGATAAATCAAGGTTCATGGATGAAGAAGAAATTACTGAGGAGTAAAGTTTGAAAATAGAGTATCCAATAAGACTGCAAGCGTACCTAGCTAAAAGTGGTTGTGGAAGTAGAAGATTTTGTGAAACATTAATTACAGCTGGAAGAGTTAGGGTTAATACAAAAAGAGTTACAGAATTAGGCACTAAAGTTGATAGAGATGATGTTGTTCAATTAGACGATGAAACAGTTGAACCAATTGATAAATCATATTATTTTGCACTACATAAACCAAAAGGTTATGTATGTACAAATTTTGATCCAAATGAAAAATTATATGCCCGTGAATTGATTAATATTAACGACTGGCATTTACTATATCACATAGGTCGTTTGGACAAAGAATCTACTGGTTTAATTTTATATACAAATGATGGAGATGTTGCAAATAAAATTATGCATCCATCACATCAAATAGAGAAAGAATATTTAGTTTCTACAGATAGAGAAGTAAAAAAAGCTGATCTTTTAAAAGCCATAGATGGTATTTATATTGATCAAAAACAACCCTATAAAATTAAAAGTTTTCAGCTTTTAACAAAGACTTGGACACGTATTGTTTTAACTGAAGGTAAAAATAGAGAAATAAGAAAGATTTTTAGTTATTTTGATTATGAAGTTAAGCAATTATGTAGAATTAGAATAGGTAATATTGAATTAGGAGATTTAGAGCCAGGACAATATCGCCAACTAAATTATAAACAAATTGAAAGATTGTTAGCAGGTGAAAATGCTAAGAGTTCAAAAAGTATTAAAATAGGTAAGGGGAAGTAGTATATGGTTGTTGCAATTGATGGACCTGCAGGAGTTGGAAAAAGTACAATAGCGGCTTTATTAGCTGAAAAATTGAATTTATATTATTTAAATTCTGGTTCATTTTACAGAGCAATAACTTATGCCCACCAACAAAGGAATGAGGATATTTTAGATCAAGATGCAGTTTTAAAGACTGCAAAAGATATTAAAATTAGTGTAAAAAACTCAAAAGTTTGTGTTGATGGTGTTGATGTTGAAGATAAATTACACACAGCGAAGGTAGATAAATATGTATCCCAAGTTAGTGTCGATCCTAGAATTAGAGAAATAGTAAATTCTACGATTAAAGACATAGCAAAAGGGCTTGATATAATAGCTGAAGGAAGGGATATTACAACAGTTGTTTTCCCTAATGCAGATTTCAAATTCTACTTTGATGCTAATGCAGAAATTAGAGCTAGAAGAAGGTTCAATCAACACCCAGATGGTCAAAATTTTGAAACCATTTTATCCGAAATAAAAAAGAGGGATAAAAATGATAAAGAAAAACCAGTAGGAAGCTTAAAGATTGCAAATGATGCAATAATTATTGACACTTCGTACTTGACCATTACGCAAGTTTGTGAGAAAGTGATAAAAGCTATAAAAGCGCAAGATTTGCGATAAATATAGGAATTTAGGATCAGGAGAAAGCAAGTGGCTAACGAGAGTGAAATTGAAGAAAAGAAAACCAGTATGCAATTAATGCAGGAGGAGTATCTTAAATCTCTTGATGGCATCGAAGACGGTCAGCTCGTGACCGGAACTGTGGTTCAGGTAAATAACGAGTATGTTTTTGTTGACGTCGGTTACAAGAGCGAGGGTAAAATTTCTCGCAGTGAATTCAAAGAATTACCAGAAATTGGTGATAATGTGAGTGTTGTTATTGTTTCGAAAGAAGGAAAACATGGTCAAATCGTCGTTTCAAAAAAACGAGCAGATGTCAAAGAACGCACTGATGAATTAAGAAAAGCAGCTGAGGGTAGGACTCCTATCGAAGGTACTTTTATTAAAGTAATCAAAGGTGGGTTTGAGGTTGATTTAGGTGGAGACTACAAAGGATTCTGCCCATTATCAAAAGCGGATGTAGTTCGCGTTGAAGAGCCAGAAACATTAATTGGAATCACTGACTATTTTGTAATTGATAAGTTCCATGCAGGAACTAAATTAAAAAGCGTTGTATCACGAAGAGAATACCTAGAGAAGAAGATAAAAGAAAATAAAGATCAATTCTTCTCAACAGTTAAAATTGGTGATGTAGTAGAAGGCGTTGTTAAATCATTTACTTCATTTGGTGCATTTATTGATTTAGGTGGTTTTGACGGTTTATTACATATCAATGATATGAGTTGGGGTCATGTTACAAGACCAAAAGATTTTGTAAAAAAAGGTCAAGTTGTTCAACTACGTTTGATTAACATTGATCCAGATTCTCAAAAAATTAATTTAAGTTTAAAACACATGAGTGAAGATCCATGGTCAACATTTGAACAAAGATATCATGTTGATGATGTAATTACTGCTCCAGTAACTAAACTAACAAGTTTCGGTGTATTTATTGAAATTGAACCTGGTGTAGAAGGTTTAGCTCATATTTCAGAATTATCATGGACTAAGAGAGTAAACAATCCTAAAGAAATTTTAAAAATTGGTGATGTTGTTAATGCTAAGATTCTTGGTTATGATTTAGATAAGAAAAGAGTTTCTCTAGGATTAAAACAATTATTAGAAAATCCTTGGGATACAATTGCTGAAAGATACCCAGTAGGAATGACATTGAATAAACCTGTTGTTAAAATTACTAACAGTGGTGCTTTCATTAATCTAGAAGAAGGAATTGACGGTTTCTTACATATTGATGATATTTCTTGGACAAAGAGAATTAAAAACATGTCTTCTTTCTGTAAAGAAGGTGATTCTATTGATGTTGTTGTAACTAGAGTAGAACCAGAAAACAGAAGAATTCGTTTAAGTGTTAAAAAACTTGAAGAAAATCCTTGGCAAGTACTTAGAAAGGATTATCCAAAATACAGTAAGATTTCAGGTACAGTTTCTAACGTAACTGAGTTCGGTGTATTTGTAAAAGTTATTGGTGATATTGAAGGATTAATAAGTAAATATAATCTTGTTGGACCAGATGAAGAATTCACAGACGATGTATTGAAAAAATACAATGTTGGTGATCCTGTTACAGCTATGGTTATTGAATGTAATCCAAATACTCAAAAACTTTCACTTTCTATTAAAGAAATGATTAAGCGTTCACAACAATCTGAAATTGCTAAGTATATACATGGCGATGATGATGAAGAGGATACTTTCACATTTGCAGATTTAATGGCTTCAAAAGACGAAAACTAAATCGGCAAAGTTAATGACAGGCGGTAATTCCGCCTGTTTAACATTTCCTAAAAGGGAGTTTATTAATGAGTAATAAAGATAATTTCGATAACGATAAAACAGAGATTATTGAGAGTCGTGTTTCAACCTTTTTGAGTAAAAATTCAAAATTCCTTTTATATATTTTTATTGCTGTTATTGCAGTTCTAATTGTAATAGGTATCGTAAATATTGCTTCAAATAAAAAAGAAATGAAAAATTTCGATGCTTTAGAGATAGCTCAAACTGAATTTGCTAGCGCAACTAGTGCAGATGAATCATCTGAGACTTATCAACAAGACTTAGATAAAGCTGTCGCTGATTTAGAAGCTCTCGAAAATGAAAAAGGCTATGTAGGGTACAAAGCTTCATATCTTCTAGCGCTAAAAGATTTTAGCGATGAAAACTATCAATCAGCTCTTGATCGTTTTGTAGAGATATCTGAAGAAGCCGAAGGAACTTACATGGGATCTTTAGCTTTAAGCAATGCTGCTGTATGTGCTGAACAATTAGGTGATGATGCAAAAGCAGTTGAATATTGTCAACAATTGATTGATACTTATGGTAATGATGCTGCTGAGACACCTAAAACAATGTTTACTTTAGCCCGTATATATGAAAAACAAGGAAATACAGAATTAGCTAAAGGACAATTCCAACAGCTAGCTGACCAATTCCCAAATTCAGAATACGGAAAACTTGCAAAAAATAGTTTATTGAACTATTAAACATGATTTATAGATATATTTTAAAGAAAAGACACATAAAATTTAGTAGAGTTGTTACTATTTGTGTGTCTTTGTTATTTATTGTTTCTTGTGGTATTCCAACTAATTTATATATGTATGATGAAGAAATGGAAGATGAGTCAGCATCTTATTATATATTTGACAATCCAGATGATTCAGATTCTGATTCTGATGTTATTACTACAACAATTACTTTTAACATCGATAGTGCTTATCAAACAGAAGATTCACCATCGATTTGTTATTTTTATTCAATTTATTCAGCAAGTATGTTAGATGATATTACTGATAATACTTATGCTTCAAAAATTACTCCTTCGTTTAAATCTACATACTCAGATTTACCTGGTCGTTATTTAGCAAATGATCCTGAAGTATTAAGTGTTTCATACCTAGACGGTGAGATAAAATTATTTAAGTTTACATATGATGATTTAGATCAAGATGTGCCTTATTATTTAGCTACGATAGATGGTAGTATGGAGTATGATGAAGATGTGACAGCTACATTTTCAATCACGCAAGTTACAGATTCAGATAATAATATTTATTTTGATTTTACAGAAACATCAAATATATATTACTATTTAAATAGTTCAGAGGAATTAGCATCAATTTATGGTACTAATTTAACTTTAAAGCGATATAATGGTGATACTTTTATTTCAAATGACAACATCTCTGAACTTGACACTGATACAGATTACGATTACGTATTTAATGACGATGAAGATTCTTCATATTATGATAATTATAGTGATTATAAAATTGCTGTGTTTGCAGCTTTAAATGTTACAGGTGAATTTACTAATATTTTTTGGAGCGATTTACAATATTTAGGTAGCTTTGATTTGTAATATTATTTATTTTTTTTGTAAATAATATATATTCTGTTAACTAGAATTATTTTTATTATCTTTTTCTTCTATTTATCTTTATTTTTTATCTGAATCTAATTAATCTATATTCATGATTGAATTTAATTTAAAGAATGAAACAGATTTGACTAGTGCCCTATCTCAATTAAAAAAGATTACAGAGCTATTAAGAAGTGAAAACGGATGTCCTTGGGATAAAAAACAAACTAACAAGGATTTTGCTATTTATTTAATAGATGAAACTTATGAATATATAGATGCTATTAATAATAAAGATCTAGATAATGTATCTGAAGAACTTGGTGATATGTTAACCAATATTATTATGTTGTTTACAATTCATCAAGGTTATAAAGATATTGACTTGATTGAATGTATTAATGAAGAATGTGCTAAATTGATTAGACGTCATCCTCATGTATTTGAATCAAAGTACGATAATAAAACACTTCATAGTGATCAAGTTATCAATATCTGGGATAATATTAAAAAAAATGTAGAACATCGTCATGATGATTTACATGATTTCTTTACTAAGGTTCCCTCTTCTTTACCTCAATTAGAATATTCGTATGAATGCATGAAAAAAGTAAGTAAAGTTGGTTTTGATTGGGATAATAAACAAGCAGTTGCTGAAAAAGTAATTGAAGAGCTAAATGAAGTCCTTGAGGCTGATTCTATCAAAGATAAGGATGCTCTTGAGGATGAACTTGGAGATTTACTATTGTCTGTAATTAATTTATCTAGATTTTTAAAAGTTAGACCAGAGGTAGCACTAAGAAGAGCTACAAATAAATTTAAAGATAGGTTTAATAAAGTTAAAGAAATTTGTGACGATAAAAAAATCCCAATATCTCCAGATAACGTTGATGAGTTAAATAGAGTTTGGGATTTAATCAAAAAAGAAGAAAAATAGGTTTTCAATAAGCCGGGTTCTGTATAACGATAATCATCTATCTACGATTTATATTACTATAAATCTCTAGCACCCTACCCGTGAGAATTAAGCGGACCACTTTACTCACTGCTTGGGCTTGCTCCTAATGAGGCTTGCCTAGCCATGAAATGTTACCATTCATGCGGTGAGCTCTTACCTCGCCGTTTCACCCTTACCCATATTAAATATGGGCGGTTTGCTCTCTGTTGCGCTATCTGTAGCATTACTGCTCCCGGGTGTTACCCGGCATTATGTCCTGTGGAGCCCGGACTTTCCTCATACAGAAAAAACTGCACGCGATTATCTAGAAAACCTATAAAATAATATAATTTACTAAATATTATCTAAGTCAAATTCATCTTCATCAGCAAATGTTGTTAATGAACCTTCCTCGATTTCCATAGTATCTGTATCTGGTGCTAGTGCTGTTTCTTCATAATAAAGAACACGAGAACAATAAGGACAGAATTCTATCTTTTCTAAACTTCTTACATCGTTAACAAATTGAACTGGTAAAAGCATGTGGCAACCTTCACATACGTTATCGTGAATTGGTACAATACCAGAACCTTCTTTGTTTTTTACGATGCTTGAGAATTTTTTAAATAGATCAGGAGAGATTTCATAATCTTCTACAATTTTGTTACATTCTTCTTCTAAACTATTTTTTTCATTTAATTTATCTACTAAAATTTGGTCATGCTTAGCTTCTTCTTCTTTAACTTCTGCATCAATTTCTTCAAGAACTGCACGTTTTGATTCTAGTTCTTCTTTTAATTCAGTTAAAGACTTTTCTTTAGCATGTAACTGTTTTAATAAGTTTTGTTCTAAGATATGTGAATCACTAATTTGCTTTTCTAAAGCTTCAAATTCTCTTTGAGTTGAAATGACTTCCATCTGTTTTTGATTATTTTCATGAGCAACTACAGCATTATCATATTCAAAACGAAGAGTTTTACATTCTTTTTCAATAGTTTGAACATTTAAATTTAATTCATCAAAATCACTTCTTATTTTATCAAGTTGTGCTTTTTTTATTTTTAAATCATGTGGAAGTTGTTTAATCTCTTCTTCTACGCGAAATTTCGCTTTTAAGCTATCTTGAAGTTTTGCTAGCTTTGTGAATACTTCTTTTTGCATCACTTTCTCCTGAAATCTAATCTTATCTCATAATTAATGAGTTTTAATATATGAATATACCCTACGATATCTTAATTCACATAGGTATAAAAGTTATCATAAATAATATTTATTATCAAGAATATTCTTATTAATTACAATAAATATAATTTAACTTATCAAATACCTAGGTGTTTATAAAATCTTTCAATTGTTTAGCTCTTTTGGGATGTCTTAATCTTCTTAGAGCTTTTGCTTCAATTTGTCTGATTCTTTCTCTAGTTACACCAAAGTATAATCCAACTTCCTCTAGTGTTAATGAATATCCTCCATCAATACCAAATCTCATTTTTAATACTTCTTGTTCCCTAGCTGGTAATGTATGTAATACATCTAATAGTTGTTCTTGTAAAAGTCTGTAAGCTGTTTGAGTTGCTGGATTTTCTACATCTTTGTCTTCAATAAAATCAGATAATAATGAATCTTCTTCTTCTCCAACAGGTGTTTCTAAAGATATTGGTTCTCTAGCAACATTTTTAACAGTTTTAACTTTCTTTTCATCCCATCCAAGTCTATCAGCAATTTCTTCATCTGAAGGGTCTCTTCCTAAAGATTGCATCAATAAACGAGATTCACGAACAACTTTGTTGATCTGTTCTATCATGTGAACAGGTACACGAATAGTACGTGCTTGGTCGCTAATAGATCTTGTAATAGCTTGTCTAATCCACCAAGTAGCATATGTGCTAAATTTGTAGCCCTTACGATATTCAAACTTCTCAACAGCTTTTATTAGGCCAATATTTCCTTCTTGTACTAAATCAAAGAAATGTAAGCCTCTGTTTGTATATTTTTTTGCTATTGATACAACTAAACGTAAATTAGCTTTGATTAATCTATCCTTAGCTGTTTTCATCATTTTTCTACCACGTTTAATTACAACAGCTTGCTCTAATATCTCATTTCTAGGAGCTTCAAAGGTTTGTTCAATTTCTTTTAACGTTTTTTCAGTTTGTTGATAAGTTGATATAAGTTCTTTTATTTCATAAGCACTCATATTTAACTCTTCTTCAATCAACTTACTCTTTGATCTAGTAGCTAAGTCTCTTCCTAGTTGTCTTAACTCTTTGGTGGATGTAATATTTAATTTGTTTTGTAAACTTTGCATTAAATCCATCAATTCAACAATTGATAATTCTGCATTAACATATCTTTCTGTAAAAGCTGTTAACTCTTCAGGTTGTAAATCCACATTATTTAAAGCAGCAAAAAGTTTTACTCTTTTCTTTTGTAATTTACTATCTTTTAAGAAATCTTGACCTTTAGAAATTAAGTCTTCTTTCATACTTTGATATTCTTTTATCAATGATTTAAAAGGATTTAATTGCTCTCTGTAATACTGATTGTATCTTTTTTGTTCAGCATATAGCTCTTTTAGTTCTTTTTGAGAGAATTCCATCTCTGTTTCATCAATCTTAGCTTCTAATTTTTTAATAATGTCTATAAAGAAAGAAATTAAGATACCATTATCTTTTATTACTTCAAGAATAATAGCATTTCCTTCTTCCATTTTTTTTGAAAGAATAACTTCATCTTCAGCAGTTAAAAGCTTTTCTTTACCAATTTCTCTTAAGTATAATCGAATAGGATCATCAACATCACCTTTTGAATTAGTTAATACTGTTGATTTTTTTTCTTCTTTTGCTGTAGCTGAGCTACTGCTTCCAATTGAATTTATATCGAAAACTTTTTCACTTGAACCTACTGTATCTTCAGAGTCGAAAGAAAAAGCTGAGATATCTGTTGAGTCTAAGATTGCATCTTCTTCATCCTCGTCCTCATCATCACTTTCACTTTCCTCATCTTCATCTTCTTCATCGTCTACATCATCTTTAACAAAAGCATCATCATCAGGATCTTCTTCTACTTCATTAAAAGCAGATTCATCAGGTTCAACTTCGATTTCAGTAAGTATCTCTTCAAGGATTTCTCTGTTTTCTATTGAAAGGTCAGATTTCAAAGGTACTTCTAGTTCATTATCTTCAGAAACTTTTTTAGCTTTTTTATCAGCTTTTTTTGATTGAAAAGTACTTTTTGATGTTGAATTGTCATCACTAGCACTTTTGTATAATAATCCAAAATTTAAAAGAAAGTCTTTATCCAGCATTCTTTAGTTTTTCCTTATAGTTTGGTTTTCGGGACTAATTTGCCCCTTAATTCTGCGATATCTCGATCTAATAAGATTTGATCTTTTAATAACATTTTTATGCTTTCGATATCATTCGAAGATTGAGCTATTTCTAATATCTCTTCATATCTCTTTTTTTCAGCTTCTAGACTTCTCAGTCTTATTCTATTTATCCCTTCTTTAATTTGTGGTATGCAGTATTTTTCTTTAAATTCTTCCATGTAATAGGAAGATGAAACATCTGCCTTTATTTGTGGGTCTTGAATAAGCTGCAAGAAATAATCATTTCCACAATCTTCATCATTTAATCTAAAATAATCCTCTAATATATTAAATAATGATATTGCCTCCTCATCCTTGAGATCGTTTGTTGTTATATTTTTTCGAAATTGTTTAAAATGTTTTCTGTTATTTACTATAACCAACATTAAAAACAAATCTAAATTAAACCTATCTTTTGTTAATGGTAAAATGTCAATTTTAACATTATCTTTTCTCCCATGTACTATCTTATTAGCATTTTCTTTGTTATATTGTTTAATAACACTATTGTGATGTACTTTAAGCATTTCTGCTAATCTCTGAAGTAAAGAATCTTTTTCAATTTCAGAAGATGTAGCATCTATGTAGGGTTTCACATATTTAAAAATTTCATCTTTACCTTTCGAATTCTTTATATCATATAATTTTATTGCATTATTGACAAGATACATAAACCCTTCTGTTGGATTAGATAGCGCTTTTTTTAATCCCTCTTCCCCTCTTTTTTCTAACATTTCGGCAGGATCGTTAAATTCTGTCAAATTTATGACGTAATTTGATATCCCTTGTGCCTGTAAAATGTTTAATGTTTTAACAGTTGCTTTAATTCCAGCTTCATCATTATCGAATAAAACTGTTGCTTGATTTACGTATCTACTGAGTAATCTTGCTTGCTCTGGTGTAAATGCAGTGCCTAAGGATGCAACAGCATAATCTATATTTGCTTGATGTAAGGCAATAACATCGAAATTACCTTCACAAATTATCACTTTCTTTTTAGTTTTTAAAGCCTCTAGAGATTCATAAATTCCAAATAAATTATTCTTTTTTGAATAAATTAATGTTTCTGGCGAATTTCTATATTTTGCTTTAGATATACCAGATAAATCTCTAGCAGAAAAAGCAACGGTTTTTCCATCCCAAGTTCTAACAGGGAATATTAGCCTTCCATCAAAAAGGGAATCTTTTGAACCTTTATAAAAAATTCCACTATTATTTAAAAAATCATCTTTATAGTCACTGCTAGCTTTGATTCTGCTATGTAAAAATCCAGGATAACTTGGTAAATATCCTAGAGAAAATTTCTCAATCATTTCGTTATTAATATGTCTCTGTTGTAGATAATTTATTCCTGTTTTACCTATTTCAGAAAAAAGAATGTTATGCATAAAGATTCTACAACGATCATATAAAGAATAATATTCAGTTTTTTGCTTATAATTTGTATTTGATTTTTTTGTATCAAAATCTAAGGGCTCTCCAATTTCATCAGCTATCTTTATAATTGATTCATACCAACTCAGATGATCATATAATGAAACAAATTTAAAGATGTCCCCACTAACTCCACAACCAAAACAATGGAAATATTGTTTATCATCATGGATATAAAAACTAGGTGTTTTTTCTTCATGGAAAGGACAACAACAAACATAATCGCTACCTCTTTTGTGTTTTACATCAGCATAGCGAGAAATATATTGAGATAAAGATATTTTATTTTTTATTTTATCTATTGTTTGCTGTGATATCTTTGGCACTTTTTCTCCTATTGAATTATCTTAGATACAAAATTGTTCATTAAATCTAAGTTATGCTTAATTTCTTTGATTTTTATTTTTTTCCCCTTATTTATACCGGGACAAGTTTTGGCCTCTTCTTCCCAGGCTTCACGTGATTCAATAATATTGGGCCAAAATGGGTATGTTCGACATTGTAAAGGTCTACTTTCATAACAACTGCATCCTTTATCTGTTAAAAATATACAATCAAAATTTTCTTTTTCTAAAAGACTAATTCTATATCCAAAACCAATGGATATTTTTCTACAATATGTTTTAATAAATGTATCTTCATCCATTGAAAAATGATTACAGAGGTTTCGAAGATCTTCTTCACTAAGAAATACATAACCTGGTTCGCAACTGCAACAATAATTGCAACCTTGACATTCAAATTCAAGACCTTTTTTATAAAAAGTGCTCATATAACCTCTCAGATTAAAGCAAATAGGTCTTCTCATAAGAGAAGACCTACTATATTGGGGAGAGAAGGATTCGAACCTTCGAAGGCGGAGCCAACAGATTTACAGTCTGCCCCCTTTGACCGCTCGGGAACCTCCCCGTGTCATTCAGACAAGTAGGAATATAAATAATATTACTAATTTAGTCAACCAATTTTTAAAAAAACTCAAAAAATATTCAATTTCTGTATATTTTTAAAATTTCCTGCATTATGAAATATAATTATTTTTTCTCAATTACCTTTAATTATATCATAATTTTTATAAAAAAAAATATTTATACATATCTATTTATAAAAAACTTTTATAAATTGCTTATTTTGCTATGATTGTATAAGTGAATATCGATTGAGTGGATATATTATTATTTTCAATTATCCATTTATTTAAACAATCAATTACAGTTTTATCGTATAAAATTGGATTAGGGAGATCAAATCCATCAATATAAAAGTTTGAATTAGTTATAAAATTGTAATAACCATCGAGAAGAATCTGTTCTATAGATCCATCTTTTTTGATGATATAATAATCATCGTTTATCTTTTTAACACCATAATAAACTATTGAGGTAGCATAAGTATTTAAAAAATCTATTAATTGTTCACCTGTAAAGATTGAATAAAGTATTTTTTGATTGGTTGAATCAAATAAATCAGCATTTTTGTTTGGGGGAATTATGTTGTATATGTCTTCCCAATAAATATCGCCTTGTTGTATGTAATACGGCGAAGAGGAGTACATCGATTCTAGTTGAGTTAAGTCTTCCATAAGCGAGCTAACTGTGACAACTGATATATCACAATCTACTTCATCGTAAATCGATTTAGCTATTATCATTGAACATTCTTTTGGAGACAAATCAGATTGGGTATTAGCTAATGCAACTTTATTCAATTCAAATCTACTGACTAAAACGTCTTGTTGCCAATAATTTTTAAATTCATTTCTATCTATTTTACCTGCTAAATATTGCTCTACTGCAGTTGTTAAGTATTCCTTTCCACGTTCAAAATTATGCAATTCAACTATTTGATTTTTTTCATGTGGAATAACTGATTTATAATAAGTATCGTATACAGAAGTTGAGAGACCCACTAGAGGTGTATATATACTATTTTCTTCATATATAATTTCAGTATCACCTACTTTTCCAAGTATTGTAGATAAAACTGTATCTAAAATTTCTTTTTTATCTCTCATGCTATCATTGTTTACACCTATATAAACTTGATTTTCAGATATGACGTAGTTTTTGTTGTCTAATGATGAATAATATGGAAGAGCAACCATATCAGAAGTAAAATATGGTTTTATTTGATCTATATCATTTGTAGTTAGTTCAAATATTCCGATCTCTCCATTTTTAAAACGCTCTAAAGCCTCACTAAAATTATCATTTTGAGCGTCTATTTGTTCTAATGATATGTTTTTAAAGTTGTCCATAAAATCAAAGGTTTGTGTTAAATCAAAGCTTGTTACATCTGCTATTCCAGTTTCCAAGTCTTGAGCCCATTTAAAGCCTTTTATTGTTAAACCATCTGTAAGTGAGAAAGCATAATCAAAAAGAGAATTGGCTAATGAAGTGTCGCTATTGTAGTCAAAATATACGGAGCTTGGAAAGTTTTTAAGTTTAGGGATAATATTTAATAAATCCTTTCCACTTGTTGGTATTGGTAAATTGTTTTTTTCAAAGAATACTTTATTGATTAATATATACTTTTTTGTATCGGTAAAAGGGATTAAATATATTTTCCCATTCTGGTCCATTTTTTTTAATGAATTAAAAGATGAGGAAGGAAAAAATGATTTGCCTGCGAGATTTGCTAAATTAGTAGTGCTGTCTTTTTCTATATATTTAGAGATTATTATATCGCAGTCAAAATTGTTTTGCATCATTGAATCTATAAAATATTTCTCATTTGTTACTATGTTTGTAATAAATGAAAAATTATATTCAGGAAATTGATTTTTTAGAGAAAATAACCATTCTTTTGTGCCTTCATTAATATCATAATCTACAAATATCGTAATTTGGCTTTTATTTTCATTTGAAGAACTTAGTGTATACTTTGAAAATGATAAAACTAAAGTTAATAATAAAATTGTAATTCCAATAATTTTTACTTTGCTAAGATTTGACATATTGAATCCTTTAATTCTTTTATATCTACTGGCTTGCATAAAATTGCTTGAACATCTGAATCAATTTTTGCGCCTTCATCCTTTGCGTTTGCACTCATGATTATTATTGGTATTTTATGATCTTCTCTTTCTGTGGCCCTAATTTGTTTAATTACTTGATATCCATCAATAATAGGCATTCGGATATCTGTTAAAATTAAAGAATAATAATTAGTAGGATGTTTAAAAAACATATCTAAACCTATTTTTCCATTTTCAGCCGATTCTACTTTCATTCCTAAACTCTGTAGTTGTTTTTCTCCTATGAGGCGATTGATTGGATGATCTTCTATAAATAGAACTCTTAATGATGTAAAATCTATATTCTCACAAACTGATGATGGAAGGGTAAAGGAATTTGAAACTCTCTCTAAATTTATTTTAACTATAAATTCAGAACCTAGGCCTTTTTCGCTCAATACTTTAATTGAACCATTCATCAGTTTGACTAAGCTATCTACAATTGTTAAGCCTAGACCAGACCCTCCATAAACTGAGGATGTGCTTGAATCTTCTTGAATGTATGGAGTAAATAAATCTTTCATGAATTCTTTACTCATTCCAATTCCAGTGTCTTTTACAATTATAGTTATTGTGTCTGTATTTGTATCAAATTCCTCAGTTTGGACTATTATATCGACAGAACCTTTTTTAGGAGTAAATTTAATTGCATTGGAAATTAAATTCATTAATATTTGAGACATTCTTAATTTGTCTCCCTTGTACCAAAGTTCTTGATTAAAGTTATATTTGAAATTGAAGTCTAAATCTTTTTCACTTGCTTTAGGTTGATTTATTATCTCTATTTGAGAAATTAATTCTTTTAATGAAAATGGTTCAATATTTAAATTAAACTTTCCACTTTCAAGTTTGCTTAAATCTAATATATCGTTAATTATCTCTAGCATGTAGTTTGCAGAAGAGTTTACTTTAGCTAATGAATCTTCCATTATTTTTGCATCGTTAATGTTTTCTTTAGCAATTTGGGTCATACCAACAATAGCAGAGAGTGGTGTTCTCATATCATGACTCATTTGAGAGAGGAATTCACTTCTAGTTTGAGCTGCCCTCTCCCTAACTTCAGATTCAAACTTTGTTCTATTTCTTTGAGCAATTATTTTATAAATAACTATGGCAAGTATTAATATTAATAAAACAATTGAGAATATTACATAATAAGCAAATCTCAAAGTTCTTGTAACATCATTTATTAATCTATTTGATACAATTGAAACTGGTATTAAGCTTATTATATATTCTTTCCCATTATTAAAAGATTCATATTGAATTAACCATCTTTCATCTAATTGGAAATAATGATAATTACTTTTTCCTAAAAAAAAGTCTTCTTCTATTCTTGCAACTGTCTCTTCATCAACGTTTAATTCTTTAAGCGATGCAAAAAGATTATAGCCCATGATATTATAATCATCTTTTTGAGGACTTATTAACAAACGTCCCATATAGTCACAAACAAAGGACATTCCGTAGTTTCCAAATAATGGTAGTGTCATTCTCTCTCTATAAGAACTCTCACTTGTTGCAAACATTAAAGCTACAATTTTTAAACCATCTACGTAAAAATGATCTATGGGTTGGCCTGTAATTAGATAATTTTGTCCTGTTGCCAGTCTTTCAAAACTAGAGATTTCTTCGTTATTTATAATTAATGAAGTTAATAGATTGTCATTTTGTAATTCAAATAATGAACCATCGACATTGTAGCAATGACCATTTTCATCAACTAAAACTAGTAGAGAATCGTTATTAGTATCTAAGGTAGCATAATTTGCCTTAGTTTCCTCGAAAGTGCTTGGTTTATTAGTTTTGAGCAATATAGATAGAAAAAGTAATTTAGAGGAAATATCGCTTCTAATTTCATTTGATCTACTTACTAATTGTTTCTCTATTTCACCAATGTATTGAACTCTTTCATCGTCTATACTATTTTCAAGTTCTTGATATGACTTTGTAAATGTATAAAATCCGATGAAAACAACTAATAACATAGTAAAAATAATAATTACACTTTTTCTATTCATTAATTTTTCTCTTATTGTTTGATACTATCATATAATAATGAGATAACTCAACTGTTTTTTTATTTTAAACAATTGTATAGGTTACTTTACTATCAGTATTTTAGGTAAAATAATTGATAAATAGCCAATAATTTAAAAAAAATAATTATTTTTTTGTTTTCTATTGACACCAAAGCCCATCTTTTGTATATTCCCAATTGTTCGCCACCTTAGCTCAGCTGGCCAGAGCACGTGATTTGTAATCTCGGGGTCGTCAGTTCGAATCTGACAGGTGGCTATATATTATTTTTATTTCTTTTGCCACCTTAGCTCAGCTGGCCAGAGCACGTGATTTGTAATCTCGGGGTCGTCAGTTCGAATCTGACAGGTGGCTTTTTTTATCTCCAAATGCTGATATAGCCTCACATATAAAAAATTAAGGCACTTTAATAAAGATTTTTTTTATCTTTTAAGTGCCTTTTAATTTATTTTAATCAAATGTTTTTATTTATTTAATTATTTATTTTCGTTTATTGCATATTCTTTTCTAAGAAGAGATGCTCGATTTAAATATACATGTTTTAATTGACTTTTATCTTTATAGCAAAGAATCATAATCCTAATAACCTTTTCTAGCATGTTTTCTATTTCTGGCTCTTGAGAACAAAATAAAGCAACATCATTGCAGTAATTTGCTTTTCTAAGCGCAGCTGCTGGGTTTTTACTCTTTAAATCAGATGTAATTGTAAAATTTACATTGATTAAATCCTCTTCGCTTAAGTTATTGTATTCTAATAACTTCTCAAATAATTCTTTTACGCTTTTCTCAATTTCAATAGGATCATCTTTCTCAACTGTTGTTGCTCCTCGAAGTGCACTGATTTTATCCATTTTGTTCCTCTGTTTATATAATTATTGTTTTACCGGCTATATTCACTATGAATGAATACGATATATCAAGCACTATAATAAATAAAATTCTCAATAGATTAAATAAGAAAATCCTAGTTGGGAAGATTTTATCCTTAAAAAATAAGGATAAGGCATATATTAATATCCATATTCCAAAGACTAATGAAAAAAATAATAAAATTGAGAGCATTTTAGAAACAAATATCATGTACTCGTTATCTACATCATATGATAAGCCTAGAGTGTAATAAATAAATAAACCAAGGCTTAGCCAAATTATATACCAATGTACACGATTTCCTAATTCTAAAACTCTTCTAGATTCTAACATTTATATTTCATCCCTAGGTTGTAAAAAAGATACAAAAACACTTCCTGATGTGCACTCAACATCTAAATTTCCGTTGATTGCTTCATTTGAGAGTGAAAAATGATTGCTTGTAACAATAAAATTTTTTAAAGGCCATTTTAATTTTTCACAAGTTACAATTGCTTTAGAGCCTATGATAGCGTTTATTACACTAACTGTCTCTCCAATGCTTGTTTTAAATGTTTTTTTATTTTTTACTAGATAAAGTGCATCTTTTCTAGTTAGCCAACAGATAGGGGGCCCATAGTTTTTAAATATTCCCCAAATTCCAAGTAAGTGATCCATTCTACCCTCTCCTCCTCCAAGGAGAATATATTCGTCACAACCTTGGTCTCTAGCATAAAGTATTGCTAGTTCTGTGTCGGAAAAATCTTTATCTCTTTCGTATCTTTGATATTTTATATTATCTAATAACTCAACTTTTTTTAATGAATCAAAATCACCGATGGCCATATCACAATCAAGCCCTAAAATCTCAACGATTTCTAATCCTCCATCTGCAGCAATTATTAAATCACTATCTTTTGCAAAATCAGGAGGAAGTGATAAGGGGGCATTACCATTTGTGACTATTATTGCTCTCATCTTTCTATCCTTTTATGTTTTTAACTCTTGTATTTATATAATAAATGATTTTATCTTAATTATAAACTCTAATAAACTAAAAATTTAAAAATGATTTTTGTTTTTATATATTACTTGTTGTGACTATTTATATATTTTATATTTTATTGCGTTTTTTTTGAAATATTTATTAATTTTATTATCTATAATTTAAGTATAATACAAAAAAAATAATATATTACAAAAATAATGGTTGTCAAACTAATATATGTAATGTACTATAAATGCAGAAAAATTATAAAGAGAGGATAATTTTATGTCGTCAGCTAAAGAACGCTTAAGTGCCTTAGCACTTAATCCTGCAGATATTATGATTCCTAAAAGAGGAATATCATTAGAAAAATGGGCTGTTGTTGCTTGTGATCAATATACTTCAGATAGAGATTATTGGAAAAGAGTTAAAGATAATGTAGGCTCTAATCCAAGTACCTTAGATTTAATTTTCCCTGAAGTTTATCTTGAAGATGGAAATGAAGATGAGGTTATAGATAGTATTAATTCTAAAATGAAAGAATATGTTGAAAATGGTATTTTCACTACTTATGAAAACTGTTTTTTCTTAGTAAAAAGAAGTGTAAACAATACTCATAGATGGGGATTAGTTGGTGCTCTAGATTTAGAAAAATATGATTTTAGTGCTGATTCAAAATCTTTAATTAGAGCAACTGAAGGAACTATTCTCTCAAGAATTCCTCCCAGAAAGAAAATTAGAAAAAATGCTCCACTAGAACTTCCTCATATCATGGTTTTAATCAATGATGCTAAGAGAACTTTAATTGAACCTTTTACTAAAAATTTAGATTCTTTGACAAAGGTCTATGATACTCCATTAATGGAAAATGGTGGAAGGTTAGAAGGTTATTTGATAAATGGTGATGAAGCTTTTGAACAATTAGCAACTGCTCTAGAAGGCTTATATAATAAATTAGATTCTTCTAATCCTCTTTTATTTGCCATGGGAGATGGAAACCATTCTTTAGCTACTGCAAAGAGTTGTTGGGAAGATATTAAGAAAAATCTAAGTGAAGAAGAAAAAGCTACTCATAAAGCTAGATTTGCTTTAGTTGAGATTGAAAATATTCATGATGAAGGATTAGAGTTTGAGCCTATTCATAGAGTATTATTTAATTTTGATAAGGATAAGTTTGAGCAATTGTTATCTAATCATTGTAGTAGCTATGAAGTTACACAATATAACTCAAATGAAGAATTACAAAAAGCTATTAATAGTGTTGAAGGTCAAACTTTTGGCTTTGCTTCTAAAAAAGATGGTTTATTGTTATATAAATTAAATACTCCTGATGCTGCTATTGCCGCAGGAACTATTCAATTAATTCTTGATGAAATTATTGAAAACAAATTATGTTCTTTAGATTATATCCATGGTTTTAAAGATACAATTGATCTTGGAACTAAAGACAATAATATTGCTTTATTAATGCCTGATGTTTCAAAACATACTTTCTTTGATGCTATAATTAAAGATAAAGCCTTACCTAGAAAAACTTTCTCTATGGGAGAGGCTAATGAAAAACGTTATTACATGGAAGCTAGAGCTCTTAGTTAATTTGTTTATATTATAGTAATAAAAATCACCTTACTACTTTTGTAGCTTGGTGATTTTTTTTAATGTAAAAGATTCTCTGGAACTTTGTATTTCCCCTGTCTTAATATTTTAAAAGGTTTGTTTGTAGCATCAATTAATGTTGAAGGTGTGTTTCCTTGCATTTGGCTATCTACAATAAATGTTGGAACTCTGTTTTTGTAATTTAAAATTATATCCATTATATTGGTCAGATAAGAATGACCACTTTCATTTACACTAGTAGAATAAATTGGGGAGCCGAGCTTTACTAATACTGCTTGTAAGAACGGATCGGAGGGTACTCGAATGGCTAAAGTTCCACCCTCTTTTTTGTTTAAAATAGCAGTTAGAGGACAAGGCCACAAATCTAAAATTTCTTGTGGTACAAAACACAATTCTTTAGCTTGCTCTAGAGTGGCTAAAATTAAGAAGGGTTTTGTCTCTTCTCTATTTTTGATATTCCTTAAAGTTTTTTCAGCTTTTCCCATTTTAGCACATAAACCATAAATTGTATCACAAGGTAATACTATAACTTGGTCGTTTTTTAATTGCTCTATTGTCCTATCAAATGTTTTTTCTTGTTCAATATATAGGACTTCAGAATTTTCATCATTCATTTTTGTTCTCCATTTTTCTAGATATTATTAAATAACAAAGTGTAAATGCAATACCAATAGGTATTGATAATAAGAAAAATTGGTAGTTTTTCCAGCCTTCGAAATAATTTTTAGATTTTTTTTTATTTTTTAAAATAGGCTTATTATCGTTTTTGATTATATTTTCTTCTTCTTTCTCTTCTAAATATAAAATTTTATCGCCAGTATTGACATAACCTAATTCAAATGCTAAGTCGAGTACGTTTTCATGCGATTCTAGTGCTTCTCTTTCAATTTTTAAGTTTTCTATTTCATTCTCTATCTCTAAATTTATCTTTTTTTCTTCACTGTTGTTGCTTTTAAAATTCTTATAATGTATAATTCCTATGTCAGAAGCTACAATAATTAAAATAGAATAAGAAATTAGTGTACTTATTGTTAATATTTGGAAGATTTTTATTGTCATGGTTCACGCCATCCTATATAATATAAATAATAATGGCTGCATATATTATTGTAAAGACTCAGGTGGAGGTAATAATGTCAAAACGAACAGGCTATGTTAGGAATATATTTTTTTCAATTTTAATTTCTATTGTAATTTTTCTTGCATTAGGATTTTTTTCTATAAAATATTTAGTTCCTATATATGATTTAAAATCACAGGAAATTTATCAATTTTTAATATATTTGTTGCCTGTCTTAATTGGATTAGCTTTCATTGAACTTGGTTCAATAATTGCATCTAAAGAAGATAGGAATGAAGACAACGGTGAAGATTTACTTCCCAAAAACAGTTATGACGCTCCACTTTTTAATACTATTAGTGATGATCCATCTGAGAAGGTTAATCCTAATAATCTCACGCCAATCAATCCAACAGCCACTAATACTTATTCCTACACTGATTATTTAGATAACGAAATTGTTACTCGATTAAAAAAATATGATAAAGCTGAGATTATTAAAATGTTAGATACTTATGAATTAGGTGAATCAATTAATAAAGTTGTATCACCTTTTGATAAAGAACTAACTGATAAGATTTTTTCCTTATCTAAAAATGAAGCAATTAAGGCTCTTAAATGGATTGAAGATGGTTCGCCTCTGCCTATCGAGAATGCAGTTGTATTAAATAATTTGGATAATGATACTATAGAAAAGATAAAACTATTATCACAACGTGAAGCTACTATGGCTCTAAACTTTATAAATAGAAGTACACTTTATGCAAACTTAGAGAACATAGATGAAGCTAATTTACATGCTCTTTCCCAATTAGAAAATGATTTAGTCACTAAAGCAATTGAATGGGTTTATATGGGTTGTCCACAGCCAGCTGATCCAAGAGCAAAAGTATTTGAAAACTTAGATAAAGATACCTTATTACGCTTAGAAGAATATAATAGTATTCAAGTTAATGTCGGTTTGGATTACATCGATGATGGAGCTCCTGATGTCGAAACTCCTAATTCAGTTGTTCTTCCTAACTTACAACCTAAGACTGTTGATAGACTATTAGATTTTAGTGATGATGAAATTAATAAAGGCTTAGATACTTTAGAATATGATTTCTTAACCAAGTTAAATGAAAAAACTCTTGATAGATTAAGTTGTTATCCTGATGAAGAAATTAATCAAGGTTTAGATGCCCTAGACTATGATTTCTTAACCAATTTAAATGATGATACCATCGATAGGTTAAATGCTTATGATGATGAAAAAATCAATTCTGCTCTTGATTATATTGATCAAGGCCAACCAAAGATTGAAGAGTCCTTGCCATTTGATTCAGAAATTAGTGATGCGATTAGGCACTTTAGTTTAGAAGAAGCAAAAAATGCTGTTGAGTACGTTAAAACGGCAAGTCAATTTGATTCTCAACTTGGAGACTTATCTAATAATTTAGAAGATTTCTTAAATTCTGAATTAGCTGATAATAAAAAACAAGGTTTTAATTTTGATATTTCAATTGCTATATTCGATAAAGAAAATGTATTAAGTGATGATGTAAAAGATATATTATTTAGTAAATTACCTCCTTATACTTATATCTATGATACTTTAAATAGTAATAAAGCAATAATTTTCCCTTATGAAGGTAAGGATAAGGCGAAAAATTATATCGATTCTATTTTGAGAGAAGAAGCTGACTTATTAAATAATGAAGAGGTTAAAGTTGGTTATGCTGCTCAAGAAAATCGTGATGTAGATGCTAAATTATTAATAAATGAAGCATATTTAAATTAAATTAGTAATAAATAACAATTAAAAGAGAGCCCTAATTGGACTCTCTTTTAATTGTTATAAGAGTACTTCTACTCTATTTGTATTTATATAATTCCTTTTTTCTTTTGTTATTTCTATTGGGTTCCCATCATTAGGTATAGAGAATATCATGCGATCTTTAGTTAAAATAGTGTTTTCAAAAATTTCTTTTGCTTGGTACTTCAAGGCCTTTAGTTCAAAGTCATTATAGCGTGGACTATAGTGAATTAGAGCCAGCATCTGAACATTTGCATCATTAGCTATCTGAGCTGCTTGTGTGACACACATGTGTTTTTTCTCTTTAGCTATCTCTTCCATTCCAGCCTCAAACATTCCTTCGCAAAGTAGTAAGTCAACGTTTTTTATTTTTTTAGCGATAGACTTTAAGTAAAGAGTATCAGTTACATATGCAAAAGATCTCCCTTTCCTACTTTCTCCCATAACCATGTCGGAGGTTATTGTCTGTCCGTCACTATTAATTACAGATTCTCCTCTTTGAAGTCTTCCAAAATCTGGACCAACTGAAATTTTCAATGCTTGAGCTTTTTCTGGGAAAAATTCTCCTGGTCTATCTTTTTCTCTCATAACATATCCGAAGCAAGGTTTTGTATGATTTAATTTAATTGCTTCAATTGAATATTCATCATTATCAATTATTGTTCCTTCTTTAACTTCAATAAAGATAATTTCATAATTGATATACATATCTAATATTTTTCTTGAAGAATCAATGTATTCTTTTAGCTTTTTAGGACCGTAAATATATAAAGGTTCTACTCTATCGACTTGAGAAGATAACATTAAAATACCAGGAAGTCCTGTAACGTGATCTGCATGCATATGGGAAATAAAAATTTTATTAATTTTTTTCCACTTTAGGTTTAACATTTTTAAAGATACCTGGGTACCTTCACCGCAATCAAAGAGGAATAATTCCCCTTTCCTTCTTACCATCGAACTTGTTAGAAATCTACCTGGCAAAGGCATCATTCCACTAGTTCCTAATACAAAAACTTCTAAATCCATAAATTTATTATAAAAAATTAAACTGATGAAAGCAACAAGATTTACTCATGATTCAAGAGATCTAGTACTTCAATCTTTTTTATTCTCCTTAAACTAAGATAAACGCTTATCACAGAAACAAATATAAGTGATAAACATATAAAAAATATATTTTTATATGGAACAATTATTTCAAAATCAAATAGATACCAACTTAACGAAGGTATTTGTGTAACGTTAATATTATTTAGCAATTTTAAAAATGTTTTACTTATTATTAAACCAAGCAGTGATCCTACGAAGGTTGAAACTATTGTAAATAATTCTATCGCCAAAAAATAGTTTTTTTGAAGAACTTTATTTTTTAAGCCTAATAATTTATTTGTCGCTATTGTTCTATGATCTTTAGTGATTAAATCTGAAGAGATTGAAGATATAAAATATCCAGTTAATAGTGCAATAACTAAAAACACTATAGAAAGACTTTGAGTACTTGTAAGTAAGTTTTGATATACTGATTGTTGGATTTTATACCATGGATAGGCTATAAGGCCATCTTCTTCAAAAGTATTAACAGCCTCTTCTATTGAAATATTATCTTTAAGTAAGAGTTCTTGATGAGTTCTTAAATTCTCTTGATAAATCAATTTAAGATCTTCTAACTTCATATAACTAAAATTTTCATCAATTTCTTTATATCCAGAATTGTAAATTCCCCTAATAAAGACTAGTTTTGGCCTTATTGTTTTTTCATTTTTTGCAAGAATTAATGCTGCTCTATCCCCTATTTTAAGATTTAAAGCTTCAGATATTTCCTCAGATATTATTATTGAGGGTAAATTTGTTGTGTTTTCAATTTGCTCTATGTGTAGTGAATCTAATCTATCTTCATTAAAGTAATCATCATTTACAGCTTTTATGGATGATATTTGGGTATCTTCCTTACCATAGAGCAAGGCTGTTATCGAAGCAACTGTATCTGCTTTCTTTATAAAATCATATTGTTGGGTTAGTTCTTTATCACTATATATTTCTACATCCCCATTTACTAATAATGCAAATTTTGTTGAAATGCCTTCAGACATTGAATGAATAAAAATAGAAGATACTGTTAATAGAGAAACAATTAAAACTATTAGAATAAAAGATCTAATAATTTTATTTTTAGAATTTTTTGAAAAAAGAATTTTATTGATTAAAATTTTATTTAAATTATTCTTCACTTATATCCTCTGTTATTTGTCCGTGTGTTAATTTCACAGTTCTAGAACATTTATTAGCAAATACTTTATTATGAGTTACAAGGATTAAAGTAGAATGCTCTTCTTCAACTAAGTTAATCAGTAAATCTTCAACAAAAGCTGCATTATCTTCATCTAGAGATCCTGTAGGTTCATCAGCAAAAATAACTTTAGGGTTAATACTTAATGCTCTAGCTAAAGCAATCCTTTGTTTTTCTCCTCCTGAGAGTTGGAAGGGTTTATGATCAGATCTATCTAATAAACCTACTTTTTCTAGTAAATATTTTGCTCTTTTTGATGCTTCTTTATTACTTTTACCATAAATTAATAAAGGCATTAATATATTTTCATATGCGCTGAAATCTTCTAATAGTAGGCTATTTTGAAAAATAAAACCCATTTGTGCGTTCCTAACTTTGCACAATTCTTTATCAGATAGAGTTGATGTTAGTTGATTATTGAAGACAACAGATCCTTTTGTGGGTTTTAGAAGTGAAGCGGCAATTTGTAAAAGTGTACTTTTCCCACAACCACTTTTTCCTATGATTGAGATTGAATTTCCTTCTTCTATATTTAATGAGAGGTTGTCTATTATAGTTAATTTACCTTTTCCTTCTGGTAAAGGATATGTTTTAGTTATATCTTTCAATTCAATTATATTACTCATTTAACAAAATCTCCATGTTATTTGTCTTTAATAATTTTTTGATTGCCAATTTACTCATCAAATATGTTATTAGAATCAATGGTATTGCAACCAAACTCGCATTTTTTAGTGAAAATGAAAGATTAACACTTACATTTAGTATTGGTATTCTATAATTAGTTATTTGATTTAGAAAACTCATAATTGAATTTGAATAATTTAATGCAAAATAAGATATTAGAGTACCAAAAATTATTCCAGTTAAACTTACTATTAATGATGAAAGTGAAAATATCTGTTGTGTTTGTCTTTTTGTAATACCTAAAGCCCTTAGCATAGCAATTTCACCTGATTTTGTTTTTATCAGATTTAAAGTGCTATTATATAGTTGGAATAGAACAATTAAACTCATGAGAGAAAGCGTAAAATACATCAAATATTGTTCAAGTTTCATAGCTGCATATAAACTTTCATTTTGATCAATCCAAGAGGATACAGTGCCATATGGTGTTGCTATAGCTCTTATTTTATCTACGTTACCGAATACTCCTATTTGACTTTGAGTGTATGGGGCAAATTGTTTTAAGATATTGTAATCCATAAATGCATAATAATTATTAAAATCTGATATTGGAGTGTAATATATTCCTTCAACAGTTTGTTCAATTTGAAGTGGGACTACAGTAACAGCTTTACCTTTTTTTAAAATTGTTACATCAACTGGTTTTAAATAATCAAATGACGAAGTTAAAGTCTTTGAAAAACCTAAAATTACGCCAGAAGATGAAAAATCTCCTTTAATTAAAGAATAAGATAGTTCTTTAAAATCACTTTGTTTAAATCCTCGAATTTTCCCAAATAATTGTGAAGAATCATCACTAATTATTGTTGGAACTTCTATAAATTCAAATGCAAATTTAATATCAGGATCATTGTTTAACTTTTCTAATAATTCTTCAACATTTAAGTTATCATTTATTTCAATTATTGCATCATAACTTGAATATTCACGGATTAAAGAAAATCGTTTATCTTGTAAACCAATCATAAAGGCTAAGATTACATTTAAAGCTAAAGATGCAAATATTAAACCTATAGCGATTCTAATTGAAGTAAGTTTATGACGATTTTTCGGAGAAAAAGCATATCTAAACGCAATTTTATAAATCATCCCTTACCTCTCTATATTGAATATCAATTATTTTATCATTTTTATATGTAATCGTACAATAAATTTCATTATTTTTATATAAATTCTCAATCTTAATATCATCGTCATGAAAAGTACTAGAACTAGTTAATTCATTGTTTTCATAAGTAGTAATTGAAAGTATTTCATTATTTTTATAAGAAATTATATCCTTTCTTTCTTTATCATACGATTTAGTTATTTCATTATATAATTTTTCAGTTATTACTTCTTCACTTTTAAAGAAATCTTCATCATACTTAAATTCTTGAACTTTGATTAATATATCATTTTCATATATTTCTCTCTTATTCAAAATTCCTTTATTAAAATATTCTTTAGTTAATGCATCTTTAGTTTTGTCTATAACAATAATATTTTCATCATCCAAAGTTTCTACTTCAATGTTGTTTATCAATTCATCCTTCTGATATTCTGTTGAATTTATTATTCCATCATATATTTTAGATTGTTTAAAATAATTATTATTACTAATGCTCAAACTTAGGTAGTCATTATTGTATGAATAAGTGGAAAAGAATGTATTATCTGTTTTATCAAATTTTAAGATAGCTTGTAATTTATTATCATATGTATAGTAATATTTATAATATTCAACTAATTGGTCATTCGATATAATTGTTTTTTCGTACAAAAGATTTTTATCATAATAATAATTTGTTCTAGTAGAGCCATTGTCTTCACTGATAATATAATTATTATCATATGTTCTTTTAATAATTGAAGAGTTTTCTTCAATTACTATAGTTTTAGTAGTACCGGTTACAGTAATTGTTTTCTTTTGTATTAATTCATCATTTTTATATAATTCTTGTTCAATTATATTATTATCTTCCTTTTCAATTAAATAGTATTCACTATCATTATTATATTTGCCCAACTTTTGTCCAATAGAATTGGACTTATAAGTTGTGGCAAATAGATTAATAACTATTAATAGATTTATACCAATTAAAAAGGCTTTTTTCATATTAACTCTTTTTTTATTCTAACCCAACTAAAGCGTTTAAGAATTCATCTTCATCGAAGGGTTTTATATCTTTATATGATTCTCCAACTCCTACAAAAGCTACTGGTAAGTTTAACTTTTCTCCGATTTGCACTAGTGATCCACCTTTAGCTGCACTATCGTATTTTGATAAGATTAGCCCATCTAATTTAACTGCATCGTTGAATAATTGAGCTTGTGAAAAACCGTTTTGACCTGTTGTACTATCTATTACTAATATTTTTTTATAGTGAGCATCATCAATTCCTTTTGCTTTAATTACTTTATCAATTTTCTTTAATTCTCTTAAAAGATTATCTTTATTGTGCATTCTTCCAGCGGTGTCGGCTAAAATTAAATTATCTCCTTTAGCTTGAGCACTAGTTATTGCATCAAAGATTACAGCTCCTGGGTCGCTTCCATTTTTTTGTTTAACTATCCTAACTCCTAGTCTATTCGCATGTAATTCTAATTGATCTATTGCTGCAGCTCTAAATGTATCGGCAGCAGCTAAAAGGACGGAATGTCCTTCATTTTTATACTTGTTTGCTATTTTTGCAATGGATGTGGTTTTTCCAACTCCATTAACTCCTAATACTAAGACAATCGTTAATTCATCTTTTTTCAAAGGCAGTTGATATGATTTAACTTTTCCTTTTAATAGGTCTTTTAATATATTTTGTAAACCTTCTTGAGTGTCACATTTTTCTTCCTTAGCTTTAGCTCTTAATTTATCAGAAAGATCCATTGCTAATGAGGCTCCTAAATCACCTTCAACTAGTAAATCTTCTAAATCTTCAAAGAAACTTTCATCTAACTTTTTAGTGCTCAATAAGGCCTTTAGTTTTGACCCGAATTTTTTAAACATATTTGCTCCATATAATTATATTTATGTAGTTGCTAATTTTAAATATGATATTAACTTATATATAATATTTATTGAACTAATAGAGACAACAGATGGCGATAAAATATCTAAAACTGGTTCTATTGTTTCGTTATTTAGTGCATCATTTATATTATTTATAGTTAATGATCCAAATGTTAACATTATAAATGAAAAGAGTGAAGAATAAAATTCTTCTTGCTCTTTATCCACTATCTTACTTTCTTTCATCCATGTAGGTTTTAATGTAAAACTGATGTTCTCTAAATCGCTAAAATTCTGTAATGTAATAGAATCAAAGCCCTCTTTTTTAGCTTCTATGTAAAATGGAAGACTTTGATTATTAAGAGATATAGCTGAACCATTTTCCAAAGGGGTTCCGTTTAGATAGAAAAAAACATTTCCAACATTAGATAATAAGTTAATATTATCAACTATTGGTTGTTCTAAAGCTACATCTAAAATATTTATACCAGATTCTAAATTAATTTTCACTATTTTAGAGTTTAGTGAATTCGAAACTAAAAAATAGTGAATTCCTTTTTCAGATATCAAATATTCATTGTTAGTATTTATCTTTTGTAAATCACTTTCTCTTAAATATACGGAATTATAATTCTCTTCATCTTCTAGATTTAATTTATCTTTTGTTGTATTAGTAATTTCTTGAATACTTTGAACATTTTCATTCTTGTTAATGTTTAAAAGTGAATAAGATGGGTTAAAATAGTTTATAAAACTTAATAAAATGTCAGCACTTAGATTATTTAAAAACTGTGTTGATAAAACTTTGTCAAATATAATTTCTTTTTTACTTGAATCTGTATATTCTATTTTTAAAGTTTTAATATTATTAATTTTTGGAAAACTTATTAATATCAGTCCATCGATTTCTTCTTTGTTTAATATATTTTTTATTATATATTCATTGTGGTTTTCTACTAATAGTGAAATTAATGCTCCTTTTTTAAGTTTTTTGAAACCTAATTTTAAATCATCAAGTTCTTGAGGTGAAGATAATATGCTTTTTGTCTCTTCAATTTTTTCTAAGTTATCTGAAGTAGGAGATTGTGAATATGATTCTATTGCTTTTGAGTGTGTTTCATATAATTCTTTTTCACTTGTATCTTCTAATATCTGTTTTTTTTTATCTGTGAAATAAGTAGTTAGATTCATTGATGTAAGATATGTTGTGCAAATTTCATAAATAAAATCAAAATTGCTTACATCAATATCCTCTGCTTTGTATGTATAAATATTTTCTACTAAGGTAGCAGCTTTGTCATTATTAAGTAGATTTAAATTATCTTTACTATCAATAGCTAAAGCGACCCCAATATCGAAGGTTGAGGCATAAATAGTAAAAGATAAATTAATTAAAATTAATAAAACAAAGCCTTTTTTCATACATTAATCCTCTTGTATCCATTGTAAATAGGCTTCTATAAATACATCTATATCTCCATCCATAACTGCATTTACATTTGTGGATTGAGCATTTGTTCTATGATCTTTTACCATGGTATAAGGTTGGAAAACATAACTTCTTATTTGTGAACCCCATGAAATCTCTTTTTTCTTTATCGCATTTTCTTCATGTTCTTTCTTTCGTTTTTCTTCGTAGTAAGCATAAAGTTTTGATCTTAACATTTTAAATGCTACTTCTTTATTCATTAATTGAGATCTCTCATTTTGGCACTGTACCACTATTCCAGATTCAAAGTGTGTTATACGAACAGCACTGTCAGTCTTGTTAACATGCTGCCCTCCAGCCCCTCCTGCTCTGTATGTATCAAGTCTATAATCATCGCTATTTAACTCAATTTCGATATCATCTTCAATCACTGGTGTTGTATAAACCGAACCAAAGGAGGTATGACGTCTTTTTTGTGAGTCAAATGGGGAGATTCTAACTAAGCGATGGACACCAGCCTCGCTTTTTAAGTATCCAAAAGCAAAATCTCCCTTAACTAGAATTGTTGCACTTTTTATTCCACCTTGATCTTCTAAGATATCAATTATAGATGTTTGAAAGCCTTTTTTTTCACACCACCTTAGATAAAGTCGCATTAACATTTGTGCCCAATCACTAGCCTCAGTACCTCCTGAGCCTGAATGAATTGTTAAATAACAATCATTTTGGTCATATTTTTGATTTAAAAGTGTTTTAATCCTTAGAGGGTTATATATTTTTTCTACTTCTTCTATTTGTGAATTAATCTCATTTTGAATTTCTTCATTATCTTCATCTTCATATAATTCTATAATCTCAAAAATTTCGTCAATTGATTGAATTAATTTTTGCCAAGGATAATAACTTTCCTTTAATAAGGTTAATTCTTTAAACACCTTTTCAGGATTCTCATTTTCACTCCAAAATGTAGGACTTGAAGTTAATTGTTCAATTTTTTCTATTTTTTCTTTGACTTTATTGTTGTCAAAGACGCCTCCAAACTTTTAAGGCTTCATTTTTTATATCTGTTAATAATGCTTTTTTCTCTATAAACATGTTGATCTCCAATAAATTAAATATTTCGTCCAATTCTTAGAATAAGATTAAACTCCCTAGTTTCTTTGCTTTTGATTTTAACATCCCATGTAGGTAAAAATAAAGAGAACTGGTAAAGATTTTCTTCTCCAACAACGGTACGAGTTGATAAATACGAATTCTGATAAAAAAGATTGCACTTTTCATAAAAACTAAATCCAATTTTGGTTTTATGCTTTTTATCATTAAGTTTAATTGAAGATATTTTATCAAAATCTTTTTTATTATTAGATATTATATTCTCATCATCAATTAAGACATTAACATTATTTTCAAAGGGATAAAAGCTTAATGGTATTTCTACACCATATTTAAAGGCTTTATCGTGTAATGATGTGTTAGTTAATTTTACAGATAGTTGGATTTCATTAGAGAAAAACTTATAATGTTTATTAATTGTAATACCTAAAGATACTTTAGATTTAGATTCTAATTTAAATTCAGTAAATTTATTGTCTACAATATTTATCTCATATGGCAATTCAGTTAATTTATTGCTCTTCATTGTATAAGTCGATAAATCAAAGTTCTTGTCTAAAAATACATCTTTAAATAGCTTTTGCTTTACTCCAGCTAAAGCCAATTTATCTGTATCATTATTATAATTGTAGGGTAATAAACCATTTACAAAATTATATCTAGCTGGAAAGTATTTTAATTCGAGAAGACTTCCACCTTTTGAATCAATTACTGCATTAAAATTTTTCCCACCTGAAATAACTTCATTGAGATTATCTTTATCTACATCTTGAATAAAGGGATATGAAAAATCATCTAATGTTATTAATAGTTTTTCTAAATCTATTAAGTATTTATATAAATGTGATCTTATTGATCCTTTCAAAATGGAAGCATTTGAGTCGTAAAGATACGGTGCTCCGGTTAATATTTTAGGGATTAATTTTGCAATTTTACGCTTTGTATCGCGATTTTTCTTATATAATTTAGATACTTCTATCATCGAAATGACACGATTATATAAATAATTTAAACTCTGATCTTGATATAAGACTCCATGGATAGAATTCTTAGGGATCAAAGCGTCAAAACCATACCAACCCTTTTCTAAATAAGATAAGGGTAATATTTCATTTTTCTTATATAATACATCTAATGATAATTCACAATTATCAAAAAAATATGTAAATAATTCAGTTACTTGTGAATTTGTAATATTTCCTTGGCATAATTGATTTAAATTAATCATAGCAACTTGGACTGAATCATCATTTAAATTTTTTATTCTTTCAAACATTGTTTCATAAGTAATTTTTCCAAGACCGAAATCATGGATTAATTTACTTATTCTAGTATCAATTGGAATAATATCTACACTTCTACCAAGTTCTTGCATTCTAAAAGGTTTAGGTGGTGCGTCAGAGTATGTGTTATTATTATCTAGAGAGATAATCACTTTTTCTATTTTACTTAAGCTTAAACAGCTAATTAGTGATGGGTCCCAGATTTCACCATAACACCAAAATGTTTTAGGTAGTTTTTTGTATTTCTTTGCAATGAAATTCGTTGTTGTTTCAATTTGTAGAATACGATCGGAAGGTGGAACTATAGGAAGTATTGCTTGATGAAAACTTCCTGTCATCATGTCAAGTTTATTTGATTTTGATAAATTTTTTATTAACATGTTTACTTCAGAGTGAGAACTATCAAGCCACTGAAGTAAAGCTCCACCTAAGTATAGTTGGAGAAATATATCCTCTCTTTTATAAACCTCAGTTAACAAAGGTTTTATAGCATTATTTAAAATATGCTGATAAGACTCAGAAGGTGTTCCTCCTGCTAATTGAGAATATGCTCCAACTATATATGACATTTTTAAAGTCTGTCTCCTTAATTACGTTTTACAATACATTGTTTTGGGCACGCTTTAGCAGCTTCTTCAATTTGCGAATGAGGTTTAGAATTATCGAATACTGATAAGAAACCGTCCATTGAGCACCCAGACTCAGGGAACTTTCTAACACAGATTCCACATCCTATACAACCCACTTCACAAACTTTTCTGACCTTAGCTCCAGAATCGTGGTTATTACACTTTACAACGTAATCGCTATTATCATCAATAAGTTTTATAACATTATGTGGACAAATATCAACACATTTACCACAAGCTATGCATAAAGAGGGGTCAACTTCTATGTGGCCATTCTCTTTTTTTGATATAGCGTCTACTGGACAAACATTAATACAAGAACCTAATTGTAAACAACCCTCTTTACAAGCAAAATCGCCACCAAATAATAGAGCTGCTGCATTACAATCGCTAATTCCTTCATAATCGAAATCTTTTTGAGTTTTTTCACAATCTCCGTCACAGAAAACATATGCAACTTTTTTAGTTGAACTAACTTCAACGCTTTGTCCCATAATTTCTCCGACTTTCTTTGCTACTTCACTTCCACCTGGTGCACATAAATTTAAGGCACATTCTCCTTTTGCACAAGCTTCAGCGTATCCAGCACAGCCTGGGTAGCCACAACCACCACAGTTTGCTCCAGGAAGTACAGCCTCTATATCTATTTGTTTCTGGTCTTTTGCTACTGCTAATTTTTTAGCTGCGAAAGCTAAACCAATTCCAAGTAGCAAACCCATTACAGTAATAATTAAAAATGCTAAAAATATATTCATTATCTACTCTCTTATACTAAATGTAAGTTCATCAATAAAGATTTATCAAAGGCCATAAATGCTAAAGCCATAAGACCGGCTGAAACAAAAGCAATAGGTACACCTTTAAAACTTCTTCTTACAGGAGCTAAATCTAATTTTTCACGAATATTACTCATTAGAACTATTGCAAGAGTAAATCCTAAACCAGCTGCTAATCCACCAAAAAATGATTCTAAGCAAGAGTAATTTTCATCGATGTTGATAATTGCAATACCTAATACTGCACAGTTAGTTGTAATTAAAGGTAAAAAGATTCCTAAAGCTTTATATAATGGAGGACTTATTTTTCTAATAACTAATTCTACTAGTTGAACTAAACTTGCAATAACTAAAATGAAAGCTACTGTTCTTAAATATTCTAGCTCAAAAGGTAATAATAAAAACTGATAAACGCTCCAACATACGACAGATGCAATTGAGGTAACAAAAGTTACTGCCATTCCCATTCCTAGTGCACTTTCACTACTTTTAGAAACACCTATAAAAGGACACATTCCTAAAAATTGTACTAAAATAAAGTTGCTAATAAATATATATGTAATTAAAATTGCTATATAGGTCATGCAAGTTTCTCCTTCTTAGCCTTTCTTCTTGAGTAGAATTCGAAATAGGCTTTTAAATAACCCATTAATAATAGCGCACCAGGTGCTAAAGTCATTACTCTAATAGGCCACTTATTGATAAATGGGATTTCAATAACACCATCAAAAGATCCTAGTGGGAATAGTGTAATAGTACCTGAACCAAATACTTCCCTAATAGTAGCTATTAAAATGAGAGCAAGAGTAAATCCAATTCCCATTCCAATACCATCTAAAATTGAATCTAAAACAGTGTTCTTACTTGCAAATGCTTCTGCTCTTCCTAAAATAATACAGTTTACAACTATAAGAGGTAAGAATACTCCAAGTGCTGTGTAAACGTCAGGAATAAAAGCATGTAATATCATTTCAATAATTGTAACAAAGGATGCAATTATTACGATATAGCTAGGAATTCTAACTGAGTCTGGAATTACCTTTCTAAGTAAGCTAATCATAATATTACTACAAGTTAAAACAAATAATACACTAAATCCCATACCAATAGCGTTTGAAACCATAGTGGTAACACCTAAGGTAGGACATAATCCTAATAACAATACAAAAGTTGGGTTTTCTTTGAAGATACCTTTTGTCAACTCTTTCATATGATTATTCTTCATTAGTTAGCCCCCATATCTTTTACAAAAGTACTTCCAGCTTGAAGTGCATTACCAATGGCTGCAAAGGTAATCGAAGCACCACTAATTGCGGCTGCTTCTTCACTATTTAGTTGAGTCTTTTTAGTTGGAACTGGATCTTTTTTGATATATTTAGTCATATACCAATCTTCTTCACTTTTTTTACCTAAACCAGGTGTTTCGCTATCACTTACAACTTTTGCTTGTAACACTTCACCTGCTTTGTTATATGAAGCTACTAAAGATATTTTACCACCATAACCAACTGCTGTTAAATTTAATAAATATCCTTCAGTTTCACCATTATTACTTAGTGTGTAGTAATAGTTTACAAAAGAATTATCTTCAACTGAATTACTATCTTCACTAATAGTAAATCCATTGCTAACAGCCTCTAAAGCATTTAAAGTCTTTTGGTTCTCATATTCAATAATTACAGGTTTAGTAACACCATTTAAAAAAGCTAATACTATTGCTGCAACAGCACAAATTAAAGCTAAGACTATTGAAGTTTTAAGATAATTTTTCATTAGTTAGCCCCCTTTACTTTAGCTTTTTTAACATAGCCGAATTTCTTAGGTACAATATATCTATCAATAGTTGGAGTTACAATATTCATCAATATAATTGCTAAGGATACTGCTTCTGGTAGAGATCCAAAATATCTAATTAAAAAGGTAAAGAATCCACAACCGATAGCATAAATTATTCTACCTTTTTTTGTGATTGGCGAGGTTACCATATCTGTTGCCATAAAGATGGCACCTAGCATAAGTCCACCGGAAAAGATTTGTGATAAGACTTCACCATGGAATAGACCTAAATTATCTCTAACTCCTGCAAAAATCCAAGTTAAAAGAGAAAAAGTTAAGATATAATAAACAGGAATATGGTAAGAAATAATTTTCTTAGCTATTAAATAAATACCACCGATAATTAAAAGGAAAGCACTAACTTCACCAATACAACCACCTATGTTTCCAAAGAAGGCATCTATTGCATAAGGAGAAATACCTGTAGATTCAGATAGTTTAAGTGCAAAATTAGTAGTTGGATAAGAAGCTTGAGCTAAAATATCTGAAGGATTTAAGTTTGATAGGCCACCACTAATGCTAGTTTTAACATAAGAGAGAGGTGTTGCACTACCTATTGCATCTACCACTTTTAAAGTTTTGGGAGTTGTAAAATTACCCATTAATGAGGTAAAACTAAAAAATACAAAAACTCTACCAGCTAGAGCTGGGTTCATCCAGTTTGATCCAAGACCACCGAAAGTCCATTTTACAACTACAATTGCAAATGCGTTTGCTAAGATAATAATAGCAAATGGGATAGTAGGACTTAAATTCATACCTAATAATAAACCTGTTAAAAATGCTGAGCCATCAAATAAAGTACTTTCTTTTATAGTCTTTTTACCATCGATATATCCTAAGATATATTCAAAAAAGCAACTAGATAAAATAGAAACCAACAATACGAATAGAGCTCTAATACCAAATACATAAACTCCCCAAAGAGCAGCAGGAGCTAAAGCTAAACTTACATTCCACATTATAGATTTGGTAGAATTTTTACTATGAAAATGTGGAGAGGATGTTATTTTTACTCTCATTTCTTCTTCCTCGCTAGTTTTTTACCAGTTTTAAAGGAATGAACTAGTGGGATATGTGCAGGACATACATAGGCACAACAGCCACACTCTTTACAATCCATCAATGAATATTTATCAAGAGCAACTTGATAATTACCACTATTTATATTTCTGTATAACATTGTTGGCATTAAGCCAATTGGACATGCTTCAACACATTTACCACATGAGATGCAAGGTGTTTGTCGAGCTTTATTTTCTTCAAGAATACTAATAACTCCACTAGTACCTTTGACAACAGGTATATCTAAAGAAGCAAAAGAGAATCCCATCATAGCTCCACCACTTACAATCTTATCTGGTTCAGTTTTAAAACCTCCGCAGTAATCAATTAATTGTGAAATTGGTGTTCCAATTGGAACGATTAAATTTTTAGGATTAGCAATGCACTCACCACTAACACAGACAACTCTTTCAATTAGAGGTTTATTTAAAGCACATGCTTCATAGATTGCAAAACAAGTTCCAATATTAGCAACAACGGCACCGATATCTAATGGTAATTTGCCACTTGGTATTTCACGGTTTATTGTAGCTTTTAATAATTGTTTTTCATCCCCTTGTGGGTATTTTAGTTTTAAAGGTTGTACCTTTATTGGATAGTTTTTTTCACTTATTACTTTAGATAATAGTTCAACAGCATCCATCTTATTCTCTTCAATACCTATGATAACATGTTTAGCTTTTGTAACTTTTTTTGCTATCATAATACCTTCAAGAACTTCTTCACTTCTTTCAAGCATTGTCCTATGGTCACTAGTTAAATATGGTTCACACTCAACACCATTTATTACCAAATATTCAACAAATTTCCCTTTAGGTATCATGAATTTGACATGGGATGGGAAAGTCGCTCCTCCAAGCCCAACTACGCCTAAATCTTTTATAGTATTTAAAAGCTCTTCTTCACTCTTATTACTATAATCAATCTTTTCAAAGACAACTTCATCAGCATCTTTATCAGTTTCAATTAAAAAGGCATCAGCTACAACACTATTAGCTAAAGGCTGCTTAATAATTTTTTTGATTACCCCTGAGACTGGCGAGTGAACTTCTGCACTGATAAAGCTGGAAGCTGTACCAATTTTTTCACCCTTTTTAACATAATCTCCAACCTTCTTTAAAGGTTTTGCTGGGGCTCCTAAATGTTGAGATAAACTTACAACAACTAAAGAAGGTATGGGCAATTTTTCCAACGGTTTAGTATTAGAAAATTGCTTTTGATCTTTAGGATGCACTCCACCTCTCTTAAACGTTAAAACGTCTTTAGGCATTTTAGGCTCCTTATTTTTTCCAATTTGATTATTAATCGATAAATTAGTGTTTAATAAAGTTATATATCAATTTTTTTGTGAAAAAAAGATTATTAAAATAAACACCTCGCTAATAATAAAGCTTATAGTTTCTATTTTCAAGTATTGTTTTGAATAATTTTCCCAAAATCGAGTTAATATATTATCGAATTTATTAATAGAAATTCGTTTTATTTCACTTAATATTTTAGTATTACAAATTAGTAATAAGAAATATATTATAGATAAATTTATATTATAAAAAATACTTATTATTATGATGCTATATTTTAATAAAGTTAGTTCCAAAAAATCGAAAGTATAGTTATACTATACATATGAACCGAATATTTAAATATGCTTTTTGGAAAATTGGTGGAATAAAAGTCTACGCATTAGTTGGTAAAAGTGGAACGGGAAAAAGCTTTAGGTCAAAAATGGTCGCAGAGGAATATAATATCGATTTAATTATTGACGATGGCCTTTTAATAAAAGGTAATAAGTTAATAGCCGGCAGAAGTGCAAAGCAAGATGAAACTTTTTTAGCAGCAGTAAGGACTGCTGTATTCGATGATCCAGAACATTACAAAAGTGTTCTTGAAGCATTGAAGAAAGAAAGATTTAGAAAAATATTAATAATCGGTACAAGTGAAAAGATGGTAAGGAAGATTGCAACTCGCCTCTCCCTCCCTCAGCCTGATAAAATTTTCAAAATTGATGATATTGCAACTAAAGATGAAATTGACACTGCGATGAGAATTAGATTTACTGAAGGAAAACATGTTATTCCAGTTCCTTCAATTGAAATAACAAGAACATCTCCAAAGATTGTAATAGATTCGATGAAAGTATTATTTAATAGAAAAATATTTAGACCTTGGAAAAAATCTAAGGTGTTTGAAAAAACAGTCGTAAGACCTCAATTCACACGATTTGATAAAACAGTAATTAGTGAAGCAGCCCTCACTCAGATGGTTATACATTGTTTAGATGAATTTGATCCAGCTATAAAGGTTTTAAAATTAAAAGCAAAAGTTCAAGAAAATGGATATTCTTTATCTATAAAATTAAGGATCCCATCAAAACATATGATGAGAACCTCTCTTGGTGAGCTTCAAGAATATATATCCGAGTCTCTTGAAAAATATGGGTCAATATTCATAGCTCAAGTATTTATTGATATGGAAGAATGGAATTAAACAGTGGCTACTTTTTGTTGTGGTTGAACTTTTTTCTTTCTTTTAGCTAAATCATGTTTTTTTGGAGCACGTTTTTTAGTAGTAAATTTTCGTTTTCTATCAACATATTTATTACTAACTCTAGGATGTCTTACACAGCCTCTAGGTACTTTATAACCTTTCATTTCTAATAGATGTGCACAACACAATTCAACTTCATAATTACTTGGAGTCATTGGAGAAATTAATACTTTAACCTGTCTAAAAGTTTCTTTAAATCTCTCCCGAGCTGTCAAACTCTCGTCACTAAATATTATTAATTCCTTTACTAGGTGTAAAAGCATGACAGAGCGTTTGACTTCTTCACTTTCACCATTTTTATACTGTCTAACTTTATAATCTAATTCCAATAAGCTATTTTGAACATTGTTTAGTTTTGTATAAATACTAAAACATGGTAGTAAATAAACAAGTAATTTATATTTCTGTAGTTTTAAAAAGATATCACGACTGTAACCAGATGATAATATTTTATTAACTTCTTCTGTCAGTCTGCTAGTTGAAACTTTAGCTAACTCAGTATGATATTTAATTATAGCTCTGTGTACATTGTATCTTAATTTAAATCCTGTAGTAATACTATATTTTACGGCTCTAAGCATTCTTACTGGGTCTTCTTTAAAGCTTTCTTTTAAGTCTATTATTGAAGATATTTTTTTATTTTTAAAATCTTCCATAGCATTATTGAAGTCTAAAACTTGTTCAGTGCTAGGGTCATAATATAAAGAGTTTATCGAAAAGTCTCTTCTTTTTGCATCCTGCTCTACAGTTCCGAAAACATTATTATTTATGCCAAAATTTTCTTCATCACTTCTAAAAGTTGAAACTTCTAATATTTTTTCACCATATTCTAAATGTACTAGTTTAAACCTTTTGCCAATAATTCTAGAATTCCAAAACAATTTATGAATCTGTCTTGGTGAAGCACTAGTAGTAATGTCAAAATCTTTAGGCATTTTATTCAATAATAAGTCTCTAACTGCTCCTCCAACTATATAAGCTTCAGCTCCTGTTGCTTGAAGCTTCTTAACCGCACGCAAAGCATCCTTATCAATTAAGGATAAATCTATTTTGTGTTCGTCTTTAGTATATATTTTTGCAAATGGAATACTATTTCCTTTAGAATCTTTTTTATATCGAATAAGCATTAATTTTTTCTCATTACTATTTTTTATTAAAATTGTAGTTCAGTTTCATTTAATCGAATTACTTATTGAGAATACTATGTTTAGTATGATTTTGTAAAGTAATTGTTATTTATTAGTTCAAAGTTACGAGTTTTACTCCAATTTAGTTGAATATATTAACATAAAATATTAAGTTGCTTTCTAAGTTGTAAAACTAAATAATTGATATTCTTAATTATTAATACCTGAATCCGTATAGAATACAAAATAAGTAAAATATATCAACATATGTATAGTAAATTATAGACTAAAAAAGCCTCTTATGTTACAATTAAATTATCACAAAAAACGTAACAGGAGAGGCCAAATGATTGATTTTGATTCTACAACAATTACACTAGAGAGTAAAGCAGGTTTAAACTTAATTTCTAAAATTTTAACATTTGCAATGATGAAAGTTAATGATAATGCTGAATATGATTTGGATACCCTTAAATCTAAAAGTCTTTTAGAAAATGAAACTATATATAAAACCTTAGTTGGTTTAAACTCTATGGGATTTACTAATTTTTCTGATGTAGAGCAATTTAGAAATAATGAAGTATTTAAAGAATGTTTAAATCTTAAATTCACTCCTGCTCAAGAAACACTAAGATTGTATTTAGAGAAAGAACGTAGTGCAAATTTTATTGAACATTGTAATTTAGTTAATATTGAATTACTAAAGAAAGTTTCTTTCCCATGTGAAAAGATAAGTGAAAAATATATTCCATTAGATTTTGATGTAACACCTATGATTAATCCTAAATGCAATAAAGAAGAATGTTCTAGAACATATAAAGGGGAAGATGGGTTTGCACCACTTATGAGTTACTTAGGCTCTTATTGTATTGGAGCTGAACTTAGACCTGGAAAACAACATTCTCAAAAAGATTCAATACCGTTTGTTCAAAAGGTATTGGATAATGCTAAAGAGATACTTACTTTAGAAGATTATAGTAAAGTGTTGTGTAGATTTGATAGTGGTCATGATAGTGTAGAAACTATTAATGTACTTGATAAAAATAATGTTAACTTTATTATCAAGAAAAAATGTAGAAGAAACGACTATTCACAAGATTTATTAGAAAGAGCTAAATCATTATATGATAAAAAGATATCATATGATTATAGACAAACAACTGTATACTATGGTTATTTTACCCAAATGTATCCAGTAGGAAAAGAAAATGTTACAAATAAGGCTCAAATAGCATTTAAGATAAAAGAGATTTATGAAGATAAAAAAGGTAATATATTATTATTTCCAGAAATAGAAGTAGAGCTTTATTGGACTAACCTTATTGAAGATGCAATAACAGTAGTTAATCTATATCATGATCATGCAACAAGTGAACAATATCATAGTGAAATAAAAACTGATTTAAACTTTGAAAGATTAGCATCTGGTAAATATAGAGTAAATGAAATGTTATTAGCAGCTATTACTAATGCTTATAACATTTTGAGAATAATTGGAGATATTACATTATTAAATCAATTCTATTTACCTGAAGGAACTAAGGGTAATAAAGATAGAATTAGAATGAAGACAATATTAAGAGATATTATTTATACTAGTGCCAGATATATGAGAAAAGGAAGAAATAAAGTGCTTCGACTCTATAAGAATAATCCTTGGACAGGGTTGTTATTAAGAATTGATAAATTTATTAACATATATTTTCCGCTTTCTGTTTAACACTCAAATAATATAAATACAAAACAACAGAAATAATACTTCTAATATCAATTAGAAGAGTTTAGTATGACTGAAAAAAGTTGTATTTGGAAAAAATTAAAAATATTATTCTTTCTTCTATCAAAATAATGGAATAAAATGTAAAAATAGAAATTGCTAAAACAAATAGACAAGATAAAATCCGTACAACAAAATAATTCAATTATAAAATAGCCAAAAATTAGCTATAATTATCAATTATTAAGATTTATACGGATTTAGGTAATAATAAAATAGTATGTTATAGTTGAAAAAGTAAAAAAATAATGACTTTTATTGATTATATCAAAAATACTCTTGTCAAATCGCATTGATAAAATCAAAATATTCGAGTATAAATGACTTATAACTTAGATATTAAGTATTCTTTATTAAATAATAATTCCATGGAGTATATATGTCACATAAAAACAAGATTATTGAGCCAAAAGTATTAAAAGGTTTTTCAGATTCTTTACCTAAAATTGAAATACAAAAAAGAAGAATTATTAACAAGCTTGAACAACTATTTTCATCTTATGGTTTTGTTCCTATAGATACTCCAGCACTAGAATATACACAAGTATTACTTGGAAAAGGTGGAGGAGAGACAGATAAACAAATTTTCCACTTCCAAGATAATGGTGGTAGAGAAGTCGCCCTTCGTTTTGATTTAACTGTTCCTTTTGCGAGATTTTTAGCAGCAAATTATAATGAATTAGCTTTCCCTTTTAAAAGATATCATATTAATAAGGTTTGGAGAGGCGAAAAACCTCAAAAAGGAAGATTTAGAGAATTCTACCAATGTGATTTTGATATTGTGGGTATAGATTCAAGTGAAGCTGATTTTGAAATTTTATCAATGATGAATCATTCTTTTAGTAAACTTGGAATAAGTAATTTTAAATTTCATGTAGCTCATCGTGGTTTATTTAATGCATTTTTACAACATTTAAATCTTTTGGATAGAAGTGTTGAAATTTTAAGAAGTGTCGATAAGCTTAGAAAAATCGGTGAAGATAATGTAAAAGATATCTTAGTAGATATTTGTGAAGATAAAGAGAAAGCTGAGTTAATTCTTGAATATATTAGATATGATGAAAATGAAACTTTCTTGCAAACTTTATCTCGCCTTTCTGCTTTAAGTGGTTGTGAAGTTGAGCATACAACAAGAATGACTGAAATCTATAATTACTTAGAAAAAGCTGGAATTAGTGAACACTTTATTTTAGATCCATCAATTACTAGAGGATTAGATTATTACACTGGAATTGTTTATGAAACTTTCTTAGAAGACTTACCTAATTTTGGTTCAGTTTGTAGTGGAGGAAGATATAATAATTTAGCTTCTCTTTATACTAAGAATGAGCTACCAGGCGTTGGATCTTCTATTGGACTAGATAGATTATTAAGTGCTCTAGTTGAGTTAGATAGTCCCCTATTAAAACAATCTAGCTCTAGTGATGTAATTATTTTTAATAAAGGAAAAGATATGTATCCAATTGGAACTATGATTAGCTCTAAACTTCGTGAAGCTAATTTAAGAGTAGATACATACCTTCAAAGTAAAAAATTACCACAACAATTCAAATATGCAGAGAAAAATTCTATTCCATATGGTATAATGTTAAATGATGAAACAATTTCTAATAATACTTTTACTTTGAAGAATTTAGAAACTAGAGAAACATTTGATCATATTAATATTGAAAAAGCAATAGAAATAATAAAAGGAAATTAATGAAAGACATGAGTCATTTGCCTGTTTATCAACACAGGCAAGAAATAATAGATTGTTTAAATACAAATCAAGTAATTGTAGTTGAGAGTCCAACCGGTTCTGGAAAGACTACTCAACTACCAATAATTCTTCATGAAGCAGGATTTGACAACAATTTATGTGTAGGAATTACACAACCTAGGAGAATTGCAACTTTATCAGTTTGTGATTTTATTAAAAAACAAGTTGAAGATACTGAGAGTTTTGTAGCATATAAAATGAGATTTAGTGATACAACTACAACTTCAACAAAAATTAAGATTATGACTGATGGGATCTTATTGATGGAATTAAAAACAGATCCATTATTAAAAAACTATTCAGTAATCTTAGTTGATGAAGCTCATGAGAGATCATTAAATATTGATTTTATTTTAGGAATGTTAAAGCAGGTAATGAAGCAAAGACCTGACTTTAAAGTTATAATCTCTTCAGCTACAATTAATACTAAAAAATTCTCACATTTTTTTGATAACTGCCCTATTGTTTCAATCAAATCAAAGTTATTTCCAATTGAAGAAATTTATATTAATGATAATTTTAGTAATGAAGATGTTTTAAACAATAGGATAGTTAGCATTGTTAAAGAGAATGCAAAAAAGAAAAATGGAGATATTTTAATATTCCTACCTGGTGAATTTGATATAAAGAACTGTATTAAAGCCTTAATTAAGAGTGATCCGGAAGAAAATCTTATAATATATCCTCTTTATGGTAGACTTAGTAAGGAAGAACAGGAAGCTGTATTTACAAAAACTCCAGAGAATAAAACTAAAGTTGTTGTATCAACAAATATTGCAGAAACTTCTATTACTATAGATAATATTGCAATTGTCATTGATTCTGGCTTGGCTAAAATAAATTTCTATAATCAAAAAAACTTTACAAGTTCTCTTGTTACTCTTCCTATTTCCAAATCAAGTGCTATGCAAAGACGAGGAAGATCAGGAAGAACTCAAAATGGTAAGTGTTACCGTTTATATTCTAAAAAATCATATGAATCTAGAGACATGTACACTCTAGAAGAGATATTAAGAACTGATTTAAGTGAAGTTGTTCTTAGGATGAGTGATTTAGGTTTATATGATTATGAACATTTCCCTTTTATTACTAGACCTAATAAAGAAGCTATAAAAAGTGCAGAAAATACACTTAAAATCATCGATGCAATTGATGATGATAGACATTTAACTGAAATTGGTGAGTTTATGGTAAAATTTCCATTACTCCCTCGTCATGCTAGAGTTGTTGTAGAAGCAATTTATAATTATCCTTCTGTAATAAATGAAGTATTAATTGCTATAGCTTTTTTATCGTCTAAAACACCTTTTATTCTTCCTCCTGACAAGATTGAAGAAGCAAGAGCTGCACATAAGGCTTTTAATAATGATAGATATGGGGATTTTGCAAGTTATTTAACCTTATATAAAACTTATGAATCTATTGAGTCTAAAACTGATAAAATGGAATTTTGTAAGAATAATTATTTGGATTATCAATCTATGCAAGAGATTGTACATATAGTTGAACAGCTAGGTGAGATAATAAGTGAAAATGGAATTCCATTAACTGGTAATGGATCTATGCATGATTATATTTGTTGTATTGCTAGTGGATTAAAGCAATTCATTTGCGTTAAAGAATACGGCTATATGTATAATACTTTATTTGCAAATCAAATATTTATCCATCCAGGTTCTGCAGATTTTAGAAACTTACCTAAATATATTGTCGCAGGTGAATTAGTTCAAACTTCAAGACTTTTTGCAAGAAGTGTCTCTCCTATTTTAGAAGATTGGCTTGATGATATACAAAAAGGTTTGAAATATGAGCTTGATGAAAAATTACAAAATTCTGATTCAGGAAAAAATAATAAGCGAAATAGAAGAAACAAACGTGGTAGAGAAATTGGTGTTGAAAATATAGCTAAAGGTGGTTCTGTTACCATTTATTCTAAAAACTATAAATTATATACTGTAAATAGTGGTAAGCGTCAAATGCGAGTTGCAAGAATTCCATATGAAGATATTTCATATCTTGTTAGAAAACATTTTAGCAGTAAAAAACCTATCCAAAATATAAAAGCTGAAGTAATTTATGAAGGCCGCATAATTCAAAAAAATGGTTCGTTTTATTCTCTATTAGCACTTGAGAACAAATTTGATAACCCAAAAACCGCTATTACTTTTACTCCAAGAGCTAATTATACTGCAGAAGATGCTAGAGAATTAATAGCAAACTTTAATAAATTGTTGAAGTTAACACCTCAAGGTAAAAACCAATATTATTTTATAAAATTACATGCAGCAAAGAATAATGTATATTTCTTTGAACCATGTAAAGATTACAGTAAAGCTTTAAATGATTCATTATTTGCTTTGCTTGAGTTGATGGAAGATTTAAAGCATTTAAATGAAAGAGAATCTTTTGCAACAGTCCAACGGTATTATTATAAAATGCTTAAATTATTGGATGAGTAAAACAGATAAATTTAGTTTTTTGTAATTTAAATATAAAAGAATTAGATACTATCAAATACAATCAGGGGGGAATTTATTCCCCCTATTAATATTTAAAGATCTTTTAATATTTTTTTTAATTTTATAGATAAACTTTCTATTGAAAAGTATTTCTTCCCTATTTCAAAGTTTTTTAAGACGCTTTTTTCTCTTTTTTCTTTGTCAAACAGAAATTCAATTGATTGGTCTTTAGCTTTTTCTAATAAATTATCATCAATTAAGACTAAATTATCTTTTTTATTGATAGAATATTTTGAGCCAAGGCTGACGTAATCAAAATCTTTATTTTTTATATCTGTGATAAAGACAGGATATTCAAAAACTACCATAGGAATTTTTGCAAATAAGCCTTCTAAAAATTGATTTCCCCAACCTTCCCAGTATGATGGGTAAGTAATCAAATCAGCAAAAACATAAGTATCCCATAAACTATAATACTTTATATTGTCTGAGGTTTTTCTACTATGAGCAACTCTATTACTAATACATCTTAAATCTACATTTAATTCTTTAGCGTGATTTTTTAAACGTTTAAGATATGTTTTTGTTCCATCATCATTATCATAACCTGCTAAAACAAGTACAAAATTAGAATTAGAGGTAAAAATTCTACCATCATAAAGCGTTTTTCCAATTAATTTTGGTTTAGTCTCATTTAATTTGCACACTAAATCAATTGCTAATTCAATTGCCTTTCTATCCACAATTCTAGTGGCTTGTAAGATTAAAATATCATTATCATTAAAGCCAAGATTCTTTTTAAAATTTACATTATAAGAATCTTTTTCCCATGAAGGTGCAATGAAATCAAAAACATTAGGAACGATAGTGCTTTCGATATTTTTTCTCTTTAGTAAAGTATCATGGCCTTGTTGATTTATAACTACATGTTTATATCTTGGATTAGTTGGAGGAAGGTATTTATCAGCAATTTCTTTAGCTAGGGGACAACCATAATGTACACCTTTTTTTCTTTCCCAAAAAAAATCATGATGCTGGGCTATGACTTTTACCTGTGTTTCTTCTATAACTTCTTCTAAAGCTATAGCAACAGCTATATTCATTGCTACAGACCAAATGTTTTGGACTATTACTAAATCAATTTTATTGTCTAATATAAAAGATTTGATTATTGGTTTAATTTTACTTACTTCATTATTTATTGTTTTTTTGTATTCTTCTTCATTAGAAAAAGTTTTTTCACCTTCGAAAGAATAAGCATATAGATCTATAGCTACTTGGGAAATATGGTATAAAGAGGGGTGAACCAACTTTCCGTTTATTTCCCCACCTAAATAAAAAACAGAGTGCCCCATTTTCTCTAGGGCAACTTTCCATTTATCCATTTCGAGAGAAACCCCATCAGTTCCTCCAACTTTATAATGGATCATTAAAATATTCATTATTTGCCTCTAATTATATAACCAAGCAACTTGGTAAGGAGTGAGAGTTCCATCAAAGATAGAACCATCTAATTGTTTATATGAAGTAAAATTAGTTTTTACATAACTATCACTTACATTTGTTAAACAAATAATAGAATTCCCATCTATTTCTCTCTTGAGAGCAAAAACTCTACTATCAACATCATCTAAAACAGTTTGAGAAGCATTAGGGGAAAAACATTTATTGCTTTTTCTAACAGCTAGTAACTTTTTATAACCATTTAATATTTTTGATCTAGATGAGGATGTATCTTCTATTTTTCTAACAAGCTCATTATACTCAATTTTTTCTCTATTAATTGCCCTATTAGATTTAGTTAATTTAACTCCTTCAACCCAATTTCTTGAACCAATTAAACTGTGAATATATATTCCAGGAACGCCTTTTAAGCAAAGTAATATAGATTGACTTGCTAAAAATCTCTTAATTTCTATATCTTTCTCAACATTTCCGCTAATTTTAAGAGCATCAAAGAAGTTAACATTCATTTCATATGGGCTTTCCTTGCCATCGCTATCGGTTTTGTAGGATACAAAACCTCCTAAATCTTTGACTTTATTAGCCATCATTTTAACTTCTTCATCACTAACTAAGCCTTTAGCTGGTAAGAGTCCAATTCCATCATGACTAGCTAAAAAATTAAAGAAATTTACTTTATCAGATGGAAGTTCTAAGGAAGAAACCCATTTTCGAATTATAGAAGCATCTTTCTTTAAAAAGGTATAAAGAGTTAATGGTGGTAAAGGAAAGTTGTATACCATTGAAGCTTCATTATATCCGTTACCAAAATAGGAAATATTTTCTTTATGTGGAACATTTGTTTCTGTTATCAATTTAACATTTAAATTCGCACTTTCAATAATAAGTTTAAAAAGCTGAATAATTTTGTGTGTTTGGATGTTATGTATGCAAGATGTACCTAATTCTTTCCAGATAAAGGCGATTGCATCAAGTCTAATGTATGAAGCTCCCTGTTCTACATAAAATTTAAAGACATCCAGAATTTGTAATAATAACTCAGGATTATGATAATTTAAATCTATTTGATCACTTGAAAAAGTTGTCCAAACGCTTTTAGGCCCATCTTTTGTCTCAACTTTTGTTAATAACGGTAAGGCTCTAGGTCTAAATACTTTAGAATAGTCTTTATTTTCATCACAAGTAATAAAATAATCAGTATATGGGCTATGTCCTTCAATAAATTCTTTAAACCATTTACTACTTCTAGAAACATGATTTGCAACTAGGTCAAACATTAATTTAAAATCTTTTTTTAAAGAAGTAATATCATCCCAAGATCCTAATTTATCATTAACTTTTTTATAATCAATTATAGAAAAACCATCATCTGAAGAATAAGGGAAGAATGGTAAAATATGTACAGTGTTGATATGAGAGGAGAGATATTTAGTTAAAAACTTATGTAAAGTAACAAGAGTTTTTTCATCTTTTTTAGCATCATATATACTATCGCCATAAGTTATGATTATAGAGTCGTTTTGGGATAAAGTTTTCTCCTCTTCACTACAACCATATTGGCTAAGCTCTTTTATTATATCATTTATTTTTAAACTATATGATTTAGCGGCATCTTTTCCATAAAGAGATTTTAATATATCGAAGATTTTTTTAGTATTATTATTGAGTGTCATTTTATTCTTTTACTCCACCAGCAGTTTTATTTCCTGATAAGAAATTTTGTATGAGCATGAACAATATTACAACTGGAACAGCTGTTAATAATGAGGCAGCACTAACTCTATCCCAAATAGCATTTTTAGAAACAAATAAAGCTTTAAGTGCTATTGGTAATGTATACATATCTGTATAAGATTTTAAGAAAACAGAAGCAAATAGATATTCATTCCAAGCAATCATAAAAGAGTATACCCAAACAGTTGCGATAGCGCTGAAACTTAATGGTATTATAATTCTAACAATTGTTTGGAATCTTGAATAACCTTCAATGAATGCAGCTTCTTCAATTGAGAAAGGAATTGATCTGAAAGAATTTCCTAACATATACAAACAAACAGGTAAAGTTTGAACTATATAAATTATTACTAATGAAAGTGTTGTTCCTCCTTCTGAAGCTGTTAATCCTAAAGTTGTAGATATTTTAAATAATGGAATCAATAGTAAAATACCACCAACCATATAAACAAATAATACACCTCTTTGGATTAGCTTTTGACCTCTATATTTCATTCTAGCTATTGAGTAAGCCCCAAAAATAGCTATTATTAATGATAGAAGGGAAGCCGTTAATGAAAACTTTAGAGAATTTGCAAAATATTCAAAAAATGGGAAAACATCGGATGTGTCAGTATATTTTGCTAAGATTGCATTTCGTTGCTCATCAGTTAAATTTGGAGTTTCATCTAAAAGTTTAGCAACTGATGCTGGAATTTCAACTTCAACTTGTTCCCCTATTCCTAAAATTTCAGAATAAGCTGTAGTGTTTATTTCAGTTGGAATTAAAGAAGGATTTCCCCAGTCCCATGAGAATTTTAAAGATGTTGATAACATTTGTATAAATGGGAATATACTAAATAATACTATTAATAAAACTAAAATTGTAAACCCAATTCTTTTTATAACTTTATGATTATTATTTACCATTTTAATACCTTCTTTACATAAATTAATATTAACCCAACCAACAAGGAAAATTGTATTACAACTAAGGCTGAACCTTGACCTAAATCCATACTTCCTGTAAACGCTTTAAAATAAGTATAAACGCTTAAGACTTTGACATTATCAGTTAACAAATAAACTTCTTCGAATTTATTAAAGTTCCATATAAACCTTAATAAAACAATAGAGCCTAAAACAAAGAATAATTCAGGTAATGTAATTGAAATGAATTTTCTAATTGCTCCTGCCCCATCTATTTCAGCAGCTTCATATAGTGTAGTATCAATTGTTTGAAGTCTTGAAAGAATCATTAAGTAAGTAAAAGGAAATGCTTTCCACATACTAAAAACAACTGCAACCCAAAGTGCATATTTAGGATCTGCTATCAAATTAAATCTACTGCTAGATAAATGTAGTACATCAACTAATACATGCATGAAAATACCATTTACTGGATCAAAGAAAAATTGCCATGAATAAACGGTTGAAATTACTGGAGCTACATATGGTAAAAGAACTAATGATCTTACTAAGCCCCTGAGTGGGAAATTTTTATTCATTACAAGAGCAACAATTAAGCCCATTACTGTAGTTAATACTGTAGTTGCTATTACAAAAAAGAATGTGATACCTACAGATGCCCAAAATGTTGAATCAGTTAGAACGTTAGCGTAATTACTTAATCCTATAAAAAAAGCATCACCATTCATCTTTACGTCAAAGAAGCTTAGAAAAACATTGTAAAATATAGGATAAATAATTAATAATCCGATGATTAATACTGAAGGTAATACTAATTTAATACCTAATCTAGCATCTTTTTGTTCAAGTGTAAGTTTCCTTACCGACATGAGTTTCTCCCCTATTAAATTTCAGGAGAAGAAAACCTTCTCCTGAATAATAAAATTATTAATTTAATTTATTAATTTCTTTTGTTGCCCATTCCATTGCACTATCAATATCAAGACCTTCTTGAGTATATTTGTAAATCATTTGTGGAATAATTTGTTGAGCTGTTACTTGGTCAGCTTTTTCAATCTTTACTCCATCAACAATACCGAATGTCTTAATGTCTTGCATACCTTCAACAATTTCAGAAATTGATTCTTTACCATATCTTGAAAGAACTGAATTATCTAAGAATTCATCAGTTTCAGCGATGCCTTTGATTACAGGATTCATACCGCCTGGAGCCATGTGTAAGAATGTAACGTATGAGTTAGGTTGATATAAGTATTCAATGAACTTTTTAGCAGCTTCTGTTTTTTTAGCATCACCTTGGTCAACAATACTTAGTGAAACGATAGTTCCATATGAAGCAGAATCAGTGTTTGTTATAGTTGGAACCATACCAGTGTGGCTAGCTAATTCTGGGTCAAATTGAGAGCCAGCTAAATCACTGAAGTTTTCACTAGTTAGTGATGAAGCAGCAGCTTCTTGTATTGCTAAATCGTCCATGATATAAGTTGAATAGAAGAACATAGCCATTTTGCCTTGTAAGTAATAGTCTCTAGCTCTCCAAGTTTGTGGTCCTGGTGGATTGTATTGTGCTAAGCGGCCATAAAATTCGATTGCTTCTTTCATTTCAGGAGTGTTAAAGGTTAAATTACCATTTTTGTCAAATAAAGAAGCACCATTAGACTGAGCAATTGGTGTGAAACATTGTTCAGTGAAGTTTTCGGCTTTAGTTCCAACTAAAATTCCATAAGTATTTTTACTAGGATCATTAAAGTATTTAGCAGCCTTTTCAATGTTTTCCCAAGTTGTTGGTGGTTCTAATCCAGCTTCTTCAAACCAGTCAGTTCTATACCATAAACCTTGCAACCAACCATGGAAAGGAATTCCATAAGCCATGCCAGATTCAGATTCATTCATCTTTAGAGCACCTTCGAAGAATTTGTCTCTACCAATTGAATTAATAACATCTTCATTAGCTTCTACATCGATTAATCCATCGGCCCCAAATGAAACCATAGTAGTTGCTGCCCCTTCTACTAAAGTTGGTAAAGTATTTGAATTTGCAGCTGTTGCCATTTGAGATGTAACATCATTTTCATCTACTGCAATCAATTTAACTTTAATATCTGGGTTCATAACTTCAAATGTGTCGATTAATAACTGAATAGTTGATTGTCTATCAGTTTGTGTTTGGGATGTCCAATATTCTATGGTTACAGGTTCCATACTCTCTACAGGTTCTTCAACCTGAACAGATTCTTTTGATCCGCTTGCAAAAATAAAAGTGCTACTTAATAGCAATAGAGCAGAACAAATTCCAAATTTTACTAATTTCATAAAATTCCTCCTAATTTTTATAAAAAAACATATATAGCTTAACTACTTCAAAAAGTAATTAAAGTTAAACAAAAATATATAAGTACAATTAATTTTAAAAATCTAACAAAGTTAAATTTATTTCAAAGTTTTCCGAACAATTATTTTAGGCGTTATACTAACTTCGTCTTTCATATCAAACATGAACTCGTGTTTAGATGGGTTTAGTCTATTTAAAAGATTGTTAACCGCAATTTGACACTTAAGTTCTATTGATTGGTCTAATGTTGTCAAAGCTAATAAGGTAGCTATTGGCATATTATCGAAGCCCATTATTCCAATATCATTAGGAATAGAATAATTATTTTCCATCAAATATCGATAACCACCAGCAGCCATATCATCACAACCAAAAAATATAGCTTCAGGAGGATTGTCTAAACTCATTAATTCTTGAGTCGCCTTATACCCTCCATCTGATGAAAGTTCTACTGATTTATGATATTGATCAGGTAATGAATAGCCTTTTCTTTCAAGGGCTGTTTTAAAGCCCATATATCTATCTCTAATATGTTCATCAAACGGTAGCCAACTTACGAAAGCTATTTTTTTATAACCTCTTGATAACATATATAATGCAGCATCATTGCATCCTAAAAAATTATTATTGTGAATACTAAATTCACCTTCACATCTTGTTTGTAATAAAACTAAAGGGATTTGATTCATTTCAAAAAACTCTTTTGCTTTTTCATCAACTAAGGCTGTGCTAATAATAAGTCCATCTATTTTCATCAAATATTCAGGATGTTTGGCAAAATAACTTTGGATATATTGTCTCTTTTTTATATCAAATACCAACAATTGGTAATTAGTATCTGATAAAAGATCACTGATACATCCTATAAGGGTTGAGGCAAAAACTGATCTTGGGTTTGAAATTGTCAAACCAATTATCATGTTTGCCTTTTTACGTCTATTTTCAGTTATAGAAAAACCAACTTCTTCAAGTTTCGACAATACTCTCTCCCTTGTCTTAACATTAACAAGTTCAGGGTGATTAATAACTCTAGAAAGTGTGCTTGGACTTACTCCAATTTGTTTTGATAAATTTCTAACTGTCATTTTCTTTGCCATAGTTGTATTTTGCAAGGATTTGTTTGATATGTCAAATTTTTTTCTGCTTGTTTCATAAAATTATTATGAAATGTTTCAGTGATATAACAACAAGTTTTCTCTATTTATTTATAATATAAGTAAATAAATTAAATTTTTCAATTTTTATAATTTTATTATTTCATTTGATATTTAAATATTTATTGAAATGTTTCATAAAATTTTAATAAATTTTCAATTATTTCAAAGGAAAAATACTGAAATATTTAAAAAATTCCCTAAAATAAGGGAATTAATTTTTTTTAATTTTAATTTATTGAAATTCTTTTAATTAAGATTTTGGCATAAAGTTTTAAATAAAGCTTTACAACCGATATTTATATCTTCAAATGTTTCGAAGAAATTTCCTGTGTACCATGGATCTCTTATATCTCTATGAATATTAGCATAATCTAGCAGTAAAGAGATTTTAGAATGATAGTCTTTATGAATTAGTTTTTTAAGATTATATACATTGTGATTATCCATACAAATCAAATAATCAAAATTTTTGGCATCTTCATTAGTAATTTGTTTTGCTCTATGATCTATTAGAGGGATATTATTTTTAGAAAGTATTCTTTTAGTACCACTATGAGGAGGATTTGAAATTTCTTCTCGGCTAGTGGCACTTGAATCTATTAAAAAGTGTTCTTCTTTTTTATTTTGTCTAACATAATATGAAAAAATACTTTGAGCCATAGGACTTCTACAAATATTACCATGACAAATGAACATTACTTTAATCATGCATTATATCCTGTTGGGTTACTAATTACTAAATTCATAAGTAATTCTTTACTAATTCCTCTTAGTTCATATTTACCTTGATCATTCATTAATACAAATTTTACTTCTCCATCGCGTTTTTTCTTATCTTTTTTTATGTGATTGTAAAAATCTAACCAATCCCCTCTTCCAATTTTATAATCAATATCATAATTATAGAATCGAAATAGTTTAATTGCTTGATGGGCAAAAGTTTCATTAACGATTTTTAGTTTTAAACTTGCTTCTAAAGCTCTAACACAGCCCCAAGCAACCGCTTCACCATGAGAAAATTTAGAAAATCTTCCACTAGACTCTAGAGCATGTCCAAATGTATGTCCTAAATTTAAAGCTTGTCTAATACCAAGTTTTTCTTCAGGATCTCTTTCAACATAATATTTTTTTACATCAAGACTCATTTGTAATAGTTGTAGTAAAGTATTTTCTTCTCTTAGAAGTATTTGGCTTTTTCTTGAAATCAAGAATTTATGTAGACTTTCATCTTTTGAAAGTAAAGCATGTTTTAACACTTCAGCTAAACCATTTAAATATTCTCTTTCACTTAAACTTTTTAAAAGTAATGGGCAAATCAAAACTTGATTAGCGGGGTAAAAAGAACCAATTAAATTTTTTGAACCTAAAAAATCACATCCCGTTTTTCCGCCTAAAGTAGCATCTACCATACAAAGGAGTGAAGTTGGTACTAAAATTACTTGGCAACCTCGCATATAAATAGAAGCAGCAAAGGCTGCTAAATCACAAACTACTCCGCCACCGAAACCTATTATATAATCGTCTCTAGATAAACCTTCTTCGACGCAAACTCTAAGAATTTTTTCAATTGTTGCTAAGTTTTTTGATTTTTCACCAGCACTAATAATTATATTAGTTTCAGGGAGTCTTTTAAATAAATTAGCTGTATTTGAGTCAGCTACCCATAGAGCACGTTTGCCAAAACTACTTAACATTGTAGATAGTTCATTCAAATCATTTACATAACTTACTTGAGTTTTATTACCACAAGCCAATTTTACACTCATACTTTCATTCATATTTTCAAATATACCATAATATCTTATAGAATGACTATATTTTTTATAAATTTAACACTTGAAAATTTTGTGTTTTTGGTAAAATATATAAATCATGTCCAAATATTTTGATAACGCCGCAACAACAATAATATCTAATAAAGCTTTAGAAGCTTATAATGATACAGCTTTAACCTATTTTGCTAACCCCTCAGCAAATCATTCCTTAGGGGCCATAGCTAAAAATAAATTAGAAGAATGTAGAAATAAAATTGCTACATTTTTAAATGTTTCACCTAATACTATATATTTTACCTCTGGTGGGACAGAATCAAATAGTATAATTTTATCTTCTCTTTTATGGAATAAAAATCCAGGTGAAATTATCATTAGCAAAACTGAGCACTCAAGTGTTATTAATTTTGAAAGAATTTTACTAGAAAAAGGTTTCAAAGTAATTACTATAAACGCTCCTAATGGTTTTGTTTCCCCAAAAACTTTACAAAAGCATCTCTCTAGTAGAACTAGAATGGTTGTTATTCAAACAGTTAATAATGTCGTTGGTTCTATAAATGATATTGAAAGCTTGGTTAAAATTGTAAGGGAAAAAGAGAGAGAAATTGGTAGAAAAATATATTTTCACAGCGATGCAGTTCAAGCTCTTACCAAGATTGATTTTGACTTAACTACATTAAATGTAGATAGTGCCTCTTTTTCAGCACATAAATTCCATGGTCCAAGAGGTATCGGTTTTTTATATTCTAAAAACAGTAATATACAGCCTCTTTCAAAAGGGGGTGGTCAGGAAAAAGGTCTTAGAGCAGGAACAGAAAACTTAGCCGCAATTGTAGCTATGACTGTAGCCTTAGAAGAAAGTTTAAATAAAAGTTGTGACTCTGTAATTGAGATTAACGATTATGTTAGAAAGAACTTAAGACCACCTCTTATTTCTCCATCTTCTAATTACTCACCTTTCATAATTAATTTTAGTGTAGAACCTTTCCCTTCTGAAGTTTTTACTAGAATGCTTGATGATGAAGGCTTTATAGTTTCATCAGGATCTGCTTGTAGTAATAACGTAAAAAATAAGGGTGAAAATGTTTTACTTGCTATGAATGTGAAACCTAGTGTTGCAAAATCTAGTATTAGAATTTCTTTTGATAAAAATACTAGTTTAAACGATGCAATTTCGCTTGTTAAAAAAATTAACTCTCTATATGATACGCTAATAAGGTAGGACGTTGTGGATACAAAATTATATTTAGTTAGATTAGGTGAAATTTCATTAAAAGGGTTAAATAGATCCTTTTTTGAAAAGAAATTAAAGAATAATATAAAAATAAAATTAAGACCATATCATAATATGGTTACAAAACAAAAAGGTCGTTTGTATTTTGAAATTGATTCTAAATGCAGTGATGAACAGTGTGAATTAGCCTTCTCTACTACTTTTGGAGTTGTTGGTTATGCTAAATGTGTAAAATGTAAAAAAGATATTGAAGTTATAAAAAATACAACTAGAGAATTGATTAGAGAATATCCCTTTAGTGAAACAGGTACTTTTAAAGTTGAAGCTAAAAGAAGTGATAAAAGTTTCGAATTGAGCTCTTATGATTTATCTTGCCAATTAGCTGAGGTAATTCACGAAGAATATCCGCAGTTAACTGTAAATTTGAAAAATGCTGATAATATATTACATATAGAAGTTAGAAATCAAGTTTATATATATACAAGTGAGAAAAAAGGGCCTAATGGTCTACCTGTTTCAACTGCCGGTAAAGGGATGCTTTTACTCTCAGGTGGAATTGATAGTCCAGTAGCGGGTTATAAAATGGCTTCACGAGGTTTGAAATTGGAATGTATTTATTTTCATGCTTATCCTTATACTTCAGATATGGCTCTAGAAAAAGTAAAAATGTTAGCATCTAAAATTGCACCATATCTTCAAGGTACAAGATTACATGTTGTTCCCTTTACTGAACAACAACTTTGGATTAAATCTCATTGTAACGTTGATGAAACAACTTTAATGTTTAGAGCTTGTATGATGAAAGTTGCTACTATGATTGCTAAAAAAAATAATGGTACTTGTTTAGTTACTGGAGAAGCCTTATCCCAAGTTGCAAGTCAAACTCTCGATTCAATGGCTTTCACAGACAGTACAACAGATATGCTTATTATTAGACCTTTAGTTGGTATGAATAAAGAAGAGATAATGAAGATAGCAACAGATATCGAAACATATGAGACCTCTATTTTACCATATGAAGATTGTTGTGTTATTTTTAGTCCTAAACATCCATTAACTCGACCTGATGTTGAAATTGAAACTCAACATTATGAAGAGATGAAAATTGATGAATTGTTAGTAAAAGCTGTAGAAGAAACTCAAACCTTTGATTTCTATTCAACAGGAAAAGAATCTGTTAAAGATTAATATTGTGCAAATAGCCCAAAGTGTATTGATGAATTATTCTCTTCTAAATTATATTCATATTTTAGACCAGGTACAAGTTTTCCATTTAAAATCATAGTTTGGGCCAAGGATGAAGGAAATATCAAATAAGCTGATATTTCCTTTTTATTATAATTGTTGATATATTTGATATATGATTGAATATTATGTATAAAGATGGGATATTTCTTAAATGCTTTTTGAATATCAATATTAAATAATAATAATGAAAAATCGTAATATACTTGATATTTGTCTAAATCAAATTCTACTTTAGCAGAAAATGGTAAGTTAATTGTAATGTTTTCACTATTAATAAATGGGAGTAAATAAGGTGTGTTTATTTTTGCTCCAATTACATTTGAATTGCTTAGTTCAAAATTTTCAAAATACAAATTATTTTTATTTCTTAAGAAAAAATAATATGAAAATACATTTAATTCAGTTGGACCAACGCTTGTGTAAAATCCTATACCAGCTTCAATATCTAGGGAAATTAAAGTAGATAAATTTGAATTGGTATCAAATTTAATTTTCGTAAAATTATTGTTGTTTAAATAATAATACCTAGAGTAATTATAATTTATATCTACATCTGTATTATCACTCAATTCACTAACAGAAGAAAAGCCATCAATTGTTAGAGACTGATTTATGCTACCTGTAGTAGAAGATAGATTTAAGGTAATCTCCGTATCAAAAGTGTCATATAGTTCAGAAGATAAATATAGATTAAGATATATATATTCTGCGGGGTCGACACTTAAGTAATAAAGAACTGTAGAAAAACCTTCTCCATTTGGAAAAATGAAAGGAAACAAAGAGCCCTTTGTTAAATATTTAAATTTATTATATTTTTTTAGTTGATCTAAATTGAATTCTTTTTCTTCATATGGTTTTATAGTGGTATATTTTATTTCTAATTTACCTCTCTTAAAATTAAATGAATTAAAATTTGATTTTCTCAGTTCGTTTTCATCAAATAATTGTGCAATATAATATACTTCATTATTTAACAAAATTGGGGAATAAATACCTCCATTCGTATCAAAAGTGTTAATAAAAAGTTCTTCTTTTTCTAAATCTATATAAGATATTCTAGGTAATTGATTATCAGAAATGGTGCTTAGTATAATTTTATTGTCTGAAAGAGAAAAATCTATAATATTCATACCTTCTTCTATTATATAAGATTTTATAATCTTATCATTTAAGATAATATTAATAGTGTCTTTTGAGTTGTTATGAGATAAATAAATAATTTTATCATTTAATACATCTACTTTTTGAACATATTCATCTTTGTTTAGAGGAATTTTTTTTATAATTTTATCATTTTTATAATAAGCTATATATTGTTTAATCCCTTCATTTAAGAGCCCTACTATATAAACATTAAAAGGTATGGCAATTTTAAAATTATCAAGTTGATAATAAGTTTTTTTATTCTTTTCAATCAAAACAGTTTCAGTTTTTAAGTTTGGGTTATATGTATATTTACTTAAAGCAAGTTTATTATCATTATAAGAGATGTAATATGTGCTATTGTTAAACTTCGATATAGTTGTGTTAGTATTTACATCGATTATTCTATCAGAAATAGTTTCTAAAACATAAACACTATCTTCTGCTTTAATTATTTTGGTTGGATTATAATCTAATGTTTCATAGTTTATATTTTTAACATCAACTGACTTAAATGAATTTTTAAAATCTTCATAAACGGTAAAAATTGATTTATTATACACTTTTTTAAAAGCGTAGTTTGGAGAAATAAAAAATAGTTGGAAATTTTCTAATTCATTAATATATGATCTATATGCTTCAATTCCATAAGTTTCTAATAAGTATTTATTGAAAAAAGATCCATAAATATAGTCTAAATTATATGGATATATATCTCTGTTGCCCTGAACATCAAAATAGGAGGGGAATTTGTTTTCGATTTTAGCTTGTAAAATTTTAGCTTTATATATAGGAGAGTTAAGACGTCCTTCCCCATTTCTACTTTCACTTAAGACGGCTAATCCTTCAGCTGTAAACGATGTAAAGTTCAAAAGTGAATAAGCTAAGCTTTGAGAAAAAGTATTTCTAAAGAAATTATTTTCTCCCATCATTGTTAAAGCATGAGTTAATTCATGGGCAAAAACATTTAAAATAAAATCTGATGAAAAATAATTAAAATTGTTATCTATTGGATAAGCATTATTTATTATAATATGAGGAGATGGGTAAATTGAAAAATACCCACCAAAATTTTGAATATCACTAGTTATTACAACATTAATCCTTTGATTTCTCTCAATATCAAAAAAATTAGAAATATTTTGATGCAACGATTCACAATTTTCATATATAAGATACCCTTCACTAATTGAGGAATTGTCAAAAATTATATCAAAATGTTCGCTCTTTAAAATATTCAACTGTTTGTTATTATCAAAAACTCCACTGTAAAGTGAAACAGTGATAAAAAGAAGTAAAAAAAATTGTAAAATAATTTTCTTCATACTAGAATATATCATTATTTTTTGAAAATTGTTGATAATTTGTATTTTTTTTTGTAAAAAGCTATAATTAATCTGACATTTTTAGTATATTTTGTCATTATATATTGCATTTAATAAAAAAGAACTATTTGTAATTATGACTTATAAGGAAATTTTATGAAATTAGGATTAGATATTGGTTCAACTACCATAAAATGCGTTCTAACGGATGAAGAAAATAATATCATTTTTAAGACATATAAAAGACATTTTTCTAAAATTCAAGAAACGGCTTTAACATTATTGGAAACAATAAAAAACTTAATAGATACTAATAAAATAAAAATATCGTTGACCGGATCTGCTGGTATGGGCATGGCTTCTCGCTTAAATGTCCCTTTTATTCAAGAAGTATATGCGACAAGAACATGTGTACTTGAATACAATAAAGGAACTGATGTCGTTATAGAATTAGGTGGAGAAGATGCTAAAATTCTATTTCTAGATGGAAATCTTGAAGTTAGAATGAATGGTACTTGTGCAGGGGGTACTGGAAGTTTTATTGATCAAATGGCTACGCTTTTAGATTTAGAGACTGAAAGCTTAAATGAGATAGCTAAAAGAGCAAAAGTTACTTACCCTATCGCTTCAAGATGTGGTGTTTTTGCTAAAGGTGATATTCAGCCTTTAATAAATCAAGGTGCAAATAAAAGCGACATTGTACTGTCCATTTTCCAAGCTGTGGTTAATCAAACAATTTCAGGTTTAGCACAGGGACGACCAATTAGAGGAAATGTTGTTTATCTTGGGGGGCCTTTAACTTTTATGAGTGTGTTAAGGGATTGTTTTGATAAAACCCTTAAGACAAAAGGTCTTTGTCCAGAAAACTCTCTATATTATGTTGCTTTAGGAACTGCTTTAGGAGCAAATGAAGAGTTTGATATAAATAAGATTATTACCTTATTAAAAACTTCTAATATTGTCGGATCTTATAATAGTCTTCCAGCTTTATTTAATAATGATGAAGAATTAAGTGAATTTAGAAAACGTCATAATAAAGCAAGTTTAAAAACTAGAGATCCTGAGACTTATACAGGTAATGCCTACTTAGGAATAGATTCAGGGTCTACTACTATAAAAATGTGCATTATAGATGAAGATAATAATTTATTACATACTAGATATCAGTCTAATAAAGGTAATCCAGTTGAAGCTGTTAGAGAATTTCTAAATAGTTTTATAACTCAATATCCTAATATTACAATAAAAAAAGGTTGTTCAACAGGTTATGGAGAACTATTAATAAAAAAAGCCTTTAATTTGGAATACTCTCTAGTTGAAACAATGGCACATTATAAAGCAGCTAAATATTTTGATAAAGACACTGATTTTATAATAGATATTGGTGGACAAGATATTAAATGTTTTAAAATAGTTGATGGTGTTATTGATGACATCTTCTTAAATGAAGCTTGCTCGTCAGGTTGTGGCTCATTTTTACAAACTTTTTTCCAAGCCTTAGGGTACTCTACAGAAGAAGCTTCTACCCTTGCTTTAAAGTCTAAACATCCAGTTGACTTAGGTTCTAGATGTACAGTATTCATGAATTCTAGTGTAAAACAAGCACAAAAAGATGGGGCTAAAATCGAAGATATTTTTGCTGGATTAGCTATTTCTGTAGTCAAAAATGCTTTATATAAAGTAATTAGAACAAATACAGGTCTTGGAAAACATATCGTTGTACAAGGTGGTACTTTCTTAAATGATGCTGTTTTAAGATCTTTTGAAATGGAATTAAATTTACAAGTAACCCGTTGTGCTCAAGCAGGTCTTATGGGAGCTTTTGGGTGTGCTTTGTTTGCTAAGCAAGAAGATAAAAAAGATCATAGTGAAACAACTCTTTTAAACCTTGAACAATTAGCTAATTTCTCCCATACAACAACTTCACGAATTTGTAAGGGATGTACAAACCATTGTCAATTAACTGTAAATAAATTTGAAGGGAACAGAATCTTAATTAGTGGTAATAAATGTGAGAGATTTACTAACCCACATAATTTTATAGAAGATACAGAAATTTTAAATATTTTTAAATATAAAAAAAATTATATTGAAAATCTAAAGCCAATTAAAAAAGGTAATAGAGGAAGAATGGGACTCCCCCTAGCCTTATCATTGATAGAATTGGCTCCTTTTTATTATACTTTATTTACAGAATTGGGTTATGAAGTTTATTTAACTCCTTTCTCCAAAAGAGATACTTATTTAAAAGGGCAAAGCCAAGTTCCAAGTGATACTATTTGTTATCCAGCTAAATTAGTTCACGGTCATGTCATTGAATTAATAGAAATGGGGATAGAAAATATATTTATTCCTAATTCATCATTTAACATAGATGAGAAAAAAGCTGATAATAATTATAACTGTCCTATTGTCGCCTATTACGGAGAGGTTATTTCAAAAAATACTCCACAACTTGAAGAAAACCATATAAATTATATAAATGATTATATTTCGGTTGCTAACAAAAGGATCTTTAAAAAACGTTTAAAGGAGATTTTAAGCAAACTGGGTAAATTCAGTAATATTGAAATATCAAAAGCTACAAATCTTGCTTATCAAGCTCAAGAAGATTATAAAAATAACGTAATAAAAAAAGGCAGAGAAATTGTTGAATTAGCTCGAGAAAAAAATATGCCAATTATAGTTCTCTGTGGTAGGCCTTATCATATAGATCCTGAGGTTAATCATGGAATTGATGACTTAATCTTGCAACTTGGTTGTGCTATTATTAGTGAAGATTCTATAGCTTCTTTTATTGAGAAGAAATCATTCAATGTTTTAAATCAATGGACATATCACAATAGAATGTATCTTGCAGCTCATTTTGTTGGGGATACAAAAGACATGAATTTAATTCAATTAGTATCTTTCGGCTGTGGTCTAGATGCGGTTACAAGTGATGAGGTTAAAGAGATTTTAAAGAGAAAAAATAAAATTTATACTCAATTAAAGATTGATGAGATTGCAAATTTAGGTTCAGTTAGAATCAGAATTAGAAGTTTATTAGCCGCGTTGAAGGAGGATCAAGGTGAAAGATAATACTGAAAGAGTCGTTTTTACTAAAAAAATGAAAAAAGAATATACTCTTTTACTCCCTCAAATGTTACCTATTCATTTTGAAATTATAAAAGAAGTTTTTACAAATAATGGATATAAAGCAGAACTTTTAACAAATGAAGGACCTTCTGTTATCCAAGAAGGTTTGAAATATGTTCACAATGATATGTGTTATCCAGCTCAATTAGTAATTGGCCAAATGCTAGATGCAATTAACAGTGGTAAATATGATAAACATAAAATAGCTCTAGTTATAACTCAAACAGGTGGTGGATGTAGAGCTAGTAACTATATATATTTGTTACGAAAAGCCTTGCAGAGAGCAAAAATGGAATATATTCCAGTCATATCCCTCTCTTTTGGTCTAGAAAAAAATCCAGGTTTTAAACTAACCCCAAGGATCATATTACAAGGTTTTGCTGGAATTGTTTACGGTGATTTATTATCACTTTTAAGTAATCAGACAAGACCTTATGAGGTAAATAAAGGTGAAACAGATGAAATTGTCGAGAAATGGATAAAAATTCTTTCACATAAATTTTCTAATAATAGTGGCTATATTGGTTTTGCTATGAAAAACAACTTAATTAAAATCGCAAAAGACTTTGCCAATATTGAGTTAACTGGAGAAACTAAAATAAAGGTTGGGATTGTTGGTGAAATTTTTATTAAATTTGCACCTCTTGGCAATAATCACCTCCAAGACTTCTTAGAAGAACAAGGTTGTGAAGTTATGGTACCATCCCTTTTAGGCTTTTTTTTATATGGGATGGAAAATTCCAAATATGATAAGAAATATTATGGTGGCATTAAAAGAACTTACAATTTAATTATTAGAAAAATTGGTCTTAATATTGTAGAAAAATTTGAATCAATGACTTATAAAAATGTTCAAAAAGTAACTGATAAATTTGTTTTGCCTAAAGGTTTTGCTCATATGAAAAACTTATGTGATGGCATTATTGATCATGGAGTTAAAATGGGCGAAGGTTGGCTATTAACAAGCGAAATGCTTGAGTTAAGTGAATTGGGTTACAAAAATATCATATGTGCTCAACCTTTTGGATGTTTACCTAATCATATAGCTGGAAAAGGCATGATAAGAAGCATAAGTGAAAGAGCAAAAGATACAAATATTGTACCAATAGATTATGACCCATCAGCTACAAAAGTTAATCAGGAAAATCGGATTAAATTAATGCTCTCAATTGCAAGAGAAAATTTAGAAAAACAAAAAAAGAATTAGGATGGTAATTTTAGTAAAATACCAACAAGTGCACCTGCTATTATAAAAATAAGTGGGTGCAATTTTATTTTTCTATATATTATTAAAACAATTAAAAAAATTATAGCTTCTATATATTTTAAAGAATAATCGGTATTAAATAATGATAAAATAAAAATTTTAGAAACAGCAAATATTATAAGAGCTAAAACTATACTTCTAAGGCCATACATAGCATCTTTTACATACCATTTTTTATTAAAATCATGAAAATATTTAGATATGATGATAATAATTATGACAGCAGGCATAGAAAGAGCTATGGTAGAGACAATTGCTCCTATAAGTCCGGCTACTTTAAAACCAGTAAATGTTGCCATATTTACACCAAGAGGCCCTGGTGTTGATTGACTGATTGCTATCATGTTTGATACATCGGTTTGGGTAATCCAATCTGGATGAGTGATTGTTAATTCATTTAAGAAAGGAATTGTAGCAAGCCCACCACCTATTGTAAATAAACCTATTTTAAAAAATTCTATAAAGAGATTTACCAAATTAACTAGCATTGGAAATTCTCCTTTTTATTTTGTTAATTATCAAGCCGAGTATTATAGAAATAATAATTAATAAAAAGATATTAATCTTAAAAACAAATAATAAAACTAAAGCAATAATGAATAGACTAAAAGTTATTTTATCAACTATACTTTTTTTAACCAATTTATAAATTGAGTTAGCTATTAAAGCACATACAACAACTTTAATCCCAGCTACTGCGCTAATAACATATTCGTTGTCTTGAAAATTTAGAAATAGCGCACTGATAATTGTAATGATTACAAGAGATGGAAAAATCATAGCCAAAGATGAAACTATTGCTCCTGAAAGTTTTCTTTTATCGTAGCCAATATAAGTTGCTATGTTAATTGCAATAATGCCTGGAGTGCATTGTCCTAATGCATAAAAATCTAATAGTTCTTCACTATCAATCCATTTGCGTTTTTCACAAATTTCCCTTTCTAAAAAAGGTAACATAGCGTAACCGCCACCAAAAGTTATAGCACCTATTGATGCAAAAGATATAAATAATGATATTAGTTTTGTCTTTTCTTCTTTCATAAAATTATTTTAACTTATCCATTTCCATATTTACTAGAGTATCACATCTTTCATTTAGATCTATACCCGCATGACCTTTTACCCATTTATAAGTAACATTTAACTTAGAATTTAAATTATCTAATTCTATCCAAAGTTCTTTATTTTTAACAGGTTTTTTATTAGCTGTTTTCCAACCATTTTTTTTCCAATTATGGACCCAACTTGTAATTCCGTTTTTTACATATTGACTGTCGGTATTAACTATTATATTATCAACCTTTACTGTCAAACATGTTCTTAAGGCTACTATTACAGCTGTTAACTCCATTTTGTTATTAGTTGTAAATTTGACTCCTGCACTCTGTTCAGTAATTAATTTTTCTCCACTGTACATGACAAAAGCCCAAGCACCGACGCCAGGATTTCCTTTACACCCACCATCGGTGTATATAACTATTTCATTCATTATATTTTCCTTTAATCTCTTACGCCTGTTTTTTTGATGATGTGATAGCCAAATTGTGTTCTAACAGGATCACTAATTCTATTATGTGGTAATTTTTTAACAGCATTTTCAAAAGCCGGTACCATTTGACCTGGACCAAACCAACCTAAATCACCACCTTTGCTTTTTGAAGGACAGGTGGAATATTTTCTAGCTAACTGCTGAAAAGATACGCCTTGTTTTGCTTCTTTAGCAATTCTTTGTGCTAAAGCTTTATCTTTAACTAATATGTGTGAAGCTCTAAATTGCATAATATTTCTCCATAAATAAAAAGGGACTTAAAAAAGTCCCTAATATAATAAACTAAAATGTATTTATTAACAATAGTTTTTAGAATGGTTCACCATCTGCTTTAGGTGCAGCACTACTCTTACTAAAGAGTACTAATGCAATCAAAGTTACAGCATATGGGAATACTTTAAATATAACTGGTGGGAAACTAGAAAGAGAAGAAAATAGTTGAGAGACATTTCCTATAGTTGTAGCAATTCCAAAGAAGAATGTAGCCCCTAATATACCTAAAGGTTTCCATTGTCCAAAAATCATAGCTGCTACAGCTAAGAATCCTAAACCAGCAACTGATCCATTAAATTCACCACTATATGTAACAATCATGACACCACCTGCTAAAGCTCCAAGTGCTCCAGAGAGCATAACAGCAATATATCTCATTTTATGAACATTAATACCAGCTGATGCAACTGCAGAAGGATGTTCTCCACAAGCTCTTAGTCTTAACCCAAAACGTGTTTTATATAATAACCACCAGAAGAATAACCAAATACCAATACAAAGCCATGTTGACCAATAAGTATTAGAAAATATAAGTTTTCCTAAAATAGGGATATTGTGTAAAACAGGAACATCTGCTCTAACAATTCCTAACATAATCGAAATGTTTCCAGATCCAGTTATAGTTCTAGCTACATATACAGTTAAAGAAGTTGCAATCAAATTTATAGCTGTTCCACTAATAACTTGGTCAGCTTTTAAAGAAATTGAAGCAAAGCCATGTAATAGGGAGAATAAAGCTCCACCAATCATAGCTATTATCAAACCAACAATTAAGGCATAATTACCAATTATAGGTTGTAAAATTGATATCGCAAATGCACTAAAGAAATATCCTACAAGCATATATCCTTCAACACAAAGATTAACAACACCACTTCTTTCACTAACTAGACCACTTAAAGCTCCCATTAGTAGAGGAATTGTATATGCTACAGCATAAGGCGAAATTTGAGTAATTGTATCCCACATATTATTTATCCCCCTCTTTTGAAGTCGAACTCTTAATTTTTAATTGTCGTTTTTCATTAATTATTTTAAATCTCTTATCCCAGAATTTCTTAAACATAACACTAGTAGCTGTGAAGTAAATAATAACAGCAATAATTGTATCTGCTAATTCTGGTGGTACATAAGTATTTCCACTCATAAATCCCTTTCCTGCTTGTAATATTCCAAAGAAGAAAGATGAGAAAACAACTCCAATAGGAGAACTTGCCCCTAAAAGAGCAACTGCGATACCATCAAAGCCTTGGTTTGGGAGGACTCCAATTTGGATTTTACCAGAATATCCACAGTAATATGTAACACCTGCTAAACCTGCAAGTCCACCTGCAATCATCATTGAGAGAACAACAGATTTATTAACTTTGATACCAGCATATTCAGCACCGAATCTATTATAACCAACAGCTTTTAATTCGAAGCCTAAAGTAGTTTTATCCATAATAAACTTAATTACTATAACTGCTAAAATAGCAGCAAATAAACCAACATTAATATAGGTTGATCCATCAAATAGTTCTGTTAGCCAAGTTGCCCTTAAAGTTTTTTCAAAAGGCAATGCAGCACTTTCAGTTTCTAGAGTTGGGCCTTTCAAGAATGCAGGAACAAAATAGTAAACAACCCAATAAGCAATCCAGTTCATCATAATTGTAGATACAACTTCATGAACGTTAAAGAAAGCTTTTAATAAACCAGGAATAAGACCCCAGATTGCTCCAGCTAGAAAGCCAACAATTAAAATCAAAAACATCATAGGAACATGAGGAATATCAACAGCAAATGCTACAGTAGTTGCAGCAAGTCCTCCAGCTAGAATCTGTCCTGAAGCTCCAATGTTAAATAAACCAGTCTTGAAAGCAAAGGCAATTGATAAACCAACTAGCATTAAAGTTGTTGTAATTGAAAGAGTTGTACCAGTTCTTCTTACACTCATTAATGCTCCCCTAACTAGATATTTAAAGGAGGCAAAAGGATTCTCACCAATTATCAATATTAAAATAGAACCAGCTATTAAGCCTAATATAACAGCACTAATAGCTATAATAAAATTATTACTTTTTAATTCTTTAGTTTTTTTAGCACTCATTTATTAATTATCTCCTTTCGAGGAAACACCAGCCATCATAAGGCCAACAGCTCTTTCATCGGTTTCAGTTGTTTTAACAACATCCATTAATTTTCCATGACTGATAACAGCAATTCTATCGGATAAATTAAAAATTTCATCTAATTCAAATGAGATTAACAATACTGCATTACCTGCATCACGATGTGCTACTATTTGTTTATGAATAAATTCAATTGCCCCAACATCTAAGCCTCTAGTGGGTTGAACAACGATTAATAATTTGGGATTTCCGATTATTTCTCTACCCACTATAGCTTTTTGTTGATTTCCACCAGAAAGAGTTCCTGCAGGAGAATATAATCCTTTACCTGATCTAACATCGAAAGTATCGATTATTTTCTGTCCATATTTTTCCATAACAGGTTGTTGTAGTATACCATTTTTGCTAAAAGGTTCATGATAATAATTTTTTATAACAAAATTATCTTTAAGATTATATTGTAAAATCAATCCTCTTTTTTGTCTATCTTCAGGTACATGTCCAATACCAGCTTCATTTCTATCTTTGATAGGAAGATGAGTTATGTCTTTGCCACATACAATCACTTTACCGCTTTCAATTTTTTTTAAACCTGTAACAGCTTCTATTAATTCGGATTGACCATTGCCATCAACTCCGGCAAGCCCTACTATTTCACCAGCTCTTACCGTTAATGAAAAATCTTGTACCCCTAATACTTTTTTAGAATTTAAAACATTTAAGTTTTTAATTTCTAAGATAGGTTCTGTTGGTTTGGCTTCAGCTTTTTCAACTTTAAAATTAACTGGTCGGCCAACCATCAATGAAGCCATTTCAGATTGAGATGTAGAGGCAACATCTACAACATCAATCAATTTACCACGACGAATTATAGTACATCTGTCAGCAACAGCTTTAATTTCATCTAGCTTATGAGTAATTAATATAATGGATTTACCCTCTTTTTTAAGACCTCGCATTATATTTAATAAATCATCGATTTCTTGAGGTGTTAGAACAGCAGTGGGTTCATCAAAGATAAGAATGTCAGCATCAACGTAAAGCATTTTTAGAATTTCAACTCTTTGTTGCATACCTACAGTTATATCTTCGATAACACTGTCAGGATCAATATTTAAGCCATATTTATCCGAAAGTTGTTTTATCTTTTGAGAAGCATCCTTCTTGTTCAGTACAAAGCTACCTTCTTTTCCAAGAATTATGTTTTCGGTTACAGTATAATTTTCAATTAATTTAAAATGTTGATGAACCATCCCTATTTTATATGCAGTTGCATCATTTGGGTCCTTAATTCTAACTTTTTTTCCATTGATTTTTATCTCACCTTTATCAGCATTATACAAACCAAAAAGAATGCTCATCAATGTGGATTTCCCAGCACCATTCTCACCTAGGATAGCATGAATTTCTCCTTTTTTAACTTGCAAAGTAATATCATCATTTGCAACTATTCCTGGAAATTCTTTGCGAATGTGAAGCATTTCAATTGAATAATCCATTTATTATTTCTCCTAATATGTTAATTCGGTTACAGAATTAGCGTAATAAGGCCACCAATCTAGGCGGCCTTATATACTTGAAATTAAAATATTATTTCCATAAACCATCAAGCTGTTCAGCAACAACAACAATTTCGCCGGATTTCATCATATCCATAACTTCATCGCATTTTGCTTGGATTTCAGCACTAAGATTTGGATTATCAGTTGGGATACCAATACCATCTTCTTTAGCTGTAAGAACAATTGAAGTTCCACCAGGGAAGGTGCCATCTAATTCTGCTTCAATCATATCATAAGAAGCTCTGTCTAAATATTTCATAGCACTAGTTAAGATACATGATTCACCATTAGGCATTAAACCTTCAGCATATTGGTCAACATCTACACCAACAACCCATTTATCTTTACCAGAAGTTCTTTGAGATTTACCTTCGTTAATAACACCTACACCAACTCCACCAGCTGCTGCAAATATTACATCAACACCTCTATCAAACATTGTAGCAGCCATTTGTTGACCTAAAGCTACATCGCTGAAAGAACCTGAATATAAACAGTCTTCTTGAGCTATAGAAACATTAGTTCCTAGGTTTTCATTAGCATATTTAATACCTTGTTGCCAACCCCAGTTGAATTTTTGTACAGCAGGGATTTCCATACCACCAACAAAACCGAATTTGCTGTTAGGCATTTTTAAAGCAGCAGCTACAGCAGCTACGAAACCTGATTCTTGTTCAGCCCATGAAATAGCAACTGTATTATCTCTAATTACAACTTCGCTATAATCACCAGGTTGTGGAACACCGTCTAGTAATACGAATTTTACATCAGGATATTGATCTTGAGCTTTGTAAATAGTTGTTTCAAATTTATAACCAGGAGTGATAATCATATTGTAACCACTGTCAGCTAAATCTTGTACACCAGCCATATAATCTGCTTCTGTTGTTCCAGCAGGCTTAATATATTTTGGAGTAAAACCAAAATCTTCACCAGCTCTTACAATACCTTCCCAAGTTCCTTGGTTAAAAGATTTATCGTCAATTGTTCCAGCATCAGTTACCATACCAACTCTTAATGTTGTTTCTGTAGTTGAAGCTTTTTCAGTTTGTCCATTTGCAAAAACAAATGAACCTAATGCTAACATAGCAAATAGTAAAGTAGCAAATTTTTTCATTACTAATCTCCTCTTTAAATTTAAATAGTGGATTTTTATATAATATCATTATCAGTGATAATGTCAAATATAAAAAAAAATATTTTAAATATTTATTTATGGAATAGCTCAATATTAATGATAAATTTTTCGATATTCAACCCAAAATGAATAATATTTTATATGAAAGCAAAAAAATAAATTTTTAATTTTTTTTTACTGTTTTTTTATTATTTTAATCATACTACACAAAAATTAACATAATGGGTATTTTTCTTGTTTTTTTATTTTAATTTTTAAAGTTATAAATTTACTTGACCTTTAGATGTTAAAATTAAATAATAGAGATTGTGAAAAAGAGAGCTAAAATATTACACAATATTTATAAGTCATTTGTTAAATTAATTTTAAACTTTAACTACGACTTTTGTGTATGGAAAGAAGAAGAATTTCCCCCTGGTCCAAAGATTTTTTGTTCTAACCATTTTTCTTCATCCGATGTGCATTTTGTTACAACCCTTTCAAAAGAGCCTTTGCACATGGTTATTGGGCCTGCCTTTTCAATTAAATATGTAAAAAACTTTTTGTATTGGAGTGAACAAATACCTGCTTTAACAAAAGAAGATAAAAAAAACGTAATAAATAATGCTGTAAAATATCTTAAAGAAGGTGATAATGTTTATATTTTCCCAGAAGGAAGATTAAATACTTTAGAAGAGTTAGATATCTTTAGAGCAGGAATTGCTAGGATATATTTAGCATATCCAGTACCAATAATACCCATTGGGCTAATTGCACCTAAGAGAAGAGTTAGAGACAAGCATAGTTCAGCTGCAAAAAGAAAAGTTACAGTAGTGAACAAAAATTATTATGCGAATATTGGGTCTGCTATAATGTTTAGAGAAGAAGAAGAAATTGCAAAAGATAATCCTAAATTGGCTGAAAAATTAATTTTAGAAAAGCTAAGGAGTAAAATTTCTTTTTTAGTTGATGATTTAAAAACTAATAAGTTTTGGAGCTAAAAATGGAAAAAGATGAATTAAACACTTTGTTTGAAGATTTTAAAAATAGAGTTGTAGAAATTTCTCAACATGGAGATAAAGTAAAAAAATTAGATTTTTCATGTACCTTATTAAATGGTACTGGATTTAAATTTAACTATGATGTTAATAAATACAATAAAAAATCGACTAAATATAAACCTGCAACTACATTTAATGCTGTTGTGGATATTATTAGTGCAATTATCTCAATTATTTTCTTATCGCTATATATTGGAAATTATTTAAAAGTAAGTACTCAACTACCTGTAGTTAATTTATTTATAGTTACCCTTTTTGTATTTTCAATAACTTTTTTTATACTAAGAGCTGTTTATCATCTTTTTCATGTTGATAGTTTAGTAAGAAATCCTTTATTTAGAATTTCTGAAGGTATCAAAATAGTATTGTTACTTAATATGAATACATTAGTTTCAATAATTTATAAAATTAACAATATTACATTGGTAGTTTTTTTATCATTTATAGTATGTTCCTTGGCCCTATTGTGTATGGGCATTGGTACTAAAGGTTCTTTTAAAATTGAAATGATATTAACTTCTCTTCTTCCTTTTTTTATGTTAGTAAGTTCAACTGATTTGGTAATACTATCTAGTAGTATTTTGCTCTTTATATCTTCTTTTATTTATATCTTTATGGAAGGTAAAGAGGCTAAAACAAATTCAATTTTTACTATATTAGGATTAAGTTTATTTATAATGGGTATCTTTTCATTATTATAGTATAAAATGTAAAAAGCCATTGCAATTAAAAAAAATTAACAATGGCTTAATTGTTATTCACAAAGCATTTGTGAATAGTAACGTTTTTCAATGGCTGAATGTGGAATTTCAAAGATATCTAAAGTTTTATATAAATTTTTAATCAACTGATCAACTGTTTTCACATCTTCTTCAACTACAAATTCTATTTCAAAAAACCAACCTAGCTCATTAACTTTTAAAAGTTCAATATGTAGAGGATATTCAAAAAATACAAAATCAAACGAATATCCTTTTTTATTTTTTAACATTGTTTGTTTAAAACCTAAACTTTCAAAAAAAGTAATAGAAGAATCAAAGTTCTCATAAGAAAGGTTAACTTCAATTTCTCTATTATTTTCAATCCCCTCATTCATTATTTTTTCTTTAACTGTATATACAGTTTGTTTTGAAATAAAGTTAGTTGAATCTTTAAGAGTTTCTTTTCTTACTCTAAATGTTTGTTCAATCAATGGATTGAAAAAGTAAATATCTTCTTTTTCTTCATATAGCTCATTTTTGACAAATGGTGACTTCCTAATTTTTTCTAATAGGCTTTGCCAATTGTCAACATGAGCTTTTAGTTCAATTTCTTTAGACATTTTTTAATCTTTCCAAGGGAAAATCATATTTTTTATAGATCTATGACCGACATTTTCTCTCTCTTCATAGAGAATGTCTTCCCAGTTAACATGTTTTATATTTTCTTCAGGATGTTTTTCTAGCCAATCTAATTTTAGCAATAACAATTTGAAAGCCACTTGATTAGCTAAAGTAATACCTGTATAGCTAAATAATAAACCTGCTGTAACAACAGTTAATACAATTTGAATTATGTTATAAACGGCTAAAAATATAGTAGTACCGAGATTTCCAATTGCCATAATAAAACACTTTTTAAATGTTTTCATAGGTTTATCTCCAGTAAATCTGCTCATCAAAGGTAAATAATATTGGAGTGCTAATAAAACAGTCATTAAAATCCAAAAAGTAATTACCCCTAAAAATAATCCAATATAATTACCTAGATTTAAATAAAATGGCATTACAATAGTTGCTAAGATTATCAGTAGCACGTTAATAAATGACAAAAAGATAGCATGGGTTGTAAAAAGTTTTATTCCTTCTTTGTAACCTGCAAAACCAACCCTTTTATAATCACTATAATTGAGAGTAATATTTGCAATTCCGACACTGTGGAATGAAAATAGAACTACAGAAGCCAAAAGGACTAAGATTGCAAGTAAAGAAGAAGTGCCACCATATTGCATGCCTAAACTAAATACTAGCAATACAAAAAGAAATCCTAAATTTGATACTACTAGCCCAATCAAATTATCCCATGCATCAAAAAAAGCTTTTTTAATTAAAAATCCTATCATATTTTTTCTAATTTAATAAGAAATCTAATACATTCATACCGCTAGAACTATTTTTCTTATATAGCTCAGTGTAGCCACAATTATCACAACTAATTGTTACAAACTTTTTGTTTTGAACATCAAAAATTTTAGCAAAATTCCCGCCAGTTGCTTGAAATACATCACTTTGATAATGTGTACATCCACATTTTGGGCAAACATATTGTTTCTTATCCATTTTTTACTCCTCATATTATTTTGTGTACTCTAACATATTATAATAAAAATAATCAAATAAAAAAATATCTGCAGTATAAAAACTACAGATATTTATTATTCAATCACAACATAATCATAATTTAAGGAGAATTATAATAAATTAACTATTTCTTCTTCTAATTTTTCTAGACTACGAGTTGGCTCAAATCTCTTAATTAAATTACCTTCTTTATCGAATAAGAATTTAGTAAAGTTCCATTTAATTGAACTTTTTTTAGCATAATCTTTATCGAATTTAGGAAGTAAATCTTCTAAAATTGGAGTAATTTCGTGTTCTTTATCAAAGCCTTCAAATTTTGTGTTTTTAACTAAATCTTTATACAATGGAATTGCTAAATCACCATTTACGTCTATTTTAGCAAATTGTGGGAAAGTAATTCCGAATCTGCCAGAGCAAAATTCATGAATTTCTTCAGCTGAGCCTGGGGCTTGTTCTCCAAATTGGTTACAAGGAAAGTCTAAAATTTCTAATCCTTTATCTTTGTATTTTTTATATAAGCTTTCTAATGGGGCATATTGTGGAGTAAAACCACATTCAGTAGCTGTATTAATAACTAAAACAACTTTACCTTTATATTTTGATAATGATACATCATTGCCATTCATGTCTTTTACTGTGTAATCATATAAATTCATGTTAATCTCCTTAATTAATAATTATTCTTAATAACTCATGAGTCACGAATTCTCCGTGACTTAGAGTAAATCTTGATTTATTATACACGAAATTTATAATTTTCCAAATATTTGATAAAAAGTTGATTAGATTCATCATTTCATTAAAATTTTAAGCTATTTTTCTTGAATTTTAAGATTTTTCTTTTTTTTAGGATACAACATACTTGACCCTGTGCGTTTTGAAAGGGCAATATATCCTTAAATTGAAGGTTTTGAATTATTTTTTCGCTGTCAATGAAAAGTGGTAATCAATTCCAGATGTATTAAATGGCTAAAAAAAGTCTCACGAGATTTTATTTAGTATTTTTAATGGGTTTCCAATATCTTTACTGGTATAGAAACCCATTTTTATTATCTCTTTAATATCATAAGCCATGGTTTGTTCACTATTTGTTTCACTTCTATAAGTTCGTAACCACTTAGTAGTTTTTAAATTAAGCTTTCTTGCTTTTATTGATAAAAGCTGTAACATACCTTGAGCTACTTGTCCCAGAAATGTATATACTTCAGTTGCTCTATAAGCAGCTATTATTTTTTTTCTTTTTAATGGACAATCTATTAAGTCTACAGGATCTTCATCTTTTGCCTTTCTAAAGTGATTTAGTTTTGGCATTGCTTTAGTCCAAAAGCGATAATTAAAACTTCCAATTACATGTTTTGCTCTAAGAAAACCTTCTTCACACTTCCATCTAGAGCTATAGACTTGTATAACTGTTTTAGCATCAACTGTAAGATCTGTTGATGCTAAAATTGATTTATGTCCATTCATTTCAACAAGAACAAATCTCATCTTACGATAACAACCTAATCCCCATAAACAATCTTTTATAAAATATCTAACTTTTTGATTTTTCCCATATATAAATATTTCTTCTTCTTTGAAGTTATTCTTTTCTGATTTAAATAAATCATATAGTTTTATTGAAGCTCCTTTAAGTCTTGGCCTTCCTCTCGTCCTTGGACCTTCTACTTTAAGAGGTTCTTCATAACCAATCCCATTACGTCTTAACTTAGTTATTATTTCTATAGTGTTCTTTGATTTATCATCTCTTTTACTCACATCATTTATTTCATCAATCATATTTATTACATCTCTAGAAAGGAAATATCTATCTAGAGCATAAAAATAATTATGGTTAGTTGTTTTTAAAACATTTATCCCTTGCTCTATCATTTGTACAACATGAGATTTCTTTTTATAATCTTTATTATCCCACATTTTTATAGTATGAATGCCATCTTCAATATCAGAATTAATTGGAGTACAAAACATCTTTCCCGAAGAAGCCCCTGTTAAAAGCCCAATAGCCCCAAAGAGATGTCCCCATATCATATTGGGCTTTGCCATAGATTCAGAACTTTGAGAATATCTTTTAACTCCAGCCATCTTTCGACCACTCTTACCTTGCTTAACACCATCTCCGATAAGAACTCTTCTATCATCAATTTCTATTACATCATCACAATCATTTGCAAGATAAGAACACCAGATTTCTCTTAGTTTATCTAATTCAAAACTAGAAGAGCGAAAGAATCGATCAAGCCTGTGATAAATAGCTGTAGGATTTTCATCAGTATCAAATCCACTTCTTACAAAATCACTAACACCTACAATGTCGTCTCTAAGGATGAATCCAAGCATAATTCTTGAAAAGTTATCAAATGATTTCTCTCTTGAGAAAGCAGGTCTAAATAAATTAATCATTTCCTTTAGCTCTAATATAATTGATAATTTTCCTGGTTTTATTAGCATATAGTACTCCATAATTACATATTATTAGTTTACTAATTATACTAAAAAAAGAGATTATTTACAACTAATTCATTGTATTATATGAAATTATTTTATTTTAAAACCAAATACAACAAGGTCCTAAAGAGGACCTTGTCAAAGCATTAATCACGCTATAATATTGAATAGCATGCAAGAATATAATAATTTTCTTCAGAAGATTATCTGGATTAAATTTTTATAATTATAAGTTGCGTGCTTTAGAAATTTCAGTAGAGAACTCGCGACTCACGAGTTAATAAGTATAAGATATTAATTAATACTGATTTTGTCAATGAAAATATTTAAATTAACAATAACTTATAAAATTTTGTGTTTTTTTTAAATAAAAAATAGATAGAACTGATTTTAATTGAGGTAAGATAGGAACTTTTTTCAAAAGTGGAAAATAATTAAAAGAATATAAAAAAAAGACTTAGCTAATTAGCTAAGTCTTATAGCGGCAAAGGGACTTGAACCCCTGACAAAACGGATATGAGCCGTTTGCTCTACCATCTGAGCTATGCCGCCTTGCGTATCTCTCGAACACGTTGGCTACAATATATTTTATTGTAATTTTCGTCAATAGTTTTTCTAAAAAAAATATAAAAATTTGTTAATTTGGTATCCTAAGGCTTTTTTAGATGTTATTATTTAAAAAAAAAACTACTACTTGGAGCTTTTGATGAAAAAGAGAAAAATGTATACCCTACCTTTGGAAATTGTTTTAACAATAATTTCAGCTTTTTTGTATGCCCTAGCTTTTCCTTCTTTTTTAAATGATAATGGTTATCCTATCTTTGCATTTTTTTCTTTAATTTTTGTAATATACGCTGTAAATAAAACAAAATGGAAATATACCTTTCTTTTAGGATTAATCTTTGGCGTGTCTTTTTTAGGGATTTTTAATTACTGGCTCAAAACTTTTCATCCCTTAGCAATAGTCATTGGCCCTGTAGCTAAAGGAATACAGCTTTTTTTCTTTTTCCCAATTTTTAAATTATTTTATACTGTTCCTAAAAAGTATAAAGCTATTTCTCAGTCTATTGCATATATCCTTTATTCTTATATTGTTCAACAAGGCTTTTTAGGATATGCGTATGGATCTTTAGCTTCTACAACATTAAATTTTCCTATTATAGCTCAACTTGCAAGTGTTACTGGTATGTGGGGAATTTCTTTTTTGTTATTTTTGCCTCAGGCCTTTATTGCTAATTATTTAATTGATAGAGAAAATCTTATTTTTTCAAAGTATCTAGAAAAGAAAATTGATGGTGTTTTGTTATATTTATTTATTTTTTTATGCGTTTTAATATATGGTTATTCGTCAATAAACTATTGGCAGAATAAAAAACCTGATGAATATGTTAAAATTGCAACTATTCAACATAATGCAGATACTTGGGAAGGTGGTTATAGTCAATATAAGAGTAATTTTGAAACATTAACAAAACTAACAAAAGAATCTATGAAATTATCTCCAAACTTAGTAATGTGGAGTGAAACCGCTTTTGTACCTAGTGTAGCTTGGCATACTAAATACCCAAGTAGCCAAAGAACTTCACAATTAGTTGATGATTTTATACAATTTGGTAAAGAATTAGGAGTTCCTTTAGTAACAGGTAATGTCGAAGGGGTCTTAAAAGATAATGGAGAACCCCCATTCTTAGATAATGGTGAATGGAATCGTGATGATTATAATACGATTATACTTTTTGCTGATGGAGAACTTAAAGATACTTATAGAAAGCAACATCTAGTCCCCTTTACTGAATATTTTCCTTATGAAAAACAATTCCCTCGTTTTTATGAATTCTTAAAGTCACATGATTATCATTGGTGGCTTCCTTCTGATGAATCTAAAGTTTTTGACTATAATGGCTTAAAATTTTCAACTTCTATTTGTTTTGAAGATATTTTCTCAGATATTAGTAGAGATTTTGTAAAAAATGGCTCAACACTTTTATTAAACTTATCTAATGATAGTTGGTCGAGATCTATCGCAGCAGAACAACAGCATATGCACTTAGGAGCTTTTAGGGCAATTGAAAACAGAAAGAGTGTTGTAAGATCAACAAACAGTGGAATAACTTGCTTAATTACAGCCTGGGGTGAAGTAATTGAACCAATTACACCTTTTAGTGAAAATTATAGAGTATATAATGTCCCTATTTATTACAACACAAAAGAAAATACAAGCTTTTACACAAAGCATGGTGATTACATGATTTATATCTCAGCTATTATTGTTCTTTTATATAGTTTTTATAGATTGTTTCAATATTTATATTTTAAAAATACAAAAACCAAGAAATCAAAAGAGATGTCCAATATAGAGAATTCTAATTTTAATACCTGATATTTGATTGTTTTTATATTTTATCGTAGTTGTAAAAATAAAATTGCTGTAATATTATGTAAGCAGAATACAATTATTACCAAGGGAAGAAAATGAGAAGTTTACACACTCAAGGATATACTCAAAATAGAGAATTATCATGGCTAAAATTTAATAGAAGAGTTTTAGAAGAAGGTATGGATGAGACTGTGCCTCTTTTAGAAAGATTAAAATTTATTTCTATTTTTTCTAGCAATCTTGATGAATTTTTTATGATAAGAGTTGGTTCTCTTTTTGATATGCTTGAATGTAATGATATTGTAGTAGATAACCGTAGTGGCTTAACTCCACAACAACAATTAGCTTTAATTTATGCTGAAGTTGCAACCTTATATAAGGAAAAAGAAAAAGCTTATTTTGAAGTTGAATCCCAACTAAGGGTTCATCAAATTTCTAACTTAATGTTTAATGAATTAACTTCTTCAGAGAAGAAATATGTTAAAAAATATTTTGAAAAAAATATTTTACCTATTTTATCTCCACAAATTGTTGATTCACGTCATCCTTTTCCCCATTTAAGCAATGAAACTATTCATGTAGGGGCTATGCTAGAGCATAATGGAGTTGAATTATTCTCTGTTATTCCTGTTCCAAATGCCCTTCCCTCTCATATCTTTTTACCTGATTCAAAGGTAAGATATATAAGCATAGCTAATATTGTTTTAAAATATTATGATGAAGTTTTTTCTATGTACAAAGTTAAAGATAAAACTATTTTTAGAGTTACTAGAAATGGTGATATCAATGCAGATGATGAAGCTTTTGAAATTGAGAATGATTTTAGAAAAAAGATGAAAAAACTTTTGCAGAAAAGAAAAAAACTTGCTGCAGTAAGACTTGAATTATCATCAAAAGTTAGCGACTCTTTTTTGGATTTCCTAACAGAGAAAATAAATCTATCGAGAGAAAATGTTTTTGTTACAGATGCGCCATTAGACTTATCATATGCCTATCTATTAGATGATTATTTAGATGCGCATTCAAAAAGAACCTTATCCTATAAACCTTTTATACCTCAAAAAACTCCTATGATAAATTTAAACGAAAGTCTTATCAAACAAATACAAAAAAGAGATTTACTTTTATCATACCCTTTTCAAAGTATGGAGCCATATCTAAAATTAATAAAAGAAGCTGCTAGTCATAAAAATGTTATTAGTATTAAAATTACGATTTATAGGTTAGCCTCTCAAGCTAAATTAGTTGAATATCTTTGTATCGCAGCTGAAAACGGAAAAGATGTCACCGTTTTAATTGAACTTAGGGCTAGATTTGATGAACAAAACAATATTGACTGGTCTCAAAGATTAGAAGCGGCAGGTTGTAAAGTATACTACGGGTTTGAAGGTTTTAAGGTTCACTCTAAAATCACTTTAATAACCTTGCGAGAAAAAGGTAATTTAAGTTATATTACACAAATAGGTACTGGTAACTACAATGAAATAACAGCAAGGTTATATACAGATTTAAGCTATTTTACAAGTGATCCAAACATTGGATTGGATGCTACACATTTTTTTAAAAATATGTCAATTGCAAATTTAATTGGATCATATAAACATTTATTAGTTTCTCCTGTAAATTTTAAGCCCTCAATTTTAAACTTAATTGATAGAGAAATTGAAAAAGGTGAAGATGGCCTTATTAAAATAAAAATTAATTCAATGACTGATGTTGATCTAATTGAAAGATTAAAACTAGCTTCTTGCAGTGGTGTTAAAATTAAGATGATTATTAGAGGTATTTGTTGTCTAGTCCCTAGCGTTAAGGATAAAACTGAAAATATTGAAATCAAAAGTATTGTAGGAAGATATTTAGAACATTCTAGAATCTTTATTTTTGGCAAAGGTGAAGAAGAAAAAATGTACATAGCTTCTGCTGATTTTATGACAAGGAATACAGAGAGAAGAGTAGAAATTGCCGCACCAATTACTAATCCTGTTATAAAAAAACAAATTCATCACATTATGGATATTTGTTTAAATGATAATGTTAAAGCTAGAAAGTTAGACCACAAAGGTCAATATAATAAAATAAAGAAAACAGGCAAAGCTATTGATGCACAGGCTATATTGATGAAAGAAGCTATTGAGGAGAGTAAAAAACCTGTGATTAATGACGATAAACCTTTAATGAGATTGATTAAAAAAATTATGAAAAAATCTAATTAATTTCCATAGATATAATTTTATTAAATTGTTTATCCAATATTAATTTAACTACGATATCATTATTTATTAATACATTAATTGTTATATTATTTGGTTGATAATATGTTTGACTTACATAAATAGATCCTTGGATTGGAAGAAGAGAAGCAAGTTGTTTACTATTTTCTTTGGTAAAACTATACTGAAATTCTTCATTGACATATTTTTCAATCCAATCGGTAGAGTATGAACTTTGGAACATTTCTATGATATATTTTTCCAGTGAATAAGGAGATCCATTTTCTATAAATCCAATTTTAGAACTTTTTGGTGAGATTGGAATTGTATAAATTGAAATTTTTTGTTCATCTCCAACACAAATATTTATAGAAAAGAGCAAAATTAATGTAAATAGAAATAATTTTTTATTCATAGTATTAGAATAAAACAAATATTGAGTGTGCTCAAGAAATAAAGATAAGAAAATAATTTTTATTCTTATTTAACTTCAAAATTAGAGCAAAAGGAAGATTATATGAAAAAAAATAGCTTATTAGAATATTTGGAAACTGATTTTAATATTTCTGTCAGAGATCCTTTATGGCAAGATATAAAATTAAGTAAACCTATGAAAAAAATATATATGACTAAAGAAGTTCAAAAATTATCGAGAATTAAACAACTTGGTCCAACAAATTTAGTCTATCCAGGAGCTATGCACACTCGTTTATGCCACAGCTTAGGTGTATATCATTTGGCTAAACAAATAATAATTTCTCTATTATCAAAGCCAATAGAAAATCCGTTTACTAAGGATGGAATTGATAGTTTTTTAGCAGCAGCTTTACTTCATGATATTGGACACTTCCCTTACACTCATTCATTAAAAGAATTACCACTAATAGATCATGAAATATTAGCTACACAAATTATGAATGCGGATAATGAGTTAAATGATGTTTTAAAAAAGGAACATTTTAATATTGACAAGATATGTAATATATTAAACTTTGAAACAAAAGCTAGTGATGATGAAGTTAAATTCTACAAATCACTACTTTCGGGAGCTTTAGATCCAGATAAATTAGATTATTTAAATAGAGATGCTTTTTTCGCAGGAGTAACTTATGGATTACAAGATTGTTCATTCATTATTTCACATTTAACTATAAAAAATTCAGTTAGCACCTTATTAGAGAGCGCTAAATTATCATTAGAACATTTACTTTTTTCAAAATATCAGATGTATCAAACAGTTTATTGGCATAAAAAAACTCGTTGTGCAACTGCTATGATTAAAAAATCACTTTTATATAATTTGGAAAAAGGTATAATAAATGGTGAAGATTTATATGATTTAGATGATTATAGCTTTAATGCATTAGCTCAAAACAACTCAAAAACATTTTACAACGTATTAGCAGTTCGAGATAACAAATTATTAAAAACAAAATATGAAAAACCTTTTGACATTGATGATAAATTCCATTATTTTTGTCTTGATTTAAAAAATAGAGCGTTAAGTGAAAAATTTATTTATAATCAATTGGTTAAAAATCATCCATCTTTAAGGGAAGATCAACTAATAATTGATATTCCTGAGCCTATATCATTTGAAGTTGATATACCTATTTTATTTAAAGATGGTAGTGTGAAATCTTTTAAAGAAATTGATGATGTATTTAGTACGTCTGTAATTAAAGGATTTGAAAATGCTCTAAGGAAAGTTAGGATTTTTACCATTAAAGAAATAAATAAGAAAGAAATAGAAGAGGCAATTAATAAATGCAAGATAAGTTGAGTTATAAAAAGTTAATAGAAGGTGATATTCCGCCATGGGTGAGAAGATATATAAAACAAACAGGCAAGACAATAAATAATTTTGATATGATTAAAGATAACGAAACAATTCTTTTATCTGTTTCAGGGGGAAAAGATTCATTAGCCTTAGCCCTAGCTTTATCGCTTAGACGGAAATGGTTACCAATAAATTATACTTTGAAAGCAATTATGATAAATTGGATTGAACATCCTATAAGTGAAAAGGCAAAAGAAGAGTTATATGCTTTCTTCGAAGCTCTTGATATAGATTTTAAAATTTTTGATGAACCTCAATACTCCCCTTCATTTAAGGGTGTTTTTAATTGCTATTTATGTTCAAGAAATAGAAGACGTATATTGTTTAATTATGCAAAAGAGAACGATTTAAAAATAATAGCCCTTGGCCATCATCTAGATGATTTAGTTGAAACTACTTTAATAAACTTATGTTTTAGAGGGAATTTTTCAACTATGTTACCTGTGCAAGAATTCTTTAATTCGACTTTGTATATTATAAGACCAATGATTGAGGTACATGAAAATGTTTTAAAAAGGTTAGCTCAAGTCTATGATTTACCCGTAGTTAAGCCTGTCTGCCCTTATGATTCTACAAATATTAGATCGAAATTAAAACCAATAATATCTAATTTATCTCATATAGATCATTTAACTAGAGAACATGTATTTAAAGCTCATGAGTTCACAGATAAAATTTCAAGAGAATAAATGTGTTACTTTTGTCTTAACTGGCTTTAAATCTTTATTAATTTTTCAATTGTTAAATAAAGTACTTTTAACATAGCAATTTATACTGTATAATTTGTTTAAGAAGAAAATAACCTGTCTTTGACAGCAAAAAAAGAAAAAATTTCATATAATTCTTTACTCTAAAAGAACTTATAAGAGGTATTCATTTACAAAAAGTTGTAGTTTTTTTTTGTAATTTTTGGATTTTTTTAACAATTTTTTTACTTTTTTTCTTAATATCTTTGTTTAGCACCGTTTTTTACATATTTGCCAAATAATTCCTTTACGTGTAAATAATTATAAATTTATTCTAAAACATTTTTTTGTAGTACTTTCAGTTTTACTTTTTTGTTTTAGCTATTATTTTCTTTATCTCTCCGATTGTTAAATATTTCCTATTAAATGTTGTTCCTAGAGTTTCATCTATTCTTTCTAATACTTTATTATAATAATCAAATATATAGAAATTATTTTCTAATTTAGATCCATTCGCTTTTCTTAAACTTTCTATGATTTCTTCTGTCGTGAATTCTTCACCTACATTTTTTTCTAATATTCTAACAATAGTTAGAGCAATAAAGCATATTAAGAAATGACAATCAATTCTTGGTTCTTTATAGTGATAAACTGGTCTAACTTCAAGATTGCTTTTTGTTATCCTAAAGGTTTCTTCTATCTCCCAAAGGCCTCTATACATTTTTATAATATCATAGCCTGATACTTTTTTATTTAATTTAAATAAACCTTCTTTTGTGAATTTGCTTTTACCTTTAAATGGCTTTTCATCCTCTTCTAGTCCAACTACATTTGTAAATATTACATAATATCCATCTAAAGCTTCTTCTTTCTTTAATTTTTCTTCATCAAATAATAGTTCTACATTTTTAGGTGGAACAAGTTCACCATCATCTTTGATATAACATTCTTTAATATATTTGTAGCTTCCAAAAGACTTATTTAGTTTTTGATTGTTTCTTACAAGAGTCTTTGCTTTTTCTAAAGCTGACTGTCTATCTTTTTTTGCTTTCCTAGCATATTTTTCACTATAAAAAAAGATTTGTCTTTCTTTTATTCTTATTTTAGTTGTTGTTTCATGTCTTATATCAGGAACATTAATTTCTCTATCAGTTAGAATGTCTTTTAGCTTTAATATTTGAGTTTCTCCATTATCTCTAAGAATCGAGTTTTTACTTTCATATCGTTGAGCAACAGGTATCTCAACATATTTATAGTCTTTTTGGTCCAATACAAACTTTTGGAAATCACTAGAAGCTCCTCTAATAGAAGCACTAATTACATATCCATTTCTTTGGGCTCTAATTCTACTAATGTTTTCACCACTCATCATACCTTTATCACCAACAATGATGATATTTCTGAGATCAAGGTTTAATCTAGTCTCTCCCATCATAGGTATTAAAGTTTTACAGTCATTAGTATTTCCTGGGAATAATTGGTAATTTAGAGGTATGCCTTGGTCATCCATAAATAATCCCATTTGGACTATTGGATTAGGTCTATGTTCTTTTGAGACACCTTTTCGTCTAAATTCATCATTATCATTTACTTCAAAGTAATAATTTGTTACATCATAGAATAATAATGTTGTATCTCTATTATATTTTTCAATAATTTTCTTATTTAAATGAACAAATAAATCATCTTTCCAAGATACTAAATTATCCATAAATCTATATATATGTTGAGATGAAAAATCCATTTTTTCAAAGAATTTACCCTTATTATTGTAAGCTGATAATTTAGATCCTGGGAAAAGGATTCTTGAATAGACTAAAAGCTTAAGTATTGCATTAGCGTTGTATTGAGAGTTATTACTTCTATTTCGATTATTAATAAATTTATCTAATTCTAATTGATGATAAATAACAGATAGTGCTGCAGCTCCTAAGCTTTTCCTATTAGTAGCAATATCTTCCTTATCTAAGGTTTCAAGTTCTTCAAATACAGAGATTTCTATCGATGTTTTTTTCTTCTTTTCTTTTAGTTGTTGAGACTTTAATCTATATTCTTCTTTAAAATGAGCAATTGGATCATCATATAAGTGAGCATAATCTTCAGCATAACCTAATTTTTTAATTATTCTTTGCTTAACCTTACCATTTTCTCTATAAGATTCTCTAACAATCATTATATGTTTACCAGTCTTTTTCTCAGGAAGAATACTTACATACATAAAAAAGCCTCTCAAATATTAATTTATTACACTTTACATTGTACTATATGCTTTAAAACTTGTCAACGTTCACGACGTTCACAATAAAATGTAAGTAAAAAAGTATAAAAAAATAGAAGCTCTTTCGTTAACTTCCCATTTTACGTTACTTATATTGTTTGTTACTTGTAAATTATTAATTTCCTAACTGTCAAACTCCGGAGTTCACAGATAAAATTTCAAGAGAATAAATGTGTTACTTTTGTCTTAACTGGCTTTAAATCTTTATTAATTTTTCAATTGTTAAATAAAGTACTTTTAACATAGCAATTTATACTGTATAATTTGTTTAAGAAGAAAATAACAAAGATTAAGGAGCTATGTGTGCTTGCTAAAAAAATCATTTTGCCATTATTGTTACTTTTTACAATAAATTTATCCATATATGCTGATTTTGGATTAGATATTGGTTTTAATTATGAAAATACAGCAATTGATGAAAATGGAAACTCTGTAACAAATGATTACCCATTTAGCTTAGTTGCGTTACCTTCTTTTAGTGCAGGAAAACTTTCATTTGAATTAAATACTCCACTTTTTTTTAGTATTGATGAAGACTTTGTTACTTTTGATTATTCAAATTATTACCTTCCTGAAGCCCAAGATGATTTATTAGATAGTACATTAGAATATACAAAATTCTTCTTAAGCTTTATTAATTATCTTCAATGGTCAAATTTTAATGAAGATTTTGCTTTTAGAATTGGTAAAATTACAAATAGTACAATTGGTGATGGAGCTCTACTTTATCATTATGAAGATGAAAATGTCACTACTTTTAAGACGAGAGCAGGTTTACAAATTAAATTAGATGGTAATATGCTCAACTTGCCACTAGGTATAGAATATGTGACTACAGACATGTTTAATCCTGATTTATCAGGGGGCCGAGTATTTGTTAGACCATTGTTCTTCCTAAATAACGGCTTTATTAATAAGTTAACTATTGGGTACACCGTTACATATAATAAAGAATATAATGATTCATCTTCAGATTATTGGCTAAATTTTGCTTATGATTTACAATTGCCTCTATTTAAAAATTCTAAATATTCACTAATTAGTTATTATGATTTAATTAGTGAAGAAACTTTAGATTCATCAACTGATACAAGAAGTAGAGATTTGTCTCAACGATATGGTTTTTATGGATGGTACTTTACAGATTTGACTTATGATGTCCATATTCAAAACTATATTGAAACAGATGCTACAACATATGAAGACTTTGGAACAAGTAATTGGGATTTAGTTTCAAAAACAATAGTTCCTCAATTAGAAAGAGATTTTGTAATTAGTGCAAATACTGGTTATTATTCGAATAATGGTTTAAGTAAATTTACATTAGGTTCAGAAATTGAATTTATCGATATGGAATTAGATAATTATGATTTAGAGATAGACTTGATAAGTTCTAAAGCAATTGGACCCTTAAATGGCTTTACTGCTTCTGTAGAAAAAACCTATTATAGAGATTCTTCTACTAATGAATTTACTGAAACTTTTTATGAAGGCTTAAGATCTTTTAAAAATCTGGATTTAGACTTAACAGCAAATATAGTTTTTTATCAAGTCAATACAATTATATTAAACTACAGTATTGAAGGTAATGAAAGTGGCGATATAGACCCAAGTTTATCTTTTGGGTACAAATTTTCACTTTTATAAGTAGTGAGAAGGAATGTTTATGAATAAAATAATTAAAAGAATATTAACAACTTTATTACTTGCAACAATTATTGTTTCAAGTCTATTTTCTCAATCGGCTTCATTTAACATTATTAAAGGAAACAAAAAATCTTTAAAAGTGTACAATGAATTTGGGAAAAGGATAAATATTGTTTCAAATGAAAATAATCTTATCACTAGTAAAATAATTTTTCAAACCTCAGACGAACCAATTTCTCTTTCATACGGACTAGGTATAGTTGATTTAGCACCTAATTCTTTGTTAGTAGTTGATCCTTTCGCAACAAAACCAATACTTTATTTAATTGATGGACAATTGACTTTAGATACTGATACAACTAGTATTCTTGATTACATAATAACAACACCAGTTAGTAAATATGAATTTTCTAGCCCTGCTAAGGTAAATATTATTAGTACAGAAAAAGTTGAATATGGAGTTTTTTATAAAGGTAAAGGTACTTCATATAATATTTTAACTGGCGAGAAAACAGTTTTAGAATCTGATCAGATGATTGATATGGCTTATCCAAATAACTTTACTTTAGAAATACAAACAGATATTGGTGAAGATATAAATGTTGATAATCCAAATATTATTGAAAAAGTAACAACTGCATATATTGAAAAAGACTATATTCAATCTGCTGAAAGAAAATTAGCAAGTGAACAAGAAAGGTCAGCATTCTTAAATAATCAATATTTATTTAATGTCAAACCTATCCAAAAGAGCGATAATTTTGACAAATATACCACTATTAATTTCATTATTACAGGTAATGGTCAAGGAAATATCTCTGCACTTAACTTCCCAGCTTTTTCTGGAATTATAAAGGAAGCAAAAAAGAATAATGAAAATATCTTATTAATTGATGGTGGAAATACTTTAAATGGTTCACCTTATGTTAGTTTTGATAAAGGAAAAACAGTTGTTAAAGCTTTAGATTTGATCGGATATGATGTTTTTGTACCTGGTCCTTTTGACTTTGCATATGGGCCTGATTATCTTTCCCAACTAAATAAAATGTCTGAAGTAAGTTTTATTAGTACTAATGCAATAAGTAAAGATAAGTTATTCTATTTAGATCCTTATGGCCTATATTTATTTGACGATTTCAAAATTGCAGTTATTGGATTATCAAATCCTTCAGATTTAACATCATTGATGGATTTAGATTTAACTAATCAAATTTTAGTTGAAAATGCACAAAAAGCAGTTGATGCTGCAAATGAAGTTGCTGACTTTGTAATTTTAGTATCTAACTTAAATTATGAAGGTTATGATAGTGCATATATTTTAAATAATGTTAAAGGCTTAGATTTAGTTATAGATAGTAATAATAGTGATGCTACATTAATGAGTATAAATGGTACACCATTGATTAATACAGGTGTGGGTTATTCACAAATTCAAAATTATACAATTCAGGTAAAAGGTAATGAAGTTGTCTCTTCTCGTTATGCAAAACTTTATTCTTCAAATATTTTGGAACCAGATAATCGCTTATTAGCTTCCCTTAATTTAGATTCATTTGAAGAAGATTCTCAATTATTAGATTTATTTAATGAAATTGAAATTCCATCAAATTTATCTTATTTCTTAATTCCACCAGTAATAACAAATGTTTCTGTTTCTCCAACTAGTCAAGAGACAGAATCAACTGTTGAAGAGATAGCTATTGTTCTTTCACCAACAGTTGTAACTGATGAAGTACCACCTGCTCCAACATTTGTAACTGATGAAGTACCACCTACTCCAACATTTGTAACTGATGAAGTGCCACCTGCTCCAACATTTGTAACTGATGAAGTACCACCTGCTCCAACATTTGTTTCAAACAAAACTACAGAAGGTGAAATTATTAATATGGGAACAACTCCACCGCCACCTACTTTCGTTAGAAACGCTTTAGTTGCTCCAAAATATGATAAGGAAATAAAAGTCACTGTATCTCCTGAAATTAATGCACCCAAATTTAAACCGATATCTTTTATGGTAAAAAAACAACAATCAGATATTGAAAATGAACTTTTAGTAGACCAAATATCTTCAGAGTCGAAAATGAAAGAACACGATATCAATAGTGCTGAAGATGCAAAAATTAAAACTCATATAGGCCTTGATACAACAGTTACAGCTTCAGCAGATATTTATGATTCTTCCTTTACTAACAACGTATATTTAGGAGAAGCAACTATTGTTCCTTATATTTCTTATGGTGGTTATTCTTTAGGATTAAGATTAGTTGGATATTTAGATGATTCACTTTCATTTACTTCAAACTTATATCCTATGGGCGATACAACATATGAAATTATTGATTACGCAACAGATTTAATTGATCATTATTCAATAATAAATTCTAGTGAAAGCATATATATCAAGGGAGAAATCGAAGAATTTGAACCTAATACAGCTTCAGCATTAGTATATGATTCTATAGGCGGAGATAATTTATACTTTAATAGTTCTTTTAGTACAAAAACCTTCCAATTAAATACATTTATATCAGATATTGATGTATCTAAGCCTCTTACTGGAGAAAGTGAAGATAGTATGGGTTTAATTGCTGTATTTAAACCTGTTGACTTACTTAATATAAGTATTGGGGCCTTTGCTATTGGAGATAAAGATGCTTATGATATTTTCCCTACATTTAATTTAAATTTCTTACCAGTATACAATAAAGATTTACAAGTACAATTAAATGTTGGAACAACCCTTTATGTACAAACATATCCAACATTAAGTTTTTTAACTTTAATAGATCCAAATGACCCTAATTTAGTTCCAAACTACTTAGCTAATGCCTCTTTAGATATTACATCTAATACACTAAGTTTATCTATCGGAGCCAATTACTTGGTTACCCAAGATCCTTCAAAGTTTACTACTAATATGATTCATTTAGATACAACTAGAGATGATATTTTTACAGAGGTAGATTCAAATACTTTATCTGCAGTAGCTAAGTTTGGTTACAATAATGAAGTAGTTGATTTTAATTTAAATTATACACTACCAATGGATATCTCATCTTTTGATATAAGTGATGATCTAATTGACGTGGATTTAGCTTTTAATTTCGATAAGATTAATTTTGGTGGTTTCTTCTTGTATAATGACTTTATTAATAATGTACAATCATTTACTGATATTAAATCATTCTTAATAAATTCAAATACTGAATTTGGAGGTTATTTATCATATTCAGTAAAAGATTTAACATTACAAGGTTATGTTTATGTTCCTAGCTCATCAACTTCAACTGTTCCATTAGAACTAGAATTAAGCGTAAATTACAATCTAGATTTTATGTTCTAAATTATTTCTCGATAAACAACCTTCTTGATTATTAAACTTTATAATATTTCAAGGAGGTTTTTTTATTTATCCAGATATTAAGTAATATTTGTTTATTTTAGTAATTAATTGTGTAAATAAATTGTCCTTTATAACATAGACAAAAAAAACTTAATAAACTAAAGAATATCATAATCAAATATGGTTTTTGTATTAGTTTAGATATTATACAATTATGATAATTGGAAATTTTATAGGAAAAAGGTATTTTTTTTCGGTAAAGGGAATAAAAAACTTTCTCTGAAACTCCATTTTTCAAAAGTATCTTATCCAATAATTTTTCATGATTATTAGTTTCCCTTCTCTGTTAAGATTTTTATAACTTTTGTTACTTTCCAATTACATACATAGTACTTTTTATGCTTTTTTTAGGCATTTATGCTATAATACTTTTAATATGAGAATACATGAATTAAATAAATTAGTTGCCCAAAGAATCGCTGCTGGAGAAGTTATAGAAAGACCTGCATCAGTTGTTAGAGAATTGATAGATAATTCTATTGATGCTAAGTCAACTTCTATTACATTAAAAATTAAAGCAGGAGGCTTAGAAGAAATTACTTTGATTGATGATGGAGTTGGAATTAATAAAGATGATTTAGTAATTTGTACAAATAGTCATACTACAAGCAAAGTAACTAGTATTGAGGATTTATATCACCTAACTAGTATGGGATTTCGTGGTGAAGCCCTGTATTCTATTGCTGCAGTTAGCAAATTGACAATTGCAAGTAGTTATCAAGGTGAAAGAGGCCATACAATTACAGTTAATAATGGAGTAAAAAGCCCAGTGTTACCCAAAGGCCCTGATAAAGGAACCACTATTACTGTTGAAGATTTATTTTCTGAAATACCTGCAAGAAGGCAATTTTTAAAGAGACCTTCTACTGAAGCTACAATGTGTAAAAACGTTTTGATTGAAAAGGCTTTAGCTTTTAATGATATTGAATTTAGATATTATAGTGACGATAAATTAGTATTACATTTACCAAAAACATCTCGTCAAGAAAGAATTGTAAATACTTTAAGTTCTAGGAATAAAATTATTGTTAAAGATACTTTAGAATTGAAGGCTAAGCATGAGAGATTTTCTCTATATGCTGTTGCTGGACTTCCATATATCAAACGAAGTGATCGTTCAAATATTAAAATATATATAAATAACAGACCTATACAAAGCTATGCTCTAGTCCAGGCTGTAACTTATGGATATGGTGAACTTCTTCCAGGAGGCAGTTATCCCTATTGTTATATGTTTATTGATATAGATCCAACATTGGTTGATTTTAATATACATCCAGCAAAACGAGAAGCAAAATTACGTATTCAATCAGAAATACATCATGCAATTGTAACAATGATTCAAAAACAAATGCAAAGGCCAATTCCTAATTTAGAAGATACCTATTATCAAAATGATTTACCTATAAATCAATCAGATTTTAATTATATTAATGATGATTCTAAAAAAACAGAGGTCAAGAATACTCCATCATATTTCACAAAAAAATTACCAAATTCAGTTACAGAAGCTTCAATAGGAGAAGATCCAAGGCCAAAAAGCCCTGATTGGTTTCAAAAAGCTAAAGAGATTTTAGCGCAACCTCCTAAAAATGAAGAACCTAAGGTGGTGGAAAAAGAACAATCTATTTGGGATAAACCAACTAAAAAGAAATTTAAATATATAGGACAGGCTTTTAATTTATTTTTAATTGTCGAAAAAGATGATGAATTATATTTAATTGATCAACATGCGGCTCATGAGAGAATTTTGTTCAATGAAATTCGTGAACGTCAAAGTACCCAAAATCTTTTAATTCCTCTTACTTTTGAAGTTGAAAGAGATGTAGATAATTACTTAAAAGAAAATACAGACATTTATGCTAATTTAGGGATAGAACTACATAGAAAAAATGATTTACTGTGGGAATTATTATCAATTCCTACTATATATAAACCGATTGAAAGCAAAATTATTGAATACATACAGAATAATACAGGAGATGCTAAAGCAATTGAAGAAGGATTATTTGCGATATTAGCTTGTCATAGTGCTATTCGCCAAGGTGATGAAGTTGAAGATAGAGTTGCTATTAATTTAATTGAAAAAGTTTTTGAATTAGATGAGCCTGTTTGTCCTCATGGAAGAACTTTTCTTATAAGATTTAATAATGAAGAATTAAAGAGAGCTGTGGGCAGAACTTAAATCTATTTTTAAGATATTTTTAATTGTATTTGAATCTTCTACCTCAATTTCAACATAATAGACCTCATCAAAGTTATCTATTTTTAATTTAAAAGGATAGCTTTCTTGTTTAAATTTGTTTTCAAAATAATTTGAGCTAAGATAATTTTTGTCTTTATCATAAAACGAAACTTTAATTTTAGAAAATTCATTAGAAATATTTAATGAGTCAATATTATTGGATGAAGTTAAAAGTGACTTTGAAAAAATTAAATATTTATTACTTAAATAAATATTTAATGGATTATGATTTTTTACTTTATTTTTGATTGTAAGGTTTTGTGATAAAGCTCTACCATCTTTACTTAAAAGTTCATAATAATATGTGCCTTCTTCGAAGTAAAAAGAAACAAGACTTATATCATTACTTCCTATATATTCTTGGTTTTCAAAAGTTATTAACTCTGTATCAAGATACCATATCAAAGAACTATCAGGATTATAAAGGTTAAAAGATGATATAGCTACAGATGAATCTTGTAACTTGACTAAAAGGGATAGATTTGGATATTCATAAAATAAGTCAAATTTGTTTAAGTTAGAATCAGTAGCTTTTAAATTATAGGTTGATATAATACTAATTTCAGATTTAGTATCAACTATTTTAAAATCTTTTTGTGAACATGATAGGAATATAAAAGATATTCCTATCATGATTATTAATTTTAAATTAATTTTCAATTTCTTTAAGATATGATCTAACTGGATTAGCATAGGCATTGATTGCATAAGATTTAACTTTTTCGTTTAAATGCGAATATCTAGATAAGAATTTTTCGGTGTCAAAATCTTTATATTGATCTTTAAATCGAGTAGTATTTTCCAGATAATCATAAGCAAATAAATTTGTTGGCCATAATTTATAATTTAAATGAATTTGTCTGTCGATTTCTCTTGCAACTTCATTATGGTCTTCATATTTTTTGTCAGTTAAAGGTTTTCCAACATGAACATGAATTCTTCCTTTAAATTCTCTAAGCCCTTTGACAAGAGAAATTAAATCTTCATGTTTTTTCTTGTTATATGCTCCCTCATTTATTAATTTAGTTACTTCTTCCCTACTCTTATTTATATCGCAAGGATCATATTCATAAGAAACAGCTACTGGCGTTATTCTACATCTTTTAATAAGCTCACTAAATGAAATCTTACTTTTTCTCATTGAAAGGTAAAGCATCTTAATGATGGCTGGACTCGTTTCATCTATTCCATCTTTAGAGCGTCCACTCTTTTGAGCAACCCAAATACTTTTATCCCTGTCTAATATAGTTTCACAGAAGTATTTACTCAAACGAATTGATTCAATATATTTTTCTCGTAAAGGTAAAGTTCTTTTTACAACTATACCCCCATTTAATCTAAACAATGTTTCAACTACCTTGTTACTCATTAGATTATCGCCAAAAGCCATTTCACATAATTGCTTATCATTTTGAAATAAAACATAATCTAATAAAGCACAGTCTAAAACTATATCTCTATGGTTAGAAAAAAATAAATATGCATCATTATCATTTAAGTTTTCAACTCCAGAAAAAGTTAAATCAGTAACTGATCTATCTAATAAAGTTGGAATAAAATACCCAGAAGTGATATATTTTTGAAAATCATCATAATTGTAAACTTTATCAAGAGCTTTGATTATTTCTTTAGTATTTTGTACAATTTTTTCTTTATATTTAGGGTCTTTATTGTCTAATAAAACTGCTAATAAATTTTGAATGTATTGTGGATTACTTTGTAATAATCTAACACCCTCTCTAGCCTTTTCTCCTACTAACGGAGAAATATCATCATATGATTCTAAATCCATTATAATTTACTCCTAACCATGTAATGATCTAATGTATTGAGTTCTTTCCCATTGTGTTGGGTCACTCATTTTTTCTTGGGCTAATATTCCTTTAAACTGATCAATTGATGTATAATCTTTATTTTCCATCCAATTGTTTAATGTTTCTAACATTAGATTAACTTGTTCTAATCCATTGTTCATAAGTACACTACAAATTTCTACCGCTGAAGCACCTGCTAATAGCATTTTAACTAATGTTGTTCCATCATGTATGCCTGTGTTTGCACATAAGTCTAAATTAATTTCTTCACTCATTAATCCTATCCATCTCAAAGTTTGATAATATTCATTTTTAGAGGATAAGACTTCTCCACGTTTAATTTGAACTTTATCAATATCAATGTCAGGATTGTAAAATCTATTAAATAAGACTAAAGCATCATATTTAAGGAAATCTAATTCTCTAATAATATTTGAATTCGATGAGAAATTAGGTCCCATTTTAAGCGATAGTGGTAACTTTATTTCATTTCTAGCTATTTTTGCAAATTTTATAAAGTCTTTTTCTATTTGTCTTCCACTTTCATTTGCATTCGATGCCATAATATAATGATTAATTTCAAAACCATCCGCGCCACAATATGCAAAACGAGGAGCATATTCTTTAATCCAAGAACCATCACCTGTACCATTTAAGGAAGCTATTATAGGGATGCTACATGCTTTTTTTGCATTTTCAACTAATGTTAAATACATATCAATGTAGTGATCTTCACTAGCTCCTTTTAAAAAACCGTAAGCATCTGCATGATTTAAAAAAGATTGTTCAATATCAACATTTGACTCTGCATCTTTATCAATTTGTTCTTGGAAAATTGATTTAACTACGATTGCAGCTACACCTGCATCTTCTAACTTTTTAATACTATCTAAATTTGCTGTTAGTGGACTACTTGCTGCTATAATTGGATTTTTTAATTCTAAACCCATATAACTTGTCTTAAGATTTGCCATTATAAAACTCCATTTTTTAAATGAATTAATTAAAAAAAAGAATATAAATTAATTCATAATATTTCATAACAATAGTTATAATAATCTATTTTGGAAAATAATAAAAGGAATTTTACAAATTAAATATATAATCTATTTATAATTAACTAAATAGAATTTATATTTAATAATTTGTGTTATAAAAAGAATGTTTATGATAAATTTTATATGAAATTTAAAACAAAATCATTCAAAAACATTCAACCATTTTTTAATAATATATTATTTTTTTTTACATTATTAACTAAATAATCAGTTTTAATATAAAATTTTAGCTATACAGGTTTATTATTTAAAGCTAATCTATGTTTAAGATAAGAGCTAATAATTATGCTACGGGCTTTTCTAGCTTCATTTAAACTGGCATTTTTAGTACCTTTCAGCGGGTATTCAATATTTAATTTTGAGGCTTCATCACTAAGTGTGGGTAAATTTTATAATTGAGAATTGAAAAAGAAAGGAATAAAGAATACAGATATTAGTTTTTTTAAGGAATTTATTGAAAAAGTCATCAGTTATCGTCTATTGTAAATTTACAACAACACACAAAGGACGATAACCAATGACAATCAAGAGCTTATTAAAAGAACTAATCGGTGTCAATAATGTAAAAGTTAAAAGTTGGGAATTAATTACTAATTCTAAAAATATTAAAGAGCTTTATATTCATGTAGAACCATATAAAAGAGAGCAAAACAGATGCCCAATATGTGGAAAAAAATTACCTGGATACGACAAAAAAGAAGCTCCTCGAAAATGGAGATCTCTTGATGTTGGAAACATTCCTGTATATGTCCTAGCTAATACTAATAGAGTAACTTGTTCAGAACATGGTGTTATAACTGCAGCAGTTCCTTGGGCTAGGCATAACTCTAGATTTACTAAAGATTTTGAAAATCAAGTAGCCTGGTTAGCTTTTAATTTAAGCAAGAAAACATTATCAGAGTTTATGGGTGTTTCTTGGAATACTGTTGGTGATATTATTAATAGAGTATTAATAGATGTAGCTCCTAAATATGAAGATAGGTTTAACAATTTAGTTAATATTGGAATTGATGAAACTAGCTATAAAAAAGGACATAATTATATTACAACAGTTGTAAATAACGATGATAGTACAGTTATATGGGCAGAGGAAGGACATAATCAAAAAACTTTATCTAAATTCTTTGAATATTTAAGTCCAAAACAGAGAGCCTCTATTAAGACTGTTAGTGGTGATGGAGCTAGATGGATAAAGGCTTGTCTAGATAAATATATTCCTAATGCAGAGCGTTGTATTGATCCTTTTCATGCAATTGGATGGGCACAAGTTGCTTTAGATGATGTAAGAAAAGCTGCCTCCCAAAGAGCAAAAGTAATACTTGAACAGAAAGAAGGGGAAATGAAGAAACGAGGTAGAGGACGACCTAAGAAAGGAGATGAGAAACCAATAGATGAATCAAAGATTATAAAAAATTCTAAATTTGCCTTACGCAAGAACCCTGAAAACTTAACAAAAAATCAGAGAGAAAAATTGGAAATGATAAAGCTTAATGATAATCAATTATATAGAGCATATAGGCTAAAAGAAGAGCTTAGATTTATATTCAAGCTTGATGATATGGATGAAGTTAAAGAACATTTAGATTCATGGTTATCTTGGGCTAGAAGATGTAGAATACAAAGTTTTGTAGCTTTAGGAAGGAAAATAAAACGACACTATGATGCTATTATGGCAACTAGAACATACAAAATTAGTAATGCAAAAACTGAGGCTTTAAATAACAAAATAAAACTCTGTATTAGAAGAGCTTACGGATTTAGAAACATAAATAATTTACTTAATTCTGTACTTTTGGTTTGTAGCAACATAAAAATCCCTTTAGCGAACAGATAAATTATGTTAACAAAGGGACTTAAAGAGAAAATTAATTAGGCTCTAACCCACATATAGGTTAGAAGACCCTTAATTTTTTATATTTAGCTTCCCCCATGTTATGGTATGGTAGAACATCAACCCCATAAATATTGGTAAAGGGCGAAAGTAATTTTCCTAATTTTTCAAAATGCTCTATTGTATCTGTAATATTAGGAACTAAAACATGTCTTATGATTACTTGAATATATTTTGAATCTAGAAGTCGTAAAAATTCGAGAGGCTTATTTGATGGTATGCCTGTCAATTTTAAATGAGATTGTGAGTCACTATGTTTAATATCTAGTAATACTAAATCTGTGTTGTCGAGTAGTTTATCATATTTAGAGAGGTTGTTTGTATCAAAACAGCCAGCAGAGGTGTCTAAACAAGTATGTATACCTCTTTTTTTAGCTTCTACAAATAATTCTGTTAAAAAATCTAATTGATAAAGAGGCTCACCGCCAGTAGCGGTTAGCCCCCCATTTTTATAAAATTCGATATTTCTCTCATATTGTGATAAAATTTCGTCTACACTCATTTCGGTGCCTGCATTTTTTTTCCATGAATCTGGATTATGACAATAAAGGCATCTCAAAGGACATCCTTGGAAAAAGACTACGAATCTAATTCCAGGGCCGTCTACTGTTCCAAAACTTTCAATTGAATGAATATATCCCAATTTAAATTACCTCATGAAAAGTTCTTGATATAACTTCATCTTGTTGTTCTTTAGTTAATTTATTAAAATTAACAGCATATCCGGATACCCTAACTGTAAGTTGAGGATAAAGTTCAGGATGTTGTTGAGCATCTAATAATGTTTCTTTTCTAAACACATTTACATTTAGATGGTGACCACCTTTTTCTACATATGCGTCTAGCATTGTTACTAAATTGTTTATTTGTGATTCATTTACTTTCATTTTATACCTCTTCCTTTATTCTTCTGTTGGTACTTCACAAGCACACATTGGTTTATTAGTAAAACTAATTTCTATTTCATCATCTTTTCCTAACGCTTCGGGAATAATTGAGAATGTGTTAGAAATTCCATCTTGGGCTTCACTAAATGACAATTTAGCTACTGAGCTTAATGAAGCTATTGCACCTTTTTTATCTCTGTGATGCATTGGATTAGCACCGGGAGCAAAAGGAACTCCTTCTTTTCTGCCATCTGGTGTAGATCCTGTAGCTTTTCCATAAACTACATTACTTGTTATAGTTAATAGAGAAGTTGTTGGGACACTATTTCTATATGTATGATTTTGTTTAATATATTTCATAAATAGTTTTAGTATTCCATCAGCTATCTCATCAACTCTGTCATCATCATTACCAAATTTTGGGAAGTCTCCTTCTATCTCATAATCAGTAGCTAGACCATTTTCATCCCTAATTACTTTTACTTTTGCATATTTAATGGCAGATAAAGAATCAGCAACTACTGAAAGCCCTGCGATTCCAGTTGCAAAATATCTTTTTACATCTTTGTCATGAAGCGCCATTTGAACCCTTTCATATGAATATTTATCATGCATGTAGTGAATGATATTTAAAGTATTAACATACACTTGTGCTAACCATTTCATCATATCAGAATATTTTGACATAACTTCATCGTAATCTAAATATTCAGATGTAATAGGCTTATATGAAGGGCCAACTTGTTCTTTAGTTTTTTCATCGACCCCACCATTAATAGCGTATAATAAGCATTTGGCTAGATTTGCTCTAGCTCCAAAGAATTGCATTTCTTTCCCTAATCTCATCGAAGATACACAACAAGCAATAGCATAATCATCGCCATGAGTTACACGCATTAAATCATCGTTCTCATATTGAATAGAAGATGATAATATTGATGTTTTAGCACAAAACTTTTTAAATCCTTCAGGTAAATTTACGCTCCATAGAACAGTTAAATTAGGTTCAGGAGCTGTTCCAAGATTATTTAACGTATGTAAAAATCTAAAGCTTGTTTTTGTTACAAGAGGTCTACCATCAATTCCCATTCCACCAATTGATTCAGTAACCCAGGTTGGGTCTCCTGAGAATAGAGCATTGTATTCAGGTGTTCTAGAAAATTTAACCAATCTTAATTTCATAACAAAATGATCAATAAATTCTTGTATTTCTTCTTCACTATATTTGTTATTATTTAAATCTCTTGTAGCATAAATATCTAAGAAAGTGGAAGTTCTGCCCAAGCTCATTGCAGCACCATTTTGTTCTTTTACTGCTGCTAGGTAACCAAAATATAGCCATTGAATAGCTTCTTTAGTATCAGAAGCTGGTTGGCTTAAATCAAATCCATAAATTTTTCCTAGTTCTTTTAATTCTTGTAAAGCTTTGATTTGTTCACTTAATTCTTCTTTATCTCTAATATTATCGCTATCCATTACAAATGATGTAGAGCTTTTTTGATTTTTCTTATCTTCAATCAAAAAATCTAAACCATATAAAGCTACTCTTCTATAGTCGCCAATTATACGACCTCTACCATAAGCATCCGGAAGTCCTGTAATAATATGAGAGCTCCTACATTTTCTCATTTCAGGAGTATAAACATCGAATACTCCAGCATTATGTGTTTTTCTATAATGAGTATAAAAATCTTTAATAGTTGGATCAATTTCAAAATTATTATCAGATAGAGCTTTTTCAGCCATCCTTATTCCACCATTAGGCTGTAAAGATCTTTTAAATGGTTTATCTGTTTGGAAGCCTACTATTTTTTCCTTATTTTTATCTAAATAAGCTGGGCCATGGCTAGTTATAGTTGAAATAACTTTGGTATCCATGTCTAAGACTCCGCCTCTTTCTCGTTCTTTTTCATTCAGAGATAAAACTTGATCCCATAATTCTAGTGTATCTTTGGTTGGCCCACATAGAAACTTGTCATCTCCAAAATATGGTGTATAATTTTTCTGAATAAAATCTCTTACATTAACCTCTTTTTTCCAAGTGGTTCCTTTAAAAGAATTCCAAGCGTGTTCTTTCATTTCATTTTCTCCAGCATTTCATTGTTTTATATAAACAGTTAAACATGTCTAACTTTCGCCTATAAAGTACTAAATTTTTAGAAAAAAGGCAAGTCGTAAGAAAAAATACTTATCAAATTAATTGGTTAAAAGGTAATTTAAAAATCTAAAATTATATATTTTGGTAATATTATTTTTTACTTGTATAAAATTAATAATCTATTTTGTTAGTTAATTGGAAAATTTGGATATTAATGACGTTTTATTATACCGTTATTGTATTAATATCTAATTATAAAATTATAAAACTTTCTTGAATTTTTATTTTTAATATAAATAAAAAAACTGTTGCAAATATTTGAATGATATTTAACAACAGTTTGTTTTTATTTAGTTAGAATAATTAAAGTTTTCTTATTTATAGAACATAAGGAACTTTTAAATTATGAGATTGGTAGACGATAAATGTTTCCACATCAGCAACTTGATCTATGTGCCCAATCTCATTTTTAAAGAAATCCAACAATGTCATATCGTCTTCTTCGTTTAATATTAATTGAACCATTAAATCATAACGACCGGTTACTACTGCTACTGATACAACTCCTCTTAATTTAGAGAATTCAACAGCTTTTTTATCTAAGTCTAACGTGTTAAGTTTGACTCCCATCATTACAACTTGTAATCCAGGTATAAGTTCTGGATCTACTAAACCAGTTACTGAAAGAACACCTTCATCAATAAGCTTATTAACTCTAGAACGTACAGTATTTTCAGTAATGCCTTGATTTTCAGCTATAGCACTGAAAGGCTTTCTTCCGTCAATCAAATCACGAATTATTTGCTTATTTGTATCGTCTACTTTTTTAATCATAATTCTTAACCATTTTTCCTTTCAAATTCTTTCATGAATTGTGCTAGAACCTCAACATCAGCTTTTGGACAAGCATTATAAACACTAGCTCTTAATCCACCAACACTTCTATGTCCTTTAAGTCCTAACATACCCTCTTTTGTAGCTTCTTCTATAAATTTCTTTTCAAGTTCTTCATTAGGTGCCCTAAATACAATATTCATTTTAGATCTATATTTTGGATCTACTGGTGAAGTATAGAAAGATGAAGAATCTAATACATCATAAATAATGTTACTCTTTTCAGTAGCTCTGTCAAGCATACCCTGTGCTCCACCATTTTTCTTTACCCATTCAAGAACTAATTTTACTCCCCAGATTGAAAAGACTGGAGGTGTATTAAATAAGCCATTACCCTTAGAGTGTTTAGCATAATTTAAATAATTTGTCAAATTTGAATTTTGTCTTTCTAGCATATCTTTTTTCATGATTATAAATGTAGCTCCAGCAGGACCTAAGTTCTTTTGAACGCCACCATAGATCATGGAAAATTTGTTTACATCAACGGGACGAGACAAAATATCTGAAGACATATCAGCAATTAGAGGTGTGTCTCCTGTTTCTGGGAAATCTTGCCATTCAATACCACCAATTGTTTCATTTGAACAAAGGTAAAGGTAGGAAGAGTTTTCAGATGGTTTTACAGTCTTTGGATCTGGCAAAGTTGTAAAATTTGAATCAGTTCCATCAAAGTAATAATTAACTTTACCTATCTTTTCGGCATCTTGTCCTGCTTTATTAGCCCATGCTCCACTCTTGATGTAGTCAGCAACGGTGCCTGGTCGTAAGAAGTTCATTGGAATCATTGTAAATTGTAATGTTGCTCCACCACCTAAGAAATATACATCGTAATCATCACTGATGCCTAATAATTCTCTAAATAGGCTTTGTGCTTCAGCATACATTTCTGAGAACATTGCACCACGGTGTGAGGTTTCAATCATTGATTGTCCATTACCTTTGTAATCTTTTATTTCTTTTTCAAGTGTATCTAATACTTCAATAGGTAAAACTGATGGACCAGCAAAAAAATTATATTTACGTGACATTAAATCTTTCCTCCCTTTGAAAGTTCGTCAATAATTGCATAGGCTTCTTCACCTATACGCAATAAATTTTCAGTTGTATTTGCACCGACGTGTGGGGTCAAAATAACTTTATCTTGATTTAAAATTGGATAATCTTCACTTGGTGGATCTGTTGGATAAACGTCTGTGCAATATAATGCTACTTTATTTGATTCTAAAGCTTCACACATATCTTTTGCATTAACCACTGGTCCTCGACAAGTATTAATAACTACAGGAACTTTATTACAATGTGATAATAATTTTGCATCTACCATTGATTTAGTTTCTTCGGTTAAAGGCATATGTAAAGAAATATAATCTGCATCTTTAATTGCTTCTTCTGGTGTTGCCTTCATTTCTGCTTTATCGCTTGATGAAACATATTTATCATATGCTACAACTTTCATTCCAAAAGCAGCTGCTCTTTCTGCAACCTTTTGAGCTATATTGCCTATACCAAATAAGCAAAGAGTCTTTCCATAAAGTTCAGTTCTCTTAATTTGTTTCTTTAACCATTTACCATTTTTCATTCCATTATGATATTCAATGAGATGAGTAGGTGCTGCAATTAAATGAGCCATTACTAATTCAGCAACAGCAACAGAAGAAGCTTTAGGAGTATTTCTGACAAAAATACCTTTTGATTCAGCATACTCTTTATCAATATTGTCTATACCAACACCGCCTCTAATAATTAATTTTAAATTAGGAGCATTGTCGATATATTCTTTTGTACATCTAGTTTTTGATCGAACAAGTACAACATTTGCTTCAGCTAGTCTTGTCTTGTCATCTGTAACCTCACCGAAAACTGATAATTTCTCAGCTAATGAAGCATCAAATGCATCGGAAATTAGAATTAGCATAATATAACCTCTTTTTGTGATATTTTGTTAATCACTGTTTTTTGATTTTAGAATATATTATATTTATGAATTTGTCAATTTTATTTTAATATTTTTTGTTATCACTCAATAAAATTAGAAATAATTTATAATTATCATTCTTTATTGAAAAAGTGTATTTATTTTGAAGATTGTTGAGCTAATAAAGAATAAAAGACGTTAAGAAAATCGGTGTGTTTTTTTCTTAAATTGAAAAAAAATAAAAAACGCCTAGTCACAGACTAAGCGAGAAGTAATCTTAATAAGATTTTGAAGCATGTAATTTTCTAGCTTTTTTTAATTGCTTACGAGCATTAGCTTTCTTCTTTCTATTAAGAATGGTGGATGGCTTTTCGAAGTACTCTCTTTTTTTGTACTCACGGATTATACCTTCTTTTTCTACCATACGTTTGAAACGTTTGATTGATTTTTCTAAAGGTTCGTTATCATCTACTTTAATATATGCCATTCAATATCACCCCCTTCCCTCTTTAATGCATTGGGTCAGTTTCTAAATTGGATTTTTTTTATCCAACCAATGTGAATATATATAAAATATAGTATTTATTCAACACCTTTTAGCATTTATTAATCAAAAAATAAGGTAACATATTTAATTTATTTCAAAATTTTTGCTATTAGAACTTTGTTTTATATCAATAACACTAAGTTGTATTGATTCAGAATTCTGATAATTGTTGTATCCCATTTTAAACACTAAATCAACAAACATGTCTTTTTTAAATTCGTCATTAATTTTTTTGCCACCGTTCCAAAAAATGCAAGGCCATTTGTAATTATTATATGATATGACCAATTTTACATTTCTTGTACCTACTTTGCCTCCACTTATGAAGTTATAATCAACTAATAATGCTTTTTCAATATGGAAAATTAAAGGAGAGTTGTTTTGACCATACGGTTCAAAACTATCAACGAGCTTCATTAAAGCAGGAGAAAAATCTTTTTCTTTTATACTACAATCTATTTCAACAACATCATCCTCAACTTCTTCTAAATCATCCATGTGATCTAATTTATCACTTACCATTTTGACGAAAATGTCAAGATTTTCTTGTTTTAATGAGAATCCACCAGCATTAGCATGACCCCCATAATTTAATAATAAATTGTCAAAGTTTTTTAGAAATTTTGTTATATGAAAACCTTTAGGAGATCTCATGCTTCCAATAAAAGTTCCATCCTCATTGTCGCAGAGTACCATACTTGGGCTTTTAAAAGTATTCATCAATCTAGATGCCATTAAGCCTGTTATGCCCCTAGCAACTTTTGTGTTTTTAACAAATACTAATTTAGATCCAAAGGCTTCATAATTATCTTGAGCTTCATTTTGCATACTATGCCAAGCTTCATCACTTAATTTTTGTCTTTCTTTATTAAATGAAAACAATTCAGAAGAAAGTTGTTCTATCTTTTCTTGATCTTTAGCTAAAAACATATCAATTGCAACTTGTGGATTACCTAATCTACCAGCTGAATTGATTGTAGGAGAAATATTCCAGCCTATATGAGTTGTTGTAATTTTCTTATTGATTAATTTAGCTTGAGCTAATAAGGGTAGTAAAGATTTTCTTGGATTAGTTGCTAATACTTTTAATCCTCGCTTTACAAGGATTCTATTCTCATCTTCCATAGGCATCATATCTGCCACTGTGCCGATTGCAACTAAATCTAATACTTTATCAAAACCTTTAGATAAAAGTTCATTGTTTTGAAAAATTAAAGAATTAAAAATTCCCATTAGTACATCTAATTCATCACCAACTATTTCACTATATCTACCGCTTTTAGAAACTTTAGATAAAGCAAATAAGCTCATATTACCTAAAGATGGAAATGTTTTATTCAATGCTGGTCTTATGTCTTGTAGATAAATATCAACTTTAGAATTGAAAGCTTTACTAAGTTGCTTTTTTTCAACTTCTTCATCTAAAACTATTATTGGAATTCCACAATTTATAAAATCAATTATTTTACTCTGTTGTGGACTTGTGAGTCCCGGATTTATAATTTCAATCATCCTATCTAAAACTACTAGATTTCTAATTTTCATAGCTTGGATAATTACAGAATCATTTCCAGGTTGTGAGTGTAATAATATATAATCTTCATTGAAATATTCTGAATTTGCAAATCTTAAAGCCCAGATAAATTTAGCTGTAACACCGCATCCTGCTAAATGAGGGAAAGGATATTTACTTCCTTTTTGCTTTGGATCAATGATTGCGTAAGCATTAGGTAATGTTGCTCCACTTATGTGATGATCTAAAACTATTGTATCAATATATAGGGAATTTGCTACCTCGATTTCTTCAACTTCACTTATACCACAATCTACCGTTATAATTAAACTAATTCCATCTTCTTTTGCTTTTTTAATTTTTTCAACGGTCATTCCATAGGGATCATTTCCATCTGGTACTGTGTAACTAACATCTACTCCTAATCTCAAAAGTTCATTGACTAGAAGTACTGTACTAGTTATACCGTCGACATCTTTATCACCAAAAACTCTTATTTTTTCTTTGGCTTCTATTGCTTCTAAAACACGTTCTACAGCTAATTCCATTTGTTGGAACTCAAAAGGACTGTGTAAAAACAATAAATCATTTTCTAAATAATATTTAACTTGATTTCTGTCTGTAATTTTTCTTCTTGATAAAATCGAACAAGTAAATAAATCTACTCGGTAACGTGATGAAAGTTGTTTTACCTCTTCAATATCTAAGCTCTTCTTAATCCACTTCATATTTTCCCTTTGTCTAATTATATACATTCAAGCTTTTTAATGGATGTCCTATAATTTTAATTATCCATTTTATCATATATGCCTTTATCCTGCTAGCAGTAGTGTTAAATAATGGAACCTCAATTGCATCTTCTAGGTTTAAGTTTTGAGTGATACTTAAATATTTCCTTGCTTTTGGAGGTAATATCATATTAGAAGAATTAGAGCAATTTTTACAACTAGGAACAGTTAAAGAATCAGAAAAATATAATATTTCCTTTTCTCCATATTTTTTATCACAATTTGGACAATATTCTAAGTTTTCAAAAAAACCATGATCTTTTAATATTCTTAAAATAAATTGAATTACTATAATATCTTCATTAATTGAATTATCTTCTAATAAATCTAAACTTTTTGTAAATAAACTGTATGTAAAAGCTAAATTATCATTATACGTTTTTAAAATTATTTCACTTAAAAGTGAAGCTGTACAAATTTTAGAAAAATCTGTTAATAATAAATCATGAGCACTTATTAGTGTTACATCTTTTAGTACATATTGCTTGTTTGTTGGATTGAAATATAAGAAAAATTGTCCTTCTTGAAACCTAAAGGCCTTTGGAGCTTTTTTACTAGTTTTTGCTCCGAATGCTCTAACTGTTATTATTCCAAAATCAAGGCTTAATAATGTCAAATTCGTATTATTTACGCCATCACGCCTGCTATGGAGAACAATTGCTTGGGTAATAATATTTCTATCCATAAGTCCTCCATTTTTTCAATTTTAAAGCATAATCCAATATCTTAAATTTTTTTGTATAAAAATAGTATCAATAATATTTAAGTTATGGCAATGTGATAATTCTTGTGTTATTATAATGAATAATATGATTAAAGTTAAGCGAATTTTAATAATACTTTTTTTTTCAATAATAATAATTTCTCCTCTTTTAGGAATTGATTTTACTCCTAAACCACTAAGAAATCCTTTTCCAAGTGAAGAAAATCTTAACAACTTTACAAAAGTTAAGGATATTGAAGGATATGATATAGATACCCTTGATTCTTTAGAAATATCTCTTATTACAATTTCTCCAGGTAATCCTTTATATAGTTGGTTTGGACATTCTGCTATTATGGTTACTCAAGATGAAAATACTTCTATTATTTATGATTATGGAGTATTTAGTTTCAATAGTGATAATTTTTATACTAATTTTATTCAAGGTAAAATGTATTATTTGCTGATAACTTCATTTGCTCAATCTAGAGTTTCCATACCAATTGAAGAAGATAGGACTGTTTCAAAAGTCGTATTAAACCTTGATAATAAATCAAAATTAGATATTGTTAACTTTTTAAATTATAATGCTCAGAGTGAAAATAGAACTTATTTATATGATTTTTACTTGGATAACTGTGCTACAAGAATAAGAGATATTTTTAACTGGGTAACTGATGATGATTTTAAAGAATGGGCTAAAAATCAAACAACACCTTACACCTTTAGAATATTATCGTCCGAGGAATTAGATAGATCTTTCTTTGTAAACTGGGTTTTAAATAGTTTTTTAGGGCAATCTAGTGATGAACCTATTTCAACTTGGGAAACAATGTTTTTGCCTAAATATTTGGAAAAAGCTGTAATTGATTATGGAAAATTTAATACTTCTTCAACTCTTGTTTATGACAGCGATACTTCTAGCAAATTTAGTGAGATACCAGATATTAAGTTACATCTACTCTCTTATATTATTATAAGCTTTGTCTTAAGTATTATTGGTTTATTTTTTAAAAAATTAAAGCAAAATTACCGTAGTAGGCTTTTTGGTATTTATAATTCGATAATTATTTTATTTTTGTTGATTATATCTTGTTGTATTACTTTCTTGTCTTTCTTCTCTCATATACAACCAGCTTGGCACAATGAAAATATCATTTTCTTGAATCCTATAATTTATATAATTTTATTTATCTATTCTCTGAAGACGCTTCATAAAAAACATAAATCAACTAGAAAATTAATTAAATTTGAAAAAATATCTCTTATTTATAGTGTTTATTTGATTATTTATATTATTGCTAAGGTTCTTTTTTCAACAGTACTTATTCAAAGTAATTATATTATTGTAATTCCAATTTTTATATTTTTCTTTGTTCAAAGTTATATTTTCTACACAAAAAGGTAATATATGGCAACTGATTTTATTTTATCCAATTTTCTACTTTTAACTATTGCTGCTTTTTTTCTTGGCCTTGATAAGGGTGGTTTTAGAAATCTAGCTTTAGTTTGTATGTATCTACTTCTCAAAGTCCTTCCATCAAAAGAAGTTTTAGGAATCCTTATTCCTATATATTTACTTGGAGATACTGTTCCAATATATCTTTATAGAAAGGATATTAATTTTAAGGCTGTTTGGTATTTCGTTCCTCTCGCGATTTTAGGAATAATCGTTACTACTTTTTTCGCTTCATCAATCGATGATAAAAATTTTACTTTGTTTATTTCCTTTTTTATTCTGCTGATGGTAATTATGGTTAGTTTTCAAGAAATTAGTAAATACATTAGAAAAAAGAAAAAGATCTATTTGGAAAATAAACCAATTTCTAAACCTATTACCTTATTTTTATCTTTTATGTCTGGCATTACTACAGTGTCTAATGCTGCAGGAGCTATTACTTGTATCTATTTTTTTAAACAAACAAAAACTAAAAGAGAATTTGTTGGATCCTCAGCTTTATTCTTTTTTAGTTTGAATTTAACGAAAATTATTATTTTTGCGATTTTTTGGAATAACATAAATATTGAAACATTATCTATAACCTTTAGTATGTTATTAGGCTTATTTATTGGTATTGCCTCTTCAACGTTTTTGATTAAAATTATTCCTCAAAAAGTATATAATATTGTTGTTTTAATTAGTGTCTATTATATTGGTATTATGCTTTTTGTAAAAAATATTATGTGATTAAATAGCTGTTACTATTGATATTTTCATTTGCATGATTTGCAGTTACAAAATAGTAACAGCTTTATTTATTTTATTCTTTTAAAAGTGGTACTGTTATACATCCATCTGTTAAGAGACTGAATGTTGCCCTTTTACCTTTAATTTTTAATGCTTCATCTATTGCCTCTTGAACACTTGAATATTGTTCAATGAAAATATCATTCCAAAGTTTATCTTCAAGTGTGCTTATTACCCAAATTTTAGCCCAAGTCATAATTTCAGCCATCTTAGCTGCTTTATGATAACCTAATTTATAATTTTGACTTATATGTTCTAAAACTTGTTCTGGAGTGTTTGATGACTTTAATAAATTATAAAAAGCTTTCTCTCCTACTCTTTCTTTGCAAGATGATACTAAGATTAAAATTCCACCTTCTTTGAGAGCTAATTTTCCATTATCTATAGCTTTTTGAGATTGATATAAGTTAATATCCATCGGAGAAGTGGCAACACTTACTACAATATCTGTTTTCTTTTTTATCTCACAAGTAAATACTTCATTAGCGCTTTCTATAGCAGCATCAAAACTTTTGTTTATGTCGCCTGCAGTAATTTGATAGATTTGATGATCTCTATCCATTACACTCATTACAGAAAAGATTGGTTTATCTTCTAGTAATGTTAATACATCCACCATATCAAGATGTACTGGGTTATCAATTAAATTTAAAGCCTTTGCTCTAGGATCTAGAGCTCTTTTATGATTTGCTTCAATTGATCGATAAGAAGCTACTCCTGGCATTATTGCTTTTCTTCCCCCTGTGTAACCTGCAAAATAATGTGGTTCTACACTTCCGATAATGATTAAAGCATCATTTTCTAAGACTCTTTTATTAATTTCAAGAGGAGTGTTTGCCCTACTAGTACCGAGAAACACTAAATCTTCTTCTTTAGTTGCTTCATGTGATACTACTTTATCTTTTAACAAGGGATAGGTACTTCCCAAAATTTTCTGTAATTCTTCGTCCTTAGCTATTCTATGAACACCTGTTGCTACAATAATAGTTATTTGCTTATTCTTTATATCAGGATAAATTGTTTCTAAAATTTTGGCTGTTGGTGTAGGCCTTGTACCATCATTAACTATTATTAAAATCTTTTTTTTATCCTGAAGGAATTTATCTAGATTTTCACATCCTATTGGATTGTTTATTCCTTCAGTCACCACTTTATTTTGATCTTTTTTTTCTACATTTTTTGGTGAAATTATAATACTATTATCAGGAAGTGTTAAATCTACTTCTCTCTTATTGTATTTTATTTTATATCTCATAAATACCTCTAAAAAAAAGTGAAAGATTAAATCCTTCACTTTTGTTCCTTGTGAATTACATAGAATTTTCCATTGCAGTAATTAACGGCAGTTTTTTACCTGATAGATATCTGACCATCGCTCCTCCCGCTGTACATATGTAATCCATCTTTTTGTAATCTGTGAATTTCATAGTGGCACTAACACTATCTCCTCCTCCAATTACACTAAAGCCTTTTGAATTAGAAATAGCAATTAAAAGTTTTTTTGTGCCATCTTCTAATATAGGATTCTCATACATTCCAGCAGGGCCATTAACAAAGATTGTATTAGCCTCAGATATTATTTTTGAATAATAATCAATTGTTTCATTACCTATATCAGCATATAAATAGTCACCGACCTGTTTGTTTACTGATACACAAATTCTTTTTTTTTCACTTTGATAAGCTAAATCTAGAGGCATCTCAATTCTATCTTGATATTTTTCTAAAAGGTCTTTGGCTTGTTTGATAAAATCTATTAGTCCTCTATCCTTTAAAAAAGAGTCAACTTGTGATCCAAGATTAATACCTTTTGCTATTAGAAAGACTTCACCTGTAACACCACACGTTAAAATTTTATCAGCAATTTTTTTGCTTAATACTTCTTCCATCATAGAAAAAGCATCAGATATCTTTGCCCCACCTAGAACAAATATACAAGGAGATTTTGGATTATTCATTACTTTTGATAAAGTTGAGACTTCATCAAAAAATAAAAATCCAGCTGCACTTGGTAAAATTTGTTGAAAAGCTACCATACTTGGAGCTCTTCTATGGGCCGCTGAAAAAGCATCATTTATATAACAATCAAAATGTGGTGCCAAAGATCTAACCAAATATGTTTCAATCATTTGCTTGTCTGTTAATTTAACACTATTTTCAAAGGTAGATAATTCTTCTCCAAGATATCTTAAATTGCCTAATATAATAAACTCTCCACTATTTAAACTATTTATTTTTCTAATGGCCGCTGGACCACAAACATCATCTATGTATTCTACTTTACATCCTAATTTTTTAGATAATATTTGAGCATGCTCTTCAAGAGGTATTAGATTTTGATAATCTAATGTATCCCCTTGATGAGCAATGATTGCAACTTTAGCACCATTATCTTTTAAATAATTTAGAGTTCTAAGAGATTTATCAATCCTATTTGTGTTAACAATTTTCTTTGTATTAACGTCAATTGGTGAATTAATATCTAATCTAAGCAAGACTTTCTTATTTTTTATGTTTATTTCTTCTATAGATTTAAACCCTAAATTGTTACTCATTATTTCATACCTAAATATTTATTTGTAGCGTTTGTACCATCTTCTCTATTATCTTGCATCTTTAAAGCTGCTCTAATTGCATCCATATTTTCTGGAATAACTACAGCTTCTTGAGGAATATTAATTGCAAACATGATATCATCACCACTATTAACAATAGATTCTTTAAATACTGCAATTTCATACATATCACCTCTTGGATGACCTAAATCTCTCGCATATTTAAAGAGAGAAGCATTACCTAAGAATCCATCTTCTAAGCTCACTACTCTAATTCTTGGATGTGCTTCAAATATTTCAAGTAACTCTTCTTTACCTATTTTATTTTTAGGTGTTAATACAGAAGTTATTATATGACCATGAGTAACTGGTGTGTGAACTAAAATACCTGTAGCATTGATATGTGGCATGATTGTCATTAAATCAACTGCTTGGTGGTTAGGAGCTGGTGCAACTTGCAAAGCATTAGTTAATCCTCTGTGATAATCCCCTGGATCGGCAACTCTTCTTATAATTGTAATTGCCACTTTTTCAACTCCAACTTTTCTATCAACTGCATCAACTGCTCTAATTAAACCTGTTGTATTACAACTTGTTAGTTTTAAATAATCAGCACCTATCCCTTTTTCATAGTTTGCATAACCGTGGAAAAAGATATCAGCTACATCATTTTTTTCCCCACCTTGGAAAATAGCTTTAACTTTATATTTTTCATATAATTTTTTGTTTATTGCACCAATTCCTGCATTTGTTGCATCTAGCATAATATCCACTTGTTTTACTAAATCTTCAAGTGTGCCACTTACTGGAATATTTTTATCAGTCAAGAGATTAATTTTATCAGGTGCTGCTGTAAATAATTTATATGGCATTCCTTTTTCATAAAGGGCTTGTATTGGAAGTGTTGGGGCAACATCTGCAACTCCAACTAGTTCCATATCTTCTTGAAGTGCAACTCCATCAGCTAATCTTTGACCGATTGTTCCATAACCGGCTACACCTACTTTAACTTTTCTCATAACTTATCTCCTTAACGAATTTTGTCTAATTCTTCTTTTACGAATTTTAATAATATAGGATCAACTTTTAAATCCTTTAAGTTTTTAGAAGTACTACTCCTACCTTTTTCCATCAACGATTGATAAACTTCACAAATATAATCAACAGCTTTATCGGGAGAGATAATTGCTGTATTTATTATCATATCGAAACTGTTTGTATTTTGATAATCAAACCTAAAGTCAGATTCTATGAATATCTTTCTGACTTTATCGTTTTCTTCGACATGTTTTACTGCTTCTTCATAACTAATGTCATGTTCAGCCATTTGTCTTTTTATTCTTAGTTCCTTTGGAGCTTTTGTTCTAACGTTTAAAACGTCATTGTAATCTTCAAATACTCCAAAACCACCTCTACCAACTAGTACTACATTATCTGCTTTACCGATTGCTTGTTCTGTTTTTGCAAGAAAATCAATGGTTTGTTCTCTTAGTGTTAGGAATCTATCCCAGAATCCAGGGGCCTCATCATATATTTCTTTAAATGTACTAAAGCCATATTCCTTCATGATTCTTGAAATAAAAACTTTGTCGGCATAAGCCATGTTCAACCTTTGTGCTACTTTACGACCAATGTAAGTACCTTCGCTTCCCATTTTTCTTGAAATTGTGATGACGCCCATTTTCTCCTCCTTAAGAGATTGCTACTTCACTTATTAATACAGGACGGTGCTCTTTTAGTGACTTTGAAGCTGCTAGGGCAATTTCAACTGGCCTAACGGCATCTTCAATTCCACATTTGATTGGAGAACCTGTTTGAACTGAATTAATAAAATCAATAATTTCGGTAGCATATGAATCCATATATCGTTCTAAAAAGAAAAATAAAGGTTTTTCAGATTCAACGCTATCTTTAGTGCTAAGCTCAATCAAGCTCTTTCTATCATTTTCTACTTTAGCACAGCCTTTAGAGCCAAAGACTTCAGTCCTTTGATCATACCCATAAACGGCTTGTCTAGAGTTATCAATAATAGTTAAAGCTCCATTTTCCATTGTCAACATAACCATTGCTGTATCAACATCTCCAGCCTTTCCAATTTCTGGATCTATTAATACTGCTCCTGTTGCATATACCTCTTTAACTTCACTTCCACTTAAATACCTTGCCATATCAAAATCATGAATCATCATATCTAAGAATATTCCTCCTGAACCTTTTACATACTCTGCACTTGGTGGTTCAGGGTCTCTAGAAGTTATTTTAATTATATGAACATCTCCAATTTTATTTTCCTCAACAGCTTTTTTAACAGCTGCATGATTGTGATCAAAGCGTCTATTGAACCCAATTTGGAAAAGTACTTTATTTTCTCTAACTACTTTCATTGTTTCATCGATACGTTTTAAATCAGTGTCTACTGGTTTTTCGCAAAAAATATGTTTTTTTGCTTTCGCAGCAGCTTGAATTAGTTCAGTATGAGTAGCTGTTGGAGAACAAATTAATACTGCATCAATGTCCTTATGGTTTATTATATCATATGGATCTTTATATGTTTCATTAATTCCTATATTTTTTGCCCATTCTTCTAAATTTTTGTTCATAAATGGGTCTGCAATTGCAATTATTGTAGCGGATGGAACTAAATTAGTTATGCTTTTTGCATGAACTTTACCAATTCTACCTCCACCGATTATTCCAACTCTTAATTTTTCCATTGTTCTCTCCTATAGTCCAGTATTTTCTCTAATATATTTTCTTGCTCTAAAAGCATATTCGAGTGGATTTGCTTTTGCAGGATCTTGTTCTGCTTCTACTACCATCCATCCTTGATAATCATGTTCTTCTAAAATTTTAAATATTGATGGGAAGTCAATACATCCATCTCCTGGTATGGTAAAAGCACCTGCTCTAACAGCATCTAGGAAACTTAGTTTTTCTTTTTTTACTTTTTCAACTATTTCAGGTCTAATATCTTTTAAATGAACATGAGCTACTCTATCTATGAACAGTTTCAAGGCTTCAACTGGATCTTCACCTGAAAAAGCAAAATGCCCTGAATCAAAGGTTAGAAAAACATAATTTGGATCAGTTAAATCTAATAATTTCTGTGTTTCTTTGATTGTTTGACAACCCGTACCCATATGATGGTGATATGTTAATTTAAAACCTCTATCTCTCGCGATTTTTCCTAATGTGTTTAAGCCTTTTGAAACTTTTTCCCATTCTTCATCACTGAATGTTGGTTTATTATCAAATATGCTTACTGGTTTTCCTTGAATACTATTGCCTTGTTCAGCCGGGCCAATTAAATGAGCTCCCATAGCTTCTAGAAAATCTAATTCTTCATTAAAATCTTTAATTACTGAATTTAAGTCTTTAGTTGTTAAAAATGAGCTAAACCATTGATTACAAATCGATATTCCTCTTAATTTTAACATTGGTTTTAAAACTTTAGGATCTTTTGGGTATTTGTTTCCAACTTCACTACCGGTAAAACCTGCTAAAGCCATTTCACTTACACATTGCTCGAAAGTATTTTCTTTTCCTAAATCTGGTAAGTCATCATTTGTCCAAGCAATAGGAGCTATTGCTAATTTAACTTTATCTTTATTCATAAAATTCCCCATTAAGTACTAGTACTTTTTAGTTTTTTTAATTTCTTTTTGTAAATTTTGATATGCTTCTATAACACTTGGTTTATCAGATATGGAAGCTGTTCCAACTCTCCACCAACTCTCATAAGAACCACTCATAGAATCCTCATCAACTTTTATGTCGATAAGTGTTGATTTAGTGCTCTTTTTAGCTTCTAATAAAGCTTTTCTAAGTTCTTCACTATTGTGAACTGTCCAAACATCACATCCATATCCTTTAGCTATCGTTGCATAAGATACTTGAAGTTTTTTGCCTGTAGCATCTAATCTTTGTGTTTGTTCCCCTCTATAAACTAATTCACAACCAAATTTAGGTATTCCTTGGGATCTTTGTAAATTATCAATACACCCAAAACCATTGTTGTCAAATAACATAATATTGATTTTTATATTATTTTCTAAAGCTGTTAACAATTCAGAGTGAAGCATTACAAAACTTGCATCTCCAACCATTGAATATACTTCTACATCCTCTCTAGCAAGTTTAACACCTACAGAACCACTTACTTCATATCCCATACATGAATAACCATATTCCATATGATATGTCTCTCTTTCATATGCTTTCCAAACTCTTTGCATATCTCCTGGAAGAGAGCCTGAAGCACCAACGACTATGCTATTTTTATTAAATAGTTCGTCATTCATGATTCCTAAAGCTCTAAGTTGTGAAAATCCACCATTAGGACCTTTTTCTGTTGTATATAGTTTTTCTACTTCTTTATCCCAAACTTCTTTTATATCTTCTATTTCTGTTTTATATGATGTGTGATATTTTTCTTTCGATAATTCTATATCTAAGGCTTCAAGTCCTTTTTTTGCATCACAAATTAAGGGTAATGAATCCATCTTTACAGCATCAAAATCATTAACATTAATTGAGATTATTTTTACTTTTTCATTTTTAAATAACCATTTACTCGATGTTGTAAAGTCTGTTAATCGTGTCCCAACTGCGATTACTAAATCTGCTTTTTGTGCTATATCGTTTGCTGCTAATCCGCCAGTAACTCCTATTCCTCCTAAATTCATAGGATGAGTGTATTCAACAGCACTTTTTCCAGCTTGAGTTTCACCAAAAGGAATCTTATACTTTGAAGCAAACTTAGCAAATGTTTCACCACATTCACTATATCGGACTCCACCACCACATATCATTATAGGATGAGTGCTTCTCTTTATTAAATCAACAGCTTTTTCAATAACTCTTTCATTAGGTTTCACCCTATCTATATAATGAACTTTCTTTTGGAAGAATTCTAAAGGATAATCATACGCTTCACCTTGAACATCTTGTGGTAAAGCTATACATACAGCACCTGTGTTCACTGGTGAGGTTAAAACTCTCATTGCGTGTATTAGTGCTGTCATTATCTGTTCAGGTCTTTGAATTCTATCAAAATATCTGCAAACAGGCTTAAAAGCATCATTTGATGTAATACCAAAATCATGAAATTGCTCTAATTGTTGTAATACTGGATCTGGTTGTCGACATGCAAATGTATCACCGGGCAGTAATAAAACAGGTATTCTATTTGTAGTTGCAAGTGCAGCTGCTGTTACAAGGTTCATAGCTCCAGGTCCAATAGATGAGGTTACTGCCATGATTTTTTTTCTATTATTTTGTTTGGCATAAGCTATGGCGCTGTGTGCCATTCCTTGCTCATTACAGCCTTTGTAAAATTTTAGATTATGATTTTTTTGTTCTAGTGCTTCTCCTAGTCCTACAACGCAACCATGTCCAAAAATCCCAAATACACCATTAACAAATTTTTCTTCTTTAGAATCAAAATTTATATATTGGTTATCTAGAAATTTTACAATAGCTTGAGCTACTGTTAATTTTATCGTATCTGACATTATACTCTCCTATTTGTTAAATTTTTTTTCTGGCCAAATTTTTACGTCTTTTTCTAAGAGCCATTTATGTTCCTCTCTATAATATCGAGTGGTAGGTAACCAACGATCATCTTTTAGGTGAGGAATCATCCAAATGTAGTACATTGCATAACCTGGTGCTGCTACTTGTGAATGTGTTTTATTAGGATGAATTAAGGAAGCATCTCCATCCTTAACTATGAAGGCATCATTTTCTAGCATTGATACACCAAATCCTTGTTGTGGAAAGAATTTATAATAATAAATTTCAGGTTGAGGATGATCATGTGGTGGGTAGCTTGAAAATTTTCCTGGATGGTTTATCACTTCACCTATAACCATATTTGAATATGGGGCTATTTCTCCATCAAATACTGTTCTAACACTTCTAATTGATGTATTATTTAGGACATCTTTTCCAAATATATCGGTTCTTACATTCTCTTTTGTGTAAAGCTTTGTTTCGAATTCTTTATCATTAATACACCTTTCAATGCAAATTTCGGAATCTTCTAGAGCTTCTATTTTTACTTTAACGTTTCTTGATACGTGTAATGTAATTGGTTCTTCATCAAAACAAGAGTATCTTTCGGCCTCAAAGATCTTGTCTTCATAAATAAATTTGATTTTGCCACCAATTAATAAATAAGCCCTTTCTAAGTCTAAAGCTGATTCAAAACTATCGCCTTTTTCTAATTTTAAAATCCCAAAATCTAATAACATTTCTTTATGTTTGCCATTGATTTCTGTAATAGGATTATATCCTTTTTTAAATTCACTGTTTCCTTTAACAATCATATTTTTGTCCTATATTTTTAATAAATTCAAATTATTTTGCAAACGTTTGAATTAATAATATTATCATTTCTTTTCATTACTATTGTCAAGTATTATTTTCAGTTATTTTTAAATTGTCAAATATATAATATTGGGGTTTTTATTAAGTCAACATTTTCAAATTCTTTACTTAAATATGACTTTGCAGCAACCTCAGTTGTTTTTAATGCCGTATATCCATCATATGCTGTTGCTAATTGTAATTCAGTTTTAACATTTAAATAAGATATCCAATTATGTATTTCATCTTTATATGACTGTTCAAAATATTTTCTATAATCACTTGTGATTATATTTTCTTTTTTATTATCTCTTTTAATTGTTACTGTTTTATTATTGCAATAATTTATAACACCTTTCGTGCATATAACTTCACCTTCAACTTCATATCCATATCTTGCATTAACAAATATTTCAATATTAGCTAATTTATTGTTTTCAAAGATTATTGTTAATAGTAAAAGATCGGCACAATCATCATTTAATAATGGATTACTTTTTATTCCTAAAACATTTACCTTTTTAGGTTTTGAATTTAATAAATATGATGAGATATCAACATCATGACCTGCTGTATTATTTAATATAAAGGATGTGTTAGCTTCATAAAAAGCTTTATCATTTCTATGTATACCTTTATATAATAAACTATCACCTATTTCTAAATCGGTTAATATTTTTTTAATCTTTCTAAAATTCTTGTCAAATCTTCTGTTAAACCCTAAAGCTATATATTTTTCGTTTAATTGAGACTCTATATTCACTATATCTAAAGCTTGTTTACTTGTTGTTGCAATTGGTTTTTCACAAAATACTTTCTTTCTTTTAATTAAACACATCTTTAGTAATTCATAATGAGTGGAATCAGGGGACGCTATCAAAACTGCATCTATAATGTTATCGTTAATTAAGTTAAATGGGTCATCATAAAATTTAATGTTTTTAGTCTCATTACTTAGATTTATTAGTGATTGATAACCGTTTTTATTAATATCACTTACTGCAACTATTTTAGCTTCGGGGCAGTTTAAAATATTTGTACAATGATATAATCCCATTGATCCAAGTCCAATTATTCCAATGTTTACCATTTTTTCACCTTATTTAGAATGCACCTAAGGCAGAGAAGGCCCTAGGTGCATAATTTGTTAATTGACTAATTTAAAGCATCTAAAGCTGCTTGTGCGTTTTCTTTAGTATAAATATCTACACCAGCATCAACATATTTTTCTATTGTTTCACCTTGTGAAGCTTTATATGCATATTCAACTGCTAGATAGCCCATGCCTTCTGGTCTTTGAGCTATTGTTGAATATAGTTCACCAGCTAAGATTGATTCTAGAGCAGATTTGTTACCATCTACACCCATGATTTTAGCATTAACTCCAGCTTGCATAGCGGCTCTTACAGCACCTAATGCCATTTCATCATTTGCACAGAATACTATATCGATATCGCTACTAGTTTGTAATACGTTTTGCATTACATTGTATGCTTTTTCTCTATCACTATAACCAGGTTGTCTTGATAAAATATTGTAACCTGCTGCTTCAAAAGCTACTTGAGCACCATCTGTTCTTGTTGTACATGTTGGATTTCCAGGAGCACCTTCGATTAATACAACGTTAACATCTTTTTTACCATTCATTGAAGCTATTAAACTTTCAGCACCTTGGATACCTGCTTGGTAGTTTTCAGTTCCAACATATGAATCGTAATTTGTAAAATCATCAGGCATTGGGGTATCAACTAAAACTACAGGAATTCCCATATCTTTTGCTTTGTTTACAACATTAACTGCTGTAGATGGTTGAGATGGAGAGAATACTAAAGCTACAGGATTTTGTGTAATTGCATCTTCTACCATGTTAATTTGTTGTTCAACTGCATCTTCTGTTGGTGGACCTAATTTAATTAAATTTAAACCATATTTTTCAGCTGCTTCATCACATCCAGCTTCAACTCTTTTCCAGTATTCACTGCTCAATGTTTTCAAAACAACTGCTACTGTAGGTTTTCCGTCATCAACTTTTGTCTCGCTAGATCCACTTGCAAATACTTGCATTGGAAGTACCATCATAGCAAATGCTACAACTACTAACACTTTACTTAATTTTCTCATTTCTTTCCTCCTCTTGATTGAAATGTAAAAGTTTTTTATTTTTTAATTTTTGAAGACTGATTTCTCAATACATCTAGATATACAGCTAAGATAATTACTACACCGATTGCAACTGTTTGATATGCTGAATCAACATTTAATAAGTTAAGTCCATTTCTCAAAACTGCAATTATTAATACACCAATAATTGTATTTTGGATTTGTCCTACTCCACCTGCAAAACTTGCTCCTCCAATAATTACACTAGCTATTGCATCTGTTTCATAATCTTTACCAGCTAAAGGATATGCAGCATTTACTCTACCAACCAATACAATACCTGCTAATGCAGCAAAAAAACCACTTAATGAATATACAATTAATAATACTTTATTAACGTTGATACCACTAAGTCTTGTAGCTTCTTTGTTGCCACCAACTGCATAAATATATCTACCAGTAGCTGTTCGATTCATAAAAAAGTACATACATGTATAAACAATTATTACTAATATTACACTTACAGGTAATGCTCCGTAGCTCTTACTTCCTAAATATTGTATTGATGGAGCAAAGCCAGATATTGGCATAGCATTTGTTACTGCTAGAGCTAAACCTGCACCTATCATTTTTGTACCAATTGTAGAAATAAAAGGGTGAGGTAATTTAAATTTAGTTAATAAGAAGCCATTGAAAAATCCAAATAGTGCACCTATTGCTAAAGCTAGGAGCATTGCAACTATTGGGTTTAATTGTAAATTAACAGCGAATATACCTAGCATCATTATTGAAAAAGCTAAAATTGATCCAATTGATAAATCAATACCTGCTGTTAAAATTGCTAAAAATTCACCAATAGCGATTATTGCATTAACTGTTGCTTGTGATAAAACGTTTTTTAAATTAGCTATTGTTATAAATCTAGGTGCTAAGATAGTAATTACTATACAAAGAACAATTAGACTCATTATTATCCCTGTTGCACTATTTTTATCTGTTATTTTTTTTATAAATTTAATAATTGATTTTTTATTAGACGCGGTTTCTTTCATCACTCTCTCCTACAATCTCACTACTTTATTTGTTTTGATACTTTTATTTATAGCATTTGCTATCTCAATAGCCTTAAGTCCATCAAATGAACTGACACTTGGCATGATGTTGTTTTGTATATTTTCTATAAATATGTTCATTTCATTAAAATATGCTTGTTCAAATCTTTCTAGAAATCCACCTATTGAATGAACTAGTAAGCCTTCTTTTGTTTTGTATATAGTATCTTCATCTTGAACTTTTCCTATTTCTGTTGCTCCATGTTCACAAATCACTTCTGTTCGAATATCATAGCCATAAGATGAGTTCCTACTTGATTCTATTAATGCCATTTTTCCATTTTCAAAAATTATTGAAATATTAACATGATCTATATCACCTATTTCACCTAGTTCTTTATAACGGACAACTCCACCATGGGCAAAAACTTCTTTTACTTCGCTATTCATCAACCACCTACATAAGTCTATATCGTGAATAGCCATGTCATTTACTAAACCTCCACTGTGTTTAGCAAATTCAATAGGAGGGCAACTTGGATCTCTAGAAATTGCTAATAAAGAAACTGGTTTTCCTAAAAGTCCAATATCAATTTTTTCTTTAGCTTTCATATAGGCTGTATCAAATCGTCTCATAAATCCTAATTGCAAATAAGCATTATTATCTTCTACTATTTTTTGAACTTCTTTCGCTTCTTCTAAACTTACAGCAATTGGTTTTTCACAAAATATTTTTTTATTTGCATGAATACAATTTATTACTGTAGAAGCATGAGAATTTGTTGAAGATGCTACAACAACTGCATCTATATCTTCTTTTTTCAACATCTCTTTATAATCTAAATAACCTTTTACTTCAGGAAATTGAGATATAAACAAATTTAGTGATTTTTCATTAATATCTGAAACTGCTACTAATTGAGCATTTTTTATTCGTGTTTGTATATTTATTGCATGAAAGCTTCCAAGTCTACCAAGTCCCACAACTGCAACTTTAACTTTTTTCATTATATTTCTCCTATAAAAGGTCAATAGTTTTTCACAGAAAACCATAACCTAATTTCTCTATTTTTCTTTATTAGAAGCTATACAGCTTCTGCTTGTCGCTTATTGAAATCACCTATTAATTTATTCATATCAAAAGGCTTTTTCTTCTTTAGAATTGCATAAATTACTCTACTGAGTTTTCGTGCAAAGGCAATTATACTTTTCCCACTACCTTTGTTTTTCTTCATTCTTTTATAATCATTAATTAGCGACAAATATCTTAATGATCTTTGTAGACGAAGCATACCCATTACAGCTTGTACCATCGCAGTTCTTAACTCTACAGGTCCATTCTTCGTTATATGTCCGGTAAATCCTTTCTCATTTGAAAACTTTACAAAAGGAGTGAGTCCACAATATGCTGCGAACTGTTTGTAAGTTGCAAATCTATTTATATCACCAACATATGCTCTAATGGTTGTAGCTGTTATTTTCCCTACACCTGGAATAGTTTTTAGTAATTGAACATCTTCATCTTCTTGTACAAAATCTTCAATTAATGCCTCTAAAGCCTTGACTTGTTCATCCAAAATTTCTAAAGTTTGAATGAAACTATTTAAGGTAGAGACTGTCCTCTTCGTAATCAAAGCGTGGTCTTCGAGACCTTTTAGAAGAAGCAGTCTCTTTTTCTTGCTTTGAAATTGAGTGGCAGTTGTTACTATCCCATACCCTAACATCATATTATGTATTCTATTCTTAGTTCTTACTATCAATGAAACTAAATCGGCTCTTTCACAGATAAGTTTTCTAAGCTCCTCTGTTTCTTGATCACATAGATAGCTTTCAGGTAACATATCTTTTAGTAAAAACTCAGCTATTGTAAAAGCATCTCTTTTATCTGTCTTTTTAGCACTTAATGTTACAACCTTGAATTTTAAAGTGTTAATAACAAGTGTAAAAAAACCTTCTTTCTGCATTAAGTTTCTAAAGTATCTAGCATTAGAAGTAGCTTCTATTGCCATTGATACATGTGCACCATACTTGTCTTCTAGAGTGTGACATTCACTAATAAAAGCCTTATAACCTTCATCGTTAGTTTGATACACTTTCTCAAATAGAATCTCTTTTGTTGATGTTATTGCACAAACTGTAAATTGAGTCTTATGCAAATCAATTCCTACGCTAACAGTTTTGTTTTCCCAGTTAACCATTCTTATCTCCTTGCATTTATTTTTTTATACACAAAATCAAAAATGGCTCTCTGTTCGGTAGTTGTTCCATTCTCCTATTCGGCCTCACATAAGTGGACCAGTGATTGATACGACTAAAACTCCTCATTCTCCTAAACAGTCTCATATTCTTGGACTAGTAAAACATGTCGAGTTAAAGTCTTCGCCATTCCTCAGTTGTGTGCCATATATTTTAACACACTATAGGAATATTGGTGCAACTACCTGCTATTTACCTTTTTATCACTCCTCCTAATTTTTGATTTTTATACCTGATGCTGCATACATGATTTTTTCTTGGGTAAAATCTTTTCTCTTAATTTCTCCCATAATCTCACCTTCGTGCATGACAACTATCCTATCTGATATCCCCATACACTCATCCATTTCACTGCTAACCATAATTACAGCGGCACCTCTAGATAAAAGTTGATTTATTAGATTGTAAACTTCAATTTTTGCACCAACGTCAATTCCTCTAGTCGGCTCATCAATTATGAAAACTTTAGCTTTAGAAATTAACCATTTTGCTAATACTACTTTTTGTTGATTACCACCACTTAAAGCCCCAGTTAATGTATAGATATTAGGAACTTTAATCCTTAAGTCTTTTACTAATTTTTCAGTTTCATTAGCTATTGCTTTAAGATCTAAAAAGCCCTTTTTTTTGTAATTGTTTAAATATACTAATGTAGAATTGAATTCAACTGATTGAAGAAGTATTAATCCTTGCCCTTTTCTATCTTCAGTTAAAAAAGCAATTCCATGTTCGATTGAATCTTTAGGGTTTCTTATTGTAACTTGCTCTCCATTGATGTAGATTTCTCCACTATCAATTTTATCGGCACCGGTTAATCCTCTCATAACTTCAGTTCTTCCAGCTCCAACTAACCCTGCAAAACCAAGAATTTCTCCTTCTTTAACATCAAAAGATATATTTTTGAAATAACCTTCTCTATTTAAATTTTTAACTTGTAGAACTGTTTTACCAATGTTGAATTTCTTTTTAGGATATTTTTGTTTTATATCATGACCGACCATATAGGAGACCATATTATCTATAGTAGTATCTTTGACTCTTGCCCCATCAATGACTACTTGCCCATCTCTTAATACAGTTAAAGAATCACAAGCATATAATACTTCTTCAAGTCTATGGGAAATATAGATTATAGTGACACCTTTTTTCTTTAATTTTTCAATAATTTTAAAAAGCTCTTTTGTTTCCTTTTCACTTAAAGCAGCTGTTGGTTCATCCATTATTAATAGTTTTGAATTCGCATGGGCTGCTTTACAAATTTCGACCATCTGCCGCGTACCAACACCTAGTAAGCCTAATTGAGTGTTAGGATTTATATCAAGTTCAAATTCCCTTAATACGGCTATAGTTTCCTCTTCCATTTTTTTTAAATCTAACAAACCTCTTTTTGTAAATAGCTCTCTTCCAAGGAAAATATTTTCCATAACTGTCATATATGGAACTTGGTTAAGTTCTTGGTATATACATGCTATTTTTAATTCCATAGCTTGATGAGGTAAGAAAAATTGATAGTTGTTGTTATCATAGAAAATGTTTCCACTATCTGGTTTATGTGCCCCAGCTAAAGTTTTAATTAATGTAGACTTTCCAGCACCATTTTCACCAATCAAGCCGTGAACTTCTCCCCTTTTGACATTCATATTTACATTATCTAATGCAACAACTCCAGGATAAATTTTAGTAATGCCTGTTAGCTCTAGAATGTTATCATCATTATTCACGAAACCCTCCTCATTCATAAAACAAACAAAATTTGTTTTGCAAACGTTTTCATAAATATATGGTATTAGTTCGATTCAACATTAGTCAAGTAAAAAAAATAAATATATAATTATCGATATTTATTATTCTATATTTTATTATCTAAATAACAACTTTTGAATACAAAATTCTAGAATATTTTTTTATTTAACACAAAAAAAACTACCAATATTTTGGTAGCTTATCTATAAATATAAATGAATTTTAGCTTGAGTCTCTTTCTATTAATACAGGTTCAATGCTAATTTTTTTCTTAAGTTTCACATTCTCGTTTTCAAATTCTATATTAATTTGTGAAAAAAGTCTTTCTAGTGAGAATACTGCTAATTCTTCTCTTGGTTGGTGAATCGTAGTTAAAGATGGGTTAGCATATTCACTAAATTCACTGTTATCATAACCTACTAGTGAAATATCTTTTGGAATGTTTATTTGATTATTTTTTAAAGCTCTCATTGCCCCTAGAGCTATTAAATCATTTAAACCGAAAATAGCTGATGTTTTTAGAATAGAATCTAGATTATCTTCACAACATTTTTTTGCACTCCAATAATCTAAATCAGTGATCAATTTGTTAATTGTTCCTCCATTCTTTTTAACTTCATCGCAAAAACCTTGTTCTCTTAACTTGAATTCTTTATGATATTCTCTTACACACATTACTGTAAAATTTGTATGTCCTTTTGAAAGGAGATGTTTAGCAACTAAAATTCCTCCCGTATAATGATCTGTATATACTACATCGAAATCATCAATTTTTCTTGTAGGTGGATAATGAACAAAAACAGAAGGGAACTCTCTTTTTTTTAAAAAATTTAATGTTTCGTCATTAGGATCTTCTATTAATAATATTAAACCATCTACCTTTTTTCTATTAACTAATCTTAATATGTTGTTTTGATTAGTAAAATGATTAGTTTGGTAAGTTATTATTAAATCTACATCTCTTTTTTCTAGACTATTTCTTAATGAATTTAGTAATAAACCATGATATGCATTAACATTTACTTGTGAAAAACCTTCAGGTAAGACAATGCCTACAGCATTTGCTTTACTAGTTATTAATCCACGAGCATTTGCATTAAATTCAAAGTCAAGATCATTAGCAATTTCATTAACTTTTTTTTTAGTTTTTTCTGAAACTAATGGACTATCATTTAAACATCTTGAAACTGTTGAGTAACTAACTCCTGCTATTACAGCAATATCTTTTATTGTAACATTATTAGCCATATCACCTCTCAAATATCAATTAATATTATATATCGTATTTTATAAATAGTATATATATGAAACTAAATGTATTTTGACTTATTGAATAATTCATTTTTTTTAATTTATGTATGCAAAATGCAATATTTAGATAAAATATTATTGATATTATTATATTAAAAATGGTTCGATTGATACTTAACAACCATTTAGTAAATTATTACAAACGTTTGTATTTTTGCTAAAAAGTATATCAAACTCATAATAAATTAATTTGAAAACAACTAAGGGAAAATAATATTTTATTCAAAGTTTTCTCAGTTTCATTTAGTGAAGTTTTAGAATATATAAAATTTTTAATTTAAGTTTCCTTATTTAGATTTTTATCTGATGATAAAAAAGCTACCCTATTTATAGAGTAGCTAAATGTAATTATAGGTAAAGAAAGGAGAAATATTATTTGATAATCTTTGTTCCTTGATCTCCATGTAAGGCTTCATATAAATGAGCTGGATCGGTAATTAATCCCATATTAGATGTGCTTTCGACAAAATCAACAATAGCTTGAACTTTTGGAAGCATGGATCCTGGTGCAAAATGTCCTTCTTCAATATATTGTTTAGCTTCTTTTGTAGTAATAGTATCTAAAGTTTTTTGGTCTGGTTTTCCAAAGTTTAAACAAACTTTTTCTACTGCTGTTGAAATAACAAATAAATCTGCACCTAATTGTTTAGCCATAAGAGCAGCAGCTAAGTCTTTATCAATTACAGCTTCACGACCTGAAAGAGTTCCGTTTTCATTTCTTACAACCGGAATACCACCACCACCAGCTGCTATTACAGTTATTCCATTTTGTCCAAGAATTTTTACTGTTTCAATTTCTACAATAGCTTTTGGTTTTGGAGAGGCTACTACACGTCTCCACCCTCTTCCAGAATCTTCTTTACAACTCCAACCATTTTTTTCCATTCTTTCTTTAGCAACTTCTTCACTCATGAAGCTTCCTATTGGCTTAGTTGGATTATTAAAGGAAGGATCATCATTATCAACTTCTACTTGTGTTACGATGGTTGCAACTTTATTTTTTAGTCCGGCTTTTTCAAATTCATTATCGAGTGCCATTTGAAGTTGGTAGCCAATAGCTCCTTGTGTATCTGCTACACATGAGTCTAAAGGAACAGAGTGTAAAATATCAGATGAGTGTTCAGCCCTTAATAAAATATATCCAACCTGTGGCCCGTTTCCATGAGCTATAACTACTCTATGTCCATCTTTAACTAATCGAGCTATATGTTCGGCAGTTTTGCGTGCTGCTTCATATTGTGATTGTACAGTAACGTGTTTGGCATCTTCAATTAAAGAATTACCACCAATTGCTATTACTATTAATTTGCTATCCATAAGTCCTCCAAGATTAATTAATCTTATAAATAAATTGTTTGTATTTGTCTTTTATATTTTGTATAATATCACAAATGCAACAAAATGCAACATATATTTTTTTTATTAGTTAAAAATTTATTAATTTCAGTTATTTTAATGAGTTACTATCTTAATATTTGAAAATAACATTAAGAATAATAAAAATAGTTTGATAGAAAGTAATAAGTTGTTATTTATAATAAATAAAGAAGTAATTTATAATATAATATTGATAAAAAACAGAGATTAAAGAATTTTATTCTCTATATAATAGTTTTGTTTCTTTTATAGTATCTATTGTTTTTTAACTTAATTCATGATATTAATTTGTAAAAATATTTAGGAGTTTAACAGTGGAATCAGACAATAAGGAATTGTTTTTATTTGCTCTTTTTATTACATCAATGGTATTAGTAAATACAATTGGAACTAAAATTATTTCATTATTTGAAGTTAGGGTGTCTGTTGGTATTTTTTTTATGCCAATTTTATTTTTAGTAACAGATATTATTGGGGAAGTAAAAGGTAAAAAACGAGCTTTATTTTATGTCCGCATATCCATAATTATGTTAATATTCCTTTTTGCTATGGTTGCTTTATGTGTTGCTATTAAGCCTCATTCTAGTTATCATTTAAATAGTGAATATAAAGATATTTTTGGTTCTACACTAAGAATGACATTAGCATCGCTAATTAGCTTTACTATTAGTCAAAATATTGATATTCTCATATTCTCTATTGTAAAAAAATTAACAAAAGAAAAACATCTTTGGATAAGAAATAATGTTTCTACAATGATTAGTCAGTTATTTGACACTATTATTTTTATGTTTGTCGCATTTTATAATATAAATCCTAAATTTAACGCAGCTTTTATTGTATCATTAATTATACCTTATTGGATTTTTAAAATTATATTTGCACTTCTTGATACTCCTTTCTGTTATTTAGGGGTAAAGTGGTTAAAAAAAGACTAAATAACCCTATCCCCAAAGATATTTTTTGATTATTTTTATAGTAGATACAAATTTTTGGAGGAAATATGAAAGATATAGATCTAATGGATGAAGAGAAAGACCTCCCTTCAAACCTATTTATATTACCAGTTGGACCTGTACCTGTTTTCCCAGGCCTTTTAACACATCTTATGTTTACTGAATCACAGGACATTGATGTAATTAATAAAGCAATTAAACACGGAGGCATGATAGGCCTTCTGTTAACTAAAGAAAAGATAAATGATTCTGTTGAAGAAGAAGATTCTTTATATACAGTTGGGACTGCAGCTAAGATAATAAAACAAATTAAGCTTCCCGATGGTGGAGTTCACGTTTTTATATCAACAATAAAACGTTTTTCAGTTAAGTATTTTTTAGATAGCGGTAAATATTTAATTGCTGAAGTTGAATACTTGAATAACAGTGAATATGATAAAGACGAGATTATACCATGGGCAAGACAGTTGTTTACTGAAATAAAAAAGCTAGCGGATCAAGATCCTATGCTAAACGAACAGTTAAAGCTTAATATGATAAATATTGAGGAACCTGGTAAGTTAGCAGATTTCTTAATTTCAAATCTTGAGATTAATGGGGTAGATCAACAAGAGCTTTTAGAGTGCTTAGATATTAGAGAAAGAATAGAAAAATTACTTATTCATATTAAAAATGAACAAGAAATTTCTCGTATTCAAAAAAGTATTCTCTTTAAAGTTAATAAAAAGGTTGAAAGACAACAGCGTGAATACTTTTTAAGACAAGAATTAAAAACTATTCAAATGGAACTTGGGATGGCAAGCGATCCTAAGATGGCTCTAATTTCTAAATTAGAAAAGCAAATTAAAGAAGTTGAACCTTACTTTAATGATGAAGTTAGAGAAAAAGTAAATGATGAAATTGAAAAGTTGAAGGGTCTTGAAATGATAGCCCCAGACTTTAATGTAACTAGAAACTACGTAGAAAATATTGTCAAATTACCTTGGAAACCAAGCGAAGATAAAAAGATTTCTATTAGTGCTGCTAGAAAAGTGTTAAATAGAGATCATTATGGTATGCAAGATGTTAAAGATAGAATTCTAGAATATCTAGCTGTTCGTTCTCTCAAGAATGACAATAAAGGTGCTATAATCTGTTTCGTTGGTGCTCCTGGTGTTGGTAAAACTAGCATTGGTAGATCCATTGCAACTGCTCTAAATAAAAAATATTTTAGATTTTCTGTTGGTGGTATGAAAGATGAAAGTGAAATTAAAGGTCACAGACGTACTTATGTTGGTGCAATCCCAGGTAAGATTGTTAAAGGTTTACAAACTTGTAAAACTAATAACCCATTATTCTTGATTGATGAAATTGATAAAATGGGACAATCTTTACAAGGTGATCCAGCTGCTGCTCTACTAGAAGTTTTAGATCCTGAACAAAATAGTTCATTTAGAGATAACTATTTAGACTTGCCATTTGATTTATCTAATGTTTTATTTATTGCTACTGCTAATAGCATTAATGGAATTCCAGGTCCCCTATTAGATAGAATGGAATTGATAGAAGTTGGTGGTTATACTTCTGATGAAAAAGTTCAGATTGGAAAAAAATATCTTGTTCCTAAATCTCTTAAGAAAATGGGCTTAAGTAAAACTGACATTATCTATACTCCGTCAATCTTGAAAAAGATTGCTGAAGAATATTCTAGAGAAGCTGGAGTGAGAAATTTTGAAAAGAATTTAAACAAGATTAATAGAAAATTGGCCATGAAGATCGTTGAAAACAAAGATATAGAATTACCTATAAAAGTTGGTGAAAAAGATGTTATTGATTTCTTAGGAATTCCATATTTTACAAATGACAATATAATTGTGGCTAATAAGCCTGGTATGGCTATTGGTCTAGCTTGGACTGCAATGGGTGGTGATACTCTTGCAATTGAATCTCAAGCTGCTAAAGGTAATGGTAAATTACAGCTTACAGGTCAACTCGGTGATGTAATGAAAGAAAGTATTAATATTGCATATACTTATTTGAAATGTAACACTGAAAGATACAGACTTAGTCCTGAATATTTTACTAATTATGATATACATATACATGTTCCTGAAGGTGCAATAAAAAAAGATGGTCCTAGTGCCGGTATAACAATGACTACTGCTATCTATTCTTTAATTACTAACCAAATTATTAAACCTAAGTTAGCTATGACTGGAGAACTTTCTTTGATGGGTAAAGTTATGCCTATTGGAGGACTTAAAGAAAAAGTTCTTGCAGCTAAGCGAAATAAAATTAAAGAAATTATTATACCTAAACAAAATAAAAAAGATTTAGATAAGCTTGATGAGAAAGTTACAAAGGGAATTAAATTTCATATTGTTGATGATGTTTCTCAAGTTTTGGAAATAGCTTTCCCAAATGATAAAGACGCTAAGCGTCCTACTGTAGAGAAATCAGATAATAGTGAACAAGTTAAACTTATAAGTGAAGCAGTATCTAATGCCGTTAAGGAGGCTATTCGTGGTTGAACTACTTAGCCCAGCTGGAGATTTGAGAAAACTAAAAACTGCATTTAGCTTTGGAGCTGATGCAGCATATATGGGGCTTCCTAAGTTCTCCCTAAGAGCAAATGCTAAAAATATTGACTTACAACAAAGAGAAGATTTAATTAAAATTAAGCAACAATATGGTAATAAAAAATTGTATTGTACTTTAAATATAATTTTCCATGAAGGACAACTTGATGATCTAAAACAGCAAGTTAAACAACTTAAAGATTGGCCTTTTGATGCCTATATCGTAACTGATATAGGTGCTTTGGATATAATTAAAAATGAGTTACCAGATGTTGATGTTCATTTATCAACTCAAGCTAGTTGTATAAATTCTTCTGCTGCTAAGATGTACAATCGTATTGGTTTCTCTAGAATTATTTTAGGTAGAGAAGCTTCTATAAAAGATATAAGAAACATAAAACAGGCAGCTCCTGAGTTAGAATTAGAAACATTTGTTCATGGAGCTATGTGTATGGCTTATTCAGGTAGATGTCTGCTTTCTTCTTATTTTTCATCTAGAAGTGCAAACCAAGGTGATTGTGCCCATTCATGTAGATGGAATTATAGATTGATGGCTAATGAAGGTTTAGAAAAAGTACTCTCAAGTGAAACTTTAGCTCTTGAAGAATATGAGAGACCTGGTGAATACTATACAATTAGTGAACAAGATGGTTTTACAACTATTTTAAGTAGTAAAGACTTATGCATGATTGATCATATAGATGAATTGATTGATGCTGGTGTTTGTAGTTTTAAAATTGAAGGAAGAATGAAAAGCCTATATTATGATGCTGTTGTAACTAGAGCTTATAGAAAAGCGATTGATAAAGACCCTCTTCTAAGTGAATATAGAAAAGACTTGTTTAATATAAGTCATAGAAAATATTCAACAGGTTTCTTTTTTGATAAAACCGAAGATGATGATATCAGTGAACCAACTACAGATGGTTATGAAAGAAATTATTTGTTTATTGGAATTATTGAAAAAGAAGTTAAAGATGGAATTTGGTCTTTAGATGTTCGCTTCCAAGTTAAAAAGGGCCAAACTATAGAATATATTGGTAAAGATATTTTAAATATTGTTGATACAGATTTTGTTCTTTTAAATAGTGATTTTGAAGAAATTGATCAAATAGATCATGGTAAAGTTCAATATTTAAAAACTGACAAACCTTTGAAAGAAGGCTATATAATTAGAAGATTAAATAATGGAGAAATAAAATCCACAAGAATTCTAAAAACTGATAGAACTTAACAATTTAATTATTCTTTATTAATAAGTAAGGCAACAAATCAATCTTGTTTTGTTGCCTTAATCTTTTAGAATGAATAACTTGCACCAACAGATGGCATTATATTTGTAATAACACCTGAGCTTCTTTCTAGATCTCCTGCACTATTTGTCATCCAAGATAGAGCATCAAATCCGATATTTAAGCCACCAATTAATTTTATATTATCTATTAGAGCATATTCAAATGATCCAAAAATACCAGCTCCAAATGCTACAACTATAGCTTCATCACTAGTAACTGAGTCTTTTCCTCCTAGCAAAGTAATGTCTAATCCTCCACCAACTTTAATTAACATGTTTTCTGCAATTGGTATAATATAATAAGGTCCAGACTGTATAAAAACAGCTACTGTATTATTGTAATTAGAACTTCCATTAAATTTAAAAGCAAAAGATTTTCCTGCTCCACCATTAGCATAGATTCCAATATTATCATTTAATTTGTTTTGATAAAAAGCTGCAACACCTACTGATGAAGCTGATACGTTATTACTTACCGTTCCTAAATAAAAGATACTACCTATAACTTGATTATTACCATCACCTGAAGATGCTTGTAAAGGCATTAAATTGGTTGAAGAAAATATACTAGTTATTCCGATAAAACTTACTGCTAAAATGAGAAAAAGTTTTTTATTCACAGAATACTCCTTAATAAGATAATGTAATAATGGTATCATGCTTATAACAAATTTGTAAATAAATTTAAAATTTAATTTACATTATACAATATAATTATGTAATATTTTACAAATTTCTAGCCATTTGTTTAATTTTTGGGCATTTACCTGTGGTATATATTTTTTTGTTATTTTTTTAATGAGAAATGCAATATGAAAGTTTGACTATATAGTAAAATAAAATCTATATCCTTTGTTTATAAAGATTAACTATAGCTTTCTTTAAGTTGTTATTAAATGTATTGTTTAATTAAAATCTTTGTTAAACATTTTTGGATTATTAGTAGTAATATTAAAGATGTTTTCTCTCTTGCATTTAGAATAGCTTTCTTCGTTGTCTACTGTCCATGCGTAAATTGGTATTTTTGTTTCTTTCAGAACTTTAAATTTTGGATTATCTATTAAAGAGTAATTGATATTAATCCCATAAGGAGCACATTTTAAATATTCCTTTTTATAATAATCAACATTTTGGAAGTATTTTTCTTCAAAGTTTATAATGACTTTTAGTTTAGTATTCCTATTCTTTATTAGTTTAGCACCATCTAAATGAGTTCCTGTAATTACACAAGATTCTTCAAAATGATTTTTTTCGATACAATTTACCACATCATCTATATAATCATCTTTTTTAATATCTATATTAAGCTTGGAATTCTTGTTTTTTATTATTCCAATTGTTTCATCAAGTGTTATTAAATCCTTATTGATTTTTTTAGCTTCGATGTATGGTAAGGAATCTAAAGAAACATCTTTATATTTATTATCATGTGATAAAAAACAAATATGATCTTTACTTGCTCTAACATCAACTTCTATATAAGTATGAGTGAAAGTTAATGCAATATCTAAATATTCTTTTGTATTAGGTTTAGTATTATTAGCACCGCTATGAATTGTTAAATTGTTTATCATATCTACTCTCCCATTCATAGCAAAATCGTCTATTTTCAATTATAAATTAACAACATTATTTTGTTAAGGCAAATCTTTTGTAAGAAAGATTACTTTTTTCAGTTTTAAAACATTTTAATTGTAGTACTCTTAAAACATTGAATGCCCTTTCCTTTTGCTAATAGCTTAAACTATATTTTTCGATATCTATTACACAACTATTATAACAAGTCAACAAATTATAAGTTAACACTATGAAATTTTATTTTTAGAACTAAACAATTCCAATATCAATCATTTTTGCAGTTAGTTTGTCATTTGTTAAATTTGATATATCTATATCTTCCATATAAAAACAACATAAGGCAGTAGCATAAAAAAGAGCTTCTTCTTTAATTAATTCATCTATTTTAGATACATATGCTGCTAATGCAATGTCTGTAATTTTATCTCTATTATGTAGATATTTTGATACATATTTGCATCTATAAAAAAAGTTATCTCTATAATTAAACAAAGCTTCATGGTAAGGAATTAATATTTCTTTACAACCTTTTTTTGCATATGTTTTAGCAACCTGGTCTTCATCATTCGTAAATTCTTGGATAAAACAAAGATCTTTGTCAATAGTAAGAAAAGAAACATATTCTAATAATGAATGTAATTCTTGAAATCTTTCTATGTTAATTTTCTCATCCTTTATAAAATTCATAAATCCTCTTATAGAAAGAGCAATTTTATTTGATTTGCTAAGTTCTTTTATTGATTCAGTATTTATATCCGAATTTAGTGATGGAACAAAATAATAATAATCTCCATTAACATTTTTTATCGATGTTGTTTCAATTGTATTCCCAACTTCAGTCACTCTTCCATCAACTATAGTCGTTGTTTTTAAGTTGTTTTTAGTAATTATTTCAGCTCCAAGGTCTTTTAACTTCTTAAATGCGATTTCACTATCTTCTTTTTGAAGGTTAGTTACAATTTTAACCTTACTAGAAGAGACTAAAGCAGATAGAGTTGCATTAATTACTCCCCCAGTATATTGAGTTTCTCCTTTGTTTATTTCTTTTATAATATTGCCAATTATAACTATTGTACTCATTACAACCTCCTAAGAATAAAAGACCTAAACAAAAAATGTTTAGGTCTATAATTTGTACTCTATAATGTTTTTAATAATGCTATATGTTTTTTTACCTTATCTATTTTTTCTTCAAATTCATCCTTTTTGCTCTTTTCTTTGTCAATAGCAACTTGAGCCGCATTATTTATGAATTTTTCATTAGATAATTTTCTCAAAGTTCCATCTAAACTTTTTTGAGTTTTAGATAAATCTTTCTCAAGTTTTGCAATTTCTTTATCGACATCAATTGCATCTCTAACAAAGACGAAAGATTCAAAACCACTACCAGCAACAGGAACAGCTTTTGAAATATCGACTTTATTATCTCTATCGATCTCTAAGTTACTTGCTCCTACAAAATTCATAAGTAAATCTTGCTTTTCTGTAAAAAAGTCTGTAGCAATAAAATCTTTGTCAGGTTTTATAACAACATTTACTTTTTTATCTATTGCAATTTGTAAATCTGCTCTAAGAGCTCTAACACCTCTTACTGCATCTTGCATACAAGCAACTAATTTAGCTTCTTTCTCATAAACTCTATCCTGAGTAAATTCAGGATACTTACTTGTTATTAATTGATCTGAAACATTTGGAAGCTTAGAATATATTTCTTCAGTCAAGAATGAAAGGAAGGGATGCATTAATCTCATCGATTCAGCTAATAAATCTAGTAAAATACTTATAGCTTTATCTTTTATACTATCATCATCGCTATATAATTTTTGTTTTGAAGATTCTACATACCAGTCACAAAAATCGTTCCAGAAGAAGTCATAGATTGCACTAGCTCCATCATTAAATCTATAATTTTTCATAGAAACTTCAACTTTTTTTGCAGCTTCATTTAAACTGTTATATATCCATTTATCCATTGTATCTAATTCAATGTCTTTCAAATCTACTAAGTTTCTATTATCTAAATTCATTAATAAGAATCTAGTTGCATTCCAAACTTTGTTTGCAAATCTTGAACCTAATTTGAAGGAATTCATGTCGATTAGTATATCTTGTCCTTGAGTTGCCATATAGCTTAAGGTAAATTTCATAGCATCAGCGCCATATTGATTTACAACATCTATAGGATCGATACCATTACCTAATGTTTTACTCATTTTTCTTCCTTGTTTGTCTCTAACAAGGCCTGTTAAATAGATATCTCTAAATGGAACTTCTCCGACAAACTCTAAACTTGCCATAATCATACGAGCTACCCAGAAGAAAATAATATCATAGCCTGTAACTAATGTTGTAGTTGGGAAATATTTATCAAAATCTACAGTTTTGTCAGGCCATCCTAATGTTGAGAAAGGCCATAGCCAAGAACTAAACCAAGTATCTAATACATCAGATTCTTGTTCAATATTTTTTGACTTACATTTATTACATTCACAAGGATCTTCTCTAAGAACCATCATATTCCCACAATCTTTGCAATACCAAACAGGAATTCTGTGTCCCCACCATAATTGACGAGATATACACCAATCTCTAATTGAAGTTAACCAATGTGAGTATGTATTTTCCCATCTTTTAGGATAGAACTTTATTTTTTCATCTTTCCAAGCTTGTAGTGCATTATCAGCCATTTTTTTCATACTTACAAACCATTGTTTTGACAAATAGGGTTCGATGACTGTATGACATCTATAACAATGACCAACTTCATGGTTGTGTTCTTTTTCACCAACTAGATTCCCTAGAGCTTTTAAGTCTTCAACAACCATAGCTCTTGCTTCTTGAGCTTGAATATTTCTATATTTCTCTGGGCAATTATCATTGAGAGTTCCATCTGGATTTAAAACATTTATAATTTCTAAATTATGTCTTTTTCCACATTCCCAGTCATTAGGATCATGAGCTGGTGTAATTTTTACCATTCCAGTTCCAAATTCTAATGAAACGAAACTATCTTCAATTATTGGGATTTCTCTGTCAGTTAAAGGTAATTTTAATTTTTTACCAACTAAATCTTTATATCTCTCATCTTCAGGGTTAACAGCTACTGCAACATCACCAAACATAGTCTCTGGCCTTGTTGTAGCAATAATAATTGAGCCAGATCCATCAGCAAATGGATATGTTATATCATATAATTTACCTGGAGTTTCTTCATGTTCAACTTCATCATCAGCTAGTGCAGTACCACAATGAGGACAGTAATTAACAAGATATTCACCTTTATAGATTAAATCTTTTTCATATAATGTTACAAAGCACTCACGAACTGCTTTAGAAAGACCTTCATCCATTGTGAATCTTTCTCTGCTCCAGTCGCAAGAGGCACCAATAGTTTCAAGTTGCTTCTTGATTGTATCATGGTGTTTTTCTTTAACTTCCCATGTCCTTTCTAGAAATTTTTCTCTACCTAAATCTTGTCTTTTTTTACCTTCTTTAAGTAATTGTCTTTCAACTACGCTTTGAGTTGCAATTCCAGCATGATCAGTTCCTGGAACCCAAAGTGTTGGAACACCTGTCATTCTATAATATCTAATTAAAATATCCTGTAATGAATTATTAAGAGCATGTCCCATGTGCAAAATACCTGTGACATTTGGTGGAGGCATGACAATTGAATAGTGCTCTTTATCACTATCCTTTGGACTAAATAATCCTTTATCTAACCACTCTTGATAAATTCTTTCTTCAAAATCTTTTGGATCATAGGCTTTTTGTAATTCTACGGCCTTCATATATTATCCTCCTACCAAAATATGCTGTTGAATTATCTTAACAAAAAGAGTACACAGTAACAACATATTACAACAAAAATTATTTAAAAATTTTACAATTCAAGTGAAAAACTTATGTTGCTTATTAATTAATCAAAATTAAAATATTTATTTTTTAAAATTATTTGAAATCTTTAATCTTTGTTTTTTTGTAAAAGTAAAATCAATAAAAAAAAAGGAGCTAAAATGCTCCTTATAATATGTTGAATAATTACTATTGATCTGTTGAGGTTTCATTATCTATTGGACTGACAGACTTTACTTCTAATTTTACAGCATATCCTTTCGAATCTAAATATTTCACTATTTCAGCTAAACTATAATCTGAAAGCGAGCTTTTTTCTTCAACACTTACTTGTTGTAATTTTGAAGAATCAATTGGAAGCATGACTTCTGGCATGATTTCACTTGTCTGTTTACTATTTGACCCAAAAAGGACAAAAGAACCTATAAAAACAACAACAACAGCTGCAGCACTAGTTAAAAGTGCGGGTACTAAACTTACTTGAATCTTTTTTTTAAAAACGCTTTTTTTAGGAGGAGCTTTAAATCTATTTTCTTCAAAGTATTTAAGTACTCTATCGGATCTAGGAGCAATTTGTTCTTCTTCTACTGTAGATTTTTGTAAAGTATCAACTAATTGCTTTAATTGATTTAATCTCAATTGACAGCCACTACAATAAGAAAGATGCTCTTCTACTTGAGTTTTCCATGGTTCTTGTAGCTCTCCATCAATATATGAATTAAGTAATGCATCGTCTAAACACATAATTATCTACTCCTGATTTAGAATTTTTTCAAGCATTTTTCTTGCTCTAAAAACTCTAACTTTAACATTGCTCTCTGAAATGTTGAGAGTCTTTCCAATTCCCTTATAATCCAAATCTGTATAAGTTTTCAAAGTAATTACTAGTCTTAGTTTTTCTGGCAATTGTGAGATAGCATCCATTACTTGTTCACAAATTGCATCTTCAACCAAAACATCCTCGCCAGTTTTTTCATGTCTTAAAGGTTCTTTTTTGACCTTCTCGATCATCTTCAACTCTCGACTCTTTCTTTTAATAACGTTAATTGAGAGATTTTTAGTCACCCTAATTAACCAATACTTAGCATCATTTTCACTAGGAAACGTTTTGCCTTGATCAAAAAAACGAGTAAAAGCTTCTTGGCACAACTCTTCGGCTCTATCTGGATTTCTCACTATATTATTTGAAACTCTAAATAACATAGGGAAAGTTTTTTCATATATATGCCTAAAATCATGTTCATCATTACTTTGTATCTTCATAATTATTAACAATCCTGTTGCACTTGAGTTACAGTTTTTTTGATATAACTGGCCCTTTTGCTGTATCTTTTACAATATAACCTAACTTATCTATCTGGTCACGAATTTGATCAGCTTTTGCAAAGTCTTTTGCTTTTTTAGCTTCAACTCTGAGTTGAACCAATTCTTCAACTTCACTTGGTATTTCTTCTTTTCTTTTTTCTACTTCGTCAAATCTTAAACCAAATACTTCATCATAATATAATATTAGAGAATACTTTTCACTAACAGATAGGTCACTTTTTAATGTTTTATGTAAAACAGCAACGGCCATTGGCATATTAAGATTGTTATTTACACATTCATCAAATTCATTTTTTAATGCAATTGTTTTTTCACTTTCTAATTCAATTTTACTAGCACCATCGTCTAATAAATCTTGTATTTTTGAAACTATTGATAATCTGGTTTTTCTAGAATTATCTAAATTCTCAAAACTAAATCTTAACTGAGATCTATAATGACCACCTAAGACAAAAAATCTATAATCCATTGGATCGTAACCTTTTGATTTTAAGAAGGATAGAGTTAAAAAATCTCCTTTAGACTTACTCATTTTACCAGTTTCATCTAATAGGAATTCGCCGTGAATCCAATAATTTACCCATTTGTGATTAGTAGCTGCTTCACTTTGTGCTATTTCATTTGTATGATGAACTGGAATTGCATCTATTCCGCCACAATGAATATCAAAAGATTCTCCTAAATATTTCATACTCATAGCTGAACACTCTATATGCCAACCTGGATAACCTCTACCCCAAGGAGAATCCCACATCATCTGTTGTTCTCCAAACTTACTGTTAGTAAACCATAATACAAAATCTTTACTATTTTTTTTATTCTCGTCAACTGAAACATCTTCTCTTACAGCTGTCTTTAAATCATCAAGATTTTGGTTTGCTAATTTTCCATATTCAGGAAAAGTGTCTATTGAGAAATAAACATTTCCACCACTTATATAAGTGTGACCACCTTCCTCTAATCTTTTAATTAGATTAATCATATCTTGAATGTGATCTGTAGCTTTACAAACTACAGTAGGCTTAATTAAATTTAAATCAGAAGCATCTTTTTCAAAGGCTTTGGTATAGAATGAAGCTATTTCCCAAACACTTTTACCTACTTCTTTAGCCTTTTTTGTCATTTTATCGTCGCCAGAATCTCCATCATCAGTTAAATGACCAACATCAGTAATGTTCATTACATGTTTTACTTTATAATTTGAATGAAGAAGTGCTCTTTTTAATATATCTTCAAAGATAAACGTCCTTAAATTACCAATATGAGCATAGTTGTAAACTGTTGGACCACAAGTATATAAACCAACTGAATCTTTATTGATTGGTTTAAATTCTTGCATCTGACGTCCCATTGTATTATATAAATATATTGCCATTAATTAATCCTTAAAAATTGATTACTACTAATTATATCAAACAATTGAAAATTTATAAATATTAATTAATAAATATTAATTATCCATTGCTAGATTAAGTATTCATTGTTAATATACTAAATATGAATATAAATGTAAGCCATCAAGATGAAAAAATCAAGGAAGAAGATATAATACAAAGAGATGTCCCTCTAGCACCTTTTACTACTATTAAAACAGGTGGAAAAGCTCAATATTTTTGTTCACCTGGTCGCTTTGAAGAATTAATTGTTGCTTTATCTTTTGCACAAGTTAATAATTTAAGAATATATATTATTGGTGCTGGTTCAAATGTTTTAATTAGTGATAAAACTATTGAGGGCTTAGTTATAAGAACAAATAGGCTTTGTAGATATTCAATCCGTGGGAATGTTTTTTCTTGTCGTTGTGGAATGGCTTTAGATAGAGCTATTAATATTACTCAAAATGATGGAATGCTCGGTTTAGAGGGGTTAAGTGGCATTCCAGGTTCAATTGGTGGTGCTATTTATGGAAATGCTGGTGCATATGGCTATACGATAAGTGATAGACTCTTATATGTTGATTATATTAAGCAAGATGGCAAATCTTATAGAATGGATAGAAATGTTGAAGACTTTGGATATAGAAATAGTCCTTTCAAACATATGGAAAAGGTAATTATTTTTGAAGCTGGATTTATTTTAGATAAAAATAAATATAGTACATTTGCAAAACAAGTAAAAGATAATAATAAAAAAAGTAGAATTTCTAAAGGGTTATTAGCTTATCCAAGTGCTGGTAGTATATTTAAAAATCCTCCTAATCAAATTGCCGGAAAGCTAATTGAAGCCTGTGGTATAAAAGATTTAAAAATCAATGATGCTTTCATTTGTGAAACTCATGCAAACTATATTATGAATAGAGGTTCAGCTTCTAGCACTGATATTTATAATCTTAGTCAAATTTGTAAGCAAAAAGTTTTTGAAAAATTTAATATTGAATTAGAATACGAAGTACAACTTATTGGAGATTTTTCATAGTATTTTTTTATAAGAAATTTTTAAAGAACCTTTAGATGAAGCTTGTAGTACAAACGTCATATTTTCTCTATTTGTTGAATATTTTAGACTAAATAAAATAGTTTTTTTTGAATAACTTATTTTTATATCATTAATACTTAAATAACCTGAAATATCTCCATTATATGTTAAGCTTGTTTCACAATTTAAATCATTGATGTTTATCTTATTTCTTATTCTAACTTTTTGTTTTACTGTTTTATTTAAATACTCATCATAATCAATTTCATGAGAGGTTGTTATATAAATTTTAGATGTAAACTCTTCTTTGTTAAATGTGAATTTTAAATTACCATTAATACTATAATTTCTTTTAACTCCCTGCCCTCCAAATATTGAAATTCTATATATTTTATCAGTTACTTTAATATTCATATTTTTATAATCGAAAATGATTTGAAAATTATATTTTTCATTATTATTTTTATAGTTTAAATTGATTGTAAAAGGATTTAAAAAAAATGAGGATGTAAAACTGCAAAATAGACCATATTTTGTATAGGCTGTTTCAGTTTCAATTCCTAAGTAATTCCCTTGATATGATAAATATGAAACAAAACCCCTTTCTGTATAATAAAGAGAAGATAAATCATAATAATATGAATCTTTTATTGTTTCATTTATATTATAATAACTGTTTGAAATAGTTAATTTGTCATTTAAATATGTAAGAGTTTTTACTTCAATTTGTTTTTCGTTTAAAAGTGAAATTGTTGATGATAATATTAATGGAGGGAACTCTATATTCATTAAATAATATCTGCTAGTATCTAGGCTTAATTGCTTGCTTACTAATAAGTTGCTTTTTTTTATGGTAATATTTTCATAGGATAATTGCAACAAACTTAAAGTTTCTAATTTATTATCAGCAAATTTTAATTTAAATTTATTTGTATTATTAACTATTTCTATTTCATTATAGCTGTTTACAAAATCACTGTTAATGGTAACATATGCCGCAAATAAAAAATTTGAATTAAATAAAAAAATATAGAATATAATTAATTTTATTTTTCTCATAATTACTATACAAAAATATTGTTCTTTTTGCTTTATCTTAGTTGAACATACTATAAATTTGTGTGATAATTTAAAGTATATTTCTAAATAATATTCTTAGACATTTTTTAAATTAAGGAGCCCAAAATTATGGTGATTCTAACTCTGAATTGCGGAAGTTCTTCTGCAAAATATCAAGTATTCGATTGGACAAACAAGGATGTTTTAGCTGTTGGTGTTGTAGAACGTATAGGACTTGAATATTCAACTATTGAACATAAAGCCAAAGATAAAGAAGAGTATACTGCAAAATTCTCTTCTCCAACTCATAAAGAAGCCATTGAATTAATCATTAAGATACTAGTAGATGACGAATATGGTGTTATCTCTGACTTATCACAAATCGGTGCTGTTGGTCATAGAGTTTTACATGGTGGTGAAATTTTCAAAAAATCTGCTTTAGTAGATGATAAGGTAATTGAAGAATTAAAACAATTAATTCCTTTAGGACCTTTACATATGCCAGCTAATATCATGGGTATTGAAGCTGCTAGAAAAGTAATGCCTGATGTTCCTCACGCTATTGTAATGGATACTGCTTGGCATCAAACTATGCCTGAAGAAGCTTTCATGTATGCCGTACCTTATAATTGGTATACTGACTACAATGTAAGAAGATATGGTTTCCATGGAACAAGTCATCTTTATTGTGCAAAAAGAGCTGCAGTTCTTCTCGGTAAAGAAAATAAAGATACTAATGTAATTATATGCCATATTGGTAATGGGGCATCTGTATGTGCTGTTAAAAATGGTGTTTGTATTGATACTTCAATGGGTCTAACACCTTTAGAAGGTTTAGTAATGGGAACACGTAGTGGTGATATCGATCCTGCTATTGTACCTTTCGTTATGAATAAAACTAACATGACTCCAGATGAAATGGATACTGCTTTAAATAAAAAGAGTGGTCTTTTAGGAATCTGTGGTTTAACTGACAGAAGAGATGTACACTCTGAAGCTGATAATGGTAATAAAAAAGCTCAATTAGCTATTAAAATGGAAACTCATAGAATTAAAAAATATATTGGTGCTTATGCTGCCCTACTTGGAAGAGTTGATGCTGTTGTATTTACTGCAGGTGTTGGCGAAATGGGTGAACATATTAGACTCGGTGCACTTGAAGGTTTAGCAAATTTAGGAATCGATGTTGATGTTGAAAAAAATAATCAATGTAGATGTAGAAATGGCGAATTTGATATTAGTAAAGATAGTTCTCCATCTCGTATTTATGTTATTCCAACTGATGAAGAGTTAGTAATTACTGAAGACGCTTATGCTCTTATGAATAATACTTACGATATTCATACAAACTTTACTTATTCTTTTGAAGATCCTAATTATGTAAATAAGGCTCGTGCTAGAGCTCTTGTTAAAAATTTAGAGGATAAACCTTTCTTAAAAACAATTTTAGTTAAGGCTCCAAAAGCTAAATAATTAATTCAAATTTATATAACCTCTATCTAATTTTTTTTTGGATAGAGGTTTTTTGTTTGTAAAAATATTTCATCGATTATGTTTTTTGTGATATAATGGTTCTTATGAAAGATTTTAATGATTCGCCTTATAAAATTGCCTCAGAATTAGAGGAGAAAAATATTCCTTTTGCCTGGGTTACTCTATGTGATTATAGTGGAGTTGTAACTAGAACTAGTGGAAGAATGTTAGTTAAAAGCGATGGTAAAAGTTATGGTACTATCGGTGGTGGATTGCTTGAATATAAAGCAATAGAACAAGCTAAAAAAGCATTATTAGAGCAAAAAGGTGGACTTTTTACCCTTTATCGTGATGATATATCTAAAAAAGATTATATCAAAATATCAATTGATGTAGGAGAAAATTCTTCTAAAATCATTATAATTGGTGGAGGTCATGTTGGAAAAAGCGTTGCACAAATTGCTACTATGGCTGGCTATGAAATTGTTATTATTGAAAAAAGAGAAGACATTGCAAATCCTTTAGATTTTCCAACTGCTAGCAATATTTATTTAACTGATGATATTAGTATTACAATTGAACAAATTAATACTAATAATAGTGCTATTTTAGTTTTAAATCATTCTTTAATGAAATCTAAAGATTATATTGCTGCATTAAATTCAGATGCATGGTATGTTGGTATTATGACAAGTCATAAACATATGTATGACTTGATACAAGATTTAGAATTAAATAATGAACAAAATTTAAAGCTTCACTGTCCAATTGGCTTAAATATTGGTGGTCAAACTCCATATCAAGTTGCTCTTAGCATTATAAGTGAAGTAATGTCAAAACAAAATAAAAACAATCCAACTAAAAAGACTTATCTTTATCGACCTATAATTGTAAGAGGTGCTGGAGATCTTGCAACTGCTACAATATTAAAGCTTAATCGTTTAGGATTTAGAGTAATTGCTTTAGAAACTGATGAACCAACTGTTATTAGACGCACTGTATCTTTTGCCCAAGCTATGTATGATTCGAGATATGAAGTTGAAGGTTCAGTTGCTATAAAATGTGATAAAAATAATTTAGATGATATTCTTAAAGTATTAGAAGATGGCAATATTGCTTTAGTTGCTGATAAAGATGCCTCTTTAATTAAAAAAATTAAACCTCTGATAGTTATCGATGCTATTCTTGCTAAAAAGAATTTAGGTACAAAAATTACTGATGCTCCTTTAGTTATTGCTCTAGGTCCAGGTTTTGAAGTTGGAAAAGATTGCCACTATATTATAGAGACTAAAAGAGGTCATTATGTAGGTAATGTGATATCTAAAGGTTCAGCAATCAAGAATTCTGGTATTCCTGGAATTATTGGTGGCTTTGGTAAAGAAAGAGTTATTCACAGTCCAGCAAGTGGTGTTTGGATTCCTTTAAAAAATATTGGAGATATTGTTAAAAAAGGCGACCTTATAGCTAAAGTTGGAGAAATTGAAGTTAAAGCCACTATTGATGGAAAGCTTAGAGGTTTGTTAACTGAAGGATTAAAAGTCCCTAAAGGTTTTAAAGTTGCGGATATTGATCCTAGAGGAGAAAAAGCAGACCACCTTTCTGTCTCTGATAAAGGTAGAAACATAGCAGGTGGTGTTTTAACTGTTATATATAAATTCTTAAATAATATGTAAAAGTTTACCTTTTTTTATTATCTTCTTTCCATTTTTGAATTAATGCAAGCCCACCAAGAGATGTTTCTCTATATAATGGTGGGATTGCTTGTCCAGTTTCGTTCATAACTTCTACTACTTCATCAAAAGAAACTTTATGTCTACCATCTCCAAGTAGTACATAAGTGCAATGATCTATAGATCTAACTGCAGCCATTGCATTTCTTTCTATACATGGAATTTGAACTAACCCTAACATTGGGTCACAAGTTAATCCTAAATGATGTTCTAATCCCATTTCTGCTGCATATTCAATTTGATATATAGATCCCCCCATAATTTGAGTTGCTGCAGCACTTGCCATTGCACAAGCTACACCCACTTCACCCTGACAACCTACTTCAGCTCCACTGATTGAAGCATTTTGTTTAACTATATTTCCAATGAGCCCTGCTGTTAATAATGCATTAATTATTTTTGATTTTTTGAACTTATTATTATTGTTTAGATAATATAATACACTTGGTAATATTCCACAGCTACCACAAGTTGGAGCAGTTACAATAACATTACCACTAGCATTTTCTTCACTAACAGCTAAAGCATAAGCTATAATTTCACTGTTGTGTTTCATAGATCCCGTATAATTTTTGCTCTTAGAGTAATACATAGAGGCCTTTCTTTGCAATTTAAGGCCACCTGGTAATACACCTTCTGTGTCCAATCCTTTTTTGATAGCTTTAGTCATCGCAAGCCAAACTTCTTGCATGTAATCAACAATTGAATTTCCTTCAATTCTTTTTACAAATTCCCAAAGTTGTAAACCTTCAGCTTCACAATAATCTAGAATTTTTTTCATGCTATTAAATTGTTCACCATAAACTATTAACTTGTCAGATTTTTCTTTACCTTCTTCTTCAACACTTCCTCCACCTACACTGTAATAAGTTTTTTCAAGTAAAACTTTGTCATTGTTATCATATGCAAAAAATGTTAAAGCATTTGGGTGGTAAGGTTTAAATTCATTGCTTTTCCAAATTATCTCTATTTTTTTATGCCTTTTATTAAAAACATCTTCGATAGCTACATTTGTCAAATGACCTTTACCAGTTGCTGCTAAAGAGCCAAATAATATTACTTGATATCTTTCTGCATCAGGACAGTCGTTTAAAAACATGTTAGTAGCAAAACGTGGCCCCATGGTATGACTACTAGAAGGACCATAGCCAATTTTATAAAGTTCTCTTATTGATTCCATAGGACTCACTTTACTACTTTTTCTAAAAAAATAAACTACATTTAATTGTTTTTTAACTATTTTTAATCCTAAAATTATAGATTTTTACCCTTTCATTTTCTGTTTAACAATATAATGGATATTATTACATCTTTATTATATAATAATAATATATAAAGAAAGTAAGGAGTTATTTTAGATGAATAATTATTTCACAACTATACTAAATAATCTCAATTCTACTATTGAAAGAAGAACAAGATTAGATAAAGAAAATTTAGGTAATGAAGCCATATATGATATAAACAATAAATTATTAGAAGCTAATTCTTCTGATTTAATTGATAGTGGAGAATATCTTAGTGAAAGACTTGCTGGCAAATTAGAAATTGTAATGTGTGGTGGAGGTCATGTTGGTCTTGCTGTATATAATTTAGCTATACTATTAGATTGGAAGGTTACAATCATAGAAGATCGATCAGATTTTTGTACACCTGAAAAATATCCTAACGCTAATCTTATTTTAGGAAATTATAGTGAAGAAATATCAAAGCTTGATTTATCTAATGCAGCTATTATCATAGCTACAAGAGGTCATAAACACGATAAGTCTTGTTTAGAAGCTGCAATAGTAAAAAAATCTAGATATATAGGTATGATAGGATCAAGAAGCAAAGTTGCAATTACTAAAAAAGCAATTTTAGATGAAATTGATGAGGGTACATTACCTATAACTAAAGATGAATTAGATAGTATTTATTCCCCCATTGGACTTGAAATAAATGCACAAACTCCTGAGGAAATTGCGGTATCTATTGTTGCACAAATAATCAAAGTTACAAAAGGTGTTAAAAAGCAAATTGAATTGGATGTAAATCTGCTTAGAAGACTAGCAAATGAAAAAGAACCTTTTGTTGTAGCTAGAATTGTTGAAAAAAGAGGTTCTGCACCAAGAGAACAAGGTTCATTTTTAGCAGTTTTTTCTAACGGTGAGGTTCAAGGTACTGTTGGAGGTGGTGCTGTAGAAGCAAGAGTTATAGAAGATAGTAAAAAATTACTTTTGACTAATAATAAAAAATCCCAATTATTTTACCATAATTTGTCTAATACTAAGGCAAGTGAATTGGGAATGATTTGTGGTGGTAATGTAAAAGTCCTTATTACAAAATTTACTTCATAATTTCTAAGAAAATATTATAATCGACGATAGTTCTCTCATATAAACCACTGTTTGGATCATATGAATTATTTCGTAAAGCTTCACATAGTTCGCTAAGTGATTCAAATAGTGGTGTAATACCAAGATTCCCTGCTACACCTTTTAAAGTATGTACGTAACTAAAAGGAACACTTTGATCTTCGTCATTAATATGTAATTTTAACGAATCAAAGTTCTCATCATTTACAAACATTGATAAACATTCATTGTATAAATCTTTATCATTTAAAAATCTCTCTAAGGCCCCGTTAATATCACAACCCCAATTCTTCAATTTATTAAGTTTTTCTTTCATCTTTGTTTTCCCCTTTAAGATTCAAAACTAACTAAATTATTGTAAAAGGACAATGGTTCTTTTTCAAGACTAAAGTACAATATTTTTTACTAATTTTACTATCAATACAATAAAAATGATAAAATTCTGTTATATAATTTTCATATTGTATTATTTTGTTAAAAAATGTTTATTTAGTATAATTTTGTAATTCAAGTAATAAATTTTGTGCTATTATTCTTAAATCTCTAGCTGCAGCTGTATTCATTGTAGCTAATGATTTATTTTTATTTATGGCTAGTGAAACATTTTTATCGTAGTCTATTCTACCAAGAGAAGTTAAATTTTCTTTTTTCACATAATCTTTGATTATTTGATACATCTCTTCATTTAAATTTGCTTTGTTTATAATGACAGCAATTCTTGTTTTAAATATTTTAGCCGTTTTTACTATCCTTTTTAAATCACTTAATCCTGAAAGAGAGGGTTCTGTTACAATTAATGCTAGATCGATTGCAGATAAAGATGCTATTACAGGACAACCAATACCAGGGGAACCATCAATAATCACTAAATCTTCATTTTCAATATTATCATCTAAGTTTTTTTTAACTTGAGAGACTAATTTACCACTATTCCCACTTCCCATTTTAAGTGTAGCTGTAGAAAATATTCTATTTGATTTATAAACTTGCGTATTACCTACATAATTTACCATTGGAGATATAGCTTTTACAGGGCAGAAGTACTCACAAACTCCGCACCCCTCGCAAGAGAATGGATCAATTTTGTAAGTATCATTTTCTATTTTTATTGATGAAAATTTACACAAAGATAGACATTTTCCACAATTAATACACAATGATGGGTTAATTTGAAATATATCCATACCTCTGAACTTTTTTTCATTAACACTTGATAAATCAATAGAACTAACAAGGTGAAGATTTGGTGCATCCACATCACAATCAGCAAAAGCATTAATTTTTAATAAATCAATCAATGTCGAAGAAATTGTAGTTTTCCCTGTTCCACCTTTACCAGAAATTACTAATATTTTTTTCATTAAATTACCTCATACATCTTTAATTTATTTTTTAAACTTTTAAATATTTGGTAACTTAAAAGATTTATTTTGCTAACTAATTTTCCTTGAGATGTAGAGTTAGCAATTTCTTTAGAGAAAGGTATTTTAACAAGAATTTCTTTATTTATTGAATTAACATAATCTTCAATAATATAGTCTAATTTTTCATCGCTTTTGTTTATAACAAACCCATAAGGTATTTTAAACAATTCAACTAACTCAACAATCATTTTAATATTATGTAGAGAAAAAATTGTAGGTTCTGTGACTAAAATACAGTATGATGAACCTTTTATAGCTTCCATAGTTGAACAAGCACTTCCTGGAGGACAATCAACAATACTAGTTTCGCTAGCCTCTTCAAGTACTTTAGAAATTAGAGAAACAGCAGAAGCTTCCCCTATATTAAGTCTTCCACTTACAAACTTTTTCTCCTCTTTTTTATATACTTCTACAATTCCTACTTCTTGTTTGATGTTTTTTATTGCTCCTTTGGGACAAATTAATTCACATCCGCCACAGCTGTGGCATACTTCTTCAAATAATAATGGTTCTCCCTTAATTATTGCAAGAGCAGAAAAATTACAAAATTCAACACATTTTCTACAACCATCACATTTTTGGAAATCAAAAGAAGGTATTTCTTTAAATACTTTTTTTTCTTTTACTAATTTTGCATCATCAAAAAAAATATAGCCATTTGGCTCTTCTACATCACAATCTAGATAAGTTGAGTTATCAATAAGGTTGGATAAATTAGTTGAAACAAAAGTTTTACCACTACCCCCTTTTCCACTTAATACTGCTATTTTATTCATACTTAACTAACCGTGATGATATCCACTGTGAATTTCAACTAAAGTGTTTAGTTCATCTTGCAGTAGTAAATGTATATTTGAGTTAGCACTTAGCTCTTCCCTTGGTTCAAATAATTTAATATTAGCATTAGATAATACTTTTACAGCATTTTCACCTAGTCTAAAAGCCAAAACAGCATCTACATCTGCATCTACAAAAAACTGTGCAGCTTTAATACCTGCTCCGCCAGAAGCATTTTTAGCATCATTGTCATAAAATGCTACTTCTTTGCTTTCGCTATCATATATAACAAAAAATGGAGCTCTGCCAAATGTTTGATTGATATGTTTTTCCAAATCTCTTTCTTCAATAGCTAATCCTATTCTCATATACCCTTCCTTTATTCTAAATTACTTAGGTAAACCTTATACTTGAAAACAACATATGTCAATAATAAACTAAGTATTTTTTTGTATTTTTTTTGACATATATCATTTATTATTATTGATTTACTTTTTTTTCTTATTGATATAAAATTTAAAGATAGTACTGAATAGGACGTTTAAATGATTATATCTTTATCAATTCTTGGTTTGTTTATCTATTTTGTTATTCTTCTCATAGCGGTTACTATAGAAAAACCTAATAAAAATGTTGAAGATTATTTTTTTGCGGGCAGAAGTTTACCCTTTTGGGCTCTTTCAATAACTTTCATTGCTTCATGGTGGGGAGCTGGTTCTGCAATTTCAACAGCTGATTTAGCCTATGAAGATGGGCTAAGTGCCTTTTGGTATTATGGTGTGCCTGTATTGATTTCAACTTTTTTGATGATTGTTTTTTCAAAATCAATTAGAAAAATTGGCTATTTAACTCAAGGCGAATTATTTATTGCTAGATATTCAAAAGTTGCAGCAAAGTATTTATCCTTTTTAATTTATATTTTTATGACTTTTACTGTAGCTTCACAAATGGTTGGTTTAGGTCAATTTTTTGGAACTTATTTAAATCTTAGTTATGAAATGGGAATTATAATGGGGACTTCTATAGTTCTCATTTATTCAGTATTTGGTGGATTTAGAGGTGTTGTTTTAACTGATATTATACAGTTTTGTTTTCTTTTAATTGCCTCCTTATTAGTTTTTTTTGTTGCTACGAATAAAGCCGGAGGGCTTTCAAATGTATATAATTATTCTAAGTTGATAAATAAGGTTGATTATTTTTCCTTTTTTGCTGGTGCTAAAAAATATTTTGCTTATGTAATTACATTTGGCTGTGCTTGGATGATTCAAGCTAATGTTTGGCAGAGAATTTCTGCAACAAAAAATGAACAAGATGCTAAAAAAATGACTTTAATGTCTTTTTTTATATATATCCCATTATATTTAATTGTTGTTTTGACGGGTATGGATGCCTTAGTCCTTTATAATAAGATTCCAGAGGGAGGAATCGTTCTATCAATTGTTAAAGACCAAATGAATCCTATTATGAGTGTATTTGTATTTGTCGGGATTAGTGCTGCAATTATGTCCACAATGGATTCTTTAATTAATACTGGAGCTCTAACTTTAACTTTGGACATTCTAAATAACGATGATAAAGATAAAATTAAAATTTCTAAATACGCTACTCTTTTTACAACATTAATAGCTTTAATAATAGCACTTAGAATTAGAAGTATTTTAGTAATTTCGTATTTATCTTCAGATATTATTACTACCGGAGCCTTTGTCCCATTAATTTTTGGATTTTTCTTTAAAAAAGGAAATGAGAAAGGAGCCCTTGCATCTATGATTGTAGGAAGCATGTATTGTTTATACAATTTGTTATATCAATTAGGATTACCAATATCACCAATTTTCCAAAATGATGAAACTCTGAGAGTTGTTTTAGGGCTGATTTTATCTCTGTTTATTTATCTAGTGGTTAGTTTGTTAACTTCAAAAAATACAACTAAAGCTGAAGCTTTTATCAAAAAAGCTGGATTAATTAAAATACATTAAGCGTGTTTTCGTCTTAAAGTCTCTTTTTTAAGCATTGATATAAAGACTTTTTCTTCAACAGGCCTTGAAAATAAGAAACCTTGTCCAACTTCACATCCAATTTCTTTTAGGAAATTTTCTTGTTCTTGTGTTTCTATACCTTCTGCTACTACAGGTAGTTTCAATAATTTATTCATATCCATTATAGATTTTAAAATAATAGCTGCTCTTTCATTAGATTCTAAATCTTGTAAAAAATTTAAATCAATCTTTAATGCGTCAAATACTAAATCTTTTAGAACATTTAGTGATGAATAACCACTTCCAAAATCATCCATGTGAACAGATAAGCCTGATTCTTGGCATTTATTTACTACATTTTGTACTTGAACTGGATCATTCATATATGAGGTTTCTGTAATTTCAATATTAATGCAGTCTGGAGTAATTCCATGCTTATCAATTAAATCTAAGATTTCAACCCAAAGTTTGTCTCTATAAAAATTATTACGTGAAACGTTAACTGATACTGGAATAGGTAGTAAATCCATCTTTCTCCAATTTGCTACGCTCTCACATGCCTTATCCCAAACATAATAGTCAAGTTGGTGGATAACTCCATTTGCCTCTAAAATTGGAATAAATACTCCTGGACTCAACATTCCTAGAGAAGGATGTTGCCATCTAACTAATGCTTCTGCCCCAACAATGGATTTGTCTGTTAGAGAATATTTTGGTTGGAAATAAATTAAAATATCACCATTTTCTATAGCCGAATCGATTCCAGAGACTACAGCCTGTTCAATTTTTAACCATTTATCAAGCTTTTCATTATATACAACATATACACAAGTGTCTCTGCTTTGTTTTGCTTTAGATAATGCATAAGCCGCTCTATCACATATTAAATCAATTGATAATTTTCTATCTTCAATCTTATATACTCCAAAAACAATATTGAGAGAAATATCTAGAGGGTAATCTTTTAAAAAGTTCTCAATTTTGATTAAATCAAATTTTAAATCTTCCTTGTTTTTTTTGATAAGAGCAACAAAATCATCATCACTGAACCTAGAAATAACAGCCTCTTTTCCTAAAACTTCAACTAATAAAAGTGAGAAAGCTTTTAATAATTTATCTCCAGCACTTTTCCCATATAATTCATTAACTAATTTAAAACGAATAAAATCACCTCTAATTAGATAATAATAATCCATTGGGTGTTCAGATAAAATATCCGTACTAATTTTATGAAAAGCTTCTTTATTGAAGAGTCCTGTTAATTTGTCTAAATCATTGGCATAAGCTAATTGTTTAGCTGTTAAATTAAAGTAATTTTTATCTTGAGCTATTTTTAATAGCTGATATGAATGTATGATTTGACTAATCTTATCTAATAATTTTTTAGAATTAAAAGGTTTTGGTAATATATCATTTGCACCAAGTTCCAAAGCTTTATATAAACTAGTAACTTGGTCATCACTTGTTAAAACTAGTATTGGTATTTCATTAAATATAACATTTTTGGAAGCTTCTTCTAAAAAAGAAAAACCATCCATTATTGGCATAGACAAATCTAGTAGAATTAATGAAATATCTTTGAAATAAGATGTAGCTATTTCTAATCCCTTTTGTCCGTTTTCCGCTTCCATAGTAGTATATTTGGATTTAAGAATTCCTGATAACATTCTTCTTTGAATCTTATCATCATCTATAATTAGAATTGTTCTACTATCAAGCATTTATGTCTCCAGTTGTTAATTTTGTTTTATAGCTTATTATACATCAAAATCTCTTTTATTCAATAGTATATTAGCAATTACATCAAAATTATATTACAAATATATTACATTAAAAATTGTTAAGCATATAATACTACAAATAGTTATGACATAAATTTATTTTATTTTACTTCAACTGATTAAATATTTTATAATCAAAAATAATAAAATAACGATAACGGAAACACATTTCTTTATTCTTATATTTTTGAATTCAATAGATTATTGAAGGATTTACTTTAGAGCCTTTAACTTTTTTACCATTTATCAAATCTATAATATTTTTTAAAGCTAATTCATAAATTTCATCAATATGGAAATCTATAGAGGCAACATTGCTAATTAAAGAGATATAAGGTGCTCCATCATAACCAATAATTGGTAAATTTATATTTTGCTTAACAATTGTTTGAACTAATACTAAATCATTTACAAAAGCGATACCATCGTAATTATTATCTAGAATCAAATCATATATATTTTCGACCATTGAGTTAATTTCTATCTTATTCATAAAATCAATTTGCAATGTTGAAATATTAGGATAGATTTGCTTTATGCCAACTAATCTTTGTTTATGTGATAAAACTTCATCTAGGTAACCTGTAATATATAATGGATTTTTTACACCCTTTTCTTTTAAAAATTCCCCTTGCAATCTTCCACCGTATTCATTATCAGTAGAAACGTGCAAAAATTTATCATTAGGAGTTATATGGTGAGCCAAAATATAAGGGATTTGTAAATTACCAAAATATGCCTCTTCTTGTTTATTATCAATATCATAGCCAACTATTGCATCAACCGTCTTTTCAATGTCATGTAATTGATCTTTAGATTCAATTGTATAAAAGCTTAATTGATAACTTGTGTTTTCTATTGCGTTTAGCATACCCTTTTGTGCCTGAGCGTAAAACCAATCAAAAAGTTTCAATGAACCCCAATAATATAATCTATCTGTTTTACTTATTTTCACAACAGCTATTACACCTGTCCCTCTTCTTCTTAATTGAGATGCTGCTTTATTTGGAATGTAATTTAAAGTTTTTGCAGCCTCAAGAACTTTTTTTCTAAGTTCTTGTGAAACTGAATTTGGATTGTTGAATACTCTACTTACTGTTGCACTACTTACATTTGCTAGTTTTGCAACTTCGTTTCTATTTGTTGGCATAATTTTCCCTTTCCAATCTTGACTAAGTGTATATTATACTATAATGTACACGTGTACATATCAATACAATAGGAGCTTATATGGAAAAATTAAATCAGTCAACTCATAACAGATTAAATGTGTTAACAGGTGAATGGATAAAAGTCTCTCCTCATAGAACTAAAAGACCTTGGCAGGGACAGGTAGAAGATATACAAAGACCAAGTGAAATAAGATATGAGCCATCATGTTATCTTTGTCCAAATAATACTCGAAGTAACAATGAACAAAATCCTGATTATAAGGATACTTATGTTTTCACTAACGATTTTTCTGCATTAATTAAAGATTCAAATAGTGATGAACAATCTTTTGGTCCAAATAATATGCTAAAATCAAAGGGTGAAAAAGGTATTTGTAAAGTAATATGTTTCTCTCCTAGACATGATTTGACAGTTGCTAGAATGGACATCGATTCAATCGTGAAAATAATAAATGTATGGCGTGATCAATATAATGAATTAGGAAGTAAGCCATTTATAAATCATGTTCAAATATTTGAAAACAAAGGTTCAATTATGGGGTGTTCAAATCCCCATCCTCATGGTCAAATTTGGGCTGAGGAAGTAATTCCTAATTTACCTAAAGTCGAATTAGAAAAACAAGCTGAGTATTATTTACAAAATAAGAGTTCCCTATTATTAGATTATGCTCAATATGAGCTTAAAGAAAACACTAGAGTTGTTTATAGTAATAATGATTTTGTAGTTGTAGTTCCTTATTGGGCTACCTGGCCATACGAAACTATGATATTACCACTAAATAAACCTTTTGAATCTTTAAATGATTTAAGTAAAGAAAATGATGTAAATTTAGCTAAAGCTATTAGTGCTTTAACTATAAAATATGATAATCTATTTAAGACAAGCTTCCCTTATTCAATGGGTATTCATCAAAAACCGACTAATGATACTAAGTATTATGGTAACGTAATGCATTTCCATTACTTTCCTCCTCTATTAAGATCTGCAACAGTTAAAAAATTCATGGTTGGTTATGAATTACTAGCTATGGCACAAAGAGATATAACAGCAGAAACTGCTGCCCAACAATTAAGAGAACTTAGTTCAATTCATTATTTAAATTTATTATAAAGGAATGATTTATGATTAAAATATCAGATATTCAAAATAAAAAATTACATGAAATTTATCCTGATCTATACGGTTCTGAATATGATTGTGAGTTTTTAGATAAAAGATTTATAAAATTACTTCAAACTCATAAAAGTCTTTTCAACAAAGATGGTGCAAATTTGTTTTCAACTTCTGGTCGAACTGAATTAGGAGGAAATCATACAGATCATAATCTAGGTAAAGTCTTAGCAGCTTCAATTAATCTTGATACAATTGCCGCTGTTAATAAAACTGGTGATAATAAAGCGATTTTAATCAGTGAAGGATTTCCTGCTGTTGAAATAGATTTAACTAATTTGGAATATGTTAAACAGGAGGAAAATACTACTCATGGACTTTTAAGAGGAATAGCATATTCTTTTAAACAAAGAGGTTTAAATATTGGTGGTTTTATTGCTAACACTTCTACTAATGTTTTAAAAGGTAGTGGGTTATCTTCTTCAGCAGCTATTGAAGTGTTATGTGCAACTATCTTTAATCATCTTTATAATGATGATTTGTTATCGCCTGTAGAATTGGCAAAAATTGGTCAATTTGCTGAAAATCATTATTATGGTAAACCTAGTGGATTGATGGACCAAACAGCTTGTGCTTGTGGTGGTATTGTGTCAATTGACTTTAAAGACAACAATTCTCCTTTAGTTGAACAAATTCCATTTAATTTTCACGAGTTTGGTTATAATATTATTATTGTCGATACTAAAGGTTCACATGATAATTTAACACATTGTTATAAAGATATTCCTAAAGAAATGAAATTGGTTGCTCAATATTTTGAGAAAGAAGTTTTAAGAGAAGTTGATAGAGAAACTTTTTTTTCTAATATTGCACAATTGAGAAAGGATTTAAATAACGATAGGGCAATTCTTAGAGCTATTCATTACTTTAATGAAAATATACGTGTAGATGAAATGGTCCATGCTTTAAAAAATAATGATCTAAAAACTTATCTAAAAAAAGTTAATGAATCTGGTCAAAGCTCCTATAATTATTTGCAAAATTTATACGAAAATTATAAAGAACAAGGTTTAGGTCTAGCCTTATCTATTTTAGAAACTACACTTAAAGGAGAAGGTGCATTTAGAGTCCATGGTGGTGGTTTTGCAGGAACTGTTCAAGCTTATATTCCTTGCGAAATGACTGAAAATATTATAACTTGTTTAGAAAATGTGTTTGGAAAAAATTGTGTATCGATTTTAAATATAAGAAAAAATCAAACTTTATGTTTTGCTTAATTTTTATTTGAAATTATCAATAATTTCATTTTGATATTATATGCATTACTTAATAATTTGAATATTTTTAAGGTGATTATTATTTAATGTTTTTAGTATACAAATATTTAAGATATTGTAACTAATGAAAATCGCTAAAAAGTTATACTTTTAGTTAATTTCAATAACTAAAAGTATATTTTTTAAGAATTTTAAATGATAAATTTGTATTGATTTGTGCTAGGTATTTTGCTTAAAAAATTAAGATTTAAACTTAATTTTCATTATAAACCATTTTTTTGACAATGATTTTCCACTCTGTTAATATTTTATATAGAACAATAATAAGTATAATAAAATTTTACTATTTCTTCTAATTATATGAGGCAATATTTATATTGTAGTAACATTTAAGGAGTTTGTTTTGCATAAGTTTATACCTATTAATTATTATAAAACGTTAATTTATATAATTAACCTATCAGGGTTATCATGTGAAGATTTTGCTAAAAAAGCTGATATTTCTTTAAGTTTAATTAGGCATGCTGATGAAACTTGGAACCCTAAATATTCAACAGTTGAAAAAATTTGTTCTGTTGTAAATCTTTCTGTAGCTAGTTTTTTTAATATCGCTGAACATCTTTCAGGAGTAAGCGATTCGATCACTATGAAATTTGTTATTAATAATGATAAACTTAGTCCTGAAGAAATGAATTATAAATTAAAAAAATTTAGAAATGACTTACATCTATCTGAATCTGAATTAGCCAAACGTTCTGGAATAAATAAAACTAATATATGTAATAGAGAACATGGAAAAATAAAAACACAAATGCTCTGTTCAACATTAGAGAAATATGCCTATAGTTTAGGTCTATCAATGAGTGGTTTAACTGATAAATTGTATAAGAATTCAAATTAATATTTCAAGAAAATATTGCAAATAATTAGATTTTATTTTGTTATGCTTTAATATTATTTTTATAAAACAATTAATTTAAGTATCTCTTATTTAATATTTGTAGGAGATACTTTTTTTATTAATTGTTCAATTTTTTAAATATGTTTTGATATATATTTCTTTAAATCATCAAATATCAAAGGTTTGCTATAATAGTAACCTTGAATATAATTACATCCAATTGATTTAACATATTCAACTTGTTCTTTTGTTTCAACCCCTTCTGTGATTACTTTTAAGTTAAACTCATTTGCGATTTGAACTATAACTTTAGCTATTCCTCCATTATCTGAATCTGGGTAATCTTTAATAAAACTTCTATCAATTTTAATCTTATCAAAATCTAAATTTTTCAAATAACTTAAAGAAGAAAAACCTGTGCCAAAATCATCTAATGCGACTGATTATAGTGAGATGCGAATCAAGACACTTTCTAAAATATTTCACGAATATTTCAGTAGTTTTTCCTCTTTTTTCGCTGCACCAGTAAATGCATTGTAATAAATTTCATTTGGTGCATAATATCCCAACGATTGGTGTGGCCTTGTAATATTAAAATAATTAATAAACCAATCCAATCCTTCTTCCAATTCACTCATGGTAGAGTAATCATGAAGAAAAATATGTTCATATTTTAGAGTTCTCCAAGTTCTCTCCATATATATATTATCCATTGCTTGACCAACAGAATCCATACTAATTCTAATATGTTCTCTTTTTAATACTGCAAGGAATTCATTTGAGGTAAATTGGCTACCTTGGTCACTATTAAAAATTGATGGTACTCCATAAATTTCTATGGATTTTTCTAAACATTCAATGCAAAAATATACGTCCATTGTATTACTTAATTTCCATGAAAGTATTTTACGACTGTAAAGATCTATTATTGCACAAAGGTAAACAAATCCATGGGGTAATGCTATATAAGTAATATCTGTAGCCCATACTTGATTTACATATTGGATAACCATGTTTCTCAACAGATAAGGGTATTTCTTATGATTTTTACCTTTTTTAGCTCTAGAAGTATTCTTTACTGCTATAGCACTATATATCCCTAATTCCTTCATTAAACGCCTTACAATGCTCTCTGTTGCCCACTTATATCCTTTTTTTATTAATATAACAGATATTTTTCTATATCCTAAAAATGGAACTGGGGACCAAGCTTTAAGTATAATCATTGCTCTTTCATAATCAATTTTTCTCTCTTCTCTATATTTTATTTCTCTTTCTATATGATGATTTAACCAATCATAATAATGACTTCTACTTATATCTAATATATTACATTGCTTACTTATTGAACATTCAATAGTATGTCCAAATGAAAAATATTTAAGACCTGGAGTAATAAGTTCGCAAAGATCTAATCCAATAAATTCATCTTTTTTTTTAAAAGCTCTAATTCAAGCTGAGATTTACCATAAGCTTTGGTAATGAACTCTATTTTATCTTTTGCTTCTTCTAATTCTTTTTCAGTTTTTGTATTTTTCTTTGATTCTTCAAAAGGAGATAAATCATGCCGTAATAAACTTTTTTTCCACAATGAAACCATACTTGGTGTAACTTGATATTTTGCTGCAATTTCTTGTACTGTAGCTTCCTCTTGTATTGCTTCTAATGCAACCTTTAATTTTGTGTCTTTGCTAATTGTCCTTCTTTTTCTACCCATAATTAATATATTATTCCTTTGGGAATAAACTAACAAGGATTCGTGAAATTATTTTTCTGTTGTCTAGTAACTCGTCTCAGTATAGATAGACCTAGTCTCTTAAAATTTTGAAGCTTAATATTTACGATATTAACATCTTTAACTAAAATACTTTCAGTTATTTCAATTTCAAATTTACTCAAATCGATTGAATATTTATCAGAAAAATCTTTGAATTTTTCTATCAAATGTAAATCTTGGAATTGTATAGGTGAAACATTTATAGAGATTTTGAAATTATCTGGAACAATATTTTCAATTTCCTTAAAATCTTTAAATACCCTTTCAATTAACCAATATCCAATATCAATTATATAACCTGATTTCTCTGCTATCGGTATAAAGAAAAATGGTGAAATATTGCCTAAATCAGGATTATTCCATCTTATTAATGCTTCAGCACCTTCGATTTTATTCGTTTTAATATTTACCTGAGGTTGGTAATTTACGCTTAATTCATTATTGATAATTGATTTTCTCAATAATAAACTCATTTTCATAACTCTATTAACTTCTTCTTTTAATTTTGGAGAAGAAAAAATAAAATCGTGCGTTTTATCACCCTTTGCTGCTTCAAGTGCAATACTAGCACTAGATAATAAACCTTCTGAGGTAATATCATCATCTGGATAAATAGCTATACCAGCTTTAATTTCAAAAAAGAATCCATCCTTAATGGTTGATATTCTGTTTTGATTAATTTTGAAAAATTGTTTAGCAAACTTTTTAATGTTATTTTTAGAACTATAGGAAATTAAGCCAATAGCAAAAGTATTCTTAGATATTTGGGCAATAAAATCTTCTTGAGTCAAAATTTCATGAATTTTATTTATAAAACTATTTATATTTTGCGATACCTCTTCAGATGTTTTATTAAAAACCATATCATTGTAATTTAAAATTGAAAAATAAAATAATCCAAACGGTTTATGATCTTTATTCAAAACTCTTAAATCAACTAACTTTTTTAAGAAGCTTTCATTTGGTAAGTCTGTGTCTAAATTAAAATTTTTGAGCCTATTAATATTAGCTTCATTTTCTTTTATTCTTGTTAGATCGGAATAAATTCCAATATATTTTATAGTATTGTTACTATATTTGGACTTAATTGAATATATGTGTAATAACTTAGGGTAAAAAACCCCATCTTTTTTTCTATCCCATACTTCCCCACTCCATGATCCAGTGGTATTTATTTTATTCCACATGTCTTGATAGAACTCCGATGTATGTAGACCAGATTTAAAATGATTTGTTTTTAATCCAATTACTTCAGATGCTTTAAAACCTGTTATTTGTTCAAATGATTTATTAACAAATGTAATTCTTGTATCTTTGTCAGTTATTAATATAGCATCGTTTGTATTTTTAGCAATCTTGGTTGTGAGATTTAGTTGTTCTTTGTCTTTGGAGTGATAATATATCATAATAAGAGGCTTCATCAGTAAATGTGGGTAAAATTTAAAAAATTGGAGTTAATTTATTTTAGTAAATTGGAGTTGTAAAGAAAAAAAAATATTTAAATTTCAGAAATATAATTGAAAAGGTCACTAGTTATCGACTATTGTAGTTTTACCACAAACCAACAAAAGAGGTATAACCAGTGACTAGAACGAGCTTATTAAAAGAATTAATCGGTGTCAATAATGTAAAAGTTAAAAGTTGGGAATTAATTACTAATTCTAAAAATATTAAAGAGCTTTATATTCATGTAGAACCATATAAAAGAGAGCAAAACAGATGCCCAATATGTGGAAAAAAATTACCTGGATACGACAAAAAAGAAGCTCCTCGAAAATGGAGATCTCTTGATGTTGGAAACATTCCTGTATATGTCCTAGCTAATACTAATAGAGTAACTTGTTCAGAACATGGTGTTATAACTGCAGCAGTTCCTTGGGCTAGGCATAACTCTAGATTTACTAAAGATTTTGAAAATCAAGTAGCCTGGTTAGCTTTTAATTTAAGCAAGAAAACATTATCAGAGTTTATGGGTGTTTCTTGGAATACTGTTGGTGATATTATTAATAGAGTATTAATAGATGTAGCTCCTAAATATGAAGATAGGTTTAACAATTTAGTTAATATTGGAATTGATGAAACTAGCTATAAAAAAGGACATAATTATATTACAACAGTTGTAAATAACGATGATAGTACAGTTATATGGGCAGAGGAAGGACATAATCAAAAAACTTTATCTAAATTCTTTGAATATTTAAGTCCAAAACAGAGAGCCTCTATTAAGACTGTTAGTGGTGATGGAGCTAGATGGATAAAGGCTTGTCTAGATAAATATATTCCTAATGCAGAGCGTTGTATTGATCCTTTTCATGCAATTGGATGGGCACAAGTTGCTTTAGATGATGTAAGAAAAGCTGCCTCCCAAAGAGCAAAAGTAATACTTGAACAGAAAGAAGGGGAAATGAAGAAACGAGGTAGAGGACGACCTAAGAAAGGAGATGAGAAACCAATAGATGAATCAAAGATTATAAAAAATTCTAAATTTGCCTTACGCAAGAACCCTGAAAACTTAACAAAAAATCAGAGAGAAAAATTGGAAATGATAAAGCTTAATGATAATCAATTATATAGAGCATATAGGCTAAAAGAAGAGCTTAGATTTATATTCAAGCTTGATGATATGGATGAAGTTAAAGAACATTTAGATTCATGGTTATCTTGGGCTAGAAGATGCAGAATACCAAGTTTTATAGATCTTGGAAGAAAAATAAAACGACACTATGATGCTATTATGGCAACTAGAACATACAATATTAGCAATGCAAAAACTGAGGCTTTAAATAACAAAATAAAACTCTGTATTAGAAGAGCTTACGGGTTTAGAAACATAAATAATTTACTCAATTCTGTACTTTTGGTTTGTAGTAACATAAAAATCTCTTTAGCTAATAGATAAAATCAGTTAACAAAGGGACTTAACAAGAGAATTAATAGAATCTAACCCACAAATAGTTTAGAAGAGCCCATAATAATTATATATAGAATCAATAAACAAAGTGTAACTAGGATAATAAAATCAGTGAGTGATAGATTGAAAATAAATATATTCGCCATTATTGGTAGGGTATTTTTATTAAATTTAGAAACAAAATACCAACAACAGTCCTCTGCATAATAATTTTCAATATTTTCAGTTGGAACTATTTTTCTGTAATAGAATATTTCATCGTCTACTTCTATATAACCACTTTCATTTTGTAAAAGTTCATCAAATACAGATGGTTGTTCTGTTGCAAAATTGTATTGCTCTTCATTTTCAAACATAAAAGAAAAAGTTTTTGATGTATCTTGATTGTATAGATAATATCCATCAGAATTAATCAAAAAAGGAACGATAAATTCGTATTCAATATCTTTCAATTGTTCTTCTAATATGTAAAATATGTCTGAACCTAAATAATTTATAATTAGTATACTTTTAAGTTCATTATTATCACTATATAAAGGTGTTGCTACTCTAACTATTGGTTTATTAGGTTTTTCAACAACTTTATTTTCAACATTTAAGTCAAGATCAGAAATATAAATTTCACCCTTTGATAATTTTAATACTTCGTTAAAATATGATGAATCTTGTTTGTTTTGAAGATTTTCTTCTTTAACAATAATTGGTGTACCATCGATATTATTTACTCTAATTATCTCTTTTCCGTTAAGGTCTAATAGTCTAACTTGATCTAAATGAGATTTTGTTAACGCAACACGGTAAAACATTTGCTGAACTTCATTAAAGTTTGAAGGAGATTCAAAATTAATATAATCAGATAATTCATTAGCATTTTTAATTAAATTCAAATCCTCAACACTTTCATTATAAATATCTTTTACAATACTATCTATTGTATTAGCACGTTGACGTTGTTCTCCAATTATCAATTGAATAGTTGTATCAATTTGAATTTTTGTAAAATAACTAAAAATAGAAATATATAATATAATAAATGGAATTATGATTAAGGATGATATTTTAAGTATCCTTAAAACATCATGTTTATTTAATTTAATTTTAATTCTTTCCTCCAATGATATTAGCAATCTTCATAAACTAATCCAACATTTTACATTAAATCATTTCTATTATATTTAATATATTTATTATAGTCAAATTTTTCTTAGCAATATTATATATTTATTATATACAAATAATTACATAATAAATAGTATAAGTTCTGGGAGTTTGTACTTTTTTGTTAATTCAATAACATTTATTTTTATCTATTTATATTTAGTCTTTATAAAAAAAGGTTTAACAATTAAAATATTGCTAAACCTTATTAATAAACTGTTAATGTAATTATTTGATTATTTAAATAACTCTTTATAGTCTGTTGAAACACTTATAAAATTCCCTTGTTTATTTAAGAGTTCACTTAAACTTTTGGGAACTGGTATCTCTTTACCAATTAAAGGTTCTACTATTGTTTCAAATTTAGCTGGATGAGCTGTTGAAACTATAATTGAAGGTTTGTCTTTATAATGTGTCTCATATACATATTTAGCACAAGCTGTATGTGGACAAATAATATAACAAGTATCTTCATAAGTTTTCTTGATTGTTTGTTTTATTTGTTCATCACTTACACTGTAAGAGGAAACAAATTGTCTAAACAATTCAATATCACCATATAAATTAAACAATCTTTCCATATTACTTGGTGCCCCTACATCCATTGCGTTAGCTAGAGTTTTAACACTAGGTCGAGGTTCATATTCTCCTGTTGCTAAATAATCTGGAATTGTTTTATTTTCATTCACTGCTAATACTATTGATTCTATTGGAACTCCAGTAGTAAAAGCCCAATATGCAGCACAACTATTACCAACATTACCACTAGGTATTATGAAATTAGGATTTTCACCGTACATGGATCTAAATAAATGACTGGCAAAAACGTAATAGACACTTTGTGGTAAAAGACGACCTAAATTAATTGAGTTAGCACTTGTTAGACCCCATTTCTCACTTAATTCTTTGTCCATGAATGCATCTTTAACCATTTTTTGACAATCGTCAAAGGTTCCATCAACTTCATAAGCTTGAATGTTTTCACCCAAAACAGTTAATTGCTTCTTTTGTCTTTCACTTACTCTATTTTTTGGATATAAAACTTTAACCTTAATACCTTCTTTTTTGTAAAAGGCTGAAGCAACAGCGCCCCCTGTATCACCGCTAGTAGCAACTAATATTGTTAATTCTTTTTTTGTCTTAAGAATTATTTTCTCTAAAGTAGAAGCTAAAAAGCGTGCACCAAAATCTTTAAATGCAGCTGTTGGTCCATGATATAGTTCTAATACGCTTTGCTTATCTCCAAGTTGGACTAAAGGGACGTTGAAATTAAAAGCTTCCATACATATTTGTGCTAAATCATCTATTGTAATATACTTATCTTCCTCAAAATATGGAGCTAATACTTCAAAAGCCATTTCAGGAAATGATGAAATCTCACCAATGTTCATATTTACTAATGAAGGAAAAGTTTCAGGGACATATAAACCGCCATCTTCTGCTAATCCTTTTAAAATGGCTTCTCCTGCAGTTATTTTTTTTGAAAGACCTCTTGTTGAAACAAAATACATTTACCTATCTCCTTATACCCTTGCACCTAAATATGCGCTTAATCTTAAAATATCTGAAAATACTCCACCAGCTGTAACTTCTCTTCCTGCTCCAGGACCTTTTATAACTAAAGGTTGGGTAGAATATCTATCTGTTATAAAACAAATTACATTATCAGTTCCACTTGCCTGTGAGAAAGGATGATTCATAGGATAGCCTTTTAATGCCACACTACACTTTCCATTTTCATCTACACGTCCAACATAACATAATCTCTTGTTTTCCGCTTTAGCTTTTTCAAATTTTTCTTGAATTGGTTTATCTAATTGCTCTAATTTTGTCATAAATTCGTCAACAGGAAGTTTTGCAAGTTCTTCAGGGACTAAACTTTCAATTGGAACATCGCTAACTTCAACTTCATAGCCTAACTCTCTAGCCAAAATTACAGTTTTTCTTCCTACATCCATACCAGATAAATCATCTCTAGGATCAGGTTCTGTGTATCCCATTTCTTTAGCTTTTTTAACTAGATCACTGAATTTAACACTTCCATCATAATTATTAAATAACCAAGCTAAAGTTCCAGATACTATACCCTCTATACTTCTAACATTATCTCCAGTTTGAACTAAATCTTTCAAGGTGTTGATAACAGGAAGGCCTGCTCCTACTGTAGTTTCATAATAAAATCTACGGCCTGTTGTTAAACATGTATCAAATAATTCTTTATAATATTTAATATCTGCAGTACCAGCTTTTTTATTAGGTGTTACTATATGCATTCCATTCTTCATCCAATCTACATATCTCTTAGCTAAATCACTGCTTGAAGAACAGTCTACAATAGCCCTATGAGGAAAATATGTGGCACTTACGTGATTGGCAAATTTTTCAATATCTAATGGGACACTGTTTTTCTTGAAGTTTTCTCTCCAAGTTGATAAATCAATTCCATCTTCATCTAACAACATAAATTTACTACTTGCTATTGCTCTTATTCTTAAATCAATACGGAATTTTTCATATAATGCTGTAGATTCATTGGCTATTTGATCTAATAAGGTTCCACCTATATTCCCAGGTCCAATTATCCCTATTGATAATGCTTGCTTTGATAAGAAAAAAGCTGCATGTAAGGCTCTCAATGCCCTTGTACTATCACAAGATTCAATTACTGCACTAATGTTTCTTTCACTTGCGCCTTGAGCAATTGCTTTAACATTAACACCGGCTTTGCCTAAGGAACTAAAGAATTTACCAGCAACACCTTTTTTCCCAGCCATATTGTTGCCAACTGCCGCTATAACTGCTAAGTCTCTGATACATTCTATAGAATTAATAATATCGTCTCTCAATTCTTCATGAAAATTAATACTAACTGCTTCTATTGCTCTATCTGCATGATCTAAAGGAACTGCTATAGATATAGAATACTCAGAAGAAGCTTGAGAATATAAAATTACATTTACATTCGCTGCTTTTAATGCTTCGAAAACTTTTGATGAAAATCCAACTCTGCCACTCAAGCCAGCACCTTCTATGCTAATAAGGGCAACGTTATGAACTACTGAGAAACCTTTCACAGAAGGTCCATTAGTAGTATTTTCACAATTATTAATTAAAGTACCTTCTTCATCAAAATATTTCCAACATCTAAGTCTAACTTGAATTCCTTTAGATATAGCATATAAAATAGCTTTTGAATTAATTAATGTAGATCCAAAATATGAAAGCTCTGTTGCTTCGCTATAACAAAGATTTTCAATTACTGTTGCACTTGGTACTTCATTTACATCAGCTGTAGTCAATAGTGCTTTTGAATTCCAAAAAACTAAGTTTGTTGTATTTAATTGAACTGCTAATTTTGACGCAAAGATTTCTGCATTAAAACTTTCTTTGATTTTATGAATTGCAGGAGTAACTATCGAAAAGTCTGGCAATGTTGAGGATGTAATTGCTAATGCTTCATTAGCATCAAAGTTGTGCAGTTTATCTCCATTCGATTCAACAAATGCTTTAGCTATATTTGCAATCCAAGTCCCAACTATATAATCAAAATATCCTAAAGTTCCATAAGACACATCACCGACTAGCCATACACTTTTTAGAATATCTTCTATGTTTGTAAAATTCTTCTTTATTAAATCAGATAATTTAGTTCTGAATTGATTATTTACTAATTCATAAATTACATCATTTAATAAAGCTTCTTTTTCTTCAAGTTTAACCCAAACCATTTCATCTTTAGCTTTAGCCAAATCTATTAAAGTTTTTGCTTCAATTATTTTCTCTTTATCACTTGTAATAACAATTACTAATTTATTTTCTAAATTAGATTGCCTTAGTGATAATAATTTATCACGTCCTTCCTTATTTAATAACATTGAAGCTTCTAATGCATGAATATTGATTTTTTTCAAGATAACTCTCCTGTTTAAGATAATAAACTTTATAGTGAACAAAAAGCCTAATATGCGAAAAAGAGCCCAAAGGGGCTCTTTTACATATAGGTTGCATTATGAAAACAAATTATAGTTTATCAACTGCACCACTACGTAGGCAACGTGTACAAACTTTGACAGTACGTGGAGTACCGTTTACTGTTGTCTTAACAGTAACAAGATTTGGGCGGAAAACGCGTTTGGATTTTACACCAATATGCTGACCTACACCACCCTTCTTCTTTGCTTGACCTTTTCTGGTAACATTGTTGCCTGCAACTGTTCCCTTTCCGCAAATTTCACATCTACGAGCCATACTATATCCACCTTATAAAAAATATTGATTATTAAAACGTTGTTGCTATCCAGAGAGCCTTGCACGAGAAAAATACTCGTGAGCATTACGCAAGGTATTTTGAAAAGCGCAGTTCAACTCTATGCAAATTAACAAATAAAATAGATTGTGTAAATACCTTTTTCATTGCATATTGCAAAGTATTTACATATTTATTTATTTTCTTCACAGAAAATCAATCCAACGTGCTTTCATTGTAATAAATCTATTAAGATTATTCTATACTAATTTTAATTTAATTTATATTAATTTCACCCTTTTTTTTAAAAAATACTAGTTATAATACTTAATTTATCTTAATATTATTTTTATGAAAATTAAGCTTATTACACTAAAATTAAAAGATAATGACTTTTCTTATTTGAAAAAATTAAAAAAAGATCTTTTTCTACATACAAATAATCCTAGTTTTAATTTAATTGAACCTTTTGTTATTTTAGGAAAAACAGATTTACAAAGTTTTAATAATCTAAAAATAAAAGCTATTGAAACACCACTTTGTTTTAATTCTTTAGCAACTAACAATAATAATGTATGTTTTATTGATGCAAAAACAAATGAATCTATTGAATATTTGCAATCTCTTCTATGTAATAAAACAGTAATAAATTTTAAATCAAAGTATTTTAACTTATTAGAAGATAATGATAAATATCCTATAATTCATCTCGGAAATGCGATAAAAAATGATATTAAAGTTAATCCCATTGTTATAAGTGATTATCGTATTGAGCTTTTAGAGATAATAATTATGGATAACAAAGTAACCTATAGGGTCTTAGACTCTATTCATCTCTCGATGGACAAAGATCTTTAAGACAACAATCTTTACAATTAGGTTTTCTTGCATGACAGACTTCTCTTCCATGAAGATTGACTGTCATAGAAAACCTGTATAAGTATTTATCTTCTAATAAAGATCTCACTTTCATTTCAATTTTTGTTGGATCTTTTTCTTCTACTATTTTCAATCTGTTTAAGACTCTTTTTACATGTGTGTCAACTATTACTGCTCCTTGATGATATATATCCCCTATAACACAGTTTGCTGTTTTTCTTCCAACACCAGGTAGTTTAACTAATTCTTTAATATTATCGGGGACTGTTTTATTTACTAGAGCTTTTGAACAGTTTATTATATTTTTAGCTTTTACTTTATAAAATCCAGTTGGTTTAATTATTCTACAAACATCTTCATAATCCGCCTTTGATAAGCTTTTTGCATCAGGATATTTATCAAATAGTTCTACCGTAACGATATTAACCATTTTATCAGTTGTTTGAGCTGATAATATAACAGATATTAAAAATTGAAATGGATCTTTTTTATCCAAAAAAACTATCTCTTCTTTTGAGTTTTTGTCTAAGATTTCATAAACTTTTAAAATATATTCTTTTTCATTCATAACAGTAAAATACTATAATGTTAATTATATAAAAAGTTCAATCTTAAACGAATAAACTAAATCAAGAATTTACTAATTTTAATATTTCATTTTTAGATGGCAGAGATTTTATTACCCCTTTTTTGCTTGCAACTAGACTTGCAGCAGCATTTGCAAAAATTAGAGTTTCATGCAATTTCTTTTTATCTAAATTAGATAAGCCATATTCTAAAATTTTGTAAAGACAACTGCCCATAAAGGAATCACCAGCTCCAGTTGTATCAACACACTTTACATTTAAGAATGTTGGTTCCTTAATTTCAATATCTTTATAATATGCTTTACTACCATCTTTTCCTAGGGTTAAAAAAATTAAGTCAATATCATATTTATTTTTGATTATGGTGATAGCTTTATCTAAATTATCTTCTGATGTAAACCATTTAATTTCATTATCTGCAATTTTTAAAATATTGCAGTGTCTTAAACCTAAATCAAAAGCATTTTTAGCATTAGATTCATCATCCCATAAGTTTTCTCTTAAATTAGGGTCAAATGATATTATAGCTTTGTTTTCTTTTGCTATATTAATTGCTTTTAATGTTGCTTTTTTACAATCGTCATTTGTCATGGACAAGGTTCCAAAATGAAAAATATCACATTTCTTAAAATAATAATCTTTAACATCCTCATCTTTTAAACTTGTATCTGCACAATTTTCTCGATAAAATGTAAAACTTCGATCATTATTTTCATCGTGATGCACAAAAGCTAAAGTTGTAGGTTCAAAATCACTTTTTGTTAATCCTTCTGTGTTTATATTTTGTTCTATTAACGTATTTTCTAATTGTGTGCCAAATTTATCATTACCAACTTTTCCAATAAAGGATGTTTTGATACCTAATTTATTTGCCATTGCCAATACATTACATGGAGCACCCCCTGGATTTGCTTCATAACATGGGTTATTGTTTTTTGAAATTCCTATTTGAATAAAATCGATTAGCAACTCCCCTAAGGCCACAATATATTTCGTCATATAATCCTCCTATAAAAGGTCAATAGTTTTTCACAGAAAACCATAACCTAATTTCTCCATTTTTCTTTATTAGAAGCTATACAGCTTCTGCTTGTCGCTTATTAAAATCACCTATTAATTTATTCATATCAAAAGGCTTTTTCTTCTTTAGAATTGCATAAATTACTCTACTAAAGTTTAGTGCAAAGGCAATTATACTTTTCCCACTACCTTTGTTTTTCTTCATTCTTTTATAATCATTAATTAGCGACAAATACCTTAATGATCTTTGTAGACGAAGCATACCCATTACAGCTTGTACCATTGCAGTTCTTAACTCTACAGGTCCATTCTTTGTTATATGTCCGGTAAATCCTTTCTCATTTGAAAACTTTACAAAAGGAGTGAGTCCACAATATGCTGCGAACTGTTTGTAAGTTGCAAATCTATTTATAATCATGGGCATATGCTCTAATGGTTGTAGCTGTTATTTTCCCTACACCTGGAATAGTTTTTAGTAATTGAACATCTTCATCTTCTTGTACAAAATCTTCAATTAATGCCTCTAAAGCCTTGACTTGTTCATCCAAAATTTCTAAAGTTTGAATGAAACTATTTAAGGTAGAGACTGTCCTCTTCTTAAATCAAAGCGTAGTCTTCGAGACCTTTTAGAAGAAGCAGTCTCTTTTTCTTGCTTTGAAATTGAGTGGCAGTTGTTACTATCCCATATCCCAACATCATATTATCTGTCTTTTTAGCACTTAATGTTACAACCTTAAATTTTAAAGTATTAATAACAAGTGTAAAAAAGCCTTCTTTCTGCATTAAGTTTCTAAAGTATCTAGCATTAGAAGTAGCTTCTATTGCCATTGATACATGTGCACCATACTTGTCTTCTAGAGTGTGACATTCACTGATAAAAGCATTATAACCTTCATCGTTAGTTTGATACACTTTCTCAAATAGAATCTCTTTCGTTGATGTTATTGCACAAACTGTAAATTGAGTCTTATGCAAATCAATTCCTACGCTAACAGTTTTGTTTTCCCAGTTAACCATTCTTATCTCCTTGCATTTATTTTTTTTATACACAAAATCAAAAATGGCTCTCTGTTCGGTAGTTGTTCCTCTCTCCTTTTCGGCCTCAGTAAGTGGACCAGTGATTGATACGACTAAAACTCCTCATTCTCCTAAACAGTCTCATATTCTTGGACTAGTAAAACATGTCGAGTTAAAGTCTTGGCCATTCCTCAGTTGTGTGCCATATATTTTAACACACTATAGGAATATTGGTGCAACTACCTGCTATTTACCTTTTTATCACTCCTCCTGATAATAGCTGGTCTATAATACCAATATAATTTTAATAGTTTTCACTAAAAGTGATTCTCTTTATTATTTATTTCACTTTTAGATAAAACTATTTTTTTTAGATGTTTGTTGTCCCCTCTCGTTTTATATTATTTTAATTGGAATCAATATAATGTAATTTAAGTACATTTTATCTTTCTCAAATAATTTGCACTTTTTTGTTAACAAATTTTAAAGATGCCTCCCTAGATATCATAAATCTAGAGAGACAAATTATTATGGTAATCCTAAAAAATAGGACATTATTTTATACCTGAGCGAACAGCACCTTCGACTATATATTTTTGGAATATACTGTAAATAATAATTACAGGTATACTTGCAATAGTTAATGCGGCCATTGTGTGGTTTGTAAAAATATGTTCTCTATCACTGAAAATAGCATTTAATGCTACTTGTATTGGCATCATTTTTTGATTTGATAGTGCCATAACTGGCCATAAAAAATCATTCCATGAAGCTAAAAAGGTAAGAACTCCTACTGTTACATAAATAGATGAGCTTGTTGGAATTACTACTTGGAAGAAAAATCTAAATGAAGAAATACCATCTATTTTACCAGCTTCTACTAGTTCTTTAGGATAAGTAATAAAAGTTTGCCTAAATAAAAATATATTCATAACATTAGCAACAAATGGTAAAATATATCCTGGAATTGTATTTAATAGACTTAAATTATGTACAACCAAATACATTGGTAAAATTATTGCCTCAATTGGAACAATCATCATTGCTATTACAAAGACAAAAATAATATTTTTACCTGGATAATTATACATAGCTAAAGAATAACCTGCAAAGCTATTAACAATTAAACCTAATACTACCATTATCGATGCATATAATAAGGAATTAATAATATTTCTAAAGACATTATAATAATCTAATAACTGCGTATAAGATATAGTCGTAATATCATGAGGAATGAAAGCCATAAAACTATTCATGTCATTATAAATTGTTGACTCTGTTTTAAAAGAAGATATTATCATCCATTCGGTTGGTAATAAAAACAGCAAAGCTATAAAAGTTATACCTATATAAAATAATATCTGATTTGTTTTTTTCTTAGTTTGTTTCATCTGGTAATACCCTTTTAATAATTAGCGAAACTACAATTAAAAATAATGTAAATATTACAGTTACTGCACTTGCATAACCTATATATCTATGTCTAAATCCCTCTTCATAAATAAATTGTAAGATAGTCATTGTACTATAATTTGGACCACCACCAGTCATTACCATTGGTTGAACTATCAATTTAAAAGCTTGAATAATGATTGTAATAAATTGATATACCATAATAGCTCTAAGGCTTGGAATAGTGATATGTAAAAATTGTTTATATTTATTAGCACCATCAATTGTAGCTGCTTCGTACATGCTTTGATCTATATTTTTTAAACCTGCTAGAAATATTAACATTTGATATCCACAACCTGAATATGCAGAAATTACAACAATAGAATTCATTGCTTGTGATGTGCTAGTTAAAAAAGGCTGTGGTGATATGCCAAAGTTTGATAATACTTCATTTACTAAACCAGATGTTGGATTTAATAAACTTGACCAAAGAATTGATACAACAACTAATGATAATATAGCTGGTGAGAAGTATGAGACTCTATAAAAACCGTTTCCTTTAAACTTTTTATTAATTATCAATGCTAAACCTAAGGCTACTGCTAACTGTAACGGAACAACTTTAATAACAAATTGACAAGTATTTAAAAAACTTTTAAATAATTGTTCATCTCCCAATATCCTAATATAATTATCTAATCCTATAAATTTTTGTTGCCCTGGTTTTAATAGAAAATAGTCTGTAAAACTATAAGATAGAGCTGAGCCCATTGGCCATATTATAAATAGGAATAATAATACCATTGCGGGAAGGATGAAGAGATATCCGACAATAATATCATTTCTTCTATTTTTATTTACCATAATAATCTCCTAAATTAAGTTATCGAACCATTTAAATATGTATCAAATGGTCCGATAAAACCGAAATCTCACTAGAATCTGTCGTATTCTTTTTGAATTTTATTCATTGCTTTATTTACTATCTCTCGAATCATGTCAGGGTCATCAGTTTTAGCTTGTCCAATTGCTAAAATTACATCTTTTGCCCATAATTCTGATAGAACTGGATATCCTTTTGTTACAGGACGAGAGTGGTTAGTATTTGCAACTTCATATGCTAAAACACTCCATGCTTCATTTGCTCTTGGATCATCAGAATTTAGATTGATTACATCTAAAGCATTTTTTCTTGAAGGTACAGCACCATTCATTTCATAGTATAGTCTTGCTGCATCATCATCTGATAAAGCTTGTAATACTTCTCCAACAGCCTTACCATAGTCAGTGCTTAAATCAACTGCACTACTACATACAAAAGCCCAAGATCCTGAAGGTGTATACAATCCATCATAATCTTTATTTACTTTTGGATATCTTACAGTCATGTAATCTAAGTCTGGGTAATTTGAAGTAATTTCTGAAACAAACCAGAAACCTAAGATACACATACCTGCTTTTTCAGTATAAAAAGCTTTCAAAGGTTCAGTTGGTAAGACTAAGCCTTCTTTAAAGAATTTTCCTGCAATAGTTAAAGCTTCTATGTTTTCTTCACTATTAAAATAACCATCAAGAGTTAAACCATCTGGACCAATTAAAGAACCCCCATTTCCCCAAAGCAAAGGAGTTAAGAAGTAAGTACCTGTCTCATAAGTTCCTTTTGCTATATCACTTGTTAACCAATCACAAGCAACTTCCATTTGTTGAATTTCAGGCTTATTCATTGTTTCTGGTTTAGTTTTTAAATCTTGAATTGCTCTAGCAACTTCAAGCATATCTGTCCATGTCCAATCTTCATCTATATCTGGGATTAAAGCTTTTTTGTCTTCTGGTAAGTACTTAATAATATCTTTATTCAATCCTATAGCAACAGCACTATCTTGATATCCTAAAGCATAAAATTCATTATTGAAGGTTCCTTGTTGAATGATGCTAGCAGTAAATCCATCAATAAATGATTGTGGAAGTACACTTTCAAGTGGTTGAATAACCCCTGAATCTGCATAAGAAGCTACATCCGGCCCATCTAAAGTAAAAATTTCAGGCATATTTCCAGATGTTAAAGCAGCATTTAATTTATCAATATAACCTGATCCTGCACCAGCTCTTGTGATATTTTGAATTTCTACTTGATATCCATCTGGATGTTCCATGTTGTATTGATCCACAATTTTTTGGAACATCTGACCTTCTCTTGAATCAGCAGAAGCTTGTGTCCAAATGTTGATTACCTCCTTTTCATTAGTTTTTTCACTGTTTCCGCTTGCAAAAATTGGAAAAGAAAAAAAGAGTAAAGAAAGACTAATAAAACAAATTAGTTTTTTCATAATATTTCCTCCTAGAAATTTAAATAAATCTTATTCTTTACATAACCTACTATGATTTTTACAATAACGCAAGTAAAATTTTCAAAAAATCATTAAAAAATGTCACAATAATCAAAAATTATTATTATAAAATGATTATTTGTGATTATTTGCTTGACTTTATGAAGGTCTTAATTTATTGTTATTGTTATGAACACAATAGATATTAGTACTAGACAAAGACAGATTTTAGACGCTATTAAGAATAATTCTGATATAAATGTGAAAAAAATAAGTGAAATAACAGGTGTGGCACCTGCGACTGTAAGACGAGATTTGAATAAACTATCACAGCTTAATTATATAGAAAAAGGTTATGGAAAATTATCCATAGTAAATCCTATAGAAAAAAGAATTAAGGAAACATCTTCTCAATTACAAAAAGATCAAATTTCTTTAATCAAAACCACAGTTAAACAGATACATTCTGGTAATGTTATACTACTTAGTAATAGCTCCTTAAACTGTTATATAGTAGATGAATTATTACTTCAAAAAAAATTCGCTACTATTGTAACAAATTCCTTAACCATATTTGATAGGACTAAAGATTCGTCCACTTTGAACAATATTTTGCTTGCAGGATTATATAATAAAGATACTAAAACCTTTTCTGGAACTACAACATATTCTATTTTATCAACATTAAGAGCAGACTGTTTTGTTATGCATCCTTCTGGAATCGATTTTCAAATAGGTTTTTTAGCAGAACCAACTGAAGATCTACCGCTTTTACAATCTATGATTAATGTAGCAAGGAAAGTAATTCTTTTCGTAGATGAAGCTTGTCTTAAAAAGACATCCGGATTATTAGTTGCAGGATTCAATGTTGTCAATACTCTTGTAATTAATAAAAATGTTTACGAAGAATTTAAAGATGACCTAAATGTCTACGATTTTAATATCGTAATTACAGAATAATTCTACTTTTTATAATATATATTTTTTAATCTAATCTAGGAGTTTTTTTTATGAAAACAACATATCCTCATTTTCATTTTCGTCCCAAAAAAAATTGGATAAATGATCCAAATGGAACTATTTATCATAATGGTTTTTATCATATTTTCTATCAATATAACCCTACTTCTGACTGTTGGGGAAATCTTCATTGGGGTCATGCTCGTACTAAAGATTTTATTAATTATGAAGTGTTAAAAGATAACATTCATCCACAAAAAGAATTAAATGAGATGGATTGTTATTCTGGTTGTCTAGCTATAAATAAAGATAATAAACCAATTGCTTTATATACAAGTGTAGCTGAAAATAATGAGATAGATCCCAATATTCAAAAAGCTGTTTTTTTTGATGATAATATTGAGCATTTTGAAAAAGATAGAATTAATGCTATTGCCACAGATATAGAAAATCTACCACAAGTTAGAGGTGATCTAAGAGATCCATATGTATTTACTGCGGATAATAGGTATTTTTTAGTTTTGGGTGCTGCTGTTGGGGACAAACAAACTCCTTCTGTTCTCCTTTTTGAAAGTGAAGATGGTTCTTTAGTTAATTGGAAATATATAAAAGAACTAGTAACATTTAAACCGATTATTGAACTATTTGAATGTCCAAATTTCTTTTCCCTCAATGACAAATGGGTTTTAGTAGGTTCACCGTATAGAGAAGTTGAATATTATATAGGAACTTTTGATGTTGACAATCTGGACTTCACTATTGAGAAATCTGGTTTAGTTGATTATTGTGCCCAATATTATGCAACTAATACTATTATTGATGATAAGGGAAGAACTATTTTATTTGCTTTTGTTAGAGGCTTTAGTAAAAATCAAGGTTGGAATAATGTTATTTCTATTCCAAGAGAAATAAGTTTAAACGATAATATGGAGCTTATACAACTTCCAATTGAAGAAACTTATAAGCTTAGACAAGATAAATTAATTGATAATCAAAGTTTCGATTTATCTCATGTTGTACAGTATGAAGATGATAATTTATATCAAAGCGAAGTAAATTTTAAAATAAACTTAAAAGATGACTTTAAGATAAATCTTATCCTTAGAGCTAAAAAACAAGGTGTAGTTCAAATTTTATTTTCATCAACTGGTGTCAAATTTGATAATATATTCATTCCTTTTGATAAACGTGAAGAAATTAGTGTTAAACTATTAATAGATCATAGCGTTTTAGAAATATTTTTAAATGATGGGCGACAATGTGCAACTAGAGTTATTGAAGCTTTAAAAGATTTAGAGTTAATTGAATTTAGAGGAAATGGATTAATTAAAAATCTAACTGCTTATAAAATGGGTAAGTTAAATATAAAAGAAGACTAATATTTATTTTGGCTAGGAAATTTTTTGTAATACCAAATATAGCCTAAACATTGTAAATATGACAGATTTAATTATTTTTTTCTTTAATTATAAGTCACTGAAAAAAAACAATATATTTTTCTGTGACTTTTGTATTTTATAATTCTAATAGATCCATTGCTAATTATTTTATTTCAAATATTGCTTCAACAGGGTAATGATCAGATATACCAGTTGAAAGAGTCAATTTAGGTGATGAAGCCATAATTGGTTTTAATTTATAATTATGCATAATTTTATCTATGCTTTCCACTAAATAATATTCATCACTTATTTGCGAATTTGGGAAAGTTATAGGTGCCTCCAAATGGAGAGTTCTAAAAACTTCTGAAAGGTTGGTTTTCTCGCTAATTATTCTCATCGGATGGAATGGATCATTAAAATCTCCACAAACTATAACTCCTTCATCATTTTTTGTTAATTTATTTATTGCATTAGAAAGTAAAATAGCCTCATTATGTCGATAACTGCATCCTGTAGCTAGCTCATCTGCATTACCTTGGTGTGTTAGATGAGCGGTAGAAACAAAAATTATATCATCTGTAGATTTAGATTTTGCTCTTAAATAAAAAAGTCCTCTATTTGTTTCAGGCATAAGTAAATCTACTCTACCATGGTCAACCTCTTCAAATAATTTTTTATTATAATAGATGTTAGATTCATCTCTCCAACCAAGAAAATCATCTTCAACTCTGCTATAATTTTGTAAAATTATATCTAAAAAAGTTCTTGTTTCTTGTCTAATTTCTTGAATGCATAAAAAATCCGGTTGAAATATTTGGAAAAATTTATTTATTGAAGGTTTTCTTATTTCTAATTTTTCTGTATTCCAAAGATTAAGTGTCATAATTGAAAATCGTAGATTCATTATATTACCTCCGAAAAATCATTTTCAATTTTTATTAAATATTTAAGTACTAAAACTTGTACCCAAGCTATGTCTATCAAAAAATAACCATTATGATGGGCTTTATCATTAAAATAATCCCATCTAGTATGATTAATTTGCTCAGGAATCCAGCCTATATATTCTTTGCTTCTCCCTAATAAATCATCCGGTTTTGATATTAGTTGTGTGCAGGAATTAATCATGTTTTTAGCTAGTTTTAAATATATTTGCCCTCCACAATATTTATATAGCCGTAAAAAATCATAAGCTATCATCATCCCATATAAGTCTAAATGTTGATTTGCAATGGAAACTACACTTAATCCTTTTGTCTTAAAATTTCTTTCTCCTAGAGGAGTTGTAGGATCAAAGACAATATTATCTGCCATTATCCATGTCATTATAAATGTGGCACTTTTTTCACATAATGACAAAATATATTTAGTTCTAAATTCTTTTATATCATACAATTCCAAGAAACTGCTCAATAATATTTGACCGGCTTCCTTATCACATGAGTCTGCATCTAAAGTGTCTCCAAAATAAGAGCCTGTTTCTATTAATTTTGCATAATATTTTATTGCTTTTTTAATTGAGTTTAATAGCTTTTCACTTTTTGTTTGTTTATAGTATTTGATAAAAAATAAAAATATATAAGCTCCATTTGTGCCTTTATCGTCAATTAATGTGCCATCTTTACTCCACCACCTTCCGAAGTTCCCACTCTCAAGTTGATGTTCTAAATAAAAATTAACAATGTTATCTATAAGTTTTAAGTATTTCTTTTTACTTATGGGGTCACAGTATTTAGATAATGAAAGATAAGCCAATAATGCTTCTCCATTAGTTCTAGAATTCACATTCCATCTAAACTCATTATTTTCACCAATTCCAAGATATCCTCCCCAAATATTGGATTTTAAATCTTGGCAGTCTCGAAAGATTCCACGAGGCTTTTCTGCTTGTAAAAAATAATTTCCTATAGATTTAGCTAAATCTTTATATGATAAATTTTCCAAAGTAATTTTTTCTTGTTCTTCTAAAATTTGTTTTATTTCATAGCTTAAATTATCTTTTAAATTATTTATTTCTATAGAGCACAAAATTGAAGCAGCTTCTACACTTTTTACTAAAAAAGATGCACTAGTATATTCATATATTTCTTGATGAGGTTCATTTCCTTTCCCCATTTTTATGTAGTGTCCGCTTTTACCTCTTTCTACTAAAAATAATAAATGTTTCAATAACAAGCCTTTAAAATCATAGAATGATAATTTAGGTTCGACTCTAGGAGTCAAATTTATAAATTTTTCTAAAAATATTTTATAATCACCTAATAAATCATTTTTTTTAGTATCGTTTATATAAAATATATATTCTTGGTTTATCTTTGTTCCTTTATCTAAATTAGTATACGAATTCTCATCATTAATAATTGTTTTTTCTAAACTGTTTTTTCCTGTATATTCATAAGGCCATTCAATAGAAGGCAAACTAAAAGATACACTTGTTTTAGTCCAACTAGTGGCTAAATGCTTATTATTTGCCCTATGAGCTAAAATTAGAGTCTTATTACTCCCTTTAATTTCTATACATCCTGGTATTGTCATTCTACTCTCATCAAATGACCAATATTTTTCATCTTTTAATCTAGGGAATTTACCTTTCCCCTCTAAGTTACCTTTATAAATAACAGATGGAATAAATATTTCATAATTTACAACATCATGGTTAATAATTAATTCAATTTTATATCTATTAGTTTTTAGAACTTTGATTTCTCTCTTTATTTTGATAAAACTATCTTCTATTTCTACATTATCTTTTATTATTAAACAATTATATGACCAAAATAATTCGTTATTCTTTTGTTTAAAGTTTTTTAATTTTTCTCTGTTTTTTATTGTTCTTATATTATTTGAAATATTAATAATTGTATCATTAATTTTGATGGGAAATAACATTTGCTACCCCTTGATGCCTGACATTGCTATTCCTTGAACAATTTGTTTTCGGAAAATAACATAAAATATAAATTGTGGTATCGAAGCTATTACAGCTCCAGATAATATTAATGCGTATTGAGTTCCATGAGTTCCTTGGAAGTTTGCTATACCTACTGTAATTGTATATTTAGCGGTATCATTAATTGCTATTAATGGCCATAAAAAATCATTCCAACAATTTATAAAGGATAAAATTGTAACGGTTGCTAAAGCGGCTCCACCTAAGGGTAATATTATTGATCTAAATACTTTAAATCGTGAGGCTCCATCCATAAATGCCGATTCTTCAAGGGCATCAGGGATTCCTTCAAAAAATTGTTTTAAGATAAAAACTCCAATGGGTAAAGATATTCTAGGAAGAACAACTGACAATAAATTATTAATCAAATTATAACTGTTAAATTGTAAATATAATGGAATTACTAAAACTTGAAACGGTACCATCATCCCAGCCATAACTAACCAAAATAAGAAAGTTTTACCTTTGAATTTGATTTTTGCAAAAGCATAAGCTATTGGTGCGTCGACAATTAAAGTTAAAGCCATTGCTAAAAATGAAACATATAAACTATTTAACAACCATCTTATTATGTATGTTGAAGTAAAAGCTTTAACATAATTAATTAAAGTTGGTTTTGTAGGTAAAAAATGAAATTGCTTAGATACTAAATCTGTTTCGTTATGCAAAGATGTAATTACCATCCAAATAAGAGGGAAGACCCATATTAAAAGAATAAAAATCTCAATAAATCTTAATATATAATATTTGGAAGTTTTTTTATTCATTTTTACTTCCTCCTATTTTACTTAGGATTAGTGAGCATATCATGATGATAAAAAATAATATGTAGCTCATTGCAGCAGAATAACCCATTTTAAAATATTGAAATCCTGTTTCATATATGTATTGGATAAGCACTCTAGTTGAACCATAAGGTCCACCACCTGTCATTACGTATACTTGTCCAAAGACATTAAAAGAAGCTATAACTTGGAGAATTAAACATAATGCAATTGTAGGTTTTAATAAAGGTATTGTAATACTTTTTATCTGTTGTATATATGTAGCTCCATCTATCTGTGCTGATTCATAAACTTCTTTTGAAATTTGTCTCATTCCAGCTGACATTAAAATCATATTAAAACCTGCGGTCCACCAAAAAGTAGCAAAACACACTGACCACATAGCCCAAGTTGTATCTGTAAGCCAACCTATTGGTTCTATATTGAAATATGATATTACATGGTTTATTAGACCGTATTGCTTTTGAAATAGCCAAGCCCATAATGTTGATATTACTGTCATAGAAAAAATGTATGGAATGAAAAAAATATTCTCTCCTAAATTCTTAAAGGGGGATTTTGAATTTACAAATAATGCCATTATAAAACCTAATACTAACAAAACTGGTGTTGTTATTATTACGAATTGTAAAGTATGTAATAAAGAAGAATAAAATGTCTGATCTTTAAATAAGTTAATGTAATTTTGAAATCCCAAAAACTTTTTAGTTGATAGGATATCCCATTTAAAAAAACTTATGTAAAAACCGTTAAGTAATGGATAGAGCATAAATAAAATAAATACTAACATAAATGGGGATGCAAAAATCAATCCATCTCTGTTATCTTTATTTCCCGGTATCATAGAGGCCTCCCTTAAGAGAAAGTGGGAGATGCCTCCCACTCTCGTTTTAATTTAGTTATAAGTTGAAAGAATATTGTTCACTCTATCTTCCATATCAGCTAGAGCTTGTTTAGGATCTGAGTTCTTAGCAACAGCATATTCTAACATGTCCGATAATGTTGAATATATTTCATCCCAACCAGCTGCATTAGGTGGAACTACAGAATTTGCAGCTGCTCCTGAATAATCGCTTCTATATGGGAGAGCCTTGAAAGCTTCACTATTTTGTACTGATGTTCTTATTGGTATATGTCCTGCTTTAGCCCACATTTCTCCATGACCTGTAATCCAAAGCATACATTCTAGGATTGCCTCTACATGTTCCATATCATTTGCTTTGTTTTTAGGAATTGCTAAAGTATGGCTACCTGTCCAAGCCGCTGGCTTTCCAACTAAACCTGGTAAAGGAACAGCAACAAAATCTAAATCTTCTTGACTTTCAAAGGTTCCTGTTGCCCAAACACCGTTGAAATGAAATGCTGCTTCACCTAACTTAAATGAGTTAACTGATGTATCGTAGTCTAAACCTTCTGGTGTCACTCCATATTTATTAACCATATCTTGCAAAGCTTTCAATGCTACAACACCTTTTTCATTGTTGAAGGCTGCAGCCTTATTATCGTCAGATAACATTTGTCCACCTTGTTGATACATCATTGAGAAAAATAGTCTAGTTAAAGTATAAGCTTTATAAACAGCTGTGGTATTATCACAAGCTATACCCATTTTACCTGTTTTGTTTTGTACAGCTATAGCAGCATCAATTAGCTCATCATAATTGGTGGGAATCTCATTAATTCCTGCTTCCATTAACAAGCTTTTATTAACATACATAATTATAGGATGAACATCTAAAGGTAGAGCATACAATTTTCCATCAACTTTACAAGCATCTAAAGGTGCTTGAATAAAATCATCTATTGGAGCATTAATATCTTCTAAATAATCATCTAAAGCTAATAATTGTCCACTAGGTATGTAGTTTTTTAAATTAGCTTGGTGCAATACTATAAGATCGGGTGCATTTCCCGCTGCTAGAGCTGCGGTTAATTTAGTATAATAATTATCGAATTTAACAGTATCTGTCTTCATTTGTATATCTGTGTGGGTATTATTAAATTCATCAATAATAGCATTAAAAAATTCTCCATCCCCACCAGTAAATAAAGACCAAAATGTAACTGTTATTGGTCCTTCTTTTTTGCTTGATGAATCAGATTCTTTAGTACCACTTGCAAAAATTACGCTTGTACTAAACATTACTACTAATAATGTAAGTAAAATTTTCTTGATTTTCATGACTCCTCCTTAATTATAATTCATGAATTTCTTTTTGGTGATGATTCTCTAAAAATTAATCTAGTTTTAAGTTGCTTTGTAACATATTCTAAATTTGAATCTTCGATATGTTTCATTAGTTCATGTGTGGCTTCACAACCTAGTGAAAATTTTGGAACATCTACAGTGCTAATACTAGGTTGCATAAATTGAGATATTTTCAAATTATCAAAACCAAAAACCTCTATATCTTCTGGAACTTCCAAGTTATTTTCTTTTAATGATTTTAAAACCCCCATAGCAACTAAATCATTAAAACAACAAATTGCTGTAAATTTTAATCCTTTATTTAAAGCTTTATTTGTCGCAGCATATCCATCTTCTATATGACCATAAGTATTAATTATATAATTATCATCAACGTCAATTTTGTTTTCTTTTAAAACGTCTTTATAACCTTCTAGTCTTTCATTAGTATTACTTACATTTTTAGGCCCTCTTAAATATAATATTTTAGTATGACCCTTCTTAATTAAATGCTTAACAACTTTTTTTTGAGAAACATAGTCTTGATGCAGAATAGAATGATTTTCTACACCTTCTGCTATCCTACCTAAAAATAAATAAGGTATGTTCATTCGCATATATAATTTTCTTATAACTTCATCCTTTAAGACTGGAACAATTAACAATCCATCAACATGCCTACTACAAAATAATCTAATATATTCTTTCTCTTCTTCAGGTTTTTCACCTGTATTAACAAGTAAAATATTATACCCATAATTTTTAGCTGTGGTTTCTATTCCCCTGACAACTTCTGCAAAAAATGGGTTTGAAGAATCTGAAGTGATTACTCCAATAATTTTTGAATGCTTTAATCTCATGCTAGATGCTAAAGAATTATTTATATATCCAAGCCTATCTGCTGTTTCACATATAAGATTAACTGTTTTATCACTTAGTTTTGGATCTTTCCTCAAAGCTCTTGATACTGTATTTATGGAAAAACCTGTTGCTTTCGCTATATCTTTCATCAATACTGTTCTCATAAGATTAATATAGCATAAATTAATCCAATTAGCAAGAATAAAAATTAGATAATTACTTACTGTAAAAGAAATTATTAGGATTAACGTTAATCCTATTATACATTTTAAGTCATATTTTTTTTAGAAAATGTCCATTATCTTTTAATTTATTTTCTTGTAAGAAAGTTAAAAATTTTTATTTTCATATAAAGTATTTTTTACTCCTCAATTATCAAAAATTATATTATTTCATTACTAGGAAAATAAATGTTTAAACTAATGGATAAGATTTTAAATTTTTTTTAAATTTCATATTGACCTTTATGAGCACAAATGTTAATCTCTCATTCGTTACGGGATGTCGCCTAGCGGCTATGGCGCTTGCTTTGGGAGCAAGATATCGAAGGTTCGAGTCCTTTCATCCCGATAAGCACTCTTCTTTTTTGAGTGCTCTTTTTATGGTATAAATAATCTTATAGATTAGTACCTTTTTTATAAACGGGATGTCGCCTAGCGGCTATGGCGCTTGCTTTGGGAGCAAGATATCGAAGGTTCGAGTCCTTTCATCCCGATAAATTAAGCTACCTAATTTGGTAGCTTTTTTTTGTATTTTTAATTTTAAAGTATAAATTAAATATTAAAATAGTCTTCTTTTGTAATTGAATAGTGACTGATATGCCCCCATTTAAGTTGACACTTAGAAGTTAACTGCACCTCCTCTAGTTTACAGCTAGAGGAGAATCTATGAAAAAGAAAAAAAGAAAGCACCAAACGGTTAGTAATAAGCTTAACGCTATTACAAAATACCTAACTAATGAAGCAACTATTGCTGACTTAGCAAGAGAGTATGAAGTTGAATATCCAACAATACTAAAATGGGTAAATGAAAGAAATGACATCCTTGTTAAATGTAAGGATTCTGTTAAACTGTATTCACAAACTATTGGAGATTCAAAAGCTCTAATGGAGGTTGAATATATGGCAAAGAAAATTATTGATAGTGATGATTTAATAAAAGAGAATCTTAAGTTAAAGAAAGAGCATGAATGGGATAAGCATAAAATAGCTTACCTAGAAAGTATGTTAGAGCTTAATGGAATTGATCCTAATAAGTATCGTAAAAAAAAAGAGAACAAATAATCCTTTTTGCATTAACTAACAAAGATGTTAACAATATCACAATACTTTGCGCTATTGCTAATATTTCACGTGAAGCTTACTATAAATATTTAAGGAATAAAGATAAAGAAAATTTAAATAATCAAATACTTGAAGTTATTAGATCAGTTCAAAAAGAAACCTCATATGCAATTGGTCATAGACCTATGAAAGAAGTTGTAAATGAAGTCTTAAATATAAAAGTTGGAGAAGGTCGAATTCTTCGTTTAATGAAGGAAAACAACCTGTTATCGCATGTTAGAGTGAAAAAATGGACACCGTTGCAGTATAAAAGAAGAAAAGAAATGAAAGTGGGTAAACCTAAAGATTTACTTAAACAAAACTTCTTTAGTGGTACACCAAGAAAAAAGTTTGTTGTTGATATTACTTATTTATATTACTTAGAGAAGATGTATTATTTAAACACAATTATGGATTTATTTAATAGAGAAGTAGTCGCTTGGAGAATTAGTGATAGTCCTAATAGTGAACTATGTGTGAACACATTATTAGATCTTTCAAGCAAATATGATTTAAATGATTGCATAATTCATAGTGATGCAGGTACTAGCTATGTAAATAATAGTTATATGGATTTAATGGAAAAGCTTAATGTTAGAATGAGTGTTTCTGTTGGAAATTGTTATGACAATGCAGCAGAAGAATCTCTAAATTCAATAATAAAAACAGAGGCTTTTTATACAGAATTTGGAAAGAAAAATTTTAAAAATCGACAAGTTAGAGCTGAATTAGTTATAGCAAAAACACGATGGTTTATCCCTTGGTATAATTCAGTTAGAAAGAAAAAAGGATTTAATTGGCAAACTCCAATAGAAAGATTAGAGAAAAATCCTAAAGGAACTTTGCCAATTATTTATAACCCAGAATTGACACTATAATAAATAGTGCTAAAATACTAAAAACAGTTGTAAACTATTTAGGAAGCAGTGGCTCCTAAAGTGTCAACTAAATTGGATGCAGACCAGACTATAATCTGCAACTTTATTATTTATTTTTTCATTTTTTACAACAGATTTTAGTCTCATATGGCATTTTTTCATAACAGTGGCTGAAGCATCGTTACCTTTTTCATGGATTCCAATAATTTCATCTATATTTAGTTTTTTAAACATATAATCGATAAACGATTGTAAAGCTTCACTCATGTAGCCCATATTCCAATACTTTCTGTTTAAAACGTAACCAAATGTAGCTTTATTATTTTCAAGCAATCTGATATCAATGCACCCAATAACTTTTTCCTCAGTTTTTAATACAATGGCATAAATCCCAGGTTTCATTAGATAATCTTTTATGGTTGCAATAGTTTGGTCTATAGTAGAATGAGCTTTCCAAGTTAGATATTTTACTGTTTCTTCATCACTTGAGTATTCAAATACACTTTCGCTATCCTCTACCCTAAATGGTCTAAAATATAATCTTTTTGACTCTAATTTTTCTACAAATAATCTTTCCATAAATAACCTCATCTAATTTTAAATGATTATATTTTATTTTGTCCATATATTCAAATTTACCTTGACTACTTTAATCAATATAAATATATTTATTGCAGGATTTAGGAGATAAATACATGAAGACAAAAATAATTAAAGGTCTAACAACCTTCATAATTACAACAAGTATTATGGCAGCAACGACATTAAATTTTGCCACACCTCAAAACACTTCTAATGACAGTATCTTAAATATATCAAACAAGACCCCAAATAGCAAATATTACGGGTCTTATATTATTACTGATAAAACAGTCAATAAATATGTTCAAGATTATTTGTCAAAGAGAAAAATTGATATTAATGATCAATCTTTTAAAGATGAATATAATTTAATATTATCATCATTAAAAAATAATCAAATTCTACAAGAAGATTTACTTGGAGATTTGATTTATACAATTTTAGATAATAAATTAATTGTTCAAGATATTACAGGTGGGGAAAGTTTTGTAATGGATTATGAAATTAAAAACAACATTTTATATGGTAAAGTTTATAATTTCAGTGAGGAAATGGCTCTTGGTCATTTTGAAGATAACGGCAATTATTTAATTGTAAAAGCTCCTCGTGATAAAGATACTTCAATTTATCTTGAGCATACTAATAGTTAAATTGTTTTATCTTTTTAGGTTTATATGTTTTCCAATATATAAAGCACTAAAATTAAGTTTTTTTCAAAATATTTAAACTTTTTTTTAAAAAATACTTGAAAAGAATTAAATAATATCGTATAAACACAATCGCGAGTTACAAAGTAACTTGCTAATGCGCCAGTAGCTCAGCTGGATAGAGCAACTGCCTTCTAAGCAGTAGGTCATAGGTTCGACTCCTATCTGGCGTATTTTTAATTTGAGATTCCTAATTTTAGGAATCTTTTTTATTTTTAAGTTTTACGTTTCTTATATTAGCTATAATAACACACTGTGATTCAGTAAGTTTTTTTAAAAAAATACTTGAAAATAATTTAATAATATCGTATAAACACAATCGCGAGTTACAAAGTAACTTGCTAATGCGCTAGTAGCTCAGCTGGATAGAGCAACTGCCTTCTAAGCAGTAGGTCATAGGTTCGACTCCTATCTGGCGTATTTTTTATTTGAGATTCCTAATTTTTAGGAATCTTTTTTTAAGTTATTTCCTTTAATTTAAACCTTCTTGTTAGGTATAGAAAAGCCGCTTAAATTTTATTAAGCGGCTACGTTATTTTTTAAAGTTTAGTTATTCAGTTTGTTTATTTTGAGAATCAGGCTCAACTAAAGTTGCTTCGACCTTTACACTCTCTTCTTGATGGTTCTCAGGTTTAGGGCCTTTGTCTGTTTTTTTATGGCTAGCTACTTTTTGTGTTTTCAAATTTGCATCCATAACTGTATTTGATTTACTAGATACATGTAAATAACATGATAATATTAATAATAAGATTGAGCTAACGATTAAGTTCCCTCCTAAAATTAAAAACATTACAGATATAGATGAAATAGCTAGACTTAAATTGTTTATACTTAAACTCATTGTAAAGCCTTCTGCATAGTGTTGGATACTTACAGGAGTTAAGGCTTGCCTAAAACTCATAATTACTAATGAAACACCAAACACAAATAAAATACAGCTAAACACTAAACTCACAATTGATCCTTTCTTCATATCTTTTCACCTTCTTATATATAATTTCTTTTTTAATAATACTAAATTTTTCTCATAATTCAATAACTAATTAGTGTAGAATTGTGAAGAAAATTTGTAGCCTAACTTATTTGAGAATATGATTTAATACAAAAGGAAATTAAAGCTTGAGCTATTTTTCCTATTGCTTGATCATCGATAAACGTTACTTTGTCATGATTTACACCACTTGCCCAATTTATACTATATGCTAGAGCAACGAATTTAATTTTTGCTTCATTCATAAGTGCAAATTCAGGACAACCTGTCATACCAACAAAATCTGCTCCAAAATGTTCAAACATTCTTATTTCAGCAGGAGTTTCAAGTCTTGGTCCATCAGTACATATATAAACACCTCCATCAGATAATGGAAAATTACATATCGAAGCTTCTTTCTTTAACTTGACTTTAAGGTCTAAATCGAATGGATTACTCATTTCTACATGAAATACATCATTTACTGTAGCAAAAGATGATTCTCTTTTCCCTTTTGTAAAATCTATGAAATCTTCTATGATTGTTACTGCCCCTGGCAATAACTTCTTGCTTATTGATCCTACCGCATAAATGCCGACACATTTATCAACATCTAAAAGTCTTAGAGCTTCTATATTTGCTCTGTAATTAATTAAATGAGGCGGTATATCATGATTTGGTCCGTGTCGTAATATTATAATTATATCATTATCTTTTATATAATTTGCTTTGCCATATTTAGTAGATATTTCGTAAATTTTAGAATTTGGAAATAATTCATCTATTCCTGTTCCACCTATAATTGCTTTCAATTAAACACTCCTCTAATTTGGTTTGGTTTAAAAATACCTTTTGGTGTTACTATATTTGTAACTAAAGAACTTTCAATTATATCAAAGGCTGGATATAAAGCTTTGATGTCTTTGTCACTAATAAATTTATCATCTATCTTCAATAACTCAAGGCCATCTCTATATTCCATTTGTATATCATCTGATGTACTTTTTGTGGTATCTGGTGCCATAGCGAAAGCTGTATAAGGGATATTATAATATTTAGCACATATAGCATTTTGATTAGTTCCTATTTTGTTTACTACAGTTCCATCCATACATACTAAATCTGCTGCAGTCATATAGTGCTTAATCATGTTTTTATGCATAAAATATGACCCCATTCCATCGCTTATAATTTTGACAGGAATTAACATCTCCTTTAAACTTGGGGCTGTTAAACGTGATCCTTGAAAATATGGCCTGGTTTCATTTACTAAAACTGATACTTTTTTACCCTCTTGCATAGCAAAATATAAAGATAATATAAAACTGTGCTCAGCAAAACATGTTGTTAATATTGTATCTTCATCTTTTATTAGAGATGAACCCAATTTACCCATTTTATAATAAGTATCATTTTTTTCTTCTTCAATCTTATCTATGATTTCATTTATTTCAATGATCAAATCAGTTTGATTAAATGTTGGATCTATAAATCTATTTTTCATTAAATTTAAAACTCTATGAACACTTCTTTTCATAGTGGTGTTTGTAACTCTTGCTCTAACTATATATGAGATTTCTCTTTCTAAACTATCGTAGGAAAATTCGATTCTCTTTCTTTCCATTTGACTTGCGATATATCTAAAAGCAGTTAAAGCAACTTGTAATGGCCCACCACCTTGAGTTATCATTTGTTTTAAAGCATCCCCAATTTGTTGACAAGAATTGCACTCAACAAAGCTTTTTTCACTTGGGAAAGCCTTTCGATTGCCTATGTAAAATGTAGAGTCCTTAAAATGACAAATGTTATAAGGTTGCAACAAATATGGTAATCTAATACTCACTATTACTCCTTTTTGAAATATTTTATCACAGTCTCTTAAAAAAAGAAATCTAAATATTTGTTATATTCCTTTCCGACAGTTCCTTATTAAAAATAAATCATAATTCTACATAAATAATAATTTTTATGTTAAAATCTTGCAATAGAGGAAATTAAAAATATTTTTAAAGTATCAAAGGTTGAATTAAAATAAGTTTGTATTTGACTATTTTCCTTTCTTGTCCTAAAGTTAAAGGGATTCTAAATGTTTAAAAACAAAATAAGGAAGATTACAAACTTATGAAAATTAAAAAATTATCTTTAATTACTATTATTTGTGCTTTAAGTGTTCTTTTTGTAGCACCTAATGTATTTGCTAGTGGCACAAACGAAGTAAAGGCCTCTGAAACATTAGCTATGATTCAGAATATTGACAAAACAGACGATACTTATTTATTTGATGTATTAACTGACTCAGCTGAATTAACTGTATCGATTGATAAATATAATGTAAAAACTATCTATAATATAGACTCTTATTCTATTGGTGATTATGTAAGTTTTGACAATTTAGATGTTAATGCTGATCAAATAACCAGCAATAATATTAGACTTATTACTCCATATGTAACTTCTGGCTCAATTTCTTTTGTGCCTATCGAAGCTCAATTTGATATTCCAGATGATGACTATGGTTTTGATAACGTTCTTGAACATGGTTTTAATTATGCTTATGGTTATTCATTGATGCAAAGTTTCAATACACAAGGTTTATTTGTAAATGCAAACTACTTTGTTCGTGGTATTCTTGATGTAATTTCTATTGATACTGAGGATTTCTTTACTATTGATGAACTACAAGGTTTTGTACAAGACTATAATACAAAATTCCAAGACCCTGAGATTGAAAAAAAGAGTGATAATGGTTCTGTGACTCCTCTTGAAGAAATTAATAACTTAGATAAACCTACTGATTTAGATGATCAATTTGCTTATGCTTATGGTTACTTAATTGCTGCTCAATTTGTTACTTCAGGAATTCCTGTTGATAATTACTACTTCACTCAAGGTATTTTAGATTCAGCTTATAATCTAGATTCTCAAATGTCTCAATATCAAATGGAAAATGCGATGAGAGATTTTGAAAAAGAATATACTGCAAAACAAGAAGAATATTTAGCTCAGCTTAAAGCTACTAATTTAAATGATGCTGAAACTTTCTTAGAAGCTAATAAATCTCAAAGTGGAGTTATTACTTTAGATTCTGGTGTTCAATATAGAGTTTTAAAAGAAGGTGAAGGTGAAAATCCTACTGCCGATTCTACTGTTACTCTAGATTATGAATTATCTCTATTAGACGGTAGTGTTATTGATAGTTCTTTTGAAAGAGGTACTCCTGCAACATTTAGTTTAACTCAAGTTATTTCAGGATTTAGTGAAGCTGTTATGCAAATGAAACCAGGTTCTTCTATTATAGCTTGGTTACCACCTGCTGTTGGATACGGTGAAGATGGAAATCAAAATATTGAACCTAATTCATTGTTAATATTCAAAATTGACTTAATTTCTATTAATGAATAATATTTTTTAAATCAAAAAAACTTGGAATTCGTATTGTCTTCCAAGTTTTTTTATATCTATTAAATATAATTAATTTAATCTTCTACTTTAAAAATCTGATTTTTACCAGCTTTTTTTGAGTTATATAATGCGATATCTAATTGTTTATAAAGAATATTAAAATCATCTTCATTATTTATTACTTTATATGTATATCCTGCACTAGTTGTCATTTTCAAATTTGCATGTGTTACAAATGAGATTTCTTCCAATTCTCTACAAGATGTTTTAAATTTTTTTAAGCAATAGTCCATTGGATCTTGATTATTAATAATTATAAATTCATCGCCTCCAATTCTAAATACATTATTAATACCGAAATTTGATTGTAATATTTTAGCAAAGTTTACTATAAATAAATCCCCTATATCGTGACCATATAAATCATTAACTTCTTTAAAATTATCTATATCAGTTAATAATATAAAAAAAACCTGACCACTATATTTCTCTATTTCATATAATAAGCCTCGTCTATTTTTACATCCACTGAGTTGATCGATTGTTGATAAAATTTCTAATTCTTTATTGGCTTTCTTAAGAAAAAAATTATCCACTATGCTCTTTGAGAATATAATATATCTGTCTATCGATATTGCTAACAAAACTAAGTGAAAACATACTATATTAATTATAAAGGGATAAGACAAATCATTAAAATGGCCAAAGGATAATAATAATATCGTAAAATTTACTAAATTATAAACAATACTCTCTTTTGGAGTTGATATTAAAAAACATGCAATAGCACTGATGTTTATTAAGTAAACATAGGGACATATATCTAAAAAGGAATCTAGGATTGCGATAATGATTCCCCAAAAAGAAAATATATATATGGCAAAATTTATTACTATTTTTTGCATTGAATAATTTGTTTGGAATTGCTTTTGTGTCAAATATGAAAATATAAAGCTTAATATAAATAGTGATATATATGAATATTTATAATAATTTGGAAGCTTTATAAAAAATGAGAATAAAATCATAAAAGCTTCCATGACCATAACAACATATATCAATTTATGGATTCTTGTTGAATTAATTCTATTTATTTCATGTTGAACCTTTTCATCAATTTTTTTTTCAAAGAAGTGCATCAATAAAGTCCTTTAGGAAACTAGTTTGAGTTTTTTAATTACGGCGCATTCTATCAAATTCAATAATATAGTCTGCTGTTTTTGATACTCCTAATATTGAAGAATCAATACTCAAATCATAATTATTAGCTACACCCCATTTCCTATCAGTGAAATAATTATAATAATGTGCCCTAGTTCTATCATTCTTTTGACATTCACTTATAGCTTTCTTTTCAGGTACTTTATAAAGATTTATAGCCCTTTCACATCTAACATCTAAAGGAGAATGGATGAAAATTGATAATAGTCTATTTTTTTCTTCTCTTAAAACGTAATCAGCACATCGTCCTACTATAACACATGGCCCTTTTTTTGCAATCTCTCTAATTGCATCACATTGTATCAAAAAGATTCTATCATTTATTGGCAAATCAGGTAATCCTAGATTACTAGTTGCCATGGGAAAAGCCCCAAATGGATTAGAACCTGCCATTAAAGATTGAAAAAATGAACTAGCAGCTTTTTCATCAACATTCTCGATTAAAGCCTCATTTAAGCCACTATCTTTTGCAACTAAAGAAATTAACTCTTTATCATAAAATGGTATGTCTAGCTTTTTTGCTATTTCACTACCTACTCTCCTGCCAGCACTTCCATATTGCCTGCCAATTGTGTAAATTGTTCCTGATTTCATATAACCTCCATGAATTTATGTAACTTAATTATACCATATCAAAATATTTGATACAATTTATTATTTTTATTAATCTAATTTCTTAGCTTCTTCAAAATAGAACTCTCTCATAATTCTATTTTTTTTAAAAGTTATTAAGATAATTTAAATATCATTTAAATAACCTAATCTCGCATAATGAAATAAATATTGCTGTGCAAGTCCCGCATATGGATAGAAAATTTTTTCATCTTTACCCTCAAATTTTAGTTTCATAATTTTTTTAATCCAAACATCTTTAGGGAATGAATTTAATTGATGTAAAGCAAAAAGCCTTATACATGCACTAACTTTAGGTCCTATTCCTTTTATAGATTGTAATACTTTATCACTCTTTTCTTCATCCATCTTATCAATTGTTAAGATTAAATCGGATTGTTGAATTGCATCTAAAATATATGGAGCTCTAAATCCTACTTTCATATCTCTTAAATCACTTTCACTTAGATGTTTTAAATCTTCTGGTCTAGGGAAAGTAAAATATCCCTTTTCAACTTCTTTTCCAAAATTTCTGCAGAAACTATCATATAATCCTTCTATTCGCTTTATATTGTTATTTTGGCTTAATATAAAGCCTATGACAGTTTCCCATAAATCTTGATTCAATATATGTATTTCATTACATTGATCCACAGCTTTTTCTAAAAAATTGTCCATTTTTTTTATTTCTTCTAAAGCTGTTTTATAGTCATAATCCATATCTAAATAATGAATTAAAAAAGGATCTTTTATATTACTTTGTTGATTTATTCTATATACTTGATTATTTAAAACAGCAACAAAATTACCATTTTCTCTTCTCCAGCAAAAGCTTTGGCCACAAAATAGTGTATTTTCTAAATCAAAATTAAACATAATTATTCCTTAAATAAGTCTGTTGATAAATATCTCTCTCCACTATCTGGAAAGATAACTACAATATTTTTATTTTCAGTTTTCTTTGCAACTTCTAAGGCAGCACTTAAAGCAGCTCCTGACGAAATTCCAACTAGTAAGGCTTCTTCTCTAGATAATCTTCTACTTGTTTCTATAGCCTCTTCATCCTTTACTTGAACAATTTCATCTACTAATTTGGAATCATATAGACTAGGAATAAATCCCGCTCCTATGCCTTGTATTTTATGTGGTGCAGCTTCTCCATGTGATAATACAGGAGAATTATAAGGTTCAACTGCTATTATTTTGATGTTTTTATTTTGTTCTTTAAAATATTTTGCACATCCTGTTATCGTTCCTCCTGACCCAACTGCTGAAATAAAGATGTCAACTTTTTTATTCAAATCTTTATATATTTCTCTAGCTGTAGTCATATAATGTGCTAATGCATTATCACTATTTTCAAACTGTGAAGGCATAAAACTATTTTTATTATTTTTTACTATTTCTTTTGCTTTTTCAATTGAACCATTCATCCCTTTTTCTGCAGGAGTTAGAACAATTTCAGCTCCTAAAGCTTTTAAAAGCATTCGTCTCTCTACACTCATAGATTCAGGCATTACTAATGTACATTTGTACCCTCTTAATACAGAAATATATGCTAAGCCAATTCCAGTATTTCCACTTGTTGGCTCAACAATTAAACTATTTTTTTGTAATAGTCCTTTTTTTTCTGCTTCATTAATCATAAATAAGGCTGCTCTATCTTTTATGCTTGATAGAGGATTCATAGATTCCACTTTTGCCCAAATAGTATTTGATGTATTATTAATTTTGTTTATTCTAACTAATGGAGTATTACCAATAGCTTCTACTATATTATTATATAACATAAATTCTCCTACAACTTTATTTGATTTATATGATATTTTTATTAAAAATGTAACAAAATTGTTTTTTTTCTGTTAATAAATTCTTACCCCTTTTCAAAAAAGGTATATAGGATTATTATAAATCGAATTTAAAGTTTATAATATAAGTTTTTTATATATAAAGGAAAAATAATGAAATTTAATAAAGAATCTAAGGAGTTTAAAGAATTTTCAAATGTAGTAAATAATGAACTTGGTGATGTATGCATTGAAAATATTATTAAACAACTTAATACGCATAAATATTTTTTAGGTCAAAAATTAGGTAGATCTCCTAGCATGGAAGAAACTATAGAATCTTATAAAGATGATATTTTTTTACCTGTTTGTAATTTAATTAAAAATTGGGAATTTGACATTGCCTTCAAAAAAAAGCAACGTGAATGTCTATACTTCTCTTTTTTAGAACATCTTTATCTTAGAAGAAAAGAGCAACCATCTCTAACTATAGAAACAGTTGCTCATGACTTTTGTTTAAATTTTGGAGATAATAAACGTGGTAGAATTCTTGTTAATCTCTTGTTAAAATGTAAGGCTTGTTAACGAGCTAAGAAACTCTTTTTTACTTCTTCCATCTTTTCTTTGCCTAAGACTTCCTTTACTATAGTTAAGGCAAATTCTTCAGCAACTCCAGGGCCTTGTGCTGTTATTATCTTACCATCAACTACACATCTTTTTTTATGAGTGAAGTTTATGGTTGGTGCTATTTTTTCCATCGATGGGTAACAGGTTGCTTCTTTACCATCTAATATACCTGTATTCGCTAAAACTACTGCAGGAGCTGCACACAAAGCACAAACGAAGCCTGTTTGAGAAATTGTTATTACTCTTTTAACAACTTCAAAACTATTTGCTAAATTTGTACTTCCAGGCATTCCCCCTGGTAAAACTATTAAATCATAGCTTTCTTTAGCTTCAGATATTTCGATATCGCAAACTACTTTAACATTATGTGCACTAGTAATTTGGATATTTCCCACACCAGCTACTATTACTTCTATTCCACTTCTTCTTAAAATATCAATTGGCACTATTGCTTCTGTCTCTTCAAATCCTTCGGCCAAACAAACTAATGCTTTCATATCTTAATCACTCCCTTTTAATTTTTCATATGCACTTAACAACATATTTTCTGTATCGTCAATTGAAATACATTCATCAGTTACACTTACTCCGTATTTCAATGAATTTAAATCTCCAACTATTTTTTGGCAACCAGCTTCAATATTACTTTCTAACATAAAGCCTCTAATACTCTTTTCTCCAAAATTTATCTGTTCAATTACACTTCTCAAAACTCTTCTTTGTCTATAAGCTTTCTTACCACTATTAGCATGTGAACAATCAATTATAATTGAAGGATTTAACCCATTTTGAATAAGACTTTCTCTAGCTTCTTCAACTTTTTCATCATAATAATTTGGACCGTTATTACCACCTCTAAGAATTAAATGACCTAATTCATTTCCTTTAGTCCTTATAACAGACATATTTCCAAATCTATCAACACCGATGAAAGCCGCAGGTAATGAAGCACTTTTTATAGCATTAATTGCATTAAAGATATTACCATTAGTACTATTTTTAAATCCCACTGCTACAGATAAGCCGCTTGAAAGGTTTCTGTGAGTTTGACTTTCAGTAGTCCTAGCTCCAATAGCTGACCAGCTCATTAATTCATCTATGTATTGGGGAACAACTGGATCTAATACTTCACAACCAACTGGCAACCCTAATTTAATTATATCTATAAGTAAGGTTCTAGCCATTATCAAACCTTTTTCAATATTATATGAACCATCTAAATCAGGATCAATAATTAAGCCTTTCCACCCTCCAACTGTTCTCGGTTTTTCAAAATAAGTTCTCATAACTACATAAATTTTATCATTAATCTTATCACTTATCTTTTTTAATCTTTTAGCATAGTCCATTGCAGCTTTTGGATCATGGATTGAACAGGGGCCCACTATTGCTAAAATCCTATCATCCTTATTTAATATTATATTATTTACAATATCTCTGCTAATCTCAATTTGTTTTTCAACTTCAGCTGTTGTTGGGATCTTTTCTTGCAACTCTTTAGATGTTACTAAAGGTTCATAACTTTTAATTCTTATATCAGTGTTGCGCATAAAATTTATCTATTCCTTTTTTTCATTATCGTTATCTGTTGTGGTTTTATCTTTTTTCTTTCTATCCAAATATAAGAATCTCTTAATTTTTTGTGTAGGAGTTCTTTGGAATGGCTCATCTTGTAAAGTTACTTCATGAATTTTACTAAAAGAATTAAGTTCTTTATTTATATCTCTCTTTAATTTATTAATATATTCTAAAGCAGCTTGTTTACTATCTTCGAATGATAGTTTAGTAATCTTAGCAAAAGATTCATAATCAATCTTAATCAATGCAACTAAACTTGTTCCTTCAGGAACGACTAAAGTTTCTTCAACAAATTCTTGATTATTAAAAATACTTTCAATAGCTTCAGGGTAAATGTTTTCACCACCAGAGCCTAAAATCATTGTCTTTGATCTACCTTTTAATGCTAATCTTTTCTTTTCAATTAAACCTAAATCACCTGTTTTAAAATATCCATCTTCAGTAAATACTTCTTTATTAAGTTCATCATTTTTATAATAGCCTTTCATAACTCCAGGACCTTTTACAGCAATTTCTCCTATTCCTGTTTTTGGATCCTTATTAATTAATTTATAATCTACATGTGAAACTAATTTTCCTATATAACCTCTTTTGTGGTCTCTTTTTTTTGTTCCACAAGCTGCTATTAATGGGCTTGTTTCTGTTAAACCATAGCCTATAGCATATGGAAATTTTGCTCTATATAAGAAGTCTTCAACTTCTTTATCTAAAGGCGCTCCGCCTAAGCCAAAAAATTTAACTCTACCACCAAACTTAACTTTTAACTTAGCTCCTATGAGTTTACATACTGAGTTTCTTGTTATGGGGTTCTTCATAAGTTTTTGAAGTGTTTTGTTTTTATTAATTGTTGGTATAACGGCACTTCTATATATTTTTTCCATTAATAATGGTACTGACAAAAGAATTTGTGGTTTTATCTTATTAAGAGCAGGAATTAATACACTTGGGGCTGGTGGTCTGCCTAAGAAAATTATCTGAGCTCCATTCATCATCATTAACAATTGACCTTCTGTAAACTCATAAACATGGGCGACAGGAAGAATTGATAAAAATTTATCTCTAGGTGTAATATGAACATAAGCATCAGATGAAATATCGGCATTCCAAACTAAGTTTCTATGGGTTAACATAACACCTTTACTTGTGCCTGTTGTTCCGCTTGTATATATAATTGAAGCAATATCATCCTCTTCAACTTTTATTTCATTTAAGATTTGATTTTCCTTCATTCTTCGCTTATATACTTTAATATCAATACCAGCTGCTTCAGTAAAATCTTTTTTATTACTAACTTCTTTAATTATTTTCTCAGGTATATGAAATAAATCATCTAATCGAATAACTAATTGTGAATTCTCTAAGCAAAAATCTTTTACTTTTTCAAATTGTTTTGAATTGATAAAGATTGATTTTGCTTCGCTATGAGTCAAAATTTTAGTTACTTCACTTTTGGAGAATTCAGGAAGTATAGGAACTGCTATAGCACCAAGTGTAGTAATTGAAAAATATGATATCATCCAATTTGGTGAAGATTCACCAAAAATGGCAAGTTTATCTCCCTTTTTAATACCTTTTGATATTAAAAAAAATCTTATATTTTGAACTATATAATTAAATTTTCCATAAGTTATAAACTCATCATCCCCATATATACTCATAAAGGGTCTTTTAAAATTACGACTTACAGTACATCTCAATAGTGAGTTCATTGTGTATTCATCAACACAACGCATTTTTAACCCATCAGAGCGTTTGATAGATTGACATTTTTTATATGTCATAATTTCCATGTGTTTAGGCCTTTTATTTTTCATCATTACCCATCCCCATAATATTTACTAGTTTTCCTCTAGGACAAACAACTATCTGTGGTCCGTTCAATTTATCACAAAATATTTGTTTAACTAAGTCTATATCATTATTTTTTGCTGACAAATGTATCAAATATAATAATTCACCATTAAACTCATTTTTCACGACAAAATCTAAAGCTTGATCATTAGATAAATGCCCCCAATCTCCACTAACTCTTTTTTTAAGTCTATAAGGATAAGGTCCTTTTAATAGCATATCTTCATCATAATTCGATTCTAAGAATAATGCATTACTTTTTTTTGCATATTCTCCCATTTGTTCAGTAGTCTTTCCAGTGTCAGTTATTAAAGTGATTTTTTCATCATTGTTCTCAATAAAATAACCGACACTACCTCCACTATCGTGATGTGTTTTGAAAGCTGTTATTTTGAAATTTCCAATATTATATTCTTTATCAACTTCAATCGTATTAAGATTTTTTTGTGGTAAATTTAATTTTTCAAAAACTACAGATTCTTTTTCTATAGCTTTAGAGTTTATATATAAAGGTATTGAAGCCTTTGAAGATGTAACTTTTAATCCATGAGAGTGATCAGGATGAAAATGGGTTAAAAATATTGCTTTAATGCTTGATAATGGAACTTTGACCTCATTTAATTTTTTCTTAAACTGAATAAAAGAATAACCTTGATCTATCAAAATCGAGGTTGTTCCATCATAAAATACATAACTATTTCCGCAAGAACCTGAGCCTAAAACAGCGTGATATAATTTCATTAATTACTCCATTCTATTAAAGTTTTTAGGTCAAAACCTTTCTTTACTCTATTTTTATCTCTTATTATTGGAGTAATAAGTAAATCACTATTTTCCATCAATTCTTCTTTTGCATCAAATACCATATAACTAAAGCCTTTTTTCTTATAATAAGGCGAATTTTTGTTTATTAAATCTTCAGCATCATATTTAGAAAAAATGCTATCCCATTCTCTCTTTGATAAATCTCTTTCTTTTAAATCTACAAATTGAAAATCAATACCACGTTCTTTTAATGCCCTAATTGCTTTTTGGGTTTCTTTACACTTCTTAACACCGATTATTTGAATCATATATTCCTCTGACGTGTTTTATTTTAATAAATGAATTAGTAATTATCAAGCTATATTTGATAATAGTTCTTTATCTTAAGTAAAACCTCAAAGTAATGATACTTTGAGGTTTTACTATAATTTAAGCATAAAGACTTTCTATTTCTTTTTTGTAACATTCTTCAATAATGTTGCGTTTTAATTCTTGTTTTGCACTTAATTCTTTACCGACTTCAAATGGCTTATCTAATATTGCAAATTTATTAATTAATTCATATGTTTTAAAACCGAGTTTACAATTTATTTTTTCATCTATCTTTTCTTTTATAAAATTATAAATTGCATCTTTATCATCCTTATATTTATCACTAAACTGATCTATGTACTCTTTAATAGAATTAAAATTGGGAACTATCAAGGCAGAAAGATATTTTCGATCTTGACCTATTACAATTACATTATCTATAAAATCTAGTTCACTTAATTTGCCTTCTATTGGAACGGGTTCTAAATTTTCTCCACCTGCTAAAACAATAGTATCTTTTGCTCTTCCCACAATAGAAATATCGTTATTAATAGTTTTTATTACTAAATCACCAGTATCCAAATAACCATCATCATCTATGATTTTTCTAGTAGCCTCTTCATTATTAAAATATCCTTTCATAACTTGGCGGCCTTTTACTTTTAATACACCTTTTTGATTCACACCGACTTCTCTATTATTCTCATCAACTACCTTTATCTTACAACCATCAATAATTTGCATTGTACCTAAAATAGGTTTAGCTAAATTTCTAACAGATATAATTGGAGCAGTTTCTGTCATTCCATAGCCATCTAAAAGTGTTATACCAATAGCATTGAAAAAATCATCTACTCCTTTTGGCATAGAGCCTCCACCACATACTCCGGCTATCAAATTATCTCCAAAAAGACTTTTTATCTTTTTAAACATTATTTTTTGACCAAGTTTATATAAAGGATAGTAAAGTGTTACATTAATTAATCCATGTAAAAATTCAAGTAATCTATTTTTATTTTCTTTATATTGAGGTAGTAAATTATATACTTTGTTGTACCCCATTTTCCATCTTTTAGCATTCTTAATTAAAACTAAACTCATAGTCTTTTTAAAACCTTTCGTTTTTCTTATTTTTGATTCTATAGTTTTATTAACTGATTGCCATATCCTTGGAACTGAGGAAAACCAATGAGGATTTACTTTTTTAAAATCACTCAACATTATCTTACTAACTGGTTTGCTATAATATATTGCTTGATTATAGTTTAGAGCAACATAAGTTACAGCTCTCTCTAAAGAGTGCCAAATTGGGAGTACAGTCATCCATCTTTGACCAGGCTCAAATTTATAATTTACTAAACTTTGAAGGTTGGTAACTTCATAAATAAAATTATCATTAGTCAACATTACCCCTTTGCATTTTCCTGTTGTTCCACTTGTAAATATTATTGTTGCCAAATCATCAGCTTTACCATTTTCAATATTATTCATAATAAAATCTAATAAAAGAGGATCTTGTTTTAACAACATCGAGCCAAGATTAATTAAATTATATAATCTCTCTATTTTGTATTCACTATCGATATCGTTCTTATTATCTTCAAGTAAAATTAAGGTTTCTAAATATGGAAGATCTTGTTTTAGTTTATTAAATCTTTTAATTGTTTGAATGTTTTCTACAAAACAAGTCTTTACTTTTGTATCGTTTAATATTTGAATAAGTTCTACATCAGTTGCATCTAATCCACGTGGGACATCTACACCTCTTAAATATTGAATTGCTAAATCACTATATAGCCACTCTTTTCTGTTATCACTTATTATTGCAATTAATTCTTGTTTATTATATTTAAAAGTTTCATTTAAGCCTAAGGCTAAATTGATAACTTTTTCTTCAACTTCTTTATACGTTTCTCCTTGGAAAACACCTTTTTTATCTTTTGTGCTAACCAATGTAAGGTTTGGATAGTTTCTAACGCTGTTATGAAACATTTGTGCTATTGTTTTAACCATATGCAACTCCTACTTGTATTGGTTTGTAACCAATATATTATAAAGCTAATAAAAATACACTTACTAGTCAATATGTCAATATTAACATATTTATAAATTTTGTCAAAATAAATCGATATTATTAAATTTTTACAGAAAATAAGAGTTTTTTGGACATTATTTTGATATTTGTATATTACTTTTTGTTTATAAAACAAATTAATTATATTATTTTACTTTTAATTATTAATTTTATGAATTCCCAAAATGATGTGAATAATATAAATTATAACACTGTGTTAATTAGATTTGAGGTGTTTATTTTTTTTAATATGAAATGGTATTTATTTTATAAAACACCTTGACTGAAAGGCTTAATACGTTTGATAATGAGTGATATTTCAAGGAGCAACTTTAAAATGAATGAAAGAATAAAAGATTTATTAAACAAAACCCCAAGTAATGATATTGTTGTAGCAGAAGGTTGGGTTCGCACTAAGCGTGATAGCAAAAATGTTTGCTTCCTTGAGCTTAACGATGGTTCATGTCTCAAGGGTTTGCAAATAGTTATTGATAAGACAACCCTAAATAATAATGAGTTACTAGCTAAAATCACAACTGGAGCTTCTGTAATTGCTCGCGGTCCAATTGTTAAAAGTGAAGGTGGAAATCAGGCTGTAGAAATGCAAAGCTGTGATCTAACTATTGTTGGAGAAGCTGGTAATGATTATCCTTTGCAGAAAAAAAGACATAGCATCGAATACCTTAGAGAAATTGGGCATTTACGAGCTAGAACAAATTTGATTGGAGCTGTTATGAGGGTTAGAAATACTTTAGCCTTCGGTGTTCATGAATTTTTCCAAAAAAATGGTTTTGCTTATGTAAACACTCCTTTAATCAGTACTAGTGACTGTGAAGGTGCTGGAGAAATGTTCCAAGTTACTACTCTAGATTTAAATAATGTTCCTAAAAATGAAGATGGAACTGTCGATTATTCAAAAGACTTTTTTGGAAAAATGGCAAACCTCACTGTTAGCGGTCAGCTTGAGGGTGAAACTTATGCTATGGCTTTAAAAAATATTTATACTTTCGGACCTACTTTTAGAGCTGAAAATTCTAATACTAAACGTCACTTAGCAGAGTTTTGGATGATTGAACCAGAAATGGCCTTTTGCGATCTTCAATTGGATATGGAAATTGCTGAAGATTTTCTAAAGTTCTTGTTCAAAAAAGTCCTTTCAGAATGTCAAGAAGATATGGAGTTCTTCTCAAGATTTGTAGAAAAAGGCGTTAAAGAAACTTTAGAGAGTGTAATTAATACTCCTTTTGCTCATATGACCTATACTAAAGCTATTGAGGTTTTATCTAAAAATAATAAAAATTTCGATTATCCTGTTGAATGGGGTTCTGATTTACAAACTGAACATGAGAGATATTTAACTGAAGTATATTGTAAATCTCCTGTTATAGTTACTGACTACCCTAAAGAAATTAAAGCTTTCTATATGAAGCTTAATGATGATAACAAAACTGTTAGAGGTATGGATGTTTTAGTCCCAAGACTTGGAGAGATCATAGGTGGTAGTGAAAGAGAGGCTGATCTTGAAACTCTCAAAAAGAGAATGAGAGAATTAAATTTAAATGAAGCTGATTATTGGTGGTATTTAGATTTACGCAGATTCGGTACTGTTCCTCATGCAGGGTTCGGCTTAGGTTTTGAAAGAATTGTTCAATATGTTACAGGTGTTCAAAACATCAGAGACGTTATTCCTTATCCAAGAACTGTTGGAAATGCTGAATTCTAAATTTTAATTTATTCATTAACCGTTGTTAGTTACTAATAGCGGTTTTTTTTCATTATTTGGTAAATTATTTTTTCTTCATTTTTAGATAAGCTAAAATTATCTATCCCACTATATTTGTAATATTTAGTGATTCTTTTTTTGTAATATCTTTCATTTTTTTTAACTAAATTGTAAGAGCAATTTTGTTGATTTTTTTCGTAATTTGATATTTGCTAATGTTCTCTGCTTTATATAATCTTTCTCTAACACAAACATTGAACCGATGGCCTAAGCTTTAGTTATTTGTTTATTAATTTTTTATTTAAATTATCTAAAAGATCTCTTCTATAACAAGTTAATTTTACCATATCTATTGAGTTGTATATGCTTAACAGTTCTATCTCAACTCAATTTCATAATAACAAATTTCTATCTTTCTTTAATAATTAATGAAAACACCTTTGTTTTTTTATATTTGTTAGAATACAACTTTGTATATCTAATTATCTCAATTAATTATTATATTTGGCTTGAAAATTATGTTCTTTTGTAATAGGTTAAGCCTTATGGAAAGTGATAAAGCAATAGTTTATGGAATTGGTAACACTTTGATAGATATTATTACTAGTGTTGAATATGAAGATCTTGATAATTTAGACTTAACTAAAGGGGTTATGCAATTAATTGATGATTCTTTTAGAAAAAAACTAATTGAATTTATAAAAGATAAAAATAAAGTTTACTCTTGTGGTGGATCTTGTCCTAATACTATTCTTGCTCTATCAATGCTTGGTGTAGATACTATTCTAGCTGGTAAAGTCGGTAATGATGAGTTTGGTAAAAACTATCATAAAAATCTTCAAAAATTTAATACTAAAGATGAATTAAGAGATTGCGATCAAAGTACTGGCTCTTCAATTATCTTTGATACGCCAGATAGCGAAAGAACTATGAATACTTATCTTTGTGCTAATAGACTTTTTAACAAAGACGACATTAATGAAGATAGTGTTAGAAAGGCTTCATTTTTTTATTTTACTGGCTATATGTGGGATACAGAAAATCAACAACAAGCTATAAAAAAAGCATTATCTATTTCTAAGGAAGCTTCAACTAAAGTTGTCTTTGATATTGCAGACCCTTTTGCTGTTGCACGTTATAAAAATATTTTCTTAGAATTAATCAAAGATGAAATTGATATTGTTTTTGCAAATCGTGAAGAAGCTAAAATAATGTTTGGTAATGAAGATCCTCTAAAAAATTGTATCGAACTTGGTAAGCTTTGTAATACAGCTATTGTTAAAAATGGTATTAAGGGTTCAATAATTTCTCATAATGGTAAAATTTATAATATCCCTGTCCATGGCTCTGTTAATCCAGTGGATACTACTGGAGCTGGTGATGTATATGCTGCTGGTTTTATTTATGGACTTTGTAAAAAACTAAGTATTGAAGAATGTGGTAGGATAGCATCAATCTTAGCTGGAGAAATTATTTCTCAAATAGGGGCTCAATTCACAAACGAAAATATGAAAAAAGCCCTTAATTTAATAAATTGTTAATTTGATTTTATCAAGTTGTTATCTATTGCCCAAAGTGTAAGTTGTGAGAGAGAGTGAACTCCAATTTTTAAATAGATATTTCGCCTGTGTGCTTCAATTGTTCTTTCACTTATTCCAAGTTGTTTAGCAATCTTGCTATTATTTTGACCGTTTAATATAAGTGATAAAACTTCTCTCTCCCTTTTAGTAATTTTTATATAATTTTTGTCTTTAGGTGTAAGATATAATAAATTTTCTCTAAATTCACTAACAGTGCACTTGCTATCTAAAATAATAAAATCATCTTCACTTAATGCTTTTAAAATAGATAAATTTTCCCCGTCAGCTAATACAATTATCTTAAAAGATTTTAATTTTTGAAAAAGACATTTTAATTTAACTAAAGAGAGTAAATCATGAGTCATCGATATTACTATCTTATAATTATCTAATTCTTTTTTATCAAAGTTATTTAAAAATTTACAGTTTTGATAGATAGAAGAATAAAGAGCTAATTTTCTAAGTGACTTTAAATCTTTTTTGTTATTGTAAACTATTAAATATGAAGTGTTCATATTATATAATACATAATTAAAATTAATTTTGCTTCAATTCTTCTTTGTATTTATCAATTGTTTTAGAAAAGGCGTCGGCAAAAAGTTTAACTTCTTTATTTCCCATTCTCTTTGTTTTCTCAATATTAATTCCATAACTTCTAAGTTCAGTCATTGCATTTCTAATTGAAAGTCTCTCTTTTATGTTTTCATGAGTAAAGATATTTCCCCTATCATCTAAAACTAATACACCCTTTTCTGTAAGTCTGTCTATTAGTGGAATATCATGAGTAATAGCTAAGTCCCCTTTTTTAGCTAAATCAACTATCATATTATCTGCACTATCACTATCTGTTTCTACAACTATCATTTTAATAGTACTTTTTATTTCTTTTAATTTAATTGTATCAATTTCTCTATTATTTTTTTGAGCTTTTTTTCTTAATAATGAAGTATGCTTATCTCTTGCCATAATTACATCTTTCAACTTTCTATCAGCTACAAATGTTATATCTAAATTTCTCTTAATTGCAGCTCTAAGCACAATATCACGCATTTGTTTAAAAAATGAGTCAGAATCAACATATACTTTCATAATTTTATTAGATATCTCCAAATTTTATTTTTTATAGGATAATATAATATCTACATTAGTTCTAGCCTCTTATTTTCTTAATTTACCCTTGAAATAACTAAGTTATTTTAATATCTTTTTAATGCAAGTATTTGCAAAAAAAAACAAAACAAAATACAAATCGGAGATTTAAAATTATGGATTTATCACCGCTTCAAAGTGCACGCTATGAATATCAACCAAAACTTCCTTCTATTTTGAGAGAAGCTATCGACAAAGTTGTTCCTGTTAAAGGAGAAGCTACACAACCTTCTTCTGATAAAGAAAAGATTAAAGAATTATTTCCTAATACATATGGACTTAATAAAATAACTTTTGAAAAAGGAACTAATGCAGAAATTAAAAAACAAATAAACGTTGGAGTTATTTTATCTGGAGGTCAAGCACCAGGTGGCCATAATGTTATTAGTGGTCTTTTTGATGCTATAAAAAAAGCTAATTCTGAGAGCAAATTATTTGGTTTCAAAGGTGGTCCAAGTGGAATTATAGAAGATGACACAATGGAAATAACTGATGAATATCTATCAAAATTTAGGAATACTGGAGGATTTGATATTATTGGTTCTGGTAGAACTAAATTAGAAACTGAAGCTCAATTTGAAAAAGCAAAAGAAACTTGTAAAAAACATAATATCAGTGCTGTTGTTATCATTGGTGGAGATGATTCTAATACTAATGCAGCTGTGTTAGCTGAATATTTCTTAAAACAAAAAGCCGGAATCCAAGTAATTGGTTGTCCAAAAACTATTGATGGAGATTTAAAAAATGATGAAATTGAAGTCTCCTTCGGTTTTGATACTGCAACAAAGACTTACAGTGAATTAATTGGTAATATTGAAAGAGATGCTAACTCAGCTAAGAAATATTGGCATTTTATCAAAGTTATGGGAAGAAGTGCTTCTCATATTGCCTTAGAATGTGCTTTAGAAACCCAACCTAATATCTGTTTAATTAGTGAAGAAATTGAAAAAAATAAAACTTCTCTTTCAGGTGTTGTTGAATATATTAGTAACATAATTGCTAAGAGGGGAAACAAAGGGTTAAACTTTGGTGTTATCATTATTCCTGAAGGACTTGTTGAATTCATTCCTGAAGTTAAAGCTTTAATTGATGAATTAAATGATCTATTAGCTAAAAAAGAAAAGGAATATGCCCTTCTTCAAAATAGTGAAGAACAAGTTAAATTTATTCTATCTAATGTTTCCAAAGAATCTGCACAAGTATTTAGTATTTTACCTGCTAGCATTCAAATGCAATTGCTTATGGATAGAGACCCTCATGGCAATGTACAGGTTTCAAGAATTGAAACTGATAAATTGTTAATTGAGATGGTTGCTAAAAAATTAGATCAAATGAAAAAAGATGGAACATATAAGGGGAAATTCAGTGCTCAAAATCACTTCTTTGGTTATGAAGGAAGATGTGCCTTCCCTTCAAACTTCGATGCTGATTACTGCTATAGTTTAGGTTTCAATGCTTTCATGTTAATAGCTAGTGGCTTATCTGGTTATCTATCAAGTGTTAAAAATTTAAGTGCTCCTGCTAGCGAATGGATTGCAGGTGGTATACCAATTACAATGATGATGAATATGGAACAAAGACATGGGGAATTAAAGCCTGTTATTAAAAAAGCTTTAGTTGAACTAGATGGAGCTCCATTTAACTACTTTAAAGCACATAGAGATCAATGGGCAGAAGAAACTTGTTTCACCTTCCCTGGTGCTATTCAATACTATGGTCCAGAAAGTGTTTGTGACTTAACAACTAGAACACTTGCCTTAGAACAAAGTAAATAATTTAATTTAACTTCCATTGCCACCTAGTAATTTTAACAACTAGGTGGTATTTTTATTTGTCTATAGTTGTCAAGTTTTTAATAATTTTATTTTTTTCTATCTTTTTTACACATATTATGTTAGACCTTCTGGCTCAGGTCTTGTTTTTGGGAATTAATGTTGTTAAGCTAAAACTATGTTAGATGTTTTAGTTAACGAGGTAGCTCTTGTTTGAAATTAATTGGTTATTAATATTTCAAATGAGAGCTTCAAGTTTATAACGCTTTAATTTATTAAATATGTATTCTTCATCTACTATATTATAAATCTCACCATTCTTTAATAAAGCAAATCCAATAGATATCATTTTATTAGCTGTTGCAACTGCTGTTTTTTGACCAAACTTTCCTCTTTTTTCAAGTTTTTGCCAATACCTTGTAAGAGAACAATTATGATTAAAGTTTTTTATACTCCAAGCAGCTTGTACTATATGTCTTCTAACAGGCATACAGCCAAAATGAGAAACACTTAATTGTTTGTCTACTGAACCCGATTGATCTTTTCTAGGAATGAGTCCTATGTAATTTCTAAGTTGATCTGCCTTAGAAAACCTTTCTCCATTTCCAATGAAAGCTACTAAAGTTGCTGCTGTTATATCACCAATACCTGGTATTGATAACCAAGCTAAAGCTTCTTTAGGATGATTTAATAATATTTGAATAATTTTACTATGAATTTGTTCTTTTTGAGATTCTACTACTTCAATGTTACGAACTAATAAATTTGCACTAAAAATAGCTAAATCTTCCTTAAGTAATTCATCAACACAAGATTGTCTTTTTTCAGGATTTTTTAAATCTGATTTCTTTAAATCTGGATAACCCATACCTGTAAATATTGCATGAAGTTTATTAATTAATTTAGTTTGTAATTGAGAATATGCTATATGAAGTTTTATCAATGCTCTATCAGCTGATTCTTCTTTTGTAGGAATTGGTATAAGAACCCAATTTTCAGGATTAGCATCTCTTGCATATTTAGCAATCTTTGCAGCATCTTGCCTATCTGTTTTACAAATTGATTCAAAAATAATATGCAATTTCATTGGATTAAGGACATAAACATTAGATGCAGTGTGTTCTAAAAGATATCTTGCAAGATTAAAAGAAGAAGTTCCACCTTCCATAAATATTGCATCACCAACCTTGAACCGAGAAATTTAGTTATTTCTTCCTTGCTCATTCATCTTTTCATTAAAGAAAGATTTCTTTTGAAATCCTGAATCTCTTGAAAGTGTACATCCAACTAGAGTTTTTTTGGAAAGATCCAAACCGATAATTCTAGTTGCCGTTAATTCTTTAGGTCTGTCTATCATGAACAGCCTCCTTAAGTTAAATTAACAGATTGTTGGGAAGCTTTATGAAAGGGAGTGACAAAAATGTCCTTCATTTTTATTATTGAGATTATCTCGAGAAGAATCTCGAGATATCTCCCTGTAGTCTTCGATGACCGGCTATTGTATCTTTTTTATTGAGGTATATCTGTATTAACAGTATCCATCACAAATACCATTACACGATCACCGGTTCCCATTCTCCGTCAAGAATAGGATAACACCTTTGACTTACCAACTATAGACATACTACTTTTTTTATTATATTAATTAAAAAATAGGAATATTAATATATAGTTCTAATATCTTGTTTTTATCAACTTAAACAATTATAATCGTCTTTATGAAATTAAAACATAAAATACAGCTGATGCCTGGGATTCGGTTAATTTTTGGCTTTGCTTCCATTATAATTATTGGTGGAATTTTATTATTATTGCCAATTAGTCACCAAGCAGGAAAATCGATAAGTGTTGTAAATTCGTTTTTCATATCAGCTAGTGCAGTTTGTGTTACAGGACTTTCAACAATAGATGTCGGTAACACACTTTCGATATTTGGCTCTATTGTATTAGCTACATTAATACAATTAGGTGGTTTAGGTTTTGCATCTTTTGCAGTTTTTTTTCTGATGATTCTTGGAAATAATTTATCATATTCAAATCTTTCTCTAGCTAGAGAATCATTGAACTCAATTCCAGGATTTGATATTACCGCTTTAGTAAAAACTGTTATTATAACTAGCTTATTTTGTGAAATTACCGGCTCAATTTTATTTTATCAAGTATTTAAATTGGATTACCCCACAACTAAAGCTATAGGTTTATCTGTTTTTCATTCAATTTCTTCCTTCAATAATGCTGGTTTTGACTTATTAGGGAATTTTGAAAGTATGACTAAATATAGTAATAATGTATTGATGAATCTCACAACAGCAGCTCTAATTATTATTGGGGGGCTTGGTTTTTTTGTTATCTATGATTTATTTTCATTTAAAACAAATAAAAGATTAAAAACACATACAAAGATTGTTTTAACAATGTCGTTTTCTCTTCTTTTAATTGGTACTTTCGTATTTTATTTTAGCGAAAAAGGCATTACTCTCTTACAAGCTTTCTTTCAAAGCACAACAGCAAGGACAGCAGGTTTTAACACAATAGATATTGGAAATTTAAGTAATGCTGGCGTTGTTATAATGCTATTTTTGATGTTTGTAGGAGCTTCTCCAGGTTCTACTGGTGGAGGTATTAAAACAACAACCATGTTTACAATCATTTTAGCAATTATCAGAATACCAACTCACAATAATGTTAAGGCATTTTACAGAAAGATTGCAGACTCTTCAATTATTAAAGCTTTCTTAGTAGCTACGTTGGCAATGTTTGCAATTATTATTACTGGTGGTATTATATTTTCTATAGAAGGTACAGCATTTAGTTTCGAAGAAGTTATTTTTGAATGTGTTAGTGCCTTTGCAACCGTTGGCCTTTCGATGGGAATTACAACTAGTCTCTCATCATTGAGCAAAATCATTTTAATATTCTTAATGTTTATCGGAAGATTAGGCCCTCTAACCATTGCTTTTAGTTGGAGAACTTCAGTAAAAAGATTCCATTACATTGAAGAAGATATCTTAATAGGATAAGGAGTTAAATATGGCAGATAGTAATTTATATGGTATTATTGGGATTGGACGATTTGGCCTTGCCCTTGCCGAAAATCTACTAGCAAATGGAAAAACAATCATTGCAATAGATAAGGATCAAAATAAATTATATCCTTTAAAAACTACAGTTAATCAATTAATACATTTAGGAGAAATTTCTAAAGATTCTCTAAAAGAAGTTGGGATTGGTGATTGTGGAACAGTAATTGTTTGCATCGGAAAAGATGTAGAAGCAAATATCTTAGCAACTTTAAATGCGATAGAACTTGGCGTTCCAAGAGTATATGCTAAAGCTATAAGCGAAGACCATGGTAGAGTTCTTGAAAAAATAGGAGCTAATGTTGTTAACCCAGAAGTTGATATGGGAGCAAAACTTGCTAAAACTCTATCTGCTAAGTTAACTTTAGATGTGTTACCTATTGGAGAAGATTTTTCTATTATTGAAATTGAACTAAATGATAAATTTGCTAATAAAAAAATTAAAGATTTAAACTTTAGAGCTAAGTTTGGAATTAATATAGTGGCTATTGTTAGAGATGGCAAAGCTAATGGATATATCATGCCTGATACTATTTTACTTGAAAAAGATATATTAGTAATTAGTGGTAACAACCATGATATTAGTGCATTTGAACAACAAAACTCAAAATAAAGATGGCAAAAAGAACTATAATTATTGCAGGTAGTGGAGTTTTTGGAACTGCTATTGCCGAAAGGCTAGCCTGGAACGTAGAAAATCAAGTGTTAATATATGCTAGAAAAGATGAAGTTGTTAATGAAATTAATTCATTCCATAAAAATTCTAAAAGCTTTTCAACAAGATATATTAATAAGAACATTAAGGCATTCAATACTTTAGAAACTTTTAATAAAGCGTCATGTATTTTCCTTGCGATACCATCAAAAACTATACTATCGTTTTGTGAAAAAATAAAACCATACGTAAATGATAATACTTTAATAATAAACTTGGCTAAAGGCATGAGCGATGAAGGAGCATTCATCACTGAAAAACTCCCTTTTAAAAGAAAAGCTAGTATGAAAGGCCCAACATTTGCTATGGAATTATTAAATGGATTTCCATCAGCTTTTACCTTTGGTGGAGAAGAAAAAGATTACTTGATAATTAAAAATAAAGTCCTTCTACATACAGCATTAACGTTAGATTATACTAATGATATCAGGGCTGTTGAACTTTTAAGTATTTTAAAAAATATGTATGCAATTGCTATTGGAGTTGTATCTGGAAGATATAACTCTCCTAATGTCGATTTTTTAATTTATACTAAAAGTGTAAATGAAATGAGACGTTTTTTAATATTATTTGGTTGTGAGAGTTCAACAATCTTTAATTACTGCGGAATGGGTGATTTAGGTTTAACTAGTTTAAATGACTTATCTAGAAATAGGACTTTAGGCTTATTAGTAGGTAAAGGATTTTTGCAAGACAATAAAAGTACCACAGTTATTGAAGGATATAGAACTATAAAACTTATGCATGAAAAAACGAAAGAACATAATGTTGTTGAACAATATCCTATTGTTACAGCTCTTTACAAATTAATGTATAAAGAAGAAACAATAAACGATTATATTAATACTGTTTTTAAGTAAATCTAAAAATATTATATATAAAAAAAGTACACTACATTTGAGAGTGTACTTTTTTCATATAGTTTTCTATTTTGAAGTATTTTTATTGTTTGATCATTTCTCCATCTTTAACAATATAACTTGCCTTAGATAAAACATCGTCAGCAATATCAATATTCAATTGTTCAGCTCTATCAAGATTTAAGATAAAATTAAATTGACTAATATCATCTAAGAATACAGCACCAATATCGCTAGGCTTTGCTCCTTTAATAACTTTTAGAGCATACTCACCACAAATTTCTCCAACTTTATAATAATCAAGTCCAAAACTCATTAAGAAGTTAGTGTTTTCACTACTTGTTGTATCACTGTTAAATAATGGTAAATCATATTGTGTACAAACTTGATCGACACTTGCTATAGCAGAAACAACTGTATTATCATTTCCTACAAAAAAGCCATCTACTCTATTTGCAATCGAAAGTGCTGCTGTTTTAACTTCTGATGAATTTGAAATGCTAACAGCAATAAATTCTATATCATTATCTTCACAATATTGCTTAGCTCTTTCATAAATAGCAACACCATTAGATTCATTGCCACTATAAATCATTCCTAGTGTCTCAATAGATGCTAATGATACAAAAGTGTCTAACTGTAATTCGATTGGGTTACTATCACTAATACCGAAAATATTAGTTAATTCTTCGTCCATAAAACCAGCACTGTAAGGATCTGTTATAGCTGCAAATTCTACAGGTATATCAGAGCCATCATAAGCTACGGCTAAAGCCTGAGCTGGAGGAGTTGCAATACCTATAACTAAATCTTTTTGACCATCTTTAAATAAGTTGGCAATTGAAACTGCTGTCGAAATTTCTGCATTACAGTTTTGTAAATCAAATTCAAAATCTAGATCGCTTTCATTCATTACATCCATTATCGCATTTTCAATATCATCTAAAGCTGGATGAGCAACAAATTTTGAAATACCAATTTTATAAACTTTTTTTTCATTACTACTAACCTCTTCTTTTACCCCATTAGCAAAAAGAGTAGCAACAGTTAATACAAATAATAATAATACAATTAATTTTTTTTTCATACATTTCTCCGTTAAGTTGTTGTTACTATATATAGAAACAAAAGAAATGTCAATGTACTTTTAGATAGAAACATTAAAAATTTAAAAAAAAAGAAGATGTAATTAACATCTTCTCTTTTTTTAATCTTTTATTTTAGCAAAGATTTTGGAATTTCAATAAGATTTTTATCACTAATTCGATAAAAAATAGAAATAAAACCAATCGTAGTAATTAGCTCACTGTTAGTTTTTTTAGCGAGTTCATTGCTAAGATCTTTAAGTTGGTCTTTTTTAGATTGAAATTTAACTTTAACCAATTCATGATGTAGTAAAGCTTGATCTAAAGCATAGACAACAGCATCACTAACACCTTCTTTTCCAACCATAACAGTTGGATCAATATTATGCGCTTGAGAGCGTAAATAGTTTCTTAAATTACTTTTCATAAAACTGACTTTACCAACCTTTGATAATTTTAGCAATAGTTAAAAATCATTTTTTAACTAAACTTCTAATTACTTACTAATGATATATTTTTTCGACCTCAAATCTTTTGATTTTTTTAGTACTTGTTGTAGGTAAAGGCTCTTTAGTTATTTGAATTTTTTCAATTCTCTTATAATGTATGGATTCTTTGTTAACTTCTTCAATTATCGAATTAATTCTTTTTTCAACTTGAGCTTCATCATTTTCTTTAATCCAATCTTGGTTAGGATAAATTAAAGCTTTGATACCTTCACTCTTAGTAGCTTCATTTTTAATGAAAGGAACGATACAAATCTGATCTATTTCATTATATAATTGGAAATGATCTTCTATTTCTTCTGGGAATACATTCTTACCACCTTCGGTGACAATAATATTTTTAGCCCTACCTGTAAGATAAAGATAACCATTTTTATCAATATGCCCAACATCGCCGGTATTTAACCAACCATCTTTATCTAAAACTTCTTTAGTTGCTTCTTCATTATTATAATACCCTTTCATAACAACAGAACCTTTAATATGTAAAACGCCATTTCCTTCTGAATCAGGGTTAACAATTTTTTGTTCAAGTGTTGGAATAATTTTTCCTACACTAGATTCGATATAAGCTTCTTTTGGATTTAAATGAGTAATTGGACTAGTTTCTGTTAATCCATATCCTTGTACAAAATCTATACCAAGTTCATTAAACATTTTAAAGGTAGAAGATGGAAGAGGTCCCCCACCACAAATACAAATTCTATTTGTATCAAGGGAGATTTGTTTTAGTAGGAATTTAAACATTTTATGACCAACATTCTTTTTAGTGATTTTTTTGATAATACCTGAAAGACCCATCATAAATCTGATAATTCCATATAAAATAATGCTCTTTTTCTTAACACCATTAAGCAAGCCTGCAAGTAGTTTATTAAACAACATTGGTACACCTAAGAACATAGTAACTTTACCAACTTTTAACTCTTTTAAAACTTGGCTAATTATCAATCTCTTACCAAAAATAACTTGCGCACCTACACTGATAGATTCAATAAAAACAGCAAGCATTGTATAAGCATGATGGATTGGTAAAATAGCATAAAATACATCAGTGGAAAAAATATTCATATTACATTGAGCTAAATAACAATCACTGACTAGATTTTCATGAGTTAACATTACACCCTTTGGTGTTCCTGTCGTTCCACTAGTAAACAATATAGCTGCTAAATCATCACTCTTAGGTTTATAAGCTTTACTGCTCAATTTACCTTTTACTACATTATTAAAGACATATCTTTCTTTATCATCCTCTTCTAAAGAAATCTTATTTTCTAGTTTAATCTCAGGATCTTTTGCTAAAGAATTAAGTTTTGCACTATCGGCAAATAGAGCTTTGGCACCTGCAAATTTAATTAAAATATCAATTTCATGATCTTTAAGATTTGCATCTAGAGGCACTACAATACAACCAGCATATAAAATAGCTAAATAAGAAACAGCCCATTCTACACTGTTTTTACCACATAAAGCAATTTTATCTTTAGGTTTAGCAAATGTTAAAATATAGTTAGCAACTGAAATTACTTTATCTCTAGCTTGAGTATAATTTAATTCTAATTTATTTGGAACAAATTGTTTAAAACAAGCATTGTCCTTGTAGCGTTTAACAGTTATTTCAAACATTTCAACAAGCGTGGGCCACTGTCCTTCAAAGTCCTTTCCCCTATAATCTTCTAAGAATTGTAATGGGTTAAATTTTTCCTTACTTGACATGTTATCCTCCAGATTGATACTTATTGCTTTATTGTAAATTAGCACCAATAATATTTCAAGCTTATTTTTTACAATTTGTCATAAAATGTAATAGTGTCAATAAACTTAATACTAGTTCATAGATAAATAAAGAAGCTTTTTACAATTTTATATTAATATTAAACCACAATAATTAATAAATTAAATTATTTACTTAAAAAATTGAAATACTTTTATGATATTTGTAAAAAAAATCTAAAATTTGGTAAAAATATTACTTTTTAGCTATTGTATCAAAAATTTTATGATATAATTAGTATATTAAAGTAATTTTTAAAGAGGTAATATGTTTTTTGATGACGCATTCAATAATATCCCTAAAATAATATTAATAATTGATCCCGTTAATGGTTCTATTATTGATGCTAATAACAAAGCATGTGAAATATATGGATATAGTAGGCAACAGTTAATAAATATGAATATTAATGATATTAATATATTATCACAAGAAAAAATATTTCAAGAAATTAACAATGCGAAATTACAACAAAATTCTTTTTATTATTTCCCACATAAGACATCTTCTGGCAAAATCATTGAAATGGAAATTAATAGTACCTTAACAACTTATGAAGGAAAAGAGGTTTTTTACGTTACTTTAAAACCTACAAATAATGACAATTATCTCAGAAATATATTTTACCCATTTTTAGAAACATCAAAAGATTCATTAATTATAGTTGATAATCAAATGAAAATAATTAACTTTAACTCAGCATTCCAATTATCATTTAATATAAATGAAGAAAAATGTATCCATCAACCATTACATAAATTACTAAATACTAAAGAAATTAACAAAATTAATAAATTTTACCTTTCATTAAAGGACGGACAACTACCTTCAATCAATATTTTGACTCTTGATGGTAAATATTTAAACTTGTTTGGGATTCCTTCTTTTTTTTCAGATGAATATAGAGGTTCTCTTATTTTAATAGAGGATATTACTAAAAAAGTAGTTAAACGCAATAAGCAAAAAATGAATTATGAATTAGCTTTACAAAAAGTAGAAGCATATAAAAAACAGACTGAGCAATTCTTTTCTAGAATGAGTCATAACATGAGAACTCCATTAACAGCAATCCTTGCTTTTAGTGAATTTGGGATTAAAGAAAACAAGGTGGAAAAAGATAAGGAATATTTTCAACAAATTAATGAAAGTGCACATTATTTGTTATGCTTAGTCGATGATATTTTAAATATGAATAAACTTGAATCAGGCGTTATAAAATTAAATCCCAAACCTATTTCTAAGAAAAAAGTTCTTAATAATATATTAAATATTATGAGAGTTTTTTCAAATCAAAATGATATTAAAATTGAAACAAAATTCGATAATAAAATGTGGGATTACCAAAAGTTTGATTTAATTAGATTAGAGCAAGTTTATATAAATATTTTACATAATGCTATAAAATACTCTCCAAAAGGATCCACTGTAACTTGGGAAAAATATTATTTATATGATGAAAATGGAAATCCTTATTTCAAAAATATAATAAGAGATAGAGGCATAGGTATTTCAAAAGAGTTTCTAAATATAATATTTTCACCTTATTCTCAAGAAGATAATAATATCTTTAATAACGAAGAAGGAAATGGTTTAGGGCTTACAATAACAAAAAGTATTTTAGATTTACTTGGTGGGAAGATTTGGATTGAAAGTGAAGTTGGTGTTGGCACAACTGTTTATTTTGAAATTCCAGCCTGTGAAATTAGTGAAAAAGAATATTTAAAATATATAGAAGAAAATAATGTTATAAATATAATTGAAAATAAAAAAGTATTAATTTGTGAAGATAATTTAATTAATATTAAGATTATTAACAAAATATTAACTTCCTTAGGAATACAAACTGATATTGCTCTTAATGGCGAAATAGGTGTAAAAAAGGCTAAATCAAATAATTATTTTGCAATTCTTATGGATTTACAGATGCCTATTATGGATGGTTTCACAAGTGCTAAAATAATTAGACAATTTAATAAAGATATTCCCATTATCGCTATTTCTGCTAATTCTACCCCTTCTGATATAAGTAAAAGTAAAAAGGTTAGTATGAATTACCACCTAAAAAAACCTATAAACCAGAAAGAACTCATCGAAACTTTGTCTAATTTTCTTTAATTTAAATTAAAAGCTTATTAAAAAATACTTTAACTTTATTTAAATATTTGCAATGATACTTTTCAAAGCTAACTTTTAAATATAAAGTATGATTTAAGGACTTTTAATGAAAACTACGTTTATTGACATTATCCATGCAATGGAAAACTATACTAACTTAGAAAAAAATATCGATCATTATACAACTAGATTTTATCGTCTTGATAGGATGCATAAACTTTTATCTTTTTTTAACAACCCAGAAAAAGATTATAAAACTATACATGTCGCAGGAAGTAAAGGTAAAGGCTCAACTAGCAAATTTATAGCTGTAGGGCTTAAGTCCTTTGGTTATAAAGTCGGTATCTACGCTTCCCCACATCTTTTAGATTATCGTGAGAGATTTACACTTTGTGGAGATTTTTTTAGTGATTCATTACTAATAGAAGTAGGAAATTTTATACTAGATAAAGTAAAAGATTTTAAATTCGCAGACCAATGGGGTGAGACAACTCCAACAACTTTTGAATTGTTTACTTTGTATGGATTTCTTCTATTCTCAAGAAGTCATTGTGATTATGCTGTTATAGAAACAGGGCTTGGAGGAAGACTCGATGCAACTAATACTATTACCCCTATTTTAAGTGTAATATGTCCAATCGAATTAGAACATACTTCAATCTTAGGTGATACAATAGAAAAGATTGCTATTGAAAAATCTAAAATAATAAAGAAAAACATCCCCTCTGTTGCTGCTACTTTAAAAAAAGAAGCTAGAGAAGTGATGATTAACGAAGCTAAGGTGCAAAATAGTTGTTTAAAATTATTAGAGAATGAAACAAAAGAAATTGTCTCAAAAACAACAAAAGAATGTGAAGAAGTTAAAATTACTTGGAAGGATAATAGTGTAAATTATTTACATTTATCATTAAAAGGTAGCGTTATGGCACAAAATGCTGCTCTTGCAATCCTTGCATTAAAAACATTGAATTTTTATAATTCTAAAATGATTGAATCTATTAATAAGGCTTCTCTATTGGGAAGATTCCAATTGCTTAGCACAAATCCAGATTTATATATTGATGCAGCACATACTAAAATATCTATTTCAGCTTTAATATCTTCTATAAAACAAATTGAAGATAAAAGTAAGTGTACTGTTATCTTTGGATCATTAATTGATAAAGATCATAAAGCTATTGCACCCATATTATTAAATAATTTTAATAATATAATCTTAAGTAAACCTGGAACTTTTAAAAAAAGTGATATGCCCTCTCTATATGATCTTTTCAACAAACTAAATATTAATAGTCATATAGAACTACTTTTAGATGGTGAGGATGCATTAAAAAGAGCTTTTGAAATAACACCTAAAGATGGATGTATTTTAGTTTGTGGTTCCTTTTATTTAGCTAGTGAGATTGCTATAGCTTTTAATAATTTGAAAAAGAAAAATTTAGTTAAATAAATTTTATGGTACTATTACGATATCGTTTATATAAGATTTAATATCATAACCATATTAAACTTATTTAATTTTCTTTTTACTCCCTTACCTCTATAATATTTAAGATAAACAAAGTAATATATAGTAAATTATTGAATATAAAATTTTAGGAGACTAGGTATGTCATTGAACTGGAAAGAACTTGAATTGATTGAAAGCGAATTACCACTTGTCAATTCTAGAATACAAAAAGTTATTCAACATGACTTTCATTCTCTTTCTTGGATTATGCACAGCAGTTCAGCAAAACAATGGACTTTATACACAGAAATAAATACCCCCTATGCCCGTATTCATAAAACAAATAAAGTTACTGCTCCCGCACAGTTAGATAAAACAAAAAAACTTCAACGTTTTGTTCAATTTTGTAGAGCAAATGTCGAAGGAGCTAAAATTATTGAAAGCTTTTGTGTTAAAGGTGATAGAATTCTCACTTTGAAACTTAAAAAGAAAGATATTATTTTTTATATGTATTTTCGTCTTTATAGTGGACCAGCTGCTAATATAATCATAACTGATGAGAACAATACAATTTTAGATTTATTATATAGGAGACCTAAAAGAAATGAAGTACCGCACCAAATCCTACCAAAATTTAAAGAGATAGAAGATAATAAAAAATTTGAGATAAGAAAAAGAGATTTAACTATTTCTTTTAATGAACAAATTGAAAAAGAATACGGCTTACTTAGTACAGATACGACATTAGATCAATTAATAAATAAAATTGAGGCTTTAAGAGATAATAAGTTAAAGAAATTAGAAGGAACTGTAACATCACTTTTAAAAAGGGTTGAAAATACTAAAGACTTTGAGATAATAAAAGAACAGGCTGATTTGTTATCTGCTTATTTATACAAAGTAAAACCACATAGCGAGAGCATTACTTTAAAATCATGGAATGATAATAAAGATATTACATTAAAATTAGATCCTAAGTTTACAAAAGAAGAAAATTTAAATTACTATTATGATAAATATAGAAAAGCAAAAGGGTCAAATAAAAATGCAATTGAACAATATGAAATTGCAAAAGATGAATACAATAAAACTAAAGAATATTTTAGAAAATTACTTACATTAAGTAACAATGAACAAAAAGATATAAAAAGACTAAAAAAAGCCTTAGAAACTACTACACCAAATCAAAATAAGGAAATTAATGATATAGGGTTGAGCTTTAAAAGTGGTCAATTTATTATTTTAGTCGGAAGAAATGCAAAAGAAAATGATCAATTACTGAGAAAAAAAGTTAAAGGAAATGATTACTGGTTACATGCTAGAGATTATAGTGGAGGCTATGTTTTTATAAAATTTATACGAAATAAATCTGTCCCTTTAGATGTCCTTTTAGATGCTGGTAATTTAGCAGTTTTCTTTTCAAAGGCTAAAGGTCATAAAAATTGCGATTTATATTATACACAAGTAAAATATTTAAGAAGAGCAAAAAACGGTCCCCTTGGTCTTGTACTCCCAACTCAAGAAAAAAATCTTAACATTAAAGTTGATGAAAAAAGACTAAATAGACTATTAAAAGAAAAAGATTCTGTATAAAATCATTATCTATCGGAGTTAAGATTTATGAGAAAAATTAAAAAAGTTGAAAACACGATTCATCACGATATTTTTTATCCTTCCAAAAAAGATGAAATTCTAAATATGATTGAAAAATGCGAAACTAATTATAAGGCTATAACAAAAACTGATTCTAAAGTTTTTATTCTTCCTCATGCAAGCTTTGAGTTTATCCTTCCCCTCTTAGTAAACACATTCACCTCAATTATAGATAATTTTGAAAAAATATTAATTGTTGCACCTAGTCATTTAAAAGTAATTGATGATTCATCATTATATAACTTGTTTACACCCTCCTATGATGCAATAAAGACTGCAGTTGGAATACTTGATTTTGATAAAGATATTATCAATAAGTATTTTAATGAAAATATGCAAAAAGATACTTATTTTGAAGAAGAATCATCATTTGAACAACTATATGTACTAATAAAACATTATTTTCCCCAAAAAAAGGTAATACCTCTTTGTGCTGTAATAGAAAATTCTAAACAAAGCAAAGATTTTAGTACTTTTTTAAATGCTATAATTGATGAGAAAACACTTGTTTTAATTAGTTCAAATGCTTGTGCATACCAAAAAACTACTATTGCATATGAAAAAACAAATAATTTCATTAATGCCCTAACTTGTGGGGAAAGACTTTTACAACTTCAAAGAAAAAACATAATTGATTCTTGCGGTTGTGGTATAATTGATTCAATTACAAAAACTCAATTATATAAGAATAAAAAATTTAAGATAAACTTAATAGAAGTTGAAAAAAAAATTAGTAATAGTATAATTAAGATTAAAACAAATGATAAATGTGTATATCATATCACAGCGACAATAGAGGATAATTAATGTTTACAAACAAAGATATTATTGAGATAGAAATTGAAAACGAAAAATATAGTGCTATTGCTTTTAGTAATAAAGATTGCGAATTACCCTCCTTTTTGCTTCAAGGAGAAAAACAACCAGGATATATATACAAAAATGGAGAATTGCAACCTTGGTATTGGAAAGGTTTTGCAAATTATGGAAATAAAAAATGTCTTTATTTTGATCCTATAGAAATATTTCCACTATCTCAGTTGGCTTCATCTTTAAGAAGTAAAGCCCCTATGTTGATTATTAATTTATCAAAAGCACTTAATAAATGTGATTCTAAATTTTTAGATTTACAAAACGGAATAATAAGTGCATGGAGAATTTTTTTCACTAAAGATGATGGTGTTTTAATTTTACCAAGAACTTTAAGTGATATTTTTTCTTCAACTGCTGATGAATATAATAGGTATTCAAATAGTAATAGCTTCATTCATGCTAATGTTCTTCCATCTTTTTCTCTAATAGATCAAATGGCACAACTATTTTATTATTCAATTACTGGAATTAAGCCATTCGAATTTACAACAGTTAGATCTAATCATTATAAAGCGATCGATTTGAATTTATTAGTTAAGGGCTTTAAAATTAATGTAGATTCAGATTTGGTTGAGAAAATAAATAAAATTTTGCACCTAAGCCTAAATAAAACCCGCGATATTTCTTCTAACCTACCTCCGCAAAATGCTCTACAATGGTTTATTGAGCGTTTTGACGGTACTAAGTGGTCTTTAGAGAACAGAGAAGATAAGATTATAACTATCGAAGATTTACTAAAAATTGAAGAATGCAAACCAATTATTGAAAAACTATTAAAAAGTGAAAAAAGAATTATTTTCTGGAGGAAAAGAGGATCTGTAATTATAGTTAGTTTGATAGTGGCTGCATTTGTAATTAGTTTTGTTGGAGGGAGAATACATGATGCTTTACAACCTCCATATACGGCAGGTCTAGATCAAATTGGAGTTATTGAAGCTTATTATGAAGCTCAAAACAATTTAGATGTTCAAAACTTAGAAGCTAGTTTACAACGAGGGGTTTCTTCACCTGTTTTAAATGAAATCACTACCCTTTATGTTACAAGACAAACTAGACTTGCATATGAGCAAGTAGATTCAGTTATCAATCCTTCACAATGGGTAGATGAAGGCATGCCTCCAATTGATTCTAAAAAAATTATATATGGAATTGATGATGTAAAAATAACACAAATCGGTGATAATCAATTTTTAGCAACAAGTATTTATTACTCCCCATATTCTTTAGATCAATCTGAAGAAACTGAAGAAAACTTAAATTCAACAACAACTGATACAACTAAATGCTATCGATTTGAACAAAAACAAGTTTTTTCTTTTGAATATAATAAAAAAGGTTGGTATGAAATTACAGATATTAAAACTACTGATTTGAAGTATTTAGATACTTTATTAGTTCCTGTATATCAATCAACTGATACGTCTTATGATTTTGAATCAGACTCTAGACAAACTGAAAGTATTGTAGAATCAAAATATAATGACAAGATTTTTTTAGAAGAATAAATAATTAATAAACTAATTTTATCATTTTTATTTAAAGAATAACTTTAAAAAAAACCTCTCTAAAATAGAGAGGTTTAATAAAAGGAGGTTATATATATATTGTTTCTTAGGAGAAAAATGTATAAGGGGGATTAATTTAAATTATTCTGCCTAATTACATTTATTAATATAATACAGTTTGAAACTTATGTCAATACTTTAATAGAATAAATTGGACATATTTTCAAAATGTTTATTTTTTTTTAAATAATTACCTATCTTATAAGTAATTATTTTTATTTACTTTTATTGAAACTTATAACATATTTTTTTATTTTGAATAATCATTAATTAATTTAATGATTTTATCTTCTTCTTCAGCATGAATCCAATTTACATTTTCAAAAGATTTAAAAAAAGTATATTGTCTTTTTGCATACTTTTTTGAATTATTAACAATAAGATCACCAATTTGGGAAACAGTTAATTCCCCAGTTTTCATAGCTAAGAAAAATTCTTTATAGCCTATTCCTTGAATACCTGGCCATTGTTCACTTGCCCCTTGATTTTTCAACTCTCTAATTTCATCTAGTAATCCTTGTTTCATCATAATATCGAATCTTAATTTCAATCTACGATTCATTTCTTCTTTGTCTCTATATAAACCTATAATTAAAGGATTCATATCATTTCTATAAGTAGTAGGTAGATCAAAAGAAGAAAGGGGTTTATTACATGTAAAATAGACCTCTAAGGCTCTACTAATTCTATATTTATCATTAGCGTTTATTCTATTATATGAAACGCTATCAACTTCCTTTAATAACTCATAAGCATAAGAAAGTGAATTATTTTTAATAATGTTTTCAACTTTTTTTCTAATTTGTGGATTCGAAGCAGGAGCTTGTGATAATCCATATAAAAAATGTTTAAAATAGAAAGCTGTCCCTCCACTTATAACAGGTATTTTATTTTCACTATGGATTAATTTTACTGCTTTATCGGCTTCTTCAATGAAACGAGCAACTGTAAATTGCTCTCTAGGATCTAAAATATCAATTAAAAAATGCTCAATTTTGTCAGTTATTTCTTTAGATACTTTAGCCGATCCTATGTCAAGTCCTTTATAAACTTGAATTGAATCGGCATTTATTACAGCATATTTTTCGCTGTTTAACTTAGATAAAAGATTTGTTTTTCCTACACTAGTAGGTCCAAATAAGAAAACAATTTTCTTAAAGGGATTATTACTCTTTATCTTCGTCTGGTTTTGTATATTTAATTTGACCATTTAGAGCTCTTGAAAGAACTTCACTAACAATTTTGCCATTATTTTCTTCGATTTCTCTACCACCACATCCTGGATTACTTAAGATATCTGCTTCTTTAATAGCAACACAAGTAATTTCATAAATATTATCTTTATAATCAATTAAAGCATCTAATGGAACTTTATTCACCGCTATGGCTCCTTAATTTTTATTTAGAAATATAATTCATATCTCTATTCACAACTTAATTATAATAGCGAAAAAAAGCTAAAATGTATAGTACTTACAATAAGTAAATTATTTTATCTATTTTGCTATTTTATACTATCTATTTCTTTAACCTTATTCACAATTATATCTGAGATTTCATCAGGAGTTTTATTTTCAGTATCAATAATTAGATTAGCAAACTCATACTCATCATTATTAATTGAATAAATTCTCATATAACGGTTAGTATCATTTTCATCTCTCATTCTAGTCTGATTTAATCTAGTAGAAAAATCCCCACCTTCTCTTTTAAAGACTCGTCTAGCTCTTTCATCAGCACTAGCATATAAATAAACTTTTAAGTCAGCTTCTTTAAGCATCCAAATTGCTAGTCTAGAACCTAAGACGCAATTTTTTTCATTTAATGCCATCTCAACTTGTCTTCTATCTAATTCTTTATCATAAGAATCATCAGTTTCAGCTAATTTACAAAATTCCCAAAAATCAACACCTTTTTCTTTAGCAAGATTTCTAAAGGTAAAATTAATCAATTTATAATTCAATTTCTCTGCGACTAAAGTTGAAACCGTTGTATTTCCGCAACCACTTTTTCCACTAATTGCAATTCTCATAACACCTCTCATTTATTCTATATTTCTAATTTGTTCTCTTATATTCTCTAGATTATCTTTCATTCTAACAACTTCTAAATTAATATCGGCAATTTGACTTTTAGAACCTATAGTATTTATCTCACGGTTAATTTCTTGGCATAAAAAATCAATTCTCTTACCAATTGGTCCACTTTCCTCGATGAGTCTATCTAATTCAGCGAAGTGAGCCTCTAAACGCTGAACTTCTTCATTTATAGAAAGTTTTACTAACATTATAGCTACTTCTTGTAATATCCTATTTTCATCGTAATTTTGATCACCTAGCATTTCTTTTATACGGAGAGTTAAATTATTTTTCACTGAATCTTCGATTTCTTCTGCTCGTGATTTGATTACTAATAATGAGTTATACATTTTTTCTTTAGATTTCTTTAAATCTAAGCAAGTCGATTGTCCTTCTCTCTCTTTACTTTTTTTAAATTGATTTAAAGCATCCTCTAATAGAGTAAATAAAGGATCTTCAAATTTCTTAGTATCAGTGTCTTTAACACTTGTCAAAGCTCCTTCTGCTGATAAGAAATCTGATAATTTAGGTTTAACATCGAATGGGACAACTTCATTAATTTTATTAAAAGCGATCATATATTGATTTATAACATTTTCATCGACCAAAACATTTACATCATTTTTCAAAAGTCTAACTCTAACTGCTACTTCAATTCTTCCACGTTTAGCGACTTCTTTAATTTTATTATCTATATCAATTTCGTAAGCTGATAAATAATAAGGTATATTATGGATTATATCTAAATATCTATTATTAACACTCTTAATTTCCACTTGCATTTGCATTTCATTATTTAGCGTTTCACTACAACCGTAGCCTGTCATACTTTTCATAAAATTATCACCTTGTTTCTATATTTTTTCTATAATTTCTTTATAAAGTCTATCATTGTTAGAGGCCCCCAAAGAAATAACAATATCGTCATTTTCAATCATGGATGCAGCTATCTTTGATACCTCTTCATTTTCATCAACATAAATTGCACTTGCTAATTTAATTTTAAAACTGGTTAAAAGTTTTTTATTTAAATCTTTGACTAATTTTTCAGCTAAATTGCCATTGTCTACATCCATTCTAGCACTTGCAAATGTTTTTGTAATTATTAGTTTATCAAAAAGTAAAAAAACACTTATAAAATCTTTATATAAAGCTTTTGTTCTACTAGCTGTATGAGGAGTAAATATAGCAAATAGTTTTCTATTTGGATACCTATTTTTTAATTCATTGTACAAAGTATATATTTCTTTAGGGTGATGTGCATAATCATCTAAGAATAGTATATTATTTATTGTTGCTTTAAGTTCTAAACGCCCTTTAACACTTTTAAAATTTTCTAAGGCTTTTAAAGATGTTCTAAATAAAGTTGTAAATATTTCATCACAAATTATATCATCTTTATTTAAATAAAGTTTGACATCTTGCGCATCTAAAAGAATGCAGGTTGAAATAAGAGCGGCCCCCATAATATCATTTATTAAAGCCCTATCATAATATTTTAAATCAAATAATTCATTACCAATTAATCTTACTTTATATTTATTACTATAACTATCTTTTTCAACTCTAAAAAGAGAATTGTCATGAAAACCAAAACTAATGATATTTAAATCTTTTCTTTTATCTTCTATTACAGTTTTGATAGATTTTACATTCTTATCATCAGTGTTTAAAATTAAAAATCCTTTTTCTTTAATATTTAAAGCAAATTGTATAAAACTATGTATAACATCGTCAATGGAATTAAAAAAATCAGGATGATCGAAATCAATTGAAGTAATAATAGCTCCATCTAATTTATATTTTAAAAAATGATTTTGATATTCACATGCTTCAACAATTAAAGCCTTATCTCCTTGAAAAACACAATTTGAATTATCTATTAAAGATGATCCAAAAATAGCAAAAAAAGGGAAGGCTTTTCTCTCTTTATAACTCAATGAAAAAACACAAGCTCCTGAAGTCGTTGTTTTACCATGAGTTCCAGCAATTCCATAAGATTTACTCTCTTTTGTTAATTTAGCTAAATAATCAATGTAAGAGGAAGTTTTAAATTTTAATTTAGCTTGTTTTACACAATGTGTATTTTCGTAGGCAGTGGAATAAATAACTTCATCAATTTTATGAGGAATTATATCTAAATTAAAGTCATCAAAGATCTGTATTTTAGACTCAATTAGTTTTTCTTGAGGCTGAAAATATTCACTTTTATCAATTCCAAAAACAAAATTACCTTTTTCTTTTAGTATTAAAGCGAGATTTGACATCCCACTACCTTTAATACCTATAAATAATATATTACTCACACTAACCCCTAAAAACAGAAAAAGACTGCCTCTTGACAGTCTCTCCCCTAAACACAAAAGAATTATTTTGAATTCTTTCTATGTGCATTACAAGCTTTACAAATCATTGCTTTTTTTTCGTCAATTGTGGTTTCATAAAGTACTTTAATGTTTGTTCTCTTACAAATTGGACAAGTTCCTCTACCACTATTTTGCTCTTGACGAATGCCTGCTCCTCTATGTGCTTTGGACATAATAAACTCCTTGAATAATCAATAACTAATAGGGATAATAGTACTTTGCTCCCCATTCTGTCAAGATATATTGAGTGAGATACTAACTTAGAAGGGGTGTTTTTCATATCTTTACCTAATTTTAACTATATAAAGACTTTAGATTGATAACTTTTTGAATAATTAATTACTTTTGATTAAATGTAGTATTGATTAGCATTAATTTGATAGTATAATCTAAGTAGAAAAATAAAGTTGAGGTCAATTTTGAGATCAGGTGGATATAATACAAAAAATAAACAATATATAATTGAAGCATTATCAAATAATTTAAACACTACCCTTAGTGCAGATAATATTTTTGATTACCTAAGTAAAAATAATAAAGGTATGAATATAACGACAATATATAGAAACCTTGAAAAATTAGCAAAAGAAAATATTATTTTAAAATTTCCTTCTGCTGATGGTAATAAGACTTTTTATCAATTAAAAAGACATGATTTAACACATGAAGATCATCTCCATCTTCAGTGCACTAATTGCGGCAAAGTTATTCATCTTGATTGTGATTTTATGCAAAGTTTTGTGGATCATGTAAAAGATGATCACTCCTTCGATTTAACTTGTGGCAACTCAATTCTTTTTGGATTATGTGATGATTGCAAGAAAAAAAAATAAATATCTCTTCATTTTTTATTCTTTTTTTTATAAATATAAAGATAAAGTGTGTTAATCATTGACACCACTATCTTTTTTTATTATCTTTAATTTGCAAATTAGTTGCAAATTCGGAGGAAATAAAAAATGAAAAAAATAACTATACTATTAGCTATTTTCACAATATGTATAACACCAATTATTGCCCAAGGGCAAAAAGAAAGTAAAGAAAAACCTGTAATTGCAGTTTCTATAATTCCTGAGGCTACTTTTGTTGATGCTATAGCCCAAGGAAAAGTAGATATCGTTACTATGATTCCTAAAGGAGGTTCACCTGAGAATTATGAACCTACACCCCAAGAGCGAATAGAATTTGAACAAGCAGATATTTATTTTGCAATTGGAGTACCTAGTGAAGAACACTCAATCCTAGATATGGCTAGTGAAAATACTAAAATTGTAGACTTATCTACTGAAGTCGAAAAAACTTATGCTCCTTTGTATTTTGGTGATACAAGAGACCCTCATATTTGGTTAAGTCCAAAAAGAGTTTTATTAATGATTGATATAATTACTAATGAATTATCAATCTTAGATAGTGATAATGCTGATTTCTATAAAGCTAACGCTGAAGAATACAAAACTAAATTAAATCAAGCTATTAAAAAAATAGATAGCACTTTAAAAGATGCTAAAAATAGAAGTTTCTTAGTATTCCACCCCGCTTTTAATTATTTCGCCCAAGATTTTAATTTGAAAATGTATTCAATTGAAGAAGAAGGTAAAGAAGTTACTCCAAAATCTTTAACTGAAATTATTGACATTGCTAAGCAAGAAGGTATAAAAAATATATACTATCAAGCTGAAATAGCAGCTGAGCAAAGTATAGCCTTTAGTAAGGAACTTGGTGGAAAAGCAATACTTCTTGATCCTTTAAGCCCAAATTACATTGAAAATCTAGAAATCATGGCTAATACTTTTAAGGACAATATGTAATGAAAACCGCTCTCGAAGTTGAGAATTTATCAGTAAAATATGAAAATAATTATGCCTTACGTGATATTACATTAAAAATTGAAGAAGGTGATTATTTAGGTATTATCGGACCTAATGGAGGGGGTAAAACCACCCTCCTAAAGGCCGTTTTAAATCTTGTAGATCATCAATGTTCTAAAATTTTATTTTTTAATAAACCCTTTAAAAAAGTTCAAAAACAAATAAGTTATGTACCTCAAATTTCCAAAGTCGATAGGACTTATCCAATAAGTGTTATGGAAGTTGTTTTAGGTTCTAAACTTAAAAAATCTTTAAATCCTTTTTACAAATTTACAAAACAAGACATTGAAGATGCTACAAATGCACTTAAAATGGTAAATATTGAAAACTTATCAAACAGACAAATTCAAAGACTATCAGGTGGCGAATTCCAACGTTTATTGATAGCTAGAGCTCTTGCAAGCTCTCCTAAATTATTATTACTTGATGAACCAACTGCAAATGTTGATCCTGTTTCAAGAAATATAATTTATGATTTACTCGATAAATTAAATAAACAAGGTATGACTATAATTATGGTAAGCCACGATACTATGGCTATTTCATCTAAAGTAAAAAATATAGCATGTATAAGCGAAAACTTAATTTATCATGGAGGACCCCATTTAACTCAAAATGTTATTGATAAAATGTACGGTTGTCCTATTGATTTATTAGCCCATGGAGTTCCTCATAGAGTACTCGCGAATCACAACCATTAAGGGGAAAATCATGTTAGATATTATTTTAAATTATCATTTCATTCAAAATGCTATTATTGCTTCAATACTTTCGAGCATAATTTGTGGAATAATTGGAACAATTATTATTGAAAAAAAACTAATACTTATGGGGGGTGGTATAGCACATACCGCTTACGGCGGAGTTGGATTAGCCTATTTATTAAATTTCAACCCATTAATTGGAGCTCTCTCTTTTTCTTTAATAGCGGCTCTTGGAATTGGGAAAGTTAGAAAAACGAATGTAAAGCATAGTGAGATAATAATAGCTTTATTTTGGTCCCTTGGTATGGCCTTAGGAATCCTCTTTATTTCATTTATGAAGGGATACCCACCAGATATGAGTTCATATCTATTTGGAAATATTTTAAGTGTAACTGATAGTGACTTAATTCAGATGGGCGTATTAACATTTTTAGTTTTAGCTATTTTGATAGTTATTTTTCAAGATTGGAAGATTTATCTTTTTGATGAAGAAATGGCTAAAATAAATGGATTAAATACTACTTTCTTAGAATACACTCTATTGATTCTAATAGCCTTCTCTGTAGTTATTTTAATTAGAGTATCAGGTATTATAATGCTAATTGCTCTTTTATGTGCGCCAAGTGCTACTGCGGCTTTAATTAGTGAAAAATTAAATTCAAGAATGATAATATCCATATTAATCGGACTATTTAATTCTTTATTAGGCTTATATATTTCTTATGTCTTAGACATCGCATCAGGAGCTTCAATAGTTATTTTTTCAACTCTAGTATATGCTTTTGTCTTCTCAATTCAAAAAACAAAATTGATTAAATCAATTAAAAACTAAATATAGAATTAAACCCAATGCTAAAGCCATTCGACAAATCTGTATATGTGTTAATTGGAACTATAAAATCGAGTGATAAGGATAAATTATTTGTTGAATAGACTAAGGCATAGGTTGAATTGCCTAAATCACTATCAATTTTGAAAATATCAGTGAAAACTGGTTTTAATTCATAGTATCCAACTCTAAGAGCTAAAGATTTATTATTGCTCAATTCTAGTTTTAGCTCATTTCCAATTCTAAATTCTCTATAATCTGGATCCCCAATTTTTACTAAATCAATAGAAATTTTATATAATAAATTATTTAATTCGTTAGTGTCACTATATGTATTGCTCACATAAGTAAAACCTAAACTAGTTTCTTTTAAATATGATATTACATTATTAGTAGTCGATTCTGTTAAATCTAAATCAGATTCACTTAAAAGGGCAAAACTTAAATTTTCGAAAATATCAAACCGAAGGGCAAAGCTTAGAGAAAAAAAGTCAGAACTATCTAATGTTGTATATTCTGAGAAGAAAGTATTAACTATATAATCAGATAAAAAAAACAAATTATTTCTAATTTCAAAATTTCCTCTTTTAGCAATAGAGCCCCCCTTCAATCTCATACCAAAATCTACTACATTTAATTTATATCCCCAGTCTAGCTGCAGAAGGAATGTATTATATCCAATATAATGAAGAGCATCATCATAATACTCTCTATCCTCTAAGCTCGTTTCTAGATTTAAAGTTAAACTTAAGTTTGATCCAAAAAATTGAACACCCATAATCATAGAAGGATATTGAAAAAATCCCAATGTGGTATTAATTTCATCTAAATTAACCTGCTCATCTATTGTAAAATAAGTAATTATTGAAGGATCACTCTCTGATCTATTTGCTAAATTTGCAGGATTATACCATACACTAACATCTGCAATACCAGCTCTTCCTAATCCAACTAAACTTAAAGATAGAATATCAACTTCATTAGCAAATGCAAAATTACAGGTAAGCATGAACAACAAACTTAAGATAACTTTTTTCACTTTAATTCCTTTAAGGCCTTAGCCAATTGATCTGGACAACTAGTATTTTTATTTCCACAAGTTATCCCCTCAAGACGCTCAATAATTTCATCAACACTCCTTCCTAAGCATAGAGATGAAACACCTTTAGCATTACCATCACAACCTCTTACAAAATCTAATTTTGTAATAATATTATTATCATCAACACTGAGGTGTATTTCTTTAGAGCAAGTACCATTAGTTTTATAAATCATATTTTTCATTTTACATCCTCATAATACCATATTTTAGTAATAATAATAAATATATACTTATTTTTATAAGAAATCCAACCTTAACATTATACAATATATTTAAAAATATTGCAGATTGAATTTAAAGTGTGATATTGTATATACATGAATAGCTTAAATCTTGATGAATATTTATATGATAGTTACTATTTTCAATATCCTATTGATATTGAAGTAACTTCAATAACTTTTAATTCTAAAGAAGTAAAACCTAAAAGTATTTTTGTAGCCATCAAAGGATTTAAAGTTGATGGAAACAAATATATTGATGAAGCTATTGATAAGGGAGCCTCTCTAATTATAAGTGAAAGCCTTCCTACTAAGTCATACCGTGATGTCGGCTTTTTAATAGTCAAAAATGCTAGAAAAGCCTTAGCTACATTATCTAGAGTGTTATATGATTTCCCTGACAAAAAATTAAAATTAATAGGTATTACTGGAACAGATGGAAAAACTACAACAGCTTATATAACATACAAACTATTGAAAGATTTAAAATATAGTGTAGGACTAATTAGCACAACTAACATTGACACTGATAATGTTTTAAAAGATTCCCCATATAGGCAGAGTACTCCTGATGCAAATATTCTTTTTTATTTATTAGAAAAGTGTGTTTTAAGTGGGAAACAATATGTTGTAATAGAAGCTACATCGCATGCCTTATCTTCATTTTTTTCTCGATTAGATGGCTTACAATTTGATGCAGCTATAATTACAACTATTACTCAAGAACATCTTGATTTTCATAAAAGTCAAATTCAATATTTAAAAGCAAAATTAAATATTGTAGATAAATTGAAAGATCAAGGTTTTTTTATTACTACAAGAAATAATTATAAGCTTAAAGAATGTATAGATAGGGCTAATTCCTTAAATAAAAAAACTTACATTGTTGAAAATTTAATCAATTATAAAATTTTAAAAAACAATGAATTATCACCATTATCTATAATATTTAAAAATAAAATTTATCCTACATCATTTTTATTGCCAATTTTCATTTCAAATGCCCTATTGGCCACTTTATGTGTTAATATTCTCACTAAAACCTCTATAGAGACATTACTTAGCAATTTAAATGATATAGATTTTATAAAAGGAAGATTTAATATAATTGAAAATAAAATTAATAGAACTATTATTGTTGACTTTGCACACACAAGTGATGCTTTTGACAAGCTATTATCATATCTAAACCTTTTAAATAAAAGAATTCTAATCCTCTTCGGTTCCGGTGGTGAAAGAGATGTTCAAAAAAGATATAAAATGGGTAAAGTAGCTGCTAAATATTCATCACATATTGTATTAAGTGAAGAAGATCCAAGATATGAAGATAATTTAAAAATTATGGATGAAATTGAAAAGGGAATTATTAAAGTAAATAATTGTGCTAAAGTTTATAAAGTTAATAACAGAGTAGACGCTATAAAGAAGATGTTTGAAATCAGTAAAAAAGATGATATTCTTCTTTTTTTAGGCAAAGGGCATGAATCATCCATTGAGAGAAAAGGTATAAAATACCCTTATGATGAAACACAAACGATTAAAGAGGTAATTAAAAATATATATGGATAAATTTTTTAAGAATAAAAATATTGCACTAATTTATGGAGGAAGATCTCCTGAACATGAAGTTTCTATAAATAGTGCTAAAAGTGTATATCCAATCTTACAAAACTTATTTAATAAAGTTTATTTACTTGGAGTCTCAAAAAGTGGCACTTTCTACCTCCAAAATTTAAATTCTTCACTAAACATTAATCCTAATTTTTGTATTGAAGACACTATTTTAGAAAAACAATTAATTACCTTTATACCATCAAAAGGTATATATTTTAATTCTCATAAGATTGATATCGATTTAGCCTTTCCTTTAATACACGGTAACGAGGGAGAAGATGGTAAACTTCAAGGTCTTTTAGATATTATGGATATTCCATATACAGGCTCATCTGCTACAAGTAGTGGTATTTGCATGTATAAAGAATTAGCAACCCAAATTGTTAAAGCTCATAATATTAGAACAATTGAAACCATTGTTTTATCAAAATCAGATAAAATTCACCCTATCGAATATTACCAAAAAAAATTATCACCACATCTTTTTATTAAAAGTGAAACAACAGGAAGCTCTATAGGAGTTACATCGTTAAAATACGTGACTCAAGAATTATTTGATAAGGCAATAAATAAAGCTTTTAAATATAGTAAAAGAGTTTTAATCCAACCTTTGATGGAAAATATTAAAGAAATTGAAGTAGCCATTTTAGAGAGAGAAAATAAAATTCTTTTAGCCTCCAACCCAGGATTAGTTGTTAAATCAAATATGCAAGAAATTCTTTCATATGATAAAAAATATGGATCAATAGATAGTGCTTATATTGATCCTAAATTGATTAAAGATGAAAAATTAAAAAAAGAATTAAAGAACACTGCAATTAAAATTTTTAAGGCTTTAAATCTATCTGGATATTCAAGAATTGATTTTTTCTATAAAGACAATTTAATATTTTTTAATGAAGTAAATACAATACCAGGTTTAACTGATAAATCACACTACCCAGTTTTAATGGAAAGCTCTTTTATAAGTTTTCAAGAAGCCATTTATGAAATATGTAGGAGAGCATATGAGCAATAAGGTTTATTTTCATGTTGACTTAGATGCTTTTTTTGCAGCTGTAGAAATATTAGATAACCCTTCTCTTAAAAACAAGCCAGTAATCATTGGAGGAAGTGGGAAAAGAGGCGTTGCATCTACTTGTAATTATATTGCAAGAAAATATGGTGTACACTCTGCTATGCCTATGTACAAAGCTTTAGAATTGTGCCCACATGCTGTAGTTTTGAAAGGTAGGCATGAAAGGTATTCACAAAAAAGCAAGGAAGTTATGAATATATTCAAAGAGTTTTCGCCAACTATACAACAAGTTTCAATCGATGAAGCTTTTTTAGATATGAGTGGAACAGAAAAACTTTTTGGTCATCCTTACCAAGTAGCTTTAAAGCTTAAAAAGAAAATTAAAGATAAAACGGGCTTAACTATTAGTGTTGGCATTGGCCCTTCAAAGTTAATTGCAAAGTTAGCTAGTGATTATAATAAGCCTGATGGTCTTTGTATTGTAGATCAAGATAGAGTTATAGAATTTATAGATGCTGTAGGCTTAAAGAAACTTTGGGGAATTGGTAAGGTTACTCAAAAACTTTTAGATAAAAGACATATAAAAACAACTCAAGAATTAAGAAGTTATAGTTTATCTTTTTTACAAAATGCTTTCGGACAATCAATGGGAGATTACTTATACAAAGTTTGTCGTGGAGAAGATCCAGGAATATATTGTGGGAAACCAAAATCTCATTCTATCTCTACAGAGAGAACCTTCCCTAATGATGTAGCAGATATTAACGTTTTAGAAACATATTTATTGGATATGAGCCATGAAGTTCTATTTAGATCGATTGACGAAAAACAAATGGCAAGGACTATAGCAATAAAAATTAGATATAGTGATTTTTCAACTGTCAGTGCTCAAATTACTCCAAGTGAACCAATTTATTGTGCAGAACAAGTATATGAGCATTCTAAAGTTCTATTTAAGAAAAAATGGAAAAAATTACCAATTAGATTACTTGGAGTTGGCCTTTACCAAACATATAAAGGTGAGTCTCCATACCAAGAAGAATTATTTAATGAAGAAAATAAAAAGCGAAGAGCCTTAGAAAAAGTTGCCCTTGAACTTCAAAAAAAGGGACAACACCTAACTAAAGCTACTTTATTAAAAAATAAAACAACAAATCTTGATTAAAAGGCAAACACTAAAGTTACAATTATCGAAATTATTATTCTATACCAACCAAAAATAGAAAAGTCATGTTTTCTTACATAATTTATTAAAGCTTTAATAACAAGCATAGAAACAAGAAAAGAAACTAAGGTGCCAACAAATAAGACCCAAAGTTCTAAACTAGTATAGTTATACCCTAGTTTAATTAGCTTTAAAAAAGAGGCTCCCACCATAACAGGAATTGCCATAAAAAATGAAAACTGAGCTGCCGTTGTTCTATCTATTCCAATGATTAATCCTCCCAAAATAGTAGAACCACTTCTACTTGTCCCAGGAATTAGGGCTAAAGTTTGAAAACACCCCATTTTAAAAGCATCTAAATAAGTAATTTGTTCAATATTATCAATTTTGATTGCTCTATTTTTATTCCACTTTTCTAATAAAACATAAATTACGCCATAAAAAAATAACATAGCTGCAATCACTTGCCAGGTTGATAATACTTCATCAATAATATCATCAAGTAATAATCCGAAAAATATAGCGGGAATTGTGGCAACTATGACTTTTAGCCAAAGTACCAAACTTGCTTTATTTTCGTTTTTTGATTTTTTTGAAGAAATAGGATTTAGGGTATTAAAATACAAAACTACAACAGCCAAAATTGAACCTAATTGAATAACTACCATAAATAGTTCTTTAAAATTATCACTAAGGTTTAAAGTTAATAAATTGTCTAATAACAACAAATGCCCAGTACTACTAATTGGAAGCCATTCAGTGAAGCCTTGTACAATCCCAAAAATTATTGACTTAAATATTTCTACCATAATGAAATTCAATATATCAAATAACTATCAATAAATCAATAAATTAGATTTAATTAACATTTTGAGTTATGAACGATTAATTGATATAAATTTAAAGCATTCATTTATATAATATATATTTATCATTATAGCTTATAAGGTACAAATATTTTGATTTAAAATAAATATTTATTTACTTTTCATCAGTGCTATGATACTTTTTTTTTAATAATAGATAGTATAACAACCATAATAGTATATTAAAAATAAGTTATTTAAATTGAAAAAAATATTATAAACTAACAATAATTTTTATATGATTATTATTTTTTTTATATATGTATATTAAATTAAATTTAGGAGATTAAATTTTAGCTCATGAAAAAAAGATATTCTTCTCTTCTACTAAATATATTAATTTATGTTACATTTATTTTTTTTAGCCTAGCAATAAATACATTTGTATATTTTACTGGTGGTACTTCTTCTTCATGGGCACAATTAAATTACATTCCAATTATTGCAGCAAGTTATTTATGGGACGAAAAACATAGTATTATAGTTGCAATAATTCTAGGGCTTATCTTAGGACCTTACATGCCTTTAGATAGGAGTTTAGGTATAATGCAAGAACCTCGAAATTGGATTTTTCGACTTCTTATCTATGTAGGTATTGCCTTTATAACAGGTATCATTTTCAAAAAAAATAATCATTATGAAAAAATTATCAAAGAAAGTTATCTTAGAAGTCATTTCAATGGTCTATATAATACTAATAAACTTATACCAGATTTAAATACCTTAATGCTTAAAAACTAAAATTTTCATCTTGTCTTTGTAAATATTTTAAATTTAGAAGAGTTTAGTAAATATATTGATTATAGAATAATGAAACATATAGCTCAATATTGTATTAGTAAATTTGAAAACGTATTTAAATCACAAGAAATTTATTCTATTACTACTAATGAGTTTTTGTTGGTTATAAAAGATGAGAGAGATGAATCAGTTAATATTAAAATTTTTAATTACTTACAGCATTTTGCTAAATCAACAGAAATAGAAGGTTATTTATTTAAGATAATAATTAAAATAGGTCTTATAAAATATGATGGAGTTAAAATTGATCCTATTGAACTATTTAACAAAGCTAGAATTGCAGCGGATCAAGGGAATGATAAAATTTCTGGATGCTTCATTTATGATAATGAATATGAAGAAAAACGAAAATTGGCTAATGAAATTTCCGGTTCTTTATTTAATGCAATCGCTAAGAATGAACTTTATTTAGTTTTTCAACCTGTCATAGATATTAGAAATAATTGTATTTCAAGCGGTGAGACACTTATTAGGTGGAATCGCGGTGAAAGACAACCTGTTGGTCCTAATATTTTTATTCCTATTGCGGAAGAAACTGGTTCAATTAAATTATTAACAAAATGGATTTTAATTCAATCTTTAAATAGTTATCTCTCTTTAAAAGAAAAAGGTTTAGATATTAAATTTTCAATTAATATTACAGCTAATGAACTATTAGATGACTCTTTTATTAAATGGGCAAAAGATTTTATATCTAGCAAAGAAGTGAAAGATTTGAATTTCGGAATAGAAATTACGGAGAGAGTATTATCTAAAAATAACAAAAAAATTAATGAGATACTAAGTCGCTTACAAAAAAAGGGTTTTATTATTGAAATTGATGATTTTGGTACTGGATATAATTCTTTGATGACAATCTCTGAAATACCATATGACATTATAAAAATTGATAAATATTTCATAGATAGGATACATGATGAAAGCATCAAACTGATAATTGAACACATTATTAATGCTTGCCACGAAATTGGAGGACAAGTAATAGCGGAAGGAGTAGAAACTAAAGAACAATACATGATTTTAAAACAGTTAGACTGTGATAAAATTCAAGGATATTATTTTAGTAAGCCCCTATCCTTAACGATTTTTATGAATATTGTACTTCTTTTGATATTAATAATTATATTTAGTAAGTTTATATTATTTAATAATATATGAACTTACAATTTCTCCATAATAGGCGATATGGAAATCACTATCTTCAGCTTGTGGATAAAAATTATCTTTTATAATTGGCAACAGTGCATTTTTGTCATGTAATTGTTTATAAACAACTTTACACTCTAGTGTTAAAGGTAGTTGCTTAATTGCAGGAGCATTCACTTTATCACTTTCAATCAATTCAAGACCTAAATCTTTAACTTTATCACAATCTCTACCAGATTTTGAACCACAATAATTTAGAATTTTTTTATCAACATTATTTTGTGCAATGTTTATTGTAAATTCCATAGATTCATCTAACATCTTTTTTGTGTATCTACTACCTCTTACAAAGACAATAAAATGTGGTTTTCCCCAAATTATAGTAAGAGCACCCCAAGAAATAGTCATTGAATTAACTTTATCTTGATTTTTAGTAGTTAATAAAACACCCGAATTTAATTGATTCATGATTTCTGTCGCATTATCTAATACACTAATTTCTTTTTTCATATCATCTCCTTAAATATTATTAAATATTCTTATTTTAAATGTACAAAATCTACTTGTATGTTACAAGAAATATATATATAAAAAATAAGTTTTAATTTAATCTTGTTCATAAAACAAAAAAAATAATTATATCTATACGAATAAATTGATTATTTTTTTTAGGTTGCTTGATAACTCCTTATAATAGTGATATTTTTCTATTATATTTTAGGAGTATTTAGTCATGTCATTAAATTTAGTTCTTTTTGAACCAAGAATCCCACAAAATACTGGGAATATAGTTAGAACGTGTGCTGTTATTGGTGCGAATTTACATTTAGTTCATCCTCTTGGCTTTAGCGTTGATGAAAAACATGTTAAAAGAGCAGGCTTAAATTATTTTGATAAGGTAAATGTTACCCAATGGGAAAATACAAAAGTATTTTTAGATGCTAAAAAGAATGAAAAACTTTTTTTCTTTACTACAAAGGCTAGATTATCATATCATCAAGCTAAGTATGAAAAAGAAGGCGATACTTATTTAATCTTTGGAAGAGAAGATAAGGGAATTGATGAACATATTTTAGTTGAACATAAAGATGAATGTGTAAGAATTCCAATGCTTAAAGAGTTGAGAAGTTTAAATTTATCAAATTCAGTGGCCATCGCTGCATATGAATATCTAAGACAAATTGATTTTTACGGCCTAGAAGAAAAAGGAAATCTACACACTTTAAAGTGGGATAATTAGCCTATACATTATCTTCAATTTCAAATATTGTATATTAAAGGAGCATCATTATTATGGATAATATTGGTTTTATTGGTCTTGGGAATATGGGGTCTGCTATATTAAAATCACTTGCAAAAAACACAAAAGATAATATGTCTATTGGTATCTTCGATACTTGTAGCAACAAAGTAGAAGAACTCTCTACTACTCTTACAACAGATCAAGTAACAGTTAAAGGATATTCTTCTATTGAGGATTTAGTTAAAAATTGTTCAATAGTTATTTTATGTATAAAACCACAAGTCTTCTCTAAAATAAGTAGTGATATTTTCTTTGCAAATACTAACGATTGTTTGTTTATATCAATTTTAGCAGGGGTTACAACTTCAACTTTAGCAAATGAATTGAAAAGTGATAGAATTGTTAGAGTTATGCCAAATTTAGCGGCTAGATGCGATAAAGCTGTTACAGCAGTTACTGCATATGAGAAAACCAATGAAGTAGATAAAAATGAAGCTTTCAAAATTGCCCAAAGTTTTGGTAGTGCTTTTTTCTTAGATGAAGATAAATTTAGTGCTTTTATTGGAATTAGTGGATCTGCCATTGCTTTTGTTTTTGAATTTGCTCATGCTATAGCCTTAGGTGGAACTCATGAAGGAATAGCTTACAATACTAGTTTAGACATTGCTTTTGAAACAATGGAAAGCGCTAGAGCTCTCTACCAAGTTGATAAGGAAAATCCAATAAGCCTAATGAGTAAAGTGTGCTCAGCAGGTGGCACTACTATTGAAGGTATAAAAACTTTGAGTGAAAATAAATTCACAAGTGCTGTAATGAATAGTGTAATAGACGCTTCAAAAAAATCTAAAGAATTAGAAAAAAGATAAATAATTATCTAGTACATTTTTTTTAAAACTATTATTATAATATATATAAATTTCAAATCACAAGGACAAAGACCATGATTGATTTAAGAGAGCTGAAAAGCCGAAAAGACGAAATTTCATTAAACATCAAAAACCGTTTTATGAATGTAGATTTAGACAGTATCTTAGCTTTACAAGAAGAAAGAGCTAACCTACTACATAAAAGTGAAGAGCTAAGAAGCCAACGTAATTTAAACGCTTCTAAAATGAAAGGCAAATTAGATGCAAGTGTTAGAAGTGAACTAATAGCACAAGGAAAAGCTCTAAAAGCAGAAATAGCTGAAGTTGAAGAAAAATTAAAAGAAACTAATGATAAATATAATTCGCTTACTAGAACTATTCCAAACTATGCTCATCCAAAAGCCCCAATTGGTAAAGAAGATAAAGATAATACTGCTATAAAATTCTTTGGTGAACCTAAAAAATTTCCTTTTAAACCTTTAGATCATGTCCAACTAGGTGAAAAACTAGACATTTTAGATTTTGAAAAAGGTACAAAAGTTTCTGGTCCAAAATTTTATTATGTTAAAAATGAAGCAGTTATTCTACAAATGGCTTTAGAAAGATATGCAACTGATATATTAATGAAAAAAGGATTTACTCCTTTTATCACTCCAGATGTTGCTAAAGAAGAAATTTTAAATGGAATTGGGTTCAATCCTAGAGGAGCTGAAAGCAATATTTATACTATTGAGAACACAGATACTTGTTTGGTTGGTACTGCTGAAATCACTCTTGGGGGTTATTATAGTAATGAAATTCTAAACAAAGATGATCTTCCTATAAAGATGACAGGTCTATCTCATTGCTTTAGAAGAGAAGCTGGTGGAGCAGGACAATATTCAAAAGGATTATATAGAGTACACCAATTTTCTAAATTAGAAATGTTTGTTATCTGTCTTCCCGAAGATAGCGATAAAATTCATCAAGAACTTTTAGAAATTGAAGAAGAAATTTTCTCTTCATTAGAAATACCTTATAGAGTCGTAGACACTTGTACTGGCGACTTAGGTGCTCCAGCTTATAGAAAATTTGATATTGAAGCTTGGATGCCAGGCAGAGGTGAAAGTGGAGAATATGGTGAAGTTACATCAACTAGTAACTGTACAGATTACCAATCTAGATCTCTTCAAATTCGTTATAAAGATGAAAATAATAACACTCAATATGTTCACATGCTAAATGGTACTGCAGTGGCTCTATCAAGAGCTATAGTAGCAATTTTAGAAAATTTCCAAAATGCAGATGGTTCAGTATCTATTCCAAAAGCTTTAGTTCCTTATACACATTTTGATGTTATTAAAGCAAAAAAGTAGGTGAAATTTATGAATATTAGTGCTTTAACAACAGATTTTTACGAACTAACTATGATGCAAGGTTTTTTTAAAAACAACTATAATCCAAAAGTTGTTTTTGATATGTTCTATAGAACGAATCCTTTCAATGGTGGCTATGCTCTATATGCAGGTCTTGATCAATTGCTAGAAAAATTGGAAAATTTTAAATTTAGCTCGGCAGATATTGAATATCTAAAAGAGTTAAAGATGTTTGATGATGATTTTTTAGAATATCTTAGTAATTTTAAATTTAAAGGAACTTTATATTCTATTGATGAAGCAGAAGTTGTTTTCGCAGGCGAGCCTTTAATTAGAGTTCATACAAATTTAATTGATGCTCAACTCATTGAAGGTATGTTGTTAAACACAATTAATTTTCAAACTTTAATTGCTACTAAAGCATCTAGAATGGTTTATGCTAGTAAAGGATCTAGTATTATGGAATTTGGCCTTCGAAGAGCCCAAGGTGATGATGGAGCTCTTAGCGCTTCAAGGGCTTCTTTTATTGGTGGGACAAAAGTTACGAGTAATACTTTAGCTGGTAAACTTTATAATATTCCAGTCAGTGGAACTATGGCTCACTCTTGGGTTATGAGTTTTGATAATGAAGAAGAAGCCTTCAGAAAATTTGCTCAAATTTATCCTGATAATTGTATTTTATTAATTGATACTTATGATACCTTAGGATCTGGTATAGATAATGCAATTAAAATTGGTTTAGAACAAAAAGCAATTGGCAAAAAAATTGGTGTTAGAATTGATTCTGGCGATATGAGTTATCTACCTCGTGTAATTAGAGATAGATTAGATGAAGCAGGTTTAGAAGATGCTATTATTGTTGTATCTAATGATATAACTGAAGAAATAATTCAAGCTTTAGTTTCAGAAGGTGTACCAATTGATATGTGGGGAATTGGAACGCATTTAGTTACTGGTGGTTTTCAATCCTCTCTAAATGGTGTTTATAAACTATGTGCAAAAGAAGGTAAAGATGGTAAATTCATACCTACCATGAAAATTTCTAATTCTTTTGGTAAAACAACTAACCCTGCTGTTAAACAAGTTTGGAGATTTTATGACGAAGAGCTTGGTGCTCTTGCAGATTTAATTACTCTAGATTCAGAGAAGATTGTTGAAGGTAAAGATTATACTTTCTATCATCCCTTCAGCGAGACGGACTTCTTTAAATTAAAAAGTAATAAATATACATCTATAAAACCTTTATTAACTAAGAAAATGGAAAATGGAGTTAGAATAGACGAAAGGAAAAGTTTACAACAACTTCAAAAAGAAGCACAAGAAAATCTTAATAAGTTCCATAAATCTTACAAAAGACAAATTAACCCACACATTTATAAGGTAAGTCTATCAAGATCATTGAGAACTCTGAAGAGAGAACTTGTAGCAAAAGAAAGATTAAAATTAGAAAAAGACTAAATCTACTCTGTATAGATTTTTATTTACCTCTAAGGTTATGGAAAATTTCTTTCATTTCTTTAGAGGTTTTTTATTTTGAAGCCCTTTCTTTTATAGTGTTTATAATACCATTGCTAATAGCTTTTGCCATTTTGTCTTGATAAGCATTATCTAAAAGTAATTTTGCTTCACTTTGATTTGAAATAAAACCTACTTCAACTAAGCAGGCTGTAGTTCTACTTACATTGAGGACATATAAATCTTCACTTTTTATCCCTCTATTATTAATGTTAGGAAAACTTGTTACTACTGAATCTAATATTTTTTGCGACAACTTATAACTAGTATCATATTGTTTTTTATTTAAAGTATATAAATTTTCATTCGCATATAAAGCAATATTTTCGATTGGAGTACTACTGTCGAAAAGATTTACAATTTTATTTTGCAATTTTGTAAAAACTTCAAAGCCGCTAGCATTTGTTGTTGATGAATTAGCATGTATAGAAACATAAAGAGATGAAGATTTATTAGGTAAAGGTGTTTTGAAGCCAAATTCACTCCTCTCTTGTAACGTTAAATATGTATCATCCTCTCTAGTTAAAATAACATTTAACGATGGTAGTTCTTTTGTTAAATACTCTTTTATTTTTAGAGAAATATTTAAAACAATATCCTTTTCCTGAATAAAAGGATTAAAATCGTAACTAGCTACAGCTCCACTATCCTCTCCCCCATGGCCTGGATCTATTATTACTGTAGATATGGGATAATCAAATATTGAAGTTGCACCTATAGATGAAGAAAATATGATTGCAATTAAAATTAAAATAATGACTTTGTTCATTAAATGAGGATAAGTCATTTTCAATAGTATTTTCATACCAATATTACTTGTCATTTCTTAAAAGCTCTTCATCTGGTGTATATTTCCAGGTTTTAACCAATGTTTCAAAATCTTTTTTTAACAAAATTACTGTTCTAGTTTTAACTTCGTCGTTGAAGGTTTTTCTATCAAAATATCCTCTAAATTTATGGGCAAAATTCTTTCCATTAATGGTTTCAACCCCAAGTGCTCTAGTGTGAACTTTACTCATACCTTCACTAGGAGATCTATCTTCAATTAAACTTAGTCTATCTGGAAAGCTTAAAATAAAAGCACTTGTTGCTCCTATTACATTGCCAAATTCATTACAACGCAATCCAAAATCTAATAATTGATAATATTCACTTTTTATTTCTATATCATACCCTCTAAGTCTTTGAAAAAAAGCGCGATCAAACAAACCCATACCCATAAAAGGATATAGAGTGGGATAAACTTCTGTTGAACCCATATGAGGAAAATAAGAATCAGGATCTATTAAATTATTTGTCAATCTTGGAGATCTCATCGATGGGACTATTTCTTTGTTACTATTAGCTATAGCTGGAACAAGAGCAACAGGGGAGTCTTCACTATTTAAAATATCAAATAAGTAGGCTCCTTCAAATCTTATTAATTCAACATCACTTCTAACAGTCATGAAAAAAGTTGTGAAACATTCAGCTGCTACTGTATTAACGCACTCACCAAATGAGGGCATTGTTGGAAATATAATAAATGTTACATCAGGAAATTTATCTTTAAATGAAGACAAATCACCTCTTTCTCCACTAATTACAGCGTGAAGACAAAAATTCATATTTTTGACGTACCAGGTTAAAGCTTTTTCAAGTTGTTCTAAAGTTCCAACATCAATAATACCTATTGCTAACTGTTCACTTCTATGCAACTGCTCTATCTTTTTACCTACATCTTGTTTTCTATGATATATTCTATATTTGTTAATTTGACTCATATATAAATACTAAATCCTCCGGACGGAAAATAACAGCTTTTTTCCCTGGTCCCAATAATTCTTCAATATCACTACTGTTGTGACCACTAATAGCTAAAATATCGGTACTATCATAATAAGGTACTGCTTTTGCAAAGGCAAGTCCCTTTTTATCACAAATTTCAATTACATCTCCGGCTTCAAATACACCTGTTATTTCAATTATACCTGAGGGAAGCAAACTTTTATGATGCTCTAAAGCTCTTTTTGCTCCATCATCTATTTTAATTGATCCAGATGTTGAACTATTAATTATCCATCTAGCTCTTTGACTTTTTTTCTCACGAGAGTGTATGAAAGTTCCTATATCTTTATTTTCAACTATCTTAATTAGGGCATTATCTTCCATACCACTAGCAATTACACAATTACATCCTGCAATTGCTGCTATTTTTGCAGCCAAAAGTTTTGTTTTCATACCACCAGTTGAAAAAGTAGAGCCAGCTCCTTTAGCAAAATTCATTATTTTATCATCAATCTTAATAACTTCTTTAATTAATTTAGCATTTTTATTCTTGTTTGGATTATCGTCATACAAACCATCAATGTCTGTTAATATTATTAATAATTGAGCATCAATTTTAGATGCTACTAAAGCACTCATTCTATCATTATCACCGAAAGCTGATCCTATTTCAGCAGTACTTATTGAATCATTCTCATTTAAAATTGGGACAATACCTAAATCTAAAAGTGTGAATATGCTATTTCTTAAATTAACATAAGTTTTTCTCTTATCTAACTCTTTTCTAGTAATTAAAACTTGTGAGCAAATTATATTGTGTTTTTTAAAATATTTTCTATAAGTGCTCATTAAAACCGGTTGACCAATTGAAGCTAAAGCTTGTCTCATAGCTATATCCTTAACACTATGAGTTATTTTTAATTCTTTAGCCCCCATTCCTATAGCTCCAGATGTAACAAGTACTACTTGATATCCTTTATTTCTAAGTCGGTTAATTTGTTCAACTATATTTTCAATCCTTTGTTCATCGATTGCTGTCTCGCTTGATAAAAGATTAGTTCCAACTTTAACTACTATTCTTTTAAGAGTAGAAAAATCTCTTGACATTATATACCACCAATTCTGCTTTATCTTAATTCTTTATGTTTATAATTCTTTTTATGTGTGCTGTAATCCTCAACAATTTGGTTATCACCTCTAAGTAAATATTTAGTACTCATTAAACCTTTAACACCTACTGGTCCTCTAGCATGTAATTTAGATGTCGATATTCCAACTTCGGCTCCTAATCCAAAACGATAACCGTCAGCAAATCTTGTACTACAATTACTAAATACATCAGCACTATCTATAGAATTGAAAAACTTGACTATATTCTCTTCTGTTTTAGATAAAATAGCATCTGTGTGATGAGAACCATGTTTTGAAATATGACTTATTGCTTCATCAATATTTTCAACTACTTTGATTGCAACCTCATAACCAAGATATTCCGTATCCCAATCTTCATCACAAGCTTTTTCACAAGGAATTATTGAACTTACTACATCATCACCGTGAATAACCACATCTTTTTTATCTAATTCAGCTTTTAGTAAAGGCAAAAAGTCTTTTACTATTTTTTTATTAACAAGGATAGTTTCAACTGCATTGCAGGCTGAGGGATATTGAGTTTTTGAGTCGTAACAAACTAAGGCTGCTTTTTCTAAATCTGCACTCTCATCTACATAAATTGAACAAAGACCATCAGAGTGCCCCATCACTGGTATTTTAGAATTATTCATTACATAAGATACAAAAGAATTTGAACCTCTTGGAATTAAAAGATCTATATACCCATCCATTGTTAAAAGAGTATCAACATCTTGATGACTTTCAATTAAAATTACCCAAAAAGATTTTAATGGTGATGATTCTAATGATTTTTTGATACTTTCAATTAGTGCCCTATTTGTATTTATTGCTTCTTTACCACCTTTTAGAACAATTCCATTTCCACTTTTTAAACATAAAGAAACTATTTGTACTAAGGCATCCGGACGTGATTCAAAAATCATTCCAATAACACCTAAGGGGAAGCTAACCTTCTCTAATATTAAATTATCGTCTAGAAGCCTTTTTTCTAAAACTTCGCCAATAGGATCTTTTTGACTTATTACCATATCTAAGCCGCTAAGACAGGATTCTAATTTTTTTTCATCAAATTTTAGACGAGAAATTATTGGAGATGCTAAGTTGGAGTTTTTAGCAACAATTAAATCTTGTTCATTTGCTTTAAAAATTATCTTTTTGTCTCTAACTAAACCCTCTTTTATTAAATTCAATGCATTATTTCTATCAGCATTAGAACTACTAGATAGTTTTACAATATTTTCTCTCAAATTTATAATTTGTTTTTCTAAATTGTTTTTATCATTCATAAATTTTGCCTCTCCTAAGGTATATAAAAAAATACTATGATTTAGATATGTTTTCAATATACTAAATTTAAAAGAGTAGCTTATTAAATATAAAAAAAGAGTTATTACAAGATTTTTGTCTTATAATAACTCTACTTTTCTTATCTTGTAGCGTTTGTTAATAATTTATTAACTTCTTCATCACTTAAATCATAATTATAGAATAGCTTATAAAAGTTTTTTGTCTCTTGGTATATATCTAAGTCAAACTTATCAGGATATATTAGATTTGCTAACCATTTTATCCCTAATATTCTATTCATGGCAGGTGGACGATCAATCCAATTAAAGGGGCCCTCAGGAATAATAAATATATTATTTGTTTGTATAGCTCTTAACGATTTAAAAGGACTATCTTCAGCCATGAAGGAATTATATCCACCTTCATTTGTTAATATTATAACATCAGGATCCCAAATTAGTAATTGTTCAGGACTAACTTGAACTGTACTTGCATCACTATCTACAACGTTATTTACATTTATTAGAGGGAAAACTTGAGTGTGAAAGCTTCCTTTAGGATATGAAGTTAATCCATCTTGTTCAGCGCCATAATATATATTTACAACTTGATCACTTTCAATTGTTTTACTAATTGAAGTAGCATCCAATATCGTCTGATCACAATATTGTGCTCTCTCTTGGGCTTTTTCCTCTTCATTTAATAGCTTTCCGAGCTCTCTATAAGTAGTACCTAAATCATCTAAATATGAAGAAATAAAAACAACTGGAATATTTAATTTAGCTTGCAAATCATCTAAATCCTTAATCATTTCTTCTTTAGAGCCTTTAATTTCACCAAGATCTACTACTACTTGTGGATCTGCTACTAATAAAGCTTCCATGTTTAAATTTGCCTTTTTTCCATAGAACGCTCCATAAACTGGCTTATCTAAAATTTCTTGATCAAAATATTTTTCCATTTCATTAGTTGGTCTAGTTCCCCAACCAACCATTTTATCTGGAACTATTGAATAGATAATTTGTTGAGACAAATTTCCTGAAGGAGCAACCCTTTCTATGTTCTTAGGAACTTCAACTTCTCTACCTAATGAATCTACAAAAATCCTCGTCTCTGCAGTAGTTTCAACAAAAGTATTTTCTTTTTCACCTTGGGCGATAATACTACTTATAAAAACGATTGATAGTAGAATCATAGCTACTGTTTTTTTCATTAGTCTATTTCTCCTTTGCTTATAATAAATAAAACAACTTTTTTCTTATTTTTAAACACTAATTTATTTTCATTAATGGGTTTAAATTCTTTTAATAATTTTAGTTTCTTAGTTTCAGACGCGTTTGAATAATATTTGTATAAATATTGTGAAACTTCATTTTCTTCTAATATTTGGTCAAACTCAATTTCCATTCTTTCATATTTAAAATGTGCTTTTTTATCAATTAAATACTCTTTTACAGCTTGGAAATCACTTCTTCTTTCGTTTACTAAGTAAAAAATATAACGTTTAGTTAATTTAAAGAATTCATCTAAGGTATCCTCGACATACATCCTAGAAAAAAATGATAATAGTAAATAATCGTTTTGAATTTTTATATCTTGCCAATTTGCTTTGATAATAGTTTGTTTTTCTTCCTTATTTTTTTTTAAATATTCTATTGCTTTATCGCTGTTATCAACTAAGGTCATAGAAGCAACATAAGATGATAATTCCCTTTCTAAAAAACCTAAACCGCTTCCTAATGATAGTAGTGTTTTATTATAATCTAGATAAGGTATTATTTTTGAAGCTATTATTTTATGAAAACTTGTATTTTTAGAACTTTCACTAAACCATTTTATACTTTTATCATCCCAAGTAAACATATTAATCCTCTAACTTTGGAAAGCATAAAGTTTTTCCATCTTTTTCAATTAAATCAATTTTGATTCCATAAATTTTTTCTAACACGGTTGAATTAATAACATCCTTTGTTGAACCAAAAGATAATATCTTTTGGTTATCTAATAACATTACCTTATCGCTGAACCAAAGTGCTTGTTCTGGATTATGTGTAGATAAAATAATTGAATAGCCTTGGCTTTTAAGATTAGAAATAGTCTTCATAACTCTAACTTGATTGCCATAATCTAAATTGGCTGTTGGTTCATCTAAAATTAAAATTTTAGAGCCTTGTGCAATTGCTCTTGCTAAAACCACTAACTGTCTTTCACCTCCACTTATAGAATCACTATATTTATGTGAAAGATGTTGTATCTTAAATTGCTTTAAAGCTTCTAAAGCTATTTGCTTCTCTTTTGCTTTTGGAGAGCCTAAAGTGTCTAATCTGCAAGTTGTTCCCATTAAAACTGTATCAAAAACGCTATAATTAAATGCACTAGTCGAATATTGAGGAATATATGCTATTTCTCTAGCTAATTCTTTTCTACTATAATGCTCTAACTCTTTATTAGATATTAAAATATTACCTGATTGTTTTTTTAAGAAACCTAAAAGAAGTTTAAATAAGGTACTTTTTCCTACTCCATTTTTACCAAGTACACAAACAAAATCTCCTTCTTTTATTTCAAAAGAAATATTATTTAATACTTGTTTATCTTTATAACTAAAACTTAAATTATTAACTATTAAACTCATACTTTTTTAGACTCCCTAATCATTAAATATAAGAAGAATGGAGCCCCAATAAATGAAGTTAAAATTCCAATAGGGATTTCGCTTGTTAGAAGACTTCTACTAATTGTGTCAACCAACATTAAAAATGAAGATCCCATAAGAATTGAAACTGGAAGGGATATCCTATAATCGCATCCAACTAACATTCGCGTAAAATGAGGTATTACAAGTCCAATCCAACCGATGTGTCCCCCTACACTTATCGAAGCACTCGTAATTAATGTTGCACAAAATATTACAATTTTTCTAAGTAAAACTGTATTAATTCCTAAACTTTTTGCCTCATCTTCATCTAAGGTTAATAAGTTTAATTTCCATCTTAATAATACTAAGGGGATAAGACCTACTATAGTTACTATAAGGAGAAAATAAACATCAGTTTTTCTAACTGAGGATAGAGATCCCATTAACCAATAAGTAATTGCAGGAAGTGTATTATCCGTGTCAGCAACTAGTTTAATAAATGAAGTTCCGGAACTAAATAATGAGCTTATCATAATTCCCCCAAGGATAAGAGCTAAAGTTTTTTGATTCATTAATTTTGAACTTATAAAAGTCACTAAAATTACGGCTAATAAACCAAAAGAAAAACTGACTAAACTTATACTTAAATATGATAATCCTAGTAAAATTCCTAAAGAAGCTCCAAAACCCGCACCAGCACTTGTTCCTAAAACATCAGGAGATACCATTGGGTTTTTAAACATTCCTTGATAACTTAAGCCTGAAATTGATAGAGCTGCACCAATTATTGCGGAACTGAGTATCCTTGGAAGTCGAACATTTATAATTATAGACTCAACTGTATTACTCCAACTCTGTTCTATTGGAAAAATTTTTGATAATAATACTAAAATTAATTCACTTGGTTTTATGGGATATCGTCCTACAAAAAAAGATGTTAAAAAAACAAACAAAAATAAAAAAATGAAGGATAGGATAATTATTGAAGGATGTTTAAAGTGTATTTTAAATTGTTTTTTAGTCATTTGCTTTCTCTATATAATCTTTAAATCTTTGCTCTGCAAAATCTTTTATTTCGTTTTCAATTTGTCTAAAACTAGCTAATAGTGCCTTGCCATATTCACTTAGCTCAGTCTTGCCTCCATTTATTCCGCCCTGATGTCTAATTACTGCATCATAGCCTGTCTCTTCTTTTATAATCTTTAAAATTTTCCACCCCTTTGAATATGACATTCTCATTAAACTACAGGCTTCTCTTACGCTTTCACCTTTTTCAATTAATTCTAAAAGCTCTGCCGCCCCTGGTCCAAAATAAAAATGGTCACAGCTTAAGCGAACTCTTATTTCTATTTTGTTATTATTTTTTTTTGTTCTTGGAAACTTCATTTTATCACCCAACTTACCGAATTGTTTTTAAAAACAACTTGCTTCATAATACCATATATTGTTTAATAAATAAAGCTTTTTTTACCCATTATATTAATTTTTATATAAAGAGAATTTTTTAATCAATTTATTTAGTTAAATTAAAATAGCTACCTAGTATATTAATTAGGTAGCTATCATGTTTTTTATCTTTTTATATTTTTTATAACTCTAGATTAACAAATTCGAATTTCGTTACATCAAATAAGCCCATATCTGTTATTTTGTATTCAGGAATTACAGGAAGAGACATAAAACAAAGTGTCATAAATGGGTCTACCTCCCTATTTATCTCTAATTTCTCATATGCGGTATTTACCATATTTGAAAGATTAGTTGCAACTTCTTCTGCTTTTAGATTACTCATCAATCCTGCAATTGGATGAGAAAAGGATTTTTCGACTTTTTTATCTAAAGTTATTACCATTCCTCCACCAATTTTGATTAATTCTTGAATAGCTAGATATATATCTTCATCATTTTTACCGGCTGCAATTATATTATGAGAATCATGGGCAACACTAGTTGCTATAGCTCCTCTTTTTAGTCCAAAACCTCTAAGCAGTGCTACTGCACTATTTCCTGTATATTGATGTCTTTCAACTACTACTATTTTGCAAATATCATCATCATTGTATTTGTACAATCCATTTTCAATTTCTACTATTGCTTCCCCTTTTTTTGTTACTACTCCTCCTGGAACAATATCAATTGTCCTAACTCTGTTAGATTTTAAAGGAAGATTTAAACTATCTATACTAAAGTTTTTAACCTTCATTTTTGTTTTCACTTTTTCAGGTATGGGCTTAACTTTAGATTCGTTTATCATTTTACCATGTTTTGCTACTAACTTTCCTTCAACAAATACATAATCCATATTGAAATCTGTCAAGTTCTTAGTTAATGAAAAGTTAGCAAAATATCTTGGCGCAATTGCACCTATATCATTTAGATTATAACACTCTGCTCCATTTATTGTTGCCATGCATATAGCAATTAAAGGATCGACTCCATTTGCAACAGCTAATCTAACATTATTATTTATACTGCCTTGATCTAATAGTGATTCAACTTGTCTATCATCGGTACAAAATAAACATCTCTTGTAATTCGCCTGTGTAACACCTTTTAATAAATTTAATTCATCCTTACAAACTGTTCCTTCTCTAAGCATTACATACATGCCTCTTGAAACTCTGCTCTCTAATTCCTCTTTTGTTGCACATTCGTGGTCAGTTTTTATTCCTGACACGCTATATGCATCTAGGTCAGTTCCTTCAACATTTGGAGAGTGACCATCAATTATTTTATTATTATCATGAGCTAATTGTATTTTATCAATAACAACTTCACTGTTGTTTATAACTCCTGGATAATCCATCATCTCTCCAAGTCCTAATATCCTATCTTTATTTATTCTCTTAGAGATTTCTTTTGCATCTAGATTAGCTCCACTATGTTCAAAGGATGTTGCTGGAACACAACTTGGGACCATAAAATATGCTTTTAATGGTAAACCTTCACTAGCTTCTAACATATAATCAAGTCCATCTAACCCGTGACAATTACAAATTTCATGAGGATCAGCTATTACTGTTGTAACACCATTAGCTACTAATAAATTAGAAAAAACTTCTGGAGTACAATGTGATGATTCTATATGAACATGGGAATCAATAAAGCCTGGTATCATGTAAGAGTATTCTGCATCAAATATATCTTTTGCTTTACCTTCTCCACATTTAGCAAAGCCAGCAATTCTATTATTTTGTATTAAAACATCACTTTCAAATATATTTCTATTAAAAACATCAACAACTTTAGCATTTTTTATACAAAGATCTGCTTTTTTTCTGTTTGATGCTACATCAATTAATTCCATAAGTTGTTTTTTATCCATAATATTATTACTCCAATTATAATTATTATATTTTTTGCTAGCTTAAATTGTCATAAATTGTAACACTTATTTATAAGATAAAACAAGGATTTATTAATATTTTTTTAATATTAAATTTCAAATTGACAAAATAACTTAATTTGTATTCTTTTCTTATATAACAATTATCAGGTAAATATTTAAGTTTTATCTAAAAATATTAATGAACAAATTTGATAATTAACAAATATTTACAAAACAACAAAATGCAACGTAAAAAAAAATATTTCTGTACTTAATCAAATTTATAAGCTATAATAAGGCAAACAATCACTAAATATAAGGAGTGCATTTATGGACAATTTCTTTAAGATTTCAGAAAGAAAATCAAATGTACGTACAGAAATTATGGCAGGAATTACCACGTTCTTAACAATGGCATATATTCTTGCAGTTAATCCAGGTATCCTATCAGAAACTGGTATGGATTTCTCCCGTGTTTTTGCAGCTACTGCTCTTGCAGGTGCTTTCGCAACTTTAGTTATGGGCTTAGTTGCTAATCTTCCTTTCGCATTAGCTCCAGGTATGGGACTTAACGCTTTCTTAGCTTACACTGTTGTAATTGGTATGGGATATACATGGCAGTTTGCTTTAACAGCTGTTTTTGTAGAAGGTCTTATTTTCATCTTATTAACTGCAGTTAATGTTCGTGAAGCTATTGTTAATAGTATTCCAGCTAATTTGAAAAAAGCTATCTCTGTTGGTATTGGTTTATTTATAGCCTTCATTGGACTACAAAATGCTGGTATTATTGTTGGTGGAGCCACCCTAGTTGGATTAAATCCAGCATGGACTTCAGGTGCCCCATTAGTTGCAATTATTGGTGTTATTATTATTGCTTTCTTAATGGCAAAAGGTGTTAAGGGTGCTATGCTTTATGGTATTTTAATTACTACAGTTATAGGTATTCCTTTTGGAGTTACTTCTTATTCTGGTGGTTCATATTTGCCTTCAGCTCCTTACTTCTTCGAATTCGAATTTAGCAACATTTTATCTTTAGACTTTGTAGTTATTTGTTTTACTTTCTTGTTTGTTGACATGTTTGATACTGTTGGAACTTTAATTGGATGTGCTACTAAAGCTGATATGATTCAATCTGATGGTTCAATTCCTAATTGTAAAGAAGCTTTATTTGCTGATGCTATTGGTACAACTGTTGGTGCTATTTTAGGTACTTCTACAATCACCACTTTCGTTGAATCATCATCTGGTGTTGTAGCAGGTGGTAGAACTGGTTTAACAGCTGTTGTTGTTTCAATTCTATTTTTAATTTCATTATTCTTAGAACCTATCTTTGGATCTATTCCTTCAGCTGCAACTTCTCCAGCTCTAATTATAGTTGGTGTATTAATGATTACTCCTGTTAAAGATATTGATTTTGATGATATTACAGAAGCTGTACCAGCTTTCTTATGTATCATAATGATGGTAGTAGCATATTCTATCTCTGATGGTATTATGTTCGGTATCTTAAGTTACACAGTTTTAAAGCTTATTACAGGAAAATCAAAAGATTTAACTGCAATGACTTGGATTGTAGCTTTATTATTCTTAGCAAAAATCTTAATTACAGCTTTAGCTGGTTAATTTAGCTTATCTGCCATAGCCTATGCTATGGCATCTTATTTTGTATGTACAAAAAGGAAGGTTCATTTGGAATCTTCCTTTTTTGTTGTTTTCCTAGAATGGACATTTAGGTGGTCAAAGTCCACTATGGTTTTGGCAATTTATTTTATAAAAAAATAAATAACCACTAGTTGATGGCAAATGCAGTATTAAGGAAGCCTAAATAACACCAATTATAATAACAAATTATACTGCAATGTGTAATTATGTATTATAGATGGTAGCAGATGGAGCTAAAATTCTTGGATTTGTATTTCAAACACGATAAAAGAAGGTTGCGGATGTAGTATTAAATCTTTGTAGATGTGTTCCAAGAGAAAAAAGTCTTGAAAAGTTAAAAGCTAGAATAAGAGAAATTACAAAAAGATACAGAGGAGTTTCATTAGAGAGAGAGTAATTTATGAATTGAATAGTTTACTTAGAGGCTACATAAATTACTATGATAGAAGTTTTATAAAAAGTAAGCTTAAAGTCATAATGCATTGGATACAAAGAAGGGGTAGACAATATTCTTTCAAAATCTGGAAGACTAATAAAAAGTTAAAACATCAATTAAGACTATTAAAGACTAATGAGTGGAAACTTAAGAAAGCATTTCTAATCTCAACTAGTTATTGGAAAATGAGTTATTGCATGAAAAACTAAAACTAGTTAATAAATTAAGATTATATGTTGAAAAACACTAAGAAGCCAAAGAAAAAGATATCATTAACTTTGACTTTCTAGCAAGAAGAAGGCCTTAAATTATTAAAAGAAAATTGGCACTACTTCAACATTGAGTGGTATGACGCGGTGGTGTGAGAGGACGGTTTCGTAAAAAAAACTCTTACTTGATTAATGTACTAAAAAAAGAGGACTAATCATGTCCTCTTTTTTTATTAAGTTAATTAATTATAGAATAACTTTAACCCAGTCGCCTGGAGCTTCGATTTCACCTAGTTGAATACCAACAAGTGTCTTATACAATTTCATAATTACAGGACCAACTTCAGTACCATCGCCATTAAATGTAATATCCTTGTCTTTTGTATGGACTAACCCAACAGGAGAAATAACTGCTGCTGTACCACATAAACCACATTCAGCAAAGTTTTCTATTTCGTCTAATCTAACTTTTCTCTCTTCAACTTCTAACCCAAGAACTTCTTTAGCAACTACTAACAAAGATCTTCTAGTAATAGAAGGTAAGATAGAATCACTTTTGGGGGTTACAATTTTATTATCTTTAGTTACAAATATAAAGTTTGCGCCTCCAGTTTCTTCAACATATGTTCTAGTTTTTGCATCAAGAAACATATTTTCAGCATAACCTTGAGATTTAGCTAATTTTCCTGCATATAGGCTCATTGCATAGTTTAAACCAGCTTTAATATCACCAGTTCCCCTTGGGGCAGCTCTATCATAATCACTAACCATTATTTTGATTGGTGATAAACCGCCTTTAAAATAAGCACCAACGGGTATCGCAAATAATCTAAATTGATATTCATCACATGCCTTAACTCCAATAACAGGAGAAGATCCAATAATAAAGGGTCTTAAATATAATGAAGCAGATGTGCCAAATGGAGGTACATAAGCTGCATTAGCTTTAACTACTTGCTCAACTGCATCCAAAAACATTTCTGTAGGAAGTTCTGGAATACATAATCTCTTACAAGTATCAGCCATTCTTTTAGCATTTAACTCAGGTCTAAATACAACAATTTTATCATCTTTAGTGGTATAAGCTTTTAAGCCTTCGAAACAGGTTTGTGCATATTGAAAAACACCAGCACTCTCATTAAGTGTTATGGTTTCATCATCAATAAGTTGGCCTTTTTCCCATTTACCATTTTTACAAGATGCTACATATCTTTTGTCTGTCTTAGTATATGTAAAACCTAAGTTACTCCAATCGATTTCTTTCTTTTTCATATAAGCCCCCCAGCTACGAAAAAATTTACTTTTTCGAATATAGTAATCACATTGGAAAAATGTGTCAATTTATTTTCGACAATTTAAGGCTTAATATGGGATTTTTTATGTATATTTTTTCTATTTTTATGCAAATAATGATTATCAGTTGGTTTTAGTACATTAATTAAATCTAATCTATTGGCTTTAGTTAAAGCCTCTTTAACTAAACTTCTATTCTCAGCTTTGTTAAATTGAAGTATAGCTCTTTGGAGTCTTTTTTCTCTTCCTTTTGGTACATATACTTTAGCAAAATTCCTATTAGGACGAGGATCATAACCTGTATAATACATACAAGTAGATACTGTTGCAGGTGTTGGATAAAACTCTTGTCCTTGATCTGGAACAAAGCCTACACTTTTTGAATGGAGTGCTAGATTTATTGCACTATCTAGTGTTGATCCTGGATGTGCTGCTATAAAATATGGAATAGTATATTGCTTCTTATGGTATTTTTCATTTGTTTCTTTAAAGGCTTTAATAAACGAATCATATACTTCAACCCTAGGTTTACCCATAATATCTAATACTGATGGATCTACATGCTCTGGCGCTATTTTCAATTGTCCACTTACATTATTTAATACTAAATGTTTTAAAAACTTATCTCTTGTTTTAGGATCACAAACTTCCATTAAATAATCAAATCTGATACCAGATCTAATAAATACTTTTTTTACTCCTTTTACTTTTTCAATTGCCTCTAAAATATCTAGATATCTTAAATGAGAATCTTTTAAATTTTTGCAGGGCGTTGGAAATAGACACTGTTTAGTATCACAAGGGCCGCTTATTAACTGCTTATCACAAGCAACTGCTTGAAAGTTTGCTGTTGGACCACCTAAGTCATGAATATACCCCTTAAAATTAGGTAGCTTGGTTAGAAGGGTAGCTTCTCTAACTAAAGATTCTTTACTCCTTGTTTGAATCATTCTACCTTGATGTGTAGTAATGGCACAAAACGAGCACCCTCCATAACATCCCCTATTACTAGTTATTGAAAATTGTACTTCATTCAATGCAGGAATTCCACCGTATTTATCATAATCTACGTGTGAGACTCTAGTGAAAGGAAGTTCATATAATTCATCCATTTCTTTTTGGGTTAAGCCTCTAGCTATAGGATTCCTAAGTACATAACGATTTTCAGATTTTTGTAATAAACACTCTTCTCGCATAGGGTTTTCATGTAGCATTTGTATTTGAAATGCTTTTGCGTAATTTAATTTACCTTCTTCAGTTGGGCTATTGCTTTGTTTATCTCTTTCACTAACTTGCTCAAAACTAGGTAATTCAAATATAGGATATTTTATCTTAGGTCGAATTTGTTCAAATTTTTTCTTAGAAAATGCTAATAATGTACCCTTAATATCAATTAATTGGTCTATTGTTTCCCCTTTATCCAATCTTTTTGCTATCTCTAATGTCTGTAATTCGCCCATACCAAATATTACTAAATCTGCTTTCGAATCTAAAATTATTGAATGTCTTACTTTATCACTCCAGACATCATAATGTGAAAATTTTCTTAATGAGGCTTCAATACCTCCAAGTATAATAGGAACATCTTTACCGAAAGCTTCTTTTGCTTTTGTTGTATATACTATTGCTGCCCTATCTGGTCTGCTTCCTGCTTTTCCACCTGGAGTATAATAATCATTACTTCGTCTTTTATTAGCACTTGTATAATGAGATACCATTGAATCTATGTTACCACTACCTATCATACAACAAAGCCTTGGCTTTCCAAATATTAAGAAATCATCTATTCTATCCCATCTCGGTTGGGCAATTATTCCAACTTTATAACCTCGACTTTCTAAAAGTCGTGCTAATAAAGGTACTCCAAAGGATGGATGATCTACGTAGGCATCACCACTTATCATAACTATATCTACATAGGACCAACCTCGTTTTAACATATCTTCTTTTGTAGTTGGTATGAACAAATCTCTATTCAATTTTATATCTCACTTATTTTTAATGTAATTTTACTCTATCAAAAATTTTAGCTTCTTTAAATGATAATAGATAGTATAAGTAATAATTAATGTCTATATCTTTATAACTTTAACTATTTTTGATAAGCTACATTGTGTGAATATAACATTAATATCAATAGCAATTGAAAAATCTAATCTTTCTTATCCTCTCGGAGCTCTTTGTATTGAAGCTGCTATTAAAAGTGATAAGGAATTAAATAGTAAAACTAAAGTAGAAACTTTATTATTCGACTTAGAAAGTGATCCTAAAGATGTAGCAATACAAATTGCATCGTCTTCTACTCAGCTAGTAGGACTTTCTATATATTTATGGAATAGAGAATGGGTTGATGTTTTTACAGATACTTTAAAGAAAAAAAATCCCAATATTTTAATTTTTGCTGGTGGAAGTGAAGTTAGTGCTAACACTAAAAGTTTTGATCTAAATACTTACAAGTTTCTAATCGCTGGCGAAGGTGAAGAAACTACCGTAATCGCTATTAAAAAATTACTAAATAACGAGAAACTTATTGCAAAAGGCATTATAAGTTTAGATAATCCCTCTCTTTCTTACTCTCCAAATATTGATCTAACAACTCTATCTTCCCCTATTTTAACTCACGCTAGTGATCCATTTCTCTATGAAGATTGTTCTATTCTTTGGGAGATGACTAGAGGTTGTCCTTTTAGATGCGGATTCTGTTTTGAATCAAAAGGTCTTAGAAGTGTTAGAAATTATCCTTTCGAAAGAATTGAAAAAGAATTGGATTATATCATTGAAAAAGGTGTTACAGATGTTTTTGTTCTAGATCCAACTTTCAATATTGATAAAAAAAGAACTTTAAAAATTTTACATCTTATAAGAGATAGGGCCCCTTTTATACATTTTACTTTTGAAATAAGAGCTGAACTCTTAGATGAAGATATTGCAGATGCTTTTAGTGATATTTTTTGCTCTCTACAAATTGGTTTACAAAGTATCCATCAAGATGTTTTAAAAAGTGTTAATAGATCTTTTGACAAAGAATTATTTAAAGAAAAAATCACTTTATTAGAAAAAAGAAATTTAGTTTATGGTTTAGATTTAATTATTGGTCTTCCATACGATAGTATAGAACTATTTAAGCAAAGTTTGGATTTTACCGTTTTTTGTAAACCAAGCAATATTGATATTTTTATTTTATCTTTATTACCTGGAACTAAAATATATGAAGAAACAAAAAAATATCAGATAAATTTTGACCACCAATCTCCTTATAATTTTATCGAAAGCCCTTACTATTCAAAAGAAGATATTAATGATGCTTTAAAATTAAAACGTGGATGTGATTATTTCTATACTAAAGGTTCAGCTGTTATGTTCATGAAAGTTGTGTGTGATACTTTTGACTTATCCCCATCTTCTTTATTTCTAAAATTCAATGATTTTTTAGATGAAAATTATAGTGAAAATGAAGTGAATCAAACAGATATTTTTGAGTTGCAAGATATTTTTATTCATCAATTAGTTGACGAATTTTCTTCATCTAAATACTCTAAAGCTTTATTATCTTATATTGAACTTAATCAAGGTCTTTCTTATTATTTAGATTATGCAACTTCTCCAATTCTATCTTTATATTATGAACCAAATCAATTAAGCCTTTTAGAACAAATGTCAATTAGAGATTTTGTAGAGATTAATCAACCTTTTAATGATAAAAAAGACTTTTTTATTATTGGTGAACCTCAAAATATTGATATTGTAGAATGTATATAAAAAAATCTTGGATGGTAAAACATCCAAGAATTTTTTTAATTAATCAATATTTTTTTAGTTATTTAGTATAACTTCTAAATTTTTTCTAATCTCTTTGATAAAATCTTTTGAATTTACTTGCTTTGTTTCAATACCTTCAGCTAAATGTACTAAATCTTTAGTCATTATGCCACTATTTAATGTATCAAAACAAGCTTTTTCTAATGAATCAGCATATTTAACTAACTCTTGATTATTATCTAATTCACCACGTTTTCTAAAAGCACCTGACCAAGCAAAAATTGTAGCCATTGGATTTGTTGAAGTATCTTCGCCTTCTAGATATTTATAGTAGTGTCGAGTTACAGTACCATGTGCTGCTTCAAATTCATATTTTCCATCAGGAGATACAAGAACACTAGTCATCATTGCTAAAGAACCAAATGCTGTTGATATCATATCACTCATAACATCTCCATCGTAGTTCTTACATGCCCAAACAAAACCACCTTCACTTCTTATAACTCTAGCAATTGCATCATCAATTAAAGTATAGAAATAAGTAATTCCTGCTTTTTCAAAAGCATCTTTATATTCTTTTTCGAAAATTTCTTCAAATACATCTCTAAAATGTTGGTCATAGCTTTTACTAATTGTATCTTTGCTTGAAAACCATAAGTCTTCTTTAGCGTCTAATGCATAAGCAAAACAAGATCTTGCAAAGCTTTTTATTGAAGAGTCTTTGTTATACATTCCTTGAATAACACCTGGGCATTCAAAATCATATATAGTTTCTCTAAATTGTTCTTTGCCATTTTTATCTGTAAATACTAATTCAGCTTTACCTTCTTCTTTTACCCTGTATTCAGTTGCCTTATAAACATCACCGTATGCATGACGAGCTATTGTTATTGGTTTTATCCAATTTTTTACAACAGGTTTAATTGAATCAATACAAATTGGAGTTCTAAAAACTGTTCCATCTAAAATAGCTCTTAATGTGCCATTAGGACTTTTATATTTTTCACTTAAATTATATTCACTCATTCTCTGTTCATTAGGTGTTATTGTAGCACATTTTACACCTACACCATATTTAGCAATTGCATGAGCTGCTTCATAAGTGACCGCATCTTTAGTCTCTTCTCTGTGAACTAAGCCTAAATCATAATACTCAGCTTTTAAATCTACAAATGGTAAGATTAAATCATCTTTAATCATTTTCCATAGTATTCTAGTCATTTCATCACCATCTAATTCGACTAAGGGTGTAGTCATTTTGATTTTTTTCAAAATATTGTCCTCCTGTATATACAACTTCTATTAAGATAAAGTAGTTTTTAAATCTTGTGAAGAATATACTTAAATTATTTTAGATTTTTTATTATTAAAATTCTTTTTTTTGAACTTTTATAGTGAAAATAATACTTTTTGAATATAAAGTGATCAATTTTTTAGATTTGATAAAAAAATTGGGGCCGATTGGATTTGAACCAACGACTCCCACGATGTCAACGTGATACTCTCCCACTGAGTTACGGCCCCATTTATTCATCTGTTCTTAGAACGATTGTTTTTATAACATAAACTGAAATAAAGTGCAATACATTTTTTTCATTACTTGCAATTAAACTGTTTTGTTGATATATAATAAGCATTATGAAATTATTAATTGCATCAGATATACACGGTAGCTATTACTATGCTAAAAAATTAATTGATATATATGAACAAAAGAAAATGGATAAATTAATCCTTCTTGGTGACATATTATACCATGGTCCTAGAAACGATTTACCTAAAGATTATAATCCTAAAAAAGTTATATCACTTTTGAATGATATTTCATCAAATATTATTGCTATAAAGGGAAATTGTGAAGCTGAAGTTGATCAAATGGTTTTAGATTTTGATGTTTCTAGCGAACATAGCAATCTTTTCGTAGATGGAAAAATGTTCTATTTAACACATGGACACCATCAGTTTCCTAAATTAAATTATAATGATGTCTTATTAACAGGGCATACGCATATACCGCTCTATGAAAAAATAGATAATAAATTCCATCATTTTAATCCAGGGTCTATATCTATCCCAAAAGGGGATTATAATAATAGTTATATGATTTATGAAAGTAATACTTTCACAATTTATGATTTTGATGGGAATATTATTTTACAACAATCCCTCTAAACTTTTGCACTCCATTTTAAAAGTGCAACTACCTTATCATCCACTTGAGCTAAAGAGATTTTTCCATTATGTAATCTCATAACCTCGTGGGCGATAGGTAAACCTAAACCATTTCCACCTTGAGTTCTGCCCTTATCACCTCTTTCCCAAGGTTCAAATATCGAAATATCGTTTAATATAGTTCCCTTATTAATAACTTTTACTTGATTTTTAGAAATTTCGACTAACACCTCACCTGTTCCATATTGAATAGCATTTTCAACTAAACATGTTATAGCTAATACGATAGAAGAAAATTCAGCTACTATCTCTTTATCAAATTCAATAAACTTAATTCTCTCAACATCACCTATAGCTTTTTTAACTGAACTTATTATATCTTGAGTCCTACATACTGATATGTATATTTGTTTATCTGGACTTTGTAGAGAAGCATAAAGTACAACTCTTTTTATCCTAGTAGATAAATCAGTATGTTCTTTTTTTAATAAAGAAATGGTATCTTCATTTAATGGGAAGATTTTATCTTCTATCCCATCCAATAAGATTTGCATCGATGTTACTGGCGTATTTAAATCGTGTGTTATATTTCTAAGCCAAGCCTTTCTATTTTTTCTATTTTGTGACAAATCTTTATCTAAAAGTTGTACAGCCTGATTTATTTGTTGATACTCTTCAACATTATAGTGTGGTAAATCAACATTTTCTTTACCCTTTGATAGTTGAAAAAGTGCTTTCCTTAATCCCTTAGCATAATTTTCTAATTGTCTTGAAAAGTGATAACTTAAAACTAAAGAAAATTGTAAAGCTATTAATATAATACTAATTAACCATATTAAACCAACACTAAATATGTCTTTACTATTTTTGTAAGTTGATGGAGTAAAGACTAAAACATCTATAGCATATGAAAATTCATCATTATCTATAATTATAACAGACCCTGTGATTGATTTTGCATCAACTTCTAAAGGTACTTCTATTTTTCTTTTTTCAAAAGCACTTCTATTTTCATTAATTTTTATTAAATCAACTAATAATTGATCTTCTAGTGTTTTAGTTTGAATTAATGATAGAGGACTATTTGTTACAACAGTCCGATAAGAATTTGTCTCAATCCCACCTATTTCAAATCGAGTATTATGTAAAAAATTCATATCCATAGGTCGCTCTCTACCATCTAAAGGCATGTCCCTATGTGATAATATATCTCCTAATTGTGTTTTTCCTAAAGAATAAACAATTCGCCCTTCTGCATCTCTAAATATCAACCCACTAATTCTGTTATCTTCTAATGCACAATCTAGTGCATTTGAAATAACATTTTTTAAGTTTGGAGATTCATTATCTTCAGCTAAACAAAGTGCGAATTTATTTGAAAATTCGTCAAAAGAATTATTGGACCACTGTTTTGATGCTCTTACGTAAAAAATGCCAATGAAAAAGAGTACAAAAAAAAGTACTAATAAAGAGACACTTAAAATAGAAATAAATAGTCGACCAAATAATTTTTTCATACAATAATTTTCTCTTTATTAATAATCATTAGTGTTTACACCAACAAAACGATACCCATAACCTCTAACTGTTTCAATCCAATTGCCATGTCCTAGCTTTGCTCTAATATTTTTTATATGAGTATCAACAATTCTCTCATATGATTCACTAGAATAATTAAAACATTGTTCTAAAATTTTAGCTCTTGAAACTAATAAATGAGAACTATCTATTAAGCATAAAAGAACTCTCCATTCGGCTGCGGTTAAAATTACTTCTTCATCATTAACCTTAAGAGAGTGAGCTTCTCTGTCAACATATAAAAGTGTTCCATCTTTTTTAAATATACTAACTTCTGGGGTTTGTGAGCCTGGCTGGTTAGTTCTTCTTAAAACAGCTTGAACTCTTAAAACTAATTCCTTAGGAGAGAATGGTTTTGTTATATAATCATCTGCACCAAGTTCAAATCCTAATATTCTATCAGATTCATCTGCTCTTGCGGTCATAAAAATTACTGGGAAATTATATTTTTGTCTTAAATTTTTAACGAAAGAAAATCCATCACCATCAGGAAGCATAACATCTTGAATTAATAAATCTGGCAATTTATCTTCAAAAGCTTTTTTTGCACTCTCTAAGTCATAAAATACTTTACAATCTAAATTACTAAACTCTAAATATTGTTTAACACCATTTGCAATTACTTGATGATCTTCTATAACATAAATTAACGCGTTCTTATCACTTTCCATATTCACTAACCCTTTTTTGAATTATACTATATCAAACTATATATTACAAATTATAGTATAAAACAACAATTTATACAAAACAAATAAAAACTCAACACAAAAAACACATAATTTTTCTTTGTTGCATGTCGTATTAGATAATTCAATCAAACTATTTACTTTCCTAAATAAAATTAAATTATTTATCCTTTACATTCAAGCATAAAATGATAAAATTTAAAAAAGGAGGACAAATTCTAATGAAAAAAGTTTTAATTACTTTCTTGTTGTTTACTATTTCCTTTTCAACCCTATATGCTGCTGAAACACTTACTGCAACAGCATTAAACACAGCAAGTAAAATTTCAGACGAAGCAATTGCAATAGATAAAGGATATCAAAATCAAAAGTATCCTTATTATAAAGATTTAAAATTAAAAATTGACACTCTTGATAGTAATTCTGATTTAGATCTTTTTTATAAGGAAAGCAAGATTCCAGTACTATGGCCAACATTAAAAAGTTTAGTTTTAGGCTTTGGTTCAGGTGCAAAATCACAAGGACAAGTTCTAACTAGTAGAGTATTTTTTAATATAGATACTAGCATTATTACTTATGGTCTAGGAGCAATGGCTACAGTTTGGATTGTTTTATCAGTTTTTTCTAGCTCAACCTCAAGCGTTTCTCAAGATATTGATGGATATGCGCCTATCTTACAATTAATGGGTGCTGGATTAATAATATCACATGGCATTCAAGCTTTAAACAATTTTTTCTATGGAATTGGTTATAACATAAGATTAAAAAGAGATTTAAACTTAATAGCTTCTATTAATCCCGTTGATAAATCTTTTACAATTGGGAAAAAATTGGTTCTCAGTTAATACAATCTCCTTTCATAAAATAATAATGTTACTAGTGATTTTTTATTAAATCACTAGTTTTTTGTTTATATTATAATAAGTTATTCTTTGCAAAATAAATCATTTTTGTATACTTTTACTATAAGTTGCAATTTATTTTTACTATTTAATTACTTACATTATAACAAGTTAATATTTTTGTTGTAAATTTGTCTAATTATTTTTTATATTAGTGTTGACATAAGTTACAATATAACTTATAGTTAAATCATCTTAAAGGAAATTAAGAAAAACAAAAAAACTATTTATTTAAAGGATAAAACAAATTATGAAAAAAATATTAACAATCTTAGCACTAGTAGCAATTACAATGACATCAATGAGCGCAAAGTCAGCTCAAGTTCAATTAAATACTTCAATTGAAGAAACTGAAGTTTCTTATGATTTATATTATAACAACAATATCATTAACGAAGGTGATACAAAACAAATTGAAGTTGCTCCATTAACAGAAGATGGTAAAACTGATTTCTTTACTATTAAAGCTTCTAGTAATAAAAATAGTGACTTAGCTGTTAAAGTATCTGTAACTCCTGAAACTTTTAAAACAACTATCAATGGTTCAACTGTTTTAGATTCAAACATTTTACCACAAGTTAATACTAAAGTTTCATTAAGCTCTATATCAGCTGGTTTACACAAAGATCTTACAGTAAACTCTTTTAACCTAAGCTGGAGTGGTGATGAAAGTCTAACAGCTGGTGATTATACAAGTGATATTAAAGTTGAATACAGCATTCAATAATAGAAAAACACAACTAAAGTGATAAATAAAATAAAAAACTTCTAAAAATACAGAGCAACTTAATAGTTGCTCTTTTTTTATGAGAGTATATTAGATTAAAAAAAAGGTAACCCAATTTCTAATTTTCCCTTTTAGAAATTGGGTTATGCAAGTTTTGTTAATATATTGTCTGTCTTTTTAATAAATCAATCTAAATTAAATAGCACTTATTGCTAATACATCAGCTGCTTGAGGAGAAACTAAGCTTCCACTTTGATCATAAAAGCCATAATCTACATTACTCATATTAGTCTTAACTGAAAAAGAAGAATCTGTTTCTTCAAAAGTTATTGTTTCAGGAACATAAGCTACAATGCGAACAGTCATTGACTTAGCAGTTAATGAAAACATTGTTGTTAATAAAACTAAAACTAATAAGATAAATGCTTTTCTCATTTCTTATGCTCCTTATATGTATAATATATGTAATAAGTTTGTAGAAGTCAACAGAAGTTTTATAAAACAAAGCTAAATAAATTAAAATAAAGCAAATTTTAAGCTTTATAACACAATAAATAAGTTATTTGTAACTAAAATAGCTATGTAATAAGTTTGGAGAAGTTGAATAAAACTGACCTATTTTTCCTAAGGTAAGCTTTAGGGCTTAATTATTAAAAAAAATATAAAATTTATTAGATTTTCAGAAAAAAGCTACATCTTATGATCAAATATATCAATTGTTACAGTTATTTACATATAATAATTCTTTATAATATATAGAGTTATATTTATTTTAAAATATTTATTAATTATTTTTTATATTAGTGTTGACATAAGTTACAATATAACTTATAGTTAAATCATCTTAAAGGAAATTAAGAAAAACAAAAAAACTATTTATTTAAAGGATAAAATCAAATTATGAAAAAATTATTAACAATCTTAGCACTAGTTGCAATTGCAATAACATCAATGAGCGCAAAGTCAGCTCAAGTACAATTAAACACTTCTGTAGATTCAACTCCAGTATCTTATGAACTTTATTATAACAATGACAAAATTGAAGATAATACAACTGAATATGATATCTTTATTTCTAGATCCCTTACTGAAGGTGGACAAACTCAAGATTTTACTATCGTAGCTTCTAGTAATTTAAATAGTGATTTATCAGTTAATGTAGAAATAAAACCTGAAGCTTTTGAAACTACTTTAAATGGCTCAACTCCATATAAATCTAACATTACCCCTTCTGTAAATCAAATTAATTCAGTTTCAACTTTAAGTGCTGGTCTTAATAAAGATAAATTAGTTAATAAATTCAACCTTAGCTGGGGTGGTAACAAAGAACTTCCAGCTGGTGATTATGTAAGTAACGTAACAATCAATTACTCAATAAACTAATTAAAAAAATATATATACTCTCTCCAAATACAGGGCAACTTAATAGTTGCTCTTTTTTTATATCTATTATATTAAGACACATATGAACATGAAAGATTTTTTGTAATTATTTTCTTAAGCTTAAAATTAAATTAAAAATAAACAAAGGTTTGAAGGTGTATTTTAAATTAAAATAATACAGATTTCATATTATTTTATACTCCAAAATATCATCACAAAACTATCTTTTATTAAAATTAAAATAACTAATGCATTATTTAAGCATCCAAAAAAAGATGACATTTTATTCTCTGTTTTAATTACTTAATATTCTAATTTTCATATTAAATTAACAAAATAAGCATTTTATATCGATAAAGTATAAAAATTAACATATTATTACAATTATTGATTGAATATTTACTGTTGATTTTTAAAAATATCACATATTTAAAAAAACAGTATTGACCTAATCGATATTTTTTTATACATTACAAGTGTCTTAAGAGTTTAAGGCAAATATATAAACACGGAGACAAATATGGCTACAAAAGCAAAAGAAACAAAAGAACTTTTCCCCGGCCAACTTGAATTACAAAGTTTGATTGAAAAGACAGCAAAAGCACAAGAAAAATTTGCAACTTACTCACAAGAACAAGTTGATAAAATCTTTAGAGCTGCTGCTATCGCTGCTAACAATGCTCGTATCTCATTAGCAAAAGAAGCTGTTGAAGAAACAAAAATGGGTATTGTTGAAGATAAAGTTATTAAAAATCACTTTGCTTCAGAATATATTTTTAATAAATATAAAGATGATGTAACTTGTGGAATCATTGAAAGAGATTCTGGGTTTGGTATTCAAAAAGTTGCAGAGCCTATTGGTGTTGTATGTGGTATTATTCCAACTACTAATCCAACTAGTACTGCTATCTTTAAAAGTTTAATTGCTTTAAAAACAAGAAACGCTATAATTTTTAGCCCACACCCAAGAGCTAAAAAATGTACAAACCATGCTGCACAAATCATCTTGGATGCTGCTGTAAAAGCTGGTGCTCCAGAAGGTATTATAGGTTATATTGAAGAACCAAGCATTGAAAAAACTGACTATTTAATGAAAAACCCATTAATTAACATTATTTTAGCAACTGGTGGTCCAGGTATGGTTAAAGCAGCCTACTCTTCAGGTAAACCTGCTATCGGTGTTGGTGCTGGAAATACACCGGCCTTAATTGATAACTCAGCAAATATAAAAATGGCTGTTAGTTCAATTTTAATGAGTAAAACTTTTGATAACGGTGTGGTTTGTGCTTCTGAACAAGCTATTGTTTGTCACAAAGATGTATATAAAGAATTTAAAGAAGAAATGATTAGTCGTGGTGCTTATTTCTTAACTAAAGATGAAACTAATAAAATTCGGAATGTTATATTAGATCCAAAAAGAGGCACAGTTAATCCAGCAATTGTTGGACAACCTGCAGCAGTTATCGCTGATATTGCTGGTTTTAAAGTACCACCAAAATCAAAAGTTTTAGTTGGTGAATGTGATAAAATTGATATAAGTGAACCTTTCGCACATGAAAAACTATCTCCAGTTTTAGGTATGTTCAAATGTAATTCATTTGAAGAAGGTGCTCAAATGGCAGAAGAGTTAGTAGCTCTTGGGGGATTTGGACACACTAGTGTGTTGTACGCTGATGAAAAAGATGTAAATAAAATTGAACATTTTGGATCAGTATTAAAAACAAGTCGTGTTTTAGTGAACATGCCTACATCTCAAGGTGCTATTGGTGATATCTATAACTTCAGATTAGAACCTTCATTAACTTTAGGTTGTGGATCTTGGGGCAATAACAGTGTTAGTGAAAATGTTGGACCTAAACATTTATTAAATGTCAAAACTGTAGCTGCAAGGAGAGAAAATATGTTATGGTTCAAAGTACCTTCAAAGATTTATTTCAAATATGGTTGTCTTCCTGTAGCTTTACAAGAATTAAAAGATAAGAAGAGAGCCTTCATTGTTACAGATAGTTATTTATTCAACAGTGGTATGACTGATTTAATTACTGATGAATTAAATAACTTAGGAATTGATTCAGAAATATTCCACCAAGTTAAACCAGACCCAACTTTAGGCACTATCTCACTTGCAATGGAAAAGATTGATCACTTCCAACCAGATGTTATTATAGCTCTTGGTGGTGGTTCTCCAATGGATGCTGCTAAAATAATGTGGTTATTATATGAAAACCCTGATGTTAAATTTGAAGGTTTAGCTCTTCGTTTCATGGATATAAGAAAAAGAATTTACGCTTTCCCTAATATGGGAAAAAAATCAGAATTAGTATGTATTTCTACAACTAGTGGTACTGGTGCTGAGGTTACTCCTTTCGCTATTATCACTGATGAAAATACTGGTACTAAATATGCAATTGCTGATTATGCATTAACTCCTTCTATGGCTATTGTTGACAGTAGACTTGCTGTTGGAATGCCAAAAGGTTTAACAGCTTCATGTGGTATTGATGTATTAACTCACGCAATTGAAGCTTTAGTATCTTGCATGAGTACAGATTATACTAACGGCTTATCCCTTGAAGCTGCTAGAATTATCTTTAAGTACTTACCTACCGCTTATCATCATGGAGATAATGTAGTAGCAAGAGAAAAAGTTCATAATGCTTCTGCTATTGCTGGTATGGCTTTTGCAAATGCATTCCTAGGTGTTTGTCACTCAATGGCTCACAAACTAGGTGCTAAGTTCCATGTTCCACACGGTATGGCTAATGCTCTACTACTAACTAACGTTATTCGTTTCAATGCAACTGATACCCCAACTAAACAAGCGGCTTTCCCTCAATATTCTTACCCTTCTGCAATTAGCCGTTATGCTCGTTTAGCAGATTATATTAATATGAAGGCAAATGAACAGGAGAATACTCCTTACATTCATATTAAACCTAATGCTACACAAGAAGAAAAAGTTGAAGCTTTAATTGATGCTATTGAAAGTTTAAAGAATGAGTTAGGTGTTCCTAAATCTATTAAAGAATGGGGAGTTGATGAACAAGAATTCTTAGCTGCTGTTGATGAATTAGCAGTAAATGCATTTGATGATCAATGTACAAGTGCTAACCCAAGATATCCATTAATTAGCCAAATTAAGCAATTATATTTAAATTGTTACTATGGTACAAAATGGGTAGAAGAAGCTTAGTAAACTCTTATTCACGACACTAGGAGTGGCTTTTGCCACTCCTTTTTAATTTGCCAAACTAAGCAACATATAAGTAGTGAAAGTTCTCAGTGGAATTGGTAAATTCATTTTTTAGATAAAATCATCACTAGTTAATGATAAGTGAAGTATTGTAAAATGTTTGTGAAAGAAATCTAAGTTAAAGTCTCGTAGCTGTTAGCAGAAACAAGAGATAAATGTGATTATGAAAGTGAACTTTCAAAAATTGATAAAGTCCACCTAAACTGCAATAAGTAAATCTTGAGTCAACTTGAAATGAGTGATATTAATCCTACCTGGTGAGATTTCTAATGCTTTTGAAAGGTTACTATAACACCAAGGATAATAGCAATTCATACAGCAATTTGCGAACATTGTTACAGCATATAGCATAATTGAAATTTTAGAGTATCTAAAACCTACATTTATCAAAGTTTAAAAGAATAGTTACACTGCTAGAATTGATAAACTGAAAGGGTGTGAACTAGATACTTACTCAAAATTAAATATCAAAAGATAATGACGAAAAACTAGAATGCTTAAAATACCAACAGTGATAGATAGATTTGTACAACAATTTGCATTACAGGTAATTGAGCGTTGTGTTTACCCCATAGTATTAAATGGTGAGCTAGATGGTGTGACAGGAGGGTTTTATGACAGTCTCTCTATTCTACTATGATTTTTTTTAAATTGCTAATTATTTGTCTGTAAGTGATGAATTGTTGTTAAAATTTTTGAATATTTTATTATTTTTTAATTGTGATACAAGGGCTTCTTTTTTAGTTTTATATTCTTTAACTGTTACTTCTTTCATAGAAGATATGAGTGCGACGATTATTTTATCAATTATTTTTCTAGTAGTTTCATCATTTTTAACATAAGCTATTAGCAAGTTATATATCTTTTTAATTGGCTTAAACTTTACATCATACACATGTACAATTCCAATGGAGTCTATTATATCAAATACAGAATTTATAAAAATTTCCATTTCCGTTTCATTTAACTTTTCAACCCAAGTTCTAATACTTTTATCAAAGAGCAAGGATAAATTATCTCTTTGTTCAATCCTTCTAAAATGATCCACCTTAATCTCCCAAGAAAATGGCATATGTTGAGTTATTCCCGTTTTTTTATTCGAATATACTATTTCTATAGGTTCTTCATGTTGCATTAAGATACCAATAACAGATCCTTGAGGTACTAAGGTTACCAATTTATCAATAATTTCAGATTTTTTTAGATCTTCTGATGTCTTTTCATTGAATCCGGGACCGTCAAAACTAAAAACCCTTTTTATACGATTTTGAATTGTTTTTGAGGCGGTTAAAGCAGAGTACAATGCAATATTTCCCCCTTTTGAATGTCCAACCAATGTAATAGGTCCGTTATATAATGTTGAAAGTTGTTCTAAATATAATTTTCCATTTTCTTGTGAGCCAACACTATTTTGAAAACTGAGTAAAAAATCTTCTTTCCAACCAATCAAAGTAGCATCTGTCCCTCTATATGATATAATTATTTCTTTATTAGGCAAAAGAAAAGAGACGGCTGCAAATTGAATAGCATTTTCTTTTTCAAAATTATATGAATATCCAAAAACCTCTACATCCTTATATCTATTTTTATCAGATATTAAAGATAATAATTCCATACATTCAACTTTAGAGGCAGGAGTACTTTTTGGCAATTTCAAAATATCGTTTTCATCCATTAATTTAACTAATTGATCTATTGAATATCTTTTCCCATTTTCTTTTAATTCCATATCTGGAAGAAAATTTATATATGATAAAAGGGAAAATATTGCCATATCAATTTCATTTATCTCAACACTTTCAAAGCTTATATCACCTCTCCAATAGATGTAATCATATAAATTATCCATAATATTTCCTCTTTTATATTTTTCATATCATAGTATATTACTATAATTAATTCTAAGCCAATACTTTTAATCAAACAATTTGTTCTAAATTATTAACAAATATGTTTGAGTTGTTTTTATAGAATGTAAATCTAATCTATATAATATAACCTTAAAATCACGGTTTAGTAAAAGCATTGATTAAACTTTTTTTTATCTATATCTTATATTTATGTATAAAAATTTACCAAAAAGTATTTATTCTCTAGCAATTGTTAATTTTATTAATGGTTTCGGTAATTTTACCTTTCCTTTTTTAACATTGTTTTTAACACTTAAACTGGGTTACTCCACTTCACAAGCAGGTGCTTTTACCATGCTTAGTATGGCTATGTATGTTCCCGGTTCATTAATTTCGAGTAAAATAGCTGATAAAATGTCAAGAAAAAAGATAATGGTTATAACTCAAACACTTTTTTCATTAAGTTTTTTAGCTTGTGGTATTTTTTATAGTCACACACATCTAATTCCATATATTCTCATACTTGGCTTGCTATTTGATGGAGCAAGTGATCCTGCAAGACAAGCTTTGCATACCGACCATACCAATTTTAAAAATAGGCAAGAAGCCTTTTCTCTTTTTTACCTTTCATATAACTTAGGTTTTGGATTTGGTCCAGCCATTGCTGGATTATTATTCAATTCTTACCCCAGATGGTTATTTTTAGGTTCTGGCATTATTGGTATTATCGCAACAACTATAATAACTTTTACAATTCATGATAAAAGACCGGATAAAAAAATGCTTCAAGAAAGCATTGAAAAAAATCAAACCGATAAAGCTGTTGAAGGTAGTGTGTTTAAAGCGCTGTTAGCTAGGCCTAAATTATTCACTTTTATTTGTATAAACGGAATATTTTTCTTTAGTGTTAGCCTTGTTATTTTTTCTTTACCTCTATATGCAACTTACCTTTTTAATGATAATGGCCCCTCTATATATGGATTTTTGATGAGTGCAAATGCTGTAACTGTTGTTTTAATAACACCTTTGTTTGTAAAATTATCTAGAAAGAAAAACACTTTAACGGCAATTATCTTATCATTTGTTTTATATTTAATAGGTTTTAATTTCTTAGCTATAGGATCTGTACTAATTGTTTATGTTTTAGGTGTTATTACTTTTAGCTTAGGTGAGTCTTTAAATGCGACAAATAATGATTACTTTATTGCAAATCATACTCCAATGGGACATAGGGCGAGATTTTCTACTCTAATTTCCATTATTCAAGGTTCAGGATATGCTATTGGACCATTAGTCGGTGGACAGCTATTAGAAATATTTACTTTTAAAGAAGTTTATCATATTGTTTCAATGATAGTTATTTTTTGTATTTTTGCTTTGACTTACCTTAGACATACCTACATACGTGATGGAGATCCAATTACACCAAAATAAAAGAGATACAATAAGTTTAATAAATAATATTAAATTTCAATCCATTGTTAGCAATTTATTAATACTGGATTTACATTGTAGCTTTTAATACTAAATATTTTATGTATACTTCGCATCTTAAATTAACCAATCAATTGACTTATATTTTTATTATATTTATTTTATTTAAAAGAAGGTAAAATGTTAATCGATAAAAAATCAAAAGATATTGAAGCTTTATATAAAACTCAAAATGGGAATATTTATAAAGTTAATAAAAATCAAAATTCTATTTCAGCCGCACATAAAAAAAGCCTTTTAGCTAAGGCTAAGCTATTTAAAAAGAGAGAATCTAATAAAATTAAATCAGCATTAGATGTTGGAGGAGACATTTATGTTACTACCGACTCTTCAATGGATAATGAAATAGATCCTATTTAATTCAAAAAGATGCCTCTCCTTAAATTATAAAGAGAGGCATGAAGAAGTATTTATTAGGAATAATAAATACTATATTAAATCTACTTCAACAACACCTTGCATATCTTTAATAGAGTTGCCTGGTGGTACAATTGGGAAAACTTTATCGTCCAATGGAATTTCAACATCCACTACAACTGGTTTCTTTAAACTAAAAGCTTCTTCCAAAATCTCTTTTGGGTTATCTCCTGGTAATATTCGTCTTCCTTCTACTCCATAAGCTTGAGCTAATAAAATCCAATCTATGGGAGTATCTAAAGTGGTTTGACTATAATGACCTTTATAAAATAAAGTTTGCCACTGTCTTACCATACCTAGAGTATGATTATTCATTACAATAATTACAATAGGTAAATCATATCTTTTTATTGTAGTTAATTCATTACTATTCATTCTAAAACAACCATCACCAGCAATGTTAACAACCCTAGCATCTTTATTTCCCATTTGAGCTCCAATTGAAGCTCCTGTTCCATAACCCATTGTACCAAGCCCTCCTGAAGTTAAGAATCTTCTTGGTTTTTTATGGTCAACAAACTGAGCGGCCCAAATTTGATGTTGTCCAACTTCTGTAGTTACAATATCATTATCATCTAAAATCTCATTCAACGCATGAATTACTTCACTAGCTCTCTTACTCTCTTGATTAGTTAATAGAGGGAATCTCTTCTTATATTGAGCAACTGTGTCCATCCAATCTTTATGTTCTAGTGGTTTACTAATTTTTTTGGTCAATTTATCTATAACAATATTTATATCACCTAGTAAATGACAAGTAGTAGCAATGTTTTTATCTATTTCAGCAGGATCTACATCAATCTGAATAATCTTAGCATTTTTAGCAAAACTGCTAGCTTTACTTACTACTCTATCAGAAAACCTTGCCCCTATTACTATTAGTAAATCACAATTATTAACACATACATTAGATACTTTTGAACCATGCATGCCAACCAATCCAGTATATCTATGACTATCTGATCTAATGGCACCACATCCCATCAAAGAGACACAACTTGGAGCATCAATAAGATCTAAAAAGGCTCTAACTTTTTCACTAGCATCTGAAATAATTACCCCGCCACCTACATAACACATTGGGCTTTCACATTCTTTAAGAAGTTTTACTGCTTCATCTAAACTTTGTTCTGACAATCTTTCAGCTACATAGTCACCTGTTTTAGGCTCACAAGCCTCATATTCACAAATTGCAGTTTGAACATCTTTAGGAATATCGATTAAAACGGGACCTGGTCTACCAGTGGTTGCAATTTCAAAAGCTTCTCTTACTATTGAAGCTAATTCCTTTATATCCTTAACTATATAATTATGCTTTGTAATTGGCATAGTAATTCCAGAAATATCAACTTCTTGGAAGCTATCACGACCTAAAAGCGTTACTGGGACATTTCCTGTAATTGCTACCATGGGTACACTATCCATTTGGGCAGTTGCAATCCCAGTTACCAAATTTGTAGCACCTGGTCCGCTTGTAGCAATACAAACACCAACTTTTCCAGTTGATCTAGCATATCCATCTGCAGCATGACTTGCACCTTGCTCATGAGCTGTTAAGATGTGTTTTATTTTATCACTTCTATCATACAATGCATCATAAAGAGGGAGTACTGCTCCACCTGGGTAACCAAAGACTGTATCAACATTTTGCTCAATCAAACATTCAACTATAATTTTTGCACCTGTTAATTCCATATTATCTCCTAATAATAACTGGTCTATAATACCAGTATAATTTCTATTGTTTATTACCATCTATAAATAAATAGATGATATGTTTTTATAAGTGATATAATTGTGGACAGAGGGCCTCTTTTTATCTAAACTTTTAAGTTTTTATAGGAGTCTGTCCTCGGTCCCAGTTTTCCCTATCGGTTGATTAAATCCTTGAGTTTCATTCATGCGGGAGATTGGAAAATGGAACCTATTTTTAACCTTGGAGGTTAGTATGAGTATCGTTGGTATCGACATTTCAAGTACTTCGGCTACATTTTGTATTCTTGGCAATACTGGTGTTATCGCACAAGATGAGTTTCCACTAAATAAAACTGGTTTTAACAAATTATTATCTACTCCCGGAATTAACAAAGATACTACATTTGTCATGGAATCCACTGGGAAATATCACTTAACTTGCTATCATTATCTACTAAATCACAACATGATAGCTTATGTTGTAAATCCGTTGCTTATTAAGCAATACAAGGATACAATTACATTAAGGAAAACTAAGACTGATAAGTCTGATGCTCTCCTTATTGCAGGGTATGCAAATAACCCTAGTATTCAACTTGAAGGGAGAAAAACAGAATTGGAATCTGAAAGTAAACTTCTCTCTAGAGATAGGATTGCTAATAGCGATCAACTTGCAAAAGCTAAGACTAGATTGAAGGGAGATATAGCTGTAGCCTTCCCTGAATTGCATAATGTTAACGTTTTTACTGATTCTTGGCTCAATTTGTTGTCTGTGTATGGTTCTGCTAAACAAGTAGCTTCTGCCTCTACTGTACAACTTGCTAAAGCTATTAGGGGGACTAGAGCAAAAAGTACAGAGCGAGATAAAAAACTTGCTAAACAAGCCAAAGAATTGGCTAAAGACTCTGTAGGTGTAGATCTTCATGCAGCTATTACCAAGCATCAAGCTAAAACTGTTCTTTATCTTAAAAAGGAAGACAAAGAACTTACAAAAGCTCTCATAGATATGGAAAAAGAAATTCATCCACAAGAGATAGAGATTATTACTTCTTTCCCTGGTATTAGTGATACAACTGCTGCACATTTTATGGCAGAAATTCAAGATATTCACCGATTTAGTCGCTACCAAAAATTGATAGCTTTCATAGGAACTGATCCAACAATCTATCAATCTGGAAATGAAGATAGACATGGTAAAATTTCCAAACGAGGGAATAGAGTCTTGAGAAAATATTGCTACCTTATGGCTACCAATAGTCTTAGAAGTAATCCTGTTCTGGCTGAATATTATTCCAGGAAAAGAGAACAAGGATTCCCTCATAGAAAGGCTATGATTGCTACGACAAATAAACTTATTAGGGCTATTTACGCCCTTTTGATTAGAGGCGAAAAAGCTAGTATTCAATAATTTAAAATCTTTTTCCTTAATCATAATTGTTTATAGTTGACTCCTATTCTTTGTATACCGCACCCTTAGAGGCATCACTTACAAGTTTTGCATAACGGCCTAAGTAACCAGTTGTGATAGTTGGTTCTTTACAAACCCAACTCTCACGTCTTTTTGCTAAAGTTTCATCATCAACTAATAATTCTAATTTATAATTTGGGATATCTATTGATATAATATCTCCATCTTCTACTAGTCCAATAGGTCCACCTTGAGCAGCTTCAGGACAAACATGCCCTATAGAAGCACCTCTTGTAGCTCCACTAAATCTTCCATCAGTTAATAATGCAACATCTTTATCTAAGCCCATTCCAGCTATTGCACTAGTTGGTGAGAGCATTTCCCTCATTCCAGGTCCACCTTTAGGTCCTTCATATCTAATTACTAATACATCACCTTTCTTAATTTTCGAATCGAAAATTGCTTTTATGCATTCTTCTTCACTTTCAAAAACTCTAGCAGGTCCTTTATGTACTAACATAGACTTATCTACTGCACTTCTCTTTACTACAGCACCTGAAGGAGCTAAATTACCACTTAGTACAGCAATTCCACCTGTTTTAGTATATGGATTATCTATATCTCTAATAACTTCATTATCATAATTTACAGCATTTTCAAAAGATTCACCGATAGTTTTTGTTGTAACTGTTAATAAGTCTTTATTTAACAGACTTCTTTTATCAAGCTCTTTCATTACTGCCATAATACCGCCTGCAAAATACAAGTCCTCAATGTGATGAGAGCCAGCTGGAGCTAAGTGACATAGATTTGGAACTTTCTCACTTATTTCATTTGCAGTGAAAATATTAAAATCAATATTAGCATTGTGAGCAATAGCAGGTAAATGCAACATTGTATTTGTACTACAACCTAATGCCATATCAACGGTTAATGCATTTTTAAATGATTCTTCATTAACGATATCTTGAGGTCTAATATTTCTTTTTAACAACTCAAGAATCATATATCCTGATTTCTTTGCCAAAATATCACGTTGAGAATAAACAGCTGGTATTGTTCCATTTCCAGGTAATGCTAAGCCTAAAACCTCTGTTAAACAGTTCATTGAATTTGCAGTGAACATTCCTGAACAAGATCCACAAGTTGGACAAACATTATCTTCATAACATTTGAATGTTGCTTCATCCATAGTGTTATTTTTTAAACTACCTATAGCTTCAAACATCGAAGAGAGATCTTTACCCTCTTTGACTCCAGGAACTTTTCCAGCAAGCATTGGTCCACCTGAGATAAAGATTGAAGGAACATTAAGCCTTAATGCAGCCATTAACATTCCTGGAACAATCTTATCACAGTTTGGAACAAAAACTAAAGCATCGAATGGATGTGCCATAGCCATTACTTCAATAGAATCAGCAATTAATTCTCTAGAAGCTAAGGAGTATTTCATTCCGGTGTGTCCCATAGCAATGCCATCACAAACCCCAATTGTAGGAAATACTACAGGATGACCACCTGCTTCTCTAACTCCAGCTTTTACAGCATCAACAATTCTATCAAGGTGAACATGACCAGGTATTATCTCATTCTTTGCATTTACAATACCAATTATAGGAGAATGAATTTCTCTATCACTCCAACCTAAAGCCTTCATTAAGGATCTATGTGGAGCTCTTTCCATTCCTTCAGTCATTTGACTTGATCTATATTTATCATCTTTATTCATCTTTTGCCTTCTCTTCTTTTTTTTATAGATAGTATAATAACACTATTTATAAAGTTTAGATAGCTTTACAAATCAAACTACCCATTTGCTTTGTACCAACTTTCTTCAAGCCTTCACTGTAAATATCACTAGTTCTATAACCTTGATCTAAAACTGAATATACAGCATCTTCTATACATTGTGCTTCCTCTAATAAATTAAAAGAATATCTAAGCATCATTGCAACTGATAATATTGTAGCTATTGGATTTGCTATATCTTGATTTGCAATATCAGGAGCACTTCCATGTATTGGCTCATACATTCCTAATGTACCACTTCCTAAAGAAGCACTTGGAAGCATTCCAATACTGCCTGTTATCTGTGATGCTTCATCACTTAAAATATCACCAAACATATTTGTTGTAACAATTGTATCAAACTGCTTAGGGTTTCTAACTAGTTGCATAGCAGCATTATCTACATATAGGTGATTAACTTCTACATCGCCATATTTACTGCTCATATCAACAACAATATCTCTCCAAAGTTGGGAAGAATTTAAAATATTTGCTTTATCTACACTTGTTAGTTTCTTACCTCTGATTTGAGCAATCTCAAATGCTTTTTTTACAATTCTCTCAATTTCATCTTTTCTGTAACTTAAGGTATCAAAAGCTGAGTTTTCATTTCTACCTCTTTCACCAAAATAGATTCCACCAGTTAACTCTCTAACTACCATTATATCAAGCCCATCACCAATTATTTCATCTTTTAATGGACAAGCATCTTTTAATTGAGGATACATTATAGCAGGTCTTAAATTACAAAATAATTTAAGTTCACTTCTAAGTCCTAACAAAGCTTTTTCTGGTCTTAAATGAGAAGGAACATTATCCCATTTTGGTCCACCAACAGCTCCTAAAAGCACTGAATCACTTGCTTTACATATATCTAAGGTTTCCTGAGGAAGAGGATTGTTAAATTTATCAATTGCAGCTCCACCAGCTAATACCTCTTTGTACTCAACTTTATGATTAAATTTTGAACAAACGGCATCTAAAACTTTGACAGCTTCATCTATAATATCTGGACCTATTCCATCACCTTTTACTAGTGCAATCTTCATATCCATTAGTTGTCTCCTTTATTTTTGATATATGCAGCTAACCCACCTGCAGCAATTAACTCTTGCATAAATGGAGGGAAAGCTTGAGCTTGGAATTCTGTACCTTTAGTTATATTTGTAATTTTACCAGTGTCAAAATTTACTTCAACTTCATCACCGCTCTCAATATTATCACAAGCTTCTGCACACTCTAAAATTGGAAGACCTATATTAATTGAATTTCTATAAAATATTCTTGCAAATGATTTTGCTATAACACAAGATACTCCACTAGCTTTAATTGCAATTGGTGCATGCTCTCTAGAGGAACCACAACCGAAGTTTTTTTCCCCAACTATAATATCACCTTGTTTTACTTTACTTGCAAACTCACTATCTATATCTTCCATGCAGTGTTTCGCAAGTTCGCTATGAACTGATGTATTCAAATATCTTGCTGGAATTATTACATCTGTATCTACATTATCACCATATTTAAAAACTTTGCCTTTACCTTTCATAAACTATTTCTCCTCTATTGTGTTTGGATCTGTAATAAAACCTGTTATTGCACTTGCAGCAGCAACTTCTGGTCCAGCTAGATATACTTCAGATTTTACATGTCCCATTCTGCCTACAAAGTTTCTATTTGTTGTAGAAACAGCTCTCTCACCTTCAGCTAAAATACCCATGTGTCCACCTAAACAAGGACCACAAGTTGGAGTTGAAACTGCACAACCTGAATCTATAAATATATCAAATAGACCTTCATGCATTGCATCTTTCCAAATTTGTTGTGTAGCTGGTAGAACTATACATCTAACCTTATCACTAATTTTATGGCCTTTTAGAATTTTAGCTGCCTTTCTTAAATCTGAAAGACGTCCATTTGTACATGAACCAATTACTACTTGATGGATTTCAACTTGACCAAATTGATCGAAAGTTTTTGCATTTTCAGGAAGGTGTGGGAACGAAACTGTACTCTTGATTGTTGATAAATCTATATCATAGACTTTTTCATACTCTGCATCTTCATCAGCACTAAATATTTTTGGCTCTTTTGCACCATGGTCTTTTAAATATTGTAGGGTAATATCATCTACTGGGAAGATTCCATTTTTACCACCAGCTTCGATGGCCATATTTGCAACTGTAAATCTATCATCGATTGTAAGATTCTTAACTCCAGGTCCAGCAAATTCCATACTCTCATAAAGAGCACCATCTACACCTATCATTCCAATTATATGAAGGATTAAATCTTTACCACCAACATTTTTATTAAACTTACCTGTTAAGTTAAATTTTATTGCTGTTGGAACTTTAAACCAAGCTTGTCCTGTTGCCATACCACAAGCCATATCTGTTGAACCAACACCTGTAGAAAAAGCACCAAGAGCTCCGTAAGTACAAGTATGAGAGTCTGCACCTATTACTAAATCTCCAGCTGTAACTAAACCTTGTTCTGGTAAAAGAGCATGTTCTACACCCATCTGTCCAACTTCAAAATAATTAGTAATTTCATTTTTTCTTGCGAACTGTCTCATACAATTACATTGTTCAGCAGCTTTTATGTCTTTGTTTGGAGCAAAATGATCAGGAACTAATGCTATTTTTTCTTTATTAAAAACATCAGTTTTCCCAAATTTATCAAATTCTTTAATAGCGACTGGAGCTGTAATATCATTACCTAACACCAAATCCACATCAGCCATTATCAATTGACCAGCTTCAACAGATTTCAAACCTGCTTTTTCTGCTAGTAACTTTTGTGACATTGTCATACCCATAATTTTATATCTCCTATTTTGCTGGTTCAACACCAGAATCTTCTAAGTACCATGCTATGCTATCGCTTAAAGCTTGCCAGCTTGCAGCAATAATATCGTGATTAACACCTACTGTATTCCAAGTTTTCTTTCCATCGGTAGATTCAATCATAACTCTTACAACAGATGCGGTTGCATCAAGTGAATCTAAAACTCTAACTTTATAATCGCTCAAATAAACACCTTTAAGGATTGGATAGAAAGGCTCTAGAACTTTTCTAAGTGCTTTATCTAGAGCATTAACAGGTCCAGCCCCTTCCTCAGCAGTAATTGCACTCTTTCCTGCAACCTCAACTTTTATCATTGCAGTATGTGGTGTATTTTTTAGACCAACTTCATAATATTCTTTACCTATTGTTTGATAATTATTAAGTCTAAAATAAGGTTTTTGACTTTCTATATGTCTTTTTATTAATAAATCAAAAGAGGCTTCAGCTCCTTCAAATTGATAACCACAAGCTTCTAATTCTTTTAGTTCATTAACCAAATCGTAGACTCTCTTATCTTTAGAATCAAATGAGGGATAGTGTTTCTTTATCTTTTCAAGTAATAAAGCTTTTCCTGCGACTTCGCTTGTTAAAAGTCTTCTAGTATTTCCAATTAAAGATGGTTCCATGTGCTCAAATGAGATTGGATTTTTTCTAACTCCATCTATATGCATTCCACCTTTATGTGCAAAAGAACTTCTTCCAATAAATGGAGCAGATTTTGGAATTCTTACATTTGAAATTTCAGCTACTTGGTGAGCGATTGTTGTCAAATTTTCAAATACTTTATCATCTAAACAATCTACATTAAGCTTATATTTCAAATTGCAAATAATCTCAACTAAGTTTGCATTTCCACATCTCTCTCCATACCCTAACAATGTTCCTTGAATATGTGTTGCTCCAGCTTCATAAGCTATTAAGGATGATGCAACAGCAACCCCTGTATCATTGTGAGTATGAATTCCTATTGTTATATTTGGATATCTTTTTACAACATCTGCTGTTATTTTACCAACCATTGTCGAAAGAACTCCACCCCTTGTTTCACAGAGAATCAATTTTTTTGCTCCGCCTCTAACTGCAGCGTCTAAAGTTTTTAGTGCATACTCTTTATTACTTAGATATCCATCAAAGAAATGTTCAGCATCAAAATATACTTCTCTATTTTTACTAGTTAGATATTTGATTGTATCTTCAATCATTTCTAAGTTTTGTTTTAAAGAGGTGTGTATGATATTCCTAACATGGAAATCCCAAGATTTACCAAAAATACAAATAGTTTCAACACCACTATTTAAAATTGCTTGCAAATTAGAATCATCTTTTACTTCAGTATTATATCTTCTTGTTGATCCAAATGCGACTAGTTTAGAATTTTGTAATTTCACTTTTTTTAGTTCTTCGAAAAAAAGCATATCCTTAGGATTAGAACCTGGATTCCCAGCTTCTATATAATCAATACATAACTCATCTAATAGTTTAACGATTTTTAATTTATCAGAAACTGAAAAACTTATTCCCTCTGCTTGTGAACCATCTCTTAGTGTTGAATCAAAAATTTCTACTCTACTCATTTAATTATCCTCATTTCTTTTATCACTATGGCCAACAAGCATATCATCATCTAAGGAAAGCTGTTGTGCGTTGATTGAAGACCCAAGAGCATAATCACTTGAATTCAACATATGATTTACTGCAGCTAAGGTTGAAAGTATTGAGGCTTCGATTACATCTGTTGAAACACCTCTTCCTCTATAAAAGTTCTTTCCATCAGAAATTTTCACAAATACTTCACCTTGAGCATCTCTGTGTTCTGTTACAGCATTTAAACTATAATCACAAAGTCCAAAGGGATGCTTAACTAATTTTTCTACTGCCCTAATTGCGGCATAAACGGGACCTGTTCCAACTGCAACTTCTTGATATTTTTTACCCTTATGCAATAGTGTTACACAAGCGGTACTTGTCATCATATTTCCACTGTTTACTACAAAACTATCTAATGTCCAATCATTTTCACTCCACTGTTCGCTTGACTCAACTAAAGCTAGTAAATCTCTATTATTGATAGTTTTCTTTCTATCACACAAAGCTTTAAATTCTTTAAATAATCTTGAAGCTTCATCTTCATCTAAATGGTATCCTAAATCTTCCATTCTCTTAACAAAGGCATGTTTTCCAGAATGCTTTCCTAAAACCAATTCAGTTTTAACCATTCCAACACTTTCAGGTGTCATTATTTCATAAGTTTTCGCATTAGCCATAACTCCATGTTGATGGATTCCAGACTCATGTGCAAATGCATTTGCTCCAATTATTGCCTTAGATGGAAATGGTTTTATATTAGTAATAGAGGATAAAGTCCTAGCTGTTTTATATATTTCTGTAGTATCTAAAGAAAGATTAAAAGGATATACATCACTTCTAGTTTTAATAGTCATAGCTAATTCTTCTAGTGCAGTATTTCCAGCTCTCTCTCCTATTCCACAAATAGTTCCTTCAACTTGCCTAGCTCCGGCTTTAATTGCAGAAAGGGAATTTGCTAATCCAAGTCCTAAATCATTGTGACAGTGAGCACTTAAAATTGCTTTATCAATATTTGGGACTTTATTTAATACTGTTTTAAACATAGTTTCTATGTCTGAAGGAGTCGCATATCCAACTGTATCAGGCAAATTAATTGTAGTAGCACCAGAATTAATAGCTGCTTCAACTACTTTACACATATAATCTAAATCAGTTCTAGTAGCATCTTCTAATGAGAACTCTACATCACCACAAAGATTTCTAGCGTATTTTACCATCTTAATAATTCTCTCTAAAGCTTCATCTTTTGACATCTTTAATTTATATTGAAGATGTAAATCACTTGTAGCTAAAAAGGTATGTATTCTAGGTCTTTTAGCATTCTTTGTAGCATTAAAACTTGCATCAATATCTTTCTCTAAAGCTCTAGATAGAGAAGCTACTATTAAATCCCCTGCGTTATCTGAAATTTCTTTAACTGCTTCAAAATCACCAGGACTTGCAATAGCAAAACCAGCTTCTATAACATCAACCCCAAGTTTTTCAAGCCTATCTGCCATCTTTAGTTTTTCTTCTAAATTCATACTATAGCCAGGTGCCTGTTCTCCATCTCTTAAGGTTGTATCAAAAATAATAATTTGATCTTGCATTATTGCCTCCATGTTTTATTTTAATTCAAGTAAACTAGTTAAATTAGCTTTAACTACTCTACTTAAATTAACGTTTTAGTTTTCCCTCTAATCAAAATATGAAAAGAGGGAAAATTAATTTAATTTATTTCTTTAACCAGCTCATTAATCCTCTTAATTTTTTACCGGTTTTTTCTAAAAGACTTTCACTTTCAATTCTTCTCTTAGCATTGAAATATGGTCTTTTTACTTGATTTTCTAATAACCAATTTCTAGCAAACACACCTTCTTGAATATCTGTTAAAACATCTTTCATAGCTTGTTTTGTTTGGTCTGTGATGATTTTTTCACCAGTTATATAATCACCATATTCTGCTGTATCAGAAATGGAGTATCTCATGTATGAAAGACCACCTTGGTTGATTAAATCAACAATTAGCTTCATTTCATGACAACATTCAAAATATGCCATTTCAGGTTGATAACCAGCTTCTACTAGAGTATCGAATCCAGCTTTAATTAAGGCCGAAACACCACCACAAAGAACAGCTTGTTCACCAAATAAATCTGTTTCCGTTTCTTCTTTAAATGAAGTTTCAAAAATACCAGCTCTACCTGCTCCTAAACCCTTGGCATAAGCTTTAGCAACTTCCATACTGTCTCCACTAGGATCTTGATTTACACAAACTAAGGATGGAACACCTTTGCCTTCAACAAATTGAGATCTAACTGTATGACCTGGACCTTTGGGAGCTATCATTATTACATTAACATCACTTGGAGGAGTAATTTGACCGAAATGAATATTAAAACCATGTGCAAAAGCTAAGTAGTCACCTTTTTCTAATCCATTTTTAATTGCACTATCATATAAGGAAGACTGTTTTTCATCAGGAACAAGCATCATAATAACTTGTGCGACTTTTGCTGCATCTTTAGCTTCCATAACTTTTAAGCCAGCTTCTTCAGCTTTGCTCCAACTCTTAGAACCTTTGTAAAGACCAACAACTACATCTACACCACTTTCTTTTAAATTAAGTGCATGTGCGTGCCCTTGGCTACCATAACCAATAATTGCTACTGTCTTACCTTCTAGGTACTTTAAATCTGCATCACTGTCATAATACATTTTACTCATTTCTCTCGTCCTTTGGCTTTTCTATGCCGAATATGAATTTGTTAATATTTTATAGCTGTTCGTAAGGGGTGTCTTTTAAGGCTTTCTCCCCACGACCAATTGCTGTAATTCCAGTCCTAGTTAGCTCAACTATTCCATAAGGAGTAGCCAAATCTAAAAATGATTGTATTTTCTTATTACTACCTGTAAGTTGAAGTGTAATTGTAGAATGGGTCACATCTACAACCTTTGCTTTAAATAATTCACTCAATTCAATTACATCTGTTCTATTCCCATTTTTAGTTGAAAGTTTGACTAAAATTAGTTCACTTTGAATACCATTTTCATCGGTAATAATAGAAACTCTATACACATCAACAAGTTTTTCAACTTGATTTTTGATCTGCTTTACTATGGAAGTATCACCAAGAATGACAATTGTTATTCTACTTATTCCATCATCATTAGTTCTTCCAACACTTAAGCTATCAATGTTATATCCACGTCTTGAAAAAAGACCGACAACTCTTTGAAGAACCCCAGAATGGTTTTTTACAAGTAGTGATAATGTAAATCTCATTTCCTTTAAATCTGCCATTTGTTTACTCCTTTACAAAATGGGTATAGTAAATTACTCCCTATATATTTTTACTTTGGGAGGTCTTTACCACGGCTAACAGCTTAATTTCTAAGCTCCGTGGCTACATAATAATTAGTAGGCTTGATAAAATAAGGACTATAATTAAAGCAATAGAGAGCAGCACCACATCAATAATGTGGAGTGAGAAGATATTTGTTAATTTTATAAGATTCGCTCTCATCTTCTATTTCTTCCTTGCTTTAAGATATTATATAGCTATAATCTATTTTATTTGAGCAAATAGGTCAATAGAAAATTTGATATTTTTATGCAATTTTGTGTATATATATTCTTATATTATACATAAAACATTTACTCTAAATAAATTATTAAAAAAAAACTATTTTCTAAAAATTGAAATAATTAATTTCTGAATTTAATTTCAAATAAAAAATTAGAGAAAAATTATGATATTTTATACAAAAATTATGATATTTTGAAGAAATCCTCACTTGAATCAAAAATTTATTTACAAAAGTTAAGATTTGTAAAAATCAATAAAATCCTGTTTTTTCTTAAAATATAAGTGTGGAAGGGTTAAATTATATTCATTAGTGGGACAAAAACCTTTTTTTGTATATAACTTCAAATTAAAAATATCTTCATACCATTTTAAAACTAAGTCTATATAATCTGTTTTAACATCAAATAGAGTGGCACAACTTTTTATAATAGCTAAGCCAAACAGAAAATCTTCTTGAAAATATCTCGAATTAAGATCAGGAATATAATATTCCCCTTGCTCCTTAACTGGGGCACCTATCCCCTTAAAAGCATTTATTGATATAATTTTTTTTGTAAAATCATTAATTGTTTTAGCTTCATAATAAATAGGCAGAGAAACAACAGAACTAAGATCTATTCCATATTTATATATTTCTTTACATACATCTTGTAACTCATTATCACAGGCAAATAAAATCTTTGATGATTCATCAGTCCACTCTTCATAAAATAGAGGTTGCTCTTTAGCAAAGTAATCAAAGACCTTAGGAAAAAGTGTATATAGTCGAGTGGTATGCAAAATAGGATTTGATGGAGTTAATGTGATATTTAAATAATTATCTAAACAAATTGTTTCAATCCCAAATAAATTTTCAACCAAATTTGTAACATAAGTGTGATTTTTTTTTGATAATGTGGATACATATAATTTGTCTTTTTTGCCTAAGCTATAAACACTTTTGCCTTTTTCTTTTATCCTAGCTATTCCATGCACCCGTTGTAATCCAGCTATAATACATTTTTTTTTAATTAGAGACGAACAAATATACTCTCCTCCTCCACTCCCTGGTATCATAAGTAAAATACTTTCTTGAGGAATATAATCTTGAATCTCTTTTAATACAGAAGGAAAAACATGTGAGGGTAAAGTTGAAATAATTAAAGAAGCGTTTGAAAATATTGTTTGTTTATTATCACTTGCCTCATATAATCTTCCTTTATATAGAAACTCATTTTTCTTATTATATACTGAAATATCTGTATTCCAATTTGTACTGCTCTTTGTATAAAGATAAACTTGATTTTTCTTATTTGAACCTAAATCTCCAATTAAAAGAGATCCTATATTTCCTCCACCTAAAATTACAATTTTCACACTATTTTCCTAATTCTTTCTTTAAGGCTTCAAGTAACACCTTATTATCTTCTTCATTTCTTATAGCTAACCTAATATAATTTTTATTATTCATTCCTAATTTAGTAGATAAGTCTTTTATAAGGATATAATGATTATGGAATAAATCAATTGCAAGGTTAGAACTAGAGATATTTATTAGCTCACACATTACATAATTTGCTTGTGATTCTAAAACTTTAATATTTGGAATTTGTGACAGTTCTTTTATAAAAATATCTCTTGTTTTTCTAAATCTAGTTAATGCTAATTGATAACAATCACTATATTTCTCTTCGATTTGCATATAATATTCTCCAAAAGAATTTATATTCCATATAGCAATGTGTTTTTTGATAAATTCCATTAATTCTCTATTATTTGATGCAACAACACCTAAACGTAAACCAGGAATCCCATAAGCTTTAGATAAACTTTTTATGACAACAAGATTAGGATATTTAATTAATAATTCCTTATTTATTAATGTAAAGGTTAAATTTTCTTGTGCAAAATCAACAAAGGATTCATCTACAATTACTTTTAAATTTTTTGATTTTGCCCATTCTATTAATTTAAGTACATCTTTATAACAAATAAAATTTCCACTTGGATTATCTGGATTAATCAATAATAAAGCTCTTATATCCTTATCATGAAAATATGATATTAAATCATCTCCTGTATATCTAAAATCCTCATTATTAGGAGTAAATGAAACTATTCTATCCTTTTCAACTCTGTTTGGATATTCTTCAAATGTAGGGAAAACAATACCAATATTGCCTTCAAGATGACCCATTATTATATTTATTAACTCTGCTGCCCCATTTCCTATAATTATTTGATCAGATCTTACTCCAAAATTTTTACTAGCTAATAAATTATTAACTTCTAAAGAAGATGGATATTGAGTTATTAAAGTGTGGAAATTTGCTTGAATTTCATCTAACAATTTTTTAGGTGGAAAATATGGATTAACTAGATAACAAAAGTCAATTATTCTAGGATATCTCCAAAATCCACCATATCTTTTTTGTATTCTCTTAAACTTATTTTTTTTATCACAATCAAAAATTGATTCAGCTATATCCAAATCTTGAATATCATCTATTTCATACCAACTACACGTTTTATCCAACACTAATGCTTTAATTCCTGGATTATCTAATAATGTTATTACTTTAAGGACTTGCTCATAATATTCGTTATTGCCAAGAGCCATGCAGTAAGCTTCTAAAAAAGGAACATAATGATGAGTAGAAAACTTTTTGCTAAACTTATATATATTCACAGTTTTATAATATGAATTAATTTTATCAAACTCAAAATGCTTTTTATCAATGAAGTTTATAATCTTACAGTCATTATTTAACCTTACTACAGTTCCATCCATCCAACTCTCATACTTTGAGACTAAAGCTAAACTAGGATATTCATTATCTATTAATTGGGTTAAGGCCTTTTTTTCAAATATAATATCTGATTCTAAAAGTATTGTATCCTCTTGGACTAAATAATCACGAGCTAAATACAATGAATAAATATTATTTGTTTTATGATAAATATCATTTTCTACAAAAACAATAGGTGTTTTTATTTTCTTCTCACTATTATTTAATTCATTAATAAAATTTTTAACTTTATTAGATTTATATCCTACTACTATTACTATTCTAGATAAGTTAAAACTATCTAAATGGTTAAGCATCCTTTCAATTAGAGTAACTCCATTAACTTTTACCATACACTTAGGTACATCTGTTGTAAGATCTTTTAATCGTTTTCCCATGCCTGCAGCTAATATTATTGCTTGCATTCATAGCCTCCAATAAAAAAATAAGATTTAAATCTAAAATTAATTTTTGTTACTAAATAGAAAATTTAAGTAAATAACAAATATTATTCTTATGCAAACATTACAATTTTAAATTTAATCAAATAACACTATAGCATAACTAACAAATATTTACAAAATAAATGTGAAATTTAACCTTACAGGGAATCTATTTAATCTTACAGGGAATCCTCACTAGGAAAACTTAAATTATTACTCTTGATATCTACAAATTTAAAAAAAATTAATCCTTTTTGATTGGATGTCAATAAATATTAAAAAATATTACAAGTTTAGTATATTTTATTTAATTTACAATAGTTAAATTTTTGTTATATAAAGTAAACTATATTAATTTTGTTATATAAATATTCTCATATTTTTAAATAATGTAAATTATATCTTTACAAAAAACCCTATTCAAGGATAAAATAAATGTTGAAATTAATATCGATATAAAGATTTTGTATTACTAATATTCACAAAATACTACAAATTATGTATAGTTATTTAAGTATTATTTGTTATAACAATGATTCTATATAATTCCGGACTACTTTGATCCTTATAACTAAATCAATACTGATTTTTTTATATGATTATACATATTGTAGGAATTTGTTGTGATTTGTAATATGGTTATTATATATTTGTATTGAAAAATAAAAGACTAAAGGAAATATCTTTTGAATTATTCATTAATTATAGTAATTAGAGATGATTACACAAGACTAGATTTAATTTCGTCTATCGATTGGAAACACTTAGGTATTGAACTAATTGCTTCATTAAAAGAAGGGATTATCGCACAGAAGCTGATTGAGTTATTAAAACCAGATATGGTTATTACTGAATTCTCAGTCAGGGGAGTTTATGCGATGTTACAGGCTTGTCCTATTTATCACACGCTTATCTTTGGTAACAGTGAAAAGGAAATGAGTAGTACTCATAAGGCCTTCGGTTTAGGCGTTTTTGAATATCACCAAAAACCAATAACGCCTCAAAAATTAAACTTTGTCCTTACGGACATGAAAAAGAAATTAGAAAAGGAAAGACAAAATATTATAGAAAATAATGACGAGAAAAAATTCGTTGCGATAAAATTGCCAACAAGTACTCAAAACCATTTAGCTAATTCAGCTATAACTTTTGTTGAGCAAAACTACTCAAAAAATATTGGACTTCAGGAAACAGCTGCTTTTTTAGGGGTGAGTGAAGCTCATTTGTCTAGAGTATTTAAAAGTAAAACAAATTTTAATTTTGTTAAATATTTAAATTCTTATAGAATTAATGAGAGCATTCATTTAATGCAAGATCCAAACTTAAGTATTAACCAAATTTGTAATGCTGTTGGAATCCATAACCCAAGTTATTTTTCTAAAATATTTAAAAGTTTACTTGGAGTAAATCCAAATAAATATAGAGAATCATTTATTAATTATAATTTATCCTCTGAATAATTATATATAAAGAATAAATTTGTTTAAATTGTTCTAATTCTTATTAACAAAAAAAAAGGGACCTAAAAGATCCCCTTTTTTTTTGTATTATTATTTAGATTTTATATATTATTAGTTCTCTATTTTTTCAGCTCCAAGATGGCCTTCTAAATAGCTAGCTATTTTTTCCATAGTCTCACTAGATACATCATGTTCAATCAAACAAGCATCACGTTTGCTAACTTCTTCACTAACATTTAAGATGTCTCTTAAAAATCGCACTAAAGTTGTGTGTCTCTTATATACCATGGAAGCATGAACCTTACCTTTTTCAGTTAAAGTTATTTTTCCATAAGTCTCATGATTAATATAACCTTCAGCACTAAGAACCTTCATGGCTCTATTAACACTAGGCTTGGAAACATTAAGCCTTGCTGCAATATCTGTTGTTCTTACAACACCATTTTCACTCTCAATATTGAGAACTGCTTCTAAGTAGTCTTCACCTGATTTATTCATATGTAACAATATAACCAATTATTTGGGTTTTGTCATTCACTATTTGAACTTTTTTTTAACTTTTTTTAATTATATCTGACATATTACAGAAAGCAACTTGTTGCCAGGATATAAATTAGTTAAAATATGTGCATGAATAATTAATTTTATTTTTCTTAGCACCATCTAACATTTTGTTCTAAAAGGTTAACAAAATTATAGATTTAATTTCATTTTATATAATTGTATATAAAAATTTATATTGCTGAGACAGAACTTTTTAACTATTTTTTATTTTTTTATATACAAATCTTGAATTATCAATGTAAAATTATAAATAATGAAAAAAAGAGAGGACCAAATATCAATGCCAAGAAGAAATGATGCGACTTATGTGTATGACATTCAAACCTTTAAAAAAATATTTCCTTTTTTAATGCCTAGAAAATGTGACTCACTAGTTTATTTAGATTTAGATTTAGATTTAACTGCAACTCTTGATTTCATTAAAAACAACCAATCATCTTCTCTTAAAAGAAAATATAGAGTATTTGAAGTTCTTATTGCTGCAATAGCTAGGCTTATAGTAATTAGACCTGAATTAAATAGATTTGTCATGAATAAAAGACTTTGGCAAAGAAAAGAAATTTCTATAAATTTTATCGTTAAAGAAGAGTATAATGATAACGCTCCAGAGCATAGCATTATTTTGAAATTTGATGAGAATCATACTTTAGAAACCGTTGCTAATCTTGTAGACAAAAAAATAACTGAAGCTAGGAAAAACACTGATTTAGATAAAAGTTCTCTTGCTGTTGATAGACTTGTGAACTTTTTTACTGCCTTCCCTCCTTTTATATTAACCGCTATTGTTTCTATTATTAAATTTATGGACACAAAAGGCTTTGCTCCTAAATCTATTATTAATGAAGACGGACTTCATTGTTCTGCCTATATTAGTAATTTAGGTAGCATCGGCTTAAAAACAGGAGCTGTTTATCATCATCTTTACCAATGGGGTACTACTAGCCTTTTTATCACTATAGGAGCCTTAAAAAGAAAACGCATTGTCAAAGAAGATTCGTTAGAAAGAAGAGATTCATTGAAAATTGGAATCACTCTTGATGAACGAATTGCCGATGGATATTACTTTGTTCAATCTTTGAATATGTTACAACAAATTTTAAATACTCCTGAACAACTTTTTTTCAAACCAAACAAAGTTTCTCCTAGACCTCCTAAGAGTAAAAAAGAATTAAAAAGAAGAAAAAAATCTATACAAAAAAAATCAATTATATAAAATATCCTATATTTATATTTTTATTATTTTACTTGTATTATCTCTATCTCTTTGATAGTCTTGTATTAATAAAATTCTTTAGGAGGATAAAAAGTGAAAGCCGCACTTTTTGATATGGATGGTGTATTGTGTGATACACAAAAAATACACGATTCTTGTTATATAGATATAGCAAAACAATACAATGTAACTTTAGATGAATCAATTTTTGATAAGTTTGAGGGAATATTAAGAATAGAAGGAGTTAAACTTTTTTGTAATGCAATCAATTTAGAACCTACTAATGATAACATAAATTATATATCTAAAATAAAAAATGATCTTTATTTACAAAAAATAGAAAAAAATAAAGAGTCTCTTTTAAATGAAGGGACTATTTCTTTGTTAAAAAGATTGAAAGCGAATAATGTAAAAACAGCTTTAGCTAGTGCTTCTGCAAATGCTAAACACATTATTAAAACAACTAAAATTGAAAAATATTTTGACTGGGTGGTTGACGCTAGCAAAATAGAAAAAGGAAAACCTAATCCAGCTATTTTTTTAGAAGCAGCTTCTAAATTAATGGTTAAACCATCTGACTGCGTTGTTTATGAGGATGCTATAAATGGCTTAAAAGCCGCAAATGATAGTAATATGTACTCAATTGCAATGAATGTAGATTTTGAAAACATAGATATAACTTATAACGATAAGATTGCTGATAGATTTATTACATCTTTAGAAGATCCTCTCTGTTATAAAGGATTATATGAAAATATTTATGATAGTGCAGATAATTGCTCTCTATTTATATTCGATGCTGGCAATGTTGTTATAGAAAATATTCACTGTTTCAGTGGTATTTTTGAAGAATATAATTTTACAACAATGCAAAAAAATGAGTTTATCAAAGATTTTCATCATTACACTGCCCCTCTTATGGATGGCAACATTTCAACAGAATTCTTTATAGAAAGGATAAATCAAAATTTAAACTTAAATATTAATAAAGATGCTTTTTATAAGCATTTTAAGCCAACTTTAAATCAACCAATTGTAGATCTTATAAAAGCTCTTAAACTAAATGGCAAAAAAGTAGTATTAGGTTCTAATACTTTTGCTCCACATACTAAGAAAATGGAAGAAATTGGAATGTTTGACTTATTTGATAGTATTTATGTTAGTAACGAAATGCATCAATATAAACCTAACCCATCTTTCTTTAGATATATTTTAAATAATGAAAATATTGAAGCTAATAAAGCTTATTTTATTGATGATTTATCTGAAAATATTGCTAGTGCAGCTTCTTTAGGTATTAATACTTTACATTATGTTAATAAGAATAAAGATAATAAACTAAAATTAGCTTTCAAAAATTTTTTAAACTAATTTGATGATGGAGTAGGAAAGTTTATCAAAAAAATTATCCTCTCAAAACAACAAGTTGGCTCTTATACTTACCAAACTAGACACTTTGTTAAATTCTACAGCAAAGTGTCTAGTTTTCTCAACTTTAATAAAATAATTAATTAACTTATTTCTTCTATTAAATTTAATACAGACTCTATAGTAGTATCCATATCATAATACTTATATTCTGCTAGACGACCTCCAATTAATAATGAATTATCTTCTTTAACTTTATTCAAATATTTATTATGTAATTCAATATTTTTTTTATCTCTTAAAGGATAATATGGTTCGCCTGTCTCTGCATAATCTACTGGATATTCATAACTTACCCAAGTAACATTAGTTTCTGGGCTTTCAAAATGTTTGTGTTCGATTGTTCTTGTATAAGCAACAGAATGATCTGTATAATTTATTACTGCAACACCTTGATGATTTTCTTCTTCAAGCCTTTGATTATCAAATTTAACAGATCTATATTCAAGATAACCTTCACTATAATCAAATAAAGAATCTAATGGACCTGTGTATAATACTTTATCAGCCATCTTTTTAAACTTTTCTCTATCACTGTTATAATCAGTATTTAATAAAATATCAGCGCCTTTAGTTAATTTTTCAATAATTTGAGAATATCCTCCCTCAGGAATTCCTTGATGACGATGATTAAAATAATTATTATCAAAAGTATATCTTACTGGAATTCTTTTGATTATATCAGCAGGTAATTCTTTACAACTCTTTCCCCATTGTTTTTCTGTATATTCTTTTATCAGCTTTTCAAAAATATCTCTACCTACAAGACTTATTGCTTGCTCCTCTAAATTTTTTGGCTCACTAGTAATTTCTTTTCTTTGTTCTTCAATGATTGCTTTAACTTCTTTTGGAGTTTTTGCCTTCCACATTGCGTAAAAGGTATTCATATTGAATGGAAGATTATAAAATTCTCCCTTATAGTTAGCTATGGGTGAATTAATATAATTATTAAATGTAGTAAAATTATTTATATATTCCCAAACTCTTTCATTAGATGTGTGAAAAATATGAGCACCATATATATGAAGATTAATACCATCTCGATTTTCTGTATATATATTACCACCTATGTGAGAACGTTTCTCTATCATTAAACAAGTTTTACCTTGTTTTATCATTTCATGTGCAAAAACAGAACCAAACAAACCGGTTCCTACAATTAAATAGTCATAATGAGAATTCATTACTCCTCCTACTTTAAATTTTACTATTAAAATATTATTTTAAACTGTAATAATTAAATTATTATTATATATGTTCATAATAACATATTAAAATTATTTAGCAATATATTGAAACTTTTTATATATTTTATTTGTTATCACTTTTACGAACAAATTTAATAAAAAGGTTACTAATACCCCTTTTACATTTAAAGTGAATGTATATATTATAAGGACTGTCTTAAAATAATGAAACAGGATAAAAAAATTAAACATAAAAAAAGAAGCATAACTAAAAAAACTTTAATTTATACTGGTGGTTCCATATTGGCAAGTCTTTCAATGACTGCCTCTACATACCTATATTCAAAATATACTAGCACCTCAGACTACGGGAACTTTCAATTAACAGTTTCAATAATGATGTTATTAGCTACTGTTGGTTTTCTCGATATAAGAACAGCTACCCTTCGTTTTATGTATGGTATTGCAGCTGAAAATGATGATAATAGAAACAAAGCCATTTATAGTGGTGGTTTGATTTTTGCTTGTTGTATAATTTTATTATTTTTTACTACCTATATAGCAAATCAAATTACTAATGTTCCCTTCCCTAAAATAGGATTCTTCTGGGCATTAAGTTATGCCCTAGGTAATTTTTATTTATTTGTTACGCGGGGTCTAGACAAGGAATATTCTTATTCCATAGCATATTCCTTATTTTTCGGAGCTTTGTTATTTTTAAATTTATATTTTTTAGCTTTTAGACACTATGGAGCTAAATATATTTTAATTTCAATGACAATTGCCGAATTTATACAAGTAATATACCTTGAAAAAAGAATTAAAATATTAAAAAATTTTAGACCTAGATTTATTGATAAAAAGATAATTAGACATATGCTAAAATTTTCGATTCCTCTTGCAATTACTGCTTTGGGTACTTGGATAATGTCTTATTATGCTAGTATACAAGTAACAGCAATCTTAGGCTCTTCTTCTAATGGTATTTTTTCAATGGCAATGGAATTTGCAAAATCAGTTCCAATGGCAACTGCTGGAATTATTTTAGCCTGGCAAGAAATTGCTTTTTCGAGAAAAACAGAAAATATTAATAAGATAGATACTAATTATTTTTCAACTTCAATTACCTCAATTTTTAAATTTTTTAGCTGCTTTTTTATTGTTTTTATTCCTTTAATGCAATTAATAATTCCATATTTTTTAAGTGAAGGCTTTCAATCCGTTAAATATATTATAGCTTTATGTACAGCAGGTTTTACTCTTGATTGTATTTCCCAAATGGTAGCTAGTATTTTTGGAAATAATATAGATTCAAGACCAATTATGATATCAACAATAATTGGCTCTCTATTTCTAGTTGTTACTATTCCATTTTTTATTAAATTTGATTCAATCTATGGTGCAGCCTTATGTGTTTGTATATCTTTTGCTATAACACTGTTTGTAAGATTAATATGGTTAGATCTTGTACTACATTTTGATATTAGCCATTTAAAAATAATATTAAGCTTAATATTAGCTTTCATTTTCGGATACTTTAGCACAATTAGTTCTTACAAAATGAATATATTAATCCTATTGATAGGATTAGCTATTGGAATTCCTACGTTGAAGCATGAAAGGAAGAAGATTAATTAACACTCTTACAGGTAAATTTATAATATAGAAAAGTTAATTCTTGTTCTAAAAAATCAAAATTAATAGTTGTAATTTTTTTTAGATTTTTTTAGAGTTGCTTGTATGTTTTAAATTTGCTAAATATATGAATTTGAAAAGAAATAAAACACTAATATAATTAAAGAATATACTATTTATGAAATAATAAAAAAAATATATAATATTTGTATTTTTTGTGAAAAGATAAGCTTTTTTTTACGATATCTATTTATTTTACTTAATATATTTTTTATAATAGGAGCATTATGAATAAAAAATTTAACCAAATACCTGATGAAGAAATTAAATCGATTATTTTAGATATACTTATTGATGTAAAATCTTTTAACGAAGAACATAATTTGAGATATACTCTTTATTATGGAACTCTTCTTGGAGCTATTAGACATAAAGGATATATTCCTTGGGACGTTGATATGGATATTGTAATGCCACGTCCTGACTACGAATATTTTTTAGAGCATTATGTTCCTAAAAATAAAAATATAACTATGTTTGATGAAAAACATTGTGATTTTTATCATTTTGCTTGGGCAAAAATTTGCGATAATCGAACTGTATGCGATGAACATTACAGAGGTTTTAAAGATAATCCATATGGAATTTATTTTGATATTTTCCCAATTGATGGTATCAATGTTGACAAGAATCTAAAGAAAAAACAAATGAAGGCAAAAAGATTGATGCAAATGTCTTGTTTGGCAAGATTGAAACCAAGCTCTTTTTTCCCTTTTCACTATAATATTGGCCTTGCAATTTCAACTATTTTATTCGGATGGTCAGTTAATTCAATTAAATTAAGAGATAAGTTAGTCTCTCTTTGTAAAGAAGTTGATTATGATAGTACTGATGATTTGATGATAATGGCTAACGGAGCTGCTAGTGTTGTTGTTATTAAGAAAGAATGGATTGAAGAGACTATGGATGCAACTTTTGAAGGAATCACTTGTAAAATCAGTAAGCATTATGATGTTATTCTAAAAAAAATATATGGTGATTATATGACTCTCCCTCCTGAAAATAAAAGAAAAGATAATCACACTTACAACGATTATCACTTTATAGAAAAAAAATAATTTTATTAGCTATTATAACTTATTTTAGTTATTACTTATTTTAAAACACTGACTATAATCGGATTTTATAGGCAGTGTTTTTTTTGTTTAAAAATAAATTTGTAAATTATAACTTTAAAATTCCCCCTATTCTAAAAATAAAGTATTAGGGGGAAAATAAATTAAATATAAATACTTTTATAGGGAATTTTTAGTTTTCTTCATGTGTTTAATTTTATCAAATAAAACCATAAAGGAAGGTAATATAAACAAAGTAGCAACTGTTGTATTTACTAATGCTAACGATAATAATATTCCAAAATATCTAATTGGTGCGTATGAAGCAAAAGTTAATACAAGCATACCAGCAATTATCGATAAACTTGTTACAATAATTGGTTTTCCTGTTGCACTTAAAGTCTTAGCTATTAGTGTACTATTACTTATATTCTTATTTGCAATCTTTATATTTTTGTATCTAATTAAATAGTGAAGGGCATCATCTATACCTACCCCAACTGTAATAGATCCAAAAACAGAAGTAACCATATCAAACGGCATTCCAACTAAGTACATAAATACGTAATTAGTACTAACCCCGAACAAAATAGGTAACAGAGAATACAAGCTTATTGAGAATGATTTAAAGAATATTAAAACTGCAAAAAATACTAAGATAAATGAAACAATGTTAGCTGTGTTTTGATCCGTCCTTATTGCTTGGTTTGTTTTGCTTAATTTTATTTTTCCACCCCAGTTCACATATTCTATATCAGAGGGCAATAAATGTTTAAAAGCTTCTTCACTATCTATAATTCTTTGTGCACTACCAACTGATTGAAGCGAATCAAGCACACTATCGTAATATCTAATTGAAAGGGTAATAGAATCCTTTTCTTCATTTATCAAGGTGTCATACAAATATGAATCTACTTGTTTGTTTACTAAATCAAGCATTCTAGACATAAATAATATCAATCCCTTATTCTCTGGTATACCAAGTTCCCCAGAATATTGTTTATTCAAAAAAGCTACATATTGGGTGAAAGAAAATATACTTACAATATCAGGTGTATTTGATTTAAGTGCTTCTTCAAATTCATATATCTTTGCTAAATTTTCTGGATCATCAAAGTAGTTTTCACTTCCTTCAGGAGCATTAAATGTTATATAAAAAGGTTCTGTTCCTCCAAAATCTCTTACAAAGGTTTTGGAATCTACAACTAATTGATCTTTTTGAGGGAAATAAGATAAATAATCTGTAACTGTTTCGATTTTATCATGAATTGTAAAAAATCCTATAATGGATAAAACAAAGATTACTACAAAAATATACCAATATCGCTCAACAATCTTTCCTAGACTATTTGCAATTTTATCTAATCTTCCCTTTTGATAATTATCTATTTTTTTTGATGAAGGTTTTCTTTGAAGAAGTAATAATGCAGGAATAAAGGTTACAGATAAAAAGGCACATAAGGCTATTCCAAAAGAAACAGAAATTGCTAGCTCTCTAAATGCGTCTAATTTAGCCACTAGTAAACTTAAAAATCCGATTACTGTTGTTATACTAGCTGTTAATATAGTGCCTTTTATCTTTGTTGCTGCTTGCATTATGTCTTCTTTATTAGAGCCATGTTTACCATTCAATTGATAATATTCGTTTAGCATATGAATACTATAAGAAGATCCTAATATTAAAATCATACAAGGCGTTATCATTGTCACAACAGATAGTTCATAGCCTATAATACTCATAAAAGCCATCGACCAAATCAGACCTATCAGGGAAACTATGCCTGGAATTATTATTGCCCTAAATGATCTAAAACTAACAAAATATACTAAAAGAATAACAATAACACAAAGAGCTAATAATACAATAAAATCTCTAAATAAATAATATTCTACTCTTTGATCAAATATTGGAGCACCTAAGATATAAACATCACAATATGGATCTAGTTGATGAATTATAGTATCCCATTCTTCAATTAACTGGGCTTGTCTATCCCCAAGAACTTTATTATTAAAATAGAAAAGAAGAGCAGAACCATCTTTAGAAGCTAAAAGTCCTTTTGCGATGTTATCATTTTTGATATTTTCTTCAACTTCTTTGACTTCTTCATCTGTCCAAGGTGTTCCATCTTTATGATTTGAAAGTTTAGCTATAGCTAATCTAGTTCCTTTTTTTTCTACAGTTAAGTAATCAAATACTGAAATTGGAACATTTAACTCATCATATTGCGATAATTGATCTAATACTTCTTCAAGCTTGTTAAAAGTCTCAGCTGTATAAACACCATCTCCTTGTAGTACAAAAGTATAATCTTGCGTATAGTCACCTTTAGTATTTAAAACAGCATTCTGAATCTCTTCAGTTTCACTATCTGGTTCAATTAAACTTTGTACATCAGTATTTAACTGAATTTTTCTAATAGGTATAAAACAAATCATTGTAACAACAATTATTGATATTACTATTGCCAAAGGATGTTTTCTTATAAAATCAAGTATTCTTTGCATTAATTACTCCAATAAAAAAATGGTTTATCATCTTATTATAAAACAAGCTAATAATTAAGAGTATACATTAATATTTCATATTCATAGAATCTACACAATATAAACTGAGCTCTAATTATGAAAATAATAGACCGGCAATTTATTACCAGTCTTAACCTCTTAAAACAAAATCGATAAATTTTAATTAAACTTCAAAATTTTCTTACTAACATTATACCCTATTTTTGCCATTAATGTCCCTATATGTCCAGGGAAATTCGCTATTATACATGGTAAATAGTATCTAATTCTTCTATATGTCTGCGGTTGATTTTTTTTAACCATTTTCCAATACGCTTTTCTTTTTCTCTCATTTTCTTTACTTGGATTCATATTTAAGAAAATAGTAGAGATTAAAGAAAGAATCCTTATCAATCTAAAAACGTACTCTGCAAGTTTAGGAGAAATTTTAGAAGTTTCATCATGATCAAATGTTTCACAAATTAACTGAGGAATATACATATATTGATCAATTCTTTTTAGAATCATATCTTGATTAACACTTTGATCGTTACGTCCTACAAAATACCTATAGAAATTTTCCTTCATATAATAAATTTCTTTAACATATGGAAGAGGCATAGTTGCAAAAATACTATCAACATAAAACATGTGCATGGGTAATTCAACTTTTGAATCCCATAGTATTTGAGTCTTATAAATCAATGTATGCATTACAAAGAATTCATTAGGTCCAAATTTTCCCATATCTTCCCAACCAAAAACACGGTTTTGAGGAAGTCCTTTAGAAAAATCTATTATTTTTTGCTCATTAGTTGAAGGTTTTTCATAAACATAATTTGTTATTAACAGGTCAATATTAATATTTTTGTCTTCAAACTCATGTAATTTTGCTAAAATTTTTAAATATGCTTCTTTGTCAACCCAATCATCTGAATCGACAACTTTAAAATATTTTCCCCTAGCGTTCTTAATTCCATTATTAACACCAGCTCCATGTCCACCATTTTCTTGATGAATAGCCCTACAAATAGTTGGATATTTTGCTTGATATTCATCAGCTATTTCAGCAGTTTTATCTTTAGTGGACCCATCATCAATTATAATAATCTCAACATCTTCCCCACCTACAAGCAAAGAGTCTATACAATGCCTCATATAAGCCTCAGAATTGTAGCAAGGTACTGTAAAAGTAAGTAATTTGTCAAATTTTTTCATACATGGATAGTATAATGTATTCTTTGATTAAATCAACTCCAAAAATTTAAAAAAGTGTAAAATTTGACGTTATTCCATCAGCTATTTATCTATTAAAAATTTTACTAAATTTATGATATATTTTATTTCATAATTTGACTAAATTTTATTAATATTTTTTTTCAAATATAGTATTTATCATAAAAAAAATGATAAATTATAAAGAAATCAATTATAAAACATGCAATTTAATTACAAATACGTAAAAATACAAAAATGTAATTTTATCTTGAATTTTTCATGTTTTTTTTATATCTTGGAGTGAATATTTAATTAATAAAATAAAGTTATTCTTATTTTGTATAAATATTCATTATTACTTGTATATTATGGCATATTTTATTATAATTCCCTAAACATTAAATAAGGAAGAGAAAATTATATGAAAAAACTACTTACTGTTTTAGTCTTAGCTATTTTTGGGTCTTCTAACCTATATGTGGGTTAGATCCTATTAATTTTCTTGTTAAGTCCCTTTGTTAACTGATTTTATCTGTTAGCTAAAGGGATTTTTATGTTGCTACAAACCAAAAGTACAGAATTGAGTAAATTATTTATGTTTCTAAACCCGTAAGCTCTTCTAATACAGAGTTTTATTTTGTTATTTAAAGCCTCAGTTTTTGCATTACTAATTTTGTATGTTCTAGTTGCCATAATCGCATCATAGTGTCGTTTTATTTTCCTTCCTAAAGCTACAAAACTTTGTATTCTACATCTTCTAGCCCAAGATAACCATGAATCTAAATGTTCTTTAACTTCATCCATATCATCAAGCTTGAATATAAATCTAAGCTCTTCTTTTAGCCTATATGCTCTATATAATTGATTATCATTAAGCTTTATCATTTCCAATTTTTCTCTCTGATTTTTTGTTAAGTTTTCAGGGTTCTTGCGTAAGGCAAATTTAGAATTTTTTATAATCTTTGATTCATCTATTGGTTTCTCATCTCCTTTCTTAGGTTGTCCTCTACCTCGCTTCTTTGGTTTTCCTTCCTTCTGTTCAAGTATTGCTCTTGCTCTTTGAGAAGCAGCTTTTCTTACATCATCAAGTGCAACTTGTGCCCAAGAGATAGTATGAAAAGGATCAATACAACGCTCTGCATTAGGGATATATTTATCAAGACAAGCCTTTATCCATCTAGCTCCATCACCACTGACAGTCTTAATAGATGCTCTCTGTTCTGGACTTAAATATTCAAAGAATTTAGATAAAGTATTTTGATTATGTCCTTCCTCTGCCCATATAACTGTACTATCATCGTTATTTACAACTGTTGTAATATAATTATGTCCTTTTTTATAGCTAGTCTCATCAACTCCTATATTTACCAAATTATCAAACCTATCTTCATATTTAGGAGCTACATCTATTAATACTCTATTAATAATATCACCAACAGTATTCCAAGAAACACCCATAAACTCTGATAATGTTTTCTTGCTTAAATTAAAAGCTAACCAGGCTACTTGATTTTCAAAATCTTTAGTAAATCTAGAGTTATGCCTAGCCCAAGGAACTGCTGCAGTTATAACACCATGTTCTGAACAAGTTACTCTATTAGTATTAGCTAGGACATATACAGGAATATTTCCAACATTAAGTGATCTCCATTTTCGAGGAGTTCTCTTTTTGTCATATCCTGGTAATCTTCTACCACAGATTGGGCATTTATTCTGCTCTTTTTTATATGGTTCTACATGAATAAAAAGTTCTTTAATATTACTGGAATTTGTAATTAATTCCCAACTTTTAACTTTTACATTATTGACACCGATTAATTCTTTTAATAAGCTCGTTCTAGTCACTGGTTATACCTCTTTTGTTGGTTTGTAGTAAAACTACAATAGACGATAACTGGTGACTTTTTCAATAAATTCCTTAAAAAAACTAATATCTGTATTCTTTATTTCTTTCTTTTTTCCTTTCTTTTTCAATTCTCAATTATAAAATTTACCCACACTTACTGATGAAGCCTCCTATTTTTTCAATAGCAACAATCGCTGCAAGTGGCTCAAAAGAAGATCAAAAAGATCTATCTTTAGAGAAAGTTATGGAAAAAGGTGTTTTTGTTTTAGGCCTTGACGACTCTTTCCCTCCAATGGGCTATAGAGATGAAAATAATGAAATTGTAGGATACGATATTGATCTTGCTAAAGAAGTCACCTCTAGAATGGGAGTCGAATTAAAAGCTCAACCTATTGATTGGAGTAGTAAAGAACAAGAATTAGCTACTGGAAATATTGATTGTATTTGGAATGGTTTTACTGTATCTCCAGAAAGAGAAAAAGTTGTACTTTTTAGTAAACCTTATTTAAAAAACCAACAAATTTTAGTAGTAAAAACTGATTCTCCTTACCAAAGTCTTGAGGACTTAAAAGGTAAGACTATCGGTCTACAAGGTGGAAGTACAGCAAGTGATGCTTTAGAATCTTCTCCTGAATTCAAAGAAAGCTTAAAAGAAGTTATTGAATTTAGTGAAAACTTAACTGCTTTAATGGACTTGGAAGCAGGTGGTGTTGATGCAGTTTTATTGGACCTTTTTGTTGCTAATGATAATATTCAAAGAAGTGGTAAAGATTTCAGAATTCTAGAAGGCAGCTTAACAGAAGAAGAATATGCTGTTGGCTTTAGAAAAGAAGATGTTGCACTAAGAGATAAAGTTCAATCAACACTAGAAGAAATGGCTAGTGATGGTACTATCGCAAAAATCTCTACAAAATGGTTTGGTGCAGATATTAGCGTTGTAGGTAAAAACTAATTAACTATCTTAATTCAAATTAAGGGCGTTAAGTACGTCCTTAATTTTTTTCATATGGGAGCTGTTATGAAACAATTATTATTACCAATGTTAGAGGGGACTTTAGTTAGTATAAAGATTTTTTTCTTTACCCTCCTCTTTGCACTACCCTTAGGTTTGCTTGTAGCTCAAGCTAAAAAAAGTAAATTTTGGATAGTAAGAAAATTAATTAATATATATATAATGATTATGAGAGGAACTCCGCTGATTTTACAATTAATATTTGTTTATTTTGCTCCCTACTATATTTTTAAAACATCTTTTGATAGATTGAATGCAGCAATTGTGGCTTATGTTATAAATTATGCTGCATATTTTGCTGAAATATATAGAGGTGGAATTCAATCTATTGATAAAGGACAATATGAAGCTGGAAAGGTTTTAGGCTTCACTAAAGCCCACACATTCTTCCATATCATCTTCCCTCAAGTAATAAAAGAAATAATTCCTGCAATGGGAAATGAAGTTATAACACTTGTAAAGGACACAGCTCTCGCTCAAACTATCGGTGTTGCTGAAGTATTTAGGGTTGCTAAAACAGCTTCTGCAAGAGAATTTAGTACTATGCCTTTATTTATTGCTGGAGTTTTCTACTTTATTATGAATGGAATAGTTTCTAAAGTTTTTGATTTAATTGAGAAAAAACTTAGCTATTACGATTAAGGAAAATAAAAATGGATAAAAAATATATAATCGAAGTGAATCATTTGGAAAAAAGCTACGGAGATCATAAAGTATTAAAAGATATTTCTTTTCACGTAAGTCAGGGGGAAGTTCTATCAATTATTGGATCTTCTGGAAGTGGTAAAAGTACTTTACTCAGAGCAATTAACCAACTTGAAACAATAGAAGGTGGTGAAGTTATAATATGTGGTGATACTCTTTGTAACAATGATAATATAGTATTAACTAAAGAACAAAAAAGAAAAATCCAACTTCATAACGGTTTAGTATTCCAAGATTTCAATCTGTTCCCTCATATGAGTATATTAAGGAATATTACCGAGGCTTTAATATATGTATTAAAAAAAGATAAGCAAGAAGCTATTGATATAGCACTAAATTTATTAGATAAAATGGGTTTAAAAGATAGAGCTAACTCTTATCCATCTCAACTTTCTGGAGGACAAAAGCAAAGAGTTTCAATAGCTCGTGCCCTTGCCTTAAAACCCAATGTTTTGTGGTTTGATGAACCAACATCTGCTTTAGATCCTGAATTAACAGGAGAAATTTTAAAAGTTATTAAAGATTTAGCCAAAGAAAAAATGACTATGGTTGTTGTGACTCATGAAATGGCTTTTGCTAAAGAAATAAGCGACAGAGTAATATTCATGGATGATGGAATTATTGCAGAAAAAGGAACCCCAGAAGAAGTTTTTGATAATCCTAAAAATCCTAGAACAAAACAATTTTTACAACGATTTTAACTTAATACTTTAAAATTTTACCTGCATGTGATGAAACAATTTGTTTGTTTTTGTATACACATTTACCATTGACAAATACAAAGTCTATTCCATCAGGTTCAATTTTTGTATCTGATAAGGAAGAGTTATCTTTTAATGAATTAATATCAATTACTAATAAATCAGCATAATAACCTTCCTTAATTACTCCACGCCTATCAATCCTAAATCTTTTTGCGCTTTTCCCACACATATTGTAAATTAGATTTTCAAGAGGAAGCACTTTTCTTTTTTTATAATATTCTTCAATTAAATGTACAGCAGCTTGATAGGATCTAGGATGTGTTGGAATTGAATCTTTATCATCTGCACTATAGATTGCATCAGTTCCAAAACACATCAGTGGATGTTTAAGAACTTTTTCAATACTTTCTTTACTTTGGGTAACATCAGTCATTAAAGCAACTCCACTCTCCTTCTCTAAAACATCAAGAAAAGCTTCAAAGCATGAATTATCATCATCATTTTCCTTCAATATTTTAGCTACTTCTCTAAGAGTTTTTCCTTCAAGATGCCTTTGGCTCTCTAAATACATAATATTTATATTATCAAAACCACACATTTTAATTATCGAATCCCAACCTTCACCTTTTTTGATAAGACTTATAATTTCATCCCTATCGATTTGGTTTGATAAAGCTTTTTTTAATTCTGAATTTGTTAATTTAAGATATTTTGGAGGAAGTAAACTATTTAATGAAGTAGAACCAAATTCATAAGGATACTGATCAAATCCAATATCTAAACCTTCATTTTTAGCTTCATCAATTAAAGATAAAAGAGTATCAACATATTTTTGATTTTCTTTGCCAATAGCCTTGAGATGACTAATTTCTAATCTAACACCAACTTTTTTTGATAAAGAAATAACTTCTTTTAATGAATTTACTACATCATCACCTTCGCATCTGTGGTGGGTGCAAAAGATTTTATCATTATCTTTAACAACTTGTAATAATGCTAACAATTCAGTTTCATCAGCATACAAACAAGGTGCATAATACAGACCAGTAGAAAGGCCAATACAACCTTGTTTTAAACTTGTATCTAAAAGAGCACACATCTTTTTTATTTCATCAAAAGTTGCCTTTCTATTTGGATTAGGTTTAATTACAGCAGCTCTAAGAGCTGTATGACTTTGTAAAAATAAAACATTAGTGTTAGGTAAAGAAGTTTGAGCTTTTTTATAGAATGAATCAAAATCTCTAAAATCATAATCAAAAGATCCAAGTACATCTTTTGTTAAATCATTTATTATCTCAACATCAGTTTTATTATCTAAATTTAAAGGAAAAACTCCTACTCCACAATTTCCAGCTATTTCAGTTGTAATACCTTGTTGAATTTTAGGTTTCATATCACAAGATCTTCTTATCTGTAAATCACTATGACCGTGAACATCAATAAAACCTGGTGTGATAATTTTATTGGTACAATCTATTACTTCACAACTATTAATTGTATCTATAATAGAACTTATTTGTACAATTTTATCATCTTCAATCAATAAATTTGCTTTAAATTTTTTATTATTATCACCATCAATAATTGTTGCATTTTTAAATAAGATTCTTTCATTTTTCATCAGATATAGCCTCAAATAATATTTTTCACTTAATTATCAATTAATGTCTACCACAATGTAAAAAGTTGGGCAAGATGTTATAACAAGCAAAATTAAAAATTATTATTGTAAATCAATTAACCTATCTAATTCTCCTAGTAAGGAAGTCTTAAACATATTAATTAACGGTGAATAATTTCCTCTCTTTAAAGTTAAAGTTAAGTTCGCTTTTAATTCTGGGACTAAATCATAAGGAATAATTGAAAGTGGATAATTTGAATCTAACAAAATTGCTGCAAAAATTAATGAGGCAAACAAAAAATGATGTTCTCCAAAAGGTTTTATTCTAAGAAGCTGGGCAAACATAAAAGAGGCTTTTACTAAAGGATTTAAGCTAGACCATTCTCTCTCATATTGGAAAATAAGAGTTTCAATTTGCATCGATACGTTATAAGTTTTTTCATCAAAAGATGAAGGATTAATAACCATTCCTTCTCTATATTTTGAAACTTTATAATCTTGATATCCTCTATACAAGTTATTATTGATCTTTCTAAGAATTCTATCGCTCAAAAAAGGATCAGTTTTAGATTCAGATGCTAAAATAGGACCAAATCCTGTTTGTCTAAAAAAATCTATGATAATAGCTTTAGAATTTAATACTAACATATTAGATTCAAAAGAGAGGGATGAATCAATTTCTTTATTTAATATTTTAAGAATACTTTCAGCTTCAATATTTTCTTGAGATAGAGCCATTAATAAAAATCTATCAACACTATCATTAAAAAATTCTAAATATTTTTCTTGAGAATCAATTATTTTATTAAATTTATCTACTTTTTCAATTAAATCATTAAGATTAATTGAGTTAACTCTCATATCAAAATTCTTTATATGTCTAATTATTCTACCATCTGAAGGTTTTGGTGCATTAGAAGGTATATTCCAAGCCCAACTTGATTTTGTGACTCCATCTATTCTATTTTCACTGCACAAAATTCTAACTCTTCTCTCTGAAATGCCCCATTTTTGACTAGCTTGCTTAACACTTATATATTTCACGACTCTATCCCCTATAAATAATACCCACTTAGGAATTATAATGTATAATATTAAAGAAAACAAGATGTTAATAAAATAGTTTTATAACATAATTTATTATACAGTTAAAAATACTAAATTGATAGTAATTATAAATTTTATCTCAATAGGTTTGACCTTTATTGCTATTTTGTTAATAATAAAGTGGATGTTCTTCTTAACATCCTACCTTATTTTTAGGAGCATTTACTATAATGAGTAAATATGATGTTATAATCGTTGGGTCTGGTCCTGCTGGTATGGGTTGTGCTTTTTCTCTTCTAGAACAAAAACCTTCACTTAAAATCCTTATTTTAGATTCTCACAAATATTCTACAGGTGGTATGAGAAATGACTGCAAAATGAATTTCACCTATCCAATAGGTTTCCCTTTAGAATATTGGGATAAAGAGATGGCTGATGAATATCTCAAAAAAGTAATTGACTTTTTTGATCCAGAAATTTTAGATAAAACTAATATTGAAAACTATCAAAAAAGAGCTAAAAGATTAGGTTGTAGTTTATTAGAAATTAAACAAACCCATCTTGGTACTGATGGTGGCTTACGACTTATTAAACAATTACTAGAAAAGTTAGATAATTATGGTGTTGATTTATCTCTTGGAGAGACTATGATATCCATAGATAATGATCATAAAACAATTAAAACTGATAAAAGAGAACTTTCTTACTCTAAAATTTTAATAGCACCTGGTAGACAAGGATTCCATTTTTTACAAGATGTTATGAAATCTTTAAATATAGACTATGTTGATAACATTGTTGACATTGGAATTAGAGTAGAAACGAAGATTGAACAATATCCAATAGTTAAAGACTATTATGATCCTAAATTTTACTTTCCTGAAAAAGTTAGGACATTTTGCACAAATAGTGGTAAGGCCCATGTTGTTAGGGAAACTTACACAACTTCAAGAGGTGATAAGTGGTATAGTGTTAACGGTCATGCATTTTCATCAGATGGTACAAATGAAAATGGACTTGTTAATTTTGCAATTTTGAAAACTGTAAAATTAACAGCACCTTTAGCTAGCGGTCAAACATATGCTGAAAATTTAGGTCTACAAGCTGCATTGCTTGGTGGCGGTCGGCCTTTAATGCAAAGAGTTGGTGACTTTAGATTGGGATCTAGAAGTAAAGAACACACCTTCAATAGTGATCCATATAATTTTAAACCTTCACTTGCAAACTGTTGTCCTAGTGATATTTCTCTAGCTATGCCATCCAAAATCCTTAGAGCAATTTGGAAAGCAATGAAGAACCTTGATACGATAGTTCCTGGGGTTTTACATCCATCAACTATAATGTATTATCCTGAAATAAAGTTATATGCTAATAAACCAACATATAAAAATGAATATTTTGAAGTTTGCAAAGATGTTTACTTTGCTGGTGACGGAGCTGGAACATCTAGAGGGATTACAGGAGCCTGGGCAAGTGGTATGCGTGTTGCAATGGGTATGTTAAAATAAAATATAAATTCAATAAGCCTTCAAAATTTTGAAGGCTATTATTTTATCTATTTCTATTACTTAAAGTTAGAGTCGAAGCCCAAGTAAATACAAATAAAATCGAGTGGAAATTTAAACTAAATAAAGCTGTTTGTTCAAATAACCCACCAATTAAAAAAGTTAAATATTGGCTTAAAAAAAGTAAAATAAAACGTTTCCTTTTAAAAGAGGATATTAAATAACCTTTTAAATTTCTATTAATAGTATAGACAATAAAAATTAAAAAACATAGTAAAGTAATAATACCGTAATTCGCTAGAATTTTTAAATAAAGATTATAATAATTAATAGTATTCGAACTTATTAAAGAAGGATAGCTATACTGAGACGAGTTACTAGACAACAGAAAAATAATTTCACGAATCCTTGTTAGTTTATTCCCAAAGGAATAATATATTAATTATGGGTAGAAAAAGAAGGACAATTAGCAAAGACACAAAATTAAAGGTTGCATTAGAAGCAATACAAGAGGAAGCTACAGTACAAGAAATTGCAGCAAAATATCAAGTTACACCAAGTATGGTTTCATTGTGGAAAAAAAGTTTATTACGGCATGATTTATCTCCTTTTGAAGAATCAAAGAAAAATACAAAAACTGAAAAAGAATTAGAAGAAGCAAAAGATAAAATAGAGTTCATTACCAAAGCTTATGGTAAATCTCAGCTTGAATTAGAGCTTTTAAAAAAAAAGATGAATTTATTGGATTAGATCTTTGCGAACTTATTACTCCAGGTCTTAAATATTTTTCATTTGGACATACTATTGAATGTTCAATAAGTAAGCAATGTAATATATTAGATATAAGTAGAAGTCATTATTATGATTGGTTAAATCATCATATAGAAAGAGAAATAAAATATAGAGAAGAGAGAAAAATTGATTATGAAAGAGCAATGATTATACTTAAAGCTTGGTCCCCAGTTCCATTTTTAGGATATAGAAAAATATCTGTTATATTAATAAAAAAAGGATATAAGTGGGCAACAGAGAGCATTGTAAGGCGTTTAATGAAGGAATTAGGGATATATAGTGCTATAGCAGTAAAGAATACTTCTAGAGCTAAAAAAGGTAAAAATCATAAGAAATACCCTTATCTGTTGAGAAACATGGTTATCCAATATGTAAATCAAGTATGGGCTACAGATATTACTTATATAGCATTACCCCATGGATTTGTTTACCTTTGTGCAATAATAGATCTTTACAGTCGTAAAATACTTTCATGGAAATTAAGTAATACAATGGACGTATATTTTTGCATTGAATGTTTAGAAAAATCCATAGAAATTTATGGAGTACCATCAATTTTTAATAGTGACCAAGGTAGCCAATTTACCTCAAATGAATTCCTTGCAGTATTAAAAAGAGAACATATTAGAATTAGTATGGATTCTGTTGGTCAAGCAATGGATAATATATATATGGAGAGAACTTGGAGAACTCTAAAATATGAACATATTTTTCTTCATGATTACTCTACCATGAGTGAATTGGAAGAAGGATTGGATTGGTTTATTAATTATTTTAATATTACAAGGCCACACCAATCGTTGGGATATTATGCACCAAATGAAATTTATTACAATGCATTTACTGGTGCAGCGAAAAAAGAGGAAAAACTACTGAAATATTCGTGAAATATTTTAGAAAGTGTCTTGATTCGCATCTCACTATAAGCCATCTTTTAACAATAAGATAATTTTACTATCACTTATTCCAAATAATAGATATTTAATATCAAGAGATAAAATAACTTCAGCTAATTCTATTCTCTTTTTTCCATCTGCTAAGTTATCTAGTCTAAATATATTAGATAAAATATAGGCTCTAACATTTTGAGAAAATCGAAAATTTGTATTATAAATTATTAAAAAAAATAAAATTAAAAATAAGTAAATAGATAAAATAAGCACTGTAAAAAATTTTAATTTACTATAATGAGTTTTTTTCATTAATAATAAAAAAATTAAAGAAAATAATACAGAACTTACAATCAAAGTTATTATAGCTCCTCGAGAACCAGCTAAAAATAAGTTAATTAAATTAAACAAAAGTCCAATACTCAAGAAATATTTTAATTTTGTTGTTTTATAATATAGGATTAAAAAAAGATATATGTAAAAAGAATAAAGTAATAAGTATGCAAAATAATTTGGATTATTAAAAATACTATTTAATCTTCCATCAGTTGGAGAAATTTTTAATAAATATGTTTTAAGAATAGAATCACCAAATAGATTCAACAACTTACTATGTGTAATTACAAAAACAAAAAAAGATAAAATTGAAATTATAGATATAATCATTGTTAATAACAATGCAATTTTTACCATAGATTCTATCCATCTGAATCTATCGCCATAAATTAAAAGGACTAAAAAGAATAAAATGGAGTGAATTATAAAAATTAAATAATTATAAGATGACAATAAACCACTGTGAAAAACAGTTAATATACTCATGTAAACAGTTAAAATTAATATAGATTTTATATAAGGCAACAAGAAAACATGTCTTTCACTACAAACATTATAATCATTAATTAATAAATAGATACCATAAATAATTAAAAATAATTGTGAAGTCACTAAAAAAAGCTGCTCAATAAAATAAATATCATGAGCAGTATTAGTTTTAATATTTATAAAATCATATAGTACAGTCAAAAATATATAAATATATAAATAATTAGTTTTATATCTAATTAATCTTTTAGCATTAATAAGGCAACTCCGTTTTTAAAAAATTATTTTTGACTTTTATAAAAGACAACTAAAATATATTAAATTCTAAAGTGTAATCTTTCAAGCAAATTTTAGCTTTTTTTTAAAATATTACAAATATAATGATTTTGGGTACTAATTCCTAAATAATATTACATTTTAACTGTTTTTAGATAATACTTGTAACACCTACAGTTAGTTGTATATCAGCTTTATTATTTCCTTTATGATCATAATTCAAAATAGAAATCATATCTAATTGTCCAAAAATATTTATATGGCTTTTTAAATCAAAACTAGAATAAATACCATATATATTAGTAAAACTATAACCTTTTTTACTCTGGTCCCAATTACTCCAAGATAAAAATCCACTGTCTTTTAGAGAAGATCCTCCAACAGTGGACCACGGTGTATCAATATCAAAGGTCCCATGTACCATAGATAAAAAATTACACTCAAAAATAAGAGTAGAGGGTGTAAACATATATCTTTTGTTTAGGTTAAACACCAAAGCATCACCACCATATTTATAACCTAAGAACTGTTTATCAAATAATACTCCTCCTGCCCTATTAGTATTTCCAAATTCCCTAGTTGCAACTATAAAATTAATACCATATCCCTCTTGAATACTTGAGGAAGAATCATTTTTACCTTTATTTCGTAAATATAAATACGGAGAAGTATATGCTATTTCAACCGATAAAAGACTAGCTACATTATCGTTGACTAGTTTATACTTTTTAATTCCTAAAATTAATCCATAAGCATTTGGAGCATGTGATGAAGAAGAGTTTTCTGTTAAAACAAATACCAAATCATCTAATACAAATTGTGTGTAAACATTAATAGAATTATTAATATTATAATCAAAATCAAAAGATAGAATTGAATTACAATTTGATTTTAAAAATATATTATGATAAACAAGCATAGGATTAAAAGAGCGAAAATCTATTGTAGATGTTTCACTTGCATACATTAGTCCCTCAGCAATGGCCCAACCAAATTTATTATTTAACCCTCTACCTTCAAATTTGTGCACAACAAACATGCTAAAACCTTTGAGTGGATCAAGTTGGCTATCGTTTATATCTTCACCTACTGTTTTTATATAATTTAGTTGATGGGGGAAAAAAGAAACTAAATATGTATATTTCATTTTATTTCCGAAAGTTGAATATTTTATAAAATCTTGATATTTAAGATTATCAGAAATTAAGAGATTGCTTGAAACTGCAGCACCCCATTTTAAATTATCTCTACCCACTTGTAAATTCCAAAAAGAATCTCCAAATGAAACAAAAGCTCTATGAGGGAAATTAGCCTCGATATCTGTTTCAAAAGATACATCGGTTAAGCCAATAATGTTCGTTTGGAAAAAATTTGAACCGAAAGGTACTTCAAGGACTCTAGCTGATGAGAGAGAAAAATCAACTAAAGCATAAAAATTTGAAGAAGATATAATACTTAAATTTAAATCAAGTAAATTTTTCATATAAGGCCAATCTCTTACCCAACTATCTCTCTCAATAAAATCTATATTATTTAAGTGTGTATATGTTTCGATATTTAAAATAGGTTTAAAATCATATTCGACATTTTTATTTAGATCATTTATATATAAATTAAATTTGCTATTTAATCTATTAAATTCTTTTTTTCCCCAATGATCTAATTTATTAAACTTAACTTGATTTAACATTTTTTTTAACTCTTCAACTGAATAAGGGCCTGTCATTGATGGAAAAGCTAAATTTGATTGGATATATAAACATGTAATTGAATTAATCAATTGTTTAGATGTGTTTAAATCAAATATATATTGTTCATTTGCTCTAGAAAATATTGGTAGAGTTAAACAAGACATGATAAGGATAAAAATAAACTTCTTAATATTCATAAATAGTTGCTTCTTAATGTGATACAAAACTTAGGAGAAAAATAAAAAATACTTCACCTTTGCTATATTATACGACACAAAATAAAAAGTTGTATTTTTTTTTCACTAATTATTATTTAAGAGATTCTTTAATTAGCTCAACAGCTTGATCACATTTCTTAAGCGATTCTTTTTGCTCTTGAAATTTTGGTGGAAAAATATCTTCTGTTATTTTATCTATATATCCATGATTTTTAACAACATTTCCAACAGAACAAGAAACAGAAATTGGACAGGTGTAACATTGAGAAAAAGCACCTATTAAAAAGGAATCAACAATCTTCATTTTGTTACTTTTTACAAAATATTCTATGGTTTTTAGTACTGGATTTTGTACAACATCAGAAGAATAGCCAGTAGAAAAATAAATAATAGGTTTTTCCTTTAATAAAAAAGCATTATTATGACGAAAACAAAACAATCTCTCTAAAAGTGAATGAGCTAGAGCATTAGGCAAATCATAATAGTTAGGAACCCCCAAAACAATTGCTTGTGAACTTATAAGCAAATCTTGGATTTCCATAAAAGCATCATTAACAACGCACCTATTTGTCTTAACACAACCTAAGCAACTAATGCATCCATTAATTTTTTTATTTGCAAGAGTAATATACTTTGTATCTTCATCAAACTTAGATAGAATATATTGAACTGCATTAGAGCTTATTCCATTAACCCTAGGGCTTGTTGATATTCCCAAAATCATTATTTACCTCGATATTTTTATTTGTAATTAATTATTTGTTTTACTAGAGTCTCTAGATTTTTATCGGATAAATCTGGAGGTTGAAATAGTGGATTATATAAACTTGTTGCTCTTTGGATATAAGCTGTTTTTAATTTAACTTTTTTAGCTCCATTCAAATCCCAATCATGCGAAGCAACCATAAATGTTTCTTCTGGTATAATATTTTCTTTGTTTAAAACAGTTAAATAAATTTTTGAAAAAGGTTTATAAGATTTAACAATGTCAACAGAATAATATTGATCAACTAAATCTGCTATTTTTGCATTAGCTAATTGTTCTTCTATCATTTTATGTGAGGAATTAGATAAAATTATTATTTTTATTGAATTCTCTCTTAACAATTTTAGGGAATTTTCAACATCATTAAAACAACTTAATTTTTTAAAATGCGACAAAATGTCATCTTGCTCAAACTTTGTTAAATTGATATTGCTCTCTTTACTAATCACTTCTAAAGTTGCTTTAGAAAGATCTGCAAAATTCACATATTCATTTGTTATTCCAACTATAGTTGAATAATGTAATAACTTTGAAAACCAATATTTTAAAATAAATTCGTCATTAAAATATTTTTTAAAAATATTTTTTAACGGTTCTAAATTCAATAAGGTTTCATTCATATCGAAAATAACGGATTTTATCAAATGTATCTCCAATTATAATTAACTTAGTAAAAACGTATCTAAAATATAATAAAAATCTTCTAGAACTAGTGAATTTTTACTAGTCTTCATCCTCAATAAGGATCCATTCCAACTGCTCACTATGAAACTTGCTAAAGCTCTAAGATTAACATTCTTAGAAAAACATCCATTTATTTTAGCTTCAACAAGATTGGAATAAACATACTCTGTAACTCTTGAGTGAAAGGAATTAGCACTCTGAGCTATAGCTAGGCTAACATCTCCCATTTCTTGGGATAAGTTTCCAACAAAACATCCAAGTTTTAAATCATTATCTTTTAAGCTTTCTATACCTTTTTTATAAAATTTTCTTATTCTATCTAAAGGAGCTAAGTTTTTATCAGTAAATATATCCAATCTATCTTTACGCATCACAAATTGATAATAATTTAATGCATCTACAGCATATTGTTCTTTATCCTTAAAATAATTATAAAAAGATCCTTTAGGAATCTTAGCAGCTTCAGTTATATCTTTCACACTAGTTCCGTTATAACCATTTAGATACATCAAATGAATTGAACTACTAATTATCTTGTTTTTCTTCTCTTCTTTCTTGTCCATAAATCCACCTATTCCCTAAATCTGCTTAGGGTTGAACTTAAGTATTTAATGTATCGTCTCTAATATCTAAAAAACAAGAGCCTAAACTCTATCTAACTTAACTTTTTACTATCACATTTAACTTAAAATACAACAACTAATAAAATTAGTGACATGATTCAATTTAGTAACTTGTAAATACAATATATGACCGGTCGTCTCAAAAGTCAATAAACAAACATCAAAATAGAAACAATTTTCTATTTATTTATTAGAAAGACAGGTATTTATGCAACCAATTTATGCTTAAAATTTTCCATTGTCCACAATATTCGTCTTCCTTATAACAATCAGAAGTACACATTGAAAGACCATGCTCCCCATTAGTAAACATATGATACTCACATGGAACATTATTTTTTACTAATGCATTTACATAAGTCAAACTGTTTTGAATAGTAACACAATCATCATCTTGAGTATGCCATATAAATGTTGGACAAGTATCCTTAGTAACATGATCTTCAACACTTAGTAATTCAATTAATTCTTCTCTATTATTTGTAACTTTCTCCATTGATCCAATGTGAGCAATATCATTTTTCATGCTAATAACAGGATAACAAAGCAAGCAAGCATCAGGAGAATTTAACCCATCTTTAATATCAGTTAATTTTTGAATTTTAGGATGATTATATAAGGTTGAAATTGAAGCTGCTAAATGAGCTCCTGCCGAAAAACCAATAACAGCTATTTCAGTAGGGTTAACACAGAATACGCTTGCTCTATTTCTTATTTGAACTAAAGCATCACTCAATTCTAATAATGGGTTTAAATCAGTAGCATCTTCATTTATAGAATAATTCAATATAAAAGTATTAAAACCTTTTGCAAAATAATATAAAGCTACAGGGTCTTTTTCTCTATCAGATAGTTTTTCATATCCACCCCCTGGACAAATTATCATTCCACTTCTTATATTTTTTAATATAGAATCCTCATTATAATCATGTAGATAACCTACTAAGGGAACTTTCTTTGGACCGACTGATAATTGTATAATTCTCACTTTTCTAATCTCCTTATTGAATATTCGGATAGAGAGGACTTGAACCTCCGACATCTTGCTCCCGAAGCAAGTGCGCTAGCCTCTGCGCTACTATCCGAGTCAAATAATACTCTAGTGATAAATAGAATCTATGTCAAATATTTGATATAAATTTTATGATAATCATCATACAGAAAAAACAATATAAATTTTTTATGGACAGATGCCTCATTAATTGCCTATAAATTATGAAAGAAAAAGAATAAAACTTTCAAAAAGCTATAAAGAATAAAAAAACTTTATATCTTTTTATCCCTCTCTATATTAAATCAAATAAGTTTTTACCCTCATTTTTCGTTTTTTAAATTAAAGACAGTATTAAAAAAAACTTAATAAAGCTCTATCAAAATTTAAATGTAAGAATATCTTATAGACAAATTTATTTAAGAATTAATTCATTGACAGTTATTGCCTAAAATGGTATTTTTCAAAAGATATATCCTTCTAATTGGATAAGAACTTTGTAGGAGAGGTTTATACATGCCTTCAAATGAGAATAAAGGGACTGAAAAAGGTTCAAATAAGAATGTGAAGTTTAATACACATAAGAAAAAGAAAGTTAGTGCAGGTTGGATTTTCGGTATGACCGTATTAATTCTAATCGCAATTTCATTCGTCGCTGCACCTGCAATCAGAGCTATTGTTGGCCAATCTGTTAGCACTTCGTTGACCTTTGGATCATATGATGGAGAAGAAATAGCTTACACTCAAGACTCTTATTTCTATGAGCAGTATCAAAAATATGGATCAGAGTATAGTGGGTCAACTACTAACAGTGATTTAGCTCTTTATAATATTTGGAAAAGTGCTTTTGATAGTACTGTATATTATGTTGCCGTAACTAAGATGGCAGAAGATATTGGCATTATTACAACAGAAGACACGATAAACAATGCTATCATTAACAGCGGCTACTACAATGTTGATGGCAAGTTCAGTAAACAAGTTTATGAAGAAACTTCTATTGAACAAAAAGCTTCAATTCGAAAATCTATTACAAGAGCACTCCCTTACAATACTGTTTTAGCTGATATCTCTTCTGCTCTAACAAGTGACAATGAAACCGAATACGTGGTTAATATGGCAGATAATACTAGAAGTTTTGATTATGTTGTAATTGATAGCTCTTTGTATCCAAAACAACTTGTTGCACAATACGGATTAACAAACCCTCAACTATTCTATAGCATAGATTTATCTATAATCAGTGTTGAGAGTGAAGAAGAAGCTAATTCTTTAATTGAACAAATTAACAGTGGTTCATCATTTAGTGATGTAGCTAAAGAAAACAGTAAAGACTCATATGCTGAAAATGGCGGTGAAATAGGAGTTGTTCCTTTCTACGCTGTTCAAAATAATTTCAAAGATCCACAACAAGCTTTATCAATTTTGGATGAAACAAAAGATAGCGTAGTTGGACCTTTCGAAGCTGCAAATGGTTGGACAATATATAAATTAAATGCAACTCCAGTTGAAGCTGATTATACTGATGAAGATACACTCAATATGATTAGAACTTATATAGCTGGAAATGATGAAAGCATCATGGACAGTTACTTACTTGAAAAAGCAAATGAATTTGTAGCTAACGTAGGTGATGACTTTGATGCTGCTGCTGAACAAATGAATCTTACTGTTACTAATGTTACTTCTACTGCTAAAAATATTGGCGATTCACAATACATGAGTTCATTCAGTTACAGTGATCCTAATGGTGTTTTAGCAAGTGTAGCTCAAGATGAAACGATTATGAAAGATTTATTTGCCGAAGAAGTTGGTAATGTAATGGATCCTATAAAAGTTAGTTCATCTTCTTATGTTGTTGTAAAAGTTGCAGCCGAAACAGATGATTCTGGTATGGGAGAATATCTAAGAAGTGTATATCCTTACTACGCAGCACAACAAAACCCAACAGATTTACAATATGCAATTATGGCATCTGATAAATTAGAAAATAATTTTATGACTGTATTTATTGAGAAAATTTTAGGTTCTGCCTCAAATTAAACTTAATAAAATGAGATCTATACAATATGTTAACTTAGGACTGAAATTATTTTCAGTCCTTTCTTCTATTTTAAAATCACAATTTTAAGTGTATAATAAAAACGATAGAAGGATATAATATGCAAAATGAAATAAATAAACCTACTAAATTATTAACTAAAAAAGGAACATTATACCAACAAGGTTGGGCAAGACACCCTTATTTTAATTATGTAAGAAAAGAAGTTAGGGCTTCAAAATTTAAGATAAAAGAATGGGACTATTATGCAATAACTAATCATAAATCAAAATATAGTGTTGCTGTAACAATTAGTGATTTAGGTTATTCTTCTCTTGTTTCTATTGCATATATTGACTATAAGCTAAAAAAATATTCCCAGGTAGATAAAGTAGTTTTGCTTCCATTTACTAGAATTAAACTCTCCCCTAACACAGTTGATGATAGCTTTGTAACAAAAAGTTATAGTAATTTAAGAGCATCTTTTATTAAAAAAGGTGAACAAAGAAGACTTCTTTTTAGTGCTCCACAATTAAAATTACCTGATGGTCATGTTGGCTTAGATGTAGATGTTGAACTGACTCAAAAAAAAGAAATGGAGTCTATAAATATTGCAACTAGTTGGAAAGAAAATAGAAAAGCATTTTATTTAAACGAAAAAGTAAATTGTATGGAAGTTACTGGGACTATAAAAAGAGGTTATGATCTTGAAAACATTGATCCACATACCACCTTTGCTACTCTTGATTGGGGCCGTGGAAGATGGACTTACAAAAACACATGGTATTGGGCTAGCCTTTCAACTCAAATTAATCATATTCCTGTCGGCTTTAATTTAGGCTATGGATTTACAGACCGCACTCCTGCAAGTGAGAATGCTATTTTCTATAATAATATTATTCATAAACTTGACAAAGTTAAATTTGAAATACCTAAAGAAGGATATTTAGCAAAAGAATGGAAATTAAAAGATAATGAAAATAGAGTAGATTTAACTTTCACACCCCTAGTAGATCGATATGGGTATTTTAACTATGGAATCATAAAAAGTGATCAACACCAAGTATTTGGGGAATTTAATGGAAAACTCATTTTAGATAACAAAGAGATAATAGTATTAGAGAAACAATTGGGTTTTGCAGAGAAAGTCGACAATAAATGGTAAATTATAGTTGTAATTAGTTATATTTTATGGTTTTATAGGTACGGACATAAATTTAAATTAATAGATAATTGCTGATGCGCAGTAATTGTTTAAATCAAAAATAAAGATACAGGAGTTACATGCCAGATTTAACAAATTTTAAGAAATTAGGTCTAAGCGAAGAGACCTTACAAGCCTTGAGTCAAAAAGGCTTTGAAGAACCAACAAAAATACAAGAAGAGTGTATTCCACTTTTACTTAAAGACCAAGTCGATGTTATAGGACAAGCTCAAACCGGAACAGGTAAAACAGCTGCCTTCGGTCTTCCAATCCTAGAAATTGTTGATCCTTCAATTAGAGGGGTGCAAGCTTTGATACTTACACCTACAAGAGAACTTGCTATACAAGTTGCGGATGAGATTAACTCATTAAAAGGTAGAAAGAGAATTGAAGTAACATCTATTTATGGAGGAGCGTCCATAGATAATCAATTGAGAAAATTAAGACGAGGCGTTCAAGTCGTTGTTGGGACTCCAGGAAGAATACAAGATCACTTAAAAAGAGGTTCCTTAAAATTAAACCAACTTAAATTTGCAGTACTTGATGAAGCTGATGAAATGTTAGATATGGGATTCATTGAAGATATAGAAAACATTTTATCAAATACACCTACTGAAAAAAGAATGCTTTGTTTTTCTGCTACTATGCCTAAACCCATATTAGCCTTAGCTTCTAAATTCATGGAAGAACCAACTATTGTAAGAGTTAAACAAACAGATATCACAAAAAATTTAACAGATCAAATCTATTTTGAAGTTAGAGAAAGTGATAAGTTAGAGGCTCTTTGTAGAATAATTGACATGGAAGAATCTTTTTACGGAATTATTTTCTGTCGTACTAAAATTCAATGTGATGATATTGGTAGAAAACTTCAAGATCGTGGATACGATGCTGAAGCTCTTCATGGTGATTTATCTCAAAAACAAAGAGAACAAATCTTAAACAAGATGAAAAAACATAATATCAGTATCATTGTAGCAACTGACGTTGCTGCTAGGGGAATTGATATTAATGATTTGACTCATGTTATCAACTACTCTATTCCACAAGCTCCTGAGGCTTATATACACCGTATAGGACGAACTGGAAGAGCTGGTAAGATGGGAACAGCAATCACTTTTATCACTCCATCTGAATTTAGAAAATTTAACTTCATTAAAAGGGCAGCTAAAACCGATATTAGAAAAGCTTCAATACCTGAAGCAAAAGAAATTATATCAATTAGAAAAGATAGGATAGAAAGTGAATTATTATCTTTATTAACAAACAATGTTGAAAATGAACAATTTATTCCTATTGCAAGAAAAATGTTAGCTTCTTATGATAGTGAACAAGTTTTAGCTTCAGTTTTAACCCATTTTTATAAAGACGCTTTAGATGAAAGTAAATATAAGAACCTTTCTTCTTCTAGAAGATCTAGAGGTAATGAAATTCCATCTAGATTCAATCAAGATGAAGATGGATTTGTAAGACTATTTATCGCTCGAGGTCGTAAGGATGGACTTGGAAAGAGAGAGTTAGTCTCTTATCTTACAAGTAAAGTTAAAGCAACAGATGAAGACATTCAAAATGTAACTGTTAGAGATGAATTTTCATTTGTATCTGCACCTTTTGAGGTTGCAGAAGATATTATTAGAATTATTAACAGTGGTAATACAGGCAGCAAACCAATTGTTACTAGAGCTAAACCAGATAATCCGAATGGAAAACATTTAACTAGAAACAGAAGATCATCTTCTAGAAGAAGTGATAGACGCTCACCTAGAAAGAAATCTAGTGATGACAGTTATCAACCATATGGAAAAGATTCTTTTAGAGACGATGATTGGGATACAAAACCATCTTCTTCTAGTAAAAGAAAAGCTCATGGTAAATACAATAAAAATTCTAGACGTAGATAAATTGAGTAGGAGGGTTTCTCACGAAACCATCCTCTCACATCATCACATGATACCGTTCGGTAACTAGCGGATTATCAAACATAACGCTCAATGTTGAAGTAGTGCCAATCTTCTTTTAATAATTCAAGACCTTCTTCTGCATTTGCCTCAACTAGTGGTTATTTATTTTTTTATAAAATATATTGCCAAAACCACAATGGACTTTCACCACTTAAATATTGTCCATGTTGGGCAAACATAAAATAGACTCCAAATCATTTGATTTGGAGTCACTTTTGTAAACTTTAAGAATCTACTTTTTTCAATAATAAATAAATTAAAGCAAAATACTAAAACAAGTAATTATAAGTGGAGATGATCATCATATCGTTTTGAAAGAATTTTTTTAACATAAGAATTTTCTTTTTTAAGTATTTTTGACCCTCTTGTTATTTTACATAAGCTTATTTTATGCTTAGCAGCAATTTCTCTCTGTGGTATACCTTGATATAAATCTTTAAGCAAATCCCATCTAAGTACAAAATCCTTTTGTTCCCTATCAGTAAACATTTCACTAAAAAGTTGCTTCATCTTTTTAGGATCTTTTGTCTCACAAAATATTTTTATTAAATCATCGTATTCATTCATAACATATCTCTCCATGTATTATAATATTGGGGCAAATAATCTAAGGATTAATCTGAAAAACCTTTTTATTATATTAACTGATATAACGTCATTATAATTTATCTGATTACTTACAACAAATAAATTTTCCATATCTTTTTTTACATCTTTTACTACTGATGAACCAAAAAAAGCAACTCCACATTCAAAATGTAAATAAAATGATCTATAATCCATATTAACAGTTCCAATAATCGATACCTTATCATCTGAAACAAACATCTTTGAATGAATAAAACCTGGTGAATATTCATATATTTTCACTCCAGTTTTTATCAAATCTAAATAGTATGATTTTGAAACTTCATTTACATATTTTTTATCTGGTATATATGGTACAACTAATCTGACATCAATTCCACTTTGAGCCGCAATAGACAGAGCATTAAACATACTTCTTGTAATAATAAGATAAGGAGTAGTAATCCACACATAATCTTTTGCCATGTTAATTATCTGTAAATAAGAAGTTTCTGCCATAGCAATCTCATCTAAAGGATTATCACCAAAAGGTTGTACAAAACCATCATTATTAGCCTCAAAGGTTGGTTGGAACTTAGTAAGATCACCTTCAAGTCCATTTGTGATGTCCCACATTGATAAAAATAAAACCGTAAAATCCCAAACTGCAAAACCTACAATCTTTACAGCTGTATCTTTCCAATGTCCAAATCTTATAGTTCTATTTATATATTCATCCGCTAAATTAATTCCACCAGTAAATGCAACGTTGCCATCTATTACTACAATTTTTCTATGATCTCTATAATTCATCCGGCTATTAACATGAGGTTTCACAGGATTAAAAGCCTTAGCCTTAAAACCCATTGATCTTAATTGTTTTGCGTAATTACCAGGAAGTCCACCAATACAACCAAAGTCATCATAAAGAATTCTTATATCCAAACCTTCCTCTTTTTTTTGTAGAAGAATTTCTAAAACCTGATTCCACATCTCCCCTAGCGAAATTATAAAAAACTCTAAAAAAATAAATTTCTTTGCTTTTTTCAATTCCTCAATAAAATCAGGGAAAAAATCATCTCCTAAAGGATAATATTTAGCTTCAGTTTTTTCCCAAGGTGAACTAAATGCAGAATTAGATATATAGCTAGATTGCCTGGCAAAATCTTTATCAACCGCATTTAATTTTTTGTATACTGCTTCTTTACCAGTATTAAATTCTCTTGTCCTATTAAAATTTCTTACAAATTTGGATAATCTTTTTCTACCGGTTAAAGTCAGAGTTTTCTTGCCGAAGATGAGGTATAACAGAGCCCCATATACGGGAAATATCATAATTATTAAAAGCCATCCTATAGCATACTCAGGCTCATGTTTATTAAATATTACCCATAGTCCAAAAACGAAAGAAATCCCCACAAAAATTTGGGACCAAACAGTATTATTTACGGCTCTTGAAAAAAGCAATATTATAATAACAAGTTGAGCCGCTATTAAAATGGCTGAGAAAAACAATCTACTTGTAATAATTTTTATTAATTTTTTCAATTTTTAATTCCACTAGTCAAAAGCTAAATTCTCAGAATATATCACTTTATTTTCAAAAATTTAAATATAAGTTATTCTAGAAATTAGTTATTATAATTCAGTTTCTTTACTAGCATTAACCCAAAAATCAATTGGATAAACAGTATATCCGAACTTAGCAGACAAAGTACTAGGATCAACTTTAAAAATTAAAGGTAACTCATGAATATATGTACCCTTCTCTATTTCTTTTTTTATTAAATGATCAGGCAATATAATCTCAAGCGCCAATTTATTGATTTCAGATTCTAATGGATCAGTAAAAATTGATTTCGTTCTAAATCTAACGTTATCAGATAACAAATTAACTTCAGTTAAATCAGTTAAAATGTACTTAGCAATTAAGTAAGCTATACTTTCTTTTACTACTCCAGCAGGTCTATCTCTATTCATTAATAGATACCATCCAGCTCCCTTGTCAAACTTCTTTGTCTCTTCACTTTTGACACGAATTAATTTACCCGTAATAGCAGGGTTTAACATTGGAGAGCAATAAATTCCCAAATTCATTCTTTGTGCTAATTTTACAACATTAACTGGACCTTCTTTTTGAAATTCAGGTAGTATTTGGAAAAAAGTTTCTTTATCCATTAATATGTCTCCTTAAACTAATTTATTAACCCACAATTTAAATCGGGCAATACTTTTTATTATTCTAGCATTTTTTTATTTTTTTTACAAATTATATATTTTTAGCTTTTTCAGCTTTGAGTTTTTCATAAGCCTTAGCATCACGTAGGGAAAACTCACAACCACAATATTTCTGTCGATATAAACCTAATTCTTTACTTAGTTTTATACTATTAGCATATCCATCTTTTTTCTTAAAGTTCTTTTCAACAAATCCATCATATTTACTACCTATTTCGAATATCCTCAAACTATTTTTGTAACGACTCACCGTTAAAGTAGTAGTGAAATATTTAATAGAAAGTTCTTTAGCTTTCTCGTATGTTGCAGCTAAATTATAATCAAAACAAATAGAACATCTTTCCCCTCCCTCTTTCTCATCTTCAAAGCCTTTAACTTTCTCTAACCAACTATTATGATTATATTCATTTCTAAGTACTTTGAGATTGTGAAACTCGGCAAGCTTAATAAGTTCTCCAAATCTTTTATAATTTTCTTCTTTAGGATATATGTTATCGTTAGAAAACCAAAGAATGACTTCATAGCCTTCATTAATTAATCTTTCAACACATGTGGTACTACAAGGTGCACAACAACAATGTAATAATATTTTTTTATCATTATCAGTTTTCTCTAACATCAATATTCCTTTAATTTCTTGAATCTCCATAATTATATATATTATTTACAAAAGTAACAACTAATTTTAATTTCATAATAATTTGTTTTTTTTAATTTTTTTGTTTAATATAGTAAATACTAATGATAAAATAATCTTAAACATTTTGAGGAGTTTTCTATGAAAAGTAAATATGGTGCTCTAGCTGCTATAATTATATGTGTTACATTAGGTTTTCTACCCATTGCTGGTATTATAAAAATTATTGGTATAATTCTAATCTCAGCTACTATTATTTATATAAACAGATCTATTTTTTATTTTATTCACGCAAATAGACTTTATATGAGCAAAAAAGAAGAGAATAAAGAAAAAACATGGCTATACTATAGAAAAGCATATAATGCAAAACTTGTTGATAAATATAAAATAACTATGGCTAGTATTATAATTCAAAAAAACGATCATAATTTCGGTGGAGAAATTTTAGATTCAGTTATTAATCATTCTAAAGATAAAAAATTAGTAAAACTAGCTAAAATACAAAAAAGCATGGTATATCAATTAAATGGGGACATTGATAATGCAATCAAAATTTTAGAAGAAGTTAGACATGGTGGTTATTGTGATAAAAACTTAATGATTAATCTAGAAACCTATGTTTTGTATCAAAATAATCTAAAAAAAGCTAAAGATTTACTTAAAGATACTCTTGAACAAGAGAATACAAGTAGTGGAATAGCTGATAACCATGGTTGGTATTATATTCTCACGGGGAAATGGGAGAAAGCTTATAAACTATATATAGATATATTAGATCGCAAACCACGTTTCCCAGACCCTTATGTACATGCAGCTCAAGTATTTTTGCATTACAATAATATTGAAAAAGCTATTGAATGTTTGAAAGAGGCTGCTAACAAAATGTGGACTAATACAATATTCTTTAAACAAGATATATTAACTCAAATGATAAATGGGTTAGAATCTGATAATAAAGATTATATTGTCGCTTGTATTAATAGCAGTGTAGAAGAAGTTGCAAAAGGTGAATCTTACATACTATTAGATGAAGCGACGGCTAATAAAATAATGAAAAAACCTTTTGAGAGAGAACCTGTTGTAGTGAGTAAAAAAGAAATTGAAGATAAGGATGAATTAGTTGATGATATCGACGACGAAGATCTCCCAAATACTGAATTAACAGAAGAAGATTTGAAATGGGCTGAAGAACATAAATAAATTTTTAAACTTCACAAATTAATTTTAAATTTCATATTGAACAAAACAATATCTTATGCTAAATTTCATCATACATGCCGGCGTGGTGAAATTGGTAGACACGATAGACTCAAAATCTATTGGGGGCAACTCCGTATCGGTTCAAGTCCGATCGCCGGTAATTAAGATTGTTACAATGTAACAATCTTTTTTTATAACTACAAAATAATCAATTGAATTTGTTCAATGATATTAGCGAATTTATATAAATATAATAAGGACACTGAAATTAATATTTATGCTTAAGTAAGATTCCATCTAAAAAAAATTGCAATTGATTTTACCTTTATTAAAGAAACATAATTATACATAATAATTTATAAAAATGATTAATGGGTGTTTTATTAAAATTACTATTGAAATAAATTACTTTTATATTTAATATGACCCTAATTTGTTAAAAATCAATGATTAAAATTATAGAAATTATGATAAGAAAAAATTATGTGCATTTTCTAATATTTACTTAGAAATATAACTTTTTTTATCAAACTTAAATATATAGCAACTTAAACTTATATACTATATAATAATTTATATAAAAATATTAGGAATATATTAATTAATCATTATTTTTAACTTAAATTTACTACACATGAAAGATTCGGAGGGAATCAAATGAATATAGCACTAATAATTGCTGGTGGAAATGGCCAAAGAATGCATCAAGACATACCAAAACAATTTATTAATGTAGAAGACAAACCAGTAATAATATATACTTTAGAAGCTTTTCAAAATCACCCAGATATTGATTCAATTTTTGTTGTATGTTTAGAAGGTTGGCATGAAATATTATCAGCATATGCTAATCAATTTCAAATAACTAAACTAAAAAAAATAATTCTTGGTGGAAAAAATGGACAGGAATCTATCAAAAATGGGGTTTTCGCTATAAATGAAATATATAATAGCAATGATATAGTTTTAGTTCATGATGCAATTAGACCTATGATTTCATCAGATATAATTTCAGATAATATTGCAAAATGCAAACTTTACGGCTCTGCGATTGCTTCTATTCCTTGTAGTGAAGCTATGCTTACAACTGAGACAAAGACAAAATCTACATCTTCATTTAATAGAGATAAATTAATGAGAGCTCAAACACCTCAAGCTTTTACTTTAAAAAAACTAGTTTGGGCACATGAAGAAGCGAAAAAAAGAGGAATAACTAATTCTGTAGCTTCATGTACATTGATGATTGAATTAGGTTCACAAGTTTACTTTTCGGCAGGATCTGAAAAAAATATAAAATTAACGACCCCAGAAGATATTGATATTTTTAAAGCCCTACTTCGAACAAAAAAAACTGAATGGTTGAAATAAATATATATGTTATTTAACAATAAACTTTACAAAGAAGACTTATTAAATATCATTTCAGATAATGATTTTAATCAATTGCAAGATTGTAATGTTCTAATAACAGGGGCTTCAGGAATGATAGGTTCAGTTATTGTTGACTCATTATTATTAGGCAATGAACTTTTTAATCTTAATATTAAGGTGTTTGCTTTATCACGAAATAAAAATTCATTACTTCGTAGATTTAAATCTAATATCAATAATCCTTTACTTAAATTCGTTATCACTGACATTAATATTCCTTTAGATTTTGATTATAATTTTGATTTTATTATTCATGCAGCTAGTAATGCATATCCAAAAGCTTTCTCTGATGATCCAGTAGGTACATTAATGACTAATCTTAATGGTGTAAATAATTTATTAGATTATGGTAAAAATCATAATTTAAAAAGATTCCTATTTGTTTCTTCAGGCGAGGTTTATGGACAAGGAGAAAAAAATCTGAAATCTTTTATTGAAGACTATAGCGGTTATGTAAACCCAATAAATCCTCGCTCATGTTATCCTAATGGTAAAAGAGCCGCCGAAACTTTATGCGTCTCATACCAAAATCAATTTAATTTGGATACAGTTATAGCTAGACCTTGCCATACTTTCGGGCCTAGTGCAACTGTAAAAGATAATAGAGCAGCTTCACAATTTATAAATAATATAGTTAACGATCAAGATATTTTAATGAAAAGTGACGGACTTCAACTAAGATCCTACATCTATGTAAGTGACTGTGTTTCTGGTATATTTGCAGTTTTATTAAAAGGTGAAAAAGGAAATGCTTATAATATTGCTAATAAGAACTCAAATGTCACAATAAGAGAAATCGCGCAGAACCTAACTTCTTTGTATAATAAAAATATTATTTTTGAAAATCCGTGTGATAAAGAAAAAAATAGCTTTAACCCTGTATCACAATCAGTACTAGATGCAACTAAATTGGAAAATCTTAATTGGACAGCTAAATATGATATTATCGCTGCTTTAAAACGAACAGTATTAATATTGAAACAAATCAAACTAAATTAAACATTATACGTTTTGATTATATCATTCCTTCTTTAATGCTTAAAAAGTGTGCTAAGTTGAAACTTTTTCACCAGCACACTTTATCTAACCTTCTAAAAACTTGGGCTAACTAGCATCCATGTGCTGATATTCGATTATTCGTTTGTCTAAGATAATTCCTTTCTCAATAATAATAGCCTTTTGTAAGACTTTATTTGACATTAGATTATCTTCGACGATGTCATCTATATAATTTTTAACTACATTACTAATATTTTTTGAAGCTACATGTGGAAATAATGAAGGGGTGTGATCCACTACATAATGCATTACCCCATTCTCCATATAAACAGGGTTTTCAATTGTTGTGGGACGACTTGTTTCAATAGCACCGTTTTCATCACAACTAACATCAATTATAATTGATGGTTTTTTCATTCTTTTTAAGTCTTGTTTATAAATAATATGATCATCTCTGAAGGGATCCCATAAAATTCCATTTACTATTACATCATATTTCTCAATATCACTTCTCAAGAATTTCATATTATGTTTATTATAAATTGTTATTTTAGCTCCTAATGAAGTTAAAATATTATAAGCTCCTACAGACACATTGCCTCGCCCAATTATTGCGACATTACACTCAGTTGGTAATTTGCCAAAGAGTGGAAAGGCATGTAACACAGCAGCTTTACCTGCTAATTCACTATTTTTCCAAAATACATGACGACCTTTTTTATCCATATTCTCCCAAGCGATTGCTGATAAATTTTTTGAAACAATTAAATCAGTAACATCAGGGTTTTTAACAGCATGAATCCAACCAAATATAGTTTTCCCATTTTCTATTTCACTAAGATAATCAGCGTCACCTATTTTAGGCTCGCAAATTACATCTTGGTTAAGAGCTTCTCTCCTACTAACAACGTTTACCCCTACTTTTCTATAGTCCTCATCACTATATCCTAATAGAGAGCCATAACCTCTTTCAAAATATAAATACTTTTTATTTTTTATCCTTAATACATCTTTAGGAATTAATGCTCTTCGTCTCTCATTTTCTTTTGTACTTAATAAAAATCCTATTGTTTTGATAAGCGCCTCCTTAATTATTAATTTTTCTAGATAACCAACTTAGTTTGTTAATACTTGATTTGGCATAATAAGTTAGTTACCTTATTACATGTGTAACTTTTGCTTCATGCGTTAGTGAATGTAGTTAGTCGTATTACTTAGAAGAATATGTAAAATCTTTTCGTACAGAAAAGTTTATTAATTACAATTAAAATCGATTAAAGTAAAATATAATTTTTTTTAATTAAAATATTTAATATTTTACAAAATCTAAACTAATTATAACAAAATTTACAGAAATTAGCAAGGAACTAGTGTATTTGACACTTTTTGATACTAGGATTACATCATTTTTTTCAAAAAAAACTACTATTTATATTTCTTAAAAATTATGTTCTTTTACTAAAACAGTATCCTAATCTATTTTCTATTTAACCTGTTTGAAAGATTCAACCTATATCTACAGTAGCCTTAAATATAAATATCATACATAAGCTGTGTAGATATACTCTTATTTAATTTTTTCCAATATAAATATTGTTGTCCATAATAGGCAAACAAAAAACTCAAGTGCTATAAAGAATAACACTTGAGTATCAATATTATAGATTATAAATAATTAAATTTCATTAGCTAAATCTTAGTCGATACTGGAAAAATTATTTTTAAAGCTTCAGCTCCACTATAAACTATAGTTTCAATTTCTCCGTTTTCATCCCCAACAGAATATGTTAATGAAAGAGATGAATCTGGTGCATCATTATCCCAAAGGATATTCTTTATTTCTGACCAATAACTAGTATAATCTTTTTCTTGTTCTTGGGATTCAATCTCTGAGATAATATCTATAATTTGATTAATATCGGAATATGTTACTCCATCAAATTCAGCAATATCAAGTTCAAACGCAATTCTTCCTAGATATTCTGGCATTTGAGACTTTGTGGTATTAATTTCTAAATCTGAAACATTTTGTAATATTATATCTGCAAAAGACAGAGATAATGCTCCACCAAAAGTTGAATCAGATATTTCTTCTTCAGAATCGATTTTCAATTTAGCGTAGATACTAATTGGCATATAAGAAACATTATCGTTATCATCAGTAACATCATATAAAGTACAATAACTAGAAAGATTTAAATCTATTGAATTATTTCCATCTAAATTCATATTATCAAACATATCTAAAATTTGGGAACTAGTTGTTCCACTAATTTTTAAATCAAGTCAATCAATATTTGCGTTATAAGTTGAGTCATATTCATCAGTAAGTGAAAGTTGTTCATCTTCTAAAAATAATTCAATACTAGCATAAAGAGATCTTAATTGATTGTCATCGTTTAGAGCACTATCTATTAATTCAAATAATTTATTACAATTTTCAAAAGCGACATCTAAATACTCATAGCGATATGTTTCAATATATTTTTCCCCATCTAATGAAGATATATCTCCTAGCAGCAGGTAGTTATCAACATTTTCAATTATTGGAATATCCGCTAAAGATACCGTTTGATAAGAATGAAGTTCCTTTTCATTGCTAATTTGTTGTGATGCATCTTCACAACCAGTGAGAAAGATACTTACAATCAAAACAAATAATACACTGGTAATTGTAATAAATTATTTTTTCATAAAAATCCTCCGTTACAACAATAAACCAAGCATAATTTTTGATTAACAAATTTAATTGCTAGTAACAATAGATACAATAATAAACATTTACTTTACTAATTTATTTTTGTTAAAAGAACTAAATTTAATTAAACAAAATCATTACTTTTTAAAGTCATTTTCCTAGCAATTAGTATATTATTACTCATTTTTGAATTCAAATACTTGTTTTTTGTATTTATGATTTATATACAAATTATATTAAATTAGTAAAAAAATTATCAAATTTAAAATTTACAATAGAAAAATATTTCAACTATAATGCCATTTTTTACATCTTAAAATCAAATTGAATAATAATATTTTTATGTGAATTAAAAGACTTTAATTTTTTTACAATTCTGTTACTTGTTAATTAATATTAATAGTCAGTGTATTCTTAAAGTAATTTGAAAAAATAAAATTCTATTATCACATAGGTTATTTCAAAACATAACTAATTTTTCTAATTTTAAAATAAATTATCTATACGCCTAACTAATAATTCTTTGTCTCTTATATTAGTCTTTGCAAATACTATATCTAGAGCAACTCAATTCAAACCACCTATTCCATGTTTAAATTTTGTAATTAACAATAAATATTAAAATTGATATAGAGATTATATTTGTTAATGCTATTTGATATTAAATTATTTCTTAAAAAATTTGTTATAAATTATCAATATCATTGTCTTTAATTTACCAACTTATTTTTAAAATCATAAAAAAAGAGTACTACAAATTTGTAATACTCTTAATAATAATTTATATATACATTTAAATTTTAGGACCAAAGAAATGTAAGATTCTTAGATTATTACTATTTTTAAAGACTAGGTCTTCGCAACCTGCTGGAATAAAATATTGATTAGACTTACTTAATTCATAAGTTTGTCCGTCACACTCCATCTTTCCAGTTCCTTCAAGAACATAAATACCAGAAAATACATCTGTTAATTTTAATTCATAGTCACCACTTTTAACTTTTAAACCATATAAGGCAAACATTTCTGTTGATGAGTAATCAATTAAACTTTCGTAAACTGCAACTGGTGTTTGATCAAGTATTTTTTTCTTAACAGACCATCTATCTACCGCTTGTTGATATGTAAGCCCATCATAATGGAAACATTCAAACATTTTAACAAAACCTATTCCTTGGTGACACATTCTATCATCAATTTTTAACCCTGATTCTGTTATTTTTTCAACTCTAATAGTATAATCTGTTGGCTCTTGAATTTCAGCTAAAAAACAACCAGCCCCGATTGCATGAGGAACACCGCTGTTTATTAAATAAGTCTCACCTTGCTTTACATAAATTTTATGCATGCAATCAAGCATTCCTTGGATATCTTGAACATCAAAAAGTTCTTTCCACTTCTTTTGAGTTATTCCTTCTTTAAAACCTAAGTAAATACAAGGATCATCATTATTTATTCTTCTACCACCTAATACATGCCAACATTCAGTTTTTCCATAGGCACTGTGAAACAATTTTTTAGCTTTTTCTCTATCAGGGTGAACTTGTACAGATAATCTCTCATAAGAATCTATTAGCTTAATTAGAACTCCAGTTGTTTCTCCATATTTACCAACAAATTGCTTGCCAAGATAATGCTCTGGATCACTTAATACTAGTTCCTTTAATGAAATCTTTTCATCAGCTTCTATATAACTTAAGCCTTCATCTAATATATCTTCTCTACCTGCATTTCTAGCACTTACTAAACTCATAATCCACTCTTCAGGAAAATGATCATCTTCTGTATTAGGTGTTCCTTGTAACTCCCTTAACAGAGATCCACCTAAGTAAGTTCTCCAGGCCTTTGCTTTTTTTAATTTTACTGGTTGTACATTTGAAATCAATTTTTAACCCCTTGATATATTTTCGCTATACTTCAAAATCAATCCATATATATTCTGCTTTATAGCCTTGCTCCACTTTTACACCATGATTTGATGCAAGAGGTATATGAACGAAACAATTTGGTCCATATGCTGCTTCCTCATCATTAATTAAAAGTTTTATATGGTTTTCACTAAAACTATAAAAGATTTGATCTTGAGTTGGATGGCAATGAGGTGCCACCATATCTTCTCCTTCAGTCTCAACTGAGCCCATACTAAATCCTTTTATTAAAGAACTAGGTATAATCATTCTACTTATGGATTTTTCACTTTTAGATGCATCTCTATATTGCGGAGCATCTATATATTTTTGAGTATATGGAAATTCCTTGCTATCGAAATCACCTAAGATTGGCCATTTTATTTCGATTAACTCACTCTCACTTTGTGTTACAACATCAACTTTTTCATGTGGTAAATTTATAAATACGCCTTTTTCAAAATATTCATATTCTTTATTACTACTTAAAAAGGTCGCATTACCAGATAGGAGAAAAAAGATTGTGAAAACATCTTCACAAGGCTCTAATATATATTTTTCATTACTTTTAATTTTATGATAATATAAATTAGTTTTTTTCACTTCTCCGTCTAACACACTAACCCTTCTATATGGGGAAATTTCCCCAATAGAATATTTGTTTAATACTAAACTCATTATTAAACCCCAACCTTACATTAATCCGGGAAGCCAAAGGGTAACTGCTGGAACACAAATTACTAAAGCTAGTACAATTAACATTGCTACGTAGAACGGTAAGAAAGCTTTTATCGATTTTTCTAACGGCAACTTGGCTATCGCACAACCTACAAAGAGGGAATTACCTACTGGAGGAGTACAAAGTCCAACACCTAAGTTTAAAATCATTATTATACCAAATTGAATTGGGTTATAACCAATTTGAGTAATTACTGGTAAAAATACAGGAGTTAACATGAATATTAATACTGCCATGTCCATAAACATACCGGCAAAAAATAAGATTATATTAATCATTAACATTACAATAATTGGGTTTTGTGAGATAGTTAATAAGCCGTTTGATACATAAACTGGTACTTTTAAATAAGATAATACATAACTAAACATTGATGACATTGAAATAACTGCCATAATTATTGCAAGGGAGCCAAGTGAATCTTTAATTACTCCAACTAGCTTCTTAAAATTCATTGTCTTATATACAAAGAACGTAACAAATAGCGCATAGACAGTTGCAACTCCAGCTGATTCAGTTGGTGTGAAAATACCTGCAACAATACCACCGATAATAATTACGATTGTAAATAATCCAATTAATGAATCAATAATAGCTTTAACGCCTTCGTTAAATTTATATTTTCCACTAGTTGGATAATTTCTTTTTTTAGCGATTATATATGCAACAATCATTAGTGCACCAGTTAATAATATACCTGGGATATAACCTGCAATAAATAAATTACTTAATGATAATCCACCAGCAGCCATTGAATAATAAATCATATTTTGGCTTGGAGGAATAATAATACCTTCAACTGATGAAGTAACTGTAACAGCTACACTATAATCTTTATCATACCCTTGTTTTTCCATAGCAGGAATTAACATAGCACCAATAGAAGACACATCCCCTACAGAAGATCCTTGAATACCACCAAAAAGCATACTTACAATAATATTAACCATTGCAGATCCGCCTTTAATTCTTCCAACAAGTACGTCTGCAAATTTCATTAGCTTATCGCTAACTCCCCCTGCAGTCATTATATTTGCTGAAAGGATAAAAAATGGAAGAGCTAAAAACCCAAAATTATTTAGGGAAATAACCATTCTCTGAAACAATAGAAATAGATTAATATCTAAAACTAAAGCTGTGATTACACTTGATAAACCTAAAGCTAAAGCAATAGGAAAACAATTTATCATTAAAATGGCGAGTATGCCAAATAGTAATATAATTCCAAGAGCTGTACTACTCATTTTTAATCTCCTTCATAGCAGAAATATCTGATTCACTGTTTTCTATGGAATAATCTTGATGTAGTTTTTTATAAAATAATGCGACTGAATAAACTACCATTAATATTGCTGACAATAAAACTGGAAGATATAACAATACTTTGGGGATTCCACTTACTGGCATTTTATTTGTTGAAATAACTAATGAAATACGAATAATATTTACAGCCATAAGTGTAAAAAAGAATATAAATAAAACTGCGTTAGAAAGAGATATTATTTTTTTCTTTTTTGGTGAAAATTTATTATAAGCTATAGTTAAGCTCATGTGATTTTCAAAATATAACTCATTTGAAATTGAGAAAAACCCAAACCAAATTAATAACATTAGTGTTATTTCTTCTGACCAAATTATTGGACTGTTAAATAAATATCTAGCAAATACAGAAGCAAAAACTATTGCTAGCATAATCATAAGTAATGCTGAACAAATATTTTGAACGACATTAATCATTTTTTCGATAAATGAATCTAATTTATTCATTTTATTCTCCCTACGTAAAAACAGCTACTTTCTAGCAAATAACTCACTAGAAAGTAACTAGTATTATTTTAATTTAACTATTTTAAAGCGTATACTTTTTCAATTAATGGAGCTAAATCTGAATATTGGTCATATACAGGTTGAACAACTTCTTGGAATTCTTCAACATTTACTTCATAAATATTGCTACCTGCTGCAATAACTTTTTCCATACTTTCATTTTCTTTAGCTACCATAGCTTCTCTTTGCCATAGTGATGCTTCATAAGCACAATCTAAGATAATTTGATATTGTTCTTCAGTGATTTTACTCTTTGCTTTATCACTCATTAAAATAACACCAAAGCTAGCTGTGTGTCGGTCAACAGTATAGTTTTTAGCAACTTCATAGTGACCTGATGTATCATAACTTACAAAGTCATTTTCAGCACCATCAATAACACCTGTTTGTAATGCTGAGAATACATCTGAATAAGCCATTGGAGTAGCTACTGCACCGAATGATTTAATCATAGCAATGTTTGAATCAGAATTCATAACTCTAATTTTCATACCCTTTAAATCTGCTAAGCTTTTTACAGCTTTATCTGTTGTGTAAAAACATCTCCAACCAGAATCTAAATATGCTAAAATGTTCATTCCTGTAAGATCATGGAACTCTTCATTTAAAGCTTGTCCAATTTCACCATCAGTAACAGCCCAACGTTGTTCATCATCTACGAAAATGTATGGAAGATTAAATAATTGGAAATTAGGATCATATTGAGCTAATTGAATGATATTAACTCTAGTTAAATCTAATACGCCAGCTTTAACTTGTTCAATTGTTTCATTTTCATTACCTAATTGAGCATCTGGATATACTTCAATATGAATTGCACCATTAGTTGCTTCTTCAACTAATTCGCTAAATTTTACATTAACAGCACATAAAGGTGTTGATAATGGACTATTATCAGCAAGTTTAAATTCAATTGGATTTTCAGGTGTTGCACCCTCTTCACTTGAACCACTTGCGAAAACTGAACCAACTACTAATAACAAAATAGTAGATATACAAAATACTTTTTTCATAAAAACCTCCTCGAGAAAATTTGCTTCTCGAATAAAATCTTATATTTTTTTAAACAAACAATATGTTTGTAAAATGTTTAAATTAATTTATTGTTTCTCTATAGCTTTTGAATCTATATAAGCCTTCATATCCACCTCAGAACGTTCGATATGACGTTTCATCAATAATGAAGCTAAAGCTTTATCTTTATTCTTTATAGCTTCAAAAATTCTCTTATGTTCTAAAAGTCCTGTTTGAGGACCAATTGCTTGGTTTGATTTGTATTGGTATGTAATTAATACATCATGAAGAATGTCCATTATTTTTGCAGCTAATGGGTTCTGTGTTCCTTTAACAATAATGGTATGGAAATTAAAGTCTGCCTTATAGAATTCTTTATTATCATATGATTCGTAATTTATCATTACATTTAAACATTCTTCTAAATCTTTTATATTTTGTTCTGAGTAACAATCTATAAATAGTTCAATGCAAGATGGCTCAATGATTTTTCTAAACTCTAATACTGTCAATGCATCAAAATCATCAAATAACATAAAAGGAATTAAAGAATTCATCATTGGAGGAATAGCACTATCTGATATAAAGGTACCGTTTCCTTGAATACGTGTTAATACATTTAATGCAACCAATTCATCTATGGCACTTCTAACGGCAGCTCTGCTTGCACCAAGTTTCTTCATAAATTGTGGTTCAGTATAAATCTTATCACCTTTCTTCCACTCACCATTGCCTATTTTCTCTTTGATATAAGCTAAGACTAAAGCGGATGCAGGTTGGTTGCCGTCTTTCATAATTGAAACTCCATAAATTAAAATTCATCATACCATTGACTATATAAAATAATCACTGAATTTGAAGTCATTCAAATTCGTACGATGTTTATCTTACTATGAAATATCGAATAGTCAAGAAAAAATTTAAATTAAATTTCAATTATTTTATAAACTTTATAAAATATCTCAGCTTTAATCGATTAATTTGTTATTATATAGTGAATTAGCTCATTAAAAAAATATTTTAAATAAATTTATTCATTTCCAATAAAAATTTTAATATACTAAACAAAAATTAAGTATCAATAAAAAAGGTATGATGAATTTAATATTTATAATTTGTATTCATCATATCTTTTCAATTTTTGACAAGATATATAATTGGAAAAACTATTTGTTAGGAATGCTAAAATTGATTAAATATTATTTTTTGATATATGATTGAATATCTAAAGACCATTTACAAAAGTATATAAATTTTATGACGGAATAAAAAATAATAAGGTAAAAAAATGCTTACTAAAATTACATATATCTTTTATTATCTTTAATTCTTAGAGTTGCCAATTTAAATACCTATTTAAACATTACTGTGGAAATTGCTGTTATCATTAGTTTTATTTCAACCTTTCCTACGTATTACAAACCCCTCGATTAAGAATAAAGACTATTTGTCATCTAGGCTTAACCTATTACAGTTTTGACTGGTATTTGTCACTTTTTTTGACAACTCATACTCATTATCTTCTTTATATCTTGTTTCTGTTCGTAACTTCGAAACTTTGGATTAGGTTTTCTTCACACCTCACAATACTGCACTTGCCATCAGCTAGTGGTTATTTCATTTTTTTTAAATGAAATTGCCAAACCCACAGTGGACTTTCACTACCTAGATGTTGCCCATGCTGGGCAAACACTAAAAAACCAAGCATTACAAATTGCTTGGTTTTTTTGAAATACTGTTATTAATTAATTTTATTCTACATTTAAACTAGATAGTAATTAATATATAGTAGATAAGATACTGTTTAAATAAATCTTCATCTACCAAAGTTGCACTATTTATTACTCCCTCAGCATCAGCGAGTACGAATTCTACAGAAATATGATCGTTTGAGGTATTTCCCCAAATATTATTTTCAATATCTTCCCAAACATCAACATAATCACTTGCATCTATTTGACTTTCTAAGGAATCACCCTCGGATGAAAGAATATCAGAAATAAGATTTTCTATTTGGATACCTACATATTCGTAATCAGCACCATTGAAAGAATCTATTTCATCAATACTCAAATTTGCTGAAAAAGCACCCAAAGCACTATTTTCGGTATTTATTATCCTTGCTGCAAAGCTATAATCTAAATGTCCAGAAAGTGTCATATCAGAACTATCATCTTGGTCAACATTTAAACTTAAATCTATACAATTAATACCACTATTATTTATAGGCTCTGATATTAGCTCAGTAGTAAAATACGTCGAAAGATCTAAACTCATTTCTTTATCAATTTCATTAAAGTCTTCATTAAGTAAATCTGCAATAGGATCATATAAATTACCACTTGCAATTAAATCTAACCATTCAATATATAAAGAGACCGTAGAGGAGTCGACATCATCTGGCTCAAAATATAAAGACTCGTCATCTATGTGAAAAAGTATATCCATAGATATATCTTTTGTACTAGATACTGTGCCATCTTCATAATTTAAAATAATATAAGGAATAGTCTCTAAACTATAAGCAATTCCCCAAAATGTACGTTGTAGAGCAACCGAAATAAACTCGTCTTCATCAAAGTCGTAAAACTCATCATCTCTTAATGGATCATACAAATCAGTATCCTCAGCATCAAGAATATCACTTGTCCCAACTTCTTTAAAAGAGTGAACTTCATCATTGAAATTTTGTGAAGCAGTATCATCACAACCAACTAACAAAAATGCAAACAAAGAGAACAAAACTATAGTAAGACTTTTAAACTTTGCTTTTTTCATTTTAAACCTCCGAAAAATGTTATATATTTCATTTTTAAAATAAAATAATTTCTAATTAAGTAGATTACATATTGATATAAGGAAGTTTAAATGAATATAACAAAATACATGTTATAACAAATTGCATTCTACAATGCTTATATTAGTGAGATTTTACACAACTGTCAAATAAATAATACACACTATTTATGGATTTTATTTATTAACACATAAACGTTTATTTCAAAAAAATTAGGTATAAAACAATACTAGTTCAATATTAGTTACATTTAAATAAGTATTTTATAAAATTTATTTCTTGCTTTAGATAAAAAAAAATAGCAATTATTTACATTGCTATATTATCTAGAAAATTTCTCTTTTACTTTATATAAAACTGGGTATATATTTTTGTAAAAAGTCATTTGCATTAGCATTAATCTATGATTGTTTCTAGGGCGATTTCCATCATTTGAGTAAATGTTGTTTGTCTATCTTTTGGGGCTATGGCTTTATGTCTTACTAAATCATCGCTCACTGTTAAAAGAGTTAGAACTTCAACACCAAATTTAGCTCCAAGAGCATATAATTCAGCACTTTCCATTTCAACTGCTAAAGTCCCATAACTTTTCATTAATTGATTAATTTCATTAGCATTATCCATATAAAATAGGTCAGAAACTAAAACTGTTCCAACTTTTGTTTCTAATTTACTTTTTGTTGAAATATTATATGCCTTATATAATAAATCAAAACTAGGGACTGCTGAAAAATTTATGTTATTAAAACGAGTTTTATATATGTTGCTATCAGTATGTGTACCATTTACTAAAATTACGTCTTTTAAATTAACTTTTTCGCTTATGGATCCACAAGTACCAACTCTGATTAGTTTTTTACAAGAATAATCGTTTATCAATTCATTTGCATAAATCGAAAATGATGGCATTCCCATTCCTGTCCCCTGAACGCTAACTCTTTGCCCTTTATACTCCCCTGTAAAACCTAGCATTCCTCTTATATCTGTATAGCAAAAAACTTTTTTTAAATATGTTTCTGCTATAAATTTTGCTCTTAAGGGATCTCCTGGCAATAATACTTTATCTGAAATTTCACCGCTTTTTGCACCAATATGTAAGCTCATTTACCCCTCCATTAGTTTAATAACTTTATCTACTGAATTCAATTCATTACCTTTTATTATTTGCATTGAACAAGCAAACATCAAGTTTATTGGATAATCAAAATTCTCTATAACATTATCACAAATATCAAGGCCATTGTTATCTAAACTAGGTATTTTATCTCTCATTATTCTAGTATCTTCTAAAACTCCAATTAACTTTTTACCCTTTCCGTATGCATAGCCACATTCAAAGGATACATCATTATTTGTTTCTAAGCCATGAAAACCATCAAGGGTTGCAACTACATAGTCACACTGATCTATGAGTTGTAATCTATTGTGGAAATTAACTACTGCATCAAATAATGGATCTTCATTTTTACTTTCTATGTAATTGTCCAATGGAGATATTGCTTTATATCCTAACTCTTCATACTTTGATTTTAATTTTTCAAAATAAGCTATACTACTTTCATCATATCTATTCAAACTTGAAATATAAATAGTTTTACCTTTTTCAACCTTTTCAATATGATTACAATCAATTTGATTAATATTTGCTTCAACTCTTTTAATTGGAGATATTCTTCTCTCTTCATTTATATCCTGCATTAAAGTTTTTAGACAATTTTCAAAATTGCCTTCTACCAATTTTGTTGAAGCACAGATAGAGGAACAAAAGGGTAAATTATAATATGGATAAAGTTTTTCATTTTCATCTACTATTTTATTATTTATTAACTTAGCATTTTGGCTTTTTACTACCATATTTCTTAAGTCTCTAGTATATCCATAGCATTTGCCACCTTTTGAATATATCCAACCGATTTCAAATATTGTTCCACTATCAGGTTCACATCCTCTAAAAAATTCTAAATCTGCTATAATTGTTGTTGTTTTTTCTACTTGATCTATCAAATCTCTAAATATTTCTTTTGCATTTTCTCTTAAATCTTTACTATCAAGTTTATATTCTGTAGAGGTTGGTAATGCTACATTAAAGCCATAATATTCAGCTAGCTGTTTTTGAGAATACCAAAGACTATAGCCTCTATTATAAAAACACTCAGGTCCTGCTATATACAAGTTTTCTTTATTATATGGATTATACATCATAATTTATTTACCTTAAAACCAAATCTTTTAATAGTTCCAAAAAACCTTGATAATCAGCATCAACTGCTATATTAATTAATGGAAGAGTTTCCCATACAAAATGATGTCTAGAATCTCTAACTGTCATCCCAAGGGTTAATCCATCTTTAGTTTCTACTCCAACATGTACTTTTTCACATTTTATCAAATCTTTATTTATTGCATATGCTACTGCCATACAATCGATTACTGCACAATAAGCTCCAAATCCTCTTTTTCTAACAAAATTGATTGCATTAAATAAAAATTTTGCTTCTTTATTAGTTGAATGTTCTATTTGCTTTATATCTTCGTTTGTTAAATCTACATCAAAATTAGTTGCTACATCTAAACCTATTGCTGTAAATGGGATTTTACTTTCATATACTAACTTGCTTGCTTCAGGATCAACATATACATTCCACTCACTTTGTGGTGTATCTCCTGTTGCATTTGAAAAAGCAGCCTTATTTAAACCAAATGTCCCACTTATTGCAATTATTTCTTTAATTAAGGATTTTGTTTCAGGATATTGTGAAATTAACATTCCTATATTACTTAATGGACCTGTTGCAATTATCGTTATCTCATTTGGATTTTCCATTATAAGGTCTTTTAATACTTCAACTGCATGTTTATCACTTAATGGCAATTTTGGTTCTGGAAGATTTGAATTTGCTAATCCGTCTTCCCCATGTGTAAATGGGTCTGCAGGGGATTTTCTAATCATTGGATTAGCCATTCCTCTTGCAACAATGATATCATCCCTTCCTAATAATTCCATTATAGCTCTTGCATTTTTGCTTGTTATATCTACTGGATAATTTCCATTAACACATGTTATTGCTAATAAATCTAATTGCAATGATTTACTGGCCATAATTATGGCAACTGAATCATCCATTCCAGGATCACAATCTAAAATTACTTTTTTCAAAATCATATCTCCTATTTATCTGAAACTATTTTGACAAAAATTTCTCTGTTTCTAGGACCATCAAACTCTAGAAAATATAATCCTTGAGAATGACCTAAGAGTAATTTTCCATCATTAATTATAAAAGATGAAGAAACTCCTATCAAAGATGATTTAACATGTCCCGCTGCATCAGAGGGAGTGTCATGTTGGTGTTTGAAATCTATTCGTGTTGGAATTAATCTACAAATTTCATCTTGTAAATCTTCAAATCCTTTAGGATCCCAAAAGGATGTTACTGTAATTGCTGCTGTTGTATGTGGTGTGTAAACTACACAAATTCCACTCTCTACACCACTTTGTTCTACTGCCTCTAATACATATCTTTTTATATCATATACATCATTAAACTTTGTTTTAAATTTATAATTACTTAACATTGGTACTCTCCTTATAAAATAATTATTTCACTGTTCTTAACGCCATTTCCATTTTTTGCAAAATCCCATAGGCCTTCTACCCCTCTTCCAGGCCTCTCTCCTATCATTTTCATTACATAGCTTACTATTAATGCTATTGGGACACTTTGGAATAAATATGGAATTTCATCAAAATTAGAGGAGTCTATTAAAATGGAAAGAGGATATTTCTTACTTAGTGTTTTATCATCTGTTATTAATACTGTTGGTCTTTCTAACTTTATTGCATAATTTAAAGATTCTACTGTCCTAGAATAGCCTAAATCGTTTTTGCTTATGACAAAAACGGTGTTAAGTGAATGGGTTTTTCTCATAAAAAAGTTTAGATGGTTAAATTCTTCACTATTTATATGCATAGCATATTGCCCTGTTGCTTCCATCACTTTTGCCATGCCATACCATGCTGTTGCATAATCACTTCCACTTGCTATAAAATCCCAGGCTTCATTATCTTTAAATTTAGTAGCAACTGATAAAGCTTTTCTATCAATACTTTCTAGTGATTTACTTAATTTATCAGCTTGTGTTAGAATTTCGCTTCTTAACTCATTTGCTCTATCCATTGTAATATTAGCCCTAACTTCCCCTATTCTAATTGCAACTAACAATAAGGAAAGTATTGATACTAAATATGTTGTAACACCAGGAGCTGGTGGAAGTGGTGGTATATTCAACTCTAATACTGCTGATGAGTTTTTAGCTAATATTGATTCTTTGTTTCCTGTTACTGCAAGTACAAAGCCTCCATGCTTTAAGACTCTTTGAACTGCCTCTCCAACTCTAGCACCACTTCCTGAATTACTAACTGCTATAACTAATGGATTTAATGGTGCAAAACCTAATTGTGATTCATCATAATGTCTAGCTAAATCTAAGGCAGAAACTACTTCTACCGGCATTTTTGTTAGCTTTTCAAAAGTCTTTTTTAAAAACATGCTAGCAGCAAAAGAATCTCCACACCCTGTTAAAACTATTTTTTGAATAGAAAAGATTTCAGGTGTTGTTAAAACTTTTCTCGCTAAAGGTTCTAATTTATCATATTGATTTTTTATCTCTTGTGATAAACTATATATTTGCTCTCGCATATTATTGTCATATTTATTTTTCATTTATACTCCCATTCAAATCTACATTCCAGTTTTTTGTGTTCGTTTTCTTTTTTAATTTGTCCATTTCATGTAAAATTGCACAGCCTTCTAAGGTTAATTGAACGGCATCTTGATGACCGGCTCCTGCAGTAAATTTTTTACCCGTTGTTACATTGTCAGCAACTGAACATATTGATCCACCTCTTTTACCAAATAATGATGATAAGGTAACTATTGCAGCAGATTCTCTATCTCCATTTAAAACACCAGCTCTATCATAGATTTCTACTTTTTCTATATTCCAGGGTTGTAAATATCCACCTACACTAGGTCTTCCACCACCTACAAAATCGCTATCTACTGAGAGTGTAACGCCTACATGGTATTTAGCTTTTAATCTCTCTGCTGCACTTACCATCGCTGTAACTACTTCATAATTGCTAACGGCTGGGTAACAGGAAGGTATATAGGCTTTTGTCATGCCTTCATCTCTCACTACTCCGCTAGATATTACTATATCTCCAGGATCAACTAGTTCTCCAATTCCACCTGAGCCTCCACATCTAAGATATGTAGAAGCATTAGTATATTCCATATAATCATATAAGGCTAATTCAATTTCTGCTGAGCCACTACCACCTGAAACCACTGTTATATGTGCCCCTTTATAATACCCGCTATATGATAAGAACATTCCAGATTGTCCTATTAATTCACTATCGTCTAATAGTGATGCTATATGTTTAGCTGGATCCATATCATAGGCACAAAGAGGATCTCTGACTGTAAGTATTACATAGTCACCAACTTTTGATGGGTCTATTTGAGTCATTGCCGGCCTTCCATCTATTACTAAGCCCCTCTCTGGAACATTATGATAATATGGATATCTCTCTTGGATTGCTTTTATTGATTTTTTATTTCTTATTTTTTCACTATCTAACATAAGTTTTTCCTTTTAGTTCTTCGTTTAACAACTTGTGTGCTTTTTCTGTTATTTCTTTTGAATGAGTTAATGGGGCACCATTCTGAGATATTATAAAGCCTGCAGATATTGATCCCATTAAACCAATTTCTAATAAACTTTTATTTTCACAATATCCAACTAGAACTGCAGCACTTGAACTATTTCCTGCCCCTGTTGGATCTATTAGAGCAAATTTATTACATGATGGAGCAAAAACTATTTCTCTTTTACTAATTAAAGATGCTCCTTTTGCTCCTTTTCTAAAAAAGACTAAATCAAAATTAAATTGTTTAAACCTTTCTTCTAAGTTTTCATCTTCACAATTAAATAAAGACATTGCCTCTTTTTTATTAATTGAAAATACGTCTATATTTTTAGATAATCTTTTAATGAGATCTAAATTACTCTCTTTTGTACTGTCACTAGAGATTTCCCAGAGTATTTTAAAGTTGTATTTATTTTTTAATTCAATTAACTTTTCCCAAAATTCAACATCTTCTGCTTCTTTAAAGATGTATAACCCTTTTATAGTCTTACAATGTTGCTCAATTTCTTCTATATTTGCAACAAATTTTTGATAATGAGTAGATCCATATACTGGTGTTTCTACCCTCTCTCCTGTTGTATCATATTCAACTTTAGTAGTAGGGGTTGGTAAATCTAAATTAAACATACACTGATCACTGATCATATCTTTTATGAAATATGGTTTTATCACTGTGTCAAAATCTTTTCCTTTGCCACATACTAGATTCACTGATTTACTCCAAATCCTAGCTCCACTATATGCATAAAAACCTGCCCCACCTATTGAGAGGATTTTTTCTTTTGTATTTGGATAAGAAATTTGATCAACTACTGCTGTTGAAACTATTAAATATTCCATATGCTATATCCTCTTAATAATGAAGTCTCTTGCAACTATTGTCCCAGAACTAATTAGATAGCCAGCTGAACCTCTATCTCTTGTTATTGATGTTTTATAAAAACTTTTCCCATCTATTTTAAATGTTAAATCAGAATCTTTAACACTTATTAAAATATTATATAATTGATCTTCTACATAGTTAAAATCATAAGTATTAAGTGTGGTTATCTCACCCATTTTATTTTCTATAACCTTAACTGTATTTCCATTTTCAAATACTACTGCTGTATAATTAATTAAGCCTTTTGCTCTAACAACTATTCCAGCTTGTTTATGTAAGGAGAATATTAAATTTGTCTCAAGTGAATAATCACTCCAATCTTGAGTTCCAATTGTCATAATCCCATTTTCTTCTACATGAGAAATGCAATATGTATGATTAAAATCTGCAGCAAATTGTTTTGCACTTCCAACCCAAGCTTGAAGCCAATATGGGTTAGTTTCCCAAATTGATTTTAATAGTGTGCCTTTTTGAGCAAAATATTTTGGGGTGTTATTCCAATCGATATTAAGTATCCTAATTTGAGCATTTTTCGATTCTATGGTTAGACCTAGTCTAAAAATTGGCATACCTTCTATATTTGGAATTTCGAATTCTATACTATTTAACCCAATATCTATTTTATAATCTTCAACTGATTTATAACAAATTTGTTGATCCATATCATAATATAGTATATATGGAGTTAAAGTAGATATTTTATCACTTTGTAAATTCATAATTACTCTATTACCTTCATATATTGTTGGGCTAGCTATTGTAGTAAAATTATTAGCTAATTCACTAAAATCGATATATGTTGGTGTAGAGATAGAAATAGAATTATCAACTTGTAAGTTTAAGCCTGCTTTTTCATCACTAACTAAAGATTGAAATGGAGTTTTTGTTTTATGGAAAGCTCCTTTATCTACATATGGACATAAAGAGAAGCCCTGGACACTCTTAGCAAAGGAAAAATCAAATCTATTTTCTTTTTCTTCTTTATAACTATCACTAATAATTTCACTTGCTTTGATAATCTTTTTTGTCTCTATAACTGCATCAGAGATACAAGAACCTCCATCGCTTGTTACTACTAAAAGACGATCTGCAACTTCATCCCTCAAAAACGGCCTTTGATTGATATTCTCTAGACCAAGACGTATCCCATTAATACAGCCAACATTTCCAGCATTACAATCTGTATCCCATGCAGCTGAAGATGCTATAGTTATTGAATCGTAAAAACTGTCTTTTGCTAATATTAATGAGGCTAATACTAAGGCATGGTTAGGTATTATATGGCAAGGTCCATTAAATTTATCATAACCATATTTTTTTGCTATTTCACCTCTGGCTTCTCTCCATGAATTTCTATCATATCTTTCACATATATTTCTTACATCTTCTATCATGCTTTTAAGCTGTAAGTTTTTTACATATTTGAAATTATTATCAAGTAGTTTATCTAAATTTGTTTCATCAAATGCATTAGCTTCTATAGCAGCTAAATAACAAGCAGCTTCCACAGCCATTCCATCATGACTAACTTTAGCAGCCTCGTTTACATAATAAACTGCTTTATCGCTATCTGATGGACACATTAGAGCAAAGGCATCCATAAAAATCTGTGCTCCTATCTGCTCTGATAATGTCCTTCCGTTTAACTTAGTACTACCACTTAATGGGGCATCAATGTTATTTTTTAATCTCAAATATGCTGTGTGCTCTGTAGATCTACCTAAACCACTCCACCATAAAATACTCTTATCTTCTACTATGTAATTTAACCAAGTTTTTCCAACATCTTTAGACTTCAATTCTTTTTTATAATTAAAATCTTCCATCGCTCTAAAAAAACCAAAGGTTCCTGATATATCATCATCAGCTACTATTAAGGGTATATTTAAGTCTTTATTCACATATGAATCTACTTCTCCAAATCTTTGTTCTATAGCTTCATAACTCCAACCTTCAACAGGTCTTCCCATATATACACCTATAATTTTTCCAAGTACTCCAGCATATATTTTCTCTTTTATATTTTTATCTAACAATTTATAATCCCTCAATTAACATGGTATCTACTAAAATAGCACCTCTATCTACAATGAATCCTGCTGCTCCTGATGTATAAGTATCATCAATAGCTTCTACTAAAAGTTCCCCATTCAAATAGCCTTTTAACTTATTTTTATTTACTTCAAAAGTTAAGGTATATTTTGAATCTAACTTATAATTATTATTAACTTCAGAGAGCGTTATTCTCTCTTCATTTTTGTTCATAATTATCTTTAAAGCACCTTGCTCAATGGTTAGGGAATAAAATCTTCTATGTCCTTCACTTCTTGCTATTAATCCTGCACTATCATTCATTAAGTATGTGAGGGTTGAAGTTACTCTGTAATTATCCCAATCTACTGTTCCAATTGTTACTACTCCATATTTTTCAGGATGGGAAAGAGAAAAGGTTGTTGTATAATCTGGATAAAAATTTGATGCACTATTCATGAAGGTTTTTAGCCAAATTGTATTTGTTGTCCAGGGTGTAATATCTTTGCTCATTTCATATGAACGAGGAATATAGAATTTTTTAGGAGCTCCTTTAAAATCCATATATCTTAAGATTACAAAACCATCTGTTTTCTTTTCGCTTCTTATTTCAAAACCAAGTCTAAAAATTGGAAAACCATTTGTATTTGGGATTTCCCACTCAACTTCATTTAAATGAGAATCTAATAAAAACTCTTCACTTCTTTTTCTACTTAAAGATGCATCATTATTATAATAATCTATATACATCTTAGCTTTTAATTTTAAATTACTTGGTACATCTAAAAGTGCTTTGACTTTTTGTCCTGAATATATACTAGGGCTTAAAAATACTTCAAAATAACTTGTCCCATCTTTTCCTTTTGGTTGTAAATCAGTAAAAGTTTCAACATTAAAATCTGCTACCATAGCTTTACTTAAATTTTTAAAATCAACTTTTAATCCTGGTGTTCCATCAAACTCTAAAGAATTGGATATGCTAGTTATAGTTTGTCTCATTTTTGCACTTTCACTTTTCATAAAGCCTTGTACACTTGATGGAAATTCAAAACTATATCTCATTTCACTTAATGATGATTTTTTATTATATAATTTGTCTGAATAATGAATTAGCTTTTTTGTTTCTATTACAGCATCAGATATACAAGATCCTCCATCACTTGTAACAATTAAAGCTCTATCTTTTACAGGTGTTCTAAAATCAGCTTCTTCATCTAAACCGTCTAAGCCTAATCTAACTCCATTTAAAGCACCTACATTTCCGGCATTACAGTCTGTATCCCAACCAGCTGATGCTGCTATTGATATGCTATCACTAAATGAATCTTTTCCATAAATCAAAGACATCAATACTGAGAGATGGTTTGTTACAATAGGACAGTTTCCCATATACTTATCATAACTGTGATTTTCTTCTATGTAGTCTCTAACATCTCTCCAATCTTTTTCTGTAGCACATTTATTTCTTATTTCATCAACTAAATTTAAGAAAGTTTTATTGTGTTGAACATATTTTAAATTTGAATCTAATAATTTATCTAAATTTCTCTCTCCAAAGGCTGAAGCTTCCATGCTAGCTAAATACACTGCTGCATCAACTGCTATTCCATCATGACTTACACTTGCAGCTTGCTTTGCTAGATAAGCAGCCCGTTCACTGTCGTTTGGACATAAAAAAGCCCAGGAATCTATAAAAATTTGAGATCCAATTTGCGTTGCTATTGCCTCTCCATTTAACTCAATACTGCCACTTTTTGGAGCTTTTATTCCATTTTTAAGTCTTAAGAACGCTGTGTGTTCTGTAGATCTTGAAAGTCCTCCAAACCAAAGAATTGTTTGGTTTTCAATTATATAGTTTAACCAAGTATCACCTATCTCTCTGCTTGTAATATTAAAATTATATCCACTATCTTTTATTGCTCTAACAAATGCGAATGTTCCAGATATATCGTCATCAGGAACTATTAGAGGTGCTTTTGTTATATCATTAACATAATAATCTATTTGATCAAAACTTTCTCTAATTTTATCATAAGACCAACCTTCAACTGGACGGCCTAAATAAACTCCGATAATTTTTCCAAGTACACCACTATATATTTTATTTTGAATTGATTTATCCATTTTTTATCCTTTAACTGCTCCAGCTACCATTCCATCAATAAATTTGTTTTGAACTACTATAAAGAAAATAATTATGGGGAGGATTAATATTAAAGCTCCGGCCATCATTGTTCCCATGTCTTGGGTAAATGTACCATTCATTGAGAGATATCCTAATGTTGCATTTCTATTTTTAGTTTGAAGGAAGGTTGCTGTAAGTAGATATTCATTCCAACTCATCAAACCAACTATAATTGCTACTGTAATTAATCCTGGACTTACTATTGGTAGCATTATCTTATATAAAACTTGCCAAGAGGATGCTCCATCTATTCTAGCTGACTCTTCTAACTCTTTAGGTATTTTTAAAAAATATGTTCTCATCAAAAATACTGCAGTTGGCATATATAGTGCGGCATGTAGTACACCAACAACATATAAGTTACCAAGCAAATGTAGTTTTGAAACAACTGAATATAATGTGAACATAAATAGTTGAATTGGGATTGTCATTGCAACCATAAAATATACAATTAAGGCTGGAACGATTTTAATTCTTTTCTTTGCTAAAACATAAGCCATAGTTGATGAACAAAATAATATTACTATTACTGCAGTTCCACTTAATTTAACACTGTTTATAAAACCTGTTGCAAAAGAGCCCCACTTCCATGCTGTTTTAAAGTTTTTTAATGACAACGAAGTTGGTAAATTAATTGGATTTGCAACTATATCTACATGAGATTTAAAACTATTTACAATCACTAAATAAAAAGGAGCTATTGATATTATAGCTAATAGTACCAATATAATTTGATACCAATTAAACTTTCTTTTCTTATCCATTATTCTAACTCCTCACTTCTACTAAGTCTTACATAAATTGACGCTGATAAGAGACCAAATAATGACATTATAAAAGCAACTGCAGCAGCCTTTCCTGTTTGGAAGGTCGTAAAGAATGAGTTAGCATACGTACTTAATACTTCAGTTGCCCTAGCAGGTCCTCCACCTGTTAATAAATAGACATAGTCAAATGTCATAAAACTAAATATGATAATCATGATAAACATAAGTTTTAAAGTTGGTAAAATATTTGGATAATATACATATCTAAATAGTTGCCATAAATTACAACCCTCTAATTCTCCAGCTTCTATTTGATCTATTGGAGTCTGTCTTAAGGAAGCAAAATAAACAACAGTCAAAAAACCCCAATAATGCCACATATCAACGCCAGCTACTGCATAAAGTGCACTACTCACATTTCCTAGTGGAGCTCCTATACTAAGGCCATGTTCATTTAAAAAACCAATTAAGCCTGATACAGGATTAAAAATAATATTTAACCATAATAAAGCATTTGTAACTGGTGCTAATATGTATGGCAATATGTATATTGCTTGATATACTTTAAAAGTTTTTTTTGCATATAATAGAAAAAATGAACTTACTAGCCCTATAAATACTGGGATTGTTACAAACATAATTGTCCATTTTATATTATTGGTAAAAGCTCTCCAAAATATATCATCGCTGAAGATTTCTCTAAAATTATTTAATCCTATAAAATTAAAATCAGAGGAAACTCCATTCCAGTCTGTAAAACCATAAAATATTGTTAATACCCCAGGAATTAATATTATTGATACACTTAATAATAATCCGGGTAAAACAAATATGTAATCGAAAATGTTTTTCTTGTTTAATGACATCTAATTAAGGCCCCTTTAACTTATCAACCTTGGAAAAATCCAAGGTTGATAATTAATTATTATTGTACACTATTTGGTTGAGGTATATTAGGAACTGAGCCTTTCTCTACATCTTTATTAAATTCTTGCTGTACAAGAGTTAAATATTCACTAGCATCTAAATCGTCTAACCAAACTCTATCGATATCAACTAAGACTGACTGAGTTAATGGTGGGAAGAATGTTGAAATATGGATTCCAAAATTTCCTTCGTTAGTTGCTGTGTACATAGCTTGTACTGTTTTTACAAATTCTTTAGATAAATCACTAAATCCTTCTGTATTTGGGTTAAACTCTTTAAGTGGCAAAGCCCAATATCCTGGCCATACGTTTGCTAATGTTTCAGCGAAACTAGATGTCATCATCATATCTATAATTTTTGCAGCTTCATCTTTTTTGTCACTTCCTTCCCAAATTGAGAATGAATTTACTGTTCCTAGTACATAACTTTGTGTATCAATTCCGTCTCCCATTGGGAAAACTGTAAAGCCTAATTCACTAGATTTTTCACCTTGGAAATATGGTTTCATAAATTGGAAAGCCATTGATGGTCCTACAAAGAATGCAGCTTTTCCACTTGAAAGTAATTGACATGATTCATCAAAGTTTAGGTTTGGATAATCTATAACTAATTTTCCGTTTTGAATTCTTCCACCTAAATATCCTTTTTTATACCAACTTGCTGATTTTTCTATTGCATTAACAAACTCATCATCTGTCCAATCTTTTTCACCTTTTAAAGCTTCATAAACATTAGATGGGCCTGCTATAGCATTGATAAAGATTGTTGAATAGTTTTCATTTACAGGTTTCCAACCTTTATTTCCTGTTACTGAAGCATAATATCCATTAGCTAATGCTGCATCCATAAACATTTCAATTTCGTTTAATGTTTTTGGATCGGTTGAAGGTAAGGAAGAATCTTTTGCTCTTAGTTCATCTAATACTGTTTTATTGTAAAAAACTCCCATGGTTATTGTTCCACCTGGGAGACTGTATAAATTACCATTTACTTTTCCAGCTTCATAAATTGGTGTTAAAATTCTATCTTCCCATCCATATTTTTCTGAATATGGTGTTAAATTAGCCAATTTATCAGCTTGAGCGTATTGAGATACAAATGCAGGTCCTGATCCATAAATAATATCGGGAGCATTTCCTCCATCAGCTGCTAATGCTGTTGCTATATTATTATCAACTGCATTATCATAACTTATAACTAATTCATAACTATCTTGGGATTGGTTATAAGGTTGAACCAAAGCCTCATCTAATGCTTCACGATATTCTGGAGCAGCACCCCAGAACCACATTGTTATCTGTTCCTTACTACTTTCTTTTTCCCCTGAAGCAAATGATGATAGACTAGCTACCATCATTGCTGAAAATAGAACAACTAAACTCTTTTTCATTTTTCACTCCTATCTTGTACTTCTTATACAAACTTGTATACATATTAACACAAGTAGACAATTTGTCAATTAGTTTTCTTTAATTTTTATACATTTTATGAATATTTATTTATTAAACTGTACAGGTTCTTGTTAATTAAGTGAATAATAGATGATTTATTATAACAATATTGTATTTTTATACATTATCTTTTTTAGGGAAATTTGATAATAAAATTCATATATACAGTAAAAACATCAATTAATTTTTACAATTTACTCATTTACTTTTTTAAAAGTTTTTTTTATGTTTTTATTTTATAAAACCATAATATTTATTTTTTTACTTTAAATTTATAGTTCATTCTATGCTTTAACTTTAACAGCCTTATGCACTATTTTATTTTAGCTTAATAAATATTTAGTATTTTTTTCCTTTACTTACAAGCAATTATATGATATGTATATCTTATATGTACATGTATACAAGTTAACTAAAAGAGAAGAGATTAAAATGAAAAGAAACATAAACAGATTCTCACCAATACCACTTTATTATCAAATTGCAACTGATATTAAAACTTATTTAATAAATCAAGGATATAAAATTAATGAGAAGATTCCATCTGAAAATACATTAGCTCAAATGTATAATGTAAGTAGAGTTACTCTTAGGCAAGCTTTATCTGAATTAGAAAAAGATGGGATTATAAAAAAAATTAAAGGCTATGGTTCTGTTTTGTGTGGTAATCCCCACCCTATATTCCAAACTCTTCAATTACCTGGCTTTAACAAGACTTATTATGAAGGAGATGAAAGTACTAACAAAGTAATTTTTACTCCAAAAATCATTGAATTAAAACAAGTTAATCCTATCCCACAGATAAATAAGGCCTTAAATATAAAAGAGGACTCTCCTCTTTGCTATATAAAAAGAGTTTTTTATAATCAAACTTTAGCTGTTGGTATTAATAATTCCTGGCTTTCTTTAGAAAAAGTTCCAAATATTTTAGAAGAAGGTCTTATTAATAATAGGCTTAGCTTAACCTTATCTACTCGTTATAATTACAACCCTAACAAAATTAACAATACCATTGAATCTTCAATTTTAACTCCTGCCGAAATGACTGAGTTAAATATTAAATTTACAACACCTTGCTTAATTATTTCTAGTATTTCATATTTAGAAAATAATAATCCTTTAGAATATTCAAAAACTATTTGGATTGGAGATAAGATTAAATTTCAGACTGTTTCTTTAAGAAATGAAAAACAACTTTAATTATTAAGTGAACATTTATTATTACAACTTGGTAAAGTAGATTTATCTTCTACTTTATCTTTTTGTAAATTAATTTCTCCATCAACTGCCTTATTTGCACAATGGATCATCTCAATTACACAAGGCATTACTAAAGTACAAATTACTTGAGTTCCATTTCTCTCCATTGTTATAATATTGACACTTTTTAATAAAGAAAGATGCTTTGAAGCAGTTGGATTGTTTAAATTTAATTTTGTTGCAAGTTCACATACACACCAAGGTCTAACCTTTAATTCTTCAACCATAGCAAGCCTCATGGGGTGTCCAAGGACTTTCAACAGCTTTGCTAAATTATCTAATTCTTCTTTTTTTTCATTAGTCATGATTTGAATATTTCATCTTTTGGAAACTTTGTCAAGTTTTTATATTGACAAAACTTTCTTATTTTCCAATAATGGAAACATCAAAGTTTCCAATAATGGAAAATATAAGGAGATGTTTTATGATTATTCAAATTCTTGGTACAGGTTGCCCTAAATGTAAAGCTTTAGAAGCAAATGCAAAAATAGCTATTGATAAACTAGGTGTTGAGGCTTCAGTAGAAAAAATTACTGACATTGACAAGATGATGGAAATGGGAGTCATGATGACACCAGCTTTTGCAATCGACGGTGATGTTAAAACAGTTGGAAAAGTTTTAACACCAGATCAAATTTCTGATTATATTAAAGGTGGAAAATAAAATGAGTTGTAGTTGTTCTTGTGGCAATAAAAATACCACTCTTATTTACTCTTGCTCTGGTGCTGCTAATACTGGGGAATTAGCTGATAAAGTTGCTAGAAAGCTTTCTGCACAAAATATTGGTTCAATGACTTGTTTAGCAGCACTAGGTGCTGATATTTCCGGTTTTAAAGTTTCTGCAATGTCCTCAGACAAAAATATTATTATTGATGGTTGTCCTGCCTCTTGTGGTAAGAAAATTTTTGAAAGCAAAAAAATTCCTTTTGAACATTTTATTACTACAGATTTTGGTGTAGAAAAAGGTAAAACTAAAATTACTGATGAGATTGTTGATAATGTATCTAAAAAAATTGGGGGCTTAGTTTAATTATGGCACATAAAGAACTATCACAAAATAAAAAATTATTAATTGTTATTGCTGTTTTTTTAACTATTTTTTTCATTCCTTTTACAAATGAAAGAGTAGCTAATGCTATACAAGAAGCCTTCTTAATGCTTGCTGACTATGCTCACCAACATGTACTTCTATGTGTTGTTCCTGCAATGTTTATTGCAGGAGCTATTGTTGTTTTCTTAAATCAACAAGCTGTTATGAAATATCTTGGTCCTAAAGCCAATAAATTAGTTGCTTACTCTGTAGCTTCTGTATCCGGAGCTATATTAGCCGTTTGCTCTTGTACAGTATTACCTCTTTTTAAAGGTATTTATAAAAAAGGAGCTGGCTTAGGACCTGCTGTATCATTTCTATACTCTGGTCCTGCTATTAATATTTTAGCTATAGTTTTATCATATAAAGTTTTTGGATGGCAGCTCGGTTTAACTAGAATGATTGTTTCTATAGTTTTCGCCTTTATTATTGGCCTAATTATGGAAAAGATATTTTATAAAGAAGATGAAAAACGTTTAGCTGACGAGAGATTGTTTCAAAATATTAGCGGTCCTGAAGCTAGAAGTCTAGGCCAAATGGTAACTTTTATGATTTCAATGATTGGAATCTTAGTATTCATTAACTGGGCTCCATCAAGCGGTGCTAGTGCTGTATGGGATTCTATATATAGACTTAAATATGTAATTTCAGCTATCTTCGCTATCTTATTAATTTTCTCTCTAATTAAATGGTTTACAAAAGATGATTTAGTAGAATGGGGAGGTGCAACTAGAGAATTTAGCTTACAAATATTACCTTTATTATTCGGGGGTGTTTTAATTGCTGGATTTTTACTAGGTAGACCTAATCATGAAGCTTTAATCCCCTCTTCTTGGGTTTCTTCTCTAGTAGGTGGTAATTCACTTTTCGCTAACTTCTTTGCTTCTATTTCAGGTGCATTTATGTATTTTGCAACTTTAACAGAAATTCCAATTGTCCAAGGGCTTTTGGGTTCAGGAATGGGACAAGGTCCCGCTTTAGCCTTACTATTAGCTGGTCCATCCTTATCTCTTCCTTCAATGTTAGTTATCGGTGGTGAATTAGGAATTAAAAAAACCTCGGTCTATGTATTATTAGTAGTAGTATTTTCTACTCTAGCAGGTTGGGTATTTGGTACTATTGTTTAACATTATGATAATTTATTTATCCTAAGCTTGCTAATTTATATGTATCATGTCAAAATATATTGAGCAGTAGCTAATTTGCTGCTGCTTAATTTTAACAAGCTTTATATTGTTGATAATAATAAAATATTTTCTTTAAAAAGTTATATGATTTTGTCATACAATCTATTTTACATTAACAATTATATGTTTATAATTCCAGTTTCAAAAGGACAAAAATCTTTATTATTAATCATTTTTAATAATATAATAAATTAATATTTTTAATTTCAATAAATTCTAATATTCAAGGAGTGATAATTTTGAATTTACTTTTATATATAGCTACAAGTTCTTTATTGATTATATCATTTATAAAGGATAGGAAAAAAACGAAAAAAGCACTTCGTAAGGCTTGGAAATCGTTTGAGAATATTCTTCCTCAGTTTTTAGTTGTAATTTTAATAGTAAGTGTATTACTTACAATAATGGATCAAGAAATGATTCTTAAATTAATTGGTGAAGATTCTGGCTGGTGGGGTGTTTTAATTTCAGCTATTGTAGGTGCTATTACCCTTATTCCTGGTTTTGTAGCTTTTCCAACTGCTAATATGCTATTACAGGGTGGTGCAGGTTATATGCAAATCGCTGCTTTTATTTCTACATTAATGATGGTCGGAATTGTAACATTCCCTGTAGAAATTAAATATTTTGGGAAAAAGCTTTCTGTTTATAGAAATGTTTTAGCATTTTTATTTTCTTTTGTTGTTGCTTATTTGATTGGCTTAGGAGCTTAATGATATGAAAACTTTTATAAAAAAATATAAATTTTCTTTAATCTTTTTGATTGTCCTTATTATATATTCTTCTTTTAACATTGAATTTGGAAAATCAATAGCTATTATGACTGAAACTCAATTAAAAGAGATGTTACTAGTTATTCCACCTATTTTTGTGTTATTGGGCCTTTTAGATATTTGGGTTCCAAAAGAAACAATGGTAAAATATATGGGTGATAATTCCGGCCTGAAAGGTGTAATTTTATCAATTATACTTGGTTCAGCTGCGGCAGGCCCTTTATATGGAGCTTTTCCTGTTGCTGCTGTTTTTATGAAAAAAGGTGTTAAATTTAGAAATATTCTGATTTTCATAGGGGCTTGGTCTACAACTAAAATCCCAATGCTTTTATTCGAAATCTCTGCTTTAGGATATAAATTTGCACTTACAAGATTATTAATTGATATTCCAGGAGTTATTATAATAGCCCATATTCTCTCCCTCTTTATTTCTAAAGATGAAGAAAAAGCAATTTATGAAATGAATGAACAAAATTAATATTGTTATATATTTAAACTAATTAAATAAATCCATTGCTTATCAAATTCTTATTAGTAAATTTTGCTAATTGCCTTGATGGGCAATGGCTAATATTCTCAAAGTTGTTCTAGATTTTTATTATCATGTTTAAAATATTTCAAATTGTATTTTGTTGTAAAAACTATTTTTTATAAATACATGATTCTCTTTCTATTAATTGTGGATCTAATGTAATTAATTTTGAACTATTATAAGTTTTTCTATTCTTAATTTTATCTAATAAAAGATCTGTAGCGGTTTTTGCAACATCTTCAAGTGGTTGCGATACTGTAGTTAATTTAGGAGTCATAAATTGTGCTAATTGTATATTGTCATAGCCTACTACTGAGATATCATTTGGTACATTTAAGCCGACATTCTTCAAAGCATTTATAAAGCCTAAGGCCATCATATCGTTTGTTGCAAATACAGCTTCTATTTTATCATCTAATTTCAAAAAATTATCAACAGCTGCTATACCTCCAGCAAAATGAAAGTCTCCCACAGAAATAAAATCATCTCTAATTTCAATATTAGCCTCTTTTAATGCCCTTTTGTAACCTAAAACCCTCTGTGAACTTGAAGATATAAAAGATGGACCACTTATACAACCTATTTTTGTAAATCCATGATTTATTAAATATTTAGTTGCTTGATAACCGCCTTTTTCGTTATTTACAATTATACTATCTACATTATTGTTTTTTCCAATTCTATCTGCTATTACAACCGGAATAGAATTTTTTAAAAACTTATTTATATCTTCATCTGTATTATCAGATGAAATAAAAATAACTCCATCAATATGCTTTGATATGAGCATATTCGTATATGAAGATTGTTGTTCAAGATTATTATCTGTATTACATAAAATAATATTGTATCCTTTGCTAAAGCAATACCTATCTATAGACCTAGAAATTTCAGCAAAGAAGGGGTTTGTACAATCTGGAACTATTATCCCAATCGTTTTTTGAAATCCCATTTTTAGAGCACGAGCCATCATATTAGGTCGGTAATCTAATTCAGCCATTGCATTGTTTACTTTTTGTTGTAATTCTTCGCTAACAAACCTTGTGCCATTTATAACATGTGAAACTGTAGCAGTAGACACTCCAGCAAGTTTTGCTACATCTTTTAATGTATTCATATATATAATCTTGCTCCATTATTTTATAATTATAAAATAAATTAATAAAATATAATCATAAAATATAATATATTCTTAATAGTAAACAGTTATAAAAACTTTTGCTAGTAAAAAATTATTCATCTAGTTTATATCAATTAAATTATAGTACCAATCTTAATTTGCTATCTAAAACAGTTTTTAATTCAGGAATAGAAACAGCTGCTCCATTTTTTGATACTGCAATAGATGAGGCTACTGAAGCTCTTCTTAAGGCTTCTTCAATAGAAATTCCATTAGCTATTGAAGATATAAAAAAGCCTGTAAAAGTATCTCCAGCTGCTGTTGTATCAACAACTTCAACATCATAGATTCCATGCTTGAATATATTATCTTTATCAAAATATATAACACCTTCACTACCTAGTGTTAATATAAATTTTGCATGAGGATATTTAGCTCTTAAATTGTTTATCAATTTGTTTGTATCAACTTCACTAATTTCAGCCATAGTTGCAGCTTCAATTTCATTTAAGAGAAAATAATCAACATATTCTAAATTTAATTTAGATATTTTCTCATTATATGGAGAGGGATTTAGACAAATAATCATTTGTTTTTCATGTGCTAATTCCATAATTAATGGGATATTATTTATTTCATTTTGCAAAATTAAATAGTCCCCTTTATCAAAGTTACTAATAACGCTTTTTACATAAGCATCATCTTGCATATTATTAGCACCTGGATAAAGGAGGATACAATTATTTCCTTTTTTATTTACCTGGATAATAGTATGTCCTGTAGCACCATCAACTTCTCTTACAAACTCTACATTTACATTCGAATCTTTCATTAGTTGTTTCAAAAATTGTCCATCACTTTTGCCAACATTTCCTGCATGATAAACATTTGCATTTGCCCTTGCTAGAGCTACTGATTGATTTAATCCTTTTCCACCAGGGAAAATCTGTCTGCTAATTGAGCTCTCTGTCTCCCCTGCTTGAACAAAGTGATCTACTTTATAAACATAATCAATATTTATAGATCCAAAATTTAATATCTTCATAATCTATTATCCTTTTCAGCCTTAAGTTAGGGAGTCTTTTCCCAGACTCCTATTCTTAAATTCTTATCCTGTAAAATTCAATACTACAGTTGAATGTTAAATCTATGTGGGTAAGCTATTATTTCTTGTCTTTAACATAATCAATTAATCGATTACGTAAACGTTTAATTCATTGTTTTATGTTAACATACTGCTACTAATTGTCAAGAATTTTTTATAGTGATAATACGTTTTAGATATAAGGCTGATATACCTACTGTTGTTGAAATTTGTTTTTAGTAATTCTTTGATATTGTATTATAGATTAAAATCATGTATATCAATATTTAAATAAAAAAGTTAGTAAATTCAGAAAAGAATTCTGTTAATAAAATAGCATTTTATTTATAATTGATTAAACATCTAGCTTTATTTACCCATCCTTCACTATAATAATCCAACTTTATATTTCCTTTTTTTATGCTTCGTTGAACATCCTTGAAAGTTATATCATCAGGTGAAATATCATGTGTTGGAAACAAGTAACCATTTTTATCTAAAATTAAATCTTGTAATTGTTCAATATCTAATTCTTCAATATCAATATTCTGTTTTTTTGCTAAGTAAATTGCCAAAGCTGCAACTTGACCTAATTGCATAACAACAGGTTGTAATCTAGTAGTTCCATTTACTATGGAAGAAACTGAAATAGACTTTTCTACTACCAAAATATTTTTAGTATTTAAAGGAATTAAACACCCAAAAGGAATAGAAAAAGGATGTATTTGAGGAAAATCAATTTTTTTGTAAGATTTATCTAAATCTCTATGATGATCTAAAGGATAATCTCCTACTGCAATAGCATTTTTGAAAATTTTATCACTTATCAAATCGGTTAAAGTTAAAGTCTCCTTGCCATAAATTCTTCGACTTTCCCTAATGTAAGGAATATAGGGAAGATAATCTTTTGATTTAGGATAACTAGTTTCTGATAATTTTAAATTGCAAGAAGGATCAATACTTGATTGTATATTTTTTACTAGTCTCATGGTTTTTTCTTTAGCTTTTTGAAACAAAATCTTCCTATCTTGTTCAAAATAATTACCATAATAATCATTACCTTGAATAGGCCAATTTAACATTATTTTATTATTCGGGATAAGTCCATACTCTAACATTTCAGTTAATGTAAATTGTTGACCTTTAAGAATACCCTTAAATTCTCCCTCAAATGCCCAACTAGGTCTATCATCAACTACTTTAAGAGTATTATCAAACTGGAGTATTGCGGTATATGTAAAGTCTTGTGGGTGAGAAAGTGTGTAAGGAGCATCCATATCTTGCTCTAATCCGTAATGATTTTTTATGTTTAATTTTTCTAAAACGTCTCCAAATTCATCTGATAGAATAAAATATTTACTTTTAATTGAAATAATTTCATCTTCAAATTGAAATTCTACTCTTTCTATAACTAAAGGAGAAATAGATTTTTTATATATTTTTATCGCTTTAGATGATAGATATAAATCAACAAATCTATTATCTATCATAGATTCTAAAATTTTTTGACCGACTTCAGGCTCAAATAAAGTATTTGAAACCCAACCTGTATCTAATTCATCAGTTTTATAATATTCTCTTAATCGTTGTCTAAATTCCCTAAAAATTACACCAGCTATCTGATTATTACCATCAAAAGCAGAAACACCTGCATCAGTAATCATACCGCCAAATGAAATATTTTCATCAACAAGAGCTACTTTTAAATTACATCTACTCGCTTCAATTGCAGAACAGGTTGCAGATAGAGATGATCCTATAATTATTAAATCATATTCAATATTTTTCATAACGCCTTACTTATTTATTTTATGAGTTGTATTTCTAATAACCAATTCAGGTTTGAGAATTATATCATCAACTTTTTTTCCAGCTAAGAGATCTAAAAACATTTCAAAAGCTAATAAACCAATTTTTCTTTTAGGCTGTGCAACTGTTGTTAATTGATACACAATTTGATTTGAAGCAAAATCAATGTCATCAAACCCAACTACTGAAACATCTTCAGGTATTCTTTTTCCACATTCTAATAAAGCCCTAATAGCACCGATAGCCGCATAATCCGTAGAAGCAAAAATAGAAGTCACTTTAGGTGCTTTTTTTAATAAGGTTATTGTAGCTTCATACCCACCTTCAATTGTTTGATTAGCTTTAACAGTATATTTTTCGATGTCAAGTTTAATACCGTTTTCAACTAAAGCTTGCATATACCCGTTATTTCTATCTTCAATTTCACTATAGTGATTACGATTTGTGCCAATAAAACCAATTTTATTGTGACCAAGAGAAATCAAATGTTCTGTTGCCCTCTTACCACCATATTTATTATCAACTCCAATAAAAGGTAAATCTAAACCGTCAATATTAGTCATTACTTGAATAGTTGGAATATTTTTATCTAATAACTCTTTAAACAAATTTACTTCCCTATAATCTGGAGAGCATATAAGACCATCCACATTTCTTCTTATCATTCTCTCTATTGCAATTCTTCCATCTTTTTTTGTTTGCAAATTTGCATTTCCTAAAAGTATATCATAATCATTTTCAGATGCTTTTTCTTCTATTCCACTTATGATTTCATTAAAGAAACTTACATTTAAATAAGGAAACACTGTACCAATTAGAAATGATTTATTTTGTACCAAACCCCTTGCTTGTAAATTTGGTTTGTAATTCATCTCTTTAGCTACACTTTGAATTTTAATTCTCATTGCTTGAGAAACTCTTCCAGTTCCACTTAGTGCAGAGGACACTGTCCTTGGACTAACTCCAACAACTTTAGCTATATCTTTTAATGTAGTTTGTTTTTCCATAGGCTAACCTTTTTCACTGAATTGACTCATCGATGAATCTATGTATTTTACATATTAATAGAAAATAATTAAAATGTCAAAGTTTTTTGTATAAATTAATAACTCACCTATTTTCAGTAATTATCTGCAATTTAAAACTATTTTATAATCTTTCAATAAAAACAACTTGACAAATATAAAAAATAACTTAATATAATTGGTATAACGTTGATGCAAAAATAAAAATTATTTTTTTTTGATCAAATTAAATCACTTTATAGTGAGATGCGAATCAAGACACTTTCTAAAATATTTCACGAATATTTCAGTAGTTTTTCCTCTTTTTTCGCTGCACCAGTAAATGCATTGTAATAAATTTCATTTGGTGCATAATATCCCAACGATTGGTGTGGCCTTGTAATATTAAAATAATTAATAAACCAATCCAATCCTTCTTCCAATTCACTCATGGTAGAGTAATCATGAAGAAAAATATGTTCATATTTTAGAGTTCTCCAAGTTCTCTCCATATATATATTATCCATTGCTTGACCAACAGAATCCATACTAATTCTAATATGTTCTCTTTTTAATACTGCAAGGAATTCATTTGAGGTAAATTGGCTACCTTGGTCACTATTAAAAATTGATGGTACTCCATAAATTTCTATGGATTTTTCTAAACATTCAATGCAAAAATATACGTCCATTGTATTACTTAATTTCCATGAAAGTATTTTACGACTGTAAAGATCTATTATTGCACAAAGGTAAACAAATCCATGGGGTAATGCTATATAAGTAATATCTGTAGCCCATACTTGATTTACATATTGGATAACCATGTTTCTCAACAGATAAGGGTATTTCTTATGATTTTTACCTTTTTTAGCTCTAGAAGTATTCTTTACTGCTATAGCACTATATATCCCTAATTCCTTCATTAAACGCCTTACAATGCTCTCTGTTGCCCACTTATATCCTTTTTTTATTAATATAACAGATATTTTTCTATATCCTAAAAATGGAACTGGGGACCAAGCTTTAAGTATAATCATTGCTCTTTCATAATCAATTTTTCTCTCTTCTCTATATTTTATTTCTCTTTCTATATGATGATTTAACCAATCATAATAATGACTTCTACTTATATCTAATATATTACATTGCTTACTTATTGAACATTCAATAGTATGTCCAAATGAAAAATATTTAAGACCTGGAGTAATAAGTTCGCAAAGATCTAATCCAATAAATTCATCTTTTTTTTTAAAAGCTCTAATTCAAGCTGAGATTTACCATAAGCTTTGGTAATGAACTCTATTTTATCTTTTGCTTCTTCTAATTCTTTTTCAGTTTTTGTATTTTTCTTTGATTCTTCAAAAGGAGATAAATCATGCCGTAATAAACTTTTTTTCCACAATGAAACCATACTTGGTGTAACTTGATATTTTGCTGCAATTTCTTGTACTGTAGCTTCCTCTTGTATTGCTTCTAATGCAACCTTTAATTTTGTGTCTTTGCTAATTGTCCTTCTTTTTCTACCCATAATTAATATATTATTCCTTTGGGAATAAACTAACAAGGATTCGTGAAATTATTTTTCTGTTGTCTAGTAACTCGTCTCAGTATACTTTTCTAATAAAAATATTAGAAAACAAAAAGAGGAGAATATTATGAAAAAAAGTCTTGCTTTTATAGTTACTATTTTTGTTTTAGTAACTACTGGTTTATTTGCACAAGGAGCAAATGAAAAAGATTTAGATCAAAAGAAAGAGGTAACATTCTGGACAATGTCACTATCTCCAACTTTTGATGACTATATAAATGGTGTTATTGAAGATTTTGAATCTCAAAATCCAACTGTAGAAGTAACCTGGATTGATGTTCCATGGGGAGATACAGAAACTAGAGTTCTAACAGCAGCTACAAGTAACACTTTACCTGATGTAATTAATTTAAATTTACCTTTTTCACAAAAATTAGCACAAAATGATTTATTAGTTAACATGAATGAGAAAGCTGCTGATGTAAAAGATGACTATTTTGAAGGATGTTGGAAGGCAAGCACTTATGATGATAAAGTTTTTGCTCTTCCTTGGTACATTACTTCTAATATGATTTATTATAACAAATCTATTTTCAGACAAGCAGGGCTAGATGAAAACTCATACCCAACAACTTTCGATGAATTATATACTTATGCAAAAAAAATTCATGATAAAACCGGAGCTTATGGATATATGACTTTTTTCCAAGATCAATTTATTATGGAAGAATTAGAAAGAATGGGAATAAGATTGTTTAACGACGATTATACTAGAGCTAATTTTAATACTCCTGAAGTAATTGCAGCAAGTAAATACTACAAGAAAATGTTAGATGAAAAATTAATTCCTAGTGAAACAATTACATCTAAATCAGGTACTGGCGAAGCTATTCAATTATATAGCACAGGAGAATTAGCTATGTTCTTTGGAGGAACTTCTCATGCTAGAATGATAAAAGATAATTCACAAGAAATATATGATGAAACAGGTGTTGCTCCTCAAATCATTGGCAAAAATGGTAAATCAAATATCGCTGTTATGAATATTGTAGTTCCCAAGAGTTCGAAAGTGCTTGAAGAAGCTTTAGACTTTGCAAAGTTCTTAACTAATAATAGCAATCAAGTTGAATTTGCCAAAGCTGCTGGAGCTATTGTTCCTTCGACTAAGGCTTCTTTAAAAGATGATTTCTTCTCAGTTTCTGATGGAACAGCTGCTACTGAAGCTAGAATTATGAGTGCAAAAGAAGTTGCCAGAGGTTCAATGATTTTCCCTCCAATGCAAAATTGGACTGAGATACGTGATGCATTTATTGAAGCTTTTGCTAAAGCTGCAACTGGAAATGGAGATCCTAGCACTCTTTTACAAGCAGCAGAAGATCAAGCTAATTCTTTACTTACAAACTAAAGAATAATAGAAGATTACAATTAGATGGCATACTTTGCCATCTAATTTATAAAATTAGGAGAAAATAGTAATGAAATCCAAGAACAAACTTGCCCCTTATATATACCTTTTTCCGACATTGGTTATTCTTATTATATTTGTATTTTATCCTTTAGCTAGAGCAATACAATATAGCTTCACTGATTTCAATCTACTATCTCCTCCTAAGTGGATTGGTCTAGATAATTATAAAAACCTTTTTCTTAGTACCTCTTTTTACAGAGCTCTTTCTAATACTCTAAAGTATTTTATAACTGTTGTACCTATTCTAATTATCTTACCCTTGTTAATCGCAGTTTTAGTAAATGATAGATCATTAAAAGGCGTAACAATTTTTCGAACCATATACTATTTTCCAGTAGTAACAAGTATGGTAGTCGCTGGAATTATTTGGAAGTGGATGTATATGGAAAATGGTATCTTAAACTTTTTTTTAGTTGATATACTTCATATCATGAAAGAACCAATTTCTTATTTAACAAATCCAAATACAGCTCTTTATTCAATTATGGTAGTAACTATTTGGAAAGGAATAGGGTATTACATGGTTTTGTATTTAGCTGGATTACAAAGTATAAACAAAGAACTATATGAAGCCGCAACTATAGATGGTGCAACGCCTTTCAGACAATTAATTAAAATAACCATTCCTTTATTAGCACCGACAATGGCTGTAGTAGCAATAATGTCCTCTATGGCGGCTATGAAAGTATTTGATGAAATCTATGTTATGACTGCAGGTGGACCTTTTAACTCAACTAGAACATTGGTCTATGAAATATATGATACTGCCTTTGATAAACTTAAATTTGGCTATGCAAGTGCTATAGGAGTTGTTCTTTTTATTCTGTTATTTATTTTTAGCTTTATTAGTATGAAAAATAGTGAAAAAACTTATAAAGGGGTTGCATAATGTCTAATCATAAATCAAAAAAAATCTCAAAAATAATTATAAAATATATTCTTATGATCTTAGTATCTATTGTATCTATTATCCCTTTTTTATGGTTGCTCTCTACTGCATTAAAAAGTCCAAATGAAAATATTTTTAGTATGCCTCCTAAATTCATACCTGAACATATAACTTTTACTAATTTTATTAAAGTTTTTAAAACCATTCCTATGTTAAGATATTATATTAATTCATCAATAGTAGTAGCATTTTGTGTAATCTTAAATTTACTATTAGCGGTTACTGCTGCTTATCCACTAGCTAGAATGAAATTTAAAGGAAAGGAAATAATCTTTTTTGCAATATTATCAACAATGATGATACCTATACAATTAACAATGATTCCAAACTTTGTGACTATAGTACATTTAGGGCTTAAAAATAGTCTAGCTGCGGTAATCTTACCAAATGCAGTCACAGCTTTTGGAGTATTTTTAATTAGGCAAGCAATGATTACCGTACCGATATCTTTAGAAGAGTCAGCTTTTATGGACGGAGCATCATCTCTAACTGTACTAAGATTTATTGTTGTACCTATTATAAAACCAACATTATCTGCTTTAGCCATATTCACATTTATTAATATGTGGAGTGATTTTTTATGGCCTTTATTAGTTTTAGATTCCCAAAGCTTGTATACTGTACCTCTTGGTGTTCAAAAACTACAAGGTACTTTCACAAACGATTGGCGACTAATTGCCTCTGGTGCACTACTCGCTGTTATTCCTGTTATGATTTTCTTTATTTTAAACCAAAAGAACTTTATAGATGGTGGCATTGCATCAGCAGTAAAAGGATAACAAAACAGTTTTTACATCTAAAACTTAGTAAGGATAAACTATGAAAATATTATATATGCCTCTAGATGAGAGGCCTTGCAATTATAAATTCCCAGAAATGAATATCATAAAAGATAATAAAATAGAATTAATTAAGATACCTAATGAATATATGGGAAACAAAAAAAATCCGGCTAATTTAAAACTAATTTATGATTGGCTTGAAGAGAATATTTATCACTGCGATGCTGCTGTTATCTCATTAGAAATGCTGATTTATGGAGGACTTTTACCTAGTCGTATTCATTCAACTGATCTTTCAATTCTAAAAAAAAGATTAAATAAATTTACTAATCTTATAATTAAAGTAAAAAAAATAAAACAAATTAACATTTTCATATTTGCTTTAGTTATGAGAACCCCTTCATATTCAAGCAGCGAAGAAGAACCAAATTATTACCAAGAATTTGGTGAGTACATTTATAAACGAGGATATTTTCTCGATAAAAAAGAAAAATCATTTTTATCTGAAGAAGAAAATAATATCTTAAATCAAACAACTAAATTAATTCCAAGAGAAATAATCCAAGATTATGAAAATAGAAGAAGAAAAAACAGAGAAATTATTATTAACTGTGCTTTGCTATTGAAAGACAAAATTATTGATTATTTTGTTATTCCTCAAGACGATTCCTCAGAATTTGGGTATGGACCACAAGACAAAAAAATTATTTTTTCTTTTCTAAAAGAAAATAAAATCGAAGATAAAGTTATAACTTATCCAGGAGCAGATGAAGTTGGTTCAGCTTTGCTTTGTCGTTGTATTTTGAGACCTTTAACAACAAAACCTTCTATCTCAATTATGTTTGATAGAAAAGAAGATCAAAATTTGATACCAAAATATGAAGGAATGGCTTTAATAGATAGTATAAAATATCAAATTACAGTTTCCTCTGCTATTTATGAGCCTGATATTATGAAAGCTAATATTATTTTATTTGTACATACAAGCAATCAAAAAATGTGTGATTCTTGGTCTCAGAAACCATATATTTATAATGATATCGCTTTTAAAAAGCTAATAAAATTAAATAAACCTTTTATAATTTGTGATGTAGCTTTTGCAAATGGCTCAGATTTATCTTTCGTTAAATCCCTATTCGCTAATGAAATTAATGACAATATGCTCTCTTATGCCGCATGGAACACTTCAGGGAACACGATCGGGACTGCTATTTCTTCAGGGATAATGCAATATCTTTATGGAAATAAATATAGTCGTGATAAACTATTTTTTTATAGAATAGCTGATGATTGTGTGTACCAAAGCATAATTAGAAAAAAATATTATAAAAAATTAAAAAATCAAAATATACAAGTTACTACAGGATATATCAATAATAATGACAATTTAATTAAAAATAAAATAAAAAAAGAATTAACAGATAATTTAAAAATGTATTATAATAAATTACCTTTTACAATCAAATCAATAAATTTTCCTTGGTTTAGATTGTTTGAAATTGATATAGAACTTGGAGATAAAAATTAATGCAAATTCCTTTTGACTTGAACACAGACCAATTAAAAACTTATTTTGGAACAAATCCAAAACCAGATGATTTTGATGATTTTTGGAAAGAAGCTTTATTTGAAAGAGATAAAGTGCAACTAAATGTAGAAATCAAAAAAGCTGATTTTGTAAGCCAAATTGCTAACTGTTATGACCTATATTTTACTTCTACAAAAAATGTAAAAGTTCATACAAAGATGTTAGTACCTAAAGATAAAAATATTCATCCTTGTATTATAAAATTTCATGGTCTAGGTGGTAACGCTGGTGAATGGACAAGCCTACTTCCCTTTGTAAGTGAAGGATATAGTGTGTTCGCTATGGATTGTAGAGGCCAAAGTGGAAGCAGTGAAGATTATTTTGCAGGCAGTTGCAATTATTCTACTTCGTTTTTAACTCGCGGTGTTGTTGATGCTTTAAATGGAAATTATCAAAATTTATATTATAGAGATATCTTTTTAGATTGTTACACATTATATAAAATCATTACAACATTTGAAAATATTGATCAAAATAGAATAGGAGTTACAGGTTATAGCCAAGGTGGTGGTCTCACCATTGCACTAGCATCCCTAGTTCCACAAATTAAATGCGCAGCCCCAGTTTATCCATACCTTAGTGATTATCAAAGAGTTTGGGATCTTGATTTAGCACATGATGCTTATGAAGGTATTAATGAGTTTTTTAGAAATTTTGATCCTCATCATAAAAAAGAAAATGAATTTTTTAACATTCTTGGTTATATTGATGTTAAAAATATGGCGGAAAAAATTAAGGCTAAGGTATTGTTTACAAGTGGGTTAAAGGATACTACCTGCCCTCCTTCAACTCAATTTGCTATATATAACAGATTAAAATGTGAAAAAGAGTTGAATTTATTTCATGACTTTGATCATGAAGCTCTTTTAAATTTAAACGATGAAATCTTCCAATTTTTTAGGAATAATTTATAGGAAAAATATGAGTAACAAATTAAATGAAATTAAACAGCTTTACACTGATCAACTTATTAATGGTGAATTAGAATTTTGGCTAAAATATGGGATGGACAGTGAATTTGGAGGTATATATACTGCTCTAGATGAAGATGGCTCTATTTTAGATACTGATAAATCAGTTTGGTTTCAAGGTAGAGCTCTATGGATTTTTGCAAGAGCTTATGAAATTTATAAAGATGAAAGATATTTAAACGCTTGTAATTCTTTAGTTTCTTTTATTGATAAATATTGTTTTGATAGTGATAATAGGATGTTTTTTAAAGTTAGCAAAGAAGGTTCACCTATTATTAAAAGAATTAGGTACTTCTTTAGTGAAACTTTCACAATTATTGGATACGCAACTTACGCTAGAATTACTAATAATGAAGAATATAAAAATAAGGCCTTAAAGTTATTAGACTTTGTCGAACATTTGAGAACCACTAAAGGTATTTTAATTCCAAAAAGTTTCAGGGAATCAAAAGCTTTTGGCAATTCTATGATTTTATTAAATGTGTTAAATGAAGTTAAAAAAACTGATCCATCAAAAGAAGATAAACTTAACTCATACATGGATAACTTAATTGAGGAAATTAAAAATAATTTTATTCGTGATGATTTACAGCTCGTTTTAGAACAAGTTGCTATTGATGGGTCTTTTCAAAAAGATCACTTTGAAGGAAGGATAACAAATCCTGGACATGCTATTGAAGCTTCTTGGTTTATAATGGAAATGGGGATTGATAGAAAACGTGATGATTTAATTAATCTAGGTTTAAAAATGTATGACTGGATGATGGAAGAAGGTTGGGATAAAGAATATGGTGGTATTATTCAATATACTGACGCTCTAAAAAAACCGATAGCAGAATACCATCAAGATATGAAGTTTTGGTGGCCACAGTGTGAAGCTTTGATTGCTAGCCTCTATTGTTACTATATTACAAAAAAACAAAAATATTTAGATAATTTCTTTATGGTTAATGATTATGTTCAATCACATTTTGTAGATAATAAAAATGGTGAGTGGTATGGATATCTACATAGAGATGGAACCTTAGCTACAAGATTAAAAGGGAATTTCTACAAAGGACCTTTCCATATTCCAAGAATGTATATGGTTTGCTTAGATTTAATTAATAAAATTCAATAACAATTATGAGTATATTTAGCTGAAAGAAAAAAAATCTTTCAGCTTTATTCATTTAAAAACGTCAAATAAAAAGAATTTTATTCCTGAAAGAGTAAACGGTTCTAACAAATATGACATCAAAATACCTATTGATAATAAAAGTAGTGCCGAAATTGTTATAAGAGATGGAACTACCCCATATTGTGTAATGTCGGTTTGCTTTTTATATCTAGAAATATCAAAAACTATTATTGCAAATCTTAGTCCTATCAAAAAAGAATAAATGCAAACTAGTAAAACAATGCTATCTTCTTTAAATAATAAAGAAAAGATTATTATTAAAATTGGAATTGGAAAAAAGAAATATGGAGCAAAAGATATTAATCTTCTAAACCTTTTACCAGAATGCATTATTGATCCACTTCCATCTTGATTTACATGGTATTCAGTTACTGGAGATAATAATAAAACAGCCATTATTTTATGAGCTGACTCATGACTTGATGTTAAAAAAAACCACTTTCTCTTTTTTATTAAAAATGCGATTAAAATTAAACCAAAAGTAAAAAAAATACAAAAATAGGTCATTATTTTAGAATATTGAAATAAATATTTCATTACCTTAAATAATCTAGGACCATACAAATACCAAATTGCTGATGAAATTAAAATACAAAATATGTTCATTAAATATCCTTAAATTTTATAATCTTTTGCAAGTGAAAGTATATTCACTGCCAGCTCCACTTAGATACATGACATTAATTAAATAATTTCCACCAGATAAACCAACATCTCTTGATTCACTTATTCCAAACCCATTGTCATTTATTATTTCTTTTGTTTTTCCAGTATCTAAATCAATAATTTTAATTTGTAAGTCTGTTTGCTTACTTGTTGGTTTAACAAAAACATTAAAGGAATGAAAAAAGAAAGCATTTACCTTAAGTTCAAATTGGTCTACCACCTCATAAGAACAAACAGAGCCAGATGAAGTGTATTTTTGCTTAGATGAGAGACTCCCAATTGTTTTTTTATTATTCCCATCATGTTCATGTGCACCACTTAATCGAATAATTTTATTTTTACGATTTGTTAAATTAGAAATATTATCAGTAATTGAAACTGAATAAGTTCCTTCTTCTACATCAGAAGGGACAATCCATTCATAACTACCTAAATTGGGAATATTATCAATAAAATATACTACTTTATTATCTTTTGTTAATTCTATTCTAAGAATAACGTCATTAGGATAAAACGATTTAGAACTTGTCCAAGTAAATACTACAGAATCATCCCCATATGCTTTTGTTTTGGACACATTTAGATCTAATACAGGTTTTTCAGTTGTCTGAATTAAGTTAGCTTTTGATAAAAGACTAGCTGTTCCACTGTAATGAACGGCCGCAATCTTATATAAATATTTGGTATTAGGTTCTAAATTTTTATCAATAAAAAAAGTATCAGTTGTTTCACCTACCTCTAAAATATTATCTGATTTGAAAGTACTTCTATAAATTTTATAACTTGTAGCACTTTCTACAGGATTCCATGTTAAATTTACTGATGACCATGGGGGATTTGATAAGTTTAAATAAATACTAGAGGGAACAGGCGGGGTATGAATAACATCTAAATCTAATTTAGAATTTGGATAAATAATGTTTTCAATTTTCGTATCTATATCTAATCCATAAACAGTACAATCCAATACAAGTGTTCCAAGTTCTAAGTCTGTTGAAGGGATTGTAAAAAAAAGCTGTCCTGAGGAATTAGTTACTGATCTATAAGTTTTGTCATTATTTAAGTTAGTTAAAATAAATTTAATATTTGAAAGGTCAGAATATAAATCACACCTTACTTGAAATTCTAAAGTTTTAGATTGTGTGTCCTCACATACTAAGTCGTCAGTAACCAATTCTATATTTAAAGAAGAAATTAAGCCACTTATGTAATTAGCTAAATAAGTATCACCATGAGTCAAATGATTGCTAGGCTCAATATATAAGGGAGTATCCCATTCTCGATTTATTACAGAAATGTATAAATCTTTTGAATTATTTAATTGAGTAATAAATGATTTGGATGGGTTATTTACTAAATTTAAAATAGCTGATTTTAACTTCATATCAACAGTCGTCAATTCTTGAAACTTTTTTTCTGTAGCTATTTTAGATTCTTCATAATCATCTTTAGATATCTCATATCTAATATAATATTCACCAGTAACTGGATGTCTCCAACGATTTATTTCACTCACTCCAACTAAAGTGACTGCAGAATTTGTTTGCTGATTTGTATCATATGAAGAATCTATAGTTCTCTCATTCTCATTAGCACTAACACTATTTGAAAAATTTTCTTTAGATTTGATATCAAGAATAACATAACTAGCTAAACCACTATAAGCTTGATTCCTTGCTTCTTGAATAGTTTTAGATGGACCACCAATGTAAGTTTTTGAATTAGATGATATAGAAAAGGTTGGATCTTCGACCCATGTAGGAGGTCCTGAAAAAGAATAACGAATAACATCCATTGTTGAAGCACAACTAGATAAAACTAGTATAAAACTTAAACAAATAATTATAGTTTTTTTCATTAAAACCTCCTAGGGTCAAAATTCGAACAACTAAATCATACCATTTTTTGTCTTTAAACAAGTCTATTGTATTGAATCAAAATAAGCAGGAGCTTCTTCTTTAAACATTGTTGTGGCTACTTCTTTTGTTGCTTCCATCCAAGCCCTTTGTACTTCAATAGACTCTTTGCTCATTATCTCATCATTTTCAAATGCAATTGAAATTAATTTTTGGATCTCATTGATTACACGATCTGATACAGTACACAAAACTCTAGCTTCTACATAAGGAAATCCTGAAGGAGAAACTGCGTCGCGGTACTGAGTTTTTTCAATTAAAAATGATGAAATTTGAGTATATGATAAACTAGTCATAAATGCTTTCAAAGCTTCTGAAGCATCTACTGAGCCAGCATTGTTTATATCATCAGAATATTCATCTTTAATTTTCTGCTCTATTGCATCGGCAATTTGTTTATAATTATTAGTACTAAAGACTACCCCATTCATATACGTTGAAAGTTTTTTCTTAGCATCTAATATTGCTAAATCTCTTGCCGTTGTCTTATTATATCCTAGTACAGAGTCACTTTGCCCGAAAATTACAAATACATCTGCATAATGTCCGGTTGAATTATTTCTGACTATAGCTTCGGCCTCTCCTCTTGAAATTGTATACAAATCGACTTCTGAAAGACTTGCTAATTTCCCCATTTCAACTTCTGGTTCATGAACTGTGGCACAAGATGATGAAAATAATAAAATAAAAATAATGGAACTTAAGATAATAAAATTTTTTTTCATAGGTAGTCCTCCTTAAAAATTACAGTAAACCCCTATATAAATAAATATTAGTCGAGAACTCCTTTAAAATGCATCAAAAATGACTAGCCATAATATTTTGATTATAACATGATATTTCAGATTACACAATAGTTTAATTGAAAAAACTAATTAATCAAAACAAACATTCATTTAAATTTAGGTATTTAAAATTAAATCAATACCAACTAATTTTACATATAATTATTTACAAAGTAATAAATTATTTACTCTCAAATACCTTATATTTATTTCTAAATTTAAAATATTTTTTACTTATTTTTATTTAAATATTTCCAATCAAAACTATTCTAAATACTGAATTTAAAAAAAATCTGAACTTTACACCAACTGATACATATTATTTTACACAAATAATAATAAATTTGTTTCAGTGCAAAAATCATTTTTATACTATAAATTTAATTAAAAGCTTTATATAATATCTTATATGGATAATATTTTTGATGATGCATTAGCTTATGTAAAAAATTTTTTTAATAATGACAGTAGCGGTCATGATTTTCAACATACTTTACGAGTTTATAAAATAGCTATGATAATAAGTGAAACTGAAAAGTGCAATTTAGAAGAAGTTAAGTTAATAGCTTTATTACATGATGTGGATGATTATAAAATATCACCAAACACGAGTGGTACCCTAGATAATGCAAGAAATTTTCTCTCCTCACATGGGAAAAGCCCTTCATATATAGATAAAATTTGCACAGACATAAGCAAAATTTCTTTTAGCAAAAGACATGCTTCTTCTTCACTCAGTATTGAAGGAAAAATCGTTCAAGATGCTGATAGACTTGATGCAATAGGAGCTATTGGGATAGCTAGAACCTTTGCTTATGGTGGAGCTAATGGAAACGTTTTATATGATCCAGACACAAAAAAAGATTCAACTATTAAACATTTTTATGACAAATTATTAAAAATTGAATCTCTAATGAACACAGAATATGGGAAAACATTAGCAAAAGAGAGAACTATTTTTCTAAAAACATTCTTAGATCAATTTTATAAAGAATGGAATATCCATAATATTTAACATTCTCTCTTTTTCAATGTAGCTAAAATAACTATTTTAAATTTAAATAAATATTTTTCTTATTAGTTAATTCTTCACTAAGTTTTCCAGGTTGAGAAAAGCCTACACTAAATTCATAATCAATAATTTTCTCAAGTTTTATTGGATGTTCTTCTATATCAATAGTTAAAGTCTTTACACTTGTCTCATCTGCTTCTAATTTAATTTTTTCAAAAGCACATAAATGGGAAATTTCATCACTAGTTGAATCAATTAAATAGACTTGCAAAGCTTCTGTAGCACCATGGTCTTCACTATTTTGAACTGTAACTTCAACAAAAATTTTAGTATTTTCCACTTTCATCTTTGCATCAAGTACCTTTATATCTGAATATGTTAATCCATATCCAAATGGATATAAAATGTTATCACTGTCATCAAATCTATAAGTTCTACCTTTCATTGAATAATCAGTAAAAGGTGGAAGTTTATCTGTAGATTTATAAAAAGTAATTGGAAGTTTTCCTGAAGGCTCTCTGTTTCCAAAAATAATATCAGCAATTGCTTTACCACCTCTAGCTCCTGGATACCAACCTAGAAGTATAGCATTTGCATTTTCACTGCTATAATTTAAATCAATTGAACTACCTGCTAATAATACAACAATATATGGTTTACCAAGTTTATCAATTTCTTTTATTAATTCATGTTGTAAACCCGGTAGACGTAAATCTTTTTTATCACCAGAGGCAAAACTATTTCCCTCATCACCTTCTTCACCTTCAAGACTTTCATTTAAACCAACACAAATAATTGTTAAATCACTTAAACTAGCTACAGTTATAGCTTCAGAGAGTCTATCCCCTCTTTTAGCTCGATCTTCTGTAAAATCTCTTGAAATATGACAACCAGATGAATATCTAACTTTGACTGATGAATCTTTTAATTCATCCTGAATTCCTTCTAAAACTGTTATATATCTTGAAGAAGTTCCATGGTAATTCCCTATCAAAGATTCTCTACTATTTGCATTTGGTCCAATTACAGCTACTGATTTTAATTTCTCTTTTTTCAAAGGAAGAATACCATCATTTTTTAATAAAACTGTGCTATCGGCTGCTGCTTTAATTGCTAAATTTACATGTTCTTCACATTCAACAACATCAAATGAGATATTATCATAATCTGTTTTCTCATGCATTCCTAATAAATATCTTGTAGTAAAAATTCTAACCAAACACTTATCTATATCTTCTTCTGTTATTTTATTTTCTTTAACTGCATCTAAAATGAACTTGTATGCACAACCACAATTTATATCACAACCATTTTTAACAGCTAAACTTACAGAATCTACTGGAGTTTCAGTTACTTTATGATTTTTATGGAAGTCTCTTATTGCCCAACAGTCTGATACAAAATACCCTTTAAAACCCCACTTATTTCTCAATATATCTTGTAAAAAAGGACTACCACAACTTGGTTCACCATTTACTCTATTGTATGCTCCCATAACACCTTCAACTTCACTTTTTTCAACTAAAGCCTTAAATGCGGGTAAATAAGTATTATATAAATCTTCATCAGATACTACTGCATCAAAATGGTGTCTTTCATTTTCAGGGCCACTGTGTACTGCAAAATGCTTAGCACAAGCTGCAGCTTTAAGATACTTTCCATCTCCTTGTATGCCTTCAACATAATTACAGCCCATCTCTGCCGCTAAGAACGGATCTTCTCCATAAGTTTCATGACCTCTACCCCATCGTGGATCTCTAAAAATATTAACATTAGGTGACCATAGGGTTAAGCCTTTATATAGATCATAATCTTGTAATTTTTGTGCGATATTATATTTAGCTCTAGCTTCATCTGCTATTGCTTCAGCAATTTCCTTAATTAAATTTTTATCAAAAGTTGCAGCTAACGCAATAGCTTGAGGGAACATAGTTGCAACACCCGCTCTTGCAACACCATGAAGTCCTTCATTCCACCAATTATATTCTTTTATATTCAATCTATCTATAGATGGAGCATCATACCTCATTTGTGAAGCCTTTTCTTCTAATGTCATTTTAGAAACTAATTCCTTCGCTTTTTCGATTGCCCAAGATCTATCTCTCATTTTCCCTCCGAGTTAAATTATTCCTTTTAATATAATAATATATTTTATATTTTTAATTTGAATTCTATAGCAATAATTTTAAGTAAGTTTAAAGTACCTCTTTGCTAGTTGTCCATATATAAAATTTACATTGTTACTATATTATTAACTATTACTATTTAACATTTAGATTTCTTTAAAATAAGGTTGGGAATAAATTTAAGTCATTTTTTAAAAAAAATGATTAACCTTTCAACGCACCTTCGCCAATACTTTGAGTAATTTGCTTCCTAAATATAATATAGAATATTAACATTGGTAATAATCCGATAACTAAAGCAGCGAATTGTTTACCATAATCAGTAGCAAATGTTCCTGAAAACTTATATATACCAAGAGGTAATGATTGCAAATTAAGTTTTGTAACTAATATATTAATTAAAGCAAATTCATTCCAAATTTGAGGAATTTTAAGTAAGAATATTGTAATCATTATAGGTTTAGACATTGGTAAAATTACTGAATAAAATATTCTATCATAACTTGCCCCATCAATTCGACTTGCTTCTACCATTTCTGTAGGTATCCCTTTAATATATTCATAACTTAAATATATACCGATTGGGAGAATTGATCCTATGTAAACTATAATTACTCCTATTCGAGAATTATAAAATAAATGAAAATTACTTGCCCTACAAATCCTAAGATTCTCTAATAATTGACCTATTGTCATATCAATCTGTGAAAATTGAATAAAAATGGGTACCATCAAAGTTTGAATCGAAAGAAGAATCCCTAAAAGAAGAATTGTATAAATTGGTTTTGTTGCTTTGGATTTTATTTTAGCAAAACCAAAACCCGTCATCAGGGAAAGCATTGTAGCTATTCCAACTGAAAAAATTGTATATATCGTTGAATTTACAAATAAAATACTAAAATTACCAATTTTCCAAGCTTCTTTGTAATTATAAGTAATCCATTTATTAGGAAGCCCTACCATATCAGTCTGAAATTCTATAGTTGATTTAAAGGAATTAATTATCAACCAAAATATTGGAGTTATTGCCATAAATGCAAATAAAATCATAACTAAATAGGCTAAAGTTTTTGTAATTACACTTACAATATTATGGCTTTTTATAGTTTTCATTTTCTTCTCTCCACTTTATTTTGTATGATTTTAGTAATTTGAATAAGTATTAAACTAAAAATAACCATCATTATGGAAATAGCATTAGATAAAGGATAATTTGGAGTACCGGTGAAGGCTTTCTCATACATATAAATAGATAATACTTGTGTAATTCTTGCTGGACCTCCTCCTGTCATAGAATATATTAAATCAAAAGTGCTTAAGGATCCTGATATACACAGAATTGCTGAATTTAATATTGAACCTGACATTTCTGGAAGTATTATATATTTTAATATTGAGCTCTCTTTTGCTCCATCGATTTGAGCGGCATCAAGTGTTTGTGGATCTATTTTTTGCATATTAGCTAAAAATAAGATTAAATACATCCCTGTCCAACACCACAATGTCACAAATAAAATTGGAAGCATAGATACTCCCTTTTCATTTAAAAATGAAGCAGACCACTTGGGGCATAATAGATTGGATAACAATGAAGCTATTTCATCTAAATTATTTGAAGCATTATATTCAAAAAAATTAGTCAATACAGATATTGGATCTCCTAATAGTTGAGCTGTTTTATCATTTAGATTTATCAAATCTTTGATTAATGATTCATTAGTAATTAAAGTTCCTGTAGCATCTAAATGTGATTTTAGTACAACCATAATTTCTTTTGTAAATGAAGCTGAATTAAAATTATTTATTATTTGAGAAACAGGTCCAAAAGGAGAAAATATAAGATTCCACATTATTCCTAGTACTATTACTGAAATTACAGAAGGAACATATAAAATACCTTGCCAAAATTCACCACCTTTTACTGTTTTTCTATATATTAAATAAGCAAGGACCATACCTAAAGGAAGTTGTCCAAAAACTGAAATTATTACTAGATATATATTATTTAAAAGTGCATTCCAAAAATATGAGTCTTTAAATAAATACAAATAGTTTGAAAACCCTGTGATTTTCCAATTTGTCCCACCGAACATTTTTCCACCGGAAAAATTACTTAAAGATAATATAAGTGAAAGAATAATAGGAAAAGCCATTACAAAAAGAAAAATAACAAACGATGGTATAACAAATCGTTTATAAGCATTTTTTTCTTCCCTTTCTTTTTTTATCATAATAAACTCCAAACTAAAGTAACCCGACACTATAAGTATCGGGCAAGAAAAATTATTGCATATTTATATATAAGTCCATAGCTTTTTGGACTTCTTCAGCAGCTGCCTCTGGAGTCTTTGTTCCCATACCAATTTCTTGGAGAACTTTGTTTAATACAGTATAAACAGAAGGATCGAGAACAGAATCTAAAACATAACATGTGCTATCTGATTGACTATAATATTTCATCATTTTCTTTATAATTGGCTCTACGTTATCAGTAGAAACATCTTTTCTTGAAGGTACATACCTACCGATATCTAAATATTGTTGTTGAACTTCTCTAGAATATAAATACTTAATTAGTTTAACAGCTGCTTTTTCTTTCTCACTTCCTTCCAAAATTGCAGAAGAAATTCCAAACCCACAGCCTAAAGTTGCTGAAACAACACCTGGATATTTTTCATCTATTAATGCAGGAAATTGAATCAATTCTAACTCTCTTTCTTGTTTTTCAGGAGAAATTAAAGATTCACCAGTCGTCGGATTTGTTAAAAATGCTGATTGTTTCCAATCACCATCAACAAAAAATGCTGCTTTACCACTGGCAAATAAACCTGGAGCTTCTCCATAAGCTATCTGAATAGTATTTCTTGAAATAACATCATCTTTGTACATGGTTTCAAGCATCTTTAAAGCTTGTACAAATTCTGGATCAGTAAATTTAACTTTTCCTTCTTTAACATCATCAAACCATTTAGTTCCAACATACCTACCAGCTATGGTAGAAAATAAGCAAGATTGCATAACCCAATCATCTTTGTTAGCCATTAAAACAGTTTGAATGCCATGAGCTTTTAAAATAGGAACCATGGCTTTTAGTTCTTCATAAGTTTTTGGAATACCTAAATTTAAACTATCGAGTAAAGCTTTATTAGTATATACTACAGTCGAATAACAAATTGACTGTGGCAATTCTGCAAGATACCCCGCTCCTTGTGTTTTAACATCTAAAGTGGTAGACACAAAATTTGATAAAAATTCATCGCCTAATAAAGGTTTTAAATCTTTCACAAGTTTATTTTTATGTAAAACAGCTGAACGTCCTGATGGATACATGTACATGACATCTGGTAAATTACCACTGGCTACATAAGCTGACACCTTTTGATGGAAAGCCTCATTACATAAATCTTCTGTAATAAGATTAATATCAGGATTTTCATCTCTAAAATTTTGCCAAATTTGCCTTTCCTTTTCATAACCTGGTTCAGTAGTATCATAATAATTTAAAACTTTAAGTGTAACTTTTCCATCTGAACTATCCCACGACTCTTTATCCCCTTGTGCAAAACAAGTCCCCATTGCAAGGGATAGTAATACTAAGGTTAATGAAATTCGCTTAATTATATTCATTTTATCCTCCTCAAAATGATTATCTATTAATTTGAGAGAGAAAATATTGTTTTAAAGAGGAATTTGTTTTGTTACAAAAAGATCTGTGATTAATTTCCCAGCTGCGCCGCAAGCTACAGTTTCTGGGCCATGTGATGAATACCTGACATTAATTGGTCTTTGAATTGGAAATTGCCAATTATTTCTAATTGCACTCTCAATTTCTTTTATTATATCAGATCCGATATTTTCTATATCACCACCGATAACTATTTCATTAATATCTAATACATTCATTAAAAAACCTATATTTAATGAAATTTCTCTAACAACTTTTTGCATGACTTTTGGATCTTCTAGTAAATTATCTAAATTGTATTCTTCTTGAGAAAGTTGCTTAAAATATTCTTTTTTCTTACAGAAAATACTTTTAAATTCACCAGCAAAAGAATTTGTACCGTAATGAATTTTTCCATCAATTACAATACCTAAACCTATTCCAATTCTACCATGTCCACTGTCACTGTAAAGTGAATGTTTAAACTCAATAAACAAAAATAAAAGATTTTCAGGGCTAATTGTTTTATTGTCTCTAAAGACTAATTCCGTCATAGCTCCACAATTGGAATTATTTTCTATAGATACAGGAATAGGAATACTTTTTCTAATCTCATTAATAACTTTATTTGGCTGCACTATTTCTAGTGGAACTGAGTAAATAATTGTTCCATCATTGTGATCAATTAAACCTCCAACACCTATTCCTATTCCAAGAAAATGGCCTGAAAAATGCTTTAATTTTTCTAAATATTTCCAATATATCATCTCTATAATTGGTTTTAGATTGTTTTGAGTTATTACCTCGTTATGGTCTTCAGATAACAATAAGTTACCTGCAAAATCAACAACTACAACTTTATAACTATGATGTTGAATTGCAACACCTATTATATAGCCATAATTACCATCAACTTCAAGCATAATGGGGCGACGACCTACACCTTGAACAAAATCATCATACTTACTACTTTCTTTAACTACACTATTCTCAATCATCTTATTGATTATTACCGAAACAGTTGATTTATCAATATTTAATCTTTTGGAAATTTGAGCACGACTTTGACCGGGATTTAACCAGATTTCATGAAGAATTTTATAATTTGAGGGTAAATTGTTATCCATAACTTTTAAATTAAACACTTTTTACAATGACTTGTCAATTAAACTTTTTCATTGTTCTTTGCCAAACATCAATTAACCTTTTAAAGGTTTCAATTTTCCTCTCTAAAATTTCTCTTCTCTCTTCAACGGCCTCCTTTGCGTTTGTCAAAAACCCTATAAATTCTTGACGATTTGTATTTTCAAATGAAAGGGCTGCATCAATACTTGAATTAACTGCTTTTTTTTCTAAATCATCACCAACAAAATAACTAAAAAAACTTCCTAATTCTTCTTGCTTTATATTAAATAATTTAGCCTTTTCTCTAACATATCTAAATCTAATTATATCTTGTCTTTGTCTAGTCCAATACTTTTGGTTCCTTGTAGGAGGAAGATGAATTAGTACTAAGTTTTGATCAAAATACATCTTATACCCACAATATTTGCAATTTAATACATAATCATCATCTTCTCCTCTAGTCCCAAAAGGATCAAAAGGAACAGTTGAAAAAATTCTCTTATTTAGAACCATATTCCCACCAAAAGCTATTGATGAGGGTGTCAATATATTTTGTGAAGTTAACATCGAATTTACTTCTTCATTAAACTTCAAATCTTTTGGCCAGGACTCTAAACTTTTATGAGCTTGTCCTTCATATATTTTTCTACCTAAGTTATCTTCGACACAACCTGTTTTAGCAAGAACTATATCCCCTTTATATTCACTTCCTATATATTTTAAAGCTTTTTCTATATAATCAGGGTAAAGAAGCTCATCATCATCTATCATAATTGAATTTTCATACCCATTTATTTGAGAATATGCTAATCCAAGATTTCTAACACCACCATAGCAATATGAATCAACTAGACAAAGTGAAGTTTGATCCATACCAGCCTTTTCTAATGTCTTTTTTATCTCTCCATATTTCACTTCATCTATAACTGTAATATCTAAGTTGGACACTTTTTTAACTATACTATTAACTTTATCTACTATTTCCTTTAAACAAGGAACAGGTAAAATGACAACTTCTTCCTTGATGTTATTTTTACTTAAATTTTCTAAAGTCCTTAATAAAGTACCTTCTTCTTCTACTTTAAAAGGATGATCAAAAACTTTCCAACTTAATATAGAATCAGTACTCCAATATGTTGGGACTACTAAGCAACAAGACATGTATTAAACCTCCAAATAATTAATTGGATTTACCAACTAATTAATTATCATCCTAGATATTATATTTGTCAAATATTATTTTATTTTCTTTTATGGTAAGTAAATAAAATATTATTTAGAATACAAATTATTAATTAAAACTAAATTTAATAATAAAATAATAAGTTTAAAATTTCAACAAAATTGATTAATTTAAAGTAGAATTCACATTAAGTAGCAAAAAACTATTTGATTTTTTTACAAAAAAAACTTCCACCTTCTCAACTTAATTTATATCGCTAAATTGAGAGTGGAAGCTTATTTTATTATAATTTTATAGTTAGTTAATTATAAAGTTTGAGAAAACCAATCAACTGTTTCATCTAAGTTATCTTTTATTTGTGATAAATCATTAGTATAGATTTTATAGACGGATGGAGAGTTATTAGATATGGAAACCTCAGTTTTGAAATAACTTACATCAGCATTATCTTCCGTTAGATTTCTACTTGAATAATATACCCTTGGACCACTAAAAGCAGTATCAAAATGAAGAGCTCTTCCATCGCCATACTTGACTACTACACGGTTAGGACCAAAGGGGAATCTTCTATGTCTAAAATACCTTCTAAATCTATTAGGCATAGTAGAAACCCTAGTAATAGTTATTTCATTATCAGTTTTTTTAGACCAAGTTAAAATACTTGAATAAATATCACTTTCATCAGCTATTACATTTTTAACATCTTCAGCACCTTGAGCCCATCCAAATAAACCAATCCTATCCTTATCTATTTTATCTAAACTAGCTAAATAATCAGTTACTATTTGAATAGCAGAGGATAAATCAACATCATTTTCTAGAGGATCAAATTTAAAAGAAGCAATATCCTCTTTGATTAACTTTGAGGCAAGAAGTGAAAAAGTACTCTCCATTCCATCCATATCCTCCTCTTTTTGTGAATCAATAATTACTAAAGGAAAATCTTTACCATTTTTTGGGATAGTTAAAGTACCAGAAACACTCTCACCATCAACATTAAATTTTAATCTCTTAGTCTCTATATTACTTTGTATTGTGGTTCGAACAAAAACAGGACTTTTTATTGCATTAGAGGCATTTGAACTAGCACTAAAAGCACTGCCCATTGCAAAAACAAAAAAACTTGTTATTAATAAAAAAAACTTCTTCATTTTAAAAAGCTCCTTTTTAAATAAATATTATCTGCTTAAAATATCTTCTATAATAATAATATTAATGGAAAGCTAATTAGACAATATTTAATTTACTTCTTTTTATCAACTTCAAATAAATTCAAATAAATTCAATCTTTTTCAAACTAATATTTGCTAAAGCCAAAATAATTTGATTTACTAAAGGCCCTATAGTATAATGATTTAATGATAAAAAAAGTAATTATCTTATGCCTAATATTCTTTAATTTAAATTTCTTCTTATTAGCCAATTCTACTTTTGATTTAGGTGTTGATGCAAATTTAAATGATATTGGATTATCTTTAAATAACAACTTTAAAAACTTAAATGTTAAAGCGACTATTAGTTACCCTCTCTTTTCAATTCTTGAAGAAAGCGATAAATTTGATCAAGCAAGTTTCCATGATTTCTTTGAAACTATTTGTTTTCATGGAACGATAAATTATAATATTATTAACTTAAATAATTTTAGTTTTAATTTTGGTCTTGCTAGCGATGTTTTTATGCAGTTTGATTTTTCCAATATCCACACTCACTATACATGTTTTTCTATAGGGCCTATTGGTGAACTATCCTGTTTATTACCAAACAAAGTATCTAAAAAAAATATTAAATTAGCACTATCTTTATCTTTACCATTAATTATATTAGAAAACAAGCCAACTAATAGCATTGAGCCTACAGAGGAAGAGGGCTGGAATCAACTAATTGATTATAATTATGCATTATTCTACATGGTAAAAATGCTATATAAAGTAAGTCTTTATTTCCCTATTTAATTGTAAGCATAATACATGTCTTTTCTTTACTCTTTGTTGACTTTTATCATTTAGAAAAGTATCTTTAATTATGTTAGTTAATATTAACTTATTTTAAGGAACTAAAAGATGGAAAAATTTGAAATAGAGCCTATTGGCTATGTAGTTAGTGAATTTGATGATTTTTATTACAAAGGTGATAAAAATGGAAATCGAAAATATAGCAAAGAAGTAATTAAGATACTTGATAAATTTAAAATTGGAATTAAAGACTTAAAAGTTGGAATGGATATCACAATCATATTCTATTTTAATAAGTCAAAAAGTTATGATTTAGTAACTCCTACCTGTTTTTCAAAAGAACCAATCGGCGTTTTTTCAAGTAGATCTCCTAGAAGGCCTAATAGCCTTGGAATTACAACTACAAAAATCTTAGACATAGACGAAGATTCAATCACTATTGAAAAAGGTGATATGATTAATGGAACGCCCATTATTGATATTAAAATAGGGAAATAATATAGACTTGCACGTTATTTTTAATTTATTCCATCATTAAAATTAGAAATAGCTTTTTTTAGTAAATTTAATAATATAGTATCTTTATCAATATTTGTCATTTTTACCAAAGCCTTAAGCCCTTGTTCATTTAAGTCATTAAAACAAACTAAATCACTTTCACCGTTATTTGTTTTTTCAACAATCCAAATTTGGTCTTTTAATAAATTAAGGTTTTCAATTAAATTTAAATCTTTTGAAGTGACTAGTAGTTGCGCACCTTTTTTGTTAATCTCTTTTAAGGAAAATAATTTAACAATAAATGATGCTACATTAAAATCAAAATAACTTGTAAATGAGTCTACAACCAATGTTGTACCAGTGATTAAAGCATTAATTATTTCATCAGATATTTCATATAATTTCATAGTTGAAGATGCTTCACTTCCTTCATAATCACAAAACACTTTCTCATACCTTTCATGATTTTTAGAAAAAACACTATGGGTTAAACTTGTAATATTAGATAACTCGTCAACTAGGGATTTACCCTTAGGATAATTATCTAAGCCTTTATTATTTAACATAGTTGATATTTCATCACTCATATTAATGTTAATATCAGAAATTTGGGTATCTGCAGATTTTAAAATTGCTTTCATTAAAGGTTTTACTTCTGGTAAATCTCTCACTAACTTCTCTGTTTTAAATTTATTTAAATGTCTTTCTATATCTTTTTGCAAATAAAAAATACGAAGTTCGTTTTTAAAATAATAATCCACATCTTCTATAATACTAGAATTCGACTTTCCTCCAATAACTGATAATATTAATTTATTGGAATCTATTACATTTTGAAATTTTTCTATTGTATCTTTTACCATTTCTTCAAATTTTATATCTAGTAAATGCCTTTCAAAGATTAATATTTTAACTAATTTATTTTTATTGTGCTGGAGTAAATATAGTTCTTCTAAAAGTATTTCAGCATCATTAAATTCAACTTTATAATTATAGTGATTTAATTTAGATATAAATTCTATTTCAAAAACAGTTGGCTCTTTTTCACTAGATAAATCTAAGCAAAATGGTTTATATATATTAATTTTACCATCAGGTCCTAGATATTTACTATTCAATACTAGATTAACAAAAGCAGATAAAGCATCAATAAAATTAGTTTTACCAGAAGCATTTCTTCCTACAATTGCACTGAAATGATAAATTTCATATTTACCATTATATAATTTAACTGAACTTGTTGAGGATTTTGATGTATCACTTCTTAAAAAACTAAAAGTTGTCTCATCTTTAAAAGACTTATAATTCTTCACTACAAATTTTAATAGCATAATGTGTCCCTTTTGTTTATTTAATTGATATAAATCAATTATATTAAATATAAACAATAAAACTAAGAGGTTCTTCTGTCAAATTAAAAATACGAAATCTTCATTTAAATAAGAATTAAATTCATAAAAGTAATATAATTTAAAAACTACAAAACATTGATAATTTTTACTTTATCTAAATTGAATTATCTATATTTTTTCTGGTTTCAAGATATTTTTCTATTTCTTTTAAAGCTAATTCTAAATGCTCTTTATCTTTTTTTATAGCATTTTCAACATCACCCGAAAGTATATAATCAATGATAAGCGAATGTTCTAAAACAGATTCATTAAACCTTGTCTGACTAGTTAATGAAGTAACTCTAAAAGGAGTAATCATTATTGAAAAATTGTGGTAACTATCTGAAACTACATCATTACCACTACAATCTACTAAAAATTGATGGAATTGAGTATCTACTAAAGTATATTGATGAATTTTTGAATAATCATTTAGTTTAGAAAACTTTTCTTTAAACTCTAATAGTTTTTTCAAACATTCGGGTTGTTGTTTCTCAATTATTTTTTTTATACAAAACGATTCAACAAGTACTCTGTATTCATAAATATCAAGAATTTGTTTTCTAGATAACTCCCTTACTATCACGGGTTTATTTGGTACGCTTTCTAAAAGTCCTTCACCTATTAATTCAGTTACAGCACTGTGTACTGGTGTTCTACTTACATTCAATTGAGAAGCAACGTCAACCTCACTTATTTTATCTCCTGGAGCATATTTTCCTTCTATAATATCAGTTCTTAAAATTTCATAAACTTGCTCTTTAATAGTTTTAATAATTCGTTTGTTTTGTTTCACCATTTTATTTCCTCAATCAATATTGTAATTTTAATATACTATTAATAATAAATAATTACTAGAAATTTTACTTTATTTGATTTCCTTAATTGCTAAAAATTCAATCTCAAATTTATTTTTTTATTTTCTTGACAAATGTTATAAGTAATTACAATAATATTAAAGATACATCATGCATGCATGATTTATTATACATTATACATTTATTAAGGAGAAACAATGCTTAAAAATATATTACTTCCTTATGGAAAAAATACAGTTAGTCTAGACATCAATACAGACCAATTAAATGGAATTATTAGTATAACAGGTCAAAAATTAAACAATAACATAGATGAAAAACAAATAGTTCTTAATGCTTTATCAAATCCTATTGAAAGTAAAACACTTAAAGAACTTTCTATAGGTAAGAAGAATATTGTTATTATAACTAGCGATCATACAAGAGCGGTTCCAAGTAGTATTACAATGCCTTTATTATTAGACGAAATAAGATCTTCAAATAAGGACGCTAAGGTTACTATTTTAATTGCTACTGGCCTTCATAGAGGCATGACCAAAGAGGAAATGATTGAAAGATTTGGTAAAAAAATAGTAGATGAAGAAACTATAATAAATCATGATGCTTTCGATAATAATAATAACATTTATCTTGGCCAATTACCTTCAGGTTCAAAATTTGAAATGAATAAAATTGCAGTTGATGCAGATTTATTAATAGCCGAAGGTTTTATAGAACCACACTTTTTTGCTGGGTTCTCAGGTGGAAGGAAAAGTATACTACCAGGAATTGCTTCTGCAACTTGCGTTAACATCAATCACAGCGCTCCACAAATGGCAAATCCTCAATCTACTACAGGAGTATTAGATGGGAATCCTATTCATGAAGATATGGCTAGTGCTGCTAAATTATCAAAGATAGCATTTATTTTAAATGTTCTTTTGGATGAAAACAAAAAAATCAAAGCTGCTTACGCAGGTGATGTTGATAAAGCTCATAGAAAAGGATGCAACTTTTTATTAAAAGAAAATGGTGCAAAAGCAATTATGAGTGACATAGTAGTTACAACTAATGGGGGCTATCCTCTAGATCAAAATTTATATCAATGTCCTAAAGGTCTATCAAGTGCTTTAAAGTGTATCAAAAAAGATGGAATTGCAATTTTAGTAGCTTCATGTAGTGAAGGTCTTGGTGGTGAACACTTTGGGCGCATGATGAAAAGTGGATCACCAAAAGAAATTCATAAAAGAATACTTGATACTCCAATGGAAAAGACTATACCTGAGCAATGGTGCGTCCAATATTTCTCTGCAGCTTTGTTAAAATATAAAATCATTTTGGTTTCTTCCTTAGAGCAAAACTTGGTAGAACAAATGGGTTTTATATATGCAAATGATGTAAATAAAGCAATGAAAATTGCTTATGAAATTAAAGGAAATGAAGCAAAAGTAACAGTAATTCCAGATGGTGTTGCTGTAATAATAAAATAATAATAGGAGATAAAGATATGAGTAAGGCAATCAAACTTAATGAAAAAGATAATGTTGCAACTGTATTTAGTGACGTAAAAAAAGACGATGTTTTAGAAATTCTTACAGAAAAAGGAGACTCATGGACCTTAAAGGTTCTAAATGACATCCCATATGGTCACAAAATAGCATTAAATAATATAACCATTGGTCAACAAGTAACTAAATATGGTGAAGAAATTGGTATTGCAAGTAAAGAAATCAAAGCAGGTGAATATGTTCATATTCATAACATTGAAAGTATTCGCGGACGTGGTGACTGGGATGCTAAAAAACAAAATTCAATTACAACCAATATGAATAAGTAAGGAGAAAAATTATGGATAACAAACAATATAAATTTTATGGATATGTTAGAAAAGATGGTAAAGTTGGTACCCGCAATTATGTAGCGGTTATTCCATCAGTCGTTTGTGTAGATGAAGTTGTTGAATCGATTGTAAATAATACAGCAGGAACTCAAGGAATTATTCACCACCAAGGCTGTTGTCAAACACCTCCTGATTTAAAAAGAATCACTGATTGTCTTATTAAAATTGGTGAAAATCCAAATGTTGGAGCTGTCCTTATTGTAAGTCTCGGTTGTGAAGGTGTCGATACAGATCGTCTTGAGAAAGAAATTAGAGCAACTGGAAAACCTGTTGAAAGAATAAATGTTCAAGAACTAGGTGGAACAAGTAAATCAATTCAAGTTGGAATGGATAAAGCACAAATATTAATTAGACAAATTTCATCCTTACAAAGACAAGAAGTTGATATATCAAACTTTGTTATGGGAATTAAATGTGGCGCTTCAGATACAACTTCAGGAATAGCTTCTAATCCAGTAATTGGATACGTCGCTGATAAAATAGTTGATTTAGGAGGCACAGTTGTTTTTGGTGAAACTACAGAATTTATTGGAGCGGAACACATTCTTCAAAGAAGAGCTAAAGACAGTTTTGTCGCTTCAGAAATTGGTCGTATTGTCACTGAAATGGAAAATAGAGCCAAAGCTATTGGTGTTGACATGAGAAAAGGTCAGCCTACTCCAGGAAATATTAAGGGAGGTCTTAGTACTATTGAGGAAAAATCTTTAGGAGCTATTGTCAAATCTGGAACAAAAACTATCCAAGGAGTTATTGATTATACAGAGGCTCCAAAAGGAAAAGGTTTGTGGATTAAAGACTCTCCAGGCCGTGAAATAGAGCTTCTTTCGGGAATGGCTGTTGCAGGTTCAGATGTCATTTTATTTTCAACAGGCAGAGGTGCTCCTCAAGGTTTTCCTGTAGTCCCTGTGGTTAAAATATGTGGTAATCCAATCACTTATGAAAGAATGCAACATGATATGGATATAAACGCGGGGTTAATTACTACTGGTGAAAAATCAATTGCTGAAATTGGGGAAGAAACATTTGAAATGCTTTTACGTGTAGCAAATGGCGAAAAGAGTAAAGGTGAATCAATAAACTACAATAAATCTATGGACTTCTATTGTTTAGGCCCAGTTATTTAATAAAAGTGATAAATGACGCATTAATTCATGTAATTATTAAAAGGTATTAAATAGTTAAGAGGTAATTTCTATTTATAACTTTATTATAAAAATTTTGTTTTTAATATGAAAGGAGGAGATTATTATGGGTGATATTAGTATTGCTAGAGTAATCATTGGGTTGTTAGTAGCGATTGGATTAATTTTCTATTGTTCGACACGCACTAAAATTCACGTTTTTGTAGCTATGATTCTTGGATCTGTAGTGGCCGGATTATTAATCGGTTTACCACTTGGGTCAATCACATCATCTATCAAAACTGGATTCGGAGGTACCTTAGGTTCTATAGGTATCGTTATAGGTCTCGGGGTTATGATGGGAGCTATCTTTGAAGCAAGTGGCGCAGCAAAAAGAATGGCTATAACTTTTATTCGTCTTCTAGGAGAAGGTAAAGAAGATATAGCTATGGCTATAACAGGTTTTATTGTTGCTATTCCAGTTTTCTGTGACAGTGCATTTGTTATTCTAACACCTTTAGCAAAATCTTTATCAAGAAAAACAGGCCGTTCAATTGTCACAATTGGTTGTGCGTTAGGTGCTGCTTTATTAACAACACACTCACTTGTACCTCCAACTCCAGGACCTTTAGCTATAAGTGGATACTTTGGTTTAGATATGGGTAAATTCATTTTATTTGGTTTGATATTTGCAATTCCTATTTCTATAGCTGGCATATTTTATGCTAGATGGGTTGGTAAAAAAATATATAAAGTTCCAGATCCAAATGATAGTGGAATGTTAATTGATAGACATTATACACAAGAAGAATTAGATAGTTATTCAGATAATATTGATGATAGAGATATACCAAGTACTTTCCTTTCATTTTTGCCTATACTTCTTCCTATAGTATTAATTTTATTAAATACTTTAGCCAAAGCAGTAGGTATGCAAGAAGGAACGACTCGTAGTCTTATTGCATTAATAGGTGATCCTGTAGTTGCCGTTATGATTGGTTTAATAGTCTCTATTTTTACTTTAGCTAGAAAAATTGACAGAAAGGAAGTTGTAAAATTATTAGATAAATCAATTGAGCAAGCTAGTGTAATTATCTTTGTAACAGGTGCAGGTGGAGCTTTAGGACAAGTTTTAAAAGATAGTGGTTCAGGTACTGCAATTGCAAATCTTATGCTTAGTTCAAATATCCCTGGTATTTTATTACCATTCTTCATGGCATATCTTTTAAGAATCATCACTGGATCAGCAACAGTTGGAATGTTGACAGCAGGCTCTCTAACTGCTCCAATTATTCTTGAAATGGCTTCTGTAAATCCATACTTGGCAGGTCTAGCATGTTGTATTGGTTCTATTGGTATAACAAATGTTCATGATAGTTATTTCTGGGTTGTCAATAAATCTATAGGATTAACAGACATCAATGACATGTTTAAAAACTGGTTTGGCTGTGTATTAACCATGTCAACAGTTGGATTTATTACTTTATTAATTGGAAATATCTTTATGTAACTCCATAAATGTAGTTATTTCACTATATTTATTAAAATAGCTCTCTTATATCAAATCCATAACCAATTGATATAAGAGGCTTTTCTTTTAATTTAAAATTTATTTTAAAATTAAGAATATAAATGATAGTTTTACAATATAATTTCTTTTTTGATAAATTTAAACATATACTTTATTTAATCCAAAACTAGATTATTACGAATATACACCATTCTAGATTATAATTATAGAATCCATTTAATTTCAAATTTTTTTGCTCTAAGTTTTCTAATGTTAATTTCAAACTATACTTTTATGATTTTCCTAAAAAAATTTTATTTTACAAAGAAAAAAATTTACAACTATCAAATAATTTGTGGTACAATTATATTAATATATTATTTTAAGGAATTGTCATGTACGAAATTTTATTCCAAAACAAGTTAAAATACACTGAAGATAAACTAAAGCAAATATTCGAAAAGTATGGAATTGATATTTTAAACAACAAACAAAAATTAATTGATATCTTAAAAGACACTATATCTGAAGATTATAGAGGTCTATTTATATTAGATAAGATTATTCTAAATTTTGATAAAGAAAAAGATGTTTATCAACCTCAAGTTCTAATTGAAACTCTTTATTATAAATTTGGGATTGATAAAATACTCACAGCATCTTATCTTGACTTGCTATTAAATACTTTTTTTAAGAAAGCCATTCCTTTTGATACAACCCCTGCACCTAAAAAAGAAGATAAAATAACTAATTTAAAGAAAGAGAAACCAAATGTGAATTATATTTATCAACCTAAGGATAGTTTAGAATTATCACATATAATAAGCATTATTATTAATGAAAAAGGTTATAATTGTGATTTAAACTGTATTGATGTCTCAAATATTGAGCACATGAATTATTTATTTTCTAATCGAAAAGGGTTTAGAAAATTTAATGGAGACATTTCTCAGTGGGATACTTCAAATGTTATTAACATGGAAGGAATGTTTATGGGCTCTGTTTTTAATGGGAATATTTCTTCTTGGAATGTATCTAATGTCGAAAATATGAATAAAATGTTTAAAGATTCTAGTTTTAATGGAAATATATCTCTTTGGGATGTGTCTAATGTTAAATATATGAAAAAACTTTTCTATAATTCTATTTTCAATCAAGATATATCTTCATGGAATGTTTCTAATGTCGAAAATATGAAAGAAATGTTTACCTTCTCCTATTTTAATAATGATATATCTTCTTGGGATGTTTCTTATGTAAAAAACATGAAAGAAATGTTTGCTGGATCATTTTTTAATAAGGACATCTCTTCTTGGAATGTTTCAAATGTTAAAACCATGAAGGGCCTATTTTCTAATTCTAATTTTAATCAAGATATATCTTCATGGGATGTATCTAATGTTAGGAATATGGATGAAATGTTTTGTAATTCTTCCTTTAATCAAGATATATCTGCCTGGGATGTTTCAAATGTTACATCAATGAAATGGATGTTTTCTAATTCAATTTTTAATAGAGATATTTCAAAATGGAACGTTTCTAACGTTAAAAACATGAGTTGGATGTTTTCTGATTCTATATTTAACAAAGATATTTCTGCATGGGATGTTTCTAATGTAAGTAAAATGTACTCTATGTTTTCTACTTCACTTTTTAATCATGATATTTCTTCTTGGAAGGTTTCAAAAGTAAAAGATATGGGATTTATGTTTAGTCAATCGAAATTCAATCAAGATATTGCCTCATGGGATGTTTCAAACGTAGAAAATATGGATAGTATGTTTAGTTTTTCTAGTTTCAATCACGATGTTTCTTCTTGGAAATTGAATGAAAAAACTAATATTTCTGATATTTTTACTTTTGGAAAATACAATAAAAATAAATTACTCAAGCAAGATTAAATTATAAATTGAGACTTAATTATATTTTCGAAATTAAAATTACCTTATGGATACAAACCTTTAATTATTTGATAAAATTAAATAATTGCTAATTTTCTTTTACTAATAAATTTTTTAGAAGTATATATTAAAATCAATACTAATTCTTTTATTTTAATTACTTATAAAAGATATAATAACTAGACTGATTTTATAATTTTTATAATATATTATTTCTTATTATAATAGTTGACAACTCAAAATAGTTCACCTATTATTTTAATAATAAAGTAACTTTTTTATGGATAATAGTCTTTATTTAACATTTGCTTAAATTAGTGTATTAAATCCATTTTAAAAATAAAAAAAGGAAAAACTATGACTAAACGATTTTTTAAACTGAGTTCATTAGTTCTCATTACCATGTTAATGTTTATTTCTTGTGCTTCATCACTTGAATTGGCACAAAAAGCTCTTGGAGATGGAAATTACACTAAAGCAATTTCTCAGTCTATCGCTGCATTAAATGAAGATCCTAATTCTTTAGATGCAAAACAAGTTCTTGATACTGCTTGGAAACAAGCAAACCAAGAATGGATGGACAAAATTACTTTTCTCAAAAGTAGAAACACTGTCACATCGATTTCAATGGATTTACCTGATTGGGTAAAAGCTAATTTGACAGAATCTGAAGCCTCTGTAAACGATTTAGATGAAATTATCTCATTATATGATAAACTAATTCAAATTCACATTTTAGTAGAAAATGCTAATTATATATATTTAGAGCCAAACTCTAAACAACTGATGGCTGATCAAAATGTAATTAAACAACAATTAGCAGAAATTTACTTTACTTTCGGTAAAGAAAAATTAAGTCTTGAAGGAAGAGAAAATGCTAAAGAAGCTTTGAACTATTTTACAGCAGTAAAAAAATTAGTAAACAATTATCCTAATATTGAAGAGTTTTATGAACAAGCCGTTAGAGAAGCTACAGTTAAATTAGCAATAATTCAAAAAGAAGAAAATTCTAAAAGTGATTTAGTTCAAATGATAAAAGCTAAATATAGCTCTAATACTTTAATTGATATTGTATATACTTCAAATACAACATCTTCATATCAAAAAGCTGTATCTACTGCTAATAAATATGATGCTGACATCTTAATATTTTTAGACACTTACACAACAACAAGTTACTCAATAAAATCAGTAAACCAAGCTGTTAATTATAATGTGACTGGAATTGAAGATTGGGATGTTAAGAAAACAAGATTTGTTGTTAATGGTGAAGCAGAAATAAATTATATGATAACAGATCTTAATACAAATCAACTACTAAGTAGTGATACAATTTCTCTCAATGATGGAACAGACTTTGGTTTTTCATTCTCTTACTTAGATGCACCTTATAAGAATACTACAACTGAATTAACTAGTGCTAGTGGTGAAAAAATAAAAATTAAAGCACCTGTCGCAACTGTAGAAAATAATGTTGATTTCTTTAACTTAGAATATTTATTAAATCAATATGAAGGTTTTAAATTATTAGGAAATACCCCAGCTCTATGGCGTTCAGATTACATTTCATATGTTCGTAATCTTGATTTTGATTCATTTACTGATGCTAAACAACTATCTTATATGGATACACTAAATAATCATACCTTTATTCCTTTCTTATTACTCAAATCGGAAATGGGAAATTATTATTCATATCAATATACATATTATGGCGCAGATAATGATGAAAGAAAGCTTAATTTTGATGCCGATATGTATATTTATGAGGGTTTAATGAAACAAATAAAATCACGTGATTTCGTTTTAAACACTATAGATGTTTTCTTAGATGATTTTAATGAAAAACTTGAATCTAAACTAATAAGTAAGATTTCTCCTTACATTAAATAATAATTAATATTTAAAATAAAAGACCAGCTTTTCTACTTTTTTGAGAAGCTGGCCTTTTTTTAATTTAACACCACTAGGATATCCTTGTCTTTAATAATTGTTTTACCATTGGGAATAATAACATGAGAGCCTCTTTTGATTATTGTTATCAACTTATATGGAGCTATTTCAATATCTTTTATTTCTTTATTTAGCCAATCGCTATTCTTTTCGATTTTAATTTCTTTTAATTCAATATTCGTTTTATCACAGAAACCTGGGGCAGCCATAATTAAAACATCATTATTTAAAATCTCAGTCTCTCCTCTTGGAATAATTACTTTATTATCTCTCAACAGTAAAACTACTAATATGTCGACAGGCAAAACTAAATCTTTTATTCTTTTATTATTCCAAGGATGTTTTTCATTTATCACTAGTCTAATAAATTGCACATCATTTTCTTCATTATAATCTGAAAATGTTTTTAAAACGTCTCCTGTTACATCTATCATGTTTAATTTTTTAGCTACTATAGGAAGTAAAGATCCTTGAAACAGAATAGATAATAAAACAATACAAAAAACTATATGAAAAATATCATTATCAATTTGTGTAGTACTTACAGTAGCAATTATAGCAAATATAATAGATGAAGCTCCCCTAATACCAGCAAAAGAAACTAAGGCTATTTGGTTCATAGAACATTTAAATGGTTTTAATATTAAAAAAGTTGAAACCGGTCTTGCAATAAAAGTTAAGAATAAAGCTATTACTAAAGCCATTAACACAATATTTGGTATTTTAGAGGGGAAGGCTAATAATCCTAATAAAAAGAAAACACAGATTTGGACTAAAGCAGTAATTCCATCAAAAAAGTTTGTTACAACTGTTTTATTCTTTATTTTTTGATTTCCAACTATTATCCCGTAAATATATGTGGCAAGGTAGCCATTGCCTCCGATTTTTTCACTGAAAGCAAATACAAGAAGAACTAATCCAACATAAAATATTATTAACAATTCATTATTTTCTAAATTAAAATATTTAATTACATATTTAGTTACATATGAAAGTGCAATCGCAATTAGTATTGCAAATATAAACTGAACTACTAACATACTAAGGTATTTATTAAAGGAAAGAGGATTATCCATCATAGATAAGATAATCACAGTTAACATATATGCACTAGGATCATTACTTCCACTTTCAACTTCTAATAAAGGAGCGCTTTGATTTTTTAAAGCTAATCTTTTAGATTTCAATATTGAGAAAACTGATGCTGCATCTGTAGAACTTATTATTGATCCTATTAAAAAACTCTCCAATAATTTTATATTTAATACGTAATAACAAAACAGCCCAACTATTGCTGCTGTTAAAAGAACACCAATTGTCGATAATAATACAGCCCTAACTGCTATTGGCTTAGCAGTTTTCCATCTTGTGTTAAATCCTCCATAAAAGATTATAAAAACAAGTGAAACTGAACAGATTTCTTTAACTAATTCTAAATCATTTAATGGTATTTTAAAAATACCATCTTCTCCAAAAAGAATACCTAAAGCGATAAACAAGATTAAACTTGGAATTCCAATCTTTTGTGATAGTTTACTACTAAACATAGATAATAAAATTATTATTGAAGCTATTAAAAGCATGTTTACCATATGAATTTCCTTGAATTAGTTTTAGAGAATTACAAAAAATATATGAATTGTAATTAATTGATTATAAAATATAAATTTATTTTATAAATATTCCCACTATTATTTATATAATACTAAATTTTTCAATTAATGTGTTAACTATTTTGATTGAATTTATTTATTTCTAGCCTTTGAACTATTTGTTCGTATAAATTATCGCTATAAAAACTAAAACCTTCATTTGTTGGATGAAGCACATTATCATCAAAATATTTTGGATTATGGGGAACTAGGTCTAACCCATCAATAATAAAGAAATTATCAAATTTTTGTGCTTCTTTTATTAACGTTGAGGTTACATCAAAAAATGATCCAAGAGGTAAAACACTTAAATACCCATTTCTATAGATTGGGGTGATTATAAATATAGGTATATTATTATAAATCTGATGCAATTTTTTAAAATAAGATAAAATATTAACTTTTAATTCATATAAATTATTAATCATTACCCAATCATTAGTTCCAAAAGCACTGATAATAATTGATGGCTTAATGGACAAGTTTTCATCTAAATAATTTTCATCATGGAAATACCCTGAAAGTCCTTGATTTATTAAATCCATATCTAATTTTCGTGAAAGTTTTACAGCATATGTGTCCTTTGGATTTGTTGCATTGTATCCTTGAGTAATTGAATCTCCTAGTGTTAAAAGTAATTTCTTTTTGTCTTCAACATAACTAAATGATGCCTTATCTTCAAGTTGAAAATTATTGATTTTAATAGAAGAAGAATGCGGGAAATAAATAGTAAATTTTTTTAAACCTTTACTATCTGTCTTAAAGACTAAGTAATACTTTTTAAAGTTCACAGTATTATATTTCTTACTTACAACAAACTGATCATTTACAAATATATCAAAGTTTACTATGCATTGAGATGTTTCTTCAGAAATAAAATCAAAAGAAAATATAGTCGTATCACTTTTAAATTCTAAACTTACTCCAGAGGTACAATTAGACTCAAGCGCATAAAAATTATCAATACTTTTAAAATAGCTAAGTTGCTTTTCGCTAAAACGAGAAGCTTTAAAATATCCCCTTTCAGATGTAACTAGAATTCTATTCTTTAATAATTTAGTATAATCAAAATTCATATATCAGTTTATTTTACCTTTAAAACAATGAGGCATAATAATTACTCATCTCTTCTTAAAATAGAAAAATATCCAGCAAACTTAAATCCTAACTTTTCATACATTTTTGCAGCATTTGGATTGTCATAAAATAAGCAAACAGTTTTTCCTTCATTTAATAGCTTTTCACATATTGCATAAACACATTTTAAAGCTAACCCTCTTCTTCTCCATTTTTCAAGAGTAAAAACACCTAAAAGCATTGCTAGTTCTTTTGATTCTGCACTTGAGCTCACCCCACTCACAACTTCACCATTTTCTTTATAAACAAATATATGTTTAGAATTTTTTTCAAGTTCAGCCTTTATAGATTCAACCTTAGTGTTAGTGTTAAATACTTCATTTGATTTTTCTAAATATTCTTCAAAATTATCTATTGTTAATTCACAAACCCCAGTAGTATCAACTTTAATTTGAAGTTTATTTAGTGAAGAAAAATAACAATCCTTGGTAATAAAACCGTCTAATTTAATTAATTGAATTAAATCCTTTTCTCCACTGATATTTACAATAGAGTGTTTTTCAACAATATTTTTTATAAAATCTAAATCAAGAATATTATCATAAGAGACCACACATAAATTATTAAAATATCTAAGATATACTGTTTTAAGTTCATTGTTGTATTGATCGATAAAGATTTCTAAATTTTCATCTTCAAATCCAAAGATTTCTATATCACTTATCATAAAAAGATTTAATTCTTTTCTTTTATATAGATAGTTATTTAAAATATCCAAATCACAACTTGTGCATTTTCTTATCATCTTTACTCCATTTAATTATATTTTGAATAGTATTATATGATGATTGGACTATAAGCACAATTAAAGAAATATTTATTTTTGATAAAGTAAGTCAAAACAATCCCAATGCAACAAATTATTACAAATTTTATAATATCAATTGACTAAAACAACAAAAAGTTTTTACTATGTTGCATTAGGGAGAGGGTTTATGAAAAAAATACTAAAAATATCATTTATTGTTGCTATTATTGCAACAATTGCAACAACGTCTATATTTGCTGAAGGATATAGTGAAACTCAAGAAACAAAACAAGAAATAAAAGTATTAGTTTTTGGTATGTTTGAAGTTGGAGAAAATGAAGGGGATTTTGCAGGAGAATTCCAACATTTTTATGAGAATTACTTTGTTGATTCTACTTCTTACGATATTGATGGATTAATTGAACCTTTATATGTTAACAAAGATGGGGTTGCAGGAACAATAGCTGGAATGGGCAAGGCACAAGCTGCTTCAACTCTGACTGCTATATTATCTTATCCAAAATTCGATTTTACAAATACATACATTGTTATTTCTGGTTGCTCAGGAATTGATCCAAATGTAGGAACTCTTGGCGATGTTGTTATTGCATCTAGCTTAGTTGATTATGAATTAGGAAACTCTTGGAGTGAAAGCGATAACCCAGAAGATGCTGATGATTCAAGATTTATAAGATCTACGAGCTATGATAATAGTGGATATTTTGTATGTAATGAAGATTTAGTTCAATGGGCACTTGATATCACTAAAAATATTGAACTTGTTGATAGTGAAGATGCAGCTTCTTATAGAGCTTTATATAATCAAAATGAGAGCGTTAAACCTTCTATATATTCTGGTATTTCTGTAACAGGAGACTCATATTGGCACGGCGAAAGTTCAGCCTACCATGCACAAAAAGTTTGTGAAGCCTATGATGCAGACGGTGTTTACACTGTAACTCAAATGGAAGACAACGCTTTTGGTGTTGTAGCAAAAAACTTTAATCTTGCTGATAAATTAATCGTTATTAGAGATGCTGTAAACTTTGATAGACCTCATGAAGGTCAAAGTGTTACTGAGAGTTTAAATTCTTCATCAGGAGCATTCTCAATCGGTATGACAAATGGATTTTTAGTAAGTAAAGCCATTATTGATGCTTTAATTGAAGAATAGATAATAATTTTAATTTATTACTTTATAAATAGGTTGATTTAATTTTTGAATCAGCCTTTTTTAACTTTAAAACTAAATTATATAATAAATCTAAGCCACTTTTAATTGTAAACGTCTTCCTAAAATTATTAATATCTCACCAATTTTATAAAGAGGTGAAGAAGCTTTTCTCTCTTTGGTGTTTTTAAGTTCTATTATAAAATAATTAGGTACTTTAGATTGTAAAGCTTCAGCTTTATATCTATGCATCATCTCAATTTCGTGAATATTATAAAACATAAATCTCTCCTCCATTTTAAACTATATATAATCTGATATGTTTATTTAAAATATTGTAATTTATGAACTTTGAACTTTAACTATAAAAAATAAACTTAATGCTTTTTTTAGTTTACTAGGTTTATTATGCTTATACTTTTTATTAAATCCCTTATAATCTCTCTCAATTAGTTCTCTGTGTCCTTTAGACATTACTTCAATCTCATAATCTGAATATAACATAGCTATGCTCCTTTAATCTAATTTATACATATATATTAGATATATTTCTAATATAAGTCAAGCATTTTATTATTTATATTAGATTAATTTCTAACATAGAGTATATTTTAAATAAGAATTGATTTATATATAAAAGAAAAAACCTCATTTTGTATCATTTCACTTTTAATTTCATTTAAATATTTGGAAGATATATTTTATGTAGTTGATTACAAATTTTATTTTTTTTACTTTTTGGCAAGAGTTTTTTTAATATATAGTAGATTTATATCTAATAATCATTGTCAAAATTAATAAAAAGGTATATTATTAGTTTATGAATTTTATATATAATGAAGCGGTAGATTTTATATTTGCCTTAAGACGTTTTGGCATTAGAAATAGAAATTTAAATCCTGATTATCCTAGTATCCCAGAACTGGATAATTGGGCAAAAAAGTATGAAAAGAAATTATCACCTTTTTTAATCAATGATATTTCTATTCTCACTAGTAAAACTATATTAATTCCACTTTATCTATTTAATCTAATAGTTAAAAACCCTAAAATTAACACTCCTGAAGATTTTATCGATTTAATTAAAAATACTTCAGCGGAAATTTTTTCTTCTCATATAATTAGTAATTTTATTAATTTAGATTTAGATGATATATCTGTTGATAACATATACAATACTATTATAAATGATGGGCTACATCCTGGTTATGACATTAGAGAAGAATCCGAACTTATATATGGATTTTTACAAGATCCAGATAATTTTATAAAAAGGCTTTACTCTACTCTCGTTCAATTTAATAATGATGTTTACTTACCTAGTAAAGATTCTTTTTCTGAGTTAAGACTTAATAAATTTAAATGGCACAATTCTTTATTACAAAAAAATAATAAAGAATATTGTAATGCGATAGGTTTAAATAGTTTAATAAAAGAATATCCTAACTTAGATGATATAAATTTTTACTTTTCACTCTTTTTAGATAATGATGTTTTTGGACTTTGGGATATTAAAACAATTATTGTTGGTGGAGGGACTGATACACAAATTATTCAACACTCTGCTAAAACTAAATCAGATTTATTATTTAACTGTTTAGGAGATCCTAAAAGATTAGAGATAATTCGCCTTACATCACAAAGACCATGGTATAGTACTGAACTTGCTACTTATTTTAATTTGAAACCAGCAACGCTTTCTTATCATTTAAACATTTTAGTCGAAGCTGATTTACTAACTATAAAAAAAGGTGAAGTTAAAAGATTATATTACACAATAAATAAAGAATCTTTAAAAGATTATTTGGATTATGTATCACAAGATTTATTAGGTTTACTAAGTAATGAATAAAACATCTACCTACCTTTCTAATATATCTAACTATCTAAAGAATATTTAATTTCTTATTTATCTGTCTAGCATATATGTAAAATTATGGATAGGATATACTATATTAGACAATCAAGATAAGGACATGTTAATATCTTAGAAAAATGGAGATACAACATGAGTGAAAGAAGAAAATAGACTTCTGAAATTGGAAAAATATTAAAAGAAAATAATATAAAAAGATCCTTAAGAATAAAAGGGTGTCCCTTTGATAATGCAGTATCAGAGTCTACTTATAAAATAGTAAAGACAGAATTTGCATATGATAGAAAATTTATTTCACAAAATGAATTAGATTTAGAATTATTTGATTATGTTAATTGGTATAACAATAAGAGATTACATGGAACTTTAGGCTATATGAGCCCAAAAGAATTTAGAGAATTGTCCTTAGCAAATTTGTCTAAATAAGTGTTGATAATCCAGTTCTTCCAACTGTACTATCTTCAGTCTTTATGTTCTTAATTAACTTAGTATTTAACTTTTTTGTTCCATCTGGTTCTGGACAAGCCGCTATTGTAATGCCTCTAATGGCTCCTTTAGCCGATATTATTGGAATTTCTAGACAAATTTCAGTATTAGCTTACCAATGGGGAGATGGATTCTCAAATACTATTATTCCAACCTCAGGTGTTTTAATGGCTGTACTTGCTGTAGCTAAAGTTCCATATGAAAAATGGTTAAAATTCATGTTCCCATTATTTATATGGTGGACTGTAATTGGTACTGTAGCTATCTCTATAGCAACAGTTATAGGATATAATTAAACTATAATGTTTAATTATTTAAAATAGATTTAAAAATAACATAGCTGAGAACCGTTGTAATTAAACTTACAGCGGTTCTTTTATTTATTATTTTATCAATTTTTCATCTTTTATAATATTGTAAACCATTTCAACTGAATCTGTTATGTAATCATCACAGATATTATGATCATCATCTGTACCTTTCTCTCTTAATACTGAGCAAGTTGTTAAATCATATTTATCAATAAATTTATTTCTAAGAGCTGTTGATAAATTATATGTTTCTGCTTTTGTAAGATTCTCAACTGTTCCACTACTATTTAATAATGATAATACAACAATACCACCGGTAACGGCTCCACAACATTCTTTGTGATCTCCCATTCCACCACCAAAGCCTTCACAAACTTTAAAAAGAATCTTTTCATCAACTCCAATAATGTCGCTAAAGGTACAAGCAACTGCTTGTGCACAATTATAATTTTTACTATGAAACCCTTTTGCTATGCTTTTAAGCTCCTCTACATTCATAAAATCTCCCTAATTATTTTATAATCTTAATTTTTTATTATGATATAAAATATTTTAATAATTGTCTTTGTTTTATGAACTAATCAAGTGACTTTTATTTTATCATTTGCAATCTTAGTTTAAGTAGTAATTTTTTTCATAATATTTTGCACAGCTTGATCTAAATTCACAACTTTACTATTTATATCCAATTTCCTACAGATATCACTAACAATAGGTTGTTTTAAATTTGCTTTTTCTAAAGTTTCATAATCCCAAAAAATTTCTTCACACTTACCTCTTTTTATTATTTTTTTATTGGCCATTACTATAACATTTTCGAAATTTTCAACTACAAATTCCATATCATGAGTGATTGTTATTAATGTTTTATTTTTGCTATGAAGTGTTTTTAATATTAAAGAGAGTTGTTTATTACCTTTTTCATCTTGCCCTGCTGTAGGTTCATCAAAAATTAAAATATCAGTATCCATTGCTATTACTGCTGCTATTGTTACAAATTTTCTAATTGAAAGTGGTAGATTATATGGATTTTCCTCTCTCAATCTAGTTAGATTTGTTAATTCTAATGCATAATCTACTCTATCTTTAATTTTAGAATCACTTAGTTTCAATATTTTAGGTCCAAAAGCAATTTCACTTTCCACTGTAGAGTGAAATATTTGATCATCTGGATTCTGAAATACATAGCCTACATGTCTAGAAATTTGTGCTGTTGTATAATCCTTAGTATTTAAATCTCCAATAATCACATTTCCTTTTGTTGGCTTTAACAAAGCATTCATTAACTTAACTGTTGTTGTTTTTCCAGCTCCATTTTGCCCTATAATTGCAATATTTTCTCCACCCTTTATTAACATATTTATATTATCAACAGCTAGAAAATCACCAGGATAAGAAAAGCTAACGTCTTTTAATATTACATCTTTCATTAGACTTTACTCCTTTGTTTATCAATTATATCTAATAGCTGTTGTTTAGTTATTGGAAGCTCATCGATTAATAGGCCAGCTTCTCTTAATTTTTCGCCTAATAAAGTTACTTGAGGAAGTTTAATTCCATATTTTTTTAAACTTATATCAGATAATACCTCTCTAGATTTTCCTTGTTTAATTACATTAGAGTCATAAAGTACAATCATCTCATCTGAGTACTCAGCTAATAAATCTATCTTGTGTTCTACTAAAATAATTGTTTTATCTCTCTCTTTTAACTTTTTTATTATCTTAAATATACTTTCAGTGCTTTGTGGATCCAATTGACTTGTTGGTTCATCTATTATTAAAATTTCTGGGTTTAAAACTATAACAGAGGCTAATGCAACTCTTTGCATTTGCCCACCCGATAGCTCAAAAGGACTTTTTTCTGCTAAGTCCATGATATCTGTTAATTCCATTATATTTAATACTTTTTCTTCAATTTCAGTAACATCAACTCCAAAATTCTCTAAACCATAAGCAACTTCTTCAAATACTGTACTTTTTATACCACTGATTTGAGTAAAAGGATTTTGAAAAACATATCCAATTTTTTTAGCAATTTGATCTTTGTAAGATGGTAAGGGCTTTCCTTGAATTAAGATTTCTCCACTTAAAGTTCCTTTATAAAAATTTGGAATAAATCCTCTTAAAATTGAGCAAAGTGTTGTTTTACCAGATCCATTTTCTCCAACAATCCCATAGAGTTTGCCTTTCTCTATTTGAAGATTTAAGTTTTTTATTGCAGGTTTATCTGCTAATGGATAAGTGTATGATACATTTTTACATTCTATTTCATAATCCATAAAGCTATTCTCCCCACTAAAATTAATATTGCTATAACAATACTTATTGCTAATACAGGCTTCTCATACCCAGATTTTTCTAAATTATACAAATGCGTTTTTTTACCTTTAATAGAAAACCCTCTAGCTTCTAAAGTTAATACTCTATCTTCGGATCCCATAATCCCACTGAGTATTAAAGGTACAAGGGTGGGAATAAAGGCTTTCGCTCGTGTTATAACATTACCTTCGGTTTCAACTCCACGTGCTCTCTGTGCGTCTAATATTATTTTACTTCTTGTGCTAAAAACATTTATCATCTCTAAGGTTGAAGAAAAAATATAAGCTGCCTTAAAGCTCAATTTTGTATCTTCTAACCATCTTGAAATTTCTTTAGTACTTGTAGTTTGAAACACCCAAACAAAAATTCCTGCAATGTTTAGTATTAAAAAACCTAAAGAAATTGCACTCTGCAATCCTTTTTCCCTCACAGATAAAAAGTACCATTGCCATAAAGTTTGACCTCCAGAAACTATGAAGGTTTGAACTAGCATTATAAAAATTGCTATAAAACTTATGGGTTTCATTGATTTTATGCATTTTTTAAATTCATCTGAAATAATAAATATTGTTGGAACTAGTAAAAACCAAGGTATTAGCAGCAAAGCTAATTTATGAGGTGCTAATTTTATAGTGTTAAGAATTATTGTACAAATTGAAAATAAAATTACAACTTTGAATTTAGTTGAAGGATACAATCCTGCTATTTTATTTGTTTTCCTCTCTTTTATCATCTCTGTAAAATTTTTTTCCATACTTTTCTTTACATCCCTATAAATTAGCTAATACTTTGAATTTTATCGTTAATTAATTTTCTCTTTTATCTTTTATATAAAACATACCACAGCTAAACTTAATTAAATTTCTAACTGGTATGACTTTAATTACTGATAAACAAATTAAAAATGAAACGATTCTATCTAAAATATTAAAGAGACCTTCAGTACCTATAAAGGCTGACCAAATATTAGCACCAGCTGCCATAACTGTAGCAGTTATTAATGAAGCTCCACTTCCTGTAACTCCACCAAACATTAATACAACAATAGGGGCTGCAGTTAAAATTGAGGCTACTCCCATTACTACCATTGAGATTAACCATTTCCACCAAACACTAAAGAAATTTGCCCTAGCAAATGCTCCTGTCACTAAACCAGCAACTACGGAAACTGGAATGAAAGCAAAATTTACAGGATTTACTATACCTGTTACAATGTTTGTTAACAGTCCTGTTAATGCCCCAACCCATGGACCACATAACATGGCAGTAAAGATTGTTCCAATTGTATCTAAATACAATGGCAACTTAAGTAAAGATGCTAATTGTCCACCTACAAAATTAACGGCAACTCCAACAGGAATAATTAACAATGCTAACATTGAAAAGTCTTCTTTAATTGAAAACTTTTCCCCCGCTTTATTTTTCATTTTCTTTTCTCCTATATTTAAAAACACTAGTTTTAATTACCTCTATTAATTAAAACAGATGTATTTTTAGTATTTTTTTAGTTTATTAATTTAATTTCATAATTTAAGAATGAAAGACTTTTGGTTTATAAAATATTACAATGAAGATATTTGATTTACTAACAGTTTTAAGAGTTTATAAACTAGTTAAATCATAATTTTTAATTAATTTCATTGAAAAGATAAACAATGATAACTTTTTATATTATTAGAACTCTCTTGCTTTATTAATGAAAAGCAATTTCTTTGATTGTTAGAAAATTTCTTATTACTAATTCTTAAATGATAATTTAAGTTAGTGAATGTTTTTATTAAGTTAAATTTTAATTGAAAATTTCTTTGCTGAAATTTATTTACATATTTTATATTTTCCATTATATTTCCAAAAAGTAAATGATTGTTGTTATTTCGATATATATATGATAATTCCTATTAAGTCAATATGATTTCTAAAGTTTTCTATTGATTAAATCTATTATTAAGGAGTCAATTTTAATGAAAAAAGTTATATTTGTTGCTCATTGCTTATTAAATGTAGCATCAAAAGTAGTAATGTATAATAAAGAAGAAATGGCAGCTGAAGAAGAACTTAGAAAAGATTTTTTAAACAAAGCTATAGAAAATGATGTTCAAATCATCCAACTTCCCTGCCCTGAGTTTACTCTATATGGTGCTAAAAGATGGGGGCATGTTAGCAATCAATTTAACAATGTATTTTTTAAAAATCATTGTAGGAATATATTACAACCAATTATTGATCAACTTAAAGAATATTTAGCTAACCCTGATATGTTTAAAGTCTTAGGGATTGTTGGTATTGATGGAAGCCCAAGCTGTGGTGTTGATTATACTTGCTATGGAAACTGGTACGGGTCTTTTGAAGAGAGAAAAGATCTTGATAAAACCCTCTCTTCTTGTAAATTAGATAAAGGTAATGGCGTATTTATAGAAGTATTGAGAAAAATGCTAAGCGAAAACAACTTAACTGATAAGGTAGTAGTTACGGCCCTATTTGCTGATGAAAGGGATAAATGTTTATCGTTAATCGATTGAATTTATTAAGTTTTATTATACTTATTTAGGTTTTATTATATTATATATATGCGAGATTTAAGGTTAAATGTTTTAATTTAAGCTCGTCTATATAATCCTATTTTTCTGAAAAATTTAACCTAGATTTATTTTCAAACATTATAACTAGAAATAACGCATAATCCACTACATTTAGACAACGTTATGTTCATTTGGGCAAATTAAAGACATTACAACAGAGCTTTTACTACATCCAACACTTCTTGCTATTACACGAGTTGATAGATTAAATTCAAATTTCAATCGAATAATTTCTTTAATCATACAAATTTGAGTACTCCTCATATTGGGATATCCTTTAATTGTTTTTATTTAAAGTGAACCATTAATTTGAGAATTTATAATACTGTCCGAGTTAGAGCATAGAATGCATTTAATTAAAATGGTGCTATTGTTGAAACAAAAATATATAATGAATTAATTGCAACTAATTATAAAGTTAACAGAGTAAAATTGAACAATAGAAAAAAACTTCTCTGAATGTGATAATTAATATAATTTAGCTCTGTTCCGTTAATCTTTTCCTTCCAATTAAATTACTCTTAGACATTATACTTTCATTACACTCAGGAGTATTCCACTTAAAGTTTTTTGCATGATAATTACCACATTTTTACTTCTTGTAGGTGACTTAAAAGTTAATAATTAAAGCAATATTTGACTTAACTAAATTGAATAAATTTCAATAAAAAAAATTGTATAAAAGAGAAAAAAGTAATTAATTCATGCTATTTTCTCTTCATTTTTAGCTCAAAAATAAATATTTTTTCATAAATTTTTATTTTTATAACTTTTTATATAACAACATTATAATATAATTTTTCATCTTGATTATTTCATCATCCTACCCTGCTAAAATGTGACCATTTAAAAAAAATCTTGCAAAATGGTAATAATATGATATAATTACTTTTGGGAACGTTCCCAAAACTGTTTCAAAAAAAAGAAGGTTAAATTTATGTATTCAATTTTAGATGTTGCAAAACTAGCTAAAGTATCAAAAAGCACTGTGAGTAGAGTTCTATCTGGCGACTCCTATGGTGTAAGTGATAAAACTAGAGCTAAAGTTGAAAAAGCAGCAAAAGAACTTGGGTATGTTAAAAACTCCCTAGCATCTTCACTAAGAACAAACAAAACAAAAACTATCTTACTAATAATTCCAGATATTACTAACAATTTCTGGGCTGAAGTTGCTAGAGGTGCTCAAGACTATTTAGAGCAACATGATTACAGTTTGATCCTTGTAAATACTGATTGGAAACAAGATAAATATTCAAAATATTTAGAACTTGCTTTAAGCAAAGGTGTTGATGGTATTTTAATAAATAGCTCAACCAAATTGACTTCTGAATTAAATAAAATAGATTTACCAATTGTCTTATTAGGTAATGCATACCTTAAATCGCACTTTCCTCGTGTTGGTTCAAATACTCTAGAAGGCTTTAATGAAGCTCTTGAGTATTTATATGAAAACGGCCATAGGAAAATTGGAGTTGTTGCTTCTCACACAGATGTTGTTGGTGGCAAATCACATCAAAACAAACTAAGTATTTACCACAATTTCTTAGATAAACATGGGATTGAATTTAAAGAAGATTATTACTTTTCTGTAGGTTACAGCATGGAAGGCGGAAATGACTTAGCTAAGACTATTAGTAAAATGGATAATCCTCCAACTGCAATTTTAGCAGGTAATGATTTAATTGCTGTTGGGCTTATTAATAAATGTAGAGAGTTAAATATTAAAGTGCCTAATGATCTATCAGTTATTGGAATCGATGATATTCCATTAGCATCAATTATCCACCCTTCCCTTACAACAATTGCTAAACCTAAAAGAGATGTTGGTGAAAAAGCTGCTGAGATAATTATCAAAGTTATTGAAGGGCAACCTGTAAACAGAAATTATAAACTACCAGTAAATTTAGTGATTAGAGATACAGTTCAAAAGATCAATGGAGAGTTAAAATAATATATGGAAAAATCAATTAGGATATTATCGCCGTGTGGAATATTGGGTTATGGATTTCCAACATCCTCATTTGAGAGAGGATTGGAAATGAAACCCGATGCAATAATCGTTGATGCAGGTTCAACTGATGCCGGTCCTCACAAATTAGGGGCTAATGTTGCTATAGTTAGCAAAAGAGCTTGCAAACAAGATTTAAGTAGAATCATCCTCGGTGCTAAAAGGCTAAACATTCCCTTCATTGTTGGTTCTAGTGGTGGAAGTGGTGCTATCTCTCACATAAATTGGACTCTTGATATTATTGATGAAATTGTTAGAGAAAACAATTTATATGATATGAAACAAGCTGTTGTTTTTGCAGATATTGATAAAAATGTAATTAAGGATAAACTTAAACAAGGTTTAGTTACCCCGCTTGGAGATAATGTCGCTCCTTTAACACAAGACATCCTAGATGAGACAAATTCTGTAGTAGCACAAATGGGTGTTGAACCAATAATCAAAGCTATTGAGACAAAAGCTCAAATAATCGTTTGTGGTAGAGCTTATGATCCTGCAATATTCGCAGCCTTCGGGATCTCTAAGGGTTTTGACAGTGCCCTATCTTATCATCTTGGAAAAATTTTAGAATGCGGAGCTCTCTGCTGTGATCCTGGCACTACTAAAGATTGTATGATGGGTGAACTTCATGAAACTTATTTTGATGTATTTAGTACAAATAAAGAGAGAAAATGTAGCCCTACAAGTGTTGCAGCTCACACCTTTTATGAAAAAGATCATCCCTTTTTATTACATGGTCCTGGAATAATTCAAGATTTAAGTGAATGTGACTTTAGAAAGATAGATGAAAGAACTGTTAGAGTAACTAATAGTAAATTACATCAAACAGATTCTTACATGATAAAGCTAGAGGGAGCTAGAAAAGTTGCATATAGGACTTTTGTAATAGCAGGAGTTAGAGACCCACTATTAATAGAAAAAATTGAAGAAGTTGAAGAGTTAGTTAAAGATAGCGTCATAAACCAATATGAAAACGTAGATAAAGAGGATTTTAAAATCCAATTCTATAACTACGGTAAAAATGGTGTTATGGGAGAACTTGAGACTAACAAATCTTTGCCTCATGAAATTGGCGTTATGTTTGAAGTTATTGCAAAAACACAAGACTTAGCTTCTGCAATTTGTGCATCTCTTAGATCAACTTTTATGCACTTTGGTTATGAAGGTAGAAAATCAACAGCTGGAAACCTAGCCTTCCCTTTTGCTCCAAGTGATGTTGAATTTGGTGCTGTTTATGAGTTTTCAGTCTATCACCTTATGCAAGTAGATGATCCATCTGCCCTATTCCCTATTGAAATAAGGAGTACTAAAAAATGAGTAGTTATTTAAAAGACTTAGCTAGGGTTTTAAGAAGCAAAAATAGTGGCCCATTCCAAATAACGCTAGATATATTATTTGATGAAGTTAAAAATTATGAAAGAGTTAAAAAAGCTAATGTTTTTACAAAAGAAAATATAGCACAACTATATAACTTAGACATTGAAGATATAAGCGATATTGTTTTTTTCGATCGAGCAATGGGAATAAAAGTTACTATGAATCGAAAAGTTTCAAGTGGGACTTGTTTTGATAGAGATGTATATGGAGCGCAGCAACATGCTCCTTTATTAGATATTGAAATTAAATAGAGGGGTAAAATGAATACACTAGAGAAAAAAGAGAGAAATAAAATACTCATAAAAAAATTAAAATCTGAGAAGGTTTTATACTTTATGCTACTTCCAACTATTGTTTATTTTATCATCTTTAGGGTTTTCCCTATCTTTAACATGCGACTTGCATTTTACAAATATAACTCAAGGTCACCTTGGACATTTGTAGGATTAAAATATTTTAAGATGATTGTAGCTTCTCCTGATTTTCTACAGATATTAAAAAATACCTTAGTAATCAGCTTTATGAAATATGTCCTATTATTTCCAGCCTTTCCAATATTTGCAATTCTTTTAAATGAACTTAGAAGTAGTAATACAAGAAAAGTTGTTCAAGTAATATCATATTTACCTCACTTTTTATCTTGGATTGTAATAGCAGGTATTTGGATATCAATGCTTTCTGTTGATGGTGGGGTTAATGAAATCTTGCATATGTTTGGAGTTGAAAAAACAATTGACTTTATGACAAGTAAAGACTGGATTAAATGGGTATTATATTTCTGTGAAGGTTGGAGATCTCTAGGATGGGATTCAATCATATATTTTACAGCAATCATAGCCATTAACCCTTCCCTATATGAAGCTGCTGAAATAGATGGAGCATCGAGATGGCAAATTATTAAAAATATAATATATCCAGCATTAATTATCCCAATGGTTACCATGTTTATATTAAATCTGGGATTCTTTCTAAATGCGGGGTTTGACCAAGTTCTTAACTTCTCAAATGATGCAGTTTTGTCCTCAATAGATATTCTTGATACATATATTTACAGAATAGGAATACAATCTGGGCAATACTCTCTTGCTACAGCGGTAAGTTTAATTAAAGGAGTGGTTGGCGTATTTTTAGTACTATTTACCCACTTTACAAGTAAAAAATTAACAGGCAAAGGAGTTTGGTAAAATGAAACTAAAAAAGATACTTTCTCCCAAACAGATATTATTAACACTTCTTTTACTGTTTATAGCTCTAACTATGATAGTACCGCTTTTAAATATATTAGCAATGTCACTATCCTCTCCAGAAGCATCAGTTTCAATGAGTGGAATTAGAATCATACCTAAAGACTTAGATTTTATAAATTACAGAATAGTTTTTAATCATCCTGTATTAATGAGAAGTGTTTTTAACTCTATATTTATTACAGTTGTCGGAACGCTAATAAATATTACTCTAACATCTTTAGCTGCATATGCTCTAACAAGGCCAAATTTAACATTAAAAAAGCCAATTATGGTTTTCTTAATAATTATGATGTTATTTGATCCAGGATTAGTACCTGAATATTTAGTAGTACAAGACTTAGGACTAATGGGTTCAAGATGGTCAGTAATATTAATTACAAGTGTTAATGTATATTACCTTGTAATAATGATGAGATACTTTGAAGGAGTTCCTAAAGACATAATTGAAGCTGGAACATTAGATGGGTTATCTCATATGAACATGCTAACAAAGATAATAGTTCCTTTATCTTCTGCGGGAATAGCAACAATTACAATGTTCTATTCAGTTATTAGATGGAACGAATATTTTAAAGCAAGTATCTACATCCTCAATCAAAAAGATACAGTTCTACAAGTTATCTTAAGACAGTTTGTAGTCTTAGGCGATACCGTATCACTTATCGGACAGCAAAACATATTCAACTACAATGATTTTGCAAGAGTTGATTATAACGCTCTTAAAGCTGCAACTATAATAGTTGCAATAATACCAATATTAATAATTTATCCAGTAGTTCTAAAGTTCTACACAAAAGATGCTTTAGCTGGATCAATAAAAGAATAAAACAAAATTGGAGGAAGTTTTATGAATAAAAAATTATGTACAGCCTTAATGGTTCTTACAGTTGCGATGGGATTCACTTTTGCAAGTGGATCAAAAGAAAGTGAGAAAGTTGATGTAACTAATGTATATGGAACAAAAGAAAATCCTGTTACAGTTACATATCTCTGTAAGGATGTAAATCCTGATGATGCTGGTAATCCAGAAATGGTTAAAGCTATTGAAGAAGGTTTAGCTAAACAAGGTAAATATATTAATCTAGAAATATTAAACGCACCTTCAGGTTCCTATGCTACAGTAGTACCAATTGCTTTTAGAACTGGTCAAATATCACCTGATTTAATCTATTTCCAAGGGGGAGATTTACCAATAGCTCAAGAGGGTCTATTAGAAGATTTGACTTCATACATTGCATCATCTGAAAATGTTAAAAATATTATGGATAATCATAATATTGAAAGAATGAAAAACTACCCTTACCTATTATGGTTAGCACCTCCTCGTGTTAGTGTTCCAGTTGTTAGAGGAGATTGGTTTAATCAATTATCATCTTCAAAAGCATTAATGGAAAATCCAACACCTGATAATTATTATAATTTCCTAAAAGAAATGAAAGATAAAGGCTTGTGTGAATGGCCATTAACTACAGATGGAACAATACTAAAGTTAGATTCAGTATTTAACAGTGCTTTCGGTGTAACAACTACTCTAACTAAAGAAAATGGCAAATGGGTTTATACAAAAGCAACAGATGCTGAAAAAGCTAAATTAGCATTCTATGCAAAACTATATAGAGATGGTCTATTAGACAATAACTATATTACTAAACAATGGGACACAAAGGAAAAAGCATTCTACGAAGGCCAATCTGGCATGATCTGTGGTACTGCAGGAGCTGTTGTAAATATCTATAATAACAAAATGGTTCAAACTAACGGAGAAGAAACTGAAGTAGTTGTTCTACCACCAGCAAAAGGTGTTGCTCAATCTTATATCAGTGTTGATGTAACAAAAGAAAGTCGTGGTTTCGCAATTAATGTAGACTCTGAAGTCAAAGATGCAGCATTTGCTGTCTTAGATTATATGGCATCTGATGAAGGTAGAGTTATAGACAAACTAGGAATCGAAGGAATTCATCATATAACCAAAGCTGATGGTACTATCGAATTAACAGATAGCTTTACTCAATGGTGGGCTCGTTTCTGGGATACATTAAACGGATTAGATACATCAATGATTGATGGATCTGTTATGAGTGAACCAGCAATAGAATCATTAGAAATGATGAATGAATATTATGCATCAGACATTAATGTAATCTTACCAGATGATTTATTACCACTAAAAGATTCAATGGATAAACTTTACACAGAATATTCAACTGCCATTATAAGAGGTGAAATGAGTATTGATAAGTTTGATGAATTTGTTACTAAATGGAATGCAGCTGGTGGAGATAAAATTAGCGAATATTTAGCAACAGTTTTAAATTAACTTTTAAACTAAATATTTAATAATAAGAATTATGCTCTTTTAATTTGATTAATAACAACCAAAGTGATAATTAAATAAATAAAAATAATAAATTAAAAGAGCTATTAAACTTTTCTTATTTAAAAAATTATATCTAATCTAATTCTATAAAATTTGAATTAGATAGATTTAGTAGAGGATTGATATGGAATTAAATTTAGAAACTCTAATTGATAAAACCTATGCAGGTTTTCTTGCAATGAATATAGGAATAAGATTAGGAGCACCGGTAGAACCAACTGTCTGGACATCAGAGAGAATAGAGAGAGCTTATGGAAATATTGTCAATTACGTAAAGGATTTTAAAAACTTTGCAGCAGATGATGATGTTAACGGACCTGTCTACTTCTTGAGAGCTCTTGATGATGGAAATTATAAGGAAGCACTAAAAGCAAATGATGTAGCTCAAGCTTGGTTAAACTATGCAAGAGAAGAAATCGGAATGTTTTGGTGGGGTGGATACGGCGTTTCAACCGAACATACTGCTTATCTAAATTTGAAAAACGGTATCAATCCCCCACTTAGCGGAAGTATAGAAGTTAATGGGCAAACGCGAGCCGAACAAATTGGTGGACAAATTTTTATTGACACTTGGGGGTTTGTATGGCCTGGCAATCCTCAAAAGGCAAGTGAATATGCTATAACAGCTGCAAGTGTTTCTCATGACGGAGAAGGACTGTATGGAGCAAGTTTTATAGCATCTTGTATAGCTCAAGCTTACATTTGTGATGATATAAATCAAATAATACAAACAGGCCTTAGTTTTATTCCTAAAAAATCTACTTATTCAAAAGTAGTAAATGCAGTTATTAACTTTTATAATAATAATAGTGAAAATTGGAGAGACTGTTTAAAATATCTTCAAGAAAATTGGGGATATGATAAGTACAAAGGAGTGTGCCATATAATTCCTAATGCTGGTGTTTGTATAATGGCTCTATTATATGGAAAAGATATAAATGAAGCTGTTGAGATTGCAACAATGGCAGGATGGGACACAGACTGTAACGCAGGTAATGTTGGATCTATTATGGGAGTTAAAGATGGCCTTTCTAAAATTAAAGAATGTTATAGAAAACCAATAAACGACTTTATAGTATTAAGTGGAATAAGTGGATACTTAAACACTCTAGATGTACCAACATATGTAAAGGATTTAGTAAGTTGGGCTTATAAATTAAGAGGAGAAAAAGTTCCTGACCAAGTTAAAACAACAAAAGGTGAAATTAACTTTGATTTTGAACTTCCAGGTTCCACTCACGGCTTTAGGGTCTCGAATACAAATCAAACTCAAATAAGTCATTCAACTGAGTTCTCTCACAGTGGGAAAGGAAGCCTTAGAATTATTTATGACAGAATGAAGAGAGGAGAAACAAGCCGAATCTACTATAAACCATTTTATAGAAGAGAAGACTTTGATGATGAGAGATACTCACCTGCATTCTCCCCTACTGCATACCCAAATCAAAAAGTTAGTATGTACATATATAGTGATAAATTCTCAGGTGCTTCAGAATTTATAATAACACCTTATGTAAGAAACAGTTCAACAAAAGAACTTGTTTATCTAAAGAGTTTAACATTAGAAGAAAAAACCTGGACTAAGATTGAATTTACAATCCCAGATCTTGATGGAGCTGTTTGTGATGAAGTTGGAATAAGCTTAGAATCTAATTCAAGAATTAGGGCTTATGATTATGGATTCTTATATCTAGATGATTTTACAATTACAGGTAAAGCTAACTATTCTATTAAAATGGATAAACAAAAGCTAGAATTTAGAACCATAACACCTTTTGCTATCAATCATGGAGCTTGGAACATAGAAGAAGATAAATTAAGTGTAATGTGTTTAAATCACGGAGAAGCTGTAACTGGTAATTATTATACTCAAGATGTAGAAATTGAAACTGACATAACAATAGAAAGTAAAAATAATGGATTATTAGCTCTTAGAGTTCAAGGAGCTCAAAGGGGCTATTATGGTGGTTTTTACAAAGGTAAAATTGTAATTGGAAAAACAGTTAATGGAAAATTTGAAGTTCTAAAAAATAAAGCTTTTGAAATTACTAGAGATAAAGAATATAAAGTAAAATTTAGATGTGAAAATAATATTTTATCATTATATATAAATAACAATTTAGAGTTAACTTGCTTCGACAATTCATATAAATATGGAATGGTTGGATTATCAATGCAAGATGGTGGTAGAACATCATTTGGAACTTTAAGTATTAGAGAATTATAGGAGATATCATGTATACTGTTGAAGAATTGAGGGAAAACAAAAGCCTCAGAGATAATAGAGCTTGTGGTGCTTTATCAGGCCTAGCTATTGGAGATAGCTTTGGAGACGCTGCAAGAATGAAAGAAAATAGAGTTAACTACGGCATTACCACAGACTTTAATTCAGGGGCAGCATGGAGCACCGATGATACAGAATTTGCTCTTTTAACAGCAAAGACTTTAATAAAAACTAAAGGTAATTTTACAAGTGATGATGTAGTAAATGCTTGGCTTGAAGATGTTGTTGTTCAAGATGAGTTTAAAAGAGGTGGCAAAAGTGAAATTAGAGCTGCTGAAAACTTAAAAAAAGGCCTTAGACCCCCGGAAAGTGGTAAATTTAACACTTTCCATATGAGTGATGGAACTGCTATGAGAATTCCCCCTGTTGGAATTGTTTGTGCAGGACAAGAGGAAAAAGCTGTAAGACTTTCTAAAATTGATGCTGAAGTGAGTCATTTTAGAGATGGCGTTTGGGGCGCTCAAGCCGTAGCAGTTGCAGTTTCTCTTGCTATGGTTGACGCTCCTTGGGATGAAATCTTTGAGAAATCAATTGCAGTTATTCCAAAAGAAAGTTGGTTATATTATTCAATGAATAGAGCCATGGATATAGTAAGTAATAATGATTTACTAGATGCATGGATGCCTCTTCACGATGAATTAATAACCACAACTTGGGCAACAACAGCTGAAGCCATTCCTGCAGCATTTGCATGTTTAAAATTAGAGCATTCATCTTTTAAAAAAGGTGTTATCTTAGCTGGTAACTTTGCTCGAGATGCAGATACTATAGGAGCTGTTGCAGGATCTATCTTAGGTGCAAAATATGGTTTAGATGCTATTCCAGACAAATGGGTTCAAAAAACTAGATACCCTAGTGGTACTTGTTTAGACTTTACCAAAGGAATAGATATTTTAGAAATGGGAAAACAATTAGGTGATTTGATTTAATTATTAAATATTTAAATTGCCTTATTACTAAAATGCAGCGAAAGAATATTCGTTGCATTTTTTTAGCTAAATTATAAATACTAGATTTTCTTGATATAATACTACACTCTAGGTAATTTTAGTAAATTATCATTTTCAGTATCATTTGGTTCAGAGCGTACATATTTCTCTCCATTTGCACTTATAGCTCTTACTACATAAGGGAATGGGGATTTAAACACCTTAATACTTTGAGGATGATTAGAAAGATAATCATAAATACTAGCCTTAGAATATCCTTGAAGTCCTTTCCCATTTTCAAAATCAATATATAAATATTTAATATCTATACAGTGATTACTATCCTTATGCCCCTCATTCATTTTAATTTTTTCGACATAATAAGCCATTACTTCCTCCTAATAATAACTGGTCTATAATACCAGTATAATTTCTATTGTTTATTACCATCTATAAATAAATAGATGATATGTTTTTATAAGTGATATAATTGTGGGCAGAGGGCCTCATTTTCAATAAACTTTAAAGTTTTAAAAGGAGTCTGTCCTCGGTCCCAGTTTTCCTTATCGGTTGATTAAATCTTTGAGTTTCATTCATGCGGGAGATTGGAAAATGGAACCTATTTTTAACCTTGGAGGTTAGTATGAGTATCGTTGGTATCGACATTTCAAGTACTTCGGCTACATTTTGTATTCTTGGCAATACAGGTGTTATCGCACAAGACAATTTTCCACTAAATAAAACTGGTTTTAACAAATTATTATCTACTCCCGGAATTAACAAAGATACTACATTTGTCATGGAATCCACTGGGAAATATCACTTAACTTGCTATCATTATCTACTAAATCACAACATGATAGCTTATGTTGTAAATCCGTTGCTTATTAAGCAATACAAGGATACAATTACCTTAAGGAAAACTAAGACTGATAAGTCCGATGCTCTCCTTATTGCAGGGTATGCAAATAACCCTAGTATTCAATTTGAAGGGAGAAAAACTGAGTTGGAATCTGAAAGTAAACTTCTCTCTAGAGATAGGATTGCTAATAGCGAGCAACTTGCAAAAGCTAAGACTAGATTGAAGGGAGATATAGCTGTATCCTTCCCTGAATTGCATAATATTAACGTTTTTACTGATTCTTGGCTCAATTTGTTGTCTGTGTATGGTTCTGCTAAACAAGTAGCTTCTGCCTCTACTGTACAACTTGCTAAAGCTATTAGAGGAACTAGAGTAAAAAGTACTGAGAGAGATAAAAAGCTTGCTAAAAAAGCCAAAGAATTGGCTAAAGATTCTGTGGGTGTAGATCTTCATGCAGCTATTACCAAGCATCAAGCTAAAACTGTTCTTTATCTTAAAAAGGAAGACAAAGAACTTACAAAAGCTCTCATAAATATGGAAAAAGAAATTCATCCACAAGAGATAGAGATTATTACTTCTTTCCCTGGTATTAGTGATACAACTGCTGCACATTTTATGGCAGAGATTCAAGATATTCACCGATTTAGTCGCTACCAAAAATTGATAGCTTTCATAGGAACTGATCCAACAATCTATCAATCTGGAAAGGAAGATAGGCATGGTAAAATTTCCAAACGAGGGAATCGAGTCCTGAGAAAATATTGCTATCTGATGGCAACTAATAGCCTTAGAAGCAATCCAGTTTTGGCTGAATATTATTCTAGAAAAAGAGAACAAGGTTTCCCTCATAGAAAAGCTATGATTGCTACAACAAATAAACTTATTAGGGCTATTTACGCCCTTTTGATTAGAGGCGAAAAAGCTAGTATTCAATAATTTAAAATCTTTTTCCTTAATCATAATTGTTTATAGTTGACTCCTTTTTAATTGTTTTATAGCTAACTAAATAATAACATATAGTTAGTTAACTGTAAAATAAAATTATTTTTTTCATAATTATATATGGAAATTTTAATTCAAAACTTTTTGAAAATATTATATTGAATTATTAAATCAAAGGGTATACACCTAATATGTCCCATTTAAGTTGACACTTACGAATGAAAGAAATTTAAAAACAACATTTAATATTTGTAGAGGCAATACTCAATGAGTAGAGCCTCCACAAAATATATTTTAAAGCACTGGTTTACTATTTTGTATTCTTTTTCAACAGAAGATTCCTATAAAACCGTTAGAATTAATAAAATAATTTAATCAAATATACATAGAAATTAGGCCCTCATTCATTTGTTTACATTTTTCAAATGCCATTGTTATATCTTCTTTTTGGGTTACTTCAATTGAATAATGGAACTCATAAAATCCACCTAAATCTACTTTAAAATTAGTCTCCCAATAATTATTCATTATCCAAGAATATGTCTCTTTTTTGTTAAATTCTTTACCATCAATATCTAAACGAATAGCTTTTGAATCTAGACTGCCAAATGTTACCAAAGGAGCATCTAATGTAGAAATAATCAAATTCTTATGTTCATTTTCTAACACAACACCATTTTGTAACAGATAAAATTCGGTACAACTACCTGGCAATTGATCTATTCCAGGACGAATTATTGCTCCCGTTTTATCTATATATTTATAGCTTTGATTATCTAATTCAAAAGGTAGAGAAACATAAACATTTTCAGGGTCCCATCTACTTTTTTTATTTAAAATAACACTAACATCAATTTTTGGAAGATGTTTGAATATTTTGAAGAATACATTATAGATTCTAGTACCTTTTAATTTATACTCTAATTTAAGCTTAACATATACTTGCCCTTCTTCAATTATTTCTAGATTTGTTAATTTGCCTACAAATCTTTGAGTTGCGGGACTTTTACGACTTCTGCCCATTTTACGCCTTACTTCTAATTGATTATTATCTTTAGGCTTTGTAATTTCATAACAACCGTTGAATGGAGCGATAGCAAAATCATCTTTTAATATATTTGTCTTATCGCTTTTATCAATTATACTAACTATTCCAACATCCTGTGATAAGTTTATTTCAAAATAATCTGTCTCTATTTTATCTACTGATACTTCATATTCTCCATTTATGACAATGTCTTCAATTTGATCAGCTCCAATATGAGCGTGATTTTTAATCGTCAATTCTCTCTTAGTAGAGGCTAATCTTAAATATACAATTTTCTCAGCTTTAGCTTCCATCTCTAAAATAATTTCAATCTCGTAAGCTCTTGGAATTTTGACAATCTGATGAGGAATAACTTTACCAGTTTCTTTATCAACAACTTCAAACTGAGTGTCTAAACAAAATTGAATTCCATCAAGATACTCCCAATATTCAACAAATAATTTCACATTAGACATAACTTTAAAAGGATGAGGATTTATTACTTTAAAATTTTGATGTCTTTGGTATCTAATTCCACATTCGCCTTTCTTAGCTAATATTTCGTCTAAAGCAAATGATACTTGAGTATTAGCATTGGTTGCATAAGCATTTTTTTTAGTTTCTAAATTCACAACTAAAAAATCCCAGGGTTCACTAACTGAAGAAGAATACCCCCAAGTGTGCTCACTAAACAATAAAAGCTCATCTTTAACTTTATCTAATTTTATTTTGTCTATTAATTCACACTTTGGATCTAATTTTTCACATAAATCTAATTTTCTTTGGGCTTCCCTAAATACCATAACTGATGAAGGCGTTGATCCAATTCCATCAGCCCACCAATCTGTCCAATCACCTTTATAACTCTTAATATCTAAACAATTATTTCTTATATGGGAAAACAAAGTATCTAAAGTTACAATTTCAAATGAAATCTTATTATCGTATTCTTTATTTAATTCATTAACTCTTTTTGCTAAATCTGGATTAGGGAAACCATTATCAGTCAAAGCTCCTGAGACCATTACTGGTACAAAATCATAAGGATATTCTTCTTTTTCAAGATTATTCAAATATTTTTCAATTCGATTTTTACATATTTCCTTTTCTTTTAATTCTGTTTCTTCTCTAGATGAATTAAAGAAAAAGTTTTCATTTATTGGCTTATGATATTCATCCTTATACATATAAGAATTTCCAGCATAAGGAGCTAAAAACAACTCATTTCCAACATGATAGTGTTCACCATTCCACACTAATACTTTATTACCTTTAGGAGTTTCCCAATAGAAAGGTATTTGTTTTTTAAATAATGGGAACATTCCATGATGGGGATGTAAACAAGAATAAAAATTTTTTATTCCATTATCAAATAAAACATCTCCATAGCCCCAAGAAAAACCATTAATATCTGCACTCATGCCACATTTAATATCAATTTTTTTTTCAATACCATATTTACGCATTTTATCAAAACCGTGAGATAAAGAAGATTCATCTATTAATTCAGTTAAATTAAAGTAATTTCCAGATATACCAATTTCTTTTGACTTTACGTATTCTTCAAATTTGTGAATCTCTTTTTTAGTAGCATATGAATAAAAATTCTCAACTTGCCAATAATTTTCACATTGCCATTTAAAACCTTCACAGTCCTTTAATTCACCATTATGAATCTTGTCTAAAATTTCAATTGCTTGTTTTATAAAATAATAATGATATCTTATAATTTTATCCTGTCTCTCTGTATACCCAATATCTGTATGAGAATGGTGTATTATAAATATTTTCCATGTTTTGTTCATAGCGACCTCTTTTATTTCGATGTATATAGTAAACCTTTTTCGCAATTTTTTTGTAAAAATGAGAAAAGTGCTATTGTTGGTATTGAAGCGATTACACAAGCTAAGAATAATAATGGTGGATTATTTTTATCCATTACAGAAAGTATTGACATGATTGTTTTAACATTATCAGATTTTGTAAATGTTAATCCAAACATTAAATCATTCCAAGACCATGCAAACTGAGTTAAAAAAACAACAGATAAAGATGCTTTCACCATAGGTAAAAACAATTGTATTAAAATTTGAAAATTAGTAGCCCCTTCTATTTTCGCTGATTCTGTTATTTCAGCATCAATTTCCAAAAAGTTATTTCTCATAACAAACATAATAAAAGGAATACAAATTGCTGTATAAAATAGAATCATTCCTATTCTTGTATCATAAAAGCCTATTGTATTATATGCTTTATATATTGGTATCAGATATAATTGAAATGGAAAAACTGTTCCACTATAAATAAATAAAAACCAAAAACCTTTATGTTTTATATTAAGATGAGAAAGGCCATATGCAGCTAATGTTCCAATTATAAGAGAGGATAAACTTCCAAATAAGGCATATATGAGACTATTAAAGACTCCATTAAATAATGGTAATCCATATATTATATTTTTAAAATTATCAGTAAAATTATTACCTTCTGGTAATCTCCAAAAACTTCCCCTTCCCATATTATATTCTATTCTACCTTTAAATAAATTGAGAAATACAAACAATATTGGAAGGATCCAGATTAAAGCTAACATAAGCAAAACTAAGGTAATAATAATTTTTGAAGTACTTTTTTTGTTATTTAACATATTTAATTATCCTTAAACGTATCTTTTAAATAAAAATACGAGATCAATAAAACAACTATTGATAAAATTATTGAAATAGCAGCCCCTATTCCCAAATGACCATAAATAAACGATTCTTTATACATTGTAAGTGCAAGCGTTTCAGAAGTTCGATATGGTCCTCCTTTAGTCATTACCCAAATATTATCAAAAACCTTAAAGGCATTAACTAATGCCATTAATAAAACAACTTTTATAGTTCCTTTTATCATAGGAAAAACTACTTTTATATAAACTTGAACTTTATTTGCTCCATCAATAATAGCAGCTTCAATTGGTGATGTATTCACTGAAGTTATTGCTCCAATAAATAATAATAAGTTTAAACCAATACCTTGCCATGATGTTATTAAAATCATGATAAAAGTATTTAAATAAGGAATAGATAACCAATCAAACACTAGGTCAGGTCTATTAAAAAGTTCCATAATTTTAGGAATCCCAGAACCTGAGAGCATAATCGACATTATCAACCCACCAACAGTAAGTGATATTGCTGTTGGTAGATAAAAAACATTTCTTAGAAGTTGCCTAAAATATGAATTAACAATAAATGTAGCTAATAAAAGTGGGAACAATAAAGAAACCACTAAATATCCTAGCACCCATGCAAGTGTATTTAATAAAGAAATTTTAAAATTTGCATCATTAAATAATAGAACATAATTTTTAAATCCAACAAATATTTTGTCTGAAAATCCATCCCAAGTATAAAAGCTAATTTTAAAGGTAAAGATTATAGAGGTTATAAAAAAACAACCAATAAATACTACTGCTGGAAGGATGTATAAATAATCCTTTGATATTAGTTTAATTCGATTTTTCAAAACAACTCCTAATTATTCTTAATAGCTAAAAACTTTATCAGCTTCTTTCTGTATTGTTTCTAACATTTCTTCAACACCCACATTTTTAAGTTGAAATTTCATAAATTGATCTAAAGCAACATTTCTGACATTTTCTGGAGTATTTTCATAATATCTAAGTAATAATGCATAATTTTCTGAGTCAGCTGTATAATCCATAATTTCTTTATAGATTGGATCATCTACAACAACTGTGCTTGTATTTACAATTCCTAAATTCTCATAAAAGAAAGTTTGTAAATCTTTATTATACCATTTCTTCAATGCCTCTAGTGCACTATCAAGCTCGCTACTTGACTTTGCAACTGCAATAGGTGCTATTTCAAAGAAAACTGATCTCTTATCACCTGTTGCTGAAGGTACGGCAAAAGAACCAAAATCTACATCAGAGACTAAGCCATAATCTCTACCAAATACTGTTATTTCAGGGGTTGGCTCTAACATCATAGCAATACTTCCGGTAGCTAAACTTTTTCGCCAATCTAATAATGGCATTGGTTTAGAGAAATAATCTGCATCAATCATATCTTTCCAAACTTGCATTGCTTCTACAACTTCAGGATCAGTATATTTTTTTGTTCCATCACACAAATCTAAATATAGTTGAGGACTTTGAATTGAAATCATTTGTTGGAACCATATAAAACCAGCCCAACTGTCATTTTTTATTCCAATAGGAGTGACTCCACTATCTTTAATTTTTTGACAAGCCTCTAAAAATTCAGAAAAAGTTTCAGGTTCTTTTTCTATCCCAGCTTTTTCAAAAACATCTTTATTGTAAAATGTAACATTATACAAAATACTATAAGGTACTGCATAAGCATGTCCTTCATAAGATAGAGCTGTTTTGATGTCTTCTGACAATCCTTGTGGTATTAAATAATTATCCCAAATGTCATCTAGATTATATAACAAATCGTTTGAAACAAGTTTATTTAATTGTGGGCCACTCCACCAAGTTAATAAACCTGGAGCAGATGAGTCTCTTATACTTTGTTGAATTACAGTTTGATAAGAAGCTGTATCTGGAGATGAAGATATATTTAACTTAACTCCAGTAGTTTCTTCAGCTGTTTTTTCAAATTCATCAATAATTGAATAATCTACAGAAACTAATTTATCATTAGCTAAAGTAACTGTTTTAGTCATACCCTTCTCGCTAACCGATTTCTTTTCATCACTACCACTTGCAAAAACTGCACATAAAGATGCAATCATTAACAATGCTACACTCATAACTTTTTTCATTTTTAACTCCTTTGTTTTAAATGTTATAACATAATAATATTACAATATAATAATTTGTCAATAAATATTTTTTGTTTTTATTTATAGTTTTATTTTCTTACTGAAGCAATAATTAGCGAAATTTTACCAACTATGGGTTTTATAATATACTCTTTTACATTAGCTGGTATAATAAATGTTTCAGCATAATGCACCTCAAAGGGCTCAAAAGAATTACCAATACTTACTATAAGAGCAGCTTTACCTTCTACAAGGTTCAAAACATGGACACTGTCTTCCATCTTTACTATATGTTCATTTTCAGTTGTTACTCTTAAAGTGTCTATAAATTCTCTACTATGTAAACCTGTTCTTTCAATTTTTGTTGATGAGGTCTCACTAAGAATTTTTCCTTGATTTACAATATTTGTATAAACCCAGCTTGTATTTCTATCCCATTGAATATTATTTAAGCCATGTTCTAAATGTATAGGCCGAGGAATTCCATCAAGTCCAACTCTATCCCAATCCCAAAGTTTAAAAGTAAATATATAAGGTGTTGCACTAATCTCTAATACCATAGTATTCCTACCAGAACAATGTATTGTTCCTGCAGGGATTAAAACATGATCATGTTTTTTAACTGGTATTTTATTTATATATTTATTTGCATCAAATGATATTTCACCTTTCTCAGCACTTATTAACTCTTTTTCCATTTCTTTAGGATCTATGTTTTCTTTCACCCCAAGATAAACACAAGCATCTTTACTCGCATCTAGAATATAATAGCTTTCATCTTGAGTATAATGCATACCAAATTTCTCTTGTATATATTCTGTTAAAGGATGAACTTGAAGAGATAAATTCCCTCCCTCCATTGTATCAAGTAAATCAAACCTTATTGGAAATTCTCTACCAAATCTAGCATGAACACGATCTCCGAGGAGTTCAACTGGTCTGTATAATACCAAATCCATTGTTGGAATTTCTATATAATCATTTTTAAACTGAATGTTAATACTGTTTTCTTCAGGAATTCCATCAAAACTCCAAGCATAATTATCTTTACAAGGATCAAGTTGAAAAGTATTTTTCATCCATTGACCACCCCAAACACCAGGATCAAAATATGGTTTCATTCGAAATGGTCTGTTTACTATTTCATTTAAAGCCATCCTAAAATTATTACCACTAACCATCTTAGGAAAATCTTTTAATGTAGTATCAACTAAATATTCAATTTTATCAAAATATTTTATTTTATGCCTATCAGCAATACGCCACTCAATAAAATAACCTCGTTTGAATTTACTTAAAATAGCATCATTATGATTATTAGCTAACCAATTGCTTTGTCCTTGTCTATATCTAAGTTCGATTTCCCATCTAGGCATGTCAAAATAAACTAACAAACCTTCTTCATATACATAAGAAGCGCCTACTCCAAAAATTATTATAAGATTATTATCATTTTTTATTTCAATTATTTGGGATCTTGCAGCCTCAACTAAGTCAGGATCAAAACAATCCTTGACAGTTTTCTGAGACATATAACCAAATACTCTATCATCGGTTATATTATCTTTGAAAATATCATCAAGAGTATCACAATCAAATAACAAATCTTTAGTATTTATTAATAAAGAGGGGTTAAGTAATTTTAACTCATTTAATACTTCTATCTCATCTACTCCTGGATATAAATCACATATTAGAATATTAGATTTATAACCTAATTTTTCTTTTAATGTTTCTAAAATATCTTTATATCCTATTGTTAAGGCAATATCAGGCTGCTTGAGCCTAATTTTAGGGTTCAAGTCATAATTGCCATAATTATTATATTTCATTTTTAATTCATCCTTAATATGTTTTTATAAATCCATTGAATATTTATATTTTTCTCCAGGATAGTAACTTGTAGTATGCTCAATCAAATCATTATCTTTATTAAAGCTTTGTCTAACTCTTATAAAAACGGGATCTTTTTCATTAATTTCTAATAGCTTTGCAATTTTCTTATTCGCGGAAGCAGCTTCTAAGGTATCATGTGCTCTATGCACTATAATATTTTTTTCTTCCTTTAAATACTTATAAAATGAGTCTGTGTAATACCTCTCATCTGTATCAAGATTTAAATCTTTTCTAATATATGTTTCTGAGTATACTATCGGAATATCTCCAGCACACCTTATACGTTTGATTTCTAAACATTTATCTCCTTCATTTACGTTCAAGTATAAAGCAATTTTACTACTAGCCTTAATTTCTTTAACACTACAAAAACTAGTTTTCATAATAATTCCATGTTCTTGCATTTCTTCAGAAAAGCTTCTAATTGATTTAATTTGCTCATCAATTTTTTTATATCTTACTATTGTGCCTATTCCTCTTTTAGCCTCTAAATACCCATCTTGTGTTAAATTACTTATTGCTTGTCTAACGGTTATCCGACTAACTTCATACTCTTTCATTAACTCTTTTTCGCTCGGTAAAATATCTCCACAACTATATATTTCTTTTTTAATTTTATCTTTTAATATTTCATAAAGTTGATAATATAAAGGGCTAGCTCCTTTTTCTTTATTTAAACTCATTTTATTTCTCCTCTAGATATTTTTTTAAAAGTCCATAACAAATTACTTCGGATGTATCATATTTACAATCTATTTTAATATTAAAGTCTTTACAATAATTGCTCAAATCATCTGAATAAAGAAAGAAACCTTTAGCAATCTGACCACCTAATATCAACCTATCTGGCTTATATTTTTCGCAAAATGGATACAAAGCTTCAAATAACCACCTACTAAATTCTTCAAATAATAATAGAGCTTTTTTGTTTTTTTGCTCCCCTAATTTTTGCAAATTATAACCATCAATAATTTTACCAAAATATTTTAAACTTAATTTATTAAACCCCCTAACTGAAATATAGTCGTCAATTATTGAGTCTTTGAAAGGTTCATTATAAATCCAACCATTCTTTGGAAGATTTTGAGATAAGTCTAATTCTCCCTTATTAGTAAAAGAGGTCCCAGCGCCTGTTCCAATACATAAATACATTATTTTTTCTTTATTATAGACTGGATTTAACTGACAACACCCTAGAGCAAATGAAGCTATGTCATGTAAAAAAATAAACTTACAAGAATTAATCCAATTATTATTTAATTGTTTTATTCCTGATTCTATTGAAATACCATAAAGACTATCATATTTATTTATACCTTTCATGTAGCTTATACCATTCTCATAATCAAACGGTCCAGGGAAAGCCATCGCAATTGCACAAATTGTATTATTTTCTTTTTTCATTTTATTAAGTACAAATGAAAAATGGTTCAATATTTCTATTTTATTCAAATTGGACTTTGATGGGAATTTTTTTTGCTCTACTACAATAGATTTTGTTTCTAAATCTATTAGAAGACTTTTTATTTCTGTTCCTCCCACATCAACACATAATAAAGTATCCAAGAATACCTCCTATTAATATAATGTTATAATATTATAATTATACTCAAAAAGCAAGCATTATATTTTAAAATAATTTAAAGAAGTAAAATCAATGAAAAATTTTCTAGATTTATAAATAGAAAGTCTTCAAAATCTACTCTCTTAAAAAAACATATATTGCTAGCTCTATATCTTCAATGCAACGTCACAGAGTTTCTATTTTTAATTTTTGCAATGCAATATTCGTATGTATTTTTAATTTAATGAAATTATGATTGTATTTTTCAATAAAAAGTTCAATTTATTTGCATTATCATTCCAACTTACTAAAATGGAATTTTCAAGTTTATTACAATTAATAATATTAATATTAATCTATCAACTCGTGTAATAGCTAGAAATTTAGAAAGTAATAAAAGTTTTTGTTACAAATATCTAAAAAATAGTAGAATGCATGATTTAAATTATAATTCAATTACTAAATATAATGAAAATAAATCATTATTTTTATTTGACCCGATACAAACTGGAAAAACTTCATATATAAAAAATCAATTAAATATCAAGCCTGTCTTAAAATCTCCTTATAAATAAATCACTTGATTTATTATATTAAGGAGAAAATTATTATAACAAATTTAAAATCAAGCAAAATAATATCACAAAAAAACAAAATTTAAATTAGCTTTTGTAAATATGATTAACAGAAAAATATTAATATATCATCTTAAAATACTGAAGCTTCAAAATTTAATGATTTTTCATTTAAATAATAAAAATTTGGTCCATAATAGCTTAATGATATAATCCCAACATTACTAGAATTAGCAGTTGCTCCTAACTGAATTTCTTCGATATCTTCAGGTAAAGCTGCTCCGGAATCTTCACTCCAAATTGCTAAATGTATCCTATCCTCTTGTAACAGGCTCATCATCCAATCAATGTCTTCATTCCAAATAGAATCAGACATTAAATATTCTATCATTTCATTTGAACCATAGCTTCTAGAAATTAAATATCTTAAATTATCGAAGTGATCTTTCGTATTATATCCATATCCAGAATCTTCTATATCACTACTAAGAGCTAGTATAAAATAAATACCTTCATCAGGGTCTACCCGTATTACATAACTTTCAAATTCATTATGAGGAAGTGGTGGAATAACAAAATAAGTATCTACGCCCACATCTAATTGGTTATAATAAATTTCTTCCCTATTTAAATCATCAAAAGTCATTCCCATATCCAAACCAAATGGGCCGGCAAAAATTCCTACTGAAACAAATAAAACGGTAATAAATAAGATGAATTTTTTTTTCATAAATCCCCCAATTAGTTTCATCCTAACACATAAAAAAAATAGAGTACAGATAAAAACTATAAAATAATAAAATAGTTGTTATAAATAAATAGATTTTCTTTGCATTATTTTATTATAATATGACTTCAAGATTTAACTTAACATATGCTAAGATAATAAAACTTATTCCAGAACAAAATATTTTCTATAATGTTTATTAAGATTTGATAAATTAATTGATATATATTTTCTACTTTCCATTTAACATTAAATTAAATTAAAGACAAAACAATGGAAACAATACTTCTAAAATTAATTAGAAGATTTTATTGTGATAAAAAAAACAAGGATTCGTGAAATTATTTTTCTTCTGTCTAGTAACTCGTCTCAGTATACTTTTATTCCTTTTTTACTCAATAATATAGTTTTTTCCCCATTAAATATACTATAACCATATTTTCCTTCTATAATAGAAAAAGGAAGAAGCCCTATTCGAGATAATAAAACTTCACCACTCATATCCTTTAGTTCTTCTTTACTAGAAAATTCTTCATAAACACCTTCAATATAACAATTGAACTCAGTTAAATTTTTATAATGATACTTTAGTTTTGTAATAGTTTCTCCCTTTCTATTAATTATTTTGTAATTAATTTTATCATTAACGATAGCATATTCACTATCTCCAAACCCCTCTTCTAATTTATTTTCACTTTGAATTATTAATTGACCACAAGTATTTATAATCCCTTTTGTTCCATCAAGTTCTTCAACCCATGCAAAACCTTTTGAAAATTTTGTACAAAATTTAAATTCTCTTTTAAACTGTTTCTCGCCTTTTTTGTTGATATAAAAGTTAATATTATCATCATCTTGACTTATCTTTATCAATCCATCAGATCCTTTTTCAACATTTAAAACATCTTTTTCAAATAAAGGTTTAAAATCCTTATCATACAACATATAACCATTTATTGTTTCTACCAAAAATAAATTCCTCTCAAATAAAGAAATCTTACCATTTAAAACAGAAACATCTAGAACATTCTCTTCAAAATCTAATACATGAGTAGTAATATCATCAACATGAGCCAAAATTGAATCACATCTTTGGATAGATGGACTATCTTTAGCTAGTTTTCTCAAACTTAGATGATCTTTACGAAGAAACCCAAAACCTAGGTAGTGTACTAAACTAAACCGTTTACCTTTTAGTTTAAGAAAAGCAACACCATTATGATTAAATAGAATTTTCACTCCTCGTTTGTTTTCAGCTTCACACCAAATAGGATCATCTTTATCAAAAAAATTTATCCTATCATATCTAGGTTCTACTATATATTCTCCTTTTTTTGTAATAATACCTTCATAGCTATGATATCTTCTTTTTGTCACTGATACTAAATATTTATCATCACCTATATATGAAATTCTATCTAATTTCATTTCATTTAGAAGTTTTAAATTAGAATCATATAGTTGGTAAAAACCTTTGTTCTCTATAGCATAAGTATCATTATCAAATTGAATAATTGAAGAAGCAACATAATCTAATACCCTATTCCCATCTAAATCTACCAACCCATAGTTTATTTCATCGGTCACAATTATTAGTTCTTTGTTTTTATTAGACATTGCTTTTCCTTATTTGTTTATCGGATTTCGAAACTTAGTTATTAATATTTATTTTATTGAGCCTATAACTTAATCATTATTTTATTGCTTATATTTAATTAAAAAAGCTCTTATTTAATGATTAGTTAAAAAGATTATAGGAATATAAGGTTTTTCATTATTTCAATTTTTAAGGTTAACCTTTAAACAGGTATAAAGATGATCTTAAATGATATAATTAAAACAAAACCTATCAAAGCTGCACTACTTTAATTGTTAAAAATATTAATCAAATAGACAGGATTATTCACAAATATTATTGATAAAATAATCAAAATCTAAGAAGCTATCATTTATTTTATTTTTATAATTCTTCTAGTTCTTTCTCCAAATCCTCTATTTAAATTAATGAATGAAAAGAAAAATACAACAATTTTAACAATTAGTAATATTAATCAAATTAAACACTAATTTATACATTGTCCACTTTTTTTTAAACAAGCAGACTTAAGATTACAAAAAAATAGAACTCAATTACTAATATATAATTTAGAAGCTAATAATTTTTTTATAATTGATTCATAATCCAATATTAATGAAATACTAATAGTGGTAAAATCTTAAGTGTCATATAATCAAAGTCAAAGATTCTATTAATTAGAATCTGTAAACTTTTTTTGTCTAATTGAAAATAATTATAAATTACCACTTATTATTTTTGAAAGGATCATTAGTTGTAAAAATTGGTCCATTAGATCCTATATTTAATTTGTTTGTTGTAGCTATTGGACCATTTGTTCCTATGTTTAAATTATTTGTTGAAAGTGATGGTACACTAGAGCTTATATTTAAATTATTACTTGTTAGACTTGATCTATTCGTATTTATAATTGGGTTATTTGATGTAAAGGGGATTGGCGTTCTATTAGTGATAAAAGCATCTCCTGGATTATTAAAGTTTGGAACTCTATCTGATTGTCTAAAAGGGTCTTTATTAAGATTAAATGGATCATTATTGCTTAGAGTGAAAGGGTCCTTTTTCCCAAAATCAAAAGGATCATCAAAATTACTCATATTTTTCTCCTCCTATATTTTTTGAAATACGGTTATGAATTTGCCATAAATCAAAAATATTGTATTTGATTTTCTTTTTTTCTTTATTTTTAAAATTCCAATCATAGAATTTAATAAAGTCAATTATTTCATCACTCAATTTGGGATATTTTGTCCCTAATATTTTCTTTATATACTCACTATCATGATAATCGAATTTGATATCCCATGTATTTGCGCTATTAGTTAATTCTATTTCTTTGTACAAAAAACTCATTAATAAAAGGTAGGTTCTATCAATTACCAAATTAAAATATTTGTTACAGTCCTTTGCTAATGATGAAATTTTTTCATTATAATAATTATTTACTTTATCATCATTTCTCTCATATATTTGATTTGAAATAATATACTTGAAGCTTTTAAAAATCTCACTATCTAATAAACATTTCCCCTCTTGGACTATTGTAATTGAAAAAAAATCTCCAGAAATTAGTTGTTTTAAGAAGTGACTTGTTATACTGATATTTGTAGCGATGCTAATATTCGTCTCGTCTATGATATTGTCTATAAAATGGTGAAGCTTTTCTAATTGTTCCTGAATTGGATAAACTGAATATAAAAGTAATAAATCAATATCAGAATTTTTATTTCTCTCTTTTCTTGCTGTTGAACCAAAAACTACAATTGAATCTATATTATTATTAATTTTTAAGTTTCTTCTTTTATTTTATCAAGTATTTTATCTATTTTTTCATAATTTTTTATAATTCTTTCGCCCCTTTAAACTATGTTATTGTGTATCAAATATATATAACTAACAAATTAATATTGTTAATTATCTTATTATTTTAAGTATTTTATAATTATTGCTATTTGTCAAGTTTTTTAACTCTAATTTTCCCTTCAACACATCAATATATGCTATAAGCATTGATTTCAAATTATTAAATCTAGGATTTGTTCTCACTTTTACTTATAACAACTTTTCTACAAGTTATACGAGAGATTTTAAATAAATGCTTAAAAATAAATAGCTAATAATGTGATTAATTTAATATTACCTCATTATGCAAAACTACACATCATATAGATTTAAAAATAAAGCTTTAATTTGTATCATAGGACTTAAATCTTATTAGTATAATACATCTCTCACAACACTTGGACTCTATTTTTCCATCATTTGGACAACGTTATGTTCATGTGGACAAATTAAATTTCTATCTTCAATTTTCTCAAATTGTTAGCAATCCGTCTTTCCTTTTCCCAATATATTTGTCATTTATTTATAATTTGTTAATTTTTTTTAAGAAAAAAAAATAGAAGGAGATGTCATGCATAAGCTAAACATAAGTTAATTAATTCAAATAAAGATTATATTCAATACTCTAATTTAAACAATAATTAAGTAAAGCTTTTAATTTTAAATATCAACTATTTCAGCATTAGTATGATATTTTTTCCAAAATGAATATTTTCTTCCATGATTTTTATGTATATATTCCCAAAATGCGTCATGTTTTGGAACTTGCTTCCAATCTGTTATTTTATGGCTTAAATCTTCTAATTTTTTAATTAAATTCACAGCCTTATCGTATTCTTTTGTTCTAGCATTATCTAAAATTTTTAATACAACATCTCTATACAAAATAGTTACTATTAAATAATTTTTAACCTTTAAAAAGTTATTGATAATATCATAATTATACCATACTAATTCTTCTCTATTTTTTATATTTTTATAAAAATATATTTCAGCGATATTATATCGCTCTACATCAAATAGAAATTTCATATTATCTCTGAAATACTCATTGTTTTCAGAATTAAAAATTTTATTTATCTGCTTATTGATTAATTCATTTTTTGATAAAGAAATAGGTAAGGCAGTTAATTGTTGTAGCTTTTTAAGCGTTGGATGAATTTCGAAAAGGAGTTGTGAGTATTCAATTTCTTTGAGTACATTACCTAACCCCTCATGGATTTTAATTAAAAGCTCTAACTTTCTTTCCTTATCGCTGCTATTTTTAACTGCATACCCCGCCATTTTATTTAATGCAATTTCATATTTTCCTTCTTCACAATATACACTTACAATTTCCAACAAATCAGATTTATCTTTGTTAGTATTATTACTAGCTAAGGCTTCTTCAAAGAGTTCTCCATCTGGAATATTTTTTGCTATATTAGCAATTAAGTTTTTGTTTATAAATATTAGGTTAGAAGATTTATTTAAGAGATGTGAAACTAATAATCTTTGTTCATCTTTAGTAAGGGATTTTGAAATACCACTTACAAAAAAGTAATCTGTATCAAAACCCTCCATAAATATTAACTTAAGGATCTTATTTAAAACATACTTGCGATCATCACATTTTCTTATATATTTAAATAATAAGCCTTTAGCTATAATTGAGAAAAAATCATAATTTTCTTCATTATTATAATAATAGTCATCTAAAATTGTCGTTAGCGTATCCCAATTATCATAAAAAGTTATTATTAATTCTATAGCTTTATAGCAATCTGATATTAATAATTCAATATCTTTAAAGTAATTAGTTAACACATTTTTTAAAGTGAATTCATTTTCATTTTTTATATTTTCAAAAACTTGTGCTAACCTTTGATAATTTTCATCTTCACTTTGGAAATAATTGCCTAGGTAATTATAAAATGATTCATCATTATCTGCATATTTTTCTATTAACAAAATTATATTATCTATTCCTAATTGCTTTAATACTTCTTTATCATTTTTTTTCATAAAATGCTCCTTTCGTCTTTAAATATTCATAAATTATTACTATATAAAACTTTGTTAATCTCATATCAAATTATGACACTTGTGAATTAATTTGTCACGCAACTTAGATTAGTATAAGCATTAATAAAGAATTTGTTATTTAATTAATGGTTTCATAACTTATAAAATATTCAAAAAAAAGCCTACATTATTATTTGAAATTAAAGCTTTCTAATTAAAACCTCTTTTACCAACAATATAACCTTCCATAACACAAGTATAAATTAAAACACTTGAATTAACCTAAATAGTGCTTATAATTAAAAATTACATATAAAATAAATCGAATTACTAATTATATAGGGGATTACAGTTAATGTTAATAAAAAAAAGATCTATTAGAAAAAAGCTATTAATAGGTATGCTCTGTGCTGTAATTATTCCTATTATAATTATTACTATTACTTCCCTTCAAATTACTTTTAAATCTATGGAAGAGCAACTTATATATAATAGAAGAATGAGCATTGGATGGCTCAAAGACAGACTTGATCTTGAGATAGATAAATACAGTAATTTATTTTATCAATTCGAAATTGTAGATTCGATGAATGATACGATAACAGATTGGTGCTATGAAGGAAATGAGGTCGATTATGAAAGCCAGTGGGAATTGATATCCTTTATGAATTCTAAAATTAACCTTAATAGTGATATTAATGCTATTGATTTATATAATTACAAACGAGATGAAGTATTAATATGTGCTAGAAGTGGTGCTTCTATCGAGCCTATCAACAATAAGCTTGCATCTTGGAAAATTAGAGACTTAGATAAACAATCTAATCTAGTTTTTATAAAACAAGATAATGAAATACTCGCAATTCATCAATTCTTTAAATTTGAGAACAAACAACCTATAGCCTTAATGGTTGTTCACATACGCCCCTACTCTCTCCAAGATATAATTGATAATATTAAAATGACTAGTAATGAAAGTGTTTATATATTAAATGATCAAAATGATATTTTACTTTCCTCTGTCGGGACTATGATACAAGAGGAACAAAATGAAATTATTACTATAAAAGATAAAATCAAAAATAATGAAACTAATGAGCTTTTTTTTAACAATTCCTATTGGTTTTATAAATCGGTAAGTAAAAATAAAATGGAAATATTATTGAAAATACCTAATGATGTTATAAAAGAAGCACAAAGAAAATCAGGTTTTGTTGGTTTAATTATTACAATAGCAACTCTTATAATTTCGATTATTTTTGTATATATTTTCTCGAGGTACATTACAAAACCAATTATAAACCTATCTCATCGTGTAAAAAACCTTACAATTGATGAACCAGAATCTATTAAGGAAAACTTAAAAATTAAAATTAAAGATAACAAGGATGAAATAGATACTCTAAATGAAAGTTTTATTACTATGGCGAAAAAAAATCATAATTTAATTGCTGATAAATATCAAACTCAGATTGAAAAAAGAGAAGCTCAACTTAAAGCGCTACAAGCACAAATTAACCCTCATTTTATGTATAACTCACTACAAGTTATCGGCGGTATGGCTGTCTCAAAACAAATGATGGATATTTATGAAATGACATTAAATCTAAGTGACATATTACGATATTCTTTAAATTTTTCACAAGATTCAGTACCAATTTCTGAAGAGCTTACCAATTTAAAAAGTTATCTTTTTATCCAAGATATGCGATTCCCAAATAAATTATCATATGATATAGATTTTTCAAATGACATTCTCGACTGTCATATTCCAAAGCTTATTTTTCAACCAATTATAGAAAATAGTTTCTCACATGGCCTATCCCATAAAAATGGAAAATGGATTATAACAATAAAAGGAAAAAGAATTGATGATGATAATATAGAAATTATCTTCACTGATAATGGCGTGGGAATAGACACTGATGAATGTAAAAAATTAAATAAACTTATGAAAAAATCTCCTAATAAAAGCTTAGATAGAAACTCCCATATTGGTCTGAGCAACGTTAATTCTAGAATTAAATTATTCTGTTCAAATTCTAATTGTGGATTAAAAATAATCTGCCCAAAAGATGGTGGTACTAAAATAATACTTCATCTTTTATCAAAAAAAGATAACAATAAAGGAACAATTAATGAGTTATAAAGTTGTCATTATAGATGATGAAAAATGGACGAGAGAAGTCGTAAAAGGAATCGGCAAGTGGGATGAATTAGGCTTAGAAGTTGTTGGTGAAGCTTCAGATGGAGAGTTTGGTTTTGAAATAATTAACAGAACAAATCCTGATATTGTCATTACAGATGTTTGTATGCCTAGAATAGATGGCCTTAAACTAATAGAAAATATAAAAAAGAGTGGGTTCGATTGTTTTATTATTATGATATCAGGTTACGATGATTTTTCTTACGTTCAAAATGCAATACGGCTTGGTGTAAGTGACTACATACTAAAACCTATAAAGCCCGATATTTTAAACACACAACTTAGAAATTGTGTACAAAAAATAAAGGAAAAAAGGACTGAAACAAAAGTTGGTTTTAACTTGAATTTTGTTTCAATAGAATTTGCTAAATATATAGACTATCGTTTAACTCTGATTAATAATGCTTTAATTTCTAGTTCTTTAGAAAAGATTAATCAAGAATTTGATATACTTGAAAAAGAAATTGAAAATCAATTTAAACAGATTGAGAGAAGAGATTTTTTAATTTATTTTTATTATAGATTATTATACAATCTTCAAAATTATATTATGAACTCTGGCTATCAGTATAAGCAATTATTCTCAAGCAAATACACATCATTTGTATTTGGATATGAGACTAAATTCATCAGAATGTTAACGTATTTAAAAGAATTATATATAGAAGCTATTTTAAAAATTTCTGAATTTAAAAACAAAAGAAATAAACTCGATATATCCAAAATTAAAGAATATATACAAATAAACTATTTAAATGAAATCACATTAGAAAAAACAGCTGATCTTTTCTCAGTAAGCAAAGAATATTTAAGCAAGTTGTTTAAAGAAGAATATAAAATTTCCTTTACAAAATATATCATCAAATTAAGAATGGAAAAAGCTATGCAATTAGTATTAGATTTAAAATTCCCACTTAAAAATATACCAGAAGCTTCAGGATTCTTTGATAATGCCCACTTTTATAAAACTTTTAAAAGATATTACCAAAAGACACCTTCTGAAATTAGATTAATATTAAAAAAACACAATAAAACTGATTAATTTTGACTACACCAAATCCAAAGATTTGGATTTATACTCAATACATAAACAAAAAAATCCATTTAAATTTGGATTAGGAGGTAGTATGAAAAAATTAATTATTTTAACACTAACATTTTTTAGTGTATTTTCTGTATTTGCAACTGGTCAAAAAGAAAGTTCTGTTGATGAACCAGTTAAAGAAGTTGAATTAGATGTCATGATGAGTTTTCCAAGATTTATGGATCAGTGGGAAACTTATAGTAGACAATTTGAAGAGAAAATGCTTAATGAAGAGAACATTAAAGTAAAGATAAATTTAGAAATGCCTAGTAGTGATCAATATGAGAGTGTTCTTCAAGCAAGGTTAGCAGGAGATGATGCACCAGATCTATATACTCTACATAGCAATAATATAAAAACATATTATGAGGCAGGTAATTTAGAGGATTTATCAAATGAAGAGGTAGCAAATAAAATATATGATAACATTAAAGATACTGTAGTTGTTGATAATAAAATGTTAGCTGTTCCAATTGAAAGTCAAGCTTGGTCCGCATTATATAATAAAGATATATTTAAAGAATGTGGACTTGAAGTTCCATATACTTTAAGCGAATTAAAACATGTTTGTGAAGTCCTTAAAGAAAATGGATACACTCCCTTTATGTTAGCCTTCCAAGAACAATGGGTTCCACAATTAATGACAGCCTTACTATTAGGAGGAAAAGTCTCAACTGAAAATCCTGATTGGTTATCTAGAATGTATAATGATGATGCTAGTTATGAGGAAATGAGAGAAATATTTGATGTAATAGACGTTATTATGGAAAATGGAACAAAAAGAGCAATGGAACAAGGTTCTGAATCAGGTGCAGCAGAATTTGCAATGGGTAAAGCCGCAATGTTTGTACAAGGAACCTGGGCTTCAGCTACTATAATGGCTACTAATCCAAATATGAATTTAGGAGTATTTGCTCTCCCTGTTAATGAGAATCCAGAATGTGCAAAAGTAAATCTATCTACATCTACAACTCTAGGTGTTTATCCTGGAAGTAGTGAAAAAGAAATTGCCTTAAAGTTTGCAAATTATGTTCTAGATGATAAAGATTCTTCAGCACTATTCGAAAGTTGCCAATTTAATCCTGTCGCTATAAGCCATAATTTTGAATCTTCTAGTTGGGTAAAGGATGCTTCTTCATACGTAGAAAAAGGACAATCATATCAAGATTTAGTACTTCCTTCAGCTGTTACAAATGAGCAAGGAAAACTTTTACAAGAATATTATGTAAAGACAGTTACTGTCGATCAAATTATTGAAAGATTAGATAAAACATTTAGAGAAGCTAATAAACTTAATCGATAATACTAATTAAAACATAAACGGGAAAATTTTTCCCGTTTATATTTTTCAGAGGTACATGATGCAAACTAAGACAAATCAAAATCTTAATCTTTTAATTTTTACACTACCAGCTCTATTAGTTTATTTTATTTTTAAACTACTACCAGCTATTATCGGTATATTCTTTTCATTTACAGATTGGAATGGATTAAACAAAGACTATAATATTATTGGAATTAATAATTTCATTGAAATTGTAAGTGATACTTATTTTTGGAATTCTATATTATTTACGTTAAAGTATGTTGTAGTAATGGTTATTGTGGCCAATATTCTTTCTCTATTGTTAGCAAATTTAATTGAATCATTAAACAATGCAAAAGGAACATTTAGAACACTTTTTTATCTTCCAAATATGATTAGTATGATAATTGGGGGCTATATGTGGATGTTTATATTCACAAAAGTACTATATTACTTTGCAGATAACTATGGACTAAAGTTTCTAGATCACTCTTGGATAGGAGATCCTAATTGGAGTTTTATCGCCATAGTAATAGTCTCAGCATGGTCTATGGTTGGTTATTTAATGATTATTTATATAGCTGCTATACAAGGAATTCCAAATCAAATAAAAGAATCTGCGTATTTAGATGGTGCTAGTAATTGGACTTGTTTCCATAAAATTACTCTTCCAATGATACGACATGCTATAACGATTTGTGTATTTTGGACATTAAATGCAGGATTCCAAGTTTTTGATGTAATATTTTCACTCACTGGAGGAGGCCCAGGAAGAGCTACACAATCTGTATCGATAAACATATATGAAGAGGCATTTAAAAATAATATTAGATTTGGATATGCCACTGCTAAATCAACAATACTATTCTTAATTGTTTTTATAGTTACCATAATCCAAATAAAAGTGATGAAAAACAGAGAGATTGAATTATGAAAAAAAAATTTAAAATGCAACAATTTTTAATTTGGATATTTTTAATCCTACTTGCAATTATTTGGATATTTCCACTATTTATGGCACTAATCAATTCATTTAAAACAAATGGTGAATTATTAACCAATGTATTAGCTTTTCCAAATAAACTAAATTTTCAAAATTATATAAGAACATTTAATAAAATGCATTATTTCAGAAGTCTAATTAATATTATAATAATATCTACTATTGGAGTTAGTTTAATAATATTATTTTCTTCAATGGCAGGTTGGAAATTATGTAGAATTAAAACAAATTTTTCTTCCTTTTTATTCTCAGCCTTCATATTTTCTATGCTAATTCCTTTTAATTCGATAATGATTCCCTTATATAAAATTGTATTAGCACTAAATATTAAAAACTCACTTATAGGCTTTGGATTTGTTTATTCAGGATTAGGAGTTAGTATGGCAATATTTTTGTACCACGGTTTCGTTAAAGGGATTCCCAAAGAATTAGAAGAAGCAGGAATAATAGATGGTTGTAATGATTTTAAAGTTTATACAAGAATAGTATTCCCTCTTTTAAAACCAATCACAATGACTGTTTGTATTACTAACTTACTTTGGATTTGGAACGACTTTTTACTACCCTTAATAGTCATCTCAGATAATAAAAAGTATACATTACTACTATCTACCAATACTTTATTTGGCCAATATAGTAGTGATTGGACAGCAATATTAAGTTCCTTAATTCTTGCTGCTATACCAGTGATTATATTTTATTCAATTTTCCAAAAAGAGATTTTAAAAGGAATTTCAGATGGAGCTTTAAAAGGATAGTTTATGAAATATATAACAATTGAAAATAAAAAACTAATTAAAAATAATAAAGAAATATTTCTTAAAGGATTTGGTCTAGGAGGTTGGTTAATACCTGAAGGATATATGTTAAAGTTCTTTACCTCTTGTGATAGGCCAAGAAGAATTGAAAAATTAATAGAAGAAACATGTGGAAATAAATACTCTTCAAAATTTTGGAGTGAATATTATGATAAGTATATAAGTGAATTTGATATTAAATTAATAGCTGATCATGGTTTTAATTGTATTAGAATTCCCTTTAATTCTAGGATATTATTTAATACAGATGATAAAAATAATATTTCATTTAATACTTCAATTTTAATGGTATTAGATAGATGTATTTCTTGGTGCAAAAAATATGGAGTTTATGTAATTTTAGATATGCATGCTGCACCAGGAGGACAAACTGGGCAAAATATAGATGATAGCATAAATGATCAACCTGAACTTTTTACTAATAAATCAAATATGGATATTTTAGAAAAAGAATGGATGCTATTAGCTGAACATTTTAAAGAAGAAGAAATTATAGTTGGATATGATTTGTTAAATGAGCCTCTCCCAAATTTCTTTAATCAGTATAATGATATGGTGCTCCCACTTTATAGAAAATTAATAAAATCTATAAGAGAAATTGATAAAAACCATATAATTATATTAGAAGGAGTACATTGGGCATCTGACTTTTCAATTTTTAATAATCTAACCTCTGAAGAAGTTAAAAAAAATAAAATAATGCTCCAATTTCACAAATATTGGAATAATCCAGATCAAGAAAGCCTTAAAGAATTTATTAAATATTCTAATATTCTTAATACTCCTTTATTAATGGGCGAAGGTGGAGAGAATAATATAGATTGGTATACAATTGCTTTTTCTATGTATGAAAGGCTTAATATCCACTATAGTTTTTGGACTTATAAAAAAATGGATAATACTAACTCTCCCATATCATTTTCTAGGCCTAAACAATGGGATAAAATTCTAAGATATTTAGAAACTAGAACAAAAGAAGAGAAAGTCGATTATAAAAACATATTCACAAACCTTCTAAGAAATCTAACAAAAGTAAAAATTAACAATCAGGTATTAAATGCATTAAATAGAACAGCTCCTTTGGTAATTCCTTGTGAAGGATTTGATTATTGCAAAATACAAAAGGAACATACTAGTTTAGTGAAATTTAGAGAAGATACAAAAGTTGAATTTGTATTTGCTGATAACCATATTGGGAAACCTGATTACCAAAAGATGAATGGGGAATCACAAAATGAAACAGATAAGATTTTAGTAAAACAATATCAAGGTGAACAACTTTCATACATTATTAATTTACAAAAAGGCACTCATACAATAACCATTAAACTAAAAGGAGAAGGCTCTTTTTATTTAACTTACGATAATCAAAAAACTGAAACTATTTCAATTAATAATAATGATTTAATGGAAATTAGATTCAAAATTACAAATACAAACCTAATAAATTTCATAAATTTAAATACTGTAGAGGGGCAGTTATATTTTGATGAAATATCTTTCAATACTACAAATAATAAAGCTAAAATTATTTCAACAACTACGTATAATGATTCTTTTACTACTTATGAAGAAACAAAAATGTTAAAAGAAGATTTAAATAATGAAGAAAACAATATAATTGATATCCAATCAGATATTCAAGAACAAACCTTTAAAGGATTTGGAGGTGCATTTACTCAATCTTCTGCATATGTATTTTCGAAATTACCAAAATCATTGCAAAATGAAGTTTTAAATCTCTATTTTAGTAGTGAAGGTCTTAATTATAAATATGGAAGAGTCCCTATTGATAGTTGTGATTTTTCTCTTTATCAATATAGTGAAATTGAAAAAGAAGATGATATTAATTCATTTACATTAAAACATGCAAATAAATATATTATTCCATTTATCCAAAAAGCCTATAGCTATAATAATAGCCTCAAACTGATTTTCGCACCTTGGTCTCCTCCTAAATATATGAAAGACAATAATTCTAGAGTATTAGGTGGTAAATTAAAAAAAGAATATTACAAATTATGGTCAAAGTATCTCGTTTCATATTTAATGGAATATAGGAAAAAAGGATTTAAAATATTTGCCCTTTCTTCTCAAAATGAACCTAATGCAATTCAAACATGGGATTCATGTATTTATACAGCTGAAGAAGAAGCAAATTTTATAAGTAAATGTTTAGGACCTGAATTAGTTAAAAACAATCTCACGGATGTAATAATTATTGGATGGGATCATAATAAAGACAGTGCTTATAATAGGTGTAAAGAATTATATAAAACGCCAAAAGTTAAAAAATATTTAAAAGCAATCGGATTCCATTGGTATTCAGGAGATCATTTCAAACAATTGGAAATGATAAAAAAACAATTCCCCAATCTATTATTAATTTCTACAGAAAATTGTATTGAGTTAACTAAAACAAACAATACACATCTCCAAAACGCACAAAAATATGCTCATGAAATTATTGGAGATGTAAATTCTGGGCTTGATATTTTCTTAGATTGGAATCTTTTACTCGATGCAAAAGGTGGTCCTAATACCGTGAATAACTATTGTATTTCTCCTTTAATGGCTAATGAAAATTTTAATGAATTAATGATTAATGAAGAATATCAATATTTAATGCACTTTAAGCAGTTAACAGATTCAGTTATTATTGCATCATCTTCATATACACAAGATATAGAAGTTTTATCCTTTAAAAAAGAAAAACAGGTTTTTACAATTTTATTGAATACTACAAATACTCCAAAAAAATGTAATTTAAGACTAAATAACAAATTATTAGAATTAATGATTCAAAAAAAATCAATATCAACAATAGTTTATGAATGTTTATAATCATAGTTTTAATACAAAATAAATATGAATTCACAATATATATATTAATCAAATTAGAAAACCAATTCATTTTTTGTAATTAATATATTAAGTATAGTTTGCTCACAATTAAAAAGTAATAATTCTACCTCATTTTGATTTATCTTATAAAATTTTTGCTAATTGTGAGCATGCCAATACAAACAAAGCTTTCATCAAACTACTTAATATTTTTTCAATTAATCTCCTAGCTTACAGAAATGTAAATAATAAAATTAATTGATTCGTTTAATTATATATTTGTATAATGAATATGAGATTCAACATCTTGTTGTATCTCATGATTTTCAAAATTATATTCTTCTAATTTTTGCGAAACCTTGTCGTATACATTATGCTTTTTATTTACATCTTTTATAGTAATTATCGCTACAAAATCTTGATATAATTGTAGTTTATCTTTTTTTGCTTTATTTTCAATATATTCTCTAAATACCCCCTCGACAGATAAAAACCATTTTCTATCCTTTGTTAAAAATAATTTATTGCTATTAGTACATCTAGATAAATCAACGGAATATTTTTTTACTGGATAGTACTTATCACCATATTTTATTAATAATTCTTCAAATAAGGCAAACTCATCTTTAGCTATATTTTTTCTTTTACTGTACATCGAAGAAAGTAAATAATTTTTAGAACCATCTCTTCCAATTGGATTTAGAATATTTTTCTTTGAAGTGTCTTTATTTTTTAAGCGTTTATATGTACCTAATTTAATGTCAATATTCGATTGGCAATATTCGCAATTTTGAGAAGGTGCCAATATAGGATTATAAACTAAAGTAACAATAATTTGTGCGTTATAATAAGTACCATCAGTTAAATCCTCTGGCATCGGAAAATCAAACATGTCTATTTTCCTTTTTTTACTCAATCTCTCATTTAGAATTAGTGTTATTTCGTTTGAAGAATTATACAATATATCAGTAACATTTTGAGGTCTTCCAAAACCAACCTGATTGACTCTTTCTACATTCTCAATATAGGTAGTATATGCAAAATTAGATGAATGAATTATCAAAGCTTTTAGTAATAATGGATTAAAATCACCACCTATTTCTTGATAAAGCCTAGCTGCTAATGTTGTTATTCTAGGAGTTGACATACTAGTTCCAACACTTGTACAAACATTGTTGTTCAAATCAAAGCCACAAACACCTGTAGTACACATATTTCCATTTGTATCTTTACCAGCATTCCCCCCATAATGGACAACCTCAGGTTTTATTATATATGATGGGCCTCTACCAAATCTAGTAAAGGGAGATGGGCCATCTATTTCTGATAAATCATTTTCATCTTTTTTATGAGCTATAGATCCAACAGTCAAGGCCCTAACGCTATCGGCTCCTTTGCATATTTTCCCATTCGGTTGATTGTACAAAAAATTACTACAATTACCAGCTGATTTACAAATCAGCACATTATATTTTTTTTGAATTTCATCTAATGCTATAGCAAAATCAGAAAAAGATAATTCATCGATTTCATCAATCGAACTAATAGACAAATTCCAAACCTTTACTTTTTTATAATATAAGCTAATAACTGAATTTATATTATAGATTAATTCCTCTTCACTAATACCTTCTTTTGAAATATCAGGGAAAACAGTGGCATCTAAAACTTTCACACATTTATTACTAACCCAATTCTTACCTTCAAGAAAATCCCCATATACAGCTATACTTGAAACGAAAGTTCCATGACTTTTATCTAAATATGAATCAGGATAGGGACTGTATTTATTCTCAACTAACCAAGGTTCTAAAAATGGTATGTTTTTAATTCCTGAATCTAAAATTCCTATGGTTTCATACCTCTCATTTTTATTTGGTTTCTTTAAATCTACAGTTGGGATTTTTCCAAAAGTGTCCAATTGAACTTGGTATCTTGGCATAGGATTTATTGAAAAAATAGAATTAAAAATATGTTCTGCCTTATAATCAATTAATGAATCAAGAGCTATTTTATCCATTTTATAGAAAAACCGGTTATCATTATATGTAATTTCTTTTACTTTTATTTCATGATTTTTGCAAAATGTAAGAAATCTTTCCTTATTTTTATTATTTATTTCTTCATCTTCAAAATTAATTAAATGAATTTTATAATAATTGTGTTGATTCTTTGAAAAATTTGAAAGAGTTGGAACAAAATAATCTAAATCGGTTATAGCAGATATCCCATAATTATTTGTTAAATCTCCTAAATTCTTAATTATTTGAAGAAAAGTTTTTTTATCCCTAATCTTAATTAACATATTATTCTCATTAAAAACTGTCAAAAAATTATACTCATTTTTAAGTGAGAAGATTTTATTAATTTTGTTTCTATATGATTTTGCTAAAGCTTTATTATTGATTTTAGCTTTTACAACAGCAGGCACACTATAATCAAAATATTTTGTAATTTCGAATTTTGATAATGCATTTTGAGCTTTATTAACCAAAAAATTAGATTGTTTTCTCAAAGCATCACCTTCCAAAACAAATTTTGGTAAATTACTTGAACCTCCACCTTCAACAAGTTTAATATCAGTTTTTCATGTTTTGAAAATTTTAATTGGTAATTTTTCTCTATTCATATGAAAGTCCTTATTTATTAATTACATTTAGTAATCTCCCTAACTTTTCTCATTGAAATATTAAAATTTACATTAATTTCTTTTTGGGTTACTCCATATTTAAATAAATAGAATATTAAATCATCCTCACTTTTTATTTTATGGTTTTTGTATAAATAGCAATGAAATAATACATCCCAATTATTTAAAATCTTTTCATCATTTATAATCATTTTTTTTAACGAATTTTGAATTATTGTTTTGATATCCGCATGGCTAAAATTATAAAAAGCTGAAACTAATAAATCAAGTTTTTTAGCATTATTATTAATATTCATCTTTACACTTTCAGTATAAAGGTTGATTAATTCATAAATCTCTTCTTTATTAGGTTTTTCCAAATGAATAATATTTGAAAATCGTCTCCATACTGCAGAATCTAATAAATTAGGATGATTAGTAGCAGCTATTAACATACTATTATTACTAAAACTATCCATATTTTGTAATAAACTATTAACTACTCGTTTTAATTCGCCAAGCTCGTGCTTATCATCTCTTAATTTAGCCACTACATCAAATTCGTCCAAAAACAAAATACAATCTCTTTTTGAGGCATAGTCAAATACTTTCCTGATATTTTTAGAAGTACTGCCTAAGAGAGAAGAAACTAACCCATCTAACCTAACCGTTACTAAAGGTAATTTGGTTTTATAAGATAAATACTTTGCTACAGTTGTTTTTCCACATCCAGGTGGCCCATATAGTAATAATGAGCTTATAAAATCAATACCTGTCTTTTGCAGAGCCTCTCTATGATTATAACTTTTTATAAACTCATCAATTTCTTCATATACATATCTTTTTAAAATTGGACTAACATAATTGTCATCGGGAATAAATACTTCAACCATATCCATTCTACTTTCTCTATCGACAGGCTTTGAATTAAAACTATCCAAAGTTACAAGTCTTGTACTGTTATTCTCAATTATTGAATTAATTTTTCTCGAGAATTTTTTATCCCCTGCTGCTTCAAGATTTTTACATAATACCTTTGTGTAGTTATAAACTTTTTCTTTATCGCCAACAATTCCACCTTCAATGATTTTTAATATCTCTGTATACATAAAAATCTCCTCTTTAAGTATATTATTAAAGGAAGAACCAAATGTCAATTTATTGTGCAAATTTGAGAGTATTTTGTACAGTTATATATCTAAAGTGTTATATTATATCATACTTTTGGTATAATTTTTATTATTTTTGAATGTCAAACACAAGCGATTTTGTCCTTTATTGAAAATATAAAATTTTTAAGTTTCATAATTAATTTTATGACTATATTTGTTAATTACAATTGAAAAGTAGTCCAATTTCTTTCATATTTTTCCTTATTTCTTTAATGTTAACTGCATAATCCACTACACTTGTTTTACAGTAGGGATCTATGATGAAATTGTATATTCTTTTAAAAAAAATAATAAGGAAGATATTAATCTTTCTTTTAGTATAAATTTGCCACTTATTACTTTAGAAAAAAAAATACAAATATCATTGATGAGAGTGAAGAAGAATTCTGGAATGTTCTAATTGACTATAATTATTCACTATTCTACATGGTATCAATAGTTTATAAAGTTAAGGTTTCAATTCCTTTCTAACAAATTCTATATTTCAGTTTCTATTACTTATAATAAATATTTTTTAGGAGGTTCGAACCCCTAAACTTTCATATCCACTTTCTCTATTAAAAGCTTTGAATAAAGTTTCAAATCAACAAATGAATAAACATTTGCCTTATTAAACTTATCTGTAATTTAATTAATTCATTGATAATAAAAGAGAAAATGTCTTGAAAATAAAATAGTTTGTAAAACTTTATAAACTTTTTACAAAAACTTCATATATTTTTGTAAACTTTTAAATAAAAGTAATTACTTTAACATATAAAAGCAGGAAATAATAATTTTGTCTTTAAGAGGACAACAAAAACTGGCAAAAGAAATTGTTTATAAGTCCCTTTGATATGTTATTGGAATTTACTTGTAAATCAATTGGACTTTCAGAGTTTCATATACAAACAAAATGATTTTAGTACAAACAATGGAATAAATTTAGTACAAACAATGGCATAAATTTAGTATAAACAACGGAATAAATTTAGTATAAACAACGGAATAAATTTAGTATAAACAACGGAATAAATTTAGTATAAACAACGGAATAAATTTAGTATAAACAACGGAATAAATTTAGTATAAACAACGGAATAAATTTAGTATAAACAACGGAATAAATTTAGTATAAACAACGGAATAAATTTAGTATAAACAACGGAATAAATTTAGTATAAACAACGGAATAAATTTAGTATAAACAACGGAATAAATTTAGTATAAACAACGGAATAAATTTAGTATAAACAACGGAATAAATTTAGTACAAACAACCGAATAAATTTAGTACAAACAACGGAATTAACTTGATTTTACTATTATTAGTGAATTATAATCATAAATAGAGGAGACAAAAATGAAAAAATATTTACCACGAATATATGATGATATATTAAAATTTAAACTACAAAGCACTGGTGCAGTATGCATTAAAGGTCCAAAATGGTGTGGTAAATCAACAACTGCTTTACAATTAGCAAAAAGTACTGTATTTATGCAAGACCCACAAAACTTAGAACAAAATATTAATCTAGCTAAAGCAAATCCATCATTTTTTTTAAAAGGTGAGACTCCTAAACTAATAGATGAGTGGCAAGTAATCCCTTTTATTTGGGATTCAATTAGATTTGAAGTTGATAAAAGAGATAAATTTAACCAATTTATTTTAACAGGATCAGCAACTCCTCCCGATTCTGATAAAACAATGCATTCAGGTGCTGGACGTATTACAAATTTAATGATGAGAACCATGTCTCTTTTTGAATCAAATGATTCAACTGGTGAGGTTTCTATAAAACAATTATTTTCAAATCCGGATATTATAGAAGGAAAAACAAATAAAACACTAGAAGATATATTCTTTTTAATTTGTAGAGGAGGATGGCCTAAAGCAATTAATCAAAAACCAGAAATTGCTTTAGCACAATCAAAAAACTTTTATGATATGCTTGTTCACTCAGATATATCTAAAGTAGATAATGTTAAAAGAAGTGAGGAGCGTGTTATTTCTTTAATGCGTTCATTATCTAGAAATATTGGTACTCCTATTTCATTAAACGAAATAAAAAAAGATATGATACAAAATAATGAACCAGAATCTTTGAGTACTGATACAGTTGCTTCTTATATAGAAGCCTTGAAAAAACTATTTATCGTAGAAAATTTAAATGCTTGGAATCCAAATTTACGTTCAGCCTCAGCTATAAGAACAAAGCCTACTAGGTACTTTGTAGATCCTTCCATTGCTACAGCAGCTCTAGACATTGGCCCTATAGATTTAATGAATGATTTAAAAACCGCTGGATTCTTGTTTGAAGCAATGTGTATTAGAGATTTGAGAATTTATGCTGAAAGTTTAAATGGCAGATTATACCATTTTAGAGATAATAAGGGTTTTGAAATTGATTCAATAATACACTTAGATAATGGAAATTATGGATTAATTGAAATAAAATTATTTGACCAAAATAGAATAGATCAAGGTGCAAAGAATTTGATAAAACTTTCTAGTAGGATTAACACAAAAAGAATGAAAAAACCTTCATTTTTAATGGTTTTAACAGGGACTAATTATGCTTACAAAAGGGATGATGGTGTATTTGTTGTACCAATTACTTGTTTAAAAAATTAATGTTAATTTTAAAAAAATAAAAGATAAAGGAAGAATCAATCAATTTATAAGTAACAAATAAAATAGGACCTTATCATTTTCTATTATTATATCCAAAAGTAGACAATTAAAATTAGGCTTATCAAGAAAGTTTCTTTGGGCACATGAAAGATTAGATAAATATAACAGATTGTAACTCATTTACAGACCTTAAAAACTGCATAGATGATTACATGAAATATTACAATAATGAAAGATATCAATGGAAATTATGTAAGATGACACCTAATGAATATAACAAATATATTAGAAAGGGAAATTACATAATTCCAGGAAAACATAAGGTAGAAGTTAAAGTTGCTTAGAAAAACTACTTTAACTTCTAGAATATTATAAAAAAGGATTAAGTTTTTTTACTTTTGTCCTTGAAGTGGGGTCCAGTGCGCCAGTTCGGCGCTATATATATAAGTTGGTGAAATACCAACTCCAGTAAGATTTAGCAAATCACTGGAACTTAGCCTTGGAGTCGAAATAGAAATATTAGATTTAAGCGTAGGTAAAGGAGTGTGAGAGCCGTAAGGTAACTGAAGCTGTTTTAGTCCCGTTACACAGACAAAGGGAAGTCGATGCTTTTGGACTGGCAGCAGACAACAAGAAGAAACCGTTAATGCGAGGTTTTGGAGATTCCCTCGGGATTGTAAGGCATGGCGAGCACATAAGGTATATATAGTGTACCTGGGAGGTCTTAACCTTTTGTAAATATTTGCTAAGAGAGTATTGAGGTGTGAAAACTAAAATATTCTTTATGGAAGGAAAGAAGTCGGATTTACTCATAGTAGTGATGAAACTTATGAAAGTAAGCGGAGCGAAGGGGGAGACATTTTAAACGTTTCTAGGCGTTGAAACATCATTAGTACTGGAGGCTAATAATAATATGATGGAAAATGAAGCAAATAGAATTAGGGAAACATCCTTAAAGCATTTGGATGAGAAGTTACAAACCTTAATGCATTATGTTAGTGAAAGGAATCTTTATGAAGCCCATTTACAACAAATGAAGAACAAAGCAGTAGGAATAGATAATATTACTAAAGATGAATACAATGACAATCTATTTGAAAATTTAAAAGATTTATGTAATCGTATGAAAAGCTTTAAATATCATCCTAAACCTACAAAGAGGAAATACATTCCAAAACTTAATGGAAAACTTAGACCTTTAGGAATAGTATCCTATGAAGATAAACTAGTACAAAAAGTTATGGCAGATGTATTAACTAATGTATATGAACCTAGATTTTTATCTACTTCATATGGCTTTCGACCAAATAAAAGCTGTCATGATGTTATTAGAGATATTAATCATAATATTATGAGAAATAATATTAACTGGATTGTTGAAGCTGATATTAAAGGCTTCTTTGATAATCTATCTCATGATTGGTTAATGAAATTTTTAGAAAATGACATCAACGATAAGAATTTTCTTAGATATATAAAGAGATTTTTGATAGCAGGAGTAATGGAAGAAGGAAAGTTCTTTGAAACTGATAAAGGTGCAATACAAGGTGGTAACTTATCTCCAGTATTAGCAAATGTGTATTTACATTATGTTTTAGATTTATGGTTTGAAAAGGTAGTAAGACCTAGGATGAAAGGCAAAGCTTTCATATTTAGGTATGCTGATGATTTTCTTGCAACTTTTGAATATGAAGAAGATGCAAAGAAGTTCTATGCTGTATTACCAAAGCGATTAGCTAAATTTGAATTGGAAGTTGCAACTGAGAAAACTAGAATAATTCCATTTGGAAGAAATTCTAAATCAAAAGAAACATTTGAATTTCTTGGTTTTAAATTTATCAATGGTAAAACAAGAAATGGTTATTACAAAGTAGCCATAATTACCAGCCCAAAGAAATTAAAAGCTAAAAGACAAGAAGTAAAACTATGGATAGAATCACAAATGCATATACCAGTTATTGAGATAATTAATAAACTCAATAGAAAGCTTATAGGACATTATCGATACTATGGAGTAAATGGAAATAGCAAAGCTATGAGTAAATTTCGATGCTTTTGTGTTAAGCGATTACTTAGGACTCTTCAAAGAAGAGGGCAAAAGCACAAAATGAACTGGGAGAAATTCCAGCAAATAGTGAAATTTAACCCAATTGCTATTCCAAGAATCTATGTTCAAATATGGTAAGTTTCTAAAAGGTTAAAATGAAGAGCCGTATGCGTTAATAGCGCACGTGCGGTTCTGTGAGGGTCTTCATCAGTTGCATTTATACCGGAGATAAATGGCTGATGAATTCTACTCGACCTTCACACAGAAAGTTTGGAAAATTTAATTTGTCCAAATAAACATAACGTTGTCCAAATGATGGAATAACATTGTCCAAGTGTAGTGGATTATGCAACATAGAGGAATTCCAAAAAACTGTATATACCAATGTTTAGTTTTCAATTTAAATTACCTATATAAAAACAATAGTCAATGTGGTAAATTATTAAATAGTTTTTTTATAGGAGAAAAGAGAGTTAACACTTTTCTTCCTAGAGAAAACACTAAGAAAGAAAACAACATAAATAGTATTTTTAAATCTATGAGAATTAAAAATTATGGATATGAATTGAATGTAACTAGCTGTTTATTGCAACTATTTTATCAAATTACAAAACATCATTTATATGATGAAAAGAAAGAATTTTCTAACATCTCCCAAGAAAAAATTAAACAATTTAAGAGAGTTATTCATTATATTGAAATAAATCTATCTTCAAAAATTGAATTGAAAGATCTAGCAAATATTGCAGGATATGATAAAAAGTATTTTTGTTCCTTATTTAAAGAATTAAGTGGCAAAACTCCTATCAATTATTTAAATTCATATCGAATAGACTATGCTTGTGAACTTTTATCAACTACGCGCTATCCTATAACAGAAGTTGCCTTTAGAAGCGGAATACAAGATACTAGCTATTTTTCTAAACAGTTTAAAAAGTATAAAAATTGCTCTCCTAAAGAATATAGGAAGAAAAAAGTATCAAATTAAAATAGAATCTATTAAAAACTAATTCAATTTTAAAATTGAGGTTGATAATTCGGGATAAGTATGATTAAAAGGTACAAAATCACCATGAAAATTTATATTTAAAATGGTTTTTCAATTAAAAAAGAATTATTAACTGTCAATAAATACAAAAATCTTTTCTCAAAAGTTATTTATTTTTTTTATGACTAATATAAAATTTATGATCTTTATCTAAATAAACTACAAAAAAAGTATTTTTTAAATTTACCCAATTTTCTATTTCAGATTCTTTTGAAACAAAAAAACCTATTAACCTTTTTACTCCAGTAAGTCTAAAGCTACTCCAAAGTATGCCATCATCTGGTAAATCTTTTGGTTTTTTGAACTCACTTACATTAGATGAAGGAAATTGCCCATACACTTTTAAACGTGAAGTTTGCTTTAATTCCTCAACACTTAATTGGAAAAACCCCTTTAATTTAATCATCAAATCAGCCAAAATTCAATTTTTTTGCCAACGTTCAAGAGATTGTGAATGTTTAGTACTTCTAAAATATTTAAAATTGAAACAGCAATATTTTGAAACATTTATATTTAAGTTATTTGGTATTTCAAATGATTTTAATTTTTTTTTTTTGGAATTTTTCCTATTCATTTTTGTCAATATTAGGTCGTCCACCTAACTCTCCATTATTATATAGTGAAGTTAACGATCTATCATTTCTTATTTTTAAAGGTATTTCATCAGCTCGGTAACAAAAACTTTCACCATTCTCTTTTTCAAAAAAATAACTTCTATATTTTTTTGCAGTATCTAATAACCGAGAATTATATGAAGTAAATATTATTTGAGCTCCCTTAGGATTGTTTTCTCTACTAAATTTTAATAGTAATTCTTTTACTATCTCATCATGAAGTTCTCTATCAACTTCATCCATAATTAGTAGACCCCCGTCGGAAATTAAATAATAAAAATATAATAGAATGTAATACAATTTTTTAGTTCCTGCAGATTGGGAATATTCAAACAATGGGCATAAACCATCCTCAGTTTTATGGTAAAAAACAGGATAATAGTTATCTTCTTCTGCCAAAGAGGGATCATCACGTTTTTTAACTTTAACATCGACTAACCCTAAATCAAATCTAGATATGTCTTGTTTTATAGTTTTTAAAACATCTGGATTATCATAGTATAGCTTACTTATGTTAGAACTATATAAATTAAAAGTTCCAAAATAAGAAACATTAGAGAATACCTTACTAAAATAGTCTTTAAATGGATTGCATTTTTCTATTTCATATTGGAACAATGTGGAAAAAAAAGAAACATTTCCTCTATATATTAAGTTATTAGGTGTATTAAAATATTTATCTTTTACTACTGTTTCTCGTCTATCAAATACAATCTTTTTACCTTTAGTCCCAATTTTTTCAGATAAACGCTCTGTTTGAACTTTTCTATCATCCAAAGTTAATTCATAAAAATACTTTGCATGTGTTATTAAATAATCATCCAAAGTAAAGTTTAAATAAAACTCAGCTTTTTCATTATTATAAAAATAAGTATCATATATTACTTTTTCATTTGGTTTACTATTAAAGGAGTCCCTAATAAAACTTATTATAAAATATAATACTTTTAGTGCATTTGTTTTTCCAGAAGCATTACTTCCCTCTAAACATAGATAGGGCATAATTTGCGTACCCTTAATTTTATATTCGTCAGGAACATCTTTTCTAGCAGCTTCAAAACTGATTTGTAACCAATCCTTAAATGAATAGCTATTTTTCGCTCCATATTCCAAAATCATAATATACTCCAAACAGTGGCTATTTCTTACATAGTTTAACGAAAATTTACTTATTTATCTATTATTTTCTATTAATTTTGCATTTTTTTGGCACAGTTTGTATATTTAAAAAAAAAAAGAGTTATACCCTAATACTTAATTTTAATTTTTAATTTTTAAATATATTTCAAAGTTTTGATAAGATCTCTTTTTGTGGACTATTTACTATTAACATTTTTGATATAATTATTCATAAAATTAAATTATTTCTGTTTGTCTCTTAAAATTAAAAAGATGACATTAATTTAAATAATTGCCCAAAAGTTATACTACTGAAGCTGTAATAAATCGATACAAAACTTTTAAAATTTTATGATAGAAGACTTTTTTGTATGAAATTTATGGAGTTTTCTTTATAATCTCGTATTAAACCATTATGTAAATAGGATTAGAAATAGCTGCTAAAATAACTTTATCCTCAATTTTATGATAAACTTCAACTCGGTAAAATAGCCTCTTTTGAACATCAAAAGTTTCATTAAACTCTATCGAATCTTTAGTCGTCCACTTCATCTCAACTTGTTTTTCAGAAATAAGATGAATTTCTTGCCCTCTTTTAACATTTTTAATGACTAACTTTCCTTTTAAATTATCTTTAAACTTTATACTTTCGCCTACTATCACTTCTTCTATAGTAAAATCTATTATTGGTCCATCTAAATAATAAGAAACTGTACAATTACCATTTTTAATAGAATTTAACAAACTATCTGGAGTTTTAGAATCTGAATATATAAAAGTAGTTGGGAGTCCGTAAGTTCTTAATGGAAGCATTTTATGAGTATCAGAGCCTCCAATTATAGGAAGTTTATTTCCTTTTGATATATATGAGTGCCACCATTTTACAGCTTTCATATTATCCTCAGTCATAAAACCATTCCAAATTTCAATAACATCATATGGGAAGTTTTCAAAACCAAAAAGCCATGGACAATATGTATCAAAAATATGATTTAAAGAAATAACACAACCTTGTTTTTTCATAGAGATAAACAACTCTTTCATTTCATCAAATGAATTAGTTAATGGATCAAGTAAAAAATCAGTTTTACCTTTTGTGAAATAAAAATTAGCATGCCCTCTATAATTAGTATATTCCATTCCATGAATAATTGATAAATCTTTATCTGAAATACTTTCTCTATTTTGTACAGTATTATTATGGTCTGTTAGAGCTATACAATCAATTTTTTGTTTTTTACAATATTTAATTACTTCACTTGTTCTATAGTCGCCATCACTATTTACTGTATGCATATGAAGATCGCTAGAATACCATTTATATTTTTTTAAATATATTTTAATCAATATTTTAATATCAACATAATCTGTTATTTTATATAGTCCTAAAGCAATATACCAAGTTCCTTTTTCTAATTTTACTTTTTGATATCCTGGAGTTGAATAGAATTCGCTAATAAATAAACTTGTTTTATTTGAACCCGACCAACCTCTAAAGTTGTTTTCACAATCGAATAATCCTATATCAATGATGTTAATTTCATCCGCATTCTCATCAAACCTCTGATAATCATATTCTATCTCTATGTGATCAACTTCACTATCTAAAATAAAAGGAACTTTTACGTATTTAAGTTGATTGTTATTATAATATCTTTTATTTATCTCTATTTGTTTCATATCTTCTCTTTCTAATAAGGAAGATATTGCAAGGAGATTTCTCCTTACAATATCATTTTACTTCTTATACATTTTTAATAATCAATCACTCCATTATTAATTAGTTCTTTTTTTGCATTTGCTAAAGCTGTGTCAATATCGACTTTACCAAACATATAATCTGTCATCCATTTTGAAATTGTTTGATAATATATAGTAGTATCTAATGTTCCATTAGCATCTAACATTGGTGCAACTTCAACATCATCTCTATTAATTATTTCTAAAGCGTCTTCGACACCTGGATTCATTTCACCAAGTTGTGAATAATCAAAGCTCTTACAAATTGGGAATGGAGCACCATGATCTTTGGCATGAGCAACGCCAATTTCCGTAAATACTATCTTTCCATTTTCTACGTTGTAATCATGACCTTCAATCCCAGCAGAAAGGAGTAGACCACCTTCAGGTGTAGCAAAGAATTCTATCAATTTAAATGCTTCTTCAGGATGTTCTGCATTAGAAGGAATAGACCATAGTGAGGCCCCACCCTGTTCAAGTCTATATATTCCATCAGGTCCAATTGTTCCAGGTAAGGCTACAACATTTACCTTATCTGGGTAAGTTCCAGCTTGCTTTGCATTATTGTTGTATAAACCTGTCCAAGCTAGCCAATCAGAATCTAAAACAATATCTTGAGACTGCCACATCCTACTTCTCATATCACTTGTTTTACCAGTAAATGAAGCAGGATCTAATAAACCTTCTTGATATAAATCTTTTAGCCACATCCAAACTTCTTTAGATGAATCTTCTAAATATGGTGCATATTTTTTACCATTTTCATCGAAAGTAACACCTCTTCTAGCTCCAACAGAAGAAAACCAAGGTTGTAAATCCCAAATGTCTTTCATATAAACAAACATAGGATAATAAGGCTTTCTATTCTCTACATTTTCCATATAATTTTTGACTTTTACTAGCATATCTTTATATTCATCTAAAGTATTTAATTCAGCAAGATTTACACCAACTTTATCAGTAATTGCCTTATTAACATTAGGCATTGGGTTGATTTCTAACTTATTAAAACCTGCATAATATTTTCCATTAAAAGCAATCTTTTTTAATTCTGCATTATCAACATACTTTGAATAAACATCAGAATTGTTAATCATTGAGGTTATATCCATAAGTGCATTTTGCCTTGCTAAAGAATACATTTTACTTTGATTTAAATAAATTAAATCATATTTTTCGCCAGCTCCTAATTTTTGTAATAGAACTTGATCATAATTAGCTGGAACTTTTTCAAAGTCAATATTTAGTCCTGTTGCCTTTTCAAGCTCCTTAGTAAAAAGTTCATTTTCAGCGCTATCTTTTCCTCCAGTAACATTAGTTAAAACTCTAATTGTTACGTCTTGATCAGCTTCCTTTTGCCCCTGAGTGAAAACTTGTGTAGAAAAAAGCATTCCTACAATCAACGTTAAATAAATAAATTTTTTCATTTGTTTCTCCTTTAAATGAAATTTTTCAATTAATTATTAACCCTTTATTGCTCCTGTTTTTGCTCCACTCACAAATGCATTTTGTGAAACAAAATATAACAATATTAATGGTATGGCAGTTATAACAACAGCTGCCATCTTTGCGTTTGCGAATATGAATATATTCCCAGATGTTGAATTTGAATCAAATAAAAGCATCTTCAAGATTACTGGCAATGTCCATTTATCCATATCTGATATCAAAGTTACTACGATGGATATGTTGTTCCATCTTCTAATAAATTCTAAAGTTCCAATTGTCATTACAGCAGATGTTGACAATCTCATATATATTGAAAGAAATATTCTAAATTCCGAAGCTCCATCTAACTTTGCAGATTCCTCTAAAGAGGTTGGTATACTTAAAAAATAATTTCTCATTATAAAGACACTAAATCCTGCTATCATGCCATTTACAATTAAAGCAGTGTATGTGTTTATAAGACCTAACTGTTTGTTTATGGAATATAATCCGATCATAGATAATTCAGTTGGTATAGCCATGGTTAACATAACAAAAGTGGTTAAACCTTTTCTAAATGGAATATCTCTCTTCGAAATAACATAACCGGCTAAAGAAGCCATAAAAACATGAAGCAATGTTCCAACTACAGATACATAAAGAGTATTATTGAAAGGATGTCTTAAATTAAAATTTTTCCAAATAAATGAATAACCTTCAAAAGTTATAGGAGATGGAAACAATATCAACCCAGGACTATCCGCATTTGCTCTAGTTGATAGAGATACTGCAACTACATTTAACATTGGAATTGCCATAATCATTATTAAAAGTATTAAAAATATTGATAATATTATTCTAATAGGTACTGAGAGTTTATCTACTTTAACTAACTGCTTATCTTTTCGGTATGCTGCTATTTGTTTTTTTCTAATTTTCATCAAACTTACTTACCTTCCTTATAACAAGCGTTATTAAAACTGTGCAAATCATAACTAAAGTCGAGCCTGCAGATGCAATTCCGGCCTTAAAGTTTATGATACCAGTTTCAAATACGTAATATAATAATGTTGAAATTCTTGTGAAGTTTGCGGGATTTATCATTACAAAGATTTCATCAAAGTGAGTTAATATTCCAAGTGTTAACAGAACTAAAATAGTTTGCATGGTTGGAACTAGACAGGGAATAATTATATATCTGATTTGCTGTAATCTACTTGCACTATCTATTTTTGCTGCATCAAAGAGTTGTTTATCAATATCCATTATGGAAATTGTAAACAATAAACAAAAATATCCAACTGATCTCCAAATACCCATTCCAATTATCAAAGGTCTTGCAAAATTTGGTTCAGCTAAAAAGAATATTGCATCTTGATTAAAAAAAGTTATAACATGATTTATTATACCATTTAAATCAAAAATTAATGACCAAATTCCTCCAATAACGGCCCAAGAAAATAAATATGGAATATAAATTACTGTTTGTATGGAATGTTTTAACTTTTGTGATGTTAATTCATTTAACACAAGTGCAATAAATAATGAAATTACAAAATATAATATACAGTCTAATATTCCAATAATTAATGAATTTTTTAAAGCATTTATAAAATTGGGATCTTTTAATACAAATTTATAGTTTTCAAAAAGTACAAAAGGCCTATCCCCTATTAAATTATTTGCTTGAAAACTTAGTATTAACCCTTTAACTAAAGGAAAATAAGAAAAAATAATAAAATAAATTGCTACAAAACTAAACAAAAAATATAAGGCTTTATATTTCTTAATTTGTTTTGCTAAATTCTTATTCTTCATAAACACTCCAAATTGTAAAATATTATCATAGGACATACGCTATTATAGACATGCTTGTAAAAAATAGACAAGCTTTTTTTTCATATTTTACATATTTTAATTGATTTTTAACAAAACAAAAACATTTATTTTTCAATAAACCCTTATATTATAAAGAATTATATAATATTTTAAAATTTTTATGAAAAAAATATCCTAATATGCAAGAATTAGACACTTGCATTTAGTAAAAAAATATATTAAATTTTAGACATTATTTTTATGCTTTAAACGATATTCACTAGGAGAAATTCCTGTATATTGCTTAAATACTTTTGAAAAATGGGAGGCATTTGTAAACTTTAATAAATCTGAAATTTCTGACAAAGACATTCTATCTTCAAGAATTAATTTCTTAGAATATTTAATTTTTTCTTGAATAATATAGCGTTTAGTAGAATATCCCTCAGAAGCAAATATAATTCGTGAAATTTGCTTTTCACTCAAATTCATGAATTTAGCAATATCATTAGGAGAAATGTTAGATAGTATATTATCACTAACAAAATCTGAAATCACACTCATTCTATTTTTAGGTTGAATTGTTGATTTTGTGTTCATTGAGTTCTTATAGCCAGCAGACCTTGCCATAGCTACAATTATTCTAGGAACTAGAGACTGTACTACTAACCTATATCCAAATTGTTGGTCTAAAGCTTCACTGAGAGCTTGTTCAAAGAGATATATTACTCCATGTTTATCTTCAATAGGTATTGCTTTTTCTTTGTTAAACAATGAGAGCATTTCTACTAACTCTTTATCATCTTCGTTAGAAAATTTAAATTTACAATCTAAACTATATTCAATTAATTCATCGTTATTAACAGATTTTTGCGTATGAAAAAAACCTGGAGGAGTTATAAAGAATTGGCCTGCTTTAATCTTAAAAGAAGAATAATCAGTTTCAACCAAACACTCACCTTTTGCAATTATGTGAAATTCAAAACTTGAGTGTGCATGCCGTGATATATTCCAATCTTCATTTTTCGTCATAACACGAAACCATTGAACATCAATATCAAGTCCATTGTAATTTGTTTTTATACGAATATCAGATAAGCAGCGTGAAGCATTATATAAATTATTTATCATAAAATTAATTATCTATAAGAAAATGGAAAAAAACAAGCATTTTTTTCCAAGAAGGAGAAATATAAACTATGAGTAAAACAATCCATCTAGTATTTAAAACCCACTTAGATATTGGATTTACAGATCTTTCAGCAAACATTGTTGATGAATATATAAATAATTATATTCCTAAAGCAATTAGCACTATTAAGGAATTAGAACAAAAAGAGGAAAAATTATCTTGGATTACTGGTTCTTGGTTAATTAACCATTATTTAAATGTGTCATCTGTAGAAAAGCAACAAGAATTAGAATCTTTAATCAATAAAGGATATATCGGCTATCATGGCTTACCTTTCACAACTCATACTGAATTAATGAATAAAAGGTTGTTTAATTATGGGTTATCTCTTTATAAAAATTTAGATAAAAGATTTAATAAACAAACTATATCTGCAAAGATGACTGATGTTCCAGGTCATACTAAAGCTATGATTCCTCTTTTAGCAGCTAGTGGTATTAAATTCTTACATATTGGTGTAAATACTGGAAGTGCTATTCCATCTGTCCCTCCTATTTTTAACTGGGTTGCTGATGATGGATCTTCTATTATTGTACAATATAGTTCGAATTATGGGGCTGAATATAAAATACCAGGAGTTGATGATTTATTAATTATTGAAAACAATGCCGATAATTGTGAACCACCATCTCCTTTTCAAGTTATCAATACTTATAAAGAATTAAAAGAAAAATATCCTGATTATAATATCATTCCATCTAATCTTGATAATTATGCTAAAGCTATTTTACCATATTCTTCTAATCTCCCTATAATAACAGATGAAATTGGTGATACTTGGATTCACGGAGTTGGAACTGATCCCAAAAAAGTTTTTATTTATAAAAAACTTTTAGCCTATGGAGAAAAATTAATTAAAGAAAAGAAACTAATTGAAAACAGTAAAGAATATAATAACTTTTATTCTTCTCTCTTAATGATTCCTGAACACACTTGGGGCTTAGATACAAAAAAATATCTCCCTGATTATTCTAATTGGAGTATTGATGAGTTTCAAAATGCTAGAAAAAAAAATTTTATTTCTTTAGATAATATCCCTCTAAAATATAAGGTTGTTGAAGATTTTACGAAGATTGAGTGTGCTAAAGTTTTTAAAAATGCTCCAAATAAGCGAGATCATCTAACTTATTCTTTTTTTGAATCTTCGCATAAAGAACAAAGATCTTATTTAACTCGTGCTATAAATAGTTTAGAAAATAAACTACAAGATGGTTGGAAAATAGAAGATAATAAAATCAAGAAATCTATTAATAATTGTTTTGTTGATAATAATGGCCTTATTGTTTTAGATTATTTTAAATGCCAATTTTCTTACCAAACTTTTAGCAGTGAAGATTATAATATATTTAACAATACTTATAATAGAAATTTTAAAGAAACTTGGGCATGGTGTTGCTCTGATTTTGGCAAACCAGGTATGGAATTTACTAAGCCTACCCCTATTAGTAATAATTATTTTCCATTACTTATATCTTCTGAAAAAAATGAATTTAAAAACACTGTAACATTAGAAATGGAAGAGAAAACTCCTAAAAGTTGTCCTTCAAGTATTAAAATTATTATAAGTGAACTTGTTGATGAAAATTCAATTAGTATTAAATGTAGTTGGAAAAATAAAGTTGCTTCTAGATTACCTGAGGCTATGTGGTTTTCTTTTTTTACTAATGACAAAGATTATAAAATTAAAAAATTAGGTTCTTATATTGATCCATTTAAAGTTGTCTATAATGGAAGTAGATCTATCCATGCTATTGAAGAGATAAAAGGTAAAAATCTCATTATCAAAGCGATTACAACACCTCTAGTCTCTTTAGGTGAAAAAAAACTTCTAAAATTTGATAATGAATTACCTCTTAAAAATGGTATATTTCACTTTAATATTTTCAATAATATTTGGGGAACAAATTTCCCTCAATGGTATGAAGATGATGGTAGTGCTGAATTTGTTGTTTCTTTTAACACTTAATCTTTCTAATGAGCCATTTTTTTTAATATTAATGGCTCTATCTTAAACTAACTATGTTAGATTTATAATTTAATTTCTTATTAAGTTATAGAAAAAACATTAATTATATTTTTTTTCGATATTTACTTATTCAAAAATAAATTATTTACAACCTTAAAAAATCTATCTTTTATTTTCTTACCTAAGTGAATTTCAAATCATTTCTGTTAATATCCACAATTTATATAATGCTCTATTATTGTTGAATCTAATTCAATCTTTTATAACCTATAATACGCTTCAAAAATAACTAATAGTATACTCATTCTCCCTAATTGAAGCATCACTTCAGTTTGTAACCATCTCTAATATTAATAAAACAGTCTTTACTTTTAGAATTAGGTGCTACAATTTCTTAGTATACAGAAGTAAGTCTATATTGTTTTTCTCTAGTTGCATGTTTTTTAGGTATATATATTACTTCGTATGTTCAAGGCTATTTATAGAACTTTTTCCTACAACTACTCCTACATTTCTTACTATATTTTTAAATTATCTACTTTGACTTATATGGGTTGTATGTTTTATTTCATTTGTTGTTTTCTCAATATACTAATCATTAATAATTTTAAATTTCTTAGCAGAAAAAGATTTTTCAACTTTTTTTCTAGATTTGGAAGATGAAATTTTTGTTATTATTTTAAAATTCTCATTCAATTCAACCCTTTTTCTAAAGTCCTCAACTTCAATTCTTTATCTTGTGTGAGTCTTACTAAACACTTCTTTGCTCATTGAGGACTATAAAGATTTGTTTTTTTGAATAATTCATTTAAATATTGTGATTATGAATTAATTTGAAGAAAATTATTTGTTTCAAAATCTAGTAAATCAAAGGCCAAATAATTTATTAAAACATAATATAATGATTAACACAAAAATAATGAAAAACCATCATTTCATAGAGTTTTTAACAGGTACTAATTATGCTAACAAAAGAGAAAATGGTACAATTGTTGTACCAAGAACTTGTTTAAAACATTAATTTTGCTTTTTAAAATGTAATAACTGGAGAAGAATATAGAAATCAGAAAAAAGAAAGCTTAAAATAATCGGGAATGAGCTTCATTCTGTTAAAATGTGTTTAACTAATGAAGCAGCTATTGCTGTTTTAGCAAAAGAATATGACAAATAATTATCCAACAATACTAAAATAGGCAAATGAAAAGAATGACAAATACTGTTTTACAATTAACTAATTTAAAAATGCTCGACTACTCTCTCATAAAATAGTATATAATTTCTGAAATTTATGGTAATATTCTCTTATGAACTTAGATACCTATATTATAAATGATACTCATTTTAAAGATATTGCTCATGCCTTAAACAGTGAATTAAGGTTAAAGATTATCAAAATTTTATCTACTGAGCCTAAAAATATATCTCAGCTATGTGAAATTTTACAAATCCCCCAATCCACTTGTACATTAAATATTAAGATATTAGAAAAAGCCAACTTAATTGAAACAAAATTTGTTCCTGCAAAATCAAAAGGTGTACAAAAAATATGTTCTCTAAAATATGGCAGAATACTTTTATCTTTTGATGGCGTCAATTTTCACCCTAAAGAAAGTAATATTTATACTACTGAAATGCCAATTGGCCTATTTACTGATTTTGAAATAAGTGCTCCTTGTGGAATGGTTAATGATAAAAAAGTAATTGGACAATTTGATAATCCTTCAGCTTTTTTATCACCTTCTAGAGCAAGCGCTGGGTTAATTTGGTTTTCTCATGGGTTTATTGAATATAGATTCTCAAAAGATATGTATGACTTATCTAGAAAAATCAAAAGTTTAACTTTCTCAATGGAGATATGTTCTGAATTCCCAAGTCATAATAATAGTTGGTTATCAGATATTACTGTATGGTTTAATGATATTGAATTAGGATATTGGACAAGCCCTGGTGACTTTGGTGGATCACGTGGAAAACTCACTCCTTTATGGTGGGATATTAACTCAAGTCAGTTTGGATTGTTAACAAGATGGAAGATAGATAAAAATGGAACTTATGTTAACCAGAATAAAATATCCGACCTAACTCTTGAGGATATAGATATAGATAATGTTGATTTGCTTAATCTAAAAATAGGCGTTAAAAAAGATGCTAACCATCGTGGAGGTATTAATATTTTTGGTAAAAATTTTGGTAACTATGAGCAAGGTGTTAAACTTGAAATAGAGGTTGAATAACCCATATTTTATTATTATTTAATTTAAAATCTCTTTATTGTAAGAGATTTTTTTTTATCTAAAAACCCTTATTTTATATATTATATTTTTGTTTTATATCAGAAAATTCTAATATAAACAATTAATTATTGCTTATTTATGCCATATTTTGAGTATTATTTTTCTTGACAACGGATTTATATTGGAATAATATAATACAAAAGACAATATTCAAAAGGAGAAAATTATGAAAAATTGTTATTATTATTAGTTTTTGCAATTAGCACTACTATGCTTTTTGCTGGAGGAGATTCTGAGAAACAACAAGAAACTTCTACTGTAGAACTAGATATCAACGAAGATGGAACTATAAATAATCCAGAAGATGTAAAAGTTGATAAAGACAAACTAGTTTTATGGTCTTTATTTTCAGGAGGTGATGGAGAATATTTTGATCAAATAATTGATAGCTACAATGCTACAAATCCTAGCAAGCAAGTTCAATCAATTATGCTAGTTTGGGCTGACTATTATACAAAATTAATGACAGGTGTAGCAGCTAAAAAAGGTCCAGATATTGGTATCTCTCATGTATCAAGACTTCCTTTATTATATTCTCAAGGAATAATTGAGCCTATAGATAAATATAGTGAAAAAGCAAATATTGATTGGAGCAAATATACTGATGGAATGAACGCTTCCGTTACTTTTGATAATATGCATTATGCTATGCCTTTAGATACTCATGCAGAAATATTATATTATAATAAAGATTGGCTAGAGAAAGCAGGAATTTCTCTTAAAGATGGTAAACTTGATATAAATTCTTCTTCAGATTTTGAAAACATTTTAATGAAATTGAAAAAAGTTGCTGGGGATGGACAATCTGCTTTAGCTTTACCTCAACAAAATGATGACCCTTACAGAATTTGGTGGGCTCTTTACTTCCAAATGAATGGTACTCCTTTATTAAATGCTGATGGAACTAAAGTTACTTTAGATAAAGATATAGCTGTAAAAGCATTAACATATTTGAAGAGTCTTTATAACAAAGGCTATATTTTAGAAGGTATTGTAGACCATCAAGCTATGTTCTAATCAGGAGATGCTGGCTTATTATTCGGTGGAACTTGGGCAACTGGTGTTTTTGCAGCTACAGATGGTTTAAATTTTGGTGCTCAAGCTATGCCTAAATTATTTGATAATGATTCTTGCTGGGCTGATGCTCACGTATTAATTATACCTGTAAATAAAGATAGAACAGAAGAAGAAACTCAAGCTGCTGTTGACTTTATTCATTATGTTTCAACAGAAGGAGCTACAACTTGGGCAATGTCAGGTCAAATTCCATCTAATTTAGAGGTTCAAGAAGCTCAAGATTATTTAGATCTTCCATATCGTAGTGATTATAAAAAAGCTGCTTCAACTGCTGTACTTCCTCCACAAAGCGAATACTTTAATGCCTTATATTCAGTTATGAATTCTAACTTGAATAAACATCTTTCAGATGCAACTACTGCTGAAGTTGCTATATCAGAAATGATTGAAGAATTACAAGAAGAGATAATGTAACTTAGGCTATCATCCCTATTCGCCGCTATACCAAGAATGGGGATGATATATTTTTAGGAGTATTTTGCTTATGAGAAATAAAAATTTATATCTTACAGTATCCATTTTTTTATTACCCTTTGTCATATTTTATACAATATTTACTGTTGCTCCCATTTTTCAGGGAATTTATATAAGCTTTCACAAATGGGGAATAATGGGTAGTCAAAGTTTTTTAGGACTTGATAATTTTATTAAGGCATTTCATGATAAATATTTCATCGGAGCTTTAAAAAACACACTCATATTTGTACTTTACACTGTCCCCTCTATGTTAATTGTAACTTTTACTTTAGCATATTGGGCTAATAGAAAAGTTGGTTATAATAGAATACTTAGAATTTCATATTACCTTCCAAGTGTTTTATCAGTCTCTGTTATTTCGCTTCTAACAGTATATATGGCTTCTCCTTATACTGGATTTTTGAATCAAACTCTTCAATTTTTAAAAATCATTCCAAAAGGTGTAGAACCCCAATGGCTTTTAAATTTAAATTTAGTTTGGATAACAATTGTAGTAGCTACTGTTTGGTGGACAACAGGGCTTAGCTTTCTTTTATTTTACGCTGCTTTACAAGATATTCCAGTCCAACTATATGAAGCTAGTGATATTGACGGAGCTACTAGCACTAGAAAAGTTTTTAATATTACCATACCGATATTAAAACCAACTTTTTTACTAGTTTTTTTCCTACAAGTTATAGCATGTTTTAAAGTATTTGGACAAATCTACCTTATTACTGGTGGAGGACCTGCTAATTCAACTAGACCAATTATCCAATATATATATGAAACTGCTTTTGAAAAAAATAAATTTGGATATGGATCAGCTATGAGTTATATCTTATTTTTAATCCTGCTAATTTTTACAGTTTTAAAAGTTAAATTTCAAAATCAATCGGAGGTTTAAATATGAGTACAATCAAAAAAAAGACCTTCGGATATTACATAATTGGAATTATATCTATATTTTTTGCTTTTATTTATCTAATACCAATCATTTGGTCGCTCTTTTGCTCGATCAAAGTAGAAGGGACTCAAATAAAATCGGCTATAGATTGGTTTAAACCACCCTATACCTTCTCTAATTATATAGATGTTATAGTTAATTCAGCTGTTACTAGATGGTTATTTAACAGTATTATCTTGGCAGTTATAACGGTAATATTAAATATCGTATTGACTTCTTTAGCAGCATATCCACTAGCTAAAATGAAGTTTAAAGGTAGTAAAATAATTTATTTATATCTACTTTTAGGTTTGATTGTTCCAGGTGAAGCAACAATAATCCCATTATTTACAATAGTTAATAAATTAGGATTACTTGATACTTATATAGGTTTATTTTCACCAATTGTTGCAACCTCTATGAATTTACTTATTGTAGTTTCATTTTTTGCTATGGTTCCTAAAGATATGATTGAATCAGCAAAAATTGATGGTGCAAAAGAATTTATTATTTTTTCTCAAATAATTATTCCACTTTCTAAATCTGTCTTAGTCACAATTTCTATATTCTCGTTTATGGGAAGTTGGAATAATTATTTATGGCCATTGTTGTGTTCAATTAATGATAATATGTTTACCTTACCGGTTGGAATTCCTACCTTCTCAGGCACATATACAATTGACTACGTAAAACCTATGACTGCTAATATGATAGCATCAATACCCGCTATCATTATTTACATAATATTTGAAAAAAAGATTGTTGAAGGCGTCGCTTTAACAGGAATCAAAGGATAAAAAACTAATTCAAACAGGAGAATTACATGAATATTGACAAGTTGTATCCACGACCACAGTTATATAGAAAAAACTGGCAAATTTTAAATGGTAGTTGGAATTTCAAATTCGATGAAAATAATATTGGAGAGAAGGAAAATTGGCAAAAAAAATTTCCAAGTCCTTCAACTATTAACGTACCATTTAGCTATGAAACTAAATTAAGTAATATAGGTGAAGAAAAATTCGTTAAAGTCGTTTGGTATGAGAGAAATGTTGAACTTTCAGAAGTTCAGTTATCAGGAAATCTATTTCTAAACTTTGAAGGCTCAGACTTTTATACAAAAGTTTATATCAACGGGGTGTTTGTGAAAGAACATAAAGGCGGTAATACTCGCTTCTCTGTAGATATTAGTAATTTTGCTATAGTTGGCAAAAACTCAATCACTGTTAGAGTTGAAGATGATAATTCTCCTCACCAATTAGTTGGTAAACAAAGATGGGTTGAAAGAAATTTTGGCTGTTGGTATTTACAAACTACAGGTATTTGGAAAACAGTTTGGTTAGAATGGACAAAATCAAAGAAATATATTGACGCTGTTAAAATAACTCCAAATATTAGAAAAAAAGAAGTCAAATTAGATATAAAAACTATTAATACAAATTCTGATGATCAGATTATGATTAATATATCTTTTAATAATGTGAAAGTCACATCTCTTTCATTAAATTGTTTTAAAAAAGATATTAGTGTTTCTTTAAACATTGAAAGCAAAATTGTATCTGAATGGGGAATCGCTTATTGGTCAGTTGATAATCCTGATTTATATGATATTGAATTAATTTTGAAAAAAGATGCAGTTATTTTAGATTCAGTTAACTCTTATTTTGGTATGAGAAATATTGAAATACATGGACCAGAAATTATATTCAATGGAAGAAAACTATATCAAAGATTATTGCTTGATCAAGGTTACTGGAAAGATTCAAATCTAACCTGTCCTAGTTATGAAGCTTTAGAAGAAGATATTTTAAAAGCTAAACAGCTAGGCTATAATGGGGTTAGAAAACATCAAAAAATTGAAGATGAAAGATTCTATTCAATCTGCGATAAAGTTGGAATGCTTGTTTGGGCTGAGGCTCCTTCGGCTTTTGAATTTAATGATTCTATGATTTCTAATTTCGTATCTGAATGGACTTCTATTGTTGAACAACTTTATAATCATCCTAGTATCATAACTTGGACACCTATTAATGAAAGTTGGGGTGTTAGTGATATTTTAGTTGATTATAAACAGCAAAAATTTAGTGAAGCAATATATAACCTTACTAAATCTCTTGATGATACTAGACCTGTTATTGTTAATGATGGCTGGGAGCATACTGTTTCTGATATTATTACTTTGCATGATTACGAATCTAATTTAGACAAATTTAATGAAAGATATATAGATTTATTTAGCCTAATTAAAAATAATCAATTAAGCCACAATAAACATAAATTACCATTTGCTGAAGGATATAAATATAATAATCAACCTATAATAATTAGTGAGTTTGGTGGTATTGCATTTGATGATAAAGAAGAAGGTCATTGGGGCTATGGAGATCAAGTTAAAACTGAAAATGAATTTTTGAAAAGATTTAGTGATTTTGTATTAGCTATTAAGGATCTACCTTATGTTAGCGGATATTGTTATACGCAATTATCTGATGTTCAACAAGAAGTTAATGGATTATTAACTGAGTTAAGAGAATTCAAAATAAATCCAAATAAGATTAGAGAAATAAATCTTAAATAGCACTTCAATTTTAATAAATTATGGGGACTAATGAAAAAATATTCATTTAGCCCCCTTTATTTTAACAGACATATATATTAAGAGAAGATACTAAACCATTAAAATTGGAATTATTCATCTTTAATATTTTCTTACACTAATTAAAACATTTAATAAATAATATTAAGACAAAAGCCCATGTATGTACTTTGAATTAAAATTATTATTATATGAAATTATTGTTAGTAAAACTATTGAAAGATAGATACTGAAAAATAGTAAATATTTTATAGCCCTAAATTTCAAACTTTTAAAACTTAAACTTTTCCTAGATTATATAATATCTATTATATATTGTTGAACTTCCTTAAGTATATTTATCAAATGAATAAAATACTCAATTGAAATATTAACTGTACCCTTTTAAAGATCTGTAGTATTTAATGCAACTAATTTAGCTTTGAAAAACGAAGTTTAGAGTTCAATAGATATTTCAAGTCTGAATTAATATTTTTTTAACAATATATCTTATTTTAAACTTGACTATGAAATATCAATAATTAATAATAAAAAAAGGAGGCATGTATGAAATATTCCAAACCCGAAATTATTGCTAACAGTACATCAAATTTTTCAGCAGGCACAACTAGATGCGGTGCAAGAAAACATCCACCAGCCTGTTAATTTTAGAAATTTTGTGAGGGGGATTTTTAATCCCTCCTTTATTAAGGACTTAATTTTATAATAAAATACAATTAATTATTTTTATTTAATAACCTAATTTTCAAATGATTTACTTAGATTAATCTAACTCTAGTTTAATAAATTTTTTTTAATTTATCTTATATGTATTTACAAAAAAACATTTTAAATAAGATTTAATACAATCAACTTTCAAGAGAAATAGGTTAATAACTAAGGAATACCAAATTGTTATTTAATTTGATTTCAATTACTTTAGATATAGAATAGGCAAATTTACCCAAAACAATAAAAATGAATTTAGATTTTTTTTGTATAATATATATTCATAAATAACACTCCTAAGGTATCTAAATAAAATTGAGTTATCGATATTTTTTATTACAAGCTTTAACAGTTGCATGATAGATTTAAGCATAATATTAGCAACAGCATTCAAAAAATAAATACAAAATTCATAGCGATTATGTAATTTTACCATGACAAATTCATCCCTTTTAATAGATGGTCATAATTTTATAGCTTTAGGAGACCCTTATGATTAACAACTTGATTATTAGTATTAACGAAGATACATATTTTAGAAATTTTAGCGAATTTGGATATTTATATAATAAAATAACAAAAAAAGAACTAATTATCGATCAAACTGGTTCCTATTTTGTTTCTCATATTTATAGAACCAAAAAATCTTTAAATCAAGTTGTTAAAACAATTGCAGAGGCTTTTGAAGATACTCCTATAAAAATAATAAATAAAGATTTTCTAGATCTAATTAATAAATTGGTAAACTATGGTTTTATATATCTAGAAGAATCGCTTGATAAAAGAGTAAAAAAAGCTGATAAATTTTCTCAAATTGAAGAATTTACTAATCAAAGTGCATCAAGCTATATGAAAAATTATTTTCAAACTACCCCTACCCCATTTTATTCACATTTAGAAATAACTAAAGCTTGTAATTTAAATTGTATTCATTGCTTTTGGCCAAGCCACAATAACATTTATTTATCCAAAGAAAGTATTTTTAATTTATTAAATGATTTATCTCAAATGGGTTGTCTTTATTTATATATTTCAGGAGGTGAAGCTTTTTTGCATCCTAATTTCATTGAAATATTGCAATATGCAAATTCACTAGATTTTTGTATAACTATAATGACTAATGGAACTTTAATCGATCAATCCATAATCAATGAGTTAAAAAAAATTAAAATAGATCACATTCAAATTTCAGTATATAGCATAGATGAAACAATTCATGATCAAATCACTGAGAGTAAGGGAAGTTTAAAAAAAACATTAGATGCAATAGACTTATTAAAGTCAAATGGGATAGAAGTTCAAATTGCCTCTCCTATATTAAAGGAAAACAAAGATAGTGTTACTAAAGTATCTAATTATTTCAAAAATAAATATAATATATTTGTAGATCATGACTATAAGATTGCAGCTAGAAAAGATTTTTCAAAAGACAATTTAAAACATAGAATTAAAATAGATGATTTTAAATATTTAGTTGAAAAAGATAATATTATAGATGTTAATCCCATCGAAAACCGATTGAACAATATTTGTGGTGCTTCAATCGAGATGATTTGTATATCTCCTGATGGAACAGTTTCACCTTGTGCTAATTTTGATTATGCTGTTGGAAATATAAATGACTCATCTATAAACCATATATGGAACAACTCTAGTAAACTTTTAAATTTTAGAAATATTACAATTAATAATTTTATTAAGTGTAAAAACTGTGAATATCTACAATTCTGCAAAATATGCCCAGCATTAAATTATAATGAATCTAACGGAGATATATTTTATATAAATGATTATTTCTGCAAAATGTCAAAAATTATCAAAAATGAATATTGTAGAAATTATCACAAATGAAGTATTTAACAATAGTCATATAACTTTATAACATTCAAATAAACGCCTATATAGTAATTTACCTTTCCTTAATTGGTGAATTTGCTATGATATAATAAATCAGGGATGAATTAATTATATTTTTCTCTCCATCTTGATTTAAGCATTCAACGCTCTATGCTTTGAAGATCAAATTGCTAGAATAATGTACCACAAATAAGTTTCTTTACGCACATAAAAGATGATATTAATATAACAAATTGTAAATCATTTACAGACCTTAAAAAAACATAGATAATTATATGGATTATTACAATACTGAAAGATATAAATGGAAATTATGCAAGATGACACATAATGAATATAACAAATATATCAGAAAGGGAAATTATATTATTCCAAGAAAAGAAAAGGTAAAAGTGAAAGTTGACTAGAAAAAACACTCTAACTTTTAGAATATGAAGAAAAAGGATTGCGGTTTTTCTTTTGTCTTTGAAGTGGGGTCTACTTCAAACCTAGGTAAAAAAATAAGACAGTCTAATAAGTTTAAATTATAAAAATTTATAGAAGGTTGCCTTTTCTCTTCCTAAAAAAATAGCATTTATCAAACTCGTTAAGTTATATCAAAATTACTAATACATCTATTAATATATTTCTATTTTAAAATCAAATAAAACAAAAGTTAATCTAAATAAGTACAAAATATAAAATTTCTCATGTTTATTTCGCATTTCCTTTAGCGAAGAGATTTTTAGTAGCATTACGTTCAACAATCTACAAACTTTTTACCAATTTAATTACAAATGCTAAACAAGTTGAAATTAATTTACATTGAGCAATTTAAATATGATTTTAAATAAATCAATGCAAAACAAACCCCTTAGTTACATGATAGTCTATAGTACTAAAGGGTTTTCTTCAAAATACTAATTCAATATTTTAAAATAATTATTAATATTCCTTTTCAAAATCAACAATATTTCCATTATTATCAAATTCTATACTTTTAAATTCTTCTAATAGCTCTAGAGTTGGATTAGAAATGATTTCTTCTTTAAAACCTTCTGAAACATAAATAACTTCTATATCAGAGGTATTAGTAATTCTCACAACCCTTGGTTCTAGATTATGATGTGTAACACAGGTAAATAATGCAGCTTTAATCGCCAATTTATCATTCTTCATAATCATGGGAATTCTTACCCCTTTTAAAACAGTACAAGTTAGAGCATTAGGATATGAAGCGTCAAAATCTACTTTATCGAACAATCTTTTTGTTCCTATATCCGCCATGCCTGCTCCAATTGAATTTCCATGGCTTTCTTTACTAATATCTAATACGACATAACGTTTAACATTAGGGCCTCCACTTGCAAAAGGAGTACAAAAAGAACCAGTAATATTGGGATCCATTCCATCACCACTAAAATTTTTACCTATAGAATCAACAATTAATACATCTATATTAGAAAAAGGAATTGAAGGCATTAAAGTGCGACTTTTTTTTAATAATTGAGGTTCTCTAATTGGAATATCTTTCTTGGTAATTGCTTCAATAATAGCAGTATCATCAAATGCATTTTCAACTATTCCTAATCCAAATAAAATTGGGGCTTTATCTAAAATAACGTTACCAAAAGTTCTTATATTATGAGCCATTTGACCAAATCCTTCAGAATGGCAAGATTCAGCACCTTTTTGTTTTCCAAGACCAATAACCATCATCTTAAATAAGCCACTTTCAAATTCACCTCTAAAGCAAGTATGTGGTTTAATTCTTCCAACAACAATAATTCCATCAGCTTTGTTTGCATATGAATCGATATAAACAATTTTACCATCTTCTTGCTTTCCAATAGGCACAACATCCATACTAGATTTTATTGGAGCACCAATGATTTCTTCTGTAATTCCTAAACCTTTTAAAACCTCTAATTGTCCTAATGCAGTTGCTCCTCCATGGCTTCCCATGGCTGGGATAATAAAAGGTATACCTCCATATTTTTTTACTTGTTTAACAACTTCAGAAAGTATGAGAGAAATGTTTGCAACTCCTCTGCTACCAGCTGTAATCGCTACAGAAGCATCTTTAATTATTGTTTTTGAAATTTCAGGTTTTGAGAATTCTTCTTTAATTTTTTTCGGTATATCTTGAATACTTGTGCTATCTAATTTTTGTTTTATTTTACCCATTTTAGGGATAGTTTGCCCTTTCAATATTTCTTCAATAACTCCATCTTTATCCCAATTACTATTTCTTAGTTTCATATTTCCTCCACTTATATTAGAATGTTTGGTAACCAAATTGAAACTGCGGGAATAAATGTTACCATTAACAAAGCTAATAGCAAAACTATATAATAAGGTTTTAATTCAATTATTATTTTCTCAATGCTAACTTTGGCGACGCGAGATGTGGCAAAAAGAACCATACCGATAGGTGGTGTCAAAAGTCCAATCATTAAATTTAAAATCATAATTACCCCAACTTGTACAGGATTGACACCTAAAATTGTTGTAATTGGTAATAAAATTGGAGCAATAATTAATATTGCAGCATTTGTTTCCATAAAACAGCCAATTATTAAAAGGAATGCATTGATAATTAATAATAATACAACCTTATTACTTGTTAACGATAATAAACTGTTTATAATCTTATTTGGAATTTGAGTTTTTACTAAAAGATACCCAAATAAATTTGAAACTGCAACTATTATCATAATTGCAACTGTTTCTCTAACTACTTCTTTTAAAACTTGAAACAATTGTTTAGCTGTAATTTCTTTATAAACAAATACCGTTAAAATGAAAGCATAAGCAGCAGCGACTGCAGCAGCTTCAGTTGGTGTAAATATTCCTAAAATAATGCCTCCAATTAGGATTATTGGTGTCATCATTGGGAAAAAAGCATCAAGGAATAATTTAATAAATTCCTTTAAACTTGGATATTTTCTTTTAGGATAATTACGTTTCTTGGAAATGATATATGAAACAATCATCATCAATATTCCCATCATTATTCCTGGTATTAAACCAGCTATAAGTAATTTAGAAATTGAAACTCCTCCGGCAACACCAAACATTACTAAAGGAATACTAGGTGGAATAATTGGTCCTATAGTTGATGAAGCAGCAGTAACAGCTGCAGAAAAATCAGCATCAAACCCTTCATTTTTCATTGCTTCAACTTCAATAGTTCCTAAACCTGAAGCATCAGCAACTGCAGCCCCACTCATTCCTGCAAAAAGAATACTCGCTACAATATTTGCATGAGCTAGTCCTCCAGGTATCCAACCAACTAATGAATTTGCAAAGTTAAAAATTTTTTTTGTAATACTTCCAACATTCATCATTTTTGCAGCCAATAGAAAAAAAGGAATAGCTAACAAAGTAAAATTATTAGTTCCAGCCACTACCTTTTGAGCGATAGTACCTATTGTTATTAGGTTCATAGAACCACTTAACATAAGAACTGATACAGAAGTAATCCCTATTGCCCAAGGAATAGAGGCTCCTAATAAAAATAATATAATTAAAACCCCGACAAATACAATTAAAATTTCCACAAAAAAATCTCCTTTTGTTTATAATCCTCTTACTTGATTCCTATTCAATATCTTGAGGTACAATAACATTTTTATAATTTATGCATTGTTTAACTAGATAATAAATCGCGAACGGCATACATAATATAACAGGTATATAAATTACAGCCTGTGAAATAAATGGTAATGAACCTAAAGTTATATCCCAGGAACTATTCACCATCCTTAACGATCCAATAATCATTAATAATAGAAAACCTATACTTAAAATATTTAATACTATTTGAATAATATAACTAACTTTTTTAGGCATTAAATCTATTAAAAAGGTCGTTTTCATCTGCGACTTTTCTGCTTCAAGCAATACAACTCCATTAAAAATCAAGACTCCATAAAGTAATCTTGAAAATTCTTCTGTCCAAGGCACACTTATTTGTAAGACATATCTAAATAAAACTTGAGCTAAAGCTAAAAAGGTAATTACAACTAAAAGAATTATACATAACATATTAAAGAATTTGACCACTTTCGAAGTTTTCATACTGTTCCTCCTCATATTCATATAAGCACTGTAAAAGAACTATAAATGCACTAAATTTAATTTGTAAATCGACTCAATAACACATATAAGTAAAAAGAGCAAAAAAAATGCATATGTCAATGTTACAGTATTTTTAAAATAGACATATCCAGCTTGCTAAATTAGATAAGATAAATAACAAACTGAATATACCTAACTAACTAACAAGTTTTACTTAGAATTAAGCATAGTAAGAACTTTATCTCTGACATCAGGATCCATTGTTTTAACAACTTCAATAATTCCTGGCATAGCTGCCTCTTGGAACGCTTCCTTATCTACATCAACAAAATTTATCCCTTTTGCCTCTAAATCAGCTCTAATATCATCTTCATGTTGTTGTATTTGCATATCACCCCAAGCTGTTGCTTCACGTGCTGTATCTACTAACAAAGTTTGTAAATCTTCAGGAAGATTATTAAAGAAATCAGCATTTACAGTCCATTTAAAAACACCCCAAAGATGTTGAGTTAAAATTATATTATTATTGACTTCATAAAATTTATTTGTGTTAATTAAGTCGAATGGATTTTCTTGTCCATCAACAACTCCGGTTTGTAAAGCACTATAGACCTCAGCGAGATTAATCGGTGTAGGATTAGCTCCTAAAGATTTCCAAACAGTTACCCATGAAGAGATTTCTGGTATTCTTAGCTTTAAACCTGAAATATCTGAAGGTGTTGTTACATTTCTACTAGTTGTAAGATTCCTTGCTCCACGACTTTCATAAGCAACTATAATTTGATTACCATTCTCGAGAACAGCATTTTTTATTTTATCACCGATTTCACTTTCTAACACTTCATAAGTATCCTCAAGGCTAGTGTATAAAAATGGAATAATCGTACAATCATACTTGGAGGCTAATTGACCTGTAAGATTATCTCCAAAAAGCCCCATTTGGATTTCACCTGTTTTTACTTGTTCTAAATTTTCCAACTCAGAACCTAGAGCCGCATTCGGAAATAAATTCACAACAAACTGTCCATCTGATTTCTCTTCAAGATTTGCCTTAAATCTTTCTAAAGCCATAACTTCATTAGATCCTGTACTAGTATGGATTCCAACATTAATTTCATAGACTTTCTTATCTGATGTTTCGGAATTTCCATTTGAAAAGACATTAACGATTACCAAAGAGGCAATCAAAATAAATATGATTAGTTTTTTCACCCTAATCCTCCTTTTGTTTTTATATATCAAACTAATCGGCTAATTATGTAGCAATTAAATTTCTACAATATTTAGTAATTCAGTTTAATGTTATATTTTTATGTATTAGAATTAAATAATTAACTCTAACTATAATTTATTTACCAATTATGATACCTGAAATTTTTTCATAGTATTCTGCTAATCCACTGTGATCATGTTGTCCTTTTCCATCAAAATGTAAGTTTTTAAACATTTCTTGGATTTGAACTGATAAAGGAACTGGACTACCAATATCATGGGCAGTTGATATAGCATTAGCTAAATCTTTAATGTGCAAGTCTATTTTAAATCCAGGTTTAAAATTTGAATCAATCATCATTGGGGCTTTTGCATTCATTACTGTAGATCCTGCTAGTCCACCTTTAATTGCTTCAAAAACTGTTTGAGGATCTACACCTGATTTTTTTGCTAAAGTCATTGCTTCTGCTAAAATGGCAATATTTCCTGCAACAATAATTTGATTAGCTAGTTTTGTGGTATTTCCTGCACCTATTCTTCCACAAAGAACCGCAGAACCTCCCATTATATCAAGTATTGGTTTAACTTCATTAAATAGGTCTTTTTCACCGCCACACATAATTGATAAAGTACCATCAATTGCTTTTGGCTCACCTCCTGATACTGGTGCATCTAACATTCTTACGCCTTTAGCTGCACATGCTTTTTCTATTTCTTGGCTAGCTAAAGGTGCAATAGAAGACATATCAATATATTTTAAACCAGGTTTAGCACCTTCTAATACTCCATCTTTACCCATAACAACTGTTTTAACGTGAGGAGAGTTTGGAAGCATTGTGATTAGCAATGGAACTTCAGCAGCAATTGCTGCAGGACTTTTCCCTCTAATTGCTCCAGCTTTTTCTACGATATTTATATTTTCTTCGATTATATCAAAAACTATAACTTCGTTACCTGCCTTTAATAAATTTTTTACCATGGGTTTTCCCATAATCCCTAAACCAACAAATCCAATTTTCATAAAATTCTCCTATTCTCCTAAAGTATTTAAAACTTTTTGTACTATATCATCTTCAGTTAAATGATATTTTTCTAATAATTCTTCATATTTTTTTGCACTAGTCCCGTAGCTATCATTAATTGCGACCATACCAATTGGAAGTGAACAATCACTTAAAGCTTCTGCTACAGCACTACCCATACCACAAAATATATTATGCTCTTCAGCAGTGATTATTGCTTTAACACCTTTAATATTTTCTTTTAGCTGTTCGATATTTAATGGTTTAATTGTTGATAAATTAACAATTCTAGCACTTATCCCTTTTGTCTCTAAAATTTTAGCGGCTTTTAAGCTTTGGGAAACCATAGTTCCACAAGCAAATATAACTACATCTTTACCTTCTTTAACTTTTGTCATTTGACCTATAACATAGGGCTTGTTAGGATCAGTTATTTCAGGTAATTCTGCTCTACAAACTCTTAAATATACAGGTCCATCATGATCTAACATAGCTTTTACCATTTGCTTTGTTTCAATTGCATCTACAGGACATAATACACTCATGTGAGGGAGAACTCTCATAATACCAATATCATCAATTGATTGGTGAGTCTTACCATCACCAAAATCAGAAAGACCAGCAGATGATCCACAAATCATAACTTTTATATTTGGAATTGCTATTGAAGACCGAATTTGGTCATATGGTCGTCCTGAAGCAAATACTGCAAATGAACTTGCAAAAGGAATTTTTCCAGCTAATGATAAACCTGCAGCAGTAGAGATCATATTTTGCTCTGCTATGCCCATTTGAAAATATCTTTCTGGATAATTGTCTTGAAAATATACACTCATTGTTGATTTTCCAAGATCTGCTTCTAAAGCTACTACTCTTTCATCACTCCCAATTTCAACTAAAGCTTCACCATAAGCTTTTCTAAGACTCGATGTTTTCATTTAACTAAATCTCCTCTCTCATTTTTTCTATGCACTTTAAACATTCTTGATATTGTTCTTCAGTTAAAGCAGCATTATGGAATTGACATTTACCTTCGGCAAAAGGAAAGCCTTTACCTTTTATAGTATTTGCTACAATCACTGTTGGAATATTTTTTGTTTCATCAGCTTCATTAATAGCTTCTCTTATTTCTTCAATTGAATGTCCATCTATTTCAATTACATGCCAACCAAATGTTTTAAATCTATCTCCAATATTTTCAATTGGGAAAACTTCTTTTGTAGTACCAGAAGCTTGAACAGAATTTTTATCAATAATTAAACATAAGTTATCTAATTTATAATTAACACTACTCATTGCTGCTTCCCAAATTTGACCTTCTGACAACTCTCCATCACCGCATACACAAAATACCTTTGATGTACTTTTATCTAGTTTTAATCCCATAGCCATACCACTAGAAATGCTTAAACCTTGGCCTAAAGAACCTGTTACCGCTTCTAAACCTGGAGTTTTATCTATATCTGGATGGCCTTGTAAGGTCCCATTTAGAGTTTTTACTTTATGTAGTTCTTCTCTTCCAAAGTATCCCAGTTCCACTAATGCAGCATATTGAGCTAAAACTGCATGGCCCTTTGAAAAAATTAAGCGATCTCTTTTTGGATCTTTTGGGTTTTTAGGGTCCAAATTTTTCATCCTATCAAAATATAAAACTGACAATACATCTGCAATAGAAGAACTACCTCCAAGATGCCCAACTTTACCAGGTGGTATCATTTCAATAATATTCGATCGAATCTGTATAGCCATCTCTTTCAAATATTTATCCTTATTTTTTGAGTTCATAATTTTCCTCCTCAATTTTTTTATTAATAACAAGTTACTCCACCATCAACGCATAGAGCTAACCCATTTATAAAATTTGCTTCTTCACTTGCTAAATACAAAACTGCATTAGCAACATCATCTTTTGAACATAATCGTCCTAGTGGAACTTCTCCGTATCTTTGTGCTTTTTTTTCAGGATCTTTAAAAAGTTCTTCTATAAAAGGTGTATTAACTGTACTGGGATGTATTGAATTACATCTAATTCCGAACTTTGCATATCTTGAAGCAATAGACTTCGTAAGCAATGTTACTCCGCCCTTTGTTGTCGTATAGGCTTCTGGTGTAAATTTATGTCCTATTAGACCACAAACGGAAGACATATTTATAATGGCACCATTCTTCTGGCTTTTCATTATAGGAAGAACAGATTTAGTTCCAAGAAAAACAGTCCCTACATTAACCTTCATCATCAAGTTCCATTCTTCAAAACTAATATTTTCAATATCTTTTCGAATATTTATTCCAGCGTTATTTACTAAGACATCAATTTTGTTTTCATTCTCTAAAACATGAGCAATAACTTTTTGCCATTCTTTTTCATTAGTTAAATCCATCTGAATAAAATGTAATTGTTCTTTTTCTTTATTTTGGTTTAATAAATCTAAACCTTTCTGCTGATCTAAATCTAAAACATAAACAATTGCTCCTGCATTTACGAGTTTAATGCTCATATAAGATCCTAACCCGCCAGCCCCTCCAGTTATTAAAATAACTTTGTCACGTACGTTCATCTAAGTCATCTCCAATATGATTTTTATTTTTGTTCCATCTAAATTATTTTCTAAAGCTTTAAAAGCTTCTATTGAATTATCAAAACTAAATTTGTCTGTAATGATTGGATTAACATCAATTTCACCTTTTTCTAATAGAGCAACACAATCTTTAAAATCTTCAAAGGTATAAACATAATTCCCTTTTATATTTAATTCGGTCGTTACTATTTTTTGCATATTAATTTCAATCATTTTTTGAGCATTTCCAATCCAAATCGCTGTACCACCAATTTTTAAAGCATTAATTGATGTATTAGCTGTTACTTCAATTCCAACAGCTTCAATTGCAAAATCACACATTTTTGAATTTGTTAATTGAGATATTTTTTTTATAGGATCTTCTTGATTTGGATTTATAACATAATTGGCACCCATTTTTTTTGCTAAATCTAATCGAAAATCAAAGGTATCACTAACAATAATATTTTTAGCACCTCTGTATTTCAAAATTGCTACAGCTAATAAACCAATAGTACCTGAACCTAAAACCAATATATATTCACTTTCAACTAGTTCCTGATTACTAATCTTATTAACTGCCCTATAGGCAACTGCAAGGGGTTCAGTCATAGCCGCAATAGTAAAATCAAGATCATCATCAAATGGAATTAGATATTTTTCTTCAACATTTACATATTCACACATAGCCCCATTTTGATCCAAAACACCCATACAAATTCCATTTGGGCACATATTTACTAACCCTTTTTTACAATAATCACATTCTCCACAAAAAGGTTTAGGAAATACTATTACTTTTTGACCAATTTTGAACTTTGAGTGATTATTAGGAATTTTCTCTATTATTCCACTGAATTCATGTCCCATAATCATTGGAGCAGTTCTACGACCTGTTTTTCCTAAATATCCTTCAAAATCAGATCCGCAAATTCCACATGACACAACTCTAATTTGATATTCATTATCATTTGGTGAGGGAATTTGAATATCCTTCATTTCTAATTTTTTCGGACCTAAATAAAATAATGCTTTCATATTTTCTCCTAAGTACTAAAAAGACAATAACGAGGTAATTTAAAAAACTTAATTAATTATGATATTTTTAAGATTATTAAGCTTTTTCTTGTGTCTATATTGTGGGGGACAGTTTAATCAATAATTAAATAATTAAATAATTAAATAATTTAAATTATATTTTTAATAACCTTTGTAAGATTTATATATCAGATATGTTACTTACACTTAAAAATACATTTTTTGTTTGCTATTCCCGTATTCATTTTGTCTTTATAATGGGAATCATAACACCAGTAATTTTACATGTCAACAAAAAATATTATTTTTTTTAACTTGTAATATATTTCTTAAAACATATTATAAAAATATATAATATGTTATTATAATATGATTTAATAATATTACATATTTATCAAATATTGTGATATAATTAAACAAATTTCACATTTATATTGATTTTGTTAGAAAAATATAGTATTACATATATATATAATATATTTATAAAAATTAATACTGTACTTTTAAAATAACTACAAGTTACTATATTTAGAATATAGATATCATAATAATAATTGATAATGTTATACTAACTTAAATATATTATATTAAAACAAAAAAAAAGAAGGATATATGAAAAAAAAAGAACCTTTAAAAATTGTTATATCTCATATTATCGAAAGAGAAATTTTATCAGGAATATGGAAAGAAGGAGTATTACTCCCTTCCGAAATTAAATTATGTGAAAGGTTTAATGTTAGTAGAATTACTATCAGAGCCGCTATACAAATATTGGAAACAAGAGGATTTGTTAAATCAATCAAAGGAAAAGGGACAAAAGTTATTTCCTCAAATCCTAATACTACTTTAAATTTTAACTCGTTTACATCAGATAGTCCAACCAATGAAGACATTCTTGCGGTTATTGAATTAAGAAAAGTTTTTGAAAAAGGTATTACTGGTATAGCTGCTGAACGTATTACTGATTTAGAGATTAAAGAATTGGAAAAAGTATATAAAAATATGATTAGCAATGCAGGAAATATTGATGAATTCTCTAAAACTGATTTTCAATTTCATATTTTGCTAGGAACTGCGACAAAAAACCCTTTTATAATTAAAACTTATAAATCTATGCAAACTTATCTAAGTAACACAATGGAACATATTGTTTCAATTAGAGGCTCAGCAGCTGGTATAAGGTATCATAAACAACTATTAGAAGCTTTAAAAGCTCACGATAAAACTCGTGCCGAGCAAATAATGGAAGAACATATTCAAGATACTATTGATGCTATTGCTATTTTTTACTCTGAACACGAAAAAGAAGATTTATAACATTTATTTTATCATAGAGTTTTTAAAAATTAAGTTAAGTGTTTCAATTAATCGTACGAATACAAAATTGTACCTAATTATCCCAAAAAAAAGATCTTAAGCTGATTGCTTTAAATAGACAAATCGAATTTAACTAACTCTTTTAAAAAATTAGAATTAATTAAATATGCTTATATTCTTACGATATAGATATTGTTTAAAATTTAAATCGTGTAAATCTAAGCATAAATAAGGAATATCATAAAAATCGATAACGTCAATTGTCTTATTACTTTTTATTGAAATTTATTCTAATTTATCTTTTCTATATACTTGGTATATCTAAATTAAGAACCACGTTACCATTTCTGATACACTACGATTTGCCCAAGCAAAATAAGGTATTAATACCAAAGTAATTAAATTTGTTTTATCGATATACTCTCTGTATAAAGTTGGAATATCATTTTTTTTGAATGCTTCAACTTCTATTATTGGAATAATATTCTTATCAATTATAACTTTCTTAACAATAATTTTACCATTTCTATTAATCTTGACATCACTCAACTGAACACTATTATTATCTATGCCTTCGGCACAATAAACTAAAGGCCCTCTCATTATTGCTACCCTACCAGCACAATCAACAACATTACTATTAGCCTCAATAAAAACAACTTCCATTTCCATATTAAATACAATTTTATCACTTTTTATCCATTTCTTTTTTACAATTGCATAACCATTTCTTTCAATAATTTGAATTTGTTCATTGTTTATAAATAAACTAAACTTTTTACACCAAGATGGAATCCTAAAAGCTAATTCTAGTTCAACATCCTTTTCAATTGATATTTCTATTTTCCCATCATATGGATAGTCCGTTTTTTGAATTACTTTGATATCTTTATCTTTTACTTTTACTGTAGCTTCACAATCCATATAATTTTGAAAATAAAGAGTTGTTGAACTAACAGAATATATGAAGTTCGTTATTGATCCAATTATCCTTAATAAATTGGGAGGACAACATGAACAATCAAAAACTTTTACTCGGTGAAGCAGAGGAAGATGTTCTTGTAGTGTTTTAGGCCTTGAGTCATTAAACTGATTTCTAGGTGGATTTACTGCCAATGGGTTTTCGTAAAAAAACTTATCACCGGATAATGACATTCCTGATAAAACAGTATTATAGAGAGCTCTTTCAAAAGTATCTCCATAACGGCTATTTTCATCTATTTGCCAAAGTCTTTCACAAAATAACATTAGGGCAATGGAAGCACATGTTTCACTATAAGCTGTATATGAAGGTAAATCATAATCAAAGGTAAAAGTTTCTCCTCTCCAACTAGAGCCAACACCTCCTGTTATATACATCTTTCGATTTACGATATTATCATAGAGATCTAAACATACTTGATATAATTGTTTGTCACTACTTTGCTTAACTAAATCTGCCATAGCACAATAAAGATATAAAGCACGAACACTGTGTCCCACAGCTATGTGAACTTCTCTAACAGGTCTATGGGATTGCATGTGTTCTTGGTCTGCAAAATCATAAGTTTCATCCCTTTTACTTTTTCCTCTTGTATCAATAAAATATTCACTTAACTTTTTATATCTTTCCTCATGTGTATATTCATATAATTTAATAAGAGCCAACTCAATTTCTTCATGACCAGGAGTATCAAAAGCTCCAGAATGTTCAATTCGGAATACTCTATCGATTAAATCTATATATTTTATTGCTATTTTTAAAAGTTTATCTTTACCTGTAGCAATATCATACGCTATTGCCGCTTCTACAAGATGCCCAGCACAATATAATTCATGATCTGTTCTTCTTGTAAACCTTTTTGAAGGTTCAACTACTGTAAAATATACATTTAAATAACCATCATCACTTTGAGCTTTTTCCATTAAATCTACTAATTCATCAATCAACATTTCAACTTTATTGTTCCTCTTTTTAGCCAAAAAATATGAACACCCTTCTATCCACTTTGTAATATCAGATTCCCAGAAAATATGAGGTTTAAATTCTTGACCTTCTTTCCAATTTAACTTTAAAGATTCAAAACGACCTGTTTCTTTAAATCTATCATATATAGCCTCTAAAGTAACTTTTTCAACTAGATTTTGTTTCTTTAACCAAAATCCATCTGTAATATCAACTCGTCTAAAATCTACATTTTTTATTATATTTTTATCCATAATTTTTCTTATCCTTTTATTCCTGTTAGAGAAATACCTTCTATTAGATACTTCTGTCCAATACTGTAAATTAAAATACATGGAGCAATTACTATCGTAGAAGCAGCCATTAATAAGTTCCATTTTGAAACGTAATCTCCTCTAAATTGCAACAAACCTAAAGCAAGTGTAAAATGAGCCTTATCATTTAAATATATAATTGGGCCAAAAAAATCATTCCAGTTATATAAAAAGGAAAATAAAGCAACAACTATAATTGCCGATTTAGACAATGGCAAAATGATTAAATAATAAATTTGGAATTTGCTCGTTCCATCTATTTCAGCAGCTTCATCTAATTCATAAGGAATACTCATAAAAAACTGTCTCATAAGAAAAATATTATAAGCACCTCCTCCTAAAAAAGAAGGAAGGATTAGAGGAACAAAAGTATTTACTAAATTTAGATTTCTCCATATTAGAAATTGTGGAATTAAGGTAACAGTAGCAGGTAACATTAAGGTTGATAATATAACCATAAACCAAAAATTTCTTCCATTCCATTTCAATCGAGCAAAAGAATATGCGGCTAATGAAGAAGTTAAAACTGTTCCAATCAATGATGAAATTGCAATAATAAAAGTATTCTTCGTGTAAACAGGAAAGTTAGCAAAACTCCAAGCATTTTTATAATTTTCCCATAACATTTTTTTTGGCCAAATAATAAATGGATCTAAAATATATATTGATGTATTTTTCATAAATGAAGATCGCACCATCCAAAAAAGTGGGACAAAACATACAAATGCTATAAATACTAAAATTATATAAAAAAATATATTTTTTATAGTTTTGTTATTATTTATCATTCATTTCCTCCAGCATAATAAACCCAATTTTTTGAAGTCTTAAACACGATTGTCGTTAAAATAATAACAACTAAAAATAATATCCAAGCCATAGCCGAGGCTATACCCATATCCATATACTTAAAGGCTTGTCTCCACAATTCGTATACATAAAATAAAGAAGAATTATTCGGACCACCTTCAGTAATGATATAAGCTTGCCCGAATACTTGAATGGCTCCAATAATTCCCATGACAAGATTAAAAAATAAAGTTGAACTTATCATTGGAATTGTAACATTCCAAAATTTATGCCAACTATTTCCTCCATCTATATCTATTGCTTCATAATAGATTTTAGGAATATTTTGTAATCCTGCCAAAAAAATAACTTGTGTTGGTCCTGTAGCCCAAATACCCATAAAGACAATTGAAGGTATAACACTTTGCTTTCCCCAAAAAAACTTACTAGTTGGTAGGTGCAAAAAATCTAAAATAATATTAAATAATCCAAAATCTGGATTCATCAATAATATCCAGACAAAACTTGACGCTACTGCAGGCAAAATGCTTGGCAAATAAAAAATAGCTCGAAAGACTGTCCTTCCTTTAATATTTCTATTTAACATTAATGCTATTAGAAATGCAAAGATTAAATTTGCAGGAACTGCTAGTATCGCATAAATTGTAGTTGCTTTAACAGAAGGCCAAAACGTACCTGCTGTGCCATTAAAAAGATTTATATAATTTTGAATTCCAATAAATTTAGGTGTATCTATTATACTATATTCACATAAACTATAATAACCACTCAAAATCATAGGAATCAAATTAAAGATTATAAAACCTAATATTGCTGGCAGGGCAAATGATACTCCATTTATTCTGTTTTTATTTATTTTAGTCATAAAACTCCCTTTAAAATAAGAATTGCCTCTTGATAAATAGAGGCAATTTACAATTCTTATTTTTTATTGAACGCCATAAAACCCTTGAACTTCACTATTTGCCTTATCCTTAATTGAGCCAATTGCTTGTTCAGCTGTCTTTTCACCAGACCACAAATCATCAAGCGCAGGTGAAATTATGTCATTAATTTTACTAAAATTCTTAACATACACGGTTACAGGAGTTTTTGCAGTTCCATCAATCATTGGTTTAACAATACTTTCAAAATAATTAGAAGGATGATTCTCTGTTATTATTGAATTAAGATATTCTTCATTATATTCTTTCATATTAGTTGGCAACCATAAACCAGATTTAAATAAAGGTTCACATGCACCAACTTCAGTTAAAATATATTTAATGAATTCAAATGCTGCATCAGCTTTATCGGTATTCATTAATGAAATTGCTCCATAGGTAGCAACGGTTGCAGGTGTTTTACCCATTTTAGGCAAGGCTGCAACATTGTATTCTATGCCATCCGCCATTAGTGAAGCATTAGACCACTGACCATCAAAACTCATTGCTACTTTATTTGTTGCAATTGATTCAGACAATCCTGGCATTGTTTCACTTGCAATTGGGGATGGAGCTACATGATATACATAAGTCAAATCAGATAACTTCTGTAAAACATCTAATCCTTCTTTTGTAGCATAACCAATTGAATTACCATCATCTGTTAAATAGCCTACACCTTCACTGTACATGAATGGCATTATCATAGCCCACCATTTTGAAAATTGAACGCCATAACTTTGAATATTTTCACTATCGAAATTTGGACTTAAGGCATTATTTCCATTCTTATCAATTGTTAGCTGTTGAGCAGCTTTAACAAAAGTATCCCAATCCCATGCATTTTCATAACTTGCGGGGGGTGGAGTTACTCCATATTTTTCAAATAGCACAGGATTGTAGAACATACATACGTTCTCAGATCCGATACCATATCCTGCCATGTAATTTTCTGATAAATTATATTGGAATTGATTCCCAACACAATCTTTATCAAAATTTGAATCTTTATTAATATAATCATTTAAATTTAAAATTATTCCTTTCTCAGCTAGCGGAAATAATAAAGTGTCACTATTCATCATACAAATTTCTGGAACATCATTTCCAGCTATCATTGTTGTGATTTTAGTATCATACTCATCAGGAATATTCATAACTGTAACATTAATATTTGGGTGAGATTCATTAAATTTTTCTGCAATTTCTTCATAAACTTTTAATGTATCTCCACCATCCCACTCCGTAAAACGGATTTCAATAGGTTCTTTTTCATCAGCCTTACTAGCTTTTTCATTGTTACCGCCCGCAAATAACATAGTACTGCATAGTAAACAAACCCCCACTATACAAAAACGTAATTTGTTTATCATATAAACCTCCTTGATAAAACAATTGAACTTATATCCTATTTTAAGTTGGAAAAAGAAATACACAATTGTACAATTCAATAATAATTGTACTATTCCACAATTAGCTTTCTTTTTTTTAAATATTTGAAAAATGTGTTAACTATTATTTAATTTAAAATTATATATTTACTATTTATTGGACTATTTTTCATTGGGAAGGATAAGTGTAATTGTAGTGCCACCAGTTAAAGAAGATTGAATTTTTATTTCAAAATTATCTTGATAATATAGTCTTAATCTTTTATTTACATTTGCTAAACCAACATGATTTTCACACTCATTATTTAAATACTTATATAAATCTTCTTCACTCAGACCTTTCCCATTATCACTTATTTTTATTTTTATTTTATTTTCTAAAGGTGTAATTACTATCTCTAGCAAGCCTTTTTGATTAATATCTTTAAAACCATGAATAATAGAATTTTCAACTATAGGTTGTAATATAAACTTAGGAATTCTAGAATCTACCAAATCTTCAGAAATATCCATATTTGTCCTAAATTTCGATTTAAACCTTACCGACATTATATATAAATAATTTGATAGCCAATTTATTTCATCTGAAATATATGATTTCTCTGTTACTAGACTTAATGAATATTGTAACATTTCAGATAAACTAATAATTAGTTCACTAGTTTCTTCATCATCATTTTTTAAAGCAAAAGAATTTATGGTGTTTAAAGTATTATACAAAAAATGTGGATTAATTTGCATTGATAAAAGAGCTAACTGTGCTTCTTTTTCCTTGATAGTTATTTCGTAATTTTCAAAAATTAACTTACTTATCTTTTTTTCCATTGAGTTAAAATTTTCTGTTAAAATTTTTAATTCTTTACCATTTGGAATAGGTGTGTCTGCACTAAAGTCACCTTTTGCTACACGTTTAGAAGCTAATACTAATTTATAAATTGGCTTTGTAACTGTATCTGAAAATTTTATCGCTGAAACTACTGCTACAAAAAGCAAAATCCAAAAAATCAATGAAATTAAATCCCTAATTTCATTTAGAGAATTAGACAAAATTACTTCCATAGGGATCAAAGAAAAGGAAAGAAAACCTTGATTATTTATTGTGTCATAGCATAATAAATAATCACTACCTTCAAACTCCACTTCTTTATATCCTGATCCATTTTCAAGATTTTTAATAAAGAAAGGAACTTCTTCACCTATTTTAAATTTAGAAGTGTTAGATGAAATAATTTTATTTTCAACATTACTCATTACATAAAGACTTCCTTCATACGGCAAACTATCTTTGTATATATCTCTTATTGAAGATTCTTTAATATGCACAATCAAAATTGGTGGCGTCAAATTTGATGGCAAACTATAGTATGAGCCTAAATATGAATATTGAAAATTCATTTCTCTTAACATTGTAAACATATATTTATAATCATATTCATCTTTTTCAATTAAATATTTAGAATTAATAGCCTTACCATAATCATATCCTGTTACCCAAACAGGATAGCCATTACTTTCATGGGCTAGCTTTTCCCAATCTGTATTATTGAAGGCACTTACATTACTATTAATTTCAGGATTAGAAGCTCCTAATAACCAATTATTAACATAAAAATATTTTTCATAAACATTTGGTTGAGTTATAAATTGTTTAGAAATTTCATTTGTAACTATCCTGTTATTTTTTAAGTAATCTGAAACTTTAAAATCATATACATTTAAAAAAATATTATAATATGACTCATCATTTATCATTAGTTGTGATGTAGTTTCAACAGTACCTAATATTGATTCAATTAGTTGATTATTTGCAACCACAATTGCGTAGGTACTTTTAAATGTGTCATTGATTATTTGGGATTCATAATGTTTTCTCATAGTTTGAGATATAAAAACTAAAGGTATTAAGGCAAACATTAATAATAAAATTAAAAGCTTATTTCTAAATCTGATATTTTTAATATTATCCTTAATTTTAGTTAACATTTTTATTAAACTTCCTATACTGTTCAGGGCTCAAAGAATATTTCTTTCTAAATACCCTATTGAAATAACAGCTATCATTAAAACCGCAAATTTTAGAAATATCTAACACTTTTAGGTCTGACTTTAATAACAATTCACTTGCTTTCTCAATTTTTAGATAATTAATGTAATTAGTATAATTAAGACCTGTTCTTTCTTTAATCTTTAAGGAAAGATAATTTGCTGAAAGATGTACTTTCTTTGCCATAGTTTGTAAAGAAATATCACTATCTAAATGTTCTTGGATATATATGATTAAACTATCTAGTATGTCATAATTATTTTTTTTATTTTTCGAATATTCACAATTAAAAACTAAGATTTGCTCTGTAATTTTAAATAATTTTTTTAAGCTATCACATTCGTTAAACATCATATTATTTTTATTTATATAATAATAATATTCATTTTGATTCATTATAGAGTACAAGTCCTTATTCAATCTCTGGACTAAAAGTCTTACAGATTCTTTTAACTTCAAGGGATTACACTTGAGAAATCTTTCAATTTCTTTGAACTGTTCATCTAAAATTTTCTTTATTTTATCAATTTCACTCTTTTGAACAGCCACATGAAGCTTGCTCTCTAAAATCTCTAAAGGTGGAATTAAATATGTTAAGTTTTTTGAATAATCACTATAAGCAAATATTTTACTTTCAATTGGATAATAAAATAAAAAGGACAAAAACGTTCTAGCTTCTTCATATGAAGTTATAATATTAGTAATTAATGGATTAAAAATCCTTGAAATACCACACCAAAAAACTACGCCTATTTTTTTCTCCTCATTTATTAGATTTTCTAAAATTATATAAATTTCTTTTTCACTTCTATTAACTTCAAATATAACAAAGATTTTTTCATTTTTCGTTTCGGTTGCTTCTATTGGGACTAGATATGAATTAGCAAAAATATGCTTTATCTTAATTAATAGGTTTTCTTCTTGGATAGAGCTAATATAACCACTTTTTCTACTACTTTTATTTAATTTCCACCTTATAAGGATTGTTATTCCATTAGTACTTAAACAATTTAATAATTCTTTATCTAACGATTCAATTTTTTGTGATTTCTGCAACACTAAATTAATCTGTCTATTTCTTTTGTTAATTAAATATTGATTTTCTAGTTCTTTATATTGTTTTAAAGTGTTTTCTTTTTTAAGTTTTTCACAAAGCCTAAAGTTTATATCATTAATGAGTTTTACTATATTTTTAATACGAAATGGTTTTGTAATGTAATCTCTAACATCACATTGTATCGCAACTTTTGCATATGAAAACTCTTGATAGGCACTGATTAACACTATTTCAATTGGAATTTGCAAATCTTTGATTTTTTTTATTAGGGATATACCATCTAATATTGGCATTTTTATATCTGTTATTAAAATATCAATGTCTTTTTCTTTTATAATAGTTAAGGCTTCACATCCATTTGAACATGTAATAATATTAACTTTTGGAAAATTTTTTCTAAGATAGTCTTCTAAAATATCAAGTTGATTAGGTTCATCATCAGCAATTAAAATATTTCTTATTATAAACATATAACCTCTTAAAATATAATTAATTTAAATTATTAAGTCGAACTTTATCTGATTGCTATTTCTTTAGAAAACTAAACCCATTCATAAAAATGGCTTATATTATAGTTGTTAGTCTCAATATTTAGTACTCTTGAAAAAAGTTTTGTAAAGCAAAATATTTTTTAATTAAACAAAAAAAATCAAGCATTGATACACAATTATTGCATGAAATATTGGTTAATGCAATTAATAAAAACAACTAGTTTTTATTTGAAACGATAGATTTAATTGAATTATCTAATGCAACACCAACAACTTTTTTTATTGGTTAATTAATTGCAGTAAATATTTCAATTGAATTTAGAAAGGATATTCTTTACTATTAAAGTTGTAATTGATTCAAAAGGACAAAGCTAACACAGAAGGGAAATAAAACTGTTTTAATAATTATTTTTAAAATTATGTAATTTTAGAAAAATCAAAATATAATACAATATATGCACAAAATTTAACTGATCTCAATTACTGTGGAATGTTATATTCAACTATATCAATGGAAAGTGGTATCTTCTTTAAAATCTTAATAATTATAATTGAATATAAATTATTTTTTTGTTCTATTTAGAACTTTATAATGACTTAAATTTTTGCAAAGGATAAGTCAAAAATTAATTTTATCCAAAATAGTAATACTTTAATCTTTTGAAATAAAGATTTTTCGGATAAAGCTAAAGGGGTTGGCAAGACAAGCTTAATAGCAATTTATAAATATTCGACCAAATTAGAAATTATAAGAAAAGTATATCATATAAATAAACCTGAGTTATCAAAATAAATTAATCTCATAACTACCTCAGAGTTCCAAGGTTTAAAGATATTTTATAAAGAACCGACGATAAAGAATCACAATTTAAAGTTGTATTCACATTAATAAACTTTATACTGAGACGAGTTACTAGACAACAGAAAAATAATTTCACGAATCCTTGTTAGTTTATTCCCAAAGGAATAATATATTAATTATGGGTAGAAAAAGAAGGACAATTAGCAAAGACACAAAATTAAAGGTTGCATTAGAAGCAATACAAGAGGAAGCTACAGTACAAGAAATTGCAGCAAAATATCAAGTTACACCAAGTATGGTTTCATTGTGGAAAAAAAGTTTATTACGGCATGATTTATCTCCTTTTGAAGAATCAAAGAAAAATACAAAAACTGAAAAAGAATTAGAAGAAGCAAAAGATAAAATAGAGTTCATTACCAAAGCTTATGGTAAATCTCAGCTTGAATTAGAGCTTTTAAAAAAAAAGATGAATTTATTGGATTAGATCTTTGCGAACTTATTACTCCAGGTCTTAAATATTTTTCATTTGGACATACTATTGAATGTTCAATAAGTAAGCAATGTAATATATTAGATATAAGTAGAAGTCATTATTATGATTGGTTAAATCATCATATAGAAAGAGAAATAAAATATAGAGAAGAGAGAAAAATTGATTATGAAAGAGCAATGATTATACTTAAAGCTTGGTCCCCAGTTCCATTTTTAGGATATAGAAAAATATCTGTTATATTAATAAAAAAAGGATATAAGTGGGCAACAGAGAGCATTGTAAGGCGTTTAATGAAGGAATTAGGGATATATAGTGCTATAGCAGTAAAGAATACTTCTAGAGCTAAAAAAGGTAAAAATCATAAGAAATACCCTTATCTGTTGAGAAACATGGTTATCCAATATGTAAATCAAGTATGGGCTACAGATATTACTTATATAGCATTACCCCATGGATTTGTTTACCTTTGTGCAATAATAGATCTTTACAGTCGTAAAATACTTTCATGGAAATTAAGTAATACAATGGACGTATATTTTTGCATTGAATGTTTAGAAAAATCCATAGAAATTTATGGAGTACCATCAATTTTTAATAGTGACCAAGGTAGCCAATTTACCTCAAATGAATTCCTTGCAGTATTAAAAAGAGAACATATTAGAATTAGTATGGATTCTGTTGGTCAAGCAATGGATAATATATATATGGAGAGAACTTGGAGAACTCTAAAATATGAACATATTTTTCTTCATGATTACTCTACCATGAGTGAATTGGAAGAAGGATTGGATTGGTTTATTAATTATTTTAATATTACAAGGCCACACCAATCGTTGGGATATTATGCACCAAATGAAATTTATTACAATGCATTTACTGGTGCAGCGAAAAAAGAGGAAAAACTACTGAAATATTCGTGAAATATTTTAGAAAGTGTCTTGATTCGCATCTCACTATACTTGTATAGTTAAACTAAATGGAGTAATCCTCTGATTGAATATAATTAATAGCTTCTCAGTACACTCTCAATACAAGTGTAAAATTAATATCACAGAGTTGTACTGATAATAAGGAAAACTGTTTTCACTGTTTAATCAACTTCATAATGACATAATGGCTTCTGCTATTTCATTTATACAATCTTCTGCTTGAGGATACTCCCCTAAGTGTTCATAAAACGAATGCCCCATCCCTTGATAACGATAGAATATTGTATCAACTCCATTTTCTTCTAACTTTTTTGCAAATTTTTCAGCTTGTAATCTTAAATAATCAAACTCAGGAGATACAATCAAGGTCATAGGAAATCTGCTAAAATCTTTTGCTAAAATTGGAGATACTAATTCATTTTGCATTTCTTCTTCACTATTAATATAAGAATAAATACATATTTCATTTAAATCCTTTATATCATTTATTAGATGCAATTGAGCTTTTTTATACTTTTCACTAATATTATATAAATCAAAACTCCACTTATCATCTTTGTTTTTTAATTCTACTAAAGGATATAATAATACTTGCAATGCAATATTTATATTTCTATTAGATAAACAACACGCAGCTGCTAAATTACCACCAGCACTATCTCCCATGACAACAATCTTATTAGGATCCACTTTTAATTCTTCACTATTTTCAGATATATAATCTAAAATCATATTACACTGGTTTAATGCTATGGGAAATTTAGCTTTTGGAGATAAATCATAATCAACATTAACCACAGTAGCACATGCCCTATCAGCTAATAATTTACAAGAATTCCTAACAACATCAATACACCCACCAAAAAAACCACCACCATGAATATTTAAAATTATTGGACCATTGTTAGGAATATTTTTTTTACGATATATTTCAACTTTAACACTATTAAAAGTACTTTTTTTCATTTCTATATTTTGACTTAAATCGATATTTTCACAACCAAAACTATTTCTTATTGCTTCTAATTCCGGATCTGTCAAATGCCTTTTATTTTGAAAAGACAAAGGTTTGCTTTTCATATTTTCTTCAACAACTTTTAATTGACGTGGATCAATTGCTCCTATTTCTTTAGTTTCTGGGATATATTTTATATACATATTATATAAATCATTATTAATATTTATTTTTTGATGGCGTAAATTTAAAATACATTTTTTATAGTCCATAATTATTCCTCATTATTTAATTTTTCTAACCGGTATTCACTAATTGATTTACCTGTATATTTTTTAAATACTTTACAGAAGTATGTAGTATTTGGATATCCTATTGAATTTGCAATTTCTTGTACTTGCATCCTGGTATTAACAAGCTCTATAGCTTTAGACATTCTTATATTTGTTATCACATTTATAAAAGTAATTCCTAATATATTCTTAAACAATCTGCTTAAATAAAACGGACTAATGCCTATTTCATCAGCCACTAAATTTAAAGAAATATTTTTATTAAATGCATTTTTTTTAATGAAAGAAATAGCTCTTTCAATATATGGGTTAGATTTTTGGGAAGACAAATTTGAATTTGATGTAAAAATTTCTAATATAACTTTTTTGAAGGATTCAAAATTATCATGATTTTGTAACCGACTTTTAAATGATACCAATGTACAAAATAATGAATTCGATATTGATGGGTAATTTGTAGCAGTTTTGCAAATTAATTCATATAGATTAAAATAGGAACTAATATCTTCATTTTCTAAAGTTAAATAGTAATCTTCTAAAGTTTGTGAATTTCCTACTATTAAAATGTTTAATATATCTTTTGCAATATCTTCTGTATGAGTATCAATTATTATTTCATTTTTATCGTTTCTATAATAATATACCCCGCTTTCTGTCACATTTTGCAGAATTTTAAGACTGTTATGATATGATTCTATGATTAAAGAAAAGGAAGGACACAATTCACTAATTCCAATAATCAAATTTAATCCAAAGTTTTTAATGCAATAATTATTGAAGTTCTCCATAATTTTCATTATCCACTCTTCACTATCAAGGCTCTCTAAACTTTCTGGAATACCTACAAGTAGACAACCATTATTTTGAGTTATCATTGATATACAATGACATAATTTACCAATTGTATTTTCTATAGTTGTTTTTGTTATTTGATTTGAATTAAAGAGTTCTTTAAATAATTGAAATTTATCTGAGGTTGCTATAAAACTTACTATAAAATAACCTTTGAATGTCACTTTTTTCAAGTTACACCAGGTATTAAAGCTTTCTAGAGATGGTGTATTTAAAAAAATTGAATAGATAATTTCGTTTTCTAAAATTGGAATCATTTTTTCTTCCATTTTAGATAATGACTCGATTTTTCTCTGTCTTTCATTCATTGAATCAATATCATTTATGATTTTCTTAATTTTTTCTATGCTTTTTTCCCTTTTATCAGATTTTAATAAATATCCACTAATCCTCAAATCAATGGCCATTTGCATAAAATTAAAATCATCATATGCTGTGTATAAAATAAAACGAGTGTTGGTTCCCTTTTCTAATAAAAATCTTATAGCTTCGATACCATTAATTATAGGCATATCGATATCAACTATTGCTAAATCTGGCTTATATTGTTCAACGATATAAATTAATTCAGCTCCATTTTGAGCTGAAGCTACTAATTGAACATCATAAATTTCGCTCATAATTAAAAATTCAAGCGATTTTCTAGCAATATCTTCATCATCTGCTGTAACTATTGTATGCATTACCTACTCCTTAAGTAGAGGAAGAGAAAATGATACCTTTGTTCTATCCCAATCACTTTCTATTAATAAATTAACATTCCCATTAAAGAAATAAGATAATCTTTGATATACATTTCTAAGCCCAATATTATCACTTATTTCCTTTTCTTCACATTTTTTTATAATTTTATCTATTTGTGTTTGAGAAAATCCAATACCATTATCTATCACACTTAATAAAAGTCTGTCTCCTTTTTTTTGAACTTCAATTATTATAGTTCCCTTTGAATCTGTCTTGTTTATTCCATGAACTATTGAATTTTCTACAATTGGCTGAAGAACCATTGATGGAATAGATAAAGATAAAAGGCTTTCATCTATGTTATATTCAAACTTAATTCTTGATCCAAATCTATTTGTTTGAATAAATGCATAGTTTTTTAAGTTTTCTATCTCCATAGCTAAAGAAACATTATGTGTTTGGCTACTTAAATAATACCGATATAATTCAGCAGTTGCTTCTATTAATTGAGCAGTTTTAGTATAATTTTCATTGATAGCTGTAGATTTAATCATATTTAAAGTATTAAATAAGAAATGTGGATTTACACGTGATTGTAATAATTTTAGCTGACTGCTCTTCAATTGACTTGTCACTTTTAATCTTTGAATCTCAACATTTTTCAACTCTTCTCTTATTTTTGAAGCTTCTTCTTTTTCTTTCATTTGATGTTGAATTGTCTCTATCATTTCATTAAACGCTATAGCAAAAAATGAAAGTTCATCGTTCGATTTTACATCTACTTTTTCATTAGAATAAGGATTGTTCTTAATAGATTTTGCGAATCTAGTAAGTTTACTCATTTGAATAGAAATTTCTTTAAATTCTCGATTAATTTTTAGTCCTAACATTATAATCAACAATAGTAATATAATATTTAAAATAAGTGCATTTTTAGCAAATATATCCATTTCTTTTTGTGATTGAGAAATAAATTCTATTTCTTGATTATATAGATTTTTAAAGCTTTCATTTATAAAGGAATATAAATCTTGTAAAGCTTCCAATTCTAGTGAACTATTTTCATTGTCAGTTTCCAGAGATGTTAATAACACTATTGATTTTTCTAAGTAAGTATCTACAAGATAATAAAAATCTAATTGATCACGAGTTATTGGTTGTCTAGTCTTATAATTACTATTTTTTTTTGATAATTCATCAATTAAACTATGGATTAATTTAAAATCCTCAATCTGTTTAAACATATAACCACTTGATAATTGATTATTTAGATCATCAATTTCTAGAAAAAAATTATTTTGTTCAATTTGAAATTCAATAATATGTTTATATCCATCACTTATTTTATTATATCCAAATAAACTAAAAGACAATATTGCAAGAAAAAATAAGAATAGCGTTAGAAATGCTAACTTAATTTTATATACCATGGGCTTATATTTACTACTTAACACTAGATGCCTCTATAAATTTTGTATCTGTATAAATTTTCTTTGGAATATAATTATCATTTTTTTTATATGAATCTATTTCCTCTATCACTCTATATCCCATTTGGTATTTCTGTTGAACAAGTATTCCTTTAAAAATATTATTTTTTAATCCTGCTAAGGCTTGTGGTGTATCATCAAAAACAAAAATATCTTTGCTAGAGGTATCTTTAACATATGAATTTAAAGCCATCCCGGCTGTGCCTTCTAAACAAACAATTGTATCAATTTTTGAGTTGTTTAAATATTCATCATAAATCTTCTCAACTATGGAATAATCAAATTTATCATATTTAATATCTACTATATTCATATTTTTTTCTTTTGATATAACGGATTGTATTCCTTCTAACCTATTCTTTAAATTATAAAATACTGTATCGCCACTAATTATGCCTATATTTGCAGCTCCATTTGTTATTCGAGAAATATTTTCTGCATATAATATTCCTGCATCTTTATTATTAGAGCCTACATAAGTGATATTTGTTAATTCTTTCATATCTGTATCAACTAAAATCACAAATATCCCACTTTCTATAGCTTTATTTATTGTTTCATAATATCTTTGATCTTCTACTCCACTAATTATTATGCAATCAACTTTACTAGCAATTGCTATTTTTAATAACTTCAACATTTGAGTTGTATCATAATTCAAACTAGGATAAATAATTTTTACATCAATATTCTTATCTTTAGCACCATCTATTATTCCTTCTTCAATAACAGACCAATATGCCCTATCATTCTTATGTGGTATTATACAAGTCACCCTATATAAGTTTTCATCTATTGTATCATCATCATTGCTATTTCTATTACAACTAATAAAAGTTGAGCTAATTTGAATGCAAATTAAAAATATTAATATGCTTTTTAAACTTTTGTTCTTCATAAATTAGCTCTCCTTTTATTTTTTTTATTTCGATTTTTTATATTTTCTTACATCAATTGCAACTGCGCCTACAATGATAAATCCTTTAAATACATTTTGCCAATAAGGACTTATACCGATAAATGTTAAACCATAACTTATTACATTAAAGATTAAAACACCGACTAATAATCCTGGGACGCTTCCTACACCTCCTGAAAGCGAACACCCACCTACTACACAAGAAGCTATAGCATCCATTTCATAACCAGCACCATATGTGCTTGTTGCACTTCCTGTTCTAGCTGCCTCTAAAACTCCTCCTAATGCATAAAGTGCACCTGCTAAAGAGTAAGCCAATATTAGTATTTTATCAACATTTATTCCTGAAACCCTTGATGCTTCACAATTTCCACCTACTGCAAAAAGTTCTTTTCCTAAACAAGTCTTTTTTTGAAAAAAATACACACAAATCAAACACAATCCTGCTATTATCATGATATTTGGAATGCCTAATGATGATCCTCCACCTAAAGCTGAGAAACTTTTGGTAAAGCCTCCAAGTGGTTGTGAATTATTTGGAGGTAAATTGAAATATAAACAATTAAAGCCATACACAGCTAAAGCAACTCCTAAAGTAGCTATAAAAGGAGGAACTTCTAATTTTGCTACGACAAGACCATTTATTAGTCCAAAAATTAATCCTACTATTAAAGCTATCAAAACTGGAATTATGACTGGCAACTGTGGTAAGTTAGGAAAAAATTTATTATAAAAAGTATCACTTTGGGCTAAGGATCCTGCAATAACTGCTGCAAAACCAACTACTCGTCCACCACTTAAATCAGCCCCAGCTACAATTAAAATAAACATACATCCTAATGCTATAATAACTCTTGTGGAACTTTGCATTAATATATCTCTAAAAACAATTAAAGAGAAAAACTTTGGCTCAATTATTATTAATAGACCTAAAATTAGTAACAGCACTATAAATAAGGCTTTTTCTATTAATATTTTTTTTATATCAAATCTTGATAAATTCATCTTTGTATTTATTCCTTTTCTTCATATTTACTAGCAAGTAGCATTATTTTTTCTTCAGTAGCACTAGGTCCATCAATTATTCCTGAAAGATGGCCTTCACACATAACCATAATTCTATCCGACATACCCATTAACTCAGGCATCTCACTACTTATCATTATTATTGTTTTTCCAAGAGAAGAAAGCTCCCTCATTATTGAATAAATTTCAAATTTGGCACCAACATCTATACCTCTAGTTGGTTCATCTAAGATTAAAATATCTGGAGATACCATTAACCAACGTCCAAGTAATACTTTCTGTTGATTTCCACCAGAAAGGTTACTGATATTTGTATCTATTGTTGGTGTTTTTATTGATAAACTATCTACATACGACTGTGTATCAAATCTTCTTTTATTTTCCTTTAAAAAAAACTTAAATTTTTTATATTCTTCAATTTTGTAACGTTGTTTAACAACCATCATATTATCAACTATAGATGCTTTAGAGATGATTCCAGTTTTAGCTCTTTCTTCAGTTAATAAAGTCAATCCTTTTTTAATAGCATCCCTAGAAGACTTAATTATGACTTCTTTTCCATCGATGTTTATTTTGCCTTTTTTTAATGCTCTGAGTCCAAAAATGGATTCAATTAATTCTGTTCTTCCAGCGCCAACTAATCCACCTATACCAAGAATTTCACCTTTCCTAACCGAAAACGTAATATTTTTAAAAGAATGATTATCACTTGAAGTTAAATTTGTAACTTGTAATTTAATATCACCTAATTCCTCATTAGAAGTTTTACTTGGAAATCTATCAACAATTTTTCGACCTACCATTTTATTAACTAAAAATTGCGAATCAATCTCTTTAGTTTCATAGGTTCCAATCAAGTGTCCATCTCTCAAGACAGTAACATAATTAGATAATTCTAAAACTTCCTCTAATTTATGGGAAATATATAAAATAGATACACCTTGATTAACTAACTTTTTAATAATATTAAATAATAAAATCGATTCACTTTCTGTTAGTGAAGATGTTGGTTCATCCATAATAATCAATTTAGAATTATAAGATACAGCTCTAGCTATTTCTATTAATTGACAGGTAGAAACACTTAAGTCTTTTACCATTGATTTTGGATCTATTTCTAAATCTAGAGATTTAAATAGTTCTAGAGTATCATTATACATTTTATCTTCATCTACTATTCTAAAATGTTTATTATTCCCTTTAAATGGTATTCTTCCAATCCAAATATTCTCCATAACATTTTGTGTCGGAACATTTTGCAACTCTTGGTGAATCATAGAAATTCCACTCTCTAAGGCTTCTTTAGTATGTGTGAAATTGCAAGGTTTCCCTTCTAATAAAATTTCTCCTTCATCTTGTTTATAAATGCCAAAAATACATTTCATCAAAGTAGATTTACCTGCACCATTTTCACCCATTACTGCATGTATATGGCCTCTTTCCACTTTCATTGAAACATTATCTAAAGCTTTTACGCCAGGAAAGGTTTTACTAATATTAACAATCTCCAATATTGGAGTCATGAATACCTCCTATTATATAGAAGCCCGTGTGGGCTTCTATATTTTTAACTTTAAATAATATTATTATTTTAATAAGATGCGTCAGCTATGTTCTCTTTTGTGATAGCTACATAATCAAGCCAAATATGTTTTCCTGTCATTTTTTTACCTAAGTTTTCTGAAGTTACTGCCTTTCCTTCATCTAATAAAGTTATTACATCATAAACTGTATTTCCTAATGTTACAGGATTATTTAAACTTGTTGCTAATAAGGTTCCTTCTTCTAGAGCACTAACGCCTACTTTTGTAGCATCTACTCCTACTACTGGTATGTATTTACCATTTTTGAAATATCCAGATGCTTTTAGTGCTTCAATTGCCCCTAAAGCCATATCATCATTGTTTGAGAATATTGCATCAATATCATCACCTTGTGCTGCTAAAATAGATGCAACTTGATTCATTGCTTCTCCACGTTGCCAATTACATAACATTTGTGACAAAGAATTTACTTCAATACCATTTTCTATTACTCTTTCAATTGATTTTTCAGTTCTCATCTGTGAATCATAATTACCTTGCATTCCTACAAGCATTACATAATCAAGTTTTCCATTACCATTTCTATCAGCTAGTTCTGGATTTTCTTTCCAATATTTAGAAACTGCATCACCTTGTATCCAACCTGATTGTTCTGCTGCTGAAGAAATATGGAAAACTTTATCATAAGAGTTTAATTCCTCTTCAGTAGGACTTGTGCAATTGATAAATAAAATTGGGATATCTTGCTCTTTTGCTTTAGCAATCATAGAAGCACTATCATTTGGACTAATATTATTGATACAAATGTAGTCTACTTGTTTTGCAAAAAGTGTATTTATATTATTTGCTTGTATAGCTATATCAAATTGACTGTCAGTTGATAATATTTCTACATTACCATTTTCAGCGGCTTTATTTACAGCGTTTCTAGCAGCTGTAATGAAAGTATCTCCATAGTTATACCATACAAATCCTGCTACACTTTTCTTTGATTCAGTTTCTTCACTACCTTGGCCAAATACAACCATTGAACAAAGCAACATTAATCCAATAAACGAAAAAAATCTTTTTTTCATAGTTCATAACTCCTTATACATTATGTTAAAATTATCAAGGAGATATCTTCACCTGTATATAGAAATATGATATCAATTCAGCTGTAAAAAAATGAAAAGTTTGCCAAATTTTGTAATTGTTGCCTTATTTTGTTAATTACAATTATTAAATTGTTAATATTTTAATAAAATAAAAAAAACATTATCAAAGCTGATAATGCTTATTAGTATAATCATTGGATATTTGTTAAGCTTTAACATTTTTCCTAATGATGATTTTCTTCACGATGTAATTTATTATTGTTTAATATTTAATTTTTTCTATATAGTTACCATAATAATAAAACCTACTTAAAAAAGTTAAGCAATCTCTAGCATTTTTATTTTTAAATATATCATTTTATAGAATTGTGATATTAAATTTATCAATTAATTCAAACATTTCCTTTGCAAAATCACATTTTATTGGAATATTTAAATCTTCTTGATTTTTTTTTAGATTTCTTAAACTTGATATACTTATTTCTATAGGAATCTCACCTTTTGTATAACCACCAATAAATTGTTTAAATTCATCTAAATATTCACATTCTTTAGAAGGAAAATTAAAATGATTTCTACTTACACATGAAACAATCCATTTATTTAGTTTCTCCATTGTTAAATGAAGAACTAGAAAATCCTCGAAATTCATATATGAAAACAAAAAATTTGGAATATCAGGTGATTTCATTTTATAATAATCCATATCTTTAGAATCATTTCGTTTATAGATATCCCAATCAACCCAAATCCATATATCACCTTTAGGGTTGTGTTTTCTTTCACTTTTGTATTTACTTATGACAGCTTTATATTGTCCACCATCGGAAGGTCTGGCAATAAACGATAAGGGGATTTCTTCCTCATTAAACAAACGATTAAGTTCTTGAATATATGCCCTCTCTGAAGGACCTTCACAAACAATAATAATAATTTGTTTTTGCAGCCACATAAAAAGATATTCCTCCAGCTAAATATATGAATATGGAATACCAGAAAACTTTCCTTCTAAATATTGTTTTCTAAAACTAGTAACATTTCTAACACCATTAAAATCTGATATTCTCTTAAATGTTGTTCCTTTTTTTAATGTTTTATTAATAATACCTATCTCAGAAACTCTAATCATAGAGTCGTCCATAATAACAGTATTATGAGTTGTAAAAATAAGCTGAGCATTATTTTTATTATACCTTTTATCCTTAAATAATCTAACAATTTCAACTAACAGATAAGGATGTAGAGAATTTCCTAATTCATCTATAACTAAAACGGTACCCTTTTGTAATACCGCTAAAATAAGGCCTAATAAACAAGCAACTCTTTGAGTACCATCAGATTCTTCATTAAAATTAAATTGTACTTCATTTCCATTTATATCTTTGTGATAAGAGTTAATTTCGATTTCTGTATATTTATTAGTACTTAGATCGTGAATATACTCATGATTTCTTCGTAATTTTAGATTTTGATTTTCATTTAACTCATTTTTATTTAATTCCATTCGAGTTATATCAATATCTAATTTACGCAAAAGAGAAACCACTTGTTTAAATGCATTTTGTAAATCATCTTCTTCATTATTTGTTTTAGAAAGTTTTTCTATTCCATAAGAAAAAGGAAGTTTATTTACACCATACACCTCTAAATCTTTAGATAGAAATATGAATGGATTTCTAATATATGTATTTAAACCAGAATAATTTTTGCCTATAACTTTAAGAAAAGTAGTACAAAACTTTCTATCTTGGTTTAAACATTCTACATTAAAAATGTTTTCAAGTTTTTTTATTGGGTAAGTTGATGTTGCTAATTTCTCAAAATTTAATTGTCTCTGATCTATTGAGAATATACAATTATCACCTTGATTAAGCTTTTCATATATTATCTCTTTTTCATTAACTTTGAGTGTGTATAAATATAGATTTCCATCTTTTATAAATTCTATCTTAAATACTATTGGAGCATTTCTATGATGTAATCTATTGGGATTATAATAAACTTCACTATACTTTAATCTAACTATTCTATTAAGAAGAGAAAAAGCCTGTATTATATTAGATTTTCCTGAAGCATTTGCTCCATAAAATGCAAGAACTGGCACTGTCCTATATCCTTTTTCTTCTAGAAAAGGATAATTATTCATCTCTTTATAACCATTTGGTGCTTTTTTCTCAGCATAAAGCAATGGAATTGTAACATCTAAAATTGATTTGAAATTCTCTATCTGGAAAGATAATAACATATTATACCCTCCTATTTATTAAATATATTATCATCTAAAATGGAAAATACGTCAAGATAAACATTTTTTTTGTTTATATTAAATATAATAAAAAAGATTTACAAAAATATAGGTTATTTTCAAAATCACAAACAATATACTGAGATGAGTTACTAGACAGCAGAAAAATAATTTCACGAATCCTTGTTAGTTTATTCCCAAAGGAATAATATATTAATTATGGGTAGACAAAGAAGGGCAATTAGCAAAGACACTTAACTAAAGGTTGCAATAGATACAATACAAGAGGAAGCTACAGTACAAGAAATTGCAACAAAATATCAAGGCTTTCATTGTGGAAAAAAAGTTTGTTAAGATATGATTTATCACCTTTTGAAGATTTGAAAAAAAATTAGAAAAAGCAAATTATAAAATAGAGTTCATTATTAAAGCTTATGCTAAATCTCAGCTTGAATTAAAACTTCTAAAAAGAGATTAATTTATCAGATTAGATATTTTTGAGATAATTACTCTAGAACTGCAATTTCTTTGATTACATAATTTAAAATCAACAGCAAAACACTACATGATGGTTCAAGTCGATGTGTTAATTTTAGATGTAAATAATAATCATAAAGTAGCACACTTAACATTTAATGTCCGAATGAACATAACATTGTCCAATAAAACGTTAGCACCTCCGTATTAGTGTTTGGATGTTTTAGTATTTTCTTGTTATTTAACTAAACTTGCTCTAAGCATTACTTCATCTAGTTGGATGTAAGTAATGCTTAAGTTTTTTAATATATTTGATCCATACATTCTTTCAAAAATTTCGTATGGTATAAATGATAAGATAAGTGCGGCTCTTTCCATTAATAACTTGACGTTTATAATCTAGAGCAAGATACAAGAGATCAGAACAAAGGCCCAATCTAGAAAAACACTTAAAAGGACAGAACAAAAAGCTCACTCCAACAAAAGAAAGATCTCTAAATATTGGAACAACTATGGTTGAGTCAAGTAGCGTAATTAGAAGATATTCTAATTACTAAAGGGTTTGGGGAAAAATTAAATTGCAAATTTTTATTATATGACCATAAATTTTACTATTAAATTTATGATAGAATCATAAAAATATAAAAAAATGTTTATTTTAAAGATAAATATGTTATAATTTAGATAGAATAAAAGAAGGATTAAAAAAATATGTATGTTAAAAGAAACATTGATTTATCAAAAATACTTAAAAACAAATCATTATTTTTATTTGGACCAAGGCAAACAGGAAAAACTTCATATATAAAAAATCAATTAACTATTGAGCCTGTCTTAAAATATAATTTATTTAATGCAAATGTATTTTTAGATCTATCAAGTGATCCTAGCTTAATTAGAAAAACAGTTGAAGCTTATGATTATAAAGATTGCTTAATAGTTATTGATGAAATTCAAGAATTACCAATTTTACTAAATGAAGTACAATTGATGATTGATGAGAGAAATATAAAATTCCTTTTAACAGGTTCAAGTCCTAGAAAATTAAAAAGACAATCTTGCAACCTATTAGGAGGTAGAGCTAGATGGAGAAATTTCAATGCACTATCATATTTTGAACTTCTAAATAATAATATTTCACCTAATTTAAATTTAATTTTAAATAATGGATTGATACCAAGTATTTACCTATCTGATGACCCAGAAGAAGATTTAATTTCTTATACTTCACTATATTTGACTCAGGAAATTAAAGCTGAAGGGATAACTAGGAAACTGTTAGATTTCACTAGATTTCTTAAAGTTGCAGCATTATCTAATTCTAAAGAAATTAACTACACTAAAATAGCAAATGATGCACAAACTAATAATCAAGCCGTTATGCAATGGTTTGGAGTATTAGAAGATACTTTACTAGGATTTTTCTTAGAGCCTTACAGAAAATTAGAAACAAGAAAGTCTATTTCTAGAAAAAAATTTTATTTTTTTGATACCGGGGTTGCAAGAGTTTTAAAACGTGGTCAAATGATAAATTCCACAACCGATACGGATTTTGGTGAGTACTTTGAACAATTTATTATTTTGGAAATTAAAAAATATATTGATTACAAAAATCCAAGAACTCAAATTAATTATATTAGAACTAACACTGGTTTTGAAATAGATTGCCTATTAAATAAAGAAATAGCCATTGAAATAAAATCAAGTAATAAGATAAATGAAAGGCATTATAAAAATTTAAAATTATTAAAAGAAACTTATATCAAAAGAAAAATAATCGTCTGTACAACTGATACTTACTATATTGAAAGAGATATAGAAATTATGCCTTTTAAGTTTTTTATTGAAAAACTTTGGAACGATGAAATTTTATTTAGTTAATGCTATTTTGAGAATATTTGTAATAAATCATCCAAAAATATTTATAAATTTATTGTACTAGCATAAATTTTATTAAATATTTTATGATTCAATCATAAAAAAACAATATTATTTAAATATCATTCTATAAGCACCAAGTCTTAAATTACATTATTTCAAACCTATTTTTTAATAAATTAATTATAAATTACCAACAAATTACAATTGTGAAGAACTTCAAAACAAGCTCTACACAATTGTATTTTTAGTTTTAAGAAAGGAGCGCATCCTATTTTATATCATAAACACTTCTTGCTTTTATATTAATTGGATTTCCTTCTAAAACTTTAATAATTTTTTTACCTTTTTCCATATCAAAGAAATTGTCTTCTAATACAAAATCTTCATTATCACTATAGAGTTCTATATTTTTAGCATAGTTTTCACATTCAACTACTATTGAATTATCTTGAACATAAGCTTTAATCTTTGGATCTTTAAAATGGTAATGCTTTGGTTGGCAAAAAAGAATTGAACCTTCGCTTACTATTTTTCCATTGACCTTATAGTTATAAAAAAGATGGTTTTCTCTATAATCTGTTGAATTAAAATCAATCTTTTCTAACCAAAATGACTCTAAGCTATTAACAGAAACTTCAACTTCATCTTGCTTAATTATATTAGACTTACTATCTATTAAAGCCCAAAATACTTTACCATCAACATTACTTAAGGTCTCGTTTGTTACACAAATTTTAGCAGTTGTTTTTATTTTACTCTTTCTTTCTGCAACCACTGATTTCATACAAGTGGATTCACTCTCCTCTTCTACACTTATCATAATAGGACTAAAGAACCTTTTTGCATAATAGTGAAGAGCTTTCCATCTACCAAAATAATCTATAGAAGCCCAAGAAGCAACTGGCCAAATATCATTTAACTGCCAATAAATAGCTCCCATGCACCTTCCTCTGTTTCGTCTCCAATGTTCAACTCCATATTTTATTGCCTCCCCTTGCAGTAATTGAGATGCATAAAGCAAAGTATTAAATGAAGTTGGATATAGATAATTCATTGACAAATAAGTTAGAATTAACCCATTTGCTCCTGGGTTTCTCTGATGCATTTCTAAAACATGAGAAAAAATATTCTTATCTTCTTCTAGAGCAAATGAATCTATAGTTTTTTCACAAGGAAATGATTGAAATCCAAATTCTGATACATATCTAAAATAATAATTTCGATAATCACTAAAAGGTTTACCACCATGCCATACATCCCAATAATGAACATCTCCCATGTTCTCACTATTAGGATCATTAAATGAACCGCCAGAAGATGGAGAAGATGGCCAATATGGTGTTACAGGGTCTACTCTTTTTAAGATATGCGGAATTACATGTTCATATAATCTTATATACTGAGCTCTAGTATTATTATCACTTGAATACTTGCCTTGTATTTCAAACATTTCCATCTCATTATTTCCACACCACAAACCTAAAGAGGCATGATGACGGATTCTACTAACATTTTCTTCTATTTCTTTAGTAATGTTTTCTTCGAAATCAAAATCGAGTGGATAATTTGCACAAGAGAACATAAAGTCTTGCCAAACAACTAATCCTAACTCATCGCAATAATCATAAAATTCATCACTTGGATAATAACCACCACCCCAAACTCTTATACAATTAAAATTAGCTAATTTACATTGTGTTAGTAATTTTTTAGTTTTTTCTGGTGTAATTCTTGATAGAATATTATCTTCAGGAATATAATCAGCGCCCATGGCAAAGAAATCAATTCCATTGATGCAATGAGAAAAACTCTCCCCCCATTCATCTTTTTTTCTAGATAAAGTTAATGTTCTAAGTCCAATCTTTTTTTCACTATAATCTATTAAACAATTATTTTCGATTAAAGAAACTTTAACCTTATATAAAGGCTGAGAACCTAACCCATTAGGCCACCAAAGCTTGGGATGCAAGATTTCAAAATCTTTATTATTTTCTAAAATATATATTTTATTATCTGGAGTTTCTAATTCTATCTTTAAAATTGATTTTTTAGATTGAGTTACTGAAACGTTAAGTTTAACTATATTGTTTATATGCTGTTGCTTTATATTTATATCAACAATTTCACTATCATCTAGAGAAATTAATTGAATATCTTTGAAAATACCCGCATCAGGTAATCGAGGACCCCAGTCCCAACCAAACATGCAATGGGCTTTTCTTAGATGTGGAAAACCTTCCATTGCATGTTCACTTCCACCATAATAATTATTCTTATTTTCTTCTTTGATCCACTTTGTTGGTGAATCAATTTTTATTTCTATAGTATTTTCATCTTGTAAAATTGATTTTGGAACAGAAAATCGCCATTTTCTGTACATATTATTAGTTTTTCCAAGTTTAATATTATTAATTGAGACAGTGCATAGAGTGTCTAAACCAAAGCATTCTAAAGCAATACTTTCTTTATTTTTTAACTCTTTACTTAATTTAAATTTTTTTTTGAAAATAAAATCATTATCCATAATCTCTAATGCTTTAAGCTCATTATCTCTATAATAAGGATCTTCAATTAGTTTTGAATCAAGTAAAAAAGAATATACAGATCCTGGAACGTTTCCTTCTATATTATTAATCTTTAAAGATGGAATTGATAATTCCCATTTTCCATTTAAATTTTGATGTATCATACGTTTTATAATCCTTTAGTTATCCTTCTTGATTTTCTATCCTTAATTGTTGATTAATTTGTTAAATAAAGCACAGTCTAAATTATTATTGTTTAAATACAATTGGTTTAATTTATTATTAATTGCTTTTATGAATCTCAACTTTTAATATTTATATAATAACATATTGCCACTAATTACTTTCTAATAAAATATAAGAGTATTTTTTAGAGGGTGTAAAATAAGTTTACTTTATTTTTTATTTGAGAGTAATGCTAAATTTTGATTAATTAACTCAATTCTTTGTTTTACACAATCAACAGATCTTAGTGGATCTGATGGGGTATTAAAAGTATAATCTATTAACCTTTCAATTGTGGTTGATGCAACATGAAGTCTAGTATCACTTGAAGCATAATATATATACACTTTTCCTTCATCCTCTATTACGCCATTTGTAAAAGTTACATTAGATACGTCTCCTACTCTCTCTTCACCTTGTGGGGCAATATAATAACCACTTGGCTCAGCAATAACTTTTGAGGGATCATTTAAATCAGTTGCAAAAACATAAATAACATATCTAAGTCCTGCTGCAGTATTTCTAACTCCATGAGCTATATGTATCCAACCTCTATCAGTTTTAATAGGAGGAGCCCCAGCTCCGTTTTTTGCCTCTGTAATAGTATGATATTTTCTTAATGATGTCATTTTTTCTTCTTCAATTATAGCATGAGTTATATCATCACATAAGCCAATACCAATTCCCGATCCAGATCCAGTTTCTATAAAACTATCCATAGGTCTAGTATAAAAACAATACTTACCATCTACAAATTCACTATGTAATACTACATTCCTTTGTTGCTCAGATCTTTTAGTTATTAAATTGGGTAATCTCTCCCAATTTACTAAATCTTTAGTTCTAACAATACCTGCATCTGCTTTTGCAGCAGATAAATCATTTGAACTTATATCTTTACTCTCACTACAAAATACTCCATAAATATAACCATCTTCATGCTTAGTTAGTCTCATATCATAAACATTTGTTTCATTTTTATAGGTATCTTCTAATAAGATAGGTTTATCATCAAATTTAAATCCTTCTGTAGGTCGATTAGATCTAGCTATAGCAAAAAAGCTCTTTCTATCTAAGCCTTCAACTCTTGCCATTAAACAGTATTTCCCATCAAATTTTATAGCACCACTGTTCATTACAGCGTTAATACCTAATCTCTGTAAAAATAGAGGGTTGGTTTCTTTATTTATATCATACTTCCAAAATATAGGAGAGTGCTCTGCTGTTAAAACAGGGTATTTGTATCTATTATATAATCCATTATAATCTTCTGTTGGTTCATTTTTTCTATTAATTAAACTTTCAAGTTTTTTTTCTAATTCAAAATATTTATTATGTATCATTTTTTAATCTCCTCATCATTTCAAAACACATTCTTCCATTATGGTATGGGCATTTCCATTCTTCAATTATATCTTTTTTACTAGTTGGATTTAAATTTTTGTCTATATCCCAAAACCACTCTCCACCTTTTCTTTTATCAATCATATATCTATTTATAAATTTGAAGTTGTTAATTGAAGCTTGTTTAGCTTTTATGATATTCCAACGTTGATAAGCATTATAAAAGCCAATTACACTTTCACACTGAACCCACCAAACATAGGTTTCATCATTTATTTGATTTTCACATTCATTAATAACACCACCATTTTCTTCAATAGCAGTATTTAATACATTTATAGATAATTGTTTTAAAAGTGGATCAATTTTATTATGTATTTTATTATCATCTATTAAATCTAATGCCCAACACATTAACCAGGAGGTTTCTATATCATGTCCATAAGAATGAAGATCTATTAATGAATTATAATCTAAGTCAAAAAAAACTTCTTGCCTGTTTTTTTCTTTGTTATATACTTTATTTTCAAATATATTAAATATTTCTATTATAGATGTTTTTACTTGTTTATCTTTAGTAGCTTCATAAAGACCAGAATATCCCTCAAGCACATGCAATAGAGTATTCATCGTCCTATTCGCTATGACTCCATTTTCAGATAATTTATCGTTTATTAAGGGCTTAAAATCAGAGGTAAATGATTCAAGATAACCTTTTTCATCTTTGCATTGAGATTCAATTACTTTATATAAATCATAAGCTAATTTTATGGCTTTTTTATTTTTTGTAGCTCTATAATATGCTGATAAAGCATAAATTCCAAAAGCAATATTATAAGTATGTTTTGTTGAATCTATAACCTTACCTTTTCGACTTACTGACCAAAATATTCCACCATTAACTTCATCAAGGCAGTGATCTACTAAAAATTGAAAGGTTTTATTTGTTTTATCAAGAACCTCATTTCTATTTCCAATATTCTCAATTAAACAAGTTGATAAAAACCAAAGTATCCTAGAATTAAAAATACAGCCTTTATCTGCATTTTTTATAACATTATAATCAAAATCTACTCTGCCATAGACACTAAAATACTCTTCATCGTAGTTACTTAGCCAAAAAGGGAGTATTCTCTCTTCAAGTTCTTTTTTAAAATCATTAAATTTCATAATTTATCTTTTCCCTAACTCTATATCACTTTCATTTATTTCAGAATTTCTTTTAATAAAATCAATTATTAAATCAACCGTTGAGATAGCAAGGCAAAGATATGTGTCACTAGCACCATAATATAAAGCTAATCTTCCTGTTTCACTATCGCATAAAGTTGAACAGGGAAATACTACATTTGGAACAAAACCTGAGGTTTCATAACTTTCTTCAGGTGTTAATAAAAATCTAGAAGATCTGTATTTAACTATACTAGGATTATCTATATCGAGTATGGCTCCTCCAATTGAATACACATAACCATTACAGGTTCTACTTACACCATGATATAGTAATAACCATCCTTCACTTGTCTCAATTGGAGATGGACCAGCACCTATTTTTAAACTTTCCCACCAGTTGTCAGTACAACCCATAACATGTTTGTGTCTGCCCCAAAACTCCATATCTATTGATTGAGAGAGGAAAATATCTCCAAAAGCAGTATGTCCTCCATCACTAGGTCTTGAAAGCATTGTATACATATTATTTATTTTTCTAGGAAATAACACAGCATTTCGATTAAACGGAAGGAAAGGATTTTCAATTCTGGTAAATTTTTTAAAGTCGTTGGTTTTAGCAATTCCAATTGCAGCTCCATAAAAATCCTGACACCATATTATGTAGTATGTGTTTTCTATTTTTACTAATCTTGGATCATAGGCGTATTTAGGCATGAAGATATTATTATCTTCATCATAAAATTTTACTTTTTCCTTTTCAATTGTCCAATTTATGCCATCTTTACTATGAGCTATATAAATAGATGGAATACCATTTGTTTCTTCTCCCCTCAAAGCACTAACAAATTCATCATTATAAACAATAGTTGCTGAATTAAAAACTCTAGTTATGTTTTTAGAAGGATTTCTATTAATGATTGGGTTATTTGAATATCGCTCAAAAGGACTATTTATATTTGCTTTAATACTATTTGGCCATGGAAAATTTGATATTTTCATACCATTTAATATTTCATATTTCATTTTTCATATCTCCTTTTATAACTTTTACAACTAGAATTCTTATTATCTTTACGAATTTAAAAAATCCAAATCAAATTCTTTATTATTTTTTATTTGGGTGGTGTTTAAAGTCCAAGCATTATACATAGCACATGTAATTATATAAAAAGAAACAGCTCCGGGATCTATAACTCCTATTGATTGCTTGGATAAATATCTAGCTCTGCCTTTTTTAGCAACCATATTAATAGTATTGAGAGCACCTTCTTTTGCTCCTTCTGCTGCAATTTTCCATGCATCAGAAACACATCTACATTTATTGTCTTGAATGTTTTTAGATAAAATATTATATGCCTGAGATACTGCATCAATCATCGTTTTATCTCCTACATTACTTTCACTGAGATCTATTAATGATTGAAGTGTCTTCTTATATATTTCTTGAACGGTTAAAACAGTTATATCTTTATTATCTTTTATTGCTAATAATTCAATAGATGTTTGTATAAAAAATGTACTAAAAATAGGGCCAGAAGCTCCTCCCATTGTTTTCAACATGCTAATTCCAATAGTTTTGTAAACATCAGACAAACTATCAAAATCTGCTGTATTTTGAATATTGGAAAATGCGGCTTGCATCCCTCTTTTTATTGTAATACCATGATCTCCATCTCCAAGGTATCCATCTAATTTACACAGTATATCCATCTTGTCATTAAATTCTCTATTTAATATAAAAGCTAAATTATTAGCATATTCTTTATTCGTAAATTTCATTTTGTTTTATATCCCTAATTCTTCTATTCTAATATTTCTAACTCAGATATAGTGGAAAAAGCTTTTAATTGTTTAGAAATATCGCCTGGAACTACTACTAGATGATGCTCTATACCATTTTTTACTATCAAATCTATGATTTTAGAAATTGATATCGTTTTGTTTAAAATAGTAATATTTGTCAACCAACCTCTTGTACCTGTAAAACCTTTTACATCTATATCTTCTATATCTCCACTTAGTGAAAATATTTTGTTTTTAATATTTGATAGTCTCAATGCAGTAACTTTTTGAGTTTTAAAGCTACCATCAAATGAACAGCCTAAGCTCTTTTGTGTAGAATTTTTTCTATTTATCATAGGATGATTAATTATATTTAAATCTTCCATTTTGTTAGACATTAGTAAACAAGTTGTTATTCCACAATGCCATAGTAATAAACTCTCTTTGTCTTCTAGAATATCAGCAATATCATAAACCATTGAGGTAGATTTAGATAATTCATTAGCTACTATCATAGTAACAACTCCCATTAAATCACCTTCACATGAGACGGGGATTTTTAAAACATCATTAATTAAAGATAGTGTTACACAAGGAGTTATTTCATATTCACTTTGAAAAGTTGGCCAACAACTCACTGATAATGCACTTAATTTTTTTTCTTCAATTAAATCTTTAAGTGCTAAATATAATCTTAGGGTGTGATCAATTGATTTATTGGTAACAAAGATATTATTTTTTTTAAATTTAAAATCTATAAAGGTTTGTGAAACTCTATCATCATCAATTTTTTTAGCTCTATTTATAAGGTTTTGTTCACTAAAACTCTCAGTTTTAAAGCCATATCTTTCTTTAGCTTCCTCTAATCCATAGTTCATATTATTAAAACCATAGGCTGTTTTACCTATTAGGCCTATTTTACTATGTTTTAATCTTTTCAATGCTTTAATGGCAGAAAAATAATCATTTAATTTTGGAAATAAAAGATTTGAATTTCCATATAACCAATCTTTTATAATTGATTTACCATGTTTATGATGCATGTTACTTGTTGATACAAACATAGATAAAAGAGAATGTAATTTAACATCACCTGTTTTGAACTCTTCATAAGGGGCCCAAACTAACTTGATACAATTTATTTTAATAAACTCTTCAAATATAGGTTCATCACAAAAGCTACTAGTTTGAATAATTAAAAGATCTATATTTTGATTATCTAAATAATTAATTGTAGATATAACATCTTCATTAGTTATATTTAATTTTTTATTAGTTATTAACTTTATATTTTCATCTTTATATTTATTTTCTAATAGTGCTATTGATTTATCAATAACTTCTAATTCTTTAGCATAATAATTATTTGATCCTAAAAAAGCTAAACCCACATTTAAATTTATCATTTTGTATCCTTTTAATTAAATAAAGATGAATCAGCTTTATCATCATATAATTCTATCATTTCACATGTTGCTTTACAAAATGCTATTGAAATTCCATGAGTTTCTTGCACAGTTACATAAGTTCCTACGAAGTTTCTAACAATTTCAATATTTTTATCTTTTAGAAATTTAAATAATTCTTTGTAGCAAATCATTAACTCTGCATAAGTTGTACTTCCACTGTTATTTATCATTGCAAAAATCTTATCACCTTCTTTAAATGGTAAATCGTCAACTAAACTACTTGCCATTTGATATACTGTAGATTGGGCATTTTCTGCTTTTTGTATTTTTTGACCGGCTTCTCCATGAACGCCTAACCCTATATTTATTTCTCCGTCATTTAAATTAAACATTGATTTATTTGTTATTGGATTTGTACCAGAATGAAGAGCACAAGCTATAGTTCTAGTATTATTTCTAACCTTTTGAGCTAATGAAAAACACTCTTGTAGTGAATAACCTCTCTCACATGCAGATCCCACAATCTTTAATGTATAAAATAGTCCTGCTGTACCGCGTCTCTCTTTTTCTTTTCCCTTTGGGGAAGAAGCAATATCATCATAAAAAATAAACATTTTAACTTTGATATTTTCTAATTTGGCTAACATTAAAGCCATTTTTGCATTTAATATATCTCCTGCATGAGAAGATACTAAAAGAAGTACTCCTTTTCCACAATCTGCTTCCTTAAGCGCTTCTAATAATTGATAAGGTGTAGGAGCTGTAAACACCTCTCCTACAACATTTACATCTAATAAGCCATAACCTACTAAATCTATCATACATGGTTCATGACCAGAGCCATTGCCAATGACAAGCCCAACTTTATCTTTCTTTTTATATTTTCTACACAATAAATTATTGTTTTCACCTTTTACAACAACTTTATCATTGTGAGAGAGAATATATCCTTCAATCATTTCTTGTACAATTTTGTCTTTATCATTTATTAGCTTATTCATTTACAATCCTAACTTAGATAGCATCCTAAGATGCTATCTAATTATATTTTTATAGTAAAACTCTATTTACATTCTTTTCCATTTCAGCAGCTGCTTCAGCAGGAGTAACTAATCCTAATGACATTCTCTCTAATACTTTATTTGCTTCAGAGACAACTTGAGCCCAGTTTTTTGTAAATGTTGGAGTCTCCCCAATTGCTAATGCACCTTTCCAAGTTTGTCTTGTTGCATCATCAACATATGGGTATAAACTTTCGATTTCTTTTTCAGCTAAGGAAACCATTGGTGGAGTACCTTTTGCAATTCCTGAAGTTAAACCTTCTTTTGAAGCAAAATATTTTATTACTTCAGCAGCGTCTTGTGGATTTTTAGCTCTATTTGCTATTGCCCAACCATCAATATAGAATCCTGTTACACTTCTTTCATCTTGTGGTAAGGCTGCAACACCCCATTCAAAGTCTTCAATGTCTGAGAAATATCCCATCCACCAATCACCATCCATGAATGTTGCAAGTTTACCTGCTTTAAACAAATCTGCAGGTCCTAATGCTTTTAATTCACTATAAGATGGAGAAGCATTGTTATCAAACATTATACTTTGGACATATTCTAAAGCTTCAATACCTTCTTTAGTATTTATTGCACATTGAGTTCCATCTTCATTAATAAATCTTGCATTATGTTGCCAAATTAAAGGTAATAACCATCCAATTTCAAATGTAGTTGAGAAACCATATTGTTTATTACTTGAATTATCATTAGTTAAAAGAGTTACAGTTTGTAAAAATTGATCCCAATTCATTGACTCACTCCAATCAGATGTTGGGTATTCTAATCCAGCTTCATCAAAAAGGGTTTTGTTGTAATAAACAGCAATAGAAGTACAACCATTAGGAAAACCATAAATTTTGCCATCTTTTTGGTAACTATCTATCATAGCACCGTAATAAGGTGTGAAATCAAAATCTTCCATGTAAGGAGTCATATCCATCAAATAGTTATTTGAGATATATTGATCTTTATAAATTACTGATACATCTAAAATATCTGGGGGATTTTTTGCAGCCATTTGGGTCATTAATTTTTGATTGAACTCATCCCAGTTTTTAACATAATCTCCTTTTACTGTAATTCCTGTATCCTCTTTAATACTTTTAAAAAGTTCTTCATATGAGGCCATTTGAGCTTCGTTCACACATAACATAGCTCTAACTTCTTTGTTTTGTGCTTCCTCTGTTTCTTGTTGTGCTTTTTGACCATTAGCAAAAATACTAACCATTGTAAAACATACTATTAAAAAAAGGGTGAGTTTTTTCTTCATGTTTTTATATCTCCTTTTTATTTTTATTATCCTTTAATTCCGGATAAAGAAATTCCTTCTATAAAATACTTTTGTGCAAATATATATACTATTAATAATGGTATAATAGACATTGTGGTGGCTGCCATTATTTGAGCCCAGTTAGATGAGAAAAAGCCTTGTAGTGCGTTGATTAAAATAGGTATTGTGAACTTTTCTGGCGATATTAAAATTACATATGGACCTAAAAAATCATTCCATCTTGCTATAATTGCAAATACTGCTACTGAAGCTAATGCAGGTTGAACTTGTGGTAACATTATTGATTTAAAAATCTTCCATTGAGAACAACCATCAATTAATGCGGATTCAATTAAAGCATCTGGTAATGCTTGGAAAAATTGCTTGAGCATAAATACCCCAAATCCATTTGTAAAAATAAAAGGAATAATTAAGGCTAAATGCGAATCTATCCAACCTATATTTGAAAATAATATAAATTGAGGGATTAGTGTTATTTGAAAAGGAATCATCATGCTCAATAAGTAAATTGAAAATAATGGACCTTTAAATCTAAATTGCATTTTTGCAAAAGCATATGCTGTTAAACTACTGAAAAATACTGTACCAACTGTACAAATTGCTGTTATATAAAAACTATTAAACAAGCCCTGTAAAAATGGAATTCTATCAAATACTCCACTGTAGTTTGACCACATGATTTTAGAAGGAATCCAAGTGGGAGGAATTGTAAAAACCTCTAGTTCCATTTTTAATGATGTATTTATCATCCAATAAAAGGGTAATAACATTACAATGGATAATAAGATTAATGTTATAAGTGCTAATGTATTATTTTCTTTCTTTATACTCATATACCTCTCCTAAACTTCGTAATTGACCCATTTATCAAATTTAAATTGAAAAAAGGTAATAATGGCCATAATGACAAATAATATACAAGCTATGGCTGATCCAATTCCCATTTTTTGAAATCTAAAAGCATAATCGTACATATAGGTAGTCAATACATTAGTTGCATCTGCAGGCCCTTGTTTTGTTAATACAAAAGGCTCAGTAAAAATTTGTAATCCATAGAAAACATTAGTAATTAATAAGAAAAATAAAGTTGGTGTCAAAAGTGGTATCTTAATAGAAAAGAATATTTTTGATTTAGAGGCTCCATCAATATTAGCAGCTTCAACTAAAGTTGTTGGAATGTTTTGTAAGGCTGCTAGTATAATTATCATGGCATAGCCCATCCCTTGCCAAATTGACATAACTATAATAGATACCATGGCCCATTTACCTTCTCCTAACCAATCTGGTCCTTGAATGCCGATATAGGATAAGAGTATATTTATTAAGCCAAACTCAGTGTTATATAGCCAAAGCCAAACAACAGATATTGCAACCATTGAAGTTAATGCTGGTAAGAAAAATACTGATCTAAAAAATACAACACCTCTGATTTTTTTGTTTATTAAATTAGCAATTGCTAAAGCTATAATTATTTTTAATGGCACATAAAATAAAGTAAATACTAAAGTATTTTTAATAACCTTGTAAAATAGAGGATCGTCAAAAATATATTTATAATTTTTTAATCCAACAAAACTTGGAGCTGAAAATAAATTCCAATCAGCAAATCCAATTAAAAATGATGAAATTGTTGGAATTAACATAAATATTAATTGACCTATTAAGGTTGGTGCGACAAATATTATCACCCACTTTAGATCTTTGGAATGCGAGACTTTATTAATTTGCATATTTACTCCTTTTTAAAATCTTTTTTAAATATTTATAGCTAAACTCTATCATTTCAATATTGGATTTAAATAAGCTCTCATTCCAAATTTTAATTTGTTTACCTATATCACCTTTTGTGGAAATAAAGCTCTCAATAGATATTGTTCCCTGATAATTAATTCTATTTAAAGCTTCGATAATTTTAATAAAATCTATAGATCCTGTACCAATTGCACTTCTATTATTTTCACTAAAATGTACATATCCTATCTTATCTCCACCCTTTACTATCGCTTCCCATATATTTGTTTCTTCAATATTCATATGGAATGTATCAATGTGTAAATTTATGTTTTTACTATCTACTTCATTCAATATAAATAAACCTTGATTTATATTATTTAGTCTATTTCCTTCGTATCTATTTATTAGCTCTAAATTTATTTTAAAGTTAACTTGATTTAAATATTCATCTATTGTATTTAAACTTTGAACTAGATATTTTCTATTCTCATTTGTGTATGTATCTAAGACTCCCCAAGGTTCGTATAAAACTCCATTTAAACATTGGGAATTTAAACTTAATGATTTATCAATAGCAATTTTTAAATATTCAATGCCTTTTTCCCTAATGGTTTTATCTACACTTGCTATATCTGTTTCACAAGTAATTGCATTTCCTGTTGTAATTAAAAGTTTTGTATCCTTAAGAACATTTAAATATTTCTTAACTTCAAAAGATCTAGCATCAAATAAAGGCATTTCTACTGAATCAAAACCAATTTCTTTTGCTTTATAAATATATTTTTCTAAATCATCATTCCAATTATCACAAAAACTTGAAAGATGTATTGATGTTTTATTGTTCATTAATCAAACAACTTATATTTTTTAAAACTTTATAATTTTCTTCGTTGTTTGATTCAATAATCTTTACTAAATCTTTTGACAAATCATAAAAGCTTGGCTCAGGGTTATTATTTTCAACAAGGTCAATCCATTTTGAAGGGATTTTATCAGCACCATTATAAGCTCCAGCTATTGCCCCAGCAACAGATGCTGTACTATCATTATCACGACCAAAGTTAGTACAACCTATTACACTTTTACTATAATCACCATCAGATGCTTTTAAAAATGCCATTGCAATAGATAGAGTTTCTGCTGCATCTGCAAAAAATTGTTGAACAACAATGTCTCTTAAAGGTTTTTGCATTTCTATAATATTTTTATAATTATCGCCAATTTTCCAACACTCAGTAACTAAATTTTCATTTTTCATCCCTACAAATGGATACATATTAGAATTTTGCCAGTATGGACCCTCAATATATGATTTATGTTTGTTTATTGCATTCAATGATTCGAATAAAATACCATCTATACTTATATTAGGAATAAAAGCTGAAGAAATTGCTGCAGCTGCTAAAGCTGTTGAATATCTAGCATAACCTTCTGCCATAAACAAAGTATTAAAGGAATCAGTTAACGCTTTTAGGGGATTACAAGGTGATATTACTCCAAATGGGGCAATTCCCATAATAGCTCCATTGGTTGGTTGCCCTCCAAAACAAGTTTTATCTTCTTTAAATATTGCTTTTTCAACATACTCTTCAAGAAATTCTTTTGTTAATAAATCATTAGAACTATAATATTCTTCATAGAATAATTTACTAAGTTCATTTTTTGTTGGCACACCTTTTTTTTGAATAATTGATTTAGCAAATATTTTACTCATTCTGCTATCATCAGTATAAGAGCCAGCAGTTAAAGAAAAAGGTCCATGTGGTGCAATTTTTATTTCAGGATCATAATCAATTAAATCATCTACAATCCCATATTTTTCCTTAATTTTTTCAAAAGTAAAGCCTTCTACAGGCCCTCCCATAGCATCTCCTATGGCAGCACCAATTAAAGCACCATACACTTTATCAAATAATTTACTCATCACTAACTCCTAGCATTTTGACTGATTTTTTTTCTATTAGAGAAACATCCACCAATATTTTCTTAGAAATCAAGTCTTTATTTTTTATTTTTTGTAATAATAGAGAACAAGCTACCCTTCCCAATTCACCTTTATATACATTTACTGTTGTTAAACTTGGTGAAAATATTTCGTTGTCCTTAACATTGTCAAAACCAATTACAGATATATCATCAGGGATTCTTAAGCCAAGAGCATCTATTTCTTTTATTAGTGCAAAGGCTGTTCTGTCATTTACGCATATAAAGGCAGTTGGAAATTTTGTCATTTTTTTTAATTCATTTTTTATAACACCATATTGCCAGTAGGGTTGTTGTGAGTCTGTTAAAATGTATTCATCTATTTTTTTTAGATTATTTTCTCTTAATTCTGATAAAAAATATTGATATCGCTTATAAAAGCTTGTATACATAAATTTATTTCCAATAAAACCGATTTCTTTATGCCCCTTTTTAATTAATTCCTTAAAAATTAGATTAAGTCCTTTTTCATTATCCATAATTACAACATCATCACTAGCTCCATCAGGTTCAAAGTCTATATATACCTTTGGAACATCTAAATTAGAAAGAATTTTCACAATATTTGATTTTATCTTTCCTGCAATAATAAAGCCTAAAACATTATCTTGATGATTGATGCTTGTACTTTCCTCATCAATGACTAAAAAATTTACAAAAATATCATGTTTTTTAGATATTTCTTCAATTCCTAAAAAAATTTCTGCGAAATATGTTTGATCTAAAAAAAAGTCTCTACATGTTATTACACAAATAGTTTTTTCTCTCTTTTTTGTATAAACAACTTTTTTTTCATATCCTAAAGATTTTGCTGTAATTATAACTTTTTGCTTAACTTCTTCACTTATGCCATCTTTATTCAACAATGCTCTTGAAATCGTATTTCTAGATAAATTTAAATGATCTGCAATATCTTGCATTGTAACTTTTTTATTTGATTTATTCATTTTGTAACCTTACATAAAGTATATTCCACAGATTATTTAATGTCAAAATCTTTTTATAAATAGATTTAAATCCATATAATATAAACAATTAAATTGTAACGTTACATGATTTTGCACATAAAGCGTAACAAAACACTGTAACTTACAAGTAATTAAATACTTTGCTATATTTTAATAATTAATGGTAATTTTAAGTTGTTTTAGGATATCTAAATTGAGATTATATCTTTGAATTAAACTGTAAAAAAATATTACATATTTGATTCATATCAGTCTAACTTTGTTTTAACTATTTAGGAAAAATAGAAACAAAATAAATTGGATATCAATTACTTTATTAAATGCATGAGTAAGTAAAGTTTAATTCTAAAAAATTGTTTTATATATCTATAAACGTCAAGTTATGAATGGCTCTTCCCATTAATTGGGGATTAGTTATATTTTTCAGCAATTAATATTTTATTTCTTAGAGTATTAAATTTACATCTTCCATACATAATTCTTTTAATAAATTTTATTTTATTAACGGTTCCTTCTGCTAATCCATTGTTATATTTTTCATTAATATCAGTAAGCACAGCTTTGATATCTCTTTCAAGACCTTTCACAAAACTGTTTAATTCTAGGATGTTTAGTTCCTTTACTTTATTTAACCATTTTTTAAAATCACTAGTACTTTTAGTTTTAAATACTGCTGATTTAAAATCTATTATTACTTTATATATTGTTTCAATAATTGGGTGTTGTTTATTTATTAAGAAGATTTTTTTTAAAGTTATTTTCATTAAATTTAAATATTTAAAATTTAAATATGAAACATCATATAGGATATAGAGCTTTTATAATTACACATTAATAATTATTGCAATATCACAAATAATCTTATACACTGCAAAAATATAAATAATAAGTTACCTAGAGGTGAGAATAAAGATGGCTAAAATAAATATCCCAAAATCGCTAATCAGTAAAAATTCAATCATTTATTTTTTATCAGAAAATAAAAATTTCACCATAAAAGAATTAGATGATTTTTGGATTATATTAACTCAAAACGACTTATCTGAAACGGAGAAGCAAGTTATACAAAACAAAATTATAAAAATTGAAAATACTCTTTATATTGAACATCAAGTATCTTCTATAAGAGAAATTTTGTATAAAAAAGCTTTCAGTCCTATAAGCCATGATTAAATTACTACCTTTTAGGCATAAACAAATAAACAATCTCATTTTACTTACAAATGAAGTTGGTCAATATTACTTTATTTCACCAAGTAATTTTACAACTTTATTATTTACCCCAGATAAATTACCGACTGATATTTTAAATGATTTAAAAAGTAATTTTTTTGTATGTGAACACAATTATTTAGATGATGCTATTGACGAATTAGCAATTAAATTAAGAACAAAAAAAGATTTTTTAAATTATTTTACGTCTTTACATATCATAATTATTTCTCACAATTGTAATTCCAATTGTACTTATTGTCATGCTAGTAGCAATTCAAAAAAAAGAAATAAAAATCTAGATTTATCTCTAGAAACAGCAAAGGAAATATGTAAAAAAATAATTCAATGTCCATCTGATTTAATAAAAGTAGAATTTCAAGGTGGAGAACCTACTTTAAATTTTGAAACAATAGTATTTATTGTTAGTTACATGAAATATTTAAATAAAAAAAAGAACAAAATAATAGAATATGTTTTATGCACGAATTTATTATCAATTAATATAAAGCAATTTGATTTCATAAAAAAAAATAATATTTATATCTCAACATCACTTGATGGACCACCACACATACATAATAAAAATAGATTGTCTATCAACAATAATAATAATTATGATTTAGTAACTAATAATATTAAACATATTCAAAAACAATATGGAACTGATAAAGTTTCCGCGCTGATGACTATTTCTAAATATTCATTAGACAAAATTGAAGAATGTATTGATTGCTATATTAACTTAGGACTTAAATCAATTTTTCTACGACCTCTAAACCCCTATGGAATGGCTGAAAAAAATCAAGATTTTCTATCCTACACAGTTGAAGAATATTTGAACTATTATGAAAAAGGGTTACTCTATATTTTAAATAAAAATATTGAAGGGATCCTTATAAGTGAAGAATTTGCTTGCGTTTTTCTAAGAAAGATATTAACTCCTTTTTCAAATGGGTTTGTGGATATCCAGTCCCCTTCTGGTAATGGAATAGGATGTGCAGTATATGATATAAACGGTAAAGTTTTTGTTTCAGATGAAGCTAGGATGCTTTCTAAATTTAATGATGATACTTTTTGCTTGGGAAATGTTTGTACTAATAGTTATAAAGAAATCTTTAACAATATAAAATTACACGAGATTATTAAAAATAATATTAACGAAGCAGATATAAATTGCTTTGCATGCCCCTATATTCCTTATTGTGGAAAAGATTCAGTTAGAACTTATCAAGAAAAAATACTTCACATAGAAAACACTAATTGTAAGAAATATAAAGGAGTGATAGATATTTTATTTAAACTCATCTTAGAAAACGAAAAATATTTAGATGTATTTTGGAGTTGGATTACTTATAGACCCTATTCAGAGGTCCAATTATGAGAACAATAAATTATACTAAATCCAATTTCACTTTAAAAAATTATGTAATTGGAACGATAAACAACTTTAAAGAAAATTCTAATTTCTATGAGTATACATTGAAAGTCCATAAAAATTTTAATATTCATAAAATTTTCATCACCAACAATCCTACAAAAAAGAATTCAATTATATTGGAAGATAATCCTATTTTTCAAATTAATGATATTTTAGAAATTACTGAAGAAAAAGAAATTATAACTCATATTTCCAAAGACTCTAATGATAATTCATTATTAGTCAATAATCATTGTAATTTAAGATGTATAAATTGCCCTCAAACTAATACTGATGAGATACCAAATTTAAGGAAAAAAAACTTTGAAATTATTGATTTACTTAACAAGAATATTAATCAAATTGGGCTTACTGGAGGTGAACCTACTTTAAATATAGATTATTTGATTGAGATAATTGAGAAACTATATAAAAAAAATAATAAAATACAAATCGATATATTATCAAATGCCAACAATTTGAGTGATGCTACACAATTATTTGAATTAATCATGATTAAAAAAATTGATGTAACATTTTGTGTAGCATTGTACGCAGATATACCTGAGATTCATGATAAATTAACACAAGTTAAAGGATCTTTTTGGAAAACAATAAAAGCTCTTCACTATATGGCTTATTATCAACAAAAAATTGAACTACGCTTCATCATCAATAAACTAAACTATAATAGACTACCCTCTTTTATAAACTTTTCATATAACAATCTTCCATATATAAAAAGGTTAGCTTTAATAGGAATGGAATATTCGGGTGCTGCACTGAAAAATGCAGAACAATTATACATAAAGCAAAGTGATTATAATTTACAATTAGTTAATGCAATAAAGACCGCTAAACAAAGGAATATACCTATATTTATTTTTAACCATCAAGTTTGTAAGGTAGATATGAAAATTTGGAAATATTGCGTACCTACTATCTCCGATTGGAAAACATATTATTTACCACATTGTAATTTTTGTGCAATGAGAGATATTTGTGGGGGGGTCTTTGCTACAACTGATCCAAATTATCTAGATGAAAAAACAACTCCAATTACATATAAATTAAAAGGAACATTTAATGAAATACATTAAGAGTAAAATTTTTTCCATAATTTTCGGCTTGCTATTTTTACTTCCAACTAAAAATATGATACCTGTATATGCTTCTACTACAAATAAGAATACAAATAACAGCTTAAAGCAAATGGATAATTTTACGCTTTATGATGGTAATTTAAAATCTAATTCTCAATTGATTGCTGCCCATAGATCTCATAGTTCACATAGGTCTCATAGTTCACACAGCTCTCACAGATCACATTATTCACATCGAAGTAGTACAAGCACTTCAACGTACTCAACATATGCCAGTCCAAGCTATACCAGTCCAATATATTCAAAATCTACTATCACTACTTTAACACCAAGTACCAATAGTTCTACCAATACAAAGTCAACACAATCAGTTACAGCTTCTGATAATACAATCTCATTTAAGGATAAAACATTTGTATTAAAAGACATAAATTGCTTTAATTTAGATAACGACTCAATACCAACAGAAAAAATGTTCAAAAACATGAAAAGTTTTACAAATGTTTTAAAACAAGAAGATATTGAAATAATTAGGAACCAAAATACTTTAGATTATTTAGAAGGCCAAATAGATTATATTATATCAGGGTTAATAATACGTGAAGAAGTTGAAAAAAAATATCTTGCTTTATTTAATATATTAGATCAAGAAAAAGGAACAAAAGAAACTATCAATCAAGAGGATGCCAATCTAGATAAATTAATCGAAAACCTAATAAATCAAATTAAGTTAAAATGTAAATAAAATAATTTGGTAGACAACCAAAAATTTAACTTGTTATAATAAAAAAAACTAATAAATATCACAAACTCATCGCAATCAATAGTGCACCATTTAGTGCATTATTAGCTGAATCAAGGAAAATCTCATAATCAGGTAAATATTGGTTCATTTTGTTATAAAAGCTATCTCTTACCACTTTATCTTTGGTAATAACACCACCTGCTAATACAATTTTTTTCTTATGATTACTAGGCATTCTTTTAACAGTAGATAAAACTAAATCAAATAAACTAATTCCAGCCTCTTTTAAAAGGTTCATGGGTTTTATTTGTGGGAAAATTATGAACCTATCTAAATTAAAAAAATAAATAAATAAAAAAAATAGAAAAAGGGCACATTCTCTGTTATTGTATTAGAAACCAAACTTACACAATACAGGAAGTGCCCAATGAGTCGATATAGTAATACATTTTTATCTTTACCACAATTCACAATAACGAAAAAATCAACTAATTCAACTGTAAGCGTAAAATCGTTTGCGCTTACTACTAAATATTAAAATACGATTGAATAAGTAACATATAAAAAAGCTTTTTTATATTGACTTATATTAGATTTTGGAAGAAATGCTTATCTCGAGTAATTAAGAAAATCTTAAAAGCATTTAACAAACAAAAACAATGTCATGTTTAATATTATAGTAAATCTTTATATAACAATAGTCTAAATAAATAATTTTAGTTTTTAACAAATAGATTTGGATAATTTGTTATTACACCTGATACATTCCAATCTTTTAATTTTTCAAATTGTGATAAATCATTAACTGACCAAACATTTAGTTCTATATTATTTTTCTTACAATTTAATACCTGACTTTCTGTCAACAATCTAACATCTGGATGGTAATAGTCAAACCCAAAAGTTTTTTCTAAATCACTAATGTTTTCTGTTAGATAATTTTCTTGCAATAAAGCAGTTTTAATATTGGGATTGAGCTTTTTTATCTGAACTATAGAAAGCCAATTAAATGAAGAAAATATAGTTTTATCTTCTATATCATATTGTTTTATTACTTTTAAAACCTTTTTTTCAATTCCAGGATAATACATATTATTCGTTTTGATTTCAATATTTGTGATAATATTTTTATCTTTTATATAATCACAATATTGCACAAATTCAACTATCGGAGTAAATCCAAAGCTATCATTTTTTGTTTTACCGGCATTTATTTTAATCAACTCATCTTTTGTATAATCGCAAACTCTACCTGGATAACCTGTGGTTCTATATAACTTCTCATCATGTATAATTATTAATTTTCCATCTTTAGATAGATGTACATCTAACTCAATCCCATCACTTTTTACTTCAACTGCTTTTTCAAAAGAAATCATCGTATTTTCTGGATATTCTCCACTAAAGCCTCTATGGGCAAATATTTTCATAAAAACTACTCCATTGTAGCAATATTATTAATAATTATGATTTTTACTCTGTAGTATTTTTCATAAAAACTAATAGATATAAATTATCTTGTATGCTAGTTAAAACTTTATTTATTCAATCAATTACAAATCAAAACAAACAACTAATATCGTTTATCAATGATTAAGAATTTGAGATAAAAACGTCTTTGTTCTATCATTTTTGGGGTTCATAAAAAATTCTTTTGGCGGAGCGGTTTCAACAATCTTTCCTCCATCAAAGAATATCACATTATTTGCAACTGCTTTAGCAAATCCAAGTTCATGAGTTACAACAATTAGGGTCATATTTTTATCGACTAACTCAGTCATTACATCAAGAACTTCTTTAATCATTTCAGGATCTAAAGCACTAGTAGGTTCATCAAAAAGCATTATTTCAGGATTCATTGCAAGAGAGCGAGCTATAGCAACTCTTTGTTGTTCCCCGCCTGAAAGTTGATTAGGATACTTGTTTGCATGCTTTTTCAAACCTACCCTATCTAAAAGTTTAAGTGCATTTGCTTCTGCTTCTTCTTTACTTTGTTTTAAAATCCAAATTGGAGATAGCGTAATATTATGTAAAACGGTCAGATGTGGAAATAAATTAAATTGTTGAAAAACCATTCCAATTTTACTTCTAATTGCATTTATATTTTTAATATTACGATTTAATTCTATTCCATCTACTGTAATCTTACCTTTTTGATATTCTTCTAATGCATTTATAGTTCTTAAAAAAGTAGATTTTCCACTTCCAGAAGGGCCAATAATAACTGTAACCTCTCCCTTATAAAATTTATAATCAACACCCTTTAATACTTCAAATTCTGGAGTATACCATTTATGTACATCTTCAAATCTAATTAATTCTTGTTTTTCCATTACAAACCAACCTTACTTTTTATTCCTAGTCTCTTTTCTAAAATCATACTTCCCTTTGAAATGCTATAACAAAGAATAAAGTAAATAAGACCTTCGAAAAATAAAACTTGTGCACTTCCTGTTAAATATTTTGGATTACTAACAATCGAAGTTGATATTCCTATTAAATCTAGCATTCCAATAATACTAATCAAACTTGTATCCTTAAGAGCTGATGTAAAAGCATTTACTAGTATTGGAATCATTCTTTTCAAAACCTGAGGAAGAATAATCAATAACATAGTTTTACCAGTCCCTATATTGAGGCTTATAGCAGCTTCATATTGAGTGACACTTATTCCTTGTAATCCTCCTCTAAAAGACTCGGCCATGTATGCACTGTGAAACATTATTACTCCAACTAAAGCTCTAATAAATACTGATGGTGTCCAACTTGTTGGGAGAGCCATAGGAAGAATAAGATAGCCAATAAATAAGATAGTTATTAAAGGTACTCCTCTGACAACTTCAATTATCACAGTACAAACAACACTTATTAGCTTCATTTTACTTCGCCTTCCTAGCGCAAGAAATAGTCCAATTGGAAGGGATAGGAAAATACTTGTTAGACTAATTAATAGAGATAATAACAATCCTCCCCATAAATTTGGTTTAACAATTGGCAAAAATCCACCAAAGCCTCTAATAACTATAAAAGAAAATGGCATTAAAAAAATCCAACCAATTGTAACAACGATTGTTAATTTTCTTTTCGTAATTAATGATCCTAAAAGATATGGGATTATTAAAAAGATGGCTATTAAAGCTAAAAAGATTTTTGATTGTAATGAAAAATCTAAAAAGCAGAAGAATAATAAAATAGCTGAAATTACAAAAATAAGTTTTGGAACTCTTGTTGAAAAGAGTTTAAATGTAAATCCAAAAAATATTGATATATAAAGTGCTACTATCCAGACTCTCCAAATTTGATCAATGGGATAAGAACCTGTAAATATTAATTTTAAATTAGCTTTTATAACAGTCCAATCTAATTCTAACAAAGGTAAAACACCTTTTTTAATTAAAATATAAAATAGAAAAATTGAGACAAATGTTAAAATAGTATTTCCAATTGAAGAAAACAAGTTTTTCTTTAACCAAAATAATATTGGATTTTCTAATTCATCAGCTGTCAAAAAAGGATTATTCTTATTTTTCATTTTCTATCTCTCCTTTAGCTGAACTTTTTTATTATATTGGTTCATAAAATAACTAGTTATCAAACTTAATGTTAAATATATAAGCATTACTAATAAAATCATTTCTAAAGTTCTACCAGTTTGATTTATTATTGTACCTGTAATAGCAAACATATCTGGGAATCCTATTGCTACTCCAAGAGAGGTGTTTTTTGCAACTCCCAAGTATTGACTTGTTAAAGGTGGAATTATTACAACTTTTGCTTGAGGTATTACAACTAAACGTACTGTTTGCATATGTGTTAAATTTAAAGCTCTAGCTGCTTCAATTTGTCCCTTTGGAACTCCTTGAATCCCAGATCTAAATATCTCAGCTATAAAACCTGAAGTATATAAAACTAATCCAGAAAAAAGACTAAACCACTCTGCTGTAACATGTAAGCCACCACTTATATTAAATTTTCCTAGCACTGGAATATCTTTATATAAAGGTTTTTGTGGTAATATAAAATAAGTAATGAGTATAAATCCTACAAAAAGAAGAAAAGGAAATAAAATAGTTCTTTGCTCTTTACCTGTAATATTTTCTCTTTTCTTTAAATACAGAACTAAAATAATAGCTAAGATTAAACCTATTAATATGCATATTAACCAAGGCTTAATGTGATCAGTAGGTTTTAACCAAGTCATACTTAAGCCTCTATTAGAAAGAGAAAAATTTATATTAGTAACTCCATCGCTACTTACACTCTTACCAATTAAAAAGGAATTTTTTACTCCTGGAAGTTTTAAAAAGAATGCTCTGTACCAAATCAAAAGCAAAAGTAGTAGTGGTATATTTCTTATAATTTCAATATATACAATAGCGATTTTCTTTATTAACCAGTTTGATGACAATCTACAAAGTGCTATAAAAATTCCAATGAATGTTGAAAAAAAGATTGCAACCACAGTTATGGAGATTGTATTTATAAATCCTGCAAATATTATCCTCAAAAAAGAAGAACTATTGTTCACATCTATAAGTGATTCTCCAATATCAATATGACTAGGATTTTTTAAAAACTTAAAGGATGGTGTCATATCCAATCTTGCTAAAGATGCAAGAACATTAGTTGTTAATATAGCTATGATATAGATAATAAATACGAAAAATATAAATTGAAATAAGCCTAATCTTTTATGAGTATCTAGCAAAATTGAATTAAAAGCAATTTTCTTTTTTCTCCTAAATTTCATATGAACTCCTAAACTTAAATATCTTCTCTGTTTCCCAAATTTTGAAAAACAGAGAAATGTTATACCCTAATTAAATGGTAAAGCAAATAAAAGCCCACCTTCACTCCAAGGTTTATTTAAGCCTCTTGTAACTTTCATAGGTTCAGTAAGTTCACGATTATAAATTTCACCATAATTTCCACATTGTTTAATTACTTGATAAGCCCAATCAACATTTAATCCCATCATAGGGCCAAGTTCTTTTCCTGTTCCTAAGAAATTCTTAATTTCAGGACTAGTTGTAGAAGAAAGAACTTCATCTAGATTAGAACTTGTAATATTGTGTTCATCTCCAAAAAATAGAGCATATAATGTCCATTGACAAATATCTTTCCAATTGTTATCCCCATGACGTACTGCAATTCCTAAAGGTTCTTTACTGATAGTTTCTTCAAGCCCTTTAAAATTACCAGCATCTGCATATTGATGTAAAAATACAACTGCACTAGATTTATCTACTGAAAGTGAGTCCACTCTTCCATTTACAAAAGCAGATTTCATCTCATCAAGATTTTCATATGTAATAGGTGTATACTCAATTCCTTTACTTTGCATTATAGCAGCTAGATTAGTTTCTGTTGTACTACCAGTTAATACAGCAATAGTTGCTCCTTCTAAATCCTCCATAGTATTTATGTCCAAATCACCATTTACTAAGAAAGTTTGACCATCGTAAAAATAAGGGCATGTAAAATCAAGTCCAAGCTCTGTATCTCTACTAGTTGTAATAGTGGCAGTTCTAATTAACACATCAATTTCTCCACTTTGTAGAGCTGTAAATCTTTCTTTAGAAGTTAATGGACGATATTCGATATTATCTGGAGATCCAAAGACTGCAACACTTATTGCTTTAGCTAGTTCAACTTCAAATCCTTTGTAAGATCCATCTTCTTCGAGGAATGAAAATCCAGGATTAGAGGCATTCACGCCAACTACGACATAACCTCTTTTTTTGACTTGCTCTAAGGTACTCATTGTTTTTGTGGTTTCAACTTCACTCTTTTGTACAACAGTTTCATTAGACTCTGCAGTTTCACCTTCCTCATTTTTAGCACTACAAGATACTAAAAGTGCAAATGTTAATGCTATCATCAACATAAGAACAGTTCTTTTTTTCATATCACTCTCCTCCTATTACGGTTACCCGTATTATAAAAATCATACTTCAAAATATTTTGTAGGTATGAATATTTTTTTATTATCCTCAAGGCTAATCTGATTTTCAATTTTAGAAATCAAACGTTCTGTAGCCGTTTCTGCAATTTTTTTTATATCTTGTAAGACTGTAACAAAATGACCATTTAGCTTTTCTATCTGATAAGTATCTCCTATCCAATCTTGATTAAAATCAACTCCATCAACTGTATAAATATCAATGTCTTTATCTTTTAAGTTTGATTGGTTCAATGCTTTTAAAAAATATGGTAAGTAATAACCTGAATATAAGAAAACAGAGTTAAAAGTTTCATCAATTTGATTTATTTTTTCTAAGAAGTCTGTTTGTACTTGATGCTCTTCACCAGTTACAGAAAAAGTTTGTAAAAGAGGTTTTAAACCGGCTGCTTTCATTGCATCTGTATAACCTTTTTTTCTTAACTCAGCGGTTGATGTTAATACTTGATCTTTTCTATATAAAAATAAAATATTATCATTACCTTTGTCTAAAGCTTTACTTGTCATATCAAAACTTACTTTATAATGATCTGATGAAACTATATCAGCGTTTACATTATCGGCATAACGATCAATAAAAACAAATGGGAATCTAGATTCTTGCATATTCTTGTAAATATTAGTTACAGGCGAATTAGAAACTGAGGAAATTAATAAGCCATCAAAAATATTTGACTTATATAAATTTAATGAATCCGTTTCTTTTTGAGGATCATGAAAAGTATTTAATACCACAGCCATATAACCTTTTTTTATAGCACATTGTTCTATGTAATATATTAACTCACTAAAATAACCAACTGGAGTAAATGGAGCTAAAATTCCAATAATATGTGTCTTCTTAGACTTTAGACCACTTGCCAATCTATTTGGTACATAATTATATTTTTCAGCTATTTCAAGAATTCTTCTCTCAGTAACTTTAGACACTCTTGATTTCTTATTATTTAATACTAACGATACAAGAGTTATTGAAACTCCCGCCTCTTCTGCTATTTTTTTTAAATTTACACTAGCCATTTTTTCATCCTATGCTAAAACGATTTAACAAACAAAATTAGCATGCTAAAACGTTTTAACAAAATTATCATATCACGTCATTTTTAAGTTGTCAAATTTTAATTTTAATGACTATCAAGACATATTACGATATTACTTGAAATACCTAATGCAACCTTACTTCTTTTTTTTATAGCTAATTTGGTTGCAGTAAATATTGCAAAAGATATAGTTGCATTTAGTAGTGCAAATAAATTTTTATAGCTTTTTACTCTTGTTTTCTGTTTTTAAGTGGATTTACAATATTTCATTCTTGTTGGTTTTTGTGTTTGGTTAGTTATTCAAGTCAAGGAGGAATAACATTATGAATAACAACTTTAAACATTTAACTTCTAATGAAAGACATAAAATACATGGATTACTAGGTAAGCAATCCTTTAAGCAAATTGCTAAAGAGATTACTAGGTCTCCTTCTACTGTTTCTAGAGAAGTAAGAGCTCATATGCAGCTTAAAAGGAAAGGTGCTAAATGGAGTCATTACTTTAATGACTGTAAATTCAGAAAAACTTGTACTAAAGTCTACATGTGTGACAATATTAATTGTCCAGGTAAGAGATGTTCTACTTGTGGTAAATGTAATTATGCTTGTAAAGATTATATTAAAGAGGAATGTCCTCTTTTAGATAAAGCTCCTTACGTTTGTAATAATTGTAGTAATTATTTTAGATGTGATTTAGAAAAAAGACTTTATGATAGTATATATGCTCAAAAACAGTACAAAGAAGTATTAGTTGCTAAAAGAGCTGGAATTGCTATTAATGAAGCTGAATTCCAATTTACTAATGATTTGATTACACCTCTAGTAAAAAAAGGACAATCTTTTCATCATATTTATGAAACTCATAAATATGAAATACCTATTAGTGAGAGAACACTTTATTCATATCAGCATTTAGGGCTATTTGATGTTGATAATTTTAATCATCCACGTCTTGTTAGATTTAAAAGATTGTTTCCTAATCTTATGAACGATTTAGGTGCTGAATTTTCAAGACTTAAACAGATTAAAAAATAACAAAAGAGGATATTATTAGAACAAAAGTGTTCTTTTGTGCTCCTATAGCAAGTTACCAAAAAGGTGCATGTGAGGTAAATTATGGATTATAATTCTCTACTTCATATATATATTAGTCATTTATTCATACTTTATTATTTAATAAATTAAATATTGGAAATAATAATTCCATTTGTTTATAATACACCCACTATATCAATGTTGAGACTAATAGTTTCTTTATATTAGATAAAGAAAAATCCTCTTAACCTATTTTCCAATATACAGTTATTTTACTAAAAAAAATAAAACAATATATCCATCTTTAAAGAAATTATCTGCAATTCATATAGAATTCATTTCTAAAAAGATGAATTTTTAAAACATAAAACTACTTTAAAACATTTAAACTTATTAATTATAAAAGTCTAATAATAAAGACATTAAACACTTACCAAAAGACAAAATAAACATTATATTCTTTACTCTTAATATTCTTCTAATTCATTAATAAAAGCAATACTCTCTCTTTTTAGAAAATTACCTCCTACAAGAATACGCACATTTGGCAAATCAGGATTCTTCATTCTTTCATATAAAATTTGCACAGCAAAATGTGCAATTTTTCTTTTAGATACCGCAACCGAAGAAAGACTAGGTGAAAGTTGAGTTGCAATAGGTAAATTATCAAATCCAACTAATGCAACATCTTGTGGAACCTTAAAACCACATTCTGTTAAAGCTCTCATAGCACCTAATGCAATGATATCGTTGGCACAGATATATATTGGCATTAAATTACCATTTAAATCATTAATAATTCTTTTCATATCTTCATATGCACCAGAATATGTAGAATCTATCGAAATAATATTAGGTTTTTTATTATCTTTAGCCAAATCAGCTAAATATGCTTCTTTTCTTAACTTAAAATTTGCAATCTCAGGATAGCCAGAAATAAAACCAATATTAGTATATCCATTTTGTTTAATACTATTATAAACCATATGTATGGAACTACTATTATCCATGTCTACATAATCAAATGGAAGAAATTCATTATAGTTATCAATGAACACAATTGGAATATTTACCTTTAAAAATTGATTCATATCTTCTTCTGTGAGTTCTGTAGCAAGAATTACCGCCCCATCAATGCTATGATTATACCCAAAAGTAGTTTCAACAATGTTTTTAATTGAAGCTTTGGAATAGGAATTGACTTCGAGCTTTAAACTATAAGTATCAGCCCCTTTTGTAAGTCCATCTAAATAATCTGCGATAAAAACATCGTGATCTCTATTTACAACATGTCCATGCTTAGAAATTCTTAGGAATTTAATTGTCTTACCTTTATTATTTATAGAGAGTTGCTGAGTTGATTTTTTTTTATAATTAAATTTTCTTAATGAAGAGTTTACTTTTTCTTTTGTTATCTCGCTTATATTCCCTTTATTATTTAAAACCATTGAAACAGTTGCAGTTGAAACATGAGCGTCCTCAGCTATATCTTTTAATGTTGCCATTACATTCTCCTAAATATGTTTTCACTATGAATTGTATATCTAACCTTAAATAATTGCAAATAAAATTTAACTAAAATTTAATAAATTAACTAAAAATTAACTAAATCATTCACTAAATCAAATTTAAAAATTAATGATTTTTTACTTGACATATGGAAAAATTGGGCTAAAATTAAATCATAAATAAGATTATTTACTTAATTTTATTTAATTTTAACTAAACGAAAGAGGCAGTTTATGAAAAAATTGTATGGTTTAACCACAGCCATGATTACACCTTTTGATTCAGAAGGAAATGTAGATTTGGCAAAACATCGAGAAATGGTTCAATTTCAGATTAAAAATGGTACACACTGTTTATACCCCTGTGGAACAACAGGAGAAATGTACCTTCTAAGCGAAGAGGAAAGAAAAAGTATTGCTGAAGAAACAATAAAAGCTGCAGATGGAAAAGCGGTGGTTTATATACATGTTGGTGCTATGAGCGAAGCAGAAACTATAAGACTTGCCCAACATGCCGAAAAATCAGGAGCAGATGGTATCGGGATTGTTACTCCTTCTTATTTTAAATTTAATGATAAAGATTTAGAATCTTATTTTATAAAGATTGCACATTCTGTTTCTGACAATTTTCCTGTTTATCTCTACAACATTCCACAATGCTCTGGAAACGACTTAAAACCTCAATCAATTATAAATATCCGTAAAGCATCTCCAAATGTAGTGGGAATAAAATATAGTTTTGCTGACTTTGTCAGAACTATGGAATATGTAAACATCGATCCAGATTTTTCTGTTGTAATTGGTGCTGATATTCTTTTTGTTCCAGGCCTTGCTATGGGATGTAGTGGCACAGTATCTGGTTGTGCATCCGTATATCCAGAAGCATTTGTTGCTATTTATGAAGCTTATAAGCGCAATGACATAGAAGAAGCTAGAAGATTGCAAAACTTAGGATACGAACTAGCAAACATTCTTAAAAATGGATCAAACATGTCTTACTTTAAAACAGCTTTAGCATATAGAGGTTATGAAGTAGGAAAAATGAGAGCGCCTCTTAAAGATCTTTCAGAAACTGAAAAAGATAAATTAATTGACCAATTAAAAAATTGGGAAAGAAAATTTTTTAAAAAATAATAAAATAACAAAAGGAGTTATATTATGAAAAAAACATTAGGTTTAATCATGTTGGTTCTTGTTATATCAACAAGTTTCGTATTTGCGAATGGTACAAGTGAAAAGGCTTTCCCTTCAGGAGAAGTAACTATTGTTGTTCCTTATTCTCCAGGTGGTGCATCTGACACAGTTACAAGGATTATAGCAAAAAATGTTGAACCTGAATTAGGTGTACCTGTTATAGTAACAAATAAAACAGGAGCTTCAGGATCTATTGCAATGGATTATGTTAGAAAATCAACACCCGATGGCTATACTATTTGCTATATGCCTGTTGAATCTACAATGGTCGGAGCACTAGGATACACTGATTTAAAACCAGCCGATTTTAATTTTATAGCTGGTGCAATGACAATATCTGCTGCAATAACTGTTAATGCAGATTCTCCTTGGAACTCAATTGAAGAATTAATTGAATATGCCAAAGAAAATCCTGGTAAAGTTAGTGTTGGAAATTCAGGAACTGGATCAATTTGGCATATAGCTGCAGCTTCACTTGAAGAAGCTGAAGGAATAAAATTCAATCATGTACCTTTTGAAGGTGCCGCTCCAGCTATTGCAGCACTTATGGGTAACCATATTGATGTAGTAACTGTAAGCGATTCAGAAGTTCAACCAAATGTTGAAAATGGTGACTTCAAACTTCTTGCTGTAATGGGAGATCAAAGATCACCAGCTTTCCCTGATGTACCTACACTAAAAGAAAGCGGCATTGATGTTACTGCTTTTGGTTGGGGTGGTTTTGCAGTACCTGCTGGAACACCAGATGATGTTAAAGCAACTTTAGAAGCAGCATTCAAAAAAGCTATCGAATCAGACGATTTTGCTAAATTATGTGCAGAAAGAGGTATGACTCAAAATTACATGACTGGTGAAGAAATACAAACATTTGCAAATAATCAATATGATTTATATTCAGAATTAATCCCAAAACTAGGAATTAACTAAATTTCAAGATTATTAGATTAGAGCATGGTACTAAAATACCATGCTCTCTAAAATAAGGAGATATTATGGTTTACGGAGATGTCATTTTTGGGATTATTACTTTCTTAATTGGTGGAATATTTTTAATATTATCGCAGGGGTTCTCCGGAGGAACTTCTGACGGGGTACCTGGTGCTGGATTTTTTCCTACAATTCTTTCAGTTTTGATATTAATTTCTTCTTTGCTCCTTATTATCAAAGGGATAAAAGAAAAAAAACATTATTTCAATATAGAAAAAGGTGTTAAAAGCTTACCAGAAAACACAAAAAAACTTTTAATAACAATCATTACTTTAATTTTGTTTTTAATACTTTGGAAGTATGTCAATTTTATTATAGGAATAACTAGTTTTATTCTAATTTTAAATCACGTCTATGGGCAAAAGTTTTCAACTAATATTATTTATACTTTATCTACAGTAATTTGTATCTATTTGTTATTTGGAAAAGTTTTTCACGTAATGCTTTAACATAAAGGAGTATAAGAATGGGAATATGGATAGAAGTAATACAATCAATATTAACACCGGGAGTACTTTTATACTTACTTTTCGGAGTACTTATTGGTAGCTTTTTAGGAAGTCTTCCAGGATTAACAGCAACTATGGGGATTGCAATTTTAACACCTATAACTTTTTGGTTTGCACCTGCTGAAGGTTTTGCTATGTTAATCGGTGTATGGAACTCAGCAATATGGGCTGGTGGAATTTCAGCTATATTGGTAAATACACCAGGAACCCCCGCATCAATTGCTACCACATTTGATGGTTTTACTATGACAAATAATGGCAATGCAAATATTGCTTTACAAATAAATACAGTTTTTTCTGTTTTTGGTGGTATTTTTGGTACATTGGTACTTATGGTAGCTGCTTTTCCTTTAGCTAAATTTGCAATTAAATTTGGCCCTGCAGAATATTTTATGGTTGGACTATTTGGTCTATCAATGATGATTTCTGTTTCAGGAAATTCAATTCTAAAAGGTGCCGTAATGGGCTTTCTAGGACTATTAGTAGCAACAATCGGACTTGATCCTATGGTAGCTGCAAAAAGATTCACATTTGGAAATATTAACTTATTACTTGGAGTTTCATTTATACCGGTAATGATAGGTATGTTTGGAGTTGGAGAAATTTTATACCAAGTATCTAAGTCTAAAAGCATGACCTTTATAGAAAAAGATGAAACTGACACTGACGATAATAAAAGCAACATCCCTGCAAAACTAAAATTAGGGGATAAAAGTTTAACTATGAAAGATTTTGTAAAGCTTACTCCACTTTCTCTATTTTGTTCACTTATTGCAGCAATTGTTGGAGCCATACCAGCTGCTGGTGGTGATATAGCATCAATTATCTGTTGGGGCCAAGCAAAAAGACTTTCTAAGCATCCAGAAGAATTTGGAAAAGGATCAAAAGAAGGACTTACTGCTAGTTGTGTAGGAAATAATGGAGTATTAGGTGGAGCTCTTACAACAATGTTAACACTAGGAATCCCAGGTGACGCAGCTACAGCCATTCTAATTGGTTCACTTATGATGTATGGAATGCAACCAGGGCCTAGAATGTTTGTTGAAGACAAATCATTCGTAATAACGATAATGCTTCTTATGATTTTCGCAAATTTATTAATTCTTATATATGGTCTATCAACTTCTAAAATATTTATAAAATTACTAAAAGTAAAAAAATCTTTCATATGGGTTACTGTTTTAGTCCTTTGCATGGTTGGTTCTTATGCTTTAAATAATTCGATGTTTGATGTAGTAGTAATGTTGTTAGCTGGTGGACTTGGATTCTTTCTTAAAAGAATGGATTATGCACCAGGGCCATTTGTTCTTGGGTTATTGCTTGGTAAAATAATTGAATCAAATTTACGAAGAGCATTATCACTTACTCAAGGAAGCTATAATTTTTTATACACACACCCTATTGTTATAGTTTTAGAACTCCTAGTATTAATGGCTATAATTGGCCCTTTCATTAAGAAAAAAACAAAAAAATCAAACATAAAAAAATAACAACACAAGGAGAAAATATGAAAAAAATATTAAACAATCCCAAAGAGTTTGTGAAAGACACTTTAAATGGGATTTACTTAGCACATCCTCAAGACTTAACTTATGTAAATAACGATATTCATTGTTTAGTTAAAAAAAATTTAACTGATAATAAAGTCGGAATTGTTACAGGAGGAGGCTCAGGTCACCTACCCTTATTTCTTGGATATGTTGGAGACGGGCTTTTAGATGGTTGTGCGATAGGAGACGTTTTCCAATCACCCAGTTCAGAACAAATATTAGAAATAACTAAAGAAGTTAATAAAGGCAAAGGTGTACTTTACATATATGGAAACTATACTGGAGATATTATGAATTTCGAAATGGCTTCAGAACTAGCCGATTTCGACGACATAAAAACATCCCACTTTGTAGTTGGTGATGATGTTGCATCATCAAAAAAAGGGGAAGAACACAAAAGAAGAGGTGTTGCCGGTATATTTTTTGTATACAAATGTGCTGGAGCTAAAGCTAATGAATTAGCTTCGTTAGACGAAGTCAAAAGAATTGCTAAAAAAACAGTAGAAAACACGAGAACTATGGGATTCGCTCTTTCACCATGTATTATACCTGAAGTTGGCAAACCATCATTTACTATTGAACCAAACCAAATGGAAATTGGAATGGGTATACATGGCGAACCAGGCATAAATAGAACTCAAATAATGCCTGCAAAGGAATTAGCTTCTACACTATTAAATAATATATTTGATGATTACTCTTACCAAAAAGACGATGAAGTATGTGTATTAGTTAATGGATTAGGCGCAACTCCAAAAGAAGAACTTTATATTTTATTCAATGAAATACATCAATATCTAAAAGAACGTGGAATAAAAATATTTAATACTTATGTTGGAGAATTTGCAACTTCTATGGAAATGGCCGGAGGCTCAATATCTATTTTAAAACTTGATGATGAACTTAAAGAGCTAATGAGACAGCCTTGCTATACACCTTTCTTTACTCAAAAAGAATTATAAGGATGAGACTATGGAAATTGGAATAAAAGAATTCAAATATATTTTTAAAGAATGGTCAGATTTATTTATACAAAAGAGAGATTATCTAATAAAAACTGATTCAGTACTTGGAGATGGAGATTTAGGAATTACCATGTCAAAAATCTTTTCTTCATCTTATGAAGTTGTAAATAACTCAACTGATGATGATCTTGGTAAACTTCTTTTGTTATCAGGGATGACAATGGCAAAAACAGCCCCTTCAACAATGGGAACTCTTATGGGGTCGGCATTTATTGAAGCTGGTAAATTATTAAAAAATAAAAATGTTTTAAACTTATCAGATTGGGAGATTTTTTTTCAGGGTCTTCAACAAGGAATAGCAAAAAGAGGCAAGGCTAAAGTAGGAGATAAAACTATATTAGATATTTTTTACCCTTCTTATTTATATGTCAAAGAAAACAAATTTGAATCAGAAGTTGAAATGTTTAAATCATTACAATCTTATGCAAAAGAATGCTTAGAAAATACATCACAAATGGAGGCTCAACACGGTAAAGCTGCTTGTTTTGGTGAAAAATCAATTGGACATATTGATGCAGGAGCAACAGTAGCATATCTTCTAATTGACTCTCTAGCAAAGTCTATTAATGATTTTGTGAAATAAAAATGATTATAGTTATTCCATAATCTTTGATAATTTGTACGATTTTAAATTAGATAATTCTAATATATCCATTCAAAATTCGCATCAAAAAACTCAGCTCTAAAATATCTTAGGCTGAGTTTTATTATTACTATTTGAGAAATTGTAAATTTTTTATTTAATTCCTAAATCCTTAACAATTTTATTCTCATGAAAAGAAGTTGATAATAAGTTTCAAAAATCATAATATCATTCTATCTTCTTAAGTTGCATTTGATACGAATAACTACTTTTAGCAAATTCAATTTTTTTACAGAAGCAATTTTAATTCATATAAATATTTACAAGGCGTAGATATTTAGAACCTTTTCACTATTCTTTATTATTGCCATATCGATACCTGTTTTTTTAATATATTTATCGTTATTTTGATTCCTAGGATTATCTCCCATTGTTCTATGATTATTTTTCCCCTAGTATTCTTTCTTACTTTCATACAACTGATAAATGGGTATTCGGCTTTTATATCCAAGTTTATATATTACTCCTATTTTTGAGTTCAACTTTTTATCTATAAATGATAAGATAAATGCGATTCAATATGGGATAAACAATTATCCAAGAAAGAGTTCAAAGAGGTTAACTCCTATAGAAAACGCATATGAAATTTTAGACATTGATTTTAAGCTTCCTATGTTTATAGAAAAGAAAGTATGACTTCCAAAATAAATGTGAAATTTAACCTTTAAATGAACCCATTATAAAAATATTATATAAAAAACTTGATATATTTAAGATTAGTTATATAATAAGAATTAAACTAATATATTTATTATCAGTTTTATCTTCTCATAATATAATTTACTATGCATATTACTTTATTATTGATTCTCTCTTTTTAAAACTTATATTTGAGATTTCAAATTCATTCAAAATATTTATTTTGTTGGAAACTGAGGTTAAAAAATGGGTACTTCAAATTCTTATCAGGGAAAGAAGACTGATAAGAAAAAAAATCTTAAAAAATTAGATTACATTTCATGGACTGAAACAAAGTCGCTAATGTCAAAACATTTAAATTCCAATGGAAAAATTGGTAAACCTAAGGATATTGTTAATAACTATATCAAAGCTTCTGGGAACTCTACGAATTATATTAAAATTACAAGTCAAAACTTAGAAACACTCACAAAATTTTCTATTTTATTAAAAAATATCCAAGAAACAAATCTTATTGATGCTTTTAACTCCATAGGGATAAGTGTTTCAAACATTTCATTAGACATGGCATTATCAAAACTAATAAATGGTATATGCCCACAAGGTGCTAATAAAATCGAAGCTGCGGTTCGACATGCTTTATCACATACTTTAAATAGACATAGCAATTTTGGAATAAATAATTTACAAGATCTGGGAAATATAAAGTCTAATCAAAGAGATGAACTTTTGATTGATTTATCCACCGAATTAATTTGGCAAAATATGATGATAGATTACGGTTTTTCATTTGAAAAATATGGTCAAAACTATTCTACAACCAAAGTATTAGAAAAAAAAATTCTAGAATATATCAAAACTAAAGTTAGAAATGGATTTATTACACATAAAAGATTATTTATAGATGAGTTGAATATAAAAAATATTTATAGAGATATTATATCAAAATTGGAGTTAAAATGAAAATATATTGCACAAATAAAAAGGTAAATGAAATTCCGAAAGAGTATAACTTTTGTTTAGACTTATCCGATAAAACTCAAATAAATTATACTTTTTGGGATAAGAAAATAAAATTTTTTCAACAATATTCTTCAACAGCTATAGACTTGTTAATGATGTCCGTATTTGTATTTGCTGCAGATAAATTAGTTTCAAGATCAGACCAAAAAGATTCTTGGACAAGAGAAATAACTTTAGATATACCAGTATCTTCCCCATCCTTTTGGAACAATGAAAAAGCTAATTTAATTCAAATGCTTAATTTCTTAAGTGGAGATAGATGGCAGTTTATTTTTAGGCCGAAACATTATTTTGAAGAGCAGAATTACTTCCAATCTATGAATAATAAAAATATTGAAATAAAAAATTACTCAACAATATGCATGCTCTCTGGTGGACTTGATTCATACATTGGAGCGATTGATTTACTAGAATCAAAAAATAAAAACATTCTTTTTGTTAGCCATTACGGTGGTGGTAAAGGGGCAAAAAACAACCAAGATAAACTATTTGAAATATTAAAAAATAATTATCATTTAAATTCATCTGACTATCAACAATTTTATGCCATTTGCAAAAATTCTGTCGAATCTTCAACTAGAACAAGATCTTTTCTATTCTTTTCTCATGCTGTAGCCCTAGCATCAGCCATGAAGGGACCTGTAAATATAATTATTCCTGAAAATGGTTTTATTTCTTTAAATATTCCACTTACGCAATCAAGATTTGGAAGTAGTAGTACAAGAACTACACATCCTTTTTACATGAAATATTTTAAAACTATCGTAAATGATATAAACCCTAACATTTCAATAAACAACCCCTACCAATTTTTCACGAAAGGAGAAATGATTAAAAATTGTAAAAATCAAAGTTTATTAAAAAGAACATATTCTTTTAGCCTGTCATGTTCTCATCCTGACATTGGAAGATATAAAAAATTACAAAAACCTATGCACTGCGGATATTGTATTCCTTGTATTATACGTCAAGCTGCAATTAAATTTGGGTTTGGATATGATGATACTGAATATAGAGATATACCAATTAATTCTAGTAACATTAAAAGGATAAATTATAATGCTTACAATATTTTTATTAAACAATATGAAAATTTTTCACCTTATTTAGCTATTCAAGAATCTGGAATGATTGAAGATAATATTGAAGAAATAGCAAACATGTTTAAAAGAGGATTATCCGAAATAAAGGAATTTATAATAAATAGCAATCAACAAGAAATAAATCGTACAGATGTGGGTATAGAACAACAAGATTCAATACAAGACTTTTAACACTTTATATGTTAGTTCCAAAATTAAGAAATGGTGGATATGTTCCTTTTTTTGTAACAGAAAAAAGAGAAGTGAAAAATCTTTAATACAAGTGGTGCAAGAGGCATGGACTAATGGAAACTCTACTAGAAAGAAATATAAATTAGCTCGTCAATTAAGAATAGAAGGTATTAGTGCTTCATGGGTTAGCAATAGACTCAAGAGCTAAATGATCTGTGTAGAAGAGTTTAGAAATAGATATTTTAATAAAGAATATACATGTATATGGTTGATGCACTTTATGAAAAGATTAGAAATAATAAAAAAAGTAATAAACGCTGCTGTATTAGTAGTTAGAGCTGTAGATTTAGAGGAACCTGTACAAATAATAGCTATAGAAACTTAAGTATAATAAATCTAGAGAGACATATACAATACTTGTTTAATAAACTTAAATAATGCGGACTAGATAAAGTATGGTTAACTGTAAGGGAAATTCATTTAGGATTACAAGCGGCAATAAGGAAATGTTTTATTTGTGGATCTTGGCGAATATGCAAAGTTCATTTTCAAAGGAATGTTTTAACTCATGTAGGCCAAAAAGCAAACATCACTAACACTCTCTATCATTCTATTGAATTGTTTTATTTAGTTTAATTTATCAATTAATTTAAACATTTCTTTTGCAAAATCGCATTTTATTGGTAAAGTTAAATCTTCTTGATTATTTCTGAGATTTTTTAAACTTGATATACTTATTTCTATAGGAATCTCACCTTTTGTATACCCACCAATAAATTGTTTAAATTCATCTAAATATTCACATTCTTTAGAAGGAAAATTAAAATGATTTCTACTTACACATGAAACAATCCATTTATTTAGTTTCTCCATTGTTAAATAAAGAACTAGAAAATCTTCAAAATTCATATATGAAAACAAAAAATTTGGAATATCAGGTGATTTCATTTTATAATAATCCATATCTTTAGAATCATTTCGTTTATATCTATCCATATCAACCCAAATCCATATATCAGCTTTTGGGTTGTGTTTTCTTTCACTTTTGTATTTACTTATGACAGCTTTATTTTGTCCACCATCGGAAGGTCTGGCAATAAATGTATATGATACTCTGAAAGTCCAATTGATTTGCAAGTAAATTCCAACTCTTGAGCATGGGAATTCCAATAAAATAGCAAAGTGACTTGTAAACAAATCCTTTTGCCCGTTAACCTCTGTTTAAAGTCAAAAAAATAGAGGAGAGAATAAAAGATGCTTACAATGTCCCATATATGTAAAATAAGAGATTTAGCAAATCAAGGGAAGAGTATTTATGAAATAATTGAAGAAACAGGATTTTCTTACAAAACAGTTAGAAAATATTTAGATAAAGAAGATTTTAGTGAAAAAATACCTGCTAAAGTGGAAAGACCTTCACAAACAATAATAATAATTTGTTTTTGCAGCCACATAAAAAGATATTCCTCCAACTAAATATATGAATATGGAATACCAGAAAACTTTCCTTCTAAATATTGTTTTCTAAAACTAGTAACATTTCTAACACCATTAAAATCTGATATTCTCTTAAATGTTGTTCCTTTTTTTAATGTTTTATTAATAATACCTATCTCAGAAACTCTAATCATAGAGTCGTCCATAATAACAGTATTATGAGTTGTAAAAATAAGCTGACCATTATTTTTATTATATCTTTTATCCTTAAATAATCTAACAATTTCAACTAACAGATAAGGATGTAGAGAATTTCCTAATTCATCTATAACTAAAACGGTACCCTTTTGTAATACCGATAAAACAAGGCCTAATAAACAAGCAACTCTTTGAGTACCCTCAGATTCTTCATTAAAATTAAATTGGACTTCTTTTCCATTTATATCTTTGTGATAAGAGTTAATTTCGATTTCTGTATATTTATTAGTACTTAGATCGTGAATATACTCATGATTTCTTCGTAATTTTAGATTTTGATTTTCATTTAACTCATTTTTATTTAATTCCATTCGAGTTATATCAATATCTAATTTACGCAAAAGAGAAACCACTTGTTTAAATGCATTTTGTAAATCATCTTCTTCATTATTTGTTTTAGCTAGTTTATCTATTCCATAAGAAAAAGGAAGTTTATTTACACCATACACCTCTAAGTCTTTAGATAGAAATATGAATGCATTTCTAATATATGTATTTAAACCAGAATAATTTTTGCCTATAACTTTAAGAAAAGTAGTACAAAACTTTCTGTCTTGATTTAAACATTCTACATTAAAAATATTCTCAAGCTTTTTTATTGGATAAGTAGATGTAGCTAATTTCTCAAAATTTAACTGTCTCTGATCTATTGAGAATATACAATTATCACCTTGATTAAGCTTTTCATATATTATCTCTTTTTCATTAACTTTGAGTGTGTATAAATATAGATTTCCATCTTTTATAAATTCTATCTTAAATACTATTGGAGCATTTCTATGATGTAATCTATTGGGATTATAATAAACTTCACTATACTTTAATCTAACTATTCTATTAAGAAGATAAAAAGCCTGTATTATATTAGACTTTCCTGAAGCATTTGCTCCATAAAATGCAAGAACTGGCACTGTCCTATATCCTTTTTCTTCTAGAAAAGGATAATTATTCATCTCTTTATAACCATTTGGTGCTTTTTTCTCAGCATAAAGCAATGGAATTGTAACATCTAAAATTGATTTAAAATTCTCTATCTGGAAAGATAATAACATATTATACCCTCCTATTTATTAAATATATTATCATCTAAAATGGAAAATACGTCAAGATAAACATTTTTTTTGTTTATATTAAATATAATAAAAAAAGATTTAGAAAAAATGTAATTTAATTTCAATTATCAACAACTATTAAAATATAAAACCTATTTTTCAATAGTCTTCTATTAAATTCCATGTTATTATAGTTTATATATATAACTAACTATTAGTATAATTATAATATAGGATAATATTTCGATGATTAAATTTGACTTACACATTCATTCATCAGCTAGCAAATATAAAGAAAGTAAAGGGATAGTCGATGAATCAACTGTTGATAATATTAAGATATTAATTGATAACTTGATTGAAAATGATATTCAAATGTTTTCAATTACAGATCATAATAGATTTAATAAAGAATTATACATAGCATTAGATAAATATTTAAATCAAACTAAAACAAAAATATCTTTAATGTCTGGAATCGAGTTCGATGTACTTTTAGATAATGCACAAAAGCCTTGCCATATAATCTCAATATTTAATACAAATAACAAAGAAGAAAATTACGATAAAATTAATAAAACATTACAAGAATTAATGCTAAAACATCCAGAAGAATATTATACCAAAGAAGATTTTAACAATTTACTCTCTAAAATTAACTTGGATGTAATATTAATTGCGAATCAACAGTCCGATATTGATAACACTAAACATTATACTCGTTCCTTAAATAATAGCTGCTTAAATCCTTCAGAATTAATAAGCACAGGATACATTAGCGCACTTGAGTTCCAAAAATTTAAAGTTGAGGGAATATTAAAAAATAATTTAAACGCACTTGATCAAAACATTGCTTTAATTGCTGGAAGCGATTGCCATACTTGGGCCTATTACCCACAACACGACAAATCAAAACTGCCAAGAAATCCTTTTTATTCTGAAGCAGAAATACTCCCAACATTTAAAGGTCTATTAATGGCTATTACTTCTCCCCAAACTAGATTCAATAGATATAATTCTACTTCCCCTTTAATGATAAAAAATATTTCAATAAATGGTACAAATATAAAATTAAAACAAGGTATCAATGTAATTATAGGAGAAAATGGATCTGGTAAATCAACCTTACTAGATATAATATATGATAATAAATTAGAAAGTTATGAAAAAAAAATTAAAAGAGACAATCATATTATAGTTGATAAAATAGAAACAACTAATCCAAAATATATTGCACAATCAGAAATTGTTACTTCATTTAATAACCAGGATTTACTATATAAAGATAAAAACTTTAGGCTCTTAGAACACTCTTTTTTTAAAAAGGCTTATACAACATTCGCACAAAGAATTATTGATTACATAAATTATAATATTTCCCTAAAAGAAAAATCAGACCAATTAAATGAAATGTCTCTTGAATTAAAAACCGTTAGAACCAATAAATCTCATTATATTATTGCAGAAAATAATGACTCACAATTTACTAATATACGTAATCCCCACACAACACCAAGAGATGATCTTATAAAATTAAAAAGCAGTTTAGAGCAATTATTAAATAAGCCTTATTTTCAAAGAGGCTATAAGAAAGAGCTCGAAAATATTCTTAATATATTAAATGAAATTTATACCAAAGTTTCAATAAACCAGACTACTCTTGAAAATGAAATATTAATAAGAAACATAATTTTCAACCAGATAAGAGACTATTCCACGAAAATAACGAGTAAAACATCTACTGATATTATTAAAAAGCGAAAATATAGAGAAAATATTACTAATTTCAATGAAAAACTTGTTTCTTATTTAAAACAAAAAACCAATCCTCCCATATACCCCAAAAAGCCTGATATTATTTCTAACCTAACAAAAGAAACTCATAAAGGCTTTGAATTTCAAAATATATCTCTTTATAATGAGATAGATGTTTCAGATAAATTTTTGAGTAAAATGTTTAATAAAGGATATCAGAATCTAGATTCAATTTGTGATATTAAAACCCAAGAAGAATTAAAAGAAGCGGTAAGAGGCTGTTCTGATATTAAAAATATCCAAGAAAGTTATTCTTACAATTTGAAAAAGTTCTTAACCGAGAATACACAAAAATCAACTAAATATATCTTAGAAAGCCAGGGAAGTAGGAAAATTGGAGATACTCTAGGAGAACTTTCTTTAGCTTATATAAAATTCATTACACAGGAAAAAAATTTTAACGTGTTATTAATTGACCAACCTGAAGATAATATTTCAAATAAAAACATAAGTAGTAATTTACTACCAATACTTGACTCTATTCGTCAAAATTCACAAATAATAATCGCAACACATAACCCTTTGCTAGTTGTAAATTTAGATGTCGATAATGTTATTAATTTAAATTTAAATAATAAAAAATTGACAGCTATTCAAGGCCCTTTAGAATATGAAGATAAAAATATAAATATATTAGACATTATTTCTAACACAATGGATGGTGGTAAAGACGCAATTCAAAGGAGATTAAAAGTTTATGAGTGTAATCATTAAAATGGAGCAAATTAATAATTCATTTAAATTAACCAATAACTTTACACAAACAAGTATTGAAATTCAAGAAAACACTATAAAGGCTACCCAAATATTAAAGTTGCTTGATTATTCTTTGGGCAAGAAATATGCTCTTGAAATTGATAAATATATAGACCAAGAATCAGATCCAATCATAGAATTTAAAACCTTTTTCAATGACCTATTAGGAGAAATAAATAATATTCCTACTGAAATTTAAGAAATACAGTATTTGTTGATTGAAAATATAAAGTTAACTTAGAATCATTTTTAAGAGACAACTTTATTATAATATTTAATAACTTTTGCTTTAGTAAAAATTGAAAAATCCTATTAATATTCAATTTACTAAAAATAACAATATTTTAAACAAACCCAATAAATTTGTTACAATATATAATGATTTTTAATTTAGGAGGAAAAATAAATGGCAAAACAAAAAACTATCCATGTAGTCCCAAATAAAAATAAAGGTGGCTGGGATGTAGAAAAAGGAGGAGCTTCACGAGCTAGTGTACATACACGTACTAAAAAAGATGCAATAAACAAAGCTAGAGAGATTAGCAAAAATCAAAAGAGTGAACTTTATATTCATGGAAAAGATGGAAAGATTCAAAACAAAGATTCACATGGAAATGATTCCTTTCCACCTAGGGGCTAATTTATAAAATTAAATCCCAGCTAATTTTATTAAATAACTGGGATTTATTAAAATGGATAATTCTTATCTCAAAATATCATAATATTTGAGCACAGTGTTTTGCGCTTTTACAAAAGTTGGAATTTGATCTAATGAAGCTTTAACTATTATTTCACAACCACCATCAAAAACTTCTTTACTATAAATATTAATCCACATTTACCCTTTAGGAAGATAAACTTTTCTTCAACTTGAAATGCTTTAACAATAGGATCAATTAATATTTGAGATCTAAACATAAACTGATCTTCAATCTCTTCAATTATCTTGTCATTATTAAAATCAAAGAATAAAGGTCTCATTAATGAAATAGAGTTTTATACTGTTTTTTTTAGCCTCTATATTTATATATTCACGCAAAGCCTCTCTAAATAATAAATATTTTTTTATAATTTCATAGTTCTTTTCACCGAATGACCAAATTTCATTATTATCACCTTTTTTAGGGTTCCATGAATTTCTAAATCCATGAAGTCTAAAAATAGGACAATATAGTCCAAATTGAAACCAACTAACTATTAATTCTTTAAATACCGGATCATCATTTTAAAAAATCACAAATATCTGTAGTCTATCAAGAGAGTCCTAGTTACAATACTAAAGCTATCCTTCATTTGAGTCTCTAATAAATCAAAAGAAGAATCAAAGTACAAGACCAAACAGCTACCCCATATTTTTGGCTACCTCAAAGCAGATCTAGATAAGTTCAAAGGTTCATCAATCCCACATTCTTTCATATTTTCATAGAAAGTTTTCTTATGGAGCATAGGATAAAGAGATGAAACAGCAGAGCCTTTTCCACTAGAATATCTAAGATTATCATAGTGATAAGGAATCATCTCAGGTTCACATGCATCAAGCCAAAAGATTTTTATGCCTCTATCTACATAACTTTTTTAACCTTTTCCCAAACAAAATTGCCAGCTTCTCTATCTGTTGTATCATAAAAATGTATATATTTGCTACCTTTTTACATTCGTATAATTATTAGATTGAGAGAAAATATAAGATGACTTTTTTCATTTTAAAAATTTTATAAACTCATCAAACTTTGTTAGAAAACGATATTTTTTTCTAGACAGGTAATTTAATCTATTATAAAATTTTATTAATACTTAAATCTTATAGTTAGAGGGAACGTTTTATGGAAAATGAAACAAATACACAATCAAAGACTAAGTTGGGAGTAATAAAAATTTTTCTCTTTATATTAATAGCAGAACTCTTTTTCATATGCTTTAATCAATACCAAAAATTGTATTCTACAAACAACTCGCCTAGAACCTTAATAGTATCCATCGAAGATATAGATGACTCCGATATTAATTTTTCTCCTTCAGAACAAATTGAAAATGCTTTAGAAAATGGAGGACTTATATACATAAATCTTGATTCAGATTGGCTAAATGATAACTTTTACCAATATTATGGTTTATTTGGAGCAACTGATTCAGAAGGAATGTACTTTGTTCTTGGTGGAATTATAAATTACATATCGAGCAAAGGTTGGACACTGGTTCAAGCACCTACCTCTGGTTTAAATAATTTTTTCTATTTTACAAAAAGTTTTAATAATTAAATTCATTAATTATATCATCAAATTATTATAACTAAAGGAATCAAATGTACACAAACACTCTAAACAAAAATGACCTAATGGATATAGGAGAAATTATCAAAAACTGTTACTATATTGCAATTGAAATTGACTTTAAAAACAAAACATTTTCAATTCCAAATAGTAAAAACAATAATTTGAAAAAAGTTTCATTCGAGCCAAACTTAAAAAATGAAACAATAGCAGAATATAAAAAAGCACTTGCTAAATACTTAATCTTCAAACTAGAAGCTATAAATCTCACAGGAATAAGTGAATATGAACAACATATAATTAATAAGATAATAGATTTAAAAACCCAAAAATATTTTGATGGTTTTGAAAATTTACTTATTTTGTACCAGAGAGATAAGATTGAAATACAACTATGCTCAGATATTTATGACTATTTGGAGAAGGAAAAATCTTTTAGAGTAAAACATGTTCATCAAATACAATCAGAAGATATTCCCCAGACAATATATTACAGAGGAAATAAACTTAATTTTGATTTATCGTCTTCTTTATATAGGGATGAAGATTTAATAAAAAATGAACATATTATAAATAATAGGATTATACAAAGTATGCCTAATGATTTTCAAAAATGTGAATCATATTTTGATAAACTTACAATACTTAAGCATTTCAATTGCCCTTCTAGGTTGCTAGACATAACAAAAAATCCTTTAATAGCAGCTTTTTTTGCCTTAGATGAATATAATCATCCTAATAAAAAATCCAATTTTGGAATAATCAATTTATGTTTTCCAACTAATTTTGATATAATAAAAAACTCCACAACTAGTGATTCAGTTTCTTTATTAAGTGCTTTATCAACCATCCCCAAAAATAATAAAAAATATATTCAAATCAATAAAATTAAAGAATCAGCTTCACAAATAAATAAACAAATAGATCTTGTATTTAGTAAAATAAAATACTTAAAAGTAAAAGACATAATATTTGCTAAATATCAATATGAACAAAATGAAAAGAAGAATGCGATTTTAAATGATATATATCTAGAACTAAAAAAAACTGAAAAACTAATAGAAACTAGCAATCAGGTACAAAAACGCTTCAAAACACAAGTTAAAAATTTAAATAAATATTATGAGTATTTTGACCTTATGTCTAAGAATCAGAAACAAATTAACATAAATAATGTAGAAATAACAAAATATTTAAAAAATTTTAACGATACTACCAATTTCTTGTTTAAATTAGAAATAGACAAAGCCCAACTAGAAACTAAATTCCCGTTTTTGAAATTATATACATTAATGAACTCTTTTATTACTGAAATAGGTAATATTAAAAATATTTTAAATTTTAATAATAAAAAGGAAACAAAATTCAAAAATAATCAAATTTGTGATATAAAGAATAAATCAAAAGAAATAACAAAAATAATATATGAAACCCCTAAAGATCCTGTATTGTGGATAGATGAATTGCAAGAATATAAACAATTATTAAAATCATTTCTAAATGCATTAGATACTGATAAAACACTATACAAATTTTTCTTTGAAAAAGAACTACAACATCAAGCATTAGTGTTTAACCCAGAATCAATTAGTTTATTTACACCATCAGATGATGATATCGATACATTTTATATTGTTAACCCTTCATTAAATAATGAGCGTATTTTAAATCAACAAGGTTTGTTTATTCTTATTGGAGCTTCTAAAAACTCTGATGGATTTTATATAAATCCAAATTTAGAATATTTATCGTTATTTAAAAATAATCAATCTAACAAAAGAGTTGCTTTCATCATAAACAATATAAACAATATTTTTTATAACGAATTGAATCATACATATGGTATTAATAAAGGATTTATATATCCTGAATTAGAAAATAAAGTTACACAAATTAAAAATGATGTAATGCACGAATTTAAAATTTAATAAACACTTAAAACAACAATTTATCTTTAAATATTTAGGCATAAAATCTTAGGAGCAAATTATGGATTTAAAATAAATTACATACGATAAAGTTTTATTAGAACTAAAAAATTCAAATACAAAGAATCACTTGCTGTTGGGAAATGGTTTTAATTTATCTTTAGGAGTAAATACAAAATATTCCAATATCTTTAAAGTTATGAAAGAAAATAATAAAGATTATAATTTGATAGATTCTAAGGAAATAGATTTAGAAGTATTTTTAGGAGAATGTATTAATTCTATAAGTGATGACAATTCTCAATATACAACTTTTTTAAAACAATTTATTCATAATAAAATCAAATTAGATTTTATGAAAGCAGTAACACAAATTGTGTCAAAAGAAATAAAAAACATCTATCAAAAACAAAATGAAGGTATCTATTTGCTATTAAAAAATTTTGATAATTATTTTACATTAAATTACGACCCCTTTCTTTATCAACTATTATCCTGTCTTTTCAACTTAACAGAGAATAAAAAGAGCCTAAGTTCTTATCTACTAAGAATTATTAGGCTCACATATTTACTAAAAGTTTAAGACACTAAAGTTTTTTCTTTGTTTTTCCTATTATTTTCTTTATTTGATTAAGCTTTAAATACTTTTTAGAGAAGTCAATATCTAATTCATTACCCAATTTTTCTAGTATTTCATCATAATAATCAAAAGCATAATACCCACTTTCAATTAATGTTCCTGATGCTAATTTCATCGATTTCGTTAATCTCTTTGATGAATATTCCCATCCTAACCTGTATTCTATTAGTCTCAATATTACTAATGCTATATAACAAGTTAGAAAATGCGCTTTTATATGTTCTGTTGTTGATACATATACAGGTCTTGTTTTTAATTGAGATTTAGTAACCTTAAATGTTTCTTCAATTTTCCATAAACCTTTATACATATCTAGAATATCTTTATCTGTTACTGTTTTATTTAGTTTTAAAAAACCATCATAGGTGTATTTACTCTTACCCCTAAAAGGCCTTTCTCTTTCTTCTAATCCAATAACATTGGTAGCTATTGCATAATAGCCATCATACTTTTCTTCTTCTTTTAACTTCTCATAATCAAATAAATTATTCTTTTTAAACTTAATAACATTATTATTTTCATCTAAGAATTGTTCTACTATATATTTGTCACTACCGTACTTATTAGATTTGTTACTAGTCCCAACTTTTGATAATGCTTTCTCTATAGCTCTTCTTCTATCCCTTTTAGCTTTATCAGCATATTTTTTACTATAAATTATTATCTGTTTTTCATTAATTGATTGTTTTGTAACACTACCATCTTTTAAAGAATGAACGGAAATAACTCTAGGACTAATTTGAGATTTCATTTTAAATAATACAGTCTTTCCATCTGATGCATATTTTGTGTACTCTTCATTCCAATTGTCTTTAGCTAACACGTATTTTTTAAATTTATCAGTAACCTTAGTTCCTCTAACAGAAAGACTAATTACATAGCCATTCTTTTGTAATTTGATTCTAGTTAAATTGTCTCCACTCATCATACCTTTATCAGCAACAACAATTAAATCTTTCATACCATAGTCATATCTAATATCCATAAGGGAAGGTATTAATGTTTTACAATCATTAGTATTACCTGGATAAATACCATAAGTTATTGGAAGTCCTTTCTCATCCATAAACAAACCCATTTGGATAATAGGGTTTGGTCTATGTTCTTTAGAAACTCCCTTTTTTCTGTAATCATTATCATCATCAATATCATCTACTTCAAAATAATAATTAGTAACATCATAAAAAACTAAGGTAGTATCTCTTTTATATTGTTTTTCAATTTGCCTATTGATGCTTTTAATCATATCTGTAGAATGTTTATTAAAGAAATCAAGAGCTTTATATGTATCTTCTAATGTAAAATCCATTTTATCAAAGTAAAAATCTTTATGGAAAAAAGATTCTCTCTTTGAGGAAGGATTTAATATCCTATCAAATACTAACAGTTTGAAGATAGCATTATGATTATATTCAGCTTTAGTGTATCTTCTTCTGTTGTTAATGAAATAATCAATTTCTAATTCATGATAAATTTGAGATAATGCTGCATAACCAATATTTTTTCTAGTATATAACTTATCTGGTGAAATTTTTGAAAGTTTTGTATTAGGATCTATCTTCATAAGAAAAGGAGCATGTTCTTCTTTATATGCTTTAGTCATTTGAGCAGCAACTTTTTTAAAATGAGCAATGGGGTCATCATATTCTTTTTCTAGATCATCTAAATATCCTAAATACTTAATTGTCTTAGATCTGTTTTTGCCATCTTCAGTAGTGTAACTTTGAGCAATACTTAAACTTACTCTACCTTTTGTATTCTTACTTTTCTTAACAAACATAATTACCTCAATTTACTAAAATTATATCACAACTCTAATTAAATGTAAATAGTCTTTATTAGTCTAAAGAAAAATGTTTATAAAAAAGTTAAAAAAAAAGATCCAACTCCTTATGAGTAAGGATTTATTTTCTGATAGTTGCTAGGGTGAACATTAAAAGTGTGGAAGGTATCTATTTGCTATTAAAAAATTTTGATAATTATTTTACATTAAATTACGACCCCTTTCTTTATCAACTATTATTGTCCTACAAAAAACCAAATGAAGAGACTCAAGGAATTGCTTTTACAAATTCTTTATTTGGTAAAGAGGAACCAATCAAAAATAAATATCAAGAAATACAAAAAGAAATAGAAAGAGCAACTGAAAATGGAATAATGACAATAACCATTGATGAAAAACAAAAAACCCTTCATTTAAATAAGTTTAGTAAAACAGATTTCAAAGCTGAGATGAAACAATATAATAGAGACAGAATCCCTTCGAATAAATTATATAGAATAATTGATGTAGTATGGGAAAAAAAAGAATCTAAAAAGACAAAATGCTTAGATAATGTAAATGATGGCTTTAATAATCTTTTTGGTGAAGATTTAATATATAGTAATCCAAGACTTCAAAATATATTTTTTATTCATGGAGCATTTCATATTTATAAAAATGGGAAGAAGATTGGAAAAATAAAACAGCAATCTAATAAATCACTATATAAAAAAATAGAGAAAATAGTTGAAAAAGAAAACAATGAAATTATTTGCATCTTTGAAAGTGATAATAAAGAAAGTGAAATAATCAAAAATGAATATTTAGTTAATGGATTAAACAAACTTGAACAACTTGACGGAACTCTACTCATTATAGGTTCATCACTAGCTGAAAATGATTCACATATTTTTAAAAGAATAAATACGAGTCAAATAACTAAAATATTCATAAATTGTGACAATTCAAATAAAGACAAAATTTTTCAATCTGCTAAAAACTTCTTTCCAAATAAAGAAATAATTTTATTTGATCAGTGGACAATTTCCTATAAGCAGTAGATATAAAATAGTTTTTAAAACTGTTTAAAAAATAATTTTACAAATAGAGTGGAAACGTATTATAAACTCAACGTTATAATAATAAAACCTTCAAAAACTATTTAATGAATCAGAATATATCTCATATTTAGGTATATTTTGCTCCATGACGATTTAGAAAACATCTTTTATAAGATTATATAAAGTCTTCTACTAATACTAATTTATCTTATTTAAAGATGAAATTATAATCACTAGAATTTATTAAAATTAGTATATTTAAGTTTAATTAAAACTTGATTTTTGTAACAATATAATAGTAATACTTCCTCTAATTCCAATACCTTTTACAAATAACATGTAATAAAGAATAGTTGTTATTTCAAAAACTAAGAACAAAATCACTAAACAAAAAAAGAGCTGTCACTTTGTTAATCAAATTAACTATTGCAACAGCCCTTAAATTACACTATTTAATTATAAATCTTATAAAGAAGCCAACATTTCTTGAACAATTTTACCTGAGTTATCAGCTACAACAACCCACCATTGTTCATAAGTTTCATGAGCTTCACCATCAGCTTTATCACTCATTCCCCTAATTACAACAAAAGGAACCCCATACTGTGCTGCTACGTATCCAACTGAAGCTCCTTCCATTTCAACACAAAGAGCTCCGATGTCATTTGAAAGATGTTCAACAGTTTTAGGACTAGCTACAAACTGGTCTCCAGTTGCAATTAAGCCTTTTAAAACATCTTGATCATCACAAACTTTTAATGCAGCATTATATGCTTTTTCAACTAAAACTGGATCTGCTTTAACTCTAACTTCAGAAACAAAATCTGTATCTAAAATAATACCATCATCTGTTTGCAAACCATAATCATGGAACATTACCTCTGTAGAAATTACTACATCTGCAATACTTAATTTGTCAGAAACACTTCCTGCAATACCAGTAAAGATGATTGAAGAAACATTAAATTCATGAATAAGAATAGCAGTGCCAGCTGCAGAAAGACTCTTTCCAACTCCAGCTTTACAAATTACAACATCTTTTCCTTCAAGTTTACCAATATGATAAACAACACCACCAATTTCTTTAGATGTTGATATATTAGCAATTGAGAGAAGATAATCAATTTCAGAATCCATAGCACTTATAATTCCAATTGGACTCTTTTGTGATTTAGATTCCTCTATTTGACCTTCTGCAAATAAACTTCCAACAGAAACAACACAAATCATAATACCTAAAAGTATTTTCTTCATTTTCCCAATTCTCCTATTTTTTTTACCCACGATTATTTCATATTTTAAAAAGAATGTATATAAAAAAAAATACTAATTAGCCCTTCATTTATGAAGAATCTAATACAATAATATTTATTATTAATGAGAAATAGAATTCCAAGTTTGCCTTGCTTTTTCTACAGCTTTTTTATCTTTTAACAGCAAAGCAGAAAAAAGAATATCAACAACAACCATTTGATTAATTCTAGATAGAGTAGCCCCTTGTCTATATAGAGATTCACAGCTTGGAACACCTAAATTAACATCAGATATTTTAGAAAGAGAGTTTCCACCTATTTTTGAAATAGAGATTACCCTAGCCCCTCTCTCTTTTGCTTTTTTTGCAACACTAATGGCAGTTTTAGTTTCACCTGAATAAGAACAAACAATAGCAATATCTTTTTTTGATAAATTACAAGACTGAATAATTTGTGCATCATCATCATAAATATATGAAGTTTTAATCCCAATTCTCATAAGTTTCAAACTTAAATCATTTGCAACTAAACCAGAAGCTCCAGTTCCAGAAATTAAAACATATTTAGATTTTAAAATCATATCTACAGCAATTTCTATTGTTTCACTACTAATAATTGAATCTAAACTAATTAAACTATCTCTAATAGCACTTAACATAGACTCTTTCAATTCAGGAATAGTAACAGCATCATTTGGTGTTATTGTGTTTATATTTTCATTTAAAATTAAAAAACCACTATAGATCTCTTTTGCTAATATAACCTTCATTTCCTTAAAACCGGTAAGGCCTACTCTTTGGCAAAGTCTAGTTACCGCAGCATTACTAGATCCAGCTTTTGATGATAACACTGAAATATCTATATCAACAATCTCTTCAGGATTAGCCAAAATATACTCAGCAATTTTTAATTCAGAAGAAGATAATTGAGGAAGAATCTGTTTTATAATTGGGATTACTGTTTTCATAAAATCAATTATATCATAGTTTAAAATATTTATAAATAATTAATTTAAAAATCATTTTCAATAATTTTTTCAAATTTTTAAAAATAATTATTGCTTTTTTTATTTGATGAGTCTATTATGTTTCCATGAGACAGAACAAATTAACAACAGAACAAAGAAATCCTCTTTCTTACAGAATTGATACAAAGAATACAGAGGATATTTTAACAATTATCAATAAAGAAGATCACAAAGTTGCAGATGTAGTTAAAACTGCAATTCCTCAAATCTGCAATGTTGTAGAAAAAGTTATTAATGCATTTAATAATGATGGGCACCTATATTATATAGGAGCTGGAACATCAGGAAGGCTTGGTGTTCTAGATGCATCTGAATGTCCCCCAACCTTTGGTGTTCCAAGATCTTTAGTTAAAGGAATCATCGCAGGTGGCAATGAAGCTTTAACTAGATCTATTGAAAATGCTGAAGATAATGGAGAGGCTGGTATTCAAGCTGTTAAAGATAACAAATTAAATGATAAAGATGTTTTAATAGGTATTTCAGCCTCTGGTGGGCCAAACTATGTTGTTGATGCTTTAAAATATGCTAAAACTCTTGGAGTTTCTGTTGCTGCTATTAGCTGTAATAAGGAAACAAGGTCATTTAAAGTTGTTGGAGAAGATAACTCTATTTATTTACCAGTTGGTCCTGAAATTATTACAGGCTCTACTAGAATGAAGGCTGGAACTGCACAAAAGCTAGTTTTAAATATGATTACTACAACAGCTATGATAAAAACTGGTAAAGTCTATAACAACTTAATGGTTAATCTTCAACCAGTTAATATCAAATTAATTGATAGAGCCATTAATTTAATAGTTGAAGTTACTGGAAATAATTATAAAACTTCTGAAAAAGCTTTTTACGCTGCTAATAAAGAAACTAAAACAGCTATGATTATGCTAATGCTTAGTGTTAGTGCCACTGAAGCTAGAAATTTACTTTCTCACAATAATGGCTCTATTAATAAAGTATTAGATGAAAGAGGTGTTCAATGCAATATTTCCTAGGAATAGATGGAGGCGGAACAAAAAGCCGACTTATTATTGGAGATGAAAACCTAAACAAAAAAGCTCTGTATTTAGGAGAGAGTATAAACATTTTTTCTGTTGGAAAAGATAAGTGTTTTTCTGCTCTAAAAGATTTAATTGAAACATCTCTTCTAAAAGAAAATATAAACATTAAAGATGTTAAGAGAATTTGTGTAGCTTCCGCAGGTCTTGCTAGAGAATATGAAATAAAAGAATTTAATAGTTTTTTTAATAAAAACTACCCTACTCTTGAAACTATTTTAACAACAGATGTTAGAGCTTTAATGGTTGGATCTTTACAAGATAAAGAAGGAATTTGTCTTATAGCTGGAACTGGTTCTGTCGCTATGGGACAAGATTCTAATAAAAATCTAGTTAGAGCTGGGGGATTTGGTTGGAGACTTGGAGATGAAGGATCTGCTTCTTTTATTGCACAAGAAGCTATTAAAAGATCTATAAAGAGTTTTGAAAATAGAGATCTTCAAACAAAAATGCTAAATCCACTATTAAATTTCTACAATTTAAAAAATATAGATGAAGCTATTAAGTATTTTCATACTTCAAACTTAGACAAAGCTACAGTATCAGCTTCAGCTTCAATTGTTACAAAATATGCAATTAGTAGTGATCCATTAGCTTTAGATATATTAAAAATATCAGCTAAAGAATTATTTAAATTAGTATTATCAGTCCATAACCGTTTACCCAAAGTTGCTATAAGAGAGGTAGTAACTGCAGGTGGTGTTTTTGAACATGATGAAATTGTTAATAAATATTTTAATGAGGAAATTGAAAGATATAATTTAGATAAAGAAAATCAAAACAATTTACTTAAAAGAATTAAATTAGAAACTAATGCTCTAGATGGGGCATTATATATAGCAAAAAATACATTATAACGGATTAGGAGGTTATAAATGAAAAAAATTTTAGTTGCTTTAATCCTAACATTGGCTATATCTCCAATGTTTGCAAAAGGACAACAAGAAGAAGTAGTTGACTTATCAGCACCAGTAACATTAACAATTTGGACACATGAAGATCCAAATAGAAAAGTTATGGAACAAGAATTTATTGATGAATTCTGTAAAGAAAATCCAAATGTTACAGTCGATTATCAAACCTACCCTTCATCAAAAATGGCAGAATTATTAACAGTTGCATTCTCTGCTAATGAAGGACCAGACATCTTTAACTCAAACCAATCTGTAATTAGAAAATTTGTAGTTGAAGGACAAGCAAGTGAATTAGATCCAGCTTGGTTGGGTTACTCTAGCTTAGATGAAATTACTTCTCAATACATCCCTAATTCTCTAGCTCCAGTAACTTATGAAGGTGGCTTATATGGACTTCCTTTAGAATATACTAATTTCTGTACTTACCTAAATAAGAACATCTTTAGAGATGCAGGATTAGATCCTGAAACTGATTATCCAAAAACTTGGGAAGAAGTTATGGAAGTAAGTGAAAAATTAGTATTAAGAGATGGTGAAATTATTACTAGAAGAGGATTTGATTTTAGATATCCAAGTTATCTAATGCAAATTTTACCAATGGTTGAACAACTAGGTGGTAAATTAATCAGTGATGATGGCAAGAGTGCAATCATAGGTGATGAAGCATGGCTTAGAGTATTAAACTACATGAAAGAATGGGGACCTACAGGCAAAAACTTAGGCGGACCAACTTATGTAGCACCTAGAAAAGTATTCGATAATAATGAAAATGAAATTGCTATGAGTGATAGTGGATTATATCAACAAGGTAGAATGGAAACAGCAAATCCTGATTTCTATAACAGTGATGATTGGATGGTAATTCCATATCCTCAATGGTCAGATGCAAAATATGATATTGCAGGCCATATTGCAGGACATTTCTACTTAGTAAATGGAAATGTATCATCAGCAAAACAACAATGGGCATGGAAATTAGTTAATTTCATGTTAAGCCATGATGAAGATTATTTAACAAGAGTTACATTAGTTCACCCTAAATATGAATTATTTGAATCAGAAACATTTAAGAATATACCATATTCAGATGTTTTCAAATCTGATATGGAAAAAGCTACAATATCTTACTACGATGAATATAGTTCAGCTATCGAAGATAAGATTAAAACAGCATTTGAAAAAGTCATGTTACAAGGGGATGACCCAGAACAAGTTCTTGTTGAACTTAGACGTGATGTACAAGAAATAATAGACTTAGAATAAATTACAACATAAAGATAAGGAGCATTTAAATTATGAAGTATAAAGGAATAGAGAAAAAGAAAGCTAAATGGGGTTGGGTATTTGTTACCCCTGCTTTGCTAATGTTTTTAATGTTTTCATTGTATCCAATGTTAAATGCTCTTTATAATACATTTTTTAATATAAAGCTGCTATCAAAAAGGCCACCTAATTTTGTAGGATTTTCTAATTATGCCTATATTTTAACATCAAGAAACTTTTGGAATTCTATGAGAGCTACCCTATTTTTCACATTAGCAGCTTTTATTCCATTAACAATTTTTTCTCTACTTTTAGGCTTAGCAATGACTACAAAAGAAAGTGGCAGTAAAACTTTACAATTAATATATTATTCTCCTGCAGTTTTATCATCAGTTGTTGCAGCTTTAATATGGATGTTAATATTTGATCCGCGAGGTATTGCTAATGGTTTTCTTAATACCATATTAAACACACCTGGTATAAACCATAATTGGCTAACTGATCCAACTAAATTGCAGATGAGTACGGCAATGATTTATGTTTGGAAGTATATTGGCTATTTCACCATAATTTATATAACAGGAATAGCTAAAATACCAGATAGTGTTTTAGAAGCTGCAACGATAGATGGAGCTTCAAGATTTCAAACTATAAGGAAAATTATAGTACCTCTCCTTAGACCTACAACAGCGATGATTTCAATAGTTGCAATGCTTAACTGTTTAAAATCATTCTCAACCCAATACTTATTTATGCAAAGAGGAGCTCCAGTTGAACCAATCAATGTAGTAACTCTAAATATTTATAATACTGCAATGAGAGATTTAAGAATTAGTGTTGCCTGTGTTATGAGTGTTATTCTCTTTTTAATAATGATGAGTTTAACCCTTGTTCGAATGAAAGTATCAGCTAAAGATGAAATATCATATTAAGGGAGAAATAAAGTGAATAATAAAATTAAAAAAAGCAATGCTGAAAACATTACAACAATAATTATTAATATAATATTATTTGGTATTGGCCTTCTAGTTTTAATACCTATCCTATTTATGTTTACCTCATCTTTTATGACTGGTAAAGAAATATTTTCAATGCCATTTAAATGGATACCTAGTAAACTTAATTGGGAAAACTACACCCAAGCTATCGCTGGAAATGATAATTCTTATATATTTATAAGAAATGTATTTAACTCATTATTTGTAGCAGCTACAACCACAATTTTAGCAACTTTAATAAGTGCTTTTGCAGGTTATGGCCTTGCTAAATACCAATTTAGAGGAAGAAATACAGTATTTATGTTACTTATGGGAAGATTGATGATACCTTTTGAAGCAATTATGATTCCAATGTATATAACAGCTGTAAAACTTAATCTTCAAAACTCTTATATGGGACTAATATTACCCTTTCTTCTAAATGTATTTGGTCTATTCCAATTAAGACAATATCTACTTTCTTTCCCAGATGATATTATAGATGCAGGCCGTATAGATGGACTTGGAGAAGTCAGTATATTTTGGAAGCTAGTTATTAATAATAGTACTCCAGCACTCGCTACAGCTGCAATATTCTGCTTTAAAGGGCAATGGGACAACCTACTATGGCCTTTACTAATTGCACAACAACAAAAGATGCAAACTATCCCAACTTATATTATAAAATTTACAGAAGAAAAATCCTCTAATGAAGGATCAATGATGGCAGTTGCAGCACTAGCTAGCTTGCCAATGATTATATTATTTTTAAGCCTATCAAAATATTTTCTAGGTGGTAGTGCAATGTATTCAGCAGGAAAGGAATAAAATATATGATTGATTTGTTTATATTCGATATGGGTGGAGTTATAATTAGAAATCATAATGTAGCTCAAAAATTATCAAAATATCTTGGAAGTGATACTGATATTATTCACAATTATGATAAAGATGCATCTAAAGCATTATTTTTGCATAGTGAAGGAAAAATAAGTGAAGATGAATTTTGGAGAGAATTTTCTAAAATTACAAAAATTAAAGTTCCAAAATATGAAGATACTTTACTCGGTAAATTCTTTAATCCAGTTATAGATGAACCAACAATTGAGGTTATAAAAGAATTAAAAAATAAAGGGAAGAGAGTTGTTTGTGGAACTAATGTAATAGATTCACATTACGATATCCACATTAAGTTAAAACAATATGATATTTTTGATAAAGTTTATGCATCTAATAAGATGCATATAGCAAAACCTAAAGTTGATTTTTTTAAGGAAATTTGTAAAGAAGAAAAAGCTAATCCTGAAAATGTATTTTTTACAGATGATGTACAAAAGAATGTAGATGCTGCCCTATCTTGTGGAATCAAAGCATTTTTATATACTGATGCCAATCAATTAAAGAAACAACTTAAATCTCTAGAATATTAAGAAAATTAATAAAGATTAGAAAACCTTATGAACATTAATCAAATACAACAATTTCTAGATTCATATCTTAACAAAGCCTACCCTGGTTATGTTTGTGCCATTTGTAAAAAAAATGGTGAAATATATAAACTTAAGGGAGGCTATACTTCTTATGAGAAGAATAAAGAGAAAATAACGTATGATACTTACTTTGATCTAGCTTCTCTAACCAAAGTTATTGGAACTACAATGCTAGCTTGTAGATATATTGATAAGGGATTATTAAGATTAGATGATACTATTGGAATGTATTTTGAAAGTGAAAACTATAAAGATGTAACTATCCAAAATCTAATGACTCATACAGGTGGCTTTATTACAGAAATAAGGCTTGAAAATTATTTAGATAGTCCTAATCAAGCTTTAGATTTTATTTTAAAGCAGAATCCTAATTATAAAGCAAATACACAAGTTAAATATAGTTGTATGGGATATATAGTTCTTGGAAAGATTTTAGAAAAGATAGGAAATAATAACCTAGATATTTTATGTAAAGAAGAAGTCTTTAAACCATTAAAAATGAATCATATAACATACAATCCAAGAAAAACAAAGCAATTTGCAGCAACCGAAATCCCTAAAAACAAAACAACTCCACTAAGGGGAGTTGTTCATGATGAAAATGCTAGATTTTTAAATGGTATATCTGGTAATGCTGGTCTTTTTAGTCCTATAGAGGATTTGATTAAATTTACTCAAATACTATTAAATGAAGATACATCTTTTTTATCAAAAGAAATGTATTATAAATTATCACATAATTTAACAAAAGATTTAAATCTACCAAGAGCTTTAGGTTTTAATCTCTATAATGACATTGATGGTAAATTCTTTGGAAACAAAGTTTCTAATAAAGCATATGGCCACACAGGATTTACAGGTACATCTATAATAATAGATCCTATTAAAGAAATTGGAGTTATATTATTGACTAATAGAGTTTGTCCGACTAGGAATAATAAATTGCTTTTATGTCAAAGAGAAAAATTTCATAATCTAATATTTAATTGATCAAGAATTTACTAATTTAACCCTAATTCTCTTAAACAATAATATCAAAAACTCGACTACTATTTTATTCCAACAAGTGTGTCAAACGTTTGATGGAGACTATTTTCTTTTGTATTCATGCTTAATATTATACTATATTTAAATCATTAGCAAAAGCTATTTGTTTAACATAAATCTCAACTCAGTAAATAATTATATCCACATTCACGCCTTAAATACTAATTTAAAACACAATAAATAACACTCAACTAATTATTAAACTAATAAATAATATATAAAAGAAAACAAGCTATACTAACCCTCTATGGGCATTTATTTGCTTGTTTAAGATTTGTAAGTTTATTTTTCCTATAAATGCAGTTGTATTTTTTATACAAGTTTTCTAGCTCTTAATGGTTCTATTAATATTGGATCTGCTATTAATACTCTTAAATCATCCATATCAATTAATAGTGCTTCTTCATTTGTTTGTGGCCAAGGAAAGAAAACATATTTTATTTTTTGTAGTATAAGAAAAGCTCCGACTCTTTAGATATATATCATCTTTATTTGCTTTTTATTTTTTGAAAGAATATAAAGATACTTTTTTCATCCATTTGGATTTTAAGGGAACCTTCTACTAATGAAATTAAACCTTAAGTACTCTTCTAAAATTTGTAACTCCAACTTTTAAATAAACTTTTATACCTGCTAAATCTTTATCAAAAGGAAGTGACATATTATTTTAACACCTCCATTAATCTTTTTATTAAATCAGCATTGGCTTTATTAAATTGTAAATCTAATAAACTCATACAACATTTGTTAATATTTTCGCTAAAGTTAAAGATATCTTCAATTGGTTTATTTGAAGTTTTTATTTCTTGAAAAGCAGTATTAGTATTACTATTTTATTTTTTTATTAAAGTTGCTTTTTTCTTCTCTTGTATAGTAAAACACACCATGCTATTATCTTGTTCAAATCTTAATAGTTTTTTGTTTCATCCTTATTAATTTGTGTTGCTTTATAATTACTTAATTTAAGATTATTAACTCTAGTACCTATTACTCTTCCAACATCTTTAATTTTGCTTACATAATTTAAAATCCAAGCTTTCATTTCGTAGCAATTGATATTATTTCTAATACAGTATTCATTCAAACTTAATCCAGATTCTTTATAGTCATGTAAAAATGTAGCTTCTCATATTTAGTATATTTTTTCTTTTTCTTAATGGATTCCTTCACAAATTGAACTACTGTTTTATACTTCTTTTGATTAGTTTGATGGAGACTTACTGACGCTTAAAAGATTACATTCAATTTTTCATGGCACCTATTTAAGAAAAAATAAACATTGCTGTCCAATTTATTTATACTTTTTCAAAGAAAGTATCTGGGCGATTAGGATCAAATTCTTCATTAGCCCACATCAAAGTTACAAGTTTTTCGGTTTCTGAAAGGTTTATGATATTATGAGTATAACCTGGGATCATATGCACTGCTTCTATCTTGTCGCCCGATACTTCAAACTCTAATAATTCATCAGTACCAATTTTTCTTTCCTGAATAAGTCCATGCCCTGAAACCACAATAAATAACTCCCACTTACTATTATGCCAATGCTGCCCCTTTGTAGTTCCTGGTTTACTAATATTGACTGAAAACTGCCCATGGTCTGTGGTCTTAAGTAATTCTGTGAATGTACCTCGATTATCAACATGCATCTTCAAAGGGAATAAAATTTTATCTTTTGGAAGATATGAAAGATACATAGAATATAATTTCTTTACAAAACTTCCATTAGGAATAGATGGCATAAGCAAAGTTTGTGGCTGATCATGAAATGAATGAAGTAAATAAACAATCTCTCCTAAAGTAGCTTTATGGGTAACAGTTACAGCACAATATCTGCCATCTTTTTGTAATAAAGTCTCTACCCCATCAAACTCACAATATTGTTCTTTTCCTTCCAGAGCATTGAACATTTCTTCTACAAGATCATCAATAAAAAGCATCTCAAGTTCAACAAAAGGATCCTCCACTGTAATCGGTAGGTCGTTTGCAATATTATTACAAAAGGTTCCTACTGCACTATTGTAATTAGGTCTAACCCATTTTCCTACAAGATTAGGAAATCTATAAACAAGTACTTTTGCACCTGTTTCTTTTCCATATTCAAAGAACAGTTCTTCACCTGCTTTTTTTGTCTTTCCATATTCGGACTCACCAAAACGCCCTGCAAGGGTTGCCTGAATACTTGAAGAAAGCATTACAGGACATTTGTTAGAATATTTCTTAAGAGTATCAAGAAGTATAATAGCAAAGCCCACGTTACCTTCTCTAAATTCTTTAGAATTATTTGGTCTGTTTACACCGGCAAGGTTAAATACAAAATCACAATCACTACAGTATCTATCTAAATCTTCCAAAGTATTATCAATGTCATACTCATAGATTTCTTCAATAGAAATGTTAGGACGTGTATTGTTCTTACCATCTCTAATGTTCTTTAGATTTTCAACTAGATTACGACCAACAAAGCCTTTTGCCCCGGTTACTAAAATTTTCATTCTATATCCTCCGCCCAATAATAAAACAATATAATTTAATCACAAAAAAATAGAAAAATCTTATTTTTATTCATACATTTCAAAAGTTAGGAAGATTGATTTCCAAAATCACTTTTCTTAAATAAATAGTCATTTCTTACTTGTGATAAATAACTAAAAAAACGAAATATTCCATATTTCAGACTTTTTAATATTTATTTTAATTCACCATAATATGGACTAATTTATTCTTTATTGATTAAAAATTTTCAATGCAAACTTCTATTGTTATATTACTAAAGTTTTAAATTTTATTTTAATTATTTCTGATTATCTTTCAAATTTATCATTAATTACACTGTTTCAAATATAATATAAAATATCGTCGAATTTACAAACAACGCCACAAACACAAATATGATTTAAAAACCATCAAAAGTTCAAGTTTAGACATTGATAATTTTCCCATAATATAAACGCCATAGAAACAATAAACATACACCAAAACCCCCTCAAATGAATGGGAAACACCACTAGAATAAATATTATCAAACTTCTCTGGAGTTTTACTCCGTAGCTAACAAACAAAACTAGAACATCAAACCCAACCAAAGACATAAAAGAACTACAAAACTATTACATGCTATCGTTTTTTCTATGAAATATCTGCATCCCTTACTACACAAGCTCCTACCACAAGAACAAAAGGAGTATTAAAGTGATATTTGTATTCTTTTTAATCCAAACTTTGAAATACTCCCCCCAATGAATAAGTAGAAAATAACACTAAAATAGATACAGTTAGATAAAACAATTGCAATAATCAAAACAAAACCAAACCCAAAACACTTTTCATCAACTTATTTTTATTTTCTAATTTCTTGTACAGTATAATGAGCAAATAACAAAATAATTTCCCCCCCTGTAGATTTAATAATATGTATCCCAACGAATAGATTGTATTAAATATAAAATATCACCAATGGCTGAAGCTAATATTAACAAATAAAAACCATACAATAAAGGAATAACAATCGAACTAATCTGTATAGTACTCATTTATTCAGATTAACAATTTTTATATTTGCATGTCTCTCTCCAAATATAACAAAAAAGATTTAAACTCTAACATAAAACACTTGCGAAACTACAGCATTCCCAAAATAATTCCCATACAGCAAATGAAAATAAACATCATACCAAATCTGAGCGATAATGAAACTAAATAATCATACTGATTGATTTTCTTCACCGAAAATAATAGTTTTGCTACACTAATCAATAATTATGCATACTTTGCGCCTTATAATATTATTTAATCTTGGCTTTATTTTCTTTAGCTTTGTACTTTTAAATTTCTTTAAATCTAATCTTTGCTACACCCATACCAACAAATATTTTATATCATTTGAGTATACATTAGAATACAGCTTGAAGGACTCAACGTTAATAATCAGTCAACGATAGCAATTCATCCACTGCATTGTTTCATTATATTTTACAATTGATAATTGTGTCTTATGTTGATTAATAATATCGGATTTCTACTCTAACATAATTAAAATATCAAAATAGTTATTATATTATCGTAATATAGTAAATATTACATATTTTAAGAACGTGATTTTAGAGTATTGTTTACTATGAACTTAAATCAAAATATAAAACAACTTGCTATGAATAAGGTGACTTTCATATCGATTAAGTATAGTAATATAGTCATAATCGTGGATATTAAATCCTAAAATCATATTACTAGTTTTTGAATCATCTTATTCTTAACAGTATTATATAAATTCAAGTTTTCTTTCTTTAATCTACCATTTTAAATCAATTTATCGCAAGTTATTTCTCTTTTCACAGTCTGTTATTAACAATAAATCGTGAAGAGAACCATTTATACAAAGGAGTGCTAAAAACTAAATACTTTCATCATCTTCAACAAGTCTCACAACTAGAAGCTCTTCAGTGTTTTAAATCGATATTTTTATCTGTATTACCATTCAATATAGTTTAACTTATATTTTACCTGGAAAGGCAAGTACCATAAATATATCGGATTAGCAAAAAACAACTTCTCTAACTCATATGTATTTTTAGACTTTTTTAACAATTTATATTCTTATTAATCATTTATTGATATCTCTAGAGTAGGAACTACAACTGCCAACAAGTTGTCAAGAACATAAAGATTCCCAGTTGTCCTTGTTTCAATTAAACAACTTTCACTTTTATTTACTTAAAGCAGGATTATTGTGCCATAAACTATGAAATTTTTCTTTCTACATGAATCACTTAGAAAGCCTTCAAATCTTAATATTAATCTAATTTCTAAAAACGTACGTGATCTTAACATGGTTTATAAAGCTCTCTTACCCAAGTAATCATAGAGAAATATAAGGTATGGTCTATTCAAAATATAGTTAATATACTTTCTTGTAGTGAACTGAGTGAGACTGCTCTACAAACACTCATACCATTTTTTATTACTCACATATGTAGAAAAACAGTCTCAATATTTAATCAAAGATGCTCATTATATTCCCTTGATTTTTTTAAAAGCTTCAAGTTCTTTAATGACCAATTCAGAAGTTAGCAGTTTTTTCTTTACTTCCTCTACATCAAGCAACCTTGTGTTATTTGAATTAAACTCAACCAACCCATTTCTATCGATATTACCATCTGAAAGGTACTTTTCATAATTAAGATCACGATTATCTACGACCACACGATAAAAATCACCACAATCAAGAGCTCTAGTGCATTCCTCATTTGTCAGCAATGTTTCATACATTTTTTCTCCATGTCTCATACCTATGATTTGCGTTGGATAATCAGGTACATCAAACAACTCTTTAATGGATTGAGTCAATATATCAATTGTGCACGCTTCTGCTTTTTGAACAAACAAATCTCCTTGCGAGCCATTTTCGAATGCATAGAGAACTAAATCAACAGCCTCATCCAAATTCATGATGAATCTTGTCATATCACCATTAGTTATAGTTAGTGGATACCCTGATTTAATTTTATCTATAAATAAAGGTATAACTGAACCCCGAGAGCACATAACATTACCATATCTAGTACAACAGATTCTAGTCTTTGCAGGGTCAACAGTTCTTGCCTTAGCAATAATAATTTTTTCCATCATTGCTTTAGATGTTCCCATTGCATTAATTGGGTATGCTGCTTTATCAGTAGAAAGACAAACCACTCGATTTACTCCAACTTCAATTGCTGCAGTCAACACATTATCAGTACCGAAAACATTTGTTTTTACGGCTTCAAGTGGAAAAAACTCGCAGGAAGGCACTTGCTTCAATGCTGCGGCATGGAATACGTAATCGGCACCAATCATTGCAGGCCGTATTGTACTAATATCTCGTACATCACCAATATAAAATTTTAATTTAGGATTGTTATATTGATGGCGCATGTCATCCTGTTTTTTTTCATCACGGGAAAATATACGAATTTCTTTTATATCAGTATCTAAAAATCGTTCAAGAACAGCATTGCCAAATGAACCTGTGCCTCCAGTAATCATTAGTGTTTTGTTAGTAAAAGTTGACATTTATCTTAATCTCCTTATTAATTATTTGTTTTTCTAAAAATTTTATTCTTAATTTCAAGTAGGTATTTTGGATTCAATGATCGTATCATCAACATATTGTTAGGTCTAAGTTCTTTGATAATGAATCCCATTAAAATATTAGTAAAAAATTGCGTTATTACCGATGCTATTGCAGCTCCTGTAGCCCCCATAGATGGTATAAGTAGAGCGTTTATTATCACATTTCCAATAGCTCCAGAAAAATTCAACCATAACAAATATTTTTGTTTTTGTTCTGCAAGAATCCATACATCTTTTGCACCACCATAATATCCAAAAGTTGAATTCCATACAATAATTCTTAAAACACCTATTGACGGTAAATAAGCTTTGCCAAATAAAACATTAATAATCAACGGAGCAAATATCGTTTCAATCAGACTTAAACCAAACGCTAAATAAATAATTATACTATAGAGGTAAACTACATTACGTTTATACTTTCCTTTGCTTTCTATTTTTCCTTCGAGTATACTCGGTCGCATTGAATCAATTATTGCAGAAAAAACAAATGAAGTATAACTGATACATGAAACAGCAGCTGAATAATAACCGGTTTCTGCTTCTCCAACCATTAACTTAAGCATTATTTTATCAGTATTCGCAAATATTACTACCATCAACCCTGATATGATGTAATATTTCCCGGAAGATAACATACGCTTAGCGACATTCCAAGAAAATGATAGCTGTTGCCCCCCAAAACGTCTATATAAAACATACAATGTTGTTGAAATCAAGCAATAATCGATGGAGTTGGAAACGGCAAACCATGTTACATTTTTTTCTGTCGACAACAGAAATATTTTATAAGCCGACACAACTGCATATGCACACAGAGACACTATTGAAACATACTTGGATAAGTATTTAGATTGAAACCAATATTGAATTAACTCTGTTGCCTGAAACAACAACATAAGGCTATAAAGTGAACTCACGGTAATTGTTATAGTCTCATTTGCATTAGCAAAAAATGTGAACGAGATAACACCAAAAATACATGCCAGTGATGAAAAAAGGGTCAAAGCATATGTAGTACCTGCAATTTTCCCTTCCTCTTCAGGATGACTAATATACTCACTTACAAGTATATTTTTAAAGCCGAGCTGCATAACCGGAACTACAAAAGCGACTATTGAAGAAGCATAGTTGATTAACCCATAATTCCCTGGTCCTAGATATCGTGCTGAAAGCATCGATATAACCATCCCAAGCAAAGCTTGAACAATTCTGCTAGCAATAATCCATGATGCGTTTTTTACTACTTTATTATTCAAGATTCTACTTTCTCCACATTCTCTTTTTACTAAGCTTTAACACTCAACAAATCATTATATAAATCAATATATTTTGAAAACTGACTAATCAAATCATAGTTCTCCAGCACTTTTGTTCTGTTACACTCAGAAAAAAATGCTTTCGGTAAAGTCAATACAATATCTATTGCCTTTTTAGCCGCATTTACATCACGTGGTTCTACACAGTAATTAGAAGTGCCTTCTAGTAATTCTGTAGTTGCGGTAGATCTATACCCAACAACTGGTGCCCCACACGCCATTGCTTCAGCAGTAACTAATCCAAATGTTTCTTCAGTTGACGGATTGAAAAATACATCACAAGCAGAATACCATTGTGCAAGCTCGTTTCTATCAGCAGTTCTTAAAATTGGAACAATACCAACATCTCGACAACGATTGATAAATTGTGCATTAATTCCAATAATAATAATAGCAGTTGTACTCTTATCAATCATTTCATTTAGTTTAAAAAAATCTTCGATGCCTTTCCTTTCTGACCAACTAGCTGCCACACCGAGAATAACCTTTTTTTCTGATATTCCATTTCTAGCTTTTATATCACTCTTCTGTGGATAAAAAACACTAGTGTCAATTCCGTTTGCTATCAATTGAATATTTGAGTTTTTAAGGAATGACTTTTTCATCTCTTCACTAAGCCATTTTGATACCGGTACAAAAGTACAATTCAACAAAGTCGAAAAACACTTTTTTTTCATCTCGAACATTTGTTCAGTTTTATCAAAAAAAACACTTGCAGGAAATTGATCAAGTTGAGGACAGTTATAACATTTTGTCTGCCATTTTTCGCAATTAACAGAAGTGTAATGAACACATTTCCCTGTATAAGCCCAACAATCATGCTGAGTCCAAACTACAATAATATTTCTTTTTTTTAAATAATCTAGTAGCTTAATATAGTCTACATAATAACCATGTAAACCATGCAGATGAACTATCGCTGGTTTGTATTCTTTAATAAACCTAATCAACTTGTTTGTTTGTGCGAAAGGAAGGGTTCTATCATTGCCTGATAGTTTACTCAACCTCCAGTTTATCCCCTTTTGCCATCTTTTCGTTATAGTTATATTATTTTCAATATTAATTGAGTATTTACCCTCAGGTGTAGCAGTCACAACCTCAAAACCATTGTTCCTAGCAAAATCCGCAAGTGACAGCATGATTTTTCCACCTCCGGAAGTTTTATTGCAATTAACTGCTAAAATTCGTGAAGTTTTACGTTTATTCATTATTATACCACCATGATTCTTTATCATCTTCCCAAAATCGTGTAATAAAGCTATCAAAATCATAACGCATTTTTACATCTCTTATTGATTTTTTATATGGAGTAACCATAAAATCTTTCAATTTCTCAATCGGATCAACATGAAGAATGAAAAAATTTTCAGGACAGTAGAAATCATAATCAACTATAAGCTTATTATTAGTAATAATCTTTTTGTTTGTAAACAGCGCCTCCATAATTCTCATGGATTGTCCACTGTTATCAATTTCGATGTAATCGAAGATAGCCTTTGCTCTTGCACTTATCTCAACAGACTGTTTATAAGATATCGGTTTTGAGTAATTAGGGTTTTTGTTATAAGGATGATCTGGCGTTATGTAAAACTCTGTGGATAAGCCTTGAGCTTCAAACACTTGTTTCCATTTTAAAATCTGCTCCAGTCTACCCTTGTCTTTACCTACAAAGCAAATATCAACACACTCTTCAGTTGACTGATATTCCATTTCATGAAAATATGGTGGTGGATTAAATCTTAATCCATACTTTTTACAATCCATTCTAGAAAAAGACCAGAATGTACATGATAAATCCATGATAGTTCTAGGATCAATGGTATTCTTTACAATATTCCAATACCACACCGCAATAGAAGCATCCTTTTTGTGCTGTATCAGCCAAACAAGATAAGACCTTGTCAACAAAGATTCAAATACAAAAACCCTTTGAGCGGAATCATCCAAAACAGACTTTTCAAACCAAATAGAAGCAAATGGCAGTCTATATTTCAACCACAATTTTCGTATAGTCCGACTGACAACATGTCCAAATCCTTTGTATAGTCCATAAACATGATATCCTCGTTGCTTCAAAATCTGGCTAACATCATCTTTCGGATTCGCTCTAACTATGCAAATATTTTTATTCATTTACTATTACCTCAGGAATTGACAATTTCAGATTACCCCAAAACCCTAACGAAGCCACAGTAATAATCAGTAGAGATCCTATAAGATTTTCATTAGAGGTTGAAAAAAAGTATGCAGCAAAGGCAATCATGCCAACAATACCCTTTTTACATATTTTCTTAAAAAACATATAAGAGGCCACAAGAAAAAAAGATCCAACAAAAAAACCATAATAGGCATAATAATTAGTAAACGTGCTGGTATTGCTTCCATAAAAAATACCAAGATACTTAAGCGCCAATTCATTTTTAATCTGCAAAATCTCTGTGTAAGGGGCGCCAAATAACGGATGTAAAAGAAAGGCCCTAATACTTCCCTCTAATCCAATCCAACGAAACATCAAAGACGAATTCCTATCCTGTCCCAACATTTTCAGCAAAATTCCATTAAAAAGGACTGTATTCATCAATACAGTGATGATTACACTACTACTCAGTACAGTTATAAATGTTTTTATTTTTCTATCTTTCAACAGATATGCAGAAATAATCAACCCTAAGGTTAACAAAGAAGCTCCAGACATAGTAGTTAAGTCCGTAATAATGAATAAAACAATATCAAAAGCTTTCTTTTTCCTCTCTTCTACAAATAATAAAAGAAAAATGGCCATGTTCAAGTATACTTGATAAGTGCCTGGTTCCCAGAACGGACCAAAGTTTCGTTTCTGCATATGAGTTTTTAATGGAATAGTTGCTACGCCAAGAAATCTGTACTCCGCACCCACAGAAGAAGTAAATTTAGGGAATATATTGATGCTAACAAAAAACTGAGGAAATAGCCAACAAATCAATGACCCAACTGCTATAATTCTCATCAAGATCAAGTAACAATGAGTAAAATCCTTTATAGTATATTTTCTAGAAAACAAATAACAAAACCACAATTCTGCTACGAATACATAAAAAGAAAGCTTAAATAAAACACCAGTGAAAAAAATGGTACAAAAAACACTAAATGATAATAAAAGAAGCATAATTCTAATCGGCATTCTTTTGAAAATACATTCTAGAATAACAAAGTACAAAGAAACAAAAATGATAGCAAATTTTGTTACATCTACAATAATTGAACTCTCATTTATTGATATATAGCTGACGTCCGTCATAAAAATGACAAACAACACTTCTATATACATTATCCAAATCTTATTAACTGGCTTTTCAATCGTGTTCATGAGTTACAATTCCTTATGGGTTCGTCTAACAAATAATACAATATACATCAATAATTTCAAGAAGGAGACAACTGTTACTTTTAAGCTATTTATATATTTTTTAAATCTAATTAAAATTAATCCCCATATGAAAATTGTAATGCAAACATAAATATAAAATTTCTCATTTTTCTACATAATATAATTTAATTAAAACGATTCTACCACTTTATCAATAATTGACATCCACTTATTAATTACATTATCAACACGTACATGTTCTACACTTATCTTCGCATTAAATCCTAGTCGTCTTTTCAAGTCACTATCATCTATTAACAGCTTAATTGCATCAAACATATCTTTGGTATCCCCCACCTTAGTAATGATTCCATTCTTTCCAGAAACGATATATTCATTTGCCCCAGCACAGTCCGTAGAAATTACAGGAAACCCCATCAGCATTGCTTCTAAAAAAGCATTAGAGAGACCTTCATAATTAGAAGGTAAAACAAAAATATCAGCATCTGCTATCTGTTCATGTAAATTTGAAACGGTTCCTTTTAAAAACACAACATCTTCAAGTTTCAGTTTCTCAATTTCCGTTTCAAGTACATTTTTTAATATACCTTCTCCATATATCTCTAACTTGTATTCAGGATAATGCATATGTATTTTAGAGAATGTATCAATTAGCATTAAATGATTTTTCTGTCCTGTTAATCTTCCTGCTGTAACAATACGTTTTTGATTTTTATTGGTTTTTTCACAAACAACCTTTATAGGATTTGGTATTATGGTTGTCTTTTTCTGAATAGAAAGAGGAAAATACTCTTTTGCCTTTCTTGTCTGTGCAATAAACCAATCTGAATTCGAATAAGCCCTTTTCACGATGTATGAAAATAACATATTTCGTTTTGCCATCGAAGGATCTATTCGCTCTGACATAATAAGAGGGCATTGTCTTTTTCTTCCAATAGCAAAATCAACCAACACACACACAGGAGACAAAAAAGAAACAATTACAGATGGTCGATATTCCAAAACGAAGTTTTTTATATTCTTACACGTAGAAATTATCCCTATTTTACCTTTTTTACTTGAAAGTGAAAAAAGCTCTACACCCTCCGGTATATCATATTCCACAATATTATGTAATACCATGGCAATTGCCACATTCCATCCCCTTTCCTTGTATTTTTCAGCAAGCAATGAAATGACTCTCTCTGCTCCTCCACGGCCCATTCCTCCAGTGAAGAAAATAATTCTTTTCCCCATAATAGTATCCTCAACTAATGTTTAATCAATTGTAATATCTCAATGGTATTATTTCCAAATAATGCTTCACCATTAACCATTTGTGGAAACCACGCAGATTGTCCAGTTGTATTCATCTCAATCAAAACCATTTCATTAGATTGATTTACTGAAAAATCCCAAGATATTATCCCTAACCAAGGTAAGTGAGAATGCAATTTAATCGCAATAGTTTTCATTCGCATAACAAAATCAAACTGAACACTTGAAAATACAACACCCGAATCTGGATGTGCTTCAAATCTCTCTCCATACTCAGTAAATGCTTTATCTCTTAATCTACCAGTATCATCCACACCAACACAAATTCCACCATAATGAATATTATCTCTGTCTGTACCTCCACGGCCAATCCTGAGAGAAATAGGACATACATGAATTATTCCATTAAGGATATATGTAATAACCCGAAATGTATTCAAAGAATGTGCATAAATATGCGATAGCTGTTCATTTTGTTTAATTATTTCTTGAACTACAAAATTATTACCAAATTTATTGACTATTGTTTCAATACTAGTATTGAGTATAGTATCTCTTCCACATTTTGAATTTATGATTAGTACATCTCGACCACTTGAAGAATCAATAGATTTCTTTATAACAGCTTGTATTTGATTCATTCCTTTAATCAATTTTTCTTTTGATATTATCCGGTTGTTGTTGTCACGACAAACACCATTTACACAAGAAAACAACGTGTTTGGAATAACTATATCCTGAACATTACCAAACAATTGGAGTAACAAGTTTTTATCACCAAATTGACCTGAAATTGGATGAAATGGATTCATTTTTTTTTCGATTTTAGTCGAAAATAAAATCTCTGGAAAATAGTTTACATTATATTTACCAGTATAGCTTTGATATAACCTATGCCAAAAAAGCGGTATAGATTTCCCATAATTAGTTCTATAGAACTCTTTAATTTCCTTTTTTTCATTATTATTAAAACTCACTGTTTTTATTAATTTTCTCTTTTTTATAATGTTAATAAATTCGACAATGTAAGTCACAAAGAGCCTATTAAATTCATATGAACCCAATACAAAAACTTGAAGTTTTAAAAACAAATTTTTAATCATAATACAAATTACACCTTTTTCAGTTTAAAATTTCTTCCTATTAGAAAATCTGAAACAATAGGATTAAACTGAACATATCCAATCCACTGATAAAATGTCAATTCTCCAAAATATATTTATCTAGTGTCTATAGCAACTTTAAAGATCCACACTCACAATTATAAAATCCTCTTAATATCTAACTACAATTCGAATCATTTCTTCAAAATTATCTGGTTTATGAATTTCTCTATTTAAGATCGGCCAATCACTAATGATATGTAGATTCTTCAACTTAGCATCGTAAAAGTTTCTTTTGTACCCAATATATCAATCAACATCGACGACGGTATACTTTGGTTCTAAGCCAGCGGATTATTATCATTTACTAATAATTACTCAACTATTACCCCAAGCTCTAATCCGTAATACCCCCATTCTCTACCATCTGATTTGGGTTTAAATGTCTTGCATAACAATTTTCTTTTAGTTCATAAATTTCAAAATTTGATTTCTCTCGGCAAACAATTACAATCCCCACCTACATTTTTTATTTTTAGTACAAAGCTTTAAAGTAACTTGTCACAATTAATATATGAGACATCATTAAAATGTACAATCAACAGAACCAAAATTCTTTCAAAACCTTTTTTTAAAGATTCTTTTACTTTGTATTTATCAATACATTTAGGAATCATAAGATTTTAATAACTAATTTTGTACTTTCATAATTTTTCAGTAAATCTCTTTGGATTATAAAGATTCAATTTACGTCCTGTTTTAATTTTATACTGTATTCTCAACATCATTAAATCTATAATAAAACGTAGAACATCTAGAAAAGTCGCTCTTACTGCTCGCGATTTAATTATTTTTTCATGATCCATTAAGCCTTCTTATTTATTTCCTTGAGATACATGTCAAGAACAATTTGTCGATTAAACTTTCGCTCAACCTCATCGCTAACTGCTAATCTCATTTGTTATCGTTCATCAAAACTCAACTCTAAGAATTTCTCAATCAATTCATTATAACCCTTCTCGTTAACAATTTATCCATTATTACCATCATTATTTACAATTCCATGGCAACACTTCTTTTTATGATGATAATCGAACATCCTATAGCCGTACTTTCAAGCAAGACTTTTTAAAGTGCTTCAAAATGATATGTAAAATAAATAGTGCTACTTGCAATTTCATAAATTGTAACATATTTATCACAAAACCGGGATATACAATCATACCATTTTCATAAAATTCTTTTAGAAGCCCTTCATATACAACTCACAAAAACCACAAACATGAAACCTCGATTTTAAGAATTTATATCTGATAACTTTAGCGTCATCTTAATATTGGTCAATACCTTTTTCTTTCATAATATGAGCAATAAATACGAAATCAATAGTTTCACCATTTTGGTACCATTCACCATTGTAGTTATTCAGGTGAACACCTTAACCAAGAAGCATATATTAGGGGGGAGTTACCACTTTACAATTCAACATAATATCTCTGTTCTCCTTATTTAAAAATAGACCTTCAGAACCTTTTGATGTCTTATTTTATAGAGTGAGTAAGAACCAATCTGCAGGAAACCTCCTTTTCCAATTGACATTCCAAAGTCAGTTAAATTAGCAACATACGGGACTTTGAGAAAAGTCTAAGACATTCTAGCATAAGCATTAGTTTAACCGTATTTGTGAATACAATATGTAAATCAACTTCTTTTAAGATTTTCTTATAAAAAAAATGAGACGCAGCTCTTTTATTATGTTTGTATATGCCTATCAAAGTCTGTATCAACGAATTTGCATCCATGGCTTTGAACTCTTCGATAAATTCATCTTGAGAGATAGCAATATACACCTCATTCTTCTCTAAGGACTTTGAACAAATTCTGTACTGAATTTATACAAACCAATGTCTTAATTCGCGACGATAACTACTCTCATTTCACTTCGCTAACCCATTCTGAGGTTTAAAATATTCACTTCATTCAAAGTTTTCTTAAGTGATATAATTTCTCTTATTGTTTTCTTTCCTTAGATAAATCATTCAAGCAGCAAATTTTTTCTATACTGCCACTCTTCATTCAAGAAACCTAATGACTTTTCGAAGCCTTTATTAGAAATAGCTATTATATATTCTTTCTTTTACTTTTAGAAAACTCTAAGTATAGGCTCTTTTCATTTACAACCACGGGGCTACACCAATCATACATTTATCACATATAAAACTTAAAATATTAATAACAGTTTTAATTATTCCTATCCAAGTACATTTTCCAAACTAAACAATGCCTCAAGGTTTACTTCTAGATACATTTCAAATATTTTTTCAAGAGAAACAAAATCTATGTTCTAGGTATCTGATTCTGTATTAATAAAAACAGAGACACCGCCTTCGTATACAATACAATTAAAGGGTACATCATAGTTCATATCAGAACTTCAGACTATTTCTCCTCCCATGCTTATGACTGATTGCTGTCTTTCCATAAAAATTATCTCCTAAAATTTTACCACAAAGATGGTATACTGTATTACCATAGAAAAGACCAATATGATATTTTACACTTACTTTTTCAGCTACAATTTTTTCTATTTAATTGATATTTTTTCTAACAGTTCTCATCAAATTTGTTTAATAAACTACTGTAACAGACTAAAGAACATAACAATGCAGTGAGGGTTTTTCTCTCCAAATTTTCTTTTCAAATAGTCTAATATTTGTTCCATTGGGCATTTTTCATTCTCCTAGAATTTAGTCCCTTCCAAACAAATCTCTTGTATATACTTTTTCTTCTATATCACTAAGATCATCACTGAATCTATTAGCAATTATGGCATGACTCATATTCTTAAACAATTCTAAATCATTTACTACCAAACTACCAAAGAATGTACTTCCATTCTCAAGCGTAGGTTCATAAATAATAACTGTTGCACCCTTCGCCTTTATTCTTTTCATTACTCCCTGAATAGAACTCTGACGAAAGTTATCACTATTTGACTTCATAGTAAGCCTGTATACACCAATAACAACTTTTTTTTCTTTTCTAGCATCATATTTATCATTTGCTTCATAAGCCCCAGCAATCTCAAGAACACGATCTGAAATAAAATCTTTTCTTGTTCTGTTACTTTCAACAATTGCTGACATCATGTTCTGTGGAACATCTCGATAGTTAGCAAGAAGTTGTTTTGTATCTTTAGGTAAACAGTAACCGCCATAACCAAATGATGGGTTATTGTAGAAATCCCCAACTCTTGGATCTAAGCTAACGCCTTTGATAATTTCTTCAGTGTTTAACCCTTTCATTTCTGCATAAGTGTCTAGTTCATTAAAATAACATACTCTCAACGCTAGGTAAGTATTAGCAAAGAGCTTTACTGCTTCGGCTTCAGTAAAACCCATAATAAGAATTTCAATATTTTCTTTAAGTGCAGATTCTCTCAAAAGTTCAGCAAATTTCTCTGCTTTTTTTGTAAGTTCTGTATCAGTTTTATCTGTTCCAACAATAATTCTTGAAGGATAAAGATTATCATAAAGCGCTTTGCTTTCTCTTAAAAATTCTGGGGAAAAGATTATTTTCTTTCCATACTTAGTTCTAATTCGTTCTGTATAACCTACTGGAATAGTTGACTTAATTACAATTATTGCATCCCTGTTAATATTCTGAACTGTTTCAATAGCATCTTCTACAAAAGAAGTATCAAAAAAATTCTTTTTACTATCGTAATTAGTAGGTACAGCAAGAATTACATAGTCTGCAGATTTGTATGCTTCTTGTGGGTCTGTTGTAGCTAATAGATTAAGCGACTTTGTTGCTAGGTATTCTTCAATTTCTTTATCTTGTATTGGACTAACTTTATTATTAATCTTTTCTACTTTCTCAGGAATAATATCACATGCTAAAACTTCATTTTTCTGTGAAAGAAGAACAGCAAGAGACATACCAACATATCCAATTCCAACTACAGCAATTTTCATACTTTATAATACTCCTTATACCACTGAGCAAAATTTCTAAGCCCGGTTCTTAAATCTATTTCTGGTTTAAATCCAAAATCTTTTTCAAGAGCACTTACATCCGCATATGTTACAGGAACATCACCAGGTTGCATTGGAACAAGTTTCTTGTGAGATTCAAAATCAAAATCGCTAGGAAGGACCTCTGCCCTTACTAGTTCTTCACTTAAAATCTGTACAAAGTCCAAAAGGTTCTCTGGATGTGATCCACCAATATTGTAGATTCTGTATGGTGTTAGTGGTATACCAGATTCATCGTTCATCTTTTCTGGTGCAGACTGTATTACTCTTACAATGGCGTCTACAATGTCGTCTATATATGTAAAGTCTCTCTGACAATTACCATAGTTAAAAATGTTTATAGTTTCATTTTTAATAAGCTTATTTGTAAAACCAAAGTAAGCCATGTCTGGTCTACCAGCAGGGCCATAGACAGTAAAAAATCTAAGCCCAGTAGAAGGTATGTTGTAAAGCTTAGAATAAGCATGTGCCAAAAGCTCATTTGACTTCTTTGTTGCTGCGTACAAACTAACAGGCGTATCTACCTTATCCTCTGTGCTAAAAGGGAATTTTTTGTTTCCTCCATAAACAGAACTTGATGAAGCATAGACTAAATGCTTAACAGGATTATTTCTGCAAGCTTCAAGAATATTGTAAAAGCCAACAATGTTGCTTTCTATGTAAACATCTGGATAATCAATGCTATATCTTACTCCAGCCTGAGCCGCAAGGTTCACAACCACTTCTGGTTTATAATCTACAAATGCTTTGTTTAACAATTCTTTGTTTGCAAGATTTCCTTTGATGAATATAAACCGTCTATTCATTTTTTTAATTTCAGAAACTCTGTACTTTTTGAGGCTTACATCATAGTAGTCATTCATAGAGTCAAATCCTATAACATTACAACCTTTTAAAAGCAATTCTTTTGTTAGGTAAAAACCAATGAATCCTGCAGTTCCAGTTACAAGAACAGTCTTCCCTTGTATTTGAATATTTGTTTTCAACATTTTCGTTCCTTTTAAATCCACCGTAAAAAAATACTGTTTATTAATCTAAATAACCATTATGCTTAGTATTTCATAACTAGTTTTTTCTAAATAGATGATTCAATGTAATACTTTGCGAAGATTAAGTTTTATAAAAACGTCCAAACTTTCCGTACCAATTAATTGTAATAGCTTCAATATAATTAATATCATTTCAAAGTTTTTTCAATCCATCTATTATTAATTTCTCTTTAATTAATTCACTTTTTAAAGCTTCAACATCTCTAATTTGAATTCTTAATCTAGGAATTATAGTAATTGGAATTTCATCAACACAAAAAAATCAATCAACAAAATATTTTTTATTCTAGACAAATGGGTTAATAATTAGATTTATAATTTTCTTTTTAACACAAATCTAAATCCGCACAAATTATAATAATTAATAAATCTAACTAATTTTAGTCATTATTTAATCGAATTATTATGTTGTATAGATTTTATTTTTTCTATTTATTTTTCTAGTTTGCAACCAATTTAGTTGACACTTTAAGAGCCACTTCTTCCTAAATAGTAAGGTACTGTTTTAAGTATTTTAGCACTATTCCTTATAGTGTCAATTCTGGGTTATATTTAATTGGTAAAGTTCCTCTAGGATTTTTCTCTAATCTTTCTATTATAGTTTGCCAATTTATTCCTTTTTTCTTTCTAATATAATTACACAAGGTAATAAACCATCGTATTTTTGCCCGAACTAATTCAGCTCTAACTTGTCGATCTTTAAAGTTCTTCTTCCCAAATTCTGTATAAAACGCCTCTGGTTTTATTATATAATTTAGGGATTCTTCAGCTACATTGTCATAAAAAATTCCAACAGAAACACTAATTCTACCATTAAACTTTTCCAAAAAATCCATATAACTATTGTTTACATAGCTAGTGTCAGCAACAAGAGTGAATTATACATCTATCTAAATCATATTTATTAGATAAATCTAATAATGTATTTACACATAATTCACTATTTGGACTATCACTAATTCTCAACGCTACTATTTCTCTATTAAATAGATCCATAATAGTATTCAAATAATACGTTTTGTCTAAACAATAAAAGCATGTAATATCAACAACATTCCTTTTTTCTAGGTGTGCCACAAAAGATGTTTTGGTTTAATAAATCTTCTGGGTTATCATTTCTTCTACACCTTTTTAAAGCACCTTGATAGCCTCTAATCTATCATGACCACTATCAAATCTACACAATAATTTTTGAGGCTTTTCTGAATCAAATATCTTTTTAACAAAAGATATTGAGCCTTTCTTTCTAAGTCTAAGTTCTAATCCAATACAATAATAGCCTAAGTAAACACATAAGAAAAAAAACCATCTTCACACTTTTTTATCCTTGTATATTCTTTTTTATTACATTTAGAATTAATCATAGGCATATCATCAAAATCTATTGAAATATCTTTCCATATATCTTTTACGGTTATGAACTTTTTAATTTGCTTTTTTAATTAAAATTAAAAAATTTATTAGAAGTTTTAATTAATGAATCTTCTATTTTAATCCATTTATCGATAATATAATCTATTTTATAATTTAATAATTAAACTATATAAACATCCCATTCTTTATTAATATAAGCATTACTCAACAACCTACATAATTATTTTGCCACTATTCCAAGAGAACACCTTAGAAATAATTATATACTTTCTAATCTAAAACCGAATATTTAATTATTATGTTAACTTTAACTAATAAATTAATAACTATATTAATATATTTTCTCTATTTTAAATTTAGAGCCTAATTCATAATCAAAAAAATCAGGATTAAATTTTACATATCCACTCCAAGGGTAAAAAGTTAATTCTCCAAAATACACTTTTTTGTTAACATAATATAAATCTACTCGTACAAAATCAAAATCAACTGCTAAAATCTTAGCAACTCTAATCATTTCAGATAAACCTTCTGGTTTGGGGATTATTCTATCAAAATTTGGACAATCACTACTAACTTCAATTTTATTCCAATTAATATCATAAAAGTTCCTTTTATGCCCTGTAAAACGGTCACCATCTAAAACAATATAATATGGAACCCCATTAAAACAAAAAAACTTATAATCAAATATTCCATTTGAGCAAGACTCATCTTCTAAGTATTCTTCAATTATTATCTTAGGTTGTAATCCATTATAAGCCCATTCCCGGCCACCATAAATTTTATTATGACTTAACCATTCTAATAATATTTTTTTAGTATTTTGTATATTCATTTTTGATTTATCGTTACAAATCATTACATTTAGCCCCCCCCCCCCATCTGTGCATTTCATTACAAATTTGTTAGGAAGACGCATGAAATCTATTTCATCAACATTATCAAACAATCCATAAAAATTGGGCAAAATATTTTTTAATCCTTTTGATTCAACAAAACTGCGAACTTTATATTTATCAACACAAACATGTAAAATATCATTGCGGTAATACATTTTATATAACTGCAATTTTTCGGTAAACCTTTTAGGATTGTTTATATTCAGTTTTCTATTCAATTTAATTCGATATTGTAATTTAAGCATTACTCTATCAGGTAAAAAATCAAAAAGTCGTAATATTTTAAATCTTACATTTCTATTTTTTATTATTTTTTTATAGTCCACTAAGTTATTCCTTCTATTTCCTTAATGTATGAATTTACTACAATTATCCTATCAAAATTTTGTTCAACATATTTTCTACTATTGTATCCCATTACAATTTTCTCTTTGTAATGTAAATTTAAAAATACTTCTATTTTTTGTATCAGATTGACAACATTAATGGGGTATACAATAAATCCATTAATATCAGTTTTTACAACTTCTCTGCATCCACTTCTGTCGGTTGTAATTAATGGTCTTCCACAGGCTGCACTTTCAAGAAGAACATTTGAAATACCTTCAGGATAATATGAAGGGTGTATTGTACAATGAGTAAACTTTAAAATCTCTCTTATATCTCTAACCATACCATGATATATAATATAACCTTCGTCTTGATATTCTTTTAATTTTTTTTCATAATTCTCTTCACAAAACCCACAGACATGGAATTTTGTATTGGGATATTTTGTGGTAATAATTTTGGCGGCTTCTAAATATAAATCTATACCTTTTTCTTTCATTATTCGAGAGATAAATACAAATTCTATCGTATCCTCTGGGGGGTATTCTAATAACTGAAAATGTTTTAAATTTACTCCTGAACCAGGTAATAATTTAAGTTTATCTTGTGCAATATTTTTCTTTTTAAAAAAATCCATATTTTCTTGATTTTGTAAAAATACAGTTTGAATTTTTTTAAAAGAATATTTGTACATTAAAACTGTGATAATTTGCAATATACCTTTTTTTTCTACAGCAGTTCCTAATCCTGTAATATTAGCAATATATGGAATATTATACCTTTTTGCTGCGATACCACCATAAATATTTGGTTTGATAGTATATGTTAATACAACTTTTGGTTTTATTTGTTTAATAATTTTCTTATAAAATTTTATAAGAAATAAATCTTTAATAGGATTTATTCCATGCCGATCAACTGTTGTTTCGATATAATTACATCCCATCTGCATTAAATCATCAATTCTTTCTCCATAGGGAGAAGAAATATAAACTTCATACCCTTCTAATAATAATCGTTCAACTAATTCTTTTCTGAAATTATATATTACTATGTCATGATTTACTAAAAATAGAATTTTTTTATTCATTAGGGTTTATTCTTTCTGTATTGTAAATAGATTTACAAAAATCTATCAATGAATAATTTAAGAGAGAAGACTCATTCAAATCTCTATCATAAATAAGATTTCCAAACATTTTTTTTACTGTCTGCAAATTAAACATTAAGCTAATCAATGGATTAAATATTTTAGTATAAATTATTTTATGATTATATGCTTTTGCTATTTGTCTTACTAATTCTGTTGTTGATACATATTCTTTATTTTGAGGAAAAAATAATCCTGTTTCTTCTTTGTCAATCATTAGTTTTATAAACTCACAAAGGTTATCTATAAATAACATACTTCTTTGATTTGGAAAATCTGGAAATATTGGTGTTTTTTGTGCAAGTTTTGAAAGTCTTGGATAGTTTCCTTTCGATCCAGGCCCATATATCATTGGTGGTCTTAGTATTACGACTTTAAAGTTATCATCTCTTAATGGTTCTATTCCTTTTTCTGCTTGTAATTTACTATCCCCATAAAAGTTACTTGGTGTTGGAATTGTATCTCTTGTAATTACTCTATCTTTAGCGCTGCTATCACCATAAACTATTATACTACTCATAAAGATAAATTGTTTAACATTTTCTTTTTTTGCTTTTTTAGCTGTTTCAATTGTTAAATCTCTATTTACTTTATAGTATAAATCTTTTAATTTAGGATTTGTTGATACATGAGCAATGCCCGCAACATGAAATACTGTATCATAGGGGGAAAAATCATAATTTCTCCAGTTTTCATCTTGCATATCTAGGGTATCTACTTGGTAGTTTTCTGGTTCTTTCATCAACCATTTTTCTACACTTGTTCCTATATAGCTATTTGCACCTGTTATTAATATCTTTTTCATAATTTTACTTTACTATTTATTTAATGTTCCTGTTCCGCCTTCTACAACTCCTTCAGTTTTTATTACTGAGAAGATTGTTCCAAAGAAACACTTCATATCAAAAATAAAGCTAATCTTTTTAGTATATTCACCATCAAGTTTAGCTTTTACTTCTATTGGTAGTTCATCTCTACCGTTTATTTGTGCCCAACCAGTTAGACCTACAGGAACATCATTTGCACTATATTTATCTCTTTCTGCAATTAGATCATACTGATTCCAAAGTGCGGGTCTAGGTCCTATGATTGACATATCACCTTTTAAAATATTAATAATTTGTGGTAATTCATCAAGGGATGTTTTTCTTAAAAACTTACCAACTTTTGTTATCCATTGATCTGGGTTTTCTAACATATGTGTTGGTATATCACTTGGTGTATCAATTCTCATTGTTCTAAACTTTAATATATTAAAATGTTTTTTATGTATTTTGACTCTTTTCTGTTTAAAAAGGACAGGTCCTTTAGAATCTAATTTTATTGCTATAATAAGTATTAAAAATACTGGTGATAATATTATTAATCCTAATAATGAAAGGATTATATCTATTAATCTTTTTATTACTAAATATATTTTCATTTTATCACCTTATATGTATTTATATTATTATTAATCTTGTTTTTTTTATCTCTATTTTTATTTTATTTATTTCGTTGTGTTTTTATTTTTGTTAATTTTAACTTTTTTTTTTACTTTTCATTAAACTCAACTATTGTTTCACTTAACCACTGCTTTAACTGTTTAGGGGTTTGAGTGTTGATTGTTTTTAGACGAGTACAGAACTCATCTTTGTTGAGAGAGCCTGTTACTTTTGCTTTGAAGATGAGCTTGTTTGAGGTTGGGATGGTATTATCCTTATTTGCGAGAAGTTCCTCATACATCTTTTCCCCTGGTCTTAGGCCTGTGATGGTTATCTTGTTTTTGTTTGGATCGCCATACATGTTTATTAGTTTTTTAGCAAATTCATATATGTTTATTGGCTGTCCCATATCTAGTACCATAACTTCTCCACCTTTTCCGATAGAGCCTGCTAAAAATACTAGGGATACTGCTTCTGGTATTGCCATAAAGTATCTTATTATCTTTTTATGGGTTACTGTGATTGGAACGCCTGCTTGGATTTCTTCTATAAACAAGGGTAACATGGATCCTCTAGATCCTAGTACATTTCCAAATCTAACACAAACAAATTCTGTATCTGGGTTTTCTTCATTAAGCATTGCAGCTTCTAACTCTACCATTCTCTTGGTAGCTCCCATTACATTTGTTGGGTTTACTGCTTTATCTGTGCTTATTACTACTACTTTTTTAACTTTATGTTTTGCAGCAAGGCTTAATACATTAAATGAGCCACCTACATTTGTTCTAATTCCTTCTTCTGGATAAAGTTGGATTAATGGAACGTGTTTATAAGCGGCTGCATGGAATATTATATCTGGTTTATATTTGCTTATTATCTGATCTACTTTCTCTTTATTCTTTATATCACATAATACTGGAACTACTTCTTCACTCCACTCTGCTTTATAATTCAACAGTCTTAGTGCACTGTCGTGTAATGAGCTCTCATCTATATCTAAAAGTATTAATTTCTTTGGTTTATAGCTTCTAGCCTGTCTAGATATTTCACTTCCAATTGATCCACAAGCTCCTGTAACTAGTACTACTTTACCTTCTATCATCTCCCTTATTGGCTCTTTATCTATCTCAATAAGTTTTCTTCCAAGTAGGTCTTTATAGTCTATACTTCTTAAATCTATTGGTTGTTTGTTTGAATTTTCTAATTCAAATAAGGATGGAACGATTTTAACTTCAACATTGTTAGTATTTGCAGCACTCACTGCTTCTTGCATTTTATCTGCAGAAAGCTCTGTCACTGCTATTATTAATATTTTTGCTTTTGTTGTTGTTAAGGCTTTTGGCAGGTCTTTTATATCTCCTAACACTTGTTTATTTAAGATTAATGAACCTCTTTTAACTTTGTCATCATCTATAAACCCAACGATATTATAATCTAATTTACCTTTTGTTGATTGTCTTGCTAAAGCTTTTCCAATTTCACCAGCTCCATATACTAAAGCTGCTTTTCTTTGATCTTGAGAAAATGAATTTCCATTAGAAAGTCTTCTATCATGATTTGTTTTACCAAATCTATAAAGGATTCTATATGCCATTGCTAGAAAATAGGATAATACTGAGTAACAGATGAATTCTCTAAAGATGGAATTTGTAAACATTTCCATCTTAAATGCTAGAAAAAATCCAACTATTGATCCTATTACTAGTGCCAAGCCTCTTATTGCAAGTTCTAATGAACTATCTAATAACCTAACTCTATATACTTTGAAGATTATTAAGCAAAGTATTTGGGTCATGAATATTACATAAATATAATTACTTAACTCTCTTGTTGAACCATTTACTATAAACACTGTTAAGAGTGCTGATATAAAAAATACTATTATATCAACTATTACTAATAAAGCTATTCTTAATGTTCTTGAATTCATAGGCTTAATAATCCTCAAGTTTTGTATAGGAGTAGTAAATATTTAATTAAGTATTCGAGGTTTATTAATTGGTTCAATAGGTTAAGTTTTTATATAAAAATTGAAAGGTATATAGCAGGGCAATACAGACTGAGTGTCTGTATTATTTTTCTATATATTTTCTTCAACTTTTAATACCGCGACTTATCAGCGTATACTAAAAATATTGAAACACTATGTGAGAATATTAGCTAAAATTTTAAGAAAAGTAGAAAAATTGAATTATGCATATACTCCCAGAGCAAGATAAGACAATCCCCTACTTTGTCTTAATTTATTCTAAACCTCTTTTAATTATCGTACTGAATAATAACTCAAATTTACTATCCATGCAATATATTTAACAATTATCACGTACTTTTGTTACAGGGTATTCTCTCCAATTTTTTAAACAAATTTTTAACAAATCAGTTTTATGTCAGAAGTTAAATAACTATAATTTAACTAGTTTAATTTTTAATTATTTTACTAATTATTTAACTTAAAAGGAATTATTAATTTATTAATTTGTGCTTTTTAATTAGGTTGCCATGTTTTCCTTTTTTATTTATATAATTAAATTGATACATTTAACCTTCTTCTTAGTTAAATATCATTTTTATATTATTTTAAAAAGATTATTTTTTTTTGAATGTTTCAATATTTTAGGATGAAATAATTTACATAATTTCATAATTTTATTACATTTTAGGTTGGCTAATTTTTTAAAATTTCATATATTTATTTGCTTTTTTTTAGTTTTTTTTGTTCATATTTGAACAATTATTGAATTTGCAGTTATTTTTAAAACTTTTTACAAATTATATTTCTAAGTTTATTATTTTTATCAATTCTCTTATTTTAACTTTATTTGCTTAATTTTCTAATTGATATTATAAATTTTTCTATAATTTTGATTTTGTTTAGCTTTTTGTTTTTTTACTTGGTTATTTTAGTTTTATTAGAGACCTTTTTAATTTAAAAATATGGCTAATTTTATTAATATTTGTCTTATATTTTTTTAGTAATTTAATTTTTTTTATTTTACCACTTCTGTCATTTTTATATTGCTTGGGATGGTTTAATTTTTATTTTTATAGACAATAGTTGATGAAGTTACATTATTTTTTTTATAGTACTTACTATTAAAATATAGATGCTCTACATCTTTTATAGAGCATCTATATATCTTTATATTTTAAAACTGATTCAGTAGCTTTATAACTTCTAACACTCAATTATTGTATAGAATAAGTATATTTGTTCATTTTTAAAATATTTCGATAGCATTGTTAGATAAATCTATACAGAATCTTTATTTAACAAAACCCAAATGTAAATATTTTAGAAAACTCTTCACTTTGATTTTCTTCTAAATTTACTTCACAAAAAGATTCAGGAGACAAACACCAATTACTTAACCAATGATAGAATCTCTTCGATGTAAAACTATCTACAATTTCAACAAAAGTTTTTATAGACTGATTTTCAATCCTAATAATTCTTGATTTGTTTGATGCATAAGTACAACTAAAAGCTAAAGATCCCTGTTGTGAATCAAATTTCATTGGAAAATAATAATTACTATCTAGTAAAATTTCACCTCTGACAAGATTTAAGTTTTTTATTCCATCAAGACTGATTTTATAAGAAGAATCAATTGCATGTTGATCAAACATTATAAAATTATGACAAAATTGCTCTGCTAGAATTTTCTTTTTACCGAGGTTTGTAATCTTTGTTTTTAAAATAAGTTTATTTTCTTTTACTTCAAAAGTCCTTACCATCTTATAAGAATAACCATAAAAATCTTTTTGAAACAATTCAAAAGAAATAACATTTTCTTCTTTTACTAATTGCTTTATTTCTACAAACTCAACGGGGTAATTTTCCCGAATTGAATAGGTTTCATGGTCTTGTAATTCAATAATTCCTACTCCCAAAATGGGATATTTATTCATTATCTTTTCAATTTGCTCTGGATTTTTCCACAGCCAACCATTCATCAATCCAACTCCGCCTGTCCCATAACCATTTATAGTTTTCTCCATTCCTAAAAAAGTATGTTTGCCATCTAAAACAACTTGGTCAATAAAAGGAAAATGTTCAAACCTCGTACCTAAATATTTATCAATATTACTGAGAGTTATACAAAGAGCCTCACTCTTTAATTGGAACTTTTCTTTCATATTATTTCTTTCATTACATTATTGATATCGACAATTTTCTTTTTAGTTTTGTTAAAAGATTTAGAAACTATTCCTAAAAATAATAAATCGCTAATAACCTGCTGCGAATAGTGAGAACTCACTGCACCTACCCTAACTCTTTGTTCCATAGCTGGACTCTGAAAAAGCAAATCAGAATATTTTGAAAGAGAAGAATTAGTATTTCCACAAATCGAAATAACAAATGCTCCTCTTTCAGAAGCTATTTGAGCAGCTTTAGTTATCAACTTTAATTCCCCTGAATAAGAAAAAATTACAATGACATCTTTTGGAGTAGCAGAAAACATAGATTTTAAATTTATATGGGGATCTTTATCGTATTGTACTTTTAAAGCAATGTTATTTAATTTAATATATAAATCCTGAGCTGATATACCCGAAGCACCAATTCCAGCCAACATTATAACATTGGCCTTAAGCAATTTATTTACAGCAACTTCAACTTGATTGTAATCAATAATTTCTAATGCGGAATTACAAACGTTAGTAATTTGACCTAATAGTTTTTTGGCACATTTAGGATAACTGTCACCATCATCAACAAAGAGACTCATTCCTCCTGTAGCCTCTTTTAATGGAGTACTTATGGCCATTATTAAATGTATTTTTGCATCTAAAAAGTTATTATAACCTATTTTTTTAGAAAATCTACCAACAGTAGCAGGTGAAGTCTTTGTAACTTCGGCTAATTCGAAAGCATTTTTTTCTAAAGCTATTCCTGGATTTTCAATAATGTAATCTGCGATAATTTTTTCAGTTCTACTCAATTTATTGTAATTATCCACAATAGATTTAAATACCATTTTATCCCCCCTAATATTTTTATAATAGTGACATATTTTATACTATTCAAAATAAGCTTCTAGGTCAATGAAACCTTTTTAAATCTCGAGATAAGTAAAATCTAACATGTTAGCAAGATATCTTAATTCTTTTCTCCAGTCACCAGGAGCTATTGCATAATGTTGAGTAACACCCTCATTAATTAAAGCCCTAAAAACCTCGTTAGCAGAGTTTCCTAAAAACTTAATGCACCCATGAGAATAACTTGCTAATTCGTGGTTCATTGAGATTCCTTCTGCCATGGTAACTACCATTTTATATTTACCATCTTTTCCCTGAGAACAATGAAGAAGTGTTTTTTTACCTTCAGGAATTACATACCAAGCAAAAGAAGCTCCTGCATGTTTCCATCCAGATCTAGCGAATCGAATATCGCGGGCAATTATAGTTTTTCCTTTTGGATCTGAATAATCATTTGGTCCAGCATGAACAACTTTAACATTCCCATTATTTTCTATATATGCAGGTTCAATAATATTCACATGTTCTTTACTAATTTCTTTCAACATATAAACAGCTAGCCCTACGCCTAAATCCCCTTCTGGGACTACACACACGTCTCCTTTGTTTTCAGGAGTCGGATAGAAACCTGGACGTAATCCAATTTCTTCAAATAGTAATTTACTAGCATCATTAAGAACAACAGTACAAATATTCATTTCACGAGCCACATCTTCAATTGCAAGAGAACATCTCACTGAAGCTTTAAAATGTTCCTTTTCTATATCACCTCTTGTTTGATATTTTTCTAATAAAATTTTAATATTGTCATCGACCCTCTTATCGGGTATTAAATCATAAGCTTTTTTCAAAGTCATTATTGAAACAAATCTCAACTCTGGACCAATCTTGCTAAAATAAGTAAAAGGATCGCAATAAGTAGACCACATTATTTCTGGATAATTACCCATAAGAGCAAAATTTGCTTGTCTTAATTTTGATCTAAGAACTGAAACCGTTGCGAATGATTCTAGTTCATTTAAAACCTCTTCCAAATTTCCGCAATAAGAATAGGACATTTTTCTATCAAATCTTCCAAAAGCTCCACTTCCTTCCAAAGTCCCAACTAAACCACCTGTAGAAAGATATTCAATAAATGGATTTTCTTCTTCAGTATTGGAATAAGTTATTTCAGGACTAATGTGCGAAAAAAATATAGGAAGAGGATACATATCACGTAAAAATCTGATCCAAATTGCATCTTCAGACCAAGAAAGGAAAAAAGCAAAAATTAAATCAACTTTATTGTTATAAAATAAATCCATTGCACTTTGTAAGTCTTCCTTAGTATAAATTTGACCAGGATTAATTGGCTGGGCAAATTGAGAAACACCATTTGCAATTTTATCCAGTCTAACCTGAATTCTTTCTTCATATGTTTGAGGGGTTTCTTTCCCCATACCTTTAAATCTAGAACATGCTATTGGCAACAAGCCAATTTTAGCTGTTATATCTCTCAAAATTTACCTCCTAAAAATAAAGCCATCTAATTTAAAGAAATTAGAGGCTATTAAATACTATTTACATGAAATAATAAAATTCATAAAATCAACACAATCATATTTTTCAGCATACTCATTCCAATAAGGAGTAAATAAATTAACTAATTTATCTTGATCTTTAAGAACTACAACATTATTTCCAGAAGTCTTTAAGGTTTCGAGATATCCATTTTCTTTGTCAATTACTTCTGCTCTTAATTCTTCTGTGACTTCATCCATGCAAGTTGTAAGCAATTTTTGATCTTCAGTTGAAAGACTTTCCCAAAGTTCTTCACTAATAACAGGAGCATTACAACTAAAAATATGTCTAGTTAAAATTATATTATCAGCTATTTTATAAAATGACTGAGTAACTAAAGCTTCAGTTGTTGTTTCCATTCCATCAACAAGACCACTTTGTAAAGCTGAATAAGTATCTCCCCATGCAATGATAGTAGGTTTTGCTTCTAAAATTTCAAACATTTTTAAGTACATATCTAAACCAGGTGAACGGAACTTCTTGCCTTTAAAATCAGCTATTTCGTTTATTTCTTCTTTACAGCACATATTTCTAAAACCATTCCACCACCAATCCATAATCCTAATATTATCATCTTGGGCAATTTCTTCATTCATTTGTGCGCATTCATCACTATCAAGAACTTTTTCAGCTTGTTCCCAACTATTTACCATCATTGGTAAACTTACCATAGCATATGATGGTTTATATTCATTAAGATATCCAATATCAATGATACTCATATCTTGCAATCCATTTGAAACATTAGCCATTAAATCAATTGCATTACCTAATTGTCCAGCTGGATAAACTGTAATATGAATTCTACCATTACTCCTTTCATTTACCTTATCCGCAAAAAGTTGTGAATATACACCAATTGGTTGATCAATAGCATTTCCATGAGCTAATGAAATTTCAATCACCTGTTCTTGCTCTGTGGCTTTACTATTTTCTTGTGCTCCATTCGCAAAAATAAATCCTACGAAAACATTAAACATTAAACATAACACTAAAAACTTTTTCATGTATCCTCCTAAAAAAGGCCAATAGCTTTTCACAAAAAGCCATAACCTAATTTTACATTTTTTTTCTTTGTTAGAAGCTATACAGCTTCTGCGAGTCGCTTATTGAAATTTTCTTACTAAGACAATTATAAATTGCCCACTTCCTTTGTTTTTTTCATCTTTTTATAGACAAAGCTTACCTATCACAGCTTGTAACATTGAAGTTATCAACGCTACAGGTCTCTATTCCTCGTTATATGTCCGTATATCTTTTTTCATTTGAGAATTTTACAAATGGTGTGATTCCACAATTTGCTGTAATCTATTTAAAAATTACAAATCCATTTATTAAACACCCTGGGCATATACTCTAATACTTGTGGTTGCTATTTTACTACACTAAAAATAGTTTATAGCAGCTAAACATCTTTAACTTCTTGTTCAAAATTTTCAATTAATACCGCTTAAGTAATAATTTATCCGTCCAAAATTTATAAACGTTGAATAAAACTTTTTAACATCAAGACCGTCCTCTTAGTAATCAAAGAAAGACATTCGGGATTGTCAATAAAATGCAGTCTCTTTTATCTCGTTTTGAAATCAAATAGCACTTATTACTATTTTATAATCGAACATCATACTATTTATTATACTCTTAGTTCTTACTATTAATGAAACTAAGCCATATCTTTTACTGATCAGTTGTCTAAATTCTTATATTTCTTATTCCTTTAAATAACTTTCAGATAAAATATGATTTAATAAATGAATCTCTATTCTCAGGCTTTTTAACACTTAATGTTACAATCTAAATTTATAAAGTATAAATAAACGTTGTAAGAAATCTTCTTTTTACGTCAAATTTCTAAAACACATAACGTTAGTAGTAGCTTCTATAGTTTTCAAAGAGTTTGCCCCATACTATTGTGACGTTTATCAATAAAAACTATATAAAATTGGTTAAATACGCGTTTCCAAATAAAAACTCATTTCTTTGAAGTTATTGCACAAACTGTAAATTGAGTCATATACAAATCGATTCCTACGCTATCAGTTTTGTTTTTTCTATTATCTTTTATTATCTCCTTTCATTTGTTTCTTTATACTAAAAGTCAAAAATGGCTCTCTGTTCGATAGTTGTTTCATTCTCCTATTTCACCTTAGTAAATGAACCAATAATTAACACAACAAAACTCTCCATTCTTTTAAACAACCTCATATCTTGAACCAATAAAATGTATCTAGTTAAAAGTCTTGGCCATGCCTCGGTTTTATAAATATAATTCAAGGTTCAATAGAAATTTTGAGACAACTACCTGCTATTTAAATTTTCATCACTCAAACCGTAAAAAAAGTCATTACCTATTTTTTTCTCTTTTCCTTACTAACCTATAGCAGATGGAATCCATGTTACTAATTGTGGAATGAAAATTACTAGGATAACCATTAAAACCATCAATCCCACAAAAACCCAAATCTTTTTTACTACTCTTGAAATGTTGACATTTTCTATACTTGCTACTATATATAAAACCAATCCGACAGGTGGTGTTAAACCGCCCGTAGCAACTGATAATAAAATTATCATAGCAAAATAAACTGGATCTAAACCCAAACTACATATTAATGGAGCAAATACTGGAACCATCATTAAAATTATGGCATTTGCATCAATAAATAACCCCATAACCACCAATAACAATGAAATAATAACTAAAATGACATATTTATTCGTTGAAATAGCTTCAAGCATATTCATTATTAATATAGGTACGTTTGCTTGTGTAAAAATATATCCAATTAAAGTTGCAAAACAAATTACAAGAATAGAACCAACTGTAGCAACTAAGGCATCTTCAATACTTTTCTTAAGCTTTTTTAAATCCAATAATTTAGTAACAAAACCATAAATTACTCCGTAAATAACAGCTAAAATTCCTGCTTCAGTTGCAGTAACAATACCTAATAAGATTCCACCAATAATTATTATTGGCATTATTAATCCACCTAAACTGGCTAAAAAACATCTTCCAACATTTTTCCATCCTACAAATTTTGTTCTTTTGATATCGTGTTTCTTTGCATAAAAATAACTGTATATCATATAAGAAACACCAAGAGTAATCCCTGGAATAATACCAGCCATGAAAAGTTTTCCAACAGATATTGTACTTACACCAGAATAAACAATCATTAAAATTGAAGGGGGAATAATCGGTCCAAGTACAGCACAAGCAGAAACCAAAGAAACCCTAAAACCATCATCATAACCTGCTTCTCGTAATGGAGGTAAAAGTAAAGCTCCAATTGCAGTTGCATCTGCATTAGCTGATCCAGAGATTCCAGCCATTAACATCCCAGATAGCGCAGTTGTTTGAGCTAATCCCCCATAAAACTGTCCAACCAAAGAATCTGCAAATTCGACAAGCCTTTTAGTAATTCCTGTTTGATTCATAATATTGCCTGCCAATAAAAATAAAGGAATTGCCATATATGTAAAGCTATCTATTGAATTAAAAAGTTTTTGAATCAATAATATTGGATTTATTTCACCTGAAAAAATCGCTGATCCAAAAGACGCAGCACAAAATGTAAAAGCTAAAGGAACCCCAGCCAATAAAAGGACAACAAACAATATAATTAATATTAACAACATTTTATTTGTCTCCTTTATCAAGTCGCTTTATACTAAAAGCAAACTCTTTTAAACTAGTGAGTAGTAAGAAAAACCCACCTACAGGTATTGCTGAATAAACCAAATTCATTGAAATTTTCAAATCAGTTCCTAAACCTTTGATACACTTATTACTCATTAAATCACAGTATTTAATACCCCAAACAAGAAGACATATAGCGCAAAGCATTATTATTAAATTCATCAAGATATTTAATACTCTTTGCATCTTTGAGTTCAAATTTTTAAAAATAATATCAAAAGCGGGATTACCTTTATCACGATACAATACTGGCATATAAAGCATTATTGACCAAACAAACAAATATCTAGCTACCAATTCTGTCCAAGTTGTCGGAGAATTAAAAAAATATCTAGAAATTACTTGAATACCTACTAATACAGAATAGGCTATTAACAAATAAAAACTAATTTTTTTTAATATATCTAAAATATAATTTATTGTTTTATTCATTTTTTATATTCTCCTTTTGTTTTTTCCCATAATAAGAAGCCCCAATTATGGATAACATTTCACTATTTTGAGATTTTAATAATAATGGAATTTTAGTTCCTTTTCTTTCTAATTCTTCTTTAAATGCAGGAATAAAGACATCAAATGAATTTGAAATTCTACCACCAAATATTAAACAATCAATTTTATAATCTTCAATTATTTTTGAAGAAACTGTAGCAATGGCTTCCCCCATTTTTCTATAAGCTAAAATTGCTTTTTCATCGCCTTTATTAGCCAAGTCTCCTATTTCTTTTGCCGAAAGCTCCGTTGAACGTCCAGTTATTTCTTTAAATAATCGAGGGATACCTCTACTTGCTGCAAAATCCTCAATTGTTTCATTTCTAAAAGGTCTACAGAACATTCTAAAAATAGGAGTTCCTAATGTATCTGCCAAAATAGATCCTTTACTAACTGTTCCAAAGCCAAGACCAGAACCAATAATGAAACCACCTACGGTGCTAAATGATTTACATCGTCCAGATGCTATTTCCCCAAAAACAAGGGAATGAGCATCGTGACAGAAAAAGACAGGAATCTTTGGATTTAGTCCATTTTCATAAAAAGTTTTTGGAAGATTAACTCCTTTTATTGACTTCCATTTATGGTCCATTAAACTAATACCATTGTAATAATCAAAAGGTCCTGGACAAGAACAGCCTATTAGCTTTATTTCTCCATTATTCTCTTCAGCAATTTTCATTGCTTTTTTAATTATTGAATTCCAAACATCTAGAATGGATTGTTTTGAGCCATTTGAATCTATTGAAGTATAAATTGGTTCGAATAAAGGTTTTAAATTAGAGTATTTCAACAAAGAAAACTTAAAAGTTTGTCCTCCAGCGTCAATTCCTAAAATTAAATCACTTTTTTTTATCATTCTTTTACCTGAACTTTGTAAACTACTATTGGTTGTTTACGAACATCTTCATTAATAATCTCGTATTCTCCAATATCACTTGGTACTACAACAATATCCAAGAAATTTAAATGATAACATTTGTTTGGATCTTTCTTTGATTGAATTCTTACTTTCTCACCATCAGCAAGAGTCAATACATGGAATCTACCATTTGTATTTCCTTCTGCTTTATCAGAAAATCTTATTTGCCTTGTTGAAAAATATACTAGAGGATCTTCTCCTAATAAATATTCTTCCCAAGTATCTCCCTTCTTCAACAATACTGGATCTTTTACTAAGCGTTTATTAACGAAATCTTCATTCCTATCTTTTTCCAACACTTTTTCACCATAATATGTATGAATTGGTCTTGGATTTCCATCTAAATCCTTCCTCATATAATCATACTGCTTAAAAGTATAAGAACCCATAATTAATGAACCAATTTCAAGTACTAATTGATTTCTTCCAGAAGCGTGAATTGTTCCACCAGGTATTAAGAATTGTCTTCCAGGAATAGATTGAATTGAATTTACATATTTATCGTGATCAAATTTGGTTTTATTCGTTTCGGACTTTTTAGCCTCTACCATAAAGTCATCAACATTAACACCATTCTTGAATCCACAATAAGTTTTTGCACCTACACCGGTCTCTATTACGTAGTAAGCCTCATCTTGACCGTAATATTCTCCAAAATTATTCTTACAAAATTCTTTTCTTGGATGACACTGGATAGACATATTTCCAGGACTATGGAAAGTATCATCATAACTAAATCGAATAGGAAAATATCTTCCAAATCTTTCTGTTAAAGTTTTGCCCATTATTTGTTCGGGTACTTCTTGCAAGAAAGCCATAAATGGTAATTCAAAAATGTCCTTCTGGTCATTCATTTGAATAACTAAAGAATTATCCATTGGAATCATATCAACTGCCCAAGCAATGTTTCTAAATTGATCTTTTGGTAAATTTCTAGCTTTCATCAAAAAATAACCGCCCCAAACACCTTCACTATAAATAGGTTTACATCTAAAAGGTCTCTTAGCTAAATTTAATAATACCTTTCTCATAGCTGAATGTGAAATCATAATTGATTCTTCATCTCTTTCACTGGTAATGTAATAATCCAATCTATTAGTTTTTATTAATTCTTCTCTTAAATGTAATGACAATTGAAAATCAATATAATAAATTCTCCTAAACTCTTGACGAATTGCTAAACCTTTTTCATCACCAAGACAAGTATATTCACTATTTTTAATTCTTGAAAACATTGTTTTTGGTGTAACATCAAAGAAAATTACTTTGTCAGCGATGTTCCAAAAACTTTCTGAGCCAGCGCCTTGACCATAAAGAAGTACAATTTCTCCTTCTTTCTTATATTTTTCTAAATCCGCTAAAAGTTTTATTAACTTACTATTATCGAATATAGAATCATACTTTTCTTTAAATACTCTTCCAAAAATTTGAGAAGGATCTTTTATTTTATCTTCAGGAAGATATGTCAATAAAAAATCATATAATTCATCACTACTTTTATAGATTTTATCAATAGGAATATATTTAATATTGAAATTTTCTATTTTAGCTTTGCTACGAATAGATTTAACCATTCTATTAAACTCTGCTGAGGGAGCTCCATCTAAGGAAACTACTCCACTTTTTAGGCTTTTTAATAAATCAAAAAAACCACTTGTTACATTGTCATACTTGAATAAACATTCGTTAAGTACAGAAGCTTCTACTTCAGGATAATTTATAGCCCTTTTATCTTCGTATGGACTAGGTGAAAAAATAAAACTCATAATAATTCCTTTTGTTTTCTAAGATAATTTAATAGTAATACACATGAAAGCATTTTTCAAGTTTTATTTTTTTTAATTTTTTTTTTCAGGTTTGTTGATTCAAAAACATTTTTCAAAAAATAACTTTCACACTATCCTAAAACACATTAATAGGAAAATTTCCAGCATTAGCATGATTTTCTGCTTATAGCAGGATATTTATAAATTCTGTGAGAAAATCATATTAAAGTTATTAATCATATTATCTTAAGCCACAGATTTGATTCTCTGTAAGATTAAATATCTCATTTATTTTAAAATTCTTGACCTCTTGTATAGATTATCGAGAAGATTAATATCCTTGCTACAAATTTTATGGGATTTTTCTATAGAAATTAATCTATTTAAATTTTTCCTAAGATAGTTTTCATACAATCATAGATTTCTCTTATTTACTTTTATGAATATCTGTAATATCAGTTCTTTTTTGTATAAACCTTTTAATTACATCATTATGATTTTCAGTAGGCACACTTTAAAAAGAACTACTTTCTGATATTTATGCATGCAATTCACATTTAATCAAAAATGAGTTAATTCTTAATTATTTAAAATCATCAGAATATAACTCTACTATGCCTTTCAAATTATTTGATATAATTAATGATATTTTTTTCGAGGAAGGCTTGTTTTGTACTGATATATTAATTTTTTCTTATCTTATATTTTTGTTTAAGCTCACTTATATATCATTTTTCTTTTTAGATTTTTTTTAATAATCATTTTTAATTAAAATTATAGCCTCAGGTTTGAGACTATAATAAGTTTTACATTTTTCTTTTTATTTTGTTTAAAACTGATTTAAAAGTTTTAATACTTTTAGTACTTCGCGATTATCAACTATATCTGAGTTTTTCTTTTTTTCATAACTTTCTATAAAGTTTGTTAATTCATTATAAAACCAGCCTGTTGGTGGTAGGTTTGTTGATGTTGGAACAACTACTTCATCTTTTATATCATACTCTATTTCTTTTTCTCCTTTTGGATAGGCTTTTAATGTTTTTCCATCAAATATTAAAACTGCTGTTTCAAATACTACTCTCCAATTGTTTAAAAAGGGCATTGATGAATTGTACCAAGAAGCTTGGGCTGTTATTTGAAATTTATCATAGATATATGTGAATCTATAAAATTCACTATAATCTATATTTTCTCTCCCACTTTTATATACTCTATAATCTTTAGGCTCTCCAAATATGCTTATTATTAGATCTAAATCATGGATATGTAGATCAAAGGGGACTAATCCACTTTTATTTTTGTCTTTAAACCAATCGTTTTGTACCCAAAATGGGTAGGATGATAATCTATTAAATTCTGCATCTAATACTTTTCCATATCTTTTATCTTCTACTATTTTCTTTAATATTTGGCTCTCTTTTGCAAAGCGGACTACTTGCCCTATATAGATAAAACTTTTATTTGTTTTTGCTAGTGTAAATAATTCTTCTGCTCTCTCTTCTTTTAGGGTAAAGGGTTTTTCACAGATTACTGTTTTTTTTCTCTCTAAGGCTTTTTTTACTAAGGGATAGTGGGTAAATGTTGGTGTTGTGATATCTATTATATCTATGGGTTCTTTCTCTAGTAGTGTTTCTAGATCTTCATAAAACTTTAGGTTTCTTTTCTCTGCTTCTTCTTGATCTTTTTTTGTTTTTCCAACTAGTGCTACTACTTTAGCTTTTTTTATATATTTATAATTATCTAGATGGACTTTAGCCATGCCTCCTGCTCCAACTATAGCTATTTTTACCATGCCCTTCTCCTTATATCACAAATTGTTCTAAATATTTTTTTGTTAATTTCAAACTTTTTATTTTATCTTCTAATGAACTTTCAAAGGCTCTATCTTCTACTTCAACGCAGGCATAACTTTCATATCCTATATCTGTTAAGGCTGAGATGAACTTTGACCAGTTTACATCTCCTAGTCCTGGGATTTTTGGGATCATGTATTCTAGTGGATAGGAGAGCACTCCTGCTTCTTTTAGCCTATCTTCTAATATTTTTATGTCTTTAAAGTGGATGTGAAACATTTTATCTTTAAATTCATATATTGGTTTTATATAATCCATCTGTTGCCATACGAAGTGGGATGGATCAAAGTTGATTCCAAAATATGGGCTATCTATTATTTTAAATAATTCTCGCCATATTTTTACACTTGTAAATAGGTTTTGGCCTCCTGGCCATTGTGTTTTGTCAAATAGCATTGGACAGTTTTCTATTGCTACTTTTACTTTATTTTCTTTTGCATATTCTATTATTTTTGGCCACTCTTTTTTAAATTCTTCTATGTTTTCTTCAACTGTTTTATTTTGATCTCGCCCGATAAAGGTTGTTACTAGATTGATATCTAATAATTTGCTAGCTTTTATTACTTTCTTTAGGTGCTCTATATTCTCTCTTCTTTTTGTTGGGGATGGATCTAAGGTATTTGGATAATATGCTAATGATGATATTTCTACTTGGTATGTTTTAGTGATGTTTTTAATTTCTTTTATTTTTTGATCATCTAAGTTATTTACATCTATGTGGCTAACTCCTGCATATCTTCTCTCTTTCTCTCCTTTAGGCCAACAGGCTACTTCGATACATTTATAGCCTAAGGTATGGACTTTCTTTATTACTTCTTCAAATTCTAATTCTTCAAATATTGCACTTACTATTCCTAATTTCATGTTTATTCAACCTCTACTCTTTTGTTCAATTTGCTACTTTCTATGCTTGCAAATACTGCCTTCATGCTGCTTAGTACACTCTCACTTGTAATACTTGGCTCTATCTCTTCTACTATGCTTTTTACAAAGGCATCTATTACTCCTGATTTTGTTTGTTTGTCATTTGTTTGGATTTTGTCTATATCATAATAGATTTTCTCTCCATTTTTTAGTTGTGCTACTATTGAGTGGTTTGGATCTTCATAGATTCTAAGACATCCTTTATCTCCATAGATGATTGTAGAATTATCTTCTTCTCCATACATTGTCCAACTTGCATGCATTGTTCCAACTATGTTGTTTTCCATCTCGTATATGCAAAAGGCATTATCATCTATTTTTATTAGTTTTTTTGTTGAATCTTTTTTATCTAATGTAACTAGTTTTGATGTTACTGCTATTATTTTTGAGTTTAGTAGATACTGTATTAAATCTGTTTTATGGATTCCTAAATCTGCCATTGCTCCCATGGCTGCTTTATCTTTTGAGAAGAACCAAACATCTTTGCCTGGGTCTATGCTCCATGTTTCTGGTCCGCTGTGGCCAAAGGTTGTTCTAAAGGAAATTACTTTCCCTATGACGCCTTTTTCTATTAGCTCTTTTGCATATATATGGGCTTTTGCTAATCTTTGGTTGTGGCCTATCATTAGCTTTTTGTTTGTCTCTTTTGATACTGCAACCATTGCTTCACACTCTGCTAGGTTTATTGCCATTGGTTTTTCACACAGGACATGTTTACCACTTCTCATTGCTTTTATACTGATTGGTGCATGATAATTATTGGGTAGACAAATACTAACTGCATCTATTTTCCTATCATGTAGTAATTCATCATAGCTTATATAACTTTTAGCATTATATTTTTTTGCTAGTGTTGCTGCCCTCTCTTCATTATAATCATAAAAGCCTATTAGTTTTACATTTTCATTATCTAAATATTCTGGGATATGTCTAACTTGAGCTATTTTCCCACATCCTATTATTCCAACTCCTATCATTATTAGCACCTCTTAATTTTCTTCTTTTTTCTGTAGTAATACGGCACAGATTACTATTACTCCTTTAAAGGCTTCTCTCAAGAATGGGGGAACGCCTAAAAGATTTAATAAGTTGTTCATTACTGATATTATTAATACTCCAAGTATTGTCCCTCCTATTGTTCCTCGGCCTCCACTCATGCTTGTTCCACCTACTATGACTGCTGATATTGCATCCATCTCATAGCCGGATCCTGCATTTGCATAGTCCATTGCCCCGATTCTACTTACTTGTAATATTGCTGCTATTGCTACTAAAAAGCCCATTAGTGAATAAACTACTAGTTTTACTCTCTTTACATTAATTCCACTTAAGGCTGCTGCTCTCTCATTTGATCCTACTGCATATACATGTTTTCCAAATGCTGTCTTTTTTGATACTAGGTTTAATATGTATGCGATTATTATCCAATATAGGATTGGCATTAGCATTAGATCAAAGATTTCTACTGAGGCTATTTTTAAAAAGGCTTTCGGTACTTGTGGATTATTCCCTTGCATAAATTGCTGGGTTACGGACCTAAATATTTTCATAGTTCCTAATGTTGCAATAAAGGGTGGGAGTTTTCCATATGTTATTATTACTCCTGTAAAGGCTCCAAGCAAAAGTCCTACTAGTAAACTTAGAGCTATTGCTATGATAAAGGCTGGCACTCCTGTTATGCCTATTGAAAGGAGCACTCCTCCTGAGGTGTTTATAAAGACCATTAAAAAGGCCCCTATTGCAACTAGGGCTGAGCCTACTGCTAAATCTATTCCTCCAGAGATGATTACAAAGGCCATTCCTAATGATATTATCCCTATATTTGCATTATTTCTTAATATGTTTATCCAGTTATGGCCCCATCTTACTATCCAATATCTAAAGCCATCACTGAAATCAAAGCCTAGTGCTAAGGTTTGTAGTATTATCATTACTAATAAGGCTATTGCTGTACTAAAAGTTGAACTTTCTTTCCAAGATGTTTTAAAATTTGTAAGAAATTTATTTTTTCTTTTCTCTTTTATTTTATTGTCCACCTAAAACTCCTAATTTAATTGGCCACCTGTTGCTAGGTGCATTATGTTTTGTTCACTCATAGTTTTTCCCTCAACTATCCCTGTTATCCTTCCGTGATATAATACGTAGGCTTTTCTACATAGTTTTATTATCTCTTTTGCTTCACTTGAGAGAACTACTATTGATACTCCCTCTTTTGCAAGGGTGAGTATTATATCGTAGATTTCTTCTTTAGCTCCTACATCAACTCCCTGTGTTGGATTATCTAATATCAAGATTTTAGGGTTTGTAGATAGCCATTTAGCTAATACTACTTTCTGTTGATTGCCGCCTGATAAACTATTTATTGAATCATTCATGTTTTCCATTTTGATATGGAGTTTATCTACTTTGTCTTGAAATGAAGAAACTTGTTTATTTGTATCTAGGAAAAATCTCTTTTTCATACTTCTTAAGGTAACAAGCGTTCCATTATCTAAAATGTTTAAATCTTTAAGTATGCCATTTTCTTTTCTATTTCTTGGTACATACCCTATTCTAAGTTTGATTGCTTGATCTGTTGAGGTTATTCTCTCTTTTTTCCCATCTACGTAGATATTTCCTTCATAATTTTTCTTAAAGGCTCCAAATACTGTTTGGAATAATTCTGTTCTGCCATCTCCTAGTAAGCCTGTTACTCCTAATATTTCGCCTTGATGTAACTTTAGAGTTATATTTTTAAAATATTTTTCACATGAAAGTTTCTCAAGTCTTAAGGTTTCTCTGCCATATTTTTCATCATTTATTAGAATCTTATCTCTAACCTCATGTCCTACCATCATTTTAGCAAGACTTCTTGTTGTAGCATCTGAAACTTTTCCTTCATTTACTAAAACCCCATCTCTCAATACTGAATATGTATCGCAGATTTGCATTACTTCATTTAGTTTGTGAGATATAAAAATCATTCCAACACCTTGTTTTTTTAAATCTTTCATGAGTGTAAAAACTCTCTCTATCTCTGTGTCTGTTAAACTTGATGTTGGTTCATCCATTATGATTATTTTAGCTTCCATTAATAGGGCTTTTGCTATCTCAACTATCTGTTTATATGAGGCATCAAGGTTTCTAACCATTTGGTTAGGATCTATTAATATGTTCATTTTTTCAAATATTTGAGTAGCTTTTTCTCTCATTTGATTTGTATCTAGTAGATGTTTTTTTGTTTTTATCTCTCTATTTATGAACATATTTTCATAAATATTTAAATCATTGATTAAATTTAATTCTTGATGGATAAATGCTATCTTTGCTTCAATAGCATCTGAAGGTTTGGTAAATGAGACTTTTTTATCATCGATAAATACGCTGCCTGAATTAGCTGGTAATACCCCGCCGAGTATGTTCATCAGTGTTGATTTGCCAGCTCCATTTTCTCCAAGTAGTGCACAGATTTCTCCACTTTGAACTGAAAAATTCACATTCTTTAATACTCTATTTGATCCAAACGATTTATCGATACCTTTCATTTGTATCTTCATATATCTTTTCCCTAACTTTTTAACTAGATAAGGGTTTCCCCTTACCTAGTTATTAATTTTTATTAGTATGGACTATTTTCGTCTAAGAATTCTTTATAATTTGTTTTATCAACGATTGTTGTTGGTATTATCTTAACTGGTTCTACTTCTTCACCATTTAAGACGCTAAGTCCCATATCTATAGCATCTCTAACCATTGCAGGGGAATATAGTGCACTTTGCAGGTAGATATCTTCTTCTAATGGCATCATGTTAAAGTATTCTTGACAGCCTCCACCACCGGTTATAACTTTAATGTCATCTCTCTTTGCTTCTTTTATTGCTTGTAAGGCTCCGATACTTGTTTCATCATCCATTGAATATACTGCATCTATGTGTGAGAAGGATGTTAAGATGTCAGACATATCTTTTAATCCATCTTCTCTTGTAAACTTTGTTGCAAATGTGAAGATGTTTGTATTTGGGGCAATTTTCATGATTGTTTCCATAAAGCCTTTCTTTCTAAGTTCAGATACGCTTCCTGAGGTTGGAACTTCTAGTACTACTACTGTTGCGTTTTTTCCTACCTTATCTACTATGTAGTGTGCTCCTTGTACTCCCATATCCTCATTATCTCCAGATACTCTATATACTCCATCGGCATCTATTAATATATCAAAGTTTACGACTACTACTCCTTTGTCTATTGCTCTTTGTATTGGAACTTCCATTCCTGTCCATTGTGGGAATGCTACTATTAAATCTGCACCCCAAAGGAGTAAATCATCAAGTTGTGTTGTCATCTCTTCACCGTTTGAGGATGTGTAAAGTTTATAATCTATTTGATCTGATAATTCTTTACATCTTTCTTCTGCATTATATGCAACTGCGGCTACCCAACCATGTGTTACTGCTGGAGCTAATATTCCAATTTTGTGTTTATCTGGGCCTGTATCCTCTTTTGTACCACTAGCAAATACGCTCATTAGTGAAATTGATAAAACTAATAGACTTACTAAAAACTTTTTCATAAAAAGACCTCCCTTAAAAGCTTTTTTTTTCAGTTAAATGCATTTTGAAAAATTGTCAAGATAAAGATAATTTAGGGTAAAAAAATCAAGCTTCATGAAAAAATTTCTACTTTTTTACAATATTTTTCACACTTTTGTGAAAATTATTCAAAAAAAAAGATATTCTTTACTTTTAGCAAAAAGCATTTAAACTAAAGTTATGAATAAGAGAGCTACTTATGAAAAAATATCAAAATTATCTAATGTTTCTATAGCAACAATTAGTAGGGTCATGAACAGACCCTTCTCTGTAAAAAATGAGACTCGTGAAAAAGTTTTAAAAGCTATGAAAGAACTTGGTGTGGATTGTTCTTTTATTGAGAATTCAAAATCTATTGAAAATAATGTTATTATTTTCAATATTCCATCTCTTAATAATCCTTTCTATTCTGAAATAATCGCCGGAGCTAAAGATTGTGCTCTTAGAAATAGGTATTCTCTTTTAATTAGTGAGGAAGTTATTAAAGAGAGAAATATTAATAATTTTATTGATATGTTAAAAACTTCTAATGCGGCTGGTCTTATTACTACTAATATTATTGAAACAAGTCTTCTTGATAAACTTAGTAATATTATTCCTATTGTTCAATGTTGCGAATATAATGATGCTTTAGATCTCCCTTATGTTAGTGTTGATGATATTCAAGCTAGTAAAAATGTTGTTGATTATCTTCTCTCTTTAGGTAGGAGAAAAATTGCTCTTTTAAATGGTCCTTTGAAATATAAATATGCGAGAGAGAGATTAATTGGATATCAGCAAGCCCTCGTTTCTGCTGATATTCCTTTAGATTATAATTTAATTTGTGAAATTCCAGAAATTAATTATGATATTGCTTGTGCTACTTGTTATCAATTGCTTAATTCTAGTAATAAACCTGATGCTATCTTCGCTGTTAGCGATATTTACGCTATTGCTGCTATTAAAGCTATTAAACAAAATAGATTAAAAGTTCCTGGTGATATTGCAGTAATTGGTTTTGATAATATTCCTCTAACCTATATGACTTCGCCAACTATTACTACTGTTAATCAACCTAAATACCAACTTGGTATTTATAGTTGCTCTATGCTTATTCAACACATTAACAAAGAGGAAAGTCCTATCCAATCTATGAGATTGGAGACTGAAATCATTATTAGAGAATCTACTGCTAATTGGCTTAAAAAAAATTAAAAAGGAGTTTTTAAATATGGATAGAATTATTAGTGTAAACACTAACACTTTTCACGGGTTTTCTATTGAAGAGGCTCTTCCTCTAATTAAAAAAGCTGGGTTTAAATATATTGAATTAACAGCTACTAAGGGTTGGACTGAACATGTATTTCCAACTCAATCTTTTGAGCATCTTGTTAAAGTTAGAAATATGATTAATGATTTAGGTTTAATCCCTTTTGCTTTTAGTGGTCACACTTCCCTTATGGATAAAAACAGATTAGATGATTTTATTTTAAATATGGAGTTAGCTGCATTTTTTAACTCTAAATATATTGTAAGCTCTATTGGTGAAGCTCATATTAAAAACAACTCTTCTTCTAATGAAAAAACTTTAATTGAAAATTTAAAGTTTTTAATTCCTCACCTTAAGAGAAATAATTTAATGCTTGTTTTAGAAACTCATGGTAAAGAATTTCCTACTGGAAAGAGTTTAAATAGCATTGTAGAAAAAGTTGACTCTAACTTAATCAAAATCAATTATGATACAGCTAATGTTTTATTTTATGGGAATGTACTACCTGAAGATGATTTAAAAGCTTGTGTTAACAATGTTAGTTATATGCATATCAAAGATAAAGGTGGCAAACAAGATGTTTGGGATTTTCCTGCCCTAGGCAAAGGTTATATTAACTTTCCTAAGATCTTTGACATTTTAGAGAAAAATAATAACAACTGTCCTATGAGTATTGAAATTGAATTTACTGAAAAAGGGGCTAAAGATATCGATGAAGTTTATAGGGCTCTTGTTGTCTCTTTTTCTTATCTTCATAATCTAAAATTAATTTAGTATTATATAATCTTTGATTTAACATTTAACTTTCTAGTTATTTTATATTTCTAACAATGTATAAGTTAATTCTTTACATTCTTAGATTAATTTATGTTTTAAGGATGGTGAATTAATATAAGATTTTTATTTTAATTATTTAGTCAAGATTTTAAAATATAACCATCTCAATTGAATAGAGACTAATCTGCATTAGTCTCTATAAATATAGATACTTGTACTACTACATAATCTTTCAAATTATATTCTTAGCATTTAATATGTGGTATTTAATTATTAGCACCTTATTTTATAATTACGTAATATTGTTATTTTAAGAATTATCAATAGTTTATATTAAAAAAAATGAGAGTACTTTAGTAAATTACAATCTCAAAAAATGTATTAAAAGGCCCATTAAATAACAAACTATTAGAATCATTATTATTTATTCTTTTGTACTACTAATTTTTCTCCATCAAATTCAACAGGTATAGGGTCTGTTACAAAATCTTTATTATTTTCAAAATCCCAAACTGTACCCATTAGGTAAAGATTATTTTTAAAAATAACTAATTGCACAGCATATGGCTTTACAGGATAATCAGAAGGTATTAAAGACTTTTGATATGTAAAATTATATGGTCCAAAAATAGAATCGCTCCACATAGAATAGACGGAATTTGGTAATCCATTAACACCATATTCTGTCTTGATATCAGTTGAAAACAATTCATAAAAAGACGAGAATATCAATAAATATTTGTCTTTAATTCTATGTATTTGGGGACACTCTAATTCTGCGGCTACTTCATCTAGTTTTAAAGGGGCCACAACTTCCCAATTTATCATATCTTTTGAACGAGCTAATCCAACAGTACCTCTTCTATCACTTTTACCTTTATTTTTACTTGCACAAACTGCATGATAAATATACTCTTCATGTTTAAAAAGATAGGGATCTCTCCAATGAGAAATTGCACGACTGCCACTCCCTATTTTCTCATAATATTTATCATCAATTTTAGTTATTGGGTTTCTATCTATCTTTTCCCAATTGTAGAGATCAGTAGAGAAAGCAATACCAATGGCAACATCGCTACTATTCCATTTAGCAGTATAAGCCATCCAATATTTATTATTATGTTCTATTATTGAGCCTGTTGCTAAGCAAGTATCATCCCACTCTCCTGTATTCCCTTTTTTTAAAACGACACTTTGATCAGTCCAGTTTATTAAGTCTGTTGAGACAGCATGTGCTATATCCCATGCTGTATGTCTTTCATATGTATTTGGACAAGTCAAATAGTAACAATGAACTTTATCATTTTGAACAAAATACCAAGTATCTCCTATAAAATTTCCTTCATGTCTTAACATTTTTATTCCTATCTATTCTAATTTTTAATATTAATTAATAAAATTATTCTAAGCTTCATCACAGATTGAGTGATGATAAAATACAAAATTTTACAAATCCTAATTATTGATTTTTACCAATCTATTAATGAATTTTTTTTCGATTTAACTACTCTTTAACAGCTCCCGCAATCATACCTTTTACAATAAACTTTTGGCCTAACATTGATATAATCAAGACTGGGAAACTAAATAAAAAAGCTCCAGCACACATAGGGCCTAAATCCATATTATATGCAGAAAGAAACTCAGATAAACACACTGTAAAAGTTTTAGCATTTATGCTCGTTAAAAGCAGAGCAATCAAAAATTCATTCCATGCTGTAAATAATGTAAAAATTGCAGCGGTTGATAATCCTGGAAGGCTAATTGGTAGTATTATTTTAGTAAAAATATTTAAAGTACTAGCTCCATCGATACATGCAGCTTCATCTAAGCTTCTTGGAATTTTGCTAAAAAACCCCATCATTACCCATATTACAAAGGGTATATTTATAGCAACATATACAATTATTAAAGCAAGTTTAGTGTCATATAATTTTAAATTTATTATTATTTCATAAATTGGGACGGCTATAATTGATGTTGGTATCATTTTTAAACTTAGTACTAAAATAGTTATAAAAATTGAGGTATGTGATAACCTTGACCTTGTAATTGCATAAGCTGTTAAAGATCCTAAAATAACAGATAAACCAGTACTAACAATTGCTACTACTAAACTATTTCCTATATACTTAAATACTGGAAGTCTATCAAACAACTTAACAAAATTTTCTACAGAGATTTTAGTTGGAAAAAATCTAGCAGGAATTGATATAACTTCTGCATTTGGCTTAAAAGCTGAACTTGTTAAATAAAGATATGGGAATAACCAAAACATTACTAACAAAAATGAAATACTAAAAAAAATTATTTTTTTATTCTTATTTTCCACGATTTATCCTTGTTTCTTGGGATTCCACAAACTTTGCATAGCAACTAAGGTAAATATCACTAAAGTGATTATAAACACTACTGCCATTGCACTTGCATAACCCACATTGTTGTATCTTGTCAAAGTACGATAAATTACAATACTTAATAACTCTGAAGAATTATTTGGTCCTCCTTGAGTCATTGCCCAAACAATATCAAATGTTCTAGCTGCATCAATAATTCTTATTGATACTGCAGTCAATAATATTACTTTTATATTTGGAAGTTTTATTTTAAATAGCTGTTGAAAGAAATTTGCTCCATCAATCCTAGAGGATTCAATCAAACTTTTATCTATTCCTTGAATCCCAGCAAGTGACATTAACATCATAAAAGGTGTTGTTAACCAAATATCTGCAAATGTACAAGATAATAGGGCCCATTTTTCATCTGCTAACCATAAAATATCACTGGTATTATTTAATATATTTAAATCTACCAAAATAGAATTTATAATTCCAAACTGAGCACTTAACATCAACTTCCAAATAAGTCCTGCAACCAATGGTGCAATCATTAATGGAGTAAGAACAATAGATCTCAAAATATTGTTACCAGGAAATTTATTTTCAAAAAGTAAAGCTAAAACAAGACCTAAAACCAATTCTGAGCCTACTGCAATTGTTATGTATTTTAAAGTATTGGTTAGAGGTTGAATAAAAGATGTGTTTGTAAAAGCTTTTATATAATTATTAAACCCTATAAAAGCTTTTTCCCCATCAAAAGAAAATAAATAAAAGCTATCAATTAACATCTTGAAAATTGGATAAATTAAAAAAACACTTAAAAAAATAGCACCTGGCAAAAAGAAACATAACAGCGTTTTTTTAGATAATAAATTCATATTTACATCCTTATAAATCTGAGAGAGAATATCCTCTCTCAGATTTATTGTATCATTATTGTATTACTGCTTCTATTTCTGTTTTAGCAGCATCTAAAGCTTGTTGAGAAGTCATTTTATTAGCAAATACATCTTGGATATTTTTATAAAGGATCTCTTCAATTTGTGTCCAATATGGTGTTGCAGGTCTATTTTGAGATTGGGGTTGAGCTAAAGTAGACAATACTGCAGAAAGATGTTCAGCCCCAGGTTGAGTAGAATATTCTTCATATACAGATTTTCTACCAGCAATTTTCAAAGCAGCTTCCATATAATCTTTATTATGATCAAACATAAATAAAATATATTCTTTTGCAATATCTACGTTTTTTGAATTTTTTAAAACACATTGGTACCAAGGTCCTGTTGTAGCAGCAATTCCCGCAGGTCCTCCAATCATGTTTGCTACACCTACTTTATCTTTGCCCATTTGATCATACAAAGCAGGATATTGATGTGACCAGTTCAATTGCATTGCTAACTTTCCATTTTTAAACATTTCTTGTGCTTCAGTACTTGCTACAGATAAGGTTTCTTTTGGAACTACACCTTTTTTATATTGATTTACCATGAAATCAAGAGCATCAACGTAAGGTTTTTCATTAACTAATACATTAGCGTTTTCATCTAATACTAAAGGTTTTGCACCTGCTTGAGCAGCATGGTCTAACCAAGAACATACAGTATCTCCACTAGCAGCTCCATAAACAGCAGTTCCATATATATCATCTTTAGTAAAGAAACTTGCAACATCCATATATGTTTCCCATGTTGTTGGAACACTTAAATCATATCCAAACTTTTCTTTGAACTCTCGTTTATTGTCTTCATCATTAAACCAATCGACTCTGTACATTAATACTTTTGCATTTATCCACATTGGAAAACCATATAATTCATTATCTAATGTTCCACCATCTACCAATGTTGGTAAAAAATCAGATTTGATTTCTTCAGTTGCAATATCATCTAAAGCAAGCAATCCTCTTTTAAAAGCAGGCAACCACAAAACATCTAAAGTGGCCACATCATGGGTTGACGCACCAGCTTTTATTTCTGCAGATAATTTATCATACAACCCAGTATATGGAACGGCATCTATTATTATTTCATATCCCGTTTTATCCTTAAATTCCTGAGCAGTTGATTTTGCAACAGCTTCTCCTGGACTTCCACTTTCTACTAGTACAGTAAGTTGTTTTTTTGCTTCAGATTTTTCTGAAGTACCTTGCGAAAAGATTGATGAGCTAATTGCTAGCAACATCAAACCAAATACAATTGTCTTTTTCATAATAAACTCCCTTTGCTTATTTTTTTTTAATTATCTATCCCAAGTCCCATGTTCAGGCCACCTTTTAGGTAGGCGTTTTTCTACAGCTTCTAATTCTTCACATGGAAGATGATTTCCAATTTGATACCAATATGCAACACTTGAATACTCATTTCCTTGATCATTTGCATGTCCATGTTCAATTGAAACTCTTATAGATTTTTCAAAATGAACTGGATCTTCGATATGCCATCTATATAAACTCCATTTACCAAAATGTTCTTGTACATCGCTTCCTAAAGAAATTCCATGATAAGGTCCATCATATTCTCCACTTGGAAACCCCCATGCACATCCAAAATAATCCTCAGTTCCAGTTCCATGTAATGAAGGAGGCCAAATTTCACCATCAATAAATATCATGTCATCACCTTCTCCAGGCCAGGTAAATTCTTGATTTGAAGCATCAAAATTATCAATATTTAAAACACACCCGACATAATGGCCGGTTCCTTGAGCCTCTAAAATTGTATAATTATCTTTTCCTGTCAAATTCTTCCCAGGTAAGTCCCAAGGAGCAGGATTTTTGAGATCTGTGTTATAAACTACTTTTTTGCATGGATTTTCATGTCTCCATTGTGCATGAAATCTTCCCATATCATTAGGCATAGGATCATTGTATAATTCATAATCAATCATAAAAAATAAATTTTCAACTTTTTTATTTGCTTGATTAACTAATTGTATTTTTGCTTTTTTACCAAAGGGCATTGGAAAATAACAATTCATAGATCCTGAAAATGGACCTTTTGGCCCTCTTCTTTTTCCAAAAGTAATATTTAAAGGAAGAGATACAAAATGTCTACAAGTTGCATGGCCAATACCAAAAAAATCACCTAAAGGAACTCGCACACTTGGAGTAGTATCATCATCCCAAAACATTTCCAAAACTAATTTTCTTAAATACATTTCATCATAACATCTTATTGTCATCCAAATATGCTTAATACATCCAGTCCCTTCTATATCAGCCATTACTGCTGTATCTCCAGTTTCAACAGTCCAAAAATCCTTGTTTCCACCAGTTACATCATAACTCGAAGCTCTCTTAGATACTGCCTTTTTTATCACTGGTAAGCCACCAAGAGGACTGTTTGATTGCCAAACATTCATAATAATTTTTCTCCTTTAAGTAAAAGTCTTCTAGATAATCAAAGTTTAGCACTGTTTTATAAAATGTCAAGCGTTTTCATAAAAATTAATACTTTATTACATTTATATGAAATTAATTTTCAAAACTAGTAAAAAACTCTATTATTTACAGCTTATTATCCATATTTTTATAATTTTTAAGTTTATGAAATTTTTTTTCATAAAATATTGCCTATTCTAAATATCAGTGATATAGTGAACATAACGATATTAAAATTGATGAGGATTTAATGAAAAGAACAAAACTACATGACATTGCGAAAGAAGCTAATATTTCAACAACGACAGTATCAAGATATTTTAATAATCCAGATATAATATCTAACAAAACTAAATTAAAAATCGAAAAAGCAATTAATGCGTTAAACTACACTCCTGATTACTTTGCGGCAAATTTAGCAAAAGGACATTCCAATTTAGTCGGACTTATTTTACCTCACCTACATCAAAGTTTTTATACTGAATTATTAAACCAACTAATATCTAAAGGAAAAGAAAAAAACTATCACATTATAGTTTTTACATCTAATTCCGATAAAGAATCTGAATTAGAGCTAATTAAATGTTTTCAATCTTATCGTGTAAAAGGTGTTATCCTTTTAACAGATTTTTTAAATAATGAAGATATTGAAAATATTCCATTACCTATTATCGCAATTGAAAGACCTGGGGGAAATTTCAAACAAATCAATAATGATAATTTTAACGGTGCTAAAATAGCAACCGAAAAATTAATACAAGATCATTGCGATGTTGTAATTCATATTAACAATGGGTACCACAAAGATTGGCCATCTTTCAAAAGAATATTAGGCTTTGAAGTTATGTCTAATAATATCCAAAATGAAATAATAATTGAAAAAGAATTTACTGACCCATATAGTCAAAAAGCTTTTTCTAAAATGGACAAGATTATCAAAAATTTAATTAATAAATACCAAAATAAAAAGCTAGGGTTTTTCTGCTCTAATGATGATATTGCTCACCTTTGCATTCGCCAATGTGTAACTAATAAACTACAAATTCCTGAAGAAGTTGAAGTTATTGGCTATGACAACTCACCTGTTTCTGAAACATCAATTTTGAGAATTACTTCTGTTAATCAAAATATTCCCTTAATGGCGGATTTAGCAATTAATGCACTTGATGATTACCAAGCTTTTGAATCAGTCGTTCCTGCTACATTGATAATTAAAGAGACAACTTTAAAATAGTATTAAGCTTATTAATAACTGTTTGGTGCTTTCTTTTCTTTTTCATAAATTCTCCTCTAGATGATTACTAGAGGAAGTGCAGTTATTTTCTAAGAGTCAATTAAATTAAGGGGATATCAATTCCTTTATTAAATCGTTCTAAAATAAATAGTAATTTTGTAATAGTATTTTTTATTTATTCCTTTTTTTTGAACTTATTAAGTTATTATAATATGTCACTCATTTACTTTTAGAGTTTAATGATATCTTTAAATAAATCAACTGTCTTATTGTGTACAGGGTACTAATTACTTTTTTTAAGAATAAAATCCATCCTTATCTTACCCTTTTTAACCAATTAAAAGATTTTAAAAATTTTACTCTTCAATAAGTGCTTTCAATTTAACTAAATTCTCTAATTTGTTATTTTCAATGTCAGAATTAATTTCTTGCTTAATAATCATAAATATCCTCAGTTTTAATGAAAATATTATTTTGATTATTAAATTCTGTACATTCTTATCTCATCGTTTTTGTTCGCACTTATTATCTTATCATTTATACTCTACTTAGAGATATTTATTTTTAGGCTCAGCTCTTATTAGCTCTTTATATCGTATATCATAGATTCATAATTCTACTCGTATTTTTTAAGCCGGATTTAAGATCAAAGGCAATAAAGAAGGAAAGGCTAAGTTACATTTTCATTATTTATAGAATTTTAATATAAACTGAATAATACAAATTCTTCAATCAATTCTTTAATATTATAATCAAATATTCTTTATTGATTAACTTGTGAACCGGAACGGCAAGTTTGGACATTATAATAAAACTTAATCTTTACGAAGTACCACATTGAATCATAGATTCAGAAAAGATTGGTTATTTTTTTTATTACTTGAAATATCTACGGCTACCCTAATTTCTTTTTTCTAAGGTTAATTAGTTGCATTAAGTATTGCAAATGCCTAGATTTTATTTCATCAAATATTTTAATTTTACATTCAGAATAATAAATTGAGGCTATCTACATATTTTCTACTACATAGAATAGAAATGTTTTAAAAGAATTATCGGTTTAGATGAAAACAAAATTAGTTTTCTTTTTACCGTATTTTTTTTACGGCATAAATACATTTTTTAAAAACATGGTATACTTTATAACAAAAATATGGAGTTCTATCATGTTAAAAAGTTTTAGTGTTACAAATTTTAAAAATTTCAAGGATAAAATAACTCTTGATCTTACAGCTGCTAACTATAATTTTAATGCTGAAATAGTAAATGAGAATAAAATTCTAAATTTTGCTATGATTTATGGATACAACGCATGTGGAAAATCAAATTTGATGCTTGCACTTTTTGACATTGTATATTCTTTAACTGATGTAAACCATAAGCAAAGAGGACTAGATAAAACTACAAACTACCAAAACATATATAATAAAGATAAACTTGTTGAATTTGAATATGAATTCTGCTTTGATGAAAACATTGTTATTTATAGATACAAGAAACAAAATATAGATGAAATAGTATTCGAAGAACTTATTATTAACCAAAAACAATTAATTATTTTTGACAAATCAGAAGGATTTAATTTTAAGCATAAGTTTAAAGAGAGTCCCTCTTTGACACTTGATTTAAAAAATTCTAAATTATCTGCTGTTAAATATTTATATGCAAATACCCAATTAGATGTAAAAAACAAAGAAACCAAAGCTTTTTATGATTTCATGGAGTATGTTCAAAATATGTTACTTTTTTGGAGTTTACAAGATAGAAGCTACATAGGGTTTAAAAATGGGACTGCTCAAATTATTGATGAAATAATTAAAAATAATTGGATCAAGGAATATAATAAATTTCTTTTTCAAAATGATATTGATAGAAAGATTGTTGTTAAACAACTACCTGATGGAAGTAATGTAGCTTATTATGAATTTGGTAATAATAATTATTTGCCAATTATAGGAAATATGTCTAATGGTGAAAGTGCACTCCTATTATTTTTTTATTGGTGGGAAATGTGTAAAAATGAAAAACATCCTTCTTTGTTGTGTATTGATGAATTTGATGCGTATTACCACATCAAATTATCAAAAAATATTGTTTCATCATTAAAAAAAATAACTAATATCCAAATTATTATTACTTCTCATAATCCAAATTTAATAAGCAACGAAATATTAAGACCTGATGCTTATTTCCTTATTGAAGATAATAAAATTAAATCCTTGAATAAACTTACTGGCAAAGAAATTAGACAAGCTCACAATCTAGAGAAAATGTTTAAGGCTGGAGAATTTAATAATATTGAAGGGTAAAACCATGAATAACGTTAAATGAATTTTTTTTAGATAATAATAAAAATATTGTTTTTCCCCAGATGTTGGTAGTATTTTAAAATTATGTAAGGACCTAAAAGAAGCCCCCTATTTAGATTATTTATCTTGGCTTAAAGAAATGGGAAAAACAAACGAAATTATAGATTCATTAAGACTTGATGATATTTCAGAGGTTTACTTATTTTTTGACTATGATTGCCATGGTATATTTCAAAATAAAACTAATAAAAAGCAATTAAAAGATTTTAATGAAAATTTACACCAACTACTAGAACTTTGTAATGAATCAACCAATCAATTTGGAAAACCATTTATTAGTTATCCAATGGTTGAATCGTTATGGGATATACCAAAAGATAATTCATTCTCAAATTGCAATAATAATTGTTTTATAAAAATTTCTGATTTTAAAAAATATATAATGATTATTGGAAACAAAAATCCTGACAGGCAAGCTAGAATGAATATCGATCAATTTAAAAAATATCTATCCATCCACCTTGATCGATTTTTAACATGTATAGATGATAAAAAGGATACTACCTTATCATCTGATTCATATTCAGACATAATTGAGTATGATTTAATTAAATTACATAAGATTGAATCGGCCCTAGCAGAAAAACAGAATAAAATATTTGCAATCAATCCTTTACCTCTCTTCCTACTTGAAATCGGAGGGAAGAAACAATTTGAAAATTTTCTAACGGATTTAGAAAAAATAGGGTGCAAATGCGATTATAAATCTTGTATGGAATTATTAATCACAGTTAGGGATAATATCACAAAAAGTTCCCATTAAATACAACAATCTTAAAAATATACTTATATATTGTTTTGTTAGAAGTAACACCAAAATTTAGTTTCTTAAAAAACGTCATAAATTGCATTCGATACTCATACCTCTGATACAGTCCTGCACTAAATCGATAATTTTAATTTATTTATTGCTACAGTTATAAATCCTAATCATTCAAATTCTTTTGGATCTAATTATTGTAGCTCTTTTGTAAATAATTTTTCACACACAATTTGTAATACTTCTATTATGAGTACAACTTTAGCTGTTCACACTCAACAATTTTAAGTCTAATTCTATCTTATACAAATAATAATACGTTCTTTAAAATAGCTCACAAGAATTGAAAGTTTATCTTTCAGATGAAATTTCTTTAATAAAATTAAATAACTCATCTTTTGATAATACTTTATAAGCATTTTCTCTTAAAATTTTCATTATAATATTAAATTCTTTAGAGTCTTTTTTCTCAATATCATACGTAAAAACAGTTCTCATATCTTTAAACTTACTTGCAGTATAAGACCAGGCTTTAGCAGTCATAATCTGACGATTAATATTTTTATTCTCAAAAACAAAATGCTTAAAACCATAATTTTTCACAGTAAAATCAAAAGAAATACTCTCATCAAAACCACCAATTACTTGTTTTGTAGAATATTGCACATTCTCTGAATTCATTAATTGTTTTATAAATTTTATTTCTTCTTTTATTTTTAATCTGTCTTTTTTTTCGTAATCGTGCCTCAAATAATATTTTGAAGTTCTAATCACAAATTGATCAAAATCATTATCATTTGATTCAATAATTTTGTTAAACCTATATTGATTTATATAATATTTTGTATATTCTTTTAAAGAAAAATTGTCATTACTATTCCATAAGGAATCTTCACATTCTTCTTTAATACCTTTAAGAAAATCCTTTGCAAAATCTAAATCTATTTCGTCATCAAAAACAGAAATTCTTTTCCAATTTTTAGTAATAATGAATTTTCTAGTATTATTAATAAGATTATGAAACAAAATACCTAAATTTATATTTTCATTATTTAAAAAATTTGGATAATAGCTTAGCACTGAAAATTGTATATTATTTTTCATATTTTTACCTTCTAACCTTATTTTCTATATAATTACTAATGAGTAAACATATATCATCCAATTTATCACGTCGATATAGTAAATATGTTTTTAGTTCTTCTAAATCCTCTGTATTAGCATTCCAATCTTTGGGAATCTTCATAAAGATTTTATCAAACAATGTTTCACTAATCCTTTCTTTGAATATCTCAGCTTGCTCTAATAAAGAATTATAAGTTATTTTCTTACTAGTAAAAAAATAATCATATTTATTTCGTTCTAATATTTGCGTATCTGTGTAATCATTTTGGCTCATTCCTTGTTTAAAACAATATCTATCCCATATCGTTTCATTTTTAAATACATGAGTATGATCAATCGCGTAAATAATTTTATCATTTGCACCTAAATATATCAATAAATTTCCCTTATTTCTATCCTTATTATACACCAAATGATCAAAAAGTATTATTTTCTCATACGAATCATTATTACTCACATATTTCATAATTTGCCTATTTAATATGGTAGCGGGGTCAATTGCCTTTGAATAAAAACAATGTCCAAAATTGCTCCTATCAATTTCAAACTCTCCAAAATTTGTCGCATCATCAATAATTGCAATTCCACTTAGAGGCATAGGAATGTCTAACACTAAAGCTAAATTATATGAAATTAATTCATTAATTAGTGCTAAAACTCCTTGCTCATTGTTTTTTAACTTTATATAAGCATAAATTTCTCTCTGCCCCTCTTTCAACATTGCTTGAAAGGGTTTTGTACATCCATTAGGGACTTTTTTTATAATTTGCTCAACATGAAACATTTGTTTTGTAGACACCTTTATAAATAAAATTATTTAGTTTTCTAGGAAACAGTATAACTTATCACAGGAAGGACAACAAGAAAAATACAATTAGATAAAGTAATCCCTACATGTTAAAACAGATTAATATAGTCTAAAAAAGATTGGAAATATTATTTTGTCTTTAAATTGCATAATCCACTACACTTGGACACCGTTATTCCATCATATGGACAAATTTAATTCCAATTTTCTCACAAATAATTATAACTCTACACCTATTGTGTTTTGTCGACAGTAAATTCAATTGATTTAAATTTATCATAATTTTTTAATATTAATTAAATTGATTTAATTTATATTAATTTTTTTATTAATAATTAAATTCATTTATTTACTTTAACTATAACTTCCAATATACTTAAATCACCAGGAGGACAAAATGAAAAATGTTATAAGAGAAAATTATTTAAAGAGAATAAGACCATTTTATAATTCAGAAATGATTAAAGTAATTACAGGTATGCGTCGTTCTGGTAAATCAGTTTTAATGAATCAAATAATCGATGAGTTAAAATCAAACGGGATCAATAACGAAAATATCATATATTTAAATTTAGAAGAATTTGAAAAAAGAAATTTACTACTCGATGAAAATTTATATATCTATATTAAAAATAAAATTGTAAACAATGATAAATATTATATTTTTATTGATGAAATACAAAATGTAATTGGTTTTGAAAAAGTAATCAACTCTTTTAGATCAACTTATAACTGTAGTATATTTATTACTGGATCAAATTCTACTTTACTCTCAGGCGAATTGAGTACCGTGTTAGGGGGGAGAACGGTAAGCTTTTCCGTACTACCATTTAAATTTAGTGAATATGTTGAATTTAATAAAGATAGTAAAACCTCAATCGATGACCTATTTTTGGAATATTTAAAATGGGGCGGTTTTCCTCTTGTGTGTAAAATTGACAAGGAAAGTAAAAACCTTCTACTTGAAAATATATATAATTCAATTGTCCTAAAAGACATCATTTTAAGAACTAATTCATCAAATAATTATAGTCTTGAAAAAGTTGTTGATTATTTAGTTGGAAATTCAGCAAAATCAATTTCAGGAACTAATGTAGCAAGAGTATTAAATCAAAATAATTTTAAAGTATCGATTCCTACTGTTTATGAATATATTAATAATACAGTAAAAGCTTGCATCATCGATAAAGTCACTAGATATGATATCAAAGGAAAAAAGAAATTATCGAACGAAGAAAAAATTTATACTAAAGACTTAGGTTTTTTTAATTTAAAAAAAGATAAAGGTTCTATGGAATATGGCGCTTTAATTGAAACTATTATTTATAATGAATTAATTGCTAGAGGGTATAAAGTATATGTTGGAAAAACTTATAAAAGTGAAGTTGATTTTATTGCTGAAAAAAATGAGGAAAAATTTTATATTCAAGCTTGCTATTTATTAACAGATGCAAAAACAATTGAAAGAGAATTTTCAGCATATAAATATATTAAAGATAATTATCCAAAATATGTAATTAGTCTTGATAAGATATTACTTAAAAGAGATGGCATTATCCATCTAAACTTAATTGATTTTCTATTAGAAAAATCAATTTAAATTATTCTGCTATTATAAAGACTCATAGGAAAATACAGTTTTTTTAAAACCGAAACCGATATTGGAAAAAATAGAATTCATCATAATTGGCATTTTTATTTATATAAAGACCTTTTGATATCCTAATAAGAAGGCCTTTTTTAACTAACCTACTTAAATATGAAGTTGGAATTCCATTTTGTCGACAATAAGAAGAAGTTATCACACCCTCAGAAATATTTAAATGCTTTTCGGTCTGTTTAAAATAATTCATAATATCCTAAAAATTTGTTTTATTTACCCGGATATTTTTTAATTTTATCCGGGCAAATGCAACAATAAATTAAACAAATAGCTAAAACTTAATAAATTTCAAAAATCAAAAACATATAATTTAACATTTTTTTGTTGAAACAATTACTAAAAATCATTATTTAAATACTTATAAAAGGTGATATTTAAGCAAAAATAACGCCTACCTCGTATCTCATTATCGATTTCCTCCACCGTTTTTCATTTAAGGATAGGACCTATAAAACTTCAGAAACTATTGGCCTTATTTTTGATAATGATTTTGTTCACTTCTAGAATAAGATCTTTTTACATTTTGAAATTAGCTTTAAAATTATTTAGAATCTGTACAAAGTTGATAATTTATTTATGTAAAGTTTTAATAATGCTTCTCATTTTTATAATACTTTCTATAATCTTTTGGAGAAATATTTAGTTTTTCAAAAAAGACATTTTCAAAATGTCTGTAGCCTTTAAATCCTAGTGAAAGTGCAATTTCTTTAGGAGTTTTTTGTGTTTCTAATAGTTGTTTTTCACCTATTTCTATTCTTATTGTATTTATATAATCTCTAAGGTTTTTAGCGTCTTTTGTTTTAATTAGTTGTTTTAGCTGAGTTCTACTTATTTTAAGTGTACTTAGGATTTCATCAGCTACTATCTTTTTTGAAATATTATTTTTTATATAATCTCTTAATTGTTTTTCTTCTCTCTCTTCTTTGTTTTCTTTTTTATATGGTGTTTGTTTTATTAATAATAGTAAATATTGAGCTAATAATTCTAAACTTGGAATTAATGTTGAACTTTCTACATAGGCACTTCTTGCAAACACTTTAAACTTTCTCTGTCCTTCTTCTCTTCTTTCCTTTGAAAATGTTTCATCAATTGCCTTCTTTGTCTTTTCAGGATAATGATTAAAATGTGATATATTTATAGAACCATATATTCTTCTATCTTCCTTTATAGGTATAATTAACTCACAAATTCCAGCATGGCACATATGAAAAAAGTAATCTTTTGTCTTACACTTCTCTATTAACTGTTTATTATTATTCAAGCATTTATAAAATTCTTCTTCTCTCTCTTTAACATACATACAATAAGGATTTGTATGTGCTAGATAAGGTCTTAAGGAAAATTCTAATTTCTCATTATCATAAACAAACCCTTTATAATCTTTTATTGTTATATCTAATCCATATGTTTTTTTAAGAAATTCTATATAATCTACTGCTTTTTTATAATCTTTCACTTTTGACCACCCTTAAATATTTTTCTCTAAATTTTCCAGGCGATATTCCACAGATTTTAGTAAATATTCTGCTATAATATGAAACATCAGAGAATCCTAATTCTTCAGCAATTTTTGCAAGTGTATCATCTGTTTTTAATAAATAGTTTTTTGAATGTTCAACTTTCATTTTATTTATATATTCGTTTATATTTACTCCAACTATTTTTTTGAAATGATGAGATAAATAAGAAGAACTATAATTACAATGATTTGCAACTTGATCTAAGCTTATCTTCTCTTTCATATGGCCTTTTACATATTCTATTGCATTCATTACCATTGAATCGTATGTACTAACTTCTTCTTTATTAAATAAAGGTTGGCTATCAAAATTAGGATCTTGTAATATCACTATCTCATTAGCTATTACTTCTAAGGATGCTTGTATTAACTCGATATCTTTTGAACTTGGAACTTGGGAAGTTGTATTATATAGTTTTTCTAATTTCTCTAATGATAGAGATGTAAATCTTTTATTTACTCTTATATAATTTTTCTTTTTATCTATATTCTCTTCTCTATAACATCCAAATAAAATGGCACCTATTATATGATTATTTTGAATTAAAGGAACTACAAGTTCCCACATTCCTGCATGACAAGTTCCTGTAAAACTACATCTTGTTTCATGACATTTTTTTATTAAATAAGGTATTTGAGATTGACAATACATCATTGCGGATGAATCTGATTTTATATATTTACAATATGGTTTATCATGAATCATAAATGGGGAAAGGGCTGCATGAAAGTCTGGATTTTGGCTTATGAAGCCGGAGAAATCCTTTATACAGATAGTTGCATCATAATATGCTGCTAACTTATTTAAATAGTTATAGATTTTTTTGTATTTAATTTCTTCCATGTTTTTAATTATATGGCATAATTTTTATATGTCAAATTTTTTTGAAAAATTTTACAGTTTCTTATGTACTTTTTTGCTATACTATTTAGCAGGTTCTTTCATAATGTGAGCAAAATAGTATATTGTTTTCTCAATTTTTTGCACTTATAGTATTTTATATGAACGTAGAAAAATTAAACTTTGATGTTGCAGTAATTGGTGGTGGGATATCTGGCACTTGTGCTGCAATTGCTGCTAGTAGAAATGGCTGTAAAACTGTACTTATTAACTCATCTGCTGTGTTAGGAGGCAATAGCTCTAGTGAAATTAGAGTTTGGACTAGAGGCTCCTCTGGTGGTGGTAATATATTTAGCGAAGAGATGGGGATTTTAGGTGAACTAAAATTAAGAAATCAATATATTAATCAACATCTCTCTCCTATTATTTGGGATGAAGTTTTACTTGAAGCTGTTTTAAAAGAAAAAAACATTACTTTATTGTTAAACACTTTAGTTGTTTCAACAGATGTAGAAAATAATGAAGTAAAAGCTGTTGAAGCTTTTTCAACTAAAGGTGAAGTTCATTATTTTATAAGCAGTAAAGTTTTTATCGATGCCTCAGGTGATGGGATTGTAGCCTCCTCTTGTGATATTGATTTTGTTATTGGAAAAGAAAGCAAAGATGAATTTAATGAAGAATATGCTCCAACTACCCCATCTTCTTGCACTCAAGGTAGTTCTATTTTGTTCTTTACTGAAGAAAAAGATTATAAGGTTGATTTTATTCCTCCATCTTTTGCATATTCTATTGAAGAAATTGATAAGCTTATCAATAATGATGGTAGAATTGTAAATGAAAAAACTAATGGTCTAGATTTCTGGTGGGTTGAATATGGTGGAGATACTAATATGTTTAAAAATATTAATGATGTATCTCTAGAACTAAAAAAACTTGCATATGGTATTTTTAACTACATCAAAAATAGTGGGTTATATGATGCTGATAATTTAGATCTTGTGTGGATTGGAAATATTCCAGGAAAAAGAGAAAGCAGAAGATTTAAAACCGACACTATTATTACTTACAATGACATTAAAGATAAAAGACTCTTTGATGATGTTGCTTTTTATGGTGGCTGGTTTTTAGATTTTCATCCTGAAGGGGGTATTTATTCAACTGAACAAAGTTGTATTCAAATTCCAGTTGGCATCTACCCTATTCCTCTTTCATCACTATATTCTTCTAATGTTAAAAATCTCCTTCTTTGTGGAAGGATTATTGGAACAACTCACTCTTCTTTTGCTAGTACTAGAATAATGGATACTTGTGCTCTTAGTGGACAGGCTGCAGGTACTGCAGCAGCTTTTTTAGCTAAGTCTGATAAGAAAACTAGTGATTTAAAATCTGATTATAATTTTGTACAAGAAAAAATTGAAGATGTTCTTTTAATTGGTAAAGAGAAAAAAAGAAAAAGTGTTAATCTTAATATTGAAGTAAGTTCAACTATTAATTGTGTACCAGGTGTAGAAAATGGTGAATTAAAGCCAGAAGGTCAAGATGTTTTCATAACTCTTCCAAGTTGTATAATTAACGATTTTGCTGTGGTAATTGACAGTAAAGAAGATACTTTTATCTCCTTAAAAGTTAGAGAAGATATTTTACCTCATCGCTTTGACATTGCCGATAGGGAAAATAAAACTATTGAATTAAAGAAAGGTCGAAATTTTGTAAAACTTAACTTGTTTCAAGTGAAAGATACCTCATATTTAACATTCTATTTTGCCTCTACTTCTTTAATTAGTTTTCCAACTATGGATGAAAATTTACCTGGTATTTTAATGGGACATGTTGGAAAACCTAAATACTATAACCCACTTGTTAAACTAAATAACTTTAATTATCTCTCAAAAGACAACTTGTTAAATGGTTATAATCGCCCTTATAACTCATACAATGCTTGGGTAAGTGATAAGGTTGAATGTGATTTAAATATTAACTCTTCTAATTCTTTTAACTTTTTAAAGCTCTACTTTGATCCTAGTCTAGAGAGAGAATTAGTGAGTTCTAGACAACTTAAAGTTAATGAGTCGCATTTAATTGATAATGTATATGGTGTTGCCCCTTCCCTAGTTAGAGATTTTGATATTGTTGGATACAAAAACAAAAAGGAAGTTGAAATTATCAACATTAAAGACAATTATCAAAGGGTTGTAAATGTTAATTTTTCTGAAACTATTGATTCTATAACTATCAAGTTTAAAAAAACTTGGGGTGAAAAAAGAATTCGTCTTTTCAGTTTAGAAATAGAAAATAAAGTTTAATAAAAGGAGAAAAAGATATGAAAAAAACATTTATTGTTTTATCTATTATCGCACTTGCAACTTCTAGTATATTTGCTAGTGGTAGCAAAGAAACAGAATCTCAACAAGGTATGACTTGGAGTAACTGGAGTGGTAGCGAAGAATCGTCCAAAGAGATATTTAAATGGATGATTACTTCTTTCAACGAAACACAACCTAGTGAAAATCAAGTTGTTCAAATTAATTGGCCTTGGGGTGAAACAGAATCACAATTGGCTCTTAGAGCACAAGGCAAAGAACAATATGATATTGCTCAAATTGATATTAGAATGCTTCCAGCATTAGCTCAAGCTGGTGTCTTAGCTGATTTATCTGAAATTTTTGGAGACGATTTCTTCACTGATAACTTTGCTCCCGGTTCTATTTCAGTTGGAAATTTCGAAGGTGTTCAATATGGTGTTCCTTGGACTGTCGCTCCTATGGGTATGATAGCAAATACACAAATTCTAAAAGATAGTGGTGTTGATTTTGATGTTGTAACTATTAGTGATTTCGAAAAAGCTTTAGATATGGTTAAAAATAATCATCCTGCAAATACTGACAATGATCCTGGCAATGATATATTACCATTTGCTGCTATGACTAAAGATAGTGGAACTTGTGCTCCTGACTTCATGGTATGGCTTTGGACTTTTGGTGCTAGCGTTTTCGATGATAATGGAAATTGTGTTTTAGATAGTGATGAAGCTATTGAAACTATTAAATGGTTTAAATCATTATCTGACAAGGGATACATCCAAGGTGCTATGGGTAGAGGTGATGCAAGAACTTTATTTAAAGAAGGTAGAGTTGCTTTCTACAACGATGCTCTTTTAGCTAAAGGTGCTATAACAAACGAAGCTTTTGGTCCTATCGAATCTTATGCTAAACCTCAAGTTAACCCTGTATTAAAAGAAGGTGATACTCCAAAAGCTAGTGGTTGGGGTCACTTATTAGTAATTATCGACAGATCTCCTAAAAAAGCTGAAGCTAGATCTTTCATTGAGCATTTAATTAGTGAAGATGTTGCTCTTAAGTACTTTGAAGAAAATGGTATGCTTCCTTCTAAAAATAGCGTCTTAAATAGTAGTGAAGTTGCAAATGATTACTGGGCTAATTCTTGGAAACCTATCCTAGATGGTGGAAGACTTGCTGAAACTGCTGGTCCTAATTACTCAGCATATAACTCAATTATTACTGAGAATTTACAAGCAGTATTATCGGGTTCAAAAACAGCTGAAACTGCTGCTTCTGATATGGTATCTAGAATTGAGAATCTATAATATTAAATAAATATATTAACATTTCCACTTCTATTATAAAATAGGAGTGGATACTTTTGAAAATATGGAGAATTTATGAAAACAAATTCAAAAAATAGTACATTAATGGCATGGCTCTTAGTGCTTCCTGCTTTATTGGTTTTCGCCCTTATGATTTTTTATCCTTTCGTAAATTCAATTTTTACTAGTTTTACTAATAAAAACTTGATTTTTCCAAAAAACGATTTTGTAGGGTTTGAAAATTACATTAAATTATTTAAAGATCCAAATACTTTACCATTAATTTGGACTACTTTTAAATTTGTTTTGTTCTCTACTCTTTGCCCTTTTACGTTGGGATTAATATGGGCAATTTTGATGAACGAGAAATTCAAAGCTTCAGAATTTATGAGAGGGTTAACCCTTGTAAACTGGATTATACCTGGTATTGCTATTGGATTTTTATGGAATTGGATATTCAATGGTGATTATGGTATTTTAAATGCTCTATTAAACAAAATAGGAATTATTGACAGCAATGTTATTTGGCTCGCCGGAAAAAGTACCTCTTTAGTTGCTGTTGTAACAGCAAGAACTTGGCAGATGTTCCCTTGGTATATGGCATTTATTATGGGTGGTCTTCAAGGTGTTCCAAATGAGCTATGTGAAGCTTCTAGAATTGATGGAGCTAATAATATTCAAGTCTTCAATCATATTATTATCCCAACAATTAAACCTGTATTACTACTTATCCTTATTTTAGGAACTATTTCAAACTTACAACATTTTGATTTAATAAACGTAATGACCGACGGAGGACCAGAGAGAGCAACTTCAACATTTGCTATTGAAGTTTATAAAAAAGCATTTAAGGAATATAACCTAGGAAGAGCAGCTGCTCTTGGAGTTATTTGGGCGATTTTACTAGGTTGTTTTAGTTGGGTTTATTTAAGAAATATAAAGGAGGAAAATTAATATGTTTCAAAAAACTTTAGGCTTCAAAATATTTTTCATTACTTTCATGATATTAATTGGATTTTTTGCATTTTTTCCTCAACTTTGGATGATATCTACCTCTCTAAAACCAGAAAGTGAAATGTACAAAATTACATTCTTTCAAAACTTTGATTTCTCCAATCTTAATAGGATTTTACATAATTTAGATTTTTTAGGTTATTTAAGAAATGGTATGATAGTTGCTATTTTATCAAGTATCTTATCAACAACAATCTCGGCTTTTGCTGGTTATAGTTTTTCAAAGTTTAGATATAAAGGAAGAAAACAAGTTATGGCTATTATTTTAATCAGCCAAGCTTTTCCTCAAGGATTACTTCTTGTCTCTCTTTATCCTATGCTTCAAAATATGGGACTAATTGATAAATTTCCATCTATCATCTTAGCCTATGTGGCTTTAACTCTTCCTATTGGAACTTGGACGCTTAAAGCTTATTTTGATCAAATTCCAAACTCTATAATGGAAGCGGCTTGTATCGATGGTGCTAGTGATTTTACAACTATGATAAAAATTGTAATGCCTCTTGCCTTCCCTGGCATGACTACTATTGCAATATATAGTTTTGTATGGGCCTGGAATGATTTGTTATATGCCTTAACTCTTATTTCAACTACTGCAAAGAGAACTCTTGCAAGTGGAATGATATTTACTTTTACAGGTGAAGGGGGAAATGACTGGATTGGTATGATGGCAGCAAGTGTTATAGCTTCTATTCCTGTTGCAATAATGTTTATATTCTTACAAAGATTCTTTGTAGCAGGTCTTACTGCTGGAGCTGTTAAAGGATAAAACAGTTATTAAATAAATTTTTTAGTTAAATATTTAACTCAATCTTTTATAGCTAAAGGAGCTGTTGCAAAAGCCATTTTTGATTGGCTAAGTAACAGCCCTTTTTCATAATCATTTTGATTAGTCTTACCCAATTTATATTAAAACATTCTAACTTAAAAAAACTATAAAGTAATTTTATCTTAACTATTACTTAAAAGTACTAATTACTTGAAACAGATTGTAAATACTAAATAAAAGTCTTAAGTAAGGCTAAAATATTTTTAATATAAAAATCTCTATTATAAATTTATAACATTAAATCTCAAATGCATTTCAATTTTTTTTACTTCATTCGGATCAAGATATTCTACATCGTTATTTTTAAAAGAATAATCTCTTCCAGAAGCAAAAGTATTCCCAGGTTCTATGCCTAGAATATAATTTTTTTCGCCAAGCATCTTCCATTCAACTAAATGATTTAAAGAATCCAAAGGAAATGATATCTCAGCTTTAAGTTTTAAATCATCAAATTGATTTTCAATTACTATATTAGAATTATTATTTTTCTTTTCTAGAGTATGATAATAGACTAATTCTGAGATATTATTTTGAGGTTTAGAAAATTCTTGCCAGCTATCTCTTTTATCAAAGTATGAATTATCTTTAACCTTTGGATGGCCAATTCTATCATCGATTGTAATTTTTGTATTCTCAGAAACAAAAGGATATCCAAAATTCAGATGATATAGAACAAATAATGGTTCTCTTCTATCACCACAGTTTTTTATTTCATCATAAAAATGAATTTCATTTGTTCCCATTTTTATAATGTAAGTTCTTTTAATCTGAAAATTATGTCCCATAACACATGCATCAGTCATATAACCAGATACTTTTATTTGATAACTATCATAAACCCATTCTTTAGTTATTGAAACATCATTTGCTGGAATGTGTGACAATCTACCATGAAGACCCACATTAAGTCCATCAACAACTGTTGGCCCACCTACGTTTGTTAAACCACAAGAAGTAATCATACCCCCACCAAATGTTTCTAACCAGGCTTCACCTTGTGGATTGTAAAAAGCAGGAGCAACTTCCTCCATTGGAGAAATCCAACAAATAGGCACACCTCTATAGGAAGCCCTTCCAACCCCCATTCCTCGTCCAGCTAATATTTGATAATCAAGACCACCACCAGAATGTATATCAACAACATCAAGCCCTTTTGAAACTCCTTCAGAAAAAGTAAGTTTTTTTGCACTACAGACTTGTGCTAAAGTACCAGTTCTTTTTTCTATATTTTCTTTTGATATATTTAAAAAATCATACATTTCAACTCCTTAAAAATCAGCCATGAGAATCTCATGACTGATATCGTTAACATTAAAAAATTATTTTTTTAATAGCTTTACAGGAACATAAGTTGTTTCTTCTAAAGTCTTGCCATCTAAGAAATCCACAGCGGCTTGAACACCAAGTTCACCCATCTTAAAAGGTTGTTGAGCAATAGTACCTGAAAGTCTTCCTTCATTAATAGCTGCAACAGCATCATCAGTACCATCAAAACCAACAACTTTTACTTTTCCAGTAAGTCCAGCTGCTGCAACTGCTTCAATAGCACCAAGAGCCATTTCATCATTTTCACAGAAAACTGCTTTTAGATTTGGATTAGCTTGTAAAATATTTTGCATTACATCCATGCCCTTAGATCTTTGAGAATCCGCAGGTTGTGTTGCTACAATATTCATATTCTTCTCTTTCATCACTTCTTCAAAACCTTGTCCACGTAAAGCAGGAATTACATATCCGAGTTGACATTGGATATGAGCTACTTCATCGCCAGCTTTCAAATCTTCAGCAATAAATTCACCAGCCATTCTACCACCTTCAACATTGTCTGAAACAATAAATGTTTCAATATCACCATCGTTAACGCCAATATCAAGAACAAATACAGGTATTCCAGCTTTATTTGCTGCTATAACGCCATTAGAACCAGAATCAGCATCCCAAGGTGAAAGAAGAATTGCATCAACACCTGATAAAATCATATCTTCAATATTTGCTAATTCTTTTGATGGATCACAGTTGGCATCCATAACATTTACTGATATACCTAATTCATCACATTTTGATTTAACACCTTCAGCTGCGGTTACCCAATATTGGTTTCCTAAATCTTGTACAGCATAACCAAAAACTAATGCACCATCATCTGTAGCAGGTTTTTCACTTTCCCCTTTTGCTGAAACTGAACCAAATACCATTGTCAAAATCCCAATAAACAATAAAAACTTTTTCATAACTTCCTCCTAGTTTATTTAATGTTTAATATAATTATTTAATTTTTTATATTTTGATCTGCAAGTACTGCTAGTATAATTACTAAGCCAAGAACAACATTTTGATAATAAGAGCTTATGTTTAATAAATTTAGTCCATTTCCAATTATTCCCATCAATAGAGCACCAACTAAGGTACCCATTATTGAACCCTTACCTCCAGATAAACTTGTACCACCAATTACAACTGCAGCTATTGCATTTAACTCGTAGCCTTGTCCTGAATTTGGATGACCACTATTTATTCTACCAACATACATTAATGACGCTATTCCAGTTAAAAAACCTGCTAACATATAAATTCTTACTAAGTATTTCTTTGTGTTTATTCCAGTCAACCTTGTAGCTTCTTCATTACTACCAATAGAACAAGTGATTCTTCCGAAAGCTGTTTTTTTTAATATAAAATTCATTAAAACAAATAATACAATAACAACTATAATCATGACTGGTAATCCAAAAATATCTCCAGTTCCTAAAAATCTAAATGCAGCTGAAAAACCACTAATAGGTTTTCCTTTGGTATATACAAAGGACAATCCTCTTGCTATAGACATCATTCCTAGAGTTGTAACAAATGCTGGAACTTTTCCATATGCTATTAAAACTCCACAAATCAAACCACAAATTATTGCAACTGCGATACAAACAAATATTCCTAAAAATGTATTACCTGTATTTTTAACAATACTAGCAGATAAAACTCCAGAAAGTGCTAGAACCGCACCTACAGAAAGGTCAATACCTCCTGTAAGTATTACAAAAGTTGCACCCTCTGCTAAAATTGCTATTACTGCTACCTGAACAATAATATTTCTTATATTACTTGAGCGAAGAAAAAATGGTGAACTTATTGACAGAATAAGAAAAACAACTAGTAGAGCAATTACAGACCCATATTCCTTTATTGAAAATTTATTTTTAGCTTTTAACATTTGATAATATCTCCTATTTAATTTGAAGTAGCAGCTAGCATTATTTTCTCTGCATTGAATTCATCTCTTTTAAATTCAGCAGTTTTTTTCCCTTTTGAAAGAACCATGATTCGATCACTTAAATTTATTAATTCAGGTAATTCAGAAGAAATAACGATAATAGCAATTCCTAGCTCTGCCATATTTTCAATTTCTTTATATATTTCACTTTTAGCCCCGACATCTATCCCTCTTGTTGGTTCATCAAAAATCATAATTTTAGGATTTGTAATAAACCATTTTCCTAGAACGACTTTTTGTTGATTACCACCACTCAGGTTTTTTACAATTTGACCTATAGAAGGAGTTTTAACATTCATATTTTTTATTACTTCTGTAGCAAGTTTTTCTTCTTTCTTTTTATTTAAAATACCTTTAGAAGTAATTTTTTTAAGATTACATAATCCAATATTTTCCATAATTGACATTTGTGAAACCAAGCCTTCATTTCTTCTATCTTCAGGAACAAAAGCTATTCCATGGTTTACGGCATCTTCACAAGTTTTAATATCAACTTCTTTCCCTTCGATAGTTACTGCACCAGTCCAGTCTGAAACCGCTCCAAAAATACATTTTGCCATCCAAGTTCTTCCTGCTCCGACTAGACCACCAATACCAAAAATCTCTCCTTTTTTAACAGAAAATGACACATCACGAACCCACTCACCTGAAGTTAAATGTTCAATCTTTAAAATTTCTTCTGTATTTGTAGACATTTTTCTTGGTTCTGATATTTCTATATCTCTACCAATCATTGCTTTTACTAATCTATTATTATCAATGTCATCAATATTCCAATCACCGACGTATTTTCCATCACACAAAACGGTAACATGTTCACAAATAGAGAATATCTCATCCATATGGTGTGAAATAAAAATTGTCGAAACTCCATTTTCTTGTAGCCTTTTAACATTATCAAAAAGCTTTTGTGCTTCTGCTGGGCTCAAAGAAGATGTTGGCTCGTCTAAGATTAAAATTTTAATATTCTTGGCTAAAACTCTTGCAATAGCAACCATCTGTTGATCTGCTACAGATAATGAATCAACTTTTGCCAAAGGAGAAATTGTTGAATGTAATAAATTAAGAACTTCTTGAGTTTTTCTTTCAATTTCCTTATGGTTTATAATTATACCTTTTTTATAAACAAATTCATTCATAAAGATATTTTCAGCTACTGATAAAACTGGAATTAAGTTTAAATTTTGATAAACTGTCCCAATTCCTAAGTTTATAGCATCTTGTGGAGAATTAATTTCGACCAATTTACCATTCAACAAAATTTCTCCACTATCCTTAGAATATACCCCGGATAAAATCTTCATAAGTGTTGATTTACCCGCACCATTTTCTCCTACAATAGAATGAATTTCTTTTGGCATTATTTTAAGTGTTACATCATCTAAAGCTTGAACACCAGGAAAGGCCTTCATTATATGCTTCATTTCTAAAATCGGATTCATTACTCTTCCTTTTTTTCTAAATATTTAATTGAATTTCTAAATATCAAATCATTTGTTAATTCAACGGTTTCCATATTGGTAATTTTTTCTCCTAAGAGTTCTAAAATCTTATAAGCAGCCATTTTACCCATACGTCTTTTAGGATGATTTACTGTTGTTAATGCAGGAACTATCATATTACCCATTCTGATATTATCAAATCCAAGGATTGAATAATCATCTGGAATATTTACGCCATTTTCTTGAGCTTTTTGAATAAAACCAAGTGCCATAACATCATTTGTAGCAAACAAGGCTGTTGGAGGATTATCTAATTTTGAAAAATAATTATATGCGACCCTTCCTTCTGTAAATGAGAAATCACCTTTAAATATTAATTCTTCATCGTAATCTATACCTTGTTCTTCTAAAGCTTTAATATAACCCAATTTACGTCTATAATTTACTTGAACTTCTTCAGGGCCTTCAATTAATCCAATTCTTCTATGTCCCATCGAAAGCATATATTGAACTCCTTTTCTTGCCCCTTCTAAGTTATCAATATAGATCTGGCCGACTGAGTCACTTTCAAATTGTCTATCGATAACAACTATTGGTATATTCTTGCCAGTTTGATCAAGATAATTTGAATTCGAACGTGGAACATAAAGTATAATTCCATCTACAATTTTAGATAATCCCATTTCTATTAATCTTTTTTCCTCATTTTCAAAACCATATGAATTTGCAAAAATAACATTATATCCATATTGTTTTAGAATTTGAGAAGAACTTTCTATCATTTCACTAAAGAAGAAGTTACTAATATCAGGAATAATAATTAATATTGTATTAGTCTTCTGTAAGACAAGTCTGCGAGCATTTGCATTGGGCTGATAATTTAATTCATTTATAACAGCTTCGACTTTCAATCTGGTTTTTATATTTACCATTTCAGGATTTTTTACAACCCTCGACACTGTCATTGTAGATACTTTTGCTTTTTCTGCTATGTCTTTTAAAGTTACCATTTTATCTTTACTTATCCTCAATCTCGTGTTAATATTGTTAACGTTAACAATATAGTAACATTGTTAATTTAATCTGTCAAATAAAATTTTAGGAGGTTTTATATGAGGACAAAAGAAGAAGTACTTTTAGATGATTTTGAAAAATTTGATGGCATACTTCAAATGAAACCATGTTGGGTAACAAGAGATTTTTTACCACCAGGAAAAAGACTCAGTTTATCTGACGAGGAATATGATGCTGGAGAAAAAGGAGCAATTTGCGAAAGATGGTTAGTATCTGAAACACAAACAGATAATACAATCTTTACCCCACATGAAGGGCAATCTTATGTAAAACTTTCTGAACAAACAAAAGATTTACTTCTTATTGAAGCATTAGATATTTTAGGTGAAAAGGCCTTTGGCAAAGATTATTATATTAACCATAAATGCTTAGGTAGACTCCTTAAGATATATGATTTTAAAACTAGACTTTTTTATCACATTCATCAGATGCAAAAAGATGCTGATCTAGTTGGTTTGAGATCTAAGGAAGAAGCTTACTACTATTTGGATGCAGATTTAGGAGCTCATCCTGAGACATTTTTTGGAGTTGTCCCCTCTGTAGTTGAAAAGAATTTGCAAGAAGAGATTTTTATTCCTTATTTAAAAAAATGGGAAGGTGATTCGATTTTAAAATATTCATTTGCATATCAAAATATTCCTGGTGAAGGATTCCATTTGCCATCTGGCATCTTACATGCTCCTGGCACAGCTCTAACATTAGAGCTACAAGAATCATCCGATGTTATGGCTGTTTTCCAGGCAAACATTGAGGGATATCCTCAAAGCAAAAGGTTACTGAGCAAAGATATATCTAAAGATAAAATAGATAAATTAGGACCAGAAAAAGCAGCATTGCAACAAATTGACTGGGAAGCTTGTTCAGACTCACATTTCTTTGAACACCATCACCTCTCCCCTCAACCAATTAGTGAGAAAACTCCAAAAGGTGTTAAAGAAGAATGGATTTGGTATAATACACATAAATTCAATGGAACTAGAATTACCATTAAACCAGGTTGTGAATATACCACTAAAGCTCTTGGCCTATATGGCCTTTTCATTTGGAAAGGACAAGGATTAGTTGAAAAAAGACCTGTAATAGGTCAAAAAGTTTCTTTAACTGATTCTAACGACGAATTTTTAGTTTGCCATGATAAAGCAATAAAGGGAGTAAAAATAAAAAATACTGGAAAAGAAGATTTGGTAGCCTTTAAATTTTTTGGACCGGATATAAACAATGATATAGTACCCTATATTGAAAATTAGATCCTACTAACAATTAAGTCCTGAGTCATTGTATTTATCTAATCGATACTATTTACAATGGCTCTTTTTTATTTTGTAGTTTTAGAATTATATAATGGTAATATTTAAATTATATTTGATACTTTACATCAAAACAAAATTAATTTATCACTTTATTATATCTATCATTTTTAAATCCATGATTATAAAAATTCGAAAATGATTTTATGATCTATTTAAATTAAATATTCACTCTAAAAATATAATTCTAACCTAATACATTGTAAGCTTGGATATCCTTGATTCCTTTCTATTTTTGTTAACGTAAAACATTTTACTATTATATTATACTTAACATATAAACTGAACTGGTTCGCATTTTTTAGACAAACTTTATTTTACTTAATCTAGTATACCACATTATCCAAAAGTTAAAGTTGTAATTATGCAACTTTGACTTTGCCTTTTCCAGGAATAATATAATGGCCATTCCTCAAATACTTGTTATATTGATTAGGAACCATTTTACAAATATCCCATTGGTATCTTTCATTATTGTAATAATTCATATACTCATTAATACAATATTTTAATTCTTCAAATCTATTACATTCTTTAATATCTATCTCATCTTTCATATGACCAAAAAAGCTTTCTTGCGTTGAATTATCCCAGCAGTTCACACGTCTACTCATCGAGCGAGTGATATTATACTTCTTTAATTTCCTTCTATATTCTCTTGCAGAGTAATGTACACCCTGGTCACTTGTGATAATTACATTCTTACTTAATTGGCTTCCATATCTTTCTATTAATTGGTCAACAGTTTCTAATACAAACTCTTCTCTTAAATTATCTGACAATACAAATGATAAAACCTGTTTTGTACAAGCATCTCTTATTACTGATAAATAGGCTTTTTTAGTTCTATTAACTCCATAATACATGTAAGTAATATCTGTTGTTAATAACTCTCTTTGTCCATAATCTCTCCATTTCCTTTGAACTCTATTTTTTGCATAAGTACTTGTTTGGGTTGCTTTAAGCATTTTCCTATATGGGTTAGCTTTCCTGATTGGACAAAATAATCCATATTTCTCATCAATCTTCTTATCTTCTCTAAGCTCATCTTATTTGGTGTATTTCTTAGTATCATATAGATTTGTCTTGAACCTTTCTTAAACTTTCTATGCTTATAGACATTTAATATTATATCAACTGCAGCTCTATCTTCTGACTCTCTTTCATCACGATTATCCTTAGAGTTAAGCCAATAGTAATAACTAGCTCTTGATATTGCTGCTATTAAACATAATTCTTCAACTGTTAATAGATTTTCTGAATCTAGCAATTGTGCTTGTATTATTTTCTTTTTTTCTTCCTTCTCTGCTGTCGCGATAGTGAATATTTTTCCTCTATCATGATATTTTTTTTTAGGAATTCCAACTTTTGATTTAATTTTTTTATCTCTAATTCTTAAGCTTTAAGCTTCTCTTCAACAGATATTGCCTCTTTAGTTCTAGGTCTAGAATTATTGACTCTTTGATCTTCAAATCCATTTGCTCTTGTAGCCTGTCTTTTAATATTATTAGTTAATCCATAAATTCTCTCACGATTAATGATATCTAAATCAAAACCTAAATCGAGAAATATAGTTTCTAGTGATTGGCAACCTTGATATCTTCTCCAAAATTCCTTTTTAAATTCTAAAGTATATTTAATTGATTTTTCACTAACTTTTTAGGCATACTCATTTGCTTTTATTTTAGCAATTTCTTCTTCATTAAAGTACCTTTTCTAAATCTCCATCAAGACTAGTATATCATAACTAATATTTTCTAAAAATATGTTTCAATGTGGTATTTTATGAAGATTAAGTTTTATTAAAATGTCCAAACTTTCCGTGCCGGTTCAAAATAACAAAAAATATTTTAATTCTAATACAATTTATTTCAGATTTATCTTTTTGACTATGTCATTGATAGTGTATAATAATGTTCGCAATTTGGCACACTTAAAATATAGTAATTTATTAAATAATTTAAGAAATTATTAACTTACTTGTTCATTGTATATTTAGGATAGTAATTGGCCTGACGAGTTCGCAATAGGATTAACCACATCCACAATTCAAACGATAAGTTACTATATGCCAAATTGTATATGACTTTATCACCCAAGCCTTCAGCTTCTTTCATTCTATCTAAGACACTTTCAAATTTATTTATATCTTTTTTTGTTTTTCCTTCAACATCAACAACATGAGTTATCAGGATTCCATTTTTATTTTTTAGATTCTTTACACGACTTGTTGGACTCTGATATTTCGTAGCATTGAATTTAGCATTAAAAATCCTATTCTCAACTTTATTTATTTGCTCTTCTAACCAATTAAAATACAAAACTTCAGTTTCTCCTTCTACTGAAAAATAATATGTTTTATTAGTCTTCATCTTTCTCTACCCTTTTATTAGATTTTAAAATACGAGTTACAATTTCAGTAAAATCAATATCTTTAATAGCCCCATATTTATCTATAAAATAATTTGTTAAATAGTCTTCGCCTTTTCTAACTCCTGGACCATTTTTGGTAGTTGCAGTTGGAAAATCTGATAATGAATAATGATAACTTAAGTGAGTTTGATCATCTCTTTCAACAAACTTAATTTCATCTCTTCTAAATAATGAACTGTTTAAAAAAATAGGATTATGTGTATTAAATATTAGTTGAGCATGATTTATATTTATTTCATCATTGTGGAAAATATTAATTATATTCATTAAAGCATTTGGATGGATTGATGCATCAAATTCATCAACAATCAAAACACCACCATTAACTAAAATTCTAAGTATAATTGGAAAAATGTTTACAAATCTAATGGTTCCATAAGATTCAAAGATCTTTGCAGGAATAGCAATTTTAGATTTATCGAAGACGGAAACAAGTCTAGATTTACTACTTTCTTCATCTTTAACATAGCCTAATGCATTGGAATTAATTCCAAAAGTTTTAGCAGCATCATCAATGGTCTTTTCAATGTAGATAGAGTTTTCTTTATTATCCTCAATACTTTTAGTACAATTTAATAGATCACATCTACAATAAGTATTTAACTTTTTTTCAAACCAATTTGTTATAATCGATACAATTTTCGAACTGTAAATATTTTTAAAACCATTTAGCAAAAATAATTCATTATCGTGAATATTACTTAAAGCAATAGCTCTTAGATTATCAAATTGAAGCATTACATCATCTCTTAATATTTCTTTAAGCTCTTTGGTCTTAAAAACTTCAAGTGAAGTATTAGTTCTAAAAAATACTTTTTTACTGTTTATACTTAATTCTTCTTCAACTATTTTCCTTTTGTAATCAGCTTGTAAAAACTTCCCTAAATCTAATTTGATAGAATATTCAAATAGAAACTCCTCTTCAATAAATTTAATATAAAAATATACTGGTTTTGCTTCAACTAATAAATTGTTTGGTATCAATTCAATCGAATATGCTGCGAAATTAGGTGATTGAGTTTCTTCAATATTATTTATATGCCCTCTTAACACAATTTGTTTAAAAGTATCTATTGCACTAATAATATTTGTTTTACCAGAAGCATTTGGTCCATAAATAACAGAAGAACAAATAGCTTTATAGTTTTTCTTCGCTATTTTTTTAGTTATAATACTATAATCTAAACCTTTCTGTTTAGCGGACGGAATTAGAGAGAAAATTATTTCATCCTTAAATGATTTAAAATTACTTGTTTTAAATTCTAATAACACATTATCCTCCTAATGATTATTTATGCGGATATATTGCTATTATAAACCTAAAAATTTTACAATTCAAGAAAAATTTTATAATATTGCGAATTATTCGCAAAATAATAATTTTTTAATATTATGGACTAACATTATTTAGGATAATTTAACCATCTATTTTATAATAAATAAGGAATTTCTTTTATTAAAAAGATTATCTATATATGTTTCTTTGACTATTAAAAAACATTGTCTATTTAACAATAATAAAGTTAATAAAACTTTAATCTAATTTAAATTAGACTAATTCATTTTATTTAAAGCTTTCATTTTTACCTTTCATCTTTCCTCTTATTATTTATAGAATTTAAATAATGATAGCGCTACCTCAAACATAGAAGCTTAATTGATTACAAACATACAATTTACTTATCAAGTTGATAAATATAGTTATATTGTTGATTTTTAAATATATTAACAGATATTAAATTTAGCTATACTTTTAAATTATAAAACATATCATAAATTCTTTGAATCAAGTACTAATGAAGCATAGTAGATTATCACTTGCTAGTTTTAAATCATCCAAATATCAATTGAGATATTATTAACATACTGAGGAGAAACAAAATTGCCTTCAATTTTTATAATTTGTTTTTAATTATTTATATCTTTTACTCTGTTAAAATTATCGACATTAATTTACAATTTTAAAAAATAAAATAAATATCGAGGAATCTTATGCTAGCTTTTATAACTAATATTTTCTTAAATATAGCAGTCTCTATTATTTTTATCACTATTTTTTTTATAAGTCGTAGAGTCTATGTGCAAAGTTTAAATTTCAAAATTTATGGAAGTTTTATTATCATTCAAGGAATATTAATTAGCTTTACAAAATCTGAATTTGGTATTGGCGCCATTCTACTTGCAGCTGGAATAACCTTTTTAGCTATAGGTTTACATAAAAAGTAATTTTCTAAACACAAAAAAGGTTTAAATTATAAATAATATTAATCTATTCTTTAAATATTCTACTCACTAGAAACTTATTTTATCTGTATCCATATTAACAAAAAGAGCCTCAAAAGCAGTTTTAAAACTATTAAATCTACTTTAAAGGCTCTATTTCAAACTTATATTATACATTAATTTGAAATAAAAAACTTTATCACTCAAAAATATTTAATTGTTCAATTTAAAATTACATCTAATATGAGATTATCTAAATCAGAACAGCTATTAACAATGGTTGCCGTTTTACTAATTGTTTCTTCAACACTAGCTTTTATAATCCCTTCTCCACTATGAAATATTTTATTATTTAAAACCATTGAACTTGCGATTGTAGCATTTTCAACACATATTGCTACTTTAAAGGCACAGGAAATTTTTGCCCCATCACAATACATTCCGGCCACTGATGCTAAAGTATTGCTTATACACTCTTTCACTTGATATGCATTGCCGCCTTTTAGCCATGTTAATGCAGCTCCTACTGCTGCAGCAGCATTTACAGCACCACAAAATGCCGATAATTTACTAAACTCTTGCTTTTGCCAAATTGCTAATAAATTAGAAAGCATTATCGCTCGATATAAGATATCTTTGGGAAGTTTATTTCTCCTTGCATAGCTTATTAGCGGAAGAGATACAACAAGCCCCTGATTACCTGATCCACTATTTATTACAACAGGTAAATTACACCCTGACATTCTTGCTTCACTTGCTGATGCTACTAATGCTATATCAATTTTTTCATCTTTAAAATACTGCCCAATATTTATTTCTTTATTATTTAAAAGGCCCCATTTACCAATTTGATAATTTAACTCAACTTGATCTTTTATACATTTAGGTATTAGTTGAATATCTACTTTATTAATAAATTCAAATATTTCTTCAAAGTTTAAATCATATTGATTATTTGCTGATATATTTGTTTTATACTCTTTTTCAAAAATCACCTCATCATTTTTTACTATTTTAGTAATGTTAGTATGACCGTCAATTAATTCAACTAACACTTTTTCTCTAAATCCTAAAATTTCAATTCTTAGAAAAAGTGTATTTTTAATCTGAGATTTTATTATTTCAATATCAGTATTTTCAACAAAATTATCTATCTTTTCTATATCTTCTTCTTTTAATGCTTCAAGTATTTTTAATTTCTTACTTGATTGTTTTATAAGCATACCGGCTGCAATAGCATACTTTATCCCTTTCCTATTATTTGTATTTGGTATTGATACACCATGAACATTTTTAATTATATTAGTGCTACATTCAATTTTTATTTTCTCAATATCACTATTAAAATTTTCAATAGCTACTGCTGAAATAAAAGCAATTGATGCTGGTTCAGTACAACCAAGGGCTATAATTAACTCTCTATTTAAAATATTTATAATTTTTTTATTAATTTCATCACTCAAAGTATTATCCTCGTTTTTTATAGATAATTTTCAACATTATAATCAATTAAATTCTTAACTCTTTCATAATTTGTCTCGAACTCTTTTTCACTAGGATAAGATGTCAAACAGCCTAAATCCTTAACGCAATAACCTCCAGAAATATTTCCATATATAACACAATCAGATATGTCTTTGTCATAATAGAGGCCATAAATAAAACCACTAAGAAAAGCATCACCAGCTCCAGTTGAATCTATTTTCTTTATCCAATCTAAAGCTGGAATCACGTATTGTTCACTTTCTGTACTAACAAAACAGCCTTTAGTATCTAATTTTATAATTACTTTCTTAAAATATTTATGCAAAATTTTGGCTGCATCAAGCATATTATCAGTATTTGTTATCTTTAATGCTTCAGGTATACTAGGAGTAAAATAATCAGCTATTTTTAAATATTTTTCAAATTTCTCTATGCTTAAATGATCTACCCAACCTGTATCATAAACAAATATAGTATCAGGATATAACTCTTTTAGTTTTAAATATACATCCTCATAGCCTTCTTGAATTTGTACTATTTTTGCCCCTTTACAATATTCAAAAACCTTTTGTTTCATACTCTCTGTTATTGGTATATCTTTTCTATAGGAAATAAATGTCCTATCTTTTTTTGTAACCATAACTGAAGTTACAGTTAAAGGCATCTCTTTACCACTATATATATTTAGGTATGGTTGATTATAATTATTTAACTGTTCTTTTACTAATTCTGACAATGTATCATCTCCAAGCAATGTTATTAATTTTGTTGGAACGTTTAATCTTGATAGATTGATCATAGTAGCAGCGGCTCCACCGCCTAGTTGAATATCAAAGGCTTTAGAAAATATTTCTGTTCCTTCTTTTGGAACGTTTTTTACATCTCCATATAATATATCAACATTAATAATACCTGTACTTGCTACAAAACTCATATTTTATTTCCACCCTTCTACATAGTCTTTATTCGATTCTAAATATTCTTTTACCAAAGTAGTTGATAATGAATAAGAATTAACTAAAGGATGAGAAAATAAACAATCAATTGCTATGCTTTTATTTTTATCCCTCAAAGCTTTTGATGCCAATCTTTCATATGTTTTAACTTTTTTAATTAACGCTAAAATTGTCTCATCTATATTTGTAAATTTATGATTTATTACTTTATTATTGTCTATAGTACAAGTTACTTCCACTATATCTGTATCTTCTAATTCTTTAATTGCTCCATTATTAGGTACACACATTATCATATTTACTTTTTTATTAGTTTCTACAGCTTCAATGAAGTTTAAAGCAACTGCTGCATATCCACCTAAATCCGGAGAGTAAATATCAAAAGTAAATGGTGTTTTACTCTTATTAACTCCCGTTTCATTTTTCATATATGCCGATTCTCTTTTATCATACCATTTTTCAAATATCTTTAAACAAACATCAAAATCTCTGCTTATATCATACTCTTTCAATTCATTAATTAAACCTTTATTAACTTCATTAATTAATTGTCCTCTTGTTTGACTTGAATTTAAAATATTATTTAATGCTTGTTCTCTATAAAAAAAGTAATATAAATATTCATTGATAATATATCCAAAATGTTCTGTTATTTCTTTAGAGAAATATCTCATTTCGCTCTCTTTATATATTCTCTCATTATTTATTATATTATTTAATTCTTCTTTTCCATTAATCTTAATACTATTAAAAAAGGATAAATGATTTAGACCAAAGCACTCACCAACTACACTAGATGGATCAACTTCATAAATCTTGGCAAAGTCATGCAAAAGTCCACTAGGTGCATCACAAATTCCATATGTAAAATCATACCCCATATCTCTAAGAGTTTGAGATACTACTCCTGCTGGATTCGTGAAATTAAATACTTTTACATCTTCTTTAGAATATTTTTTTATTAGCTCACAATAATTAGCTAACACAGAAACTGACCTCATTGCAAAAGAAAACCCCGCTGCCCCTGTTGTCTCTTGTCCAATTACATTATGCTTTAAGGCTATTGTTTCATCATCAATTCTCTTTCTATCACCACCAACCCTAATTGTAGTAATTATATATTTTGCATCTTTAACAGCTGTTTTAGCATCATTTGTCAATGTAAATAAAATATTACTATCTATCCTTTTTGCAACTTCCTGAGCCATTTTTCCAAAGATATTTAACTTCTCTAAATTTGTATCCATAAATACAATTTCATCTATATTTAATTCTTTAGCACGTTGAGTGAGACTTTTTGCTAAAAACATAGATCTCACTCCACCACCACCGAGAACTGCTAATTTCATTTTTTTACTCCTAAAATCAATTAAAAATTAAACGCAATTGATACAAAAGCATTTATTGCATTAACTAATAAATCTTCATCAAAAATTACTTCTGGATTGTGTAGTGGATATTTATATCCCTCTTCACTTCTACCAGATGCGACTAAACAGATTACTGAAGGAACTTTTGATGAATAAAATGAAAAGTCTTCACCAAATATAAATTTACCTTCATTAAAATATTTTGTTGAAATATCATAATTTATATTTTCTTTTGAAAATATTTTTTTAATTTTATCCAAAAATAATTTATCAGATACTACACTTGGACAACCATTTAGAATTTCTACTTTTGCTTTAGCTCTAAATGTTTTCGCTGTATACTTTGATATATCTTCAATCCTTGAATATATAAATTGTTTATTTTTTTCATCAAAGCTTCTAATAGAACCTTCAATTACTGCTTGTGAAGCTATAACATTACTTTTTTCTCCTGAAATAACCTTCCCTATTGTAATTAAAGTTGAATCTAAAAAAGAAATTTCTCTCTCACAAATATTCATTAAATTAATAATTAAATGAGAGGCAACAATTATTGGGTCAATAGTTTTTTCTGGCATTGCACCATGACCGCCAACACCTTCTATGGTAATTTTAAAGAAATCAGTAGAAAGTGTAGTTGGTCCAGGATTTGGAACTATTATTGTTCCAGGTTCAACATCTAAAGAAGGATATACATGAAACATTAAGGCATTATCAACATCATCTAGATATCCACTCTCAACTACTTTTTTACCACCTTCAATAATCTCTTCTGCTGGTTGAAATATTAATTTGATTTTATTGGTTAAGCTTTGCTCATTTTTCTTTATAATTTTTGCTACATTTAATAAAATAGAGCTATGAAAATCATGCCCACAAGCGTGCATATTATCGTTTTGGGAAATATATTCAAGGTTTGTTTTTTCTTTAATAGGAAGAGCATCCATATCGGCTCTAAATAAAAGAGTTTTACCTCTATTTCCAAAATTGACACTTATAATATTATTATTATCAAGTTTATAATCTATATCATTTTTTTTTAATTCTCTAAGTATATAGTTTATTGTTTTATCTAAATTAAAACCTAATTCAGGATTTTTATGTAACCAACGCCTATTTTCTATAGCTTCACTTTTTTGTTTTAAATTTATTTTATAATCTTCCATAAATTACCTAATTTATCTACCAAATTTATTTTTTGTAATAAGAGAATCTATTTTATCTAAAACTATAGGTTGTTTAAGATAAAGGCCTTCTGCATATTCACAGCCAGCCAAATTTCCTAAATATTTAGAATTAGTTAACAAAAACTTATCTATCTGTTGTGATTCATAACATTTCATACTTTTTATCTTTTGAGAAATCACTTCATCTATGTCTATTAAAATATCGGCCCTCTTTTTATTAGTTCTTCCATCTAAAGAAACATATAGGACATGCGAAGGATGCCAGGTTTGATCACCCATGTATTTTTTTAAACCGGCTACAAAAACTGTTCTATCTACTATTTTTGATACGGCTACATGATCTGGATGATAATCATCTGGATGGATTGTTATTACAATTTTAGGCTTAGTTTCAACTAATAGCGGTATTAATTTATCAACAGCATCTTTTGTAAATTCAATACCACTATCTTCAAAATCTAAATTTCTAAGATAATCTAAGTCCATAGCTTTAGCAGCCTGTTTTAATTCATTTACTCTTACATTTTTTGAAGCAAAACCTCCAGATTCACCTTTTGTTAAGATAATTACCCCTGTTGATAATCCTTCTTTTTTACTTTTTAACATTATTCCTGCAATAGCTTGCTCATCATCAGGATGAGCACCAATAAATAATATATCTAACATAATTTCACCTTTAATTTTTTATTCCTGTATTTGCGATACCTTCAACAATACTCTTTTGAAAAATCATAAATATAATTAACATTGGGAAAACTGATATAACTCCACCGGCCATAACTTGTTCGTAATATGTTGTATGTTCTCCAATTAATAAACCCAATCCAGCAGATAAGGTCATCTTATTAATTGATCTATTTACAATTAATGGCCACATTAAAGCTTTCCAAGTATTTAATGCTGTTATAATAGCTAAAGATACTAAACCTGGCTTTAGCAATGGCAATAATATTTGTCTATAAATTCGAAAATATGAACATCCATCAATAGTAGCAGCTTCATCTAATGTTTTAGGTATACTCATATAAAATTGCCTAAGCATAAAGACACCAAATGCGTTAAATAAATTTGGCAATATCAAAGCCCTAATTGTATCAGTACTTTTTAACCAGATCATTATATTGTAATGAGGTATTAAAAAAATTTGGCTAGGTAGCATCAATAAAGCTAAAACTAAGACAAAAATAAAGTTATTCCCTGGAAATTTTAATCTTGCAAATGCGTATGCTGCTAAAGAACTGATTATTAATTGCCCTATAATTACAAATATTATTACTACTATTGTATTTAAATATAATCTAACAAAAGGAAATTTTTCTGATATGATTAAATAATTTACCCATTGAGGCGATTTAGGAAAAATAATAGGTGGTATTGCAATAGCCTCTTCAAAAGTTTTTATAGAGGTTAAAAACATCCAGAAAAATGGAGCTATTGTTAAAATAACACTAAAAATTAATATTACCTAAATCCGTATAAATCTTAATAATTGATAATTATAGCTAATTTTTGGCTATTTTATAATTGAATTATTTTGTTGTACGGATTTTATCTTGTCTATTTGTTTTAGCAATTTCTATTTTTACATTTTATTCCATTATTTTGATAGAAGAAAGAATAATATTTTTAATTTTTTCCAAATACAACTTTTTTCAGTCATACTAAACTCTTCTAATTGATATTAGAAGTATTATTTCTGTTGTTTTGTATTTATATTATTTGAGTGTTAAACAGAAAGCGGAAAATATATGTTAATAAATTTATCAATTCTTAATAACAACCCTGTCCAAGGATTATTCTTATAGAGTCGAAGCACTTTATTTCTTCCTTTTCTCATATATCTGGCACTAGTATAAATAATATCTCTTAATATTGTCTTCATTCTAATTCTATCTTTATTACCCTTAGTTCCTTCAGGTAAATAGAATTGATTTAATAATGTAATATCTCCAATTATTCTCAAAATGTTATAAGCATTAGTAATAGCTGCTAATAACATTTCATTTACTCTATATTTACCAGATGCTAATCTTTCAAAGTTTAAATCAGTTTTTATTTCACTATGATATTGTTCACTTGTTGCATGATCATGATATAGATTAACTACTGTTATTGCATCTTCAATAAGGTTAGTCCAATAAAGCTCTACTTCTATTTCTGGAAATAATAATATATTACCTTTTTTATCTTCATAAATCTCTTTTATCTTAAATGCTATTTGAGCCTTATTTGTAACATTTTCTTTTCCTACTGGATACATTTGGGTAAAATAACCATAGTATACAGTTGTTTGTCTATAATCATATGATATCTTTTTATCATATAATGATTTAGCTCTTTCTAATAAATCTTGTGAATAGTCGTTTCTTCTACATTTTTTCTTGATAATAAAGTTAACATTATTTTTATCAAGTACATTAATAGTTTCTACACTATCATGACCACTATCAAATCTACACAACACTTTACTATAATCTTCTAAAGTAAGTATCTCTTTAGCATTATCCAATACCTTTTGAACAAACGGTATTGAATCTTTTTGAGAATGTTGTTTTCCAGGTCTAAGTTCAGCTCCAATACAATAAGAGCCTAAGTAACTCATAAGTGGTGCAAACCCATCTTCCCCTTTATATGTTCTAGAACATTCTTCTTTATTGCATTTAGGATTAATCATAGGTGTTACATCAAAATCTAATGGAATATATTTTTCACTTATCTTTTCACATGGGAAAGAAACTTTCTTTAGTAATTCAATATTAACTAAATTACAATGTTCAATAAAATTTGCACTACGTTCTTTCTCTAAATACAATCTTAGTGTTTCTTGAGCAGGAGTGAATTTAAGATTTAAACATTCTTTAAATACTTCATTATTTCTAAATTGCTCTACATCAGAAAAATTAGTAAATCCCATAGAGTTTAAACCAACTAAGGTTTTATATATAGTTTCATTTTCTAAAAGACTTTTAGATTTAAGGGTATCCAAATCATATTCAGCATTATCATTAACTTTCATCATTGCAAATGTTAAAATTTTAGAAATTAAGTTTAAACCTGCTTTACTCTCTAGTGTAATTGTTGTAGAATCAAAATCAATCATTTGGCCTCTCCTGTTACGTTTTTTGTGATAATTTAATTGTAACATAAGAGGCTTTTTTAGTCTATAATTTACTATACATATGTTGATATATTTTACTTATTTTGTATTCTATACGGATTCAGGTATTATATAAATTATCGAATTTGAATTTTTTGCTTTACTCATAATATACCCACTTTTTCTGAAATTTTAACTGGATAATGGTTACAATTAAAATAATAAAAAACAAAACCATAGATATTGCTGCAGCAAAACCTTTATCAAAGGCTATAAAAGCACGATCATAAAAATAATAAACTAAAGACATGCTATATCTTAAACTCAATGCTGTTGGTTGTATCATTAAAAAAATAAAATCAAATATTTGAAAAATACCTATTGTAGTCATTACTGTTGAAAAAAATAAGGTTGGAGTTAGTAAAGGTAAGGTAATCTTAAAAAATATTTTTATTGGAGAAGCCCCATCTATCTTTGCTGCTTCATAATATGTTTTAGAAATATTCTGTAATCCTGCCATTATTATAATTGTATATATTGCGACCATGCTCCAAACTAATACTATTGTAATTGAAATTTTTACTAAATTTGTATTAGATAACCAAGCAATTTTTTCTAATCCACATTTTTCTAATATAAAATTAATTATTCCAAACTCATAATTATATAACCATCTCCAAAGCAATCCGATTGCAGCAGGCATTGTAACAGCTGGTAAAAATAAACTTGTCCTAAATAAAGTCTTAAATCTATTGATTGAGTTTAAAAATACAGCAGTTAGTGTAGATAATACTAAAACTAAAGGAACTCCTAAAATTACATACATGAAAGTATTTTTTAAAGAAATAATAAATTTTTCATCACTAAATAATTTCCTATAATTTTCTAATCCAATATAATTAGGCTTACCAAATGAAGACAAATCGGTAAAACTATAAGCACAGTTTTGAAAAAAAGCAAAAAAATAAAAAAGTGATAAACCCAATAATAACGGTAATATAAAAAGGTATGCACTCCTTATTTCTTTATGTTCTTTGCTTGTCATAACCCCCACCTTGAAAAAAAGATATATATTCCAGTATTTAAATACTGGAATATAAAACATAACTACTTGTCTAAAATAGCTTGCATTTGGTCATAAATAATATCACAACCTTCTTTTGCAGTAATCTCTTGTGCATAAATTCTAGCTACATTATCATTAATTATTCCAAACCATGCATTGATATCTGGACCAGCTGGAAATGGTACTGAATTAGTTGCAGCATCGAAGAAAGCTTGTGCATCAATATTTTTAAAATGATCTTTGTAATAGACTTGGGCAGCTTTGTATGCTGGTATATCTATTCCTTCTTCTCCTTGAATTTTATTACCAGCTTCTCCCGTGATAAATGAAACTAGTTGAAAAGCACCTTCTGGGTATTTAGTATTTTTATATATTCCATATCCTAATCCACCAATAACTGAGGTATTGTCTTTTTCTTGTGATGGCATTGTAACTAGACCTAAATTCTTTGCTTCAGCAATTGATGATTTTTCCAATACTGCAGCTTGCCATGAGCCAATAAATACCATAGCTCCTCTTTTTGATAAGAACAAATCAGTACCTTTAGTTTCTGATAATACAGTGTATGGTGCTAATAGTTTTTCATTAAATAGGTCAACAACATTCTCATATGATTCAACTGTGCTATCTAGATTATAACCTGATTTAGTATAATCTGAATTGATTATATAGCCACCGGTTTGATAGGCAAAGTTAAAATGGGATGGTTGTGCATCTAGTTCCATTAAGAGTGGATATTCACTGCCATTAGCTGTTGCAATTGCATTTTTCAATTGAGTAGCTGTAGATTTCATATCTTCCCAAGTCCAGCCCTCTTTAGGATAATCAACACCATATTTATCAAAAATTGCTTTATTATATGCAACTACAACTGTGTCCATACCTTTTGGTAAACACCAAGTGCTTCCATCATATTTGAACATATTAACTGTTGTTTCTACATAATTATCTAAATCAATATTAGCAGATGCTATATATTCATCTAAAGGTAACATAACATCACCTTCAACATATTTAGGTAGATAAACATTCATCCAAAAAACATCTGCTGCTTGATTAGCCCCAGCTGCAGCATCTAATTTTGTCCAATAAGAATTCCAAGGTGTTAATTCTAATACAGCTTCATATTCACTATTTTGTGCATTAAATTCACTCAAAATTTTCTCAATCGCAGGTTTTTGGTTTTCATCCCAAATACTTACTGTTAATGTCTTTTTACCAACTTCTTCATTTGTTCCCTTAGCTAAAATTGAGCTAAGTGAAATTAGACTAATTAATACAAACAAAAACATAACTTTAATTTTTTTCATTTACATCTCCCTCTTTTTCTCTATTTTATGAAAAGGCTTTCATAAAACACTCTCTTTATTCCAATATTTTGAAAACGCTTTCAAAACTATACTGAACTATAATTAGCTATTTGTCAAGAAATAATTTATTTACTTTAAGATTATTTAACTTTCTATTTTTTAAGACAAATATTGTCTTTTATGATAATATAAAAATGATAAAAATGTAATGAGGTGCTTATGGGAGCTAAAATAACTGATGTAGCAAAAAAAGCTGGAGTTTCAATTTCAACTGTTTCTAGGGTTCTAAACGGTCAAGCGAAAGTGAGTCCTTCATTAAAGAAAAAAGTTTTATCCGCTGTTAAAGAATTAGAATATCAACCCAGTCAAGCTGCTAGAAGTCTTGCTAGTAGAAAATCCACTCTTATAGGAGTTATTGTTCCTGACTTAAGCTATGACTATTATTCAACTATGATATCTACTATCGAAGAAGAAGCTAGTAAAATTGGCTACAATATCATCGTTTGCAGTATTCAAGAGGATTTATCTAAAGAAATTAAATACTTAAAGCTTTTTAATGAAATGTATATTTGCGGATTAATATTAATGCATGAAAAAGTAAACAAAAAGATCCTTGAATTATTAAATAACTGTAGTTATCCAATAATTCAAACTAGTATCTTGATTAAAGGTTTTAATTCTATAAATATCAATATTGATGATTATAAGGCAGCTTATGAAGCCGTTAAATATTTAATCGATAATGGACATGAAGATATTGCAATGATTGGTGGAGTTAACAAGGATACCACAAGTGGCTTACTAAGACATGAAGGATATTGTGATGCTTTAAAAGATAATAATATTAATATTTATCCTAATTTTTTTAAAATTGGTGACTTTTCATATGAAGCAGGGTATAAAAATGCTAATGAATTATTTTCTTTAAAGAAGCGACCAACTGCAATATTTGCAGCTAGCGATACAATGGCTATCGGTGCATTAAATGCTGCTATGGATAATGGATTCTCTGTTCCAGAAGATATATCAATTTTAGGATTCGATAATATTTTCTTATCTTCTATTTTTAGACCAACCCTTTCGACTGTATCTCAACCTGCTAAGCTTATTGGCAAATTAGCTGTCTTATCATTAATAAATAAAAATAATGAATATGTTGTAGATAATAAAAAATATATTCTTGAAGATAATAAAATTATAGTTCCTCATAAGATAATTAAAAGACAATCTGTTAAAAAAATAAATTAATCTAAATAATATCATAATAAAATATGAATTTTGAATCGGTACCCATATTGTTGAATCTTGTATGGCCTTAATTTTTTATCATTTGTACAAATAATATTTAGTATTTTTTTCTTGCATATACATAGATTTAGGTAAATAATTAGATGTTACATAAATAATAGTTTTGCATCTAATATTATTTATATAACAAAACTATTTTTATTAACGGAAATAAAGAGAATATATTATGAAAAAATTTATAATAGTAGTTATTTTATTTTTTATAACTACTTCAATTTATGCTTTTAATTATAAAGAAACTAATCAATATTTAGGAATCGGTGGAGGTTATACTACTAGCTACGTACATTTCTTATGTGAAGATATGTATTTTAAAGGGCCAAGTATAACTATAAATACAGACAGTTTAAAAAAAGAAAAACCTAAATATTCTTTTTCTATCGATTATTCACTATCTTTTATAGATGCTCAAATGGATGGATATAATTTAAACGAAGAATATCCTACTAGATATATGTTTGAATCTTTTATAGGAATAAAAAATAACTTTTTAATAAATTACAACCTAAATTTTTACGCTAATTATGGCATCCACACTAACTTAATAACTTTAGAATCGCCTGAGAATTTATGGATTTTATTTAGTTTCGGATCATACGCAAGTATTGGAGGAAATCTTTCTTTAAATAATGATTTTTACATAGATTTTGGTATTCTTCTATCAACGGATTTCTTTAATATTTACTTCACTGATTATTATTTTGATGGTGAACTTTTTAATGATTTAAATAATTCATTTATAGGTTTTGGTGGGTTAGGTCAATTATCCATACTATATAAATTTTAAAGGAAAAATATATGAAAAAAATTATTGTATTTATTTTATCTATTATTATCTGTACTCCAATTTTCTCATCTGATAATAAAAATTCTCTTAGCACGGGATTGGGATATATAGATAATTACATGTACCTTTTTTTAGACACTTATGAAATATCGGGCTTAAGTGTAAATATTTCTACTGAGAAATCCTTACTAAACTCAAAAACCTTATATACTTATGGCCAGATTACTTTAGCATCTCCAAAAATTATCTACGAGGATTTAGATGATTTAGATAATATTACCTACACTACAATAGAAAGTTTTAATGGGCAAATCTTTAGCGAATCTTTTTTAGGATTGCAAATACATTTACCTATAAGTGAAAAATCTTATTCATCAATTGGTTCTGGAATAGTCATGAATACCTTATATTTTGTTTTAGATAACGATGATATATTTAATATTAATTGGGGGATATATTTAGGAGTAGAATTAAGTACAAAGGTTACTGATAATTTCTATATAAATATTAAAATAAATACTAACCAACCTATATATAATTTTTGCTTTAGAGAAGATGATTCAAAATCTGGGTATGATGTTAATTTTACAGGAATGGGTACTAAAGCAAGTTTAAATCTCATTTATAAATTTTTAAATTAAATTTCTTTACACATAAGTAAAGGCCAAATAGTCCTCTATTATCATAGAAGACTATTTATAGAAAATATATTTTTTAGAATTTAGTTTACAGAAGGTGTATTAGTCCAAGCTGCTACTTGTGGTGGAATTTTTGTTAGTAATTTAAAGGCACTACTCTTAGACTGATTTAAATGCTCTACAAGAGCTAAACTTGCTCCATCAAAATCTTCTCTTAAAATTGCTTCTATAATTTTAATATGTTCATCTGCCCCATCTTTTATTCTAGTAGTATATTCACTTCCAGATAAAATCCTCAGCCTTTTATTTTGAGAAGTAATTATACTATAAAAAGTAATAATATATTTATTAGGGACACAGTTGATTATTGAATCATGGAATTTATCATCTAATTCAATTATTTTTTTGCGATCTAAATTGCCGTTATCACCTAGCTTTAAGTACTTTAAATAAGAAACTAACTCAACATTATCAAGACGATACCCATATTTTTGTAAGGCAAAAGGTTCAATTAATAAACGAACTTCAAAGATTTTATTTATTTCCTCAATTGTAATGGGAGTAACTAAAATTCCTTTTTTAGGTTTAATTTTAATCAAGCCTTCTTGTTCAATTCTACCAAGTGCATCTCTTATTGGAGTTCTCCCTATTTGCAACTCTTCTTTTAACTGTTCTTCATTTATCATGGAACCGGGAATATATTTACATTCAATAATATTCCGCTTTATTGCATTATAAGCTTTGAGCTTCAGTGTTTCAGTTTTCATAATGGATGTTCCTTTTTTTTAACTTATTAAATTTATTTTACTTGTAAATTATAATTTAGTATATAACATATTTTTATTATCTGATGTATACAACAATCTCTTAATTATCATATAAAACAGTTTCCATTTTCCTAATAATAGTAAATATTGGTGAAAAACAATTACTTATATATAATTATATTTCGCTCCTATACTATAATATAAATTTAAAAATATATAGATAATAATATATCATTTATTTACATATATGACAAAGCCTATTTTAATATTATCTAAGCTAAGTAGTTTTTAACTCATTTATGTTAAGTAATTTTATCTTTATCAGAATAATAAGGGTTAATCATTTTTTTATTTTACTTTCACTTTGAACTGTTTTTTTTGCTTAATTTTAGATTAAAATATAAAGAAACCCTATAATTTAATAACTTTTTGTCTTTAAATTGAGATAAACGGTAAATATTTTAATATATATTCATATTTTATATAATTTAAATTCACAGGCTTAAATGCATAAATATCCAAATAATATATGACTATGCAATTAATTTTCCTATTCCAACTTCTTAACCATCTATTTGTATTAATATAAGAAACAAAAGTAAAGAATCTACACTTTTACTTTTTTGTGTAAAATTTATTTTCAATATTATTTTTAAATTTATAAAATTTACATGATTTTTACCAACCTTTTTATAAAAAAAATTGATCAAAAAAAAACTTTAAAAATTTATAAAAATTTTTGTTGACAGATTTCATATCCATGTTAGTATATGAAATATACTTTGTTGTATACAACAAGATAAATTATAATAAATATATCGGAGTTTTTTTCTAATGAGAGCAGTTTATATAAACAATCCTGGGGAAATAGAAATTAAAGACATTGACATGCCTAAGAGAAAAGAAGGTGAAGTTCTACTTAAAATATTATATGGTGGAATCTGTGGAAGTGATTTAGGTTCATACAGAGGTTCATTTGCATATTTTGATTATCCTAGAATTCCAGGTCATGAATTTTCAGCAGAGATTGTTGATATTGATGAGAATGATAAAGGTTTAAAAAAAGGGATGATTGTAACTTGTAACCCTTACTTTAATGATAATACATGTTATTCTTGCCAAAAAGGCATTGTTAATGCATGTGAACACAATCAAACTTTAGGTTGCCAAAGAGATGGAGCTTTTGCTCAATATGTTTCTATGCCAATTGAAAGGGTTTATGATGGAAAAGGTTTAGATCCAATTGAACTTGCAGCTATTGAACCTTTTTGTATAAGTTACCATGGAGTTAAGAGAGGAAAAGTTAAACAAGGTGATAATGTATTAGTTATTGGTGCTGGCACCATTGGTGTATTAGCTGCCCTTTCAGCTAAGGCAAAAGGTGCTAATGTTTATATAGCTGATATTTCTTTAGATAAACTTGATAAGGCAAAATCATTTGGTGTTGATGGTGTTATACTAAATACTTCACCTGAGGATTTTATCAAACAAGTGAATGAAATAACAAATAAAAATGGATTCGATGTAGTTATTGAAGCTGTTGGTCTACCATCTACTTTCCAAAATTGTATAGATGCTGCTTGTTTTGGTGGCACAGTTGTATTAATTGGTGTTGGTAAGAAAAATTTAGATTTCAATTTTACAAGAATACAACAAAAAGAATTAAATGTTCACGGTTCAAGAAATGCTCTAAAAAGCGATTTCTTAGAATTAATAGATTTAGTTAAATCAGGTTCTGTTCCTTTAAAAGAAGTTGTTACTAATATCTATAAATTTGATGATGTTGCTACTGCTTTTGCAGATTTTAGTAACAATCAAGGTCAAATGCTTAAAGTCATGATCGACTTTACTAAATAAAAAAAAATTAATTTTATAAACACTGAGGAGTTTAAAATGAAAAAAAGAACATGTGCACTAATCATTTTATGTGGTTTATTAGCAACATCATTATTCGCAAGCGGTAGTTCAGAAGAAGCTGGTTCTTCATCTGCTAATCCTGTAACAATTCAAATTGGTTTTGAAAATTCAATGTCAGAACCTATCGGTCAAGCTCTTGAAAAGTGGCAATCACTTGTTGCTGAAAAAGGTGATGGATCTTTAGTTATTGAATTATTCCCTGATAGCCAACTTGGTTCAAAAAGTAAATTAATTGACTCAATGCTTTTAGGTGAACCTGTTGTAACACTAGCAGACGGTGCTTTCTACGCTGATTATGGTGTAAAAGATTTCGGTATTGTATTTGGTCCTTTCTTATTTGATAACTGGGATCAATGTTGGCAATTAGTTGATAGCGATTGGTATAAAACTCAAAGTGAAAAATTAGAAGATAAAGGTTTGAAAATTATTACTTCAAACTGGGTATATGGCCAAAGAGATACTTTAACAGTTGATCCTGTTAAATCATTAGAAGATTTAAAAGGTATGAAAATTCGTGTACCTTCTAACCAAATCCAAAGTATTGGTATGGATGTTTTAGGAGCTACTTCAACAGGTATGAGTTTAGGTGATGTTTACCAAGCTCTACAAACAAAAACTATTGATGGAGCTGAAAATCCACTATCAACATTGTATGGTAGAAAATTACATGAAGTTGCACACTATCTACTACTTGATGGTCACGTTAAAAACTTCACAACTTGGGTAATGTCAGCAGACTTATTTAATTCATTAACTCCTGAACAACAAGAATTATTAATTAGTACAGGTAAAGAAGCTGGTGTTTATAATAATGAACTTCAAGCTGCAAGCCAAGCTGAATATTTACAAAAGATGATTGATGAAGGTGTTATCGTAACTGAAATGACAGACGAAATGACAGCTGAATTTAAAGAAGCAGCTCAAGCTTTCTACGAGCATGGTGATGAATTTGGTTGGTCTGAAGGTTTATATGAAACAGTTCGTGAAGCAATGGGTGCTAACTAAATTAATAATATAGTTCTAAAGGGGCAAAAAAGAATGAGTGGTGAAAATAAAGTATTTAAGGTATTGAAAAACCTTGATCTCTATATTTCTGCTATCTCCCTGGTGGTTTTGGTAATCTTAACCACCATGGGAGTTTTGATGAGATATGTAGTAGGTAAACCTTTTACGTGGTTAGAAGAAGTACAATTATTTTGTATGGTATGGATAGTTTTCGGAGCAGCAGGAATTGCATTTAGAACACACAACCATGTAGCTATTGAAATAGTTGTAGACGCTATGCCAAGTAAAATACAAAAGGTAGTTGAATATTTTATAGATGCTATCGTTTTAATTGTCCTAGGTTATTTACTATATCAAAGTGTTGGTTTTGTTAAGTTATTTTTGAGAAGTGGACGTTCAACTTCAATGTTAGAAATTCCATATTGGCTAATTTATGCAATAGCACCTCTATCATGTATTGATATGCTCATCAGTTATTTCTTAACAAAATACGTATCAGATAAAAAAGTAAAGGAGATAGCATAATGACTTTTATTATTATTTTATGTGCTGTAACATTACTGCTACTATTATTCTTTAAAGTTCCAGTTTTTGTTTCAATTCTTGGAGGCTCATTAGTTTATTTCCTTTTAAAACCAGGAATCAACCCAGTAGTTTTTGCTCAACAAATGATTACTGGAACAGAAAGCATTTCCTTGCTTGCTATCCCATTCTTTGTTAGTGCCGGTACCTTTATGAATTATACTGGTGTTACAAAAAGAATTATGAATTTTGCTTCAGTTGCTACAGGTAGACTAAGTGGTGGCTTAGCTCAAGTAAATGTTCTTCTCTCAACATTAATGGGAGGCCTATCTGGATCAAACTTAGCAGATGCTGCGATGGAAGCTAAAATGTTAGTTCCTGAAATGGAAGAAAATGGATTCTCTAAATCTTTTTCAACTGTAGTTACAGCTATGTCTAGTATGATAACACCTTTAATTCCACCCGGAATAGCGATGATTATTTATGGCGTTATTGCAAATGTTTCAATTGGTAAATTATTTGTATCTGGAATCGGAGTAGGTACTTTCTTATGTGCAACTATGATGATGCTTGTTTCTAGAATTTCAAAGAAAAGAGGTTACAAACCAATTAGAACTGAAAGAATGACAAGTAAAGAATATAAAAAAGTATTACCTCCTGCAATTGCTCCATTATGTCTTCCTATTGTAATTATTGGTGGAATCAGACTTGGAATATTTACAGCAACAGAAGCTGGAGCAGTAGCTATTGTATATGCTGTTATCTTAGGCCTATGTTACAAAGAGTTAAATGCTAAAAATTCTGCAGTTGCACTAAAAGAAACTGTTACTACAACAGCTTCAATTATGTTAATTGTTGCAGCAGCTACAGTTTTCTCTTGGATTTTAACAAAAGAGAGAATCCCACAACAATTTACGGATTGGATGGTATTACATATACATAGCAAATATTTATTCTTAATTATAGTTAATATTTTCTTAGTAATTGTTGGTATGTTTATTGAAGGAAATGCTTCAATGATTATTCTAGTTCCTTTACTTGCTCCAGTAGCAAAAGGTTTTGGTATTAATGAAATCCACTTTGCTATGATGTATATTTTCAACAATGCAATTGGAGCTATCTCTCCACCTATGGGAACTCTAATGTTTGTAACTTGTGGTATTACAGAATGTAAAACTAAAGACTTTATTAAAGAAGCATTACCCTTCTATGGCTTATTAGTATTTGACTTGTTACTTTTCACTTTTGTACCAGTATTCACTACAGGATTAGTAAGTATAGTTTATTAAAAATAGCTTTAAGAGAATTATTTATTATGAACTCCTTCATAACGACATTTCTCTTTAAATTATACGGATTGTTTTCTGTTTTTGCAGAATGCAATCCTTTTATTTACTATCATTTTAATTATCTAGAGAGTTCACATTTGGTATTATTGCAGTCTTTGCAGTATTACAAAAAGTTCAATTTTATAATTTAATATTAAATAAGTCATTAATATAATACAATAAACTTTAAATTATATGACAGAATTTAATATATTTACATTAAATTAATCACTAACAACTGATATATAAAAACTTAAACAACAAATTAATTTTAATATAATAAAAAAATACAACAATTTTTGTCATTTATTTATATAAAATATCATTTGACTTTATGACAATTTAGAATTATTATAATGCAGAGAGGAGAGCAAAATAATGAATTATGACAATATTGGCAAAAATATCAATAAGTTAAGAGAAAAAAGTAATATATCACAAAAGCAGTTAGCAACTTTTTTAAAAGTTGATCAAAGTTTAATTTCAAAAATTGAAAAAAATCAACGAAATATAACAACAGATTTGCTTGAGAAAATATCATCTTTATTTGGAGTTGAAAGTAATACATTTTTTTGTGAAAATTTAACAGCACAACCTATTAGCTTTTCATTTAGGACAAATGGAATTACTTCAGAAGATTTAGAAACTATAAGTTATATAAATAAAATTGCATTAAATTTAAAATCTATGACCGATATCAAAAAGGACAGTGAAGTTTAATGAACAACATAGAAATTAGCACAAAAGCCGCGACTTTTAGAAAAGATTTTGGTATTGAACAGAATGGTCCAATAGATATTTTAGCTGTTATGCAAACTATAGATAAGCTTTCAATTATCTTTTACCCAATGGGAGAGAGAATGAGTGGACTCTGTTTGACTAATTCAAACACACCAATTATCGCTATTAACTCATCTATGTCTATTGGAAGACAAAGATTTTCAATGGCACATGAAATTTATCATTTATATTTCAATAAAGCTAACAACAAATCAGCTTGCTCTAAACAAATCGGTGGTAGTTCAAATATAGAAAAAACAGCTGATCAATTTGCATCGTATCTCTTGATACCAGCAGTTTCGTTAGCTGAAAAAATCAAAATATTAACTGATTCCACAAACAAACTCCAACTAAAAGATATTGTATATTTAGAGCAATACTTCAAAGTCAGTAGACAGGCAATATTGTTTAGGTTACAACAAGACGGAGTAATCTCAGATAAAGAAGCAGAACAATATAAACATAATGTTATTAAATCAGCAAGAGATTTAGGATATGATGATTCACTATATAAAGCCTTACCTAAAGACAAACAATATGGCACTTATGGTTATTATGTTAAAATAGCCAATAAATTACTTGAGGACAATTTAATATCTAATAGTAAATATGAAGAATTTTTATTAACCGCATTTCGGTCAGATTTAGTTTTTGGCAGTGATTTTGAAGAAGAAGAAATATATGATTGAGCCTTTGTTTTTTGATACTAATTGACTTTCAGCATTTTTATGGATAGATAAACAAAGCATATTGGCTTTATTATATCCAAATCGTATCATCATACCGAAAGAAGTTTATAACGAATTATCTAATCCTAGTGTTCCACACTTAAAAAGCCGAATCGATCAATTAGTGAACCTCAAAGTTGCTTCTATCAAAACAATTGAAATACCAAGTGAAGAATATGAAATTTTCGCTAAATTAACAAAACATCCTGATAAGGGCCATTGCATTATTGGTAATGGGGAAGCGGCTTGCATCGCCTTAGCAAAAACAAGTTCTGGGATTATAGCAAGCAATAACTTAAAAGACATTTCAAAATTTATTGAAGAATATAATTTACAAAATAAGACTACTGGTGATATTTTAAAAGAAGCTTTAGAAAAAGGAATTATTACGGAAAAACAAGGAAATATAATCTGGAAGAACATGATTAAGTATCGAAGAAAGCTCGGATCAAATTCATTTACAGAATATTTAAAATATTAAATCATTAATTTTAAACAATTAAATATTACTATTTGTTTCGATTTCATCAAATAAAAATACTAAATTAGTTCCAACTTTTGATTTTAATTCTATTAAATGATTTTCAAATTTTAATGAATTAGCCTTTGCTTTAATGACTTTATCTTTTAATAAATCAAAACATAAGTTATTTTTTCTAAATTGAGGCATAAGCTCTCTAATTTTATATTCACAATAAGTTACTGTCTCAATCTCTCCATGAGCATTTTTAATTTTAAATTCTTTTTTATTATCAATCAACTTTTTTCTGTCTAAAGATAAACATTCATCAAAATGCAATAATAACTAAAACTCAAAACAAGGATTTGTCACATATAAATGATAATTATATTTTTTACAACTATTTATTAATTTATCATATTGATTATTTGTAAAACTTTTTTTATCTCTATCAACTATTAAACAAACACAATCATATTCTTGATCATAAGTTTCACATTGCATGTATATAAAATTTTCAATATTCTTAACAAGTAAGTTTTTTGAAAGGATACTCATTATTTGAATTATTTTAGAAATAATTTCATCATCGGAAAAATTTATATTATCATTGGGCCCTAAATTAAATTTTTCTTCAAAAATATTTAAAATAGTTTTATACAATTCATTTCTTTCATCTATAGTTTGTAAATCTTCTGATTCATTAAAACAATAATCACTTATAGCATTCACAAAAGAATCTACATTTCTTTCATTTTTTGATAAATGCTTTAAACATGAATTAACTCTATCAAATACTTTTAACGGATTACTCCAACCAATATGAGGACTATGTCTCAATAAAGGAACAAGTTCAACCGATGCTGATATATTTAAATATTCCTTATGATTACATACTCCATTAAAATATTGAACTTCAGTTTTGACACCTTCGTAGGCAAGAAAATATTTTTTTCGAGGGTTAGAATTTTCAAATACTTTTTTTCTTTCCCCAAAAGTAGATTTCACCCTTTGTATTCGCATTAAAACTAATCCTCACTAATTTCTCCATAATTTATATTTTTATCAAATTCTGGTATAGCACCATATCTTCCATCTAAATAAGCTCGTACAATTTTTTTATCAAATCGTTCATTAAATTCATCTAAACTATAAATTGTCGATTCTCCATATTTGTCTTTATTAATTAACCAAATTTCATCTTTTCTCAATAAATTCAAATCCATTAGCTGTGATTCATGAGTTGTAACAATTAATTGAATATTTTTCTTCTTAGCTATTTCTAAAAACGAAGAAATAAATTTTTTAGTCAACAAAGGATGCAAGCACCTATCTATTTCATCAATAATAAATATTTTTCCTTCTTCTTCTATAATTAAAACAGATAATAATTCCATTAAACGTTGAGTTCCATCGGATTCTTCTGATAGCAAAAAAGCAATATCATCGTCACCATGATTGAAATTCAAGACCTTATATGTAATTTCATCATTTTGATTTTTTTCAAAAAGGTAAAAACCTTTAAGAGAAAAATTTAATAATATCTTCTTTTTAGGGATTTTATTATTATCTTTTTTTAATTCTTCAATTATATCATCTATAACAAACTGAGGAAGAGACTCTTTAATCTCTTCTCTAGATACAGGATGAGGTACGACTTTTGTTATACCTATGCCAAACATATTCAAATACTTTTGAATTTTACAAGAAATATTTTCATCAAAAATATTTCTATATGAATCTTTTAAAGGGCGATTAGCATAATTAACATCTAAATCTTTGTAAAACCAATTATATATTGTTTTCAATATTTGAACTTCAGGAAATTCGTTATATAAAGAAACTTTTTTTTCATTTATATCATGTAAAAATAATACAGAACTATCTTCTTTAATTACATCTATAAATACTATCAAATTATTATATAATTTTTTAGTTTTAAAATATTTATCTGAAATTTCATAAGATTTATTTTCAATATCCCTAGCAAAAATTAATTTATCTTCTTTACTAGAAAATAATTCATATAACCATTCTTTTTTTATTGCTCGTTCACTTAATAGAATTTCAAATCCATATGCATAATATTTACCATTTAATTCTATTTCAAATTCGAAATAACTATTTTTATTTTTATTGTCATTATTTATTTTTGAATAGGAAATAATACTTTTCGATGGTATTTCCCGTAAAATTGTTACTCTTGCAAAATCAATTGCTTTAATTAAATTAGACTTACCTGATGCATTGGCACCATAAAACGCTGCAAATTTAATTAATTTTAATGAATCATCTTTGTATAAACGATCTGAATAATTTCTAGTTTTACCGGCTATCATTGAAAATTCTTGATTATCATTAAATGATAAGAAATTCCCAACTCTAAATCTAATTAACATATACACCTCTTATGATAGTTATCATATTATCATATTTTTCACAACAGTCAACAATTTTTTACACTTTACACTTTATTTTAAGTAGTTTAATGTGATTTTTTCACATTAAAAACATATTCATTAATTACTCATTTCAATCTCTTTAATTATTTTATTTTTAATAGATAGCACTTATAACATAAATTATAGTGCAATTACCTTATACAATTAAGCATTCTAACATTTAATGATAACTAAAAAATTAATTACGGAACATATATTTCAATTTGAAAGCATAACAAATACATATTTTTTTTTATTATCTGTTGAAATTTTCTCTCACTGTGCAATAATAGAAAAAATGTAGGGAGTAATAAATATATGACAGATAAACACAACAACAACCACAAAGGATTTTTTGTAATTATATTTTGTATTTCCCTAACTCTTTTAATTTTTTTCACTATTTTTTTATTTAACACATATAAGAATTCAAAAAAACATTATACTTTTGGGGCCACATATATGACAATGGATAATCAATATTTTATTGCTCTAAACTCCAAGATGGAAGAAATCATTGATGCTAATGGAGATTCATTAATAACTCGTGACCCCGCACAAAGTCAGTTGAAACAAAATCAACAAATTATAGACATGCTAGATTTAGGTGTAGATTTACTTTTTATTAACCCTGTTGATTGGAGTAGTATTACCCCTGCCCTTTTAGAATGTAGAGACAGAGGTGTTCCAATAATCAACGTTGATACGAATGTTTTTGCAAAGCAATTTGTTGAAACTATAATATTAAGCGATAATTATGGAGCTGGTGTTCAGATAGCAAAAGATATAATGAAGAAGAAAACTGATCCCAAAATTGTTATAATAAATCATGAAGGAATCTATTCAACTAGCCAAAGGATAAGAGGTCTACTCGACACCTTTGATGAGAACAACTATAAATATGAGATAATCTTTAGAGGATATAGCTCCTCCACATTAAACGATTCTATGGTAAGCATGCAACAATTTTTAAAAGAAGATTCTAGTGAATTTGATGTTGTAGTTGGAGGAAACGATCCAACCGCTTTAGGAGCCCTTGCTGCAATTCAAAAAGCAAAGATTGACAATGATATTTTAATTTATGGAATTGATGGCTCTCCTGATGCAAAAGCCATGATTAATAAAGGATATATGGAAGGAACTAGTGCACAATTCCCACTTAGAATGGCAGAGCAATCTGTAGAGCTTGCTTATAAAGCTTTAAATAATGAACAGATTGACCCTTTAATTTATGTGCCAGTTGAATTAATTACTAAAGAAAATATTGATAAATTTGATATAACTGGATGGCAGTAGAAATATGGATAATACAAATATTAGAAAAATTAAATATGTCATGTTAGGAATTAATATTTTTGCAATATCATTTATATTAATATTAATAAATACAACTACTGAACTTGTTTGCATCGATAACAACTCTCGAACATTTATTAATAATTTGCAGAAACTTCCCTACAAACCTAATCTATTATTATTTTACGGTATTATTTTAAACAGTGCTCTCATTGGAACGTTTTACTTAAGACAATTTGTATTCCCAAATAATAAGAAAAACATCCTACTGTCCATTTTATTCGATACTGCAATTGCAATTATCTTAATGAAAATTGTTGATTTTAATTACAATGGAATCATTCTTTGGGTATTAGCTAATGTAGTTTATTATATCGAGAGTAAAAACAAATATATTGCAATAAGTATTGGAGTATTTCTTTACATATTAACAACATTTTCAATTTTAGATGTTTATGTAAATCTCTTTTCCATAAATGCATATATCAACTACTACCCTAAGCAGATTAGACAAGTAATTCTTACATTTTACTATACCTTAACAGGGTTAAACTTAATTTGTTTTATTATATTTTGTGCTCTCGTTATCCAAGAGCAAAGAGGAAGGATTAATGAGATCAATGCACTTTATAAAAAATTATCAGTGGCAAATGAAGAGCTTAAACAACTAGCAGACATTAAAGAGAAAATGGGAGAAACTAAAGAGAGAAACAGATTAGCTAGAGAAATCCACGACACAATTGGCCATTCATTAACAGCAATCTCTTTTGGTGTTGATGCATGTCTTGCGACTTTAGACAAAGATCCTATAGCTACAAAAGAAAAACTTGAAGTAATATCTAATGTTGCTAAAAGTGGCATTAAAGAAGTTAGAACAAGTGTAACAACACTCAGAGCTGATAGTAGTGAAGATATTAGCTTAGCTACTTCTATAATCAAAATGATAGAAAGGACTATCAAAACAACTGATATAGATATTAAATATACTATCGAAAAAGATTTCAACTTAGAGAAATATGAAGAGAATGCTATCTATCGTGTTGTTCAAGAAAGTATTACCAACGCAATTAGACATGGATATGCATCAAAAATAGATATAAAACTTATAAAAGATAAAAATAATAATCTTTTTTTAGAAATAAAAGATAATGGAATCGGCTGTAAAAAAATAAAACCAGGTTTTGGAACACGTCATATGAAAGAGCGAATAGAAAGTATAAAAGGATCTATTTCTTACATTAATGACAATGGTTTTACCGTCAGAGCTATTGTTCCATTGAGAGGTGGAGAGAAAAAATAATGATTAAAATATTAATTGCAGATGACCAACAACTAGTTAGAGAATCACTTATGATTGTTCTGAATGCTCAAGACAACTTTGAAGTTACTGATATTGTCGAAAATGGATACTTAGCTCTTCAATCTATAAAAAATGAAAAGCCAGACATTGTACTAATGGATATTAGAATGCCCAAACTTGATGGAGTACAATGTACAAAGATGATAAAAGAAAAGTACCCTGATATAAAAATTATTATATTAACTACTTTTGATGATGATGAATACATTTTTCACGCTCTAAAAAATGGAGCAAGTGGTTACCTTTTGAAAGGCACCTCTACAGACAACTTATGCAAAGCTATAAACACAGTATATAGTGGTCAATCTATGATCAACCCTGATGTAGCTTCAAAGGTTGTTAAACTTTTTTCAAAACTAGCAAATGCTAGCACACAGATAGACATAGATCAAAGTATAGTTGATACAATAACACCAAGTGAATGGAAAATTATACACAAAATAGAAAAGGGATTATCTAATAAAGAGATAGCTAATGAATTGAATTTATCTGAAGGAACTATTAGAAACTATTTAAGTTCAATTCTTGATAAACTCGATTTAAGAGACAGAACCCAATTAGCTATTTGGGCCGTGCAGAAAAGAATTTATGATAGGACTTAATATTTTATGAAAAAAAAGATTTTAACTACCTTACTCCCATTAATTTTAGTAATAACAACAATGTTAATAGCTGTACTAATTACAAAACAAAGAGACATAACTTTAGAAGTTGGTATTTTTGCAGGAAGTAATTGGAATGTTGCAAGAGAAGATAGTTATAGAAATATAGATGATGCAATTAAAGAATTTCAGAAAATACATCCAAATATAAAAGTACATTATTATTCAGGGATAAGGTTAGATGATTATTCCTCTTATCTAAGTGAAAAAGCTCTTAAGGGAGATCTTCCAGATGTGTTTTTTATTTTAAATGAAGATTTTAATAAGTATGCTGAACTTGGGCTTTTATTAGATCTTGAAAAATTAATCGAAAAAGATTCCTCTATCTCAAAAGATGATTATTTTGAATCTGCATATTCATCAGGAACTTATCAAAATAAACAATATGCCCTTCCTTATGAAGTAAATCCCAATCTTATGGCTATAAATAGGACATTATTAGAAAACAATAATATTGAAGTACCCTCCTCAACTTGGACTTGGGACGAATTTTTAAACATTTGTAGAGCTATTACTAAAGATGAAAATTTAGATAACAAAATAGATACCTTTGGAGTTAGTGATTTAAACTGGTTAGATGTAACATATACAAATGGAGTAACCTTGTTCAACGATATTGGAACTACATCTAACTTTAATGATCAAAGAGTTATTGAGGCTGTACAATTCATGCAAAAAATAAATACTATTAATGATAACCAACAACTTACCCAACTTGATTTTGATAAGGGAAAAGTTGCATTTATGCCAATTAGCTTTGCTGAATATAGAACATATACAGCTTACCCATATAAAATTAATAAGTATCTTGATTATCAATGGGATTTTACAACAATGCCAAGTGGCCCACAAGGGGATAATATTAGTGAAATGCAATCACTACTTATGGCAATAAATGTTAATTCTAAGCACAAATCCTTAGCTTTTGATTTACTTAAAACATTCACTCACAATTACAAAATTCAAGAACAGATATATAAATATTCTCAAGGAGCTTCACCTTTAAAAAAAGTTGCAAAAAGCGATACCATTGCTGATATTCTTTTAGAAAATATGGGTGAAAATGATATGAAATATAATAATAGTTTATTATATACAATCATGGATAAAAGTATCTCCCCTCAAAAATTTAAAGAATACAATGAAGCAATGGCCATAGCTCAACAAGAAATAGATAATATTATAAATGATGAAATGGATACTGCCATTGCTCTAAAAAAACTTCAAAGAATAATCCAATCAAAGTTAGATAATTAATATATTACATTTGTCATAAAAAAGTAATTACAAATTACAGATGTTAACATACACATACGCCTTATAATTTAAATAAATTAATTAAGGAGGCTTTTTGATGAAAAAAGTTATTGTATCATTATTGTTAGCATCTATAGTTCTAACAAGTGTATTTGCACAAGGATCAGCTGAAGAAGAAACAGGTTACAAATTCGGTTTTACATGTATGGACCAATCAAATCCATTCTTTGTTTTAATTGAAAAAACTATTAGAGATGAAGTAGAAGCAAAGGGAGACACTCTTATTTCTGTAGACCCAGCTAACGATGTTACTCGTCAAATACAACAAATTGAAGATTTAATTGCACAAGGTATTGATGGTATTTTCTTAAACCCAGCTGAAGCTGAAGGTATTATTCCAGCTTTAGACCAATTAAAAGATGCAGGCATCCCAATTGTTAACTTCGATACTGAAGTTGCTGATATGAGTTATGTTGCAACTTATGCAGGTAGTGATAACTACAATGCTGGTAAAGTTTGTGGTGAAGACCTAGTAAAAAAAGTACCACAAGGTGGAGATATTATCGTTTTAGATTCTCCTACAATGAATTCAGTTACAGACAGAGTTAATGGTTTCTTAGCTGCTATTGAAGGAAAAGGTTTCAACATTGTTGCACAACAAGATGCAAAAGGTAACCTACAAAAATCAATGAGTATCAGTGAAGACTTATTACAAGCACACCCAGATGTAGTTGCTATCTTCGGTGGTAACGACCCTACAGCTCTTGGTGCTTTAGCTGCTGCTAATGCTGCTGGTATTACAGATTGTTTAATCTATGGTGTTGATGGATCTCCTGACATTAAGAGTGAAATTGCAAGAGGCGATGAATCATTAATCGAAGGTACAGGTGCACAATCTCCAATTAACATTGCAACAACTTCTGTAGATCTAATGTATAAGATCTTAAATGGTGAAAGCGTTGATGCAAGATACCCTGTTCCTACATTCTTAATCACAATTGATAACGTTGATGATTTTGGAACTGACGGCTGGCAATAGGTTTTAATATTGACTTAAGGAGTGAGTTTCACTCCTTAAGTATTTTAAACCTTTAGTTATTCAAAACAAAAAAAGTAACAGGAAAAAATTATGAATACTGATGTTTTACTCAAAATGACAAATGTACACAAACAGTTTCCCGGTGTATATGCCTTAAAAGATATTAATTTTGAGTTAAAGAGAGGAGAAGTCCATGCTCTACTTGGAGAAAATGGTGCTGGAAAATCTACTCTCATAAAAGTACTTGGGGGAATTTATGCAGCTGATGAAGGCGAAATATTTATAGAAGGCAATAAAGTAAATATTCAAAATGTTCTTCAAGCTCATCAAAATGGAATTGCAATCATTCACCAGGAACTTGTTTTAGTTCCTTATATGACTGTTGCAGAAAATATTTACTTAGGTCGCGAACCTATGAAAGGTATTATTGTTGATAAAACTAAGATGAACAATGATGCTAAAAAACTCCTTGAAGATTATAACCTTGACTTTGAACCTACAACTCTTATCAAAAATCTCACAATTGCCCAACAGCAAATGGTTGAAATTATTAAGGCTATTTCTTTTAATTCAAAAATTTTAGTTATGGATGAACCAACTTCTTCCATATCAGATAAAGAAGTAGATTTTTTATTTTCTATCATGAGAACTCTATTAAATAAGGGTGTTGGTATTATATATATTTCTCACAAAATGAGTGAGCTAAATGAAATTTGCGACAGAGTTACTGTTTTACGAGATGGTGAATATGTTGGTACAAAAATAGTTAAAGAAAGCACAAAAGAAGAATTGATAAATATGATGGTTGGAAGACAACTATCTAAATACTATACAAGAAATTATCTAGAAGCTGGTAAAACCCTTTTAAAATGTGAACACCTATGTGATAACAACATGGTAAAGGATGTCTCATTTGAAGTTAAAGAAAGAGAAATCGTTGGCTTTGCTGGTCTTGTCGGTGCAGGAAGAAGTGAAACAGTTAAATGTCTCTTTGGACTAACTAAAGACTACAGTGGGGATATTATATTCTTAGGAGAAAAAAAACATTATTTAAGTGCTCACCAAGCTATTAGAGATGGTATTTCTTTAGTTCCAGAAGACAGGAAAAAAGAAGGACTCTACCTTATTCAAAGTGTTGAATATAATACAACAATTGAAGTTTTAAGTGAATTTATTAAGGGAATAAAATTAAATAAAAAGAAAGAAAGTGAAATAACCCAAAAATATATTGATTTAATGGACACAAAAACACCTTCAGTAACTCAAACAGTTGGAAACCTTTCTGGAGGAAATCAACAAAAAGTTCTAATAGGTAGATGGCTTGCTACCAAACCAAAACTATTAATTCTAGATGAACCAACTCGAGGTGTTGATGTTGGTGCAAAGGCCGAAATTTATTCAATTATGAATGAACTTGTAAAAGAAGGCTTATCAATTATTATGATATCTAGTGAACTTCCTGAAATTATTAACATGAGTGATAGAGTTTATGTCTTTGCACATGGACATGTTAAAGGATGTTTAGATCATACTGAATTAACACAAAAAAATATCATGCACTTAGCAGCAGAATAAAAAGGAATATTAAAATGGGAAAAACTAATACAATTCAATCTTCAAAAATGAAGGAAGGCTCTTATAAATTCTTAAAAGAGAACTTAGGTATAATAATTGCTTTCGTTGTACTTTATTTATTTTTAGCAATCTATCCCCCAACAACTAAGGCTTTTTTAACCTCTAGAAATATGTTTAATGTTTTGAGACAAATTTCTACAAACCTATACCTAGCTTGTGGTATGACAATGGTTATCATTTTAGGAGGCATTGACTTATCTGTTGGATCAACTATAGCTTTAAGTGGTTGTGTAGCTGCAGCCGGAGTTGCTCGATACTCACTTCCAATTCCAGTAGCTATTATATTAGGATTATTTGTCGCAATCTTAATTGGTGTATTTAATGGTACTGTTATATCAAAAACAACCATTCCACCCTTTATTGTAACTTTAGCTACTATGAATATAGCTCGTGGTTTAGCATATGTTTATACAGGAGGCTCTCCAGTTAGAGTAGTATCAAAAGAATGGCAATTTATCGGAGCAGGCTATATCGGACCTATTCCAACACCTGTTGTTATTTTAGTTTTTGTTCTGATAATCACGGCATTATTAATGAATAATACAAAATTTGGGCGGCACATGTATGCTGTTGGTGGAAATACTCAAGCTGCAAACTTTAGTGGTATCTCAGTTTCAAAAATTAAATTTTATGTTTACGCATATACCGGTCTATTATCAGGACTAGCTGGTGTAGTTTTAGCTTCAAGAATGTATTCAGGGCAACCAACAGCTGGAGACGGTGCTGAAATGGATGCAATTGCTGCTGTAGTAGTTGGTGGAACATCAATGAGTGGAGGTAGTGGTAAAATAGGAGGCACAATAATAGGTGCTTTAATCATTGGATTCCTAAATAATGGACTTAATTTAATGAATGTTAATTCATTTTGGCAATATGTTGTTAAAGGAACAGTCATTTTATTAGCAGTTTTCATTGACTTCTTGCGAAATAAGAATAAATAATAAACAAAAGGACGTATAAAATGTTAGTTAATTTAAAAAATGTAATGGACTTTGCGAACGAAAACAAAGTAGCAATAGGAGCTTTTAATGTTCCAAATTTCGAAAGTGCACAAGCTATAATAGAAGCTGCAGAAGAAAAAAATATGCCAGTTATCATGAATTATGCTGGGGTACATGAACCTTTGATGAAAATTGAAGAAGCAGCTCTAATAATGTTGCATTTTGCAAAAAAATCTTCAGTACCAGTTTGTGTACACTTAGACCATGGCAGTAGTTTTGAAGCTTGTATAAAGGCTATTAGACTTGGCTTTACTTCAGTAATGATTGATGCTTCTGCTTCATCTTTTGAGGAAAACGTAAAAGAAACTCAAGCAGTTGTAAGAGCCGCACATAGCGTTGGAGTTAGTGTAGAAGCTGAACTAGGACATATTTTTGCTTCAGAAATTGGTCTTGGTGAAGGTGGTGTTAGTGAAAGTGCAAAAAACTATGCTGATCTCAATGATATTTACACAAGCCCTAAATTGGCAAAAGAATTTGTTGAGAGAACAGGTGTTGATGCCTTAGCAATAGCTTTTGGAACCTCACATGGATTATACAAAGAAAAACCTGTTTTAGATTTAGATAGAATAAAACTAATTAAAGAAGCTATTGATATACCTTTTGTAATGCATGGAGGTTCAGGTCTTTCAAAAGAAGAATTCCAAACTGCAATTAAAAATGGTATTAGAAAAATCAACTACTATACTTACATGACATTATATGGAGGTAAGGCAGTATACAATCATTTAGCAGCTAAGAGTGAAGATGATAATATCTTCTTCCACGACATTCCAGTAATTGCCAAAAACGCAATGAAAGAAGATGTAAAGAGAGCAATTGGAGTATTTAGTTTTAATGAATAAATCGATTATTGTAGTAGGCCCTGTTATTTTAGATAAGCACTACTTCATTAATAAATATCCTACAGAAAGTAGTTTAGCAACTATAAGTGATACTAGTGCCTCCATTGGAGGCTCTGGTAACTTAATTCTCGATTTAGCAAAGTTAGATAAGAATATAAAAATAGTTGTCAATAGTGTAATAGGATGCGATGAAGGTGCAACACTTATAAAAGAAGAATTTAGTAAATATTCTAATATAGATATGAGTAATACAAAAGTACTTGAGAAAACCCCAACCACTCATGTAATGGATTCTTTATCGACTAAGCAAAGAACATTTTTCTTTGATGCAGCCTCAAATAAAGATTTCGATATCGATTGTATTAATCTCGATAATTTGGAAGGAGGTATCCTTCAAGTAGAATACATAGGTTTAATTGGAAAACTTATGGATGAAGATTCTGAATTTGGATCAAAAATAGCTAAACTTCTTTATCTTGCCCAACAAAAAGGTATAAAAACCTCTATTGATATGGTTTCAAAAAATGACGAAAAAACTATACAAGTTGCAAGAAGTGCTCTAAAATACAGTGATTATTGTACTGTGAATGAATTAGAAGCCCAAAGCATTAGTGGAATTCAACTTAAAGATGAAGATGATAATATCATTGAAGAAAATGTTATTACTGCCCTTGATAAGATAAAAAGCTTTGGAGTAACAAATTGGGTTGTTATACATTCTAAGTTATTTAATTACGGATTAGATTGTAAAACAAATAAAATATATAAGGCAGAATCCTTAGATGTCCCAAAAAGTTATATAAAAGGCACAACAGGTGCAGGTGATGCATTTCTTTCTGGAATTATAATTTCAATTTATAGAGGTTATGATTTAGAAAAAGCTCTAAAAGTTGCAGTATCTACAGCTATTTGTTCATTAGCTGAAGTTGATGGGACCTCTGCCATGAAAAGTTATGACGAAGTCATGAAATTATTTGATATATATTCAAAAGGATGTACTTATGAAGAGATCAGAAATTAATAATGTTATCAAAAAATTTGAAGCCTTATTAGAAGAATATAAATTTAGTATTCCCCCCTTTTGTAACTGGAGTTATGAAGAGTGGAAAGAAAAAAATCACGAGTATGATGAAATTCGAGATAATCAACTCGGATGGGACATAACAGATTTCGGCTTAAATAACTTTTATGAACTTGGATTTTCGCTAATTACTCTTAGAAATGGAAATCAGAAAGATAAGAGATATGAAAAGCCATATGCAGAAAAATTGTTAATGCTATTTGAAAATCAAAAAGCACCTATGCACTACCACGCATATAAATGTGAAGATATTATAAATCGTGGTGGTGGCACACTAATTATTTCTGTATATAATGCTGAAAAAGATGGATCATTATCAAAAAACGATGTAACTATAAACACAGATGGAAGAAGTTACAAAGCTCCTGCAGGAACTAAAGTGTATTTAAACCCTGGAGAGAGCATCACAATTTGGCCTTATCAATATCATGATTTTGATGCGAAAGGTGGTGATGTATTAATTGGTGAAGTTTCTATGTGTAATGATGATGTAAATGATAACTTCTTCTACAAGCAGATGGGACGATTCCCAGAAATAGAAGAAGATGAAAAACCTTACAGACTTCTTTGCACTGAATATCCTAGATATAATAAATAGTGAACTTGATAAGAACTAATAGTCAATAAAGCTTTTGAATGATCAAAAGCTTTTTTTGATTTAAGATTTTTATATAAAATCATAAAACATCTCAAGATTAATTTCTAATAAATAATAAAGTGCGATATAATAATAAAAGACTGCTTAGTGGCATAACCAATAATTATTACATTTATCATACAAATATGGAGGATAATTATGAATAAAACTCTAATATTATATTATTCATTAGAAGGAAGTACAGAAAAAATAGCTAATCATTTAGCAAAAGAACTCAACTTTGACATTGAGAAAATAACGCCAAAAAAAGAAATAAAAGCAAAAGGTTTTACAAAATATTTAATTGGAGGTTATCAATCTAGTTTTAAAAGAAAACCTAAATTAAACCCTATAAAACATGATATAGATAAGTATGAAACAATTATTATTGGTTCACCAATTTGGGCTGGAACCTTAGCATCACCAACATATTCTCTTCTAGAAGGAAATCTCATAAATTCCAAAAACATTGCCTTATTTTACACACATAAAGGTGGAGATAAAAAAGCTAAGAAACGAATTGAAAAGTCAGTTATGAAAAAGAATAAACTTATTTCACTTTCTTCATTTATAAACGTTAGTGAAGATTTAGAGAAACAAAAAGAGAAAGCACTAAAGTGGGCAAAAACCATAAAATAAATATTCCTAACTACCCTATTTTAACTCATATAAAAAGCTGCTGTATTTCAATAAATAATTGAAATTATACAGCAGCAATATTTAAAGTAATTTTTTTAATTAATAAGATCTAAGAAGAACTCATATGCTTCTTTATCATTAAAGCCTTCGTGAACAATTTTTCCAATTGCTTGAGCCATTTCTGCTGGGTATTTACTTTGGAAAATATTTCTTCCCATATCTAAGCCTTTAGCACCTCTTGAAATTGAATTATAAGCTAATTCAAGAGCTTCTTTTTCAGGAAGTTTTTTACCACCAGCTACTACAATTGGTGCAGGACAAGCAGCTACAACTTCTTCAAAATCATCACAATAGTAAGTTTTAATTATATTAGCACCCATTTCTGCAACAATTCTTGTAGCCAATTTAAAATATTTTGCAGTTCTCTCTAATTGTTTACCAACGGCTATTACCCCAAGTGTTGGAATACTATATCTAAGTCCAGCATTAATGGTCTTTGATAAATTATCAATACTAGATAATTGTCCATCGCCACCAATAAAAGTTTGTACAGCTAAACAATCAGCATTCATTCTTATAGCATCTTCAATATTTACTGCAACAACCTCATGACTTAAATCTTCATTCAACATTGAAGAGCCTGAACTAACTCTCAAAGCTATTGAATTACCACTATCAGGTCTAACTGAAGATCTAATTGCTCCACGGGTACCCATTAAAACATCTATATATGGACTAAGTTTTGGTATCAATAAATCTAATCTTTCAAGACCTGAAACAGATCCCATAAAATACCCATGATCGAAGGCAAACATAACAGTATTACCACTTTTTGGATTGAAAATTTTAGAAAGATGTTTCTTCATACCCCAATCTAAATTTCCAGCACCTTTTACATGAAAATTACCATCACAAGCAAAAGGTATATCAACATGATAATCATGTGCAATTTTAAAACCATCTAAATCTGCCATTTTTTTATTCTCCTATATATAAAGCTATATGCCAAAAATTTGGCATATAGAATTTGTAAATCTACATTGATTGTATGTTAGAAATTATAGTTGTCCATGTTTTCTAATGTAAATACAGCTCTTTCAGGAAGTAATACAACACCAGAATCATCAGCAGTATAAGCATTAGGATCTAAAACAGTATTTGGTTCAACTTTAACTTCACCAATAGTTGGAACATCAATTACATCCCCAACTTTAATATCATTACCTAAAGCACCATAATAAGCTAAGTAACAAGCAATTCCGCCTTGGATTTTAACATCCCATAAACCCCATCTTTGAATTACATTAGCTCTACAATAATCTTTGATAGCATTAGGAGTTGCGAAACCAGTTATAGTAACATCGTTTTTATCTAGGCCAAGATTTTGTGCAGCTTGACATTGACCTGGTAATGCAGTTGAGTCATTACATATAATTAAATCAATATCTGAGTGTGCAGTTAAAACAGCTTCACCAACTGTAATAGCTTTTTCTGCATCTTGATCACTATAATAGTTATCTGGAGCAACATTTACCCAATTTGGATATTGTTTTCTAATATATTCTTCTCCAGCTACTCTCCAAGAATTTTGGTCTGTTACAGTTGCTTGAGAATAATGCCATGCATATTTTACAGTGTCGGTTTCAGGGTTTACCCCTCTTTCTTTTAGAGAATCAACACCCATTTCTACTAACATCTCTCCCAAAATTTTGGGTGTACCTTGAGATACCATCATCTCTCTAGCATCAGCACTAACATCACTATCCCATGTCATTACAGTCATGCCTGCATCTTTTGCCATCTTTAGAGCATCATCTAAACCTGTAGCATCAACTGAAGATACAACAATACCATCTGCCCCCTGCTGGATAGCATTGTTTATAATAGTGACTTGGTTAGCAACAGATGCTTCTGGGCTACCGTCATATTTTACAGTGAATCCAACTTTTTCTGCTAATTCTTGTGCTCCATCATTAGCAACTTCGAAAAAAGCGTTACCACTAATTTTTGGAATAAAAACAATTACTTTTTCATCTTTACTTGATGATGATTTCTCTTCAGATCCTGAAGCAAAAATAAATGAAGTACTAACTAGAATAGATAGTAATAAAATCAATAGCTTTTTCATAATAAGCCTCCTAAGTTTATTTTGTGGTAGCCGCTACACTACCTTTTTTGAATTTTAATTTAAGTTTTCTAAATACACCTTGTTCAGATAAACCTCTCAAAGAAACAGCAACTACAAGTAAAATTCCAACAGGTATATCAGTATATTGTGTATTTACCCCTGCCATAGATAAGCCAAATCTCATAATTCCAATTGCGATAGCAGAAAAAGCAGTACCAATAATGGTTCCCTTTCCTCCTGTAATAGAAGTACCTCCTAATACAACAGCTGTGATAATTGGAAGAGTTAACTCTTTACCAAAGTCAGCTTTTGCAGTACCTAAATATGAAGTTAAAATAATTCCAGCAATTGCTGCGCCGAACCCTGACAAAGCATAACTGCTCATAATAATTAACCTATGGTTGATTCCTGAATATTTTGCAGCCTCCTTATTAATACCTACTAAATAGATATATCTCCCATATTTTGTGTAATGAAGTAATATGAATGCAAAAATAATTAAAACTAACAATATAAAAATCTGGGAAGGAATCACATTAAATAATCTAAATTTACTAAAACTAGTAAAGCTTTTTGGGAAGCCACTAATACCTTTGTAAGCTTCTACTTTAGCAAGTTTTGTTATTGAAACTGCTAAGCCAGAATATAAAAAGGATCCACCTAAAGTAACAACCATGGGTTGTACTCCTGTATAGGCAACAAAAAATCCACTTAATAATCCACAAAGGATTCCAATAATAATAGCTACAACACTAGCAACCCAAATATTTAATCCTACTTGCTGCCAAAAAACTCCTATTATAATCGAAGTTAAGCCAACAATTGAGCCTGCTTGAATATCCATTCCACCAGTAATTAATACAAAAGTTACAAAAAGTGAAATAACGCAAATAGACATAAAGTCATTTACCGATCCCAGTAAGACTCTCAATCTTAAAAATCTAGGATTTATAGTACCAAAAATAACTATTTCTAAAAGAATTAATGCAATTAAAAAGGTTTCCCATCTAAATATTTTTTTGTTATTAGTTAGACTATTCATTTGATGCCCCTCCATTCGATGTTTTAGCTAATAATCTTGTACGTCTAGTTTTTTCGGTATTATATTTTTGGATCAAAGCATCAACTACGACGATAGTAATTAATAAAATACCAGTAATCGTTCCATCATAATCTGATGAAAATTTAAGGAATACCAAAATCCTACCAACAGAAGACATGATAATTGCTCCAAGAGAAGCTCCAATTAAGGTACCAACACCGCCTGAAAGACTTACGCCACCTAAAACACAGGCTGCAATTGCTTTCATTTCATATCCCATACCAGCAGTAGGAGTAACAAAGCCAATTCTACTAACATAAACAAGGCCAGCTAAAGAAGCAAACACAGAAGAGAGAACAAAAGCAGAAATCTTAGTTTTCTTTACAGGAATACCAATTAAAAAAGATCCAGCAATATTATCACCTACAGCATAATAATATTTTCCTTCTTTAGTTCTTCTAATTAAAATTGTTCCAATAATAGCTATCAAGATTGCTACAATATAAAAATTGGAAATACCTAAAGTAGTAGCTTGACTTAAACTTTTATATTCAAAAGGAAGGTTTTCAACCCATTTTCCATCTGTATAAACATAAATAAGCCCTCTTACTATTCCATTTGTTCCTAATGTAATAATGATTGATGGTATACCTAAATACATAAGACCAAATCCATTGAAATATCCACAAGCTATTCCAATCAAAATACTAGCACCTACAGCTAAAACCCAAGGTTGTCCATCTCTTATCATAGTCGCACTCACAGCAGCAGAAAGTCCCATTACAGCACCTACAGATACATCAATTTCACCTGTAATAATTGGAAAAGCAATACCAACTGATAAAAGTGTGAATACAACACTTGAATTAATAGTCAATAAAAGATTACTTGGTTTTAGAAAATCAGGATTTACTAGACCAACTAATAAAAACAATCCTACGACAAACAAAAAAGAAGTTACACTTCTCATTTTCAAAATGGTTCTAACATTAGTTTTCATCAGTACTATCCACCCCAAATGAAGCTTTCATCAATGAATCCCCATTGATTTCTTCCTTACTAAATACTTTATTAACTCTTCCTTGAAAAATTGTTATAGCTCTATCACTTAATTCCACAATTTCTTCCATATCGGAACTAATTAACATTATTGCAACTCCAGTTTTCTTTAAATAACTTATAATCTTATAAACGTCCCCACGAGCACCTGCATCAATACCTCTAGTAGGCTCATCTAATATTAATAATTTTGGATTAGTTGAAAGTCCTCTACCAATAATTACCTTTTGCTGATTTCCACCTGAAAGAGAACTCATCAACTGTTCTTGACTTGTAACTTTAACTCTGAAATTTTTTATATATTTTTCAGCAATTTTTTCTTCATCATTGATATGGGTAAAAATTGAAGGACGTCCTTTTATATATGCAGATGTTAAATTATTTCGAACACTAGTTATGCCAAAAATACCATTTTGGAACCTATCTTCTGGAATATAATTAATACCAGCTTGAATAACTTTAGCAGTAGGCAAACTTGTTACATCTTTACCTTCTAAATAAGCCTTTCCTTTTCTGACTTTATCTAGTCCAAAAATAGTTGTAGCAAGTTCTGTTCTACCAGCTCCAACAACACCGGCAACACCTAAAATTTCACCAGGATAAATTTCTAGATCAATATCTTCAAAGCCATACCCACTAAACTTATCGAGCTTAAAGACAGGGTCTTTATCATAATCAACTTCTACTAAGTCACCCTCATCACAAGAAGTTGTACAATTTTCTTTATTTTCAGGTAGTAAACCTTCTACTAACATTTCATGAGTAAAGTTTTCAACCTTTCCATTAACAGTAATTACTCCATCTCTCATAATAGCAACATCAGTTGCTATTTCAAAAACTTCATTTAATCTATGAGTAATATATATTAATCCTATACCTTTAGCTTTTAAGTCTTTTATAATTTTAAATAAAGAATTAACCTCATCAAAAGTTAAAGCACTTGTTGGCTCATCTAATATTAAAATATTAGCTTCTCTTAAAAGTCCTCTTAAAATTTCAACTAGTTGTTGTTCAGCTATTGTCAAAGTTTGAGCTTCACGCTCTAAATCAAGATTCCAACCTAAAGATTTAATTAAATTCTCTAATTTTTGAATCAATTCATTTTTATTTTTATTTATACCAATTAAGACATTTTCTTTAAGACTCATATTAGGAAATAACATTGGCTCTTGTGGAACTAAATAGATGCTATTATTGAGAGATTCTGATGGGTTTGAAAAAGTAATTTGACGGTTATTAACAAATATCTGTCCTGAATCTGGTTTATAAATACTCATTATTATTTTAACAAGAGTACTTTTACCAGCTCCATTACCACCAATCAATGCAAGACATTCCCCTTGGTTCAATTTTAAATTTATTCCTTTTAAAACACTATTACCAATAAATGATTTCTTAATATCGACTATTTCTAATAACGAATAATCTTTATTTTTCATTTTTTCTCCTGTTTTGTTCATTTGTTTAGTTAGTGTAACTTTGTTATACAAGATAAGCATATCCCCAATAATTCGATTTGTCAAATTTTTTTTCACATCATTTTAATATGTATGTAATTTGTTGTTATAAATATATATATTCCTATTTATTCACTTTTATTTAATATTTTTTTTAATCTTGCAAACATAAATCTTTTATGATAATATTATCAATATACTAAATAATGTTCACAAACTGGGGAGCAATTAATGAATTATGAAGACGAACTTATTTCTAAAATAGCTTGGTTATATTATATCGACAAACTAAAACAACAAACTATCGCTGACAAACTTGGAATATCACGAATGAGAGTTGTGAGAATGCTAGATAAAGCACAACAGGAAAATATAATCCAATTTAAAATTAGAAGAGACTTACAGAATAAAATATCAATAGAACAAGATCTTATAAAAAAATATAAGTTACAGGATGCTATGGTTGTTCCAACTTCTACTAGTTATAAAATTGAAGATATAAACACAAATGTAGCAACAGCTGCATCAATGTATTTAGATGCAAGGCTAGATGATATAAATATATTAAATATTGGATATGGGGACACTCCAATTAAAACTATTAACAAACTTACTAATTTAAGTGATAAAGTAATTAACTTTGTTACACTAACTGGAGGAGTAAGCTTATATCTATTAGACCAATATACTTTAATGAAAAATGTTAATTTCTATCTAATTCCGGCCCCCTTAATTGCTTCTACCAATGAAATGGTTCAAGCTCTTCAAAAAGAAAAATCTGTTATTGAAATTGCTAAAATGAATAGCAATGCTTCTTACACTATTGTTGGAATAGGGGGAATGAATGACGAAGCAACTATTATAAACAATGGAATTATAAACAAGAATGAATTTAACCTTCTCAAAATGAAAGGATCTGTAGGCGATATCCTAAGTCATTTTTTAGACAAAGATGGTAATATAATCTCTTGTGAATTATATGAGAACTTAATCAGTATTTCGATGGATGAGTTTAAAAAACTAAAAAATGTAATAGGAGTTGCTGCTGGAAAAGCTAAAAGGGAGGCAATAAGAGCCGCTTTAAGAGGTGGTTACATTAATATTCTTATTACAGATCAAGAAACTGCTGAATGGTTAAATTTAAATGTTTAATAGGAGGTAATCTTGAATAATGACATCTATTTATTAGCTATTGACGCTGGTACAGGGTCAGTTAGAGCGGTCATTTTTGACACATTAGGAAATCAAATCGAATGTGTTTCTAAAGAATGGGAACATTTAAATGATCCTAGATATCCTGGAAGCATGAACTTTGACTGGGATAAAAACTGGAAATTGACCACAAGTTCTATCAAAGAAGTTATAGAGAAATCTAAAATTGATAGCTCTAAAATTAAAGCAATATCAACAACTTGCATGAGGGAAGCAATAGTTCTTTACAATAAAGAAGGCAAAGAAATTTGGGCTTGTGCTAATGTTGATGCAAGAAGTGACGATGAAGTTAAACAACTTAAGGAAAATAAAAACTTAGAAGCGGAACTTTATAAGGAAACAGGGGAAACCTTTCCATTAAGTGCTATTCCAAGATTATTATGGGTTAAAAATAATGAACCCGAAATTTATAAAAACATCGCCCACATCGGAATGATTAACGATTGGATAATATATAAAATGAGTGGTGTCCTTAAAGTAGATCCTAGCAATGGTTCAACTTCAGGTTTTTTCAATCTTAAAAGTAGAAGCTGGGATAAAACTATTGCTCAAAGATGCAACTTACGTGATGATATATTCCCGAAGGTTTCAGAATGCGGTCATATAGTTGCTAAAGTTAATCAAGAAACAGCCAACCTAACCTCTTTGAAAAAAGATACCCCTATTGTAACTGGTGGTGGAGATGCTCAATTAGGTTCAATTGGAGTTGGTGTTGTTGAGAGTGATCAAGCTGCTATTTTTGGTGGAAGCTTTTGGCAATATGAATATAATACAGACGATCCAATTGTATCTGAAAAAAGCCCAGTAAGAGTTAACTGTCATTCAATTCCAAATGTTTGGCAATATGAAGCTCTAGCTTTTATTCCAGGTCTTATTATGAGATGGTATAGAGATGCTTTTTGTGAATTGGATGTAAAACTAGCTAAAGAGAAAAATATAGATTTCTATTACATGATGGATCAAAAAGCAAAAGATATTCCTGCCGGTTCTAATGGCATGATGTGCACTTTTAGCAATATCATGAACTTTTTATCTTGGAAACATGCTGCCCCTTCTTTTACTAATTTTGCTATAGATGCTAAGAATTTTAACAAATATACTTTTTATCGTGCGATTTTAGAAAACACAGCATTTATAACATATGGGCATGTTCAACTAATTAAAGAAACAACTAAAAAAGACATAAATAGCGTAATATTTGCGGGTGGAGCATCAAAAAGCCCATTATGGTCGCAAATCTTATGTGATGTTTTAGGCATCCCATTATCAGTTCCTGTTGTAAAAGAAGCAACTGCATTAGGAAGTGCAATACTTGCAGGTGTTGGAATTGGAATTTATAAAGATGTTGTTGAAGCATCGAAAAAAATAGTAAAGATTGAAAAAACGTATATACCAAATATGGATAATCACAAGGTATATATGAATTTATATGAAAAATGGCTAAAAGTTTATGAAAATCAACTCAAACTTAGTGATGCAAATATCGAAAGATATATGTGGAAAGCCCCAGGAGTATAGGAGACAAATAATGTATATAATTGACGAAAAAGACAAAGAATATCGTTTCGGAAACAGTGGCCCTAAATATTTAATGAAGGGACCAAGAGCAAATTTCGCTATTGTTCAATTTCAAGCTGGTGAAGATTTCGCAGCTCATTATCATGATATAATGGAAGAAAATTTTTATATTGAAGAAGGAGAAGTTGATATAATTGTAGATAATAAATTATACCATCTTACAAAAGGACAATTTATTCACATTGAACCAAAAGAGGTTCATTATGTTAAAAACAATTCTGACAAACCTGTTAGAATGATTTCTGTTTTAGCGCCTTACCAAATTCAGGATAAAACAACAGTAGAAAATCCTCAATTATAATTTTTAAAACTATAATATAAAAGGTTGATTCTCTTCAAAAATGAAGATTATCAACCTTTTTTTATCTACCCCATATCTTGTCCTAAAAGACTAATAATTAAAATAGATAGATTTAAAATAGCTTTTTACAAACAAGAAATTTAACAGAATTAATGTTTTGACATTTGACTTTTTAGAAAAATATTATATAATTTCAATAAATTAAAACATTTTATTGTTTTAGTTTATAAGGAGAGTATCATATGATATGTAGATATGAGTTCAAAAATTACAAATCTTTTAAAGAATTTAGTATTTTAGATTTACTTGCCCCTGCAAATAAAGTTAAAAATAGATTTTTAAATAATTTTAATAAAACCGAATATGGTTTAGATATTTTAAAAACCGCTGTAATAGTAGGTGAAAATGCGGGAGGAAAAACAAATTTAATTGGCAGTCTTAACTTTCTAAAATCTTTATTCAAAACAAATGATAAAGTTGGATCCTTTAAAAATCTAACTAATATAAATAACATCTGTTCTGACAACCCTGAAGAATGTAATACAACACAAGAATTTTCATTAGATATTTTAATTAACAATAAGTTATACTTTTATGTTTTACAAATTGATTACCTAGGAATTATATTTGAAAGCTTATCATTAAAAACAACATTATATGGGAAAAAACAAGAAATTTTTATAGTATCACGAGAACAAAATACAAAAGATAAAAAATTGTCTAAATATGTTCTTAAAGCTAAATTAAAACCTAATATAATCAAGGCCTTTAACACTATAGTGAAATCTTCTGAGTCTATTGGCCTTTTCATAAATAAATTTGCACTTTTAGGAGATAAACATAGCTTAAATTTTGTAAATTATATAAATAATAATCTTTATGCTGAAAAAATTTTTATTAATTACAACTACTATAAAGATTTAAAAAAAGAAGAAGATGATATAAGAATCTTAAAAGAAAAAAAGTTTTTAGAAATATTAAAAATGGTTGATTCTTCTATTGTTGGTATAAAAATTAATGAGGAACACCCATTTTTTAAAACAGAAATAAAGCGTAAAAAAATCGATGGCTCAATATTCTCTAAGGAGTTGAGCGAGGACTCAAGTGGTGTAATGGAATATTTTGCTTGGGCTGTTCAAATCTATAGAGTTGTTTATGAAAACAAAACAGTATTTGCTGACGAAATGGATAGAGTGTTGAATCCGGTACTTTCTGATAAAATTATTTCTTTTATTAATGGAAAAGAACATAATGGACAATTTATATTCACTACACACAATGTACTCCATTTGGATTTAAAAAAATATATGAAAGAGCAAATTTACTTTGTTACAAAAAATCCTGATACCCTTAATTCTGAACTTTATAGCTTAGCTGACTTCCCTGAAGTAAGATATGAAACAACAAAAATTCATGAGTTTTATATGAAAGGCATTTTAGGAGGAACATCTCCTTGCAAAAGTGCAGAAGGATTTAATTCTGCCATTTGAATATTCTGATTTTTTGTCTGTGAATTTTGCATAAATAAAGTGCTTTTAGCAATTTTCAATGAGGTAGAAATTTTACCACAACACCTAACGCTTTTTACTAGAATTGCCCCTCTTGCTTCTAATTCTTCTTTTAATAAAGTATCTGCAACACTTTGATAGTAAGCCAAAGTATACTCTCCTAATCCATTGGTAGTACTTATTACCAAGTTTGGCAAGTTTTTATTACCGAGTTTGGCAAATTTTCATTACTGAGTTTGGCAAAATTATTTCAATATAAAACTCATAAATTAATAATTATAGACATTTTTATCACTAAAAGTTATTTTATACTAAGAAAGATTATTTATTAGGAGCGTTATTGATTATGAAAGTTTTATTAGTTATTGATATGCAAAATGATTTTATTGATGGTGCTCTTGGAACAGATCAAGCAGTTAACATTGTAGATAAAGTTGTAGATAGAGTAAAAAATTTTGATGGGAAAGTATTTTTTACTAGGGACACTCATCAAAATAACTATATGGAAACAGAAGAAGGTAAGCATCTTCCTATTATTCATTGCATTGAAAATACAAAAGGTTGGCAAATAACTGACAAACTCCTTCCATATGTAAATGAACCTATATTTAACAAAGAAACCTTTGGTAGTACAAAACTAGTAGAATATCTTAAAGATTTAAATCAACAAGAAAAAATTGAAAGTATAACCCTAGTTGGCTTGTGCACAGATATTTGTGTTATTTCAAATGCTATGCTAGTCAAAGCTTACTTCCCTAATATCCCTATATACGTTGAAGAGAACTCATGTGCCGGTGTAAATCCTGAAAGTCACAAAAGGGCAATTGAAGCTATGAAAATGTGCCATATAGATATTATTTAACTAGTTATTTCATACCATGTTGCAATAATTAATCATCATTGCAACATATAATAAATTATGCAACAAATAAATGAATAATATATACTATTCTGTTGCAAAAAGACAAAATTTATTAAAATACCCCTTTGAATAATTGCAAACTCTCATGATATATTAAAACAAATCATATATCCAAAGCCTTTGAGGAGGTAATCTATGGATCTTTCACCAATTGGCGAGATTGCAAAAAGTATAGGTATTGAAGACGAATATATTCAACCTTATGGTAAATATAAAGCAAAAATTGAACCATCAATTAATAATAAATTAGCAAACAAAAAAAATGGCAAGCTTGTCCTTGTAACATCCATAACTCCAACAAAGGCTGGCGAAGGCAAAACAACAACTGCTATTGCTCTATCTGAAGGCATGGGGAAGATAAATCAAAAAGCAATTCTTTGTTTAAGAGAACCCTCTCTTGGACCTGTTTTTGGTCTTAAAGGTGGTGCAACAGGTGGAGGATTAGCCTCTATTGCACCAAAAGACGATATAAACCTTCATTTCACAGGAGATATCCATGCTCTAACCTCCTCAATTAATTTAATTGCTGCAGTTTTAGATAATTCTATCTATCAAGGAAATCCACTTAATATCAATCCTGAAAGCGTTGTATGGACACGCGCCATAGATATGAACGATAGAGTCCTTAGAAACATAAAAATAGGAATAGGCAAATATAATGGTATTGAAAGAAATGATCATTTTGTAATAACTGTAGCTTCAGAATTAATGGCCATATTATGTTTAGCAAATAATTCAAAAGATTTTCATCAAAGATTAAAAAAAATAATTGTAGCTTACACTTATGATGAGACTCCAGTTACTGTAGCAGATTTAAAAGTTTCAAATGCAGTTATGAAATTAATGAAAGAAGCTTTAAAGCCTAATCTTGTACAAACGTTAGAGCACACCCCTGTTTTTGTACATGGTGGACCTTTTGCTAATATAGCACATGGATGCAATTCACTTATTGCAACTAAACTTGCTATGAAATTATCCCCAATTACTATAACAGAAGCAGGATTTGGTGCTGATTTAGGAGCTGAAAAGTTTTTAGATATCGCTTGTAGAGAAGGAGAAATCACGCCATCAGCTGCAGTGGTTGTAGCTACAGTCAAAGCTCTAAAAATGCACGGTGGTGTACAATATAAAGATCTTAAAAAAGAAAATGTAAACGCTTTACTTTCAGGTGTTAATAATTTAAAAGCCCATATAGAAAATGTTAAGAAATATAATATTCCAATAGTTGTAGCAATAAACCACTTTGCCCAAGATACCCAAAAAGAAATTGATGCATTAACTACTTGGTGTGAAAATGAAGGTTATACTGTATCTTTTTTAGATGGTTTTTCAAAAGGTGGAGAAGGAACAATTGATTTAGCTAAAAAGGTCATTAACATCTTAAATAATGAACCTTCAAATTATAAACCAATATATAATTTAAATAGTACAATAAAAGAGAAAATTGAAACTATTGCAAAAAACATTTATGGAGCTAAAGACGTTAAATATCTTGAAAAAGCTGAAAATCAAATTAAGAAGTATGAAAAAATGGGATTTGGTAAAGCTTATGTATGTATTGCCAAAACCCCAAATTCACTTTCCGATGATCCAAACATCCTTGGAGTACCAAAGGATTTCACTATTACTGTGAAATCTGTAAATTTATCTGCAGGTGCTAATTTTATTATTCCTTTAACTGGTTCAATAATGACAATGCCAGGGCTTGGAAAAATTCCATCAGCTATAAAAATGGAAGAAGAGACTATAGAATATTAACAATACAAGGAGTTAGACAATATAATCCAACTCCTTAACCGTTACCTTATTCTATTTTAATTTTATCACTCAATTCAATTTTATTGGCACTAGAATTTACTCTAATTTCAAAATTACACTTTTCTAAAACCCAATCATGTTTATCCTTACTATAATATTTAAAATCATCTTCAGTTAATTTGATTGAAATATTTTTCTTTTCTTTTGGCTTTAATTCAATTTTTTCAAAGCCTTTGAGTTCTTCCTCTACTCTAAATACCTTACTATCTAAAGAATGAATAAACACAAACGCAATCTCTTTAGCTTTAATATCTCCAGTATTTTCAATATCAAAACTTACATGTATTTTTTCTTTATCTTTATTGATTAATAGATTCGAATATTTAAATGAAGAATAACTTAATCCATAACCAAAATCAAAAGCCACTTCTTTATTATTAGTTCTAAAATCTCTATACCCTATTAGTAACCCTTCTCTATATTCTATTTTCGAAGGTACTCTGACATTTGGGTTTCCTTGACCTTTATGGATTCTTTTAATTGAAAACTTATTATAATCATTATAATAGTTTTTAACACTTTCCCAGTCAGATAACTTATTTGCAATTGTAAAAGGTAACTTACCACAGGGGCTAACTTTATTGAAAATTATATCAAAAAGAGCATCACTTTCCTTTTCTCCTAAATAATATGAAAGCAATAATGTTGGTTCCTTTTTTATCCAACTTGGGTCGAATGCACCGCCTGAATTAACAATAGTGATTGTATTTTTGTTTAAGTTATTAGCTTCAACTATTGTTTTAACTTCATTTTGATCTATTTCATAATCTCTATCATAACATTCACTCTCATCATAACCATCAAAACCGGTTTTGATTATAACAAGATCAGCGGTTTGAACTTTTTCTCTTGTTTTCTTGTTTTTCAACCATTTTCTGCCAAAACTTTCAACTTCAAATCCTTCATTTTTTAATTTTGACTCAAAACTTATCATCTCTACTTTTGGAATTATTTGAGAAGATCCACCTCCTGATGGAATAATATTTCTGTTCTTTCCGAGTAAAACTACTTTTTTAATTTTAGCTTTATTCAATGGAAGAAGTTTATTATCATTTTTTAATAAAGTTATAGATTCAAGGGCAATATCATAAGCAACTTTTTGACTCTCCTTACTATGTAATTCAATAGTTGAATCATTTATATTTCTATTTAAAACTCCAGCTTTTTTTAAAACAGTCAAAATATTTCTAACCTTTTTATCGATATCTGCTTCACTTATTTCATTATTAGCTAGAGCTTTTTTGACTTTGTCTCTTGAAAACCAAACTCCTTTTGGCATTTCTAAATCTATCCCGTGCTTTATAGCATTTACTGTTGAATAAACACTTGTCCAATCGGATATAACAAAGCCTTTAAATCCCCATTTTTTTCTTAGAACTTCTTCAATCAAATATTCATTTTCACTAGCATAAGTACCATTAACTAAATTATAGCTAGTCATAACAGATAGAGTCCCACTGTCAACAGCTTTTTTAAATGCAGGTAAATAAATTTCATGGAGAACTCTCTCATCTACAATACTATCTGCTTTATGTCTATCATAATCACTATTATTACAAGCAAAATGCTTTACAGTAGTAATTACCCCAACTTTATTAGCAGCTTTTATATAAAATTTAGCCATCTCACCAGATAAATAAGGATCTTCGCCAAAATACTCAAAATTTCTTCCACAAGTTGGAACTCTAGCAATATTTACACCTGGAGCTAACAAAATTGAGGCTCCAACAGCCCTTGTTTCTTTGCAAATAGCTTCACTAGTTTTACCAACTAATTTTCTATTAAAAGTTGCAGCCATTGCTATGGGAGAAGGGAAAACTGTAACTTTTTCATCCCAACCTCTAACTCCAGCTGTAGCATCAGTTGTCCACACTTCACTTAAATTTAACTTATCATTTCCTCTTATACAAAAATCATTTACTCCTGAAATATAATCAATCTTTTCATCTAAACTCATTTTAGATATCAAATCTTTAATACTATAGTCACATTCTAAAGATTCTTTTTTAATTCCTTTTTTTAGAGTCATGTATTTTTTAATCATAAATTTTTGGAAACACTCTTTCTTTTTTCTATCCATGGGGAACCTCAACTTTAAATATTATAAAAAACTGAAAAGTCTCTTTCCATTATATTACCATTTATCTGTAGATAACAAACTTAAAATTTCAAATCATAAATATTTTACAACAAAAAATCACTCTATAATCTAATTTAATAAATTACAGAGTGATAATTAAATATAATATTAAAGTTAATTAAAGAATAATATTTTAAGGATTAAACCTTAACCCAAATCCTAATAATTCAGTATGCAAGAAATAGAAATTATTAAAAGGAGACCTTCCATTATGATATGAGATTTCTAAAGAAAGAGAATTACCAATCTCTTGTGCTATTCTAACATCATGTTCTAATTCCCAAGGTGCATCTTCTTTGAAATCAACATCTCCACCAGTTACATGATTATAAATAACTTTTCCTTCTTCATACATATGAAGATCATAACCAATGGTGGTCTTACCTAGGTTCTTAAATATATTTGCACTTAATTCAATTCCAACATTTGCTATTCTTGCATTATAATCATCACTATACTGATTATTACTATCATACCAACTTGGTCTAAATACATTAGGATGAAGGACCTCTATATCTCTACCTGGAAAACTTATTTCCCCATAAACTCTAAAAAATGAAGTTGGTTCAATTGATAAACCTATTACATAAGGATTCATCCTAATGTATTTATAAGATAGACTAAAGTCATCTAAAGTTTCATATTTTTTATCCACAAGTTTATATATAGCCTCTCCATAATGGGAACAATAGTGATTTTGACCAATTCTCATTGAAAGAACATCTCCTATTCTAAATGTTCCGCCAAAGAAATAAATTCCATCGTACCCTATACCATAGTTAAAAGCATTTGTATAAAAAGATTGAAGCACGCCTTGAAATGAAAAATCAAAAGCGATTGGGCTTAAAAAACTATCAAAAGTGAAAGTACTTCTAGCAATAGATAAGGTTTCCCCTACCTTAATTAAGGTTTGAGCACCAGTTTCAGTAAAATCACCTCCAAATTCAAAAACTTTCATTTCCCCATCAGAATCTTGGAGAACTCTATCTGGAATACCATCTAAATAAAACTGAGTTGTAATACTCATATCAGGTCTTGTTCTATCTGCAAAATATTCTTTGTGAATTGGATCCAAAGATATCATATCAAAATCATATTCATAAGTTGAATATAATGGTGATAACCCCATTAAACATAAAAGTAGACAAATTAATATTTGCTTTTTCAAATAAAACTCCTTTTTAAATATTAATTATAATTATTGCTCATTTTTTAAATTTAAGTGAACTTTAAAGTGTGTAATTTTCTATTGAAATAAATTTTGTTAATATACTTAAAAATTTTAAGATAAACTACATTTTTTACTTAACTTTTATCTGTATTGATAAGGGTGAATGTATTTTTTGGATTTACTCTAAATCCAAAACTTAAATAAGATGTTTGTAAATAATAAAAATTATTAAATGGAGATCTTCCTTTATGATATGAGAGTTCTATGGAAACTGTTTCATTCAAATCTTGGGCTATCTTAACATTATGTTCTAATTCCCAAGTACCGTCTTCATTAAAGGTAACAACAGATCCATCGATTATATCATATTCAATCAAACCTTCTTCATACATATGAAGATCATATCCGATAGTAGTCTTACCTAAGTTCTTAAAGATTGTACCATTTAATTCAATTCCAACATTAATAATCTTAGCACTATACCAATCTGGATAATCTGAATTATTAGAATTAACATACTTTGGAGCAAACATTATTGGACGAATCGTATCAACATCCTCTGGAATAAAATTATACTCTCCATATAATCTAAGCCAAGATGTTGGTTCAACAGATACTCCTATAACAAAACCGTTCATCCTAATATATTTATAGCCTAAATTTATTTTTGTAAGATCTGTAGAACTTAAAGATTTAAAAATTTCATCTCCATAGTGGGAGCAATAGTGATGATTTCCTATCCTCACTGAAAACATATCTGCTATTCTAGCTGTTACACCATAAAAATAAATACCATCATATCCAATTCCATTATTAAAACTTTCTGTATAGAAAGATTGAATTAGTGCCTGAGCTGATAAATCAAAAGCTATTGGACTTAACCATGAATCAAATGTAAAAGTATTTCTTGCAATAGAAAAGGTTTCTCCTAATTTATATTGCATCATAACCCCTTCAGTAGAAGAGTTGCCTAAATCATAAACTTGAACACTATCACCAGTATCCTGAAGTAGTACTGTAGGATAACCAGAATAATAATTGAGATAATTAACACTCATATCAGCTCTTGCACGATCTGCAAAATATTCTTTATGCAAGGGATCTAAAGAGAAGATATCGAATTGGTAATCAAAATTTGCAGACAAGGTTGTCAAACTTACAAAACATAAAAACAAAGTTGAAAATAACTTTTTTTTCAAAACAAACTCCTTTTATGACTATATTAGTCAAAATTATAGCTACAAATTAATTGTAGCTATAAAATAATATCAATTACTTACTTGAATCATAAACATTTACGGTATAATCGGGATTATATCTTAATCCAACAGTTAAAGTTGATGTTTTTTGGAAAAAGAAACTATTCATAACAGATCTTCCATTATGATAAGCAATTTCTAAAGAAATATTTTTATCTAATTCTTGAGCTATTTTAACATTATGTTCTAATTCCCAAGGAGCATCCTCATCGAAAAAATAATTTGAAGCAAAATGATAAGATGAATATTCATCATTTTCATCTTCTTCATAATACTCAAAATCTTCATCATCTTCTTCAATTGTGTATTGAATTTTACCTTCTTCATACATATGAAGATCATATCCGATAGTTGTTTTGCCTAAATTTTTAAATAAATTAAATGAATGCTCAAAACCAATACTAATGATTCTAGCCTTATATGAATCTGGATAATCTGGATTTATTACAACACCATTTCTTGTTATCCAATTTGGAGCAAACATATCAGGCCTTAGACTATTAATATCTTGGGGAGGTATATTGTACTCTCCATAAATTCTAAAGTTTGGTGTTAAATCGAGTGAAAGTCCTACAACAAATCCGTTCATTCTTACATATTTATAGGTGAATCCAAAATCAAAAAAATCATCACCAAATCCATCATCAAAATTAGCTCTAATTCTCTTTAAAGTAGCATCTCCATAATGAGAGCAATAATGGTGAAGACCAACTCTCATTGAAAAAACTGGACCGACTCTTAATGTAGTTCCTAGAAAATATATTCCATCATAGCTTACAGTATCATCAAATGACCCTCTATAGAAATTTTGTAAAAGAGCTTGCATTGAAATATCAAAAGATATAGGACTAAGCCAATGATCAAATATAAAGGTACTTCTACCTATGGCCATTGTATCTCCAATTTTAAGAGCTACAAATTTATTTTCAGGTTGAATTAAGTCATCAAATAAAAATACCTTAGTGTATTTATTTTCTTCCCAGTCCTCTTCATTAACATTTACATGAGTATCTTGTAAAACTCTATCAGGATACCCATCAAAATAAGTAATTTGACTTAAACTAAAATCAGGTCTTGCCCTATCAGCAAAATATTCTTTATAAATTGGTTCAAAAGAAAAAGCATCAAATTTATAATCAAAAGTAGCAAATAATGATGTTAGGCAAAAAATAGAAAACGACAAAATAATAAATAATTTTCTTTTCATAATAGTGACCTCAAATTATAGTGCAATGAAAAAAATTATAAAAAAATCTACTATTTACGTCAATTGTTTTTTTAGATTATACGTTAGGTTTAAAATATTTCTTACTCAGATATTTTACATATATTTCACAACTCGAGTAATTATAAACAAATTTACTAAACTCTCAATCATATAATAACAAACCAAACAATTTTACTTATGACCTTTCTCTCTCATAATAAACCCTTATTTGAGCACCATATAAAATATCAATAAGTTAACATTAAAGACAGTTTAAACCACCTCATATTTCGATATTTTAAATTAACAAATATTTACAATTATATCTAAGCTTTATTCAGTATCAAATAATGTTACTGTTGATTTAGGATTAACTCTAGCTCCAACTCCAAATATCTCAGTATGTTGGAAAAAGAAGTTATTAAAAGGAGAGCGACCATTATGATATGTAAATTCTAAAGATACTGTATCATTTAATTCTTGAGAGATTCTAATATTATGTTCAACTTCCCAAGGGGCATCTTTATCAAAATATATATTGCTATCTTCAGCATCACTTACTTCGCTATCAGTTCCATCAGATGCTCCATTTTCAAAATGATTATAAATCACTTTTCCCTCTTCATACATATGAAGATCATAACCAATTGTAGTTTTACCTAATTTCTTAAAAAAGTGATGGCTATATTCAAAACCGACATTTACAATTCTTGCATTGTACCAATCAGGATAATCATTTATTTGTATACCATTTCTAGTTACCCAATTTGGAGCAAACATATCTGGTCTAATACTTTGTATGTCTCTTGGTGGATAATTTAATTCACCATAAAGTCTAAAATTAGAAGTTGGTTCTATTGAAAAACCTAATACAAAAGCATCCATTCTAATATATTTATAAGTTAACCAAAAATAATCTCTATTACTAATATCAGCTGTTTTAGAAATACCTTTTAAAATAGCATCACCATAATGTGAACAATAATGATGATTTCCTATCCTCATAGAAAAAACATCCCCTATTCTAAAAGTTCCTCCAAAAAAATAAATACCATCATATCCAATACTATCGTCAAATCCACCTAAGAAGAACTCTTGTAATAAACCTTGCATAGAAAAATCAAAAGAAATAGGGCTAAGCCAATGATCAAATGTAAAAGTACTTCTAGCAAGTGATGCTGTTTCACCAATTTTTAAATGAATCATTTGGTTTAATGGTTCTAAACGACTCATATCAAGTTCCCAATACTTTATTTTATTAGTTGTAGTATTACCATCTACATACTCATCTTGGATAACTCTGTCTGGATATCCTTCTGTATAAAACAAATAATTGATAGAGAGTTCAGGTCTTCTTACATCTGCAAAATATTCTTTGTGTAATGGGTCAAATGAAACTAAATCAAATCTATAATCAAAATTAGCGAAAATAGATGTTAAACCAACTATAGCAAGAAAAAAACAACTAATGAATTTTTTTTTCAACTTTAAAACTCCTAAACAAAGTTTCGATAAAATAATAGCTAATTATATTTTTATAATATTGATACTGTCAACTAACTTAATTAAAAAAACCTCATTCACATACGATGCAAACAAGGTTAGATAAATAAAAATTATATATGGAATAAGAGTTTAGCTAATAAATTAACTTAACTAACTTATTTTGATAACAGATTTTACTATATTTGCTTTATCTTCAACAGATTTATCCATAGCATTTTGGACATCATCGAATTCAAAGATATTTGTTACAACATCACTTGGATTAATTTTACCACTTGCTACAGCTTCAATAGCCTTTGGATAAACATGGCGATATCTGAAAACAGTTTTGATTGTTAACTCTTTATCTAATAAAAGGCTCATTGGCAAAGTCATCTCTCCACTTTTTGAATATCCAACACAAACTAAGGTACTTCCTTTTTTCAAAACATCAATACAAAGTCTAGTTGTTATTTCTGTTCCAGCACTCTCAAATGCTATATCATATCCTTTATTTGAAGTTATTTCATTAAATTTGTCTAAATAATCTTTATCAAGTGAATTAACCACATGAGTTGCACCAAGTTTTTTAGCTTGTTCTAATCTATTAGGTAATATATCAACAACAGTAATATCGTTTAAACCGTAAGTTTTAAGTGCTAGTAGAGTCATTAAACCTATACAACCAGCACCAAAGATTACAGCCTTTTGACCTACTCTAGCTCCCCCTTGATCTGCTGCGTGAAAACCAACAGCTAAAGGTTCTATTAATGCCCCATTCATAGAACTAACATTCTCTGGTAATTTAAAACAAAGATCTGCAGGATGGGTAGTGTATTCACAAAAAACTCCATCAATTGGAGGGGTTGCAAAAAAAACAACATCAGGACAAAGATTATATCGACCAGTCTTACAAAATTCACATTTACCACAAGTAATACCAGGCTCTAAAGCAACACGATCGCCTACCTTTAAATTAGTTACTTCATCCCCTACTTTTTCAACAATACCACTTGCTTCATGACCTAATACAAAAGGTGGTTCAACAACATATTTTCCTATACTACCATGTTCATAATAATGTAAATCAGAGCCACAAACACCTACATATTGTATCTTTACTAAAACTTGATCAGCTTTTGGCTGAGGAACTTTTCTCATCTCATACCCAATTTTACCAATACCTTGCATTATGGCAACTTTCATATCTTCTTTCATCTTTATCCTCTTTTTAATTTAATTAGTTTTTGTGGCTTTTAATTTTTCTATTTCTTCTAAACTTGGCAAGATTCTAATAACACCTCTTCTACTTGCTACAATAGAAGCTGCTGCATTAGCAAATAATAAGATATCTTTTAAGTTTTCTTCATTTAAATTATCTATGCCAATTTCAAGCACCTTAGACAAGGAACTTCCCATAAAACTATCGCCTGCACCAGTTGTATCAACACAAGCAACTTCTAAAAACGTTGGGACAGTTACACAAATATCTTTATAATAAGCTTTAGATCCATCTTTACCTAATGTTAAGAAAATTAAATCAATATTATATTCTTTTCTAAAAGCCTCAATAGCCAAATCTAAATCATCAATACCAGTAAACCAACTAAGCTCATTATCAGCAATTTTCAATACATTACAAACTTTAAAGCCTTCAATAAAAGCTTCTTTTGCCTTATTTAAATCATCCCATAAATTTGCTCTTAAATTAGGGTCAAAAGATATTAATAAATTCTTTTCTTTTGCTATTTTAATAGCTTTAAGCGTTGCTTTTTTACACTTTTCATTTGTCATAGATAAAGTGCCAAAATGAAAAACATCTTGATTTAAAAATAAGTCTTCACTAATATCACTTTCACTTATCTGTGCATCTGCACTTCTATTAAAAGTAAAAGATCTATCACCTGAGCTATCATGATGAACAAATGCAAGTGTAGTTGGATATTTATCACTTTTAATTAAGCCTGATGTATTAATACCAGCCTCAACAATTGCTTTTTCTAATTGTTTTCCAAAATTATCATTACCAACCTTACCAATAAAAGTTGGTTTGTGAGATAATTTACCTGTCATTGCTAAAAAATTACAGGGAGCTCCCCCTGGATTAGCTTCATAAATAGGATTTTTAATATCGCTTTCCCCAACTTGAATAAAATCAATTAACAATTCACCTAATGCCACAATATTTGCCATAAAATATAACTCCTCAAAACATTTATCAAGATAAGTATTTAACCTCATTTTGTTTTATAGATACTAATCTTGTGCCAATTCTATAATCAGTATAAACAAAAGTATCACCATTAATCCTGCTTAAAAGCAGAGTTGCTGCCTTTCTGCCAATAGCCTTTGTATTTTGCTCTACAGCTATAATTTCTTCTTTAAAATTTTTCATCCAAAAGGCATTATCAAAAGTTCCAAACAAAATATCTTTTTGTAAAGTAAAATTATGCTCTTTTAGATAAGATATTACACCAAAAGCACAAAGGTCATTTCCAGAAATAATACAATCAACCTTTTTTTCATGGATAGCATAATCTAAAATTTGAGCCCACTCAGGATCTGCAGCTAATTCACTATAAACTTTTGGTCTAGTATTGCCATAAATAATACAATCATTGTCAATTTCAATATTATGTTGTTCTAAGGAATCTTTATAACCATCAACTCTCATTTTAAAGGTAGTATCAAATTTAGAAGAGATAAAAGCTATTTTTTTTGCACCTCTTCTAATTAGCTCATTAGTTAAGGCAAAACTTCCAACTGCATTAGTAATTAAAACTGTATCTCTCCTTATATTTATAGGTTTTCTATCTATAAATACTAAAGGGATATGTTTTACAATTACTTCAAGATCCCTCCAATCACTGTTTACAGGAATAACAATAAGTCCAGCTAAATTCTCTAATTTACACAATTCAAGTTGTCTTTTTTCTTTATCTTTATCTTCGTGTGAATTTATATATAATAATTCATAACCTCTTTTATAAAGAACTTGCTCAATTGCGGACCCTATTTCATGATAAAAGTAATGGCTTAAATTAGAAACTAAAAAACCAATAGTCTTTGACTGTCCATTTCTAAGCTTCCTAGCTGTAGGGTTTACTTTATAATTTAATTCCTTAATAGCATTATTAACAACTATCCTAGTCTCTTCTTTAACTTTGCAAGAATTATTTATAACATGAGAGACTGTTGCAGTTGAAACACCAGCTTTTTTTGCTACATCTTTCATTGAGACTTTATCAAAATACATTGTATCCTACTTTTAATCGATTATATGAAACATAATAGGATATATTGTTTAAAATTGCAAACTATTTTTTTTATTTTTTAACTTAGTCCAGTATATTACTAAATTATTTAAATAAAATCAGAGAATTTAAACAATTTTTATAAAGCTAGAAATAATAGATTAAGATTTTTGTAATAAAAAATCCCATTTATGTATAATAAAACAAAATCCCTTAACAAAAATATAGTAAAATGATAAAACATATAAGATAGAGTTTTATCGATAAATAAATATTTTTATTACTTCAAAAAGTTTTTTGTATTTTCTTATATTATAAATAATTAAGTAAAAATTTAATATTGAATATAGTTTAATTTATGTCTAATTTTTTGAAATTATTACACTTTTTTTAATCGATTAAAAAATATTTATTTTTTTTTGCTTGCGCTATATAAAAATCAATGGTAGATTAATTTTAGACACGAAAGAATTGAATATAAATAATATAAATTCAAAGGTACTACTTTAGCATCATAGCAATATAGCATAAATAATTTCTTATTTAACAACGAATTATATTTATATTATTTAAATTTCACTAAAAAATTTGTAACTTATTGATTAAATTCAACATTAAAAATTTTAACTAAATGACTTTTAAGTTATTTTTTTTAATTACAAAATTTAATCGATTAAAAAACACTTTTAAATCAAGAGGAATGATAAATATGTTAACACTTTCGAATGATAATTTAACAAAAATTGAGTCTACTTCCATTCAAGTACCCCATTACAATCGCAAAGGATTAAAACCAGCCTTAGTTCATATTGGACTTGGTGCATTTCATAGAGCTCACTTTTTATCTTACATTGAAGAATTAATGGAGAGAGGAATTTACAAAGATGGAGTTTATGAAATTGATTTAATTCCTACAAAGAAAGAATTTTATACTACTTTGAAAGAACAAGATTACTTATATACTGTTTTAGAAAAAGATCCTTTTGGAAATGAAAAGCTATCTGTTAGAGGTGGAATTGCAAACTATGCTAATTTAACTATAGATCCTGAAACTGTTTTTGAAGTTCTCACTTCTACTAATACAAAATTGATTACTCTAACTGTTACTGAAAAAGGTTATTGCTATGATAGTGAAAATCATAAATTAGATTTAAATCATCCTCTTATCATGAAAGATTTAAAGTCTGAGGAAAATCCTTCTTCTGTTGTTGGTGTTTTATCTAAATCTTTACTTACAAGATTTAATACTACTAAAGAGCCTGTAACTATTATGAGTTGTGATAATGTTCCTGAAAATGGGAATATGTTAAAAGGCTGTGTTTATGAATTTATTTCACTTAAATATCCTGAAATTTTAGATTGGGTTAAAGAAAATATATATTTCCCAAATACTATGGTAGATAGAATTACTCCAGCAACTTCTAATGAAGATATTAAAGAATTAGAAGAAAAATATGATATTAGAGATATTTGTGGCGTTCATTGTGAAGATTTTAAAACATGGGTAATTGAAGATATTAAAATTGATCAAGTTCAAATGTTCAAAAAAGTTGGTGCTTTAGTTGTTGAGAGTGTAACTCCTTATGAACTTATGAAGATTAGATTATTAAATGGTGCTCACAGTGCCCTTTCCTACCCTTCATACCTACTTGGACATAGAGATGTTGATGAGGGAATAAACGATCCATTAATTAAAGATTTTATTAGAAATCATTATATGGAAGAGATTACTAAATCTTTAAGTCCTGTAGAAGGTGTTGATTTAGATGAATACAAAAATCAACTAATTGATCGTTTTTCTAATAAATACATCAAAGATAAATTACTTAGATTAGCTAGTGATGGTTCTAAAAAGATTAGCAATGCAATTGTTAAACCTTTATTAGAAATCTCAGATAACAATGCTCTTATTCTCTCATTAGCATTCTGGGCAGTTTTCCTAAAAGGTGTCGATAGTGAGAACAACATTATTCCAATAGAGGATCCAAATGCTGATTTACTTCAAAAATTAATTAAAGATGATAAGAGTTTTATGAGTTATTTGGGCATTAGTGATCCTACCATAATTAAGAAATTTAGTGCTTTTAAAGCTCAAATTGAAAACTCTAGTGTTAGAAGCACATTAGAAGAATTTTTAAAAAACTAATATTTAAATTAAGGTTATTTAATAAAACCTGAGGAGAAAACAATAATGGGTATTATTGAAAAAATGAGATTAGATGGTAAAGCAATCTTTGTAACAGGAGGTGCTCGCGGTATTGGTAAAAGTGTTGCAACTGCTTTTGCTCAAGCTGGTGCTAATTTAGCTATCGTTGATATCGACATTGAAGAAGCTACTAAAACAGCTTCTCTCTTAAAAGAAACTTACAACGTTGAAACGATTGCAATTAAAACTGATGTTACAAATCCAGATGAAGTTAATAAGATGATTGAAATCATTTTAGATAAATTTGGAAAATTGGATGTTGCTTTCTGTAATGCTGGAATTTGTATTAACGCTCCAGCTGAAGAGATGACTTGGGAACAATGGAAGAGAAATATTGATATTAATTTAACTGGTGTCTTTTTAACAGCACAAGCTGCCGGCAAGGTAATGTTAAAACAAGGCTATGGCTCAATTATTAATACAGCTTCCATGTCAGGTCACATCGTAAATGTTCCTCAACCTCAATGTGCATATAATGCATCAAAGGCAGGAGTTATCCTTTTAACAAAATCTTTAGCAGTTGAATGGGCTACTCGTGGCGTTAGAGTTAACTGCATTAGCCCAGGATATATGGCAACTGAATTAATTAAAGAGTCAGAACAATTAAAACCATTAATAGCTAAATGGAATGATATGGCTCCTATGAAGAGAATGGGAAATCCTGAAGAACTTCAATCAATCTGTGTATATCTTGCAGGCGATACAAGCACTTTTACAACAGGGTCAGATATCGTAGTTGATGGAGCTTTCTCTTGTTTCTAGACAAATAACAAAATAATCCAAACTTTGGATTTAATAAATAGAATATATAAAAAAGGAGATTTTCTTATGAAGAAATTTTTATTAGCACTAGCAGTTGTTGCTTTTGTAGTCGCACCAGTATTTGCAAGTGGTTCAAGCGAAAAAGAAGACGGAACTTTTAAAGTTGGAATTACTATTCAATCTTTAGAAAACAGTTATTGGGCTGGAGTTTTTGGTGAAGTTGAGGAATTATTAAAAGAAAAAGGTTGGGATTACACTATCTTAGCTTGTAATGATAACTCAGCTACTCAAATTCAACAAATCGAAAACTATATCACAAACGGTGTAGATTTAATCATGGTACACCCATCTGATCCTAATGCTTTAGAAGATTATTTAGCTACAGCTAGAAAAGCTGGCATTAAGGTTATGTGTTGGGATGATAAAATGACAAACACTGATGTTAACTGGGTATTAGATAATACTGAACTTGGTAATGCAATCGGTTCTGAAGCTGGTAAATTTATATCTGAACATTATACCACTTCTAATCCTGCAGAAGTTGCAATTATCAACTATCCACAAACACCTATTCTATTAGATAGAGAAAATGGTATTTTAGCAGGTCTTAAAGCTGAAGCTGATGGTAAATATAAAGTTGTAGCTCAACAACCTGGTTTAGATGCAGCTACCGCTCTAACAGCAATGGAATCTATCCTTCAAGCACATCCAAATGTAAAAGTTGTTTGTTCAATTGGTGCTGGTGGAGACATTGGAACTAATGAAGCTTTCATGACTTTAACTAAAGGAAATATTCCAGATGATATGGGTATCTTCTCAGCTGATGCTACACAACAACAACTACAAGCTATTGTAAATGGCGAAGCAACAAGAGCTTCAGTTGGATTTGAAGGTTCAAACAAAAAAACAGCAGCAGCTTGTGTTGATATGTATGAAAAACTATTAACTGGTTATGAATTTGAAGATCAAAATGTATACAGACCATTAACAGTTATGGATGCATCAAACGCAGCAGAATTCTTAGCTGACTTTACTTAAAAAAACTTTATATCAGTACCCTATTTTATATAGGGTACGCTCTCATAAAAACAAAAGGATATTATAATGAAAAGTTTGGAGAATAAAAGAATTCCCTAAAACTACTAAATTTACCAAAAGGTATGAAAATTATAGAGATAATGAAATATATGAAAGATTATTTCATATAAAAAAAGGGAAAAGTAATGAGTGAATATATACTAGAATTACAACATATTGTAAAAAAGTATCCAGGTGTTCTTGCCCTAAATGATGTATCTTTGAAAATTAAAAAAGGTCAAATTTTAGGTTTAATTGGCGAGAACGGTGCCGGAAAATCAACATTAATCAAAACATGTTCCGGAGCTGTAATACCAACATCAGGAAAAATCATTGTAAACGGTAAAGAGTTTACACATATGAGCCCACAATTAGCTCGAGAAAATGGAATTGCAATTATTTATCAAGAATTTAACAACATAAAAGGGTTATCAGCAGCTGAAAATTTATTTTTAGGAAACCCAATTAGAAAAGGTCTTGTAATCGATAGAAAAGCTATGGAGAGAGAAGCCGAAAAAGCTTTTGAACAACTCAATATAAAAATCGATCCAAAAGAATTATGTGGTAATTTATCAGTCGGTTATCAACAGATGATAGAGATTGCTAAAGCTATTAGATTAGATGCAAAGGTATTAATCATGGATGAACCTTCTGCTCCACTAACTAGTAGAGAAGTTGAATCTATGATGAAAGTCTGTGAATTATTAAAATCTAAAGGTGTAGCAATTATTTACATCTCACATAGATTAGAAGAAATCTTTAGACTATCTAGTGAAATTGTCGTTTTAAGAGATGGTGAATATATCGATACTCTTGAAACTGAAAAATCTACTGTTGATGAATTAATTCAATTAATGGTTGGTAGAGAACTAAAAGAATCTTATCCTAAAAAAATTAAAAATACTATTAAAGATGAAGTTATCTTAAAACTAGAAAATGTTTGTGGTAATGGCGATAAAAATGTTAATTTAGAGGTTAGAAAAGGTGAAGTTCTTGGAATTGGTGGCTTAGTTGGAGCCGGAAGAACAGAACTTGCCCAAATGATTTTTGGATCAGTATTAAAGGACTCTGGTAAAATATACTTTAATGGTAAAGAAATAAATCCAAAATGTCCTAAAGATGCAATTGAACTAGGTATCGCCCTTGTTCCTGAAGATAGAAAGAGACATGGAGCAATCCTACACAATTCAATTAACCATAATATAAATATGCCAATTTATGATCATTTTTCTAAATTTTCCAAAATAGATGAGAAAAAAGAAAAAGAAATCACAAATAAACAAGTTAAGGAATTATTAATAAAGACTCCTTCAATTAATCAAATTGTAAAAAACCTTAGTGGTGGTAATCAACAAAAAGTTATCTTAGGTAAATGGCTTGCTGCTAATTCACAACTAATTATATTAGACGAACCAACTAGAGGTATTGATGTAGGTGCAAAATTTGAAATTTACAAAATTATTAACTCTCTAGTTGAACAAGGGAAAACAGTAATTTTAATCTCTTCTGAAATGGAGGAATTAATCGGCATGAGCGATAGAATTGTTGTTTTCTCAGAGGGTGTTATTACAGGTGAATTACAAAAAAATGAATTTAGTCAAAATGCAATAATGGCTTTGGCTTCTAATTGTTAAGGAGAAATATAGTATGAATGCTACATTAAGTGTAAAAAATAATAAAAATGAAATATTAAATCAATTCAAGGCTAAAGCCATTTGGGTTGTTCTACTTTTGTTAGTAATAGGCTTTTCTATAGCTAACCCTAGATTCTTATCATCTAACAACTTGTTTACTATCGCAAGACAAGTTTCAATGTACGGAATTGCTTCTATCGGAATGACTTTTGTTATTTTGATAGCAGGTATTGACTTATCTACTGGATCTATTATTACAATAGTCAATGTTGTTTGTGCATACCTTATGGTAAACATGGGTTTAAGTATCCCAGCTGCAATAGCACTTTCAATGTTATTAGCTCTGGCAATAGGTTTTTTAAATGGAGCTCTAGTCTCAGTTATTGGAATTCCAGCAATTATCGCAACTTTTGCAACTCAAATTATTTTTAAGGGTGCTGCTTATTTAATTTCTGGTGGTGTTCCAATTTATGGATTCGATGAAAGATTTAAAGTAATTGGTCAAGGTTATTTAGGAGTAGTTCCTGTTCCTGTAATTATCATGATTGTTTGTTTTGCAGTTGGATCATTCATCTTAAATAAAACATATTTTGGTCGTTATTTCTATGCAGTAGGTGGAAATGAAGAAGCTTCAGAATTATCTGGTATAAAAGTTGGAAGAACAAAATTCTTAATTTATACTTTAGCTGGATTCTTTGCAGGTTTAGCAGGGATTGTTATGTTATCTAGAACAAATTCAGCACAACCTACAGCAGGACTTGGTTATGAATTTGATGTCATCACATGTGTAGTTTTAGGTGGTGTATCAATTACAGGTGGATTTGGTAAAATTAGTGGTGTTGTCGCTGGTGTATTAATCATTGGTGTATTAACAAATGGAATGGTTTTATTAAATATTAGCACATATATGCAATTAATTGTTAAAGGTCTAGTATTAATCATTGCTGTTGGTTTTGATTGTTATCAAAAGAAAAATGCAACAACTTAAATTTATGAAAGTTTAGTTTTTTCAAACTATTCATATAATATCAATTGAAGAGGGACAAAGGTCCCTCTTCTTCTATCTAATTATATATTATTTATTTCTTTTCGTTTAAAACAACTATATTCGTATTTATACAATACTCATCATAAATGAAAGTTTCACCTTTTAATCTACTAAGTAAAATAGAAGCGGCTTTTTCACCCATGGCGCTAGTATTTTGTTCAACAACAATTAACTCTTCATCTAAATTTTTCATCCAAAACGCATTATCGAACGTTCCAAAAAGAATATCTTTTTGTAGTGTAATATTGTTCTTTTTAAAATATGAAATAGCAGTAAAAGCAAACAAAGCATTACCAGAGACAATACAGTCTACTTTTTTTTCATTAATTACAAAATTCAAAATTCTCTCAAATTCTTCATCACTTGCAAGTTCAGTGTAAATCTTTGGTTTGTAATTTCCAAAAATAACACACTCCTCATCAACCTCTAGACCATGTTGGTAAATAGCATCTTTAAATCCATCAAGTCTAAGTTTCATAGTACTATCTAACTGTGGAGAGATAAAAGCTAACTTTTTAGCACCTCTATTTATTAATTCATTAGTTAAATTAAAACTGCTTTGAGCATTTGTAATTAACACAACATCACGTCTTATATGTTTGGGCTTTCTATCTATAAAAACAGTTGGTGTATTACCTAGTATATTTTTAATAGAACTCCAATCATCGTTTACAGGAACAACAATTACACCTGCAAAATCTTCAGATGTACAAAGTTCAAGTTGCTGAATTTCTTTTTCTTTATCCTCGTGAGTGTTTATATAAAATAATTCATAACCATTTTTATTTAAAACTTCCTCAATTTTAGCACCGATTTCTTGATAAAAATAATGGGCTAAGTTAGAGACTACAAAACCAACAATCTGTGAATGCCCCGTTCTTAAACGTCTAGCAGTAGGATTTACTTTATAATTTAATCTATCAATAGCTTTATTAACTTTAGTTTTTGTTTCTTCTTTTACATTACATGAATTATTTATTACATGCGAAACAGTTGCAGTCGAAACACCAGCTAATTTTGCTACATCTTTCATTGAAGGTTCACTTGATTTCATATTTTAATTAAATCCTATATATATTTTGTTAATCAATATTAATCTTATTCTATCTAAAAATCAATGATATAAACACTGATACCTTTTGTACTTGGCAAATATTAAAATTGATTATTATTTAATAGTTGTCCCACTAATATCCCAACATTACTACCAAGTTCATTTTTTAAATCATCAATCGATTCTTTATATCGTTTCTCATTTTCAATAGCTACAGATATTCTATCGATTAATTGATTAAAACATATATTATTTTTTTCATAATCTCTCAATAATTTTTTTAATTCATTCTCGCAATAATGGATTGGATTATCATCACTACTTAATTTTTTATTATCTAAAAGTAGAGCTCTATCTAATGTAAAAACCTCATTAAAATGTAATAATAGCCAAAATTCAAAACAAGGATTTGATACATAAAGAGAGAAATTATTAGCTTGGCATGAATTAACTAACATTTCATATTGCTTATTATTAACACTTCTTCTATCTCTATCTACTATTAGACAAACTTTATCTAACTTTGGATTGAATGGTATAAATTGGGAGTTAATAAACTCATCTAATTCTTTAATATCATATTCTTTATTTATTTTAGTTAATACACTGTCTGTAATATCTTCTGCTATTGATTTAGTGAAATCAAAGTTATCATTCTTTGATAAATTGTATTGAATTTTAACTAAGTCAATGAGATCATCATATAAAAAGGATGCATCTTCTTTAGTCGACAAATGTGAAGAATTATAGAAACAAAATTCTACTATGGAACTAATAAAGGAAGAAACATTTCTTTTATTATTTGATAAGTTATCTATACAAAATTTTGTCCTTTGCATTGCTTTTAGAGGATTACTCCAACCTAAAAAAGTATGATTTCTAAGCATTAAAATAATTTCAATATTCGGATTAACATTTAAAATATCTCTATTTTTAATTATACCCTCAAAGTACTGTACTTCAGTTTTAATACCTTCAAAAGAAAGGAAGATTTTCTTTTTATCTTTATTTATTGGTGAATAAATTTTTAATCTCATTTCTTTAAAATCATAACACAATATTTAACAATATAGAAAAAAAACTCATAAGGATAGTAGATTATTTTATCCTTTATCCTTAAGAGTTTATTAATTTATCAAGTTGATGATTATCGATTTAAGCTATTTACTTTCAACAGACCAATTAGATTTCAAAACAAATATTAAAAATATTGCTGATACAATAATTCCAACAAGTCCTACAATATTATAATTATTAGTAAATTTCTTAGCCAAACTAAACAACCATGGACCGATTGCACTGCTAGCCACTACTATAGCCATGGCAAATCCACTAATAGCCCCATAATGCTTTCTACCATAAAGTTTTGGCCAAGTTACAATATTTAACATTCCAAAAAGTCCCCCACCTATACCAAAAGATATTATTAATATAATTCTAGATACTGGGTAAGATAAGATTAACATAGAAACAGAAGCTAAAATGAGTGATACAACATAAGATATATAGATATATTTAATGGAAATTCTATCACTTAAATAACTTGCTAAAAATCTTGAAATAACTGAAATCACTGAAATAGGTAAAAATATTTTAACAGCATCGGATGCATTTACACCAATTCCATCAAAAATTGAAACAACATGGAAAGTAAAAGCTGTGTTGTATAAACTCCAAAACCCTAAAGATAAAAGAATTACCCAATAAAGAGGATCTTTTCTAGCTTCGGCCACTGTTTTATCAATTTCTGCATCCATAACCTTATTTTTCTTTGATAGTTGTTTTACTTTCATCCCTTGTTCTACTTCCATACCATACTTACTTGGCTCAGCTCTAAAAAAGATTAAAACTAGTGGGAAAAAGATACATATTAAGAATAAGGCAATTACTATTAATGCCTTATCCCATCCAAATCTAACTATCATTGAATGGAGAGGTTGTGGAGCAAATGAAAAGCCAAAAGCTGTTATTAATCCCATAATTCCAACAGCAAATCCCCTTCTGAGGCCAAACCACTTTGCAACCATTCCTCTTGAAACTAAAGTTAAAACACCTTGTCCGAAAAATCTAATTCCAAAAAAACCAAAGGTAATAACTACAAAAACAGTAAGTAGATGTGGGACATTAAATAAATTAGTTAAGAAATTAATTATTGATGGAGAAAATCCTAAAATTAATAAAAATAGGCCTAAAAATACTGAGGAAATGGCAGCAACAACTCTTGCACCATATTTGTCAAAAAATATTCCTGCATAAGAAATTATTAAGCTACTTGCTAAAGTTCCTATCATATATGCAGTTGAAATTTCTACCCTTGTTATATTGAGATTATTAATATAGTAATCAGTAAAAACGGAAACACCCATTGTTTGACCTGGAATACTAGCTAGAACACCAAGCGATCCAAACAATAAAATAACCCAACCATAATAGAATGGGAATTTTGATATATTGAATAAAGATTTTTTCTTAAGAACTAAACTATTTTTTTGAGACATAAAAACTCCAATCTAAAATTAATAGATGCGAGTCTATCAAGTTTTAATACAACATTCAACAATAAAAATTAATTTTAAGTTATATTATTAGTATTTATAAAATAATATAACCAATAGTTGATTTTATTTATCCTTTATCAATATTTTAACCTTCATATATCATTTAATCAGACTTTTGATGTTTAACAAAAAAAATAGAGTGTAATTTTTTTGATTAACTACACTCTTTAAATTGATATCAATTCATATATTATAATTCTAATACGGCACCTGTTGATATCCTAAAAGCCTCAATCTTAGAATCTCTTTTTTTAATAAACTCAATGATTTTATCTCCTGTACAATGACCTAAATAAACTTTCTCAACGCCCTCTCTCTCTAAAGCTGTTATAGTTTTTTCAATCCTAGACTTTTTTGCTTTTGCTAAATGAAGACCACCAATAATTGTCTTAACTTTTTTACCATGAATTTTTGATACAGCTTTAATTATAGATATGATACCTGGATGAGAACATCCTACTATTACAGTCAATCCGTCTTTCTTGTCAAAAACCAGAACTGATTCATCTAGGAATTTATCAGGATAATAACCATCACTCTCTTTTATATAAAAATTTTTTGGCAATTCTTCCATACCTTCAGAATTTTCTATATTGGAATGGATAAAAATATGAGGAGCTAGTTTTAAAGTTTTTTCAACATATGTTGTGTGAATTACAAAACAATTTAAAAACTTTTCATCGAAATCTGCTCCTTTATAATAATAAACACCATCTTTCAAACTGTATTTATCATAAAAAAATCTATCACTACAAATTAATTCTCGGCATCTAAATTTTTTAATAAACTCAGTAAACCCACAACAGTGATCATAATGAGAATGTGACAATACTACCGAATCAATAGAATTTAAATTTTTTTTAAGTAAATGCGCATTATATATGAAATTAGAATTGGGTCCAGTATCAAAAAGTATTTTTAAATTATCAATTTCTAAAAATAAAGAGAGTCCATGAGCACATTTTCCATGAGAGAAATTATCATTATTGTTCTCTAACAATACTGTACATGTATTCATATTTTTACCTTCTTTTGTTTAAATCTGTAACTATATAATATATCAAGTAATTCAATATAGCTATCAAATTCTATAGTTATGTAACAAATTTATAATTATTTTTTTTAATTTCATTCGATAAGAAAGATAACATTTTAAATATCTCTTATTACTTTATAGATGAAAAAAATATCAACAAATCAAAAATTATATTATATTTTGTTTATAGTAAACTCTCTAAATAATTTAATTATTATTTAAAATAATTATCATTATTACATATTTATGTTACTTATTTTTTAGAAAAAGTAACATTTGTAAAACAATTCTTTACAAATGAAAAATGCTACTATATTATTTACTTTATGGAAATAAATGCAAAACAAGATATTAGAAAAGTTAAAACAAGAAATATAATCGCATATGGAGTTGGAGACTTCTTTGGAGGTGGTTCTTTTTTAATTATAAGTACTCTATTTATGATGTTTTTAACAAATGTTGCTAAAATACCTCCACAGTATGCAGCAATTGTAGTTTTAGTTGGAAAAGGATGGGATGCTATTAGTGATCCACTATTTGGCATTTTATCTGATAAAACTAAATCAAGATTTGGAAGACGCAGGATTTATTTTTTACTTGGAATAATCCCTATAATAATTAGCTATTCCCTATTATGGAACAGTTTTAAATTCGATTCTTTAGTACTAAAAGTTTTATACTACACTTTTACATACACTCTTTTCTCAACAGTTTTTACAATGGTTATGGTTCCTTACAATGCCTTAGTTAGTGAAATGAGTGTAGAATATAAAACTAGAGCAAGATTATCAGGATCAAAAATGGCTTTCTCACAGTTTTCAGCTTTGATTGCTGGAACAATTCCGGGATATCTTGTTAACAATGTATATAAAGATAATCCTGAGATAGGATTTAGAATTGTTGGTTTAGCTTTTGGCGTTCTTTACGCTATTCCTTGGGTATTTGTGTTTTTGGGCACCTTCGAACAAGAAAATATACCACATCAAGTATCAACTCTTTCCTTGAAAGAGAGTTTCAAAGAATTAAAGACTCTTCTTTCTAACAAAACCTTCAAAATTCATATTAAAATGTATTTGCTCGCCTATGTTGCAATGGACATTTTATCAGCAAGTTTTATTTATTATGCAACTTATTATTTATTTAAGGCAGAGAGTTTTTATTACTTTCTAGGAGTTTTCCTCTTAGCTCAACTTTTAGCTTTAGCATTCTATATTTATTTCTCTAATAGAAAAGGAAAAGCTGTGGCTTATAGAGTTGGAGCAACTATTATTATATTAACTATGATTTTATTCATGTTAATTTTAAATCCATCATCACCAACCTATTTAATAATTATTCTTTGTATAATAATGGGTATCGGTTTTTCAGCAATAATATCAATGCCTTGGGCTATGCTTCCTGAATCTTGTGATGTTGAAATTCTTTGCCATGGGAAAGACCGTTCTGGAGCTGTTTGTGGAATGTTTACATTAATTAGAAAGTTGACTCAAGCTGTAGTACTTTGGATCTTTGGTAATGTTCTAGCCATAGTTGGATTTAATGCCGAACTAACTCAACAAACTCCTTTAACAGTAAATACAATTAGAGTCTTATTTAATGTAGTCCCACTCATTCTAATGATATTTGGCTTATTATGTAGCAAAAAATATAAAGTTAATCCAACTACTTTTAAGATAGCTAGAAGTGAAATTGAAAGAATTCAAAATGGTGGCAAAAGATGTGATATCAAAGATGAAGATAAAATTATTATCGAAGATTTAACAGGTCATCCGTACAAATGACTCTCCCTTTAATAGTTTATTACCTCCTTGGCAATAGTTATTAATTTAGCTATTGCCTTTTAATTTTATAAACATAATAAATTTTACACATTATCACTTTTCATTTTTTTATTAAAAGCAATAATTGCAATACTTAAAACTACAATATCATAAACAATGACCCAAATTAAATGTGGCCAAATATTACTAAAATTACCAGCTAATGTTTGTCGGCCTGATTCAACAGCATGATAAAAAGGAAGAATATAAGATATTGATTTAAAAACCCCACCAATTAAATCTAAATCAAACCAAGTTCCAGATAGCCAAGCTGTTACATTTGTTAACAAGGCTCCACAAACTCCACCAACTTGCTTATCATTAAATATACTACCACACAATAAGCCAAAGCCTATAAATAATAGAGCAGAAGGTATAAGTACAATAATTGTGAGTATAATATTAAAAGTAAATGTTAAACCTAGAATAATAGCTACTAAAAAACAAACCGCAATTTGTGCTATGGACATAGGCAATAGAGGAATTGTATATCCAAAAATAAAATGTGAAGATCTAAGTGGGGAAGTAAAAAGCCTAAGCATTAGTGAACTCTCCCTATCTTTTGCAATCAACATACCTGAAAAAAGAGAAATAAAAGATAAGCCAAAAACAGCAACACCAGGGGTTAAACTTGATAATTCAAAAATTGGAACTGGAATATTTGCTTGCAAAGCTGTAAGTAAAAACAATAAGATAACAGGAAAGCCAAGTCCAAATGCTAAATTAAATTTATCTCTAATTATTTCTTTTGTATTTCTTGAGGCAAAAACTAAAACTTTCATAATTTATTTCTCTCCTTTATTTGCAATACTTACAAAAGCATCTTCGAAGTTGTTTGAATTGGTTTGATCCATCAACTCCTTAGAAGTTCCTATAGCTTTAATTTCTCCATTAACCATTATACCTATCCTATTAGAAAGTGCTGTTGCTTCTTCTAAATAGTGTGTTGTTAATATAATTGTTACTTTATCTTTCATACTGTTAATTAAAGTCCAAAGTTTTCTCCTAGCAAGAACATCTAAACCTAATGTTGGTTCATCTAAAAATAAAATTTTTGGATCGGTAATTAAAGCCATGGCAATACTTAAATGACGTTGCCATCCACCTGATAAAGTACTAGCTTTTTGTTTTGCAACTTCTTCCATATTAAAAGAAGTAATCATATTATTTGCTTTTTCTTTTGATTCTTGTTTACTAAACCCAAAAATACCTGCTATAAATTCTAAATTTTCTCTAACAGTAAGATTTGGTGCTATAGCCGTTTCTTGAGGTGAAACGTTTATAATTTCTTTAACCTTTATTGGATTTTCAATTACACTGTTTCCCAATAAAAAAGCATCGCCACTTGTTGGTCTAATTAAACAAGATAACATTTTAATAGTTGTAGTCTTTCCAGCTCCATTAACACCTAAAAGTGAAAATAACTCACCTTTGTTAATAGATAAATTCAAATTATTTACAGCTAAGGTTTCTTTATATCTTTTTGTAAGATTCTTTGTTTCAATTGCTATCATCCTCTTTTTGATCCTCCTCATTCAATTGTTTTATTTTATTTGCAAATACTTTACTGTCTTCTTCACTGTGATCGGGATATATTTCTTTAGCCCGACCTTTAAAAATTGCATCTGCAATCTTGTTAAATACCCCCATTCTTTCTATTGCAATTCCTTTTTTTGAATCAGCTAATAGTAAGAGAGTATCACCAGAATTGATATCAAACATATCTCTAACTTCTTTTGGAATAACTATTTGTCCCTTTTGCCCCACTTTAACAGATCCCATATATTTACTACTTTTTTCTTTCATTAATTCTTCTCCTAAATATTAATTTCATACTAGTTCTATTAGTTATACAAGTCATACTTGTAATATTAATTCTACTATCATTATACTTTTTGTCAAGATTTAAATATTATTCAATAAAGATTTTTTTTACAAATTTGTATTAAAATCTATAAAATTCTAATATAAGTGAAAGAAATTTTTATCAGCAAAGGAAATATTGAAGTCTAGTATTCAATTAAGAAAACAGTTTAAACCTTATATAAATTGCTTAGAATTAAAATTGATAAAAATGAGAAATTTGTCTCCAAATTTTATGAACTTAAATAAGATAGATTACTTTAAATTATATAAATTTAGTTCTATATAAACAAATTAAAACCACAACCTTGAACATGGAAGAAATTTCAAGTCGTTGTGGATTTTCAGACTATGCATACTTTTTTCAAGTATTTAAAAAATATATGGGAAAATCACCTAAAGCTTATGCTAATATATAATAAACTAAATAAAATCATCCCTTTTAGGAGTGAACACATCTATGACAGTTCCCTCTTCAAGGCAAAGAGTACCATGTTTTGAATTAGGAGAAAAATAAATAGAATCACCTTCCCCAACTATTTCTTTTTTCCCATCAATTTCAAACTCAAACTTTCCTTTTGTAATATAGGAACACTGTTCATGAATGTGAGAGTGCAAAGCTCCAATTGAATTCTTTTTAAAATTTACTTCTACAACCATAATGTTATCACTATAGGAGAGAACTCGTCGTTCAACACCCTCTCCAACACTTTCAAGAATAACATCATTTGATCTAACTACATGACTCATTTCAACTAACCTCCCAAAGGTTTTCTAAATAGCTTATTTATTAATAACTATTATTTTATTTCGCAATTTCTATAATTAAAAGGTTGATAAAACCTTATAAGTAATCTTTTCATTGTTTGCTTCAATAATTTCAAATGATGAATTCTTTACGTTTATTATATTTCCTTTATCTAAATCATAAACTAGATCAATAGTGTAAGCATCTCTAGCATAATTTGAACTAAATTCCCTATATGAAAAATAAACTAAGTTATTTTCGCATCCTGTGTAAATAATTTGTTGTTCAAAAGAATCATCACTATAACTAAAAGATCTCTTATAATCTTGTTCATCAATAAAATTATAATCTGTTACATCAACACAAACCTTGCCATTTTTATCTTCTAACAATTGTGGAAAAATTGAATATGAACCCAAAAAGTCATTGCTTCTATATACTAAATCACCATACTCTGATTCACCAAGTAAAATATATGTTCCTTTAGGAGCTCTAGTGCCATAATCAACTAATAATTCAATTGTGGGCTTTCTATTATAAATAGCTTGAGTAAATATGGTATCCCCTACATAAACTGTGTTTGATTCTCCTAATTTTGGGATCGTAACATTTTCAACTTCACTTTGATAATATGTTTCAACCCCTGTTGTAGTACAACTTGTTAAAATAATTATTACAAAAAATATAGTAAAAATAATTTTCTTTTTTAACATCATAAACCTCCACAAAAGATGTCTCATTTAAATAAATTCTACTAATTAATACATAAAAAAGATAACGGATTAGTTTATTCTAATCCGTTTAGAAGCGAAAATATTTTTTATTATAACCCAATATCGCTTGCAACTTCACTCATTGCTTTAATTGAAATCTCCATTATTTTAGACAATTCCATTCCCATAAGTTTAGCTCCCTCTGTTATAACATCTCTATTAACACCTGCTGCGAAACTTTGGGCTTTGAATTTCTTTTTTACACTCTTAACACTCATGCCGTCCATTTTAGTTGGTCGCATAAGTGCAGTAGCATTTATAAGCCCACAAAGCTCATCTATAGTATATAAAACTTTTTCCATTTGCAATTTAGGTTCTATATCAGTACAGATTTTCCAACCATGAGAGCAAATAGCTCTAATAAATTTTTCATCTACATTTTCTTCTTTTAATAACTCTTCTGTTTTAACACAATGTTGTTCAGGCCATTTTTCATAATCTAAATCATGAAGCAACCCCACATTTCCCCAATACTCTTCATCTTCATCATAATATCTTGCGAAAGCTTTCATTACAGCTTCTACTGCTTTACCATGATTAATTAATGCTTCGCTTTGATTATATTTCTTTAATAAAGTTAGTGCCTCATCTCTTGTCATATAATTACCTCTTTTTTGGCCTATTATAACATCTTTAAATAAAAATAATAAAGGGATTTTTATTATTATGTATCTAATAATATATTAGAGAAAGAAAATTCTAAATTTATACTTGGGTGTAGATGGGAAAAATATTTATTAAAAAAGTGCATAAGTAACTATTTTATAAATTACCTATACACTAATTTTCATCATAGAGTAAAACAATTTTTCAAAGTTATTAACTAATAAAATTACCTAACAACTCTACCTGAAGCATTACCTGCAGCGAGAGATTTTACTTCATCTAAACTAACCAAATTATAATCATGCTCTATAGTATGTTTTAAACAAGAAGTTGCAACTGCAAAGTTGATTGCATCTTGTGATTTGAAATTATTAAATAGACTATAAATTAAACCAGCACTGAAAGAATCTCCACCACCTACTCTATCAACAATTTGAATAGTATAGTTTGGAGAAAAATATGCTTTATTATCTACATATAGCATAGCTGCCCAAGTATTTACACTAGCACTAAGACTTCCTCTAAGTGTGAAAGCAACTGTTTTAATATCAAACTTTTCACTTAATTGTTTAGCAACATCAATATATCCATCTTTGTTTAATTCACCCTTCTCAACATCCGTATTACCGGCTTGTAAATTAAACACATCTTTTGCATCTGCTTCATTTCCGATACAAACATCAACGTAAGGCATTAATGTTGACATAACTTTATTTGCTTCATCTCTAGACCAAAGTTTTGATCTATAATTAATATCACAAGAAATTGTAATACCTTTTTCTTTTGCTTTTTTACAAGCTTCTAAACAAATTTCTGGAAGCTCTCCACCTAATGCTGGAGTTATACCAGTGAAATGGAACCAAGTTGCTCCAGCAAAAATCTCATCCCAATCAAAATCACTTTTTGTTGCTAAAGAAACAGCTGAATATTTTCTATCATATATTACTTTTGAAGCTCTTTGGGAAGCACCTTTTTCTACAAAGTAAGAACCAACTCTATCTCCACCTCTAGTAATATCACTAATATCTACACCGTAATTTCTTAAAGAATTAACTGCGGCTTGACCTATTTCATGTTTTGGGAGTTTTGTAACAAAAGAAACATTTTCTCCAAAATTAGCTAAAGATACAGCAACATTTGCTTCTCCACCTGCAAAACTTACTTCAAAATTATTTGCTTGTAAAAATCTTAGATACCCTTGAGGATTTAACCTCATCATTATCTCTCCAAAAGTAACTATCTTATTAGACATTCTTAATCCCATCCTTTATTTCTTTACATATTTGCATTGCTTTTTTAGCTCTATTTGTAATTTCTGTATAATTTCTGTCTTTAATCAGATTTCCTTTAGCAATCCAACTACCTCCTATTGGACAAATATCTTTTTCACTTGCCCAAGCTGGTAAATTTTCTTCATTAACTCCACCTAAAGGGAAATATTTAAGTCCTAAATATTTATATGGACCTGTCATTGCTTTAAAGTACTTTATTCCACCTAAAGCTTCAGCTGGGAATAATTTAACTAAATCACAACCTAACTCAACAGCTTTTTCCAATTCACTAGCAGTTGAAATACCTGGAGCAAATGGTAATCCACAATCTTTTGCTTCTTTCATTATTTTAGGATTTAACCCTGGAGCAACTGCAAAAGAAGCCCCTAATTCTTTAACTCTTTTAGCTTGTCCAGGTTTAATAACAGTTCCAACTCCAATCATCATCTCTGGTACGTTTTTATGTATTAAATCTATAGCATCATATGATACTGGTGTTCTTAATGCTAATTCTATAGCAGTAATTCCTCCTGCAACTAAAGCCTTTGCACTATCAACTGCTGTATCTAAATCATCAATTACTAGCACAGCTACAATTAATTTCTTTTCAAGCTCTTTAATAATAGCTTTATCCATCATATACAAAACCTCCTGTTTCATTTTTAATTGACCGTTTCATTTTTATAACATATAATACTTTTTATAATGAATTATTAATTCTGTCAAGAGAAAAATGAAACACATTAACAAAAATGAAACAGAGGTATAAATGGAAGAAAATAAAGTTACTGCAGTAGAAAGAACTATGTTAATACTAGAAACAATTGCAAAAAATAAAAAAATAATATTATCTGATATTGCTAAACAAACTAAAATTCATAAAAGTACTGTATTTAGATTTTTAAATACCTTAGAAGATTTAGGATATATTGCTAAAACTCCTAAAGATGAACAATATTTTTTAACAAGCAAAATGAACAATTTCCATAGCACTTCAAGCATTGAAGGTATCTTACTTGAAGAAGGGGTGCAAATTGTAGAAACTATTGCTCGCCATACTAAGGAGACAGTACATCTTGCAAAACTTAATAATGGAAAATTAACTTATTTACATAAGATTGAATCAACGCAAACTTTAAGAGTTAGTACTGCTAGTCAAATTATGGGAGAAGCACCGCTCTATTGTACAGGACTTGGAAAAGCTATGCTTGCTTTTTTAGATGAAAAAGAAATATTAGATATTGTTGATAACATGACTTTTGAAAAATTTACTGATACAACAATCACCGATAAAGAGTCTTTACTTAAAGAACTGACCAAAATCCGAAAGCAAGGATATGCTCTAGATAATGAAGAACATGAAATTGGTATTATGTGTATAGCATCACCTATTTTAGTTCGTAACAAACCCGTTGCAGCTATTAGTATATCTGCTCCAGTGCAAAGAATCCAAAACAACATTCACAAGTATTCTATATTAATAGAATCTTTAATTGAAACTTTCCAAGAAAGAATTCAAAATCTACCAATTATTTAAAATAATTAACTTTAAAATTATATGGCTATTATATCCAATTATGTTTTAATTCTTCTAATTATTAATAAATTTTTGAGAGTTTATTTTAATTGAAAATAAAGTAGTAAATTAATCTTTTAAGAAAATAAAACTTAAAATTTCTAGACATATTACAAATTGTATCATTAAATTAGTAATTTAAAAGTACTACAAAGCTTATATAAAGAAATGCAACTGACGATATTTATATTAGGATAAGTAAAGTATAATGTTCTATGTAAAGCTCCCTATTAATTTTTAATTACATTTTTCTTTAATGTTATAAATGTGATTAATCAATATTTAAATAAGATTTATTCAACCTTTAAACTTGGATACATTTTAAAAGCTCTAAAATATAAATGATCCGCCAAACACTGACGGATCAACTATGTTATTTCAAAAAAGGAGAAAATTACTACTCAAAGATTTCCCAACCTTTTAATTTTGCTACAATTCTCAAAGGTTTTAAAAAAGAACCATAAACTACACTACTGTGATGAGCAAAACCATTGTTTACTATTATATCTAAAACATCTTTAACAGGTCTATCAAATTTAGCTTTTAGATAAGTTCCTTTCAACAATTTTTCCATTGGAACTGCTGTTGCATCTTGGATAAACATTCTATATTTTCCTCTAGCTGAATCTAATCTTAATACTGAGACATGTCCACTTTTTAGAACAAAATCAGCTGTCACACCTTTTCCTCCAGCAAAATATGTATCGAGAGATCTATTACAAACACCATCCCAAAGATTACAAGGGGCTACCCCGCAATGCCAAAATAATGCAAAATCTTTTTCGAAATCGACTTGTGAGAAATCGAATAAAAATGGCGTTTCAGCTCCAAGAGCCCTATGGGCTATTTGCGAAAGAGATCCATCAATATCACCTTCACAAGTAAATATTTTATCTTCACTTTGTAAAATACTCATAGCAGCACATGGACTTATTCCAAAATCTCTAGCAAATTCTGGCCAGCATCTAATTGCTAAGGCATTTAAATTATTATCTATGTAAAATTTATTTAATTTGGCACTCAAAAGCGATACCTTATTAACTTGATCTTCACTAATCGAGGAGCAATCAAATGTTTGTAAGACTTGTTTTTTTCGACTTTCTACCTCTTGATCATCTACTTTTAAATTAATTACATCTGATAACTCAAAATGATCTACAATCGCCCCTGTATTATCGAATACATTATTATCTTGCACCCCTACATTGAAAAAACCATCTGCCCTAAAGCCTAAAATACCAATGTGACTATTGTTTAAAGCTCTAATAACTCTAAGAGCGTCAATCCAGTCATTATCTATCTTAGAATCTATGCGAACAACATAGTCATCAAAACCACTTTTATATAAATTAGATGCATTTAAATTAACACCACAAACACTATTTAATCTAATTTTACCACCGTTATAGGGTAATTCAGGAAGCCCCCAAAGAAGCATTGGCTTATCACAATGTCTTTTTATCAAGAGTGGTAAATGACCTAAGTGAAAAGTTCCACTAATGCAAACAATCCCATCAAGATTGCTAGAAGCAAATTTTAAACCTGCAGCCTCACCTTCATCTTTTTCGATAACTAAGTTTTCTATAACTGTCCATTCAACATTTTCAATTTTTTTAACTTCTTCTAATATGTTTTTATACAATTTTTCTGCTGCATGATAATCATATGTTTTCCTAGCTAAACAAACTATGCCTAAAGATACTTTCTGCTTCATAAAAAACCTTCTTATTTTATTTATTTCTTACTGAAAGTAAACAATATAAAAAGCAATAAGTCAACTTTTTTTTACTAAAAAAAACAAATATAGCAAAATATTGACTTAATTGATTAATTTTTAATTACTGAAATAATGTTCCATTAAAATTTCCACGGCACCCATTTGAGTTGTTATAGCTGAATATTCTTTACCAAAAATTCTAACAGGAGAAATGATACCATCTTTTACTAATTCATCAGTTTTTTCTCTGATTCTCTTAGATAGTTCCTTTGCAACAACATCACTTGAACACTCGATTAAAATAGTTGAAGGCGTTAAAAGAATTTTTAAGTTTCTAATACCAACAGATAAATATTCACTAGCCTTATCTAGAATTTCAAAAGCTTTGGGATCTTTATCGATAATTCTTTGCTCTAATGAAGAAAATAATGGGGTATTAGGATTACTATCTAAGTCAAGCAAATAAGCTTGTAAGCAACCTTTTCCCTTACAAGTACATACAGGACCATCAAAGCTAATTGGAATATGGCCAGTTTCTAAAGTAACACAATCTGGAGTTATATAAATACCATTTTCACTGACTAAAGCACCATTTACACCTCGTCTCAATAAAAAAGTAAACAAGCCCTTAGGATCTTTATATTCACCATATAGATATTCTCCATATGCTAAGGCTGAACAGTTATTATGCACAATAACATATAAGCCTAATTCCTCTTCTAATACACTTGAAAGTGGATAATGATTTAAGCCTTTAATTCTTGGATAGTCAATAACTATCCCTTTTTCAATATTTACACAACCTGGAGCTGCTACCGATACTCCAATGATTTTACTTCTCTCAATTGAATGCTCTTTAATTATTGAATTTATATTTTTAGTAATTATAGCTACTACTTCATTTATATCAAAATCGTCAGAAATTGAGAGAGTTACTGACGCTACTCTTTTTAACTTAAAATTAAATAAACCAATTAATATAACTCCGGCCCAAAATTCAACTGCTATGGAAAATAAACTATCAGCATTTACTGTATATAATAAAGGTTTTCTACCCTTCTTCCCATCTTCTTTATACTCTTTTTTTATAGGTTGTATTAAATCTTTTTTTTCTAATTCTGAAAAAATTCTAAACAAAGTTGGTGCTTTTAAACCTGTTAAATTAACTAATGAGGATTGAGATATACCATTCTCACGACTCTTATATATCTCAGCTAAAACCATATTAATATTATGAGTTCTAATATCACTAGCTCTCATCACATTCTTCACCATTCACCCATCTCCTATAAGATAATCTACTTTATTTGTAACATATAATATTTACTTTAGAAAGCATTTTTACTTACTTTCACAAATAAAGTTATTAATTTATTAAAATTTCTCTTTACAAATTTCCCTTTTGAATTTATTATTTTCATAAAGAAAGTAATAAAGGTAGGGTAAAATGATTACTAAAACAGAGCTTCAAATATTAAAAAAAGAAGCTAATGAAATTCGTATAAAAACATTAGAAACTATAGGACATCTTGGAGTTGGCCATGTTGGTGGTTCTCTATCTGTGATAGAGGTATTAACTTTACTATATTTTAAAGAAATGAATATAGATCCAACAGATCCCAAAAAAGTTGGTAGAGATTTATTAGTTCTATCTAAAGGGCATGCGGGCCCAGCCTTATATTCAACTTTAGCTTTAAGAGGTTTTTTCCCTTTAAGTTGGCTTAAAACATTAAACAAAGGCGGCACTAATCTTCCTTCCCATTGCGATAGGACTAAAACTCCAGGAATTGATATGACAACCGGTAGTTTAGGTCAAGGATTGTCAGCTGCTTGTGGAATGGCTCTTTCTTGCAAGATTGATAAGTTAGAGAATTACACTTATGCAATCATTGGTGATGGAGAATCTGATGAGGGACAAAACTGGGAAGCTGCAATGTTTGCCTCTCAATATAAACTTAATAAATTAATTGCTTTTACTGATTATAATAAACTTCAATTAGATGGAACAACTGAATCCACAATGGATTTAGGCGATATTGAAGGTAAATGGAGAGCTTTTGGTTGGAATGTCTACAGATGTGATGGTCATGATATTGCAGCAATTGAAAGTAAAATTGAATGTGCAAAATTATCTAATTACAAGCCAAACATGATCATTTTAGACACTGTAAAGGGTAAAGGTGCAGCTTTTGCTGAAAACAAACTTACAAACCACAACATGGTTGTTTCTAAAGAAATTGCTAGTGAGGCAATCAACGAATTAAAGAAGGAGCTCTAAAGTTATGGATATGAGAGAAATATACTGCAAGACATTAATTGAAGCAGCAAAATCGAATGATAAAATTATGGTACTTGAAGCTGATTTAATGAGAGCAACTGGTACAGCTGATTTTAAAAAAGCCTACCCTTCAAGATTCGTTGAAGTTGGTATTGCAGAAGCTAATTTAGTTGGAGTTAGTGCAGGTTTATCAAATATGGGAAAAATTCCTTTTGCAGCAACTTTTGGTTGTTTTGCTAGCAGAAGAGCTTTTGATCAATTCTTTTTAAGTGCAAATTATGCTCAACTAAATGTTAAATTAGTTGGAACAGATCCTGGAGTTACAGCAGCTTTTAATGGCGGAACCCATATGCCTTTTGAAGATTTAGCCCTCATGCAAACCATTCCAAATTTAGTAATTTGTGAACCTTGTGATTCAGTTAGCTTAAATAAAACTATATATAACTTAATAGATCATTATGGATCTACATATATGAGGCTTCAAAGAAAAGGATCTCAAACTATTTATGATAAGGATGAAAAATTTGAGATAGGGAAAGCAAAAGTTTTGAGAGACGGAAGTGATGTTACTATCATAGCCTTAGGTTATGTTTTAGTTCCAGAAGCTTTAGAAGCTGCAAAAAGATTAGAAAAGGAAGGTATCAGCGCTGCTGTTATAGATCCAGTTTGTGTAAAACCTCTAGATAAAGAATTAATTTTACATTATGCAGCAAAAACTAAACATATTGTAAGTGCTGAAAATCATCAAGTTGGTGGTGGTCTTGGTAGTGCTATTAGTAATTTATTAGCTATTGAGAGACCTACAAAAATGAGAATGGTTGGAGTCCAAGATGAATTCGGTCAAGTTGGAACTCTTGATTACTTAAAAGAATATTATAAATTGACAGCAGAAGAAATCTGTAAACAAGTTAAAGAAGTATTGAAATAAAAAGGAGAAATATTTTATGAAAATTGCAATTGCAAGTGACTTAAGTGGTTATGATTTAAAAACTGCTATTAAAGATTTTTTATTAGAAAAAGGCTATGAAGTTTTAGATTTTGGCATAGAAGATAAAGATCATCCAAAACCTTATTTTGAACAAGCTCCTAAAGTAGCTAAGGCTATACAGAATAAAGAAGCTGATAAAGGTATTTTAGTTTGTGGTACTGGTCAAGGAATGGCTATTGTCGCTAATAAACATAAAGGTATTTATGCCTGTGTTGTTGACTCAATCTTCAGTGGTGAGAGAGCTAAAATCATCAACCAAGCTAATGTAATAACTCTCGGTGGTTGGATTACAGCTCCTTTTGTAGCAACAGAAATTGTTGATGGTTGGCTTAAGAGAAATTTCTGTGAAAAAATGGAATTTAAAACTGATTTCTTAACTAATGCCTTTAACCAAGTTGTAGAAATTGAAAAGGAGAATTTCAAATAATGAAAGACATTACACACAGGAACTTATTAAATAATCCTGTAAAAATAGTACAAACTGACTCCTTAAGTGCTTCAACTCTTTTAGAAGAATGTTTGCTTTTAGATCCTAATTTAAAAAATATTACTTTCATTGTAGATAATGCCCCAATTAAGGAAAAAGAAATACTTTTAAAAGATATGAAAAATCTTATTGATATTACAGTTTTAGATGAGGTTCACCCAAACCCTAGAACAAGTGATATTAATAATATGAATAGTAAAATTAATAAAACTTCATTAATTGTTGGTATTGGTGGTGGTTCTGTTATGGACAGTGCTAAGGCCATTAGTATGCTACAAACAAATGGTGGAGACCTTGAAGACTATTTGTCTAATTCACCTAAAAGAAAAATAGAGAAAGAAAGCCTTCCTCTAATTCTAATCCCAACAACTGTTGGAACTGGCTCTGAAATGACTAAAGTTGGAGTTTATACTTCTCTTAGTAAAAGAAAATATACCCTAGGATCACAATTAATGCATGCAAAGAAAGCTATTTTAAATACTGAATATATTTTAAATATGCCTCCTTCATTAATTGCTTCAACTGGAGTTGATGCATTAGACCATGTGTTAGAAACTATTTGGAATAAAAATGCGACTGAAGAAACTAGAAAATTGGCTATAGAAGTTTCAATTGACATTATTAATAATTTACCAAAATTATATACAGCTGCAGTAAATAAAACAGATAACAGCGAATGGGCAAAAAACATGTTACTATCCTCTGCAATGGCTGGAGCTACATTTAGTTGTACAGGAACTGCAGCAGGTCATGCTCTATCTTTTGTATTGAGCGAAGATTTTCACGTACCACATGGAAGTGCTTGTGCATTTACTTTACTAGATATTTTTAAAATGTCGATGAGTCTTGAAAATGTTAAAAAGCCTCTTTGTGAAATTGCTAAAGCTTTTTTCAGCGAAAAAGATGAAGACATTTTACTCTCTAAATTGTATGAAAAACTTGATAAGATGTTTACTTTGATGAAGCTACCTAGAAATTTCAAACAACTAGGAGTTGAAATAAAAAAAGAAGAAATAGATGAACACTTTAATAGGGCTTTTGATGATCCAAAAATGTGGAACCAAATACCTAAAGCAACAAAAGAAAATATCTATCCTTTCTTGGTGGCAAAATGTTAAACCTTATATTAAGTGGACTTGTAGTATTTATAACTCATGCACTTGAAGCTATAACAGGCTTTGGGTGCACAGTTATAGCTGTTCCTTTTGTAACAGCCCTACTCGGTCTAAAACAAGGAATAATGATAGTTACAATTTTAGCTTGGATTTTAGCTTTATATATAGTTGTAACTAACTTAAAACATGTGAAAATAAAACATACATTTTTAATATTAGCTCTTATGATACCTACACTTCCAATAGGAATGTATATTTTTAGGTATGTAAATCCATCTCTATTTAAAAAAGGCTTAGCTATTTTTATAATTTTTGTATCAATCTTAAATTTATATAAACTATTAATGAAGAGGGAAAACGAAAATGAAGAAGTTACTACTTTAAGTAAAAAAGATAAAATCACATCCACTCTAGCCTTATTATTTGGGGGAGTTGTTCACGGAGCAATTTCTAGTGGGGGCCCACTTGTTGTAATATATGCTACAAAAGTTTTAAAAGATAAAAAAGATTTTAGAGCAACCCTGTGTTCTGTTTGGTTTACCTTAAACTCTATTATTATTATATCTTATTTTTTTAATAATCCTGGTTTTACTTTTACAACATTTAAAAACACATTGACACAGCTACCTTTCTTGTTTGTAGGGATAATCATTGGTGAGATGATACATAACAAAGTTAATGCAAGAACTTTTTCAATTATTGTTTTTGCTTTATTGCTTTTAACTGGTATCTTTATGTTCGCACTTTAGGAGACTTATTTTGTCAAATAATAATTCAACTTTAAAAAAATTACAAACTCTAAATCCTAGCCTTTCAATTGAAAGTGCTTACTCTTCTCTTTTTAAAGAATATGGAAAAATCTTAGACTTAAATTGTAGTAAAAATTTAATTACAAAATTAGAAAAAGATACTAAGATTCCCGACAAAGGAAATATTTACATCCCATATGTTAGAGAATGGGAAGATGAAAAAACAATTGAAGAATTATCTCCTTATTTTGATGAAGAAATTGAAATAGGTTATTGTAATGGTCAAAATACTGACTTAAATGCTCTTGAGTGGCACACTTGTAATGAAATTAATGTTTATAGCACTGATGTCGTTTTGTTTTTAGCGAAGCTAACAGATTTAGATCATAATTATGAATTAACTAGTTCAAAAATTAAAACCTTTTATATACCTAAAAATACTACTATTTTGCTTTATAACACAACACTACACTTCTCTCCTTGTAAGGTAGATAGTACAGGATTTAGGGCAGTAATTATTTTAAGCGATTTAACAAATACTGAATTGAGGGAAAATAACATCAAATTTTATTCAGATAAAAAATATGAACCGTTTCTCTTTAAAAAGAATAAATATATTATCTGTCATAAAGAGGCAACAGCTCTAACGAAACAGAATATTAAAACAAATATAGTTGGAACAAATTTAAAACTAACTATTTAAACAATACCTCACTATTTATTTTTAACTAAGTAGTGAGGTTTATTTCTCAAAATTATTATCTAATATTTAACTCTTTAGCAACTTTTATCACAGTAGCTGGGTCATCTGTCATTATAGAATCAACCCCCATTTTAAAAAGTGTTCTCATCTCTTCTTCATCATTAATTGTCCAAACCATAATTACAGCACCTCTTTGATGCATCATTGTTATAAACCTAGGAGTGATTACTTTAATTATTCCTTGAGAGACTGGCACTTGAAAAATAATTTTTCTCTCTGCTAATTTTTTAGGTAATATATTTAGTTTTTGTTTAATTAATAAAGGAACAACTTCTTTTGTAGTAACACTAGTTAATATATCAGGAGCTTTTTCTCTAATAGCTTGCAGATTTTCCAAATGAAATGAAGCACAACAAACTCTATGTTCAGCCTTATGCTTTCTAACAACTTTTATAAACTCATCTACTATTCTTAAATCTTTAGTTTTTAAATCAATATTAAATCTTTGATTAGGGCATTTTACTAAAGCTTCTTCAAGAGTACATAATTTTATATTCTTCCCTCGAAAAGGGAAAGTCTTCCCCCCATCTTTTGTAAAAGTATATCCAGCATCAAATTCTAATAATTCTTTTACACTGTGATCTTCTATTCTACCACTTCCATTTGTGTTTCTATCTAAAGTTTCGTCATGCCAAATTACAACTTGATTATCTTTTGATAAATGAACATCAGTTTCAATAACATCAATTCCCATTTTTACTGCAGAAATAAATGCTTCAATTGTATTCTCTGGAAAATGTTTACTATCACCTCTATGCGCTACAACTCTAGGCATGGGATTTAAAAAGCCTTCATTAATCATATATTCTAACTCCATTATTATGTTCAATCTTATTAAGAAAATTCCAAAAGCACAAGGATTTTCAATTATTATAGAATACCCAAAATATAATCTTTGATTTTCAATCTGTTAATTCTATAATCTTATCATCAAATAATTACAACAATTATTAAATAACTAAGACCCTGATATTGAAAGCTCACTTAATATTTATTAGCATTTAAGTAACATAAACAATTTGAGATGAATTATGAAATTAAATAAATTATTTTCACTTATAATTTTAATATGTTTAATACCATTTAAAGCTTATTCAATGAATACAATAGCAACTCTATATGATAGAGATTCTTTTATTGTAACAACAGTAAACCATCTAGCTTTAAACTCAAAGGTAACAGGAATATATGATAATTATCCAACAACAGCAGCTAGTGTTTTATATACTTTTAACAAAATTGATAGAGCATCATTAAGCAAAATTGATAAAAGTTTATATGACAAAGTTGAAAAAGAATTATTTAATAAAGATAATTTACTATATTCAAATGAAAATTTTGCCTTTAATATTAATCTTCCTATTACTTTCGAAGGCTTTTTTTATGAAACAAATGATAATAGTAAATTAAAATATTATGAATTAGATAACCAATACAAAGATATATCCCCTTGGTTAGATTTAAATACACAATTATATTTTGGACAAAATATTGTAGGATATTCACAGTTTGCTATAAAAGATAAGTTAAATTACACTCCTATAGATTACGCCTCCTCTATTGAAACTAACTTAGATTCCTTTTTCTTATTACCAACTTGGAAAAATAATTTTGAAATTCACTACCCTTTCAAAATTGGTTTATCTATTGGAGATGAGCATTACAACTTTCAGATTGGTAAAAATAGATTATCATCAGGTAGTGGTATAACAGGTAATTTTTTTATAGGCGACAACTTCTCAAAACAAGACTATATGGCCTTCTCCCTTCTATCATCAAAATTTTCATATACAATAAATGTAACAGCCTTTGATCAACAAAGTTCTTCTCTAGAGTTTTCACCAATATCTTTTAATGGAAAACAACAGTACAGAGTAATGCATAAAGCAAAAATTAATCTATTGAAAAATTTTTCTCTAGATATTTATCAAGGAGCTCTCTTTCAAGTATCTACTTTAAATTTTAGGATGCTCATCCCTTTTATGTTCGTTCATAATTATTATAATTTTAAAGATAACAAAATTATAAAAGCAAATGATGAGGCAAATAATATTTTAGGATTTCAAACAACTTGGGTAATTAATGAAGGAAATGAACTTAATTTTATAATTTCATTTGATCAAATTCAAGTATTTGAATCCGGAGAAGAGTTTCCCTCTTCTTATGGATTTTTAATTAATTATAAAAATTCTAAATCAAAAACTAATGGAATAATTAGTAAAAATATTGAGGTAGTTTATACATCTCCTTATCTCTATTTAAATGAAAAATATGATTCTTTTATTGAGGGGGATGAAGAAGTTAATCTTCTAAATTATAATTATGATTATATTCTAGGTTATAATTATGGAAAATATAGTGAAATAGGATACGGTGGCTATATTTATGGCCCTGATGCTATTGTCAGTTCAGCTTCTTTTAAATATTCCTCTTTTCAAAATTGGAATATTGCTTCAACTTTATTATTTAAAATAAAAGGGACAAAAGGAATAAAAACAAATAAAGAAGATACTGATAATGATATAATTGGAAAAGTAATCTCTTCTATAATAGTTGGAACTCCACAAATAACAATAAGCTTAACTCAAAGTGGAGGAATTGAATTAACTGATAAAATATATTTAGCTACTTATATAAGTTTAAATAGTATAATAAATCATTATAATAATGATTCAATTCCATCTGATTTTAATGTTCAAGGAAAAATTATTGCTAAAATAAATCTTATTTAACTATCTATTTTTTATATTTTGCAATTTTAGACATTTTATCAAACAATTTCTCAATTCTTTGCATTTCACTTTCACTTAATGTAGCTCGTTCAAATACATCTCTTAATAAAATAGTTGTCCAATATTTCTCATATTTTTGTTTAAAATAACCTATATTATCTAAACTATCTATTGATTTAAAAACTCCGTCATTTAGCCTATCTTTTGTTATAGGGGAAAATTCTACAGGCCAGGGTTTTAATCTATTGTAAAGAGAATAAGTTATAATTTGTACAGCTTGAGAAAGATTTAATGATGGGAAGTCTTCACTAGTTGGAATTGTAACAATTTGCGAGCAAGCATTTACTTCTTCATCTGTTAATCCGCTTTTTTCCCTACCAAACACAATAGAGACAAGTCCATCTCCTAAAGTTGATATTTTAGAAGCTAATTGTTCAGGATTTAAACAATCTGCTTTTCTGTATTTTCCTCTTCTTCTAGTTGCCCCTACACTATAAATACTAGTTGAAAGCGCAGCCTCTAAATTATCAAAATATGATGCTCTCTCATAAATATCAATAGCTTTAAGGGCTAATTGCCTAATCCTAACTATATCGTAAGTTCTATCACTAACTAAGGCTAGGCGTGTAATTCCCATAGTTTTCATTGCCCTACAAACACTACCAATATTAGCCCCATCTTGTGTGTCCACTAAAACTACTTGTATTCGATCAAGATTTTGCTTTTCTTTCATAATTAATTAATAGCAGATATTGAAGGTTTTTCATAGCTAGTTTATATTTGATAATATGAAAGAAAATACAAAGTTTCCGAATTCCTTAAATTTAAAAGATAGTAATAAATATTTGAAAGCATTAGCTTTCACTGTTATATTTTTTATTATAGTCTTTGGACTAAAAGCTGCTAGTAGTGTTTTACTTCCAATAGTTTTTGCATGTTTTGTTATGCTTATTTTATTCCCACTTCTTGAAAAACTCGATAAATTGCATTTTCCATATTGGCTGAGTAATACCATTGGAATTCTTGCTTTTCTTGCTTTTTTATTAATTGTTGGTGTATTGGTATTTATGGTAATCCAAAAATTAATTATTGGAATACCAGCTTATGGAAGTAGAGTTGATGAGCTAGATTATTTGATTACTGAAAAACTTTCTAGTTTGTTAGATTTTGAACCAGGAGAAACATTTCTCTCTAGAATGGATATTAATTGGATAAATATAACATTAACAAGTCTAACTAATATTTCATCACATTTTGCAACCATCATTAAAAATATTTTATTAGTTTTTGTCTTTTTATTTTTCTTGATTTTAGAAAGACATACTCTAACTCCAAAAATTAATGAAGCCTTCAATGGTAAAAAAAGCAAAATCATTGTATCAATTGCACAAAGAACAACTCACCAAATTGCAAGATATTTATTTATAAAATTTACAATAAGTTTAATCACCGGTATTTTATTCTACTTAACAGCAAAAGTAACTAGTCTTGATTTTGCTATTTTATGGGGACTTTTAGCCTTTGTTTTGAATTTTATACCAAGTATTGGATCATTGATTGCGACTCTTGTCACCATTTCTATGGCTCTTATACAATTTGCACCTGATTGGATTAGCATAATTTATGTTGGAGTATTAACGATTTCAATTCAAACTGTTTTAGGAAATATTATAGACCCTAGACTTCAAGGTATACAATTAGGTCTATCTCCATTTGTTTTATTAGTATCATTATCTCTTTGGGGTTTTGTTTGGGGAATACCAGGAATGTTTTTGGCAGTACCTCTAACTAGTATGATTCAAATCTTCTGTGTAAATATAGAAAGCTTACGTCCAATTGCAATCTTACTAGGTAGTGGAAAAAGAATTCAAAGACGATACATTAACAATCAGACACTTGAAAAAATGGCACGTAAAAATAGTAAAGGCAAAAAAATGAGTAAAGAAGATTATGAAATTCTTGAAGCACAAAAAACTAAAAATTCAACAGATTTAAATGACTTTATCTTCCCTGACTCATTTGACTTAGATAATTAATTATGAGTAATTTTGAAGATATTGAAATTCTAGAACATTCTTTACTTTCTATTAAACAAATTTCATCTTTGTTGTCTAAAATGGAACAATATTATGAAAAAGAAGATTCAAATAAAAACTCTCTCACAAAGAGACAAGCTGAAGTACTTTTATTTTTATATGAAAGACCTACCCCTCCAAGTTTGAGACAACTTTCAAGGGAACTTTCTACTAGTCACCAAAATACTAAACAAATATGTAAGATTTTAGAAAAAGCCAATCTAATTAGATTTATCGAAGATATTCAAGATAAGAGAAAAACTCTCATTAAATTAACATTTAAAGGTGAGAGTAAAGCTATTACAATAAACAAAACATTAAAAAGGATTTCAATGAAAATTGTTGATAATTTAAATAGTAATGATATAGATGAGCTTGCTAGAATCTTAAGAAAATTACAATTTTTATTAGACGATGAAAACTTGAATATTAGAAAATCTTTTAATAATTAAACTTCTATTATTCTTATTAATTTTGTTCTCATTTATTGTTAATTTTTATATAATTACACAAAGCATTAAGCTATTGTATTGGATTAATTTTTGAAAAATAAAATAGTAGAAATATCTAAATTTACATGTTAGTATGATTTAGTAGGAGAGAAAAATGCCAACAATAGATATCAAAAAAATGCATCTATATCAAAACCAAGTTAAAACGAATTCTCGCACACTCCTCTCTAGTGCTAGTGATAAAAAAATCCAAACAAAAAAGAAACCACAAGTTTCTCTTTTACTTGGAGCATATAAAAGTGGAAAAAGTTCTTATGCTTGTGACTACGCTTTAAGCTTTGGAATAAAAAGTGAACATAGAACTATTATAGCAACATCTAGAGATAGAGTTGATGAAGTCACTGATAAATGTAAAGATTTAAATTTCAAAAGTGAAGAACAATTTACTATTATAGAAGAAAATAAAAATTTAGATAAAACCTTAAAAGATCTCCCATCTTCTGCACAAATTGTACTTGTTGATAATATTGTAGAATGGCTATCTAATTTAGTTAGATCTAATGAAAATTTAGAAGAAAAACAACGCCTTCTTTTAGATATATTATCTAATCCCAAACAAGATATTGTTATACTTTCAAACATTGTTGAACTTACAACAATTAATATTGACGAAAAAGAAAAAAAATTACTTGATCTTATTGGTACCTTTAATCAAGAAATAGCTAAACTCTCTGATAATGTCATATTATTAGTAGCTGGCTTACCTTTAAAAATAAAAGGTAATTTATTATAAAACATATCAACATGATTTAAAAAGAAGATATCTAAAACTTGATATCTTCTTTTTTTTACCTAGCAAAGCATTAGTTCCAAATTATTACTATATCAAAAGAATGGCTCTTTTTTAAATTTAATCTAATACTATATAACAATTATATTTAATTTCATTAATTTCAATCTTTGAATAAAGATAATTATCAACTTGCCAACAGTTATTATAATCAATTCTAGCATTAAAATATTGGCCATCACTATTAAAAACGAGAATATTATCTTCAATTTCATAAGAGAATAAGCCATTATTATCATCTTCTTCAAATCCACTAATAAAAGACCAGCCCCACGCTCTTTCTTCATAGAACTCTGTTATCTCAATACTCGCTGTCTCTTCATTCTCAACATACACAGTTGGTCTATCACTTATAAGTTGTTCTGTAATATCAAAAGAAAAATAATTTTCTTCTTCAACTAAATCGTCATCATCTCCCTGTATAAAATCATCTATTAAATCAACTGTTGATTCATCTTCAATTGGAGGGATCAATGAAGCATCACAACTTTGGAAAAAATATGATACGCTCAAAATTAATATTATCATTGACAAAACGCTATAAAAGGCTTTTTTAGTATTTATCTTTTCTTTATTCTTATTATCCTTCATAAAATTATTCTCCTTATTCTTCATCACTCTCAACTAATTCTTCTTTAATATAATAAGTTCTTTGATTTCCACTAAAAATAAAGGCTATATTTTCCATTTGATTATTTTTAGATTTAGAATAGACAAGATCATATATCTTAGAGTTTGGCAAATGAGCTTTTAATAATGAATTTTCTTCATCATAGTAAATAAAGCCTAGTTCTTTACCTAAAACTTCATTAGTTTTATCAAGATAGAGAAAAATGGGCAAAATTACTTTTTCTCTATCTAAATCTGTGGTCAAAAATATTTTTTCATATTTTTGACCCCTAGATGCTAATGGATAAGATACACCTTGTTCATCTATAATCCACGAAGAGCCGTAAATAGTCTTTAAAGTTGTTAAGGCTTCTTCTTTTGTCATTTTAGAAATAGGTCTTTTACCCATTCCTAAAAAAGCCACATAAACAATAATTAATAAAGAAACAAATGCAATTATTAAGCCAATTATTTTATCTTTGCTAAGTTTTTTTTCTTCACTCTGGGTTACCTCTTCCTTCTTTAAAGGAGGACTTTGCTGTTTTTTTGTAGCCATAACTTTTCCCTTTTTAAAAGAAAATTAATTGTTAACAATTTTTTTAAGCGCTGTATAAATATTTTTGCCATATTGCCTTTAATTTCTCAGTTATTAAGAACTGCAATGTGTTATTACTTAATGCAAAACAATGAATTTAAACTAAATTTATGTTAAGATAAATTTTGTATTTGAATAAAAGTTCACTTTTATATACATTTATACGCATGATAGAAAGAAGAATTTTTGATGTCGAGTTAGCCTCAATCCACCTAAAGAAATTATTTAAAACATTTGATGAAACTAAAATTATTAGTGAAGATTTAACTACAGAAAAGTTAATGGATGATAAAGGTATTATGTTTGGAATCTTAGTTTGTTTAGACAAAGATAATAATGAAGTTGTTCTAAAAGCTTTTTCCTCACAACTATACTCAAGATATCTTGTAAAAGGATTTGTACCACCTGCTTTTGATACAACAAAATTTGATCAAATAGTTAATAAATATGATTCACAAATAAAAAAACTAACTAGAGAAATTAAATCAAATAATAGCACAGATTTAGTTAAAATCAGAAAAGATCTTAGTAATAAAGCCTTAGCTGAGATTCAAGATTTATATACATTTCACACAGTAGATGGGGAAATTTTAAAACTTAGGGATTTGAAAAAAAATCAATTTTTCCCAACTGGAACGGGAGATTGTTGTGCTCCTAAATTGCTAAATCACGCTTTTAAAAACTCACTAACTCCTATTAGCTTAGCTGAAGGGTTTTATGGTAAAAATACTAAAGAAAAACAACATCTATCTTTTTATCCTCCTTGTGAGGAAAAATGTTCTTTAATTTTACCACATATGTTAAAACTAGATATTATTTATGTAGATCAATATATTTGCGTAATTAATAAACAAGCTAATATTACAACAATTGCAGGGAAAAAACCTGAATTAAAAGATTGTATAACATCTAGATTTAAAAAGATATTCCCTAATGCTATAGAACAAAGTAGCACACATAGATTAGATATGGATACCTCAGGCTTATTAATCCTAGCTATGGATAAGGCATCTCATAGAAATATTTCAATACAGTTTCAACATAGAGAAGTAGAAAAACAATATACAGCACTTCTTAGAGGTGTTGTTAAAAATGAAAAAGGTACTATCGATTTACCTATACGATTAGATGTTGAAAATAGGCCTTACCAAATTGTTGATTTTGAAAAGGGTAAAAAGGCTATAACTCATTATAAGAGAATTGGTATTGAAAAAAATAAGGATACAAATGAGATTTATACTAGAGTTTTATTTTCTCCAGAAACTGGTAGAACACACCAACTTAGAGTCCATTCTAAGGAAAAGCTATTCCCAATTGTTGGAGATAGGCTTTATGGCGTAAGAAAACCTAATGAGAAGTTTATGGCCCTACACGCTTCATATATAAAATTTAAGCATCCTACTACAAATGAAGTGATGGAATTTTATTCGCACCCCGCCTTTTAAACTAAACTTCCAGGTATAATACTCTCTGCATTTAACATAGCATCATAACTAGCATTTTTTAGAGAAATATCTAATGTTTTATTTTCAATTAAATTAGCTACTAAAGAAGCTGCAAAGGTATCGCCACAACCAATTGTATTTACACATTTATCACTTTTTTCAACTTCAATTTGATAAAATCCACTAGAATCATAAACCCAAGTTGGCCTTTTACCTCTAGTTATAACACTTATTATATTAAACTCATCGTAGAGATATTTAATTTTAGCTATTACTTTCTCTTTGCATTCATCATTTTGTGAATTTTCTAATATATCTTGGTTATAAAAAGTTTTCATAAATTCTCTCAAATTCGGCTTAATTATATCTGGTCTATATTTTATACATCTTTTTAATTCATCATTTGCTACATCTAAAATTACTCTCTTATTTAGCTCTTTTGCTCTCTTTACAAATGAAGAATAAATATCCTCTTTATAATTTGGACTTCTTGTACCTGTAATAAGTAAATAGTCGCATTTCTCAATCTCTTGATTAAATAATTCTCTTATTTTCTGATCAGTTGAATCACTAACTTTATTACTTTCTTCAACAAGTTCAGTAGTTTGTCCTGATTTTGTTAAGATGGTTGAACAGGTTCTTACTCTAGAATCATAATCTAAAACATATTTTAGATTTATATTATCTCTTTGTGTTAATTCTAACATTCGCTTTTCATCTTTGTAATGGAGATGAGAAATTATAACATTGTCTATATTTTTTTGTGTTAGGATTCTACATACGTTAATACCTTTTCCACTAGCATCTTCTCTTAAATATTTGGCCCTATTAACTTCTCCTAAAATAAACGAATCAAACATATATGTTTTTTGAAATGTTGGATTCAAACAAACTACTAAAACACTTTTCATTTATACCCTCTTTAAACGAATTCTATTTTATGGCTACTTTCAATATTATCTATATTTGCGCTTTTATATTCTAATCCAACTCTTTTCCCAAACTTATCACACAAATCTATAGCTTTACCTATGTTATAAGGAGAGTGTGCATCCGAATTAGAAATTATCTTTATTTTATCATAACTTTTTGCAAGATTCCAAAATTCTTCAACAGGATATAGGTATCTCATATCGTTATTAAAGCCTATTGTTTTCTCTTTTAAAATACCATTTCCATTTACCTCTAAAGGCATATCGTAATACAGGGCTGCTTCGATTATATCTTTACTAACAGCTTTTGCTTGTTCATCCCATTTGAAATATTGTATAAAAAATAAATCAGGATGAGCTGCTAATGAAAATAATCCGCTTTCGATTGATTTTATATATTGTTTAGCATAAACACTTAATGCTTTTTTATTTAAAGGATAATGATGAAGTGGAAAATCTTTGTTTGTTGGTAAATTTAAATAATGTACCCCAAAAATTAAGTAATCACATCTTTCTTTCATTTCTTCTAAATACGAATGATATTCTTTAAAATAATCACATTCAAAACCACTTAATATTTTAAGTGACGTTTTTTCAATATCTTGTTTTAAAGCTAAATTCTTTTCATTATTTTGCTTTTCCACCTCTTTTAAATTATCTATATTAGCTAAATAGGTATCAACAGTTTTATAATCCATTCTACTCTTTGACCAGCGATTTTCTTTTACTGGACAATGTTCACTAAAACCTAACAATTCTATTGAATTATTTTTTGCTTCTCTCACATAATCTTCTAACTCACCTACTCCATGCCCACAATAAAAGGAATGAGTGTGTAAGTTATACTTACCAAATTCATAATTCATTATATTTTACTATCTCTCTTTTCTATATTTTCTAAATGTTCTTCATAAGTCAAAGCTGGGATTAAATTACCATCCAAATCATGGATATAATACAGATAATCAGTCTCTGACGGATAGATTGCACTTTCAATTGCCTCTTTACTACTTAAACAAATTCCACTAGGCGGTAGCCCTTTTTTTCTTCTTGTATTATATGGAGTTTGCTTATCAAATATTTCTTGCGTTATTTCATCACTCCAATTCCCAAGTTCATATCTTGTAGTTGCATCAATTCCAAGTGGCATATCTTTTTTAATTCTATTATGAATAACACTTGAAATTATCGGCATCTGATCAACATCTTGAGTTTCAGCTTGAATTAATGAAGCTATTATTATTATCTCGTTTATACTATACCCAGAATTTGCAATATCTTTAAGGTATGGTGATAAAATTTTAAAAGTATTTTCTAACATCGTTCTAGCTAATAAATCTACATCAAATTTATTTGTAATTTTATAGATTGCTGGAGTAAACCACCCTTCTACAAATTCTAAGCCTTTTTCACTACAAATTGTTGTGCAAGCCTCGATAAATTCTCCTTTATCTATAAGTTTACGACTTGCTAAAAGCTGATCAACTTGATCAATAGTACTTGCTGGATAGATTTTTATTGTTATATCATCTGATTCAACAATAGCTGAGGCTATATCTTCAATGTGACTATTTTTCTTAATAATATAGGTACCACTTCTAAGCTTGGTATCTAAATTATTACTAACAACATAATTTAAAAAAGCCTCACTACTACAAACCCCATTTTCTTCTAATAAAAAAGATATTGCTTTAGCACTTAATCCTTTGTTAATTGTTAATTTTACGTAATCTCCACTCAATTTATCATCCTCTATATTGACAATTGAAATTGATGAATCATTATTCTCCTCTTCATTTAATAAAGATAGAGAACTGTTTATAGAGGATAAGTCATTTGTATCGTTTCCAACATAAATATAATCTAAATTTATATCGTTTGAAGAAATTGGCTCTATTATATTTAAGTTATCATTCGATAAACTAGATGTTAAACTATTATTAGAAAATTGAGTATTAGAAAATAGCTTTAAAATAATTAAAGCTAATAATAAGATAAAAAGAATTATAATAATATATTTATTTTTATTAATTGTATTTTTTTTAATCTTTTTATTCTTCTTAGTAGAAGATTTCTTTTTTTTAGGGCTAACATTCTTTTTAACTTTTGAGATAGGTTTTTTTATCTCTTTATTTTTTTGATTTACATTTTTTTTCTTCTGGCTTGTTTTTTTAGTTACAGAAATTTTAGATTTACTATCACTTTTTGTTTTAGCATCATCTTTTATATTAGTTTTTAATTTCTTAATTGAATAAGTATGACTTTGTTCATGATTTATATGTGGAACTGTTTTGTCTTTTTTACTCTTACTTTGAGAATTTATTTTATTTTGGTTCTTATCTTCTTCTTTTTTAACTTCTTTTTTTTGTTGAGTAGAAGAGTATCCTCCTTTTTTAAAGACATCTTTTTTAGAACTAGGAATTCCTCTAACGGCTTTTCTCGGAGGAACAATTATTTCATCTATATTATTTTTTTTGATTTCTTTTCTACTCTTAGAAGCTTCACTAGTTTGCACGTTTGCTATTCTAGGTTTTTTTGTTGGATTTTTGTTAGTAGCAGATGGGGTCTTTTCTTTGTCTAATAAAGCTTTTTTTTGTATTTCAGTTCTTGCTTTTCTTTTCACCGAGTTAGACTTAGAAGAAGTAGACGGAGTTTTTTTATGTATAGGCTTTTTGTTCTCACTCATTTCATTTTTATCATTATTTTTCGGTGTTTCCATCGCTCTCATCCAAAGTAACTAAGTCTAAAGTTGATTTTTCAAATGTTCCTTTTTTCTTCAACTCTATTATCTTATTACGTTTTTCATTTATTTTTTGTTCTATTTTATTAATCTGTCTATTACAATTTGCTATTTCAGTTTCAAGCGTTTTAATTTTACTTCTCTCATGTGCTATCTGAGCTGAAAGCTCTGTAATGATCATCTCATTTTTTATTTTTACTATATCTTGTTCTAAACTATCAATTTTAGCAAGTTCTAGTGTTATATTATCTATCAAAGAAATTGCTTTTATGCCAATTTCTTTTGAGGTAATATCATTGGGGAGAGTATTATATAGTTCTTTACCTAATAATATAGCAGCATTTATTTCACTCTCTTTAGCATTTTTCACATCTTTTTTTAGTTCTTCTAATACCCTAGAAGAAGAATGAGCTTCTTCATTTTTAATCAATTTGATTTGATTTTCACATTTTTTAATTTTCTTCTCTAATTGAGTTCTAGAATTAATAGCTAGATTTAATGTATTTAAATATTTCTCTTTATTTAAAATCTCAATTTTTTCTATTAGGTTATTATCTCTAAGATAAACAGCAGCATTTCTAAATAATTTTTTTAATTCTCGTTTTTTATTTAACAAAAGATTATTATAAAAAGCAGAAAATAAAATTACATTTGTAGAGTTAGCTTTTTTTTCATACTTAGCTATTGTTTTATTTATATTGTTAAAAATAGAATCTAGCTTAATTTTTAAATCTTCACTTAATTTATTATTAGAATAAGCCTCATAAACTGCAGCTCCAAAGCGTGAGAGCTCTTTTTCTTCTTCTTCTTTTTTTTCATCTAATAATATTCTCAAATTACAAATTTGTTTATTACAGTCATCAACTATGTCTACTTTATTTTTAAGTTTATTAAAAATATCTAATTGTTTTTTATATTCTTTTTTAGACATTTCATAGTCAATAAGCTCATTTGAACAATAAGGAAAAGATTTATTTTTTACAAAAAGTGCAACAGATACACCTAAACTTAGATAATGTTTAGCTATAAGTTGTTTGACTTTTTCTATTTGCTTCTCTATTATTACTATTTGTTCACTGCTACTATAGGCCATAAGAACAATATAGCAAATAATTGTTTCCTTGACAAAGCTATTAATTCTTTTATATGCTCAAAAGAAATTGGTATTGCAGGACTTTTTAGTTTATCAATTCCCCGAGTGTGACCGGAAGGTATCCTTGGAGCTAAGGTAGGTGCCTTTTCCTAGCCTTAGTATTATACAAAATATATAATTAAAACATATAAAAAATTATTATATATTTTGCAAAAAAGGAACTACACTAAAACTCAATGAGTGTAGTAAATATCTTTAAGGAGACTTGCTCATGGATAATAGAAACAAGAGCACCCCTATTGAATTAGATGATGTTCTAATTGGGAAGATTAAATTACTTGCAGGAAAAACTGAAACAGATCCAAATCCTGAAGAATTAGAATCTCTTAAAAAACTCATCAAAAAGAATGTTCCATGGCGCTTACGTGGATACTTTATGGCTTACTTATTAAGAGAGCTCACTAAGTCATCGAAAGATGATAAAGCTCAAAAAGCTAAAAGTCAAAAAAGTCGAAATTCAAAGGCAAAAAAAACTTTTGCAGATCAAAATGTTGCTAAAGCAGCACAAACAGAAACTAAAGCAGTAAAAAAACCTAAGCCAGTAAAAAAACTTCCTGATGGGGCAAAAACTCTTTATTTAAATGTTGGTAAAATGAAAAAGTTATATACTAAAGAACTTTCTCTTTTACTTCAAGAAAAGTTAAATATCACTAGAGATGATATTTATAGCATCAGAGTCCATGATAAATATTCTTTTATAACTATGGATGAAAAAAATTGTGAAAAGGCAATCGAAGTTTTGGACGGTATTGACATCAAAGGCCGCACAGCTTCTATTACTTATTCCAAAAAGAAATAATTAGATAGGAAGTGGATTTATGTTTATTGATTCCTTAATTGTCGGTCCTTACCAAACAAATTGTTATATTTATGGTAATGAAGAAACTCAAAGTGCTTGGATAATCGATCCTGGTGCCGATGCAGATAAAATTATTGATTTTCTTAAAAAGAGAAATGTTGAACCTGTATCAGTTTTACTAACTCATGGACATTGGGATCATATAATGGGCTTGCCAAAATTGGTTGAAACCTATCCTTCATTAGAAATCTTTGTCGGTGAAAAAGATCTATGCTACCTTGGAAAAAAAGGTAAAGACTTCATTAATAAATATTGTTTTGACTTAACTTTCCTGCAGAGTTTTGAAAACGAAATTAATAATTTACCAGAAGCTGATTATACTCTTAAAGGCGGAGAATTTTTAGATGATTGTCACTTCAAAGTTATTTCAACACCAGGTCATACTCAAGGTGGAGTTTGCTACCTAGATGAAGAAAATAATATCCTATTTTCTGGAGATACTCTTTTTGCAAGTAGTATTGGAAGATGTGACCTTGTTGGAGGAAGCTACCAAGATATACAGGTTAGCTTATCTAAACTTATGGAATTAGATGACGATATAATTGTCTTACCTGGGCATGGTCCTAAAACAACAATCAAGCAAGAGAGAAACAATCCATATTTCTAAGATTATTTCTAAAAACAGTTAAAGGTTCACAAAAATTGTGAACCTTTAATTATTTTACCTACTTCTTCCAGCCTTCTCTTCCTCACTGTTTTTACAGTCAACACAAACAACTGCATAAGGAATTGCCCTTAACCTATTTTCTGGGATTTCCTTTCCACATTGGAAACAATATCCATATTGTTTGTTGTGAATTCTTGAGAGGGCATTATCAATTGCTTGTAACTTATTATAATCATGAGTAGCAGTTATTTGAATTTTTCTAAATGCTAATTCCTCAGTTACAGAATCAATGCTATCATTGATAGTTTTTGCGTTAACTAAATCTTTAAAATCTGAATCTTGTTTGATCAATTTTTTCAAAATAGCAGCTTTTTCTGCTTTTAGCGCTTCCTTCATTTCGTCTATGAATTCGCGGGTCATAACATACTCCTATTCGTTCTGTCACAACGTATAATTTAGATATAGCTAAAATGAATAAAAACGCAATTCTAGTCAATATGTTTTTAAGAAAAAAATAAGCTAATTAACAAAATTTTAATATTTTTACTTTACATTTATTAAGTGTATTGTAACTTTTTACCATAAACGAGCAAAAAAATACATTAGAACACTAATCGAAGTATTTTCTTAAAAGAGGTCAAATTGCAATTAGAAAATATAACCCGAATGCTACGATAATCTAATATTAATTCTTATTCAAGACACAAATTAATTATTTTCCCATAAATCCACCATCTACGGGTATAATAGCACCAGTTATATATTCAGAAGCACTAGATACAAGAAAAATTGCAAGGCCAGCTAAGTCTTTTGGCTCACCCCATCTACCCATTGGAATTCTATTAGTTATTTCTGCATATTGAGCTGGATTTACATCCTTCATGTTTTTAGTTAGAGCAGTTCTCATATATCCTGGAGCTATGGCATTAACATTAACGCCCTTAGAACTTAATTCATTAGATAAAGCCTTTGTTAATATAGCTAATCCACCTTTACTAGCAGAGTATGCAGGGACCATAACACTACCAAAAAAAGAATCCATTGAGGCCATGTTAATTATTCTACCTGAGCCTTGTTCTACCATGTGCCTACCAACTAATTGTGACAATAAAAAAACAGCATTTAAGTTTAAATCTATCACTTTTTGCCAATCAGAGAATTTTACATCTAAAGCTGGAGCCCTTTTAATCATACCTGCTCCATTAAATAAAATATCAACTCTATTATCAAGTTTTAATAAACATTCATCTACCAATTTTGGAATATTATCAAAATCTGTAAGATCAAATTGAATATATTCAACTATATTCCCTTCTTTACTTATTTCTTTAGCTGCACTTTCAATTCCATTATCAACTGATACAATTACAACCTTGCATCCAGCCTCGACATATTGTTTTGCAATTTCTTTACAAAGACCACTTGAGCCTCCAGTAACTATAGCTCTTTTACCTTTAATATCAAAACTAATCATTTAATTTCCTTCTTCATATAGATTTATCAAATTTTTGCTATGTTATTATATAATTTAATAATTTATATGATAAATTCTTCAGTATATTTAAAATTATATTGAAGAATTTATTTTAAAAGATTTACAAAAAATTAATAGGAATTAATTTTTAGTAAAATACATTGACATTCCTTGTCCACCACCAATACACATACTAACCATCGCATCATTTTTAGTGGTTCTTTTTAATTCATGTAATACTTTAACAACTAAAACAGCTCCTGTAGCACCTAATGGGTGTCCAATTGAAATACCACCACCATAAATATTAACTTTTTCATCACTCAATTTAAGATCTCTAGCTACAGCTACTGACTGGCTCGCAAAGGCTTCATTAATTTCAAACATATCAATTTCAGTTAAATCTAAATCTAATTTTTTAGCTAACTTTTCACTTGATAATTTAGGACCATATCCCATATAGTCACTATCTATACCAGATACTGCAAATCCTTTTATTGTTAATAATGGTTTAAGATTTAATTCAAGAGCTTTTTCTTTTGACATCAATACTAAAGCTGCGGCCCCATCATTTAAACTTGAAGAATTTCCTGCTGTTACACTTCCATTTTCTTTTACAAAACAAGGACGTAATCTTTGTAGCTTTTCAATTGTCTGATCTGCTCTAGGACCTTCATCAGTATCAAAAATTGTAACATTTCCTTTTCTATCTACTAGTTCAACAGGTACAATTTCTTCAACAAATTTACCTTCTTTTATTGCTTTTGAAGCTTTTTGATGGCTCTTTAGGGCAAATTGATCTTGTTCTTCTCTTGAAACATTATATCTTTTTGCAACATTTTCAGCCGTAACTCCATTATGTGAATTATTTAAAGGCCAAGTTAATATATCAATAACTCCATCTTCAAAGACTTTATGTCCCATTCTAGCTCCCCAACGAGCATCTTTTACATAGTAAGGGAGTTGTGAAATATTTTCTGTTCCACCTGCTACAACAATTTCATTTTGCCCTGTTTGAATTTCCATTACAGCATCAGCTATTGACTGTAGTGATGAGGCACATTGTCTATTTACTGAATATGCTGTAGATTCTTCACTCATTCCAGCTTTAAGTGCAACAGCCCTAGCTATAAATCCACATTCTGCAACTTGACCAACTTGACCCATTATTAATTCATCAACTTTATTTATATCAATTCCAGCGCGTTTTACTGCTTCTTTTACAACTAATGCACCTAAATCAATTGCTGAAACGTCTTTCAAACTTTTTCCATAAGCACCGACTGGAGTTCTCACTCCACTAACAATTACCACGTCTTTTAAATTATTTGTCATCAATTTCTCCTAAACAATCATTCCACCACCAACGTTTATTACTTCGCCAGTTATATAATCAGCTTCATCTGAACCTAAAAATGCTACTAAATTAGCTACATCTCTTGGGCTTCCAGCTCTACCCATTGGAATCTTACTAATCATAATGTCCCAAACTTTTTCTGGAACACCTCTTGTCATATCTGTTTCAATAAAACCTGGACAAATAGCATTACAGGTAACACCTTTTCTTGCCAATTCTCTTGATGCTGTTTTTGTTAATCCAACGACCCCTGCTTTTGAAGCTGCATAATTAGCTTGTCCAATATTACCTAACCAACTTCCTGAAGAAATATTAATAATTGCACCTTTACCTTTTTCTCTTAAAATTTGAGTAGCATATTGAACACTATAAAAGGTACCAGTTAAATTAACACTTATAACAAGATTCCAATCTTCAACAGACATTTTATGTAGCATTGCATCTCTATTAATTCCAGCGTTATTTACTACAATATCTAAAGTACCATATTGTTCTAAAGTGAAATCATACATACTTTTAACTTGATTTTGGTCTGCAATGTTAACTACAAACGCTTTAGCTTCAAATCCTTCAGCTTTAATTTTTTCAACCATGCTATTAGCTGTTTCTGCTTTCATATCAGCAACAATAACCTTAGCACCTTCTTGTGCTAACTTTAATGCTATGCCAGCACCTAAACCACTTCCGGCACCTGTTACAATAGCAACTTTCTCTTTTAATCTCATAATTCCTCCATTTTTTATTCAAAAATTATTTTTTTTAAATCCATAATTCCATCAGTTTTATAAACCCTACTATCTATAAATTTAAGATTTTCAGATATAATTGGTTTAAATTCCATTAAATCTAATATTTGAGTTTGTAAATCTATTCCTTCAGCTATTTGCTCAAGCACTAAACCTTTTTCTGAAACTGTAAATACAGCCCTCTCCGTTACGTAATGCATTTTGTTTCCCTTTTTGAAAGCAATTTCGCCATTATAAGAAACTTGTTGCAATTTATTAACAAATTTAATTAGAGAACCTTCTTTTAAAATATGTAATTTATTATCTTCAAATGAACAAATAAGACCTTTTGCTGTAAAACTTGCACAAAATACAACATGTTTAGCATTAGTTGTTATATCTACAAATCCACCAGCTCCTGTAGGTTTTGGTCCTAATCTAGTAGCATTAACATTTCCAAACGGATCGACTTCACCAGCCCCCATAAATGTTATATCAACACCAACACCATTATAATAATCAAACTGATCATCATGGCGGATTAGGGCATAATTGTTTTTAGCAATTCCAAAATCAATTCCTCCCATTGGAATGCCGCCATAAATTCCTGACTCAACAGTTATTGTTACATCTTCGGAAATGTTTTCTTCTGTAATTATTGGGCCGATTACATCATTTGGAATTCCTGTACCTACATTTAATACATTATTAGGCCTAAGATTCATCAAAGCAATTCTTCCAATAACTTTTCTAACAGAAAGATCTAAAATTTCTGTTTTTGATTCTGGAACTTTAATATCTCCACAATATGCAGGATTAAAAGCAAAACTATGAGTCTGTCTATGATCTACTTCCGGATTCTCACTTATAACTACGTAATCAATAAATACACCTGGTATAGTTACTTTTTTACAATGGATATCACCCTTTTGAACTTTATACTTAGCTTGAGCTATTACTTTACCACCAAAACGTTTACATGCTAAAACTGCAGGTAAAACTTCTAATTTCATAGCTTCTTCATCAGTTGATAAGTTACCAATTTCATCTACATATGTTCCTCTAATTATGCAATAATCCAAAGGTATCGGCTTATATCTAATATATTCTTCGCCATCAATAGTTAAAATATCATTAATATCTTCTGCTTTTTTAGTAATTTCATTCATTTTTCCACCTTCTATACGAGGATCAATGAAAGTTCCTAATCCAACTTTAGAAATTTTACCAGGCTCTTTTCCTGCCATGCTTCTAAATAATTGAGCGAATTGACCTTGAGGAATGTTATAAGCTAGAATTTTATTATTCTTAATTAGTTCCATCATTTTTGGTTGAAGCCCCCAGTGACCTCCAATTATTTTAGAAAGTAATTTTTCATGAGCAAAATGTTGAATACCTCGATCACAATCACTTTGACCACAGGAATGAACTAAAGTAAGATTATTAGGTTGCCCTTTTTCTTCAAATCTTTTTTCAATTGCTGTTAATATAGCTTCTGCAGAAGAAACTAAGGTCATACCAATAGTTACTACAGTAGAATTATTTTCAATTAGCTCAGCTGCTTTATCAGCTGAAACAAATTCAGGCATTTTCATTAGAAAGACTCCTTTTTGTATATTTCTCTTTTAAATATTTTTTATTAATTTTTCCATTAGCTGATTTGGAAATCGAATCTACGAAAACTATTGTTTTTGGTATTTCATATTTTGCTAATCTTGTAGATAAATATTTTTTAATGCTATCCTCAGTTATTGAGGCCTTATTTTCTTTTTCTACAATTGCGATAACCTCTTCCCCATATAAATCATTGGCTATTCCAATTACAGCAACTTCTATTATTCCTTTAATATCATAAATTGCATTCTCGACATCTATAGAACAAATTTTTTCACCACCTCTATTTATAATGTCTTTTTTTCTGTCGGTTATAAACAAGAAACCATCTTCATTGAAAAATCCTATATCTCCTGTTCTTAGCCAGTCATTTTTCAAATTCAAATCATCTCTTTTGTAATATCGATCTAATACAACACTACCCTTAATTAAAATTTCTCCACGTTCGTTAGCTCCTAGATGGTTACCTTTTTCATCTTGGATTAAAAACTTTGTTCCAGGAATTGGTAAACCTACAGAACCAACATACTTATGTTTATAAGCATTTGTTGGGAAAATAGTGGCAGGTGAAGTTGTTTCAGTTAACCCATATATAGTTCGAAATTGAGCACAAGGTATCCAATTATGCAATTCTTCAATTTTAGCTTTAGGCATATTACCTGCTCCGCAAGCAATCGTTTTTAAAGAAGATAAATCATGCATTTTATGTTTTTCTTTTAATAAAAGTAAAAATACTGCGGGAGAGGCATGCATAAATGAAATATTATATTTTTCAATATCATTTAAAACTTTATCAGCATTAAATTTTCTATTTAATTTGACAGTAGCACCACAGTGAACACTAAGGCCTAAAATAGCTACTAGACCTGTTATCAAATATATGGGAATAGGGAGTATTAACTTATCATCTTCCCCTATATTTAATAATCTTTTATATGTTTCAACAGCATGCATAACATTATAATTTTTAATGACAACACCTTTGCTTGTTGAGGTTGTTCCAGATGTAAAAATGATTACACAATCATTATTTTTATTAGCTTTTTCAAAATGCACCTGATCAGTTGTACAATAATGTGATAAGCCATTTGCTTTGGTCTCACAATTAACCCAAATTTTATTAATAGTAATATGATTAAAATATGAAATATAACGTTCAGATATTATTAGATTTGTAACTTCAGCTTGAATCAATAATGATTGAATTTCTGTTTCTTTATATTTAGTAGGTAATAATACAACTATGGCTCCTATTTTAATTAAGGCAAAAAAAGTTATACAATATTCAATTGAAGTTGGTAACAAAATGCCAACATGAGTTGCTTTAGTGATTCCTTTTGTAACTAGAAAAGATGCAAAATCATCTACCATTTCTAGTAATTGTGTATATGTATATTCAATCTCATTATCATCAATAATTGCTACTTTATTCGCAAATTTTTTCGAAACTTTAACTAAAGAAAGATAAATATTATCTTCTAAATTGTTATAAGTAAATATTGTTCTATTTCCTATAGATATATCCGACATATTTTTTAAAAAATCTTGTCGCCATTTCATTTTACCCTCAATCACAAGATGCTCCTATTACGAAACCGGTTCCTTAATTTACAGTTAGTTTAAGACCTATAATTAATCTTGTCAAGAAAAATATACTAATTAATTTTTTAACTATTTTTTTAAGAAAATAGGATACTAATTAAGTAATTAACTAATAAATACCGATTATACAAAGAAATAAAAAATTAATTTATTTCTTGCCGATTACAAATTTCCGTGATAGTATACACTAAATAACGAAAACGGTTGTTTAAAAATATCTTATTTTACGCAACGTTGCGTTATTTTTTAAATTAGATTGCATACAATTTAAAAGGAGGGTGTGCTTTGAATACACTTTTACAGGCAATAATCAACGGTATAATGATCGGAGGGATTTATGCCATGATTGGAATGAGTTTAAACCTTATTTTTGGAGTTATGAAAATTGTTAACTTCTGTCAAGGTGAAATATTAATGATAGGTATGTATATGTCTTATCTATTATGTGAAATGGGAATGGATCCGTTTATAACTATTCCAATAGTGGCAGTTTTGATGTTTGGATTTGGTGCTTTAATTCAAGTAACCTTAATTACAAAATCAATTAAATCTGATGATGATTCGAATGTTCTATTTTTAACATGTTGCTTAGGAATCCTTTTCTCCAATTTAGCATTATTAATATTTAAATCAAATTATAGAACTGCTACAAGTTTTGTATCAAATAAAGTAATTCAGTTATTTGGATTAAATATTAGTGCACCAAAATTAATAAGTTTTCTTTTCTTAATGATTGTAACTGTATTAATTTTTACGATGCTAAAATATACAACTTTAGGAAAACAAATAAGAGCAACATCCCAAAACCCTGTTGGGGCAAAAGTTTGTGGTGTTAAAACTAATCAAATATATGCAATTACATATGGATTAGGAGCAAGTATTGCAGGAATAGCTGGAGCATGTTTAATGTCTTTCTACTATGTATATCCTACTGTAGGTAATATTTATGGTACAAGATCTTTTATTGTTGTAACACTTGGAGGATTAGGTAGTGTAATTGGTGCATTCACTGGTGGACTAGTATTGGGATTATTAGAAACAATAGGAGCAGTAGTAGTTGGCTCATCCTTTAAAGATACTCTCGTTTTCCTAATATTTATATTAATACTTGTTGGTAAAGAAAGAATAAATCTAAAGAAAAAAAGAGGCTAACTAATGAAAAAAATAATTAAATCAAATCTACTACCTATAATTTTACTTATAATATTATCTTTTATTCCAATAATTATCAAAACTCCATATTTAATGTCAATTTTTATTACGACATTTTTAGCAGTCGCTTGTTCTCTTTCTTGGAGTGTATTAGGAGGCTTAACAGGTCAAATATCCCTAGGACATGCTGCTTTCTTTGGTCTTGGAGCCTATATTTCTACACTTTTATTAAATTGTCTTGGGATTTCACCTTGGATTAGCATAATTCTAGTATTTTTTATAGTTGGTGCATTAGGGGCCATTATTTTATCACCTTGTTTTGTTCTTCATGGTGCATATTTCTCCCTAGTAACAATCGCTTTTGGTGAGGCTATAAGAAATCTATTCTTAAATTGGGATTTAGCAGGAAAAGGACAAGGATTATTATTACAATATGGCAAATCCTCACTTTTACAAATGAGATTTACATCTAAGGTCCCATATTTCTATATTGCATTAATTTTAATGCTTAGCTACTACATGATTCTAAAAAAAATAGACACATCAAAATTAGGCTATGGTTTAAAAACAATCAGAGAAGATGAAGATACAGCTAACGCTATTGGTATCAACCCTCAAAAATACAAATTGATTGCTACTTTCATTAGCTGTGGAATGATTGCTATATGTGGAGTATTTTATGCAAATTACGTTCGCTATATTAACCCAGATATAATGATGGGAACTAAATCTATAGAATTTGTTCTTCCCGCTATTATTGGTGGATTAGGAAGCGTAACAGGACCACTTATTGGTGGAATAATTTTGACTCCTCTATCTGAATACTTAAATGCCGCATTAGGTAATATAGTTAGCGGTTTAAATTTAGTTGTTTACTCAAGCATAATTATTATTGTTATTTTATTCCAACCTTCTGGAATTATGGGATGGTTCAATAAAAGTAAAGTTAAAAAGAAAATATTAAACAAAGTTCAGTTATTTGAAACAGCTAGTGATGATGAGAGGTAATGATATGAGTAAAAACATTTTAGAAATAAAAAATTTGACAAAAGATTTTAGAGGGTTAAGAGCTGTTGACGATGTTAACTTTTTTGTAAAGGAAGGATCAATTACAGGAATGATCGGTTCTAACGGAGCTGGAAAAACTACTGTTTTTAATATGATTAGTGGAGTTTACACCCCTACTAAAGGAAATATTATTTATGAAGGAAATGATATAACAGGCAATTTGGCCCATACTTATACTTCTAAAGGGATAGCTAGAACTTTTCAAATTATGAAACCTCTACAAAATATGACTGTCTTAGACAATGTTATTTCAGGAGTTCTTTTTGGAAGACAAGATATTTCTAGTGCTAAATTAGCAAAAGGCTATGCCTTAGAAATATTAAAGTTTACAGATCTATATAGCAAAAAAGATTTATTACCTGGAGAAATGGGAACATCTTACAAAAAAAGATTAGAGCTAGCAAGAGCTTTAGCAACTAAACCAAAACTACTACTCCTAGACGAAGTTATGGCAGGGTTAAATCAAACGGAAACTGATTCAGCTGTTAATTTGATAAAAAAGATTAATGAATCGGGAGTTACAATTTTACTAATTGAACATGTTATGCGTGCAGTAAAAAATCTCTGTGAAGAAGTAATTATGATGCATCATGGTAAGAAAATGATAGAAGGAACCCCAAATGAAGTAATGAATGATCCATATGTAATCGAAGTTTACTTAGGAAAAGGAGCAAAATAATGAAAGAATCTTTTTTAACTGTCCAAAATATCAACGTAAAATATGGAGATACTCAAGTCATATGGGATTTATCTTTCTCTCTTGAAAAAGGTCAAATTACTTCTCTTATCGGAAGCAATGGAGCTGGTAAAAGCACTACTATTAATGCAGCAGCAGGATTAATTTCTCCATTTAAAGGAAAAATTTTCTTTGAAGGAGAAGATATAACAAATAAGTCTTGTGCTGAATTTATTGATAGAGGAATTATTTTATGTCCTGAAGGGAGACAACTTTTCCCTAACATGACTGTCTATGAAAATTTAGAATTAGGCGCCTGCACTACTGAATCTAAAAAAAAGAAAAAAAACACCTTAGAACAAATCTACAATTGGTTCCCAATTTTAAAAGAACGTCAAAAACAATTAGCTGGTACATTATCGGGTGGTGAACAGCAAATGGTAGCCTTTTCAAGAGGAATGATGGGCTTACCTAAAGTTTTATTAATGGATGAACCATCGTTAGGTTTAGCCCCAAAAATCGTAGATGAAATTTTCAAAATTGCTAAAAATGTCTCATCTACCAATGGCCTTTCGATTGCCATTGCCGAACAAGATGCTAGAAAAGCTTTAAGTCTTGCTTCAAACGGTTATGTAATTGAAAACGGAGTTGTCAACGTTAAAGGGAATTCTGAATATTTACTTAATAACGAAGACGTAAAGAAAGCATATTTAGGATTCTAAGGAATCCATAAAAGGAGAAAAAAAATGAAAAAAGTAAAAAAATTATTTTTACTAAGTCTGGTATTGCTAATGGTAGTAGTTACACCTTTATTGGCAAGTGGAGAAAGTGAAGAAGAAGAAAACTCTGATACTATCCTTATTGGTGGATTATATCCATTAACTGGAGATCTAGCTGATTCAGGTCAAAATATGCAAAAAGGTATCGAAATGGCTTTAGACGAAATTAATGCCGCTGGCGGAATTAATGGGAAAAAAATTGAAATCATCTATGGTGATTCAAGAGGTAAAGGCGAATTTGGTATGACTGAAATGGAAAGGCTATTAACTCAGGAAAAAGTTAAAACTGTAATTGGAGCTTACCAAAGTAGTGTAACTGAAGTAGTAGCTCAAGTAGCTGAAACTTATCAAGTACCTTTTATTACTGCTAATGCAACCTCTGATAATCTAACTTCTCATGGATATGAATATTTCTTTAGATTAGCTCCAACTAATATGATGTTCATTAGAGATATGATTTATTCAATTGCTGATATGGATAAAGAAAGAAGTGATGCTGATATTAAAACAATTGCTGTTTGTGCTGATAACACTGAAGTTGGACAACAAACTGTTGAGTGGACTAAATATTGGGCTGAAGAACTAGGATATGAATACCTTGGTGAAGTTTTATATTCTCAAGGGGCTGCTGATCTTACTTCAGAAGTATTACAACTAAAAAGATTAAATCCTGATGCTTTAATTGTAGATTGTTATGTTTCAGACGCAATTTTGCTTACCAAAACTTTTAATGAACAAGGTTATGCACCAAATTTATGTATAGCAAAAGGTAATGGATTTACTGAAGCATCTTATGTTCCTGCTGTTGGTAACTTATGTAATGGAATTGCTGTAGCAACAGAATTCGTAGCAGGTTCAAAAGGAACTGAAATTTCAAACAAATTTAAAGAAACTTATAATGTAGAAATGAATGGACACTCCGCTGAAGCTTATATTACTACATATGTAATAGCATCAGCATTAAAAATTGCGAGTGATCAAGGCGATTTATCTACTGAAGCAATCAAAAATGCTTTTAATAAAATTGATATCAAAAACAGCTTTGACATTGGTGCTAAACCAGAAATTATTCTACCATATTCAACAATTTCATTTACTGATTCAAGTTTTAATGGTATTGAATATAAAAATCAAAACATGGGAGGTAACTTAACAGTTGTTCAGTATATTAATAAACAACCTGTACTAGTTTGGCCTTTTGATATTTCAAAAGAAGATTTTCAATATCCAGCAGCATTGAAATAATTTGTTAGTTTTATTCGGTGTTTATTTTTTTAAAGAATAAACACTGATCTATTTAACTAATAAATTCAAAATATTATAATAATATTACAATATTCATATAAAAAATAATCTAATATTGCTTTTTTATGATGAAGTATGTAATAATTATTTAGTGATAAACAAAGATATGAGGGATTACTTAAATGTCTAAAAAAATGACAATTACAGCAATAGCCAAAGATTTAGGCGTATCTAAATCCACAGTTTCTCGAGCAATGAATAACTCTCCTGGTGTAGGTAAAGAGTTAAAGGATAAAATCAATTCATATATCCAAGAAATTGGATACAGTCCTAATACTATAGCAAGGAGCTTAAGTAAAGGTGCTCTAAAAATAGTTGCATTAATATTAAGTGATATAAGGAATCCTTTTTATGCTGATTTGGCATTTTATATTCAAAGATATCTAATTGAAAAAGGATATATGCTAGTTGTTTTCAATAGCGAAAATAATGCAGAAAAAGAAAAAGAATTTATTACAACAATTGTAAGTTCTAATTTTGCAGGGCTTATTTTATTAACAGCAAGAAAAAGTGCATTAAGTGAGAAATTGCAAGAAGAAAAAATCCCCCTAGTTCTTGTAAATAGGATGCTTGATATAAATGATTTTAAAACGAATTCAGTTATTTTAGATAATTTCAAAGCTGGCTATATTGCTACAATGCATCTAATTGAATTAGGCTTTCCTAGAATTGCATATATAAAAGGAACTGTTGAATCTTCAGCTTCAATTTTAAGGTATGAGGGCTATTTAAAAGCACTTGAAAATTACAACATACCTTTCAAAGAAGAATTTGTTTTGGAAACTGATTTGAAACTTGATACCGGATATAATTTGGCAAAAAAATATATTAAAAACCTAAAAAACAAACCTAAAGGAATTGTTATAGGAAATGATTTATCTGCCATTGGCTTTATTGAATGTTGTAGAGAAAATTCAATAAGGATTCCTGAAGATTTATCAATTATTGGGTTTGATAATATTAATTTTTCATCATTATATGATATTAATCTTACAACTGTAGATCAGCATGTTCAAAAAATGAGTGAACAAGCTGTAAAATTAATCATTAAGCAAATTGAAAACCCATCTGAAAAAGCAGAACGAATTATTTTAGATCCTACATTAGTTATTAGAAATACTACTTGTAAATACAATAAATAAAATAAATTTTTAACTATGTATCTTTAAAATCATTATAAAAGTTCTTAAAAAGGACCAATAATATTATTAATACTACTATCACAATGATAGCAACTATAGCTTCAACTAGGGCACTACCAGTATAAATTACTGAAAGTAGTGAAAACCCAATGATTATACTAATTATTAATACTATTAATGATCCTAATATTTTCTTTTCTATTTTTTTCATTTATTAATTATTATTTAAAAAAGCTTTAATTTCAGACAAGAATTCATCATAAGTTGTAGTTAATTTCAAAGACTTTTCTTTTTCTAAAATTGTTTTAGGAGCTCTAAATAAACAACCTCCATCAGCTTTATGAATCATAGATAAATCATTATATGAATCCCCAGCAGCAAAAGTTCTAAAATTCAAACTCTTAAAAGCGTCAATGGCTTTACGTTTACCATCTTTTGCTCTTAATTTATAATCAACAATCATATTATTTTCATCTACAACTAATTCATTGCATAAAATAGTTGGATAACCTAATTGTTTCATAAGAGGAGCAGCAAATTCACTAAATGTATCACTTAAAATAACAACTTGAGTTAAAGTTCTAAGTTCATCTAAAAATTCCTTTGCACCATCTAGAACTTTTATTTTACTAATTGTATTTTGAATATCAGTTAATTTTAAATTATGACTTTTTAAGATATCTAATCTATATCTCATTAATTTATCATAATCAGGCTCATCACGGGTAGTTAATTTAAGTTTTTCTATACCTGTTTCCTCACTAAACGCAATCCAAATTTCAGGTACTAACACCCCTTCTAAATCAAGACATACAATGTTCATAGCAGTTATCCTTTAAAATGTTTTCCTTATTTTTACCAATAATAAAACATTAATTCAAGTACAAAAAAAAATGCCTTTTTAAAAACTACTAAAAAAAGGCAAAAAAATTATTATTTTAAAAGAACATTAGGATCCAGATTCGATTTTTCTATATCCTTGAAATATTTATAAGTGCCAACTTTAAGCTCATCACAAGCAGATTCATCTACAACGAAAAGAGCTTTTTTATGTAGTTGTAAAACACTACCTGTACATGATTGAGAAACTGGGCCCTCAACGCTCAATTTTAATGCGTTAGCCTTGTTATGTCCATTTACTAGTATAATTACACTTTTAGCACTAGTGATAGTTTCTACACCCACTGTAAGCGCAGTATTTGGAACTTTAGAAACATCATTATCAAAAAATCTACTATTAACTACAATTGTATCATATGTTAAAGTTTTGACTCTAGTTCGAGAGGTTAAGGATGAGAAAGGTTCATTAAAAGCGATATGGCCATCAACTCCAATTCCCCCTAAAAATAAATCGATTCCACCATAGCTTTTAATTTTATCTTCATAACGAATACATTCACTATCTAAATCTTTAGCCATACCATTTAAAATATTGACATTTTCTTTTTTTACATTAACGTGCGAAAAAAAATTATTCCACATAAAATAATGATAACTTTGTGGATGATTTTCATCTAAGCCCACATATTCATCCATGTTAAAAGTAACAACATTTTCGAATGAAACATAGTTAGTATTATATAATCGTATTAATTCTTTATAAGTTGCTAAAGGTGTGGAACCTGTAGGAAGGCCAAGGACAAAAGGTTTATCTTTTGAAGGGGCTGCTTCATTTATCTGATTTGCAATGTATCTAGCGGCCCAAGCTGATAAATCATTATAATCTTTCTCAATTATAACTCTCATAAACATCTCCTAAATTCGATTTCAACTTATTTAAACATAAAGAAAGAAAAGAAACAACATTTATTGTTCTTTAATCAAAATTTACAGTAGTATTGTATAAATTTTAACTTAATATCTAATGAAAAAAGAATATTAATAAAAACAAACATAAAGCCAAATAAAAATTTTGAGTTTTTATCTGGCCGCCTATATAAAATATTAAATTCATGAAGAATAATCAATTACGAATAAAATTATAACTCACTTATATAGATTTGTATATAAAAATTTACATTTTTTACCAATTATTTTGTGTTTGAAATAATACCACCCGCTACAACTTCATCACCATCGTAAATAACTAAAGATTGACCAAGAGTAGCAGCTTGAATTGGCTCATCAAATTTAGCAACTAATACTTGATTTCCATCTGTATCTATATACGTTGAGACAGTTGCCTTACTTGGTTGTCCAGTACTTCTAATTTTAGCATCTAACTTTTCTTCATTTATGCTTTCTCTAGATCCCCAAACAATGTCCTTAGCTTCAACTATATTATTAAAAGTTTCTTCTTGATAACCAACTACAACTTCATTTTTAAAAGTATCTAATTCTAAAACATATAAAGGTCTATCTGCAGCAATACCTAAACCTTTTCGTTGTCCTATTGTGTAATGGAATAAGCCTTTGTGTTTTCCTAGTATTTTTCCATCTTTATTTACAATATTTCCTTCTTTACTCTCTACATTTAATAACTCTGTATAATCGCCATCATAAAAATCTTGACTTTCGGTTTGTTTTTCTTCATGAAAACCTAACTTCACATCAATAGCTCTAACTTCATCTTTTACATAATCCCCTAAAGGAAAAAGGACTTTAGAAAGCTGATCTTGAGTTAATCTATATAAAAAGTAGCTTTGATCTTTCTTTAAATCTTTACCTCTATATAAACAATAGCGACCATTTTTTTCTATAATTCTAGCATAATGACCCGTTGCAAATTTATCAAACTCAATACCTTGTTTTTCAGCTTCTTCAAGCATAGCCTTAAATTTTATTTTAGCATTACACCACACACAAGGATTAGGAGTTCTTCCATTTAAATATTCGTCTTTAAAATTTTGCAGTACAGTATTCTCAAAATTAGAGGATAAATCTAATAAAATACTTTCAATATCTAATTTTTCACAGATTTCTTTAACTTTTTTTAATTCATCTTCTTTATTTGGGGCGAAACAATAATTTGACTTTTTCGCATTTTTTAATTGGCTATTGCCTTTACCTAAAAGCATAGTAATTGCTTTAACATCATAGCCCTTTTCTTTTAATAAATATGCAGTTACTGCGGAGTCAATTCCACCACTCATTCCAACCATAATTTTCATAAACTTTCTTTTCCTCAATTAAAATCTTTCAAGTCCAACACTTTTTATCATATTTTCAATATTTTCAATTTGAAATAATTTTCTACCTTCTATTATTTCAAACTCCCCTCTCATTGCCATTGGGGTTACTTCAACAAATAGTTTATTTGCCCCATGTTTTAAGGCTTCAATATTTCCTTTTTTATCAGCAAAACCTTCTTTAGAATCCTGTGTAGGCTGACCAGCTGTAATTTGTGAAGTTGGAAGAAGCAATCTTAATAATGAAATACTTCTAAGTAAAAGGTCTACATTACCAAATGGAGTATCTTTAGCCATAATTGTGTTTTTAGCTGGTATATATGGGACTATAGGCACCCAATCAGCTTCTAACTCTTTTGTTAATTGTATATCTCTTACAATGTCATCAAAACTTTGACCTTTTAGTCCTACAATGCTACCTGTACCTAACTTTAGTCCAACTTCTTTAACTTCCCTAATTGCTTTCATTCTATCTTCAAAGGTTATATCAGGATTACTAGAATTAAATACATTAGGATTCGAAGATTCAAACTTTATAGTATAATAATCTAAACCTGTATCTTTTAGCTGTTTATATTCACTTTTTGTAAAAACACCCATGGCAATATTTATTTCTAAATCATTTTTTTTAGCTTCTTCAATATATTTCAAATATTGAGAAATAGATATTTTAGGATTTTCTCCTCCAATTAGAAGAATTCTCTTTAAACCCATTTTTTTAACAAGTTTAATAGATTTAATTACTGTTTTATCGTCTAAAGTAAATCTACGAATTTCCCCATTATCTCGATTTAATCCACAATAATGACAATTATTTACACAATTATTCGTTAAAGCTAATAATCCCCCTGTATAAACATGAAAATGGGATTTCTTTTTTAGAGTATCAAATGCTTCATTTCTAATCTCTCGATTAAAGGTTTCTCTATCAATTCTTAAATAATGCTTAATTAATTCAAAATCATTTTTCACTTTTTTATCCTAAATATATTTAATTTCGAATTACCACCTAATCGAAGATGATATCTAATTACCCCAAAAGAATAAATTAAAGACAATTAGCCTTATTATTCCTTTAAAATAATTTTAACCGAGATTAGTTAAACTTAAAAGCAAATGATATATAAAAATAAAAAAAGCCCCTTACAAATTGTAAAGAGCTTTATCGAGAGCGACGGGGATCGAACCCGCGATCTTCGGCGTGACAGGCCGACGCGATAACCATCTTCGCTACGCCCCCTTAAAGACATTTGTTAACCTATATAATTTAGCCTTTATTGTCAATAGGAAAAATATTTTTTTTATAAAACCTGCAATAAATTTTCATTTTTAAATTGAAATTGTCAAATTTTAATACAAGTTAAAAGTTTAATTTAATTTTTCAAATTTAAAAATTTTATTGAAATTATAATGTAACAAATAGATTGTAACCAAGTTTCTTTTATATAACAAAAAAATATAATAAAAAAAGTTTTAAATATAATATTTTCACTTTATTTAATAAATATATTTGTTATAATATCCAAGTTAATTCATAAAACTACACACTAAATTATTACTAATGTTTAATATTTTAGGTAAATAAAGTTCAGGAAGGTTACTATGAAAAAATGTGCATTACTTTTTTTACTTATCCCCTTATTCTTTTTTGGTTGTGATGGGTCTTTCATTATCCCATATTCACAATATACTTTTGAATCTTACGATGGAGAATTAACTCCAACTAGAATAGTCCAAAATGCTGAATTTTCTAATAGACAAGATTTTGTAGCAATCGTATTTCAAGATTATATTTATGTAATGGGTGGCTACGATAGCTCTGCTAGAGGTGATGAAGATAGCTACAAAGAAGATGTATATAGAAGTGAAGATGGCATTACTTGGGAAAAAGTTACTGATGATGCCCCTTGGAAAGGTAGACGAGGAATGGCGGCTGCTGTTTTAGATGATAATTTGTATATAGCTGGAGGTTTTAGAGTAGATGAAGAGACTGGTGATAGAGGTTATGTAAATGATGTTTGGACAACTAGTGATGGCGAGAATTGGACTGAGGTAACTTCCTCAACCTCTTGGAATGCTAGAGCTTATCATGGAATGTTAAGTAGTGACGATGCTCTTTATATTTTTGGTGGTTTTAATGCAGATGATAATACATACTATGGAGATATGTATAAATCAACTGACGGAGAAACTTGGACTCCAGTAACAGATGATATGGGATTAGGAGCAAGAGCCTCTTTTGCATATTGTAAAACTGATGATGCATTTTACTTACAAGGTGGCTCTTTTAAAGATGCTAAACAATCTAGTTCAGGAAGGACTGACGAATCAGTTACTAATTGGGAAAAGTTATGGAAATTTGATTTAACAAATGAAACTTGGGCAAATACAGGAGAAACACCTGATAATGCCTATACAAGAAGCAATCATTCCTTAATTTACTATGACAATAGAATTTGGATGTTCTCAGGAAAAAGTAATAGTTCACTTACTTTCTCAGAAAAAACAAGAAATTACTCCACTGTTTATTATTCTATAGATAATAACTCTTGGACAACAGATTCAGATGGAGCAATTGTTGAGCCAAGGTATGGTTATCAAACAGTACTCTTTAATGAAAAAATATATTTAATCGGTGGTTATTCTAGCAGTGGTCCACAAAATGATGTTTGGACTATCGAAAAAACAGGGGAGGAAGAATAAAATGAAAAGAGGAACTATATTATTAATTGCAATTTTAACCATTTTACCTATTAATGCAAAATCTAATGAACCTCATAATATTGAATTCCTAAACTTGAGTTTCACAAGTCTTCCAGATGAGTTTTTATATCCTTCTTATCTTGCTGACCCTTTAGCCGTAAATACTAAAATTACATATAGAAAATATCAAATTGAGGAAATCCATCCAACATCTGATGGGACTGAAGATCACTTTGATGTAAATATAGGTACAAGATTTAACTTCTGGAGAATATCTCCAATTAATAACCCTAACTTAGGTATTGAAATGGATTGGGGGTTAGCCATTTGTACATTCATGAACACTCATGGAACTGATTTATTAGGGATGGATGGTATCTATTATTTTTCCTTAGCTATTAAACCTGTAGATTGGGGAGGATTAAGGTTAGCTAAACATCATATTTGTTCTCACCAAGGAGACCAATTAGATACAAATGGTGATGGTTCTAAATATAATGACTATGACAATAATATTTATTCTAATGAAAGCAATTATGTTCGAGATGACTATATGATTTCTGGCTATTTTGAACCTTTACATTTCTTAAATCCTTTCTTCCCAACCTTTTCAAAATTATTAAGAGTTTATGGTGACTATAATTTTTATGTCCCTGGAGGATTAGAAATTAGTAGTAGAATGAATGATCCAAATGTGCATTCATATCATTGGTTCCAATATGGTTTTGAATTAGAAATACCTATTGATAACAAAGAGTTTGGATCACTTTTTGTTGCAGCACAAAGAAGCCATTGGCAACAAACAGCTTATGCTGCTAATACTAATCTAGAAATTGGTATTATATTCCCACCAGGAAAAAATGGACAAAGAATGAGATTAGCATATCAATATTACGATGGACAATCTCTACAAAATAATTATCAAACAAAACGTGCTAAATTTATGGGATTTGCTTTTACTATAGATTAATAAATAAAGGTTGTGAGAATTGAAAAATATTCTTACAACCTTTTTTTATGAAAATATTTTCTTCAAACTTCACTTATTTCATACCATAATCAATAAGCATATCTGGATTTTTTTTGATAACAGATCTAAACACAGATGGTGAATAATGAACTACTTTTTTAAAAGTCCTACTAAATGAATATATAGAATCATATCCACACAATTCAGCAATTTCAGAGATACTATAATTATATTTAAATAAATAGAAAACTGATTTTGAAATTCTAAGCTCGATAATATATCTTCCTAAAGTCATACCCATCTCTTTTTTAAAATATCGTCTTAAATGACTTTCTGAATATCCTAATTTATTAGCAATTTCAATAACATTTGCATGTAAATCTGAGTTTATTGTAGTAATTATCTTCTGCAATAAATTATCTCGCATTAACTTTATTGATGTCTCTTTACTCACTAAGTCCGTGTTTTGATATATATGAAGAAGCAACTGTGCAAGAACTAATGGAATTACACCCTTCTGATTATCATTATAAATATAAAAAAACTGATTTAATAAATTAAAAACTTGTTGATCAAGCTTAAAATTATTCAATCTAAATGATTCAAAGTATGTATCACATTCCATCTCAAAAGTAATAAAAATTGCAAAAATATTATTTTGTTTCTTAGGAATTGGAAATTTATGATACTGATAAGGTAAAAGGATTAACCCTTCATCTTTATTGATTCTTTGTAATTTACCATCAATTATTACATCTAAAGAATCTAGTAAGTTGAATATACAAACATACCTATGATGAGATTGTACGGCATTAGATAACCCATCATTTCCGTAATTTTTTCTTACAAAACAGATAATGTTATCAGGAACAGGTAAAATTAAATGACCTTTTCCTTTAAAATAATCTCTTGGATTTTTAATAATTTTATAATTATTTACTAAATCGTTTCTATCTACCATAACTAAGAATATACACGGATATGACAAAAATCAAGTAATTTTTGTCATTTTTTAATCAATAAAACTAATTTAAAATATAAACATACTTAAACAACTGAGGTAGGAAAATGAAAAAAATAAAAGCAATTATTTTAGGTGCTGGAGGAAGAGGCCAATATACTTATGGAGATTATGCCTATAAAAATCCACATGAAATTCAAATAATAGCTGTAGCTGAACCTGATGAAGAAAAAAGAAAGCTGATGGTACAAAAACACAATATTCCAAAAGAAAATAGTTTTAAATCTTGGCAAGATGTTTTCATGAGAGAAAAATTTGCTGATTTAGTTTGTGTATGTACTCAAGATAGAATGCATTTTGAACCAGCCCTTGCAGCTATTGAAAAAGGGTATAATTTATTATTGGAAAAACCTATTGCTCCCACATATGAGGAATGCCAAATTATAGCAAATAAAGCAAATGAAAAAGGTGTTAGTGTAGCAATAGCCCATGTTCTCAGATATACATCATTTTTTAAGTCAATCAAAGCTTTAATTAAATCTAATGAATATGGAAAAATAATTGGAATACAACATAATGAGAATATTGGAAATATTCATTATTCTCATAGCTTTGTTCGAGGAAATTGGAGAGATGAAAAGTCATCTACCCCTATGATTTTAGCTAAAAGTTGCCATGATATGGATATCTTACTTTACTTAATTGGTTCCGATTGTACAGAAATATCATCTTTTGGAAGTAAGGGATATTTTTCTGGAAAAAACAAACCAAAAAATGCACCTGATAGATGTCTAAATGGATGTCCCCATAGCACTACTTGCCCATATTACGCCCCTAAAATTTATTTAACAGGAAATAAAGGGTGGCCAGTTAATATTATTACTACAGATTTATCTGAAAAAGGTATTATTGAAGCACTTGATAATGGCCCATATGGTAGATGTGTATTTGCCTGCGATAATAATATGACAGAACATCAGGTAGTTGCAATGAAATTTAAAAATGATGTTACTGTAGCATTTACTATGAGTGCTTACACTAAAGATACTTCAAGAACTATAAAAATCATGCTTGAAAATGGCGAAATTAGAGGCAATATGATTACGGATGAGATAGAAGCTTATAGCTTTTCAACAGGAGAGAGAAAACTAATTGAGCACCCTTCCCTCATCGCAGATGGTCATGGTGGTGGAGATTCTCACTTCATGAGTGATTTGATTAAGCATCTTCAAGACAAAGATAACTACCCTTTAGAAACTTCAATAAACCAATCTTTGCAATCTCATAAGATGGCATTTGAAGCTCACAAATCCATGTTAAATGATAAATATAGAAAACTAGAATAAAACTATATTTTTATGGACGAAAATTATGAAAAAAAACATAACATTATTTATGTTTTTGGTAACTTTAATGGTACCAATGTTTGCTTAGAGTAAAGAAGAAGAGAAAGAAGTGGCTTTATAATTAATGTATTGGGACAATGAATAAAAGCCAGTTATCGATGATGCTTTAAAAAAGGTAGAGACTTAAAATCCAAATATAAAAAATTACTAATTTTTGGAATTATGACAGCTATTCCATTTATTTGGATGATTTTATCGTCTTTAAAATCAACAACAGAATTGACGAAAGTTCCACCAAGTTTCTTACTAGAGAAAATTTTATTTACACCCTACACAGAGGTTCTTAAAGTAATTCCTTTTTTAAAATATTACTCTAATACAATAATGCTAACAATAATGAGAACTATAGCGCAACTTATCTTTTGTTCTATGGCAGCTTTCTCGTTTGCAAAAATAAGGTTTAAAGGTAAAAATATAATATTTTTACTCCTATTATCAGTTTTGATAATTCCACCACAAATGAGTCTTGTACAAAAGAACATTATCATGAGATTTTTAGGATTAATCGATACTTTATTAGGTGTAACCTTACCTGGAATGTTTAGTGCTTTTGGGATGTTTTTACTTAGACAATATTATCTATCATTACCTAATGAATATCTAGAAGCTGGTAGAATTGATGGTTATTTTTTTTTGGTCGCTTTAGAAAATTATATTTACCATTAACAGGTTCTGCTTTGATTTCTTTATTGATTTTCACAGTAATGTACTCTTGGAATGATTATCTTTGGCCTTTAATAATTAGTTCCTCAGATAATTCTAGAGTTTTGTCTGTTGGTATTTCTTTATTACAAGGACAAAATAGAATATTCTATAACCAAATTATGGCAGGGGCAACTATGGCAACAATTCCTATAATAGTGTTATTTATTTTCTTGCAAAAATATTTTATACAAGGTATAGCACTATCTGGAGTAAAAGGATAGAAAATAAGGATGCTAAAATTTAAATAGCATCCTTTTATTTTATAATTAACACTTTTCTTCTCTTTCTTTTTGTTTTTCTAACATAATTGCTAATATTGTTTTATCAGTTTGTGCCATTCCTTCATGACTTATTCTAGATAGATAATCAAAACTCTGAACACAATCCATTCCAACAATACCACTCTCTTCTCCAGGAGCAGATCCCCTAAGAGCAAGTTGGCTTGCTAGGTTAGCACTTTGAACACAGGAATAAATCTTAAGAGCACAAGTCATTTTAGCTCCATCACAAATTATTCCGGTTAAGTTAGCAATCATTACATTGATTGCTTTGTTCATAGTGTCTATATTTCCACCTTGAAGATAAACTAAACCACATGCTGTTCCAATAGCAGCTGTAAATGCTCCACAAAGTGCAGATAACCTATCTTTTTTTGCAGTCAAACATAATCCAACTAATTCACCAATTGCTAAAGCACTTGCTATTTCTAATTTACTTTTCTTCAAATATTTTCCTAAATTATATATAGGTAAAGTAATTGTTATTCCTTGATTTCCACTTCCGCTATTAATAACTACAGGGAGAGGACAACCTGCCATTCTAGCATCGGATGCACTTGCCGAAAGTGTAGCTCCTAAGGATAAAGCCTCATCTAAACTTTGTGGAGGATCATTTAAATTTTCATATGTATTTTTGCCAACAGCTAATCCATACTCTGTAGTTAGGGCATGTTTAGAAATGGCTAAATTAGTTTTAGCAGAGCTGATAAGTAAAGAAACTGTTTCTCTCGGTAATTCATTAGCAAAACTTACAATCTCTTCTAAAGTTACATCTGCCATAAAAGAAGAATCATTAGTATTAGAAACCTTTCCAAGTGGAGCATCAATTAAAACTTCATCATCTTTTTGGAGATAAGAAAAATATGAATGATTCCCACTAACAATAGCAATTGTTTTGTGCATATCATTAGAAAGTTCAACTTTAATATATAATGGTGGAACATCTTCAACCATTTCTAAAGATACATTGTAGGTAGATGCTATTTTCTTTTGCTCTTCAGTTACTTCTGATAAAATTCCAAGGCCATTTTTAATACTTTTGACAGCAACTCCCAGAGCAACAGCAACTGGAATTCCTTTTGATTTACAGTTAGGGATTCCAACACCCATAGCATTTTTAACCATATCACGGCTTGTTTGTATAAATATCTTATCAACAGGCCCTTCTAACAACTCTGCAGCTCTCGCTCCTGCTAAGGCACTTGCAGCAGGTTCAGTACACCCCATAGCAATAATTAATTCTCTATTTAATAAATCAATAAATTTTATATTTTCCATAAATAAAATATAACATAGTAATATTGCATTAACAAGATTTTATTTAAGAAATTTGCGTATTTTTATTAGAATTTTTATGTTTAACTAAAAATATTACTAAATTTTTTATAGATAATCAAATATCAAAAATATCTATTTTTCATACAGTAAAAGAATTAAGTCAAAAACTAAATAGAGCTAGCATCAAAAAGATCCTAGCTCTATTCAAGTAAATTTGAACTAACTAACAAGTTGCTACAAAAACATCTCCACTATTAGATAATTTTAAATGTGTATTTGCTGCAATGACATAAACACTACCTTTTTTTACAGGAATAACCTCACCTTTTATTTCTATTGTGCTATCATCAAAGAATAAAAGCATCTCAAGGTTATCTGTTCTAATATCATACTCACCTTTTTTATAAACTGCTAATGTAAATTCATCAGTTGGTGTATCTACTACTGTTTTTCCATTTACATCAAGATATTGTTTACATAGTTTAATTTTTAAAGGTTTAACAATCATGACTTTCATAAGTTCATCAACATCCATTTTCTTATTAGTCAAACCACCTCTAAGAACATTGTCAGATGCACTCATCAATTCTATACCATTACCATATACATAAGCATGTAACAATCTTGGTTCAAGGTATAATGCCTCACCTTTATTTAAATGAACAACATTTAACAGAAGTGGAGCAAACAATCCCCTATCGGTTGGAAACTCTGTTTTGACCCTATTTATAATTCCTTCTTTAGTGAAGAATTCCCCTACCTTATTCTCACAAGAATCTACATTTTTTAGCAATTCATCTATTAGTTCTTTTAAAACAGTTTCATCAACTGTATATATATATTCAAAAATAGTTTTTGCATTATTTGAACCATTTTGAATTAAAGAAGAAATATATTTTTCAAAACCATTTGGAATATAAGTTTTTAAATTAGTAATTATTTCTTCATCACTTAAAAAACCACACATTGCTGTAATAGGGGTTAGTGCATAAATTACTTCAGCTTTTCTATTATCATCCTTATAATTCCAAAGATTTCTAGGATTTGATTTTCTGAATTCTCTCTCATTATCATATCCAATTTTAGCTTCTCTAAAATCTGGATGACATTGAATAGAGAGAGGCTTTTCGATAGCTAATACTTTAAACAAAAAAGGTAATTTGTCATTGTAAAGCTTTAGGTGATCAATACTAAAGAAATGTGAATTTTCAACTAAAAAATCTTCTAAAGTTTGATTTGTATCACTGATAAGTGATGGAGCTCCTGGATGAGTTCCCATCCACATTTCTGCCTTTGGCTTCTCATCAATTGGCATACCAATTAAACTAGGAATAAAGTCTTTATTCCCCCAAGCGTATTCTACAACTTTAGGTGTTATTTTAACAAATCTTTTCATACCTTTACCCTACTAAATATATTTTATTAAATAATATAATATTAACAAATAATAAACAACATAAAAAAAGAGCCAACCTATATATATCAAGTGGCTCTATACAATTATATGTCTTTTTATTTACTGCTTAAAATTTTTGGTAAAAAAACCATGGCTAGAATAAAACAAATCAAAGATGTAATCCAAGTTGCTACAATATTCATATTCATAATTCCACCAACAAAATATCCAATAAATACACAACTTGCAACAGTTAAAGCATATGGTAATTGTGTTCTTACATGCTCTAAGTGTGGACAGCTTGCTCCAGTGGATGAGAGAATGGTTGTATCACTTATAGGGGAAGCATGATCTCCAAAGACTGCTCCACCTAAAACTGCACTAACACTGAATAAACAACTATTAATTAAATGTGCTTGGTTTAGGGCATTTGCTTGTCCTAATCCTACTACTATTGGCATAACAATTGGAATCATTATTGCAAAAGTACCCCAAGATGTTCCTGTTGCAAATGAAATTAAGGCAGATAAGGCAAAAACAATCATAGGAACTAACCAAAGAGGAAAACCACCTCCAACCACAGCTTCAGAAAGATATGAGGCTAAACCTAAACCTCCATCTTCAGGAGAGTATTTAATAATACCACCAATAGTCCAAGCCATTGTTAAAATGATTAAGGCTGGAACCATACTCTTAATTCCTTCAATTAAAGAATCACTAGCACTTTTTATTGAGAATAAACCACGAGCTATATAAAATATATAAGTTAAAAATAAAGTAATTATAACAGCATAAAATAATGCCATTGAAGCATCAGTATTATTAAAAGCTTCACCAACACTTATTGTTGCCATAGCTTGATTTAAATTCAATATAGTAGTTCCATCTACACTAGTTAACCAAGTTGTTAAAGGAAAGAGGATAACTGCTGATACAATTAAAACAACAATTGGGAATAACATATCCATTGGTTTAGCTTTATTTTTATTTGAGTCGCCATCAAGTTCAACTTCCCCAGGGGCTGGTCCATATTCTTCATTAAATAATTTACCAGTTTCTTTAGCAAAATCTACACTTTTTTTCATAGCCCCAAAATCTCTTGAAGTGAAGATAATCGTTGCAACCATAATTAATGTTAAAATTGCGTAAACATTAAAAGGAACACTCTTCATGAAAAAAGCAAATTCTGAAAGACCTAATTGAGAAAAGCCTTCAGATCCTTTTATTAAACTCATAACGGTAATAACCCATGAAGAAATTGGAACAATTATACAAACAGGTGCAGCTGTCGAGTCTAAAATATAGGCTAGTTTTGCTCTTGGGATTTTGTTTTTATCAGTGATTGGTCTCATAACTGTACCAACTGCTAATGAATTAAAATAGTCATCAATAAAAATAATAATACCACAGAACCAAGTCATCAATAAGCTTGCTCTTTTGCTATGTAGTCTCTTTGCAGCCCATTGTCCAAAAGCTCTTGCACTTCCAGTCCTACTTAGCATACCAACTAAACCACCGAGCAATGCACAGAATAAAAAGATCCTAATATTCCATCCATCATTTAAACTTCCTGCTAACATATCAGTCAAACTAAGAATTGCTAAAAAAATATTTCCACCAGCGACAATTAATGATCCTGATAAAATTCCTAAAAATAATGCAATAATTACATCTTTTGTTACAAACGCTAAAGTTATAGTTAAAATGGGGGGAATTAAGCCCCATGCTCCAAAATTGTCCATTTGCAGCTCCTCCTCACAAAATAATAACAATATAACATCAAATTGTGATAATGTATATGATTTTTATACAAATTGTTGTTGAAATCTATAATTTGTTATCAGAATAACACATTTTTTACATATCGCCTATACCAAATAATACAAAAATGCTCCTCAACGTATAGTCAAAGAGCATTTTCATTAATAATTATGTGTTATGTTATCTACTTAACAAAGAGAATTTAACACTAAGCGAATCTGAAGGACTTTGTCCTAGGATATCACCATATTCTTTCCAATAATAAGCAGCATCTAGATGGATTACTAATAAATCTAAACCTACGCCTACACTTTTATATCCTTGGCTAAGCCCTGCTCTAACATCCATTAAACTAAAGAGCCTTACTTGAGCTCCTACATTTAATGAAGTTAATGCTGCACTTTGTAATTCTGCAGTCGTCTTATCTTGATTAATTAAATCTTCAATTAGAGAGTAACTATCAATAAAATCAATTGCGATAGATGGTTTAAACATTCCATCTAAAGGAGTTGAAGGTGCAAAAGCTAAACCAATATCTAAGCTCCAAGGTATTTCAACTTCAAAACTGTCTGATAAACTAGGTGCCGTTGAATTATCAGTTCCTAAAGAATTTTCTCCAGCAAATGCAACAATAGTCTCATCATTATTTATTAAGCTCTTAAGGTTTGTATATCCTGTCATATTATAATTACCATTGAAGTTTCTACCAACTCCACTAAGAGTAAAGCCTAAAGGTAGATTCAAATTAACACCAACAGCAAATGGAAGAGCATATCCACTAGCAAAAGGAATAGTTTCCATCAAAGTAGTACCCATATCATCTGAGCCACTCATCAAGTCTATTACTTCATCAAAGCCCATTGCAATTGAGTAAACTTTATAATTAAAGGCACCTTTAGCTCCTAAATCAATTGAGAAATTCTTTCCCAATGGAACATTGAAACCTAAAGCCATAGTAGCTGCTACAGTTGTTTCACTTATTGCTGAAGCCTCACTATAGTTTCCACTACTGTTATAACTTCTAAGCTTTTCTTGTACAGCTAAATCTAGACCAAAGCCTCGTGTTTTAAAACCAACATTAGTATCCAATGTCATTATTTCACCATAACCGTATGGAATAGATTTCAAGATTAATGTTCCCATATCAATTGGAGCATTATCATCACTACCTAGTCTTTGAGCTATAGTAATAATATCATCTCCACTATCTGGAACCATTAAATCATAAACATTATTAACAGTTACTGTTAATGATGGAAATACAATTTTAAATCCATCTTTTGTAATATTTGCTGGGTTATATAAATAGCTATCATAATAACCGGCTAGGCCTAAACCAGCTCCGCCCATTGATAATCTATGACTACTTGTTGGTTCAAACGCAGTGGATCGAACCTTAAGAGTATCTGTAGATAGTAAAGCTGGATCGGGATCAGCAAAAGCCGAGGTTGAAACTAATATACCACATATCGTTATACTTAAAATTATTTTTTTAATATTTTTCATAAAACTAGTCCTCCTCTCCTTCAGGTGTCAATGAACTGTGGAATTCCAATAAAGCTTGTAATAATAAATTATCATCAGGGTTTGAAACTGTAAGTTCTACTAAATATATAGCATTGTCTATAAATACCTTAGCTTTTTCTTCTAACCCTAAATCTTCTAATACATCAGAAATATCATCAGAATTTCCTTGGAAGTCTTGGCCAATAGAAACTAAATCCTCTGGTAAAAAAAATTCCATATCTTCAGTATATTCATCGGGATATACCAAACTAGTATTTGCACCAATTAATGCATCAACAATTTCCTTGATAGTATCATAATTTTCATCCTCTGGTTTTAATTCTTCAAAAACTGTATCTACATTTACTAATGCAGTTGCAATTGTATATGATATTACACCTGGAATTCCAGCAAATTCATCAAGATCATCTTGAGTTATCTCATACTCAATCCCTGTAGTGTTATATTTAGTAACAGCCAAGAAAGAATTAAATGCACTGTATTGCAATTTATAATTATCAATTGCAGCATCTAATATATCTGAATCCATTCCTTCGTTTACATTTTCAGGATCAATACCTAATATATTTTCTAAAACTAAATCCACAGTAGATCTAAACGCATTTAAAGTATCAACTGCCTCAGAATTAAAAGATGTAGTTTGATCAGAATCAGAACTAGATCCAGAATCATCTGCGAACAAATCCATTAACTGTGAAAAATCAAGACTATTTATTAGATCTGAAGTTGAACCTTGTGCTTTAGCTACATTTAACATAAAAGCAGCATCACTAATTACATCTAAAAATCCATCTATAATGTCATCATCACTAGCATCTTCATCATCAATTAAATCCAAAGCATCAGACAAACTATTTACAAGATTGTTTGCAAGTTGAACATTTAATACATCAGCTTGAGTTGGATTATCAGGTAAATCTAACATTAACGCATCTACTAATTCATCAATTTGAGCTTCAAGATCATTATCGTCTAAGTCTAAATCTTTTAAACCATCTAATTTTTCATTAACATCATCAGCTGTATTTTTTGCAGCAGTTCCTTGCTCTTCACTAGCCTCTTCTTCAAGACTATCAAAAAAAGCATCAGATGAACTTTCGCTAGAAATAGCTTTTGCTACAGTTGATTTTAATTCTTCCTTCTCTTCATCTGTTTGTGTAGGAAGTACGGGCTCATTCTCATCATTTAAAACTGGAACTAAAGATTGAGATACATTATCTGCAGCCTCTTGAGCTGAATCACCAACTAGGTCTACATCAAACACATCTTCATAAACGTTGCCTTTGAAAGTATCTAATAAAGTTGTAACATCACAAGAGGATAACAAAAAAATTATAGATAAAAGTATTACTAAACTTATTGTTTTCTTTTTCATATTTTTTCCTCCAAAAAAATGTCTCTAATTTTACTTTGCACAAAATAAAATATTAATAAAATCCTTAATATCTAAAAAAGATTTTTAATAACAAATACATTCTACAATATTAAAGTATAAAAAACACCATTAAGTTACTAAAACTATTATTTTTTATTGAAAACTTTTTATAAAGTTAACTAATACTAAACAAAAACATAGTAAAAACTAGCTAATTTATTATAAATTATAAAAGTATTTTTTTATTTAATACACAAATGAATAAAAACTTGTCTTAAATTAATAATCATTATAACAAATTTTATTTAATGTATGAAACAAAAATATATATAATTAGCCATAAAAAAAGAACTAGGCAAAGCTAGTTCTTTTTCAACTAATTTAAAGTTAAATTAGAAAAATAATTTCTCAATAATTTCTAAATTTTTATCTCGGTTTTTATCAGGATCACTATATAATAAATCAAGTCTTTCTTTATAGAATTCTATAGTTTTGTATCTAACTAATTTCATTGTTGAGTTCACTAAACCATCTGCTTCACTAAAAGGTTTTTCGATTATTGCAAATCTAGCAGGATGCCACATAACTGGAATGCTTGAAGCTTTTTCTTCATATGACTTAATTGTATTGATTATTAAAGTATAAGCATCTTTAGCATTAGTTATAGAATTTTCTTTTATCAAAGCTTTTACATTATCTTCTTGAAGAGTTACTAAAGCTGTTGTTGAAGGTTTGTGATCATTATAAACTAAAAGTTGATTTATGATATCTACATTATTATACATAACTTCTTCAACTTCTTCTGGAGAATATTTTTCACCTTCTTTACTAATCAAGAGTGCTTTAGCCCTACCTGTTACAACTAAGAACCCATCTTCATCAAAATAACCTAAATCACCAGTATATAACCAACCATCTCTTAGAACTTCTTTGGAGGCTTCTTCGTTTTTAAAGTAACCTTTCATTACATTATCGCCCTTAATAACGATTTCACCTTTTTCGTTTACTTTTGCTTCAGTTCCATCATCTTTAATTATTTTACACTTAATAGAAGGAGCAACTCTCCCACTTGTTCCAAATTTATAGCTCTTAGGACTATTACTACTTATTATAGGAGCAGCTTCTGTTAGTCCATAACCTTGATAAATTGGTGCACCAATAGCAGCAAAAAAATGTTGTTGTTTAGCTTCTAATAAAGCACCACCACCAACACAATATTTTATTCTTGAACCAAAGACAGCTCTAAGTTTTTTGAAAATTAATTTATTTGCCAAGAAATATGGAAAGAAAGTTTTTACTCTAATAAAACCTTTAGGTTTATTATAGCCATCACCATTTCTTAAAATACCAGCTTTAAGCCCACTATTAAATATTTTTTCAACTATACCACCCTTTTTATGAATTTCTTGTCTCATTTTTTTCATGAAACTACCACTTATAGACGGAACTGTCATCATAAATATAGGATTTACTTCTTTAAGATTTTTAGGGAAATTTCTAATAATGGATGCATTTGTTTTACCAGAATCTACAAAATGAAGAGTAATACCTCTCAAAAATGCAGTATAAATTCCAACAGTATGGGCAAACGAATGATCAACAGGTAACACAATCAAAGTCTCAAATGTCGCATCAGGAAGTTCAAATAATTTAACAGCGTCATGACTATTTGCCCAATAATTTAGATGAGTTAACATAATTCCTTTAGGGTTTCCTGTTGTTCCACTTGTATAACAAATATTAATTACATCATTTTCTTTAATTTTGCTTACAGATTTTTCAACTATATCCGTATTTTTTTGTAAAATTGCTTTTCCATCTTCAATTAAGTCATTATAAATAAGAAAATCTTCATTTTTCTTCCAATTCATTTTACTAGCAATTTCACTAATTCTATCATCTTCATCATTTAGATAGATAAGAATCACTTTATGGTCAAAATCAGAAAAAGCATCAACGACTTTCTCTATTGTATTATGAGATACCGCAATCATTGTAGATTCACTATGATTTACCCTAAAAGCAATTTCAGCTCCTGTTAATTTAATTGATAAAGGAACACTTATTCCACGAGCTTTAATAACTGCAAGCTCTATGTTTACCCACTCGCTAGAGCCCTCACTTAATATTGAAACTTTATCTTGTGCTTTAAATTTTCTTTTTAATAAACTTGCTGCTATATTATCAGTAATAGTTTTTGCATCTTCAAATGAGCAGGGAATCCATTTCCCATCAATTTTCTTTGTGGTATATGCTCTATTTCCATACTTTTGAGCTGCTTGATTCGACATAGTGATTATAGTTTTTTCCATAATATTCCCTTTACTTACAATATTTTACAAATTGTCAAAAATAGCATAACTGAGAATCAATACAATTTCAAGTAAATATAATGAAAAAGAAATAAGTAACTGCATTTTTTTCATCAAACAAGTCAGTTTTTGTGAAAAATAAATAATCTTTTAACAACTTAAAATAATGAAGTAATTAGTAATAAGGATTTACAAATTTTATAAAAAAAACAACAAATTATTTTTCCATAACAAAAATATCTTTTAATTTATTATTATTAAAAGATTTATAAACTAACTTTAAAACAGCTATTTTAAAGATAAAAATGAAAGCTCAAATCTGTCTAAAATTGTAAAATATAGTTTTAAATAGTAATTAAATCAAAGCCCTTTGTAACTATCTTTTTTTACCCACGAACTAATTGCAAACTCTATATCATCAGAATTAACAATTGCTCTAGTGTATTCACAAGGTTCATCATTAGAATTAGTTGATACTCTTGATAACAAAGCTTGCGCAGAAGCTAATTCGACATTAATAATTTTACAAATCCAATCCTCAGGTATTATTGGTGCAACAGTAACAAATGAAGATTGTATTAATTCGTTTTTAATATCAGAAAGCACAGTTAATATTTTCTCAGTAGTCAAATCATAATTTTTAATTTGATTTGCAGTCAAAGAAGTACACCAAGTTTCAATAAAAGCTTCAGCTTTATTTCCTCGATATCTTATTCTTCTTAAATATAAAACATTTTCATAGTCACCAATTTGTAATTTTCTAGCTACAACACTATCTGCTGCCACATTTTTACATTCGATAATTTCATAAGTTATTGCATCATCACTATCACTTGATGTACTAACTTCAATTGCATCTTGGTTATTAACTTTAACAAAGGTTCCTTTTCCCTGAATCCTTTTCACAAATCCACTGTATTCTAATTCTTTTAAAGCTCTTCTTATCGTAATTCTGGATACATTGTACATCTCACATAATTGAGATTCTGAAGGTATTAACATTCCTTCGTACCATCCACCTATTACTATTTTTTCCTTAATAGAATTATAAACAACACTATGTTTAAACATATTCTCCCCTCACAAAAATTAGAATAGTATGACTAGGCTACTATCAAAATAAAAAAACTACAATATAAACTATATTGATTTTGTAGTATTTAAGTTTTTTATTAATTAAATAATTATTTTTTAATTATACAACTAATAATAACAAAAATAAATAAATTATAAAATGGAAATTAGAAAATGATTCAATATTTTTTTATCTAAAATCTACTATAAGTAAATTAAAAAAATTATCTCTTCAAATATAAACTTTACTAAAAGTTTAAAAACTTTCTCTCTAAATGTAATAGCTGAAAAAAAATAAAACTTTTTATTGACAATATTATAATTCATAGATTATTATAACTTGTAATACAGGTAGTACTGGTAACACAGGAGGTAAAAAATTAATGTCAATTGAATTTGATTCTAACAAATCTTTGTCTGATGAAATCTATGAAAATTTACTAGAAAAAATTGAAAGTGGTAAATGGAAAATTGGAGATAAAATACCTTCTGAAAATGAACTGAGCAAAATGTTACAAGTAAGTAGAGTTAGTGTAAGAAGTGCAATACAAAAACTTAGAGCACAAAATGTTATAGCTACTAGAGCTGGCAAAGGTTCTTTTGTTATTTCCAATCACAGATTTGACAACATTTTAACAAATACAATAGATAAAATTGATTTAAGTAGAAATGAATACAAATATATTGTCGAATTGCGTCAAGTATTAGAATTTTCAAGCATTAAATTAATGTGTGAAAGAGGAACTGACGAAGACTTTCAACTCTTACATGACGCACTTGTTCAAATGAAAACTTGTAATGGTGATGTAGAAAAATATATTCAAGCTGATTACAAATTTCACTATGCCATAATAAAAGGATCAAGAAACCCTCTTTTTGTAAATGTCTTTAGAGGTTGTAAGGATGTTTTTATTAAATATTTTACTGAAATGGCAAAAGTTACTACTGACAATTTCGTTAGAGCAATTTCTAATCATACTAATATATATAATTCAATAATCACGAGAAATGCAAAAGAAACAATATCAATTATAGAATCAACATTTGAATACAATTTTAATAGGCTTAAGGTAGAATAGATGAAAATAGAAAAAATAACTACTTACAAAATGACTTTTGAAAATGACTTATGGGTTATTTTAACAATTATGACTGACGAGGGCATTGCGGGATGGGGTGAAGTAACAGGAAGCCCTGATGATTTAGGAGTTGCAAACCTTATTTCTAAATTTGAAAAACACTTAGTTGGAAAAGATCCAACTAATATAAATCAATGTATGAGAGCCCTTAAAATGTGGAGCTATCCTACAACAAGGAATATGAAAATCTATTCTACTGCTATAAGTGGAATTGACCAATGTCTTTGGGATATTAAAGCTAAAAAATTAAATTTACCTCTTTACCAATTATATGGAAGCGATAAAACCGACAGCATTAAATTATATGCAAACTTAAATAAAGCTATAAGAAAGCAAAGATCCCCTCAAAAATTAGCAGATAATGCAAAAAAAGCTTTAAATGCAGGATTTTCTTTATTAAAAGCAACGCCTTTTGATGAAGTGTCCCCAGAAATTTTTGATACTAATATAAAACTTGGTATGGACAGATTAGAAGCTTTATTAGATGTAACTTCAATAGATAATGTCGCCATTGATTGCCATCAAAGATTTAGGACTTCTGATTTAGAAAAAATGTTAGTATTACTTAAAAAACAAGGAACTCCTTATTGGCTTGAAGATCCTATTGCTGAAAATTTTACTAAAAATTTTAAAAATATAAAAAATAGACATCCAGAAATAAGATGGGCTACTGGTGAAGAGCTATATGATATGTCAAGCTTTTTTAAAGTAGCGAATACGGAATTATATGAAGTATTAATGCCTGATATGAAATATGTTGGAGGTCCAAGTGTTGTTAGAAATTTAATTCCAGCAATTGAAGGCTTAGGACTTTTTGCAACGTTACATAATCCAAATGGACTAATTGCTACTGCTCACAGTGCACATTTATCAACTATAGGAGAGAGGACACTTCCTTTAGAATTCCCATTTATGGCTTTAGAAAATAGAGACATTTTATCTACTCCAAAAGAAATTGTTAAAAATGGTAGATATTACTTTAACGATAAGCCTGGAATTGGGATTGAAATTACAAAAGAAGCTCTCAAAGAATTTTCAACCGTACTTATTTAAAAAAAGGAGTGTAAAATGGTTAAAAAAAATAAGGCAAAAAATGCCGATAGTTTAGTATCAACTTTTTTAATGCTTATTTTTTCTCTAATTCTTGTAATTGAAATTATTTCAATAGATGTTCCAGAAAGTCGTATCTTGCCACTTGTAAGTTTAGTAATTGCACTATCGGCTTGTATAGGACAATTCATTAATTATTTAAAAAATTTAGAGAATAGTAAAACATTGGATGATATTATTATTAAGAAAAAAGAATTACTTGTTATTTTTTTATTATTCATTGCCTATTTCTTAATTGAAATACTCGGATTTTATTTTACTTTATTTACTCTATCTTTTGTCTTAATGCTAGTAGTTCAAGATAATAGTAGAAGCAAAAAATTTAAAATTGCATTAATTTATTCCCTTACATTAGCAATCATAGCTTATATAGGGTTTGCCGTCATTCTACAGTTGGTTACTCCAACTGGAATTCTAATATAAATAAAAAGGAGAATTACATATGAAAAAGACTTTCTTTGTAACTTTATTAATGGTATTTGCAAGTATGGTAGTATTTGCAAATGGAACAACAGAATCAGCAAATGAATATCCTCAAAAAGGAATTCAATTTATCGTTCCTTATTCAGCAGGTGGTGGAACTGACTCACTAATGAGACTTTTAACAGCTGCTATGGAACCTGAATTAGGACAAAAAATAATTGTAAATAATAAAAGTGGTGGAGCTGGACAAGTGGGTTTAACTTCTCTATCTTCTGCAAAACCTGATGGTTATACAATTGGTGCACTTTCAAACTTAGACCATATTCTTGTTCTATTAACTGGTGAAAATGTTTCTTATGACTATGATTCCTTTGAGTATCTTGGTGCAATTAACACAACAGCAAATGTTTTATTATCAAATGACAAAACTGGCTTTAAAACTTTAGAAGATTTTATTTCTTATGCTAAAGCAAATCCTGGAAACATAACTGTATCTGTATCTGGTAAAACTCACGTTGCTGAAGCAGCAATGTTTGAAAAAGCTGCAGGTATAGATATTACTACTGTTATGCAAGGTGGAGGTGGAGATAGCCTTAATGCCCTTCTAGGTGGTCACGTTGACTGTGCTATTTTGGATAAAAAATTTATTGCTCAAGTTGAAGGTCAAGGAATTTCTACATTAGCAACATTTGCTGGTGAAAGATTATCTGTAATCCCAGATGTTCCAACCATGAAAGAAAATGGTTATGATATCGATTCTGAAACATATAGAGTAATTGTTGCTCCAAAGGGTACTCCTCAAGAAGTTAAGGATAAAATTACTGAAACACTCAGAAAAGTAACAGATGAAGCTTTCCAAGCTAAAATGACTAATATGAATGAGATTTATAGATTCTTAGATCAAACTCAAGTTAAAGAAAGATTAGATAATAACTATGAAGCAATGAAAGCATTAGTGGATGAAAATCCTACTATGTTTAATTAAAAACAAGGTGGAGGCATAGTCAATGAATATTATTTTAAATGCGCTTGGTACTTCTTTTAGCCCTTTTGCATTATTACTAAATATTATTGGAGTTGGACTAGGAATAGTATTTGGGGCTATGCCTGGTTTAAACGGTGTTGTTGGTGTAGCTTTGCTACTACCAATAACATATAGTTTATCACCAGGTCTTGGGCTACTAATGCTAGGTGGCTTATATATGGGATCAACTTATGGTGGTTCTATATCAGCTATTTTATTAAATTGTCCAGGGACTGGAGAAGCTGCTTGTACAGCTATGAATGGAAATCCTTTAGCTAGACAGGGAAAAAGTAGCGAGGCTCTAACTTATTCAGTCTTATCAAGTGGATTTGGTGGTTTTTTTGGTGTACTTATTATGATGTTATTCACACCAATACTTGCAAAAGTTGCCTTAAAATTCGGTCCACCAGAATTATTTTTAGTTTGTCTTTCAGGACTTGCTGTAGTAGGTGCATTAATGGGAAGTAATGTTTATAAAGGATTCTTCGCAGTTGCCTTTGGTCTAATACTTTCTACTGTTGGAATGGATAACACTAGTTGTAATTATCGTTTTACTTTTGAATCGATGAATCTTCAATCTGGTCTAAGTTTAATCCCAGTTAGTGTAGGATTCTTTGCAATTTCTGAAATGTTAAATTTACTTTATGAAAAATCCAATTTAGAAAATGTAACAACAAATGAAGTTAGTAAATTTAATCCTTTAAAAGCAGTTAAAGAAACTTTAAGTAGATGGAAAATAATATTAAAATCTTCAATTTTAGGAACATTAATTGGAATTTTACCTGGAACTGGTGGAGCTATTGCATCTTTTATTGCTTATGGGGAAGCAAGAAGAACTTCAAAAGAATCAGAGTTATTTGGAAAAGGAAGTATAGATGGAATAGTAGCTCCAGAGAGTGCAAATAATGCTGCTGTAGGTGGTTCCTTTGTTCCCCTACTTAGCTTAGGAATACCAGGATCAGCAACCTCAGCAATAATCTTTGGTGCAATAACAATACATGGTTTAATTCCTGGACCTAAACTTTTTGTTGAACATGGCGATGTTGTTTATACAATGATGTTTGGTCTTCTAATAAGTTGTATACTCATGATTGTATTAGGATTTTCAGGGGTTAAATTATTTTCAAAAATACTCAAAGTGAATACTAAATATATAATTCCAGCAGTACTAATATTTTCCATTATTGGGGCCTATAGTGCGAGAAACAGTCTTTTTGACATTTTAATCGCAATATGTTTTGGAATAATCGGTTTAATTTTCAAGAGATTGGATGTACCTATTGCTCCAAGTGTGTTAGGAATGATTTTAGGAGGAATGGCCGAAAAAAATCTTAGACAATCAATAATAATTGCTACTGCTAAAGATTTAAATATTATATCTTATATCTTAATTAGACCGATTGCTCTAATATTATTAGTATTATTAATTTTATTAATTTACGGAAATATTAAGGTTGCTTTAAAAAATACTAAAAAATAAAACTTAAAATTGTTGAATAAAAACCTCCATTACTAAATATATAATCCCTTATATATTTCATTTGGAGGTTTTTTATATAGTTTTCATAAATCTTACTTTTTATTTATTCTTCATCTAACAAACGCTTCTCTCCTTCAAGAGCTCTAATACTAGAGACTTCCTGGCTCACTTCAATAACTCCCTTATATGTATTTCCCTCAAATAAAGGAAAATAACGGATATGAATAAAAGAGCCCTTCATTTGAATCCAAAACTCTGCCACATCACGTTTTCCAGATTTAAAATCTTCTACTATTTTTTGAACAATATGAACACTTTTTGGAGGATGACAATTCTGTACATCTCGTCCTATAATTCCAGGTGAACGAGGGAATATTCTCTCCTTACCTTGGCTAAAATATCTTACTTTATCATTCTCATCAACAAATGTTATATCAATAGGAAGATTTGTTAACATTAAATTAATTTGAGAAGCCGTTAATTTTCCGACACTTAAATCAATTAAATTATCATCACTTTTAGTAACAATTGGTTTTGATTGTATAGGATTATGAGCAGATAGTTCAGGAGCCCAAAGGTTTCCTGGTTTTATCCAAGCAAAACCAATTTCGTTTTCTCCTTTTCTAATTTCACCCCAAACTGATTCAGGCAATTTTCTTAAAGCTGTTGGAAAAAGTATTTTTTCTTCCATGAATACCATTCTCTTTAACTTGGGAATAAGATCTTTTGAGAGAGAAATACACTTATTTACATTTTTTTCACTTGAAGCAGTTTTAAGTTCTTTAAAAACAGCTCTTATTTCATCATGTTTACCCCACATAACCTTAGATGGACCAGTAAAATCAACATCTTCTAAATATGGAAAGAGTTGGTTTTCTTTTCTAGTATAATGAATATCAATTTGGGAAATATTCTCTAGAGCTTTATCAAAAGCTTTAAAATCTTTTGTTCTTTTTAAACTTTTATATGACTTTTTAAATTTTGCAATTTGTGATTTTAATTCTTTATTTTCACTTCTATAATTAGCAATTGGATGTCCGCTTATTTTTTCACTTCCATTTTCAGAACGTTTTGAGGCATTTTTTAAAGCATCATGGAAGGTATCCACATGAAGTTCGCATAACTTTTGAACCTCTTCAACAGGAACTCCTTCAGCTATAAGAGCTTGCTCTGCCTCAGCTATTTCTTCGGGACTTAAATTATCAAGCAACTTCTTAAAATCTTTTTTGATTTCTTTTTTAGCAAAGCTGTGATCTTCACTCTCGTTTAATACCTTTATTATTCTATTTAATTCTTCTTTTCTCTCATTGTTATTATTAATAATTTCTGACATATTTTTACCTCTATAATAATCTTTTAATTTAACATCAAAGGCTGTACCTAACATATCAACATCATTTAACAGGTGAGTAAATTCTTCCTGTGGGATTATATCAACAGCTAAGGGATATAAGATATGTTGCTCTCTATATAATAGTTTTCCAATCTTTAAGAACATATCACCATATATTTTATTAAATTTAATAAAATCAAATGGTTTTTCATCTATAATTTTCAAAAGATACTTTAAAGCATCCATAATGTCATCTTGAATGTGCCACATTAATTTAAGACAGTTCATATTCACATTTGTCTTCTCTAAAGCAGGGAAAAGTGAATTTTGAAGCTTTAGATAATGAGGCTTAATATTTTTATATCCTAACAATTTATCTCTTAATATATAAAGTTTTTTTTCATCTATCTTTTCTGTTTTTTTATAATCATTAATAAATTCTTTATATATTATACTAGTGTTTTCTTTATATTTTTCTAAGCAAGAGTTCTCTTCAATTAATAAAGAGATGAATGGGATATTTGAATCAATTTTTTCACTAGAATCTAAACCTCTCTCACAAGCTCTAATAAACTTAGCTACAGTTTTTTCTATTTGATTAAAATCATTATCAGTCTCTATATATCTATCTATTGCAGAATTAACTTCTAAAGGAGTACAACATTCTAGAGATGCTCTATATTTTTCAAACAACTCTTTTGTTTTCTCACCCTTAGACAATTTTATTATATAGTTATAAAGATCTTCTTCTATCTTTTTATTAACATTCAAAATTAATTTCTCCTTATATTTTAAAAATAATAAATTCGATGTAATAATAATTTATCTTAATTTTCTACGGTGAAATCAATATGATTAGAACTTGCTAAAAAAGAAAAGTGCTATAAAAACAATTACAATTATATGTGAGAAAATGTTTACTATCTATTTTTAGATAAATATTCATAATTTTACACAACGAACTTTATATTGAATTTATTCAATATTATAGGTTCAAATTTTCCATTAACCAAAAATCTTTAAACAAAAGAACTATACTAATGGTAAATGTTTATTTTTCACTCGTCAATGAAATATATTGCATAAACTACTTTTATATTTTATTTGACAGATTAAATATTAAAAATGGAGTAAATAAAAACTACACATTTATTAAATTTCTAAAATGTATAGTTTTTTTAATTAATACTGTCTCAATATATTATTAAAGATGAAGCTTATTTGAGTGATTTAATTATAATTTTTTTACCTATTTCAAAACTAAAATGTACACTTTTACTTTTAGATGACTTAACTTCAATCCAACCACCAGGTACTGATTTAGAGACTACTTTAAAAACACTACCTGGAAGAAAATTATTAGCTACTAAATATGATCTAAATTCACTATCTTCATTATTTATTATTTTTTCAACAACATATTCATTATCGCTTTCTGCACAATCCAGTGTATAAAAACTTTGTGAATAATAATTCTTAAATTCACCAATATTTCTAAAAATTGGTTGATTGTGTGGATCCTCTTTTGGATAATCTAAAAACTTATCTAAGTATTGTAATACTTTATCAGATAATTCATGCTCTAAATGTTCAGCTTCTTTATGAACATCTTGCCAATTCATCTTTAACGTATTCTCTAAAAAATATTCTAATACTCTATGTTTATAAAGTAGTTTAACAGCTTCCACACTACCTTTTTCACTTAAGCAACAGCCTACTCTTGGTTTATATTCAATCCAACCATCTTTAGAAAATCTTTTAATCATTGTAGTTACGGTTCCAGCAGTTAACCCCATTTTTTCTGCTAACTTTCCCATAGAAACATAACCTTTAGGATTAAATTGAGCTTCAATCAAAATTATTTTTAGATAATCTTGAAGTGTTTTTGAAATATTATTTGTCATAATTTACCCCAACATTGACTCTTGAGCCATGCTTATTCCATTTTCACTTAATATTAAGATACCTTCACTCTCTTTTACAAGTGCATCTTTTTTAGCTTTTTGAACTACTTGTTTTGCAAATCGGGGTTCCCAATTAATATGTTCTAATAAATGCTGTTCACGACATTCATCTGAAGCACTTTCTGTATCGGAATGGTGTAGTAAATGAACTAAAAGCATTTTTACAGCGAAATCAATTTTTTGATTTTTTCTCTTGTTTCTAAGTACAATAAGACCTCTTGATGGTGAAAACAAAAAGGTTATAAAGAATATAATTCCAACCATCACTGCCATTCCTCCAGATGCCGATGCATCAATTATCCATGCAAAAGCAATTCCTAAGAATGAAGATATAATTCCTATTACTATAGATAGAATTACCATAATTTTTAAATTATCAGTTAACAAATATGCTGTTGCCGCTGGAACTATCATAAGTGCTACAACTAAAATAGATCCAACTGCATCAAATGCTCCAACTGTAGTTATGCTAACATCAACCATGAGGATATATTGAATTAATATAGGTGAAAAACCTAATGATGCTGATAATCCTTTATCAAAAGTTGCAAGTTTAAGTTCTTTAAAGAAAAGAAAAAGAACTGCTAAATTAATAATTAATATTATCGACATTACCCAAATCATCCTAGGGCCAAAATCCCTACCCATAAATGTTATTCTATCTAAAGGTGTAAATATCAACTCACCTAAAAGTACTGCATCAGTATCTAAGTGAACATTGCCTGTGTATCTACTAACTAAAATTACACCAATACTAAAAAGAGCTGGAAAAACGATTCCTATTGCCGCATCTTCTTTAACCAGTTTTGATTTAACTAAAACTTCAGATAGGAAAACAGTTAATAACCCCGTAATTACTGCACAGATAAATAACAAAGGTGAAGATAGTGAATGTGTTAACATAAATCCAACAACTATACCTAATAATACAGAATGACTTATTGCATCACTAATTAAAGACATTTTTTTTAAAACTAAAAATACACCAGGAATGGCGCATGCAACAGAAACGAGTACTGCAATAATTAAAATTTCTACTATCATAATGAACCACCCTTTTTAATTAAATTAGCCTTATTTCTTCCTTCATCACTAAGCAACCAATTCCCCCTTGTATCTCTTAAAACTAATCCTTTTTGCTCTAAAGCAATAAGTGCTGTATCTACATTCTTAATTGTTTTTTGAGCATAAGCTATTGTATGACTATCATGAGCCCTATGTTCACCACCATGAAGTATTTCTAGATCTAATAATATCAATAGTATTTTTTGAAGTGAGAAATTAAATCTATTATTATATCGTTTTATCATTGAAGATATAACACCTCTCTCTGGTGCAAATAATAAGGATATTATTACAATTGCTGTTAGGCTTAATACTATACTTGGACCAGTTGGTAAATTTGGTATTATGCAAGAAATAATAGCTCCTACAAGTCCAGCTACTGCCCCAAAAGTTGAAGATAAAATTACCATTGCACCCAATTTATTTGTCCACTGCCTTGCTGCTGCCGCCGGTGCTATTAACATTGAACTCATTAATATAACACCGACAGTTTGTAAACCCGTTACAATGGCTATTACAATTAGGGCAGTTATCAAATAATCTACCAATTTAGCACTAAAACCTAATGATTGTCCAAAATCTGGATCAAAGGTTAGTAATTTCAACTCTTTCCATATCACTATCATTATTACAATTGAAATACCACCTAATATTGCAGATGATTTAATGTCCTCTGGAAGAAGTGCTGCAGCTTGTCCAAATAGATATTTATCTAGACCAGCTTGAGCGGCATTAGGTTTTGATTGAACATAAGTTAATAGTAATAAGCCTAAACCAAAGAAAACACTTAAAATCGTACCTTGTGCTCCATCACTTGTTATTCTAGTATTTCTGATAATCGAAAGAATAAAAACAGTTGCAATCCACCCCGCTATGGCTGCACCTATTAATAAAACAAAAGAATTTTTACTACCTGTTATCATAAAAGCCAAAACAATACCAGGTAAGGCTGCATGTGAAATCGAATCCCCTAAAAGACTTTGCTTTCTAAGCACTGCAAAAGAGCCTAATGCTCCTGAAGTAATTCCAAGCAAGAGGGCACCTAAAGAAACAATTCGTAAAGTATAATCATAAAAAAGTCCATCAAACATTATTATCTCCTCTATTCACTCTTGTCTTCTAAGAAAGAAATCCTACCACCATATGCTTTTCTTAAATTCTCTTTAGTAAATACGTCTTTTACAGGTCCCCCTGCTATTCTTCTTACATTTAATAAAGTAACCCAATCAAAATAATCTGGAACTGTTTGTAAATCATGATGAACGGCAATAACTGTTTTACCTGAATTTTTTAATTCCTTTAATATGGCGATAATTGCTCTTTCTGTTGTTGCATCTACCCCTTGAAAAGGTTCATCCATTAAATATATTTCTGCATTTTGTGTTAAAGCTCTTGCTAAAAAAACTCTCTGTTGTTGCCCACCTGATAATTGACTTATTTGACGATTAGCAAACTCACTCATTCCTACTTTTTCAATAGCTTCATGGGCTAAAATAATTTCTTGTTTTCTAGGTCTTTTAATCCAGCCAAGTTTTCCATATGTTCCCATCAAAACAACATCGAGTACTGTAGTGGGAAAATCCCAATCTACAGCTGTCCTTTGTGGAACATAGCCAACTTTTTTTCTCATATTTTTATATGAATCACCGAAAACTTTTACCTCTCCAGCAGTTAATGGGATAAGATTTAAAAGACCTTTAATTAAAGTTGATTTACCTGCACCATTAGGCCCTATTATTGCCATCATCACCCCTTTTGGAACTTGCATATCGACATCCCAAATTACAGGTTTATCATGATAAGCGATAGTAATATCTTCAGCATCTATAGCCCAATTTTTATCCATAACATTCCCCCTTTTTCTTTATTCACCAAGCAAACCTGCTACAATAGTATCTATATTATGAGTTACCATACCTATGTAAGTTCCTTCAAAAGTATTTGCATCTCCCATAGCGTCACTAAAAAGCTCGCCACCAATTTTTGTTTGCCATCCCCTACTTTCAACTGCCGCTTGAAGAGCTTGAATACTTTTAGGTGATACGGAAGATTCTACAAATAATGCTTTAATTTTATTTTCAGTTATAAAATCAGCTAGATTTTTTACATCTAAAGTTCCAGCTTCATCAACTGTGCTTATTCCTTGAAGCCCTTTAACTTCAAAGTCATAGGCTCGACCAAAATAATTAAAAGCATCATGAGCTGTTACGATTATTCTTTGGTCTTTCGGAATTTTTTGAGCTTGTTCTTTAACATAACTATCTAATTGTTCAAGTTTTGCAACATAATTATCATAGTTTAATTGAAATGTTTCTTTACCATCTGGATCTGTCAAAATTAAAGCATTTTTTATCACATCACTAGCTACAATCCAATTTTGAACATCGAACCAAATATGAGGATCATGTGCCCCATCTATAGTTATCAAATTGTTTTCATCTAACCCTTCTTCAATTGAATGAATATTTTTAGAACTTGATAATTTTTCTAAAACATCTGCCATTTTTGCTTCTAAATGAATTCCATTATAGATGATTAGATCAGCTTCATTTAGTTTTGTTAGATCACTTGTCTTTGCTTTGTATAAATGAGGATCAACACCCGGTCCCATCATTGTATATACATCAACTCTATCTTTTCCGATTTCTGATACAACATCTCCAATCATCTGTGTGGTAGCAACAATCTTCATTTTATTATCTATGCTAAATGATTTTTCTTCTTCATTATTTTCTTTATTGCATCCAGTAAATACCATTATTAATAATAATGATAATAAGGTTATTTTGAATAATCTCTTTTTCACTTTTAAAACTCCTAACTTTGAATCTTCAAAGTATTTATAACATACTAATCAAACTGCCGTCAACAAAAAATCATTGCTAATTGGTTATTTTTATATAAAACTTTGTATTTTTATATAAAAAAACATAATTGATGGTACAAAAGAGAGAAAACACTTTTAAAGTGAACTATGATTGGCAAAATATGATATTTTTTATTTTTTATGATTTTTTAAAACATTATCAGAAAACAAACAAATCCCTAGCATTAATTAACTGGGGATTTGTGATTTAATAAATAATAATTTCAAGCTGTATTTCTTAATTTTGAATCTGATTTTTTACCATTTTTGCAAAATAACCTTGTTTTTTTTGCAAAGATTCAGGGCTTCCCATCTCAACGATACTTCCATCTTTTATAACAATGATTTTATCAGCTCTAGAGACAGTTCTCATTCTATGTGCAATAATTAATACTGTTTTATTTTTTATTAAAGTACTTAGTGCATTTTGAATTTTAGTCTCATTTTCTGCATCTAGAGAAGCAGTAGCTTCATCCATCAAAATAATTGGGGCATCTTTTAAAATTGCCCTAGCAATCGAAAGACGTTGTCTTTCTCCTCCTGAAAGTCTTTCACCATTTTCTCCGATTAAAGTATTATATCCTTGTGGAAGATTTTCTATAAAATCTGAGCATTGAGCAAGTTTTGCTGCCTGTATTACTTCCTCATCAGTCGCATCTTTCTTTCCAAGTCTAATATTTTCCATTACGCTAGAATTAAAAAGTGTGACATCCTGAAATATAATCGCAAATTTAGATAATAATGTTTCAGGATCTATTTTTGAAATGTCTTGTCCCCCTAGTGTAATAATGCCCTTATCTATATCCCAAAATCTTGCTGACAATTTTGCTACAGTACTTTTTCCTCCTCCTGAAGGCCCAACTAGAGCAGTAATCTGTCCTTGTTTGGCTGTAAAACTAACATTTTTTAAAGTTTGAACACCTTTTTGATATGCAAAATCTACATTATTAAATTTAATATCATAATTTTTAGGATTAAATGTTTTTGAACCTTCTTGCATTGGCATTTTTTTCATATCTTTCATTCTATTTATACGTACCTTTAGATAGATAAGAGCAGCAAAATTATCTAAGGCCCCCATTACAGGATTATATATTCTAGCGGAAACTACTAAGAAGACAAGGTATACAAAAATACTAATTGTTCCCTTTGAAAGAAGATAAGCTCCAGTTAAAATTACACTTGGAAGACCTAATTTTAAGAAAACATAGGAAAGATTAATAAAAGCTCCAATCAAGAGTTCATTATTTATTAAATTAGTTTCATAGGAATCTAATTTGGAGTTTAATATATTTGAATAATAAGTCTCTCTATTATATGCTTTAATTTCTTGAGCACAATCTAGAGATTCTTGAATTCTGTCTGTAATATCTCTTTTTAGATAATACAATCTCACATGTGCTTTTTTTTGAAATTTTGTTGAAAGATAAAATACTAATATTGCAATAGGAACAACCCAAAATGTAGCAAGAGCTAATTGCCAGTTATAAATAAATAGAAGTATCCCCATAATAAACGTAGTAACAATCGCCCCATAAAGTTGTGGGACTGTATGTGAAAACAACTGTTCAATTTGTGTCTCATCTTCCATAATAGTTGAGCTTAAATCTGCAACATCCTTTTTTCCAAAATATGCTAAAGGTAATTTTCTCAACGTTTCAGCAAGACTTATTCTACTTTTTGCACTTTCATCATAAATTTTTGTATATGTTGAGTTGTATTGAAAATATGCGATAACAAACATTATGACAAAAAAACTTATTCCCATTATTAAATAGATATTATTATTAATTAATGAATTACTTGAGTTGTGAACCGGCACGGAAAGTTTAGACATTTAAATAAAACTTAATCGCCCCTAAGTACCACATTGAATCATATATTTAGAAAAGATTAGTTATGGTATACTAGTCTTGATGGAGATTTAGATGGGTAAAAGGTACTTTAGTGAAGAAGAAATTGCTAAATTAAGAGCAAATGAGTATGTTGAAAAAGTTAGTGAAAAATCAATTAAATATACTTTGGAATTTAAAAAGGAATTTTGGAGAAGATATCAAGGTGGCCAATCACCAGAAAATATATTTCTTGCTTTAGGTTTTGATTTAGATATTATTAATCGAGAGAGAATTTATGGATTAACTAATAATGTTAAAAGACAGGCTACAAGAGCAAATGGATTTGAAGACACTAGAGTTAATAATAAAGGAAGACCTAGAATTAAAGAACCAATATCTGTTGAAGAGAAATTAAAAGCTCAAGAATTAGAAATTAAAAAACTAAATCAAAAGTTGGAATTTCTAAAAAAAAACATCATGATAGAGGAAAAATATTCACTATCGCGACAGCAGAGAAGGAAGAAAAAAAGAAAATAATACAAGCACAATTGCTAGATCCGGATAATCTATTAACAGTTGAAGAATTATGTGGGGTAGCGGCAATATCAAGAGCTGGTTATTACTATTGGCTTAATTCTAAAGATAATCGTGATGCAAGAGAGTCAAAAGATAGATCTGCATTTGATATAATATTAAATGTCTATAAGCATAGAAAGTTTAAGAAAGGTTCTAGACAAATCTATATGGTACTAAGAGATACACCAAATAAGATGAGCTTAGAAAAGATAAGAAGATTGATGAAAAAATATGGATTATTTTGTCCAATTAGGAAAGCTAACCCATATAGAAAAATGCTTAAAGCAACACAAACAAGTACTTATGCTAAAAATAGAGTTCAAAGAAAATGGGGAGATTATGGACCTGGAGAGTTATTAACAACAGATATTACTTATATGTATTATGGAGTTAATAGAAGTAAAAAAGCCTATTTATCAGTAATAAGAGATGCTTGTACAAAACAGGTATTATCATTTGTATTGTCAGATAATTTAAGAGAAGAGTTTGTACTAGAAACTGTTGATCAATTAATAGATAGATATGGAAGCCAATTAAGTAAACATGTTATTATCACAAGTGACCAGGGTGTACATTACTCTGCAAGAGAATATAGAAGAAAATTAAAGAAGTATAATATTAAACGCTCTATGAGTAGACGTGCGAACTGCTGGGATAATTCGCCGCAAGAAAGCTTTTTTGGTCATATGAAAGATGAGATAAATATTACAGAATGTAATAAATTTGAAGAATTAAAATATTGTATTAATGAGTATATGAATTATTACAATAATGAAAGATACCAATGGGATATTTGTAAAATGACTCCTAATCAATATAATAAGTATTTGAGGAAAGGCCATTACATAATTCCTGGAAAAGGCAAAGCTAAAGTTGCATAATTACAACTTTAACTTTTGGATAATGTGGTATACTAGATTAAGTAAAATTAAGTTTGTCTAAAAAAGGCGAACCAGTTCATTATGAAGCAATTTAGGTAAATAATCTTGAATAAATTTAAAACTAAAAATTACAGGAAGCATAAAAGATAAATCCAATATGATTGTCCAAGCAATTGAAAGCACAAAATCTTTTGCACCTTTTTGAGAAAGTGCATATTTTTCTTTAAAAAAATTAATCATTTTGTCCATCCTTTATATGATTTCTTTTGTAGAGATTTTCCAATCGATTGATTGTTGATATTCATCCCACATTGTTTTATACAAACCATTTTTCTTTAACAGTTGTTTATGAGTACCTTGTTCAACAATTTTAGAATCTTTAATAACTAAGATCTTATCTACATCCTTAACTGTTGTTAGACGGTGAGCAATCATCAGAGTTGTTTTTCCAGAACTAAGGTCTTTTAAGGCCTTTTGAATTAAATGCTCATTTTCAGGATCAGCGAAAGCTGTAGCTTCATCTAATAATAAAATTGGAGCATTTTTTACCATTGCTCTTGCAAGAGCTATTCTCTGTTGTTCTCCTCCAGATAAATAAGTCCCTTGAGATCCAATTTGAGTTTCTAAGCCCTCTTGTAAATTATCAATTATTTCTTTTGATTGCGAATTTATAATAGCATTATTAAGAGTTTGTTCATTATCTAATTCATTACCAAATAAGATATTCTCTCTTAAAGAACCTTTTAATAAATTTGTTGATTGGAATACAAATGAAATAGTGTCCATAAGCTCTTGTTTTGGCATTTTATTAATATTAACACCTCCAACTAAAATTTCACCTTCATCAATATCCCAAAATCTTGCAGCTAATCGAGCTATGGTAGTTTTCCCTCCTCCAGATGGTCCAACAAGTGCAATTGTCTGACCTTCTTTTAAAGTAAAACTAATATTATCGACTGCTTTTTTATCACTTTTATCATATGAAAAACTTACATTTTTAAATTCTAAATCAAAATTTTCAATTTTTTTATTAGCTTGAGAAAAATCCATTGTAGGATAATCTAATAAGTTATCAATTCTATCTATTGCTTGTTCAGCTATTAATATATTTTGTCTGAAATACATAGATTTCATTAATAATAATGTAAAAATTGGAGATATTAATATATAGAAAACAAAGTCGGATAAAACTAAAGCAAGATTATTTGATCTACCAATGAGTAAAATTCCAATTGGAACTAAAAAGAATGCAGCACTCTCCATAATGACAGTATAGAAAGACATCGGTTTTTGCCAAAGTACAGTATAGGCATAAACCATATCCTTATATTTAATAATACTATTATAAAAACGTTTAAAAGAGAAAATAGACAGTCCAAATGTCTTTACAACTGGAATACCTCGAATGTATTCAACTGATTCAGAGCTCATTTCTTCTAGTGAATCATAATATTGCTTTTGAAAGGCTTTACCTTTATTACTTACCATAAAACTCATTGTTACAAAGCCCAATAGAATAGGAATAAGAGAAACAATTCCCATCCTCCAATCTACGTAAACAATTAAAGCAATTAAAATTATGGGAGAAATAATACTTCCTGCTATATCAGGAAGTTGATGAGCTAAAAAGGTGTGAGTAGTCCCTGCTCCATCATTAATAATTTTTCTAATTTTTCCACTTGAATATTTATCAAAAAATCCTAAAGGCATATTCAACACTTTTTTCATCCCAATTTTTTGAATACCAACTTCAACATGGAATGCTGCTAGATGAGAACTCATGAGAGCTAAAAAATATAAAATAATACCACAAGATGCACTTATAAAAGCCATCCAAGCATAAAAACTAAGATTTTGAATATCAAATAGTGAACCTGTTGATAATATACTTCTAACAATAACCCATATTAAGACAAATGGTATTATATTTAAAACTGCAGAAATAGCAGATAAAACTAAGGCTAAGGGTAGAAGGATTTTTTTCTTCTCCATATAAGGCATTAGTCTCTTTAATACAAATTTTTTTTTCGTTGACATTTTAATATTCTCCTTCAATTGCTGAATATGTGAAAAGGCCTTGTTTTTCTAAATCAAAATCAAGTTTTTGAAATCTTGTTAAATATTCTTGATGCATTTTTTTTGGATCTAAATCACTAAATAGATCTGGATGAAACCATTTTGCCAAGTAAACAAGACTTATAAACCAAGAATCTTCGATTAAATCTCCATATATTAAATGTACATTCTTATTTTTTACTGCATCACTGTTTTCAAAAGCAACTTGCTCATTTAAAATATTATTGATTAAATTATTTGCATTTGTTTCATTGTTTATCCCATAACCTAATTCCGGATTTGTTTTGTAAACATAGCACTCCCGTATTATTAGAGGAGGATTTTGTTTAATAATCCACTCGGGATCTACATCAATCCAATCCCCTGGTATATTAGAGGTAATACTTTTACCCCCAGCTGCCATAATCAAATCATTCCTTAAAAAATTATCTTTACCAAAAGTTCCATATGGTGGAGGATCACTGAGTCCATATTCTCCACCGTAGTAGACAAAGACTTCTTGGTAATCTTCATAATCTAATGTTGAAATTCGTCTCTCAATTATATCAGTATAGCTTTTTATCCAATTAATAAATTCATTTGCTTCAGCTTCCTTATCTAAAATTGCACCAAGCTTTTTATAAGATTCTAGTGAATTAAAAGTTAATTGAACTATTGGTATTTCCGAGGTGATAACATCTTTTAATTGTTCAAGATAAAAAGGTCTTGATAAAATTAAATCAGGTTGTAATTGAAGAATCAATTCTGAATCAACTGCTTGAGAATCTTCAGAAATAATTGGTAATTTTGATAATTTAGGGAAAAATGTAGCATTTTTTTTAACATACGAATTACTTGCTACAACTAAATCTTGTGCATCTAATGCTCTTATGGAAGATAAAGCTGACCCCATATCATGTACTATAATTTTTCTTATAGGTTTTTTTATTGTTACTTGATTATCATAACTATCGATAAGTGTTATATAATCATCTGTATCAGCAATTAGCCAATCATACTGATTATCTTGCCCCTTAACTAAAGTATTTTGAATTGAATTATTTACAACTTCTTTTTCGCCTTTTGCAAAAGAAAAATTAATAACACAAACACCTATCAACAAAAAAACTATTAATTGTTTTTTTTGTCGCATTTATTTCACCTCCCAAATATATTTATTTTTCTTACTTTTATAAGACTTAATAATAAAAATAAATTCTAATTTTTATTAGCTCATTCTAACTTTATTTCAAAAATATTTAATTAAAATATTATTCTTAATTTTTATTTAAAATCTTATACATAAAATATTTATAGTTTAAATTTAATACAAAATATTTTTTATGTTTATTAGTTATAGCTAACATTCTATTTATAAAAAAAGACTTTTCTAATAATAAAAAATAATCGCTTGATAGATACAATCATAATATTATCATTTTACTTTTGGATAAAAGAAAACTCCGCTCTCAGATAAATCTACATCTAAACCTAAAAATTTATTTAAATATTCTTGATGAATTTCATCTGGATCCATATCTTTAAATAAATCAGGATGGGATGCTTTTGCATAATATGCAAAACTAATAAACATCCTTAGAGAGGCTGTTAGATCAGAACTTATCATATATACTCTTTTATTTTTCACAGCTGAACTTTCACTTAGACAGTCTATTGCTTTTACCTGATCTATATGATTTTGTATTGGTGTGGTATCTGTTACATTAAGTCCAAACATGCTAGGATTTGGATCATTTATAAAAAGGATATCGAAATCATTAGAGGCAATCCATTCAGGATTTAATGATGTCACCCATCCTCCTTGAGAAGGAGTGTTAGCTGTATAATTTATAAACCCTGCTGCTTTATTTCTTAAAGGAACAAAGTCTTGTTCATCGCTAAATGACATTAAATCTTCAACATCACCATATCCCATTTTATAAAATGCCACTGGTTTTTCTTCTTCACTAAGTTTTCCTGTTTTATCTAATAATCTATTTATAATGCTATTATACCATTCTATGAAATCTTTAGATTCATTTTCTTTTCCTAACACCTTACCTAATACATCCATACTAAATTCTACTTTTTCAGGCAAAAAAGTTTTTACACAGACAACTGGAATAATTTTATCTAATTTACTTATCAAATCTTCTAAACCTGGCATTGGAATAACTTCTAGAATCAACACATCAGGATTTAATTGATATAATAATTCCATATTTATATCTGTATAAGGAGAACCCATTATAGGTGTCAAAGTAGGGATTTCTTCTAAATTAGGGAAAACACTACCATCATTTGTATAGCCATCACGAGCTACTACCATATCCCAGCCCCCTAGTACTTTAATTGCTTCTCCTGTAGCCATATGGGTAAAAGCAACTTTTTCTACTGGTTTATTAAATGTAACTTCACGACCTAATATATCTGTTACAGTAAAACTTTTAGAATCATCTTTGTTAGATAAGGATATATCCTCTTCAACTCCTTGAGCTGCAATAATATTTAGTGTGAATAAACTTAATATAAAAAACAAAATATGTTTACGCATTTTTTTCATATAATTCTCCCAAATTATTTTATTCTATTTATAGGATTGACCATAACAACCCCATCTATTTCATGTATTTTAGCCTCAACCTTATATACATCTTTTAATGAGGCTTGTGTCAAAGTTTCCTGAGGCTTTCCTTGTGAATAAATCTCACCATCCTTTAACATTATTATTTTACTTGCAAACCTACTTGCCATATTCAAATCATGAATAACCATAACTGTAGAAATGTTTTTTTCTTTAATTAAAGTTGAGAGAATGTTAATTACTTCTAATTGATGAGCGATGTCGAGTGCAGATGTTGGTTCATCGAGAAGTAATACCTCTGGTTCTTGTGCGAGCGCCCTAGCTATTATCACCCTCTGCTGTTGTCCTCCTGAAAGGCTATCAAAGCGTCTCATTGCTAAATCATTTAATTCTAGTTCATGGATAACTTTAATAACAATCTCTATGTCTTTTTCGTTTGGACTATATGAGTAATATGGTTTCCTTCCCAACAATATTGTATCAAAAACTATATCCCCAAATAGTTGATCGTTATTTTGTGCAACATATCCTATTTTTTTAGCTATCTCTGACTTAGAAAATGCCCTTGAATCTTTTCCATCAAATAAGATGGTTCCACTAGATTGTTTGTGTAACCCTTCTATACATTTTGCTAAGGTACTTTTACCAGATCCATTTGGACCAATAATACAAATTAATTCTCCTCTACCAACTATAAAATTAATATTTTTTAGTATTTCTTTTGTACCATAGCAAAAGTTAAGATTATCAACCTCTATTATCATATGCTCTTTCCTTGTCTTTTTATTATTAAATAACCAAATAAAGGTACTCCTAAAAACGCTGTTATAGCTCCAACTGGTAGTAATATTGGAGATAAAACTGTCCTAGCTATACTATCTGCAACTACTAAAAACACAGCTCCTACCAAGCCTGAGGATGGGACTAAAACTTTATTATCGCTTCCTACAAGCATTCTTACTATATGAGGCGAAACAAGCCCAATAAAACCAATAGTACCTGTAAAACTTACAACTGTTGCAACCATAATTGTGCAAACAATCATTGTAAAAATTCTGGTACCTCTAACATTTATCCCAAGAGATTGAGCTGATTCATCTCCTGTATTCATAACATTTAAATCGCTAGATTTATAAATTAATAAAAAATAACAAATTATAACAATTGGAGTTGTAATCTTCAAATCTATCCAATCGGCTTTACCTAAATCTCCAACTGTCCAAAACACTGCTGATTTGACAGCATCTGAATCTCCAAAATATTGAATCAAGGTTGTTAAAGCTTGAAAAAAGAATAGAAGAGCTAAACCACTTAATATCATCATCTGTGAATTCGAATCTTTTCTCAAAGATATTATTAATATTAAAAGGGTTGATATTAAAGAAAAGATAAAGGCATTCCCTATTATTAAAAAAGGTCCACTAAAAAATCCTATACCAAATATTATTGCAAGAGATGCTCCAAATCCTGCAGCCGAACTTATTCCTAACATATAAGGGTCTGCTAACGTATTTTTTAAAATTACTTGCATTACAGCACCTGATGAGCCTAAAGCAAGGCCAACTAATACTCCCATCAAAGTCCTAGGCAACCTGATTTTCCATATTATTAACTCGCTAGTTTTTAAATCTGCATCTACTAATAAGGAAGGGAAAATCTTTTTAAAAATTATTTTATATATATCTAAAAACTTAATATCAGCAGAACCAAAGGTTATTGTTATACCAATTAAAACTATTACTGTTGGAATTAATATAATTACAAATAATCGTTTTTTAGCTCTGTGTTTTCTATATAATATTAACAAATCATTATTACTATTTTTTATTGCATAACTATTTTTCATTCTCCCCCCAATTAAGCAACTTTATTTAATTATTTATCTAAATTATGGCATTTTGGGATATGGAATATTTGATTAGAAAATTTAGAGGAATTTTCTAAACTATATATCTTAAATTTACTACTTTTTTGCATGAGCCCCCCAATAATTAATTCAAGATAAAGTTATCATAAAATGTTAATCACTTCTAACAAAAATAGTCATAAATTTATACAATTTAGACAAATTTAACTTAAACTCTATTTTTGTATTTAGAGGGGAGAATACCAAATTTACATTTGAAGTCATGAGAAAATTGACTTGGATTACTATAACCAATGGAAAAAGATACATCAATTATTGATACATTAGGTGATTTAAGCATTTCTTTTGCCTTTTCTAATCTATAATTCTTTATATAACTAGAGGGCCCCATTCCATATAAATATTTGAACAGTGTTTTTATATAGGTTTGAGAGATATTAAATTTTTTTGACAATTCTACTATTGTATAATTTTGTGTCCAGTTGCTTTCCAAAAAATATTTAATTCTTTCAACTTTATTTATAATATCTGGATTATAGTTTATTTGAGCAATTTTTTTATATTTTTGATAATTTATTATAGTATCTATAAACAATTCTATACCTTTTATCTTCAACATAGGAAAATTTTCTTCTTTTCTAAAAGCTTCAAATTCTATAAGTAATCTACTTGTATGTGGATCAGTTTTACCAACAAGAATTTTCCCCATGTTACACAATTGATTTAAATAATCCTTAATTACGACCTCTTCAAGCGAAAAATGCCTTCCAAGCTCATATAATGAAGTACAATAACAAAATAATGATATATGCTCTAACTCATTAATATCTTTATTAACAGTTTCTAATAAGCATCTTCCTGAAAAATAGATACTAACATTTTTTTTAAAATCAATACTTGTATTATCCTTGAGTTTAAGCTTTGAATTTCCAGATAAACAATGACTAACAATTAAAGCATTTTCTTTGTATTTTGTTTCCATATAATTTGAAGTAGGATTTAACTCTCTGTAGTTATTATAAAAAATAAAAACATTAGGAAATATTTCATACATGATAATAAAACCTTTACCAAACTTTTTGTTTAACTGTAATTTTACAACATCTTTATTTTTTGAAGAGACAACAGTTGTATAATTAGAAATAAATGGCTCTTGAATTAACTTCTCAATTCTTTTGTTTAGCAAAACCGCTCTCCTCAAAATTATCACTCATAATTCTATTAGTTGATTAAATAATATTAGTTGAAATTGTAATGTTATTTGATAATTTATTATTTTTTAAAATTTTATCTACTTTTTTCCTATTGTTTTATTCTATTAAATTGTTAATCTTATATAACAAAATTATATGTCATTTTATTTATAAATGAAAGATTTAATTTAAAATAAATTAATATTTTTTAAAATTTTTACTGAAAAGGTTATTTTGTCAAAATTAGTTTAAAAAGTTAATTTGTGTAAATTTTAAAACACTCCAAATAGAAGTACTTTTATAAATATATATTTCTATCTTTTTGGAAACTGTCCTGATTTAAATCGTAAAAGCCTAAATTAATTTTCCTAAAATAGCATAATGTTTATTTTATTAATTAGCCTTATATATAGTTTTACAGTTTTTTTTATTATTTAAGTTGTATAAAAATATAATAATATAATCTTATTTATTTTTAAATAATATACATCAATCTAATTGAACCGGCACGGAAAGTTTAGACATTTAAATAAAACTTAATCGCCCCTAAGTACCACATTGAATCATATATTTAGAAAAGATTAGTTATGGTATACTAGTCTTGATGGAGATTTAGATGGGTAAAAGGTACTTTAGTGAAGAAGAAATTGCTAAATTAAGAGCAAATGAGTATGTTGAAAAAGTTAGTGAAAAATCAATTAAATATACTTTGGAATTTAAAAAGGAATTTTGGAGAAGATATCAAGGTGGCCAATCACCAGAAAATATATTTCTTGCTTTAGGTTTTGATTTAGATATTATTAATCGAGAGAGAATTTATGGATTAACTAATAATGTTAAAAGACAGGCTACAAGAGCAAATGGATTTGAAGACACTAGAGTTAATAATAAAGGAAGACCTAGAATTAAAGAACCAATATCTGTTGAAGAGAAATTAAAAGCTCAAGAATTAGAAATTAAAAAACTAAATCAAAAGTTGGAATTTCTAAAAAAAAACATCATGATAGAGGAAAAATATTCACTATCGCGACAGCAGAGAAGGAAGAAAAAAAGAAAATAATACAAGCACAATTGCTAGATCCGGATAATCTATTAACAGTTGAAGAATTATGTGGGGTAGCGGCAATATCAAGAGCTGGTTATTACTATTGGCTTAATTCTAAAGATAATCGTGATGCAAGAGAGTCAAAAGATAGATCTGCATTTGATATAATATTAAATGTCTATAAGCATAGAAAGTTTAAGAAAGGTTCTAGACAAATCTATATGGTACTAAGAGATACACCAAATAAGATGAGCTTAGAAAAGATAAGAAGATTGATGAAAAAATATGGATTATTTTGTCCAATTAGGAAAGCTAACCCATATAGAAAAATGCTTAAAGCAACACAAACAAGTACTTATGCTAAAAATAGAGTTCAAAGAAAATGGGGAGATTATGGACCTGGAGAGTTATTAACAACAGATATTACTTATATGTATTATGGAGTTAATAGAAGTAAAAAAGCCTATTTATCAGTAATAAGAGATGCTTGTACAAAACAGGTATTATCATTTGTATTGTCAGATAATTTAAGAGAAGAGTTTGTACTAGAAACTGTTGATCAATTAATAGATAGATATGGAAGCCAATTAAGTAAACATGTTATTATCACAAGTGACCAGGGTGTACATTACTCTGCAAGAGAATATAGAAGAAAATTAAAGAAGTATAATATTAAACGCTCTATGAGTAGACGTGCGAACTGCTGGGATAATTCGCCGCAAGAAAGCTTTTTTGGTCATATGAAAGATGAGATAAATATTACAGAATGTAATAAATTTGAAGAATTAAAATATTGTATTAATGAGTATATGAATTATTACAATAATGAAAGATACCAATGGGATATTTGTAAAATGACTCCTAATCAATATAATAAGTATTTGAGGAAAGGCCATTACATAATTCCTGGAAAAGGCAAAGCTAAAGTTGCATAATTACAACTTTAACTTTTGGATAATGTGGTATACTAGATTAAGTAAAATTAAGTTTGTCTAAAAAAGGCGAACCAGTTCATAATATTATGTATATTATTTTTAATATTTTAGAAATATATGGTAGTATATAAATAAGTAATTGTGTTTTGGAGGTTGAACATGAAAAAAAGCATTAGTTTAATTGTAATTACTATTTCTACTATTATAATAATGACTTCTTGTCCTTTGATTAATAATTTGCTGCAAGGAAGTATAGGTGGAGATGGTGGAGGGCCTGATTTATTTTATGGCATGGTTGAGGTTAATTTAGCTGGAGATGAAAATGACAATATTTATCTCGCATCTTGGGAGAAGGGTAAAATTGTAGATCTTAAAAATAAAAGTTACATTATAAGTATATGTGCTACACCACATGGGTTAGCAACAATTGATGGAGAAAATTTTTGGGTATCTGACTTAAATCAAGAAAAAATAACTAAATATAATGTATCTTCAATAACTACTTCTTCTCACTCCTTTGAAGGTGATTCACAACCTGTTAATATTCTTATAGCAGATGATAAGATGTTTGTAGCAGATAGAAATAAAGATAAGATTATACAATTTGATTACGTTTCTTCAACAGATACTATTGATATAAATACTAGTGTTGAATATGACTTAACAGAATTTCTTGACTTAAATTTGGCAGTAGGATATATAGATATGGTCTATGACTCAACAAAATTATATATTGCAAGTGATGAATTTAAAGGCTATATAATAATTGATTTTGCCTTAGATGATACCGATGAGAATTTTATAACTGCTGTATCTTTAGATGACCTTGATGCTGGAGTTATGGGTATTGCTATTGAAAATGATTCTATTTATCTCAACACTGGAAACAAATTATATCTAAAAATAGATGATGATTTATATCTTTTAGATGAAAATATGTCAGCAACGTCTACTTATGACTACTCAAGAGATTATGTTGATCTCGTTTTAACAGATAAAGGATATGGAGATAATATAACAGCTAATTCATCTAAATATTTATATGTTGCTGAAGGTATAAATTCAGATGTAGCAGAAGGCTATGTCCACCATGTAATTAGATATGATTATGTTGTTGACACTGAACTAGATGAATGGGATAGATGGCAATTCGGAGCTGTCATTGATGACTTTTCTTTTTAGTTTAGATATTAGGGTTTATAATTTATAGGCCCTTTTTTTAACTCTAATTACAAAATATTATATAATTTTAATGTCACCTTATATTTTAGTTCTCATTAATACCGTTCAACCAAACATTAAGTTATTCTTCTTTACTAATAACTTATAATAGTGTTTTAGTCTAAACATTATTAAAAATAATATTAATAAGAATACTTTTACAAATATTATTGAAATTATAATTCAAAGCCTCTATCCTACTTCTAAATTTCATTTGGGACAATATAATATGAGTAACCTTTTGTTTGGTCAAATTCTTGCTATAATTGTAGCAATTACATCTGCTGAAAAGTCTTTAATTTTTTCCTACTTAGGGAAAAATGTTTCAACAAGAGCTACAGTACATATAAGACTTTGGATTGCTTTCCCTCTTATATTAATTCTTACATTTTTAACAGAAGGCTCTGATTTTTTATTTGCTCCAATCCACACTTGGATAATTTTATTATTATCTGGAGTCATAGGATATTTTATTTGTGATTCTTTTGCTTTTTGGGCTTACACTAATATAGGGGCTAGGAAATCAATGGTAATTATGACATTGAATCCTATCTTTCACTCTATTTTATCTTATTATTTCTTCAAGGAATCTCTAACAGTTATTCAAATGGTTGCATCCCTAATTACAATTAGTGGAATTATTATTTTAGTATTAAGTAAAGATAAAAATATTAAAGAAACAAACAACAACTTAACTAAGGGTATAATTTTTGCCTTTCTTGGTGCTATTTCACAATCCGTTTCTAATATTTTAGCTAAAAGTGCTCTTTCAACTCTTGGGCCTTTAGGGACAAATTCAATTAGGATAATTGGAGGTTTTGTAGCTGCTGCTTTATTTTCTCATTTTTTTAGGAAAGAATTTCTTAAAGACTTTAAAGCTTTTAATTCTGCTAAAAATCTATCTTTGCTTTTTCTAGCTACTATTAGTGGACCTATTATTGGAATAACTGTTTTATTATATGCTTTTAATTTCGCCCCAGTAGGTCTTGTTACTGCTATTGCACAAATAAGTCCAATTTTTATCCTCATGTATGAATTAATTGTTCAAAAGAAGAAGATAAAATCCTTAGAAGTTATTGGAACTTTAGTATCTGTTCTTGGAGTTTTTATACTTTTTATATAATTAATAAAAGTTTTTGTATTAACTTCTATTACTAGGAGTTACAAGTTTCCATGGCATTGTTTTCTTTTCTATTATTTCTATTGTTTTATATAAGAAAATACCCAAAAGGCTTATAAATACTATCCCAGTGTACATTTGTAGATAATTAACCATTATCCAACTGTTCATAATATAGTAGCCTATTCCATAATCGGTGGCAAAATTTTCACTGAAAAATAATACAGATAAGCTAATGCCTACTGATATTCTTAAGGTAGAAAAAATGCTTGGCAAGATGCTAGGAAAGATTATATCTACTAGAACTTGATGGTTGCTTAAGTGATATGCTTTTGCTAGTTCTACAAAATTATAATTAATTTCTGCAACACTATCTTTTATCATCAAAACTGATGGAAAAAATATAACCATTGATACTATTAAAATTTTACTTAAATCACCTATACCAAATAACACTAAAAAAATTGGCAACAATGCTATTTTGGGCACTGGTTGAAATAGGTAAATAATTGGAGTTAATAATTTGTTTGCAGAGTTTTTCAATCCCATTAATATTCCTAAAGGAATAGCAATTAATAAGGCTAATAAAATGCCTGTTAATACTCTATAAAGGCTAACTAATAGATGTATTAAAACTTGTCCTCTAATTAACTCTGTAAAAACTTCTTTTAAAACTAAATGAGGAAAAGGTATAATTGGCATGGAAATGCTAAAAGCTAAGATATACCAAGGTATTAACAATAATAATGCCCCTTTAATAAAATAACCTTTATTCATTTCCTCTTCCTTTAAATGCTAATCTAACTTTCTTAACATTTTCAAAATATTGTTTGCTTAGTCTATCGGTGCCTTTTGTATCAATATCTATTAATTCTTGGCCAAAAACTATTACTCTATCCCCCATATATACTGCTTCTTCTATATGATGAGTAACAAGAATAAAACTCATTTCAAGATCTTTTGATAACTTTAAAATTATATCTTGAAGAGATTCTTTTGTTAATTCATCTAAACTAGCTGTAGGTTCATCTAAAAGTAAAAGCTTTGGATGCCTAATTAATACGCGAGAGAGTGCTACTCTCTGCCTCTCACCACCACTTAGCTGGGAAGGATATTTATTTTCATGACCACTGAGCCCTACCATATCTATGTACTGCTGTACTGGCAGGTTTTTGTCTAAGCCTAATAAAATATTATCTTTTACAGTTTTCCATGGTAAAAGTCTATCCTCTTGGAATAATAAGCCAATATCTTCTTGCCTTATTCTATCTAGCTTTATAGTACCTTGTGAAAGTTCTTTCAATCCTTTAATACAATAGAGAAGGCTTGTTTTACCACATCCACTGTGGCCAACTATACTTATATTATTTCTACCTTCAATCCTTAGATTTATATCTTTAAATACTGGTTTTGAATCATAATAAAAAGATGCCTTCTCTATGTTTATCATTATTTTACAAACCTTCCATCTAAGATATCATCTGCAGTAATATCATATGTTTTTCCTACTAAATTTTCAGTCCAATCAATTAATTCAGATACAAACTCTTCACTTGGTAGTGTTGGTTCATTATATTCAGGTAAGGTTATTGAATCTCTAACTTGAGGTGGAAGTGTTGATATATTTTCCATCAATACATCTCTTGCTAAAGATGGATCTTTTTGAATATCTTCTACAGCTCTAGCATAAGCTTTAGTAAATAGCTCTATGGATTTAGATTTTTCTGATATGGCTTTATCTGTAAATGCTAATATATCAAGGCTCTCACTTGGAATACCATCATAAACTATTTTAATTAAACCATTCATCTCTCCAACTGATGCAACAGGTTCTGGAATTAATCCTCTTTCAGTTTCACCTGTACTAATTGCTTCTAAACGAGTAGGTATCGAATTAATAAAAATCTTTTCAAAATTATATTCATCTTTAAGATATTGTTCTACTAAATAATTTGAAACACTAATTTCCATAGTTCCAACTTTGATATCTTTGTCGTCAATATAATTTGGATTTACTAATAATGGAAACATACCATCTGTTGCAAAAATTCCTTTTAGACCAAATCCTTCTGCATTATTTGTAATTAGTGCAACTAAGTCTGTCATTGCCCCATCAATTTCATTAGTTTGTAAGGCTGTTTGCCTATTTTGTGCATTTGAGAAAATTTGTAGGTTTACTTCTAAACCTTCATCTTCAAAATACCCATTTTTTTCAGCTAACATAATGGGAGCTATATCAACTGCTGGCATCAACCCTATGTTTAGAGCCTTTGTTTCTTCTTTAGAACAACTAATACTAAGTAGAGATACAATCAATAATATGCTGATTATAAGTTTATTTTTCATTTTTATTCCTTTTTGTAAATAGATATAATTGTATCTAAAAATATACTAAAACTATTAATTGTTTCAAGACTATAACATAATAACAAAGCCTCATAATCTATTTTATTTACTATAAATTTAGAAAATAAACTGTTTAATATAGATATAAAACTAATTAAATTCAGCAGTTAAGAGACTTGACCTAAAATAAAGTGAATGATACAAACTAACAACAACGACAAACATTGAAAGGACAAAAAATTATAAAATATGAAACAAGTTAAATCATTTATAAAAAATTATTGGATAGCTTTAAGGGTTTTTTCTCTTAGCCTAGCTTTTGCATCAACAGCCTTTGGTATCATAGCTGCATATATAAATGGGTATTTTGAAGGACAGAGCACTTCTTATATGGTATTTCTAGTTACTATAATAATGATTGCTGGTTTAGCTTCACAAGCTGGAGCAAACTTAATTAATGACTTTTTTGAAGGAAGTTTTAAATATCCTCCCCAAGGAACTAAAACGATGAGATTTTTGAAGATGGAACGCAGTTACTTTGATGTTTTTGTCTTTATCTCAGGTATTGGAGTTCTACTATTAGCTAGCGCTATCGGTTTATATTTAATATATAGAACAAATATATGGATGTTAGTTATAGGTCTAGCTGGAATCATTGGATCTTATGCTTACACAGGAGAGCCTTTTGTTTATAAAAGGAGAGGGCTTGGAGTTCCTCTTTCTTTCATTTTAATGGGGCCACTTATGAGTTTAGGCTCTTATTATGCTATAGCTGGTTCTTTTGCATGGACACCTATTTTAATTAACCTACCAACCTCTTTTTTAATCCCTGCTCTTATGATTAGTAATGAAATGAGAGATTTTTTGAGAGACCAAAAATTTGCTATGGGAACTATGACTGTTAGGATTGGAGATAAATTAAGTAAATTTATTTTTATTTCTTTGGTGGTTGGTGTCTATATTTTAACAACCATTTATGTTGTTTTAGGATATTTCCCTATTTATTCTTTAATTAGTTTTGTAACTCTACCATACGCTATAAAAGCTATTAACAATGTTAGAAATTATAAAAACTTAGGTATAAGAAATACAACAAAAGTTCATTTTTATTATAGCTTAATTGTAATGATTTGCTTTATTGTATCATTCATTATTGAATAAAGTTATTAATTTGCTTCATTTAGTATTAGAGATTTACTTTCTTTTCTATTTTTAATAGATTTAAACTTTCTACCTTGTGATTATTTAAATCTCAATAAATTATAAAACAACTAAAAAGGTCTCTATCTTATTTCAAGATAAAGACCTTTCTTTAAAAGATAATTCTAAGAATTTACTCTACGCTTACAACACCATTGTTTAATGCTTGAGCTGCTAATTCATATAATGAATTTACATGAATAGAAACACCAGCAATATCATCTGTATGTCCAGCATCATCTTTATAAGTTATAGCAGTAACATCTTGAGTTTCAATTAAATGTTGTTCAGCTTTAGCTGCTTGTTCATACCACTCAGCTTGAGCTCCACCTTTTGCAACTAATCCATAGTTACCAGCCATATCATAATCTTTTTTATCATCACCAGCTTCGTTAAATGCAGACCAATATACATCTACAATGTTACCGTTTTTAACGAATAATGACACATAATCTTTCCAACCGTTAACAAAATCATCTTGGATTGCAAAGTATCCACCATCTGTATAAGGTCCAACTTCAACAGGGCCTGCTTTTAAAGCTGAGTCAGCTAATTCAAATAAGGCATTTACATGAACTGATACACCTGCAATGTCATCTGTATGACCTTCATCATCTTTATATGAAATTTGAGTTGGATCTTGTGTTTCAATTAAATATTGTTCTGCCTTAGCTGCTTGGTCTGACCAGTTAGCTTGTGCTCCACCATATTCAACCATATTATACTTTCCAGCAGCATCGTAGGCTTTTTTATCTTGTCCCATTTTGTTAATTGCTGACCAATTTACACCAACAATGTTCCCGTTAATAACAGTTAGTGAAACATAATCTTTCCATCCAGAAGAAGGGAATTGTGAATCAGAGAAGAAATATGCTCCATCTTCATACTTACCTCTTCCAACAGGTCCATTAGCTAATGCTTTTTGAGCTAAATCAAAGAATTCAACAACATGAACAGATACACCTGCAATATCATCTGTGTGACCTTGTTCATCTTTGTAACTGATTACTGATGGGTCTTGAGTGTCTAGTAGATATTGTTCAACCTTTGCAGCTTGTTCATACCATTCAGCTTGTGCTCCACCTTTAGCAACTAGACCATATTTACCAGCTTTATCATAATCTTTTTTTGAAAGGCCAGCACTTACATTTACTCCATTCCAATCTGCTGAAGTAATTTTACCATTCTCAACAACTAAGGTAACAACATATTTCCAACCGTTTGATGCAAAATTTTCTTCTGCGGCAAAATAAATTCCATCTTCATAAGAACTTTCTTCTACAACAACAGCTTTTGTAGCTTGTTCTGCATCGTTAGCAGGGGCTTCACTTTCTTTTTGGCAACTAACCAAGGTAACACTTAGTAAGACAACTAATAGTGTTATATTGAATAGAATACTATTTTTTTTCATTTATTACTCCTGATATATTGATATCGAGTTGCAGTATACAAACTCAGATAATGAAATTCAAGGGAAAAGCCCTCAATTAAATAATAAATTATCTATACTTTTTGCGATTTTAAAACCTTTTGACACAAGTGTGTTAAACTGATAACATGAGCTTATGAAAAAAATAACACTTATCGACTTCATTATTTTTTTATTATTTATTACTATAAGTGTTCTAAGCTTTACCCTTTATAATACTGTTTCAGGGAAGCCTGAAGTCCATGTTACTAGCGATGATAAAGAATGGGTATATGACTTAAGTGTCGATACGATTGCAACATTTGAAGGTCCTGTTGGAGAAACTACTATAGAAATCTCTAATAACAGAGTTCATGTACACTCTTCAGACTGTAAAAATCAAGTATGTGTATTAAGCGGATGGATAGATAAACCTGGTGAATGGCTTGCTTGTCTTCCAAATAATGTCTTTATAGTGATTGAAGGGCAAAAAGATACAAACTTAGAGGAGGAAACTGATGATATCTCATTCTAAGGTAAGAATTGAACTTGTTGCCCTTTTTGCAGCATGTGCTCTTTTTCTTTCAACAATTGAATACATGATTCCAAAACCTATTCCTTTCATGCGTTTAGGACTTGCTAACCTTCCTATAATCCTAGCTCTAGGTATTTTAAAAAATAGAGAATATTTTTTATTACTTTTATTAAAGGTATTAGGCCAAGGTCTAATTAGCGGTACTATCTTCAGTTATATAATACTTTTTTCACTAGCAGGTAGTGTATCAAGTGCTATCTTAATGCTCTTAGTCTATAAATTATTTAAAGATAAGGTTAGTAGAGTTGGTATTAGTTTAAGTGGTGCCCTAGGCAGCTCTATTAGCCAACTTCTTATAAGTTATCTGATTTTATTTAAAGAAGCAACTTATGTATTTGCTCCTCTTTTTCTTTTCTCAAGTTTAATTAGTAGCATTATTTTAGGAATCTTTGCTAATGAATTTATAAATAAAAGTAAATGGTATGCACAGCTTAAGGAAGAAAAAGTATGAAATATTCAACACTAAGACTTATCAGCGGCTTTTTTATAATACTGGGTATTATTTTCTCTGAATCTCTAATTTCTAGATTGCTTATCACAATCTTTATAATAATATTAGCACTACAGAGTGGCAGAAAGTTTCGTCTTCTACCAAATATTATTTTGCTAATCTCAATCTCTTTTGCTCACACTCTGTCGCCCCAAGGCTTAGTGCTTTTTTCAATAGGATCCTACCCAATTACCTCTGGTTCCTTAATTATGGGAGCAAAGAAAGCTTTACTTCTCATTAGTTTTATCTATGCCTCCCACTATATGATGAGCTCTAGACCTCAAATACCAGGAAAATTAGGAGCTTTAATCTCTCTTCAATTTTATTATTTTGACCGCTTAACAACGAGTTGGCATCAAATTGAGAAAAAAACTCCTATAATAGGGGCAATAGATCAATTACTTTTAGGAATTGATTTAGATAAAGAAGGAAAAACAAAACAAACTGAAATTAGATATGCTAATAAAAAAGATATTTTCCTTCACATTATCCATATCTCGATTATAGCGATAATCCTATTTATTTTCAGTGAAACTTCTGAAAATATTTTCCCATTTATTGCTCAACTACCTTAAAAGAATCTTCAGTAACACTGAAAGGAATTGAATTATCTTTAAACCCATCTGAGATATAAATATTATCATTATCATCGATAAACAATGCTTCAACCCCATCTATTGAATTAATAAGAGCCAAACCTTTTTCAAGTCCTAATGAGTAGATGGCGGTACTTAGTGCATCTGAAATGAAAGAATTAGATCCAATTATACTTGCACTTGTTAAATTAGTTACAACAGGATAGCCGGTATTAGTATCTAGAATATGATGATAAATTACCCCATCTACTTCTAAAAATCTCTCATACGGTCCACTTGTAACTAACGCTTGATCTTCAAGGTTTACTATCATAACATACCCGCCTCTTTCTGCCTCAGGGTTTTGAACACCTATTCTCCATTTTGTATCATCAACACGAGTTCCGAGGGTTAAAACATTTCCCCCAAGATTAATAATAGCTTTTTCGACATTATTTGCAACTAGAATTTTAGCAACTTCATCTGCAGCATATCCTTTAGCAATGCCTCCCAAATCAAGCATCATCCCTTCTTTTTCTAAATACACACTCTTATCTTTTTCACTTAAAGTTACCATATCATACCCAATTAAAGGTAAAAGAGAATTTATTTCTTCTTGTGGGGGCACTCTAGCATCATCAGAGCCAATATTCCAAGCAGAAACTAACGGACCAACTGTTGGGTCAAAGGCCCCATTGCTAAGCTTTGCAACTTCGAGAGCTTCTTTTATTACCAAAAAAGTATCTTCAGATACTATAACTGGTTTAATTCCAGCATTCTGATTTATAAGAGAGACTTCACTAGATGAAATTCGAATAGACATCTTTTGTTCTATATCTGCAATTCTCTCAAAAGCTTGTAAAAAAATATCTTCAGTAGGATAATCATATATTGTTATTTTACAAGAAGTTCCAAGAAGAAGTCTTGATTCAGAAGCTACAGTTTTTTCAATTTCTACGTTATTTTTACTACATCCAACTAATAATGTAAGAAAAAATGACATAAGTAAAATGTTTTTGATTGATTTAAATTTATATTTCATGATATTAATGTATAATAATATATCGATTTTAATAATAAGTTCAATCATCTACCCTTGATTTTTTATGTTTTAGATGGCTTACTATAACAAATATATTATAAAACAAATAAAAGAATAATAAATAAATTAATTAATAAGGAGTATTTAATTAAGTGGATAAAAAACGAATAGTAGTATTAGGCGGAGGATACGCTGGTGTTCATGCAGCCAAACGACTCGCAAAAAAATTAAAGAAATTTAAAGACAGAGTAGAAATTACTCTTATTGATAAACACAAACACCATATTCTAATGACTGAACTACATGAAGTTGCAGGAAATAGAGTTGGTGAAGAATCAGTTAAAATTTCCTATGACAGAATATTCGCAGGTAAAAGAGTAAATGTAGTTCGTGATGAAATTCAAACTATTGATTTTAAAAAACAAGTTCTCAAAGGATCTAAGGCGTCTTATCCATATGATCAAATAATTATAGCTTCAGGAGCAGAATCCACAGATTTTAATATTCCTGGAATTAAGGAACATGCTTTTTTCCTCTGGAGTTTAGAAGATAGTATTAAAATTAAACAGCATATACTAAACACTGTTAGAAAAGCAAGTTACATAAGTGATGAAGAAAAAAGAAAAGAACAACTCACCTTTGTTGTAGCCGGGGGTGGTTTTACAGGTGTTGAGCTAACTGGAGAGTTAATTGAATGGTTACCAATTCTCTGTGAAGAATATGGCGTGGATTATGATGAAGTTACACTTATGAATATTGAGGCACTTGATAGTATCTTAAGAATGCTTCCAGATAAACCTAGAAACAAAGCCATTGCCTATATGGAGAAAAAAGGTGTTATTGTAAGAACTAACAGCTTAATTGTTAAAGCTGATGCAAATTCTCTAACTCTAAAAGATGGCACAGTTATTAAAACTAGCACTCTTATATGGACCTGCGGTATTAGAGGAACTACATTCTGCCATGAATTAGATTTAACAGATGGTAGAGTGCAACGAAAGCAAGTTGACCAATTTATGAAATCTCCAGATTACGATAATGTTTATCTAGCAGGAGATGGTGTTTGGTTTTTAGAAGATAATCGCCCTATCCCTCAAATTGTTGAAGCGGCTGAACAAACAGCTGCTACTGCTGCTGATGGTATTATCTATAATATCAAAAAAGAATTTGGTGTTGATGCAAAGCCAGTTGAACCTTTTAAATCTAATTTCCATGGTTATATGGTAAGTATCGGTGGTAGATATGCTGTATCTCATACAGCTGGTATGTCACTATCAGGCTTTCCTGCAATGGCTATCAAACACCTAGTTAATATGTACTATCAAGCTGGAGTGTGTGGTATTAATGGAGCTTGGGGTTATTTTAAACATGAGATATTGAATATTAAAAATAGACGATCTCTTATTGGTGGTTTCGCTTCATATAAAGCACAAGGATATTGGTTAGCATTTTTAAGAATTTACCTAGGTGTGATGTGGCTAATTGAAGGAATTGGGAAAATTAATAGTGGGTGGCTTTCTGATAAAACAGGCTCAAAAGTTTATTGGGGATCCTCCACTGGTAGTGAAGGCGATGCAGTAAGCGCTGCTTCCGATGCCGTAACCCAGACTGCAACTCAAGCAGTAAGCGCTGCTTCCGATGCCGTAACTCAAACTGCAACTCAAGCTGTTAATGCAGTAAGCGCTGCTTCCGATGCTGTAACCCAGACTGCAACTCAAGCTGTAAGCGCTGCATCCGATGCTGTAGCTCAAACTGCGACTCAAGCAGTAAGTGCTGCATCCGATGCGGTAGCTCATACCGCAACTCAAGCTGTTAATGCAGTAAGTGCTGCATCCGATGCTGTAGCTCAAACCGCAACTCAAGTTGTTAATGCAGTAAGTGCAGCCTCTGGTGTAGTAACTGATGCAGCAAACCAAGTTACAACTACTGTTCAACAATTTGCCCCACCACTATTAAGTGAACCATTAGCACTATTTACTTGGATGAATGATAACCTTGTAGCACTAGCTCCTTATCTATTCCAGGTCTTAATTACTTTATCTGAAGTTGGAATTGGTCTTGCCTTAATTGGAGGTCTCTTCACCGCTCCAGCAGCAGTTGTTTCTCTAGGACTTTCTACAATGTTCTTAATCGGAGCTCTTGCAGGTAAAGAAATTTTATGGTATATGGCTGTTTCTATTGTAATGATAGGCGGAGCAGGCAGAGCCTTTGGTCTAGACTATTGGGTAATGCCTTGGATTAAAAAAGTTTGGAACAAAATTCCATTTGCAAAGAAACTTTACATATTTATGGATGAACCAGCATTTACTAAAAAACAAATGGAAAGAAGACTAGCTAAGAATAAGGATATTACGACCTAATATGAGTGATTTTTGGAAAGATGAACCATCTATTGAAGCAAAACTTCAACAGGTGCGTTCACTAATATTAACATCTATTGAACATTCAAATCCTTTTATTAGAGAATTATTGCTTGAGAGAGTAACAAAGGGAGGGAAAATGATTCGTCCCGCCCTTGTTATAATTGGTTCTAAAGTTGGCAATAGCGAAAGCGAAGAGGAAACTTTAAGGGTGGCTAGTGTATTAGAAATGATTCACATGGCATCTTTAATCCATGATGATATTATTGATGGAGCAAAAACTCGAAGAGGAATTGCTACTATAAATTCAAAAGTAGGTCCTAAACAAGCAGTTCTTGCTGGTGATTATCTATTAGCTCGAGCTATGACTCTAATTAATGGGAAAAAGGGAGATTTAGAAACAAACGCGGTAACAAATGCTTTCACTCGTCTATTAGAGAGCGAATTAGCCCAAGATGCCGATGTTGGTAATTTTCTAATATCTTCCTCAACTTATCTTCGCCGAATTGGAGGAAAAACAGCTTCATTATTTGCTCTTAGTGCCTATTCAGGAGCTGCTGTAAGCTCTGGGGATAAATACCAACAACAATTATTACACCGAATAGGATATTGCCTTGGAATGGCCTTTCAAATTAAAGATGACATACTAGATTATACTGGTAATGAACTCAAATTAGGAAAAGCTGTAGGGCAAGATGTTCATGTTGGAATACCTACCTACCCCCTCATAGCAGCATTAAAAACTGAGTCCAACAGTAATCTTGAAAAAACTCCTTTATTTGAATTAGTAAAAAATAAAAAAGCTTTATCAAGAAAGGAAAGTAAAAAGGTTGTTGATTTAACTATATCTTTAGGTGGTGTAGAAAAAGCTGAAAAATTAGCGCAAAGGTATATAAATCGAGCATTTGTCGATATTGAAAAATTAACTAATAAAGAAGTTAAATTACTTCTAAAATCATTATTCACAAAATTATCTTTAAGAAATATTTAATAAAAATATCTTCATTTGTAAAATTAAGCTTTCTAGTTTATTAATTAAGATTAACTAGTAAGCTTTTTTTATTCTTAAATAAATAATTATTTATCCTATTAAGAATTATTTTTTTTCAAAATACTACTTGCAAAAGTATTAAAAACAGTTTAAACAATTATAAATCTTTCTTGAGATATCTGATTTAAAATTAATTTGAGTATTTAATTAAATAATTTACTATTACAAATAATGAGTCGATATATAAAGCAGGAAAGTGAAATATATATATAAAAGGGTTACAAATGAACAAAGAAGATTTTACAAGTGCTGAAGAAGCCTTACGTAAAGAAATTGAGGATTACAATCAAGAAAAAGAAAAAATTAGAACAATGCTAGGCAAAGTAGGTGGAAAAAATTTCTCCAAAGTTGATGCCATAATAAATGGAATATTTCTCGCTATTATTCTTATTTTATTTATTCTTGAAATGACAACTCACTTTTTACCACCATATATATCTCTTGAAATAAGTGTTTTATTAGTATCTATAAAAATTGTATTTATGATGCATCACCAATATAAAACAAGCCATTTCCAATTTTGGATTTTAAATACTATTGAATTTAAAATTAATGCTATTCATTCTGATTTAAGAGATCTTGAAAAAAAGATAAATGAACTAGAAATGGAAAATATTGATAAAATAGCTAAATAATGGACTTATACTCAATCATCTTTCTCTGATATTATATTTTTATGTAACATTCATAAAAGAATAATGTTTCAGTTTAGGTAAAGCAAAATTTTATATAAGTTAATTATTATAATGTAAAACATAATTAACTTTACTACCTTTTTTATAAATACCAAAATTAACTTTGCTTATTATAATCACATTTTGAGAAAAACAGACAAATATTTTAGAATGAGTTACATCAAATTTATAAATAGTTTTTAAAAAAATTATTTTTTGTAACAACTTTTCGAGTATTTTAGCAAATAAAATAAAGGAAAATTTTATGAAAAGATATGTTTTAATTATGTTTATATTATTATTAATAATAAGCCCCTTGAGTGCAAGTGACGATACTATTTTATATATTGAGGGGTTAGAATCTTTAATTGATGAGAATAATGACCAGGCTAAATCTGCCTTTGATCAATTAATAATTGAATATCCAGATTCTGCTTATAAAATAAAAGCTAGTAATTTCCTCTATAATATTAATAATAAGGTTGATAATTCAGGCATGGTTCCTTTTTATTTAGGGAATCTTTCAACTTTAACTTATTCTTCATTGAGAGTCCTAGACCTTTTCGATATTGAATTTGATTCTCTATCTATTGGACTTACAGGTCTCACTGGTGTTGGTTTAGGTCTTACGACTTCTTATCTTCTATCTAAAGATAATCCTATATCCTTCGATTTTTATTCAAATATTATCACCAATCAAGTCATAGCAATGGGTAATTTTTATTACTTACAGGGCATTTCATTAGAAAATGAACTCTTTGAAGACGAGGTTATTGAAGAAAAAGCCTTTCTTACAGCACAATTAGCCACTCTAAATGGTTCATTGTTTCTTTCATATTATGCTCTTAAAGATAAAGAAATAAAAAAAGGGAAAGCTTTTTTTGGCTTGCAAGCTTATAGTTGGACTAATTACTACTATTGGCTTAGTACCTTCTTATTCGATAATTTAGATACTACGAATACCCTATTAATAGGAATGGGATTAACAGATTTATCTTACTACGGCTCTCTTAAACTATGGGATAAAATCGAATGGTCCTCAGCTAGAAGTGGTTTAGTCTCTATTGGAGGAATCGGAGGGGCTTTGATTGGAGTATTTACTAATTTAATTCTTGATGATTTTGTATCAATTAATCAAAAAACATATACTTCAATTATTATGGGAACAACCTTAACAGGTCAAATACTTGCTTCATATTTTACAAGAAATATAGATAAAAAAAGCCCATCAAAAGTTGCAATTAATAATGTTTTAACTCCATATCCCATTATTAAATCAAACAATGAAATTGGGATTGGATTTATAAGTTTTATTTAAAATAGTTATTTTATTATTAAATTATTAAAAATTTTTATCTTTGTACCCTGCAAAATGCGGGGTATATTTTTTTTCTAATTTAGATATTATTTTTAATATAGTTTTTATTAATAAATCATTTTTCTTGACAAAGCTCCATAGAAAAACATTAATTTTCTCTTAGCTAATTTGCTTTATTGCTTAATTTTACATTAAATCATAAATTCAACATTTTAATAACACAATTAGTATATTATTCACTAGTCAATGGTTTTATATTGAACAATTTTCATTTTTTATTTCCTTGAATTCTTATTAATTATTAAAATAAGATAACAAAAACTATTTTTTTTTAATTGACAGAGTGAAAAATGGTGTTATACTAAATGTAGTGTTGCGTAACACCTAACTAATTTAGTCTTACTTAATGCAACATAAGTTCTAACAAAAAGAGGTTAAAAATGAAAAAAACATTTTCAAAAGTTTTAGCATTTACTTTAGGTTTATCATTTATCACAGCTAGTGTTTTTGCTTCAGGTACATCTGAACAATCTGGAGAAATTACAGTAAACATGTTCCAACAAAAAGTTGAAATCAAAGATGCACTTGATGCTTATGCAGCTCAATATAGTGCAGCAACTGATGGTGTAACTGTAAAAGTTGAATCACTTGGTAGTGGTGGTGACTATGCCGGTTCTTTAAAGGCAAAATTACAATCTGATCAAATGCCTGATATCTTTGTTATTGAAGGTCAAGGTGGGTATGATCTTTGGAAAGATTACATTGAAGACTTAAGTGATCAACCATGGGTAAGTGATACTGATTTAGCATTTAAAGATGATGGTAAAGTTTATGGATTCCCTGTAGCAATCGAAGGTTATGGTTTAGCATACAATGCTGAAATCCTAGATAAGGCAGGTATTGATCCTTCAACACTTACTACAAGAGCAGCTTATGAAGAAGCATTTAAAATTTTAGATGCAAAAAAAGATGAACTTGGAATTGATGCACCGGTTGCTATGGCAGCATCTGTAGCTGGTGGAATGTGGTGGGTTGCAGCTCAACATAACTTAGCAGTTTATTGGGGTGGTGGCCTTGATTTCAATGATACATCTATCATCGAAAAAGCACTTAATGGCGAATTAGATCAAGAACGTTTCTTACAATACGCAAAATACCTCCAATTATTATATAAATATTCTGATCGTCAAATCTTAATCAATGGTAGTTACGATGACCAAGTTGGTTCTTTCGCTCAAGGTAAAACAGCTTTCTTACATCAAGGAAACTGGGTAGATCCAAACTTAGCACAATTAGGTGTAGATTTTGAAATTGGTTATGCACCACATGCATTCTTAGACACAGAAGAAACTGGATTATTCCTTTTCGCTCCAAGTTGGTACGTTGTTAATTCACAAAGTCCTAACAAAGAAGCTGCTAAAGCATTCTTAACATCAATTGCTACTACTGAAGAAGGTCACAAATACATGGTAAATGACGCTGGAATGATTCCTGCTTTCAAATCTGTAACTCTTCAACCTTCTGGACAACTTAGCCAAGCTTTGATGGAAGCTAATGCTAAGGGTGGTAACTATGGCGTATTCTTTGGAATGTTACCTGATGGTGCTGGTCAAAACATCTTTGGACCTATCTTCGATTTATTTGCACAAAACCCAGATAATATTGATCAATTTATCCAAGATATGAATACAGCTGTTGCAAGTTTTAAATAAGCACAAAATTTTGTAGCTCTTGCAGTCAATGCTGCAAGAGCTATTTAGTATATAATACAGGAGTAGAAGATAATGAAGCAAAATCGTTTAATCAATGTGCTTTTTTTAGTACCGACCCTATTTGCCTTCTTCATGATTATAGTAATCCCATTTTTCTTTGGGCTTTATTATTCAATGACAGACTGGAACGGCGTAAGCAGGAATATTAACTTTGTAGGATTTGCTAATTTCAAATACCTATTTAATAGCCCTGACTTTCTATATTCTTTTCTAATTACAATTCTTTTTACATTTTTAAATGTAATTTTTGTAAATGTTGTAAGTTTCGTTTTATCACTTATTGTAACTAGCAAAATTCCAAGAAGAAATTTTTATAGAGCTGGCTTTTTCGTTCCTTATCTAATTGGTGGTATCGTTCTAGGATATATTTGGCAATTTATTTTCAACAATATTTTAGTTGGAATTGGCGATACTTTTTCGATTCAATTTCTTCAAGACTCTTTTTTAAGTAAACCAAACTCGGTTATTTGGACAATGGCTGTTGTAAATACTTGGCAATATGCTGGATATATTATGTTAATATATGTAGCAGCTATTCAAAGTATTCCAACTTCTCTCATGGAAGCTGCCAACGTTGATGGTGCTAAATATTCTACTAGAGTATTTAAAATTCTAATCCCAATGATGGCTAATGCTTTTACAATTTCTCTTTTCTTAACATTAACTACATCCTTCAAACAATTCGATATGAACTTAACATTAACGAATGGAGGACCTGCTACAAGATTCCTTGGATCACCTGTTAAAGCTAGTGAATTATTAGCTATGAATATTTTCAACACTGCATCTGCAAACCGTATGGCTGAGGCACAAGCAAAAGCTGTAGTACTCTTTGTCGTACTTCTCATTGTATCCTTGATACAAGTTACAATCAATAAAAGAAAAGAGGTGGAAATGTGAGCGATCCTATATCAGATAAGAAAAAATACACTTTACATAAATACGGCCTTGTAATTTTAGAAATCTTTACAATTATCTTGTTCATATTATTTATGATTCCATTTGCAATGGTTGTTATTAATTCAGCAAAAACTTCTAAGGAAATTATATATAATGCAATAGCAAAACCAGAATCATGGGGACAATTATTTACTAATGTTTCATTAATATTTAACAACCCAACTGTTGATTATATAGGGGCTTTTGGCGATAGCACTATTATCACCTTTTTCTCTCTATTAGTTATAGCTATATTTTCATCAATGGCAGCTTGGGTATTAGTAAGAAACAAAACTATATGGTCTACAATTATCTTCATGGCCTTTGTTTCCGCTATGGTAATACCTTTTCAGGTTCTTATGTATCCTCTCGTTCAATGGATAAGAATTGTAGGTAATTTTTTAAACATTAAGCTATTAGGAACAGTCCCAGGTGTTGTATTTGCTTACCTTGGATTTGGCGCACCTTTATCAATATTCATTTTCCATGGATTTATTAAAAATATTCCTTACGAACTTGAAGAAGCTGCTACAATTGATGGCTGTTCTAGAGGTAGGACTTTCTTTGTAATAATATTCCCATTACTCCAACCCATTATTGTTACAGTATTAATTCTAAATGGTATTTGGATTTGGAATGACTACCTACTACCATTACTCATATTAGGTTCAAATGGAAAAGTTCAAACTATTCCAATTGCTGTAACAGCATTTGCTGGAGCATATTTGAAACAATGGGATTTAATTCTAACATCTACCCTTATCGCAATGCTTCCAATTATCGTTCTCTATCTATTTGCGCAACGATATATTATTAAAGGAATGGTAGAGGGCTCAATAAAATAAATATTAGGAGACAATTATATGAAAATTGTTCTAGTAGGGGCTGGCTCAGCCCAGTTCGGTTACGGTATGCTCGGAGATATTTTTAATAGCTCCGTTTTAAAAGGATGTGATATTACGCTTCTAGATATTAACAAAGAAGCACTAGATAGCGTATTAAAAAGTGCTCAGACCTTTATTAAAGATCACTCATTAAGTAATAAAGTTACTGCCACAACAGACAGAAAAGCTGCTTTTAAAAATGCTGATTATATCATTTCATCTATAGAAGTCGGAGATAGATTCCAATTATGGGATGAAGACTGGAAAGTTCCACTACAATATGGAATTAACCAAGTATATGGAGAAAATGGTGGACCTGGTGGAGTTTTTCATGCTTTAAGAATTATTCCTGTAGTCCTTGAAATCATGAAAGATGTTATGGAAATTTGCCCTAACGCTTATGTTTTCAACTATTCTAACCCTATGACTGCAATATGTACTACTGTCCATAGAGTGTACCCTAAAGCCAAATTCATTGGTATGTGCCATGAAATTGGTTGGCTAAATAAATGGCTACCACCTATGCTAAATAAAGATATTGATGAAATGCACTTTAGAGCTGCAGGATTAAATCATTTTAGCTGTATGATAGAGTTACATGACAAGAAAACCGGTAAAGACTTATATCCAGAAGTTTTAGAAAAAGCTAATGATTTCTTCGAAAAAGAACCTGGTTACAGTGATGTATTTGATGAATATCTTGCTTCTGGCAAACTTCAAACTGAAGAACAATTCTCAAAAGGAAAAAGTAATAAAAAAAGCAATTATAGATGGGCTGACCGCCATATAGCTAGATTAATGCTAAAAGATTATAATCTTCTTCCAATCACTGTAGACAGTCATTTTGGTGAATATTTAGGTTGGGCATGGGATATAGTAGATCATAGAGGTATTTTGGATTTTTATGATTATTATAAAGCTGTACTTTCTAAAAAGACTATATCTGAAATAAAAACTAAAACTTCAGAAAGAGTTATACCAATTATTGAAGGAATTGAAACTAATTCAGGATATGAAGAAGCTGCTGTTAATATTCCAAATAATGGTTTAATTGAAGATTTACCATCATGGATTGCAGTTGAAGTCCCAGCTATTATAAATAAGGATGGAGTCAACGGTATAAAAGTTCCTAACATCCCAAAAGGATACTTAGCACTACTGAGATCTTATGCAGGAGTTTATGACTTAACAGCTGAAGCTATAATAAAAAAAGAAAAAAAATATGTTATTCAAGCACTTTTAGCTAACCCAGTTGTAAATAAAGCATCTTCACTCGATGAATTAGTAGATAGAATGATTTCAACTCAAAAGAAATGGCTAGGATACTTAAAGTAAACAACTTAAATGAAGAAGAAAATGAAAATTTTCTTCTTCACCCCTATTTTTTTAAATAAATATTTATACAACATATACAACTAATAAAAATTATTATAAGGTGAGGCCATGCCAACAATCAAAGATATTGCAAAAAAAGCAGGTGTGAGTCCAACAACAGTTACAAATGTCCTTCATGGAAATTATTCTAAGGTCTCTGCTGCAACTCGTAAAAAAGTAGAAACATATATTAAGAAATATAATTATACCCCAAATATGGCGGCTATGATACTTGGTCAAAATGATTCTCGTATAATTGGCGTTATCATGTTTATGGAACCTAGATGGAATGAAACTGTTCTTGAAGATCCTTTTTCTTCTGCAATTTTAGGTGCCTTAGAAGAAGAGATTAGAGCAATGGGTTATTTCTTTATGTTACATACTACAGCTGACGAAGAAGAAGTAGTTCGTCTAGCAAAAACATGGAAGCTTGCAGGATTGATACTCGTATGGGTTCCAAGTGGAATAGGACCTATTATTTTAGATAGTGTTGAAAGCCCAGTTGTATTTATAGATTCACACTTTGAAGACAATCAAAATAGATATTATAGTGTCGGACTTCAAGACGAAGAAGGTGGATACTTAATATCAAAATATCTTATATCAATGGGCCATAAACGAGTTATATTTATGGCAAACGATGTACTTTTCTCTGGAACTGATTTACATCGTTTTAAAGGTTGCCAAAAGGCCTTTCAAGAAGCAAATTTAGATTTGAATCTATCTGATAAAATATTACTTGCAAAAGAAAGAAGTGAACGATATAAAATATATTCAAAACTAATTACAAAAGAAATGCCATATACAGCCCTTGTTTTCTCATCTGATTATTACGCTGCTGAAGCAGTAAGCTATTTACAAGATTGTGGTGTAAAAATACCAGAAGAGATTTCTGTAACAGGTTTTGATGATAATATCTTCTCTCGTATAATTCATCCACATCTTACAACAATACATCAAAATTCTGGCGATAAAGGAAGAGTAGCTGTATCAATGTTGATGAAACTTATTAAGAAACAAGCAATTGAACATCCAAATGTTAAATTAGATGTAAACCTTGTAATTAGAAATTCTGTAAGAGAAATAAAAGAGTAATTATTGTTTATGCTTTTATTCTATTAAGAATTTTATCTAGTGTTTTTCCTTTATACAGTTCATCGATTAATTTATCTAAATATCGAATTTCTCTCATAAGCGGTTCTTCAATATTTTCAATTCTAACACCACATATCATGCCTTTAATTAATATTCTATCTGGATTTAATTTAGGGGCGTTTTTAAAAAAAGTTTCAAAATCTACTTCATTTTGTAAAATGCTTTCTAAATCATCTTTAGTATATCCTGTTAGCCAAAATATAATTTCATCAACATCTGCTTGACCTTTACCTTTTTTCTCAACTTTTTTTATGTATAAAGAATATATTTTTGCAAAGCTCATTGAATAAATTTTGTGATTAGCCATCAATTTTCTCCTTATTTTTTACTATATTATCTATCGAATGTACTATTTTATGATTTTAAAAATATAATTTTTTTTAAATCATTTTAGCACACACAAAACAAAAACTTATAAATAACAATTAGCCTAATTATTTATCTTAGTTTAAATTATTTAAACAAAATATTTTACTCCAAGTCAATTATCTACTTCATTCTCTCACATTACCATCACATAACTAATGTATCATTAAATATAATATTTTAACTAGGAGATAACTTATGAAATCATGTAAGATTATAATCTTTACTCTTATTATACTATTTTTCCCTATAACCTTTACATTTGCTAGCGGACAAACAGAAGAGGAAAGTCAAGAAATAACAATTCATACCACAAATATTGAAGACTTACTTGCAGAAATATTAGCAGATTATGATCCTGAGAATCTTAGTGAAGAAGATATAATATCGATAAATGAATTATTTAGAAATTTGGGATTAATAGGAGGCGATGAGCTTGATGAAGCATTATTGTCTTTAGGCTTCAATCCAGATGAGTTAAAAATTCAACTACCCCCTCCCCCTACAGAAAATAACATTGAGGAACTAAGGAGGCCACAAGACAAAAAGCCTAATGAAGAAAACCTAAATCCTACGAAAATATTTGAATCTCTAACCACCGAATACGGACCATCCAATTTTACGCTCACAAGTTCAGCAATTGAAAATGGAAAATTAAATGAAGAAAATATTGAGAAAGATGAAATACATATTCCCTTAAGTTGGGAAAACATCCCAGAGGGGACTAAATCACTAGCTATCATTATGTATGATTTTCCAAATCCAGAAGATCAAACAATTATTAACGCAATTTTACTTCTTTGGGGGATAGATCCTTCAATTAATAAAATCTCTTGGGATAAAATACCTGGCGAAAATTGGTACATGGCAAATAACAGAAATAAAAATATTAATCCTCAACCTCTCCCTTTTAACCCAAATATTGAATCGAAAGAATTCCATGTAGCAATTTTTGCTTTATCTAATTACCCTATAGAACTTCCAATGGAAAATTCAACAGATGTAAATTTTATTAATTTTATGGATGCTATAGAAAATAGTGAAATTTTAGGAAAAGCAGAGCTCACTTATTGTCTGCCAACTATTAAAGCACCAATCGATATAAATAGAGATAACGTAGAAAATTAAAATTAAATTTGGGTCTTCTAACCTATATGTGGGTTAGATCCTATTAATTTTCTTGTTAAGTCCCTTTGTTAACTGATTTTATCTGTTAGCTAAAGGGATTTTTATGTTGCTACAAACCAAAAGTACATAATTGAGTAAATTATTTATGTTTCTAAACCCGTAAGCTCTTCTAATACAGAGTTTTATTTTGTTATTTAAAGCCTCAGTTTTTGCATTACTAATTTTGTATGTTCTAGTTGCTATTATAGCTTCATAATTACGCTTTATCTTTCTTCCCAAAGCTACAAAACTTTGTATTCTACATCTTCTAGCCCAAGATAACCATGAATCTAAATGTTCTTTTACTTCATCCATATCATCAAGCTTGAATATAAATCTAAGCTCTTCTTTTAGCCTATATGCTCTATATAATTGATTATCATTAAGCTTTATCATTTCCAATTTTTCTCTCTGATTTTTTGTTAAGTTTTCAGGGTTCTTGCGTAAGGCAAATTTAGAATTTTTTATAATCTTTGATTCATCTATTGGTTTTTCATCACCTTTTTTAGGCCTACCTCTACCTCGTTTCTTCATTTCCCCTTCTTTCTGTTCAAGTATTACTTTTGCTCTTTGGGAGGCAGCTTTTCTTACATCATCTAAAGCAACTTGTGCCCATCCAATTGCATGAAAAGGATCAATACAACGCTCTGCATTAGGAATATATTTATCTAGACAAGCCTTTATCCATCTAGCTCCATCACCACTAACAGTCTTAATAGAGGCTCTCTGTTCTGGACTTAAATATTCAAAGAATTTAGATAAAGTTTTTTGATTATGTCCTTCCTCTGCCCATATAACTGTACTATCATCGTTATTTACAACTGTTGTAATATAATTATGTCCTTTTTTATAGCTAGTTTCATCAATTCCAATATTTACTAAATTGTTAAACCTATCTTCATAATTAGGGGCAATATCCCATAATACTCTGTCAATAATTCCACCTACTGTATTCCAAGAAACTCCCATAAACTCTGATAATGTTTTCTTGCTTAAATTAAAAGCTAACCAGGCTACTTGATTTTCAAAATCTTTAGTAAATCTAGAGTTATGCCTAGCCCAAGGAACTGCTGCAGTTATTACACCATGATCTGGACAGGTTACTCTATTAGTACTTGCTAAAACATATACAGCAATAGTTCCAACATCTAAAGATCTCCATTTTCGTAAAGTATTATTTTTGTCGTATCCTGGTAATTTTTTTCCACAGATTGGGCATCTGTTCTGCTCTCTTTTATATGATTCCACATGAATATAAAGCTCTTTAATATTTTTAGAATTATTAATTAAATTCCAATTTAAAACTTTTACATTATTGACACCAATTAATTGTTTTAATAAGCTCTTGATAGTCACTGGTTATACCTCTTTTGTTGGTTTGTGGTAAAACTACAATAGACGATAACTGGTGACTTTTTCAATTATATTTCTGAAATTTAAATTTATTTATTTCCAACTCCAATTTACTGATATAAATTAACTCCAATTTTTTAAATTTTACCCACACTTACTGATGAAGCCTCTTAAATTTTATGTAATTCATAAAAAAGCCCTCACAATTGAGGGCCATTTTATAATATTTATATTTCTACAACTTTTATCATATTAGTCCTACCTGGAGAGCCAACAGGAACTCCAGCAGTAATAACAATTTTATCACCTTGCTTTATATAACCGATAGTTTTTAAATATTTAGGAGCAATTTCAAATAACTCATCAAGCGAACTCAATTTAGGTATCAAAATTGGAGTTACTCCCCAAGATAAAGCAAGTCTTTGAGCTGTTTGCTTAATTGGAGTATAAGCTATAATGGGGACAGCCGGTCTAAATTTTGATATAAGTCTAGCGGAACCTCCTGAATGAGTAAAACAAGCGATATATGCAGCTTTAATAGCCATAGCTAATTCACGAGTTGCAACACCAACTGCTTCAGTAGTGCTTTTCTTCCTATTAATTTCAATATCCTCTTGATTTAACCGTTGGTCTAATACAAGCCTACGGTATGTCAGACTTGCTTCAGTATATGTTATAATTCTCTTCATTATCTCCACTGCACGAAGTGGATAATCACCAGCAGCAGTTTCTCCAGAAAGCATTACAGCACTTGTCCCATCTAAAATTGCATTTGCTACATCTCCAGCTTCGGCGCGTGTAGGCCTTGGATTTTTAATCATCGATTCAAGCATTTGTGTAGCAGTAATAACAGGAAGTCCTGCAAGATTACATTCTCTAATAAGTGTTTTTTGTATTACAGGAACCTCTTCAGCAGAAGTTTCAACACCTAGATCACCACGAGCAATCATTATTACGCTAGATTCAGCAATAATATTTGCTATATCAGTAACAGCTTCTGGTTTTTCAATCTTAGAAATAATTGGTATTTCTCTGCCATATTTTTTATACATAAATTTCTTTAATGCAACAACATCATCAGAACTTCTTACAAAAGATAAAGCTACAAAATCAAGATTATTACGGAAGGCAAAATCAAGGTCCACTTCATCTTTTTTAGTATAAGAAGAGAGATGTTTCAAAGGGACACCTGGAAGATTAACTCCTTTCCTAGGTTTTACAGTACCTCCGTCAACAACCTCTGTTGTAATAACTTTTTCTTTAACATCTAATACCTTAAGAGCTATAAGACCATCATCTATGAGAATTCTATTTCCTATTACAACTTCTTCATGTAGAAAGGGATAATCGATACTTATTAAATCTCTATTCCCAATACAGGGTTCAGTAGTAATTTTTAAAGTTTCTCCATCCTTAACTTGAAAAGATTCAACTTCAAGCTGTCCTACTCGAATTTTAGGTCCCTGCAAATCTTGAAATATTGCAACAGGAGTATCAAGTTCAACTGATACTTGGCGTGTCCAATCCACAGTTCTTTGATGTTCTTCATGATCACCATGACTAAAATTTAGTCTAATTACTCTAGCCCCAGACTTGATAATATCACGAATCATTTCATAACTTCGTGAAGCTGGTCCTATGGTCGCTACGATTTTTGCATTGGTTGTGTTATCTTCCATACTAAACCTCTCATATTTATGTTACGCTAAATAAATTGATAAAACAAGTAATTTTAAAAAAAACTGCAAGTAATCTAGCTATAATAATATAAAATTATTCTTTAAATTCTGAAGAAAAATTTAAACCTTTTGATTTTAAATTATATAAAACTTAATTTGTGATCACAAAATATAGTAAACCTTTAATTTATTAATTTTAAACAACAATATTTAACAAAAATTATTGCCCAGTACTCTATAAAATGAACAGAAATAAAATAAATAATTAGTTATCTATTTTTATATGCTATAATATTAGATAGTTGTTGTTGTTGTTTTATAAAGAGAGGGACGTATGAAAATTAACAATATTTTTAAATACGCCTACAGCTTTACTATCATAGTAATTTTATTTGCTAGTTGTCCTGCACCAGGTGAAGATGCTAGTGAAATTCCAGGTCCATTAAATATGGATTTGCGAAGCAAAGATACTGATGAACTCATTCTAAATGGCTCTACAGTTAACGAAAGTGTTATTCTTTATTATTCAGCACCAGATAATTTAAATCCTGAGGAAGGGACATTTTTACTATTCTATTGATAATTCAATTCCTTTTTCTGTTTTAAATTCATCTTCTTCAGTTGAAATATATACAGAAGGATCACATCATATTGAAATATATTTTACAAATAATTTTGGAGAGGAAGGTAATAGTCGCACCACCTGTGATTTTACAATTAACACACAAATAATAAAACCTATTTTCAAATTATCAGATGATTCATCTAATAATATTGATACAATAACAAATAGTACTAAAATTTATATTGAACCAACTTTTCCAGTAAGCGAAGATGAGATTTTTACTTTCCAATATCGTTTAAATGAAAATGAACAATGGAATACAACTTACACTAAAGTGCAACTATATGAAACTTCTGAAGATGAAGACTTCACATTGAATATAGATATTAGGTATGAGGAATATAGCACTTATGGTGATGCTGCTATAACTTCAAAGTCTATTCATATTGATAGAAAAAAACCTACTCCTTTAACTTTTAATTACCCTAGCCCTCAAGACTTTAGAAAAGCTAAAACAATTTGGTCAAATAACAATACAGACGTTGTAAAAATTGATGTTTCATATAAAGTTGGAAATAATGAAAATTATACATATCTTGAGACTATTGAAAATGAAAATTCAATTGTTGGAGATAGTGGTGAAAATGAAATAGGAGCAATAGAAGACATAGTATTTAAATACACTTTAACAGATGCAATTGGGAATATAAGCTATTGTTCAACAAATTCCATTACACCTGATAATACAACTGATGATTCCACAATTTTATATGTTAGTGAAGATGGGACTGGATATGGGGCCTCTTGGAATACAGCATATGGAAATTTACAAGATGCTATTGATGATGCTGCATCAAATGGTATAAAAAATCTATATGTCAAAGAAGGTAGATATTTTCCTACATCATATCCTAATGGATTAGAAGCATTAGATGGTAATGGCTATCATTTTGCATTAAGAAACAATTTAACTATAACAGGAGGGTTTGCTGGTAGTGAGAATGCTAACGAAGATCCTACTGGAGGAGAAACTATTCTAGACGGTAATGAACAATCTTTACATGTTATATATTTACCTCAATCATCTGAAATAAATTCATCCGCAATTTTAAAAAATGTTAGTATCACCGGAGGCTTGGCTTATGGCTCAGGTTCATCTTATGGAGGGGGAATCTATTTACAAAAAGTAGCCCCAACTCTAACTAACATAAAATTTTATAATAATAAAGCATCTTTTGGAGCAGCCATCTATATTGAAGATTGTACTCCTATATTAGAAGGACTTACATTTTATAATAATACATCGTCTTATGGTGGGGTTGTTTATATGAATGCTTGGGGAAGTTCATACCCTCAAAAATTTTCAAAAATAAAATTTTATAATAATAATGCTTATTCTATTTATGGTACTTCGACCAAAACAATTAGAGTTGATTTGGAAAACTGTGCTTTCTTTAAAAATAAAATGGAACCATTTTATGTAAGTGATGAAAGTATTATAAACATGTATAATACAACTATAGCTTTTAATGAGCCATCATATCTAAAAGGTGAATTTTCAACTTCCTCACAAATATATAATACAATCATCTGGAAAAATGGTACAAATAATAATTCAAGTGCTACATATTATCCATATGATTCAGAATTTAACGCGAAATGTACTATAATTCAGGATGAGATTTATACTGATGATGGATATATCTTTATACCAGCTGATACAAAAATATTTAAATACTCAAATAACGATCAAGTAAATGAAAATTTCTTGGAATTATATGAAAATGTTACAAACCCTGCTTTAGATATGGGGATGGACATAGATAGATTAACAAGTGATATAAATGATAATGCAAGAGCAGTTAACCTATCTCTAAAAAATATAAATAACTTACGCCTCAACGATGTAAAACTTATAAATGAATATTGTGGAACAAGTAGTTATGATCTTGGAGCATATGAATTACAAAAACCAGAGAATATGCCGCAGTGTCTTTTTGTAGATAATAAAGCAGATTATATTAGTGTTAAACTTTTTGGCTCTACAAGTGAAAATCCAACAATTGATTTACAAAATGCCCTTTATTTAGCCTCAATTTATGATATTGAGGAAATTCATATTGCTAAAGGATTTTATACTCCTAAAGAAAAACCAGGCTTTGATAGTGATAATAGTTGGAACACAGATAGATTTTTTCATTTTATGCTTTTAAATAATGTAGATTTAATCGGTGGTTATGATTCTTCTTTTTCAAATGAATATGATGAAACTATTTTATCTGGAAATATTGGAGATTTAGAGAGTAAAGTCGATAACTGTTATCATGTATTTTATAATCCTGGTGGAGATAATGAAATTCATCAAAGTTCTTGGATTCAACATTGTGTAATTAGTGACGGCTACGCCGATGGAAATAACACAGAATGTAATGGAGGGGGAATATATAACATAGATTCATACCCCACAATAGTCGAATGTAAATTCAAAGATAATTATGCTTCATGGAAAGGTGGAGCTATGTATTTTTCTAGCGAATCCATGAATCAAAAGATACAAGATATTTGGCAAACAATATTTATAGATAATATAACAAGTAATGGAGAAGGAAGTGCTATATATGTAAAAGGAAATATAGAATTAAATTTAAACCAAACATTATTCTTTAAAAATATTGCAAATTCCGATTATTCTGCTACAGTACACTTAGAGCCTGAAGCAAAATTAAAATGCTATCAATCAACATTTGTTAATAATTCTACAAATGGATATATTACAGCACCTGCTATACACTCTCAAGTAGATGATTCAAATATCTTTGAATTCTATAATTGCTTTATTTTTCAAAAGGTTGATGATTATTTAAATGAAGATAATATTAGAGAAAGCATATATATAAAAACAGCAATGCCATCCAATATAAATAAAGAAGGTATTTACTACGTAGATCCAACTTATCCTCAAAATTTCGCAAAAGATTTTAGCAATTTGATATGTGAAAATGATTTATATTTTAAATATCACTCATATGATAGCAATAAATTATATCATAATGGAGATACTACTTATTTATTAAAAGATGAAGTCGATTTGGATAAAGATGGGATAACAAATGAAGATATTCCTTATGATATTTTATACAATCCACGATTAACAGATGATATGTTATCAATTGGTGCAATACAATCGGAGCCCTCTTATTTCAATTATTAACTTGATAATTTAAAAATCTACAAAAAAGCGAGAAACAAATGGATTTATACAAATTAAAATTAGATAACTTTAACCATATTTTAGTGGTTAACTTTCCAGAAAAATATTATTTAAATATTGATAGTGTAAAAAAAGATGATTCTATTGATGTAATTTTATATTACATAGAGACTTTTTCTAATTTGCAACAATTTGTAAACTTATGCAATTCTGTTAATTTAAGTAAAGAAAATAGAGTTATTTATGTATATGAAAAAGGAAGAAAGGATAAAGTTAATAGAGACTCTCTTTATGAACCTTTTAAGACCAAAGAATATAAAAACTTTAAAATGAAAGCACCAATGCTATGCTCTCTATCTGATAAATTAAGTGCCTTTGTTCAACAAAAAATAATTTAGATAATAAATAAAACACTATTTAAAGGTATAATCATTTTAAATAAAAAAAGACAAATAAACACTTGAATTTGATCTATACCATTTTCAAGTGTTTTATTATTTATATTAGATTTTTAATGTGCATAAAGCATATCAATTTCTTTTTTATAATACTCCATAATAATATTACGTTTTAATTCTAACTTAGCACTTAATTCTTTACCAACTTCAAAAGGTTTTTCAAGAATAACAAATCTATTGATTAATTCATATTTTTTAAAGCCTAATTTACAATTAACTTTTTCATCAATTTTTTCTTTGATATAATTGTGAATCAGGTCTTTATCATCATTATATTTTTCATTTAATTGCCCTACTAATTCTTTTATAGATTTCATATTTGGAACAATAAGAGCTGACAAATACTTTCTATCTTGACCAATTACAATGACATTTTCAATAAAATCTAGCTCACTTAATTTACCTTCAATTGGAACAGGTTCTAAGTTTTCACCACCTGCTAATACAATAGTATCTTTAGCCCTTCCAACAATAGCAATATCATTATTAATAGTTTTTGTTACTAAGTCCCCTGTATTTAAATAACCATCTTCATCAATTGCTTTCCTTGTTGCTTCTTCATTATTAAAGTAGCCTTTCATAACTTGAGGACCTTTAACTTTTAAAACACCTTTTTGACCAATTTCTACTTCTCTATTATCTTCATCAACTATTTTTATACTATATCCATCAACTAAAGTCATATTACCTACAATAGGTTTTACAAGATTTCTAACTGTAATAATTGGAGCTGTTTCAGTCATCCCATATCCGTTCAATAAAGTAATACCAATAGAATTAAAGAAATTATCAACACCTTTAGGCATGGACCCACCAGCACTAATACCAGCTATTAGACTATTTCCGAAAAGGCTTTTAATTTTATCAAACATCATTTTTTTACCAAGTACATAAAGAGGATAATGGATTGCCATTTTGAAAAGTCCATCAATTAACTCAAATCCTCTAAAATGATTTTTTTTATATCTTGGTAGTAAATTATGAACTTCATTGTAACCCTTTCTCAAATTGAGAGCATTTGTAATTAAAACTAGACTTAAAGCTTTTTTAAAACTAGTTGATTTTTTTATCTTTCTCTCAATAGTTTTATTTACAGACTGCCAGATTCGTGGAACAGAAGAAAACCAATGTGGATTAACCTTTTTAAAGTCACTTAACATTATTTTGCTAATTGGTTTGCTATAATACATAGCTTGAGAGAAATAAATAGAAACATAAGCTACACTTCTTTCAAACGAATGCCAAATAGGAAGAACAGTCATCCATCTTTGACCTGGTAAAAATTGATTATTTACAAATTTCTGTAAATGAGTGACTTCATGAATATAATTATTATTAGTTAGCATAACCCCTTTACATGCACCAGTAGTTCCACTAGTAAATATTATTGTAACTAAATCATCTGGTTTACCATTTGTAAGATCATCTATAAGTTTATCTTTTAAACTGATATCTTTTTCAATTAATTTCTGACCTTTTTCTAACAAATCATATAATCGTACAACTTCAAATTGACTATCCTCTTTTACTTGGACATCTTCCATTAAAATTAAAGTCTCTAAAAAAGGTAAATCTTTTTTTAATGTATTAAATCTTTTAATAGTTTGAGTATTCTCTATAAAACAAGTAGTTACTTTAGTGTCATTTAAGATTTGAATTAATTCTAAATCAGTTGCATCCAAACCTCTTGGTACATCAGCACAATTTAAATATTGAAGAGCCAAATCACTATATATCCACTCTTTCCTGTTATCACTAATAATTGCTACTAAATCTTGTTTCTTATAATTAAATGTTACAAATAAGGCTAGTGCTAAATTAATAACTTTATCTTCTACTTCTCTATAAGTTTCATCAATAAATACACCTTTATTATTCTTTGAACTAAGCATTGTTAATTCTGGATTATCTAAAGTGCTTTTATGAAACATTTGCGCTACTGTCTTTACCATTTGTAACTCCTATAATGGAAAGGTACTCAATATAAAACACATAGACAACCAACCAAATTTGAAAAAATTTGAAATCTTATCAAAATAAATTAATAATACCAGTTTATTATACTTAAATTCAGGTTTTTTACATTTTTTATGGAATGTGTATTTTGAATGAATTTTTTCTATACTAAGTTTATTATACAAATGTATAAAAAATAATGCATTTTTTATATTAAATTAATATTTCCCAATTTCATTGTATAGTATTCTAAGATTGAATAATTAGCAATAAAAATATTCTCTTAATCTACAATTCATTCGAATTTTCATCATAAAAAAAACCAAAACAATTTAAAAAGCAACTGTTTATTTTAAAAGTTGGTATTATTTTATTTATGTTTAAATATTATCTAAACCTTATGAAATTATCCATGAAAACCTATATTCTATATTCTTAGGTATTTGAACATTTTTTGGCTCCGTAAAATCAATTTTTGGTGACATACCTTGTTCTTTCATAGCAAGATCAAAATGAGCCGCTGCAATTCCCATATCTATTTTTTGGATATCGTAAGAAAAAGCATCACTATAACCAGGTTTTTTATATTCATAAAAATGGAAAGAATTATTTAAATATAGAACTCTCCAAGGTTGTTTGTTCGAAGCGGAAGGAGCTAAACGAACCATCTCCAAAGCAAATGAAAAATCTAAAACTTCTTGCTTGTTTAATGATGTATTAAAATCATTTTTATAAAACAATTTATCCCAACTTTTTCTCTTATCTGCTGTTACAAGTTTTCTCATCGCAAAATCTTTTAAGCGTTTTTTATCTGAAGCATATCCATATGGAAGTAAAATAGGTAAAACTTCATTCTCATCAAGATTTAAAGATGATAAAAAACCCTTTCTATCAAATGTAAGACCTAAATAACAAGATCCAATATCTAGATTAGCTAAATAAAGTACTAATACTTCTAACTCATACCCTAAAGCTTCTAAACTATTGGGCTCTAAATTTATTGTTGCAGCTATATATTGTCTAGAACCTTGAATAATACCATATGATCCACGTAATTTATCCCCACTCATAAACTCTTTACCAAAATAATGATAATTAACCTTCTTTCCAAAGGGGTTATCTAAAGTATGAGAAAATTCTTTAATAGATTTAGCCAAATCAATTGGTATTGGTTTATTGTTATAATTTCTAACACTATATCTCTTATTAACAGCATTTTCTAATGAAAAATTAATATTCACTTATATTTCTCCTAATAATAACTGGTCTATAATACCAGTATAATTTCTATTGTTTATTACCACCTCTATGATATGTATTTATAGGTGATATACTTATGGGCAGAGTACCTCATTTATATTAAACTTTTAAGTTTTTATAGGAGTCTGTCCTCGATCCTAATTTTCCCTATCGAGTAATTAAATCTTTTGTTGCATTCATGTGGATAATTGGAAAATGGAACCTATTTTTCACCTTGGAGGTTTGTATGAGTATCGTTGGTATCGATATTTCAAGTACTTCGGATACATTTATCATGGGATCCACTCCTATAAAAGGTCAATAATTTTTTTAAGCTAAACTTAACCCAATTTTATTTTTTTCTTTGTTAGCAGCTATATAACTTCTTCTTGTCGCTTATGAAAATCACTTCTTAAATTTATTATCTAAAATAAAATCTAATTAAAGAATATTTTATATCATCAAAACTCTAAGCAACTTTATATATTTATTAAACAACATCTCAAATTGCTTTTTTATTTAAAAACACAACTTTAAATAATTTAGATAAAATTATCTTACCTAAATTTATATAACATAAGATGTTTTAATTTTAACTAAGTTCAAAAACCCCAGTATATAACTTATAGTAAGTACCATTTTGCTCAATTAATTGTTCATGATTTCCTTGTTCTATGATTTCACCTTTATCTATTACCATAATTTTATCGGCATTTTTAATTGTTGATAATCTATGAGCAATTACAAAAACTGTTCTACCTTTCATCAAGGAATCCATTCCCTCTTGAACTATAGCCTCAGTTCGCGTATCAATACTAGAGGTAGCCTCATCTAAAATCATTACAGGTGGGTCAGCAACAGCTGCTCTTGCAATCGAAATTAATTGGCGTTGTCCTTGTGACAAGTCACTTCCATCTCCTGATAAAATCGTATCATATCCATGTTTTAACATATTTATAAAATGGTCTGCATTAGCAAGTTTAGCTGCAGCAATACATTCTTCATCAGTTGCATCCAAACGACCATAACGTATATTATCCATTACTGTTCCAGTAAAAAGATTAACATCTTGTAAAACTATTGCTAAAGAGCGACGTAAATCACTTTTTCTAATTTTATCTATGTTTATACCATCATATTTAATTTTTCCAGAATCAATATCATAAAAGCGATTAATCAAATTTGTAATTGTTGTCTTACCTGCTCCAGTTGCACCAACTAGTGCTATTTTTTCTCCAGGGTTAGCATGTAATGATATATTTTTTAAAATAGGTTCCCCTTTTATATATGAGAAATAAACATTATTAAAAATAACATCCCCTTTTAATTCATGGTATGTTATAGAACCATCTTTATGAGGATATTTCCATGCCCATATCTCAGTCCTTTTTTCAGTTTCTACAATCTTACCATCTTTTTTATTGGCATTTACTAAGCTAACATATCCTTCATCTTCTTCTACTTTTTCATCCATCAATCTAAACACACGTTCTGCTCCAGCAATTGCCATTATTACAGAATTTAACTGTTGAGATACTTGACCAATAGGACGTACAAAGCTCCTAGATAACTGTAAAAATGAAGCAATCATACCTAAAGTGATAACATTTACACCAACAATACTTAAATTTGGAGTCCCTAAAATCGCCATAGCTCCTCCAATTATTGCTAATAATACATAAAGTATATAACCAAAGTTACCCATTATTGGCATTAAAATATTTGCATAGGAATTTGCTAATGTTGAATTATTACATAGTTCGTCATTTTTTTTATCAAATGCTTGTTTAGCTTCATTTTCATAATTAAATACTTTTACAACTTTTAACCCTGTAATTAACTCTTCAATATATCCATTTACATCAGCAAGTGATTGCTGTTGTCTTACAAAATATTTTCCACTTTTATTTACTACTTGCCCAATAACTTTCAAAATAAGGAAAAGTGTAATCACAACAAAAACCGTTAAACCAATGCTTAGATACAACATAGCAAAAAATATTGCAATTATGGTAATTATAGATGAAATCAATTGAGGTAAGCTCTGGGATATCATCTGTCGTAATGTGTCTATATCGTTAGTATAATTGCTCATTATATCACCATGACTATTTGAATCAAAATAATTGATAGGCAAACATTGCATTTTTGAAAATAATTCATCACGAATTTTTTTTAATACACCTTGAGCAATACTGACCATTAAACGATTATATATAAGTGTTGAGAGAACTCCTATAAGGTATATACAACCCATAACTAAAAGGATAGAAAATAATGGAGAAAAATTTGGAACACTTTCTAATAGCAAAGGTGAAATATAATCATCTATCAAACTTTGAATAAATAATGAAGCTAGGGCACTAGCCACAGCTGATAAAATTATACTTATAAAAACGATTATAAGTTTAAATTTATATTTTTTAATATATGAAAATAGACGCACAATTGTATCTTTATTTACTTGTTTTCTCATTATTATTTTACTCCTTTTAATTGAGTTTTGAAAATTTCTTGATATAAATGATTATTTTTTAATAAATATTCATGATTTCCGATTCCTACTATCTTTCCATTATCCATAACAATAATTTTATCTGCATCTTTTACTGAACCTACACGTTGTGCAATTATTATTTTTGTAATATTTGGAATTTCCTCAATAAAAGCTTTTTGAATAAGAGCATTTGTCTTTGTATCTACAGCACTTGTTGAATCGTCTAAAATTAATATCTTCGGATTTTTCAACAATGCTCTTGCAATACATAAACGTTGTTTTTGTCCTCCTGATAAATTTGTTCCACCCCTCTCTACATATGTATCATAACCATCCTTTAATTCCATGATAAATGAATGAGCTTGGGCCAATTTACAAGCTTTAACTAATTCTTCATCACTTGCATTTTTATTTCCCCATCGTAAATTTTCTTTTATAGTTCCTGAAAACAAAATATTTTTTTGTAGTACAACAGCCACTTGATCTCTTAATGCTTTCAAATCATACTGTCTAACATCTTTTTGACCAACAAATATTTTACCACTTGTCACTTCATATAATCGTGGAATGAGTTGAATAAGCGAAGTTTTTGAAGAACCAGTTCCACCTAAAATACCAACAGTTTCACCAGACTCAATTGTTAAGTTAATGTCTTCTAAACATAAAACATCCGATTCTTTAGAATATTTAAAGTTAACATTCTCAAAACATATTGATCCATCTTTAACTTCTTTAATTGGTTGATCAATATTTTTTAAAGTGCTCTCTTCTTGTAATAATTCTGAAATTCTTTCAGCTGATGCTCTAGAAATTGTAATCATCACAAGTACAAAAGAGAGCATCATCAAACTCATTAAAATTTGCATAGTATATGAAATCAGACTTAAGAGCTGTCCTGTACTCAATCCAATATTTGGATTATTTCCACTTACTATAATAGCTCTAGCTCCAAACCAAGATAATAAAATCATAGAAAAATACATTATAAATTGTACAAGAGGCATATTAAAAGCAATAATTTTTTCAGCCTTAGTAAAATCCTTGTATATTTCAGAAGAAATACTTTTAAATTTACCTATCTCATGATTTTCACGATTATATGATTTAACAACTCTAATTCCTAACAAGTTCTCTTGAACTACACTATTCAACTTATCATATTTTTTAAAAACTCGTCGAAAAATAGGATAGGCTTTATTCATTATGAGATAAAGTCCTACAGAAAGTATTGGTATAGAGGCTAAAAATACTAGGGAAAGCTTTTTATCAATACTAAAAGCTGCAACTAATGAAAAAATTATCATTGCAGGACTTCTTGTTGCCATTCTAATTATCATTTGATATGAATTTTGCACGTTTGTTACATCAGTTGTTAACCTTGTAATTATACTTGATGTTGAAAATTTGTTTATATTTGAAAAAGAAAATGTTTGAACATTATAAAACATATCTTTTCTTAAATTTCTAGCAAAACCGGCTGAAGCTCTTGCTGCACTTTTTCCAGCTAAAACTCCGAATAATAAAGAAATAAAAGAGGCTATTAACAAAACAATACCTAGTTGAATAACTACAGACATGTTACCTAAATCAATACCATAATCAATTATTTTTGCCATAATATATGGAATTAACACTTCCATCAAAACCTCAAAAGTAACAAAAATTGGCGTTTTGATTGTATCTTTTTTATATTCCCTAATGCTTTTTGATAAATATTTAATCACAATTAATACCCTTTATATTAGCTAAATCTATATTTTCGTTAACTCGATTTATATAACAATAAAACATATCTAACTCTTGATTGCTAAAACCTCTAGTCATAACTGCATCAAATTTATCTAACTCATTTCGTATAGAATCACTTAAATTTAATGCTTTTTTTGTTAACACTATTTTCTTAAGTCTCGAGTCGTATGAAACTGATTTTCTTTGTATTAAATCTTTTTTTTCCATAAGACTAAGTACTTTTGACATGGTTGATCTAGTAACATCAAAATGTTCTTGTATATCTTTTTGAAAAATGTCTATATCACTATTATCAGCAAGAAATAAAATAATATTACAATTTGTTCCTGTCATTTTATTTATGTTTTGAAAGAATTCTGAATTTTGAATTTTTCTTTTTATCTTGTGATGCAAAGATCCAATCTCAAATACAAATCGTTCTTTTTTCATAAAATACTCCTAATATCATAATAAGAGCAAAAATTAACCCTCATATTGTTTGATGTCAAACAATACATTAATTATTTTAGATTTACAAGTAACACTTAATCCTTTATCAATTAAAAAATACAATAAAGTTTAATAACAATACTTAATTTATGATTAGTAAAGTCTAACCCATACATCTTTTAAAATATTTTAAATACATCATAAGCTAAGTTAAAATATCCATTGTTCTTTAGTAGTTTAATTATCCTATTAGCTATAAATACTAACTGATTAGTACATTTGAAGCTAAAAAAGATAACTCTCAACCAATTAAACATATGAAATATAATTTTGCTTATTAAAAAAATAAATAATTTAATCGATAAAATGTCGTTAAAATGAAATTATTTGTAGTTTTACATAATTTATAAAGAAATGAAATAATATAAAAACAAATAATAGTTAATATTAATTATATTACTCATATTTTATAGGATTTATCACTTTTATTATAGCAAAAATGGTACATTTGTTACAAAAAATTTGACATATGAAACAAACTGTGCATATAATAAATTCATATAAATATAAATAACAAAATGGAGGTATTTATATGAAAAAGGGAATTATTTTAATGGGGATGCTTTGTTTAAGCACATTCTTATGGGCTTCTGGCACACAAGAAGAAACTATATCTGTAGAGGAGGCACAGATAGTTTCTACAAATGAAAATTGGGATAAAATTTACGAAGATGCTAAAAAGGAAGGAAAAGTCGTAATTTATTCACTATCTTCGAGAATCTATGATGCACTTGAAGCATTTAATGAAAAATACCCAGGTATTGAAGTTGAAGCCATCGATATGGCAGACGTTGAACAGATAGATAAAATCACTCGTGAACAAAATGCAGGTGTATATAATGCTGATGTTTTAATGCTCGCAAACGGTTCATCACTCTTAAATGAGTTAATGCCAAAAGGATATGTTCAAAACTACGTCCCTTCAATTTTAGAAGATGGAGTAAAAACTGATAAAGTTATATCATCAGATTTTCAACGTCCACTATTAGTACATTCTTTAGAATCAAAAGTAATTTTTTATAACACTGAAGTTTATCCAAATGGTTCTCCAATAGATAATTTATGGGATTTAACTAAAGAAGAATGGTATGGCAAAGTTCAAATGAAGGATCCAATGTTGACAGAAGAAAATTTAAATTTTTTACAAACAGTTGTTCAACATTCAAATGAAATGGAAGCTGCTTATGAAAAAGAATTTGGAGAGAAACTCCAACTTAGTGATGGTGTAACTAATGCCGGTGAAGAATTTATTAAACGACTTATTGAAAATGGTATAGTACTTACTTCCTCAGATGGAGACGCTGCCATGTCAGTTGGAACTGCAGGTCAAAGTGATCCACCATTAACTCTTAGCGTAGCGTCGTCTAAAATTCGCTACAATGATTCCAAAGAAGCAAAATTAGCCATAGCTTGGAATGTTGAACCAAAAGTAGGTATAACCAAGGCCAACCACTTAGTTATGGCTGCAAATGCACCTCACCCAAACGCTGCTAAAATTCTTATCCGTTATCTATTAGGCGATTCAAATGGTGAAGGTGGTATGAGTCCATTTAACGTTCCTGGGGGATGGTCTTCAAGAAGTGATGTTACTCCTAAAGGAGATAAGCATTTAGATGATTTAAAAGATTATACTTGGTTTATTGATTATGATTATGTATATGATTATGGATTAGAAGTTCGCGATTTTTGGATGACTTTCTAAAATATTTGCCTACAGAAATCGACAAAACAAATGGTTGGTAACTTATGAAAAATTTAATATATAAATTAAAGAAACTAGGGCGCAGTCCAGAAAAATTATGGGGAATTATATTTCTTATTTTACTATTTTTTTTGGTTGTAATACCGCTCTTGTTTATAGTAGTAAATTCCTTCCTATTCGACGCTTCCGGATCACGTTTGGTCCGGGGCGCTGAAGAAGGAACTTTCACACTTTTCTATTGGACTCGGGTTCTTTTTAGCAAATTAACAAATTCATTATTCTTTAAACCCGGCATAAATAGTCTAGCAATTGCTCTCGGCATGACTTTAATATCATTAGTATTAGGATCTCTTCTTGCTTATGTTGTAGTTAGAACGGATATTCATCATAAAAGATTTTTATCAGTAGTCTTAGTAATACCGTATATAGCACCATCTTGGACAATTGCACTAGCTTGGAAAATGCTTTTTAAATGTGAACGTTTTGGAGGGGCTCAAGGAATGCTAAATTATTTCTTTGGTATTAATGCTCCAGAATGGCTTGCATACGGCTATATTCCTATAGTTATTTCACTTGGAGTACATTATATTCCATATACTTTCATTTTAATGCGTGGGGTGTTGGCAAATATTGATTCAAGACTCGAAGAAAGTGCAGAAATAATGGGCGCAAGTAAATTTGAAATCTTACGAAAAATAACTTTTCCGATTTCTTTACCTGCTTTAGGTTCAGCATTTATTTTAACCTTTAGCAAAGGTTTAGGAGAGTTTACAACGCAATCCATACTTGGTTTACCTGTAAGATATTATACTCTTTCAACACGTATTTATTCTTCAATGCATAATCAACTTTATGGAGAAGGTTATGTAATGTCACTTATGCTTATTTTAATAACTGTTATCTTAGTAATTACAAACCAACAATTAATTGGATCTCGTAAACGCTTTGTTACAGTAGAAGGAAAAGGCAGTTCTCGAAAACCACAAAGTCTTGGAAAATGGCATAAACTTGTTACATTCCTCGTTATGTTGTTTGTTGTACTTTTTGTATTTTTGCCATTATTTCTACTAGGTTGGCAATCATTAATGTTACAAAATGGACGATATGGGATTGATAATCTTACTCTACATTATTGGATAGGTAAGAGCATTCCTTCAATTGCAGAAGGTCAACCTGGTATATTCAGAAATCCATATATTCTTTCATCAATAAAAAATTCTGTATCACTTGCAATAATAACCGCATTAGTTAGTGGAGTTATTGGGATTTTAATAGGTTACACCGTTGTAAGAAATCGTAAATATAGATTCTCAAGATGGCTACAAAGTGTTTCTTTTGTACCATATATGATACCTGGAATTGCTTTTGGTGGTATTTTCCTTACAATGTTTGCACGCTCTTGGGGACCTATGCCCGCACTATATGGAACGTTTGCTCTATTAGTTTTAACTTGTACTGTAAAATATTTACCATTTTCAACTAGTTCTGGTATTTCGGCAATGCACCAAATCGATCCTTCCCTAGAAGAAGTTGGTGTTATTCACAATATTGGATGGGCTAAAAGATTTACTCGTATAGTAATGCCTCTTTCAAAATCAGGAATTCTGTCAGCAATGTTATTAACTTTCATAACAACTATGCGAGCACTAGATATTGTGATTTTATTAGTCACACCTAAAAACCCTTTAATGACATCTATTATATATAGATATCAATCTCAGGAATTTGTACAACATGCATATGCACTAATGTTGTTAATAATCTTTATTGTTGTAAGTGGACACATGTTACTAGATCGCATTGGCGGTAAGATTGAACTTTAAATTGGAGTAAAATTATGAGTACAATAACTTTTAAAAATATTATTAAACGATTCGGCGATGTAGTAGCCGTTAATAATTTGAATTTGGTAATTAACGACCATGAATTCATTACACTTTTAGGACCTTCAGGCTGTGGAAAAACTACAACCCTAAGATGTTTTGCTGGACTTGAGGAACCAGCGGAAGGAGAAATATACATAGATGATCGATGTATATTTTCTAGTAAAAAATATATTAACGTACCTTCAGGACAGCGTGGCCTTGGATTAGTTTTTCAAAATTATGCTCTTTGGCCACATATGAAAGTAGGTGGTAATATTTTATTTGGATTAAACAAACAAGGTTTATCAGAATCTGAAAAAAAAGAAAGAATTAACGAAATTCTTAAAATAGTCGGATTAGAAGGTTACGAAGATCGATATCCCCATGAACTTAGTGGGGGACAACAGCAAAGAGTTGCTGTAGCTCGTATGGTAGTAACTGAGCCAAGCATATTCCTATTTGATGAACCCCTTTCTAACTTAGATGCAAAATTAAGAATGAAATTGCGTTCAGAGTTAAAAAGACTTCATATAGACTTAAAAGCAACAACAATTTATGTAACTCATGATCAGATCGAAGCTATGGCATTATCTGATAAAATTGTTGTAATGAATGGTGGAATAATACAACAAATTGGAACTCCAAATGAAGTATATCACTTCCCTGCAAATTTATTTGTTGCTGATTTCATGGGTAATCCACAATCTAATTTTCTTCGTGGAACTGTAAAAGTAAATAAAAATAAATTAATATTTACAGATAAGTGTGGCGCTAAAATACCCATTGAAATGGAAGATACTGAAAATTTATTAAAAGATAATCAAGAGGTAGTATTAAATATTAGACCTGAAGATTTTAAATTAGCTGCAAGCGATAAGAATAGCATAAATTATAAAATTTATACTATTCAACCAACTGGTTCTGAAGTACTAATCCATCTTGTTTCTACACAAAATGGACCTGAATTACTAGTAAAATTACCTGAGGAACAATGTGTGGATATGAAAATAGAAGATGTTTTTGCAATTTTGCCTAAACGTGGAAATATTTATGACGAAAAAACAGAAAATTTAATCTGTTCATTTGGGTTTTAGCATATGAATGATATACCAATAATTCAACAAATTTCAAATCTTTATGACTCTTTTTCAAAACAACAAAAAAAGGTTGCCGATTATGTTATGAATAACATAGAGAAAATAATTTATTTCCCTATGTCAAAATTTTCTGATGAAATTGGAGTGAGTAAAGCGACATTAGTTCGCTTTGCTCAGTACATAGGCTACGATGGATTTAATGATTTTAGAGAAGCACTCTTTACTTATTATCGTGATTATTTGTCCCCTGAAACAAGAATGAGGCACTCCATAGCAATCATGGAAAATGTTGAATTTTCTTATGAATCTATCATATCTCATGAAGTAGAATTCCTTAAAGCATCTATCAATAGTGTAAATAAAGCAGCATTTAATGCTGCTATAGATCACATTTGTTCAGCTAAAACATTATACATTATTGGAATAGGAGCAAATGAACACATGGCGCATTATCTGAATTTTAGACTTCGTAGACTTAGGATTCCTTGCAAATATGTTTGTGAAGGAGGTAGTTCTATGTGCGAACATTTCCTCACTTTGAGTGAAAAAGATGCAGCTATTATTTATAATTTTTCAAGGTTGTCAACTGACAATTTAAGAGCAATGAAAATACTTAAAGACCATAAAGCAACCTCAATTTTAATTACAGATATGCACAATCCCACTAGTAGTGAAAATGTTGATTACGTCTTATATGCGGAAAGAGGTCAAAAAGGGACATTCCCCTCTCCTGTAGTACCTATGGCAATTTCCTTTGCCCTAATATTAGGTGTAAACGATAGATTAAAAAAGGAATCGATTGAATCATTAAAGAAACTTGAAGAATTGAGAGCAACATATATATATAACAAACCTACTAAAAATAGTGATAAGTAAATAAGCTAAAGGAGTCAACTATGAAAAAAATTTCACTATCTCTCCCCTATAGTTATCTATCGGGCAATGTAAAAAATGTAAGGGATGAAATCCTTACTAAAAATTTCGGTCCTGCAAAATCTTTTTTGCCTTTAGAGAAAAAAGTTTTAAGCGGTATAGAAATATCAAATTTCAACGACGAAGCACCTCCTCAACAAGTTATTGAAGCATGTAGGACAATTTTAAAAAATGATCTTATTGTAATTTTACATTGTCATTTACCAAAAATAATTAAAGAGGGAGATATTGAAAATGATTATCCATGGTTTCCTACAGTATTAAAGGATATTAAACAAAATAAGCAGACTCATTTGATGCTGAATTTACACGCACTATCATCAACAGATTCTTCCGTATCTATTGAGAGTTTAATTGATAACACTGCAAAAAATTTAAGATTGCTTACTCAAAAACTAAAGTTAATTAATTTCCCAATTAAAGTAGCACTTGAAATAAATAGGGAAAAAGGAATTCAAGATCCTGGGACTAAATATAAGAATATAGTTGAAATCTGTAACCGCGTTAATAGTCCTATATTAGGAATTGGATGGGATATTGGCCATACTTATTCAAATGTTTTAAATGGCCACCTAAATTTAGAATATCCACAAGAGTTTTTAACAAAAGTTATTCATACACATATACACGATGTTAGCCAAAATAATGAAACACACTGGCCACTTAATACAGGACAGATTCCACTCAATTATTATGTAAAAGCATTACAGTCTATAAATTATAATGGATTTTACACCCTAGAAATTTACCCTGAGAGATTTAGAGAAGTTATAAACCCAAGAGAAAGCATTTTAAAAAGTATTTCTGTAATACAAAATACTTAAATTGATTAAATAAGTAAGCAAATAAAAAAAGAAAGAAGGCATAAAATGGACGATTTAAAATATTTAGAAGAATTACTTAATTTTGTTTCTAAATATATTGTAAAACAATATGTTAATAGAAAAAACTTACATGTTTCTACAAAAAAGCATGCAAATGATTTATTAACCGAAGTAGATGTAAATGTACAAAAGTTAATAGTAGAAAAAATTAAGAAACAATTTCCAAATGATTTAATTATTGGAGAAGAATCTGGACTAGATTCAATAAGTTATACAAAAAAGGAAAGATGTTGGATTATTGATCCAATAGATGGAACTCAAAACTTTGTAAGAGGACTTTTCCCTGAATTTGGTGTTAGCATTGGGCTTACAATTAATGGAATTCCTGAAGTTGGTGGTATTATTTTCCCAGTCTCTGATGATATTTTTTTAGCTGAAAGAAATAAAGGTGCTTTTCAAAATGGGAAAAAAATTAGGGTGTCAGAGACCTCAAGTTTAACGAATTCGAGAATAGATTTTGATTTAGGCCCTTTAAATGAAAGACAAAAAATTAGTGAGAAAATACAATATCTACTACTAAATGCAGGACAAGTTAGATCTTATGGGTGTGCTGTCATGGGATTTTGCCAAGTAGCAAATGGAGAGCAAGACGCTTACATTGCATGTACGCTAAATCCATGGGATGCTGCTGCTGGAATGCTATTAGTTCAAGAAGCAGGAGGCAAAATTTCTTCTTTCAAACAGGAAATTGACTCTCCATTTAAATCTAAAGATATAAGAATTATTTCAAATAGTAATATACACAATTTGTGCAAAGAGAAATAAAATTTATTATGATAACCAACTTAAAAAAGTAAACGCTGATTAATAAATTAAAACTATTATACCTTTATTTATTCGATACCAGTAATACTTGCATCTAGGCCGATAGTGTATATTAATAAGTTAATTAATTTTATCTAAGACAAAGCACTAGTTTTTTTTAATAAAATACTACTCTCTTCTTACTTTGGAAAAAGATTATTATTAATTTACATACACTATCAAAGGCTAGATGTTTTTCTTATTTTCACAAGAGATAAGAAAATACATTTTAAGTCTAAGTAATAATAGAATACAGATAGAACTACATTTAAACCATAAATTGATATTATCTTTTTATAAATTGAATGATATCTAATTTAGAATATAGATAAATAACAATTTACATTAAAAAAGACTTTTTGATTCAATGACAATTTGCTTATTTACAGTAGAACGATCTTCAATAATCTGAAGAAGCAACCGTGCCGCTTCCTTTCCGATCTCATAATCCGGTTGGATTATTTGCAAAAGATTCTTTGGTTTTTGCTCTTGAAGAGAAAAAAGATCATGTAATCCAATTGTTATGTTATCCTCCCAATTAGGATCTATCTCTTCCATAGCAAGTTTAAATCCTCTTAACAGTCTATTATTTAAAACAACAACAGCCGTAAAAGATTGACTTAATCTTTTTAAGGTTTGATATATTTTACCTATTTCTTCCTTATCCGGTTGTTTGAACAGCTTATTATCATTGAATTGCGTCAGGAATGAAGGATGAATCGGTATTCCAGCTTCTTTTAAAGCATCTAAATATCCTTTTTCTCTATCATCCATACTTGAACAATCTAACCCCTTCATAAGAAGAATATTTCTATGCCCTCTATTAATCAATTCTCTAGTAATTAAACGAGCACTTTCATAGTGATTAGATGATACTGAATTTGCAGCATATCCAGGGATAGTTCTATCAATTAACACAAATGGAATATTTTGCATTTCTAAAATTTTTACTATTTCAATATTTTGTGAAAAATCAGTGCTTTCATCAATAACTGGAGAAAAAATAACACCATCAATCTTATTTTTTGAAAGTGAATTTATATAGTCTCTTACTTTATAAAAATCCCGATCTCCATTGCATATAACTGTATGAATTTTCTTATGCCACAAAAAATCCTCAATTCCTCTCAATAAAGTTGAACCAAATCTATCAGAAACATCATCAATGGCAACTCCAACAAGATTAATGGGATCTACAGTATTTCTACTATTTACAAAAGTTCCTTTCCTATTCTTATAACGGATTAGTAAATTTTCATCGATCAAACATTCTATTGCTTTATTAATAGTAATCCTACTTACTTCAAATTCAATCGCTAAATCTCTTTCAGATGGAATTCTTTGACCTTCCAACCACTCACCGTGCTGGATATTATTACGAATTTTTTCGATTATCTTCATATATTTAAATGTTTGCATAGTATCTCTCTTATATTTGGACATATCCATTATTTTAAATGGTATTAATAAACATGTCAATAAAATAACCGGTAAAACAGTCTCCTTAAATGTATATAGTTTAGAAAGTTATTGCATATAATAAAAAACAATTGACATATAATAAAAATGAGTTATAGTATAAATGGTTACTACCAAAATGAATTTGGACATAACCAAAGGAGAGTTTATGAAACGTTTAATATCTATTATGTTTTTAACTGGATGTTCTTTATCATTACTATTTGCTGCAGGAGCAAAAGAACAAGAAATTACTTCAGGACCTAAGGGGGTCGTTACAATATACACACCACATGGTCCAGAAATTACCGATCCAATTCTTGATGCCTTCAATGAAAAATATCCGGATGTAAGGATTGAACAAATCAAAGCCGGTACAGGTGAACTATTTTCTAGACTTGAAGCAGAACAAAGCAACCCATCAGCGGATGTCATGTGGGGTGGAGATACTACAAGTTTTGAATCATATGAATCATTATTTGCATCTTACGAATCCCCTGCAGATGAATTTATGCAGAACACTGACCCTGCACATAAATGGCACCCTTTCGCAATCCTATGCCAGCCTATCCTAGTAAATACAAATCTTCTAAGTGAAGATGAGTATCCTACCACAGTAAAGGACCTAGTTAATCTTAAATGGAAAGGTAAGGCTATAGCACTTGCAGATCCTAATAAATCAGGTACAGGTTACACGATAGTTTCTGGGTTAGTAAATGCATATGGATGGGATTTTATTGAACAAATGTTAGAAAACAGTGTTGTAATACCAGGCTCTGATGCTATGTTTAAAGCTGTTCGTGATGGAGAATTACCTGCTGGATTCATAAATGAAGATTTAGGTGCTACATGGGAAGCAGAGGGACTTCCTGTTAAGATGATTTATGCAGAAGATGCTGTTACAGTACAAATGGATGCAATTGCTCTAGTAAAGAATGGTCCTAACCCTGAATTAGGCAAATTACTTATTGATTTTGTTTCTTCTCCAGAAGCACATAAAATTGCTGTAGATACCATTTCTAGAAGATCAGCTAGAATAGATGTAGACCCACCTGAGGTTTTACCTAAACTAGGCAAACTAAATCTTTTCACAGCAAACGAGCCAAGACAAATTGTAAATGCTAAATTTGATGCTCTACTTAAATAATAATATTTAAAATATATGCAAGCCATATTTAATTAATTAAAATGGCTTGCATTTAAAAAGGAGACTATCTTGTCAAAAATAATAAGATTTTTTAAAGATCCATGGAAATTATTCACGGCTTTTACATTGATCTTTTTAGCATCGCTTATAATCACATCTCAATTTTGGATATTTAAAAGTTCTTTTCAGCAAGATGGAGGAGAACTAACGATAACTACAAGTAAAGAAAGCAATGAATTGAGCGTTGAAACAGAAGCCATGGAAGGTTTTAGTTTAACAGATCAAACAAAAAACGCTTTTACGCTATATCAGAAAGGTGAAAAAGCATATTCTATTAGTTCTAAAAAACCAGGAGAAATCTATATTTCAACTCCTACTACTAATGAATCAATCTCAGCAGAAGTTGTAGAATCTAATGTTCAAATTAAAACTAAAAATAATATTTTATTTATTTCTCAAAAAGTATTTGGATCTCTTTTTGGAGAACAAAAGACAACTCCTTTTAGTGTTCAACAATTAAATAATTCTCAAGTAAAAATATCTTTCTCAGAAGGAGCATACTTACGTATAGAAGATAGATCAAAGCACTTTACTCTTAGCAATTATCTGAAATTTTTATCAACAAGAAAATATATAACAGCTATAAAAAATAGTTTAGTAGTAACCTTATTTTCCACATTTATTGCCACTATATTAGGAGTAGGTTTAGCCTATCTATATTCTCGTTTTAAAATACCCGGCACTAGTTTTGTTATAACACTTATTACTATGGCATCAATGGCACCACCGTTTCTCGGAGCATATGCATGGAGGATGTTATTAGGAAGTAATGGGATCCTCACTCGTATGCTAGGTTTAGACTGGTCAATTGTTGGTATACATGGAGTTATTTGGGTTATAACATGGTTAATATTTCCAATTATTTTCCTGCTTACTTATGATACTTTTACTTCAGTAGATAATTCTTTAAGAGAGAGTTCAATGAGCCTAGGAGGAGATAGACGGAATACATTTTGGAGGATTGAACTTCCCTTAGTAATGCCGGGAATAATTAATGGAATGTACATGGCCATGATGACGGCATTCACTGATTTTGGTACACCATATGTAATTTCACTAGATTTAAATGTACTCCCAGTACTTGTCTACAAAGAATACATTAATGAAATAGGAGGTAATTTTTCTATTGCTAGCACAGGTAGTATGATTATGATCTTCATTTCATTCATTATGCTAACAGGTCAGAGAATTTATTTAGCAAGGCGCTCATATGCTTCCATAAAAACAAACAAACCATCTGCACGTAGAGCTAGCACAAAACATAGAATTTTAACATATTTAATAACTTTTATCGTATTATTGTGTGCATTCATACCTCATCTATCAGTATTAATTACCTCATTCTTTACCTGGAGAGCCGGTGTTATTACCTCTAATCCTACTCTTGCTAACTATGTAAATCTATTTAAATCAAATTTAAACTCGGTATGGGTAACACTATTTACAGGAGGCATTGCCACAGCATTAAATATAATTTTTGGTATTGGTATAGCTTACATTCTTGTAAAACGAAAGAAATGGAAAGCCTCAGGTGTTCTAAATCAACTCGTAATGGCTCCTTATCTTATACCAGGTACGGTATTAGGTATTGGTTTTATCTTAATTTTTAATCAAAAACCTATAATGATAACTGGAACATGGTTAATTTTAGTTCTTGCATATTTTGTCCGAAAACTTCCATATTCAGTTAAAAGTGCAGAAACAGCTCTTTATCAAGTACACAGTGCTCTAGAAGAAGCTGCTCAAAGTCTTGGTGCAAACACAATGAAAAGTTTTTGGCAAATTACATTTCCTTTAATGATTGGTGGAGTTATTAGTGGTGCTACACTCGCTTTTCTACAAATAATGACTGAGATTAGTGCCACGATAATTTTATATCGTCCCCCTTGGAAACCTATGACTGCTGTTGTATTTGAAAACACTATTGATGCAGGTGCTGACTTTGGGCTTGCATCTTCAATGACAGTACTACTTATGATGATGTTATATATACCTTTATACATAGTAACAATAAAAACTAGAAAACCTACGGAGGTCCGCCTTGAAGCAATCTAATACACAAAATCGTAAAACAACATCCCTTTCAATAATAAATATTGAAAAGAATTTTGGTAAATTACAAGCATTAAAAAATGTATCACTTGAAATAAAAGAAAAAGAATTTTTCACTCTATTAGGACCATCTGGATGTGGAAAGACCACATTACTTAGAATTATAGCGGGATTTGAACGACCAGAGAAAGGGAAAATTTTATTTAACGACAAAGATAATACAAGTTTGCCACCATGGAAAAAAAATATTGGCTTCGTTTTTCAAAACTATGCCCTATGGCCAAATAAAACAGTATTTAAAAATATTGCATATGGATTAGAAATAAAAAAAGTAGACTCAAAAACAATTAGAGATAAAGTCAAATGGGCTTTGGACATGGTTGAACTACCAAATATTGAGGGAAAATACCCTGAAGAAATGAGTGGGGGTCAACAACAAAGAGTTGCAATAGCTAGAGCTTTAGTAATCAACCCAGAAATTCTTCTTCTAGATGAACCGCTATCTAATCTCGATGCAAAATTAAGGATTTCATTAAGGAAACAAATTAAGCAAATTCAGCAAAGGTTAGGAATAACAGCAGTATATGTAACACATGATCAAGAAGAAGCTTTGGAAATCTCTGATAGGATAGCTGTTATGAACAAAGGTAAAGTGTTACAGATTGGTAATCCTGAAGAAATTTATAAAAAACCAGCAAATCAATTTGTCGCAGATTTTATTGGCAAAGCAAATTTTATTGAAGGGACCATACAAAATAATACATTCATTTTATCTTCTGGTGAAAAAATATTTTTGCCTAAAAAACCAAATTTCGAAGGTAAAGGAATACTTTTTACACGCCCTGAGGATTTACTATTCAGCCACACTCCTACCCCGGATTGGATTCCTGCTATCATTACTAGCCGCTCATATCTTGGTAATATAAATCGTTACCAACTTTCTTTGAAACAAGGACAATTAATTCTACTAGAAACTAACTCCCCCTTTTCTTTAGGCAAAACAATTTATATAAAGGTCAATAATTATGAAATATACCCTAGAAACTAAAAACTTTTTCACTCAAATACCAGAACTTGATACTCAATTTGGAAACCTTATAACCATAAGAAAAAAGAAAGGTCTATCATTCCCCGGTCTTCCTGAATGTTTTGTTTCCTCAATTATGCAATTTCAGCCATTATTTCAAGCTGAAGTGTTTGATAAAGAAGGGAAAAAGCTTACTTTGACAGAAACATACAGTTCGACAGATCCTATTAAAAAATTATCTATATTTTCTTCAAAAGATTTAAAAATAACTCAAGTTATCACGGTCAAAGAAAATACTGCGTTTTTAGAAATGGATATTAAAAGTTCCATTGATATAACAATTTTATTTACTGGTTCTTGTTTATTTTCTCCTCAAGGAATTCCTTATCATTGGGAGGAAGAAGGGAATTGTAAACTAGATGTTATCAATAATCAAATATTAGAAGGGAAATGGGACAATCTTTCTTTTAATCTGTCAGTATCAAAACCAATGGAATCAATATCAGTTTCACCTCTTTATCCTGTAGATATTGCAAAAAGTCACTATTTTACAAGTCATAATCTTAAAAAACGTTATACTTTTTGGGTCAATGAAGAAATCCGAAGAAAAGCCAAAAATTTGCTTAATACTTCTGTTACTTCAAGAAATAGTTTCTATTGTTTTAAGTGGAATCCAAAACTTAATGATTCACTATCAGTAGAGTTTTCATTAGACAATTTAAAAACGAAAACCACACCTACACTCAATAAAAGCATATTAGATGCTCAAAACAATGAGATATCTCGTTGGAATATTTTTACTAAAACAATACCTCAATTTGATTGTGATGATACACAATTAGAAAAAATATATTATACTAGTTGGTATATATTGTTTGCTGGGAAAATAAAATTCCCAGAAGAAAGGATGAAATTCCCATTTACATCAGTAAATAAATTCCACTATTACAATCAATTTTTCTGGGATTCAGCATTCCAAACTATTGCATGGTTATGGAATAATGATTCAACTCATGCTGAACAAGAAATGAAGAATTTTGTTCTAAATCAATGGCGCAATGGAATGATTCCTTATGAATTATTTATGTATCCAACAAATGGTAGAGAATGGATGGATGGAGATGCAAAAACATCTGGAACAACACAACCCCCTGTCATTGGAATAACTATTAACGAAGTTTATAAAAAATTTGGAAATAAAGACTACTTAGAGTTCTTTTATAATTCATTACTAGCATATGATAATTGGTTAACCTTATATCGTGACTTAGGTAATAGAGGATTATCTGCATACACAAACATTTGGGAATCAGGCTGGGATAACAGTCCTAGATTTGATGAGGCAACTAGGAATAGGGTTCTTGATCCTTTTATTGAAGGTGTAGATTTCAATACATATATCTATCTAATGAGACAAACAATCATAAAAATGGCTAAAATACTAGGCAAAGAAGAACCTAAAGGTTTGATAAAAAAACAAGAACAAACTAAAAAAAGTATGAATACTCTAATGTATAATTCAAAAGATGGATTTTATTATGATCTTGAGGCAGGAACTAACAAAAAGATTCTTGTAAAAACTGCTGCAGGATTACTTCCTTTAATGACTGATATACCAACTAAAGAACAGAAAGACCGTTTAATACAAGAATATCTCCTTTCTGATGAAGAATTCTTTACCAAAGCCCCTATCCCATCTGTAAGTAAAAGTGAAAACTCATACTGTTCTTATGATTTTTGGCGAGGAGCAAATTGGCCACAAATCACCTGGTCAATTTTATATGGAATCGAATCTTCTCATCCTGATGCTGCTGCTATGATTTTAAATAGATTTTTATCTTCAACAATTCATAACAACAACTGTTATGAATATTATGATGCAGAAAATGGAGATGGTGCTGGCCTACCCTTCCATGGTTGGGGAGCACTTTACACAGATTTCATTATTAGATTTGTTGTTGGAATACATCCAAATATAGACGGATTTAATTTTCATATAATTGAAACGAAATATAACAATTTTTCTATAAAAAATTTAAATATTCATGGATTAAATTTAGCTATAAAAAGGAATAAAACAACAATTTGTATAACAATTAAAGGGTTTGGCGAATTCACTTTCCCTTCATCAGCTCAATTTTCTTTACAAGAAGAAAACAAAAAGCTAGTGATTATTTGGGATAAAAACTACCAGTTGGATGTAAAAGTTACTGCAGATTATAGATGGAAAACTCAAAAAGAACTCGTACTTTCTGCTAATTAATAGATTAAATTCAGCTATTTATAGTTTTCCTAAGATATACTGTAGATTAACGTCTATAGTATATCTTATTTAAAAACGAAAGTTTACTTATTGCTTAATTTATGAATTACAAAAAAAATGTGTCTGAATACTAAATCAATTATATAATCATCAGTACAAAAAAATACTAATCTTACTCAAAAATTCTACTCTTTATATACTTTTCTAATCACTTCAAAGTTCTCAACTTTAAAATCATCCATTAATGGTTCATTTTGAATAGCCAGTTGCAATTCATCAGTTAAATTTAGCATATTTTTCCTTTCTTCCTCTTTTAAATGTAAAGGGAATTTAGGGAAATTCCTTTCAACAAAACAATTAGGTTGATAAGTATCTAAAACAATAAAATCATCTTCAACAACATACCCCTGGGGACCTAATTGTTTTTCATATTGTATTAATTTCTTCCTATAAGTATTTTTAATATTTAAAACATCTAATGACAGGTCCGTATTATATAATAAGTTTTCAGTTTCAAAAGGATCATTTATAAGATCAAATAACTCTTCTTTGCCTCCACCATAGTAATAATTATACTTATATGTATTAGAAACTAAAGACACCCATCTTTTATTTGCTCTATGGTACTCTACAAAAGTAAAACTTCTTTCAATCTTTCTATCCTTTTTAAATAAACTTTCCCCAGGTAATTTATCCACTAATGGTATATTAATATCTGCAACATCCATAAACGTTGGGAATAAATCAATAAGGTTAACCATCTCATTTTGTTCTACTGTAAGACTCATATTTTTTGGAGGTTTTATAATAAAAGGAACTTTTGATGAAAAATCATAAGGAAGAAATTTTTGAAAAGTTCCACAATCTCCAAGCATCTCTCCATGATCAGATGTGAATACAATTAAAGTATCATCATAAATATCCATATCTTTCATTTTTTTTATTATTCTACCAATTTGATAGTCGACATAAGAGAGAGAGCAATAATAAAGTCTTCTACTTCTTTCTTGTCTTTCTTTATTTGCATATTCACCAATTTTACTATTTTCAATGGCAATATTGGAAATTGGTGTTTTAGACTCAACTAATGGAGGTAACTGTATATCATCATACATATGAGCCCACGTTGATGGAACATCAAAAGGAGGATGAGGTGAAATAAAAGAAGTCCAATACATAAATGGTCTTGAACCATCTAATTTATCCATTGCAGATATAGTTTCATTAGCGACCCAAGCTGAACCATGAAGTTCTTCAGGTAACATAGATTGTTGAGGTTGCATATATAGATAATGTCTAACTCCATGAACAGACTGAAATCTTCCATAACCTTTTTCTTTTAAAAACATAGTGTATTCATCATCTTCAATATAATCTGGAATTTCTTCCATCAATTTTAAATGATTAAAACCATTTGATTTACGAGTTGGAACAAAATGCATTTTACCTATACCTTGAGTATCATATCCGGCTTCAGTTAAAAATTCTGGGAAAGATGGTACATCATATGGAACAAATTCTTCGTTATTAAAATAATTATGATCCATATTATGAACAGAACTATACTCTCCTGTTAAAATACTGTGCCTTGAAGGAATACAAGCTGGGAGAGCACAGTAACAATTATTATATAATTTCCCATCTTTTATTAAATTATCTAAATTAGGAGTTTTAATAAACTTGTGATTTTCATCAGCTATGGTATCATACCTTTGCTGATCAGTAGTAATTAGCAATATATTTTTTTTCTTTTTAGTTTTCATTATTAAATTTCCTTCAAACGATATTTTCTATATAGCCCAATTCCACAAAGAGTTAGAATAGTAATCAAATATGGGATAATTGAAACCAACTGTGGAGGGAACCCCTGTAATTGTGCCCGCATAGTAATTCCATCAGCAAATCCAAATAATAATGCACCATAAAAGGTTCCAACAGGTAAGCCAAATCCAAAATTAGCTGCGGCCATTGAAATAAAGCCTCTACCATTTGTCATGTTGTCAGTAAACATTGTAAGTTGACCTAATGAAAGATATGCCCCTGCTAAACCGCACAAAATGCCACTTAATATATATGTTAATATTTTAACTTTTTTAGTGTTTACACCAGCAGTAATTACCGCCATTTCATTTGGGCCAGTTGCTCTAATTCTCAAACCCAAACTAGTTTTAAATAATAATAATTGTATAAAAACCAAAGATATTAAAGAAATATAAACTAAAATCGATTGATGAGCAAAAGCTCCTAATATTGGAATATCTTCTAAAAAAGGTAAATTAACTTTTGGTACACCAATAATTTTTGGTGAAGAAAAAGCTCCTTTTACACCAAATAAAACCGATAACATATATTTTGTAATTCCCAAAGCAAACATATTGATTGCTACAGACATTACTACATTATCTGCTTTAAATTCTTGATTAAAAATGATGAAAAATATACATAATAGAGCATTTATAAAACAAGCTAAAAATATACCGAACCAACAAGAACCGGAATAATAACTGCCTAAAACAGCAACAAATGCACCAATTAACATAAAACCTTCGAGTCCGAGATTTCCAACTTTAATTCTTTGTGTAATTAAACCTGCAAGTCCCCCCATCAAAATAGCGGGAAAAGACCTAATTGTAACTTCAATTATTATAGTCAAGCTATCAAGCATTTATAGTCTCCTTTTTTCTACTATTTAAGTATTTTTTTAATCGTGGAAAGCTATATGATCCTGCCATAAAAATTATCATTATCGCTTCTATAGAAGAAACCAAATCCCGTGAAATATTTGTCATTACTTCCATTTGAATAGCACCATTTTCTAAAGCACCAAAAAATATTGCAGCAACAACACATCCAATAGGATTGTGCATGGCAAGTAAAGAAACAGCTATTCCTGTATAACCTACACCATTTGAAAAATCAGCAATATATCGATGGTTAACACCAAGAATTCTCTCAGCACCGGCAAGTCCTGCGATAGCACCACTAATCATGACTATTATTATAGTTTTCCTTGCGGCATTTACACCAATATATCTTGAAAATATTCTACTTATTCCAGCTGCCCTACTTTCATAACCAAATCTAGTTTTAAACAATGCAACATATATAATTATTGCTAATATGACTGCAATTATAAAACCAAGGTTTAAATCATTCATATTACCAGCTAATTTTGGCAAAAAAGCTTTATCAGAAACCTTTGCAGTAGCTGAAATTGGTAATTCACCCTTAAAAGGATAAGCTGATAGATAATTACAAAATAGCTGAGCTATAGAATTCATCATTATGCAATTTAAAAATATATTAACATCCAATTTAACATTTAAAATTGCAGGTATAAAGCCCCATATTGCTCCAGCAATAAGAGCTGAAATCAAGCATAAAGGTAAAAGAATAAACGCTGGCAAAAAGCTAAAATAAATGCCACATAATGCTGAAGCCATAGCCCCCATATACAATTGGCCCTCTAAACCAATATTAAATACACCAGCTCTAAACGACATTGCCGCTCCAAGACCTGTAAATAATAGAGGAGTAGCAGCAGCAAAGGTGCCATATAAACTAATTTTACTTCCTAGAGATCCAACAAGTAACATTTTATAAACCTCTAGAGGACTCTCACCTGTCGGAATAATAAGAAAAATTCCTAATAAAAGAGAGATTAAAATAGCAATTATAGGATTAGATAACTTTTTTAAAGTTTCTGTGGTTATTTTATTCATAAAAAACCTCATTTCGTTTAGCTCCTGCCATATACAAACCGAGCTCATCTTTTGTAATTTCGTTAGAATTAAACTTGCAAACTAGTTCACCTTCGTACATAACTAAAATCGTATCAGATAAAGTAAATATCTCATCTAAATCTGATGAAAATAATAAAATACCAGTACCTTCATTTCTTAATTGCAGAATGTAATCATGAATAAAACTAATTGCACCAATATCAACTCCGCGAGTCGGTTCTGCTGCAACTAATAGTTTTGGTTTCTTTACTAAAGTTTCTCTACCTATAACAACTTTCTGTTGATTTCCGCCAGATAGTGATGCGATTTTAGTATTATAACTTTGGGTTCTTATATCAAATTTCTTAATCATTCTTTGAGCATTGTTTTTAATGGTAGTTTTATTTAAGAGTTTTAAAGGCCCATAACTTTTTAGAAACTCATCTAAATCATGGAAACCGGCAATTGAATTTTGATCTAGTGACCACTCCATATTTAGTCCTTCCTTTTTTCTATCGAAAGGAATGTAACTTATACCATTATGGATTTTTTCTTTACGAGTTAGATTAGTAAAATCTTTACCGTTTAATTCAAAACTTCCTGAATCAGGTTTTTTTACCCCAGTAATTGCCTCAGCAAGGGCAATTTGACCATTTCCTGAAATACCGGCAATACCAACAATTTCACCTTTTCTAATATTTAAATTTACATTATTTAATAAAGGTTTTTGAGTTTTAGAATTTACTGTTAGACCTTTAATTCTTGCAACTACAGGAAGGTTTAAAGTTTTCCTTTCCCTAAGTTTTGGCAACTTAGATCCAATCATTAATTCAGCAAGTTCAACTGTATTCGTGCTATCTTTCTTAACAAACCCTACCATTTTACCTCGCCTCATAATTGCAATATTATCAGCTATTTCCATAACTTCGTTTAATTTATGAGTAATAAATACAATAGTTTTTCCAGCAGTAATTAATTTTCTAATATTTATAAATAATTCTTGAGTTTCTTGAGGCGTCAAAACAGCAGTTGGTTCATCAAAAATTAATATATCGGCACCTCTATATAAGATTTTTATTATTTCTACTTTCTGTTGCATACCTACAGGGAGGTTTAAAACTTTTTCATCTAAAGGAATTTCCATACCATTATCTTTCATGATTTTAGTAATTTTATTCCTAGCCTTTAATTTATTAATAAACAAATTTTTTTTAGGTTCGAACCCTATTATTATATTCTCAAGAACTGATAATTCTTCAACAAGCATAAAATGTTGATGAACCATACCAATATTTGATTTTAAAGCATCTAGACTAGAATGAAAAACTTTCTTTTCACCTCTAATTACTATTTCACCATCAGAAGGTTCAAATAATCCATAAAGGATATTCATTAAAGTAGATTTACCTGCGCCGTTTTCGCCAATTAAACATAAGACAGTGCCTTCTTCAATAGCTAATGAGACATCCTCATTAGCTTTGAAGTTTGCTCCGGGATATACCATGGTAATATTATTTAATTCAATAGCATATTTACCCATAATTACCTACTCTTCAAATACATCAGTAACTTGGATTTCACCACTAATAACTTTTGCTTTAATATCAGCTAGCTGATTTAAAACATCTGAAGGAATTATATCTTTTGTATATTTCATTTCAGAGAGACCTACACCTTTTTCTTCTAGCCCATAAAGAACTTTACCAGTTTCAAATGTGCCATCTATAAATGAACTTGTCATATCATATACTGCAGCATCAACACTTTTAATCATTGATGTTAAAATCTTTCCTTCAACAATAGAATCCTGGTCGCTATCTACTCCAATTGCATAAACATCATCACTAGTTTTAATTGCATCAAATAACCCCTCGCCTGTTTTACCTGCAGCGTGGAAAATAATGTCACAATCTTCACCAATTAATTGAAGAGCAAATTCTTTACCTTTAAAAGGATCAGCAAAAGATCCAACATAAGTTGGTATAACTTCTATATCATCATTAACATATTTTGCACCTTCTTGATAACCAACATAAAAACGTTTAATAGCTGGAACATCCATACCACCAATAAATCCAATTTTATTTGTTTTAGTCATTAAGGCAGCAAATGCACCTGCTAAGAAAGATCCTTCATGGTCAGCAAATTGTGCTACTTGTAAGTTGTCTAAACTAATACTTAAGTTAATTGCAGCATATTTAGTATCAGGGAAATTAGGGGCTATAACAGAAAGAGCATCACTCCAGTCATTTCCAACAGTTATAACTAAATCATATCCCGCAGAAGAAACTAATTTAAGTGATTGTTGATAGTCAGAAACACCTTGTGGTTCAATTACTTTAATTTCAATACCATAATCAGCTTCAGCTCTTTTTAAGCCTTCATAAGCTGCATCATTAAATGATCTATCTCCAAGTCCACCTGAAGATGTGATTAAGGCAACTTTAACAGTTTTCTCTACAGTTAATGAAGAATCAACCTCTTTTGTCTCAGTGGATTTAGCACACCCAATGAGTAACATTGAAATCAATAAACAAGATACAACAAATTTTTTTAACATAAAGCACTCCTAAAAATTTATATTATTACTTCTCTTATATCATTTTGATTTCAATAAAAGTAGGAAATTTTGCAAGCTTGTAAGATTTTTTAAGTATTATTAAATTTATATTCTAATAGATTTTCATATTGATTTTTATTTATATATAATTTTTGATGATCCACTGTAACAAGGTTTAAAGTTTTCAAAAGTTCAATTGTTGAATTTACACTTCTCTCTGAAAGCCCTGTAAAATCGGCAATCATTTGACGAGTTTCGTTTATAAAAACACCATTATTATTAAATTGAGGTAATTTATAATATAATTTATAACAGTGAATAAGATATGATATTATATTTAACTTTGCATTATACTTTTTACATTCTATATGCACCATTAAATTTTGGTGTAAAGTTTCAATTATAATTTGTATACATCTATTATAAAAATCAGGATACTTTATTTGAAAAGTTTTAAAATAAGATTTACTTATAGAAAAAGCTGTTACGTCACTAATAGCAATAACATCCGCAACTCTAATTTTAGTTTTTTTAGGAAGGATTTCAGATAAGCCTATTATAGCGATTGAATTAATTTTATAAGAACAATAAGATTCGCCATTTGCTAAATCTTTAAGTATTCCACAAATACCTTCAAATATAAAAAAAATATTATTAGCACAACAATCTTTATTAATTAAATATTCATTTGTCTTATATGTTTTTCTTTCAAACTTTGCTAAATCCAATACTGATACAGACTGAAAAAGTTCTTGAAGTTCTTCATCCTTTTTAATAAAATCCTCAATTAACATTTTGTCCATCCTGAATCAATTTTAATATTTGGACTATAATAATCTCATATCAAAAATTAATCTATACTTCAAACCTTTTTTAATATAACTTATTGTATAAATATCAAAAAATTATTAATCAAATTGGTTAAATAAATATATTTATAGCTAGAAATATGACGTATTTGATTATATAGGACTTTTATATGCATATATTTTAGGTTTTATTTGTATAATTTTTGAATAATTATTCACTCTACCTATTTACAAATTGCCTTAATAGAACAATACGAAAAAAGAGAACATCAAGATAATATATATATTCTAAGCTTTTTAATTTTTACAAAAATTTTTTTTCATCTATTAATATTTATATTCTTAGAAAAATATTTTCTACTACATTTTACCCACCATTAAGTAAACTAATTTTATTATTTAATTTAAAAAAATCTATTAATTTATCAACAACTAAGGTATTATAAGATTCATGGATAACAATAAAAACTCTTTAATTCAAAAGCAAAACAGAAGAAATATTTTAAAAAAAGTTTGGGAAGAAAGATCCATTTCCAGAGCACAAATAGCTAAAGATTTAAATATAACAGCAGCAACAGTATCTTCTAATGTTGCTGAATTAGAAAAAATGAATTTTATAAGACTTGGGGAAGAAGGCGAATCTTCAGGTGGAAGAAAGCCTAAAATGCTAGAAATAAACGAAACCTCATTACTAAGTATTGGCATTACAGTAAAAAAATTTGAAGTTGTATCAACAATAGTAAATTTAAAAGGCAAACCTAAAATTACTAGAACTGATAAATATCCATTACCAATCACCAAAGAAAATATTTTTAACACAATAGTATATTCAATCAAAGAGTTGAAAAAAAATGTAAATGGAAATCTTCAACGAATTCTTGGTATTGGCGTCGGTTTTCATGGGGTTGTAGACTATAAATCAGGAATTTCAATATTTGCCCCAGCCTTCAATTGGAGATATGTAAATATTAAGGCACTTTTAGAAAACGAATTTAAACTACCTGTCATAGTTGATAACGATGCAAGAGTAATGGTATTAGCAGAAAAATGGTTTGGAAAATATAGGAATCTTAGAAATTTAATATTTCTAAGTTTAGATGCAGGAGTTGGAGGCGGAATCTTAATAGATGGAAAACTTTTTAGAGGAGTTTCATCGGCTGCTGGAGAAATTGGTCACATAAGAGTAAAAGAAAATGGTGTAAAATGTTTATGTGGCAACTATGGTTGTCTCGAAACAGTCGCTTCATCAAGAGCTCTTGTGCAAGAAATAATTAATAAAATTCAATTAGGCTATCCTACAATTATTACTTCAATGGTTAACAATGGTGATTTAAATGAAATCAATTACGATATAATCGATACAGCTGCAAGAAATAATGATGAGTTAGCAATAGAAGTCCTAAACAATATTGGAGTATATGTTGGAACAGCTTTAGCAGATATAATCAATGTTTTTAATCCTGAAGCTGTCATTATTGGTGGACAACTATCTCAATCTTGGGAATTTATAGAAACCCAAATCACTGAAACTGTGAAAAAACAAGCAATGACTGAATGCTGTAATAATGTAAAAATTCTAAAATCATCTTTTGAAGGAAGTAAAGGAGAAATTGGTGCAGCAGCCTTAGTCCTAAATAAGATTTTAGAAGAAGACTTTTTTTAATAATTAAAAAAACAGTTTAATTTTATAGTTTTTACCATACTTTATTTAATAGATAAATTTAGTTTTATATCACTCTATTAAGTAGAAATCAGTTATAATCAACTAAAAATATCTTATATTTATCTACTATACAATAAATTATATTGTTTTAAAAATAAAACTTGCCAGATTTATGGTCTAATGCTATCCTAGTTAAAGAGCGATTACGTATTTTATTTTTAAATACTTTCTTTAATGATTAAATAAAGTATTTAATTATTTCATTACAAAAGGAGAAGAAAAGATGAAAAAATCAACAACAATTTTTTTAGCATTACTTTTAATTTGCAATATCACTATATTTGCAAATGGCCAACAAGAAACAGACATTCCTAAAATAGGAGTCACTGTTTATAAATACGATGACAATTACATGTCATTTGTTAGAAAAGCTATAGAAAAAGCTGCAGCTGAAGATTCAGAATCAGAATTACTAATTTGTGATTCAATGAATGACCAAGCAAAACAAAATGACCAAATTGATACATACATAAATAAAGGCGTAAAAGCTTTATGTGTTAATTTAGTAGAACCTGCTGCAGGTCAAACAGTTGTCGAAAAAGCTAGAAAAGCTGGCATCCCAATAATTTTTTACAATAAAGAACCTTCTAAAGATGTAATAATGGGTTACGACAAATGCTGGTATGCTGGAATCACTTCAGCTGAATTTGGAATTCAACAAGGCCAAATGATTGTAGATTCTTGGAAAGCTAATCCAGCTTGGGATAAAAACAACGATGGAAAGATTCAATATGTATTACTTAAAGGTGAACCTGGTCATCCAGATGCTGAAGTTAGAACTAGCGAACCAATAAGAATTATCAAAGAAGCTGGAATTGGCGTAGAAGAATTAGAACTACAAACCGGAATGTGGGATGCTTCAAAAGGTAAAGATCTTATGGAAACTTGGTTAGCTAAACATGGGGACAAAATTGAATTTGTAATCTGTAACAATGATGCAATGGCTCTAGGTGCAGTAGAAGCTCTTAAAGCAGCCGGTTACTTTACTGATGGCAAATATATGCCAGTTGTTGCAGTAGATGGACTTCCTGAAGCTGTTGAACTAATTAAAAAAGGCCAATTACTAGGAACTATCTTAAATGACCCTAAAGCCTTAGGTCTTGCTGCATACAAAATGACAGTTAATGTTGCTAACGGTCGAGACCCATTAGATGGTACTGATTACGTATTCGGAGAAAAGAAAGATGTTCGTGTAGCTTGTGAAATTACCATGGCAGACAATCTAGATAATGCAATTGAAGCATACAAATAAAATCATTAATTAATCATGGTACATCTTTGTACCATGATTATATATTACTAATTGGAGAAAAATCTTATGACCAATAATCCTATTTTATTAAAAATAATAGGAATGTCAAAAGCGTTCCCTGGAGTACAAGCCTTAGATAATGTGGACTTAACTGTAAAAAAAGGAACTGTTCATGCTTTAGTAGGAGAAAATGGAGCTGGTAAATCAACATTAATGAAATGCCTTTTTGGGATATATATACCTGACAATGGAACAATTGAGCTTGAAGGAAACGTTGTCAGTTTTGTAGAACCTAAACAAGCATTAGATAATGGGATCACAATGGTTCACCAAGAGTTAAATCAAGTTGCAAGATTAAGAGTCATGGATAACATTTGGCTTGGACGCTTTCCTATGAAAAATGGAATTATTATTGATGAGAAAAAGGTATTTCAGGACACTCAAGAAATATTTAAAAATCTAGAAATTGATATAAACCCATCTATCAAAGTTGAAAAGCTATCAATCTCTGATCGACAAATGATAGAAATAGCAAAAGCTGCATCATATAATGCAAAAATAATTGTCATGGATGAACCCACATCTTCTTTATCTGAAAAAGAAGTCGCTCATCTGTTTAGAGTAATTAACAAATTAAAAGCCAAAGGGTGTAGCATTATATATATTTCTCATAAATTAGAGGAAATTTTTAGCATCGCTGATGAAGTTTCTGTAATGAGAGATGGAAAACTTATTTCAACACAAAATATTGAGAATATTAACATCGATAATGTTATTACGTTAATGGTAGGAAGAAAACTTACTAATAGATTCCCCAAAAAAACCAACACTCCAGATGGAACTCTTTTAGAAATAAAGAATTTATCCTTAGTCTACTCTCCTCTAGTAAAAGATATTTCTTTTACACTAAGAAAAGGTGAAATATTAGGGATTGCGGGACTAGAAGGATCAATGCGAACTGAAATTGTCGAAGGACTATTTGGTTATAGAACAAGAGAATCAGGTGAAATCATTGTAGAAAATAATGAATGTAAAAACTCAAATCCCTCTAATTCAATCAAAAACAAATTTGCCCTTCTAACAGAAGAGAGAAAATATAATGGAATTTTTCCTGGGATGAGTGTTAAAGACAACATAATGATATCGAATATTGATTGCTACTGTAAATATGGAGTAATAAACGATGAAAAAGCAAATAATGATGTTCTTAAAATCATAAAAACTTTAAATGTTAAAACTCCTTCTGATAAAGCAATGATAAGAAACTTATCAGGAGGTAATCAACAAAAAGTAATTTTTGGAAGATGGATGCTAACATCTCCTAATATTCTTCTTTTAGATGAACCTACCCGAGGAATAGATGTCGGTGCTAAATTTGAGATTTATCAACTAATTATCAACTTAGCAAATCAAGGGAAAGGCATAATTATGGTTTCCTCAGAAATGCCAGAACTTCTAGGTGTTTCAGATAGAATATTAGTTATGAGTAACGGAAAAATAGCGGGAATAGTTAACACAAAAGATACAAATCAAGAAGAAATTCTTCGCTTAGCTGCAAAATTTTTATAGGAGTTCATAAACAATGATTGAGTTAACAAAAGAAGATATAGAAAGAAAAAGAAAAAAAAGGATTATAAAAACCAAATTAATGAACAACGCTATATATATAGTATTAATTGCATTGATAATAATAATTACCATAGTAGATCCTACTTTTCTATCCATAAATAACTTCAAGTTTATTTTTACACAAGCTTCAACAAGAATGATATTAGCACTAGGTGTTAGTGGAATTATAGTATTAGCTGGATGTGACTTGGCGATTGGTAGATTTGTTGGATTAGCTGCAGTTGTATCTGCATCAATGATGCAAGCATTAGATAATCCGAATATTATCTTCCCTGGTCTAAATTTACCAGTATTTATCCCTATACTATTGGTAGTTTTAATTTGTGGTTTGATTTCTCTCATAGATGGAATTATCGTAACAAAATTATCTGTTACAGCCTTTATCGCCACATTAGGCATGCAGATGATTTTATACGGAGCAACTTCAACTTATTATGAAAAGGTATGTGGTGCAGCACCAATTGGAAGCTTACGAACTTCTTTTACAGATTTTGCTCAGGGAGATTTTTTGGGAATTCCTAATTTAATTATTTATGCTGTAATTCTAGTTGCCATCATGTGGTTTATTTGGAACAAAACAAAACTAGGAAGAAATCTTTTTGCAATTGGTAATAACATGGAAGCTGCCAAAGTATCTGGTGTCAACATTACAAAAACAATAATTATTATTTATTTAATAGCAGGCTTTTTATATGGATTTGCTGGAGCTCTAGAAGTTGGAAGAACAGGAAGTGCAACAAATAATTTAGGAAACGGCTATGAATTAGACGCCATTGCAGCCTGTGTTGTTGGTGGAGTCTCTCTAATGGGAGGTGTTGGATCAATATTTGGTATTGTTATTGGTGTAATTATTTTTCAGGTAATTAACTATGGTTTAGTTTATATAAGCGTCAGTCCTTATATGCTTTATATCATCAAAGGTGCAATTGTCATATTAGCAGTAGCCATTGATGCACAAAAATATGTAACAAGAAAATAAATTGGAGAACATTATGAGCTTTTACTATGATAGAGAAACTATTGAAGGAGAAAAATCATATTTATTAGGATATGAAAAAGAAAATGATAACGAACATAACATTTTAATTAAAGTATCACCTACGCTTGGCAATAATCTTTATTGTTTTCGAGTAGATGAATTTGAAGTAATACATTATGATAGTTATTTCTCTTTAACCTCATATTACACAGGAAATCCAATTTTATATCCGTTCCCTAATAGATTACGAAATTGTTTCTATAAATTTGATGGAAACAACTATTGGCAACAAAAAAATGGAATCCCAGTCTTTCTTCATTCCTTAGTTTATGATGAAAGTTGGGAATATAATGAACCTATAATAAATGAAGACTATGTTAGGTTAGAAACTTGGATTAACGTTACTAAGAAACACCCAATATATGAAGGATTTCCATGGGAACATAAATTAACAATAATTTTTGAAGTAAATAAAAAAGGATTTGATATAAAATACAAAGTGGAAAATTTATCTAATAAAACCCTTCCTTTTGGAATATCTTATCATACTTTTTTCAAGAAACTATGTGGTAACGAAAACTCATTTATAAGAGTTCCAGCTAAACACATGATGGAATTAAGTGAAGAACTACTTCCAACAGGAAAACTATTAAAAGTAGATGGAAAAGACTTTGATTTAAGAAATCCAACCCCTCCAAGTCACCTAGATTTAGATAATTGCTTTACATCAATGATTAAGGATGAACGAGTATATATTGATTATCCAAATATTGGATTGAGAATTTATATGGATGCAACTGATGACTTTACACATATGCAAGTCTTTACTCCAAAAAATAAACCATTCTTCTGTGTTGAAAGACAAACTTGTTCAACTGATGCGGTTAATCTCGATTACAAAGGATATAAAAAGGAAGCACATCTTTTACGAGTTAATCCAAAAGAAGAGAAAGAAGGAATTGTTAACTTTATATATGAATTTAATAAATAAAAGAGGATAAAATGATTAAAATAACTTTAATTGGAGCTGGAAGTGTTGTTTTTTCTAAACAACTTATGGTAGATATTCTTGGATTTAAAGCATTAGAGAACTGTGAATTTTGTCTTGAAGATATCAACTCTGAAAGACTAGAACTTATAGAAAAAGTAGCAAAAATGTTCATCAAGCAACGCAATAGTAATACAATAATTACTACTACAAACAGTATTGATGAAGCAGTAAAAAATGCTGATTTTGTAATAAATTTAGTACAAGTTGGAGGATTCAAATCTACTTTAGTTGATTTTGAAATTCCTGAAAAATATGGTTTAAAACAAACAATTGCTGATTCGATGAGTATAGGTGGAATTTTTAGAGCATTAAGAACAATGCCTGTAATGGATGAAATATGTAAAGCTATAATTAAATATAACTCAAAAGCTTATCTTTTAAATTATACTAATCCAATGGCAATGCTATCTCAATATGTATTAAAAAAATATCCAACAGTAAAATATGTGGGATTATGCCATAGTGTCCAAACAACAAGCAAACAATTAGCTCTATATTTAAATATCCCATATAAAGAACTAGATGTTAAAGTTGCTGGAATTAATCATCAAGCTTGGTTTTTAAAACTAGAAACAAAGGGACAAAATTTATATCCAAAATTATTTGAATTAAAGAATAAGTTAGATAAAAATCCTAATTTTGTTCCAAAACATTTATATGATTGCCCAGCATCTGACTCCTGGTTTAGGGAGAACTTTAAAGATAGTGCAGTTGAAACTTTTGAAGGAGATAAAGTTAGATTTGAAATGTTAAAAAGACTTGGCTATTTCGTTACAGAATCTAGCGAGCATAATGCTGAGTATTGTCCATATTTCATAAAAGATCAAAAGTTAATCGAAAAATATAAAATTCCAATAAATGAATATATAAGACGATGTAAAATTAATCTTAAAGAATTTGAATCTACAAAACAAAGCATTGTAGAAGGAAAAGAACTTCATGTTAACATGAGTGAAGAATATGCCGGATCTATAATCAATTCAATTGTCAGTGGAGAAAATAGTCAGATTAATGGGAATGTATTAAATACTGGATTAATTACTAATCTTCCAACAAATTGTTGTGTAGAAGTTCCTTGTCTAATAAATAAAAATGGAATTCAACCAACACATATTGGAAAAATTCCAGAACAACTAGCTAGCTATAATAGAACAAATATAAATGTTCAAAATTTAGTTGTTGAAGCAGTTTTATTAAATAATAAGAAATTAATATATCAAGCTGTAATGTTAGATCCACTCTGTTCTTCAATGCTTAACTTAGATGCAATGGATCAAATGGTTAATGAGTTATTTGAAGCCCATAAAGAGCTTATACCATATTTTAAATAAAAAGGAGTATATATGAAAATTGTATTAATTGGTGCCGGAAGTGCGATGTTTGGACTAGGTGCCTTAGGTGATATCTTTAAAAGTAAAACCTTAGAAGGTTGTGAAATAGCTTTAGTTGATATTAATCCTGTTCCACTACGTGAAGTTGAAAAAGTATCAAAAGAATATTTAAAGTCAAATAATTTAAATTATAAAATAACTGCAACAACAAATAGAAAAGAAGCTCTAAAAGAAGCTGATTTTGTCTTAATCTCAATAGAAGTTGGTGATAGATATGAACTTTGGGAAATGGATTGGAATATTCCCCTTCATTTTGGAATAAAACAAGTTTATGGAGAAAACGGAGGCCCTGGTGGATTGTTCCACTCATTTAGAATCATCCCACCAATATTGGAAATATGTGAAGATATACAAGAAATTTGCCCAAATGCTCTAATTATGAATTTAAGCAATCCTATGACAAATATTCTTACTGCTGTCACAAAAAAATATCCCAAATTAAAGGTAATTGGACTTTGCCATGAAGTTTCTTCCCTTGTAATACATTTACCAAAAATTTTAAATATTCCATTTGATCAACTACATACAACCTCTGGGGGATTAAATCATTTTAGTTGTTTATTAGATGCAACTTATGTTAAAGATGGATCATCAGCGATGAATGACATAATGGAAAAAGCAATTCCTTATTTTGAGGGGACTCTAGAAAGAGGATTATTTATGAAAATAATCCAATATTTCAAAAAAATTCCAATAACAACAGACAGTCATTTCAGTGAATACATTCATTGGGCTCAAGAAGTTGCAGATCATGCAGGAGTTATGGATTTCTATACAAATTATAAAAAAGAATGTCTTGGACACCAAGTTGACATGTATGGAAGATTAAAATCAGGGACATTGCCCGAAGAATATTGGAGAGTAGTACCAATAATAGAAGGTATAATAAACGATGATAATCATGAAGAATTAGCAGTAAATGTTATAAATAATGGGCTAATTTCTACCCTACCAAATGACACAATTGTTGAAGTTCCAGCAATTGTAAATAAAGATGGAGTTCATGGCGTAAATTTAGATAAGGTTATGCCATTAGGTTTTTCATCATTATTGAGTAATAGAGTTGGTGTTTTAAGATTATGTGCTGAAGCAGTAATTCAACAATCAAGAGAATTGGCATTACAAGCACTTTTAGTTGATACTACTAATAATAGCATATTACAAACTGAGAAATTATTAGATACAATCATCGATTTACAAAGTGAATATTTAGGTTATTTGAAATAGCTTTAATTTTTAATAAAAACAACTGTTTAACTGATACCTTATCAATTGCAGTTGTTTTTTTATAATAATTAACTACATAAACTTATAATTAATCATATGATTATAACAATAAATGCAACTTAATTAAAATACTTGTATGTGTATGAAAATATACAAAAGTTCTATTGAAGAATAGAATCAACTGCTTTATTATAAGAATTTAGATTTTGTGATTTGTGAAGGCGTTTAACTTGTTTTTCTTTTTCAGGGAAGTTTATCTTCCACACTCTCCAATAATCTTTCATTTTAAAGAGAAGACTTCTCTCTCCATAAAGAATTTGTGAATACTGTTTATAAAGAGAATCATGGAACTCTCTAAAAATTTGGATACTCGCAGCTTTCCCTGTTTTATACTCTTCTACTAAACCTGGATTTGCTAGTAACCCTCGTCCAATCATAACTTTTTTTACTGTTGGAAATTTAGAAACAAAACTTTTAATGTGATCTACAGTAAACAAATCACCATTATAACAAACCTCGTTTTTTGAATTTTCAACTACAAATTTAAATACATCAAAGTTTATTTCACCTTTATAATAATCTTCTCTAACTCTAGGGTGAACAATTAATTCTTTTATCGGATAATCATTAAAAATAGGAAGTAAAGATTCCATTTCTTTTGGATCTTTAAACCCTATTCTAGTTTTAACAGAAATTTCTTGAATATTATTTTTAAATATTTCATCAAAAAATAATCTAAGTCTGTCTAAATCTTTTAATTGTCCAGAGCCTTTCCCCTTACTCGTAACAGTGCCAGAAGGGCATCCTAAATTAAGATTAATTTCACTATACCCTAAATCATTCAACTTAGCTGAAACTATATTAAAGGTATTAGAGTTGTTCGTTAAAAGTTGAGGAACAAGATTTGAAACCTTGTTATTAACTAAATCTATTTCTCTTTTAGATTTTCTTGCAAGACAGCCTTCTGTATTTGCATTGAGAAAAGGCGTAAAATATTTATCCACATCTTTATAAAAAGTGGAATACGTATTTCGATAAGTGTAATTGGTTAGGCCTTCTAGAGGAGCAAAATAAAATAGCATGAAAGTAATATAGTTGATTTAAAAAGTTTTGTTTAGACATATTTTTAATTTTTGAAATATTTTAATATTTAGATTGTCTAAAATGATTATACTCCTTTTTAACAAATACATGTTTTTAATTATTTTCTTATAAAAATTTATAAAATCAAACAAAATTCAAAATAACAAAATAAGTGATAAATATTGTTGATGTTCTCAATCGATAAATCTATACTGATATAAAGAGGTTGGAAATTCTAATATTCTTTTTCAAAACTAAATTTCTATTTCATTAAAAGGCCTCTAATCTAAGACAGCGTTTTCTTAAACAAAATTTTTTCTAAACGAAGCCTTAATTTATATAAGGAGTACCATAATAATGACCAAAAACAGAGTAATTATATGGGGAGTAGGAAATCTAGGACGAACAGCAATCATGATGATTCAAGCTTCAAAAACATTAGAACTTGTAGGAGCTATTGATTTAGACCCAAAGAAAATTGGAAAGGATGCTGGGAAAATCTTTGGACTACCTAAAACTGGAGTAATAGTTTCATCTGATGTTGATGCAATTTTGGCTTTAGATGCCGAAGTTGTTTTATTATACATCATGCCTTTATGGGATAAAGGTGATCGAACCCCTACAGGTCGAGGTCCTACAGCAGAAGTAATTTGTAAAGCCTTACGAGCAAAGAAAAACGTTGTAACTTCTCTTGATACATATTGTTGGGAAGAAACAGCTCCTAAACTTTATGAAAAAGTAAATAATTGTGCTTTAGAAAATGGAGTAACAATTGTACAACAAGGAATTTATCCGGGCTTATTTAATCCTTACCTTCCTGTTGTAATGGCTTCACTCTCAGGTAAACTTGAAAAAATTGTTGTAACCTTAATGGAAGATGATACAGTAAATTCTGCACCATGGGCAAGAACTTTATCATTTGGCAAAACTGTAGAAGAGATTAATTCTCTATGTGCTCCCTTACCACCAGCTGACGTTATATTAGGAGGATTCTTTTCCATGTACGGTGGAACTACAAGAATAATGGCAAAGTATAGTGGATTAGAATATGACAAATATATTTATACCCATGAAATGGTTACTGCTAAAGAAGATTTTGATACTTTTGCTTATGGCAAAATTAAAAAAGGAACAGTATCTGCCCATATTTTAAAGATGAGTTGTATTAAAAATGGTGAGGAAGTAACAGGTTTTTATGTATTCCATATGGTCCGCCCTGACATGCATCCACAATTGCCACAAGAAACAAGTGTAGAAATTTTTGGAATTCCACATATGAAATTTACAGAAGAAGGAATGGTACCTCATGTAAACCCACAAGAATATGCTACAACAAGTAATGAGTATTTAAATCAATTCTGTTCAAGTGCTGCACCAAGTGTAAACCTTATTCCACAAACAGTAGAAGCAAAACCAGGCTTTTTAGATGCTTTAGAACTTAGAGTTACAGTCCCTGTAAAATAGTAAATTACATCCCTTTTCCCTTATCAGGAAGAGGGATATTTTATAATAATTTATAAATACATTTTTCTATATAATATTTCAAAAATATATACCATCGAGTCTAAAAATATCAAAATATACAACACTATCTTAATTATTTAAATATTTTGACTTAAATCAGTATTGTCTTTTAGCTTATAAACTTAGGTAAAAACTATATTCTAAATAAATAAAAATATATCAATTATTTCAGAAATTTTCTTGGCAAATTAGAGGTTTCATATTATAATGCAACACATTGCAACAAAACAAACCTTATAATATTTTGGAGAATTTATGTTAAATTTAGAGAAAAGTTCCATTTTTGAACTTGATGGAATGCCTTCAATAGGAAAATCTATTCCTATGGCACTACAACACGTAGTTGCTATGATTGTCGGATGTGTAACCCCAGCTTTAATTATTTCGCAAGCTGTTTCTTCACCTGTTCCTAACTATGGAATTATCTTAGTTCAATCAGCACTCATAACTGCATCAATAGCCACTTTTATTCAACTTTTTCCAATTGGAAAATATTTTGGTTCAAAATTACCAGTTATAATGGGTGTTAGTTTCGCTTATCTTTCAAGTATGTTAGCAATTGCTGAAGGTTATGATTTAAGTGCTATTTTTGGTGCACAAATTGTCGGCGGATTAATAGCAGCATTAGTTGGAGTATTTGTTAGAAAAATTAGACGTTTTTTTCCTCCAATGATCACTGGTACTGTTGTCTTTACTATTGGCTTATCACTATATCCTACTGCAATTAATTATATGGCAGGTGGTGTTGGTAGTCCTGATTACGGAAGTTGGGAAAATTGGTCAATTGCAATATTAACACTTACTATAGTAACTGCTTTAAATCACTTTGGAAAAGGTTTAATAAAATTATCTTCAATCCTCATTGGTATATTAGTCGGTTATTTAGTTTCAATACCTTTTGGAATGATTGATTCAAATCCTGTGGCAACAGCAAAAGTTTTTCAATTACCTAAATTTATGCCATTTGGAATTTCTTTTGAATTATCAGCTTGTATAGCTTTAGGTATTCTTTTTACAATAAATGCTATTCAGGCAATTGGTGATTTTTCTGCAACAACAATTGGAGGTTTAGATAGAGAACCAACTAACTCTGAACTTCAGGGTGGTATTATAGGTTATGGTTTATCAAACGTTTTAGGAGCTTTCTTTGGTGGGCTTCCAACATCAACATATTCACAAAATGTTGGAATTGTAGCAAGCACAAAAGTCATTAATAGAATTACTTTAGGTCTTAGTGCTACTATTTTATTGATTGCAGGTTTAATTCCTAAATTTTCGGCGATTCTTACAACCATTCCTCAATGTGTTCTAGGTGGGGCAACAATTTCAGTATTTGCATCAATTGCAATGACAGGTATGAAACTAGTAACTAGTGAAAAAATGAATTATAGAAATTCTTCCATTGTTGGACTTTCTGCAGCCTTAGGTGTTGGTATCAGTCAAGCAAGTGGTGCTATTGCAAGCTTTCCAGCTTGGTTTATTATGATTTTTGGTAAATCTCCTGTTGTTTTAGCAACTCTCACTGCTATTATTTTAAACATCATTTTACCAACTGAAAAGGAAAGTGAAAAAAAAGAATTACAACAAATTGATAAAACTATTTAATTAGATATACATTAAAAAAAATAGCTATTGGAGTCCTTATAATATTTTATGATAATTTATAAATATTTATAAGGCCCAATGGCTAAACTAATCTCTATTAACTTTCTAAATAAAATCTATATCTTAAATGACTAAAAATTCTAACTTAACAAATAAATAATTAATCAGTTAGCCTGAAATATAACTAAATCCATATTAAATAAAAAGAGAATTACATTGATATACAATGACTGTGATGTTATATTATTCTATATATCTTATCAAAAGGAGATAATAATGAAACACACAGGCTCCTGTATTTGCAAATCTATAACATTTGAAATTGAGGGAGAATTTGAAAACTTCTTTCTTTGTCATTGTTCTAGATGCAGAAAAGACACAGGCTCAGCTCATGCATCTAATTTATTTTCATCTACTGCGAAAATTAAATGGATTACAGGGGGCAATCTAGTAAAAACTTATCGAGTTGAAGGAACTAATCATTCAAAAAGTTTTTGTCCAAATTGTGGATCTGCCCTTCCTACATTACAAATGGATGGAACTTTATTAGTAGTGCCTGCAGGCTCTTTAGATACAGATCCTCAAATTACACCTAAAGGACATATATTTATGGATAGTCGGGCATGTTGGGATAATGATTTAGAAAAAATTCCTAAATTCCCAGAGCTCCCTAATTTTGAAGATAAATAATCCTATTTTAAACACAACTAAATTATTTGTTTATCGAATTTAAGAATCTATACTTGTTCGGTGTAACTCCGTATTTTTTATTAAATGATGAGTGGAACCTTTGCAGTGAACCAAATCCACATTCACTAGAAATTTCTTTTACTTGAAGATTAGTTGTAATTAATAAGTCTCTAGCTTTTAATAATTTCTCTTCTACAATAAAAGAGTGAATGCTTGTGTTCAATACTTTTCTAAATTTTATTTCTAAGGTTCTTCTACTACAACCTAGTTGATTAACAATATCGTTTACATCAAAACTAGTGCCTATATAGTCCTTAATTAACAAGATAGCTTGAGATACAAAAACATCTTCCCCATAAAATAAAGTTGTTGATTCCCTCTCGATAACATCTATGGGAGGAATTCTGTAAACAACTTTCTTGTTTTTATCATTTATAATCAAATCTAATACCTTTGCTGCAGTATAACCTATATTTTCTAACTGTAATGCCATACTTGATATAGTTGGTTTTGCAAGCATACACATAAGCTCTTCATTATCTACCCCTAAAATAATAACCTCTGAAGGAACATTTATTGATAAATGTCTAAGGGCATTAGAAACTTTCATAGCAGATAAATCATTACAACAAAATAAACCAGTATTAACTGATAATGATTTTAGCCAAGATTTAAAATCAACATCATTATAGTTATAAATATCCTTCCACCAAGAAAGAGGTCTGCTAAAACAGTTTAATTTATCATAAGCAATATTTAGACTACTACAAAAACCCATCATTCTCTCTTTAGCCCAATTAGTATTCGATACCAAACACATAGCATATTGCTTAATTCCTAAATTAAAAAAATAATTACCACATCTCACCCCTGTATCCCAATCATCATTTCTAACAGTGGAAATTTTATCAGAAAAAAATGCACCTGCAATATCAACAACAGGGATATCTAATTTCTCATAAATTTCTTTTTCCTCAATAGTTTCAATCCTAGCTATTAAGGCATCTATCTCTTCTGTTTCTTCTTGAAAACAATAACCAGTTCCATTTATTTCCCAATCTATCTTATTTTTTGAATATTTCAATACCCCTTTAGCTACACTATTATCATAGTGGTCTTGAAACATTAACTTTAAACCAATTTTCTTCATACTTTATAATAACACTAATTGCGTAAAATGGTACTTAATTTTCGCTTTTTGAGCATTGTTAAAACATTTATTCATAATAAAATAAAAATATAACTTAAACAAATTTAGAGAAAGTTATAAAAAGCTAGATTTTATACTGGTATTTTACACCAGTTTTTATGAGGAAATTTTATGAAAATACCTTATTTTACAACAATTAATAACAACAAGATTCCAACTATCGGGTTTGGTACTTTTGGCTCTGATCATGTATCTAATAAAGAAATGATGGAAAGTGTAAGACTCGCTATAAAAGCAGGATACAGACACATAGATTGTGCAAGTATTTATGGGAATGAAAAAGAGATTGGTATAGTTTTAAGAGAAGCCATGGATGGGAAAATTACTGGAGAGAAAATACCAAGAGAAGAGTTTTGGATTACTTCAAAATTATGGAATGATAAACATAATAAAGAAGATATTAGACCATCTTTTTTAAAAAGCTTAAGTGATTTAGGTCTAGATTATTTAGATCTTTATCTTGTTCATTGGCCTTTTCCTAATTACCATCCACCAGGATGTGATGTTAACTCAAGAAGCCCTGATGCTAAACCATATATTCATGAAGATTTTATGGTTTTATGGAGAGAATTTGAAAAATTAATGAAAGATGGCCTTGTTAAAGAAATTGGAGTAAGTAATGTTACAATTCCAAAGTTAAATAAAATTTTGCCTGATTGTAATATTAAGCCAAGTATCATTGAAATGGAAATGCATCCTCATTTCCAACAAAAAGAACTTAGAGAGTATGCCATGAAAAATAAGATGACGATTATTGGTTTTTCTCCTCTTGGTTCTCCTAATAGACCTGAGAGAGATAAAACAAGTGAGGATACTGTTGATTTAGAGGATCCTGTAATATTAGATATTGCAAAAGCTCACAAAACACATCCCGCATTAATTTGCTTAAAATGGGCTAATGCAAATAATGTAATTCCAATTCCCTTCTCTACTAAAGAAAGAAATATTATTACAAATTTAAAAAGCATATGTGAAGATCCACTGACTGAAGAAGAGCTAAATAAATTAAATAAAATAGATAAAAACTGTCGTCTAATAAAAGGTCATGTATTTTTATGGCAAGGTGCTAAAGATTGGCATGATTTATGGGATGAAAATGGAGTTATCGTAAGTTAAAACCATAGGAGGATAATAATTATGGAAAAGAAAACAATGTTAGGAGCAACATTACCAGGTAATAGTAGTGTTTCATTTGATAGATATGAAATACCCACACCAGGCTATGGTCAAGTATTACTTAGAATGAAATCTTCTACTATTTGTGGTAGTGATATTCGATGTATCTATAGAGAACATCTTGGTAAAGGCCCAGAAGGTTATCAGGGTGTAATCGCAGGTCATGAACCTTGTGGACAAATTATTGAAGAAGGTCCAGGTCTCAAAAGATTTAAAAAAGGTGATAGAGTAATTGTTTATCATATATCTGGCTGCGGGGTCTGCCATGAATGTAGACAAGGTTATATGATCAGTTGCACCTCTGATAAAAGAGCTGCCTATGGTTGGCAAAGAGATGGAGGTATGGCTGAATATTTACTTGCAGATGAGAAAGATTTAGTGGCACTACCTGATAGTCTCTCATATAGTGATGGAGCTCAAGTTGCTTGTGGCTTTGGTACTGTTTATGAGGGTATTGAAAAAGCTGGAGTATCTGGTAATGATGCTGTATTAGTAGTTGGACTTGGCCCTGTTGGTTTAGCATGTTTGATGCTATGCAAGGCGATGGGAGCTAACAAATTAATTGGAATTGAAACACAACCAGCTAGAATTGAGGTTGCAAAAAAACTTGGTTTAGTCGATGAAGCTTTCATTGCCGGTCCTGATAATGTTAAACAAGTTAAAGAAGTAACTGGTGGTCATGGGGTTGAGAGAGCATTTGATTGTTCTGCAAGTGATGCTGGAAGAGCAACAGCTATTAGAGCTACTAGAAAATGGGGAAAGATTGTAATGATTGGTGAAGGTGGTACAGTTCAGTTCAATCCAAGCGAAGATATGCTTCATGATCAAAAAACTCTAATTGGCTCTTGGGTTACAAGCATATGGAAAATGGAAGACTTAGTAGAAAAAATCGTAAGGTGGGGTATTCATCCTGAAGATTTAATTACTCATCGCTTCCCACTTGAAAAAGCCGATGAAGCTTATGCTCTTATGGCAAGCGGAGCTTGTGGTAAAGTAGCAGTTTGCCAAGATGAAGAGTTAAAATAATAATAGAATAATTTCCTTAAAAATATGTACCACGTTGTTGAAAGCATCCTTTGCAACAATGTGGTATCAATATTTAAATAAATAAAATTAATTTTAATCTTTATCCTAATTAACAAATATATTAAGAACCAATTTCAATGCAATATATTGCTAGATATAGAAGATATTACCATGTAGTTTTATAGTTTAAAACTATATATAATCCGAAATTAATTTTGAACAAGCTCCCAGTGATTATCTACTATTTCATAAGTTGCCATTATATGACCATTTATTTTCACATAATAATTTGAACCTGTTTTGACAACTATGCCCTTATAACTTTTTACGAAGTCTGGCGAAGTAATAGTAATGTCTTTAGATGTATAATCATTAACAAGATCCGTTCTATTATCATAATAACCATTTAGAAAAATAGTTTTCCCATCATATGTAAATTCTAAATCAAAGTGATAACGACTATAAATGTTAGAATACCCTTCATAATAATAAGTACGGAACTCAGTTGATGTCTCCCATTTAACGGCACCATCTTGATACTTAGAAAAGTTATTAAATAACCAGTATGCTATATTTCTTTCAGCTTCCGAGTTTACAACCGATGTACTCCCCGTTGAATTCCAATTTTTATAATAATCATCTACAACTACACTATAATTATGACTATCTATATCAAATAATGAGATAGTACCATCAGGATCAATATTAATATTAATAGAAAGATCAATATCATCAAGATTTAATTGCTCAATTTTAGCTGTTAAATTTAATTTATAAGAATTATCCTCTAATACTTCTGTAATTCCATTAAACGTATAAATTCTATCATCGCTTTTTACTATTAAATCAACATTATCAAATTCATCTAAATATGCATGATTATTATTATATGTATTATAATTTTTCATCAACAAAGTAAAAGCTTTTAGTAAATTTTCTATATAATCTTCATGAAAAATATAAGGTTCATCTGGATTATTATTATCAGAATTAAAATCTAAACTTAAAATACTATCTGAAAAATCTACACCATTAATCTTAAAGGAAAGATTATCAAATGTTTGCACTAAAATAATAGTAAAGGTTTCATCAGAAATCGATGTAGTCACAATTAAATCTAAATCATAATTATCAGAATCTTCAACTTCAATTTGACCATTAAAAATATATGTTACTCCATTGTGTAAAATAGAAACATTTTCAAAGGAAATAGTAGTTAATTCTTCTGTTTCATCATCATAAGTATATTCAATGCCTAAAGTTATTTCTTCACTATCTAACTTTAACATCAATGAGTTATACGCTGTAATAAGTTTATCATTATCAAAATTAGAAGATCCATTAGATATTAATCCATCACAAGATGAAAACAATATAATAATCAATAACACTATTAACAATTTAAATATTCGAACACTCTTATTTATCATAACTATCCTTTAAAGAAAAATGCGGTAATAACTCTTCACTACTTTTATTAAGTAAATCAAGAAGCATCCATTACATTTTATTTATTAGGAAATCAATAGATAATATGTTTCGGTAAATAGTGGTTATTTTCTTATTTTTTGTGTAATTATACGCATATATTCCATTATAATTTGTTAAAAGTCAAACAAAAAATTATAAATTCAACTTAAAAATATTTGAGAAATGCAAATATTTATTTTTTTAATACTAACCTATATACTGAGACGAGTTACTAGACAACAGAAAAATAATTTCACGAATCCTTGTTAGTTTATTCCCAAAGGAATAATATATTAATTATGGGTAGAAAAAGAAGGACAATTAGCAAAGACACAAAATTAAAGGTTGCATTAGAAGCAATACAAGAGGAAGCTACAGTACAAGAAATTGCAGCAAAATATCAAGTTACACCAAGTATGGTTTCATTGTGGAAAAAAAGTTTATTACGGCATGATTTATCTCCTTTTGAAGAATCAAAGAAAAATACAAAAACTGAAAAAGAATTAGAAGAAGCAAAAGATAAAATAGAGTTCATTACCAAAGCTTATGGTAAATCTCAGCTTGAATTAGAGCTTTTAAAAAAAAAGATGAATTTATTGGATTAGATCTTTGCGAACTTATTACTCCAGGTCTTAAATATTTTTCATTTGGACATACTATTGAATGTTCAATAAGTAAGCAATGTAATATATTAGATATAAGTAGAAGTCATTATTATGATTGGTTAAATCATCATATAGAAAGAGAAATAAAATATAGAGAAGAGAGAAAAATTGATTATGAAAGAGCAATGATTATACTTAAAGCTTGGTCCCCAGTTCCATTTTTAGGATATAGAAAAATATCTGTTATATTAATAAAAAAAGGATATAAGTGGGCAACAGAGAGCATTGTAAGGCGTTTAATGAAGGAATTAGGGATATATAGTGCTATAGCAGTAAAGAATACTTCTAGAGCTAAAAAAGGTAAAAATCATAAGAAATACCCTTATCTGTTGAGAAACATGGTTATCCAATATGTAAATCAAGTATGGGCTACAGATATTACTTATATAGCATTACCCCATGGATTTGTTTACCTTTGTGCAATAATAGATCTTTACAGTCGTAAAATACTTTCATGGAAATTAAGTAATACAATGGACGTATATTTTTGCATTGAATGTTTAGAAAAATCCATAGAAATTTATGGAGTACCATCAATTTTTAATAGTGACCAAGGTAGCCAATTTACCTCAAATGAATTCCTTGCAGTATTAAAAAGAGAACATATTAGAATTAGTATGGATTCTGTTGGTCAAGCAATGGATAATATATATATGGAGAGAACTTGGAGAACTCTAAAATATGAACATATTTTTCTTCATGATTACTCTACCATGAGTGAATTGGAAGAAGGATTGGATTGGTTTATTAATTATTTTAATATTACAAGGCCACACCAATCGTTGGGATATTATGCACCAAATGAAATTTATTACAATGCATTTACTGGTGCAGCGAAAAAAGAGGAAAAACTACTGAAATATTCGTGAAATATTTTAGAAAGTGTCTTGATTCGCATCTCACTATACTATAAAAAATAAATTATATCAATATATGCTAAAATACTTAAAATGATGATTATAATTCATAAAATTTAATATAAATTATAGCATTAATAATTAAACTAATATTAATTTTCAAGTTGTTTTCGATAATCAATATTAATTATTATTAAACTGTTAAAAGATAAAGATTTGTTAGTAAAATAAATATTTATATAGATATGTTATAAATTGTTTAATTACAATAAAAATAAATTTAAAACTTTGCATTAATACGACAAACACAAAAAATGTAGAATATAGATTAAATATCTAATCTAATAAATTATTTTGTATAAAATACCAAAAAACTCTTTCACATCAAATAAAAGACATGAAAGAGTTAAATAATTTTTAATTATTAATTTTATTAATTAATATTAGAATTAAACTGGCATAGCATCATTTGCAACTTCTCTATAACAGCTTAAATCTGTATAAAGTTCACTTGAGTATGGGTTTCTCTTAGTTTTTACAACTTTGTAAACCATGAATACAAATACAGCGACATTAGCAACTAATGAAAGTGTACTTGCTAACATCAAAGCAGTTGGATTTTGGCTTGCATGAACTGCAAAACGTGAATTATCAATAAAGGAGGGATAAGTCATAGCAAACATACACCAGAAAGCTAAAGTCTGAGCTCTATGTTGTAACCAAGCACCCTTTTTGAAGGTAAATGCTGCAAAAGTTGGAGCAACTAGTAAAGCAATACCACAATACCATGCATGATCCCCTAGACAGTTATAAGTATATGCAAAATTCCATAAATCATAAGCTATAATCCAGAACCAACACATATCTGGCCAAAGCATATCCTTGCTCTTTGAAGAACTAATTACAATTCCAGCCCATCCTGTTATTGTAATGATATTTAAAATACCAGCAATGCCGTTTAAATAATTCCAAGGACCACTTGTCATCATCATACCATCAAAAACTTGTGCAACTAAACCCATTCCACCGATTTCAAAATCTCTAATTACAGCTTCTAAAATATTAACAGCTAAAATTAAAGGAGGGAAGATTAAAACCCATTTCTTTTTAGTTGCTCCTTCAATATGGCGAATAAGAAAAAATCCAATACAACCAGCAAGCGAAGAGTATACTTTTGCAAAATGAAACCAATCATCAACACTAGTACCTTTTGTAGTTTTTGGACATACAAATATAGTCAACAATAATGGTAGGACAATTAAAAGAATAATTCCCCCAAGCTTCGTCCTTCGACATATTTCATTAAGTAATAATAAAACACCAAATACCAAAAATAACATCAACCAGTTTGATAAAGGTTGTGCTTCAAAAAATAACATATTATTTACCTTCTATTTTAATTTAAATTAACATTATAGATTAATGCTTACATCTGTAATTGGATAAGCTTTACAAGAGTGGATATAGCCAAATTTTTCATCAGCATATCTAAGTAGCATTCCTTTTGAAAGGAAGACTTTGCCACTTGTAAGTTGAATACGACAAAGGCTACACTCTCCACTTCTACAACATACATTCATTCGAACACCTGCTCTTTCTAAAGAAGTTAGAAGACTTTCACCACTTAAGCCTTTAATTTTTGTTTTTCCATCAATTGTAATTGTGAAAGTTTCCTTTCCACTAAGCTCACTTGGCCAACCTGGTTCATTTTGGATATCTTGACGACTACCAAACATCTCCCGTCTTATCATTGCTTTTCTAACACCCAAACTTAATAAAGCATTAACAACAAAGTCATTCATAATTTGTGGGCCACAAATATAGAAAGTACTACCTTTAATATCTTTTACTAAGTCTTTAATGCAGGCTTCATCTATAAAGCCTGTTTTACCTGAATAACCAGCTTCAGCTTCAGATAAAACTAAAGTGAAAGTAAAGTTTTCATATGTTTTTGCTAAAGATTCAAGTTCTTCTTTAAATAAAACAGATTCACTATTTCTACAACCATAGATTAGATGAACTTCTCTATCTAGACGGTTATCAAAAATTTCACGGCACATACTCATGAAAGGGGTAATACCACTTCCACCAGCAATCATTACACTTTTTTTGCTATGGAAAATTGGGTTAAAATGGAAAGCACCTGCTGGACCATTTGCACTAAATTCATCACCAACTTTAACATTGTCTAATAAAAAGTCTGAAACAAAACCGGATTTAGTTCTCGCAATAGTAATTTCATAATAAGCTCTTTGAAGAGGAGATGAAGAAATTGAATAAGGACGAGAAGTTCTAACTCCTTCAATTTCAGTAAATAAGTTTAAATATTGACCAGCTTCAAAAATTGGTAAAATACCCTCTTTAGGCGTTAGACGAATAGTTCTCGCGAGACTTCCGTGTTCAATTATTTTATTTACAACTAAATTAAGACTATTCTTATGGTATTTACCAACAGTAGATTCAACCTTTCCAATTTCTAGTTCATAATTAGTACCATTTTTTCTTTTATCATCTATTTCTTGTAATATTTCTTTTCCGTGAGGCATAGATGCTATAATCATATTCTTTAAATCAGCCATTATTTTGTCTCCCTATTTAGAATTCTATCTGCAACTTGTGCACCATACATGTAATTAGGGCCAAATCCACAAATATTGACCCATCCATTAGCAAATGTTAGATTTTCTACTTGGTCTTCTCTTGGAAAGAAGAATACAGATGATTTTAAATCTTGTTCAAAACCATAAATAGAACCTTCTGGATGATGAAGATAATGCATATATGTCAAAGGAGTTGCTACTTCAATTTCTTCTATATGACTGCGAAGACCTGGATACATTTTTTCAAGTCTATCAATAATAATATTTCCAGCTTCATATTTTGTTTTATGATATTCTTCAGGTGATAACTCCATCCAAGGTTTACCGAATTTTAAAGCACCAGCAGAAATAACACTTGTACCTTCAGGAGAAACTTTTGGATCGTCAACTGTATAACAAGTATTTATAATCGGATCAGTTTCAGGCATTAGTGTATAGGCCTTTTGGAAAACTTCATTACAATCTAAATTATCATAAGTTAAATTAAATGAATCAGTATATCCAATATCTTCTGGCTTACAATCAAGTCCCATATAGCAAACTAAAGCAGATATTCCAACAGTGTATGCTGATAAATATTTTCTAGCATCTTTTGGAACTTCCTCTTTTTTAATTAACTTAAAGTATGTATCAATTGGTGAAATACCTGAAATAATATCATCACAGGAGTATTCTTCACCATTTTCATCAATAACGCCACAAGCTTTATTGTTCTTGATAACAATTTCTTTAACACCACAATTATATTTTACAGTTCCCCCATTTTCGCGAATAGCATCTGCTAAAGCTTGGGAAATTACTTGAGATCCGCCTCTTACATAATAAGGATGATCATCAATGTAAATAGCTGTACATCTTGCAAGAATTGAGAAAGGAAATCTTTCTGGAGGCATTCCCATAAAACACCAATAAGCACTTAAGCACAATTGAAGTTCCTTGTCTTCAAAAAATTCGTCTAAAACTTCTTGTGTGCTACACATAGCATACTTTGCAAGTACAGGAAATTTCTTTGCAAAAACACTTTTTACAATAAATTTCTTTATTTCACTAGGTTCACTAGTAGATTTAGCTTGCATAGCCATAAATGCATTAGTTTGATTGTGAAAATCATAAACTGTTTGAAAATATCTTAGAATATTGTCTTTTTCTTTTGGGAATTGTTCGCAAAGAACTTTTTCAGCTTCTTTTCTATTTGCAGGAATAGATTGGTTTTTACCACTTGGAAGATTTACTTGATATAGAGATTTAATTGGAATCCATTCAATTTTATCTTCAATTCCATATTCTCTAAAAAGTTTTCTTAACTCTCCAGGTTTTTCACTAGTTCCCATACTTGATAATTGATGAAGAGCAACTTCAAATTCAAATCTACCTCTTCTAAAACTAGTTCCACATCCACCAGGGATATTATGTTTTTCAAGAACTAATACTTTTTTACCTTTAGTAGCTAACCTAACTGCTGAAGATAGCCCACCGTTACCGGCACCTATGATAATTGCATCATAATGATTCATTTATAATTCTCCTCTTATTTATTATTTACAAAACTAAAATTGGTACTGCCACTAGCAATACGTTTATAATCATTAAAGTGATTTGAATTGGAACTGTATGAACTTTTTCAACAAAATTTGTCATTTTATCACTTTCGAGTGCTTTAACAATTTTCTTTTTAAAAGAAATTTCTGTAACCCCTGCAGTTGTAAGACTATTCCCTCTTAAGATAAACCAAAGACCAGGATTTCCTGTAATTAAGGCACCAACAATTGGAGAAGCTAAAACTGCTAAATGGAGCTTTGCAATAGCTGGGGGAAAATCATAACTAACAAAGTCCCAGTTCCAAATAGTATAGGATATAATCCAACAGATAGTTCCAACTGATCCTTTGAACATTAAACTATAATAAATACCATTCCATGAAGATAAGTTTTCTTGAGTAAAGAAAGTAAATAAAGACAAAGTTAATACAAACCCTGTTATTGCATTGAAATAATGCTTCTTACTCAAGTCTGTAAGAGTTGCCTCAAGAATATTAATCATCCAAAGAACCAAAACGATTTTAACACATGTCGTTCCTGAAAATAGTCCAAATATTGTAACAACAACCAACAATCTCATACAGATCAGTGTTGATAGCTTTAATCTTTCAAAAAAAACCATTTCCATAAACATTAATAATAATACTGGGATTATTATATTAAGTGGGATGTTTGCCCATATTGGCTGAAACATCGTAAGAAGTGCTGTTGCTGTAAATAGCGTTAAGAAAAGCACTAATTTGATAAATGAGGGGATTTTAGCCCCTTGTTTGCTTGTCATAATAAAAACCTCTAAGTGCGAAAATAAAATAAGTAGAACCACGTTCTAGAATAAGGTTCTAGTCCATTATGTAGGCAGATTTTTCAAAAGTCAATAAAAATTTATTGATTTAAATAAAAAAAAGATAAAAAAATATCTAATTTCGAATGTTTAAATATATAGCTTTACGGTGTATTGATAATTTGGTATTATTTTGCATATGAAAAAACTGAATACTCGTGAACAAAAAGCCTTAGATAAAAAATGGCATATTTCTGAAACAGCAATGGCTTTATTTAAAGAGAGAGGATACAACTCTGTAAAAGTTAAAGAAATATGTAAGGCTGCAAATATTTCTCTGGGTACTTTTTACCATTACTTTTCATCTAAAGATAGTATAATTGATGAGACATACCAAATAATCGATGAAAGATTATTTAAGCGTCTTGATGAGAAAAAGTTTAATTCACCTGTTGATAAACTTATTGGGATTCTTGAACAGTCTGCATGTTTGATGCAAGAGGAACTTGGTTATGTTTTAATGGTTGGCTCTTATTATCAAATAATATCATCTAAACCTGATTATTCCTTTAGTCACAACAGAAAACTTTATATTACATTAGTTGAAACAATTGAAGAAGGAATTAAAGAAGGTTATTTCAAAAGTGATACTGACCCAAACGAAATTGCTGAAGCTTCTCTTCGCATCGGTAGAGGAGATATTATTGATTGGTGTCTTAAAGGTGGATCGTACACTCTTTGCGATTTGATTGTAAAAGATTTAAAGAGAATGCTCTATTCAATTATTAAAAATTAATTAACCCTTTTCCTTATTAAGATATTCTTATTTTTAAATTCAATTATTTACATGTTTTGAAATTATATCCTTTAGATAGGAGTTTTTAGTTGTTCTTTTTTTATTTGTTTTTGAAGATGTTTATAATATATGTAAGATATTGTTAATTGAAATACTGTTCCAGCAGGAGTTCCTAAACCTATTAAGAAAATAGAAGTTGGAGTTACTAAAGACAATAAATAAGAAATTGGTATTCTAAATAAAAGAGCTCCAGCTGTCCCTGATATCAAAGTAAATTTAGTTTTTCCATACCCATTAAAATATCCTATTGAAGGAAATAAGAAAGCTGTAAAGAATATATCAAAACAATAAGCTTTTAAATATTCATAAGCAGGTGGAACCACTTTAGGATTATTTGTAAATAATGAAAGTAATAATGGGCCTTTAACTAATGCTATAAACATTGAAATAAAGGCAAAAGCTAAAGAAATTAAAATCGTAATTTTTACTCCATCTGAGGCTCGTTTATGTTTTTTAGCACCTACGTTTTGTGCTACAAAGCTTGCAATTGCTTGAGAAAATGCCATTGGAATTAACATCAAGAAACTAATAAGTCTTTCTGTAACTCCAACTCCAGCTGAACTGTAAACACCAAATCTATTAGCTATGGATAAAACAAAGGTAAAAGAGAGAGTAACTAAAAATGCATTTATTGCAACAGGAGATCCTAAGCTTAATGTTTGCTTTGTATACTTCTTGTGAAATGATATATCTTTAAACCTTAAAGTAAATATTTGTTTTTTCCTCGTTATAATAAATAAAGAAAACAATACAGCTACAGCTTGTGCTATCACAGTTGCAACAGCAGCCCCATATGATCCCATTTGAAAAGAATGAACAAATAATATATCTAATATTATATTAACAATTGTTGCAATGATTACAGCAATCAAAGGAGTTGTAGAGTCTCCAATTCCTCTAAAAATTGAACCAAGTACATTATATGAAACTAAAAAAATAGAACCATAAGCCAGTACACTTATATATTGTGAAGTTTTTGCAAACGACTCATCTGGAGTATTTAACATTGAAGAAAAAAAAGAACCATTTAATCCTATTAAGAAAGTAAAACCTAAAGCTATTATAAAAAATATAAATATACCAGCTCCTATTACTTCTCCTAAATCTTTAGATTGTTGTGCTCCTATTTTTTGTCCAATTATTATAGTTGTTCCCATTGATAAACCAGCTATTAAATTAATAAAAATAGAAATAAATTGAAAACCAATACTTACAGCCGATACATCTGCAGCTGTAGCAAAATTACCAACTATTAGTAAATCTATAGCACCATATAGTTGTTGCAAAAACAGAGCAATTAAAATAGGAATAGTAAATTTAATTAATTTTTTTGATATACTACCTTCTAAAAAATTATAATTCAAAACATTTCTCCATAACTGAGAAAGACTAATTAAAACGACTAAATAAAGCAAGAGGGTACATCAAAAATAGTTTTATATCTCATATTTTCCCTTAAGTCATCATAATATTTCTTATAATCTAATTCTCAAATTTTATCAAATTTATAAAAACCCTATATCTTTGAATTGATTATAACACTTTAATCTTAAATTCTACTTCATAAAACATCCCTCTACTAAAACATTAATTAATTACATTTTTTCTTTATCATGATCAACTCACCTTTTCCAATCATAAATCTATTTCTTCTTTATTAAAACAATAAATGTTATTTATCACTTTTAATTTTTCCATAATCTAAAACGATAGAATCAACTTTATATTCTGCTTATTTTATCAATTTATTTAAATAATATTTTAATCAACAGTTCATTTGATATCAAAGTTGATAAAATAAATAATACATATCCTACTTTTCGATATTATTTTAGGATGAGATAGGCAGACTAATAGATTTAAAATATTCTATTGTAAATCTTTCTTTGATAAATCATGAAAGTAACTTATCTTTTGCAAATATATTTTTAAATAATAAAAGCTTTTCTTCTATTGTTACCCTCCCCTTAATTTATAATGACATATCTAAAGACCCATCAATTTTAATTACTTCTTTAATGTCTGGGCGAGTTTTCGCTGACTTTGATGATTATAATTCAATGAATTTATAAACAGGCTTATCTTTATCAATAAGTTTACCTATCAAAAAAGAAGGTTTTGTCGAAGATATAGATACAAAAGATTATTTTTCTCTTGATACTATATATCAAGGTAAAAGATTAAAAATCTCGTCCACTATTCAATCTCATAATAGTTTTACTTATACTGATTATAATGACAGTGATAATTTCAACACTGATAAATAATAATTCCTTACAATATGAAATAGGTAGGACCTTTTCAGATAACTTATTATATATGTTTAACAGTAATTTATCATATTCATTTTTTTCATTAAATAATAATACAAAAATTGGCTCTTCTAAACTATTTGTGGGTTAGATTCTATTAATTCTCTTGTTAAGTCCCTTTGTTAACTGATTTTATCTATTAGCTAAAGAGATTTTTATGTTACTACAAACCAAAAGTACAGAATTGAGTAAATTATTTATGTTTCTAAACCCGTAAGCTCTTCTAATACAGAGTTTTATTTTGTTATTTAAAGCCTCAGTTTTTGCATTGCTAATATTGTATGTTCTAGTTGCCATAATAGCATCATAGTGTCGTTTTATTTTTCTTCCAAGATCTATAAAACTTGGTATTCTGCATCTTCTAGCCCAAGATAACCATGAATCTAAATGTTCTTTAACTTCATCCATATCATCAAGCTTGAATATAAATCTAAGCTCTTCTTTTAGCCTATATGCTCTATATAATTGATTATCATTAAGCTTTATCATTTCCAATTTTTCTCTCTGATTTTTTGTTAAGTTTTCAGGGTTCTTGCGTAAGGCAAATTTAGAATTTTTTATAATCTTTGATTCATCTATTGGTTTCTCATCTCCTTTCTTAGGTCGTCCTCTACCTCTCTTCTTTGGTTTTCCTTCCTTCTGTTCAAGTATTGCTCTTGCTCTTTGGGAGGCAGCTTTTCTTACATCATCTAAAGCAACTTGTGCCCATCCAATTGCATGAAAAGGATCAATACAACGCTCTGCATTAGGAATATATTTATCTAGACAAGCCTTTATCCATCTAGCTCCATCACCACTAACAGTCTTAATAGAGGCTCTCTGTTCTGGACTTAAATATTCAAAGAATTTAGATAAAGTTTTTTGATTATGTCCTTCCTCTGCCCATATAACTGTACTATCATCGTTATTTACAACTGTTGTAATATAATTATGTCCTTTTTTATAGCTAGTTTCATCAATTCCAATATTAACTAAATTGTTAAACCTATCTTCATAATTAGGAGCAATATCCCATAATACTCTATTAATAATATCACCAACAGTATTCCAAGAAACACCCATAAACTCTGATAATGTTTTCTTGCTTAAATTAAAAGCTAACCAGGCTACTTGATTTTCAAAATCTTTAGTAAATCTAGAGTTATGCCTAGCCCAAGGAACTGCTGCAGTTATAACACCATGATCTGGACAAGTTACTCGATTAGTACTTGCTAAAACATATACAGCAATAGTTCCAACATCTAAAGATCTCCATTTTCGTAAAGTATTATTTTTGTCGTATCCTGGTAATTTTTTTCCACAGATTGGGCATCTGTTCTGCTCTCTTTTATATGATTCCACATGAATATAAAGCTCTTTAATATTTTTAGAATTATTAATTAAATTCCAATTTAAAACTTTTACATTATTGACACCAATTAATTGTTTTAATAAGCTCTTGATAGTCACTGGTTATACCTCTTTTGTTGGTTTGTGGTAAAACTACAATAGACGATAACTGGTGACTTTTTCAATTATATTTCTGAAATTTAAATTTATTTATTTCCAACTCCAATTTACTGATATAAATTAACTCCAATTTTTTAAATTTTACCCACATTTACTGATGAAGCCTCCAAAAATTTGTCTATAAACAATAATCTATACCTAATTTTTGATTCTTATGATAATTATTTAATAATGTGGAATACAAATGCAATTTTTGATTTAGATTGGAGAAATTTTTTAAGCTTACCTAATACTCTAAGATTTTCATTTAATACCAATCTAAATTATAAGCATAAAATTTCTAAATTTATAGTTGTGATTATAGGAAATTTTGGTAACTCAAATTATTGGATATATAAAAATGATAATTATCAAAAACGTAGTTATAACGGACTAGATTTTAGTGAAATAATTAGTTATGAAATCATTACAAATATGGATACTTATTTTCAATATAATATTGATTGGTCATTTTTTGAGGAAGATATCCATACATCGCACCGAATTATCGGTGGATTTGATTATCTATGCTAATTATTATAATTGTTAGGATATTATAGTATATACTAGTTTGCAGATAGATATATAAATCAAAATTACTCCAAAGTGATTTCGTCATTTTTTAATATCAGTAGAATTAATAAAAATATCCAAGATCGATAATAATTATAATAGGAAAACTAAAAATTAGTCAAAATATGTCGCACTTGGGATCGCTTGTCTTATTGTATCAGCTGACAATGTTATATTTTGACTCCATTGCTTTGGTGACTGTCCATATAACCGTTTAAACTCTCTACTAAATTGTGATGCACTAACATATCCAACTTGCATGGCAACTTCATTTATATTCATACCTGATGCTATTTTCATAGCCCCATTGTTTAAGCGCATTGATTTTATAAACTGTATTGGAGACATAGTTGTTGCTTGCTTAAATTTACGATGAAATACAGCTCTGCTCATCCCCACTTGCTTTGCCATATCGTCTATAGTTATAGGTTTATCTAAGTTTCTAGATATAAATTCTATTGATCGTGCAATCTCATTACCTACTCCAAAAGAATTTCTAGCTGTATCTCCAGCTTCGCCCTTTAATATAGTGTAATATAACTCTCTCAAGCGAGATTGCCCAAGTATTGCAAGATCCATTGGATTATTGATTATTTTAAGTAATCTAAATAAAGCTTCACTAAAATTATCGTCCCAACTAGCTAAGGCTAGACCTTTTGGTATAGAGCCTTTTTTAGTTTTAGGCATTGATTCAATTGAATTATCCATTTCAATTACAATCTCTCTCATTACCCGTGTGTCTAACGTAATATGAACTCCTAATAAAGGATTTTCAACTGAGGCTTGTGGAGTCCCAGCTTCTACAGGCATAGATATGGGACAACATAAATATTTATTGCTATCAAATATATAAGATTTTCCATCCAAAATTGCTTCTTTTGCGCCATTTACAATTGCAACTACTGTCGGCTCATATACAACAGGAGCACATTGATGAGATTTTGTTACTTTAAAAAGTTTTACACCCTTTATTCCTGTTTCAATCAATTTATCTTCAAAAACTCTATTATTTATAATTTCTTTTATTTGTTGTTTTATCATGAAATAAAAATATCAATTAAAATAACAATTTTCAACCTAAATGATATAAATAGGCATATTTTAAAGATAATTTATACTATTTTTATATATTATTGAGAGTTATATTATATATATACATTAAGTAAATATATTAGATACAAATTAAAATAAAATTAAAGGAGTCATAAAATGGCAGATAGACAATTTGGGAAAAAAGGTTGGACACCAGATAGAATTAAGTCCTTAAAAGGAAAAACATATTTAATAACAGGTGCTACTAGTGGTACAGGATTCGAAGCTACAAAAATTTTATTATCAAAAGATGCAAAAGTTGTGATGTTAAATCGGAATCCTGAAAAATCTAAAAAAGTAATTTCAATATTAAAAAAAGAACTAGGTAATAATATTGATATCTCATATATAAAGATAGATTTAGGAGATCTTTCCTCTGTTAGAAAAGCGGGCAAAGAAATAAATGAAAAAATAAACAGAATAGATGCATTAATGTGTAATGGGGCGATTGCTCAAGTTCCAAAACAAAAGTTAACAGTTGACGGTTTTGAAAGTCAATTAGGAGTTAATCATTATGGCCATTTCTTACTTCAAAGCTTACTCTTTCCCTTAATTGAGAAATCTAAAGGACGTATCGTAACTGTTGGCAGTATGGGATATGATATGGGAATTAAAACAATAAAATTTGATGATATGAACTGGGATAAGGATTACACTGGTAATAATGCTTATAGTCAAAGCAAACTTGCTCAAATAATGTCTGTTTATCATTTACAAGATAAGTTAAAAAAAGCTAGAAAGACTGATGTAAAAGTATATGCTTGTCATCCAGGTTCTTCTAGAACATCGTTAATTAATACTAGCGGTAATTTATTTATGAGAATATCTTTTAAATTAATGACTCCTTTAACTCAATCAGCTGAAAAAGGAGCTTATCCAGAACTAATGTGTGCAACTGAGAAAGATTTGGATGAAAAAGGATTTTACGGTCCAACTGGAAGAAGTTATTGGGTTGGTCCTGTGGGAAAGTGCAAAATTAAACCACATGCAAAAGATAAAAAGGTAGCAAAAAAACTTTGGGAAGTATCAGAAAAAGCAACTAATGCTAATTGGGTTTTTTAATAACACAATAATTATTTAATAGAGTTTAAGAATCCCCTTGAAAAATTGATTCATCAAGGGGATAAAAAATATTTTAAAAGATTAACAACAACACGATGATGCTTCATCATGAATTGACAACTCACCATTCTCAACAGTAATTGTTACTGATTCAGCTCGTTTTTTAGCATCATCATCCATTAACACGGAGATTCCATTTATGGAAGTATATTCATCACCTTCTTCTAGTTTTGCTAAGTTAAAAGCAAGAGAAGTCCCACAGCAAGATTTTTGTAACATAGCTTTTAGACAATTGCTATCATTTGAAGCAAATAATTCTTGAAGCATGGCTTTAGCTTCGTCTGTAATTTTCATTTTTATTACCTCTAAATATTATTTATAATTATCACTCAGATATTTTTAAAATATCTGAAATATTAATCCAATAGATTTTTTAAGTTTTCACCTTTAATTTCATCAGGATTCCAGGCTATTACAGCAAAGTTTCCTTTTGAATATTCATCAACCTTGTTAATCCATTCAATTTCATTACTTGCTTTTGCTGATAACAACAAATTAGTTGTTCCTGTCTGATATAATGATGAGTTAATTATCCACCATTTATTATTTATTTTAGCCCTTTTTAAGTCTTCTTCTAATCGTTTAGCTTCATAAACTGGTGTAGCTTCTGGCAAAGTTACAATAATAACTTCAGTTTCATCAGAATTATGAAGTCTAGGTAAGAGTTTTTTTGCTGCTTCAGGAATATCACCCTTTGAACGTTCAATTTCCTGATTATAGCTTTGAGTAGATTCTAATAGAAGAAGTGTATGTCCAGTGGGAGCTGTATCTATAACAACTATTTCATTTTCTGCCTTTTCAACTATTTCAGCAAAAGCTCTAAACACTGCTATCTCTTGAGTACAAGGTGATCTCAAATCCTCTTCTACATAAGCTAAATCCTCAGCAGACATAGTTTCCTTAGCTTTTGAAAGTACTTCTTCTTGATATTTCTTTAATTCTGCTTGTTCATCAATATGACTCATACTAATACCATCACTTTCAGATATAACATATTTAAGATGAGCAGCAGGATCTGTAGTTGTAAGCTGAACTTTTTTTCCTTTTTTCGATAGTCCTAAAGCTATGGCTGCAGCAATTGTTGTCTTTCCAACTCCACCTTTACCCATTGTAAAAATTACTTTCTTGTTACTATTTGAAAGATCATCAATAACATCTTTAAGTTCTAGAATATTCTGTGATTTAATAGCTTTTTCACTAACACTTAAATTATCTTTAATTAATAAAGATCTTACATTATCGACACCTGTAACATTATAACCTCGCAAAGGAATGAAATAGCTTTGTATTGATTTTAATTTTGAAGGCATTATAGAAAGAGCTTTCTGCTGTTTATTATATAAGCTATCAGATATCTTATCATCATGTGAAGTTATTACCCCATTTATGATAAGCATTTGATTTTCGACACCTATTTCACATAGTTCTATTGATGCCCTTTGCGCTTCTATTAAAGGTGCTGTTTCTGGGCGTGAAACTAAGACTAAAGTTGTCAAGTTTTTATCTGATAAAGTTGCAACAGCCTTTTTATAAACATCTTTTTGACTCTCAAGCCCTGAAAGTTGTCCTAAGCAAGATGCACCATGTGTACTCTCACTAATAAAGTTATCCCAAGCTGAAGGTAATTGTAACATCCTTAGGGTATGTCCAGTAGGAGCTGTATCAAAAATGATATTATCATATTTTGTTTGAATCTCTTCATCTGTAATGAATTTTGAAAACTCATTAAATGCTGCAATTTCAACAGTACAAGAACCTGATAGTTGTTCTTCCATATTATTTAGCACAGCCTCAGGAAGTTTCCCTCTATATGGAGCAATCACGGACTCTCTATATTCTGCAGCAGCTTGAATAGGATCAAGATTAGCAACAACAAGATTTGGAACTTCTTTAATTAACACACCTTTATTATTAAGTTCGGTATTAAATACATCTTGTAAATTAGATGCAGGATCGGTACTTATTAAAAGAACCTTTTTACCACTGTCAGCTAAAGTAACTGCAGTGGCACAAGCAGTAGAAGTTTTTCCTACTCCTCCCTTGCCTGTATAAAATGTATATTTTGTCAAATCCATAATTTGTGGATTAAATTGTTCAATCATTCTTAGTTCTCCTAATTATTCATCTAAAGTATTTAAAGGAATATCAAGTAAATTAGCAAGTTCTTCATTAGTGGGATATCTTCCTACAATTACAACTTCCTCATCTACTAATGTAAAAGGTAGCTCATCAACTCCTTTATCATTAATCATTTTATTTACTATTTTATTTGTCATAAACTTCATAGGAGAATTTGTTAAATTATATCTCTCAACTTCGATTCCTTTTTTCTTTAAATTATTTAATACTGTTGAGATTCTAAGTAATTCAGAATCAACGCCTACTCCACAAAGTCCTGTTGGACAACACATAGCAGGTTCATAAATCGTTATTTTTTTCATATTAGCCTCTTAAATTTTTACTTTATTTCACCTAGTTTAAGCTATCTTTTACAAACCATTGTTTTGTATTATTTGCAATTTTAACTAGAGTTAACATAACAGGTACTTCGACTAATACACCAACTATTGTAGCTAAAGCAACAGGTGATGTTGTCCCAAATAATGAAATAGCAACTGCAACAGATAGTTCAAAGAAATTTGATGCTCCAATCATTCCAGCTGGGGCTGCTATATCATGTGGTAGTTTTAAAACTTTAGCAGCGATATAAGCTACAAAGAATATAAAAAATGTTTGAATAGTTAATGGTATAGCTATCAAAATAATGTGCAATGGATTTTCTAGTATTACATCTCCTTGGAAAGAAAAGATAATAATTAAGGTTAAAAGCAATCCAACAATTGTTATATTATTAAACTTTGGTATAAAGGCCTCTTTAAAATATGTTTCTCCCTTTTTTTTAACAACTAAAATACGAGTTATTACTCCTGCAACTAGAGGAATTACGACAAATAATACAACTGATAAAATTAGTGTATCCCATGGAACTTGAACGCCACCAACACCTAACAAGAAGGCTACAATTGGTGTAAATGCTATTAAGATGATCAAATCATTTGTAGCTACTTGAACAACTGTGTAAGCTGGGTTTCCTTTTGTTAAATGACTCCATACAAATACCATAGCTGTACATGGTGCAGCACCAAGTAAAACGGCTCCTGCTAAATAATCTTTAGCCAAATCCTCAGGAATTATTGCTTTAAATACAACAAAAAAGAAGAATGATGATATTGCAAACATAGTAAAAGGTTTTATAAGCCAGTTTACTACCCAAGTTAGATATAATCCTTTAGGATTTTTACCAACATTCTTAATACTTTGGAAATCTACCTTCATCATCATTGGATAAATCATAATCCAAATAAGAATTGCAATAGGTATTGATACATTTGCTGATTCAAATTGACCTAAAAATTCTGGGATAGCTGGTGTAAATTTACCTATCATTACGCCCACAACCATACATAACACAACCCACAATGTTAAGTATTTTTCAAAAAATCCTATATCGCTTGACTTTTTATCTTTCATAATTAACTCCTTATTATGATACCTAAATTCATTTTTTTTTATAAACTAATTATTACAAAGTTTATCTTCTTTACACTTTTTCCATCTTTTATTATCTTCTTGAAAACTTGGTAACTCTTTTAACTTTTCTTCAAGATATAGCCAAAGTTTTGGATTTTCATTTACAAACTTTTTATTTATTTTGTAATATGCCCATTGTGCCTTTTTATAGCTATCTACCAAACCACTTTTTTTAAGCGCCGATAAATGACGAGATATGTTCGATTGTTTTAATCCAAGACTACTTTCTATTTCACATACACACATATCATCTTCAAGTAGAATTGATAAAATTCTCAGTCTACTCTCTTCAGCTAAAGCCTTAAATATCTCTACCATATATTTTACCTCCTAGGGTATATATTGTTACATGCTCATTCAATCATATATGGTGTAAAAAAAATAGCTTATTCATGTATGAGCATTTGCTCATATACATTACAAAAATTAAAACCTTTAGTCAAGGAGAATAAAGAAGAAAAATACAATAGTAAAAAATAATCAATTAGGTTTTTTGCAGCAATGAAACATAAAGAGACAAATATTTCTTTATCTATAAAACAATTAAATATTTTTTTTAGTATTTTCTACCTAAATATTGTCCCTAGTTTTAAAATGTAATAATTAAATTTAAATTTTGAATAAATAATATCAACTTAAACTAAAGATAAATTGCAACTAAGATTAAACAATACAACCTAACTATTATTAAGTTAGGCTGCATTTTAAATTTCTAATTTTATATATTATAACTGAGTATATTTTTCTATCTTCAATTATTTAATTTCATTGATTTCAAGCAAATCATTAGCTTTATCAAATGTTTCAGGATTATTTACTGCAAGCAATTTTGGATAAGTGTTATTTAAATCCTCTAATTTAGGTATATCCCAACTAGTTATATATGGATGTTGTGTATTATTAATCAAGAAATCTTGATGATAATCTTCTGCTTCATAAAATGCTTTAAGTGATGTAACTCTTGTTACAATTTCATCATAATAAATTTTAGATTCTGTAAGCTCAGCTATATATTGTTCTGTCTCAATTTTTTGATTTTCATCAGCGTAAAAAACTACTGATCTATATTGTCTGCCATGATCTGGGCCCTGGTAATTAAGTTGAGTTGGATCATGTGCAACTGTGAAAAATACCTCAAGTAAGGTCCTATAATCAATAAGTTCTGGATCATATATAATTCTAACTGCCTCAGCATGATTGGTCTTACCTGATGAAACTTTATTATAGGTAGCTGTTTCTTGTGTTCCTCCACTGTAACCTGAATCTACATCAAGGACACCGTAAAGCTGTTCAAATACTGCCTCTACTCCCCAGAAACATCCTCCTGCAAAAACCGCAGTACTAACTTCATCACTTTCGTATAAATCTTCCCATTCTTTCAATTCATCTCGAATAATAAGTTTAGAACTTCCTCCGCGAAATAAATCTAAGTATTGACCATAGCCTTCAAGTATCAAATCTTCTTTAGGAATGAACTTCAAAGATGCAGAATTAATACAGTAACGCAGTCCTGTTGGATCTGGGCCATCAGAAAATACATGACCTAGATGAGAATCCCCAAAATAGCTTTTTACTTCTGTTCTTTTCATACCATACGAAGTATCGGTTATTTCCTTTATATTTCCTGAAGATAGGGGCCTAGTAAAACTTGGCCATCCTGTACCTGATACAAATTTATCTGCAGAACTAAAAAGGGGCTCTCCAGAAACTATATCTACATAGATTCCGTCTTCTTTATTATTCCAATACTCATTATTAAAGGCAGGTTCTGTCCCTTCATTCTGTGTTACTTCGAACTGCATTGATGTAAGATTTTCTCTCAATATATCATCAGAAGGTTTTTCCCAAGTACCATTTTCTCCATCAGCTGGTGGTAATGGTTCACTTTCTTCGATATATAGATTAGATACTTGTTCAGGTTCTTCTATATTTCCTTGCGATATTAATAATAATGGTGTAAAAACCAAAATTAATATAGCTATTAATATATATTTTATATGACTGTCTTTCATTTTATTTACTCCAATAGTCTTTTTGACTTTTAGCAGATAGTCTGTCTATTGATTTTTGATTACATAAACATGGTATTTATCAAATCAACCAAAAGTGAATGTAAAGAGCCTTACATTACCTGAAATTTTAAGGCCAAGTAATTTTTCATAAGAATCAGAAAAACTCCCTAGATGGTACAGTCTACTACTATTAGGTTTCAAAACCCCATTAACTACATCAGCAGTATCTTGTGGACTCTTACCATTTATTTCAACAGTAATTATACTCTCATCATTTAAAGGTTCTATTACCATATATACATCTTTACCTTTAAATAGTAGTTCTAATTCTCCATCTCCATCGATTTCAATAAAATCATTTCTTATAATCCACTCTCCACCTAAAGACCACTCTCCTAATTCAAGGTATTCCTTTTTTTCAAAAGCTGTGAGTGTGTCCTCATCAAATCTTCCTTCAGAAGCAAAATTTGTTGCTCGCAAGTAGCCAAGATAAATCTCTGGAGTTCTTTCACTTAAACTATCAGTTGATATTTCAATAGTTTCTTGATTATCAAGTTCTGCTCCATTATCTTGTAGCAAAGTTCTTATTACTTGCTCTGCTTCATCATAACCACCTTCACCGAAATGAAAGTATCTAATTTCTCCATTTCCATCTATGAAAAATTGTGCTGGCCAATAACGATTATTGTAAGCATTCCATTGAGTAAAGTCGTTGTCTAAAACAACCGGCCAAGTTATTTGCAATTCTTCAATTGCTTTTTGAACATTTTCGACATTTCTTTCAAAAGGAAATTCTGGTGAATGGACTCCAATAATCTCTAGCCCATATTTTTCATATTTGTCATAAATTTCTCTTAAATGCGGAATTGTTCTCACACAGTTAATACAGCTATAAGTCCAAAAATCTATAAGAACTACCTTACCTTTTAAAGCTTCAATTGATAAAGGTTGCTCAGTATTTAGCCAAGGTCCTTTAGCAATGAATTCAGGAGCTTCTCCATAATTTGAAACCTTAGCTGATTCACTAGACACTGACCAATCAAAACTATCAGATGTATTGCTATCTGCATTACGATCATTTAAAGCATTTTGGACTAGATTTCCTTGTTCAAAAGTAGTTAATCCTGTTCCATAATTTGGAAAGACTTCCAAAATCAAGGTTTGGAAACTTCTATCAAAACCAAAACCAATCATTAAGCCTGCAGCTATCATAATAACTCCAAATACTCGTTGGATTTCTTTAGTTTTCGCTGTTATTTTAGGGAAACGGTTTAATAGTTTTCTACCACCAGCCATTATAGCAAACATAGGAATTGCTGTGCCTAAAGAATAGGCTGCAACTATAATTACAGATCCACCATCTACCTGTTGACTTACTGCAAGACTAATTACCGATGCCATTATTGGACCTACACAAGGTGTCCAAACCAAGCCTAAACTTAAGCCTGTCATTACCCCGCCAAAAAATCCATTTCGGTTTGATGTCCCTTTAGAGCGGGCAACTTTAGAGAGTATATTCTCTAAAACTAATTGTAATTTTGGAATCATCAATGTAATACCAAAAGTTACGATAATTGCAACGGCCACATATCTTAAAGTATCTGCTGATATGGAAAAAGCTTGAACTAAAGCCGAAAGAGCTAATGTAAATAAACTAAAACTAATTACAAATCCAAGAACGATACCTACCGGCTTTTTCTTTCCTCCTACTGTTCCCGAGAGAATAATAGGAAGAACAGGAAGGATACATGGTGATAATATCGTTACTATACCTGATAAAAAAGCGAAAAAGGCAAGTATCATCATAATTAATTCTCCAATTTTACAGTTGAAAGCAACTTATCAGTGGCACCACCATTCCATTTAACTAGGGTATCACCATTTTCATCTATTTGAACAAAAGTATGTTGATAAGTAATTCCATACATTTTCTTAAGATCTGTTGAATTATCATAATCAACTAAGATAATATTTATATTTTTAAATTCATCTTGTCTTTCATTAAATTCTTCACGAGCACTTCTACATGTTGGACACCAACTTGCAAAAAAGAAAAGTACTGTTGGAGCTTCTGCAGCTACCATTTTAGCTTGCTCTAGATTTTGATATTCTATAAAAGGCTCTGAGCTAGTATTTGAAATTTGTTGATCTTGAGCCATCATCATCATAGCATTTTCACTCTCAGGGATTGTTTCTTTTTTACCACCTGAAAAAAGTGGAAAACTTATTGCTAATAATATTATAATTGTTGTAGTTAACGTCTTCATAGCGTTACCTCCTACATCAAAGGTAGGCTATAATTGTCACAAAAGTATCACAGAAGATACAAAAAAAATTAACTTATTAAAGGAAGAGTTATAGTAAAAATAGCACCTGCATCATTTGAATTTTTGGCTTCTATGAAGCCTCCATGTAACTCAATTACTTCTTTTGCAATAGCAAGACCAAGACCAGTTCCCTTAGTTTTTCTATTTCTACTCTTATCTACACGATAAAAGCGCTCAAATATATGAGGGAGATTTTCTTCTGGGATTCCCCCTCCACTATCAATAACAGTGATTATATATGCATCATTGATAATTGATAATTCTACTTTTATTATTCCTCTTTCAGGCGTATGTTCTATAGCATTGCCTATAATATTTGTAAATGCACGTTCAAATAAACCTATATCTCCTTTATAAAAAGGAAGGTTAGGATCTGGATTATATTTTATTGTTATATGATTTGAATCGGATTGTCCCCTCATCTTTAATATAATATCTTGTAAAAGTTCAGCAGGTGAAAACAATATTTTGTCTGGGTGTATTTGCCCTGATTCAAATCGTGCTAAATCTAACAATTCTTCGACTAACCGCTGAAATCCAGCTACATTTCTAAGAGTAATTTCTACATACTCACGTTTTTCTTTCTCTGATATTTTATTTTCTTCAATTAACAAGGTCTCTAAATGTCCTCTAATTGAAGTTAAAGGACTTCTAAGATCATGAGAAATATTTGCAATAAGTTGGCTTCTCTGTTGATCAGCTTCTTTTAATTTTTGAATACCTTCTTCTATTGATTGTGCCATCTCATTAAAGGTGCTACCCAATTGTGCAAGTTCATCCCTTCCTTTAATTTCTACTCTATGGCCATAGTTACCTGATTTAAAAATCTGCACATCTTCACTTAATTTCCTTAATCTGTTTGTAAGTATAAAAAACAAAAAAAGACCTGCAATAAGTGTAAAAAGTAAAGCTATTAAAAATGTAGATAGCCCTGATCTAAGATAATAATTTGATTTAACTAAGGCAAGGGAGGAATCAAAACCCTGTCCTCTTAGAATTACGTAAACCCAACCTTGTTCATCATTAATTTGCATTGGTGCCGCTGAAAAAGGTTTTTTTTCGCTCACAGTTCTAGGATCATCGCCAAAAATAGACTCATAACCACCTGTTTCTTGAAATAATTCAAGAGGAGTTGTATCTACACTTTCTCGTTTTATAGTTTTCCCCGGTCCAGTGAAATAACTAAGAATTTTACCTCCAGCATCTAGTAGATAAATTTCAACATTAGGATTTAAAACCATTATATAATGGATAGCTTCTTTGATTTGATTACCTGTAGGATCTTCTGCTATTATAGCTGATAACTCGTCGGAAATATTGGCTGCATACTCTCTGTTTATTAACTGATCAACTTCATCGAAAAGGTGGGTAGATGCATCAAATGCAATGAATAAACTTACAGATCCAAATAAAAAAACAAGAATTAAGAACAGTATTGATAGCCTTGCATAGAATGAACGAAATATCATGTTAGATCCTCCTGTTCTGTGAATTTATAACCTAAGCCCCAAACTGTTAAAAGATATTTTGGTTTAGATGGATCTTCTTCTAATTTATTTCTTAATCTATTAATATGAGTATTTACAGTATGATCATATCCTTCAAAATTATATCCCCAAATCGTATTTAAAAGGTCAGAACGACTGAAAACCCTACCTGGATTTCTAGCAAAAAGATCTAAGAGTTCAAATTCCTTAACCGTTAAATTAAGAGTTTTTCCTCTAACAATGACCTGATGCTTCGTATAATCAATTATAAGTTCTCCAAACTGTAGTTTCTCATTTTGTTCTTCTTCCCTTTTATTAATAGTTTTTTCTGATCTTCTAATAAGAGCTCCAACTCTAGCGAGTAATTCTCTCATGCTAAAAGGTTTCTTCATGTAATCATCAGCTCCAAGTTCTAAACTCAAAACTAAATCAATTTCATCTATTTTAGCCGTTAACATGAGAATTGGTGTATTATATTTTTCTTCTCTAAGTTTTCTACAGATACTAATACCATCAAGTCCTGGAAGCATAATGTCGAGAATAATGAGATCAAACTCTCCAGTTTTAGATTTCTCTAATCCTAATAGTCCATCATGAACTTGTTCTGTTTTAATTCCATTACTTTCTAGATTTACTGCAACAACATTTGCAATCTCTCTATCGTCTTCAATAATTAAGACTTTCTTTAAATCCTTTTGATCATTCATTAGCATCCTCTCAATAAAACTATAGTGTACTATATTTATATAGGTCAACTTAAAACATATTAAAATTTAAATTCCTTAATGATTAAAAGGTTTATGTAATTAAAAACTTTTACTGTTCTCTTAGATTTATATCAATATTTTATATTACCAAAGGATAAACAATGAATGAAACTGTATGTAAATACAAAAGTCGTTTCTTTTTACTTTTAAAATATAATAATTAACTATTTAAACTAATTGATAATGATATATAAATCTAAGATTTTAATTTCAACCATCCATATCTCCTACATTATAACCAATATATAATATATAATTTTTCTAATTATTTAGGAGGAAGTAATAATGAATCATAAAGGGTCATATCTTTGTAAAAATATTACATTTGAGATTAAAGGCGACTATAAAGCTTTCTTTCTTTGTCCCTGTTCTCGTTGTAAAAAAGATACAGGTTAAGCACTTGCTTCCAATTTATTTTCATCTTAAACAAAAAACCACACAGATTACTAAAGAGTATAAAGTAAAAACATATATAGTTAAGAATAGTAAATTATTCTAAAAATTTTTCCCAAACTGTGGCTCTGCACTGCCAACTTTACAAAGGGATGGTGCCCTATTAGTTGTTCCTGAGTGGTCATTAGATACTGATATATCTCATAAAGCACATATCTTTTTCGATAGCAGAGCATTTAAACTTATGTAGAATATCATACTATTTTGTAGCAATATCGAAAATATTTAAAAAATTTCTTTTTATGTAAACGTTGAAAGGTAAAAAAAGGCAACCCTTTTGGATTGCCATATATATTTTATTGATCTATTGTAAATACGAATCCTGAGAACCGAGATCTTCTATTTTGATAATTATTAATCAGAGATTGTCCATCATAAAATTGATATGCAAATTTCAATCTTTGAGATTTTTTTTCTGAGGGAAGAATAATACCAATTTGATAAGTATAGTTACTTGTATAAGCGGCTTGTTGCCATTTGCTTATTTGTCCTGCCAAAAATAGAGTCCCTAATTTATTATCTGATATTGGTATTTTTAATTCTGCTCCGTATTGATACCAGATATATGCATGTTCTACAACTGAATTAGAATCACCCCCTAAAAGGCTTTCAGCGGGATTATAGTAAATAAAATCACCATATACCTTTAAAGCTTTAGCGAAGTTCTCATTAATATTTTTCAAAAAATACAGAGGTAAAATATCTGCTGAAAAAATATAATCATCTCTAACGAAATTACTTTCATTCAATATAGCATTAATATCAAAATCAATATATTGATTACCATCTCCATTTGTATCTAATTGATCACCTTGGTGAGAGCAAATGTGATGATGTCCCCATTTAAAAGTTGAGAAGTAATTTGGTTTAAAAATCAGTGTGTAATAATATATTCCATCAGTACTTAATAAATCTGTACCATGAGTATTCATAAAAGCACAAATTGCTGCTCCTATTTCAAATTCTATCCCTAAATCTGGATGGTCTTCAGGAGATATTCTCCAGAAATTAAATCTAGTACCAATTTTACAATCAAAATGGGTCTCTTCTCCTAATTCATTAGGATGAATTTCATCAATTTCATAATCTCTATAAGTAAGTTCAGTATTAACAGCAAGAGGGTCAGCTAAATATGATTCATAAAAAAAGTTTTCAGGTAAGCCAGTAAAAGTTAGTCCTAAAAAACTTGACTTAGCACTCAAAGGAAAAATACAAATAGCTAATAATATTGTAATATACATTTTTTTCATCTTAATTATCCCCCTCTTCAAGTAGCCAAACAGAATTTCTAGGTCCGCTACTAGAAAAACCACCTAAGAGATACATCTTGTTATTTAAAATTTCTATTGAATATCCATATACAGGATCAGTTGGTGCACCATATGAATCCATTACCCATTTAGTATTTTCTAAATCATAATAGAGTGTCCCATATGTATCTTTGTTATGAGAAAAATGAAGTGAACTATTGCTCCTTCCAGAAAATAACCAAAGTTTATCATCTAAATAAACTAAAGAATGATCACTCCTTCTATTACAAGAGTTTATAGGGCTATCTAGCGATTCCCATGTAGGTGTAGAATCTTTTATATTTAATTTCCAAAGAGAGTCCCAATAATCTATTGAAGAGTCAATATTCCCTGTCTTAGATTGAGTAGCTCCTAAAAAGGATCCTCCTTGTATATAAATATCATCTCCAACTAATTCATATGCAAAAGAACTTCTACCACCTTTCATAGTAACTGATAATTCAGTCCATGTTATTCCATCATCTCCAACATCACCTTTCCAAATATCATCTAGGTATTTTGGCCCAACCTTATTAACTTGCCTAAACCCACCAAAGACGTATATTGCATTGTCTGTACTTAACATTCCAAAATCTTTTCTAGGCTCCCAAATGTTTTGAGAGTTTTGACTTACTTCTTCCCAAGTAATTCCATCTTTACTTCTCCAGACATCGTTTTTGTAACCTCTCTCTCCAGTCTCATCATCAGCACAGAATCCTCCAGCTACATATATATAATCATCCAAAACAGTTGCTCTATGACCACGACGACCTTTAAAAGGAGCATTATCGGTTAATAATGTCCAATTTATTCCATCAGCACTCTTATATACATCTTCACAATAACTATCTTTTTCGCCTCTTACTGTGACATCATAGCCACCAATAATATATATTTCATCGTCAAAGACTACAGAATCAAAATCTTGTCTTTTTGAGAAAACATTATTAGTCTCAAGTTTAGTTACAATTAAATTTCCATCATAACTATCAAAATGGTATTCTAAATAAGCTTGAATTAGAGAACTATCACACCCTATTAAAAAAAATATGCTAGTAAGAAATAATATTAGTAATTTTCTCATAAAAAATCCTTGAAGTACTTTTTATTACTATAATAATTAAAATCATCTCTTGAAACAATATTTAAGTAGAAATATTTTTATAAATACAACTATTGTTGCTCACGAGCAACATGGAGCACTAATCAAGTCCAAGAAACATAATGTCGAGAATAATAAAATTAAACTCCCCAAGTTAGATTTTTCTAACCCTAATTGTCCATCATGAACTTGTTCTATTTTAATTCTATTGCTTTCTAGATTTACTACAACAACATTTGCAATCTCTCTATCGTCTTCAATAATCAAGACTTTCTTTGCTTCCTTTTGATCATTCATTAGCATCCTGTCAATAAAACCATAATGTAATATATTTACATAGATTAACTTAAAATCTAGTTAGATTTTATGTCTTTAGTATTATTGGGCATAGTTATTGATAAATTGAAATCAAATTATTGCAATTAGAAACTTTTAAAAATTCCCTATAAAAAATTTTAATATCAAATTAATTGTATTATTAAGTTATGTATCAAAACTCTTTATGGGCTATATTATCTATTTATCGTAAATATTTATAAATAAAAGCTAGTTGCCATATAAATTACTTTTGAAATAACTTATATATAGAAATATTTTTATTAGACAACTTTTTAATTTAATGTTAGTATTAAAATAAAAGAAGACTTAACATATGGAAATTTTTATTTATTTAATTTTAGCGGTTGTTTGCGGGTTTATTAGCAAATCAATAAATGAATCAAAAGGATATGACGGTGGATTTTTGTGGGGTTTCTTGCTATCAGTTCTTGGAATTATTATAGTTGCAGTTAGACCTTTTAATCAAAATAAAGCTGAAAAATAGAGTTGGTCACATCACTTTTAAAATTAACAATTTTAACAAGATTAGAATAAAAATTTTAATAAATACTTTGATAATTAACTCTAATATTTAAAATAACAAATTAGGAAATAAGTTAAATTAATTATTTAAACAGATATTAGATAATCACACCAACTAAAAAAAGCTAGACAATAACAGTCTAGCTTTCAACTTAAATAAACAATATCTTTTTAAAAACCTAATTTTATAAAGCCATTTTTTGGTGCAGCTTTTACTTCAATAAAATAATCCTTATTTTTATATTCATAATTCAATACAATTATAAGATTTTCACCTTTGCTCAATCCCATTTTTTCAATCTCCCATTCCATTTTATTAGAATTGAATTTAACATTCTTTGAAGGATAAATTTTAACACTGACAGACTTTTGTGAAGGGATAGTTAAAGGTGGCATGGAAGAAGTATTTGCTGTAATTGCTTTTTGTCCATCTATAAACACGCTGGAAGTATTATTTCCATAAGTAATTGAAGATTTTTCCCAATTAATTGTAATTGGACTATCACTTATATTTTTAATTGTAAGTGATACACCTTTATTTGAAACCAAAGAAAAACCATAAATCATAAAAGTATGTTTTTCAATAACACCATTAACCTTAACAGAAATATTATTATCATTAAAACGCGTTTTTTCTGCGGAATCATATATTCCAGTAGTTGCACAAGACATTAATGATATCAAAAGTATTGACACCATTAAAATAATAATGCTTTTTCTTTTCATTTAGTAAAATTTTCCTCATTTATAGTAATTAGACTAACAAGATTTTAAAAAATAAAATTTTTTTTGTAAATATTTTTTCGAATAAAAAAAATAAAATAGTGCCAATATATATTTACAATTTAAACCAAATCAAAAAACAACATTAACCTCTTAATATTAGTGAATATAAAACTACTCTATCAATTATTGTATACTTTAACTTATTTTAAAATTGAATATAACTATTCTTAATTATCATCTTTTATAAATTACGTAAGTTATAATGTTGAATTAAAAATTCAACCTCACAAAGTTGATAATTAAATATAAATAATATGATTTATTTTAATCTTCACTATTATAATAGCTCATTGCTGCAGTATATCTATCACTAGTGTGATCCTTTAATTCATTGTAAGCTGCTGTAAATTTACTAGAAGAAGTAAAGGTATAATTAGATGATTCAGCTGTTACATAATCCTCAATTAAATCTTTATATTCGTCATATATGTCATTAAGATAATCTTCGTTAAAATAATCATAGGCAAAATCATAAACATAAGATTTATATGTTTCTCTATAATTATCGTCATCTAAAATATATCTTATTAAAGGCCAATCATCATCAACTTCTTCCATATCTAAATCAAGACATCTACTTGAAGAGGTTAAAGCTTCATTACTATCCCAAGGAATCCATTCAAATTTATTATCTGGATTATTATATAAAAAATAGTTATGAGGCATTACACCATATGTATCCCAGTTTTGCATAACTGTATTTGCTGCAAGCCATTTTAAGAAAATATCAATATCAAATATTTCTTCTAAATCAGTCAAATCATCATCATTTATTGCATTATATAACTCTAAAATATCCTCATAAGATTCATCATTATCTGTTTTTAAACCATATTCATCTTCATCGTAAGTTCCACTTGCAAACGTAGCAGCATCATCTTCTGGTTTATATAAATTACCATCGTCATCATCATATTGAGTTTTAATTACTGTATCATCTACTTCTTCAACTAAAGTATATAAGCCATAATAGATATCATCATCTTCATCTCCACCATCAACGTTAATATATAATTCATAAAAAGATGCATGAGCGACCGTTAAGCCAAAATCTCGAAAGAGCTCAGTTGCTACAACTTCATGCATTTGTGACTCATCATCATAATTGTTTTTTAAATTCAATTGTTTAAAGCCATAGAATCGTTGATTATCAATATCATCATAAACATCTTCAAATTCATCAAAATCTAACTTAAATGGCAATTTATTAGAATTAGCATGATAAAGACTTGAATTACCTTTAAATCTAATACCAACTTTGTACCATTCTTTCATATTTTCATCTGATCCATCTTCACTGTAAAATACTTCAGAAGGAACAAAAAAAGGATCGTCGATGGATGTAAAATCTGAGGATCTTCCTAATTCATCTTTTAAATCTTCTAAATTTTCATTCATTAATTCCCAATTTTCAGGCTCAATTACTATTCTTAACTTTTGAACTTTAGAAGTGTCGAATATTTTATCAATATTGCTAACTATATCATCAGTATCCAACTTACCATGAGTTAAATCATCCCAATCTGAAATACTTTCTAATTCACTATAATAAATATCTGATTCATCTACATCTCCATAATCTAATACATCAGAAAAACCGTATATATTCAAACTACAGGATGAAAAAATCATTATAATCAAAAAAGTAAAAATAAAATATTTGAAATTCTTATTCATTGGCTTCTCCAGCAGATGCACTACCTTGTGTCCATTCTCCATCTATATATAAAAATACAGTATCATCACCTTGTTCATCTGCTTCATATGTAAAAAAGGTAGTTGCTTGTTCTCCTACAGAATTATAAATATATACACCTTCAGCTTTACTGTCTTTCAATCCTTCAGGTACTGTTAAATAATTTATATTTGAATATTCATCATCAACGGTGTGAGTTTCAACTTCGTCCTCGTCTTCTTCAGTCCAAGTAACTAATTGTGTTATAGACATCTCATCATCTATTGCAAAATCATTTGAATAAAGGACTATTAAGTAACCATTTGCTGGAATTGTTGGAGCATCGGTTGTTGTTGTATCACTAATCCATTGAGATGTTTCACTATCCCATTGATTAATGCTTAAAGGTAATGTAACTTGATGACAATCATCAATACCTTCGCTATCTCCAAAATAATATCCACTTAAATCAATATCTTCATCAGTCACATTATATAATTCAATATAATCAACAGATAGACCACCGACACTTGATGAGGTTGAAACCTCGGTTATATAAAATGAATAATCATAACTAAGGGTTAGATCACAACCAAATAACAAAAAAACACTAGCAATAACAGTTAAAACAAAATATTTACTTTTCATCATAATAGCCTTCCTTTTCTAATAACGTATTATACTTAAGAATTGTGATGGTTTTGTGATGTAATTTATTTTTAGATGTACAAAACATTGTATTATATAAGTAAATTTTAGGTTTTATCTTTTTCTACATGATAAACAACAACATATTTACTAAGAATAGTTGTTATACTTAATTATAGTAATTATAAAGTCTAATCTTATAAATTAATCCTCTAAGATTACAAAAACTAGACACTTATATTTTATTTTGCAATAATTATTATAGCAAAAATATTTTCTTATCTACAGTTTTATTAAATCTATAATTATAAGGATATTATATGAAATTAAAATATTTTTTAGTTCAATTATTACTGCTAGTAATGTTAGTTATTACCTCTTGTCAATTACAGATAGGTGATGTATATCAGCTTCCAAATGAAGTAGTTGATATTTTAGAGCCTTGGGAAGGTGATATATATTTTATAGAAAATGAACTTCCTAAGCTACACAAAAATATTTTTCATAGTATAAGTAAAAAAGAGTACTTTGAGAAAATTGATAAATTAAAAGAAGAATGCAAGGACTTAGAGTTAGAACAACGATGGGTTAAAATCCGTTCCTTTATTTCATTAATTAATGATGCTCATACTTCTTATGGTTATACAATGACTGAGGCTTATCCTTTAAATTTAAAAGTATTAGATGATGGCGTTTTTGTAACGGCTGCTTTAAATGAAAATTATCATTTGGTTAGAGACTCAAGTAATACTAAAGCTGTAGGTGTTGAATTAATTAAAATTAATGGTATACCTATTTTTTCTGCTTCTCAAAACACTAGTGTTTTCTCAATTTTAAAATCAACGCTTTCTCATGAAAATGACTTCTACTTAAAATCTCTTCTATCATCAAGTTTACTTGACCCTAAATTACTTTATGGAGCTGGAATTACTAACTCAAAATCGAATTGTAATATGACATTCAAATTTAGAGATGATAGTGAAGAAACAATTTTCTTTGAAGCTAAGGATTTAAAAAATTTTAGGAATCTTGACTGGGCTGTATATTATGATAATTCTTACCCGGCAGATAAGACTAACCTTCCCCCTTATATAAAATTCAATGATAAAGCATATTATGGAGAATTCTATGAAGATGAAAAAGCCTTATATATTTTATATAATGCTTGTGTAAATGATCTAGATCAACCTTTTTCTAATTTTATTAATGAGCTTTACTCGCAAGTAAAAGAAAAAAATATTGATAAGGTTATTATAGATTTGAGAAATAACTCGGGAGGAAATTCAAATGTTATAAAACCGCTGTATTCTCTTTTAAAAAATGAATTAAATCAAGCTGAACTTTATATAATAATTGGATCAAAAACTTTCTCTTCAGGATTAATGAATGCTATTGAACTTTCTAATGATTATAATGGGATACTAATTGGAAGCCCAACTGGTGGTAAACCCAACCATTATGGTGAAGTAAAAGTAACTCAATTACCTTCCGGAAATAGAATTTCTTGGTCTACTAATTATTTCAAATTAATCAATGATGATAATATAGATTCTCTTTATCCAGATATCCCAATAGATATAACATCTCATGATTTCTTTGAATTAAAAGATCCAATTTTGGAATTTATCTTTGAAAAAAAAGATAATTAGAATAATTTAGATTATAAAAGCTTTATTCCACTTATGGAAAATAATGATTATTTGAATTATTACAATGATTCAAGATATCAATGGAAACTTTTTAAAATGACTTCTAATCAATATATTAAATATTTGAGCAAAGGTCATTACATTATTTCTAAAAAAAGGAAAGCTAAAGTTGCAGAACTACAACTTTAACTTTTGAATAATATAGTATACTAGATTCTAAATGAGGATATTTATGATTATTAGTAAAAAAATGAATTCTAACATTGAAATTAACAAATTAGAAGATTTAGTTAAATTGAAAACACTCATTGAAGATTCAAATTTAAAAGTCAATCTTTCACAAATAGCTAGAGAGTTAAGTTGTGATCGACGAACCGTAAAAAAATATATTAATGGTTATGAAAAAGTTTCAAAGCGAAAAAGAAAATCACCTATTGATGATTATTATTCAATTATAAAAGAACTTCTAAAAAGCAAAACAAAAACCTTTTACTACAAAAAAGTTTTATGGCAATATTTAGTAGATAATTATGGGTTAAAGGTAAAACAATCAACCTTCAGAGGATATATTTCTAGACATCCAGAATTTAATAAATATTTTAAAAACAAACAAAAATAAGCTTATTTTAACGGATTAATAATTAATTATATAAGTCCTTTAATCAGTAGTTTTAATTACTTTTGATATTTAAATTCCTTTTACAAATAACCTTATCAAGTAAATTCTTAATATATTTATTTAAAGCTACTTAATCTATTATTTGTAATTGTTTTATCTAAATCTGCTACTCTACACTAAAAGTAGCAGATTTAATTATTTTATTTTTATTTAAAATTAAATAGCTTTAATTATATAGAGTTGGGATGTAAAATCTCCAAAATCAGTCCCAACGGTTATTTTACCTTTATAATATTCACTTCTAGTTGTTCCATTAAAAGGAATTTCTAAGTTAAATCCAACATTCATTAATTCATCTCCTATAAAAGGTCAATAGTTTTTCACAGAAAACCATAACCTAATTTCTCCATTTTTCTTTATTAGAAGCTATACAGCTTCTGCTTGTCGCTTATTAAAATCACCTATTAATTTATTCATATCAAAAGGCTTTTTCTTCTTTAGAATTGCATAAATTACTCTACTAAAGTTTAGTGCAAAGGCAATTATACTTTTCCCACTACCTTTGTTTTTCTTCATTCTTTTATAATCATTAATTAGCGACAAATACCTTAATGATCTTTGTAGACGAAGCATACCCATTACAGCTTGTACCATTGCAGTTCTTAACTCTACAGGTCCATTCTTTGTTATATGTGTGGTAAATCCTTTCTCATTTGAAAACTTTACAAAAGGAGTGAGTCCACAATATGCTGTAAGCTGTTTGTAAGTTGCAAATCTATTTATATCATGGGCATATGCTCTAATGGTTGTAGCTGTTATTTTCCCTACACCTACAATAGTTTTTAGTAATAGAACATCTTCATCTTCTTGTACATTCCTCTTCAATTAATTCCTCTAAAGCCGTAACTTGTTCATCCAAAATTTCTAAAGTTTGAATGAAACTATTTAAGGTAGAGATACTCCTCTTCTTAAATCAAAGCGTGGTCTTCGAGACCTTTTAGAAGAAGCAGTCTCTTTTTCTTGCTTTGAAATTGAGTGGCAGTTGTTACTATCCCATATCCCAACATCATATTATCTGTCTTTTTAGCACTTAATGTTACAACCTTAAATTTTAAAGTATTAATAACAAGTGTAAAAAAGCCTTCTTTCTGCATTAAGTTTCTAAAGTATCTAGCATTAGAAGTAGCTTCTATTGCCATTGATACATGTGCAAATCAATTCCTACGCTAACAGTTTTGTTTTCCCAGTTAACTATTCTTATCTCATTGCATTTATTTTTTTATACACAAAATCAAAAATGGCTCTCTGTTCGGTAGTTGTTCCTCTCTCCTATTCGGCCTCAGTAAGTGGACCAGTGATTGATACGACTAAAACTCCTCATTCTCCAAAACAGTCTCATATTCTTGGACTAGTAAAACATGTCGAGTTAAAGTCTTGGCCATTCCTCAGTTGTGGGCCATATATTTTAACACACTATAGGAATATTGGTTCAACTACCTGCTATTTACCTTTTTATCACTCCTCCATAATAATCCTTTTCATTTATTTTATATAATACATTCTCATTTAAACCTTGAAGTTTAATTTTGTTTAATGGAGGATTTGGTGTAGCTAATATTTTATAATATGCTAAAATAGCTGTTTTTTTTATTTTGTGATATAACCATCCAAGCACAAGTATTACCCTTAAAAGGTGATTCTAAGCGAATAAACTTGCCAAATTGAATCAATTCTCTATATTCTTTAAAGAATTTGATATCTTCTTTCATTTTTTCAATTTCGCTTTCAGCTAACGCAGTAATATCCAATTCATATCCCATTTTATATAATCTAAATTAGTTTCTTTAATAATTTTAGACATTTTCTCATATAAATACTCAACAATTAAGTCATTTGAAAAATCTAATACTTGCTGATTTCTACCAATGCAAGAATCTCTTTTTTCCCTTTTTATAATCCAATCAGGATGTTTTTTATATAAATGGCTTTTTATATTTACCATCTCTGGCTCAAACCAAAGACCAAATTTCAATCCTAAAGACTTAATTTGTTTAGCAAGATTTCCAATTCCATTAGGCAGTTTAGTGAGGTATGTATCCCAATCTCCTAAACTTGTTGTATCACCATCTCTCTTTCCAAACCAACCATCATCTAGTACAAACAATTCTACGCCAATCTCTTTAGCCTTCTGTGCTAATTGAAGCAATTTTTCTTCATTAAAATTAAAATAAGTGGCTTCCCAGTTATTGAGCAAAATTGGCCTAACTTGATTTTTATATTTACTTTTTACGCTATTTTATAAAATCAAAAGTACTTTTATTTCCTTTTTAGAAAAATACCTTTTCCCCATAAAATATCCAATCATCATAATTTTATCATAACTAGATTAATCCAAAAACATAGTTCATTGTGATATTCTTTAGATTATTAAGTTTTTTCTTGTGTCTATATTATGGGGTCCAGTTTAGTTTAAAAATAAGTTTTTCTTTTTTAAGTTTTAAAGTAAAAGAAAAATAGTAAATTATTACTCTAATCTAATGTAATATTATAAATCTATTTTATGAAAAAGGGGTTTATATAAATTAGAAATTTTATTTCTACGTTAATATAAAAAGTTATAAAATTAATAATACTCATTCAAAGTCATCTGGATTGGATTTGAATTCGAGATAATAAGATTTAGGGGAAAATAAATGAAAAAACATCTTTTTTTATCAGTTATACTACTTCTTGGTGGAGTAAGTATTTTTGCGGCAAATGATAAAAACAATTATAACTCTGTAAAAACTAAATTATCTTATATAAATGATTATAATGAACAACAAATTTATGAACTTAGTCAAATGAGTTTAAATTTTTCGTTAAATCAGAAAGAATCATTATATTCTAGTAATAAAATCAGTGTTACAACCCCCTTTCTTTTGAATACAGTCTTTGGTTTTGGGCTTGGCTCATATATTCAAGGTGATATATCTGGTGGATCAATTACCTTAGCTGGAATGCTTTCTACTTTTACAGTTTTCTCTTTAGGCTATGGGGCTTCCTTACATTATGGAGAAAATATTTACTTAAATTGCCTAAGCATTGCTAGCTTAACTGCTCTAGTGGGGTTCAAAATTTTTGGAATGGTTAGGGTCTTTACTTATGCTTCAAATTATAATAAAAAATTATCAAAAGTTCTTAACTATGTTGCAATAACTCCTAAGGTTTCAAATAACAATGATTATAAACTTGATTTATCATTTAAAATTCCAATAACCTAAAATATGTATCCAAGGTTTTACTAATAAATTGAAATATTTTTTTTAAAAGTTTGTTCTTTTTTTGGACAACTTAAATTTTAGGTAATTTATATTAGCTATAAAACTCTCTGTGTTCTTATAGCTAATATAATTTAAGTAGTATATATATTTAACTATTTTTATTGATAAAATCTATCATATCACTTGCGCTAGGAGGACAGCCTTTTAAAGATTTACCTAGATTTTTGGTACAAATCCCAACACCTATTAGATTTTTATCAGTGATGTTTTTATATCCTTGTCCAATACAAATTTTTTTTGTTAAATGTAAATTTCTACTTTCATCCAGTCTTTTTAAAGCATGAATTAAATTACCATAACAAGCTGAACAAGCTTTATTAGGACAAGTATATTTTGCAAGATGTGAAACAATACCCTTAGGCTTACTAAAATCATCTACTTCAGGTTTGTTTAGATATGTGATTTTAGCAGTATCTAAATCATTTGAGCCAACACCTAACTCATTGGCAATATTTATATACTCTATATCAGATGCTTTATAACCTAAAAGTGAAGCTGAAAAAGTATCACATAAAACACTATCAAGAGCTATAAACATTCGGTTAGTTTGAATAGGAGTGCCACCTTCCTCAAAATCTAAATCACCATTTATTGAATCAACAATAACTAAATCAGCAGCTTTTATAGAATTTAATGTTGCTATGGGTTTCATTAAGCCTAGAGAATGAAATAATCTTTTTGAGTGATCTGATAAACAGCCCTTCATATTTTTTAGTGCACAGGTTATTAGAGTTTGACAATGGCCTTTTAAGACAGGAAGTGAAATTAAAAAGTCTATGTTCATTATTTCTTTACTAATTTCCATTGTTATTCCATTTGAAGTTTTTTTAATATATGTATCATCTTTTACATCAACTAAAGGTACATTGTACTTCTTGCTTATTTCATAATAACCATTAACTTTAAACCCTTGTTTAGTTGAATCTCCAATCCAGGCTGATTCAATAATTTTTATATTTGAATAGCCTAAGTTTTGTAAATATTCGATTATTTGGATTACTATCTCTGGATGAGTAGTAGCTCCACTATCAGCAGTTTTAGATACTGCTAGATTAGGTTTTAAGCCAATAACAGATTGCTTTGAAGGAATTAGTTGCTCAATATTTGCCTTGTTTAAAAGTTTTTGAGTCATTTCTTTGATTTGATTTCCGTATACTACAAAGATTTCATTTTTATCCATATTGTTTTCCTGTTTCTTGTATTCAATTTGGTATTATTCTTCTAGGATTATAAAATTTATTTTTATACCAATTAATATTATGAGATTACAATTGAATTTTTGCAAGTTCAATGGACTACCATTAATATTAACTTTTAATTAATATTAATATATTCTCTCAAATATCCACACCAAGGGCACTTAAATCTAAGGCTATCAACTCAAGCTCTCGTAAAGTCTGCAAAACCATGAAAGCAGAATCATACCAAGCAATTTCCTTTGCTCTAATGCTATTCTCATTAGCAAGCCCTATATCAAATCGAATACGTTCAACTTCTACATCATTATTACGCTGATTAACTTCATACTGACCGATAGATAGATTAAGCAATAAGCTATTAATATTTCTTTGAATCTCATCTACCTTCAATTCTATATTATCTCGGGCTTTCTCGACTTCTATCATAGCCTGTAAAACTGACTCTTCTGCCAAAGATGAGGATAGCTTCGTAGTTGATCGAGAAAAGTCTGAAGCACTAAATCCTATTGAAAAAGAAAAGAGAGGCGTACTATTAGTAAACAATTCATCAAAAGATGTTAAGAATCCAGTTCCTGTATTTGGGGAATAGTAAGGAGAAAATTGAAAGGATAAGGTAAGCATTGGTGCATCACTTGGATTCTTAAGCATTGCATCTATCTCAGCTGAACGTAGATTACCCAATGCTTGTGCATAGGAGTAATCTTTTGTTAAAAGAATTTTCACAAGTTCTTCTTTATCAAATATTATTGAAGGTAAGGTTTCAAATAAATCACTATCTACAATTACTTGTTTCGGGTATTCATTATCTCCCCAAAGAGTTTGTAAGGAGTTTTGAATTGTCTCTATTTGTCTTTCAATCTCAGTAAGGGAGTATCGTATCTGATTTAGATTAAGTACTCTTGCCTCATATGCATTACGACTTATCCTACCGTCTTCTAGGTCTTTCTTTGCATCCTTGATTGAAATTTTCTCAATACTAAGTTGCTCACCTAAGAGAAATCTACTCTCCTTAAGAGCTTGTAGTGTTGATAATTGATTAAGTCCCTGAACTACAAGGGTTTCTAGAAGTTGATTATATGAAAGTTTAGCATTCTCAGCTGATATATGTAGCTTTTCTATCTGCTTCTCTGAGTAATTAGAGTCTATTATACCATCTCCTACCCATAAGGGTTGATTGATAGTAAGACTCGCGGATGGGCTATGGGTCCATGTCCAAAAGGACCCCGCAGTGCTATTTTTTGTTATAGAAGATTTATGAGAGGCATTGAAAGTTGCAATAGCACCTGTTCCAAGTGTTTTAGAAATAGTCGTACCAACACCAAAAGTATTAGAAAGATCATAACCCCCAGTAGAAGTTTGGTTTAGGCTTCTGCTTAATGAATACAACGGTTGGGAAGATAAGCCAATCTTGAATCCTTGCTCTTTCTGTTGGTATTGCAGTTGCTTAAGTTGCATCCTATATAGGGATTGTAGTTGTTCAAGATCATAATTTCCCTTTAAAAGAACCAAGCGTAACTCTTTAGCTGCTTCAGAAAATGTAGAAAGAGAATTATCTTGCCATTGGTTTATAAATGTTTGAATTTTTTCTTGATCTAATACAACTTCATCTCCATTTTCTACCTCATATTGGACATCTAGAGATGGATAGGAATTTGCAGAAAGTGGAAAGGAAATTGCAATTAATATACTTAATATTGGTAGTAGGTGATTTTTCACTTTTCACTCCTTTTCTTCTTTTTGTCATAAATAGTTCCATATAACATAGGAATTATAAACAAGGTAGTTAGGGTTGAGAAAACTAGACCGAAGATAATTGTACTAGCCATAGGAGACCAAACCACAGAATACCCTCCTATTCCAATTGCTGTTGGCAAAAGACCAACAATGGTTGTCAGGGAAGTAAGAATAATTGGCCTAAGCCTTGTTCTAGCGGCTTCCATTACTGCTTCCTTAATAGATATTCCTTTATCTCGTAATTCATTGATAAAACTAATGAGTACAATTGCATCATTAACTGCAATACCTGCCAAAGCTACACTAGAGTAGATCACTGTTGTTGAAAGTGGAGTTTTTGAAACAAAGAGATATAGTACTACACCAATAAAGGCAAAAGGAATAGAAAATAATATCAATAGAGGCTGACTATAGCTGTTGAATTGAGTTCCTAGAATCAAGTAGATTAAAAATATACCGAGGATAAATACACGAATTATATCAAAAATTAAAGTACTAAAGTCGTCGAATTCCCCTCCTACGCCAAAAGTTACATCAGGATATCTATAAGAGAGACTTTGATTCCAAAGTTCTTGTACCTTTTGGTTTACCATTTGAAGATCTAAAGTTTCAATAGCATTTGCTGAAACAGTTATCTCGCGTTTACCCTCAACCCTACGTATTGATCCTAGAGAGTTGTCAAGCTCAATGGATGCAATACTAGAAAGTGGAATCTGCCTTCCATCTTCTGTAGGAATCAATAGTTGCTCAAGGTTTTCATATTGCCTAGAATCCGATGTTGCAAAACGTACTACAATATCTATTTGTTCATTATTCTCAAAGAAAATCCCCGCAGGTATATTATCAAAACGGGCACGTATATATGAGCCAACACTAGATACAGTTACCCCAAGTGCACTTGCACGCTCTTGATTTATTTTTATTCTAAGCTCAGGACTACCTGCCATGAAGTCACTCTCCACGTTTGTAACTCCATCAATGGAGGTTAATAAGTTAGCGATAGCATTGGAAGCATCAATAATTTGGTTATAATCATCACCTGAAAAACGAAAACTCAAAGGATCTGCTGTAGGTGGCCCATTTTGAGCTTTGCGGAAAAATACTTTTTCAACACCACTGAGATAGTAAGTTTCATTTTGTACCTCAGCAATAATTTCATCTATACTACGATTTCTTCCTTCACTCATCTCAGCAAGGTCTACAGTTATCTGAGCTTGAGTTGAATTAGCTTCTCCACTTCCCAGTGTCCCTATCTTGGTACTGATAGATATTATCTCTCCATTTCCCACTTTTTCAAGCAAGATATTCTCATACTGTGCTACTATTTTATTGGTTTGCTCTAAAGAAGTACCTCTTGGTGTAAGTATCTCAATATTGAAATAGGAATAATCCTCAGCTGAAAAAAGGTCTTGTCGAAGGGTACTTACCAAAGAAAAGACACCTATAGTAAGCATTAATGCAAGCAAAAGAGTGAGAATTTTAAATTTATAAACTTTTGCAAAGAGTTTTGAATACCCTTTTTGGATTTTAATAAACCAAGTACCTGGTTCTCTTTTATTCTTTTCTCTTGGCCCCCATTCGGCATAGTGACTTGGAAGGAAAAAAAGAGCCTCACCCGTACTGACAATAAGAGCTATCGTAACGGTTAAAGGGATAACCCTTAGGAACTTTCCTATAGTTCCAGGAAGAAGCATTAGAGGAAGAAAGGCTGCTACAGTCGTTGCAGTTGCAGCAACTACTGGCCATATAACTTGATTAGAGCCTTCTATTGCTGCATCATGCCGTAAAAGTCCATTAGATTGCAATCTATATGAATTTTCTATGATAACAATAGCGTGGTCAACTATCAGTCCTAAAACTAAAACTAGACCAAATAAAGTATTTGTATTGATTGTCTCTCCAAGCAAATCCAAAACTAAAAATGTTAAGGCAAATGTTACGGGTATACCTAAAGCCGTTATTATAGCATTTCTAAAGCCAATAAAAAGCCAAAGAATAATAACAAGCAAAAACAACCCCAAAACAGCGTTTGTAGATAGCACTGACAGACTTGATGCTATTTGGACAGTTGAATCATTAAATAGAGTGATATTCGCTCCTCCATTGTTCTCCCATCTAGCTTCTTCTACAATTTGAGTTACCCCATCAACAATATCAACTGAGTTTCCCTTCACTACTTTGATAACTCTCAAGTTAACCGAAGGGTTCCCATTAAAACGGGCAAGAGATGAATCTGGATCAAAACCATCAACTACCTCTGCTACGTCACTAACCCTTACCAAACCTGAGGAATCTGAAGAACGCCTTATAATTACAGAACCAAAGTCTGAGACAGTATCAATTGAACCAAGTGTCCTTAAGAGATACTCTCTAGAACCTGTATTTAATGTTCCACTAGGGATTGTACTATTTTGATCAGAAATAGCTCTGACCACTTCGTTAACACTCAACCCCTTTGAGATTAGACTACTGTTATCTAAGTTAATTAGAATCTGTTTATCTGGAAGCCCAAGTAGTTCAACATCAGAAACATCCTTAACCTTTAATATCTTATTCTGAAGCGATATAGCTTGTTCACGAAGCTGATCATATGGAAGGTTACCACTAATTACAACCTCGATAACAGGAAGAAAATCAGCTGATGAGAAATCATCGACAATTGGATCAAGTACACCATCAGGTAATGCTACTTGATTGAATCGAGTTTGAGCCTCTTGGTATAGAGAATTAAACTCTTGCTGTGTAATACCATCATCAAATTCAACCCTAACAACACTAAGCCCTTCACTAGTAGTTGAACTTATCTTTTTAAGTTTATTCATACCTTGAAACGCATTTTCAACTGGTATAGTTACTGAAGATTCCAAGTCTTCGGCACCAACTCCAGGGTAAGGAACTATTACGTTAACCCAAAAGAATGGAATCTCTGCAAACTGTTCTTGTGGTAAACGCGCCAAACTTAAGCCACCTAAAAGTAGGACTGTTATCATTAATATATTTACCATCACAGGCTTAGTTACAGAGAACCTGCCAATACTGAATACTTTTTGTTTATCCATAATAGGTTCCTTTATTAGTTATCTTGAGTTACGACAGAGGTTCCATCCAAAATACGAGAGAGAGCACTTACAAGGACTTTCTTTCCTACTAGGGTGATATCTTCATCAAGACTTTCTATGGCACTTTGGTCTCCATACTGGTCAACTATTTTTACATTAACCTGTTTTGCATTATCACCTTCTACCAAATAGACTGAGGTTACTCCATTTCTATAAACCATTGCTGAATTAGGAACCAAAGTATAAATGGGAGCCTCCTCATTGAAAATAATTACATCTGCGCTTATACCTGCTTTAATTATAGATGGTTTTGGATTTGTGAAATCAACTAATACCGACCAACTTCCTGTACTAGAATCACTGCTAGCACTAATACCACTTACCTTACCTTCAGCCTCGATAACCTCTGTAGGTGTCTTAATTGTTACAAGAGCTGGGGCACCTTCCTTAATAAGAAAAAGTTGAGTCTGCCCTACAGCTACGGTTAGGCGAAGGTTCTCAAGATCTACAACACGCACAATTTGCTCACCTGCTTGTATGAGATCACCAACAACAAGATTGTTTTTCTCAGCAACACTACCAGCTATTGGAGTTGTTATTTTGGTATTTTGTAAATTAGTTTTCACTTGCTCAAGTTGAGCAGCAAGCCCATCAACACTGCTTTGTGTTTGGGTCAACTGAACAAGAGAAATAGCACCACGTTCATAAAGTTGCTTATTGGCTTTAAGTTCTTTAAGGCTATTTTCATAATTGTTTTTCAATTGGCTGAAATTCAATAATGGAATAGTATCATCCAAAACCAAAAGGACTTGGTCTTTTTCTACTTTTGATCCCAAATTAAAATCGATAGACTTAATAACACCTGAAGCGCGGGCTTTGACATTTACTTCTTTAATACCTTGAATGGTCCCACTAGCTAGCACACGATCACGCAATGCAGCTTCTTTGATTTCAACAGCGGTGGATACCACTTGAGTATAATCAGTGGCTGCTGAAACTTCATCAAGTACTAGATTATCTTTTTCTTCTAAAGTTTTTTTATCACATGAATAAAAAAATAAGGGAGTAAATAACAATATAATAATGGATATAATATTTGTTGCACGGTTCATTTGGTACCTCTTTGTGTTAAATGCTATCGTCTATAATCTTGTACTACAAAAGAAAAAGTCTCAAAAAGGTCCCAAAAAAATAGATTTATTTACATTTGAAATATATAAACAATGAATTTGCAAGAATAAAATATGAAATGACTCTATCTTAAATAATAAAACAAAAAACTTATTCAATAGGGTTTATTAAGTGTTTTTAGATTTCTTACTAGAATTTCTTCTTGCAGTTTTTCTTAAATTCTAAATTAATATCTCTATCAGACATTTTAAACTAGTTCTTACACTACCAAATTTAAAACAGAAAATAAAAACATGAATTAGACACTTAACTTACAAAACAATTTAAAATAAAAAAAGTAAAAGTTAATAATATTGCTCCTAAACAACCTCTTTTAAATCTAGCTCCAAAAAATAAAATTTCATTATGATTTATACTCAATTTAGTTTCCTAAAGATAATTTACTTACTGTATCAATTTATCACAAAAAAGAATAACTATATTTCTTTCTGTCCTAATAAATTCTTCTAATGTTTTTTTGTTAAAACTTGTTAATAAATTTATAAAAAGTGCAATCTTAGATATTTTTAACTTAACCTTTACTATTTCACTCAAAATAACATAATTAAATAATACCATCGTTGTATTTATCATGCAAGTTAATTAACAATAAATAAAAACTCTGAACAACAATTTTTACTCTAAATTAATTACTCAAACGAGATTTACATTTAGGACATTTTGCTCCAGCTAAAATACAATCATGACAATAATGTTCATCACAATTAGAGCAATAATAGTTCACCCCTTCAATTTTATTTCCACATTTTGAACATAAAGATTTTTCAAATTCACTATATTCGTCTGGGAAGTTCTGCTTAGAAAGAAACTCTAACTTATTATTTATACTTTCAAGTAATTTGATATTTATATTTATTTTATAATACCAACAAATAAAATTTCTAATTGCTAAAAAAATAACAAAAAGAATAGCGATTACTATCAATAATGAAACAATTAATACAATTGAATTTACATACATACAAAACCTCTTAGTTTTCTAATAAAATTAATTTTAGTTTACATGATTTTTATTCTAAAGTACATTATTTTATTACAATATTTTGCTAATATTTTACATTCTTACTCGAGATATCCAATACAACCCCAACTGTATCTTCATATAAAAAAGAAGTATTAAATACTCTTGTTATAAAACGTTGATTACAAAACAAGCTTAATTAGATTAAATGGGCATAATTATTATTTTGTACCAAAAACACTTAAATGTTTTATCACACCATCAATTTCATTTAGTCTTAATAATATAATAAAATCTGATTGAGAGTAATAAATTAAAATTTTTAGCTACAAAAGCTTCATTTTAAATTTAAATGTATTATAATAAAGAATAAATATCTAAGTCCTAAATCCGTATAAATCTTAATAATTGATAATTATAGCTAATTTTTGGCTATTTTATAATTGAATTATTTTGTTGTACGGATTTTATCTTGTCTATTTGTTTTAGCAATTTCTATTTTTACATTTTATTCCATTATTTTGATAGAAGAAAGAATAATATTTTTAATTTTTTCCAAATACAACTTTTTTCAGTCATACTAAACTCTTCTAATTGATATTAGAAGTATTATTTCTGTTGTTTTGTATTTATATTATTTGAGTGTTAAACAGAAAGCGGAAAATATATGTTAATAAATTTATCAATTCTTAATAACAACCCTGTCCAAGGATTATTCTTATAGAGTCGAAGCACTTTATTTCTTCCTTTTCTCATATATCTGGCACTAGTATAAATAATATCTCTTAATATTGTCTTCATTCTAATTCTATCTTTATTACCCTTAGTTCCTTCAGGTAAATAGAATTGATTTAATAATGTAATATCTCCAATTATTCTCAAAATGTTATAAGCATTAGTAATAGCTGCTAATAACATTTCATTTACTCTATATTTACCAGATGCTAATCTTTCAAAGTTTAAATCAGTTTTTATTTCACTATGATATTGTTCACTTGTTGCATGATCATGATATAGATTAACTACTGTTATTGCATCTTCAATAAGGTTAGTCCAATAAAGCTCTACTTCTATTTCTGGAAATAATAATATATTACCTTTTTTATCTTCATAAATCTCTTTTATCTTAAATGCTATTTGAGCCTTATTTGTAACATTTTCTTTTCCTACTGGATACATTTGGGTAAAATAACCATAGTATACAGTTGTTTGTCTATAATCATATGATATCTTTTTATCATATAATGATTTAGCTCTTTCTAATAAATCTTGTGAATAGTCGTTTCTTCTACATTTTTTCTTGATAATAAAGTTAACATTATTTTTATCAAGTACATTAATAGTTTCTACACTATCATGACCACTATCAAATCTACACAACACTTTACTATAATCTTCTAAAGTAAGTATCTCTTTAGCATTATCCAATACCTTTTGAACAAACGGTATTGAATCTTTTTGAGAATGTTGTTTTCCAGGTCTAAGTTCAGCTCCAATACAATAAGAGCCTAAGTAACTCATAAGTGGTGCAAACCCATCTTCCCCTTTATATGTTCTAGAACATTCTTCTTTATTGCATTTAGGATTAATCATAGGTGTTACATCAAAATCTAATGGAATATATTTTTCACTTATCTTTTCACATGGGAAAGAAACTTTCTTTAGTAATTCAATATTAACTAAATTACAATGTTCAATAAAATTTGCACTACGTTCTTTCTCTAAATACAATCTTAGTGTTTCTTGAGCAGGAGTGAATTTAAGATTTAAACATTCTTTAAATACTTCATTATTTCTAAATTGCTCTACATCAGAAAAATTAGTAAATCCCATAGAGTTTAAACCAACTAAGGTTTTATATATAGTTTCATTTTCTAAAAGACTTTTAGATTTAAGGGTATCCAAATCATATTCAGCATTATCATTAACTTTCATCATTGCAAATGTTAAAATTTTAGAAATTAAGTTTAAACCTGCTTTACTCTCTAGTGTAATTGTTGTAGAATCAAAATCAATCATTTGGCCTCTCCTGTTACGTTTTTTGTGATAATTTAATTGTAACATAAGAGGCTTTTTTAGTCTATAATTTACTATACATATGTTGATATATTTTACTTATTTTGTATTCTATACGGATTCAGGTAAGTATTTTAAATTTTAAATTTAGGCTAGTTTTTTTTTAAATCTTTGATTATTATCAATACTTTATGAACTATTCTTCTTTTTTAATCATATTAAGTGCTGTATTATGGGGAACTACAGGAACCTCTCAAGTTTTTTTATCTGATCAAATGCCTCCTTTAGTTGTGGCAACATTTAGAATGCTTATTGGAGGTAGTTTTTTATTTATCTTATCTTTTTTTGATAAAACAAATAAATTTAAAGATTTAAGAAATATAAAATCAATATTTATTTCATCTATTTGTATAGCCTTTTATCAACCTTTTTTCTTTTTAGGAGTATCAAGATTATCAGTTGCCCTAGGTACAATTTTAGCAATCTCAAGTGCACCAATATTTACTGGAATCATTAATAAGATATTGGATATAAAAATTTCTAAGAAATGGATAATAGCAACTATTATTTCAATAGCTGGTTGTATATTTATTTTTTATAATAAAAACAATACCAGCTTTGATATTTTTGGAGTTGTATGTTCCTTATCTGCTGGCCTTTGTTATGCTCTTTTTGTTTTAAATTCCAAAACTGCATACAAAAATAATTCTAGAATTAAAACTAATGGTATGATATTTTTCTTTGGAGCAATTTGTCTATCTCCCATATTATTTATATATAGGAATTCGTATCAAATTAGCATTAATGAAATTCTACCCTTATTTCATTTAGGAGTTATAGCTACTAGTCTCTCATATACTCTTTTTGCTATAGGGTTGAAAAAAACTTCTTCAACAAAGGCTATTACCTATACTTTAGCTGAACCTCTTACAGCTTCACTCTTAGGAATTCTATTATTAAAAGAAACCTACACTATAAATACTCTTATTGGAATCTTTCTTATTTTTTGCGGTTTAATAATTAATACAACAGATCAAAATTAAATTAATCACTATGTATATTTTAGGCTAAGTTTAGGAAGCAGCTAATCAAGACACTTTCTAAAATATTTCACGAATATTTCAGTAGTTTTCCCTCTTTTTTCAATGCACCAGTAAATGAATTATAATAGATTTCATTTGAGGAAAATTGACTATCTTGGTCACTATTAAAAATTGATGGAACCCCATAAATTTCTATAGATTTCTATTAACATTCAATGCAAAAATATACGTCCATTGTATTACTTAATTTCCATGAAAGTATTTTACGACTGTTAAGATCTATTATTGCACATAGGTATACAAATCCATGAGGTAATGCTATATAAGTAATATCTGTTGCCCATTTATACCCTTATTTTATTAAAATGGTCGATATTTTTCTATAGCCTAAAAAAGGAATAGGTTTATAATCTTTGCTCTTTTATATTTAATTTTTTTCTTTATATTTTACTTCTCTTTCTATATGATGATTTAACAAATCATAATAGTGACTTCTACTTATATCTAATATGTTACATTGCTCACTTATTGAACATTCAATAGTATGTCCAAATGAAAAATATTTAAGACCTGGAGTAATAAGTTCGCAAAGATCTAATTAGATAAATTCATCTTTTTTTTTAAGAGCTCTAATTCAAGCTGAGATTTACCATAAGCTTTGGTAATGAACTCTGTTTTATCTTTTGCTTCGAAAGCACCCTTTAGTTTTGTGTCTTTGCTAATTGTGCTTCTTTTTCTTCCTAAGGTTAATGAACAAATAAAATTTCTATATCTATAGTTATCGGTTATTGTTTCTTACTCTTAATGAATTCTATTAAGGTAATTATATTTAAAGGTGCTCTTTATAGCTTTATACATTGCTATATCTTATATGTATTTAAATTAAACATCTTCATAAGTTGTATAATAGCATGTACCTTATCCAAAACTTAGATAAGGTACAAAAATAGCCACAGACACAAGTTCCGTTTACCACAAAACCTTTGTAAAATTTAGTATAAGATATCACTGCTATTGTTGGTTGAGTAATAAACTTCAATACGCCACAATAATATGCTTTAAATATGTTTCACAATTACCACATTTTTAAATTGCGAATCATATAATCAGAATATGCGTGGGCATTGGAACTTAATCCGCCATCAACTACTAACTCTGTGCCATTACAATAGCTTGACATATCTGAAGCAAGAAATAAACAGGCCTCGGCAATTTCAGAGACTTTACCTGCTCTACCAAGAGGAATTGTCGTTTCATAATTTGCTCTTAGTTGTGCATATTCAGGAGCAGAAACTAAAGGGGTATCTACGAAACCGGGAAGTAAGCAATTTACACGAACCTTGTATTTTGCAAACTCGAGTGCTCCAGTTTTTGATAGAGCTCTAACAGCCCATTTAGCACTACAATATGCCGCACCAAATATCTGTCCATCAAGACCACTTGTGGAAGCAATATTGATAATAGATCCGCTGCCTTGTTTTGCCATTAAACCACCAATATATTTCATACCTAAAAGTACGGAAACTTGGTCTACTGAAACTACACGCATATATAACTCTACTGGAAAATCTAGAATAGGTTTGTTACCACCAATACCTGCATTATTTACTAAAACATCAACATGGCCATATTTTTCTTTAACCAACGAAGCAAGATCTTTCCATTGCTGTTCATCAGCTACATCATGTTTATAGAATTCTGCTTGATTTCCCAACTCAACTTGATAAGCTGTTCCGAGTTCTTCATTGATATCAGTAAAGATTACCTTTGCCCCTTCTTCAATAAAACGTTTTGCATAGGCAGCACCCATACCACTTGCTCCACCAGTTACAATAGCTACTTTGTCTTTTAATAATTTCATAAAATTATCCTCCTTATAAATTAATCGTAATATTTTTCATTTTTATTCCAATTCTTTGAATCATGTGGAAAGAGAAGCAACCAACCATCTTTTTTTGCTTTTTGAATACGCTTCAATGATTTTATACACTCTTCTTCATTCCAGCACAAAGAAAAACCTGTTTCCCCTTGTAAAGTGGCATAGTCGTTACAGGCATCTCCTGTTAATAAAATATGTCCGTGGTTTTTAGTATTTATCACTAAACTTTGATGCCCTGGTGTATGACCTGGAGTAAACCAAACTATTACAGATCCATCATCAAACAGATCATAGCAATCTTCATCAATTCCTTTAAGGAATTTCCAATTTACTGGTTTATCAAAATCTTCGTGTATGTAAAGTTGATTAATGGGAAAAGGATATTTGGAATCATGTGCTGCAGCCCATTCGCTTTGCTGTACTATATAGTTTGCATTTGGAAATAATCCAATACCTCCACTATGATCTAAGTGAAGATGGCTTTGAATGACATATTTAATATCTTCAGCTTGAAACCCAAGGTTATTAATAGCATTTACTACTAACTCATTCTCTGTCATATCAACTTCAGACATACTAGCTATCATCTCGCCCCAATATTCAGAGAGATTATCCATACATTCTCTAGGCATACCAGTATCAAAGAGTATTATTCCTTTTTTATGCTCAATAAGATAAAACTCAACAGGAACGCTTTCGGCACCGAGTTTTAACCTCCCCGCATATATTTTATGCAGTTTTACATAAACTGTTTCTGCATTATCCATACCACTCCTCCTTTTTTTATTATCAATTTCAGAAAAAAACAAAAGACTACCCTGCTTTATTGCAGAATAATATTATTGGATTTTTTTCGTTATATTTTGTTCCGGTCTAATTTCTAAATGCTTTATTCTTCCAGATTCATTGAGTTGGATAATATCAACACCTACGGCAGCATGCATTTCTCCACTTTTCAATTCATGAACAACTGCCCATGTCGCTTTTAGCCCATAATCTGTGTTTTTTTCTTTCCAAACATGTTTCATAGAAAAATAATTTTTTAGTGTTTCTTTAATACCGAATCCTAATTTATCTTTACCTTTCACTTCGCCTTGAGGTGCTTTAACCACTACATCATCAGCAAATAAGTCCATCAATTCATTAAATGCAGACTCATCTAAAAGAGCAGAGTCCCACAAAGTAAAGTATTTATCAAATATTGTCATCCTAATTACTCCTAATCTTATTGTATTATTTATCGCTATTTATCAGTTCTATTATTAGATTCAACTATTTCTTGTAAGCTTATTTCTGAATTTCTATATCTCTCATGACTTTTTTCACCTTTTACCCTAATCGCCTTTTTCGGACAATTTTGTACACAGGCTAGGCAACTGATGCATTTATCTTTGAAAAAAGGTTTTGAATTCTTTAATTCAACATTACTTACGGGACAGACTTTCGTACATATACTGCATTCTATACACGAATTATCAATGAAAAAATAATCAGATACTTTCAAACCTTCTGTGTGAATTCTTACTTTCTTTTTCTTTGTCGGTTTCATTTTTTTTAAAATAGATGTTGCAAATCTATCAATACTACTATCTCTTTTTTGCCAACACACATTAGAATTAATATCGCTTATTATTTTCTCAATCTGGCCGTTTACATCTTTTTCACCTACAGAACCTATCTGATCTTCCATTCTATATCCAGGCAACCAATTATCAATCATTTTTACAGAATTAATATATGAAAACTCTAGACTATTTTTCCTTGCAATCTCATTAAGACAGCCTGTTACTCCTCCCGCATATTGACCATAAGTCATAATTGCATAAAGATATTTTGTCTCAAAGGTACATTTGCTAATAAAGTTTTCAATATACTTTGGAATCGATAGTCCATATACTGGAAATATTATTCCAATCTTGTCATCTTTATATACAAAATTTTCTAGTTTAATTTGTTGAGGAACTGAAAATAAAGTTCCACCTAACCGTTTCGCCACGTATAGACTATTTCCTGTTGCAGTAAAATATAAAATTGTCACTTCAGTTTCACCTTAAAATTGTGATGTTTTTGTAGAAGTTTTGATGGAATCCCATTTGACTAATACAACGATATAAATAATATCAAACACACTACATATAATCCCTGTTATCAAAACAAATATATTGAATTCCTTTAACAAACCAAAACTTATAACGGGAGCAAGAGTACCTATCCATTTAGCAACAGCAAGAAGTACAGATTGACCTTTTTTGCTTTGACGTTGAAATATCATTGTTAAAAATAGTATCGACATCGCTGCATTTTGCAAAAATGCTGAATATGAAGCTGCTTCTGATCTAGAAAAATGTAAGTAAAAAGCCATCTGAATTGCAAAGGTTGTTGCAAAGGCAAGTATGCTATATGGTATAAAATATTTCTTTGAATTATTAGGAAATTCTTTTTTGCCATATAAAAAATATGTAATAACAATCACTACATCAAGTCCACACCAAATAAAATTAACTGGCGTTTGAATAGTTGGATTTGCTAACCCAGTAATAGAATAGATAGCTTCCCATGCAATATTAAGCCCCAATGCAAAAAGCGGCATTGCATAAGTTTTATCTTTAAAACCTTTTCTAATTGCTTCAATATAAACTATTGTCCATGCGATACCACTAAGTAAAGTTAAAAATAAAATCATAATTTGGTTCTCCTAAATTTTGACTAAAAGTGTAACAAGTGTTATAACTGTAACAACTAATAACACAATTATAATTAATAAAAATCCAGAATAGAAGATACAAAATAGTTGATTTTATTACACTTATGGAGGTTATAAGCTATGAAACAATCAGAAAGAAGTAAACAATGGATTGCTGATGCTTTACTATTACTATTAAAAGAAAAATCCTATGATCAGATCACCATTACTGATATAACTGAAAAAGCGGGAGTAGCAAGACTTACTTTTTATAGAAATTTTGATAGGAAGGAAGATATTCTTCAATTTCATTTTGACCGTGTATTCTCTGAATATATTTCATCACTTCAAGGCGAAGAATTTGATTTAGAACAAGCCTTAGTTCAATGTTTTAATTTTTGGCAAATTTTAAAATCTGATATCAAACTTTATCTAAAAAACAACCTCCATATGGTAATGTACCGCCCTTTTGAAAAATACTTGAATATTGTTTTATCAAAAGGGAAATATAAAGATTCTTTTAATCATGTTCAAAGGACATTTATTGTTGGGGGGCTTTTTGCTTCTCTGTTATCTTTTTTAGAAGAAGAATCTCCTCTAGACCAAAAAGAAATCTCCAAATCAGTATTGGAAATACTAAAATTCAAATGACCTATCTAAAAATTGATTTTATATCTTAAACAAATTATAAATGTTGTTTAAATACTTTCAAAATATTAAAGGAAGAATCAACTAATACTAAATCTGCAATTTTGCCAATTTTTATAGATCCTCTATCTGTTAAATTTAAAATCCTTGCTGGGTTTACAGAACCTATCCTAAAAAAATCTTCTTTTGTAATTATATTTTTTTCTAATAAGGATTTGGCACTCTTAAATATTAGTGTGCAAGAACCAATTAAAGTATCATCATCACGATAATAACAAGCTTTTCCATCACAATATGCTTCTTTATTACAATATTGCATGGTTCCACTTCCTATTTCAGCAAATTTCATTGAATCAGAAATTAGACAGATTTGATTTTTATTTAAGCAATTAAATGCAAATTTAAGCGTATCATAAGCTATATGGATACCATCACCAATTATTTCGCAAGAAATATTCTCACTATTTTTTTGCATAAATGGATACATGGCTAATCCAGGCTTTTTATGACTAATACCACTCATAGCATTAAATAGATGAGTAAAATGATATTTATTTAATTTGGGTATATCAGATATAGTAGCATCACTATGGCCAAGTGCTACAATTATATCATTAGCTTCTAAAATATTAATAATAGATTCAATATTGTTAAGTTCAGGGGCTATCGTCATAGTTTTTATTGCACATTTATTATCTATCTTTATATCTAATAATTTTTTTAATTCACCAACATTAGGTTCTATAATACAAGAAAGTGGAATACCACCCTTTTTATCTTTGTTTATAAAAGGCCCTTCAATATATAATCCTGGAATATAATTTTTTAATATAGGGTTATTATTGATTGTCATAGATATTTCTACTAATGATTTATAATCATAAAGTAATGTAGGTTGGAAAGTAGTAATCCCATTTTTCTCAAGTATTCTTGCCATTTTAAAAAGAGCTTCTTCACGATTCTCACTACTAGTATCAACCCCTCCACAACCGTGAATATGCATATCTATCAAACCTGGTCCTAAAAGATTATTTTCAGCATCAAAAGTTGAAATATCATCATCTAATAATAGTTTTTGATAATCATTTTGATTAAAATAAATTTCAGAAATTATTGAATTTTTAATCAAAATTGCACAATGGTTAAAAATTTTACAAGATTCTCCATACACGATAGAGGCGTTATAAATTAAAAATGGTTTTGACTTATTCAAAATTTTCTCCCAATTGATTAAAATTCAAAAAGACTAATAATTACAAAATATTTTACATTCTTATAAGTTATTTTCTACAGTAACCTTATAGAGGTTTTTACCAGTTTGATCTTTATATGTTAACTCTAAAAAATTTTCATAAACTTGGATATCTAGCCATCCAAAAGTATTATTATTTAACCAGATAGATTGAGGTGAAGTATAATCATTTTGACTATCAAGATGGCCACCCATTGTGCCAATTATTCCATAATAAGTGTTTCCATGTTTTAATAATTCCATCAAATGATTATGTCCACTTATCATAAGTTCAACATTATATTCTTCAATTACTGAAGCTACTTTTTCAATAACATCTTTATTATCATACCATTGCATACCCGTTTGAGAATCTAAATAACCAGAACTATAGCCAAAACAATGTGAGAGGACGATTGTCATATCCTCTTCTGGTATTTCTTCTAATTGTTCTATAAGCCATTGCTTTTGATTTTTATCAAATTCTTTAGCATCCCATAAAATATCTAAAGTAATTATATGTAAATTATCGTAATCGATACGACTATAGAAATAATCATGATTTTTTTGGAAATATTTTTTAAATACTCCTGTACCATTAATTAATGCATCATGATTACCTAAAACAACATGGATTGGAGTTTCATTCAAATATTTATTGAAATCATTTGCTGCTTCTTTATAAAATGATTCAGTTGAACCAAGTTCTGCAATATCCCCTAAACATAAGAATGCATCGTAATCTGATTCTCCAATATTTTTGAGTATTTCATCTCTCGCATCTTTATTACTCCTTTCACTCCCCCAATGTGGATCTGAAGAAACAGCTAAAGAGAGCAAAGGCTCTTTTTCATTTAATTTATTATTTTTACTAACTTCTGTAATACTATAAATTTCATCTGGTTTTGAAAAAGTTGGGATTGTCAAATAAAAAAATAAACCAACCAACACTAAACAAAATAAAGACGAAAGACTGATTGAAATCCATTTAAAAACATTTAATATCTTTTTACTTTTTAAATGTAAAACGGAAATAATAAAAATAACCAAAATTAGTATATTAAAAGCCCATAAATAGCTAACTATATTTTTATAAAAGGGATTCCATCTACAGAGTCCTGTAAAACCATGAAGATTTGTTATCCATGGCAATACCAAAATCGATATAACTATTAATACTAAATTTACAACTTGAATTCTTTTAATTTTTTTCATCCTAACATCAATTCCTATTTTCTAATAATACCACAATTATAATTAATAGTTAAAAAATATTTTTTAAAAGAGATACTTATTTTTTTAAACTCAATTCAATTATTAACTGCTATCTTTTATTCGTTTACAATATTTACTGTAACCAAATTAGCTATAAAAAAAATAGGCAAGGTCGCATTAGATAATTCAATTAAACACTACCCTATATTTTTATTATATAAACAATATTTTTTGACATAAGCTATTTAAACATGGTACTATTTATCTAGTTGATAAGGAGTTTTATATGGAAAAGAAAGAATGGAGAAAGGATCAAAAAAAACTTACGAGAGAAATTCTAGAAAAAGTAGATATTGTTGCATTTTCTTTTGATCTTTCAGGAAATAATAAAGGGTGTAATATGGATAACCTAGATGGAAGTTATGGATATATTAAATTAAATGATGCATTAAAGAATACTTATCCTATCTATGACTATGAAACAGATAAATTATTAGGAACTTATAATTCTATTGATGAAGTTATTTCTAATGGTTGGAAGGTTAGTAGCTAAAAAATAAAGCAAAATTGAACAGGTACACGTCAAGTGGACACTGTAATTTTTAAAAATTATGAGCTTAATACTCGGCTTCAGTAAAATAAAGAAACCGAATATTAATATATAATTTAGTAAAATTTTTAGAATCTATCTTCTACAATTGCTTCTGAAATTTCGCCATAATTGGAAATTATCTTAGCTTTTTTATTATAACATTCTTATATCTGCTCTTTTGTTGGATCAGGTGAGAATTTTGTTCCTAAACGTATATACTTGTCACGATACCAACTAGAAATAGTACTTGATTTAGCAGAAATTCGAGAATTAATTTTTTCGATTAAGTATAACTGTTGTGTAGTCTCAGACCCTGAGTAAACAGTTCTACCTGTTTCAACATTACAATCCTATAATTAATAGCTATAGGTATGTATATTTTTTTTGTGATATTAGTATATGTAACCTTATTCATACTGTAGTCCATTAAATTAATGCTTTTTAGGAATTCACTCTTATTGTAAAAGTCAGAACTATCTTTTACTTGTTTCGCCCTTGTATTATACAATATATACTGGCACTAGATACTTTTGAAACATTACCTTTATCATCAATTTGATAATTTGAGTAAATAATTATATTTTAATTCGTTATCAATATCGTAATTATTAAAATGTTATAAAATCTAATCTATTTACTAGTTTTTTAATTTATTTTTTTACATGTTAAGAAAAAAATTTGGCACTATATATATTTAATGACAAATCTATTTAACAGAACAACTGTTGGTCATTCATCTAGTGATAATAAAGCTTCTCATTTAGCGGTAACTTGAGGAGGTGCAGTTAACTTCTAATTGTAAACATAATTGAGAGCTAATCTTTCTTGTCCTAGTTTTGAATTTATATAATTTTATGGTATTTTATTATTACACTTAATCCTAAAATAAGTATATTATATTTAATCAACAAATTGAGAAGAATAATTTTTAATGAAAGTCAATTATGATTAAGGAAAAAGATTTTTTATTATTATACACTAGCTTTTCGCCTCTAATTATAATGGCGTAAATGGCTCTAATATATTTATTTATTGGTGCAATCATCGCTTTTCTATGTGAAAATCGATACTCTCTCTTCATAAAAATAATATTAAGTTAATAAATAATTAATTCAAAGGATATTAAATGCTATCAGATTGAATAATAATCTATACCCTTGTGGATGAATTTTTTTCCCCATATTTGTGAGAGTTTTTGTTAGAGCTTAGTATTCCTTTTTAATATAAAGAACAATTTTAGCTTAATTCTTGGTAATAGTTGCATGAAGATCTACAATTACAGAGTCTAGATTATCTTAACTAATTTAGATAGTTTTATTAATTATAATTCTATAATTTTGTTTAGTTTACATAACCAAATTATCTTATCGTTTATAGGCTTCAACTAATATTTATTAATAATTGTTATTATATCATCCCTCGTATTTTTTAAGATTCCAGATTTAAAAATCATTTCAATATAGAAATAAGACTTAATAATTTATATAATGAATTATACAAATGTGGAGGTTTCTACATGATTAGTAAGAAAGAACGTATGAACAGTTTATCTCATGGTATTGGTATCATCTTGGGGATTATTGCACTGATTGTTCTAGAAATTAAAGCAGGTAGTAGCACCTATGCTCAAATTGCATTTCTAATTTATGGAATTGCTCAAATAATATTATACCTCACATCAACTGCAACACACTTGCTCACAGGTAAGCCAAAGTACCACGCAATTGTGAGAGTTCTCGACCAGTCTGCAGTATACCTCCTTATCGCAGGTACTTACACTCCAATAGCAATGCTCGTACTCCCTAATCCATTTAAATGGCAAATGCTAATAATCATTTGGACTCTAGCAATTGCAGGGATTATCATGAAATCGGTGTTTCTTGCAAAGGTCCATCTACTCTCTGACCTACTCTATTTACCAATGGGATGGATGATTGTGTTCTTCTTGAATCCTCTTAGAGAATTCTCGCCTAAGGGTTTATTATTTTGGATATTAGCAGGTGGTATAACATACTCTGTCGGAATGATTTTTTATGCTGTAGAAAAAATACCACACCATCATTTAATTTGGCATCTTTTTGTTCTTGGAGGAAGCGCATGTTTCTTTATTGGATTCCTGCTTCACCTTGTATAATATAAAACGGTAGTAACATCATTTTCAGCATATATATGGAAGAAAAGTAAATCATTATTTATTTAAGAAACTCTTCCTAGAATTCTTACTGTAAACGAATTAGAATACTTACTTCACAAGTAAATTTCACACCATCAACATTATTGACACATTTAATTAACTCTTCTTTATGTAACTAGGAGTTTAGGAGATTCCCTATAAGGTTAAATGTCACATTTAACCTTACAGGGAATCAGTTGTATATAGAATATTAGGACATGAACGAACTCAAGTAATTGATATAAAACAAGCTATTGAATTATTCTCTTCAAAATAAATGTAATAAAAAATAATTCTCAATTGAATAAATTAATGTCAAAAAAATACCAATAATAGGACTTTTATCTTATAATTTTCATATAATGAATTTTTTTCTTTTAAATCTATTCTTTCTTATTAAAATCATTAGCTGATTCAGTTTTTTTTAAATTTTTATTTATTGATTCTAATAATTCGATTCTCTTTTTGTTTTGTTTAGAAAACCAATTCATGAAATCTCGAATAAAAATAAATAAGTATACAATGAATATTATATTTAAAATTAAAAATGTAATTATTAAAAAATCAAACACATTAACCTCCTCAATATTTTTCTAACTCTAAAAATTAACTATTTTTTGAATAAGAAAATTCTATTTATTTTGCCTCAAATTAATTAATCAATCGAGATTTGCATTTAGGACATTTTGCTCCAGATAAAATACAATCATAACAAAAATATTCATCACATTTTGCACAATAGTATTCTTTGCCTTGTATACTAGTTTCACATTTAGAGCATATGTGTTTTTCTTTTATATCTTTTTCAATATTTATATTCTGTTCAATAGGTTCTAGGGGTTTTAAAGATTTCTCAAATTCGATATATTCATCTGGAAAGTTCTGCTTAGATAGAAACTCTAACTTATTATTTATACTTTCAAGTAATTTGATATTTATATTAATTTTATAATACCAGCAAATAAAATTTCTAATTAATAAAAAAATTACAAAAATAATAGCGATTACAATTAATAAAGAAATAATAAATACAATTGGACTAACATACATACAAAAACCTCTTAGATTCCTAATAAAAACTTCTTTTATTTTACAATAGTTTTATTATGCTGTACATTATTTTTTAAATATTTTATTGATAATTTACTTTTTATATTATATTAATTTACTAACATTTTGATATGCCCCCATTTAAGTTGAACTTAGAAGTTAACTGCACCTCCTCTAGTATTACATCTAGAGGAGAATCTATGAAAATGAAAAATAATAAAAATAAATCTATAAAATATTGTTTATCTTTCTTTTTTACCTCAACAAATTAACAACAACTTTTTCACCATTTTTAAAATGTACTTTTATTTCTTTTTTTGAAAACACTTTAACGATATAAACAATGGATGTAAAAAGCTTTGGAGAAAGTTTTGTTATTAGTTCTTCCTGGGCTTTAAGATTTTCTATAAATCTATCAATCTGTATTTTCCGTGAAAACTTATCAGCTAGAATAGCTTGTGTATTTTCAACCTTTTATTGAATAGCAAAATACTCTGTTGATAGATTATTATACAGTGTATTAAATTCATCAGGGTTTTGAATAATTGTTGAATTACCTTCAACTAGGTGTTCAATTTGCTTTGATATTTTATTTAACTCTTTTGATTTCTCAGCTTCTTTTATCTTTAGTTTTTTAGTATCTAATACTTTGTTTAATATTAATTCACAATTTTCTATTATTTCATCTTTTTCTACTATTACTTTATTAATAGCTTCTAGTATTGATTTATATATTTCATCTTCAGAAAGGTGAGTTGTTGTACACTTTTCTTCTTTTCTATATTTATCATTACATTGCCAAACAACTCTTTTATATTTATCAGTTGAATGCCAAATCTTCCTACCAAATAAAGCACCACAGGTGCCACAAATAATTCTATTTGAAAATAGATTAGCACTGGTACTTCTATTTGAGTAAGCACATTCTTTTTCAAATTCTTCTTGAACTAGTTCAAATTGTTCTTTTGTTATAATAGAAGGGTGACTATTTTCAACATAATACTTTGGAATCTCCCCATTATTTATCAGTCTCTTTTTTGTTAGGAAATCAGCTGAATATGTTTTTTGAAGAATAGCATTACCAGTATATTTTTCATTTTGTAACATGCTTTTAATTGTAGAGCCATACCACTTAATAGATCCTCTTACATTTTTAACTTCTTTATCTTCTAACTCTTTTGCAATTGTATTAGGGGCTATGCCTTGTAAGTATCTAGAATAGATATATCTAACTATTTTAGCTTCTCTTTCATTTATTACTATATTGCCCTCTTTATCTTTTTCATATCCAAGAAAACTACCGAAAGATATTTTTACTTTTCCCTCTTCAAATCTCTTTCTTATCCCCCAAGTACATTTTCTGAAAGGAATCTTGATTCTTCTTAATCAAGAGATGACATTATAGTAATTAGTAACTCTCCTTTACTATCAAGAGTCTAGATATTTTCTTTTTCAAAATATACTTCAATTCCTTTCTCTTTTAATTTTCTAACTGTTGTTAAACTGTCTACTGTATTTCTAGCAAACCTACTAACACTCTTAGTAATTATTAAATCAATTTTACCTTCTAGTGCATCACTAATCATGGATTTAAACACTTCACGCTTTTTAGTACTTGTTCTTAATATTAATTCACCTATTCTAACATAAAAGAAACCCCTTAATTAAACTTATTATTTAAATTAAAACCATTCGCACAAAAACATAAAAATCATTAGGTCACAAAATCAAAGCATTATTAAAAAGGAAAGAACTTTATATTTAACCATATTTAAATTAATATTCATAAATTTATAGCATACCTATTACTTATAATATTTTAGTATAGATTTATAAACATGAATAAATTTCTCTAATTTTTATTCATAAAACAATAACGTGACTAGATTTTTTAATAAATTACTCATAAACTATTAACATAACTATTATTTTTAATATTTTAGTCATATACTTATTACATGATTATCTTTTTATATAGTTATTAGTTATTTATAAAAGTTGAAGCACTTAAAATATATAATTCAATAAATATGGATTTATGACTAATAGGAGTAAATAAAAATGAATAAACTACCTTTAGACTTTGATATTGAAACTAAAAAAGTTTTAATACAATTAAATAAAGCAAACAACAAGATAGGTGAATTAAAAGGTATTACATCAACATTAGAAAATCCTAGAATCTTATTGAATGTTGTTACTCTAGGTGAAGCAAAAGATTCTTCGGAAATAGAAAATATTGTTACAACATATGATGAATTATATAAAGAAATAACTGAATATAGCATTAATCCTTCTTCTAAAGAAGTACTAAAATATAGAGGTTCTATAAACGAAGGATATAAAATTCTCAAACAAAAAGGATTTATAAGTATTAATGATATAATCGATATCCACAAAATTATAGAACCAAATATTGGAGATATAAGAAATCTTCCTGGAACTGAAATAATTAATTCCAAATCTAGAGAAATAGTTCATACACCTCCCCAATCATATGAAGAAATAATGACATATTTATCTAATCTTGAAAAATATATAAATTCAGATAATGAAACATATGATCCACTTATTAAAATGGCAATAATCCATTATCAATTCGAAACAATACATCCCTTTTATGATGGTAATGGTCGTACTGGGCGTTTAATAAATATTCTCTACCTTGTCATGACAAAAAAGCTAGATTTACCTATATTATATTTAAGTAAATATATAATAAGAAACAAAGCAGAATATTATGATCTACTCAATGAGTGTAACAAAGATATTCATAACATTGAGAATTTCATTATATATATGCTCAAAGGAATTGAAGAGACTTCAGAATTTACAATAAATTTTATCAAGAAAATTAATGAAAGTATTGAAGCAACTTGTACTAAAATGAAGCAAAAGCTTCCTAAAATATATAGCAAAGAATTAGTAGATTTAATTTATTATGAGTTCTATACAAAAAATATATATTTCCAAAAGCAATTAAAACTATCAAGAAGCACAGCAACAAAATATCTTAAATTACTTGTTCAAGAAGGATTTTTAATTGAGGAAAAAGTTGGAAAAGAAGTTATTTATAAAAATAAAGCACTATTTGATTTAATTGATATCTATTAAAAGTAAAGGTGAATTCATTACTCATCTAACTGACATAAATGGAAAAAACACTGTTAGAAAAAATATATAAATAATATTAGATACCGCTATTAAAAAAACAATTCTGTTGACTATTACATTATCTAATTCGATTATCTTTTTAAGGTACACGATTACTCCTAGAAAACTTGAAAAATAAGACAAAATAGCCTTAAATTAAAAAAAGCTATTTTTCAACTCCTTACATTAAAAAAAATTATAATAGCTGCTATATTGTATCAACGATAAGTACTAAAATGGGTTAGCTTTCCTGATTGGACAAAATAATCCATATTTTTTCATCAATCTCCTTATCTTCTCTAAGCTCATCTTATTTGGTGTATTTCATAGTATCATAAAGATTTGTCTTGAACCTTTCTTAAACTTTCTATGCTTATATACATTTAATATTATATCAACTGCAGCTCTATCTTTTGACTCTCTTTCATCACGCTTATCTTTAAAGTTAAGCCAATAGTAATAACTAGCTCTTGATATTGCTGCTATTAAACATAATTCTTCAACTGTTAATAGATTTTCTGGATCTAGCAATTGTGCTTGTATTATTTTCTTTTTTTCTTCCTTCTCTGCTGTCGCGATAGTGAATATTTTTCCTCTATCATGATGTTTTTTTTTTAAGAATTCCAACTTTTGATTTAATTTTTTTATCTCTAATTCTTAAGCTTTAAGCTTTTCTTCAACAGATATTGCCTCTTTAGTTCTAGGTCTAGAATTATTGACTCTTTGATCTTCAAATCCATTTGCTCTTGTAGCCTGTCTTTTAATATTATTAGTTAATCCATGAATTCTCTCACGATTAATAATATCTAAATCAAAACCTAAATCAAGAAATATAGTTCCTGGTGATTGGCAACCTTGATATCTTCTCCAAAATTCCTTTTTAAATTCTAAAGTATATTTAATTGATTTTTCACTAACTTTTTAGGCATACTCATTTGCTCTTATTTTAGCAATTTCTTCTTCAATAAAGTACCTTTTACCCATCTAAATCTCCATCAAGACTAGTATATCATAACTAATCTTTTCTAAATATTTGATTCAATGTAGTACTTAGGGATGATTAAGTTTTATTAAAGTGTCTAAACTTTCCGTGCCGGTTCAAGATTTCGTTTAAATTTATTTTAATCTAATTATAAGACTTAAAGAACTTTAAAAAATACTATGCATCTTTAAAGTTTGTTTAGTAATATTTGTGAATCCTATTTGTAAAAATTAACACAAATTTTTACAATTACACACAAATAGTAATTCAGTGTAGATAATAATTATTCTTTAATAAAACTACTTAAGCATTTCGAATTTCCTTAGACATTCCCAAGGGTTGGGAATAAAATCAATTTATAAGAATTGTTATTTTTGCAAAGACTTAGCTATTTAAAAAAGTGCGGATTTGTTAGAAAACGCTTATTTAAATATTGCGGATTTGAAATAGATGTTCATCAATGGATAAATCATTGATAGCAGTTATGCCTCTTAAAACTTAAATTGAGCTACTAGCACTTGATAAAAAAAATATTAAACTTGTATTTTTACTTGTTGGCCCCCAAAAAAATAGTAGTTACCATTTAAGAATATTAAGTAAATTAGCTCGTATATTAAGTCATAAATCTTTTAGAGATAATCTTTTTAATGCTCCTGATGCCGAAAGTTTCTTAAACTTGATAAAACAAGATAATTCTCTTGCACATAGCCCAATAAATGATGAAAACTCTCTAGCTTTATTAAATCTTGCAAAATCTTTTATTTCACATACTATAGATAAGGCTATATGTGATCTATACCTATAAAGCCCCATAATCTTTTTACATCTTCTTTATATTTTTCATTTTTATATAATTCTTCAATCTTTATATCAAAACGCTTTATAGCTTCTTTCAATCTATATATTTCTACTAAATATTCTTTATAAGTTATTTGATTAATCATTAAATCAAATTTAATAGTCTTTAACCATTATCTATATGCATCAGACCAAGCTCCTTCTTGAAATGGATAATTAATATTTCTTCTTAAAATAAATGATTTTAACTGTTACTTTGCTTTTTTATTGTGTTTTTATATCATCTTTCATTCTAATGAAGTCTCTAGTAGCTTTATCTTCAACTGAGATTAGAACTACTTACTTTTTTTCTTTACAAAATAATGTTTGAGATAAATTTCTAGCATCTTGCTTATCTGTCTTTACTCGATTACCATCTTTTTTTTTATATATTCTAGTAGGTGCCATTATTATACAATCAATATTAGCTTTTTCTAATTCTCTTTTTAGGTTAAAACCTGTAGATCTAGATTCATATACACAAATAATTTTAACTTCTATTTCTGATTCATCTTATTATTTTCAATCATTTAGTATTCCAATCTTACAAATCTTAACATATAAGGCAGCCATTTTTTCTGGTGTTTCTTCACAACCATCCTGGATCCATCGGTCAATCATTTTAACCAAACCTGAAGCATGAAATATGTTCAAATATATAATTTCTGATTCAGAAAAATCAGAAACATCGAAAACAGCCAAATTAGATTCTTTTGTAGTTTTATTCATTTTAATTATAAACTGCTCATAAAAATAATTGGACAGGTTATGTTTGTGCAATACTCTTAGTATTTCAATATGTTTGAAACATTCACTAAAAGAATAATAGGCAATATCATAAAGTGATTTTTGTTTATTTTGATTGAAATCTAACCAAATTCTACTAAAAGTTTCATCAATATACTCCTTAATAATTTGATGCTTGTTTTTATAATGGACATAAAAAGTTCTTCTTGCAATTTCAGCTTCATCAATTATTTGTGTGATTGTTATTTTTTTATAGTCATCTGTTTCCATCAGTCTAAAAAGTGCTGAAATTATCCATCTTTTTGTTCTTGTTAAATTTGGTAAATCTTTTTTAGTAAAATTCATTTAAACCTCTTAGTATACAAATTTGAGCAATGTGTGCAAACTTCCTTAGAAATATTGACTTAGCTTTTCAAATATAATTATTCTATTAATAGAAAAAAAATACAAGTGTATACTTATATATAAGTGTATACAAAGGAGACTAAATGAATTTTTTAAAAGAAGATGCAATGCATGTACAATTACCTTTCAAGGATGAGGAACAAGAGTTTGAGTGGTGGTATTTTGATGCAAATTCTGAAGATGGAACCCACATAGTTGCCATGTATTCAGTTAATGACACAAGACTAAAGCCCAGAAAACCTTCTATCAGATATAATGCTTATTATGAAAATGGTGATTCAGCTTGGGAGTTAGAAGAATTTACAAGAGATGAAGTGACCGTAAGCTACGAGAAATGCGAAGCAAGGTTCAATAACCAATACTGCGTTGATTTTGGTGAATATTATGAAATCTATACCATGATTAACGGCAATGGGTGTAAATTAAAGTTCTACCCACAAATTCCTCATTATTTCACCCCTGAAAATCCACCTAATATGGGCTGGACCGTAGCAGCACCTCATGCAAAGGTAGAAGGTATTATATATAAAGATGGTAAAGAAATACCTTTCAAAGGAGAAGGTTACCATGATCATAATTGGGGACACAATAATATGAATAAAAGATATAAGCAGTGGTATTGGGGAAAAATACATACTCCTGATTTGTGTCTTGATTATGGATTGCTGGTCATGAAAGATGATAGTCTACTACTTAGTTTGCTTGCAATTGATAAAGATGGAACAGTTCTATGCGAACCAAACCCAGAAACTTTGAGGATCTGTAAATCAGAATTAAAAGATGTAGTATTTGATTCTGAGATGGGTGAAGAATATGCAAGAAATGTGAAGCTTTTTTATAAAAAAGATGGAATTGAAATAAGTGTTAATATCGAGTTAGATAGAATTGTAATGAGTGAAAAAACTGAGGTTAAACCTGGCGAATCATGCTACCGATATGTTGGAAAAGAACATACCATAATCAAGAAAGAAAATACAGTTAAAGAATATGACACCTCAGAGTTACATGAAATAGTATATTTATATTAATACTTTTTCATACTTAAAAACGAAAGAGTCAATCACAATGTGTAAGTTATTTAACTATTCTAAAATGTTATACATATTTTTCGATTCACTCTCTAATTTTTGCTATAATGTGCAGCTGGTTTCATACTTGAAACCAGTTACACATTCGGCCTATTTTATCATTTATATGTTGAACCTTAATTTTAATTTAAAGCAATAATCAAACTAGTGATAAATTGGAGTAAAGTAACAGGAACCCAAATTCTCTCTATTTTACTCGGTGTTATTGAATTCATCACTGTTCCTATTACAAAAAAAGCAATAAGAAACCATATTGCTATTTTCGAAAAAGAAAATAAACTTGGAAAAGCGAAGGTAGATCTTGATAGTATAATAATTATAAAAAAGAATAATAAAAAGGAATTTAAAATTGCTACTAGTCTCATTTTTACCGGGTATTTACCTTTAAATTTTCCACCCATAGATGCTGCCCCCCAGGGTAGACCAGCAGCTAGGCATAATTGGAACAAAATTACTAGTGACGTTAATACAATAAACGCATAGACTGATATATTCAAAATCATTATCACTACTCCTTAAAATTAAATTATTAATATATATAAGCTAACAAGGTGAACTGGTTCGCCTTTTTTAGACAAACTTTATTTTACTTAATCTAGTATACCACATTATCCAAAAGTTAAAGTTGTAATTATGCAACTTTAACTTTGCCTTTTCCAGGAATAATATAATGTCCTTTCCTCAAATATTTATTATATTGATTAGGAGTCATTTTGCTTATATCCCATCGGGATTTTTCATTATTGTAATAATTCATATACTCATTAATACAATATTTTAATTCTTCAAATCTATTACATTCTGTAATATCTATCTCATCTTTCATATGACCCAAAAAGCTTTCTTGCGGCGAATTATCCCAGCAGTTCGCACATCTACTCATCGAGCGAGTGATATTATACATCTTTAATTTCCTTCTATATTCTCTTGCAGAGTAATGTACACCCTGGTCACTTGTGATAATTACATTCTTACTTAATTGGGTTCCATATCTTTCTATTAATTGGTCAACAGTTTCTAATACAAACTCTTCTCTTAAATTATCTGACAATACAAATGATAAAAGCTGTTTTGTACAAGCATCTCTTAACACTGAAAAATCCATTACAGTTTTAAATGCTTATAAGCATGATCACGTATTAGCTAATTAATTTAACTTAAGCTAGGAAGATAACATTGAACTTTCTGCAAGTGATTATGTAAGTAACGTAAAGATCTCTTTTACAATCAAATAGCAGATACAATAAAATATATATAAATACAAACCTCGTAAAAAGAAGTAAAGCCCCAAAAGCATTTTATTCTTTTGAGGCTCTTATAATTACTACTAATCCTATTCTATTAATTTAGTTAGCATCACGTACTAATAATGCGTAATTATATATTACTATATAGTCTGCTGCATTTTCTGAAGCACTTAAGTCAAATATAGTTGTTGTATCATTAGCTTCATCATATTCATAAGGATATTCTTCACCATATAATTGCTCCCATAATGCTCTTGATAGTGCTGGTGCTTGTGTTGCAGCTCCTGTTGTATCTTTATAATCATTTCTCATTGCACCAGGGCCATGTGTATCTACAAAGTCAGCTACAGTTACATCTTCAGTACTTGTTGATTCTTCTGATGATTGTTCCATTAAAGGAGGTAATTCACCATCGCTATCACCTTCAGGTGGAGGGCCCATTTGTTCATCATTACTCATACCAGCAGCACCGCCAGATGCAAGATTAATACCATAAGCTTTTCCGAATGCAAAATATAGAGCTGTATCAGGGAAGTCACCACAAGTAGTACTTGTCCACATATAGCAATCTTCTCTACTTAAGTCAAAATAATCAGTATCAACAACAGGTAACTCTGTTATACCATATTCCACTATACTTTGAAGTTCTTTAGCATTAGGTAATCTCCAATCACTATAGCCCATATAGTTAGCTTCATTTACTGATTGAACCCATTCTAATGTATCAACCCAAGTTCTACCTAAACCATAATTATCATCATCTACATCACGAATAGAACCGTCATCATTAATAGCACCACTATCTTGTTGACTCCACATTAATCCTGTAGCGTTATCTGTAATAGTTCCATCTTCATTATCAACAAAATCATTTACACCAAATACTCCTTCTTCACCACGTACAGCTCTAACTCCCGCAGGAATAGAAGAACCAGAAGAAGATCCATCTAGATAGTAACCATCACCATAAGATTTCAAGTGACCATCTGCCCAGTTAAATCCATAGTTCTTTTCCATTTCTTCATATTCATTTTCAGCAGGAATTTTAGTTACACTACTTGTCCAATAAGATCCAGTATAAGGACGATTTTCATCATAGAAGAAATCAAAATAATCAGAATCAATATAAGGAATACTTTCTGAAATATCTTCAGCATTCAGTTGTCCATCCATATTTGCTAAAGAAAAAGATTCTTTAATAGTTGGAAGTCTCCAGTCAGTATATCCACCCAATTCTAAATTTTCTACATATTCTACAGCTTCATCATAGCTCATCTTATCTGTTGGTGGAGTTTGTTGCCACATTAAACCTGTATTATTATCTGTAACAGTTCCGTCCCCATTATCTGTATATGAAGGCATAATACCTTGATATTGTGCATCTTGACCATATAAAGAATCACCTAATTCAGGCTCATCAATAACATTACCATCAGCATCATAAAATTTAGATTGCATTGTATCCGTTACTACAAACTTTACCTCTAAATCTTGAGATGAAGTTTCTTCTTTTTCGACAGTTTGACAACTTGTTATCAAAAGTACAATCCCAGTTAAAAAAACAAAAAGAGCTTTCTTACTAATATTCTTCATTTATTTATCCTACCATTTAATTTATAACTAAAAATTAAAGTATTTTCACTAATAAATCGTCCAAATGGCACTATTTGGACAAATTAATTAATTATTTTTTAAAATTGATACTTTATTTTGACCTAGCATGTAAGGTTTGAACAATAAATATAACTTAGTTTTCTCAAAATATCATAATTAATCATACTATTATGAATAAATAGTATTGTTTAAATTTTTACTATTTTACACGATTACTCCCTAGTTCTGCAGTAATAAATAAAATAATAAAAAGCTTATTCCTTTTAGGGTAAGTATTTTTTTTGCTTAAAATAAATTTTTATATAACATTTTGTTGTATTACTCTGTAGGCCTTGACTATTTTTAAGTTATAGTAGATACTTAAAATACGAGGTGTTATATGTTTGTTAAGAAATTACCTGTAAACAAAGATGGAAAAACTTTATTGATTTTTGCAGAATCTATTAGAATACCAAATGGATATACTACAAATGCCAAAGGGAAAAAAGTTAAAGCTTATAAGATTAGGCAAAAGAAAATTAAAACTATTGGTTATTATGAAGATCTTCTAGATCTTTATGAGGATCCTATTGCCCATTTTAAAGCAGAAGCTAAAAGAATAAATGAAACTAACAAGCAAAAAAAAATTGAAAACACTATTTCAGTAGAATACAATACTGATGAATTATTCGACATTAATACAAATACTAATAATTTATATAATTTAGGCTATGTAATGATAAATGCAATTTATCATGAATTAGAAATAGATTATTTATGGAATAACAGAAGAAGATATACAGGTGATAAATTTAATCACAATATGATTTTTTTATTATTAGTAATTGATAGGATTATTTATAGTTCTTCAAAGAAAGGAGCTTTAAGTAAAACTGACTATTTTTTTGAGAACTTTAATTTTACTCTTGATGATACATATAGAGCTTTATCCTTTTTTGCAAAATATAAAGTAGATTTACTAAAAGTGTTAAATCAAAATGTAATCAAAAGATATAATAGAAATACAGATTTATTATTTTATGATGTTACAAACTTTTATTTTGAAATAGATGAAGAAGATGATTTAAGAAAAAAAGGAGTTTCAAAAGAACATAAGCCAAATCCAATAGTTCAAATGGGATTATTTATGGATGATAAAGGAATGCCTATAAGTTATCATAAATATGAAGGCAATAAAAATGACTGTTTAACTTTTATACCAAGTCTTGAAACAATAGGTTTTGATTTAGATTTTGACAATGTCATTTATGTAGCTGATAAAGGGATGATGAGTGGCACCAATTTAAGTAGAATTATCAAAGAAAAATCTGGATATGTAATTAGCTATTCTGTTAGAAAAGCAGATAAAACTTTTCAAGAGTGGGTATTAGATGAAACAGGCTATGAAGAATGGGTAGAAGAAGACAATGAAAACAATCATGCAGAGAAAGTAATCTATAAACGCAAGTCAAGAATGCAACCTAGAGTAATATGGGTTGATAAAATCTATAGAGATAAAAATGGAAAGGTAACAACAAAAAAGGTTGAATTTACAATAAATGAAAGACAGATTGTTTTTTACAGTTCTGCGTATGCAAAAAAGGCAAAAAAAGATAGAGAAAAAGCTAAAAAAATAGCATCAGGGAAATCAGCATCATCGATTTTAAACAAAGGAGCAATGAGTTTAATAAATAATTTAGCAGTTAATAAAGAAACTGGAGAAATTGAATCGAATCAATGGGGACTCATTAAAGATTTTGATGAAAAAAAACTAGAAGAGATTGAAAAACTAGATGGTTACTATGCAATAATGAGTAATGTCATTGGAATAGAAGAGAATGAAATTCCTTTTAAAGCAAAACATAGGTGGACTAAAGATAATATGTATCAACTTAATAAAAAAGTAACTGATTCAGATATAATACAAATGTATAAAGGTCTTTGGAAAATTGAAGAAAGCTTTAAAGTAACAAAGACAGGTTTAAAAGCAAGACCGATGTATGTTAGAAAAGAAGATCATATAGAAGCCCATTTATTAGTATGTTTTACAGCATTATTAATATTAAGAGCTTTAGAAGTAAGATCAAATCTCAATGCATTTCAAATACAAAAATTAATACAAGAATTTCAAGTTGATGAAATATCTGAAAATTTATTTAAAACGACATATTTTTCACCAGAGTTATATAAGCTTGGAAAAGCTGTAGGATTAGATTTAAGAAAAAAACAATATACTAGAAAAGAACTGAAAAGTTTTATATCAGAGAGTAAAAAATTTGGACGTCTAAATTAAAATTAAATTATCAATGAATGTAACACATGAAAATGTGTAAAAATGTTGAAATAATTTCAAGCTACACAATAACTTAGTGTAGCTTTTTCTATATTTTTGCTGCAGAACTCAGGATTTATCCTACCATTTAATTTATAACTAAAAATTAAAGTATTTTCACTAATAAATCGTCCAAATGGCACTATTTGGACAAATTAATTAATTATTTTTTAAAATTGATACTTTATTTTGACCTAGCATGTAAGGTTTGAACAATAAATATAACTTAGTTTTCTCAAAATATCATAATTAATCATACTATTATGAATAAATAGTATTGTTTAAATTTTTACTATTTTACACGATTACTCTTGAAGGACTCGTAGAAACTGGCAAATTAGCCTTATATAAAAAAACAGCTATTTTTTAATTGATTATTTTAAAAGAAATTATAATAGCTGAATTATTGTATCAACGATATGTAGTTTAATGCCAAGGAATTTATACATCAATACAACTATACGATTATAGAAAAAGTGGGTGTATTTTTTCTTAACAGGGTGTAAAAATATTTAATAAATCCGTTAAATTATTTTATAACGTGCCAAACTCCATCACGTTTCGAACCTATCCTTTCAGTTATTCCTTTATTTTGTAAATAACTGAAAGCTCTTTCAATAGTTCTTTTTGTAACATCTACCTTTTTAGCTATATCTTCTGCAGAATAGCTCTCATCATCTAATAAATAAATTATGACTTTCTTTTCTGTTTTATTCAAACCGACATTTTTCTTCTTAGTTTTTGATATAACTTCAGCATCAAAAGGAATAGTACATCGTATGTAATTACTTTCTATATCAAAAACATCATGACCATATTTATTAATAATTGTTGAAATTCCATAACCACTATATTAAAAAATTCCCAAAAACATCGAAAGAGATTTTAATTAAAATAATAAAAGCTATTGACATAACAATTAATCAATATTTCTAATAAATATTGACGGCCATTGAAATAATTAATATTGCCAAGGATGTTAATTATGTAGCCTAACATAGGTTTTACGTTTAGATAGACCATTTCTTGGATAGGTTATTAACCGAAAGAAAACGTAAATAGTAAAACTTTCGTTTAGGAGATGTTTTTACTTTTTATCATTAACTAATCTTTAGATTAGAGTTTTTTTCACTTGACTATTAAATAAAATTATTAGATACTTTTATCCTGAGTTCTGCAGCAAAAATATAGAAAAAGCTACACTAAGTTATTGTGTAGCTTGAAATTATTTCAACATTTTTACACATTTTCATGTGTTACATTCATTGATAATTTAATTTTAATTTAGACGTCCAAATTTTTTACTCTCTGATATAAAACTTTTCAGTTCTTTTCTAGTATATTGTTTTTTTCTTAAATCTAATCCTACAGCTTTTCCAAGCTTATATAACTCTGGTGAAAAATATGTCGTTTTAAATAAATTTTCAGATATTTCATCAACTTGAAATTCTTGTATTAATTTTTGTATTTGAAATGCATTGAGATTTGATCTTACTTCTAAAGCTCTTAATATTAATAATGCTGTAAAACATACTAATAAATGGGCTTCTATATGATCTTCTTTTCTAACATACATCGGTCTTGCTTTTAAACCTGTCTTTGTTACTTTAAAGCTTTCTTCAATTTTCCAAAGACCTTTATACATTTGTATTATATCTGAATCAGTTACTTTTTTATTAAGTTGATACAGATTATCTTTAGTCCACCTATGTTTTGCTTTAAAAGGAATTTCATTCTCTTCTATTCCAATGACATTACTCATTATTGCATAGTAACCATCTAGTTTTTCAATCTCTTCTAGTTTTTTTTCATCAAAATCTTTAATGAGTCCCCATTGATTCGATTCAATTTCTCCAGTTTCTTTATTAACTGCTAAATTATTTATTAAACTCATTGCTCCTTTGTTTAAAATCGATGATGCTGATTTCCCTGATGCTATTTTTTTAGCTTTTTCTCTATCTTTTTTTGCCTTTTTTGCATACGCAGAACTGTAAAAAACAATCTGTCTTTCATTTATTGTAAATTCAACCTTTTTTGTTGTTACCTTTCCATTTTTATCTCTATAGATTTTATCAACCCATATTACTCTAGGTTGCATTCTTGACTTGCGTTTATAGATTACTTTCTCTGCATGATTGTTTTCATTGTCTTCTTCTACCCATTCTTCATAGCCTGTTTCATCTAATACCCACTCTTGAAAAGTTTTATCTGCTTTTCTAACAGAATAGCTAATTACATATCCAGATTTTTCTTTGATAATTCTACTTAAATTGGTGCCACTCATCATCCCTTTATCAGCTACATAAATGACATTGTCAAAATCTAAATCAAAACCTATTGTTTCAAGACTTGGTATAAAAGTTAAACAGTCATTTTTATTGCCTTCATATTTATGATAACTTATAGGCATTCCTTTATCATCCATAAATAATCCCATTTGAACTATTGGATTTGGCTTATGTTCTTTTGAAACTCCTTTTTTTCTTAAATCATCTTCTTCATCTATTTCAAAATAAAAGTTTGTAACATCATAAAATAATAAATCTGTATTTCTATTATATCTTTTGATTACATTTTGATTTAACACTTTTAGTAAATCTACTTTATATTTTGCAAAAAAGGATAAAGCTCTATATGTATCATCAAGAGTAAAATTAAAGTTCTCAAAAAAATAGTCAGTTTTACTTAAAGCTCCTTTCTTTGAAGAACTATAAATAATCCTATCAATTACTAATAATAAAAAAATCATATTGTGATTAAATTTATCACCTGTATATCTTCTTCTGTTATTCCATAAATAATCTATTTCTAATTCATGATAAATTGCATTTATCATTACATAGCCTAAATTATATAAATTATTAGTATTTGTATTAATGTCGAATAATTCATCAGTATTGTATTCTACTGAAATAGTGTTTTCAATTTTTTTTTGCTTGTTAGTTTCATTTATTCTTTTAGCTTCTGCTTTAAAATGGGCAATAGGATCCTCATAAAGATCTAGAAGATCTTCATAATAACCAATAGTTTTAATTTTCTTTTGCCTAATCTTATAAGCTTTAACTTTTTTCCCTTTGGCATTTGTAGTATATCCATTTGGTATTCTAATAGATTCTGCAAAAATCAATAAAGTTTTTCCATCTTTGTTTACAGGTAATTTCTTAACAAACATATAACACCTCGTATTTTAAGTATCTACTATAACTTAAAAATAGTCAAGGCCTACAGAGTAATACAACAAAATGTTATATAAAAATTTATTTTAAGCAAAAAAAATACTTTCCCTAAAAGGAATAAGCTTTTTATTATTTTATTTATTACTGCAGAACTAGGGAGATTTTAATTAAAATAATAAAAGCTATTGACATAACAATTAATCAATATTTCTAATAAATATTGACGGCCATTGAAATAATTAATATTGCCAAGGATGTTAATTATGTAGCCTAACATAGGTTTTACGTTTAGATAGACCATTTCTTGGATAGGTTATTAACCGAAAGAAAACGTAAATAGTAAAACTTTCGTTTAGGAGATGTTTTTACTTTTTATCATTAACTAATCTTTAGATTAGAGTTTTTTTCACTTGACTATTAAATAAAATTATTAGATACTTTTATCCTGAGTTCTGCAGCAAAAATATAGAAAAAGCTACACTAAGTTATTGTGTAGCTTGAAATTATTTCAACATTTTTACACATTTTCATGTGTTACATTCATTGATAATTTAATTTTAATTTAGACGTCCAAATTTTTTACTCTCTGATATAAAACTTTTCAGTTCTTTTCTAGTATATTGTTTTTTTCTTAAATCTAATCCTACAGCTTTTCCAAGCTTATATAACTCTGGTGAAAAATATGTCGTTTTAAATAAATTTTCAGATATTTCATCAACTTGAAATTCTTGTATTAATTTTTGTATTTGAAATGCATTGAGATTTGATCTTACTTCTAAAGCTCTTAATATTAATAATGCTGTAAAACATACTAATAAATGGGCTTCTATATGATCTTCTTTTCTAACATACATCGGTCTTGCTTTTAAACCTGTCTTTGTTACTTTAAAGCTTTCTTCAATTTTCCAAAGACCTTTATACATTTGTATTATATCTGAATCAGTTACTTTTTTATTAAGTTGATACATATTATCTTTAGTCCACCTATGTTTTGCTTTAAAAGGAATTTCATTCTCTTCTATTCCAATGACATTACTCATTATTGCATAGTAACCATCTAGTTTTTCAATCTCTTCTAGTTTTTTTTCATCAAAATCTTTAATGAGTCCCCATTGATTCGATTCAATTTCTCCAGTTTCTTTATTAACTGCTAAATTATTTATTAAACTCATTGCTCCTTTGTTTAAAATCGATGATGCTGATTTCCCTGATGCTATTTTTTTAGCTTTTTCTCTATCTTTTTTTGCCTTTTTTGCATACGCAGAACTGTAAAAAACAATCTGTCTTTCATTTATTGTAAATTCAACCTTTTTTGTTGTTACCTTTCCATTTTTATCTCTATAGATTTTATCAACCCATATTACTCTAGGTTGCATTCTTGACTTGCGTTTATAGATTACTTTCTCTGCATGATTGTTTTCATTGTCTTCTTCTACCCATTCTTCATAGCCTGTTTCATCTAATACCCACTCTTGAAAAGTTTTATCTGCTTTTCTAACAGAATAGCTAATTACATATCCAGATTTTTCTTTGATAATTCTACTTAAATTGGTGCCACTCATCATCCCTTTATCAGCTACATAAATGACATTGTCAAAATCTAAATCAAAACCTATTGTTTCAAGACTTGGTATAAAAGTTAAACAGTCATTTTTATTGCCTTCATATTTATGATAACTTATAGGCATTCCTTTATCATCCATAAATAATCCCATTTGAACTATTGGATTTGGCTTATGTTCTTTTGAAACTCCTTTTTTTCTTAAATCATCTTCTTCATCTATTTCAAAATAAAAGTTTGTAACATCATAAAATAATAAATCTGTATTTCTATTATATCTTTTGATTACATTTTGATTTAACACTTTTAGTAAATCTACTTTATATTTTGCAAAAAAGGATAAAGCTCTATATGTATCATCAAGAGTAAAATTAAAGTTCTCAAAAAAATAGTCAGTTTTACTTAAAGCTCCTTTCTTTGAAGAACTATAAATAATCCTATCAATTACTAATAATAAAAAAATCATATTGTGATTAAATTTATCACCTGTATATCTTCTTCTGTTATTCCATAAATAATCTATTTCTAATTCATGATAAATTGCATTTATCATTACATAGCCTAAATTATATAAATTATTAGTATTTGTATTAATGTCGAATAATTCATCAGTATTGTATTCTACTGAAATAGTGTTTTCAATTTTTTTTTGCTTGTTAGTTTCATTTATTCTTTTAGCTTCTGCTTTAAAATGGGCAATAGGATCCTCATAAAGATCTAGAAGATCTTCATAATAACCAATAGTTTTAATTTTCTTTTGCCTAATCTTATAAGCTTTAACTTTTTTCCCTTTGGCATTTGTAGTATATCCATTTGGTATTCTAATAGATTCTGCAAAAATCAATAAAGTTTTTCCATCTTTGTTTACAGGTAATTTCTTAACAAACATATAACACCTCGTATTTTAAGTATCTACTATAACTTAAAAATAGTCAAGGCCTACAGAGTAATACAACAAAATGTTATATAAAAATTTATTTTAAGCAAAAAAAATACTTTCCCTAAAAGGAATAAGCTTTTTATTATTTTATTTATTACTGCAGAACTAGGGAGATTTTAATTAAAATAATAAAAGCTATTGACATAACAATTAATCAATATTTCTAATAAATATTGACGGCCATTGAAATAATTAATATTGCCAAGGATGTTAATTATGTAGCCTAACATAGGTTTTACGTTTAGATAGACCATTTCTTGGATAGGTTATTAACCGAAAGAAAACGTAAATAGTAAAACTTTCGTTTAGGAGATGTTTTTACTTTTTATCATTAACTAATCTTTAGATTAGAGTTTTTTTCACTTGACTATTAAATAAAATTATTAGATACTTTTATTACAGTCAGTGGTGGTAGGATTGCCCCACGTAAAACACTGAAAAATCCGAACAGAATGAAGATGGTGGTAGGATTGCCCCATTTAAAAAACTGAAAAATCCGAACAGAATGGACTGTAAGCAAGCCTCCTAATTGGAGGCTTTACTTTTTGCTTTGGAGTAATTGTACTTATGAAAATTGTTAAATTAGATAAATCCTTTTACAACGATAATAATAATCTAATAGAAGCCTTAGATCATGTTCAAGGAAACTGGATTGAAAATAAAACTCGGGGTTTTGGATTAGTCATAATAAATATCAATAATTTAACATTTGCAATTCCCCTAAGATCAAATATTAAGAACAAAGCATCATTTATTACTAAAAAGAATCATATTGCAAACAGTTTAGGAAAGGGGCTTGATTATTCTAAAGCATTATTAATTACTAACCCATCTTATATTTTATCTAAAGAGCCTTTTTTAATACCAAACGACGAATATATATCTATTACTTCTAAAGAAAATTATATTATAAAGAGTTTTGAAAAATATGTCTCAAAATATATTTCAGCAGTAAAAAATAATAACACACATATTCTTAGCAGTAAAATATATAGATTCACAACTCTCAAAAATTATCACAAAGAATTAGGCTGTTAATAAACGCTAGCATTAATTTAAATTCTATTTTCCTTTATAACCTTTATTTTTCAATCTTAAAAACAACCTTAATATCATCTTTTGAATAAACTTCAATTCTATCAACAAGTGAAAGAAAAACATCTGGTGAAAATTTAGTTAAGATTTCATCTTTTGATTTTAAAGCTTTTAGAAATTGCTTGATTTTACTTTTTCTATTGTTTTTATCTTGAATTGTAGATTGAAGGCTTTTTAATTCATTTAGAGCTGAAGAATATTTTGAATATAGTTTATTATACTTTTCATCATAATCTACCTGGTTTTGAATTGTTGTAGTATTAGAAGCTTCTAGCTAGTTTAATCCTCTTGATAATTTATCAACTTTAATAGTTAGAGTTTCTTCTTTTGCTTTTAACTTATCTGTTTGTAAAACTTGATTAATTACAAGATTGCAACTTTCTATTATTGAATCTTTATCTTTAATTAAATCATTAATAGCATTAACAGCTATTTCTTTTAACTCTTCTTCATAAAAATGAGGAGTAGTGCATCTAACTTCGTTTTTGTATTTATTACTGCATTGAAAGATAATCCTTTTATACTTAGATGTTGAGTGCTAGGTTTTAGTAGTATATACACTACCACAATCACCACAAATAACTTTATTAGCAAATACACTTTTATTAATATTCTTATTTTTAAGATTACCTCTTTTCTCAAATTGCTCTTTTGTTATAATGGAGGGATGACTGTTTTCAACATAATACTTTGGAACTTCTCCATTATTAACCTTTCTCTTTTTTGATAAAAAATCTGTTGAATATGTTTTTTGAAGAATAGCATTCCCTATATATTTTTCATTTTGCAACATGCTTTTAATAGTAGTGCCATACCATTTTACATCACCTCTAGCATTAGGAGTTCCTTTATCTTCTAATTTTTTGCAATTGAAGTTGGTGTTACCCCCTGCAAGAATCTAGGATAGATATATCTAACTATAGTTGCTTCTCTTTCATTAATTACAATATTACCATTAGCATCCTTTTCGTAGCCTAGAAAACTACCATAAGACATTTTTACTTCTTCAAATCTCTTTCTAATCCCACAGCTGCAGTTTTCAGAAATGGATCTAGATTCTTCTTGAGCAAGGAATGACATTATGGTAATTAGTAACTCTCCTTTACTATCAAGAGTCCAAATATTCTCTTTTTCAAAATAAACTTCAACACCTTTTTCTTTTAACAATCTAACTGTAGTTAAACTGTCTACTGTATTTCTAGCAAATCGGCTAACACTCTTTGTTATAATTAAATCAATCTTTCCATTAAGTGCGTCTTGTACCATTGATTGAAAACCTTCTCTTTTTTTGGTGCTAGTTCCTGAAATTCCTTCATCAGTATAAACTTTTACAAAATTCCAATCAGCTCTGCTATTTATATATTTTGTATAGTAATTTATTTGTGTTTCATAACTTGATAATTGCTCTTAATTAACTTTTAAAACTTTTAACTAATTTTATGATTTTTTTTACCTTAATTTACTTCAACTATAATCATATATCACAGAAATGTAAGACAATGTAGTATGTTTGTAAGCAAATATGTTTATAATTTATTATTATTCTATTATATTATAAGTACAAGGAGTCAACTATAAACAATTATGATTAAGGAAAAAGATTTTAAATTATTGAATACTAGCTTTTTCGCCTCTAATCAAAAGGGCGTAAATAGCCCTAATAAGTTTATTTGTTGTAGCAATCATAGCTTTTCTATGAGGGAAACCTTGTTCTCTTTTTCTAGAATAATATTCAGCCAAAACTGGATTGCTTCTAAGGCTATTAGTTGCCATCAGATAGCAATATTTTCTCAGGACTCGATTCCCTCGTTTGGAAATTTTACCATGCCTATCTTCCTTTCCAGATTGATAGATTGTTGGATCAGTTCCTATGAAAGCTATCAATTTTTGGTAGCGACTAAATCGGTGAATATCTTGAATCTCTGCCATAAAATGTGCAGCAGTTGTATCACTAATACCAGGGAAAGAAGTAATAATCTCTATCTCTTGTGGATGAATTTCTTTTTCCATATTTATGAGAGCTTTTGTAAGTTCTTTGTCTTCCTTTTTAAGATAAAGAACAGTTTTAGCTTGATGCTTGGTAATAGCTGCATGAAGATCTACACCCACAGAATCTTTAGCCAATTCTTTGGCTTTTTTAGCAAGCTTTTTATCTCTCTCAGTACTTTTTACTCTAGTTCCTCTAATAGCTTTAGCAAGTTGTACAGTAGAGGCAGAAGCTACTTGTTTAGCAGAACCATACACAGACAACAAATTGAGCCAAGAATCAGTAAAAACGTTAATATTATGCAATTCAGGGAAGGATACAGCTATATCTCCCTTCAATCTAGTCTTAGCTTTTGCAAGTTGCTCGCTATTAGCAATCCTATCTCTAGAGAGAAGTTTACTTTCAGATTCCAACTCAGTTTTTCTCCCTTCAAATTGAATACTAGGGTTATTTGCATACCCTGCAATAAGGAGAGCATCGGACTTATCAGTCTTAGTTTTCCTTAAGGTAATTGTATCCTTGTATTGCTTAATAAGCAACGGATTTACAACATAAGCTATCATGTTGTGATTTAGTAGATAATGATAGCAAGTTAAGTGATATTTCCCAGTGGATTCCATGACAAATGTAGTATCTTTGTTAATTCCGGGAGTAGATAATAATTTGTTAAAACCAGTTTTATTTAGTGGAAAATTGTCTTGTGCGATAACACCTGTATTGCCAAGAATACAAAATGTAGCCGAAGTACTTGAAATGTCGATACCAACGATACTCATACTAACCTCCAAGGTTAAAAATAGGTTCCATTTTCCAATCTCCCGCATGAATGAAACTCAAAGATTTAATCAACCGATAGGGAAAACTGGGACCGAGGACAGACTCCTTTTAAAACTTTAAAGTTTATTGAAAATGAGGCCCTCTGCCCACAATTATATCACTTATAAAAACATATCATCTATTTATTTATAGATGGTAATAAACAATAGAAATTATACTGGTATTATAGACCAGTTATTATTAGGAGGAGTGATAAAAAGGTAAATAGCAGGTAGTTGCACCAATATTCCTATAGTGTGTTAAAATATATGGCACACAACTGAGGAATGGCCAAGACTTTAACTCGACATGTTTTACTAGTCCAAGAATATGAGACTGTTTAGGAGAATGAGGAGTTTTAGTCGTATCAATCACTGGTCCACTTACTGAGGCCGAATAGGAGAATGGAACAACTACCGAACAGAGAGCCATTTTTGATTTTGTGTATAAAAAAATAAATGCAAGGAGATAAGAATGGTTAACTGGGAAAACAAAACTGTTAGCGTAGGAATTGATTTGCATAAGACTCAATTTACAGTTTGTGCAATAACATCAACGAAAGAGATTCTATTTGAGAAAGTGTATCAAACTAACGATGAAGGTTATAATGCTTTTATTAGTGAATGTCACACTCTAGAAGACAAGTATGGTGCACATGTATCAATGGCAATAGAAGCTACTTCTAATGCTAGATACTTTAGAAACTTAATGCAGAAAGAAGGCTTTTTTACACTTGTTATTAATACTTTAAAATTTAAGGTTGTAACATTAAGTGCTAAAAAGACAGATAAAAGAGATGCTTTTACAATAGCTGAGTTTTTACTAAAAGATATGTTACCTGAAAGCTATCTATGCGATCAAGAAACAGAGGAGCTTAGAAAACTTATCTGTGAAAGAGCTGATTTAGTTTCATTGATAGTAAGAACTAAAAATAGAATACATAATATGATGTTAGGGTATGGGATAGTAACAACTGCCACTCAATTTCAAAGCAAGAAAAAGAGACTGCTTCTTCTAAAAGGTCTCGAAGACCACGCTTTGATTACGAAGAGGACAGTCTCTACCTTAAATAGTTTCATTCAAACTTTAGAAATTTTGGATGAACAAGTCAAGGCTTTAGAGGCATTAATTGAAGATTTTGTACAAGAAGATGAAGATGTTCAATTACTAAAAACTATTCCAGGTGTAGGGAAAATAACAGCTACAACCATTAGAGCATATGTTGGTGATATAAATAGATTTGCAACTTACAAACAGTTCGCAGCATATTGTGGACTCACTCCTTTTGTAAAGTTTTCAAATGAGAAAGGATTTACCGGACATATAACAAAGAATGGACCTGTAGAGTTAAGAACTGCAATGGTACAAGCTGTAATGGGTATGCTTCGTCTACAAAGATCATTAAGGTATTTGTCGCTAATTAATGATTATAAAAGAATGAAGAAAAACAAAGGTAGTGGGAAAAGTATAATTGCCTTTGCACGAAAACTCAGTAGAGTAATTTATGCAATTCTAAAGAAGAAAAAGCCTTTTGATATGAATAAATTAATAGGTGATTTTAATAAGCGACAAGCAGAAGCTGTATAGCTTCTAATAAAGAAAAATGAAGAAATTAGGTTATGGTTTTCTGTGAAAAACTATTGACCTTTTATAGGAGAAAGAAAATGAATGATAAATCAAGCATTACAGTTAGAACAGATATACAAATAAAAAAGGATGCTCAAAGGATTCTTTCTAGTTTAGGTCTTGATATGAGTACAGCAATTAATATTTTTTTGAGACAAGTTATTCAAGAAGAAGGGCTTCCTTTTAAAGTTATTCTTAAACAACCAAATTCATCAACTTTAAAAGCTTTAAGTGAAACACAAAACAACAAAAACTTAAAAGGACCTTTTAATTCTGTAGAAGAATTAATGAACGATTTAGATGCTTAAAATTAAATATCATACTCAATTTAAGAAAGACTATAAACAGCCTTGAAAAGTGGACATGATAAAGAAGACTTTATTCATATAATTACACTTTTAGCTAAGCAAAATCCGTTACCTCAAAAATATAAAGATCATCAATTAACAAACTCAAAACATTTTAAAAACATGAGAGGATGCCATATATAACTAGATTTATTACTAATATATAAAATAGAAAACGAGAATTTATGTCTATCACTAATTAGAACAGGAAGTCATAGCAAATTATTTAAAAATAAGCAGAATTATTTAATTTCATATAAAATTAAAATATTCTAAAAACACCTTTTATAAATAGAACATAAATTTACACGATTACCCTTCAGGGGGATCTGTTGATATACGATTACTACTAGTGGGCTTGAAAAATCATGCTAAGTAACCTTATGTAAAAAAAACAACTATTATTTAATTCTTTATTTTAAGTAAACTTATAAGAAATTGTATCAAGGTATTAACCATATATAGTGTTATGCATTGGTACACCAATTCCAATATAATTACACGTTTAAAGGGCTCTAGGGTGTATAAAATATAAAACTTATTAAGTAAAATTAAGCTTGACTAAAAAAGGAGAACCCGTTCAGTGCAGGCACTCAATAGAAAGGAATGATATTATTTGTTTTAGCCATGTTAGAATTAAGTTGTATACCTGCATTAATACACGATTCTGACCTATTGAAACCTGTAGGGGATTTCCCAGTGTCAGGCATTGCTAAGCAATACTTAAAAAATAAAAAACAAGTTTTTATTGCTATTGATAAAATAGAAAAATATCATGAGGATGCTAAAAAAATTTTCGAAGATACTCAAGTTATTCGTTTATCAGCAAATGGTGGAGAATTATTTGGAAAAGCTTGGAATAAGATATAAGTAAATTACAATACAGCGAACATTTATTGAGTCGTAAAGCCAAAAATTGAATTCTTATTTTATTAAAAATGAAATAACTAAATATGATAATATACATGTCAAAAAATTCACAAAAAGTTTGTGATTTAGCCAAAATTAAATCTAAAAAACTTTACATATGCCCAATTTTATATTATATTCTTTTTCAATTGAAAAGTCTTTATACACTTTATCAAATTCTTTTATTCTTTGACTAGGTAAGGAATAAGGATGTTTATCTCTTCCAATTTCTATTGAATGTCCTAAAATATTAGTTGTTAGAATTTTATTTAAACATTGCTCTTTATTTGTAAAATATTTATTTTTTGAAAAAGTAAAATTAAAGGCTTCTTCAGAAAAAACATAAGATTCCTTTATTTTTTTAATTATATCAATGAAATGGCTTAGTCCTTCATGGGGATAAATTAATTTGCCTTTACCCATCCTTTCAAAAATCCATGTTGACAATTCTTCATTATGGCGGAAACGTAATTTTTCAAATATAACATCATTTTGTAAAGGAAATTCTTCCAGCATTTTTATACCATATGCAGATTGCATATGGCATCTCATAAAAGGTTGAAACCCTATAGGTAATATTGCATTATCTAAAACTCGTTCTCCTTTTTCATTTGTTAATTCATATCCATTATGTAATTCTTTTTGCCATAAAGGACAGTGATATATTAAACCATATTTAGTATTTTCATTTTTTTCAGTTTCTTTTCTTGTTAAAGGTTTCCAGGAATTAGTATTATTGTCCCAAAAACAATTTGCAAAAAATAATGCTACTAGAAAATCATTTGTAATATCTAACCAATTCGTATTTAATCCATAATGTTGTGCTATAACATCAAATAAAACAGTAGACCCAATTTTATAAGGCCATTGTTGAATGAAATCAAGCTTTACAAGAAATATACCAAATTCTGCAATTCTCATTTCATTTATTATCTTAAAAAGTTCTTTTTCTTCTTTTGTTTTTTTCAGATTTAATTGTCTCAATAAAGTTGGAATACTTTTTTCATATATTTGATTTTCACCTCTATAAAAATGATTTCTTTCTGCTTGAGTTATTATTTTGCCGTGCGGATATTCCATAATAAAACCGGCAGTCTTAGGATATCTATATAAAATTTCATTATAGAAGTTAAGTCGTGAAGCTGTCTTTGTTTCATTAGATTTAATTGATCTTTCATTATTGTATACACTTTGAGTAATTTTCTCGCATTCAAATCTATCAGCTTCATTAATTTGTATCATATGAAATATATCATGTATTGTAATATCAAAAATATTATTTGCTTCAGAAGAAAGAATTTGCTTTTTTAAATAACCGTTCATAAAGTTTCCTTACTTATAGTATCTCATAGAAATAAATAACTTTTCAACAAAAAAAATAAAAGAAAATCCTCTAAAGAATAAAAATCTAAAATCTCCCATTCATAAATTAGTTTTCTATGGTAAAATGAAATTTAGCTTGATATTAATGGCAAAGGATTATATAACCTTGTCAGCAACTAAGACGAGGAAAATAATGGTTATCTTATTGATGGAGCTTATAACTAATCCCTAATTAAAGGAAAGAACCCTATTTTGTTTACTATTACATCTATAACAAAAGTTATTTTAACAAAGAATATAGATGTTATACAGAGTCCTTTTTAAGTATATTTTCTATTACATTAAGGTTTTTATAAAAATAATCTTTCTTAATTTCTATAAAATCCAACTTAAAACAACCAATAGCATCTTTGATTTTATAAAATTTTATAGCTTTAAAATTATAGTATTTTGAATCATATAATATCTTCATTGTTTTTAAGATTATTTTACAAGGTACATTAATTCCAAAATATAATTCTTTTATACTATTTTTTCTTAATTTTAATATTTTTGAACCAACTTCTTCTTTTGTAATGATGGCTCGCACTTCTTTTTCATACTCCCACTCTTTTGCTTTCAAATATGAATTTTTCTCTATTAGCTCATTTTTAATCATATTAGCTGGAACTGGAATTTCTTTCTTACCATCATGCGAATAATTTACAGCTTCAATTGGTATTTCAACTTTACCTTTTTCTGATATTAAATCTAAATATTTAACTTTATTTTTATACCTATATTTTAATCCTAAACATATACCTTGATGAGAATCCGCATAATGTGACCACATTAAAAGATTATCATGAGTTTTAGAAAAACAACAAACCAAATTATCATCAAAAGCCTCTCTATGAATTCGAGTCTTTAAATCATAATCTATCATAGGATTATTATGACATTTAACAAAACTAGGAATATCTCTATTAAAATTTGTAATAATATATTCTTTAAATTTAGGATCTTCTTTCATTTTATTTTTTACGAATTCTTCAGTTATTTTACTTGGAAAGACAGGTATCCAACAATCAAAAGGATCATTAAATTCTCTTGGAGAAGAAAAGTATATTTCACCTTTTGTTAATAAGTCAAAAGTAAATTTATTAATTATAGGTTTTTTAACTTTTACTTTTTTAACTATTTCTCCAGTTTTTGTATCTATTATATCTTTCCAATAAGAATATAAAGGCCTATATTTATATAAATATTCTATTTCTTCTTTCATAATTTATTCCATAAAATTTATTAACTTATTATAACCTTTATTATACAACACAATTTGTTAGCTTAATAGTAAAAATAAATTATATTAATAATCAACTATGATATTTTTTATTATCCATCATTCAACAATTTAGTTTTCTATGGTAAAATAAAATTTATCTATGAGGTAAATTTATGGGCTTATCATTAAAACTTTCAATCAATATTCCAGAAAAAGCTAATAGGACATAAATGGTAAAACTTATGCCACCGATATTAATGGATTAAGAACAAATGAAAAAGTAATAGCTGAATTAATGAAACTTGCAAATGATATAGCAGAAGCAAAACAAGCTGGTAATCATCTTGGGGTATCAGAAGATAAACTTGCTTTCTATGATGCATTAACTACCCCTCAAGATATAAAAGGTTTTTATAAAAATGATGAGTTGATAGCAATCACGAAAGAGCTAACTGAAACCCTTAGAAAAAATAAAACTATTGACTGGAAAAAGAAAGAATCCGCAAGAGCTAGAATGAGAATGTTAATTAAGAAATTGCATAAAAAATATAAATACCCACCAAAGGGCATGAATGATACAATTAAAACAGTAATGACGCAATGTGAATTGTGGACTGATAATTATGAGATGTAAAATAAAATAATTTATTAAAGGTTAAAATTAATGCAAAATGTAGATCTTTTCTGTAGATATATTCAAATTCTTTTCCTTTTGGGATTAATAGTTATAACCCAAATATATGGGATGAGAAGTAAAAATAGAAAAATTAAAAATTTGAAATTATTATTCCCATTATCTATTATTATAATATGTTTACCCAATATATTAAATTTTTTATACAATCAAATAATAAATCTAAAAACAGATTTTTCTGATAAAATAATGACTTCCCATATTTTTGGGTCCCTTATCATAAGCATAATTTTGATTGAAAGTTATATTTTTTATAATACAAAAGATTTAAACAAATATGATAATAAGAAAAATGAAACCAAAGAAGAATATTACACCAAATTATTCGTTTCAAGACAACAATTCTGTAATAATTTAATTAAAATTATTGATTCAAATAAATCTATTAACAGAAATATTTCTACAATAAATGAATTAGAATTGGATAAGCAAGTATTTAGTATAAATGCTGAATGGGGTTTTGGGAAAACAACATTTATTAAAGCTTTGGAAGAAAAATTAATAGAAAAGGACTATAGAGTAATATCTTTTGATGCTTGGTCTAATGATTATGAAGAAGAACCTTTAAAACCTTTTATAAGAGAATTTAATACTCAAATAATTCAAAAAAACACTGATTTAAATAATAAAAAACAATTAAGGAAAGCTTTATTATATTTATCTGCTACTGTAAATGAATTTATTAGAATAACCCTTGATTCAAATTCAATAGATCAACATTCATTTTTTTCTAAATTATATAATTCTCAATATTTATCAATTTCGAAAAATTCACTAGAAAATATAGAAAATAATGTTAGCAAGCAGTATAACATTTTCGAAGGAAACATAGAAAATAAGTATTTACAAAAAACAGATTTATCAATTTTATTTGAAACTTTTAATGACAATCTAGAATTAATTTACAATTCAATAAATCCTAATAGTTCAAAAAAAATTATAATTATAATTGATGAGCTAGATCGATGTCGACCCACTTTTGCTGTTGAATTTTTAGAAAGAATAAAGCACTTTTTTAATAATGGAAGATTTTTATTTATTCTAGCGATAAATTCTAACCAGTTGGAAAGAAGTGTTGAACATTTTTATGGTAGCAATACAGACTCTGAAGGTTATTTTGACCGTTTAATCAATAGAAAATTTTTCTTACCTATTCCGAATAATGAAGAGTATATAAAAACTATTAATGCTTATTTGCAACTGAAGTATAGCAATAATAAATCATTTATAACATTAATTTGTTATATTTTACCAAATTATAATTTTTCACTTAGAAAATTTGAAAAAATTAAATATGAATTAGATGATTTCTTAGCATTCTATTCAAATAAAACTTTTTCAGATACTGAATCTTTAATATTATCCTTTTTTTATTCAATAAAATATTGTTCTCCCGATTTATTCAAAGAGATAACCATAAATTTGCAATCAAAGAAACCTTTTGATGTTTATAGTGAAAAATACCATAATGATATAAATATAATAAATAATTTGTTTGGATATGGAACCTTAGTTAATACTAACTTTAGATTTCCTGCTAAAATATCTAAATATAATAGTATAACAATTGGAGACTTTTTAAAAGTAATGCTTAAAATCTCTCCTCCGGAACTTATAAATAAAAAAGAATTTATAATAAAACAAAAATATATTTTTACTATAAAAGACAACCAAGATTATAGATTTTTTTTTAGCGTATGTGAAAACAAAAATAATAAGAAACTCCAAGAAGTTGCTTTGTATATTGATGATATCAATGTTGGTGAAGAATTTCCTTATTCTTCTTATTTTGATAAAAGTGTATCATCTTCAAGATTATTTGAAATGGTTATTTTTTTGGATAAATTTAATGAAAATAAAATATAAATTAGTAATATTTCAAATTTTACACGATTACCCTTTAGGGGTGTTGACTATTACACGATTACCCCAAGAGGGCTTGATAAATATGTCAAATTAGCCTTATATAAAAAAACAGCTATTTTTTAATTCCTTATATTAAAAGAAATTATAATAGCTGCATTATTGTATCAACGATATGTACTTAAATGCCTAGATATTTACACATCAATACAACAATACGATTTTAGAAAAAAAGGGTGTATTTTTTCTAAAGTGGGTGTAAAATTATACAATATTTTGATGTTATAATATAATGAAGGTTAAAAAATGGATAAATTTAAGGACTACTGGAATAATCAAATCTCTGAATATAAAAAAATTAATATGTTTAAAGAAATTGGTAATTCATTAGAAATTTTTAATACTTTTAATTACAATCAACATACTGTGACAATTGAGAGCACAGAAGGATTTTTTCAAGTATTAGAGGGAAATTTAAAATATAATTCAAACGGATATTATACTATTGAAGTATCATGGATAAAACAATTTAAAGATATCAATCAATTCATATTAAGAATTTATATAAAAAATATAGAGGCTTCATCACTAAGTGTGGGTAAATTTTATAATTGAGAATTGAAAAAGAAAGGAATAAAGAATACAGATATTAGTTTTTTTAAGGAATTTATTGAAAAAGTCATCAGTTATCGTCTATTGTAAATTTACAACAACACACAAAGGACGATAACCAATGACAATCAAGAGCTTATTAAAAGAACTAATCGGTGTCAATAATGTAAAAGTTAAAAGTTGGGAATTAATTACTAATTCTAAAAATATTAAAGAGCTTTATATTCATGTAGAACCATATAAAAGAGAGCAAAACAGATGCCCAATATGTGGAAAAAAATTACCTGGATACGACAAAAAAGAAGCTCCTCGAAAATGGAGATCTCTTGATGTTGGAAACATTCCTGTATATGTCCTAGCTAATACTAATAGAGTAACTTGTTCAGAACATGGTGTTATAACTGCAGCAGTTCCTTGGGCTAGGCATAACTCTAGATTTACTAAAGATTTTGAAAATCAAGTAGCCTGGTTAGCTTTTAATTTAAGCAAGAAAACATTATCAGAGTTTATGGGTGTTTCTTGGAATACTGTTGGTGATATTATTAATAGAGTATTAATAGATGTAGCTCCTAAATATGAAGATAGGTTTAACAATTTAGTTAATATTGGAATTGATGAAACTAGCTATAAAAAAGGACATAATTATATTACAACAGTTGTAAATAACGATGATAGTACAGTTATATGGGCAGAGGAAGGACATAATCAAAAAACTTTATCTAAATTCTTTGAATATTTAAGTCCAAAACAGAGAGCCTCTATTAAGACTGTTAGTGGTGATGGAGCTAGATGGATAAAGGCTTGTCTAGATAAATATATTCCTAATGCAGAGCGTTGTATTGATCCTTTTCATGCAATTGGATGGGCACAAGTTGCTTTAGATGATGTAAGAAAAGCTGCCTCCCAAAGAGCAAAAGTAATACTTGAACAGAAAGAAGGGGAAATGAAGAAACGAGGTAGAGGACGACCTAAGAAAGGAGATGAGAAACCAATAGATGAATCAAAGATTATAAAAAATTCTAAATTTGCCTTACGCAAGAACCCTGAAAACTTAACAAAAAATCAGAGAGAAAAATTGGAAATGATAAAGCTTAATGATAATCAATTATATAGAGCATATAGGCTAAAAGAAGAGCTTAGATTTATATTCAAGCTTGATGATATGGATGAAGTTAAAGAACATTTAGATTCATGGTTATCTTGGGCTAGAAGATGTAGAATACAAAGTTTTGTAGCTTTAGGAAGGAAAATAAAACGACACTATGATGCTATTATGGCAACTAGAACATACAAAATTAGTAATGCAAAAACTGAGGCTTTAAATAACAAAATAAAACTCTGTATTAGAAGAGCTTACGGATTTAGAAACATAAATAATTTACTTAATTCTGTACTTTTGGTTTGTAGCAACATAAAAATCCCTTTAGCGAACAGATAAATTATGTTAACAAAGGGACTTAAAGAGAAAATTAATTAGGCTCTAACCCACATATAGGTTAGAAGACCCAAAATATATCTTATATTTCTAATAATAGTTTTATATTACAGCGAAAGTTTACAAAAGATCCATTTGATACTGTAATTTTAATCAATGACTTGGTTTTACAAAATTCTAATACTGAGGGATATTATCGAGCAGTTCTTTCGATACAAAATAAAAAAAACACTAATTGGACTTCTATAATAAATTCAACTCCAATATTAATAAACAATAATCAAAATAATGCATTAACATCAACGTCTTGTATTAAGATTAAAGACGATAATGCATCTTTTTTAATTTATGAATTTAAAACTGATAATAATTTATTAATTTTTATAGATTATAATATGCAAACTTATTATGCGGATTTTATAACCAAAATAAATAATTTAATGTTAGGTTTTGGCTTCTTCCTTTCTACAAATTTTTCGAATGTAGGGAAAATGATACTTAAAGATAGTAATATAGATTTTACCAAACCATTTTTAATCAGTTCCCATCCTAATAAAGGTATAATTAAACAAAATATGAATGAATTAATTCCTTCCTATTCAACTATTTTAAATAACGTTCAAAATAATATAGAATATAAAACAATGATTAAATATTGGCATAAAATTCCCACAGAAAATATATTTAATCTTTATCAAAAAATTTCAGAAGATAAATACTGTTCAAATGTAGTACAAATAATTTTAGGAAGTTGTGGAGATTTATCACTTTATACTTGTTTACAATTATTTGCGAATTTAGGAGTACTTGCAAAATGGAATAAAACTGAGCTTACCTTAGGAGAAGAAAAGAAAATATCTAAACCTATAAAAAAAGAAATTATAAAGCAATTTCAATTAATATTAAAAGAACAGAAATCTAAGGGAACTCTTTCTGAAGATCAATTTAATATTGTTAATAAAAGAATCCCTAACATTTTTGGTCCTTCTAATAGAGATATTCTTTGTGGCAATTTCACAGCAAATGGTATTGATTTAAAAAAATATGAAAAAATAATAATAGCTCATAGAAATAGTATATTTCATGGAGAATTTGATATACCAAATCTTATTCAAAATGAATTTGACAACTTTCATTTTGTATATAATGCTTTAATGTCCTTATTCTACAGATTTGTTTTAAAAAAAGTAAATTATTCAGGGCTAATTCTAAATATAAATAAACTTTCATTCCCTAATGAAGAATTAATATCAGAGGAGCCACTACTAATTATTATATAATAATATAGAATTGTCCTCTTGTATCAAGTAAACTATTCAATTTTTTCACTTGATAATACATTAATTGCTAGAAAAAAGGAAAGCTTGTATTTGTTTTCATTTATTTCATTATATTGTTATATACTTATACCTATGTTAAAATTATTTTTATTTGCAGGATCCTAGATGAAAAAAAAATTAAATATAGATGAACAAATCGATTATATGAAAAATATGAAAAACATTAGATTTGCTGAAAATGAAGAAGAAAATGCTAAATGTTTCTTAAAAAATAGCACTTATTTTTATAAATTAAAATCTTATGCTAAATTGTTTGATATCAATAAAAATACTGGAGAATATTGGGAATTATATTATAAGCAATTAGTTGAACTCTCAAAGATTGATTTATACTTACGACGTATATTATTCAATATGTGTTTATCTATAGAACATCAATTAAAATTAAATTTAATTAATGATATAACTAACGATTGTGATGAAGATGGATATTCTATTGTTAAAATATTTTTTTAAAGAATATCCAAATGCTTATGAAGCTTTTTCTAAAAAATCAACAAAATCTTATTGCTCAGATATATATAATAAATATTCTGATGATATTCCTATATGGGCACTTGTAGAATTATTAAGTTTCAAAGAATTAATTGATTTACATGAAATGTATTATTCAAACAAAGCAACAAAATTAGGCAAATCATATACAAGTATTATTAAGAATTTTTCTTGGTCAGTTAGAATAATAAGGAATGCTTGTGCTCATAATAATTGTATTCTAAATTCTTTAAAAAATGAAAATATTGAACTAAATTTTCAACTTTTATCTGAAATATATAAATTAAAACAAAATGTTAATGGAAAGCCTGATAGTTATGATAAACAAAAATTTCAAAAAAAATTATTAAAACATGATGTTATTAATGATATTTTAGCTACTATAATTCTATTTAATAATATAATAACAAGTACTAAAATAAAAGAAAACGCTCTACTTGATATTAAAAATTTATTTGAAAGAAGAATTATTAAAGAAAAAGATTTATTCAACATAAAAAAATCTGACCACAAATTTATTATTAATTCTGTAAGATTTGTTAAAGAAATAATTGACTTATTATACACTCAACAATATAATACCAATGAAGATCAAAAATAAATAGAGATATTTTTTTTAAGAAAGGACATATATCGATTCTTTCAACTTTTTTTTCTTTTTAAATTTTTTTAATATTATAAAAGTTTAAAATTAGAAGTTGCCCTGATTAATGGGCAGTTTTTTTTGTTAAATTTGATAAATCCTAATGATTCACTTTTAATAAAATAACACTCTATACTGATTAATCCATACACATTATATAACTAATCATCATTTTTAATGTGTCTATTTGAAATCTATAAATTATAGTTATAACCAAACTAGTCCCAAAAAGAAAATATAAAAAATATAAGGTAAATTCATTTATACCAGAATTATTATTACCTAAAGTTATAGATGCTTTTATTAAGGCAAAATTATTGGATAAATATTAAATCTACTAAAGGGATATCAACCGATTACTAGTTCGTTGATAGGAAAGTTATGACATTCTATAACTTTAAATATTATTAATTATTCAGGAAAGTGTATTTGTGAATCTTTGAGCATTTTTTAATAACTTTTTTAGTATCTGCTCTTTAGAAATACCATAAACTTCAGATAAATCTGGAATGATATTTATTGCTTCCCAAGGCATAACCGGTTTGTTTTTAATTAATGCAAAGGGACCATCGGATTCTGGCAAAATATATTCAATTGGTATTTCTGAAATAAGTCTTTTACCTTTAATCGTTCTTGTCATAGCAGGCCCCAAACTAAAAAAACATTGCATATTGATAGCTCTACTTAATAAAGATTTATTTCCAGTGAACCAATGTAAAATTGGTGTACTGTTAAAACATTCCTGTTCAAGGATATCTAGTACCAGTAATTCAGCTTTTCGAGAATGGATGCTTAGAATTCTACCACCACAAGATTCTGCCTCTCTAATGATATCTTTAAATAACGATATTTGAATAGGTAAAGAGTCAATATTACTAACTGATCCATCAATTCCAATTTCACCTACAAACCTAGACCTAGAAATATTCTCTAATAAAATATTCTTTTCAACATACTTCTTTATCACTATCTCTGGATGCATGCCGATAGCACATTCTATATTTTTGATTGAAGCAAATACTTGTGAAGTAGCTAACCAAGCTCGAGGACTTGTTGTTACTACTAATGTAAATTTATTTCGTTTTTCAACTTCCTTAATAAAAGAAAGGACATTGGGATATAAATCAAGATGACAATGAAAATCAATCATACGCGACCATAGTAATGTAATAGTTCATAAATTTCAGTTAACCCTCTATAAAAAACTCCTTCATAATTAACCCTATCGGTATCACTAGCAAAATTTAGAGCACTACCTACTATATGACGTATTCCTTTTGATTGCATATGCAAATAAGATGTCGCTGTAACAGAAATATTATCTACACTATCACTCTTAATATTTTTACCATATTTTGTGTAATCCTCCCAACCTACTTTCATAAAGGCAGCTCTTCTTACTAAACAAGGTACACAAACTCCACAATGAATATGTTTTCTACCATATTTAGCACAACTTACAGAATCTTTTACCAAATCCATTAATAAATCTTGATCAAGACATTCTTTCATCATTTCTCCTTTTGTCTTGAACCTATATGGAAATTTTAAATTAAGAGGAACTCCTAAATGATTCCATAAATTTTGTAAACCACTCATATATATTGGATGTGTTGTTTTTGTACTTAAACTCCCAAGCCTCCCAGGCGAAAGAGCTACATTAAGGCTTATAAAACCATTCTCTGGAACATATAAGTCAATTGGCTCAGCACTTTTCCTATTAATTGACGCCGAAGCTATTGCTGCAAATGCATAAAAAACCATGGATCTACCACGAGTTGAGTCTTCTCCATGTCCTTTAAGTTTTGTATTATAACTCCATTGATATAACCTTTCAGAGGCACTTAAACTACTAGCATATTTTTCTTGAGCATTTTTAGATCCCTTTACAATATGAGACACAAAAATTGGCAATTTCCCATCTCTTGTTAAATCAATTGCCCCAATTAAACTATCCATACCTCCTGATAATAAACTTATACAATCAGCTTCATGCATTATTGGCTTTGGGGAAGGAGGAAAAAACCCTCCATCACAAAATGAAAGCGTCCAAAAATCTCCAGTAAGAAATCTTAAAAGATTTTGCAACTGCTCTATTTGTGAATACCACTTATCAGGAGAGCAAAGATGGATTTCAACATCAAGCTCTCTTGTCCATCCATCAGGACTTGACTTTCGTGAAATTAATTTATCTATCGATGCTACTGTAAGCGCAAACGTTGCAAAATCCCAAATAGCAGTAGATGGAGCAATTCCTTGTTTACGAATAGTATCCCAGAAACCTAATCCAAAATAGCCAATATCTTGTGCTCCAGGATTTGAGTATTGGCAAATATAAATAACTTCATCAGAACGGTTTTGAGGAATACTCGATTCTACACAACTAACAATCTTCATTCCAATGCTCCTTCATAAATATTTATTGTACGAAAAAGGACTTCTCTAAAAACTTTATTTACTTCTTGTTTAGAGTAATTAGTACCAGTTTTTCTAATTATATTAAGACTTGCTGTTACATCTGAAATAATATAAGTTCTCATCTCTTCTTTACGAGATTCTGCTTCAATAGCTGTTAATTTTGAATTCTCAAAGCATTGCCCAATATCTAAATATATTCTATTGAATAATTCATAACCTAGATAAGATCCTAATAATGACCAAATACTTGATTCTGTTAAACTCAAAAGATTAACTTCTGGATGTTCTGTTAGTAGATCTTCAAAAGCCAAAGCAAGAGAGTTCTGTGCAGATATTTCATCTAAACTCCCTCCATTTGGACCTACAATGTCAACAATACCATCTGCTATTTCTCTTGCACTTGCACCTTTTGACGTAAATCCTTCAATCCAAGACTTTAATGCAGAATTATTACCAGAAGAAACAGAATTAAAAAACCCCAAAAGACCTGCAGCAGTTCTTGTAGAAATTATCATACGATTAGCTATTACTGAAGATCCGCCCATTCCTTTTCTTGAATAATGTCCAAGAGCCCTATTAAGACTTTCTCTATTTCCCGAATGAATATAATTATTAAGATTTCGTCTTGCTCCAAGAAATCTTGCTGGAGGAGCAAGATCTTCATTTGAGGATATATTAGAAGGTGTTGGCGTTTTTGGTAAACTTTCTAAATCTTCTCCAGGTATTAAAGGAGAAGGTATCCTATCTAACCAAGGAGGATCAAAAGGAACTCCTGTCCCAGGTCCTTTACTCGAAGATGATGTTCCCATTTTTTACCTCCTATAAAAGGTCAATAGTTTTTCACAGAAAACCATAACCTAATTTCTTCATTTTTCTTTATTAGAAGCTATACAGCTTCTGCTTGTCGCTTATTAAAATCACCTATTAATTTATTCATATCAAAAGGCTTTTTCTTCTTTAGAATTGCATAAATTACTCTACTGAGTTTTCGTGCAAAGGCAATTATACTTTTCCCACTACCTTTGTTTTTCTTCATTCTTTTATAATCATTAATTAGCGACAAATACCTTAATGATCTTTGTAGACGAAGCATACCCATTACAGCTTGTACCATTGCAGTTCTTAACTCTACAGGTCCATTCTTTGTTATATGTCCGGTAAATCCTTTCTCATTTGAAAACTTTACAAAAGGAGTGAGTCCACAATATGCTGCGAACTGTTTGTAAGTTGCAAATCTATTTATATCACCAACATATGCTCTAATGGTTGTAGCTGTTATTTTCCCTACACCTGGAATAGTTTTTAGTAATTGAACATCTTCATCTTCTTGTACAAAATCTTCAATTAATGCCTCTAAAGCCTTGACTTGTTCATCCAAAATTTCTAAAGTTTGAATGAAACTATTTAAGGTAGAGACTGTCCTCTTCGTAATCAAAGCGTGGTCTTCGAGACCTTTTAGAAGAAGCAGTCTCTTTTTCTTGCTTTGAAATTGAGTGGCAGTTGTTACTATCCCATACCCTAACATCATATTATGTATTCTATTTTTAGTTCTTACTATCAATGAAACTAAATCAGCTCTTTCACAGATAAGTTTTCTAAGCTCCTCTGTTTCTTGATCGCATAGATAGCTTTCAGGTAACATATCTTTTAGTAAAAACTCAGCTATTGTAAAAGCATCTCTTTTATCTGTCTTTTTAGCACTTAATGTTACAACCTTAAATTTTAAAGTATTAATAACAAGTGTAAAAAAGCCTTCTTTCTGCATTAAGTTTCTAAAGTATCTAGCATTAGAAGTAGCTTCTATTGCCATTGATACATGTGCACCATACTTGTCTTCTAGAGTGTGACATTCACTAATAAAAGCATTATAACCTTCATCGTTAGTTTGATACACTTTCTCAAATAGAATCTCTTTCGTTGATGTTATTGCACAAACTGTAAATTGAGTCTTATGCAAATCAATTCCTACGCTAACAGTTTTGTTTTCCCAGTTAACCATTCTTATCTCCTTGCATTTATTTTTTTATACACAAAATCAAAAATGGCTCTCTGTTCGGTAGTTGTTCCATTCTCCTATTCGGCCTCAGTAAGTGGACCAGTGATTGATACGACTAAAACTCCTCATTCTCCTAAACAGTCTCATATTCTTGGACTAGTAAAACATGTCGAGTTAAAGTCTTGGCCATTCCTCAGTTGTGTGCCATATATTTTAACACACTATAGGAATATTGGTGCAACTACCTGCTATTTACCTTTTTATCACTCCTCCTTAATCCTTTTATAGCTTTAATTGTTCTTTCTGGGGTATCTTTATCATTCTTCCAAAGCTCTACCAACGATAGTCCCCATTCTGTACGAACTAATTGAGGAATTAAAGTTGGAATACGCTTTTCTGGGGGCATTTCGTTTACGAAAGATATAAATTGGATACTTATACTTTGAAATGCAGTTGGTATATGCATTGATTGGATAAAATATTTTTGATTCCACTGATTTGATCTAATAATTTTTTTCATTCTAACGAATAATCTACTTGCCTCAACTTCACCAATCTTTTTTATACGAGGTACTAAAGTATCATCAAATTTTGTGCTGACCTCTAAAATTGCTAATATCTGTTTACCCTCAGGAGATAAATCATCAGAATTCTGCATCGAAAGACTTTTCTCTCTACTCAAATAAACAAGAGGTCTTAGATCCGTATCACCAAGATTTGGTTTAAGTTCCAACCAACCTTTAATAAAATTATCATCCCAAGAAGGATCTGGTAATGAAATTTCTCCACCTTCAGCGATCTTATCTTCAATTTCTTTTAAAAAAGCAATTTTTCCATCAACAACCGAAATATTTTGTATAAGAAACTCAAAGGCTTTTTCTGTTGCACATCTTTCAAATAATTGCATTTTAACTTGTTCTTCAAAAGATATAGTTAATCCCTGAGCCTCTCCTATTGTTCTTTTAATCATCAAATCATTAAGAAATCTTTTTATAAGCCTAGGGTTGCCCAATATATGTTTTGAGTTCATCATTATTCCTGCTATTTGATCGGCAAGCTCTATCTCAGTTTGGATATTTTTTGCTTCATCCCCAAAAGATTCCATCATAATTCCGAATGTTAATTCTTTTGACCAAGACAACTTTACTGCTTTGAGAATTTTCTTTTTTGCATCTAGAAAACATTCATCAGTAATCACTCCTGATTGCATTTTTGTTTCAGCAAGCAAAAGAATAAGATACGCCTTAATTTCTGTAGTTCCTAATCTTGGAACATGTATAGGAACTTGAATGAGTTTATCAAAATAACTAGTTACCAAATCTTTAGACATATCTTCATCACCAAAATGAACTTTTACAGCATTTCTAATCATTTCCTCATCTGCTGCAACAATAAAAGCGGTGTTTGGTAGAAATAAAAGAAGTCTAATTGCTTCTAAAGTAGAGATTGCCGTATAAGGTAAACATCTATCTAAATCATCAACGACTATGATAAGTTTTACGTCTAGCTCTTCTAAAAGATCAGAAAATACTTGTCTTAATTCCGATATTTCCTTAGGTATTGATGTTGATGATTGTTCTTTTAATAATCCTGATATCTCTGGGCCTAAATTTGAATAAGCATCACTCAGATTCTTTAAATCATCAGAAGTTGGAGTTCCTCCAGATTTTACTATTCCTCCAACAGCACCAATTACTACTCCAACTGGTCCTCCAAGACTGCCTCCAGTTACAGCTCCACCCACCACAGGAGCAAGTAACTTACCTATCCTTAACCAATTTATTCGCTTTGCAAATTCTTTTGCTTTTGAAAGAGCTGATTCATTTTTCTTGGATTCTGAAAAGAGTTTATCCGAGACTATTTGAAGAAGGGCCAATTTCGCATCATCATATCCTTGATACAACCATGCATCAAATTCAATAATAACATACTTTTGCTTATCTTCATTACTTTTTATTGATTTAACAATCATTTTCGATAACGAGGATTTACCGACTCCCCATGAACCTGAGACTCCAATGGAAATAGGTTGATTATTGGAATCTCTAATAATCTGTGCAGCAGTATCAGCTACTACTTGAAAGTTCAACAAATCTTCAGTTGTTTCGATATCATTCCACATGTATTATCCCTTAAAGGTTTATATAAAAAAAATTACTTTTAATATAGTATATTAATTAAAGAACAATGTGTGTAACAATCAATGATACCCATTTCTTTATATATCTCGATAGAAGAATACAAGTACACTTTATAAGTTTATCAATAATTAATAAATTAATTGTAACATAGTTTTGAAAAAAAACTATAAAAATAATGAAACTAATATTATTTTTTTCTGACATTTATCAAATATTTTAATACTGTAAAAAACTAAATAAAAGCTATTATATATTAGTTATCTTTCTTTTCTGTAAGCAAATTAAACGGCATTTTCACTATTCTTAAAAACAAACTTAATATCATCTTTTGAATAAACCTCTATTCTATCAACTAGAGATAAAAAAACATTTTGTGAAAATTCAGTTAAGATTTCATCTTGTGATTTTAAAGCATTTAAGAATTGCTTGATTTTACTTTTTCTATTGTTTTTATCTTGAATTGTAGTTTGAAGGCTTTTTAATTCATTAAGAGCTGAAGAATATGTTGAATATAGGTTATTATACTTTTCATCATATTCTACCTGGTTTTGAATTGTTGTAGCATTGGTAGCTACTAATTGATTTAGTTCTTTTGATAATTTATCAACTTCTTTAGTTAGAGTTTCTTCTTTTGATTTTAACTTTTCAGTTTGTAGTACTTGATTAATAATAAGATTACAATTTTCAATAATTGAATCTTTATCTTTAATTAAATCATTAATTGCATTAACAGCTATTTCTTTTAACTCTTCTTCATAAAAATGAGGAGTAGTACATCTAACTTTGTTTTTGTATTTATTACTACATTGAAAGATTATTCTTTTGTACTTAGCGGTTGAGTGCTAGGTTTTAGTTGTATAGAAGCTACCACAATCACCACAAATAACTTTATTTGCAAATACACTTTTATTTATATTCTTATTTTTAAGATTACCTCTTTTTTCAAATTCTTCTTGAACTAGTTCAAATTGCTCTTTTGTTATAATCGAAGGGTGACTGTTTTCAACATAATACTTTGGAACTTCTCCATTATTAACCTTTCTCTTTTTTGATAAAAAGTCTGTTGAATATGTTTTTTGAAGTATAGCATTACCAGTATATTTTTCATTTTGTAACATGCTTTTGATAGTAGCGCCATACCACTTAACTTTTCCTCTTACATTTGGGACTTTTTTATCTTCTAACTCTTTTGCAATTGTATTAGGGGCTATGCCTTGTAAGTATCTTGAATAGATATATCTAACTATAGTTGCTTCTCTTTCATTTATTACAATATTACCATTATCATCCTTTTCGTAGCCTAGAAAGCTCCCATAAGATATTTTTACTTTTCCTTCTTCAAATCTCTTTCTAATCCCCCAAGTACAGTTTTCTGAAATGGATCTAGATTCTTCTTGAGCTAGAGATGACATTATGGTAATTAGTAGTTCTCCTTTACTGTCCAGTGTCCAGATGTTTTCTTTTTCAAAATATACTTCAACACCTTTTTCTTTTAATTTTCTAACAGTTGTTAAACTATCTACTGTATTTCTAGCAAATCTACTAACGCTTTTAGTTATTATTAAATCAATCTTACCATCAAGTGCGTCTTGTACCATTGATTTAAAGCCTTCACGCTTTTTCATACTAGTTCCTGATATCCCTTCATCAGTATAAACACCAGCAAAATCCCATTCATGTTTATTTTTAATATATGAAGAATAGTATTTAACTTGTGTTTCATAACTTGAGGCTTGCTCTTCACTATCTGTTGATACACGAGCATAAGCGGCTACTTTCTTTTTACTATATTTATCTATTGGAGTTGATGAATATTCTTCTAATGTTGCAGGTATTATTTTAACGACTCTAGGCATGTAACTTTCTCCTTGTCTTATGATTTTTCTTTGATTGCCATGTTTTCTTAATTATTTGACCATCTTTAAAATGAAAGAATAGTTCATACTCTCCAACTGTTATCTTTTCAATAAGAGAATCAAACAATTCTTCATCGAATACTTCTCTGTTAATTACATCTCTTGCTAACTGGTGAAGTACTTTATCAGGAACATTACAAGATGGACAAACTCTTGCTGTTTTAGTTATCTTGGTTCCACATATCCATTTTTTATAATGGCTTATTTTGCCAGTACAGCTTTTATTTGGAATTGTTCTCTTTCTATAAGTCTTTCCACAAATAGAGCAATAGAGTTTTGAAGTAAAGCAGCTAAAGGTTAATGATTGATTTGCTCTATAACCTAAAGCTTTTCTTCTCTCAATCTCTTCTTGAACTTTATTAAATAATTCTTTTTTAATAATTAATGGATGAGTATCTTCAACATAATATTTTGGAAGTTCACCTCGATTAATTTTCTTTTTATGAGTTAAATGATTTTCAATAAAAGTCTTTTGTAGAATTGAATCCCCTGTATAGCTAATTTGTCTTAGTATTAACCATACACTTTCATAACAGAACTTATCGCTATTCATTGGTTTAAAACCTTTTGAGTTTAATAGTTTAACTATCTTATTAGGGCTCATACCTTCAAGATAACTATTAAATATTAATTTAACTGCTTTAGCTTCTTCTTCTACAATTTGATATTCTTGACCATCCCATCTATATCCATAAAGATTTTTATGAGTAAATATTCCTTCTTCAAACCTTTTTCGAATTGCCCACTTAGTATTTTCACTAATACTTCTAGATTCTTCTTATGCAATTGAAGCTAATAGAGTTAATAACAATTCTCCATCTTGAGAATTAGTATTTATATTCTCTCTCTCAAAATATACATTTATTCCTTTTTCTTTTAAGGATCTAACTGTATCTAATAAATCAACAGTGTTTCTAGTGAACCTAGATATTGATTTGGTTATTATCATATCAATATTACCTATCTCACATTGATACATTAATTCTTTAAACCCTGGTCTATTAATTTTAGTACCAGTTACACCTTTATCATAATAAACACTAGCATATTCCCAAGATAGGTTATTTTGTATTAAAGAAGTATAATAGCTTATTTGAGTATTAAGAGATTCTATATTCTTTTCATAATCAACTGACACTCTTGCATAAGCTGCAACTCTTCTCTTTTTCTTTATTGGTAATATATAGGGGTTTATTCTAGTTATTTTAGTCATAAAACATCTCCTACTTAATGTATATACATGCTCTATAACCCCAACTAATTCAAGTTGATACCAAGAGATACAATCGATATAATAGGTTTAAATTTTTCATTTAATAATTTTTCAGCTTCTTTAAATTCAGCATCAGTTATTAGGTTATTTTCTTTTAAAGAGAATAGGATTTCTAAAGAAATACTATAGTTTTTTTGTCTCTCAAATTGGTTATTATTCATAAGATAGTTCCTTTGAATCTGTCTGCTATATAGCACTCATGAGAGCAATATTTTCTGTTACTGTTTTTATAGGCATTAAACTTTTTATTACAAGATTTACATCTTATTTGATAGGTTGATTTACAATCCCTATTCTTATTCCACCATTGATATCTGCACTTACCAGAACAATATTTCTTTTTCTTTTTCCCTGGTGTATGTTTTAATTCTTTTCCACAGTTTAAACAAAAGCTAATATTCTTCTTTTTATTATTCCTCTTAGCTTTAACTCCACCTAGGTTATTAGCTTTACAAAATGATTTAATAGTATTAATAGATATGTTTAGTTCATTAGCTATTGCTGTATAACCATATCCTGCATTTCTTAACTTAGTGATGTTTTCTTTTTCAGTATTTTTCATATACTCCCCTCCTATTATATATCGAAAAAACGTACCCCCTAAGACGCAAAAAAAGGCCCATAAAGGCCTTATTTGATATAAAACTAGTAGTTAATTAAAAAAAATATAATAAAAGAAATACCCTCTTATTTGTTGTCTGTATTAAAAATACAAGAGTTTAGGATTATTAATTTTATTTTTTTTCAACTTTTTTTAAGATTTTTTTTCATTTATTCAATTCTCTCTATTTTATCTACTCCAAATACAACACCTAGAGTAGATCCATTAGTCCAATTTACATGGATAGTTCCTGTATCATCTACATAAAATACTTTGCCTAAAGTTCCCCCATTTGGAGCAAAAGAATCATCCATTGATATTAGTTTAACAACACATCCAACAGGGTATTCTTTTCTTAATTGTTGTAACTGATTTTTAGTAATATTACTCATAAAATTAATTCTCCTTATAGGGTGTATATATCACTCTAAAGAAGAGAATTATCAAGTTAGTAGTAATTATATTATTTGAAAAAATTAGGGGTTAATACCCCCTTTGAATACTGCTTTTTCTGCGTTATTGCCCCTGTTCGTTATAAGGGCAATAGTCCTAGAGATTTAATACCCCCACCCCCATAAATCAAACATTAATCAAAGGAAATTATTAAGCTAGTGAAGAGTGTAGGTGTTCTGGGTATAGCAAAACAGTATATTTGTGTATAATAAAAATCAAAATAAATGTATAATATTCCTAATAAGGAACTTATAATTATATTTACAATTTAAAATATAACCAATTCATCAATTGAGGGTGACGGTAGTGACACTCATTTATATAACTTATATATAGTAAAAAAAATAATTCTTCATATAGAAAAGTTAGTATAAAGCCCATCACCAGTGTCACCTTTTTTAAAAGCTATTGTAAAAAAAACAATTACAGCTGGTTTAGCAACACTTGATTCTTTTATTTTTAATATTTCCTCTTGATTGATTAGTTTTCTTATCATATTATAATATTATATTTGAAATTATTTTTAATTATAAATATATTTCACTTCCAAAAATTGAAAAATAAAATACATGGAGCATCTTATTCAATGAACCCACCAATAGAAAAATTATTACCATTTTACACTAAATTAAAAAACCATAACAATGACAGATACAGAAGCTTTAACCATTGCTATTCATATTTCAATAGTTTAAAAATAGAACAATATGATGAATCGCTAGAACTAGCTATGTTACATCTTGGGTTCTATCTAGCAAGTTGGGGAATGTATCGAGGTTCTAGTTTTTTAATCCAAAAAGATTATAAAATTTATAAACCTATAATTGAAACTATCTTTACAAATAAATATTTTAAATTAAGAAATTTTGATGAAAATTTAAATATTAATAATTATAAAGAATTAGCCAAATTAACTTATGAATTACATAAAGACCTTCAAGAAAAATTAAATATGGAAAGAAAAAACTATTTTAATTATATTGGAAAACCTGCTCCCAAAAACAATATTTCAAGCACTTTAACTACAAAAATTATGCTTGGGATTCTTGGTTGTACCCCTGCATATGATAGATATTTCAAATCAGGAATTAAAGAATATAATAAAGTTAATAATTCAAAGTTAATACAAAACTTTTCTGTGAACTCAATAGCTAAAATTTATCAATTCGCTATTGATAACAAATTGGAATTATTGAATATTCAATCTGAGATATTCGAAGAAACTAATTATAAATACCCAATAATGAAATTAATAGATTCATACTTTTGGTCGATAAGTGTTGATAAAAAAGACTAAAAAGAGTGAATGAGGAGACTAATTTGAAGTTTGACGGTTTTTTATTTGGCAATGGACTTTCAATAAATTTATTATCTCAGATTAATTCTTTTATTGTTGAAGAAAAAAAATATTTATTAAACTTTGATAAATTTATTAAAAACTTTTTTGATAATGCCTTATCTGAAAGAGAAGAACGACTAATTTTTAATTTTTTTTATAAGAAAAAGACAATTGAGAATATTAAATATTTTGAAAAACTTAAACTAGTCATTAAAAATTATTATAGTAAGAGGGATGGGAATATAGAATATTGGTTTGGACGTGACATGTTCGAAAACAACGATTATGATTTTTCATCAATAAAAAATTTCATGCCACCATTATATAATATTTGGAATTCCCTTCTAACTAATTATTTAGAATATATGAGACTAAATAAAAAAATACAAATTTATAATGAATCGATAAGTAATAAGTTAACAACTAATGCATCAGTATTTACTACCAATTTTGACACTTTTTTTGAGTCGTTATTTCCACAACACTTGCATGGATACTTTATCACAAATTGTTCAGATGTAAATAATTTAATATTTACGCATATAAATGACAAAGAATTCTATTGGAAAATATTATGGGGATGGAATGGAATTGGAAAATATAATCAACTATTGCAGATACAAAAATATCAAAACTATAATAAATATTATAATTTAGATTTTTTTAATGATAAGAAAATAACAATCAATAATTTTTTAATATATGGTTTAAGCTTTCAACGAGTAGGATATATTGATCTTTTACCAGCCAAAGGAATTACTCCTAACCCTTTTAAAAAAGGAGAACTAGTAGATGACCATATATTATTTAGAATAGCACAAATGCAAGAAACGGGAAATATCAAGAATTTGCACATTGCTTATTATAACAATCAAGATTTAGTCCATTATAAAAAAATTGTAGATTTTTATAATTTAAAACACATATCATTTATCAATTCTTCAACTTTAGAATTTAAAATCTAAATTAGCGAATAAGCTTTTTGATAATTAAATATATTACTAATTCATCAATTGGGGGTTACGGTAGTGACACTCATTTATATAACTTTTATATAGTAAAAAAAATAATATTTCATTTAGAAAAGTTAGTATAAAGACCATCGCCAGTGTCACCTTTTTAAATAACTATGGTAATATCAACAACTTCACCAGGAGGACCACCTCCTTGAACTTTATATTGAATGATTCTATTATTTAATTACATGGATAGAGCTTCAGTTGTCTAAGGGCCTGGGGCCATTTTTTTGAAGACAATTCACTTTTAAATTGTAATTTTCTAATAATGGATAGATAGAATAAGGAATGATGCATTTCAAACTATTTGATAGTGCATAGGATTTATATGGTATATACCCCTATATACTATATATATAATATTAATACTTTATTAGTATATTCTTATTCCACTTATACCAAGAGATTCTTAAATCACCATTGTAAAGAATTAAAGATGGTATAAAACAGTGGAATGATTAGCTTTTTTTCTTCCAGTTTTTAGCTTTTTATTCCTTTATTTATATATTTTATTCAGAATTATTTGATTTGATTGCAAGACTAATCAAAATAAAGTGGAATAAGATTTATAAAGCATTAGCACCAATAGTTAAATTACTACTGATGCTAATATTTTTAGTATTACTACAATTAACTATCGTGAATTGATAATTACTCTTTCACCTTTTTAACATAAGCTTGTTGTTTGCCATAAATAGGGAATCGCTTAGTTTTACTTTTATTCCCTTCAAATCTTATCCAATCATCCATATGCTTCATTATTGTAGCAATTTCATAGGAATCAGCTTTTTTAATAGAGGCAGAATCTCTCCCTAAACATTCGCTCCATATTTCAAGATTGCAGACTGTTGTTCTCTCAACTTTACCAGTTTCACTATTAAAACCTGAAAGATAATCACGTCTTTCCCCAAGTCCTAATTCATCCCATTTCTCAGGAAGTAAAGTATTAAGATAGGCTTTAACAAGTCCTTCTCTTTCATCAGATTCAATAGCTTTATCTTGATAATCTCTTGCAACTTTTGCTATATCACCTTCAAGATATAATGACTCACCTTTCTGATATAGAACTAAAGCTTCAGTCCATATTTGAGATATTATATCATTATTTAAATCCCAGGCTTTCTTTATACTATCTCCTGTAACAGTTATAAGCCAAAATCTTCTATTCCCTGTTATATCTCTTAAGAATCCTCTCTCTGCATTAGTAGTTCCAACAATAATACATTGTCTTGGATGGCTTTCTATATTTACACCATAACTAACTCTAAACTTATCATCATTACGAGAAATAAAAGATTTAACACTTTCTATATCTACTTTTCTCATACCAGCTAATTCACCAAGTTCTAATATCCAATATCCTTGAAGTTTCTCAGGTCCTGATTTATCTTTCATATCAGTTAGGGTTAAACTATCAGAAAACCATTTCCCTCCAAGTTTAGAAAAGAGAGTTGATTTACCTATCCCCTGTGGTCCATTTAAGATTGGTACACAATCAAACTTAATACCTGGTTCATATATTCTAGCTACTGCTGCTATTAATGTCTTTCTTGTAACAGCTCTAATATAAGGTGAATCGTCAGCACCAAGATAATCAATTAATAAAGTATCTATCCTTTCTACTTCATCCCATGTAGGTAATGAATTAAAATATTCTTTTATTGGATGATAAAGTCTTTCTCCACATATAGCTAAAAGAGCATTTTTTAATTTAGTTGGTGAATATATTTTATAAACATTTGAAAAGTAATTTAATAAACCTCCAAAATCCATATCACTCCAACCAGGTTTATTTTGATTCCAAGGAACATCACCTACAACAGTTATAGAATTACTTAAAACATTGTATCTAATATTATTAAGTTTTTTATCATGTCTTAATATTAAAACAAAGTTATTAAAGGAAGGTGAGATTTCTCCTTTACTATTTACTTCTATTTCAGTAATCAAATCTTCACTGTTATCATCAAATTCAATTCCAGCTTCTTCTATTGTTTCTTTAGTTATTAATTCTTTTACTTTATCATCATTTATAGCAAAATTATTCATTTCAACAAAAGATGGACTTTTAGAAGTAGAGTTATCACCATCTATATCTAAGTGACCGAATTTATGAATTCTAATTAAATCAAATGCATTTAATAATTTATTACAAGCTGGATCACTTGCATGATGAGAAAAAGAAAACTTATTATCATAAATAATAACACCAGCACTTGAATCAGCAGGTATATAAACATATCTACCCTCTACTACTGATGGTTCATAAACATCACTTATAAACTTAGCTATTGCTTCTTCAATTCCATATACTATACAGAAAGCACCAATAATACCTTTTTTAGTAAGAGGATCTTCTTGTTTTTTATTTGATGGTTTATAAAGTGAGCATTCTCTACTAGAAGTTGGTAAAAGAGTACAATCTCTCCAATTAGGATATGCAGCTAAAAACAAGTCAGAATTTAACCATTTTTTGTTAACCTATTTAAATATGAATTCTCCATTTGATGAAATTGTAGGCCAATACATTAGTTGATGAGGTCTATAGGAACATTCATCAAACATATCAATACCTAAGATATTAGTAAAATGTCTAGAAATGACTGTATACTCATCAGGAGTTACATCACGAGTTAATGGTATAATAATTCTGCATCTAGGAGACTGAGGCATGTGTTAGTGAGTTGTATAAAGAGCTGCTCTATACTCACAAAGATTTTCAAAGTTAGCTATTAACTCAGTTGATGCATTATCTGCATCAAGAGTTAACATAGATCTACTTACTATGTTTTCTCTCTTCCTTCTATTATCCTTTAATAGACCACAAACAAATCCACCTTTATCTTTGATTCTATCTTTTTCTCTCTTAGGTAGGTTTGGATACTCTTCTTGAGTTTCAGTTGTTCTAATAGTTGTTTCTAATCTTTTGCAAAGTTCTTCAAAACTATTAGTCTCATTAGACCATTTCTTTGCAAAACAACTATTACCATAGGCTATGGGTAAATTACGCATAACACACTCCTTGGTAAATAATTTAAGGACAAAATTACTTTAGCCCCTCTACTATTACCGAAAAAGCTCACCCCCTATAAAAAGTTTTGATTTATTAACTATACACAATTAGCATAACTAACTGTAAAATTATTTCCAATTGGGGTACTAAAATCTCTTTCCATAAGGCCTCAGTAAATAATAGTAGATAGAGTATTTCTGCTCCTACTTATTACCGAGGAAGCGTACCCCTCCCTAGATGTATATTTAACAATATTAGTGTAATTTTTGTTTTAAGAAATCAATATATTCTTGTTTATGAGGTTTTATAGTTATATCATCTAAGTAAAATTTACCTGAGCAAATTAACCATATTATTTTATCTACTTTGTATGGAGTAATTGAATTATCTATTTCTTTACAATCATTTGATATTCTCACAATTTCTTCAAATATTTGAATGTCATCTTTTTCAGAAAATTGTAATGAAGTAAGAACTTCTACAATATGAACATCTGGTTTTGAGTAATCTGTAAATCCTAACTCTTTTAAAAAGTCACAAGCTAGTGCAAAACCAATTCCACTTATTTTCTTTGAAATTAAAAGTGGTAAAGCTATTTTAGTTTGAAGGTTATATTCAAACATACTTATAAATTTTAAGAAATCATCTAAATCAGCAAAATCATTAATAAACTTTGATGAATCAATTATTGATTTTGTCCACTTGTACCAACAGTTATTTTTCTTTTCAGAGTTTTTAATTTCAAAATTTTCTTTAAAAATTTCATATATATCTTCAAAAGTAAATTCTGATATCTTTCTAAAATCAAAATTAAATAATAGTTTTTTAATTAAATCTCTCTTCTGTTCAAATTTAATAACATTAGGCATTCTTTGATAATTTTGGGCTGATTTAATTAATGTTCAAATATATCTTCAAGACAACTAAAATCCTTTTTATCTCCCACAAAGTATTTTTCTAACTCTTCTCTTTTCATATCTTTAGGCAATATCTCATAAAGATATTTTAAAGAATAATTGTAAAAAAGTTTATGATTTTCAGTTTTACTCATATTATTATATTACTACTTTTTTCATAACACCTCTATATAGAATAGATTTTTTTTATTAATCCATCAAAATTATAATTTATTTATTCTACTGAATTTAAACTAGTCCAAATTGAAGTCCGTTTATACCTCAGACCTTTTTGTTCCTTGCTTAAAATTTCATGGATAGAGAATGAAGATTTTTTTTCTTTTTCAGAAAGGTTCTTAGCAATTTCTATAAAAAATTTTTTTGATATTTCACAATTAATTATTTCATATAATTCTTTGCCGGTAGACGTAAGTGGATAAATTTCCATTTGGATTTCTTTTTCTAAACTACTATCACATAATAATAGGTAATTACCATATTCTAATACCTTTTCAGGAAAGTTATTTAGCTTTTTATTATAAGCGAGTAAGGGTTCATCTTTTATCAATCCACACTCAGATAATACGGTTAGATTATAATAAGTTATTGGATAATTAAGAATATTATCAGTTTCTGATAATAAAAAAGAATCATTAATAACATAATTACTAGCTTCCTCAAATAGTTTAGCTTCGTGAGTTGATAAATTTTTTAAAACATCTAAAGTTCTTAATGAATAACTTTTTGGTTCAATAATTTCATTGGCTAATATTTTGCTCCAAAGTGTTTGTAAATCATCATTAGAAATGTTTTCTGCAATATCAATAAATCTAGTTATCCAATCATTATCAACTTTATCATCACTCTTTAATTCTTTATTTTCTAATTCATTATAAGTTTTCTGAAAAATTGTTTCTATATTTACTTCTTTCCTTATTGAGCTATTAATTTCTTTTAAAGTAGCTCTAGATAACATATCATTCTGTTTGTTAAATTTATTATCTAACAAAGGAGGCAAATTTTCAGTTAAATTACCAATATTATTTTTCCTTAAACTATCACATAAAGTATTAACAGCATAGGCGTTAGCCTCAGCAATTTTTTTAATACCTTCAGCTTCAATATCTAACATTTTCCGAGCTTTTTTAGGTTCAGAATACGAAGTGTAAAAATTATTAATTAATTCAAAAAATGCTTTTACAGCACCACTAAATTCATTTATATCAAACATAACTTTGGCCCCAATCCTATTTAAATTTTATTTAAATAATTCAAAAATAATAATTAATATTCTTTATTTAACTTTTATAGTTTGAGTCTCTACATCGAAGTAACATTTAACTATAGATCCATCAACTATTCTTTCAACAGTTTCTTTAATTATTGGTAAAGGCACTGAAAACCATTCATTTGCATCTGCTTTTTTTTCACTTGAAGAAACAGTAAAAATAATCTGAGCAGGCTTTAAAAATTGATGTATAATGTCCTCTATTTTTTGAGTCTTAGTATTATAGCATTTCCAGGTTGCAACTATGCGAACATCACTATTTAAGTATGTTGACTGTTTAGATGCATTTGCTATTCTTGATTCTACTGATTTAGTAGTAAACCCAATTTTAAAAAGATTTGGTATTGCTTTTATCTTTTCATCTTGACTCATAGACATCAACACATAAATATATCCTGATTCACGATCCTCATCATCCACTGTAAGTTGATTTTGCTCAAATAGTAGCCCAGCACTACTTCTTTCATCTTCTGTGACAGTCATACCTCCATCAAGGTTTAAAGCTCTTCGCAAAGACTCATATAATATATTTGATTCAGTTCCATTTGAATATATACAATGCGTTCTTCCATCATAATTTGAACCTCTGATTTTTAAATTATCCAAAGACTCTAGATATAACAAAATACCATTTTGTACATAAAATCCTCCTACATGCAAAGTTTTTACATTAAAAGGTATTAATTTCCTATGTTTTTGCTCTAAAGCTTCTTGGACTTCTTCAAATAAATGTTTATATTTTTCAAAATTACGACAAGGTTTTCTATGTGCAACAAAATCAGCTTGAGCTCTTTCTTTGGCTGTGCTTAAACCATTTGAAAAATCAAAAAGACCTTTTTCATCATAATCTACTTCTAATAATTTTGATGAAATTTCATCATCAAAAATATCTTCAATATTATTTTCTTTTGAAGAATCCTCAGGATTTTTTTGCTTTTCTTTTTTTACTAATAAATTATATTTATCATAACTCTTAAGGACATCTTTCTTAACATCATCATCAAGAATACTTTGTAAATGAATAGCAAGTTTTCGTTCTTCAGTATTATCATTTTTTTTAGGCAATCTTCCATTATTTTCATAAAAATCATTTATTTCTTTAAATGCTTTAAGTATGGGGTTAGCTTCTTGTTCTTTTTCCTTTCTATTTTTTTCTTCTTTTACAACTTTATCTAACAAACCAAATGGATCATCTGAACTAATAAAATTTAATACATCAATTTCTTCTGAACTTAAACTCATTTTACTTGCTTCCTTTTTAACTCTTGAGCTTTTAAAAGAATTTCTGCTAAATGATTTTCATACAAATTTTTTGAATTTAATTCAGGAGCACGTTTATATTCTGTATAAAAGTCTTTTACTAAATGCCATTCATTTTTGACATCTTGTATAGTTATAGGATTTCTATACTCTCTTATTGTTCTTTGAATAATCCCAAGAACATCGGAATCAACATTTTTTGAAAGAATCTCATATGATTCATAAAAAGGGTTAATAGAATCTATAAGATTTATATCTAAATCTTGTACATTAATTAAATTATCTGCAAATTTAATAAATCTATTATCACCATGAGTTTCTGTTTTTTTACCTACTAATGTAAGACTTGTTACTACATTTTCTCTAACGGATTCTAACTCTTCTGAATTTAAGTCAGGATAAATGTCTTGAATAATTTTAGGTATTAGAACTTTATTAATGAGCTTCCCATTATCTTTATCTGTCATAGCCATTTTTACATATTGATTATTTAATATGGAAGCTGAAATATCACTTAAATCATTTTCAAGTATGTCTCTTACTCTTGATGTCGGAGGATTTTTTATATCTACGGTTACATTATCATCACTCCCTTTAAACTTTTTACTTTTATAATCCCATTTAGGTTGCATAACCTGCTCCATTAATAATGAAGCCGTTATTGCTTTTAACATATCATTTGTAGCATCAGCAACTTTTTTACTTGTTGTATCAGGCTCAGCAATTAAATTAGTAAAAATAGCAACTTCTTTGCCTGGGAAGTCTCTAGTACATCTTCCAATAATTTGAACAATTTCAGTTAAAGACCCTCTATAACCTACAGTTAAAGTATGCTCACATGCAGGCCAATCAAACCCTTCTTTAGCAAGGTTCAATGCTATTATTATATCTAAATCATCTTTATCATGATGATCTCTAATATATTGCAATTTTTTATCTCTACCTGTTTCATCTACTAAATCCATTACTTTTAATTCAGTACCATCTTCAGTTTCAACAATATCTAAACCAGTAATAGGGTCACACGATTTGACATTACCTAAAATATCAGTAATAAGCCCTATTTCATTATATTTATCTTTAGTAGAATCAGCACTATTAACATTTGGAATATGTATAATAGTTTTTAGTTTTGGGTTTAATACTGCCTTAATAGAATCAGTATAGATACCTTGATAAAAGCTATAATTCAAATTAAGAGTTTTTAGATATTTATACCCATTAAGTTGATCATAATAACTATAAGTTACTTTAGTAAATAAACTCTCTGTTTCAGGTGTTAAGATAGGAAGTCCATCGCCCCTAAAATAGGAACCTGTCATAGCCATAACGTGTGCTGAAGAGTTTTTTATTATCGAGGATATCATATCCCCTAAAACATTTTCATCTTCATTAACTGAAACATGATGAAATTCATCAATAGCAAGAAATATATCATTAAATTCAGATGGGTCTAACCCCCTAAAAGCATATCTAAGTGTGGCATGAGTGCATATAACAACTTTAGCTTTTTCATCTTTTAAAAATGCGTTGAATTTTTTTATTTTACCAATACTCCTATCACTACCTGAATAACAAAGATTATATTCTTTTTCAGGTTCCCAATCTTTGAAAAATCCAAAATCTGAAAGAGCTGTGGGAGCAAAAGAAGAACCAATAGACCTCTCAGGGACAGCAACAATAGTCTTTTTTATGTCTTGATTATACATTTTATCTAATGCGATAAACATCAATGCCCTTGATTTACCGGAAGCAGGAGGTGCTTTTAATAGTATATATTGAGATTCTCTTTGGTTATATACTTTCTCCTGCATTTCTCGCATACCTAATGCATTTGATTTAACACTATCACCTGTTTTATTATAATCAATACTCATCATTTCTGGCATATTATTTACCTTCTTTTTTAACTAATTTTTCATACTCTGCAAATAAAAATTCTAATCTTTCATTATCAGATTTAAAACCTGATGGTTTATATAAACTTTCTACAAATTTGTCATTTTCTTCATGAATTTTTTTTAAGTCCTCTGGCATAGTATCTGGATTATAAAGCCAAGCATTTGTTTTATCAAAATAATATTCACGAGTATCTAATATAGCTTGTGTATTCAAAACTAATTGTTTTTTCTGCTCTTGTGATGTCTTTGGAAACGGAAAAGTATTATAACAAATTGTACTTGCATACCTTAAACTTGTTCCAAGCCTCCCTGCTACGGTTTTAACCCAAATCATATGCATTTTTGATTCAATCAAAGCAAAAATTGAATATAAATCCTTAATCTCAGAAGAGCTGATAAATGAAGCTGAATTAGATATTACAGTATTCTGATCGACTATTCCTATAGGAATATAATCTCTATTTTCTGAAGAAACCAACGGAATAATAATAGAAATTTTATTTTCAAAAAAATCTTCTCCAAATCTATATGGCACTTTTGAAAGTTTCTTAGTTGCATTTTTTTTTGATTTTAATCTAAATAATTTGACTTTATTTATTCGTTCAAGTACATCCTTATTTTGATAAGCTAGATCTTTATTATTTTTAGTAATCCACAAGCAATAACGTTTTTTATTATTTATATATTCATAAGAACCTTGAAATTTTAATATTATACTATGTAAATTTGGATTACTCATTAATAACCTATTTGCTTCTTCAGGAGACAGGATTAAATTACCACCATCGGTTGCTTTGGAACCATATTTCATAACTGGTAAATTATTAAAAAAAGGTTTTAATCTAGTTTTTATTGAAATATTAGCCCCATTTATAAGATAACCATTAATATTCTCAACATATTGTTTTTTTGAATTAGAATATAATACTGCTTTATCTTTATTATTTTGACAAATTCCTATAATTACTACTGACACTTTAGCTTTAGATTGTGCATTATTTATCCATCGAAATGAAGTATATGCAAAATTAATCTTTAACCCCATTTTAAATATCTTAGGCCATATTAAATCAACTTGAGTTCCTTGAGTTATAGAATTAGTGGCTACAAAGGCTATTCTTGTTGATTTTTTATTTTTCATATAATTACTAGCTTTGATATACCAACAAGCTACATAATCTATATATCCAATTTTCTTTGTATCATTAAAAACATGTTTTCTATCAACTTTTTGGGATTCGGATATATTTGAAATCCCTACAAATGGAGGGTTACCACATATATAAATTTCATCACCTTCTTTATAAGGACAAACTTCTTCCCAATCTAGGCTACATGCATTACCTTTGATTATTTGACCAGCTTCTGAAAGAGGTAAAGTAGGATTCATTTGGTTAAATTCATCAAAAAACATTAAATTCATTTGGTGCTGGGCTAACCAAAGAGAAAGCGTTGCTATTTCGGCTGCAAAATCATCGATTTCTATACCATAAAAATTATCTAACCTTATTTCAGAATAAGCAAAACTGTCAGTAGCTTTGATAATTTTTATCTCTAATTTACATAATTCCTTATAAGCTGTTATCAAAAAATTTCCACTACCACATGCAGGATCAAAAATTTTAATTTTACTTATTCGAGTTCTTAATTTAAGCATTTCTTTTTTTATAGAAACAATTTTATTATTTTGTTTAACTAAATCATAGATACCTACTTCTTTTTTTTCTTCTATTTCTTTTTCAAGATTAATTAATTGCTCATTTAGAAGATTAAATTCTTCATTGAGATTATCCATAAATAATGGATTTATAACTTTCATAATATTTGAAACAGAGGTATAATGTTGACCAAGGTTACTTCTTTGTTCTTCAGAAACAACTCCCTGAAACATAGAACCAAAAATATCTGGATTAATATGTTCCCAGTCTCTATTTGCTGCTTCAATAAGTTCTTTTCTTGATTTAGCAGAAAATACGGGAACTTCTGTTTTCAGACTAAACAATCCTCCATTAACATAAGGAAAATCCTTTAAATAAAAAGGAACATCATTTCTATCACCCTCTTGTGTATCTAAAACTATAAATAAATTAGTTAATAATAATTTTAAATCAGAGCCATCCTTGTTTGAATATTTTTCAATCAAATCTGAAAATTGACCTGGTTCAAAAATACCAGTATCTTCAGCAAAAAAACAAAAAAGGATTCTAGATAAAAAAACATTCATTGCATGAGTTTCTTCTTCATTTGTAATTAAATTATCTTTTTTTATTTCTGTATATAAAGATGCCATTTTATATGAAGCTTTAACATCTGCAGGATTGTCAATATGAGTTTCAGTCTTTTCAATTCCAGCCCATGGAGCAAAAAACCTATAGTGTTTAGGAAGGTCTGATATTGATATCTCAATTGTTTCTTTTGTATTCATATCTTTTGCAACTAAAGTAGTATAATCTGTTACAATAACAAATCTTTCTTTATTATGAATATTTTTTACTATATCTGCTAATTCAACAATAAGATCTGCACCTAATTGAACTGGTCTAAAATAAACTTTCCGTTTAAAATCTACATCTATATCATTTTTTGCTACATTATAAGCGCCATTTTTTAACTTAGTTACTGTAGCTTTACTAATACCATAAATATCTAATAATGAATAAATAAATTCATTTTGTTCCATATTTTCAACAAGTTTATTTAATCTTTCTGGAATTTCTTTTAAGTCAATCGTTGCCATTATTTACCTCGAGTAATATCAACTATATGAAACAAATTATATCATAAATTTTAGTTAGTTTCCAAAAATTATTCATATTAATAAATATATTTTATGAAAAAAATATTGTAAATCTAATATTTTGACAAAAATCCTATAATCTCATAACAAAAAGGATATAAGATATAAATAAATAGTTAAGAATTATTAAATAAGCTTAGTTTAATTTTAAATGATACCAATAAAGATTTACTGAGAATAATAAACCTCAAAAATAAACAATACACGTTATACCTATACTATACACGTAATGGAAAAAAGTGGATGAACCTTAGTAGATAATTACACGATAGTATAGTTGAGGATTTTTTGATTTAGAACTTTAAAAAAAATTAAGATACTAACTCTTTGTAGATAAAGAATTAATATCTTTTATTAATCGTATTTTGAAAACTAGAATTATGCCTAGAATTTCACACATTAATACAACAATACGATTATATAAAAAGTGGGTGTAATTTTTCTTAATAGGGTTTAAAATAATTATGAATAAACTTTTTCTTTTTTAAGTAAAATTTTGAATAATAACCTTTAACAAAAGCATATATAACAAAAAAATATTATTAAATTGTTCAATAAAGTTTGAATTTTTACACTTCTAAATATATAATTTAAAAATATAATTAGTTTACTAGAACGAATATTAGATATTTCCATTATTGGATAATAAATTATAACTTTGAAACATAATAATTAATTGAGGTAAATATGTCAGATAAAGGAAGTGCTTTTCAAAAAGGTGGTGGTGGAACAAATTTTGAACAATTAGTTCAGACGGCATTTTTAACAGCACTGATTACAAAATGTAGTGTACCTTGTATAGATTCAGGAGAACTAACAGAAATTGCATTGCAAGTAACAAACAGAGGTTATGAAACAGATGATTTTATGGCAATAGTTAATTCAATACAAGGGAGCCATCGATTACTTTTTCAGGTAAAACACGATATTTCATTTACTTCGAAAAATGAACAATTTAAAGACGTAGTAACTGCTTTTTGGAAGGATTTTAACAATACTTCAATTTTTGACAAATCAAAAGATAAACTTATTATAATAAAAAATGGTTTATCTAAAAATGAAAGAGCACATTTTAAAACCCTTTTTAATTGGGCAAAAAGTCATGATTCAGAAATTGATTTTATATCAGAAGTAAACAGAATAAAAATAAAAGAAAATAGTTTAGATATTTTTCGTAAGATATTAAAAGAAGCAAATAACAATATTGATTTGACAGATAAACAACTATGGGAATTTTTAAAATGTGTTGATGTTTTAGAATATGATCTATTAAATAATGGTAGTGTCGATAAAACTTATTTTCTTAATCTTATTAAACTTTCTAAAAACAATGAAACATCAATTTCAGAAGATGAAATCTGGAATAGTATTTTTTCTTATATATCAACCCTCAATCCAAATGGTGGTAGTATAAATCTTCAAAGCATAAAGAGTGAAAGTTTCTTTAACTATTTTGACAATGCTAGATTACAACCGTGCATTAAAGATGTTGAAAAGCTTAAATCGGATAGTAAAGAAATATTACGACCGTTGAAAACTTATATTGGAAAAAATGAAAATATATTAAATTTTCCTAGAACTGAAGTACTTGAACAAATTGTAAAGAATATAAATAATTCACAAATTACAATTATTTCGGGGAACCCAGGAGTTGGAAAATCTGCAGCAATCAAAGCTCTTCTTAATAAAAATTTTCATAATGCGAGTGTGTTTGTCTTCAGAGCTGATCAATTTAATACACCAACTTTGGCAAATTTATTTTCTAATCTGGGAATACATGAGACTATTGAAAATATATTTTCTTGTATATCACTCATTCCTGAAAAATTAATTTACATAGATAGCCTAGAAAAATTATTAGAAACAGACCCTGAATGCGCTTTTAAACAACTTTTAGCATTGTTAAAAGAACACCCTGAAATCAAATTGATAGCATCATCACGAAAATATGCAATAGATTTAATTACTCAAAAATTTGATATTGATATAAATGAAACTAACATCACAGAAATCCCCCCCCTTAATGATGAGGAACTAAATCTTGTAAAAGAAAAATTTCCACAATTAATTAGTGTTATGGACAATAAAAAATTAAAAGAGTTACTTCAAAGTCCAAAATATATAGATTTTTCAATCTTGGCAATTAGTAAAACAAATGATAGTTATGCTAATTTATCATTAACTGAATTTAAAAATAAGTTATGGAATTCATTAGTTGTAGATCAAACTAATACTAGAAATGGGCTTCCTTTGAAAAGAGAAGAAGCGTTTATGGACATAGCTATAAAAAGAGCAAAAAAAATGAAACTCTTTGTACGTCCTGATAAATTTGATGCTGAAGCTATAACTTGTTTAGAAAATGATGAAATAATTTTTCAAGAAAACAATAATAATAGAAAATACTCTCCCACTCATGATATATTAGAAGATTGGGCATTAGTTAAATATATTTCATCAACCTACGATGATTTTCCCAATCCACAAGATTTATTTAACAAAATAGGTAATGAACCCGCAATTAGAAGAGCTTTTCGCCTTTGGGTTGAAGATTATCTAATTGATAACAATGATAAATTTATTGATTTAATAAAAACAACTATTTTTGATAAAAATATTGAAAAATATTGGTCAGATGAATTATTAATTGCCATTTTTAAATCAGATACTAGCCATTCCTTTTTTATTAATTTTGAAAAAGAACTTCTAGATAACAAGGCAGAGTTATTTAATAGATGTCTTCATATACTAAAAACATGTTGTAAAGAAAATTTCCAAATTAATAAAGAAAATTCATTTCTTTTGCCGATAGGTTCTGGATGGAAAGAATCAATATTTTTTATTCAGAATCATCTTTCTACATTAGATATAATTAAACATTCAATATTAAACTTTATTTCTGAGTATAATTATAGAATTATGTTCCAATATAATAAAATCAATAATGATGAAAAAAAAGCAATGAAATTTATAGTACTTACTTACCTAAACGAAATAGAAGATAAAAATGCTTTTTGGAAAGCAAAAAGCTCAAGTGATAAAATCAAAGATCTAATAACCATTATTTTTAACTTAGCTGGAGTTTCAAAAGATGAAATTAAGCTTTTATTAAATCGGGCTTTTACTCATATTGACAATAATAGTTCATGGGAATTGAATTATTTTTATAAAAATGTTATTGAAATTTCCCTTTCAGGAGTAGGAAATTATAATTTAATAAAAGAATTACCTGAGGTTATTATTGAAACAGCTTGGAAATATTGGAAAGATATTCCACAAAAAAAAGAAGAGCTCACAGTTCATGGATGGGGATTCCCCATAAACAATTCATTAGAAGAGGATGAATGTTGGGGAATAAAACATTTGTTTTCATTCAGCCCTTCTGGAATATATAAAACACCTTTTTATACTTTATTGAATTATCATCCTTGGATTGGAGTAAAATTTATAATTGAATTTATCAATTATGCTGTTGATTTTTATGTTAATTCTGATTGTGAATATAAACATAATATATCAAAAATTGAATTGGTTCTCAAAGATGGAACTACTTCTAAATTATGGGCCTCTCCTCAATTATGGGTAGCATATAGAGGCATAAGCGTAACTAGCTATTTACTGGTATCATTACTAATGAGCTTAGAAAAATATCTTTTAGAAATAGCTAAAATAAAAACACCAACAACTAAGAAAATCTTAGAAAAAATCTTTGACTATATATTTATAAACAGCAATAACATTTCTCCTATTGCAGTATTATCAAGTATTACTATGGCATATCCAGAAGAAGTAGAAGAATCTATGTTACCCTTACTATCGATTAAAGAAGCTTATCAATGGGATATAAGTCGAGTAGTACAAGAATCCACTGCTCTATCTCCAATGGATTTTAATAATCCATATGCATCAAAAGAACGTTGGGAATCAAATCAACTTCCTCATCGGAAAAAATACAAGCGTGGATTAAGTGATTTTATTTTCTATTATCAATTAAATAATAAAAAATTAAAGAAAGATATTCATAAGTGTTTTGATAAAATGAAAAAACAAGTAAATAAAAAAGATCTTGATATGAGAAAACTTTTACAAGATATTGATATAAGAAATTTACAAGCAAAAGAATATGATGAAAAATTAGGAGGATTCCCTTTAGAAACAAAATATGAAGAAGATGTGAATAATTATTTAGAATCACAAAAAGATGAAATTTATTCTATAAATAAATCAGCTTCATATTCAAACTTGATTTTCAAAGCTTATGAAAATAAAGAAAAAATTAGTTTTGACAAATGGAATGAATGTTATTTATACTATTTAGACAAAAACAATATTGACTCAACATATAGTAGACCCGCAACTTTAGCTGTCCTTGGATTAAAAGATTTTCCAATTTCAATTTCGAAAGAACAAAAAAAGTGGTGCCTAGATACTCTTATAAAAATAAATAAAGCTATCCTAGATGATACATTCTATAACAACTATAGTGAAAATAAAATCTACACTTTATTGGATAAATCCATATCATTAACAGCCTTCCATTTAATTTTGCAAAATCTTCAAGAAGAAAAGGAAATATCCGAAATTTTAGAAATAATATTTTATATGTTGATTGCTCCTTTTTCTGAAAATGAAACCAAAACTATTTTACAGTATATTAGAAAAACATTGTTCAAACTTTTTCCTACAAAATTAAAAAAAATATGGCTTTGCCTTATTAAATATGCTCAATTCAAAAAAGAAAACCCTAAATCTTATGCGTACCAAGACGAAGATACCTTAGCTGAAGAAAAAAGAAAAGAAAAAGAATTTATTCAAAGAATTTTATATACTGATACTAAAAAATTAGACCTTTCAGAAATTAATTTTAAAAATTTTGATGCATATTTACTTACTAAAGTACTTATAATAACACCTTATAATGTTGAAAATATTGATTATTCAAATTTTATTAATAAAATGTCATCTTTAGTTATTTCTGATTTATTCATAAAAGAAAAGCAACAATATGCTTATAATAAAAAATCCAGAAACTTACAATATAGTGCTATAGCATTAATTGAAAATTATTTATCAACTTTTTTATTATTAAATACTAATATTTCCTTCTCTAAAAAAGTTTTAACACAATTGATAAATTCAATATCAAACGATTCATCTAACAATGATTTAGTAGAGTTTGTTAAAGGGATATTGGATTATATTGCAATAAAACTTTACGATAATAGTAATTTAAATATTGACCAATTAAAGTTTAAAAAACAAAAGGAAAATTTCTGGACTTTATGGGAACTTCTTAATACTTTATTACCAACAAATGATAAACATCCACTTATTCCAACGCTTTTTTTAGATATAAGATTTCTTTTATGCGATATCAATGGGAATCCTCTTAAATATGAATGGTGTGTTTTAAATAATAAAAAAACATTTTATAAAAACCTAGTACTTGAAAGAGGTAAAAATAATATTGCATCAATAATTAATGTTTTTTCAACAATAGGTGAAAAAGAATTTTTACCAGAAGGCATAAGCTGGCTCAAAATATTATTAGAATCAAATTTACAAGAAGCAATTTCTTTAACCTCTTATTCAGCTGAAAGAATGATAAAACGACTATATTTTAACCATATTGGAGAAATAAAAAACAACAATAAGTTGATAAACGATTATATTTGGATTTTAAATCTTATGGTTGATTTAGGTTCATCAAGTGCATATCTAATTAGAGAAAATGTTATTACTTATAAAAAAATTGAATAGATTATATTAACCTGAATCCGTATAGATTTCAAAATAAGTAAAATATATTAACAAATGTATAGTAAATTATAGAATAAAAAAGCCTCTTATGTTACAATTAGATTATCACAAAAAAAGGTAACAGGAGTGTACGTGGTAAGATGTTTTGCGTAAGGAACAGTAAGGAGTTTTGAAAATTTATTGTAATGATCTGACCCCCATAAAGTTTACACCTTATGTTTGACTGGAACCCTTAAAGTTGTTCCTGTTTTGTGTGACTGACCCCAATGTGGTTTGCACTTGGGTCAGGTCCTATTCTATAGTATCAGTATTAGTTGTCAATAGTTATTCTACAATTACAGGTAAAGTCCCTCTTGGATTGTGTTGAAGATGCTCTACAGGAGTTTCCCATCCAAGTCCCGCTTTTCTTCTTTTGTTATTGTAGAAAGGTATAAATTCTTCAATCCTTTCCAGTACTTTTGCACATCTAATTCTTCTGTTTTTAAACTTAGTTTTTCCAAATCTATTATATAAACATTCAGTTTTTATTATGGCATTTACACTCTCTTCTGCGCTGTTATCATAACAGTCACCAAAAGACATACTGGGAGTCATCCCAAGTTCATTAACCTTAGCCATATAAGCCTTATTATCATATGAAGTCCCACCATCACTGTGAATGATAGAACCTTGCAAATTACATTGCTCTGATAGCTCTACTAGCGTATCTACACACAATTGGCTATCAGGGTGTTCGCTTATTTTCCAGGCAACAATTTCTCTATTAAATAAATCAACAATAGTGTTTAAATAATACATTTTTTCTAATCCAAACAAATATGTAATATCAACTACAAAGTGATTTCTTGGAGTACCACAAAAGAAATTACGTTTCAATAAATCCTTAGGTCTGTTGGCTTTTAATTCCTTTCTCTGCTTATACTGTTCAGTAGAATATTTTCTTCTCCTAACAGAAGATAGCAGATTGTTTTCATCCATAATTCTATGAATACGTTTTTTATTCACCTGCATATGAAGTGTATTGTTAACCATTGCTGTCATCGGTCTGTATCCAACACCATAGCAAGTTTCTTTTTGAATCTTTTTTATGTAATTAATGATTCTATCATTTAGCTCATTATAAGCACTCTTTTGCTGTGATTTATAAAAAGCTGCACGTGAGAGATCTGCAAATGAACAAAGGCTTTTTATGTTAGTTCTATGCTTTATTTCTTTGGCATATCTAATTGCTTCTTCCTTTTTTTTTCGACATCTTATTGGGATCAATATTATTAAGTTCAAGCAAGCTTTCTAAATAGGCAATATGATCTTCTTTTCTGCTTTCTTCTATTTTTAAACGCCTGTTTTCTTTTAACAATTCTAGCTGTTTCTCATTACTTAATTTCGTAGGTGATTCCCCCTCTGAGACAATGGATAGATTTAATGCCTCTGGATACATCCTAGCACATTCTAAACATTCTGCAATAAGAGAATCCTTTTGTGCTACCCAATTAAGTATTGTAACATGAGATACATTATATGCCTCTGCAATCTCTTGATATGAGCCTCTACCTTCTAAGTAATCTTCAATAGCACTTAGCTTTTGGCTAACCATTAATTGTGGTTTCTTTGCCTTATACATGGTAATTCCTCCATATGGAAACCTATAAGGGTTCTATGCAAAGAAGAGTGTCAACCTGTAGGGGTGCATATCAATTTGATTAAGCGTTTTGAAATCTACAAAATTAACTTTCTTATTATATGTTTCAATTAATGCTTTAGTTTCTTCATTTTGCTTTTCAATAGGCAATTTCTTTGTTTTATTATATAAAGCTTTCATCATTATTTTATGCATTACACTTAATTTTGAATAATCAACCCCGCCTCTTAAATGAAATATTTTACAATTATCATATAAATCTTTAGAAATCTGTGTAGAAAGTAATTTTTTTATATTATCTGTATTTTCTGTAACATTTGGATCTGATAAACCAACTGTAATAATTATTAATTTTTGATTTATTGAAAGAGGATGTTTATTGAGTGTATCTTTTAACCCTAAAACACCCCCAGCGTAAAGTCCACCAAAATAAATTACAACATCATAGCTTTCTAAATTTGTTACCTTTGAATATTCAATTATTGGTATTTCTGTCTTCTTTGATAATTCTTGGGAATAAGCTTTTGTCGTACCATATTTACTACCATAAATAATAATTTTTTCCATTTTTGTTCTCCTAATAAAAAAAATTATATCATTAATTATATAATGGTAAAAGATTTATTTTTAATCAATGAATTCTTTATAATTTGGTTCAAGATGAAAAGTAATAATACTTCTTTTCCCAAAATATTCTTTAAGTGTTTTTTCAATAGATTCAGAAATTGCATGTGCTTGGTATAAAGAAATATTTTTATCAAACATTAAATGAGCTTCAATTGCAATATTTGAACCAATCCTTCTTGTTCTTAAGTTATGATAATTTTTAATACCTTGATTACTTTCTATTAAATTAGATATATATTTTACATCTTTCTCATCAAGGGATGATTCAAGAAGCTCATTTACTGCAGGAAGCATTATCTCAAAAGCAACTTTAAAAATAAAAACACTTACAACTATAGCTGCAATTGGATCAAAAATAATCCATTTATCTCCTAAAAAGTAAGCAACACTGATACCAATTAAGGTTCCTATTGATGATAGTGCATCAGATCTATGATGCCATCCATTAGCTATTACAGCAGGAGAATTAATTTTTTCTCCGACTTTCTTTGTAAATCTAAATAAGAATTCTTTTGAAAAAATAGAAATCAAGGCTGCAATAATAGCAATTAATTTTGGTCTGGGTAGGATTTCATTTTTAAAAGCAATTTTATAGACATTAACTGCTCCACCTTGTAAAATATCAAACCCTACTAATAATAATGCAATTCCAATTATAAAAGTTGCAATTGTTTCATATTTTTCATGACCAAAATTGTGATCTTTATCTGCAGGTTTCTCAGTAAATTTAAAACCAACAAGAACAACAATATCTGTAAAAAAGTCAGACAATGAATGTATACCATCAGCTAACATAGCATTACTTTTTCCAATAATACCAGCAGTTATTTTAAATACTGACAATATTGAGTTTATAAAGAATCCAACAAAAGTTATCTTTCTAGCTTTTTCACTTCTTACTTTTTCTGATGTAATATCTTTTCCCATTTTTCTCTCCAAAACTTGTTTTTAAGTATTTTTTTTAAAAAAATCATAATAAAAAAACACACCAATGGAACTTTCCTGTCCCACAGATGTGCTTATATTTCCCTCTGTTGTTACTCATTTTGTAACCCGACTATACAACAAAATATAGTCTGTCAGTAATATTTTTTTATATTAATTTACCTAAATTATAATTGATGAAAGTTATATTTGTCAAGGATAAATTCAAAATATTTGAAAACAAAAAAACTATGTTAATTGAATTATCTAATGCAACCCCCTCTAATTTTTTCTAAGGCAAATTGGTTGCAATAAATATTGCAAAAGATATAGTTGCTATTACTAATACAAATAAGGTTTTCTTATTATTCGGTTGTTTCACACTTGTTTTCTATTTTTATGAGGATTTACAATATTTTATTCTTGTTGGTTTTTGTGTTTGGTTCGTTATTCAAATCAAGGAGGATAATTATGAATAACAACTTTAAACATTTAAGTTCTAAAGAAAGACATTTTATTTATAGTGGTTTAAATGATAAGAAATCATTTAAACAAATAGCTAAAGGAATTGATAGATCACCTTCTACCGTTTCTAGAGAAATTAGAGCTCATATGCAGCTTAAAAGAAAAGGTTCTAAATGGAGCCATTATTTCAATGACTGTAAATTTAGAAAAACTTGTAATAAAGTCTACATGTGTGACAATCTTAATTGTCCAGGTAAAAGTTGTTCTACTTGTGGGAAGTGCATTTATATTTGTAAGGATTATATAAAAGAGGAATGTCCTTTATTAGATAAACCACCTTATGTTTGTAATGGATGTAAAAATGAATTCAGATGTGATTTAGAAAAAAGATTTTATGATAGTATTTATGCACAAAAACAGTATAAAGAAGTATTAGTTGATAAAAGATCTGGTATTGCTATTAATGAATATGAATTCCAATTTACTAATGATTTGATTACACCTCTAGTGAAGAAAGGACAATCTTTTCATCATATTTATGAAACACATAAATATGAAATACCTATTTGTGAAAGAACTCTTTATTCATATCAACATTCAGGATTATTTGAAGTTGATAATTTTAAACATCCACGTCTTGTTAGATTTAAAAAGAGAGTTAACACAAACAAATCTAAAAGGTTAATTGAAAAGAAATGTCGTATTGGAAGGTCTTATGATGATTACTTAGAGTATGTAGATAATTATCCCGATATTCCTATTGTACAAATGGATAGTGTTGAAAGCACTAAAGGAGGTAAAGTATTACTTACTATTCACTTTGTTAATTGTTCTTTTATGTTAGCCTTTATTAGAGAGAGAAACACAGCACAATCTGTTATTGATATCTTTAATGATTTGTATGAAAAACTAGGTCATGAATATTTTAAAAGATTATTTCCTATTATTCTGACTGATTTGGGTGCTGAATTCTCGGGACCAAAACAGATTGAAGAAACCATAGATGGAATTAGTAGAACAAAAGTTTTCTTTTGTGAGCCTATGGCAAGTTACCAAAAAGCATCATGTGAAGTAAATCATGAATTACTTAGAAGAGTAATCCCAAAATATCAATCAATAAATCACTTAGATCAAAAGAAGACAAATCTTATGATGAGTCATATCAATTCTTACAAAAGAGGAAAGTTAGGAAATAATACTCCATACGAAATCTTTGAAAGAATGTATGGCCCAAATATTTTAAAAAATTTAAGCATTACTTACATCCCACCAGATGAAGTAATGCTTAGACCAAGTTTAGTTAAATAACAGTAAAAATAACCAAACACGCACTGTTTACCAACAAGAAATAGTAAACAAAATGACAGTGATTGCATTTAGTACTGCAAAAAAACAGATTATTTGCCAATCTGGGTTTTTTGCGCCCTTTGGTAATGACAAATAAACATCGTACCTTAATTTTTAGGCAGAAAAAGCAAAAAGTCAAACGAAAAAAAGATTTTTCATTAAACTTTTCACTATTTCAATTGCATTAAGTCTTGCAAATGCTCAAAAGGTTGCAGTTAATATTTCAAGTCACCTGAATTATTTTGTTGTACGGATTTTATCTTGTCTATTTGTTTTACTTATTTCTGTTCTTATATTTTATTCCATTATTTTAATAGAATGAAGAATAATATTTTTAATTTTTTTTCAAATATCACTTTTTTCAGTCATACTAAAATCTTCTAATTGATATTAGAAGTATTGTTTCTGTTGTTTTATCTTTAGTTTTATTGAGTATTAAATGAAAAGTGGAAAATATATGTTAATAAATTTATCAATTCGTAATAATAACTCTGTCCAAGGATTTTTCTTATAGAGCCGAAGCACTTTACTTCTTCCTTTTCTCATATATCTAGCACTAGTATAAATAATATCTCTCAATATTGTTTTCATTCTAATTCTATCTTTATTACCCTTAGTTCCTTCAGGTAAATAGAATTGATTTAATAAAGTAATATCACCAATTATTCTCAAAATGTTATAAGCATTAGTAATAGCTGCTAATAACATTTCATTAACTCTATATTTACCAGACGATAATCTTTCAAAGTTTAAATCAGTTTTTATTTCACTATGATATTGTTCACTTGTTGCATGGTCATGATATAGATTAACTACTGTTATTGCATCTTCAATCAAATTAGTCCAATAAAGCTCTACTTCTATTTCTGGAAATAATAATATATTACCTTTTTTATCTTCATAACTCTCTTTAATCTTAAATGCTATTTGAGCTTTATTAGAAGTTTCTTCTTTTCCTACTGGATACATTTGGGTAAAATAACCATAGTATACAGTTGTTTGTCTATAATCATATGATATCTTTTTATCATATAATGATTTAGCTCTTTCTAATAAATCTTGTGAATAGTCGTTTCTTCTACATTTTTTCTTGATAATAAAGTTAACATTATTTTTATCAAGTACATTAATAGTTTCTACACTATCATGACCACTATCAAATCTACACAACACTTTACTATAATCTTCTAAAGTAAGTATCTCTTTAGCATTATCCAATACCTTTTGAACAAACGGTATTGAATCTTTTTGGGAATGTTGTTTTCCAGGTCTAAGTTCAGCTCCAATACAATAAGAGCCTAAGTAACTCATAAGTGGTGCAAACCCATCTTCCCCTTTATATGTTCTAGAACATTCTTCTTTATTGCATTTAGGATTAATCATAGGTGTTACATCAAAATCTAATGGAATATATTTTTCACTTATCTTTTCACATGGGAAAGAAACTTTCTTTAGTAATTCAATATTAACTAAATTACAATGTTCAATAAAATTTGCAATACGTTCTTTCTCTAAATACAATCTTAGTGTTTCTTGAGCAGGAGTGAATTTAAGATTTAAACATTCTTTAAATACTTCATTATTTCTAAATTGTTCTACATCTGAAAAATTAGTAAATCCCATAGAGTTTAAACCAACTAAGGTTTTATATATAGTTTCATTTTCTAAAAGACTTTTAGATTTAAGGGTATCCAAATCATATTCAGCATTATCATTAACTTTCATAATTGCAAATGTTAAAATTTTAGAAATTAAGTTTAAACCTGCTTTACTCTCTAATGTAATTGTTGTAGTATCAAAATCAATCATTTGGCCTCTCCTGTTACCTTTTTTTGTGATAATCTAATTGTAACATAAGAGGCTTTTTTATTCTATAATTTACTATACATATGTTGATATATTTTACTTATTTTGAAATCTATACGGATTCAGGTTTATTATTAATTAAATCTATTTCAAGCTTTGTTAATCAAATAATGAATTTTGATCCTACCAAATTGTTATAGATTGTACATTTTTTTCTATAAATTAAACATTGTAAACCCAAAATCTTATCTTATACTTAAACTAAAAGGAGGTTTCTATATGAAACGAATAACAATTTTTATTTCAATTCTATTAATTTCTTTAACGGGATTATTTGCTAATGGCTCTACTGAGCAAAAAACAGATAATGAACCAATTACAATTAAATATGCTTTTTGGGGAAATCCAGAAGCAATTGGTGTAGAACAAGATATAATTGATGCTTTTGAAGTTAAACATCCTAATATTAAAATTGAAACAATAGTTTCTCCACATAATGATTATCATGCAAAAATACTTACTATGATAGCAGGAGGAATGGCTCCAGATGTTATGAGAATTAATTCATACAATTTCCAAGATTTTACAAGCCTGGGAACAATTGAAAATTTAGATCCTTATATAACAAAAGATAATTTTGATTTATCTATTTATCCTGTAGCCTCTATTGATGAAGCAACTGTTGATGGTCATGTATCTGCATTGCCATGGGGTACTGCTCCAATGTACATCGCATTAAATATTGATGCTTTTGAAAAGGCAGGAATTCCAATGCCTTCATATGATTGGACTATGGATGAATTCTTCAATATAATAAAAGAATTCAACGGACAAGAAACAGGAACATATGGCTTTGCTGCAGATAATGGACAATTAACATCCTATTTCCCATTTATTTGGGCAGAAGGAGGAAATTTATTTAGTGATGATTTAAATACATACACATTAAATAATCCAGAAGCTTACAAAACAATTCAACAACTAGCTAATTTATATCAACAAGGATACATGCCTAAAGATTCAATTACAAGTGATACAGAAGTCTTTACTCGTTGGTTTGTTAATGGTTCTTTAGCTATGATGGGCGCATCATCAATGCAAGTATTAACATTCCAAAAAATTGGTGGTGTAAGATTTGAAGTTTATCCCCTACCAGGTGGTTCAGTTGTAAAAAATACTACAGTTTATAAGAGTAATGAAATTTGTATGGCTAAAGATTCTAAACATAAAGACGCTGCATGGGAATTTATGAAATTCTTACGTGGAAATGAAGGAGAAAAATTCTATGTTAACTCAAAAAGAGTTCCTCCTATGTTAACTAATGATAATACATTATGGCCTTCATATGTTCAGGCTGATGTCTACCCATTAAAAATAGAAGAAGTTACAAATCTCATCGCAAAAAAATATGGACATAAATTACCATTAAGAAAAGGTTATGCAGAAGCAAATTCTTTAGTTATGCCTGTAATTCAAAAGATTATGATGGGCGATGTAAGTGCAAAAGAAGGTTTTGCAAGTCTTTCTACTAAAATGACAGAATTGATTCAAAGAAACAATTAAACTTTCAACAATAATTAATTTTATGCACCTATATAACCTAATTATAAAATATAGGTGCATATTTATGAGGTGAATCTTATGGCAACTAATGCATTACAAATAAATTTAAAAAAACGAAAAATGAAACCCGAATATGTCGCAGCATTATTATTTTTACTCCCTAATCTAATAGGATTTATAGTTTTTACAGTTTGGCCAATGTTGTATTCTTTTATTCTCGGTTTTATGAAATGGGGATTGCTAGATAAAAAAAGTTTTATTGGTCTACAAAATTATAAAAACATTTTTCATGATAGCATATTCTGGGTTTGCCTTAAAAATACGGCATTATATTCTTTTGTAAAAGTACCTATTAATTTATTATTATCATTATTATTAGCTATTTTATTGAATAAAGAACTACATGGTAGAAATTTTTTTAGAACTATCGCTTTCCTTCCTTCAGTCTGTTCATCGGTTTCTGTTGGTATATTATGGAGACCTTTATTAGAATCTTCCCAAAATGGATTAGTTAACCATCTCCTTGGTTTTTTAGGAATTGGACCAATTCCATTTTTATCCTCTGTATCATGGTCTATGTTTTCTGTAATTTTAGTAGGATTATGGAAAGAATTAGGATATTTTATGGTAATTTATCTAGCCGGATTACAAGGGATATCTAAAACCTATTATGAAGCAGCGGAAATTGATGGAGCAAATTCCTTTACAATATTCAAAAGTATAACTTTACCTTTAATTGCGCCAACAACATTTTTTGCTTTTGTAACATCTTTGATTGGATCTTTTCAAATCTTTGATTTAACATCAGTTTTAACAAAAGGAGGTCCAGCAAATAGTACAAATACTCTTGTAATGTATATTTATCAAAATGGATTTCAGAATTTTAGAATGGGCTATGCTTCATCTTTAGCTTTAATATTATTTTTAATAATTTTTATTATAACAATATTCCAGAAAAAAATGTCAGATAAAGGAGAAATATAAAAATGATAAATAGTAAAAAAGAAAGCAAGTTATGGTATATAGTTTTAGGAATAATATTTTTATTCTTTTTTATTCCTCTTTGGTGGATGATAATTACATCTTTTAAAGATTTTCACGAAGTATATACTAAACCATACGCTTTAACCTTTAGCTCAATCAATTTTAATAATTATAAAACGGTATTATCAATATTACCTTTTTTTACATATTTATTTAATACTGTAAGAATTTCTGTTTTTGTATGTTTTTTTACTTTATTAACATCTTCTATGGCTGGATATGCTTTTGCAAGATTAAAATTTCCATTTAGAGATCAATTATTTTATATATATTTAGCAACTCTAATGGTCCCACATCAAGTAGTATTAATACCAAACTTCTTATTATTCAGAGTTTTAGGACTTTTAGATAATCCGGCCTCTTTAATCTTGGCAAAAACCTTTACTGCATATGGGACATTTTTATTAAGACAATTCTTTTTAGGGATTCCAAAAGAACTTGAAGAAGCCGCCGTTATTGATGGATATGGATATTTTCAAAGATATTTAAAAATAATTTTACCTCTTGCTAAACCTGCATTAACAACACTATTCATAATAACTCTTTTATCTATATGGAATGAATATTTATATGCTTTAATATTCTTGCAATCTGAATCCCAAAGAACATTAACTTTAGGTCTAGCCTTATTAAAAGGTGATCTCGATGTAAAATGGAATGAAGTAATGGCTGCTACAATTTTTACAATTTCTCCAATAGTCGTGGTATACTTAAGTGCACAGAAATACTTTGTAAAAGGAATTGCTTTAAGTGGTTTAAAAGGATAATTATTAATGGATTTACTTATTGTGGAAGACGAACCTATAGCTCAAAAAAGATATTGTAACTATATAAAAGAATATGGTGGAGGATATAATATAATTGGATTAGCCTCAACTTATGATGAAGCAATAAACTGTTTTGAGACAAATAAACCTGATATAATTTTTACAGATATAATTATACCCGGAGGAACAGGATTGGATTTCTTGCAATATGCTAGAGAAAAAAGCTGGAGTGGCATTTTTGTTGTCATTTCTGGCTATGATAAATTTCATTATGCAAAAAAAGCAATACAACTTAAAGTCTTTGATTTTTTAGTAAAACCTGTTTTTAAAAATGACTTTTTTGAAGTCTTAGATAAAGTAAAACTAACTATCAAAGATATTCCTATAATAAAAAATAAATATTATAATGAAGATTTACCGTTACACATTAGAAAAGCTATGAAATATGTCGAGCATAATTATTCTCAAGAAATTAATTTATCTGATGTTGCAAACATAGCTGGGGTATCGGTAGCTTATTTATCATCTAATTTTTCTAAACAAATCAAAATAACTTTTGTTGATTTTGTTAAATATTATAGAGTTAAAATTGCATCTGATTTATTAAAAAATAAAGATTTATCTCTTGAAGAAATAGCTGACAAAGTTGGTTTTTGTGATGCTTCATATTTAAATAGATGCTTTAAAAAAGTTCTTGGAGTATCTCCAGGAAAATATAGATTGAATAAATATAAAATAACAAACAAAAAAAATTTATGAAAAAGAATACTTTTTATAAACTAATAATTTCACTTATAATATTTTTATTTGCAATAATTATAATAGTTTCAATATTTGCTAGAAATTATATATATGAGAATTTTACAATGAATGTAAAATCGATTCTTTCAAAATATTCATTATCTTTAAATCAAGAAATATTAAACCCAATAGATAATTCTACTAATCAATTTGTCACTTTCTTATCATCAAATAACTTATCATCAGAGGAAGTAGATAGATATATTACATATATGACAAAAAATCAAAAAACTCGCATAAGAGATATATATATCCAATATCAGAACAAAGAGGGTTCAAAAATTAACAGTAGTGCATATGGGCTTATAAAACCTATTAATGACTATCTCTCTAATATTGATATTAATAAAATTAAAAAAGCTCTAAATGATAAAACCCCTTTTAATTCAATTGTATTAGACTGTTATAGAGATGAATTGAACCTATCAACGATCTTACCAGTTTTTACAATAATAAAATCCTTAGAAGAAGAAAAATACAGTTATTGTATAGTTGAATATAATCTAACCCAAATGTTAATTGATATAAAAAACAATTTTAGTTTTGACTATGCACGGCAAAAAATTAACATGGATGTTTCTATCTATGACAACAAGGGGACTTTACTTGAAACTTCAAAAAACATTTATAAAAAGAATGAGAAAGTTTTGCAACACGATACTTCATTAAAAGAGTTTAGTGTATATAATGCTGATCTGGGAATTCTAACAAGAGAAAATAAGGATACACTTGAAATGTTATCACCTGATCACACAAGAGGCCTATCTCTAATAGTTAGTATTTCAAATAACAATATAATAAAAAGTGCAAAAACAACTAGTTATTTCATAATATTTATTGGTCTTACAAGTATTTTTATAATGCTTATTTCTTTATACATAATTAGAAAAATGTATATAGAGGATAGATTACATGAAAAATTAGAAATTGAATCTAAATTTGAGGCTTTACAGTCAAAAATGAATCCACATTTCTTATTTAATACTTTGGATATAATTGTATATTTTATTGAAAATAAGGAGTCTAAAAATGCATTAAATTGCATTAATGCCTTAGCCTACATGCTTAGATTTGATTTACGTGAAGATAAAAGAATAGTACCTTTATCTCATGTATTAAAGTATTTAAAATATTATATAAATATAATGAAAAAAAAATATGAACATTTATTTTCTTTTTCCTTAGATTTAAATGTAGAAGATATAGATTCTATTTATTTATTAAAATATTGTATTCAACCTATTATTGAAAACTGTTTTAAACATAATTTATATAAATCTAACAATTATATAAATATAAAAGTAGAGATCTTTGAAAATAACAATAGGATAATTATAAATATATCTGATGATGGTATAGGGATATCACAAGATAAATATAAAAAATTAATTACACAATTGAATACCCCTCAAGATAAAAAGCATTATAAATTTACAGGAAACCATATAGGACTAACTAACATTCAAAAAAGAATTCAATTATATTATGGCAAACACTACGGTATAACAATAAAGAAAAGAGACCAAGGGTTCTTTGTACAAATAACTTTACCTAAGACTTCTTCTGAATAATATATAAATCGTACAATTAAATATAAAAATCAACCATTGTACAATACCATTAATGTAATATTCTATTAGTGATTTAGATCACTAAAAGGAGTTATTATGAAAAAACTAGGTGTTGCAATTATTGGAACAGGTAACATATCACACAAACATTTAAATGGATATTTAAGTCAAAAAAAGAATTGTAAAGTAGTTGCCCTTTGTGACATATATACTTACAAATGTAAAATATTAGCTGATAAATGTAATCTTGATTTAAAAGATGTAACTATAACAAGTAACTATAAGACATTATTAAAAAGAGAAGATATTGATATCGTTTCTATATGCCTACCCCCTTCATTACATTGTGAAGTATCCTGTGAATTTTTATTGAATGGTAAAAATGTCCTTTGTGAAAAACCAATGGCTGCTAGCTTAGAAGAAGCTGATATTATGATAGAAGCAGAAAAAACAAGTGGTAAAACTTTAGGAATAATTTCACAAAATCGTTTTAAAAATTCTGCTATGAAATTAAAACAATTATTTGAAAGAAATGTTTTTGGAGAAATTTTATTAGCTAGAGTTAATTCAATGTGGTATAGAGGAAACAATTACTATAAATTATGGTGGCGCGGTACATGGGAACAAGAAGGTGGTGGATGCACTCTAAATCATAGTGTTCACCAAATTGATATGTTGCAATGGTATATGGGAACTCCAGAATATCTCAGTTCATTTTTTTCAAATTTAAACCATAACAATTCTGAAGTTGAGGATGCTTCCTTATCAATTTTAAAATATTCAAAAGCTTTAGCAGAAATTAATGTATCACTAACGGACATGAATGAAAAGCAAGAAATATTTTTCCAAACAGAAAAGGCTTCTATTTCTATTCCTTGGACAGTGCATTGTGTTAAACAGTTAGAAAATGGTTTCTTTGAACCTGATATAGAAACAGAAAAATATTTCCAAAAACTTTATGATGAAATCCCTGATTTAGAATTAGAAGGACATGATGGAGAAATTAAAAATTTTATTAATTCAATTTTAAACAAAGAAAAATTAATAGTAACATCTCTCGATGGTAAAAAAGCATTAGAATTAATTTATGCTATATATAAAAGTGCGACTGAAAAGAAAATAATAGAATTACCTATTAAAAAAAATGATATTTTTTATAAAAAAAATGAATTATTGGAAGCAGTTCCACGTTTTTATAAAAAAAGTGAAAGCGTAGAAAATTTATATTCTAAAGAAGAAATTTCTTTAGGCAAATAAAGGATTTAATTATGAATACTAAATCAAATAAACTAGGACAAAATTACACACCAACTGGGATTACTAAAAAAAATTGCAACAAAAATAAACAAGAATTTATAGTTGGAGCTTGTAGATTAGATCATGGTCATATTTATGGAATGTGTAAAGGGTTAAAAGAATTTGGTGCAAAAATTAAATATGTTTTTGATTACGACAAATCAAAAGTAAATGATTTCTTAAAAACATTTCCAGATGCTATTGTCATTTCAACGGTTGAAGAAATGATGAAAATAAAAGAAATTAATTTGATAGCAACCTCCGCTATTGCTAATGAACGATATCTAATTGGATTAAAGGCTTTAGATAATGGTAAAGACTTTTTTAGTGACAAAGCTCCTTTTACAACATTAGAACAAGTATCTTTAGCTAGAAAAAAAGTAAAAGAAACTGGGAAAAAATGGTTTGTTTATTATAGCGAAAGATTACACGTTGAATCAGCAATATTTGCCGGAGATTTAATTAAATCTGGTCGAATTGGAAATGTTGTAAGCATAAAAGGCTGGGGACCTCATCGATTAGCTGAAAAGACAAGACCAAACTGGTTTTTTAATAAAGAACAATATGGGGGTATATTAACTGACATAGGCTCTCACCAATTAGAACAAGTTCTATCATATGCAAATGCAAAAGATGCAAAATTACTATCATCAAGAGTTGGAAATTTAACACATCCTCAATATCCTGGATTAGAGGATTTTGGAGATGCCACCTATATTACAGATAATAATATTCCTTGCTATATATCTGTAGATTGGTTTACTCCTGACGGATTAACAACTTGGGGAGATGGAAGAATGTTTATCGTTGGAACAAAAGGTTATATTGAAATAAGAAAATATGTTGATATTGCTAATTCTACAAAGCCAAATCATATTTATGTAGTTGATGAAGAAAAAGAAGAACATTACGAAATTAACGGAATGGTAGGATTCCCTTTCTTTGGAGAATTAATACAAGATTGTTTAAATAGAACAGAAATTGCTATGACTCAAGAACATATTTTTAGATCAATTGAATTAGCTATTGAAGCTGAAAATAAGGCAATAATAATAAAATGAACTATGCATTAATAGGATGTGGCGTAATTTCTTCATATCATATACAAGCTGCAATATTTAATAATTTAAATATAATTGCAATATGTGATATTGATACAAATAAAGCTCTAGCCTTAAAAGAAAAATATAATTTAAATAAAACTATAATTTTTAAAGATTATAGAGATTTAATTAACAATAAAATAAATTTAGATTTTGTAGCTATAGCAGTTGATAATGGAGAACATTATAAACTATGTAAGTTTTTTTTAGAGCATAAATTAAATGTTCTATTAGAAAAACCTATTGCAATGGATATTAAACAAGCTCAAGAATTATTAAATATAGCTAAAAAAAATTCTTTATTACTGGGAATTTGTTTTCAAAATAGATTTAATGATTCATCGCAATTAATAAAAAAAATTCTAATAGAAAATAAACTAGGTAAAATTTCTCACATTTCAATTTCAGTCAGATGGTGTAGAGATAAAAAATATTATTTAAATAATTCATGGCATGGCTCTTGGAATGAAGATGGAGGAGCTTTATTAAGTCAATGTATACATGGGTTTGATTTAATTAATTGGTTTATTAATTCTGAAATAAAACAAGTTTCAGCTTTTTTATCAAACAGACTCCATCCTTATATTGAAATCGAAGATTTAGGAATTGGTATAGTAAAATATAAAAATGGTGTAATTGGAAAATTTGAAGGGACTACCAATACATATAAAAAGAATCTTGAAGAAACAATTACAATAATTGGAGAAAAAGGAACAATTAAACTTGGTGGACTAGCTGCTGAAAAAATTATTTATTGTGATCTTGATGATAAAAACATTGATGCATTTATCACTAATCAAAAACAATACAAAAATGTTTATGGTTTAGGACATAGAAAATTATATACCAATTATATCAATGCTGTCCTTGGTAAAGAAAAATTACTGGTGGATGGTTATGAAGGACTTAAAACTTTAGAAATGATTTTAGCTTTTCATAAAAGCAGTAAATCACAAGAAACAATTTCATTACCATTATATGAAGGAAAAATTACTGATTTTATTGAAGATTTTAAGAGTTAAAAAATTTTTTACATATTTTAAGGAAGAATTATGAGAAATAGAAAATGGGCAGAAGAAAAAGCTAAAAAGCTCGTGGGTCAAATGACTTTGGAAGAAAAAGCTTCACAACTAAGATACGACTCTCCTGCAATTAAAAGATTGAATATCCCTGAATATAATTGGTGGAATGAAGCTCTTCATGGAGTTGCCAGAGCTGGTGTAGCAACGGTCTTTCCACAAGCTATCGCACTTGCTGCAATGTTTGATGATGTTATGCTTAAAAAAATAGCTAATGTAATCGCAATCGAAGGAAGAGCAAAGTATAATGAATCACAAAAAAAAGGAGATAAAGATATTTACAAAGGACTAACTTTTTGGTCTCCAAATATTAATATTTTTAGGGACCCAAGATGGGGAAGAGGTCATGAAACCTACGGAGAAGATCCATATCTAACATCAAAATTAGGAGTAGCTTTTGTAAAGGGATTACAAGGGGAAGGAAAGTATCTAAAAGCAGCAGCTTGCGCAAAGCATTTTGCAGTACATAGTGGACCAGAAGCAAAAAGACATTACTTTAATGCAAAAATAAGTAAAAAGGATTTATGGGAAACTTATCTTCCAGCATTTGAAGCCTTGGTAAAAGAAGCAAATGTGGAAAGTGTAATGGGAGCTTATAATAGAACTAATGGAGAACCTTGTTGTGCAAACTTTTATCTTATGCAAATTGTATTAAGAGGACTTTGGAATTTTAAAGGACATTTTGTTTCAGATTGTTGGGCAATAAAAGATTTTCATGAAAACCATAAGGTTACAAAATCTCCTGAAGAATCAGTATCTTTGGCCCTAAAATCAGGTTGTGATTTAAATTGTGGATGTACCTATCAATATATTTTAAATGCCATAAAAAAAGGTCTAATTAAAGAAGAAAATATTGATATAGCAGCCACTAGATTATTCACGACTAGATACTTACTAGGGATGTTTGAGAAAACACCCTATGATTCAATTAGCTATACAGAAATAGAAAGCAAAGAACATATAAAGTTATCAATAAATGCAGCAAGAAAATCTATAGTATTACTAAAAAATGATGGGATTCTGCCATTAGATAAAAATAAATTAAAAAGTATAGCTGTAATAGGACCTAATGCAAATAGCAGATTAGCTTTAATAGGAAATTATCATGGGACTTCTTCTAGATATATAACAGTCTTAGAAGGAATTCAAGATGAACTCAAAAATGATGATATTAAAATTAACTATAGTAAAGGTTGTCATATTTATGAAAAAAAAGAAGAAAAATTAGCATACGATAATGATAGAATTTCAGAAGCATTATGTGTAGCAGAAAATAGTGAAATAGTTATCTTATGTTTGGGACTAGATGAAACAATTGAAGGAGAACAACCAGATATAGGGAATGCATATGCAGCAGGCGATAAACTTGATTTAAAACTCCCAGGAAATCAAAATCAATTATTAGAAAAAATTATTAAAATTAATAAACCTACAATAGTAATCTTGATGAGCGGAAGTGCCATTGATCTATGTTATGCAGATAAAAAAGCATCAGGAATTATTCAAGCTTGGTATCCTGGAGCAAGAGGAGGAAAGGCTGTAGCAGATATTTTATTTGGCAACACCTCCCCTTCTGGCAAATTACCTGTAACATTTTATAAAAGTTTAGAGAAATTAAGTCCATTTGAAGATTACAATATGAAAGGAAAAACCTATAGATTTCTTGAAGATAATAAAAATGTATTATATCCATTTGGATATGGCTTAAATTATGGAAAAGCAGAAATACTCAATATAAAACTTGAAGAATATTCTGAAACATTTGAAGTCAAAGTTTTAATACAAAATTTAGGTGAAAAAGAAATAGAAGAAGTTTTACAAGTCTATATAAAAGATTTTAATCCATTAGCAACAAAAAATGCCAGTCTATGTGGATTTAAAAGAATAAAAATAAAAGACAAAACTGAAGCTAAATTATTGATAAATAAAAAATGTTTAGAAAGCGTAGATGATGAAGGTAATAAAAAAATTAGAGGTAAAAAATATAAATTTTATATTGGTTTTTCACAACCTGATGAAAGAAGTATAGAGCTTATGAATAAAAAACCTATTGAACTTGAATATATTTTTAAATAAGCAAAATTTACAAATTAATTGGAGGAATAATAAATTTATGAATGTTAAAAATAAAGTTTTTTTAATTACTGGTGGTGCCGGTGGATTAGGTTCATTTATGAGCATTAAATTAGTTAATGCTGGTGCAATAGTCTATGTTCTTGATTTAGATAAAGAGAAAGGAACTGCTCTTATAAATGAAAATAAAGATAAAAATAAAAATAGTTTGCACTTTATATGCATGGATTTAACTAGTGAAGATAGTTGGCAAAAAGCTGTTAATGAAGTAATAGAGAAAGAAAATAAAATTGATGTTTTAGTTAATAACGCAGGAATAAACATAAGAAAAGATATAGAAGATATTAGCTTAAGTGAATGGAAATTAATGATGGATGTTAATGTCGGATCAGTTTTTTTAGGTACAAAGTTTGTTTTGCCTATAATGAAAAAACAAAAAGGTGGTTCAATTATTAACATGTCTTCTGTATGTGGCCTTATTGGTCATAAATTCACTCCTGAAGCATATACGACAACAAAAGGTGCTGTAACTTTATTAACGAAATCTATTGCATCTAGATATGCAAAATTTGGAATTAGATGTAATTCAATACATCCAAGTACAGTAAATACGCCTTTTATTGATGAACTTTTCAAAGACCCTGAGAAAAAAGCTCAACGCTATGGAGAAGTCCCTTTAGGTAGGTTGTGTTCTAAAGAAGATGTCGCAAATGCAGTTTTCTATTTGGCTAGTGAAGAAGCTTCCTTTATTAATGGATTAGCTCTTTGTGTCGATGGTGGAGTAACTTGTTATTAATAATTAAGGAGAATCGTGATGAATTTAGATGAGAAAGAAAAATATTTAAAAAAAATGGCAATACAAATTCGTGCAAATATCATTGAAATGATACCCCCTGGTAAGGTTGGTCACCTTGGAGGTAGTTCATCAATTGCAGATGTTTTATCAGTTTTGTATTTTGAAAGGATGAAAAATTTAGATCCAAAAAATCCAAAAGATCCAAACAGAGATCGTCTTATATTTTCTAAGGGACATGCTGTTTTAGCACAATATGCAGCCTTAGTTGAATTGGGATATTTTGATAGAGAGGAATTACATAAGGTAAAAACTCTTAATGGAACTCTTCAAGGTCATCCGGATATAGATAAAACACCAGGTCTTGAAGCTGTAACAGGTTCCTTAGGTCAAGGCTTAAGTATATCTGGTGGTATGGCTATGGCATTGAAATTAGATAAGAGTGATTCAAAAGTATTCTGTGTTTGTGGAGATGGAGAATTATCAGAGGGACAAATTTGGGAAGCTGCAATGAGCTGTGCAAATTATAAATTGGATAATTTATGTTTATTTGTTGATAAAAATTCTGTACAAGCTTCAGGTACAACAAAAGAAGTTTTTCCAATTGAAAGAATTGCTGATAAATTTGAAGCTTTTGGTTGGAATGTTATAGAAATTGATGGACATTCAATTAAAGAAATTAGAGAAGCTATTAAAAAAGCCGATAATACTAAAGGCCTTCCAACAGTGATTGTTGCAAAAACAATTAAAGCTAAAGGTTTCCCTTTTGCGGAAGGTAAGTGTCAATATCATAATGCAGCATTAACAGAAGAAGAATATCAAGAAAGTTTAAAATGTATTGAAAGAATGAGAGAGGAGATATAAAACAATGAAAACATCAAGTCTTAGAAAAGCTTATGGTGAAGCTTTAGTAGAAATTGGAAATTGTGAAAAAGTAGTTGCTTTAGAAGCTGATCTAGGAAAATCTACTATGAGTGTATATTTTCAAAATGAATATCCTGAAAGATATTTTCAGATGGGAATAGCAGAACAAAACATGATTTCTACTGCAGCAGGTTTGTCCTTAGCTGGAAAAATTCCTTTTGCAAGTTCTTTTGCTGTCTTTTCATCAGGAAGGCCTTATGATCAAATAAGATCTTCAATAGCTATTCCTAATTTAAATGTAATGATATGTGGCTCTTCTGCTGGTTTGTCTGATTTTGGAGATGGGAAAACGCACCAATCAATTGATGATATTGGCATAATGAGAGTACTCCCTCATATGAGTGTTTTATGTCCTGTTGATGCAATTGAGACAAAGCAGATGGTTCATGCAATGTTAAATCATAAAGGTCCAGTTTATTTGAGAGTTTGTAGAGCTGAGCTTCCTGAGTTAACAGATCCTAATAAGCCTTATATCTTTGGTCAGATGACAAAAATGAAAGAAGGTAAAGATGTTGTTATATTTGCATGTGGAACTATGGTTTCTCAAAGTTTAAAAGCTGCAACAATTTTGGAAGAAAAAGGAATTAGTACAAGGGTTGTTAATTTATCCTCTATAAAACCTTTAAATTTAGAACAATTAAAAGAAAATATAAAAGGTGTGAAAGCCATAATTACTGCAGAAGAACATAATGTTTTTTGTGGAATGGGAAGTGCAGTTGCTGAAGCTTTATGTGATTGTCCTTTACCTATAGGTATGGTTGCAATAAATGATAGCTATGGTACTAGTGCCAAAAAATATGAAGAATTGCTTGAAAAATATCATTTGACTGAAAATGATATTGTCGAAAAAGTATTAAAAATTTTAAATAAATAGGAGAAATAATTATGAAAATTGGATTTGTTGGTTTAGGAATTATGGGTAAACCAATGGTTAAAAATTTATTAAAAGCAGGTCATGAAGTTATTGTATTTGATATAATTGAAGAAAATATTGTTGAAGTAGAGAAAGCTGGTGCAATTAGAGGAAAAAGTGCAGCAGATATTGCCTCTCAAGTACCCTTACTAATAACAATGCTCCCAAACTCTCCTCATGTTAAGGCTGTTGTTTTGGGTGAAAAAGGTGTATTAGAAGGTGCTGTATCTGGTTTAAAATATGTCGATATGTCTTCAATAGCTCCTTTGGCTAGTCAAGAAATAGGAAGAGCCTGTGCAAAAAAAGGTGTTAGAATGTTAGATGCTCCAGTTTCTGGTGGAGAACCAAAAGCTATTGATGGCACTATGTCAATTATGTGTGGAGGAGAAAAAGCTTTATTTGATGAAGTAAAACCTATATTAGATATTCTTGGAGGATCTGCTGTTTTGTGTGGAGCTATAGGTGCTGGTAATACAACTAAGCTTGCTAATCAAATTATTGTAGCAGGAAACATTGCTGTTTTAGCAGAAGCTATGACCTTAGCAAAGAAGGCTGGTGTAGATCCTCAAACTGTTTTTGAAGCAATCAGAGGAGGGCTGGCCGGCTCGACTGTAATGAATGCAAAAGCTCCAATGATGATAGAATCAAATTTCAACCCAGGCTTTAAAATTGATTTACATATAAAAGATTTAGCAAATGCAATTTCTACAGCTCATGAAATTGGAAGTCCAGTGCCTATTTCTGTTCAAGTACAAGAAATGTTCGAGAATTTACATTTTGATGGAAAAGGTCAACACGATCATAGTGGTTTAGCTGAGTATTATGAAAGAATCTCAGGAATAAAAATAGGCAAATAACATATTGTTAGTTTTTATTTTGGACTTGCTATTTAACTTATAGCAAGTCCTTCAATTTATAAAAAAACTAAAAAACAATGAAAAAAAATAAATTTAAATACTTTTTCATTTGTAAAAATTTTATCATAGAAGACAACGCTATCTAGGACTTACAGAGTTTTTACATACTTTTACACAACATTGCTCTTGCATCAATTACGACCTGCTCATCGAAACCCATATATTCCAAAAGACGAATTGCATTTCTTGTCTTTGCTGGTCCTTTCTTCAACAGATAGTCAAAGACAACTTCTTCTTTTTCAAAATGTTCACTGAAATGGTAGTTATCATATATTTCATCCAATATTTCTGTCAATTCTATATCATGCGATGCAACAAGGCACATACTCTGTGTTTTATGCAGAACTCGTAACACCGCAGTCGAAGCAGCAATACGTTCAGGGGTATTTGTTCCACGTAAGATTTCATCAATAAAGCAGACACACCTTTGCTTCTTGCATTCATCCATAATTCTTCGAAGGGAACGAATTTCTGCCATGAAATAGCTCTCACCAATTTCAATGTTGTCACGTAAAGCCATGGATGAAATTACAAATGCCCGTCCGAGTGAATATTTCTTGGCACAACATATGAATAATGATTGGGCAAGAATGTGATTAACAGCAATCATCTTGATGAATGTTGACTTTCCTGAGGCATTTGAACCAGTTAGGATACTGTCATTTTTAAGCACAACAGAATTTGGAACCGGATTACTCACCAACGGATGATAGCCCCTTTCTATTACGATGAAATTCTCTTCATCAAAATGGGGTTTGCAATACCAAGGGATACTCGCACAAAAAGACGCTGAACTTACTGCCATATCAAGTTCTCCGATAATCTTATACAGCATTTGAAGTTCTTGGTTATGCGCAATCATCAAACCCACAGTGCGATTGTAGCGAATCAAATCCATGAGAAACACTGCTTTTAATACTAAAAATGGGACCTCAACTTCAGCAGCAAAAGGGTTCATGCTACCCGGGAGAACTCCACGCATGTGCCTATATGGAGCAAGTGATATTTCAAGATCATCCCCGAGGGTACCACTCCCACCCATTTCATTCAATCGACTTGCAAATTCACGATGAATCATCTTCGCTCCATGTACCAATGAAGAAAAATAACGAAGACTCTCAAGCTCACTTTCCAAAGAGCTTGTTTTATTCACCGATACAAGGATATTAAGACACACGCTACATATCAGAAATCCCATGCTTATTTGTATTGATAGTGGTAATAATGCACATGCCACTAATGGTAACATTGCCAATACCACATATATCCAATCATTTCCCAACCGCTTGGTAAAAGGATTAAAAATGAATGCACCAAGTCCGTTTCCCGGTCGTTTACCAATACCAACGAGAATTTTCTGAAGACGTAATCGTGAAACTTCATCTGAGGAAAGCCATTCTTTGAGTAAATATCGGGACTCCAGAGTACTTTGTGGTGTGTGGACATCATGCAAAACATGATACAAATACTCATCACCTATAGAACAGTGACATGCGTTGATCCTATGATATACAGAATCCATTGAGAGATCACTCCAAGTTGTAGAATCCAGAAATGAAGCTTCCTCGTCTGCTTGTATGGCTTGAACGTGATATGAGCTCACGCGTTTCATATCGTGCTCTTCATCTGGAATACGACCGAAAGTTTCCTTTAAATTACGGACAGAGGCAATATGTGCTTTCCTTATCAACAACAATACAACTGCCATGACACAAAAAATCCCCACAGATATCAAAGCAAACATAATTAATCCTTCCTTTTATATAAAATTAACTAAATAAAAGAGTATTAGTCAACTGAAAAGAGTTCTCTCTTCAATTTGCAATGACAAAATTAATAAACATCAACAACAACTATTTCACCATTCTTTAAGTGAACTTTTATCTCTTTTTTAGAAAAGACTTCAACTATATCAACAATGGATATGAACAACTTGGGAGAAAACTCTGTTATTAAATCATCCTGAGTTTTGATAGTTTCTAGAAATCTATCAATCTGTATTTTCCTTGAATACTTATCAGCTAGAATAGCTTGTGTCTTTTCAAGTATCTCTTGAATTGCAAAATACTTTGCTGATAGATTATTATATTCTTCATTAAATTCATCAGGGTTATTAATAATAGTAGAATTGCCTTCAACTAGTTGTTCAATTTGCTTTGATATTTTATTTAATTCTTTTGATTGTTCAGCTTCTTTAATCTTAATCTTTTTAGTATCTAATACTTTGTTTAGAATTAATTGACAATTCTCTATTATCTCATCTTTTTCAACTATTATTTTATTAATTGCTTCTAATACTGCTTTGTATATTTCATCTTCACTCAGATGAACATTGTCACATTTCTCTTTTCCTCGGTATTTATCATTACATTGCCAAACAACTCTTCTATATTTATCAGTGGAATGCCAAATCTTCCTACCAAATAAAGCACCACAATTACCACAAACAATTCTATTTGAAAACAAATTAACACTGGTACTTCGATTGGGATAAGCAGCCCTTTTTTCAAATTCGTCTTGTACTAAATCAAATTTCGCTTGGGAAATAATAGCTGGGTGACTATTTTCAACATAGTACTTTGTAATCTCTCCATTATTTTTCAGTCTCTTTTTTGATAAGAAATCAACTGAATAAGTTTTTTGAAGAATAGCATTACCAGTATATTTTTCATTCTGTAGCATGCTTTTTATGGTAGACCCATACCATTTTACATCCCCTCTAACATTTGGAACTTCTTTTGTTTCTAATTCTTCTGCTATTGAATTAGGTGTTAATCCGTGTAAAAATCTAGAATAAATATATTTAACTATTTTAGCTTCTCTTTCGTTAATTACTATATTGCCCGCTTTATCTTTTTCATATCCAAGGAAATTTTTATAAGACATTTTAACTTTGCCCTCTTCAAATCTCTTTCTAATACCCCAGGTACAGTTCTCTGAAAGGGATCGAGATTCTTCTTGGGCAAGGGATGACATTATAGTAATTAGTAACTCTCCTTTACTATCAAGAGTCCAGATATTTTCTTTTTCAAAATAGATTTCAATTCCCTTCTCTTTTAATTTTCTAACTGTTGTTAAACTATCTACAGTGTTTCTAGCAAACCTACTAACACTTTTTGTAATTATTAAATCAATTTTACCATCAAGTGCATCACTAACCATTGATTTAAAACCTTCTCTCTTTTTAGTACTAGTTCCTGATATTCCTTCATCAGTATAAACCTTTACAAAATTCCAATCTGCTTTACTATTTATATATTTAGTATAGTAATTTACCTGTGTTTCATAACTTGATAATTGTTCTTTATTATCTGTTGAAACTCTAGCATATCCTGCGACATTCTTCTTCTTTATCTGAGATAAAGGAGTTTTCGAATATTGTCCTAGTGTTGCTGGTATCTTTTTTACTTTCCTTGTCATATTTTTTTATCCTTGTCTTATGATTTTTCTTTGTTTGCCATGTTTTCTTTACAATTTGACCATCTTTAAAATAAAAAAAGAGTTCATATTCCCCTACTGTTATTTTTTCAATAAGGGTATTAAATAAATCTTCATCTAAAACTTCTCTATTTATAACTTCAGCTGAAAGCTGATGAAGGACTTTATCAGGAACATTACAAGAAGGACAAACATTAGCAGTTTTAGTTATTTTCGTTCCACATATCCATCTTGTGTATTTACAAATCTTTCCAGCACTACTCTTATTGCTATTACTTCTCTTTCTATAAGTCTTTCCACAAATAGAGCAATATAACTTAGATGTAAAGCAACTAAAGTTCAATGATTGGTTTGCTTTATAACCTAAAGCTTTTCTTCTCTCTATTTCTTCTTGGACTTTATTAAATAATTCTTTTTCAATAATCACTGGATGAGTTCCTGCTACATAATATTTTGGTAGTTCACCTTTATTTATTTTTTTCTTATGAGTTAAATGATTTTCTCTAAAAGTCTTTTGAAAAACAGAGTCCCCTGTATAATTAATTTGTCTTAGTATTAGCCATACACTTTCATAACAAAAAGAATCCTTTCTAAAAGGTTTTAATCCCTTTGAATTTAACAGTTTAACTATTTGATGAGGGCTCATCCCTTCAATATAACTATTAAAAATCAGCTTTATTATATTAGCTTCATCTTCAACAATTTCATATTTATTACCATCCCATCTATAGCCATAAATATAGTTAAATTTACAAATTCCTTGTTCAAATCTTTTTCTAATAGACCATTTAGTATTTTCACTTATACTTCTAGATTCTTCTTGAGCAAAAGATGCTAGAAGGGATAAAAACAATTCACCATCTTGTGAAATTGTATTAATATTCTCTCTTTCGAAATAAACATTAATTCCTTTCTCTTTTAAAGCTCTAACTGTATTTAATAAATCAACAGTATTTCGATTTAATCTTGATATTGATTTTGTAATAATCATATCAACATTTCCAAGTTCACATTGCCTTAATAATTCTTGAAATCCTGGTCTATTAACTTTTGTTCCAGTTATTCCTTCATCTGAATAAATACCTGCAAACTGCCAATCAGCTCTACTTCTTATTGTCTTGGTATAATAGTTTATTTGAGCAGCAAGGGAGTGCAAACTATCAAGATAATCAACTGAAACTCTAGCGTAAGCTGCAACTTTTCTCTTGTGTAGATATGAGGTATTTTTTGCTTCAATCTTAATTATTTTTTCCATAATCACCTCTCATTTGATACACTATTAATGCTCTATTATTCAAAGTAAATCAAGTCAATATAAAGAATTAGCTTTGTATCATTGGCTTGTATTTTTTAATTAAAAGTTTATTTGCTTGATCATATTCAGCTTTTTTTATCAGCTTATTTTCTTTTAAATTATCTAATAAATATAAAGATGAGTTGTATTTTTTTTGATTACTAAAATTCTTACTGTCCATATTATTTCTCCTTAAATCTAGCTTTGATATAGCACTCGTGAGAGCAATATTTCCTGGTAGTCTTACCATAAACTTTAAATTTTGTACCACAAGTTGGGCAAATAAATTCATTAAATGTTTTATTTGTTTTTTTTCGATGTTTATTCCACCATTGATAACGACAACTATCAGAGCAAAACTTCTTAGTTTTTTTACCTTTTAATTGAATTAAAGGCTCCCCACAATTTAAACAATATGTTTTATTATCTTCACATTTATCAGACTTTTTGAGATTATGATATTTACAATATGATTTAACAGTATTTACCGAGACATTTAATATTGAAGCTATTATTGCATAGCTTAAACCTTGTTCTCTCATTTGCTTAACTTTTTGTTTTTCATCTATTGTCATAATTCTCTCCATCTATTAATAAACGAAAAAACGTACCCTATAGACATAAAAAAAATACCAACCTGAATAAATCAAGTTGGCTTTAATTTGTTACAAATATTTCATTTTTTTGTTTTAATATTTTTTAAGTGTAATTGTATTGGAATTAACAGCTACTGTAGATATCGTTTCTCCTTCTTCATTTTTTACAAAAGCTGTTGAAGCATTATAATAGTAGGATATGTATACCATAGTCATCGCATCTGATAAGCCAACCTCTTCAGCATTCAAAAAAGAAATATTGTAAATCTTATCAGTATCTAAGTTTAGATTTATTAGTGCATTAGTATTAAAATTAAAAGAATAAAGCTTATCCTTCACACTTATACTCGAAAATTCTACATTTAATAATTCTGTCCCTTCTAAAGTTTTTATTATAATTATCATCTTGTTTCCTTTATTAATAAGTTCCAACATTGTGTGTATTTAAATTAGCAGCAGTTAATTCTATCCCTGGGATAAACCCACTTGAAGTTGGGTCAATATAATATCGAAGTGCTTTATTTTCTCCATTACTATTTGGATACATATATGATGAAAAATCCATAGAAGCTGAACCATGTTGATCATCTCGACAATCATAATATAAATAATACCAACCTTCAGATGAGCCAAAGAGTGAAGTTAAATCACTTTTTTTCAGATTACCAGATAGTGAAATGGTTGCATGTTCTGCAGATATTATTGCATATCTATTACCAATAATAACTCCTGTTGCTGTTCTTTTTTCAATCCACATTGTTATCCAAGGGCTATAATTCCCAAACCAATACCATTCAGTAGTAGTAGAAGCCTGCCAAGAGATTAATAAAGGATCATTAATTCCACCACAATCATGATAATAAAATAAGGCATTTCCTATTGAATGATCATCATTTGAATTATTTGGAGCAGTCCATGAAAAGGACCAATTAGCTATAATATTTTCACTATTTAATTTAGCAGCTGTTATTTCATCTCCTACACTCCAACTCATTTAATACCTCTAACTTGCATATACTTTTCCATGAACTTCAGTTGCATTAATTAAATTAATATTTGCTGATTGATAAGGTTTTTCTGATGTTCCAATGACCCTATTATCTCTAATCGGTATAATATGCCCTGTTTCAATTGATTCAATAGAACCAGCTACTATTGCATACATGTTTAATGAATTATATCTGTCCTCTTGAATAAGATTTACTGTATTACCATTACTATCAATTGCTTTAATATAAGAACTAGTTATAAATAATTGAACAAGTTGTGTATCAATGCCATCAATAGATATTGTATGAATTATTCCATCAGTTAAAACTAACCAAGTATCCCTTAAATCATAAGTTATGTAATTATATAAACCTAAAATAAAATCAGTTTTATTCACTTTTGAAATATATGATAAGGAATTAATAGAATTCATGGTTATATTAATATCACTTTTATAATAAGTATTGTTCAAAAAATATTTCTTTTCTTTTCTTGTTGAATCATATAAAGCAAAACTATCAGGTATTCCAGATATATAAACAGAATAGCCAAAATCTATATAATTAATATTTAATGATGCCGCTGCTGTTTTATCTTTGCCATCTTCCTCATATTCATCTCCAAATAAATAAGCTGTTAAAGCCACTGTAATTTGAGTATTATAAGAACTACAATCAATTCTGAAATAACCAGTATAATTAACATCTGTACTGGCTCCTGTTGAAGGGATTATATCAACTTCAGTTCCACCATTTATACTATATTTAAAATTTACATATGCCCCTCTTGATTCAGATGAATAAGCTCCATTATCACTTCCGACAAAGATATATAAATATTCAACCCATGGAGGTATTGTAATAGATGTAATAGGCACTGATAAAAGGTTTTCATTCCTTTGTGAATAAGTTATTTCTACGGCTTCTCTATTATTCAATTCTAAGAAATTTTCTCTACCTCCTCTAAAGGTTTTATGAAATCTAACATAATTAACAGAAGCATTTTGACTACCCCAAAGAGCCCAAGAAGTACCTCTGCATTGTAAAGTTTCATTTGGGAATAAAACAAAATCTACTTCTATTTGAGATATTGAACACAATTCTCTTGGATAAGAGCCATTAATAATTTCCCATACAACTTCATTCATTGTACCATCTAATGTAGCTTTTACTGTTACATATATTGGGTATCCAAAAGTATTAGTCCAAGTATGTAAAACTTTATTATCATGTGCGCTTATTTTTGTTGTATAGGGATTAGTATCGTATAATAAATATTGATCTACATTATTTGTTTTAAAAAAATAATCATAAGGTATTCCATTGAGTGTTATATTATAATTATTTCTATTAATATGGTTTGAGTCAAATTGATTAAAAAAATCATTAGATAGCCATTCATTTTGTGCTAAAGAATAATTTATTGTTGCTCCATTTTTTTGGTCAATTGTTTTTAATGCTTTATGAACAATTTGTTCTGCAGTTATTTTATTAACATCAGCATTAATCATTGTGGAGCCATTAAAATATGATTTCCCATTACCTTCAATTTTCCAGCCACTTATTGGATATCCATTTTCATCTAATCCTGACCAGTTCGCTTGCATAGATCCATCAGTATTTAAAGTTATTCCATCTTTAAATAACTCAGGTTTATCTAATTTATTATTTAACGTTCCTTCAATATTGTTTTCTGAGATTCTTAGAGAATTTAAAAACTGTCCATTATTTGCTAATAAGGAATTTACTAAAAGCGTAGAAACAACAAGAGTTTGATAAAAGCTTTTCAGTTCAAGAGCATCTAACCAATTCTCAAAATCATTAGAAGAAATATTTCCTTGCTTAAATATTTTCATAAAAGCTTTTTGAAAATATGAATCAATTGGTTCATATGAAGTTATTGCTGCTGTTTTAACTTGTCCCTCTGAATCAATTACAAACTCGCCAATTTTAAGATAAGAATAATTAATCATTGCTGAATGTCTAGTTGTTATTAATGTGCTATTTTCATAGTCTATTATATTAATTGTTTGCACAATATTGTTGTTATAAGTCGTTTCTCCTAATTCCAATTTACAAAATTTAATTTCACTAGTATTAAGATTCGCAATAATTATTCCATCCCCTCCTTTTGTGAAAGACTTTGAAGTTTCAGTAATATTTACTTGAGTTCCGTTATAGTCAATAAATCCAATATTTTGTAAAGGTTTTATATTAATTGTATTTAACTCAAAAACAACAGCTAATTTACCGGTTTCTCCTTCAGGTCCATTTTCTCCTAGGTCCCCTTTATCTCCTGTTATTGAATATGGTGTAAGTATTTTTATAGTTGAATTAGAATAAGTAATTACTTCTCTTTTCCAAAGTATCTCACCTTCATTTCGTTGAGGGGGTGAAACACTCCAATTTGAAGTAGGCTCAATGTCCCTAGAATTACTTATAGAAAATTGTTCTTCAATTGATAAAACAGATAATCCATCTTCACCATCAACAATATTAATTAAAGTAATGCTGGAACTAGCTTTCATTTATGCTACCTCACAATAAAATGTAGATTTAATATCAACCTCTTCATGTGAAACAGATATTGCTTTTTTCTTAGTTGCAACTATTGAACCAGTAGCTACAGCAACTGGAGAGAAGGATGCATCAGGATTCCCATCTTTATCATTTTTCCACCAATTATAAACTAAAGAACTTCCTGTTGTATCAATCTCAACTCCATTTTGATAAACTTTACATATAAGAATAGTGGATCCACTATTATTCTTAAAAAAACTACCAGCGGTAGATTCTATTACTGATTGATAAGGATCTGATACATCTAAAATTGATACCCCTTCAGTTGTAAAAATTTGATTGTATGTATCAGAAGAGGAGTCTGTATCACTTATATGACATCTAAACATTGCAAAACTATTAACCATAGAGGGAGTAACACTTAATATATTTGTACTTCCTGTTACAGAGGTCCAGGTACTTCCATTTGTTGATTTCTCCCAAGAATAGGATAAATTTGTTGTATCAGTTGTTGTTCCTCTAATAAGTTCAGCTTTAATTTTTAAAGAAGAAGGTGCTCCATTTTTAAATTGAGAGCCATCTAGAGTATATGCTCTAGCTACTACAAAAGAGGTACCATTAGCAACCCTTGATAAAGTAATACTTACTTCAACAGGAAAAGTTAAATTTAAAATAGTATCTAAATATGACCCACTAAATTTATAATCAATTTGCCAAACATCACCTACCAATTTATCCTCTGCTACAGTTAGAGCTCCTGTTGCTGAATTTATAGTTTCTCCATTTTGGCCACTTATAACAGCTATCCAATCTCCTCCTGAAGCCCTTCTCTTCCATCCTTTATTAGTCATTTCTGTTAATAAACTGGTTGCACTCCCAGCCTTTATAACTTTAGGGGATAAAATAAGAGAGGTGTCTCCGCCCCAAGAAGGATGCAGATTTTGGTTTGCAGTATCGTAAAGAGAAGTCAAAGGCAAATTAGAATCAATGCCCGTGATTAATGAAATACCATCAGTGTAATCCATGATGGTAAAAGATGCTGAGGTTTTACTCATTATTTGTTTCTCCTAATTTAAATATTTTCTAAATCAACTTCACAAAAAAAGACTGTACGTCCTATACAGTCTTCTGATTCTATTAATATTGATTTTTTATAAAGTGCTTTCGATGAAGTATTGAAAGCTTCATCACTTTTTTCATTGTCAGTCTTCCTAACCCATTTGAAGCGATAATATTCAAGTGCCTCTGTTATATCGATAGTATTTTTGTAAACCTTACAAGATAGGGTTGTATTTATTGAATTTGCTCTAAAAAGAGTCCCATTTGAAGATTCGATTACTACACTAAAAGATTTTCCATCTTCACCCTTAGTTTCCCTTTGGGCTTTTGCTAAGCTTTGATAATAAACATTTTTTGTTAAATCAAATTTACTTATCCCAACAGCTAAGTATTTTATAATATCACTTTGATCAGTAAAGGTTTTTGCATAAATTAATACATTAACTTTTAAACCCGAATATAAGTTGTCAAATAGGGTTATTACACTTCCATTTTCTAAATCTTCAGTTGAATAAAATTCATATTTGGTATTTGAATACTTATTATATTGTGAAATTAAATTAGCATGCTTACTTGCCAAATCTTGTGAGTGAATATATTTTACTTCTTCACATATTATTGAACTGGAGCTATCACTGTTTTGAGATATCGTATCAGTTGTACTAATAAGGTTCGTATCTTTTACAAAAATAATATCAGCTATTGCATCAAGCTGGGTAATATAATAAGGAATAGATCCATTATTTTTTATATCAATTAATAAATTAGTTCCACCAGCACTATCAATTATTCCTACCACATTTCCACTTTGAGATTTTAATATCGTAGAAACATTTTCAACTGATAAGATTTCATTACTTCCTACTATTTCAGTTTCGCTTTTAGCATTACAGGCTTGAACTAGAGAGGGACTTCGAAAAGTATTATCACTTTCGATTTCATCATAAATTTCAACCCCATCAAAATGCTCATTAGGCTTAAGTGAAAAATAACAATAGGGATGAGAATCATCTTTACCCGTTGTATTTCTATAAATTAAATAATTATCAGAGGTACCTAGTCTAGTATAGGTAACTTTTGCACCATTATATTTTCTTATATCTTTCTTAATATTTATTGCAGAATTGCCAACACAATATAAATAATCTTTATCTATTACTCTTAAGTTTTCAGTTGAGAGACATTCAATTTTATGAACTAAAAGATTTCCATATTCATTAAAATAATAAACATACCCTAATTCATATAATATTTGATCTATTATATCCTTGCAGGTTGTACCACTCTCAACTTTTTTGGTGACTGTATCTAAAATTATCTCACAATCTTGTGCTATTGAAACTCTAGCAACATTACATATTTCATATATTGCCATATAGGCTGATGAATTAATTAGATATTCCCCATCTTCTATAAAAGATTTAACAAGCAATTTAGTGCCAACATCCTCAATCGTGAGATTTAATACACTTTCCCCTGTTGAAGTAATAGACCAGTTATAATTTGAAGAAAGATAACCTGTAAAAATAGTCTTACTTCCATCTTTTAATACAGCTTTTATATCTCCATTTGTTACAATAATATCTTCTATACTTGAGCAAGTTTTATATAATTGAAGAGATATTTGATTTGACGAAGATTTCAATCCATTTAATAATTGATACTTAAAACTAAGGGAGGGAAAGACAATATTATTACTATTTATTACTTGATTAAGCTCGTGATTAAACTGAATATCATTTTCTAAAAAGGTTAAATAAAGAGTTGGATTATTAAGTTTTGCCATTATACAGATACTCCATAATAATTGAGTTCTTCAAACTGATTTTTGATCATCATTGCAAAAGCTCTCATCCCACCTTCTCCTACAATAGGTGCTTGTTGATAGATATTTATTGTTACTTGAGTTCCCCCCTGATACCCAGCACTACTAACAGCGGTATTAGTTGCAACAGAATCAGTCGCTGTTGTATCTTGATTAGAAAAAGAATCAATAGCATTTAACCTATCAGATAATCCACTAAAGGCATCGGAGGTGAATTTACCAGGAGTGGTTCCATAACTTTTTTTACTACTAAAGGGATGTGATAAATTATAAATTGTAACACCTATTGCTTCTCCTAGATATTTTATCCAAGAGCCTAACCACGAAAACAAATCAGCAAGGAACTGAACAGGCGACATCAATATAGTAAAAGCTTTAGCAACCAATATAAGTATTGGAAGGAGTGCTTCTATTACTCCTGATAATACTAAAAACAAAGGCTCAAGGGACTGAATAATAGGAGATAATACAGCAAAGATAACATTAGCAATTACAGAGAAAACTTTATGAAGTTCATCTAATAATGGAAGGGTTGTAGAAGCTAAGGCTTCTCCAATCCAAGTAAAGGCATCTATTAAAGGAGCAAATACAGAATTTAAAGCGGGCTCCATAACAGAAACAAATCCACCTATTATTGTAAGCAAGATATTAAGTGGATTAACAACCTGCATAACTATATCTATAAGGGGCATGATAGCAGATACTAAACTTCCAACTCCTCCTAACATTTCTTTGGAAATAGAATCAAATATTGAAGTTCCTTGACCTTTAAAAATGCTCGTAAAAACTGTAAAAATTTTATCATTTAAAGATGTTGATATTTTATCTCTAAATGAAAACTCCTCGTCTTTTTCTGTATTATTAGTATTATCTACTGTAGGATTAGAAGCTATATTTTGAGCTATTTCTTCTAACACCTCACTTTGATCTGCTGCATCTGAGTGTTTCTTTATCACCTCTAAATCAGGCATGACAATTTCATTTAAAGCAGTTTTAAAATCATCACTAATTCCACCATAAATATCAGAAATAGCAGATACATTATTTGAGTTAATTACTTTTGCACTATCAACTGCAGATAAAACATAATCTTTTAAGATAGGTCCTATATTTTCAAAAGATTTATCAGCTTGTTTTTTACTGCTTTCAGCTCTCTCTTTTATAACATCCCCACCAAAGTCTATAGATTCAAGCTTATTTCCTAATTTAAAGATTTTACCAATCCAAGTACCTTGAATTTTTTCACCAGCACTATTAATAACATTTTGAATAGCATTTAATATGGAAGATTCAATATTTGCAGCAATGTAAACAATCCAATTAAGAATACCTGCTACTAATTGAGTTAGCATTTGAGGAATTGCTCCAAAAACTGCTTTTAACATTTCCATTAAAAGTATTCCAATATTTTTAATAGCTGTAATAAATATTATTTTAATAGAATTCCATTCAAAGGTTTTCTTTACCATTTCCCACAAAGTAGAAAGAGTTAAACTAAATACTTTAGGAAAATTTTTAATAACTGCACCAATATATATAGTGATTTTATTTATTCTCTGACCTAAATCTTCAAAGCCTGTATCAAGTTTAGCAATCCAAGGACCAAAATTAAAATCTATAACACCACCGATTTTTTCTTTAATATCCCCCCAGGTTTCACTCATATTTTTTAAGTGTTGATTTGCATCCCCTTCAGCTATTTTATCAGAGTAATCACCTAGTTTTTCAATAACTAAATCAATTGCAGCACCCTGGCTCAATTCTTCTTTGGTAACTCCATCAAGATTAACACCTAATCTCTCTAATTGAGTTGTTGTTCCGTTAAAGGTATTTAATAAAGTAGTCATTGAAGATTTTAAATCTTTACCAGTTACATTTGATAAAGATACTGCAGCAGTTGAAATACTATTAATTTCATCAGAGCTTTTACCAAGAGCAGCAAGCTCTGCTACCATCTCTTCAATGTCCCCATTAGCTGTTAAGGTCTTCTTAGCTAAGGTATCAACAGTTTCAACAACTGAGTTGTAGGCTGCAGTATCTCCAAGTGCAATTGCTAATTGTTTATATGCTCTATTGGCTTCACCAAAGTCTTCAGTTAAAGCTGTTTTACAGGCTGACCCTAATTTTTGAATTGCAGCTATAGCTGCAGTTACGGCAAAGGCTGATTTAAGAGTAGATCCAAACTTTGATACTGTATTTTTTAGAGCAGACAAATCATTAGCAGCAGATTTTGTAGCTTGGCCTATATTGTTTTGACCTTTAATTATTACTTTTGCTTGTGTTGCCATTTCTATACCCCAAAAAAAATACCAGCATGAAGCTGGCTATTTACTCTTTTGTTTTATTTTTTGCATTTTCTCATACAAAAACTTTCTATAATTTAATTGGATTAATTTTAGTATTTGCATACTCATATAAGGCTGATTCATGATTGAGCCCTCAAAAGGGAGAGATCTAAAATCCCCTGTTTCACTATCACAAATAGGAAGATAAATATCAGTTATATAAAATAACCAATGCTTATATTCATTAAATAATTCTTGATTTCTCCTACCATTAAAGACCTCAATACAAAGAGAAGATAAAGCTATCCTATCTTCTCTGCTCGGGTAAAAAAACTTGCTTTAGTATAAGAGTCCACAACCTTTACTGTTAAATCTAAGGAGTCAAAAATAATTGAAGTTACATCCTTTTCTGACATTTTCTTTTGTGCTTTTTCATCTTCATAAAAGTTATGATCTATTAAGATTAATGGTAACAATTCTCGAAATAGAATTAATATATCATTTTCACTTTTTTCTGATGCATCTTTTAATTTAAGCATTTCAATTGTAGGTAATTCTTTTAATACAATATAAGCTTCATCATCTTTTTCTAAACCTACATTAGTTCCAATTTCTATTTTTACTTTTTGAACACAATTATTATAATTTTTTGATTTAATAAACATATTTCTTAATCTCCATAAGGTGTTGCTGTTTTATCTGTGATATTTACTTCAATTGGCTCTGTATCTCCAACGGATAGTGCTTCTCCTGAAATAGATGCTGTTAGTATTCCAGTTCCTCCTATATTTGCAGATACATCATTGACTGATAGGTTTGGAATAATTACTTCAATTTTATAATCTGAAATAGAGGAAGCAAAAGTTAATATTACTTCTGTCTTATTTTCTGTTATTAGATAATTTGATTTAAAATCTTCAATTGCACTACTATAAGGTATTTCAAAATCAAGAGTTACACTTCTCTTTCCATGCTGAGGTTGTCCTGAATATAATCCTGATGAGTAAGTTTTAGGGGATTCTTCTAATGCATTATCAATTTTTAGAGAGGCACTTGAAATATCAAAAACACTTCCTCCAACACTAAAGGTTGCACTTATACATTTGTAAGATGGAATACTAAAATTAGGTATTGAAGTATTTAAAGAACCTGTTTCTTCTCTTACCCCTTTTATATCAATACTACCTTTTACAAAATCTCCAGCAGCACAAGTTAAGGAAAAGGATGAAATTGTACATCCAGGATATTTTTTAACAACCGCTTTTCTATCAATTACAATTGTAGTTGAAGGTAGATTTTGATTTACATCACATAAATAAAGGTTATGTTTATACCATTCACTTTCATCTATTTGAGTACAAGTATCATTTCCACCTAGTGCTAAATGAAATAATAGTCCTGCAAACTCAGGTCTTAAAATAAAACTAATAGAGCCATCAACTCCAATTGATAATAGGTCTCTACTAGAGGGTGTTTTACTTGCTAAAAGAGATCCTTCATCCCCTTTTGAAACTGATACACTTATTCCTTCATTTGTATGATTTATTAAAGTAGTAGGATTAGCACTTATTGCAAATCCACTTTCTTTTCCAAATTGAATAGTAGTTCCACTACCTGTTATAAAAGCCATTTCTACTTCCTTTAAAATTCTTTAGACCACATAAGTTCCAATCTAACTTCAATTGCACTAATGTTTGCAATTTCTGATACTGCTGGATAGTAGTCCATATCTGTAATTTTTATAAAATCTATAAAACCATCTAGGCTTTGATTGTTTTTTAACATCCCATAAAGTGCTGAATAATAAGCAAACACTCTCTTTATTAACTCTTGTGATTTTGCACCTTTACACAAAATAAAGATCTTAATATTCATAGTAGCCATATCACTATTAATACTAAGTTCTTCTAAGGTTTCATAATCTGGTTGAATATAAAACATATTATTTTTTCTCATATTATCAATATCTGGAAAATCAATTTTTATATTCATATCTGTTATTTGTGCTAATGTAACTTCTTGATCATAATAAGAAGCTAATTTATTAATTATTACGGATTTAAGTTTTTCTAGAACTTGTATTTCTGTTTTCATTTTTCTTTTCTATCTTTGCTATTTCTTTTTGAACCAATTTATCAAGCTTTTCTTTATAAGCTGTTGATTTTAGATAATCATTTACAGGTTTTTCTACAAAGTTTCTTTCAGGTAATTTTACGCTGTGAACTTTTTTCCATTTCCCATCTATCTGAAAGGTTAGATAACCATTATCCTTTGCTCTAATTTCAGAGCCTTTAGAAAGAGCATATCCATAAAATACATTATTCTCAGCTTGCGCTTTTGCTTCAATAATTACAGCCTTTCCACTTTTAATTACTCTCTTTGAAATACTTTTATAAAGAGTTCCAGTGCGTTTTTTTAAACCACTACTTTTATAGCCTTTTTTAACTTTGTTTTTTGCATCAGTACCGATTCCAGAGAGTAATCTTCTCATAATTGTTTTCTGTTTTGCACCTAAATCATTTAGCATATTTAGAGGGTCTGTTATATCTGATTCTATTGAAAAAAAATCTGTATTTGATTTCTGTCTCATATTTAAAACCTTACAATTCTTAATATATCCAAAGGCTGCAAGTATTTTCTATAATTACTATAGTTAATAAAAGTTCTACTATTATCAGAAAAACTCTTACCAGTTAAACCAATATTACCATTTGTTTCAGAGAGCATTAGTGTTGCTATTCTTAAAATTGAAAGTTTAATTACACTTGGCATGTTGTTATCATTCCATCCAGCTTTAAAACTTAATAAAATATTATCAACACCTTTTTTGAAAGGCATTTTATAATCAGTAAAATAGATATAATCATCGTTATAATTAAATTTATTTGTATCAAAAGTTGAATCATTAATAGAAACTGAATAAAGAGAAGTGATAGGACGAGAGGGTAAATATAATCTCTTTTTATCGTTCCCTGAAATTAATACATCAACATACTCTTGCTCAGTTGGATCAAAACCTAAGTAGCCTTTTATTACTTCTTCAGCAGAAGATAAAAAAGATTCTTTTAAAAGAATAGCTGATTCATTATCTTCATAATTTCCAGTATAGGAATTAAATAAATCTAAACTTACAATCATTTCATACCCCCATAAAAAAACACCTTAGATTTCTCTAAAGTGTTTGTTATAACTATACTTTTAGCAGTCCAACTTCTCTTAATTTAGAAAAAAGTAAGTTAAAATCATTTTTTAAAGCTTTTACAGTTTCAGCAGTACTATCTTCAAGATTATCTATTTCTTTAAAAGTTGAAAGGCCCTTAATATTAGAACCTTCTTCAATTATTATATTTGCAGTGGAGGTGATTTTTACATCACCCCCAAGTACAATAGTATCTCCACCATCTTCTTTATAATTTTTTGAATTATTCATCAATTTATCCTTACTAAGCTACTTTTTGTTGAAGTACTTTAACTGCTTCTGGAAGAATTAGTTTTCCATCTACTCTTTGAGAACCTAAGAAACCAACCTGACCACTTGGTGCATATAATTCACCTAAGCGTTTAAAGACTCTACCTTGTCTATCAGCAATCCAATAATATGAGAAGTCCCCAAATACAACACTCTTATTTCCAGCAGTTAATTCAGGCATAAAAGAAGAGGTTTGAACAGGTCTATTTAAAATACTGTCAGGAGTTCCTGCAGTTACTGATGGTTGCCAAATGTACTGACCATTTCCATCTTTTAATTTTCTTAAAGCTTTAATAGTTGTATCATTTACAATCCAAGTTGCATTCTTTCTATATGGTGATTTTAAGGAATAATATAAATCTATAATTTCATCAAATTTAATACCTGAATCCAAAGAGGATGTTACTCCAATTTGAGCACCCCCTGTTGTTGCTAAAATACCTAATGGTTTTCCACTTCCATCCCCAATGAAGAAAGCTTCTTCTTCTTTTGCTCCAATTCTTCTTCCAAATTCTTTTGCAATATATCCCTCTAAATCAAATACATTATCATTGATCAATTCTTCAGATACTTTAATCATTGTACCAACTTTATGAGCACCAATACTTACTTGACCAAAGGCATCATCACTTTCAGGATAAGCTCCCCCTTCATCAATCCAGGATGCACTCCCTTTTGAAGCTACAATAGGGATTTTTTTATCACCACTTGCTGTATTCATTTTATGAGCAATTGTTCTAAAGATATTCTCTTCTTCTAATGCTTCAACAAGCCTTCTCTCAAATTCATCTGGAACTAAATATCCACCTTCGGTATCAACTCCAATTCTTAGTGCATTTCTAATCTCAGGAGTTACAATTCCATCTCTTGCTCTAATTTGTTTCCAGAAAGCAGAAGCATATTCACCACTATCTCTTCCCATCTTTTTAGAGTTTTCCATATCACCAGGCTTAGAAGTAATAGGAGAATTGATTGGAGCATTTAATTCTCTTTCAATTTTATCTAATCTTTCTTGTCTTTCAATTTCTTTTCCAAGATTTACAATCTCATTTTCCATTCTTTCATAAGTTTGCGTATCTTCACTGGAAAGCATATTATTTTCATTTCTATGAGAGTCTAAAAACTTTTTAGCTTTCTCCCAAACACCAGCTCTTTGTTCTCTTAATTCATTAGCTTTATTCATAAATCATATCTCCTATTTATTATGGTTTAATTAAAAATAATCTCTTCTCTAATTCGTTTATTGATACACCTGTTTCAATTTTTTCTTGAGAAGTCTTTCTGTATTTATTTGTTATTTTGTTTATTAATTTTGATTCAACAGCTTTTCCTGAATAGGAATAACTATCTTCAATATTTGTTTTTTTAGAATCTTCTAATAACCCATCTGCAAATCCAAGTTCTATTGCTTTATTTGCATTCATCCACGTTTCACTATCCATCAGCTTACTAAGCTTTGCTCTTGGTTGGTTAGTCTTTAATTCATAAGCATTGATTATGCTCTCTTTTACTTGATTAAGCATATCAATAGCTTTTTGCATATCTTCATGATTTCCAAAAGCTACAGTCATTGGGTTATGAATCATCATAAGAGCAGTTGGGGCTAATAATACTTTAGTTCCAGCCATTGCAATTACAGATGCAGCAGAAGCAGCTATTCCATCAATCTTTATTGTTATATTAAATGGATAATCCATAAGCATTGAGTATATTTGACTTGCGGCAATACAATCTCCACCCGGAGAATTTAACCATATAACTAGATCCCCATCCTCAGAAAACAATTCTTCTTTAAATAGTTTTGGAGTTACATCATCATCAAACCAACTATCCTCAGCAATTGTTCCATTTATTGATAAAACTCTTACTTTATTTTCGTTTTCTACTTGGTTTTTCCAAATCCAGAACTTCTTGTTCTTCACTACCATTATCCTCCGTGTTTGTACTTTCTTTATTGGCATATATTCCAGCCATATTTAAAGGAAGCATATTTCCATTAACGAGATAGAGATTACCTCCATCTTCATCAGATATTTTATTTAAATTTTCTAACTCTCTAATATCATTTGCACTCATCCACCCATTCTGTCTTGCAGTGGCATACCCATTCATACGGCTTTGATAATCTCCTCTTAAGAGACCTTCTACATTGAATTTTATAAAGTATTTTTTCTTATCTTCTTTGTTAAATAGAATTCTAGATAACGACTGCTCCCATCTAATTACCCAAGGATCTAATGTGTATTTAACAAATTCTAAGGATTGTTGCTCAATATTAGAAAAACTTGACTTCTCTAAATCCCCAACCATATGAGGAGGAACTCTGAAAATTCTAGCTATTTCATTAATTTGAAATTTTCTTGTTTCTAAAAATTGTGCTTGCTCAGGAGAGATAGAGATTGGAGTGTATTTCATACCCTCTTCAAGTACTGCAACTTTTCCAGTATTTGAAGAACCCCCAAATTGTCCTTGCCATGTTTCTCTAACTCTTTTAGGGTCTTTTAAAGAACCAGGATGCTCAAGAACACCACTAGGAGCTGCTCCGTTTGCAAAGAAAGATGCTCCAAATTCTTCACAAGCTATAGCCATTCCAATAGCATTTTTAGCCATTGCGATTGGAGAGTATCCAACCAAGCCATCAAAGCCAAGACCTGGAATATGTAATACTTCACTAGGATCCAATATTACAGTTGTACCTTTTAGAGTATTAGTATCACCATCTCTTTTTGTATATTGATAATAAAGATTTCCATATTTATCTCTATCAACTACCATTCTATCAGGCATTAATGGGTATAGAGCTATAACTTCCCCTTTACCATTTCTAATTATTTGTGAGTAAGCATTACCCCATAATAGTAAATGAGTCATTAAGGTTTCTCTGAATATAAAACTTGTCATTTCAGGATTTGGCTCATCATGTAATAAGAAATAAAGAGGATGATCAACGGCTTTTAATGTATTATTATTCTCTCCATAGTGATATAAATGTAGAGGAAGTCCTGCTATTGCTTCTGATAAAATTCTTACACAAGAATAAACAGCAGTCATTTGCATACTAGTTCTTTCATTTACAGGTTTTCCTGAAGTTGTTCCTCCAAAAAGAAAATTAAACGAGGAGCCATTAATACTATTTTTAGGTTTATCTCGTGCTCTCTTTTTAAAGTTTGGCAAAAATTGCATTATATTTCACTCCAAATTTAGATAAATAAAATACCTCTGCCATCATAAACAGAAGTATTATTTACATTTTCACATCTTATTGCTCTATCCAGTGCCATTATTGTTGCAACAGCACCATCTATCTTTTCAGTTGATTTTTCTTTATCAGGTTTTATATTACCTGCAGGATCTCGTCTTATAAAAATATTATCCATCATCCATCTTAAAACGGGATGTTTACCATGTGCTAATTTCTTCTCTAATACAAGCTTCATTAACTCTTTAGTTGGAGGACTCATATCTTTAAATCCTTGACCAAAAGGCACTACAGTAAAGCCCATACCCTCTAGGTTCTGAACCATTTGAACAGCACCCCATCTATCGAAGGCAATTTCTTTTATATTATATTTTGTCCCTAATTCTTCTATGAATTTTTCAATATAACCATAGTGAACAACGTTGCCTTCTGTTATTTCTAAATGGCCAGTTTTTAACCACACATCATATGGAACATGATCTCTTCGTACCCTTAAATCTAAACATTCTTCAGGAATCCAAAAATAAGGTTTGATAATATATTTGTCATCCTCATCAATGGGTGGAAAAACTAAAACAAAAGCTGTTATATCTGTGGATGATGATAAATCTAATCCACCATAACAAACTCTACCATTAAGAGAGTTATTATCAATTTTAAATCCACATAAATCCCATTTATTCATTGGCATCCATCTAACCGTTTGTTTTACCCACTGATTCAATCTTAGCTGTCTAAATGAATTCTCTTCTCCTGGATTTTGTCTTGCGCTATCGCATGCAGATTGAACCTTATCAAAGCCTATAGTCTCACCAATTGAAGGGTTTGCTTTAATCCAAGTTTTTCTTTTTGTCCAATCATCCTCTTCACTTGCTCCATATATTACAGGATAAAAAGTGCTATCTATTTTTCTACCCTCTATCAAATCAATTGCTTTTTGATGTTGCTCATAACATATTGAGTGAGTATCTGTTCCAGCTGTTGTTATTAAAAAGAATAATGGTTGAGTTCTTGCATCGCCTGAGCCTTTTGTCATTACATCAAATAGTTTTCTATTTGGTTGTGTATGCAGTTCATCAAAAACAACTCCATGTACATTAAAGCCATGTTTTGAATAAGCTTCAGCAGATAATACTTGATAAAAACTATTAGTTGGAAGATAAATTATTCTCTTTGTAGCTGTTAGTATTTTTACTCTTCTACTCAAGGCTGGGCACATTCTAACCATATCAGCAGCAACTTCAAAAACAATAGAAGCTTGCCCTCTATCCGCTGCACACCCATATACTTCAGCTCTCTCTTCAAAGTCCCCACATGTTAATAGTAGAGCAACAGCTGCTGCTAATTCACTTTTGCCATTCTTCTTTGGAATTTCAATATAAGCTGTATTAAATTGTCTATACCCATTTGGCTTAATAATTCCAAATAGATCTCTTATTATTTGCTCTTGCCAATCTAATAATTCAAAAGGCTTTCCCGCCCATATGCCTTTTGTATGACTTAAACAATTTATAAAATTAACTGCATAGTCAGCTTTTTCTTTATCATAGATTGAGTCCTTTGCTTCAAACTTGGTTGCTTTGTATTTCTTTAATTTTTTCATAATATTTAGACACAAAAAAAGACCCCATAGGGCCTTAAAAAAATGGATAACTTTTATTAAAGCTTTCCATTTATTATAAAAGTAATATACTCTCTTTTATCATCACTATTTTCAATATAATTTTTTAATTCTATTAAATCTAGTTCTTCTACTATAAATCTAACATTTTTTATATCAAACATATTAGTTAAACATGTATCACGAACTCTCAATATTTGCTCTTTAATAATCTCAGTCATTGCTTACCTTCATAATTCTATCAACTCCGTATATAACTCCAAGAGTTGAGCCTGTTTCCCATTTAACATGTATAGTTCCTGTATCATCAACATGAAATACTCTACCTAAAGTTCCCTTTTTAGGAGCTTGTAAATCTTCCATACTAAGCAATTTAACAATAGTTCCTGAAGGGTATTGTTCTCTAAGATAATCTAAATGATTTTTAGTAATAGTTCTCATAAAATTATAATCTCCTATACATGTATATATCACTCTAAAGGGAGATATTATCAAGTTGAATATTAAGATTATTCAATTTATAATTATATTAAAAATTCACTAAAAAGGTATAACATGTCAAACATTCTTATAATTTCAGAAAAGTATAAATTTCAATTTTTAAATGTAATAAAGCCAACTTTTGATGAACAAAGTAATCTAATTTCCTATTCACCTCAAAATAGATACAGTAATAAAAAAAATCTTCGACTTAATAAAAATGGATAAGGTTCCTTTTGTAAATTTAAATTGAATATACCAAAAGACTCAGGGGTATATTTATGGGAAGTAAATAAAACTATTATTTATATTGGTGAATCTAAAAATTTATACAAGCGTTTCAATAATGGTTATGGAAACATTTCTCCAAGAAACTGTTTTATTGGGGGGCAATCTACAAATTGTAAGATGAATAAAATAGTTAAATATTTTTATGAAAAAAATCTTAATATAAAAATTTACTATTTATTAACTACTGATTACAAATTTATAGAAAAAGATTTAATACAAGAAAATTCACCTATATGTAATATTAACGATTATAATAAATCAATTGAGTTAATTGAATCTAGTACAATTTGCAATTGATTATTATATAGATTCATTTCATATCTATATAATGGTAACTCATATTCACCATAATTTAATAACTTATCAACATTCTCTTCATTGATATAATACTTATTATTTTCATAATTCCAATTCAATTTAGGAAATTTAGGTATTTCAGGAAGTTTTGGTATCATATTTATTAGTATAGGAGTTGAATCAAAAGGCTCTTCAATAGTATCAGTTGTCGTGCAGCTTATTAAGCCTATTAAGACGAGAAGAAAAATCCCCAGATTTAGCAGCTTTTTTCTTTTTAGGTTTTTCATCTATTTCTACCTTTTTTATTTTATCCTGAACATCCCTTATTATTTCAAACTCTTTTTTAGCACTCTTTACTTGTTTTTTGTTATTATCTATTTCTTTCTTTTGATCTTTTATTTTATTTGATTGATACTTTGTAATTCCGAGTAAGCTTAATATAATTGTTACAATAATTGTAATGAAAGTATTCATTTGATTTTCCTTTCAATTAAATCTTTTAACAAAGGTTTCCATATTTTCATACAAGATGGAAGTTGTAATAAATAAATTAAAGCTGAGTATAAAATAATTATATAAGGAGTATTGTTAATCTCTTCAAAAATATCATTAATAGAGATTATCTTATAAACAAAAATACTAAATATGATTGATAAAACTAAAGCCAACAACCTTATTTCTAACACACCTGATTTATTTTTTCTGATTACTTTTTTATAAAGTTCCATCATAAGTCCTATAAAACCTGCATAGACTAAAATTATTATTACTAGATACATTAATTCTCTCCATTATGTTTAAAAAGAGATAAAAAATATTCATCCATCTTCTCTTCTTGATTCTCTGATTCACCATTGATTTCATGATTTCTAAGAGCCTTAAAAATAACCTTATCATTTTCTAACGTCATAACTAGACCTTCCTGAACGAAGGAAAGTTTTTCTTTAATTGTTTTAATATCATCACTATTAGTATCTTTCGAATCTCTTTTTTTAGATGACCTATTTAAGAACCATATTATTAATCCACCTGATCCAAATATTGATATGATAAGAGTATTAATTACATTCCAACTGTTCATCATTATTTCCTTCTTCTATCAATTCATCATATGAATATAAAAGACCATCTCTCTCAATTGTTACTTTGGAAGTTGAACCTACCAATTCAATGTATCTTTTTATAATTACATCACAATATTTTTCATCAATTTCACAAGTATAACAAACTCTATCAGTTTGTTCACAAGCTATAAGAGTACTACCGCTGCCACCAAAGGGGTCTAATACTAAAGTTCCACTCATAGAAGAATTCATAATAGGATATGCTATTAATTGAATAGGTTTCATTGTCGGATGATCAGCATTCTTTTTAGGTTTATCAAACTCCCAAATAGTAGATTCTTTTCTTCCTGTAAACCAATTATGCTTGCCTTTCTTTTTCCAACCATATAAAACGGGCTCATGTTGCCATTGATAAGGGGATCGACCAAGTACAAGTGATTGTTTCTTCCAAATACAAGTCCCTGATAAATAAAAACCAGCATTGTTAAAAGCCTTTCTAAAATTAAGACCTTCAGTATCAGCATGGAATACATAAATGGATGCATCTATTGCCATGCATTTTTCTATATTTTCAAAGGCAGCTAACAGGAAAGCATAGAAAGAATTATTATCCATATTATCATTCTGAATCTTTCCTGCGCCACTTTCATAATTTACATTATATGGAGGGTCTGTTACTACCAAATTTGCTTTTTTATCACACATCAAATGATTATAGGTTTCTTCTTTTGTGCTATCCCCACAAATAAGCCTATGATTGCCTAAAGTCCAAACATCACCTTTTTTAGTAATAGGAGGATTTTTCAATTCATCATCTACATCAAAATCATCATCCTCTAATCCATCTTTTAAACTATCCTTAAATAAATCATCAATCTCTTCGGTATCAAAACCTGTGAGAGATACATCAAAATCAACGCCTTCTAAATCTGTAATTAATAATGCTAATTTTTCTTTATCCCAATCACCTGATATTTTATTTAATGCTATATTCAAAGCTTTTTCTTTCTCAATTGTCAAATCTACAATTACACAATCAAGTTCTTTTAACCCACAATCTTTTAAAACTTTTAATCTTTGATGTCCACCTACGATTTGTGATGTTTTTTTATTAAAAATAACTGGCTCAACATAACCAAATTGAGTTATTGATCTCTTCAATTTTTCATATTCTGCATCACTAGGTTTTAAATCTTTTCTAGGGTTATAATCAGCAGGAATTAATTCATTTATTTTCTTTTTTTCAATTAACATCTTTTTTCAAACAACTCCATTAATTCTTCAGTTTTATCAAAATGCTCCCAAGTATTATTCTCTATATTATTAAAATGACCATAAGTCGAAGTTTTAGAATATTTAACATTCAAAAGCGCTAAATCATTAATGATTGCTGAAGGCCTTAAATCAAAAGTATTTAATACTAAATCTTCTAATTTTGATTCACCAATACTAGAAGTTCCAAATGTTTTTATTTCCAAAGCTACTGGGTGAGCTTTACCAATTGCATAAGAAATAGAAGTTTGACATTTACTTGCAAATCCACATTTCACAATATTCTTTGAAATAGCCCTTGCCATATATGCTGCAGACCTATCAACTTTAGTAGCATCTTTTCCTGAAAAAGCACCTCCACCATGAGCTGCTAATCCGCCATAAGTATCTACAATTATTTTTCTACCTGTCAGTCCTGTATCTGCAGCAGGACCTCCCAGAACAAATTTGCCTGAAGGATTTATTAAAATATTTGTTTTAATATCAATTGGAAAATCTTCAAAAACTGGATTTATAACTTTTTCAATTATTTCTTTTTTCAATTCACTAACATATATCTCTTCAATGTGTTGAACTGATACTACTATTGTAGAAACCCTTATAGGAATATCCCCATCATACTCAATACTTACTTGAGCTTTTCCATCAGGACCAATTCCAAAAATTGATAAATCCTTCATACATAAATCTAATTTTTTACAAATTGCGTGTGCTTTAACTAAGGGTAAAGGTAAAAATTCTTTTGTTTCATTTGTAGCATAGCCAAATACGGTTCCTTGATCCCCAGCTCCAAGCTCTAATTGTTTGTCTGATTCTTTATTTCTTACCTCAAGTGCTAAATCAACCCCACCTGCAATATCCGAACTTTGGGTATGCACATAAACTGATATTTTATAATCATTGGGATTATAGCCAACATTTAATAAAACTTCTTTTACAGTTTGTTTTATATTAATTCTTTCTTTGCAGGTTATCTCCCCTGCCACAATTATGTGATTCGCAGTTGCTAGAACTTCACAAGCAACTCTAGAATTTTTATCTTTTTCTAAACAAGCATCTAGAATTGTATCGGATATTAAATCACATAATTTATCAGGATGCCCTTTGCAAACTGATTCAGATGTCACTAGTTTTTTCATCTTTGAAAAGTTCCTTTTGTTTGATTTTTTTATTTTTTCTTTGAATTAAGAAGTCTCTCCATCAAATCATCTTGAGGGCTAGCTCCCTTAAAATCAGATGAGCTATTTTCTTTTACAAGCTGGAATATCTGGAACCAACATTGGTTAACTTGCTTCATATATTCACGACTCATTGAAACATAGGGAGAAGCAATAGCCGCACCAGTTGTTGGGTGCTTTGCAAGAAAACCAAAATCACTAATTGCTGTCTCGCACTGGATCCATCTTGCAACACTCATTGCATACTGCTCTATTAACTGAGGGTTAACTATTTCTTGACAACGTCTCACTTTAAGATAATTCCAAGTGTCTTTATAAACATCTTTTGCACATAACTCTAGACCACTTTTTTGTGAAGCCATCATATATTCTTTTACGGGAGGCATTTCTATTCCACTCAAGTTTGGAGTATCAGGTAGATCACATACAACAGCAGATTTTCCTTCTGCTAATTTTGTAGCTAGAGCTTTAGGTTTTCTACCAGCACCAACTCTAGCTCCACCTCGATTTGTGCCATCCTTAGCCATCTATTATCACCTCAATCTAGGGTTTAATACCCCCTTTGAATTCCATTTTTTCTGCATGAATGCCCCTGTTTGTTATAACTCCTTATCCTACAGAGATTTATACACCCCTAGGTTATGACATATCAATGTATTTTTTTACTTTTAAATGTATGAAGTCTTGAATGACAAGACTTGCAAAGAGCCATTAAGTTATCCCAATCACTGCTACCACCCTCAGCTAAAGGGATAATATGATGAACTTCTTGTGTTGGAGTATTGATCCCACGCTTTTTACACATCTCACAAACTGGATGTTCTCTCACATAAGCATCTCGTATCCTCTTCCAATGAGGACCATATCTTTTTTTTGTTTCAGGGTTGCGTTTATATTTTTCATAATGCTGTCTTGTTAGCTTCTCATGCTCCTCGCAGTACCTTCCATAAGTCAATTTTGGACATCCTGGATATGCACAAGGCTTTTTAGGTTTTTTAGGCATTTCATTTTCCCATAAAAAAAGAACCCAAATTTCTTTGAGTCCTCTCGATATATTTTTCTAATTTTAGAGTAACTAAAAAATACTACTGTAATCAACTGTTATTTACTGTAATTTTTTATTTTTACCCCTCACCCTCAATTACTGAAAATTTGTTTATACCACTCACCCCTTTATTTCTTTTTTGGCCAAGTGGGCACGGACACTTATTATTCCTACTCTTTATATATAATAGGGGTATATATACACATATAGTACTATTACCACTATTATATATATATATACTTATTTATATTAATTATTGTCCTATTGTACCATTAAGTGTTTAAGTAGCTGTTTGATAAGGAATTATTTCAATGACAAGGTGAAGGGATAAGAAAAAATGAATTGTCCTATTTTTCTTGTCGTCCACCAAATCAAAAAAACAAAAATTTATGACTATCCAACTCTTTTACTTTTTGGACAGCTTTTTTTCATTAAAATAATTTATGAAAGGCTAAAAAACATCTATATAAAAATTGGGAATTGTCTTGAGTTTTGTTTAATTTATATCTTTCCAAATAGGAAATTAAATAAAAAACTTTTCAAGAATTGAACGTATAAAACATTGATTTACTAACACGTTTTAACCAATTATTCATTATTCAGTTTTTGTTCATTCTACAAAATTTTGGAAAAAATAAACTGTGTACCTGAAATATTTATTAAAATCAATTAAATTAGGCTGAAAGATTCAAATAGAGCGACTTATTTTATTAAGGGTGTATATTTAATTTGGATAACTATCAAAATATTTATTACAAAGCCATAATAAAAAATGAATTTCCAAATATCATTGACTCAAAAGATCTTTCTATAGTATTCTTGCACAATGAAAAAAATACATCTTATTGCTGGATATAATTCATTTGGCGCACTATGTTATGTTTATGAAAATAATAGAGAAAACCATCAAATATTTGGATTACGGGATTATTTATGTATTGGCCCTTTATATGACATTAATAATGTTCAATCAATTTACAATAGAAAAAAATATTTCAAATCATTTTGTTCTTTAATCAATGATAAAGAAAGTGAACAATATATTGATGAAGAGATAAATTATGATAAAATCAAAGAATTAAAGACTACAGAAAATCCCATTTATTATTACTGCACAAATAGTTCAAATGAACAAATATATTTAAGATTTTTATGCTATTTTTTAGAAAATACAAATATTTATATTATTAATCCTAATAAAATAGATAAATATAAAAATATAAAAGCAACTGCAGAAATTGAACTTGAAGATTATCCTTTACTATTAAATTATGCTAAAAAATTGACGCGTGAAGAAAAAAATAAGCTAAAAGATGAATATTTAGAATTACAAAATACAACCAATTGTTTTAGATTATTTAAAAATAATAAAATCTTAGTAAAAGAAGAATCCTTTTTAGATGATTTAATATTAGAGCAACTTACAAGTAATTTTACAAAATTTCAAATAATACTTTGTAACGTGTTTCGAAATATTTCTTTTGATATAAGTGACTCATTCCTTTCCTATAGAATTATGAATTTAATAAAATCAAAAAAAATTATTGCTAATAATGTTCATCTATCAATTAATGATATTATGATAAAAAAAGGTTAAAGTTCAAATAATGTTTTAATTATTTGATCAAATAACTAAAGAGAAATAAATATTTCCCATATATCGATATTGTACTCCTTTTTAAGAAAGATACATTAAAATGATTTTACCTATATTTGAAATAATTTATAAAACAGATTAGTTATTATTTAATTTATGTTTCTCATTCCATTATTAATCAAGTTTATTAAATAATAGAAAAACCAACAGAGAATATAAAATATATACAACAAGTAACACACTTAAAACAAATATTTTTTATTCAAAACTACAGTCTCTATCTTTTAAAGAAACCTACATAAAATTCATAATAGGACTTCTTCCTTTTTAAATTTACATACATCTCTTTCATCGTAAAATATGTATTGGCACTATACTAATGCAAAATAAATAATCCTAAATGATTTCAACAAAATTTATAAAAGTTTTTATTAAATGCTTAAAAAATAAAATATATAGCAAGGAGATGAAAATTCACGACTAATCTATAAAGTACTTTAGAATCATTAAATATTTCTAAAATTTTATACTCAACAAAAAAATTATATAAAGCTGAGTATAAAATTTATTTAGATCAAAAGATTAATACCATCATTTAATTTTTAGAGCTCGCAAAGCATTAATTATAGCAATAATCGAAACACCTACATCGGCAAAAATTGCAAGCCACATATTAACAATACCTAAAGCACTTAAAAATAGAACTATAAATTTAACAAGTAATGCAAATGTTATATTTTGTTTTACAATTTTAATAGTTTTCCTTGATATTTTAATTGCAGTAGCAATTTTTGATGGTTCATCATTCATTATAACAATATCTGCAGCTTCAATTGCAGCATCTGAACCTATTGCTCCCATAGCAATCCCAATATCTGCCAAAGCAAGTACTGGTGCATCGTTAATTCCATCTCCAACAAATGCTAATTTTTTCCCTTTTGGAATATTTTTTAAAAAATCTTCTTCTATCTCTACTTTATCTGTAGGTAGTAGTTGGGTAAAGGCTTCATCAATATTTAAATCCTTTGCAACTTTTTTACCAATAGAATCTGAATCTCCTGTAAGCATAATTGTTTTCTTTATGCCCTCTTTTTTTAAATTAATGATTGCATCTTTTGCATCTGATTTTATCTCATCTGATATTATAAGATAACCTTGATATTCTTTATCAATTGCAATATATACAATAGTTCCAATTTTATTTAATTCAACAAAGTTTGGAATTATTTTTTTCATCAACTTTGAATTACCGATATAAATTTCTTTATTATCGATATTTGAAATTATTCCATGACCAGGAATCTCTTCAACCGTTTTTATTCTTGTATTATCTATATCTTTTGAATAAGCTTTTAGAATCGATTGAGCAATAGGATGAGAAGAATTACTTTCGCTATAAGCTGCATACTCTAATAATTGTTCTTTATCAATATTTTTAGAATTAATTTCTTGAACATTAAATACACCTTTTGTTAATGTGCCAGTCTTATCAAAAATTACAACTTCAGTTTTTGATAGAGCTTCAAGATAATTACTTCCTTTTACAAGGATTTTTTCTCTTGAAGCGCCTCCGATTCCACCAAAGAAGGAAAGAGGGATAGAAATAACTAATGCACATGGACAAGATACAACTAAGAAAGTTAATGCTCTATATAACCATAGATTAAAAGATCCAAGATTTAATATAAATGGTGGGATTGTTGCTAGAAGAATAGCAGCAAGAACTACAAAAGGAGTATAAATTGCTGCGAATTTAGTAATAAAATTTTCACTTTTTGATTTTCTGCTACTTGCATTTTCTACTATATCTAAAATTTTGCTAACTGTTGATTCTTCAAAAGGTTTTAATACTTTAATTGTAATTAATCCATTTTGATTTATACTTCCACTTAATATTTCATCATTAACTCTTATATTTTTAGGCACAGATTCACCTGTTAAAGCTGAGGTATCAATAAGAGAAGTTCCCTCAACTACTATTCCATCTAAAGGCACTTTTTCTCCTGCTTTAATAACAATTAAATCACCAACTTTTACATCAAATGGATTTACCTTTGTAATTTCATTTCCAATTTTTAAATTAGCATAATCAGGTCTAATATCCATTAAGTTAGAAATAGTAGTCCTAGATTTATTTATAGCATAATTTTGAAATAATTCTCCTAATTGATAAAATAACATTACAGCTACAGCTTCAGGATATTCTTTTAGAAAGAAAGCTCCAAAGGTAGCAAAAGTCATTAAAAAATTCTCATCGAAGATTCTACCTCGAAAAATATTTCTTATAGCTTTTATTACAATATCATAGCCTACAATTAAATAACTAATAATAAATAGATAATTACTAAAAGTAATTCCATATATTTTTAATAAAAATGCAATTATAAATAATAAAAGTCCAATAATAAATCTAATAATATTTTTTTTCATATTTTAAACTCTTTGCACTATTACATCAGGTTCAATTTTTTTGATTATTGAAATAATTTCATTATTCGTTTCTTCAAAAAAATCATCTGTTATTTCTAGATTTAATTTTGTAGTCATAAAATTTAAACTAGCACTTTCAACATGCGATAATTTATTAATTTTTTTTTCAATTTTTGCAGCACAATTTGCGCAATCCAATCCAATTAATTTGTATAAAAGTTTCATTTTTTTTCCTATTTATTGGTGTACATGCATTATTCCAGCGTCTACCATGTCTTTAACATGTTTATCAGCTAGAGAGTAATACACACTTTTACCCTTTTTTTTATATTTTACTAAATTAGCTTCCCTTAAGGAGCTAAGCTGATGTGATACTGCTGACTTACTCATACATAAAATATTCGCAATATCACAAACACACATTTCATGTATACTCAATGCCCAAAGTATTCTAATTCTTGTTCTATCTCCAATTAACTTAAAATAAATTGTAGCATTATCAAAAATAATATCATTAAGCATTTTCATTTTTACTATTTCTATTACATCTTCATGTATAGAATTACAATCACAATTAAATTTATTTACACTCATCTTTTTAACCAACAGTTGAATATCTATTCAATTTAATAATAATTGAATAGATATTCAATTGTCAAGAGTTTTTTTTAACTTTCTTATTTTAATTATTCCCCAAATGATAAAAAGGGTAAAAGAAAGATAAACAAACCAGTTTCCGTATTTTGTGTAAAAAGTTAATCCAAAATCTTTTTCTTCAAAGATAGGAACATCATAAATCATATATGACTCAGTAAAAGGAGGAAGCGGTTTTAAAACTTCTCCAGTAGGTAATATTAAACAGGTAATTCCACTGTTAGTTGAGCGAACTGTACTTCTTCCATTTTCAATTGATCTAAAAATTCCAAGATTTAAATGTTGCACTTCTGCACTCACAGCTCCAGACCAACTGTCATTTGTTAAATTTAATAATAAAGATGAACCTTGTTTTACAAATTCTCTACTTATATCTTCAAAAACATCTTCAAAGCAGATAGATGTAGAAAAATATAAATCATTGAATATAAATATTTTTGATTTATCCCCTGGAAGCCACCATTTGAAATCATTTGCTTTTAAAAAATTATAAATTTTTGGAAATTGTTTTTCATAGGGAAAGTATTCAGTAAATGGAACTAAATGTTGTTTTCTATAAGTATCAACAATTTTATCATTGTTAAATAGAATTATAGAATTATAATCATCTCTATTCCAAGATCCATCATCATTAAATGGTTCATCATAATTTTCTTTCAAAACACCTTCTGGATTTCCTGTTATAAGAGGAACATCTAAAGATTTGCCAAATTCGACAAAATCATCAACCAATTTACTAATTGCTAAATTGTTTGGATATTTAGTATGCCAACTTACTGATGGAACAAACGCTGTTTCACTCCAAAGAATCATATCAGGATTATATTCCATTGCTTCCATTGTCATTTTTTTAAGCGTTTCAAAATTTTTTTTGTATTGCTGATATCCACCTTTCCAAGTATCATTATTATGTTGTAATGCTGCAATTTTTTTATAATACGATGGAGTAATATTTTTGTAATAATTTATTCTATAATAACCAAATATATTTATAGATATAAGAATAATAAAGTATAAGATTATAAATTTTTTCTTAATATCAAGAAATTTAAAGAAACTATTTTTTTTACTATATCTTACAATATAATCTGCAATAAAGATTTGAGGAATTATAAAGAAAAAAGATAAAAACCATTGTCCTGTGATGGATGTAATTTGAACAATAGGTAAATAGGATGCAAAAGCTGACGATAAATTTCCATATGGATATCCTAAAAATCCTTGTTGAATAATATAGGTATAAAGAGTGTAAGATATTGCTTGAATTAAAACAGTATGTTTTTTTTCAACTGTATATATCAATTTAAAAATTGGCACAAAAAACATCAATTGAATCGCTCTAATTGATGGGCCTATAAATATTGCCAAATTGTGAAAAGTTGAAAGCCAATAATTAAATATTGCTAAAAATATAAACCCAAATAAAAATCCAACTAGAAATGAAAATTTTAAGCTTGTTTTATATATTGCAATCAATAGTGGTATTAAAGCAATAAAAGCTAAAAATGGATATCCTTTATCACTTATAAAAGAGGGAAAGGCCATTGAATAAAAGAATGCAGAAATAATTGTCAAAGTAATATCTATCAAAATAGACTTAACTTTTTGCATATACAACCTCCTAATAAAAATATTTTATTTGTAAATAGAATTTTTGCCTTCAGATATAATGATTATGACTAAAGATGCTTAATGTAAATAGTTTATATGTGTATTTATATGAATAAAAATTCATATAAATACACTTTATGCATGAATTAAACCCGTTAAAAATATGATGTGTAAAAATTCTTAACTCAATCGAGTAGAAAATGACCCACAAAACCTACTACTTCAGTTAATAATATATTTTGATAAAAATGTAATTATCCAACTCTTTTATTTTTTGGACAGCTTTTTTTATTATAAATAATTTAATTTATTTCTTTCCAACTCAGATATTTTAGGAATCTTATTTCAAAAATTATCGCACAAACAGTGAGGCTTTTTATTTGCCCATTCCAATCTATTGCCAATTGTATAAAACTTTCATATTTTATAATATAATAGATAGGCAACTAAACTTTTGAGGTAATATTATGAAACATCTAAAAGCTACAATATTAATTGTGCTATCTTTATTATTTGTATCTTGCCCTATAACTAATGCAATACCAAATAATATACAACCTACAGAATCAATCAAATTAGCAAGCTAGAATATTAGGATTTTATCTAATGATAGCCGTGATGATTTAGAGCTACAAAAAATTGCGAATATAATAGATAGATAGATATGATATAGTTGCAGTGCAAGAAGTAAGAGATGTTGAAGTAATAAATAGATTACTCAACATATTACCTGATGAATGGAATGCTATAATTTCAAACAAAACAGGTAGAGGTGTAAAAGAACAATACACTTACTTTTTTGATTCAACTATCATTCAACCTCTAGGAATATCTTATCTATTTAATGATCCAGATGATTTACTAATTAGAGAGCCCTTTATTGCTCATTTCAAAGCATCAGATTTTGATTTTACATTAGCAACTATTCACTCTATTTATGGGGATAGTATAACTGACAGAAGAGCAGAAATAATGAAGATGGATGATATAATTGCTTTAGTAGATGCAGCAAATGGTGGTGAGTCTGATATTATATTACTAGGGGACTTTAACATGCCAGCAGATGATTATAGCTGGGATATGGGAACCTACCACAATCTAATACAACCTACATTAAAAACAACAATAACTGATACTAGTAGCTACGATAATTTTTGGATTAACTCTGGTACTTGGAGCAGAGAGTATAATTCTTTTTATGAAATGTACAAATTTGATGAATTGTTATTTTCTAATGATGATGAGCAAGCAAGCCTAGAAGTGTCAGACCATAGGCCTATATCAGCTAAATTTATCACAAACCTAGGCGATGATGATTTATCTGGTAACTGGATTAAAACCACAGGATTTACTGCAACAGGAGGTTCATCAGGCTATCCTACAACAGGTGATATTAGAATATATAGTGTTGTAAAAAACCCAACTGAAAATGAGTCAGTAACACTCAAGAATTATGATTCAGTTGATATTGATATAAGTGATTGGACTTTAGGTAATAAAAACAACCCAACATCACATAATTTTAGCAATGGTACAATTATCAAAGCCGGAGAAACTTTATTTCTAAATCATTCAACTCTAGGCTTTGGAATTAACGACACTGGAGAGATATTATATTTAAAAGATGGCTCCGGAGCTGATGTTGATATTTGGCCATAAGAAAAACATAGAATCAAAAAAGATTTCTACCGTTTAATTTTCCTTAATAAATATGTTAAATAAAAAAATTATAGCCCTAAAATAGATAGCTATAATTTTTTTTATTTATTGTGGTTAATATTCTACTTTTTGCAATCTTCTTTCAGCCAAATCTTTATAAAATAAATCTTTATCTCCGGCTTCTTTTATAATAATATTCAACCACTTTCTAGTATTATCCCATTGCTTATCTTTCCAATAAGATTGAGCTATCTGAAACCTAAAAGCTTGTAAAGTAGATGAATTTGGAAATTCTTTTTCAAAAGAATAAAATGTTGATAAAACCAAAGGAATATATTTCTCAAAATTTTTCTCAAGGCCATAAGATGAACCATATCTTCCAGATTCTGTCCAACCCAACAATGTTTTTAATTTTGAAATATAAGCCTCTTCAGCAGCAACAGTTTTTGGGAATTTAGTTATTACAAGATCATACCAAGTAATAGAGGCATCTACGTTATCAATCCAACTAGAATCAATATGAAAAGTATCTGATTTACCATCTGACCAAAAATCTCCATTTTTTAAATATATTGCAGCTTCAGCATTATCTACTACACCTTTAGTAGTTTTTCCTACAACTTCTTTTAAAATTTCCAATTTATCTTTTACAATTTTTGAATAATTAGAATTTGGATAGTTTTTAAGTAGGGCACTCCAAGTTTCAATTGCTATTTCAATTTTATTTTCTTCAAAAGCAATATTTCCTAATTTATAATAAGCCTCAGGTTTTAAACTTTCATTAGACTCAAATATAATTTCTATATATTCTTCTTTAGCTTTTTCATTTAAGCCATATTTATAATACATATCACCTTTTTCATTACTTGAAGCAAAACAAGCAATATCCCATAATAGTAATACTAATAATAGTAGTAGTATACTTTTTTTCTTCATAAACTATTATACTCCTTTAATATTTTTTTTAAGTATACTAATTTCAATATTAGTTGTCTACTAGAATATTTATTATATTTTAACCAACCTAATAGCTTTTCTATGTAAATAATACACATGATCTTGAGATACATTAAGTCTTATTGCTATTTCTTGCCAACTCAAATATTCAAGATATCGCATCTCTAATATTGTCTCACAGGAAATATTATTAATAGCTTTAATAGCACTCTCAATTTCTTTTTTTAAACCTATAAGCTTTATTATCTCTTTATTTATATAATCTTCTAATTCCATTATCTTTAATAAAGTTTTTTCCATTCTTGATTTCTCAGTAGCACTGCAATTAGGCATATCTGAAATGGATGGAGTTACATATATTGCATGAGCCCTTAAATACTGTAATTGATTTTCTTTTGATTTAATTTGTCTCTCTAAATAAAAAGCTCTAGATAAAAATTCTTTATTTGTCATTTAGTATGTTCTCCTTTTTTAATATTCTACTTACATCGTTAATTTCACATAAAAATTTAAACCAATCACTCTCAAAAAAGGCCTCTATCTCCTTCTTTGTTTTTATTGCATCTTCATAAGTCGGATTGCTATCTAACTGCTTTAATGCCTTTTTATAATCCTCTACGGCCCTAACTGTAATACCTGCAACAAGAAGTCTATATGCTCTCATTTAGAACTCCTTTTATATCAGCTTTTACAGCATCTATTAATGCTGATTGAACCTTATCTTTACTTGACAGCGCAGTTAATATCTTCTCATCTATTGTTCCCTTGGTAACAATATGTTGAATAACTACAACATTAGATTTTTGACCTTGTCTATATAATCTTGCATTGGTTTGTTGATATAATTCTAAGCTCCAGGGAATAGAAAACCAAACTAGGTTATAACCACCAAATTGAAGGTTCAATCCATGACCTGCGGAAGCAGGATGAATTAGTCCAATTTGCAATTCACCTTTATTCCATTTTTCAATATCTTCTGCTTTATAAAGAGTGGAATATTTTAATTTAAGCCTAGATAATCTATGTATTATTCTCTCTAGATCATGTTGAAACCAATATGCTACTAAAATCGGATTCCCATTAGCTGCTTCGATAATATCTTCAAGTGCATCAAGTTTTCTATCATGAATGTTAATTATATTTTTATCATCATCATAAATAGCACCACTTGCCATTTGTGATAATTTACCACTAAGGCTTGCAGCATTAGCAGCAGTTATTTCAACATCTTTTAACTCAATCAATAACTTCTTTTTCATATCTTTATATATTTTTGATTCTTGAAAATTCAAATGTACTTGAAAGGTAGTATTAATTAAATCCGGCATTGTTAGATAATCTTCTGCTTTCATTGATATAGTAATATCATCAATTGCTTTATATATTCTTTCTTCTGAGCCTTCTCTGAGTGAATAGCTATATATTATTTGACCATTTCTCTTATCAGGAACAAAGTATTCATTCCTAAAAGCAGTTATAAACTTACCTAGTCTTTTTCCCATATCTAATAATTTGAATTGAGCCCAAAGGTCCATTAAACCATTACTAGCTGGAGTTCCAGTAAGACCAACAATCCTATCAACTTTTGGTCTTACTTTCATTAGAGACTTAAATCTTTTAGCTTGATGATTTTTAAAAGAAGATAATTCATCTATTACAACCATGTCATAATCAAACCTTCTATCATTTATTAACCATTGGACATTTTCACGATTTATAATGTATAGATCAGCTCTTTTATCTAAAGCAGCAAGTCTTTCATCCAATGTTCCAACAACAATAGAATAAGATATTTCGTTTATATGATCCCATTTTATTATTTCAGCTGGCCATGTATCTCTAGCTACTCTTAATGGAGCAATTATTAATACTTTATGAACTAAAAAATAATCAAAAAGTAAATTATCTATAGCTGTAAGAGTTATAACAGTTTTACCTAAACCCATTTCAAGTAGAACAGCTGCAATATTATTTTGCTCTATAAAATCTATAGCATAAGCTTGATATTTATGAGGTATATATTTCATTTAATATTTCCTTAATTTGTTTTTTTGAATCAAGAACATAAACCTTAAACCCTAATTTTCTTAATAATTTATGTCTTGAGATTTGAATTGGTCTTGGTTTTTCACCTGCTCTTTTAACTTCAACGAAGGCTAATTTACCCCCTGGAAGGAGTACCAATCTATCAGTAACCCCAACAAAGCCAGGGCTAGTAAACTTAAGAGCTAGACCTCTCATGCTTTTAGTTTCATTAACTAATTGTTTTTCAATATCTTTTTCTAACATTTTGAAGGTTGAAGTCTTTTATAGAATCTTTGACGACCATAGATATGAAAATTAGTTCTACCACTTTTTTCCCAGCCCTCAATCTTTTTCATAATACTCGTGATTGCATAGGAATCAGACATTCTCAAATCTGAAGGATTTTTACCTAAACATTCACTCCATATTTCAAGATTGCATACTTTATCTCGAAGAACGCCTCCCCCATTGTTAAAACCAGCTAAATAATCTCTTCTTTGTCCAATATCAAACTCATCCCATTTTTCAGGAATTGGTGTATCAAGATAAGCTCTAATTAAACCTTCTCTTTCATCAGTTTCCATAGCATCACCTTGATAAGACTGAGCAAGAGTTGCAACTTCACCTTCAAGAAATAAATTCTCACCGATAAAGTAAAAGATAAGAGCTTCTGCCCAAATTTGTGCGATAATATCATCGTTTAAATGCCAGGGTTTCTTAATGCAATCTCCTGTTACTGTTATAGGCCAAAATCTTCTATTCCCTGTGATATCTCTTAAAAAGCCATCTTGTGCATTAGTAGTTCCAACAATAATACATTGTCTAAGATGGCTTTCCACATTAACTCCATAACTTGGTCGATACTTATCATCATTACGGGAAATAAAAGATTTAACACTTTCAATATCTACTTTTCTCATACCAGCTAATTCACCGAGTTCTAGAATCCAATATCCCTGTAATTTCTCAGGTCCAGATTTATCTTTCATATCAGTTAGAGTCAAACTATCTGAAAACCACTTACCACCTAGTTTAGAAAATAGTGTCGATTTCCCAATTCCTTGAGGACCATTTAAAATTGGAACACTATCAAACTTAATCCCTGGTTCAAAAACTCTTGCAACTGCTGCTATTAAGGTTTTTCTTGCTACAGCTCTTGTATAAAGTGAATCTTCAGCCCCAAGATAATCGATAAATAAAGTTTCTATTCTCTCAATGCCATCCCACTTGGGTAAGTTAACAAAATAATTTTTAACTGGATGAAAAGCCCTTTCATCTGCTACTGCGATTAATGCATCTTTTAGTTTAATTGGTGAATAAATATTATAGACTTTTGATAGATATACTTTGAGATGAGAAAAGTGAGTGTCACTCCACCCAGGTTTTTTCTGCTCCCAGGGCACATTCCCTACGACCTCAATTGAATTACTCAAAATATTAAATTTAATATTTATTAGTTTTTTATCATTTCTCAATATTAAAACAAAATTATCTAAGGTTTCTAAAATTTTACCACTTTTATTTATTTCAAGATTTTTATACCAATCATCACTATCATCAAATTCAAGGCCCGCATCTTCTATTTTTTCTTTTGTAATTATTTTTTTAACTTTTTCATCATTAATTGCAAAGCTATTCATTTCAACAAAAGAAGGACTTTTTGTATTTAAATCATCAATAGCATTGTCTAAGTGTCCAAATTTATGAATTCTAACTAAATCAAATGCATTTAATAATTTATTACAAGCTGGATCACTTGCATGATGAGAAAAGGAGAACTTATTATCATAAATAATAACTCCTGCACTAGAATCAGCTGGAATGTAGTCATATCTTCCTTCTATTAAAGAAGACTCATAAACATCTGGTATAAACTTAGCAATTGCTTCTTCAATTCCATAGGCTCTACAGAAAGCTCCAATTATTCCATTTTTAGATAAAGGGTCTTCTTGTTTTTTATTTGATGGTTTATAAACAGAGCTTTCTCTACTAGAAGTTGGTAGAAGAGTACAATCTCTCCAATTAGGAAAAGCAGCTAAAAACAAATCAGGATTTAACCAATCTTTATCTACTTCTTTAAATATGAATTCACCATTTGATGGAGTTGTAGGCCAATACATTAATTGATGAGGTCTATAAGAGCATTCATCAAACATATCTATTCCTAACTTCCGTGTATAGTATCTAGAAATGGCTGTATACTCATCAGGAGTAACATCTCGAGTTAATGGTATAATAATTCTACATCTAGGGGATATAGGCAAATGTGAGTGAGTTGTATAAAGAGCTGCTCTATACTCACAAAGATTTTCAAAATTAGATATTAAATCAACTGATGCATTATCGGCATCAAGAGTTAACATAGATCTACTAACTATGTTTTCTCTTTTTCTTCTATTATCTTTTAATAGGCCACCAACAAATCCACCTTTATCTTTTATTCTATCTTTCTCTCTCTTAGAAATAGAAGGATACTCTTCTTGAGTTTCAGTGGTTCTAATAGTTGTTTTTAATCTTTTGCAAAGTTCTTCAAAACTAATAGTCTTATTAGACCATTTCTTTGCAAAACAACTGCTCCCATATGCAATAGGTAAATCTCGCATATTACACTCCTCGGTTAATTGATTGAGGACAAATACCGTTCCTCTATCTATAAACAAAAAAGCGTACCCCATATAATCAAACTTAACTTTTAAAAAGCAAGATATATAATTAATTAATATATAATTTTAAAAGACAATATTTTATTTAAATAGGGAGAAAAAATACCAAAAAAAACTATTCACATAGTTATACATCTTCAGAAAAATGGGCTGTAAAAAAAGGTGGTGCATCAAAAGAAACAAAACTTCATGACACTCAAAATTAGGATATCAAACAAGGAAAAAAAATAACCAAAAATAGTTATGGTAATGATCCTTGCCCACCTAAAGATAAAAAATAAATATTATTTTTATTACTTATCCGTTCTATTATTTCTAAAATAAAAGAACGGATTCATAAGTTTAATTAAATCTTAAGACTTACCGAAAGAACTTACGAAGTTAGATTTAAACTACCAAAATTAAATTTCTTAAGTATTACAAATATTATTAAATTTATTATTATAATAATTTAAATCAGATATATAATTATCGAATGAAAAATTATTATTCTTGGTTATAACATTATTTATTTTATTATCAATAAAGAGTTTTTCTTCAATTGACAAAAAAGTACGATTGTTAATTATTTCAACTATAACATTTTTTATATTATTTTGAAGATTTTCCCTAATTATTTTATTTAGTTTAAGTTCATTTAGTTTTGAATAATATAACAATTGAATACATATTTTTTCAAATGTTTCATCTGTTAAATTCTTATTAATCATATATTTAGTATTAAAATTTATTATATATTTTTCTTCAATATTTAGGAGGCTTCATCAGTAAATGTGGGTAAAATTTAAAAAATTGGAGTTAATTTATATCAGTAAATTGGAGTTGGAAATAAATAAATTTAAATTTCAGAAATATAATTGAAAAAGTCACCAGTTATCGTCTATTGTAGTTTTACCACAAACCAACAAAAGAGGTATAACCAGTGACTATCAAGAGCTTATTAAAACAATTAATTGGTGTCAATAATGTAAAAGTTTTAAATTGGAATTTAATTAATAATTCTAAAAATATTAAAGAGCTTTATATTCATGTGGAATCATATAAAAGAGAGCAGAACAGATGCCCAATCTGTGGAAAAAAATTACCAGGATACGACAAAAATAATACTTTACGAAAATGGAGATCTTTAGATGTTGGAACTATTGCTGTATATGTTTTAGCAAGTACTAATCGAGTAACTTGTCCAGATCATGGTGTTATAACTGCAGCAGTTCCTTGGGCTAGGCATAACTCTAGATTTACTAAAGATTTTGAAAATCAAGTAGCCTGGTTAGCTTTTAATTTAAGCAAGAAAACATTATCAGAGTTTATGGGTGTTTCTTGGAATACTGTTGGTGATATTATTAATAGAGTATTATGGGATATTGCTCCTAATTATGAAGATAGGTTTAACAATTTAGTTAATATTGGAATTGATGAAACTAGCTATAAAAAAGGACATAATTATATTACAACAGTTGTAAATAACGATGATAGTACAGTTATATGGGCAGAGGAAGGACATAATCAAAAAACTTTATCTAAATTCTTTGAATATTTAAGTCCAGAACAGAGAGCCTCTATTAAGACTGTTAGTGGTGATGGAGCTAGATGGATAAAGGCTTGTCTAGATAAATATATTCCTAATGCAGAGCGTTGTATTGATCCTTTTCATGCAATTGGATGGGCACAAGTTGCTTTAGATGATGTAAGAAAAGCTGCCTCCCAAAGAGCAAGAGCAATACTTGAACAGAAGGAAGGAAAACCAAAGAAGAGAGGTAGAGGACGACCTAAGAAAGGAGATGAGAAACCAATAGATGAATCAAAGATTATAAAAAATTCTAAATTTGCCTTACGCAAGAACCCTGAAAACTTAACAAAAAATCAGAGAGAAAAATTGGAAATGATAAAGCTTAATGATAATCAATTATATAGAGCATATAGGCTAAAAGAAGAGCTTAGATTTATATTCAAGCTTGATGATATGGATGAAGTTAAAGAACATTTAGATTCATGGTTATCTTGGGCTAGAAGATGCAGAATACCAAGTTTTATAGATCTTGGAAGAAAAATAAAACGACACTATGATGCTATTATGGCAACTAGAACATACAATATTAGCAATGCAAAAACTGAGGCTTTAAATAACAAAATAAAACTCTGTATTAGAAGAGCTTACGGGTTTAGAAACATAAATAATTTACTCAATTCTGTACTTTTGGTTTGTAGTAACATAAAAATCTCTTTAGCTAATAGATAAAATCAGTTAACAAAGGGACTTAACAAGAGAATTAATAGAATCTAACCCACAAATAGTTTAGAAGAGCCATATTTAGCGGTAATATTGTATTTACAAAATCCTTTTCATTATAGTTTTCGTCAAATATTATTTTAAGTTTTGCATTATTAATTAAAAAGCCTTGTTCTTTTAATTTATTTGTATTATTTATTTTTAATAAAATGATAATAAAATTAATATCTAAATTTGATAGCAAAGCTAATGAAGAAATAAATGGAATTAATAATTCATTATTATTTATATCAAAATCATCAATTATTATAGGTAATTTGTACAAATGTTTATCATATAAAATATCATTAGGAAATATCCAATTTATTTTAAAAAAATCATTCCCATTTAAAATTTGTTCTGCTTTTTTTAAAGTCTCTATCTTTTTTTGTTGATAATAGTATAAAATATTATTTCGTGTTGAATTAATATTTGTAGGTTGATCTTTAAAATACAAACAAGTTGATAACAAATTAGAAATACTATTCTTCTCTTCTTGTTCAATTTGTTTTAAATCAGAGAATGAATAATTAGTCATCAATAAAACTTCATTAAAAGTAACTTGCATTTTTTCTAAATACATTTGACTGTCAAGTAAATTTTTTATAGCTAAGTGAGAGGATTGTTCTTCTAATTTAGAAAAATCTACAATTTTTTGGTAGAAATAAGTAATATATGAAAAATAAGAATTATTTAAAAAGTCTTCAACAAAACTATTTGAATTATTTTTAAATGGATTATTTTGTTTTGGAAAAATTAATATTTTTCCAATTTGTTTTATTGATTTTTCGTAATAAAAATTATAATTCTTTAATCCTTTAGTAGCAATGCTTGGGTTAATTATTCTGTCCATAAAATATTTTATACTAATTGCATTCAGTTTAATTAAATTTTTTCTTATATCAATCCAAAATTCTAACCAATCAATTATTGTAATATATTCATAATTTTTAGAGATTGTATTATTCCAAATTTGAGTTAAATCTTGATGTTTGCTTATTATTACATTTTTTATTGGCATTCTTTTATGAGAATCATCGTAGATATTAAATAAATTAGGAATTAATTTTATGGAATCTGCGCCGTAATTTTCATAAAAAGGGAGAAAATAAAAAATAGTATCTATTCTATATACACTATTAGAATTTGCTTCTAATACATCTAATGGTGATAATATATATTCGTAAGCGTAAAATCGTTTGCGCTTTCACCTAATGTACCCCTCTAAATATATATTTTTCAGTTCTGGCTTTATTAGGAACTGCAAGATTTGATCTATTTACTAGGTTTTCTAGCTTATCCTTTGAAACATTCCAAGGGAGTAGTTGATCCCAATCTGTTTCTTGTTTCATCTTTGGAGCTTTTTCAAGTACATAATTGAGATATTTATATACATTAATATTATTAGCTTTTGCTGTTTCAACTAAACTGTAATATAAAGCTGAAGCTTCTACTCCTTGTTGAGATACACTAAATAACCAATTTTTTCTTCCTAGTGTGAATGGACGAATCGAATTTTCGGCCAAATTGTTATCGGGAGTTGCTTCAAAACATTTAGGATATTTTATTAAAGTATCCCAATATTCAAATAAGTATTTTATAGCTTTACCCATAGCACTTTTTTCTGTATATTTTGGTTTAATCTCTTCTATTTTGACTCTGATCTTTTTAAATATTTTATCAGTTTTCTCAACTCTTGTTTTATTAAAAGCTTCCTTTGTTAAGATACCTTTTTCATATAGTTTTCTTAATTTTTTTTCTTCTTTGTAGAGTTCATTAACTAATGATACTATTATTAAAGCATCTGTTGCTTTTTTATTTATCTTCAATATTTCTTTAAATTGTCTAATACCATGAACCCAGCAATTAAGATGATTATTTAAGCCTAAATATCCTTTTAATCCATCAGTCATAATGAATCCATCATAATATTTAGTATCTTCGTTTAAGGTATCTTTCTTTCTATTAGGAAGATATTGGTATTGTACTATCTTATGTGTTGTTTTTGCATCTATATTAGACACACCAACCCTAACCATCATAAAATGAGTTGTTGATGGTTTTGAATTAGGTATCTTTAATACTTGAACGGGTGTTTCATCTTGATTTATCAAATTAGATGATAAGATATGATATTTTAATCTCTTCTGTAAAGGTTTTATTAAATTAAAGTACCTTAATAACCAATTTGAAAGAGTTTGTCTTGAAAACTCTAATCCATCTCTTTTAAATATTGCTTCTTGCCTGTATAAGGGAAGTTGATCATTGTACTTTCTAGTTACTACTTTAGATACTAAGGAAGAAGAAGCTATGATAGTGTCCGTTTCTTTATTATTCCACTTTACTATTATATTCTTTTCTCCAGATTTTCTATCTGCTTCAAAGTCTTTTAGTTTGTACTGTGGATAAAGATGTCTTTCAATAAAATATGAAGCTGGTTGAAGAGAAATCTTTTCTACGACCTTATCTTCAATTCTAGTATATAAATAGCCATTCTCATCAACTATTTCATCATCTGCATCTTCACAATGATTTACATCAATAATTGGTGTATCACTAGCTAATTCTTTAACTTTATGAGGAGCTTTTTTTCTTGAATGTTCTTTTACTTCAATAAGTTTTTCTTCCTCTTCAGTTAAAGCTGTTACCAACAACTCCATTTCATCAAAAAGATAACCTGTTTGCTCAGTTGAAGGAATAAATGGTTTGGTACTTTTTAATCTAAGTATTTCTTTTAAATCATTGATATCTTCAGTTAATTTTTCATTTGTAGAAAGTAGCTGATAAATTAAGTCATTTTTTGCATCATCACTCAGTTTGTCTAAATACTCTTTTGTACACCATTTACTCATGCTTAAAATCTTATCAGATAAGTAATTAAATGTCAATAATTATTGCTTAAATTATGTTAAGTATTTAGAATATTTAACATACTCTAGTAGGAGAAAGTGTATCTATTTGTCTCCACGGATTTTGACCTTCTAATACCTGCTTTAATTGCTCTATCGATACACTCTTAGATTGTTTCTCATCTTTAGGCCAACATAAAGAGCCAGTTTCATATCTTTTAGTTATTTCCCAAAATCCATTTTTATCCCATACAATAGCTTTTAATATTGTTCTGTTTCCACTACAAAATACAAATACACTTTTTTCAAAAGGATTTAACTCCATTTCATCTTGAATTAGAAAAGAAAGACTTGAACTTCTCTTTCTCATATCAGTCTTACCAGGCCTTATGTAAAAACTATAGTCATCAAAATTAAAAAACATAATTAATTAACTCCTTTTAAAGCAATTAATATTGTTTGCAATGTTTCTTCTTTTACAGTTGAAGGGACGTCAATTGAACAAAAAGATGTATTGATTTTAATATTTATTATTTTATCATTGGTATGATTAATATTTTCATTTTGTCTTATTGTTAATTTAACTAGGTTTTGAGGCTTATTTTTTTTAAAGTTTTCAATCCAAGTATATAAAGTTTGTCTTGAAATGTTGTTCTGCCTTGCATAAGCTGCTATTGAAAAACCTTCTTTTTCCTTTCTGTTTAAACAATCTTCAATAATTTGTTGTTTTTGTTCTTTAGAATATTTTGATTTTCTTTGCATTTATTTTCTCCTGATAACAAACTAACAGAAGATCTTCTTATTTCAAAGTTTCAGTGATTTTACGCTTACATATATTCAACAATAATATTCTTTTCTTTATTTTCATATAGCCTTAATGAATTTGTTTTAATAGTTATATAATTGAAGATAGTATTTTTATTAATCTTGATATAATCTAAATAATCTTTTTTATTAAGTAGATACCAACAATAAAAAATTTTAGACAATTCTGAGGTATCTATTTTTTCTTTATTTATCCAAATTTGATTAATTTGTTTATCATTAATAAGTAATGTATTTTTATTTATATGTGTTAATAGAAATAATAGCTTGGAAAAATTTTCATAGTCTTTTTCAATTATAATACCTTCGAAAATATTATTATAAAATTGTTCAGTATAAGAATATACATCACTATCTTCAATTATAAATTTAGGTATTTTTTCGTATTGATTTATTATATTTTCTAAAAATTCATTATCTTTAAGAGTATACTTAAAATCTTCTATTGGAGTATATTTATAGTTGAATTCTGGAAAAGTATTAAATGGATTTATTCCTGCTAAAAATAATAATAATTCGAATTTTTGATTAATTTGAATAAAAATATCTTTGTTCTGCAAATAATATTTTTGTATTGATCCACTTAATAGTCCTCTAATTGCATCATAATAGTATTGAATGGATTTATTTTTAGTATTATTAGTTAATTCTACATAAAATTTATCTTTACTATCTTCTTTTATATGCAATGGTATATTTGAATAAAGGATAGGGATATACTCTCTATCAGCAATATCTAATAAATCAATTATTGTGTCATTTATTGATGAATATTTATATAAATTGTCCAAAATATGTTTTGAACGGATAGGATGCAGTCCTGTTATATATTTTGAGTTGCTATCACTTACTATTAAATATTCTTTATTGAAAGAATCTAAAATACTTGTAATATCAATATTTTTATTTTTATTATAAAATGAAAAAAGTTTTTCTGCACTTAGTTTTATATCTAAAGTATCTGCGAAACATATTTTTTTCAATATATCAAATTTAATTGTAGTATTTTCTTGGAAATTTAGTCTTTTTAATTGATAATTAATTCTTTCAGAAAGCATTTCTCCATGTGTAATTAAATATACATATTCTATTAGTAATCCTTTATTATCAATTTGTTCCCATGCACTTTTCCAATTAGTAATGTTTTTATGAATTTTTTCTTTGTTTTTAAAGGCGGTAAATATTTCTAAAGCTTGTTTTTGATCAAGTTTTAATGAAATGAAATTATATTTTCTTATTTGTGAAATGTCACCACAATAGCTATACCAAGCTTCTTCTCTTGAAGTGATTAATATTTTATAATGCATTCTATGCTCTAACTTGGACAGTATTCCACTCTGATGTGGACAGCATTATGCTACATTTGGACAGTATTTAAATTTCTCAAATTAAGGATTAACTTTAAATAAAAACATTTAAAGGAGATCCCAATATGAGGAGTACTCAAATTAGTATGATTAAAGAAATTATTCGATTGAAATTTGAATTTAATCTATCAACTCGTGCAATAGCAAGAAGTGTCGGATGTAGTAAAAGTTCTGTTGCTAATATTTTAAGAATTTGTAGAATTCATGAATTAAATTATGATTCAATTGCAAAATACAATGATTATGAATTACAACAACTATTTTTTCCTAAGGAATTAGATTCATCAGAAAAAATTCTTCCTAATTGGAAAGATATTGATGAAGAAATCAATGCTAGAGGAAGTAGGAAAAATATTAAATTCATGTATGCTAAATGTGTTTCTAATAATGAAACCAATTCAAGTAGATCTTACTTTTATGAAAAATATCGTAAATGGAAGAAAGATTCTAAAGCTTATGTTTATTCACCGATAGAGAGAAAACCAGGACAAAACCTGTACATAGATTGGGTTGGACCTACAATTGATTGTGTAAGAGATTCTAAAACTGGAAAACTTAAAACTGCTTATTTTTTTGTAACAACACTTGGATTAAGTTCTTATCCATTTTGTATAGCCTGTGAACATATGAGTCAATCTTATTGGAACGAAGCTCATGTTAAAGCTTTAAAATGGTATGGTGGAATTAGTGAGTGCTGGGTCCCTGACAATACGAAAACGGCAGTAATAAGTAGAAAATGTTATGACATTCAATTAAACCCTTTGTATCAAGAAATGGCTAGATTTTATGATGTTGCAATTATTCCTGCTAGAGTAAGAGCTCCAAAGGATAAAGGTTCTGTTGAACAATTTGTTGGAGAAGCTGAAACCTGGATTCTTGAAAAAATCAAAGACAAAGGTGTGTTTAACAGTTTCAATGAATTAAATAATTTCATTTTTAAAGAAACAAAAGAATTAGCTAGAAAAGTAGATTCTGATAAAAAAATAAAAGTAAGCAGAGAAGAAATATTTCTTAAATATGACAAACCCCACTTACTTCCTTTGCCAGCAAATGATTATGAAATTTATGATTTAAAAACTGGAACTATCAGCAACACATATGCAGCAACATATAAAGGTTGTGAATATACAGTTCCTTACCAATATGCATCTAAACCATACGAGCTACATGCTCGTCATAATCTAATTGAAATATACATTAATCATAAAAGAGTAGCAACTCATCAAAAGGCTCTAAAAGGGATTACTAGAATTTCTTGTGATACCCATATGCCTAAAAAAGATTTAAAATTCAAACTTCAAAGTAGAATGGAATCTAAAGATTATAGAGATAAAGCTCTTCAAATTGGTCCTAGTACATTAGAAGTAATTGAATATTGGTTAAACAAATACGATAAACCTCAACAAGGATATAAAATGTGCTTTTCAATAATCAATTTAATTGAAAGACATAATGTAGATATTGTTGAAGCTGCATGTAAAAGAGCAATAGTTACAAATACATTATTAGCTAAAGAAATAACAAATATCATTAAAACCAAATGTTATTTAATACCTAATGATAATATCCCTGTAATAAATAATGAGCCAATAATCCATGAAAATCTTCGTGGTGAATACAAATAAAAAAGGAGAAATAAAACAAATGAATCAACAAACATTAACAAGATTAAAAGAAATGAGACTCTCTGCTATGAAAGAAGAAATTGAAAGACAAGAAACTTTTGGCTCAACCTTAGAGTTATCTTTTGATGAAAGAATGACAATGATTGTAGATAAGCAATGGGAAAGAAAACAAAACAATAGATTACAAAGATTAATTAAAAACTCTGGAATAAGGGATACTTCAGCTGTATTAAGTGATTTTATTGAATCAGAGCATAGAGAAGGTTTAAAAAATAAATTAGTGCAATATGCTTCTTGTTCATGGATTTCTAACCATTTAAATATGATAGTAACAGGTGCCACAGGAACGGGTAAAAGCTTTGTGGCTTCTGCTTTATCTCATGAAGCATGTGTTCAAGGTTTTAAAGTAAAATATTATAGAACAACAAGATTAATAAAAGAATTAAATTTGGCTTATGCCAATGCCAAATATGAACGAATATTATTAGAATTAAAGAAAAGTGATTTACTAGTGTTAGATGATTTTGGGCTAGAACCTTTAACACAAACAGCAGCGCATGATTTATTAGAAGTAATAGATGATAGATATACATATCATAAATCAATACTTTTTGTTGCTCAAATACCAGTAAAAAACTGGCAAACTTTATTCCCTGATCCAACAGTTGCAGATGCTTCATTAGATAGAGTAGCTTTTAATTCTATTAGGATAAATTTGAAAGGCTCATCAATGAGAGAACAATTAGGAGAAAAACAACTAAAAAATTATAAATAAATGTAAAATATGATTGAAAAAGGAAAGACGGAATGTTAACAATTTGTTAAGATTAAAGATAGAAATTTAATTTGTCCGAATGAACATAACGTTGTCCAAATGATGGAATAACGGTGTCCAAGTGTAGTGGATTATGCATTTATAATTTGTACCAATTCTTTCTAATAATAATTGAGATAATAAATTCCATTCTTTTAAGTTTTCATTTAAATTATCTAGAATTAATAGAGGAATTTGTCCAATTTTTATTTTAGATGAAATGAGTTCAATAATATTATCGAGTTCTTTTACATTATTACAATAATTTAATTTGTATATTTCATAATTTTCATGTAATAAATACGCTACACGCCATGCAATGGTAGACTTTCCTTGACCACTTGAAGATTTTATTATTGTAATAATATTATTATTTATAGATTTTATTACAGATTTTTCAATTTTTTCTCTAGGTATAGGATAATTTGCAATAATATCATTTGGTAAGGTATTTTTACCTTCGAAAAAAGAATTATCATTTGAAGCTGGGATTTCATTAAAATTTATTTCTTTTATCCAAAGATAAGCAGGATTTTTTGTTCCCTTATTAATTTCATACTTAACCTTTTCAATATATATATTTAGTTCAGACTTTGATAAAGTTTCTCTATTTTTCATTTTCATAAAACAATAATAATAAAGTGATCTTGCATATAATATTTCATTTCCTACATAAATATCAAATAATTTAATAAGTCTATTATTAATTATACTTTGTAAATCATTTTGTGATATAAATTCAAACTCAATTTTTTTTATAAATTTTTCAGAATCAAAAAGTACCCAATTCCATTCAGGATTATTTTCTTTTAAATCTAATATTAAATTCTTCCAATATTTATTTGTTGATTTACTAAGAGCTTTACTTGTTGAATTACTTTTAATTAACTCCTTTATATTCCCTTCCGTAATTTTAAAATCATAAATCAGTTTGAATTTTCTATTTTGATTAAAAGGTTCTGATAAATATATTTTTATAAAATTTTTTATTATTGATTTAAAGAACGAAGAATTTTTTTTGTTTTTAGAATGTTTTACTTGAATATTTATATTATTATTTAGCTGATATAGATCTATATCTTCTAATCCTTCAAAATACATAATGTCTGTTCCTTCATTTAGACAATTAAGTACAGTATAACAAGAATAAAGACATTGATAATCAAACCCTGTTATAGCATTTGCTCCTCCAGTTTGGTTTTTAAATAATTGGTCTGTTGAATTAATTTCCATTTTAATCTCCCGATTATTTAGTATAAATCAAAAAGTAAAAAATACAATAATAATATCTATTAGAAAAATAATGAATTATTAATTGAAATAGTTACTACATTTTGTCAGCTCCCAATTTAGTAGTCACAGATTCCTAAATAGTTTACAACTATTTTCAATACTTTTTTTAGATTCGATTCATTATAAGGGCCAAGAAATCTTATATTTTAAACAATCTGACGAACCATGTTAAAATTATAGGAGATGAGCTATCACGAGAAAGAGAAAAGTACAGTCAATCTTAATATAGTTGAATATTACGTTAATAAGTTCTGCTATTTCATCTGGCAATAAAACAACTATAAGTCCATATACGGAAAATAATGTTGACTTAAATTATATTAATGCTTCTAATATAATTTATATGAGTTGACAGTTTTCAAGTTTAAATTTCAATTGAAAGGTTTCTAATATTACTGAAAGAACTGTTTGTTCATTGATACAGGGATTTTGGATATACCAAGTTGTTACTATTTAATTAATTAAGGGATAACTATTATGACAAAAAAAATTATATGTTTTATTTATAACCAGCTTAATAACTCAGAAGCAAAATACAATTCTATTTACAATGGATTTATGCTGATTGTAATTCTGTTAAGTTTAACAGGATTAATATTCAAAACAGAATATGAATTTATTAAATATATTGATTATTTAACAGTAACTATTTTTATTATTGATTATATATTGAGATGGATAACGGCTAATCATAAATTAAAAAAAAGCTTAAAATCCTTCTTACTATATCCCTTTAGTACTTGGGCAATTCTTGATTTATTATCCATTTTACCTTCATTTAATCTTCTATCTAATAGCTTTAAAATCTTCAGAGTATTAAGAATTACTAAAGTATTAAAAGGTTTACGATTACTTAAAATATTCAGAGTTTCAAAAGATGTTCAATTATTAGTTACTATATTTAAAAAAGAGAAAAATGCTTTAATTTCGTTTGGAATTTTAGCTTTAGGATATATTTTTATTACAACATTGATAATTTTTAATGTTGAGCCAGATACCTTTAATAGTTTCTTTGATGCAATTTATTGGGCAACAGTTTCACTAACTACAGTTGGTTATGGAGATATATATGCTGTTTCAGTATTAGGAAAAATTATTACAATGATTTCCTCATTGTTTGGTATTGCTTTAATTGCGATGCCAGCTTCTATTATCACCGCTGGATTATTAGAAGAATTAAATAAGAAAAAACAAAATTAGTATTCCTATATTAATAAATCGAATTTTTAACCTTTTTACACGATTGCCCTCTAGGTGTGTCTGTTGTTACACGATTACTCCTAAAGGACTTGGAAAAACAGGCAAATTAGCCTTATATAAAAAAACAGCTATTTTTTAATTCCTTACATAAAAAGAATTTACAATAGCTACATTATTGTATCAACGATATGTACTTAAATGCCTAGGACAAGACTTGAACTTGCACAGTCTAATGACCACTTGGATCTGAACCAAGCGCGTATACCAATTTCGCCACCTAGGCAATCTAAAGTATTTTATATCATTATTATCTAAAACAAACAACTATAAATAAAAATATTCTTAGAATAATTAAAAAGTTTTTAATAAATTCACTTGATTGAAACTCAATTGCAATATAGTGTTAGATGCATGAGTATTAGAGTATTATTTTTAGGAGAAATCGTTGGTAGACCTGGCACTACGGTAATTAAAAAATTACTTAAAAGTGTAATTAAAACTAACAATATAGATCTAGTTGTTGCAAATGGTGAAGGTGTAACTAACGGATTTGGTATAGGTAAAAACCACTCAATTATGATCCACAAAGCTGGAGTTGATGTAATCACAGGTGGAGAAAAAATATATTATAAAGTCGATATGGTTGATTTTTTAGATAAAAATAACTTTATCCTTCGTCCTGCAAACTATCCACTAACAAATCCTGGAAAAGGAATTAAATATCTAACATTAAAAGATAAAAGGATTGCAATTATAAACCTTTTAGGAAATAGTGATTTTCCAAGAACACATTTATCAAATGCTTTTTTAATTGCTAATTCAATTGTGGATAAAATTTCTGCAGACCAAGACATAATTTTACTACAATTCCACGCATCTACAACTGCTGAAAAAAACACAATGGGTTATTTGCTAAATGGTAAAGTATCTGCTGTCGTTGGAACACATTGCAAAGCAATAACAAGTGATGCTAGAATTTTAGATAAAGGGACAGCATATATAACAGATAATGGAATGGTAGGATCAACTTTAAGTGTAGGAGGTCTAAACAGTGAAACTGAAATTAAAAAGTTCACAAATGCTATTCCACTAAGATCTTCAGAAAGTTGGGAGAGATTACAAATGCAAGGGGTGTTAGTAGATATTGATGAAGAAACAAATAAAGCTACTAATATTGAGACAATTATTTTAGATTATAAACAAGAAGAAGAAAAATAATGGTAGAAATTGTAGAAGTAGTAAAAATAAATGACGATAACAGTGTTGAGGTTACCTGCCCTACTACAGCATGTAAAGGCTGTAGCGGAAGTATGTTTTGTAATGTCAAAGGAAAAACTTTTAGTGCAAAAGTCGATAAGGGTTTTGAAAAAATAAATATTGGCGATAGTCTTAAAATTTACCTTCCACCGGCAAGAACAATTTCAACATCCTTTATAACATTAATGATTCCATTACTTATGTTCCCTATTTTTTATTTAATAAGTCCTGCAAATACGGAAGGATATAAATTCCTTTTTGGATTATTAGGTGTAGCAATAGGATTTCTTGGTGTGGGTATTTACTTTCATTATAGCAAAAGTAAATATTACCCAAAAGTATTAGAAAAATTAAATTAATATACATATATTTTATCATATAAAAAGGGAGGAGATAAATGAAATGTAAATTCATAGTCTTAACTATAATTATCATTTTACTTACCTCTTGCTCTTTTATAAATGAAAATGAAGAACAAAATGATATACTTGAACATCCTGATTTGATATTAGAAGATGTTAGATACACAATCAAAAGAGATGTTAACAGCTCAATTCGACTTGCTTCTGACCAAGTTGAAATTTATAATAAAACAAATCTTACAAAAGCCCAAAATGTAGAATTTATTATTGAAGATAATAATGGGAAAACACAAGTTACTGGCAACTGTGATGAAATTGAAATTGATACTGAAAATTATGATGTTAAACTAAAAGGAAATGTAATATTTAAAATATTAGATCCTGTTTTAGAAATATACTGTGATACACTTGAATGGAATAATGAAAACTCAATTCTTAATACATCCGATGAAAAAGTAACAGTTATCAGTGATAACTCAACAATCATTGGATCAGGTTTATCATTAAATATAGATACTAGATATTTTGAGTTTAAAAAAATTACAAAAGGAGAATTATATGAAAAATAAAAAAAATATTATCACACTATTTTTATTATTATTTTTTCCAATTTTCCTTTTTGCCTCATCAATCGAATTTAGTGGAGGATACACCACTCTCTCTATGAAAGAAGAAAATAAGAAAATAACTCTTAGCAACTCTGCTAATGTAAAAATTGATGATTTGACAATTTTAGCAGATAGTATAACCCTTAGTGGGGATGATTATAACTATATTGAATGTACTGGTAATGTCAAATTTCAAGACAGTGAAAACGAAATAACACTAAGATGTTCTTCTTTAAAATATTACAGAGATAAAAACCAAATTATAATTGATGGTTGGGTTGAATTTGACGATTTAAAAAATAGTATTTATGCTACAGCGACATACCTGGAATATGATACAGAAAATTCAATATTAGATTTATCTGTTGAAGTAAAACTATTACATAGCAGTGATGACGATATAATGAAATGTAGTTGTGATATTCTACGAGTTAATTTAGAAGATAAAAATATATCATTACTAGGAAATTCATCAGTAATATGGCAAGATAACACATATAAAGCTAATGCAATTTCTATTAATTTAAATAACAATGATATTTCAATGGATGGTTCTATTGAAGCAAATATTACTACTAAGTAACCATCACAAAAACTACATTCAAGAACATAGTAGTTTTTAAAATTGCATGCTATAATAATTCATAATACTTTGATTTGGAGGAAGCCAAAATTTAATTGGCTAAGCTTTTATGAAACATATCCTTTCCATAAAGGACCTTGAAAAAAAATATGGGAAAAAAACTGTAGTAAAGAAAATTTCTTTTTCTATGGAAAGTGGTCAAGTTATTGGACTATTAGGCCCTAATGGGGCTGGAAAAACTACTACATTTTATATGATAGTAGGTTTTATAAAAGCAAATGGTGGTAAAATATTTCTCGATGAAAAAGATATTACTTCTTTACAAATGCACAAAAGAGCACAAGAAGGACTTTCTTATTTACCACAAGAAGCTTCAATATTTAGAAAACTTAGTGTAGAAAATAATATAAAATTAGTTATCGAAAATAGAGATGATTTAACAGAAAGTGAACAAAAACAATTATTAGATAAATTATTAGAAGATTTTGGACTTACTTCATTACGTTCACAATTAGGATATACTCTATCTGGTGGTGAGAGAAGAAGAACTGAAATTGCTAGAGCATTAGCTACTAGTCCACACTTTCTATTACTCGATGAACCTTTTGCTGGCATCGATCCTAAAGCAGTTTATGACATTAAAATATTAATAAAAAACTTAAGTAATAAAGGCATTGGAATATTACTAACAGACCATAATGTTAGAGATACACTATCTATAACAGATTGCTCATATATAATTAATAATGGCTCAATCTTAACAAGTGGAGATAAACAAACTTTATTACAGGATGAGATGGCAAGAGAAATCTATTTTGGATCAACATTTGAGGAGGATCAATAATGGGATTATCCCTTGAAATTGGAACTAAACAGACATTATCATTATCACCTCTCATGCTTCAAAGGTTAGAGACCCTAGCCCTTCCATTAACAGAATTACAAGCAAAAATTCAAGAAGCTATTGAAAGCAATCCAGCACTTGAAATTCCAAATTCAATGGAACAATCTTTAGATAATATAACAAATAGACTCCCAACAGAATCTAAAGCTGATGATTTTTCAGATTCATCAGCCTATGGATCTGACTACCAGGGAGTATATGATAGTGAAGCTAGTGATAGAAAACAGAAATTTATAGAAAATACTTTAACTTCATCTAAAACTTTAATGGAGCATTTATTAGAAACTCTTCATCTAGATAGGTTAACTCCTGAAGAAGTAGAAATTGGAGAACTATTAATATCTAATTTAGATACAAGTGGTTTCAACAATCAAGATCCAATGACATTAATTGAAGAAGACTTAAAAAGTGAAACTCTTTCTAAACTTTCTAGAAGAGAAAAAGAAGATCTTATAATAAAAATGCAAGATAAGATACAAAACTATGATCCAATTGGTTGTTGTTGTTCTGATTTTAGAGAGTCTTTACTAATTCAAGCTAAAATAAAAGGTTTAGAGGAAGAATTATTAGAGACATTTGAAAAATTAATAAATAATGAATTACAAAATATTAGAAGTAAAAAAATAAAAAAGATATTAACTAATTTAAAAATTGATGAAGAAACTTATAATTATCTATTTTCTTTTTTACAAACTTTGACCCCATTCCCAGGTTCACAATTTGATAATGGATTAAGAGAATATATAATTCCTGACTTATCAATTTATGTTATTGATGGAAAAATTGAATTAGAAACAAGCTCTAAGAATCTTCCTAATCTAACAATTAGCAAAGAATTTACTGACCTTGCAAAAGAAATTGATGATTCTAAAACCAAAAAATATATAAGAGAACAAACTACTATAGCAAAAGAATTAATAAACCAAATTGATATGAGAAATAAAAACTTATTTAAGCTAGGAATGATATTAATTGAAAAACAAAGTGAATTCTTTTTTAAAGGTCCACTATATCTTAAACCATTAACACAAAAAGAAGTTGCCTTAGAAATGGATGTTCATGAAACTACAGTTTCTAGATTAGCTTCATCAAAGTGGCTTGAATGTGATTGGGGAATAATACCAATTAAAAACCTATTTTCAAATGCTGTTGGAACATCGCAAAATAATTCTAAAGCTGCAATTAAAGAAAGGATTAAACAAATTATCAATGAAAATGAGGGCCCTAAAGCTCTTAGCGATCAAAAAATAGCAGATAAACTATGTGGAGAAGGAATAAAAATAGCTAGAAGAACTGTAAGTAAATATCGAAAAGAATTGAATATTGACTCTACTTTCTTGAGAGGAAATTAAATAAAAAAATGGGAAGTTTTACCTTCCCATCTTTATATATATATTATTTTATAGAACTTCTGGTTCTACAAAATCAGGTCTTACTTTTTTATGGTTTTTCACCTTTCCTTTTTCTCTTTTTGCAGCAGTTGAAATTTTATCAACAATCAGTTCAATGCCTTCATATAACTCATAACAATCTAAACTGATGGTTTTTCTAGTACCCCATTTAAAACGTAAGTGAGCGTCAACATGAAATCCTTGACCGATTTTCTCTCTTGTCATAACAATTTCTAAATCACTAAGAGAATCATTAGCAAAATTAATTTTGTCTAATTTCTTATCCAAAAATTCTCTAGTTGCATCACTTGGTGTATAATGTATACCTTTAACTGTTATATTCATGTATTTCTTGCTTTTTAATACTAGTTAAAAAGCATCCTCCTATCATTAAATTTTGTAGAAGTCCAACGGACCTGCTGCCGATAATAATTAAAAAATTATTATTATTTTAAAAAAAGTTACTTAGCTATTTTACCCTCTCTTTGTCACAATCTGAAATTTTAAATTGATGAAATAATTACCATCAATTATCCTTTACCTACTTATAAGTTAACCCTTAAACATATAAAAGTCAAATCAAAAACCCTATATAAAAATTTATCGATTACCTAATTTTTAGCCTTTAATCACGCATTTTTAGAAAAAAAATGAAAATTCTATTTTAAATTCATACTTTAAGTTCTTGTTAGGCATATATTACTTAAACTTGTTATAACTAATTTAATAAATACATTAAATTAATTTTAATATATTTATTTTATATATGAAAAAATTTTATAGATCATGGAAAAAGTATCTACATTTGTTAATGTACTTCTTTATAAAAAAGAAATTGTGTGATATATTTTAAAAAAAGTGGAGGCAAAATTAATGACAAGCTGCACTATACTAGAGCTATTAGATATAGATTTGAAAGAACATAACAAACTGCAACTATCTTGTATTGCAGGAAGAAGTGGCCTTTCAAATAAAATAACAAGTAGTAAAATTAGTAGACCCGGGTTACCCCTTTCCGGTTTTTTTGAATCATTTGCAGGAAATGCTGTTCAAATTTTTGGGCATGGAGAGCAAAGTTATCTTGACATGTTAGAAGAGAATAATGATTACAGCAATATTGAGAGATTATTTTCATATAATGTGCCTTGTTGTATATTCACACATAATTACACTCCAAGTGAAAGATTTATAGAAATTGCTGAAGAGTCTAGCACTCCAATACTTAAAACTCCACTTATTTCTTCTGATTTTTCACGCCATATTTACCAACTTTTAGATGAACTATTTGCACCAACTCAAACAATACATGGTGTATTCGTAGAAGTTTATGGAATTGGAGTTCTTATCACAGGTGATAGTGGTGTTGGAAAAAGTGAAACTGCACTAGAGTTAATTGAAAGAGGTCATAGATTAATAAGTGATGATACAGTAAAGCTTAGAAATATTGGTAGCTCATTTTTAGTTGGCAGTGGAGAATCTCCAATGTTAGCCCACCATATGGAAATTAGAGGCATTGGTATAATAAATTTAGCTAATATTTTTGGTGTTGGAGCTATTAGAGATAGAAAACAAGTTCAACTACTAGTTCATCTTGAAGAATGGGATTCTAATAAAAACTATGATAGAGTTGGGGAAGAAAATATGAAAGCTTCTTTCTTAGGTATCGATATTCCCAAATTAATTATCCCTGTCAAACCTGGTAGAAATATTCCTATAATTATTGAAACAGCTGCTAGAAATGAAAGATTAAAACAACTTGGATATCATTCTGCTAAAGAATTTGATCAAAGTGTACTAAAATGGTTCGAAACTGAATCTGCAAAAAAAATGTATTATATAAATGAGGAGAACACCTTATAGATGGTTAGTAAAAATTTAATTGTAAAGAACAGAGCAGGCATTCATGCCCGTCCTGCTGCTATGATTGTTAAAGTCGCCAACAAATTTAAAAGCGAACTATATATGGAAAAAGACGATATTAAAATCAATGGCAAATCTATTATGGGTGTTATCACCTTAGGTGCTGGTTTTAAAAGTGAAATAAAAATTTCATGTGAAGGAGAGGATGAAGTTGAAATGGCAGATGCTATAGAAAAACTTTTTGAAAATAGATTCGAACAATAAGTAGTTTCGTTAAATATGTGAACAAGTAATTTTACTTGATATTGCAAGGAGGCTTGTTTTAATCTTATATTAAAACACAAACTGATTATGAAAAAACTAACGGACAGACAAATTCAAGTTGCACAGTATATTAGAGATTATATGCGAGAATATCGTTACAGTCCATCTGTAAGAGATATTAGCAATTACTTTAATTTTTCAGTTAAGGCTGCTCATGACCATGTAAGAGCCTTAGAAAGCAAAAACATTATCAAAACAACACAAGGAATCTCTAGATCAATTGAAATTATTGACCCTAGGTTTGTCCCTTTTCAGGATATGTTAGAAATTCCTGTTTATAGCACAAATGAGTCTGGAAGTTTATCAAAAGTTCCTGATTATACAATTTCTTGTTCTGTATCTATGATAACTTGTTCACCAAAAGATGAGTTTTTTGCAATTATTGTAACTGATGATTCTATGGATGATGCTGGTATATATTTTGGTGATTTAGCAATTATTAAAAAATGCAAAGTTGCTAATGATGGAGATATTGTCTTAGCCGACATTCCTGAAATTGGGTTAACACTAAAATATTATCAAAGTGGCGAAGATAGAGTCACTTTACTACCTGCAAATAGTTCATATCATCCTATATACACTACTCAACTTCAAATTGCAGGAACCCTTGCTTTATTGACACGACAATATAGGAAACGTAGTGAATAATAATATAAAATTATTTTTAGGACCTGAAACTGGAACAAAAGAAGAAGCCATAAAAAAAGAATATTCTTCTTTATTAAAGAAATATGATAATAATGTCGAATTTAAAAAATATTATAGTTTTGAGTTTGACGAAAATGAAATGTATGTTGAGTTAAATAATCCAGGATTATTTACCTCTCATACCTTAATAGTTCTTTATGCTATAGATCAACTTAACTCAACTCAAGTTAATAATTTATTAGATTATATTAACTCGCCTAGCGACAGTGCGACTTTAATACTTGAAAGTGAGCTATTTAGTCTAAAAAGTCCCTGTACAAAAATATCATCAGCAATTAATAAAGCAAATACAGTATCTTTTTACCCGTTAAGCGAAAATGATTTAAATAATTATGTCATTAATTTTTTTAGAAGCAATAATTTACAAATTACAAAAGAAGCAATAACACTTTTATTAGAATTAGTAGATAATAATACTTTAGAGTTAAAAATAATTTGTAATCAACTCGCCTTTTTCTTTAATGTTAATAAAAATCAAAGTGATATTATTGACGAAATTGCTATACAAAAATATGTTCATCACAGTAAAAATGAAAATTCTTTTACACTATTAGAAATGATTCTTAACGCCAAATTAAAAGAATCTATTGAAATTGTCCATGTATTATTAGATAGAGATCCAACTTTTGCTTTCACCTTAACAGGTGGGCTACTTTGGGGCTTTAGAAGACTCTTAAGTATCTTAGAAAGCATAGACATGGGAAATTCTAGCTATCAAGCAATGCAAAACGCAACTGTTTTAGGAGTTAAAAAAGCTGTTTATCGAAAAGATGAAGTAGCTCTATATAATAAGGCTATTGCTAACTACAAAACACAAGATTGTAGAAGAATTATTTCATTATTAATTGATAGCGATGTAAAAATTAGGACAAATACTGGTGACTTTTTAAAATTAGAAATTGAACAACTTTTATATAATATTATTGTAAAAAAAGGAAAGAAGTCTCTAAAGTTAGAAACTCCTTCTTTAAAAAACAAACTATAGAGAAAGTTTTTCTTTCAAACGTTTTGCAACTGATAGAGGGACTTTCCCTTCTTTTGCTATATCCTCAGGACTTCGTTTTAAAATTTCATCTACACTACCAAAAGTCTTCATAAGTTTTTTAGACCTATCTTTACCAATCCCTTTTATATCTTCTAATAACTTAAATGCAACTTCTTTACTTCTAAGGTTTTGGTTAGCTGTAGTTGCAAATCTATGGCATTCATCTCTTACGGCAATTAAAGTCTGTAAAGCTAAAGAATCTTCTTCTAATCTTAAAGGCTCTCTATCATCATTAAATACAATCTCTTCAAATCTTTTAGCTAAGCCAACTACTGGAATTTCGCTAAGGCCTAAATCTTCTAAAATTTCACTAACAGCGTTAACCTGGCCTTTACCACCATCAATTAAGATAAGCGAAGGCCTTTCTAGATTATCATTTAATACTCTTGAATATCTTCTAGCTGCAGCTTCACGCATTGCTTCAAAATCATCAATTTTACCTTCAAGAGATTTAATATTAAATCTTCGATAATTTGCTTTATCTGGATTTCCATTTCTAAAAGATATTAAAGAAGCTACTGTATATTTACCAGAAAGTTGGGCTATATCAAAACCTTCAATTAAAGTTGGCAAAGCTGGAAGATCTAAAACTTTTTGTAATTCTTCAAGAGCTCTTGTATTATCCTTATTCCTAAGTCTTTTTTCAACATCTCTAGACGCATTCTCACTTGCCATCTTCAAAATTCTATAATGCTTTCCTTCATATGGTACATCAACTTTAATATCAACATCTAATTCTTCTTTAAAATATTTTGAAACATACTCTAGATTAATATCGTGAGAAATATATAGTTGTGTAGGAAGTTTTAACCCATCGGAATAATATCTAATTAAAAAAGCTAAAAGAGAATCAGTTTCATCACCCAAAGTTGTTCCTCTATATAAAGCTCTACCCATTAAAGCTCCATCTCTCATTTGCATTATACTAATTGTATATAAAGGGCCTCTCATTTCAATAGCAGCATAATCTCTCTTTTCTTGATTAAAATCCATGGCTTGTTGATTAGAATTAATAGTTAATAAAGCATTCAAAAGATCTCTTTTTTCTGCTGCTTTTTCAAAATTCAATTCTTTAGAAAAAGCCAACATTTCTTTTTGTGTTTGACTTATCAATTTATCATTATCTCCAGATAATAATTTTTTTACAGCAGCTACATCTTTTGCATATTCTTCTTTTGATATCTTATTACAACAAGGAGCTTTACATCGACCAATGTGATAATATAAACAAGGAGTTTTTCTCTTTTTTAATGGGATCCCACATTTTCTTAAAGGGTACATTTTTTCTATTAAATCAAGATAAACCTGAAGGCTTGCAACACCTGGAAAGGGTCCATAATAAGATGAACCATCTTTAATTATTCTTCTAGTCTTAAAAACTTTTGGAAAATCTTCATTAGTAATTCTAATTACAGGATAGCTTTTACCATCCTTCAAATCGATATTATAATGTGGATTATATTTTTTAATTAAAGTATTTTCTAAAACTAAAGCCTCATATTCATTACCTGTAATGATATGTTCTATTACTTTAATTTTTTTCACTAAGGCTGCTGTTTTAGCATCTCGATTAGATAAAAAATAGCTTGTAACCCTTTTTTTTAAATCTTTTGCTTTTCCAACATAAATTACCTTTTTATTTTTATCGAGCATGAGATATACCCCACTTTTGTGGGGTAAAGATTTAGCTTGATCGTGCGGGCTTAGAAATTCTTCTTTAACACTATCGCCTAATGAAGTTACCTCTGAATCTATCTCATTATCCATAACTTATAACAACTTTTCCTCGAATATAGCTTTAGCTCTGCCTTTAAGTGGATTCTCTTTACCTTCTAGAATAAGAGAAAGAGCTTCTCTTTCTTTTTTTGACAATGTCACGGAACCTAAAATATGATTTTTAAAAGCATCAACAGCAATTGGACATACTTTCTCTATTATTTCTAGAATTTGTTGAGCATAAGCTCTAATTTCATATTGAGCATGACTATCTAATCTTAGTTCTAAGAAATGGAAAAGATTTCTTAAATCCATCTGCCAATACCATTGAGTATATAAAGAAAGAGGCAAATCAATTCTTGCAAGTTCTCTTGCAATTCCAAGATCTAATAGCTGATGATAATTTTCAAAAATAACTTTTTTGTCTTCTTCAAACTTTGCTAATACCTTATCAGCAGTTTCTTTATCAACACATTCAGCTTTTCTACCTTGTTTATTATCTAAACTTTGTTGATTTATATGAGAATAATCAGGTCTATAACATTCATCACTCATAACACTGTATCTACCTGAAATTTCATTAACTTTACCTGTTCTGTGTCTAATCCATTGTCTTGCAACGAAGATAGGCATTTTAACATGGAAAGTAAAATTTACTTGTTCAAAAGGAGATGAATGGTCGTTTCTCATTAGATAATTGATTAATCCCTTATCTTCTCTATAACTTTTTGTTCCATCACCATAAGAAATTCTTGCAGCTTGAACTATTCTACTATCGCTTCCACAGTAATCTACTAAACGTACAAAGCCCTTATCTAAAACTTTATATTCTTTATCTAGTATTTTTTCAGCTTCCTCTACTACACAATGTGCCATTTCTTTCTCCTAATTAATTAATTTAAATCAAATTCATCCTTGATAGTGTTAAAGCTATTGCAGCACAAGATGCTGTCTCACTTCTCAAAACTCTCTTACCTATAGTATAAGAGCTAAATCCATTTGCTACAAATATATTTCTCTCTCTTTGAGAAAATCCCCTCTCAGGTCCTATTGCGATAACACTTTTATTTTTTGTTGGGTTATACTCGCTTAAACTCTTTCCTTTTAAAACATTATCTAATAGTAACTTATCATATGAATTATCAATTTCTCTTATAGCATCTTGAATGTTTTTTACTATCACAACTTCACTTATAGTGGTTTGAGCTGCTTGCATTGCCCCAACAATTAATACTTTCTTGTACTCTTCTTTAACATAAAAATTTGCTTTAGCATAGGACTTTTCTGTTAAATCAGCCCCAGATAAAATAATTTTCTCCACCCCTAAAGATACAGCTTCCCTTAAAATCCTTTTCATACAAATTGGTCTAACAAAAGCCATTATTAGAGTAAGTGGATGTAAGGTTTCTTGAGAAGAATAATCTCCTTTAAATGAAAAAACTAGATTTTCATCATTTATATCTATTATAGTAGCTTCTCCTCGAACGGAATTAATTATTCCTGCTGAAAAAGAGTCTCCAACTTTTAATTTTAAGATTTTTTTAATGTGTCTAGCTCTATCATCTTTTATAGAGATACTATTAATTTCTTCTAAATTGTCAAATAATATAATATTCATAACTGAAAGAATAATACATAATTTTTATATTAACCTCAAGAAAGATACCCTTTTTAGAAAAATAAATATAAATTTTAAAAAAGAAGAAGATTTGGGTCTTTTAATAACTCAGAAGGTATATGTATTTAAAATATTATAAAAAAAATTAATTGGGCTAAATAACAATTTAGCTACTAAGAAATCTTAGTAGCTAAAAAATATTAGTATTAATTATGTTATTTGATAATATTCATCTCTTTACCAATTTTAGTGAAAGCTGCAATAGCTTTATCTAAATGGTCCTTGGTATGAACAGCTGATAATTGTACTCTAATCCTAGCTTTATTTAAAGGAACAACAGGATAGCAGAAACCAATTACATAGACGCCTTCATCCAATAACTTTTCAGCCATTTTTACTGCTGTAACCTCATCGTATAGCATAACAGGAACAATAGCAGTATCACCTTTAACTAAATCAAAGCCTGCTGCTTCCATTTTTTCTCTAAAATATTTAGCATTTTCTAAAGTTTTTGTTCTAAAGGGATTTTCTTTTTCTATTAATTCAAAGACTTTAAGAGTTCCACCAGCTATAGCAGGAGCTAAAGTGTTTGAAAATAAATAAGGTCTAGCATGTTGTCTAAACAAATCAATTAGACATTGTTTTCCTGAAATACATCCACCACTAGCACCACCTAAAGCTTTTCCAAAAGTAGTAGAAATCAAATCAACTTCAACACCACAGTATTCAGGGGTTCCCCGGCCAGTAGTTCCAATATAACCTGTAGCATGTGAATCATCTACCATAACAATAGCTTCATATTTATTAGCAAGAGCAACTATATCTTTTAGCTTAGCAATATCTCCATCCATAGAAAATACTCCATCAGTTGCAATTAGACGGCGTCTGCAATCCTTGCTTTCAATAAGGCATCTCTCTAAATCTTTCATATCACTATGTTTATATCTAAATCGTTTTGCCTTACAAAGTCTAACGCCATCAATAATTGATGCATGGTTTAATTCATCACTAATTATTGCATCCTCATCTTTTAACAAAGGTTCAAACAAAGCCCCATTTGCATCAAAACAAGATGAGAATAAAATAGTATCATCAGTATGTAGAAATTCACTAACTTTATTTTCTAATTGTTTGTGAATTTGTTGAGTTCCACAGATAAAACGAACAGAAGAAAGTCCATAGCCCCATCTATCTAAAGCTTTTTTACTTGCTTCAATGACTTCTTTATTATCACTTAGTCCTAAGTAATTATTAGCACAAAAATTAATGACTTTTTTACCATTATTTACTTCAATCTCACCTCTTTGTGGAGTGTTTAAAATTCTCTCACTTTTATACAAGCCTTTACTTTTTAAACCGTCTAAATATTCATTTAGTTCTTTTTCAATATTCTTAATCATTACTTAACCTCCTTGAAATTTCTTCTAACATTTTTTCAACCATCTTCTCTAAATCGTAAGATGGATTAAATCCCCACTGCTCTCTAGCTTCACTATCATCTAATTTATTGGGCCAAGAATCAGCTATTTTTTGTTTAACTGGATCTACATCATATACTATTTCAAATGAAGGTATATGCTTTTTGATTTCTCTAGCTATTTCTGCTGGAGAAAAACTCATAGCAGTAATGTTATAAGCATTTCTGTGTTTTAACTTTGATGGATCAGCATTCATTAATTTTATAACTGCATCTACTGCATCTCCAATATAAAGCATATCCATGTATGTATCTGCTTTCAAAGGACATACATATTTCTTGTGTTTGATTGCTTCATAAAATATCTCAATAGCATAATCAGTAGTTCCACCACCTGGAGGTGTCAAATAACTTATTAAACCGGGAAATCTGACTCCTCTAGTATCTACATTATACTTGTTAAAATAATAATCGCAAAGTAATTCTCCAGCAACTTTAGTAATTCCATAAATGCAAGAAGGTCTTTGAATTGTAAATTGTGGAGTGTTATCTTTAGGTGTTGAAGAACCAAAAGCTCCAATAGATGATGGAGTAAATAAGCTACAATTATATTCTTTAGCTAATTCTAAAATTGTGGTTAATCCATTTATGTTTATATCCCATGCATGAGTTGGATTTAACTCTCCTTTAGCTGATAAGATTGCTGCTAAATGTATAATTGTATCTATTTTATGTTTCTCTATAATTTTTGATAAAGTTTCTCCATCTCTACAATCAGCTATGTAGAAGGGACCATTAGCAATAAGATCTTTATTAACATCATCTCTGATATCTACTAATACAACATTCTCATTCGAATATATAGTTCTTAGGGCTAAGGCAATTTCACTTCCCAATTGCCCTAAGGCTCCCGTAATTAAGATTTGTTTCACTTCTAACCTCACTTTGTTTTATATACTAAACACAAGTTCATTATATCAAACTTTTACAACATAGCAAGAATTTTTTAAGTGAAACATTGATTAAGAAAAAGACTTGAGCTTATCACTCAAGTCTTAATATTATTTATCTAAATCTATCACACATTTCTATCGTATAACTTAATCTACTTTTTCTCCACTCTTCTATATCTAGACTCGTCAATCGCCAACTCCAGTTTGAAGATCCACAAGTAGATGGAGTATTCATTCGACTCTCTGTATCAAGTTCTAAAATATCTTGCATAGGTAAAATAGCCCATTTACTATTTGAAAAGAGCATACTACGAATTAATTTCCAAACAATTTCTTCGTTACTACTTTCAAAATATCTTCTGACTATATCTTTTTCACCTTCACTTAACTTATTAAACCAACCCCTAGTAGTATCATTGTCATGTGTACCACTGTAGACAACACTATTATAAGTACAATGATGAGGCAAATAAGCATTAGTTGAATCAAACTTACCATCTTTAAAACCAAATGCAAATTGAATAATTTTCATACCTGGTAAATTATTATTATCTCTTAACTCTTCAACTTCATCAGTAATTACACCTAGGTCTTCAGCGATTAAAGGTAAATCATGAAATTCTTTTTTTAACTGATCTAACAATTTTTGACCAGGGGCTTTTACCCATTTCCCATTTAAAGCTGTTTTTTCACTGCTAGGAACTTCCCAATATGATTCTAAACCTCTAAAGTGATCAATTCTAATAATATCACACATATCTAGAGTTGCTTTTATCCTTTGTACCCACCAATTAAATTCAGTTTCTTCATGTTTATTCCAATCATAAACTGGATTTCCCCATAATTGGCCTTCATCACTGAAAGCATCAGGCGGAACTCCAGCTGAAAATAGTTGTTGATAATTTTCGTCCATCTTAAATAGTTCAACATGAGTCCATGCATCAACACTATCGCCTGCAACAAATATTGGAATGTCTCCTATTATTTTAATGTCTTTTTCATTAGCATATGATTTTACTTTATGCCATTGAGTAAAAAAGAAATATTGAATAGCTTTAACTATTTCTATTTTATCCTTAAATTTTTTCTTTAATTCTAAAATAGTTTTTTTATCTCTTTTTTTTATCTCTTCAGGCCAAGCTACATACCATCTTGAGTCATTATATTCCTCAACTAAAACACTATAGAGTGCATAATCATCTAGCCAATAAGCATTTTCTTTACAAAAACTTTTAAAAGCTTTTTTATCTTTAGAATTAAGTAAGTTATTAGCTGCTTTTCTAAGTAAAGGCTCTTTAAAAGATCTTACTAAGTTATAATCAATTCTATCTGTTATTTCAAATGGATCATTAAAAACATCTGTTAATTCAAGATATCCAGCATAGGCTAGTTCGTTTAAATCTATTAATAGTTCATTACCTGCAAAAGTACTTCTCGAAGCGTATGGAGAATCCCCATATCCGGTAGGTCCTAAAGGTAATATTTGCCATAATGTGATTTTCATTTCTACTAATAAATCAATAAACTCTATAGCTTTATCACCTAAACTTCCGATGCCATGCCTAGAAGGCAAAGATGTTGGATGTAATAGTACTCCACAATTTCTAATTTCACTTTTCATAAGAGCAAGTCTAATAAAAATTACAACTTTTGGCTATTCCAACCTTGTTGTATTATAATAAAAAATAGAGTATAATACAAAAGTTATGAGTGCAAATAAAAACGATACACAATTTATAGTCGGTGAACACGTAGTATACCCTTTACAAGGGGTTGGTATAGTTAAAAGAATTGAAGAAAGAAATTTCAGAGGCAAGCCTACTCTTTACTATGTTATTTACTTAGACATTTCAGATATGACTGTCATGATACCTGTTGCTAAATCAGCAGAGATGGGTATTAGAGGCATTGTACAAAAAAAAGAGGCTTTAGAAGCTATCAATTCTATTTCTAAAGATTACAAACAGCCACCAGTAGATTGGAAGGCACGCTATCAAATGAATGTTGATCTTCTAAAAGAAGGATCAATTACTTCAATTGCGACAGTGGTCCAAACTCTTTACCATAGGTCTAAAGTCAAAGAACTTCCAGTTCAAGAGAGAAGATTATATGATAGTGCGCTTAGAATACTAATTGATGAAGCTGCCTATTCTCTAGATAAAGAAAAAGATGAGATTCAAATGCTTATCTTCAGTAAATTAGAATAACATGTCCATTCCAAATTTTTGCGCTATAATTACTGCAGCTGGTAATAGTTCAAGGTTTAACAATGGTAATGATGCAGGTGTAAAAAAAGAATACTTAAAAATTAATGAGCATACCGTTTTATACAATTCGGTTGCCCCATTTTTAGCTGTTCCTGGCATCAAAGCTATTATTGTAACTACTCCTAAAGACTCTAAAACAGAATGTTTAGTTGCACTCGAGGAATTAGGAGATAGATGTCCTGTACCTTTGATTCTAAGTGATGGGGGTAAGACACGTCAAGAAAGTGTAAAAAACGCTCTTTCTATGTTGAAAACTTTAGACTTACCTATTGATTTCGTTGCAATACATGATGGGGCTAGATGTTTTGTAACACCTGAATTAATCATTAGAACTCTCGCCACAGCAAAAGTATACGGAGGTTGTGCTCCAGCAGTGCCTATTACTGATTCAATTAAAGAAATTGATCAAAATGGTACTATTTCTCGTCATATAGATAGAACAAAAGTATTTTCTGTACAAACACCTCAAGTTTTTCATTTTCCAGAAATTTATCTTGCTCATCAAAATGCAGATGAAGATAAGGTATATACAGATGATACTGAAATATATAGCGATTTTAATTTAGGTGTTGGAGTTTGTGTTGGGGATATTAAAAATACAAAAATAACTTTCCTAAATGATATTCCAAATGCCGAAAAACAAATTAAAGAATATATTGAAGCAAAATCTGAAGGTGAAAAAAAATACTTTAAAGACAAAGAATTTCGATCATACATCAATAAAATAAGGTAAGGGATATTTGTGAGAATTGGACAAGGTTTTGATTTACATAAGTTAGGGAAAAATAGAGATCTTATTATCGGTGGTATAAAAATTCCGAATGATAAAGGTGAAATATCTCACAGTGATGGTGATGTTTTATTACATGCCATCATTGATGCAATTTTAGGCTCTTGTGGTGCTGATGATATTGGGGCACATTTTAGTGATACTGATGAAAAATTTAAAGATATCAGCAGCGAAGTGCTTTTAAAAGAGACATTAAAACTTTATCCCATTCAAATTATCAACTTAGATTGTACCATTATTTTACAAACCCCAAAATTAAAAGAATATAAACAGAAAATTAAAAACAATCTTTCTCGATTACTCTCTATCGATCCTTCCCTAATTTCAATAAAAGCTAAAACTTCAGAAAATATTCTAGGTGAATTAGGCTCTGGTGATGCTATCATAGCCCAAGCTGTAATCTTAGTTGAAGAAATTAAAGAGTTATGGGTTTAAAAAAAGCTACTAGAAAATCTAGCAGCTTTTTAATATAAGAAAAAGTCCTCCATAAAGGGAGGACTCATCAATATATTATTTGGAAATTAACATGGTTTTAGGATCTAAGCAAACCTCAAGAGGTTTTTCCGATACTTTGTCATGTTCTTTAACTAGAGTCATTCTTACTCTGTCACCTTTCTCATTCATCTTTAAACCAACTAGAACATCAATAACTTCTAAATAAGGTGAAATGGATTCTGGAACACCATATTCATCATATTTAATATCTTGTCTAACTGGGGATACACTAAACCAAACTTCAACGTTTAATCTAGAGGCAAAATCTTTTATTTTCTTCACATCTTCAATATTCGCAGTCGTTAATTTAAAGCCATCAAACAATATTGCATCTGCCTTAAAAGAACCAGCATTAATTAATGTTTCTAAACTTGATAAGACTTTATCAATAGAAACCATATCTTGACTAAAATTCATCACTACACGATTTGATAATATTTCATCATATACTGTAGCTGCACCATCTAAACCTTGTTTATCGGATACTTCTTGGAATACCTCCTTATACCAATTTATAACATGCTCAACATTTCCACTAAAAGAAACGTGAATTACGTGTTCGCCTCTGAATAGTTTATCAGTTGCCAAGTGTACTAGACAGGCTGTTTTTCCTACCCCATGACGAGATATTAGAACACCTAAATTACCACGGCCTAAGCCGCCACCAATAGACTCTTCAAAGACGCGAAGTGGGCTAATTTTGGTTAACTCTTGAATTTCCATGTATTTTACCTCCGAAATATCTTGATAATTAATTATATCATGAAAAGTTTAACTCGGGGAAAAATGTTTGTTTTTTTTAAATTAAAGCGACAATTAAAAGCTATCAAAATTTAGATAAATCCAAATAGCAAAAAAAAATATCGGACTTTATTTTTTCAATAAAATCCGATAATTATTTAATTTAATGCTAATTTATTTGTTTTCTTCAGCACGTTTTTTTGCATATTTCTCTTTTAACTCAGTTGATACACTTTGTGGAACTTTACCATATTTTGCTAATTCCATGGTAAATTCTGCTTTACCTTGAGTCAAAGATCTTAATACTGTGGAATAACCAAACATCTCTGAAAGAGGTACTTCAGCTTCAACAATACAGTTTACACCTTCTTCACTAGATGAAATAATCATACCACGTCTTTGGTTAATAGAACCGAAGATGTTTCCTTGGAATTCTGTTGGTCCTGTAACTTCAACTTTCATGATTGGCTCAAGAATAACAGGTTTTGCTCTTTCATAAGCTTCTCTGAAAGCAGATAAAGCAGCTGTTTGGAAAGCCATATCAGATGAGTCAACTGGGTGCCATGCACCATCATTAACACAAGCAGAAACATTAACAATTGGGAAACCAACTTGAGTTCCTTTCTTCATTGCCAATTGGAAACCTTTATCACAAGATGGGATATATTCTGTTGGAATTGCACCACCCTTGATTTTGTCAATAAATTCGTATTCTTTTTGATCTTCGCCTTCAGCAGCAGGAGCGATAGGTTCGATATAACCTGCAACACGAGCATATTGACCAGATCCACCAGTTTGCTTTTTGTGAGTATAGTTAAACTCAGCTCTTTGTGAAATAGTTTCACGATATGCAACTTCTGGTTTACCAATCTTAACTTCAGCTTTATATTCTCTCTTCATTCTTTCAACATAAACTTCTAAGTGTAACTCACCCATTCCTTGAATAATGGTTTGGTTAGACTCAGGGTCTACGAAAGTTCTGAAAGTTGGGTCTTCTTTAGTAAATCTATTTAAAGCCTTAGCCATGTTATCAGCAGCTTTTTTGTCTACAGGTTCAATTGAAAGAGAGATAACAGGATTTGGAACGAACATAGATGTCATAGAATAGTTTAAGTCTGGGTGACAGAAAGTATCACCAGAAGCACAATCTATTCCAAATAGTGCAGCAATTTCACCGCATCCACATTCTTGTAAATCTTCCATCTCGTTAGAGTGCATTCTAATCAAACGACCAATTTTAAATTTCTTTCTTGATCTAGTGTTGAATAACTCATCACCTTTCTTAATTTTTCCTTGATAAACACGAATATATGTTAACTGACCATATTGTCCATCTTCTAGTTTAAATGCAAGAACAACAGGTTTTAATGATTCATCTGAAGGTAAAACAATTTCTTTTTCATCATTATCCAAATCTAAAGCTCTGTTTTCAACTTCAGTTGGATTAGGTAGGAAAGAACTAACAGCATCAAGTAGAGGTGGAATACCTTTATTTTTATAAGCAGAACCAAGAAAAACAGGACAAAGTTTTAATGCAATAGTTGCTTTACGTACTGCAGCATTGATTAAATCAACAGTAACGTTTTCTTCTAGCATAGCTTCCATTAAGTCGTCATCTACTAGAGAAATAGCATCTAACATTTCTTCTCTTTTTTCGTTTGCTTCATCAATTAATTCTTCTGGAATTTCAGCATATCTTGGTTGTAGGCCATCTGCACCAGAATCGAAATAAATTGCTTTCATTTCTACTAAGTCTACTACACCTTCAAGCTTATCTTCCAAACCAATTGGGATTTGCATCATAACTGCGTTTAAGCCCAATTTATTAATTAATTGATCTTTAACACGGTATGGGTTAGCACCAGTTCTATCACATTTGTTAATAAATGCGATACGAGGTACGTTATAACGTTTCATTTGTCTATCAACAGTAATAGATTGTGATTGTACCCCACCAACAGAACAGAGAACAAGGATTGCGCCATCTAAAACACGTAAAGATCTTTCAACTTCGATTGTGAAATCAACGTGACCTGGAGTATCAATAATGTTTATTTCTTTATCTTTCCATGTTACGTTAGTTGCTGCAGATGCAATAGTAATACCACGCTCTTTTTCAAGTTCCATACTGTCCATTGTTGCACCAACACCATCTTTACCACGTACTTCATGGATTGCATGAATTTTCTTGCAGTAATAAAGAATACGTTCAGTAAGAGTTGTTTTACCGGAGTCAATGTGGGCACTAATACCGATGTTTCTCATGTTATTCAGGTTGCTCATAAATTAAAACCTCTTATTATAGAATATGTTTTAGTCCCAGGCCTTTCCTGAAACATTATTTACATTTGTTATGCATTAATAAAAATTATATCATTACTATAAATTAATACACCGTGAGGATAATAAAACAAACAACAACTTTTTTCAATCCTTTGTGCTAAGTTTTTTTCTATACTGTAAATATTATCTTTAATTAGTTGAATTTATTTATAATAAAAGCACTTATCTTATATTAACTTTAAACAAACACAAGATAAATTATACATTTTTATGACTAAAATAACAATAATACTAAATTATTAAAAAAGTATTAAATTTCAAATTAAATTAAATTTTCTACCATAATCTTTAGTATATTTTTTTTAACTTTAACACTTCTAATAAAATTATAAAAATTATCATATATAAGCTAATCAAACAAAAATTAAAAAAGGGATAAAAATTAAACTAAAAACTCGAGACAAGAAAAGTTTTATTTGTTACTATTTTTCATAAAATAGGACAATTTATAATGAATAACAAGACAAAAGGCATTCTTTGTGTATTAATTAGCTCATTTAGTTTTGGCACGATGAATGTATTTATTAGATTAAGCGGGGATTTACCCACTACTCAAAAAGTTTTCTTTAGAAATATAATAGCAGCTATAGTAGCTTCTTTTATTTTATATAAATCTCATCAAAAAGTTAGGGTTCAAAAGAAAAATATACCTTCTCTAATAGCAAGATGTGTATTTGGAATAATTGCAATGCTTTGTAATTTTTATTCAGTTGACCATCTTTTATTAAGCGATGTAACAATTATTGCTAAACTTGGACCATTTTTTACTATAATATTCTGCTATTTATTCTTAAAAGAAGTACCAAAAGTTTATCAAATAATTGGAATATTTATTGCATTTATTGGTGTGTACTTTGTAGCAAATCCTGCATTCAACAATGGTACCTTAGTCAATTATTTGATTGCTATTACTGGCGCTTTATGTATGGGGTTAGCATATACATTCCTTCGAAGCTGTTTAAATAAAGGAGAGAATAAAAGTATAATTGTATTTATCTTTTCACTTTTCTCATCAATAGTTTGTGTTCCTCTATTGATTTATTCATACACACCTATGACAACTTATCAAGTATTTATGCTTCTAGGGGCAGGACTAAGTGCAACAGCAGGTCAATTTGGCCTAACTTATGCTTATTACTTTGCAAGTGCTAAAGATGTTTCAATATATGATTATTTCCAACTAATTTGGGCTGCATTATACTCATACTTCTTATTCCATGAAACCTTTGTATTTAGCTCATTAATTGGTTATGTAATAATAACATCTGCAGCAATATTTATTTTTATAAAAGAACAAAGAGAAAAACAAATCTCTAATATTTAGCTTAAACTTTTTCTATCAAAGAATTTTCCTTTTTTAAAAATAAACAAGCTAACTAGACCTCTAACTATCAAATCTAGAGTCATTGCAAACCAAGCTCCGTTTAAACCAAAAGTAGAATAATTAACAAAGTAAAAAGCTAAAGGCAAGCGAACGATCCACATTCCTATTATTGAAATAAAGAAAGGCCTTTTAGTATCTCCTGAGCCTCTCAATATCCCAAACACCATCATAGATAAACCAAAAAAAGGCTCACAGATTGCGACGATTCTTAAAAGTTTTGAGCCTAAGGTAATAACTTCGTTATCAAAAGTGAAGAAGCCAACTAAAGAAGAAGAGAATATGTAGAGAAAAACTCCTGCAACACTCATTGTTAAAGTTCCCATTATGAGAGAATTTTTAGCATATTTTTTAGCCAAATCTTTCTTATTTCCACCTAAGGCTTGAGCTACTAAGGTCGTCGCTGCTGTAGCAAAACCAAAAGTTGGCATATATGTAATCGATTCAGCTTGTATAGCTAAATAATGAGCTGCTAAAGCTTTTGTTCCTAAACTTGCTACAATTGCAGTCAAAAAAATCTGTCCAATTGTCAAAGAAAGCCTTTCAAAAGCATTTGGTAAAGCCAAAAGAGAAGCATTTTTATTTATATTCCAATTCATTTTAAAGGGATTTATAATCTTTATATCTAACTTATATCTTTTATCTTTAACTAATAATATTAAAAGTATTAATTGTGATATAGCTATGGAAATGAACGTTGCAATTGCTGCACCTTTAACACCTAAACCAGCCCTTTGTAAAGTAAATTGAGAGTTGAAAAAAGAAATTTCTTTTGATGGAAAAATTAAAAAATAATTTAAAAATACATTAATAATATTATTTAAAATATTTACTATAAAGGGAGTTTTAGTATTCCCAGCTGCTCTAAAAATACCACTACTCATTATCATTAAACTTTGAGGAATAAAGGCAAAAGTTATCCACTTAATATAACTTAGGGAATCTTCAACAATTGCCAAATCTGCTTTTAAAAAATATGGGAGCTTTGGTCCTATATATAGCATTATTGAAAAAATAATCAATCCTAAGAATAAAGCAGCAAACAACCCTTGATTAGCTGCTAAAGAAGATCTTTTAAAATTTTTAGCACCTATATTTTTAGCAACTAAAACACCGAACCCCACTGCTATTGAACTCAAGAGTCCATTTACTAGCCAAATTGTTGAAGAATTAATTGAGATTGAAGCTGTAGCTACTGCCCCTAGAGAGCCCACCATAGCTGTATCTATATAATTTACAAAAGTTAACAAAATTTGTTCTGTAATTGTGGGCCAAGCTAATAAAAGAATTGTTTTTGTTACAGATTGATTTTCGTTAAGCAAATCTAAAGTCTGCATTAGCACATCCTGTATGTTATTTTTTTTCTCTTTAATGTAAAAAAAATAAATTTTTTATTAATGAATTAAACATTAAACGCTAATATATAATAATTAGTTTACAGCTACAAGTTTATTTGTCCCTATATGGGAAATTAAAATAGAACTTTTTCAAATATTCTTTAAAAATTATATTAAATATGGTAGTATAATTAATTATGAGTACTATATTTGAAAAGATAATTAATAATGAAATACCGGCAACTAAATTGCATGAAGATGATATCTGTATTGTTATTTTAGATATTAATCCCGTTAATAAGGGACATGCTTTAGTTATTAACAAAAAACCTTATCCAACATTTTCTCAATGTCCAGCTGATGAATTATCTCATATGATGGAAATAGCAAAAAAAGTTGATGCTTTACAAAGAGAAAAACTTAACTGCGATGGTACTAACATCATCATAAACAATTCTAAAGCAGCAAACCAAGAAATACCTCACCTACATATCCATGTCATTCCTAGGTACTATGATGATGGGGCTACTTTAAAACTAAAACATGAAAGTTACGGAGAAGATGAGCTAAATGAATTTGGTGAGAAATTAAAATTTTAATCACTAAATTAAAAGGAGCTGTATCAAGAACAAGTGAAAAACATATTTTTTTATAATAATTTTGATATATCAGCTATAATTATTTTAATAACAATAATTATTTTGCAAATATCACAGAGCCAGATTTATAACCCGACACAGCGACCATTTTCAATGTACGTTGTTTTAAGTATATTTACAGCTTTTACAAATATTTTAGATATACATTTTTTAAATAGCACAAAATATTCTTTAGCACTTTGTTACACAACTTGTATAATTTTTTATATTTTATTAGAACTTCAAATCCTATCTGTCTATTTATATTTTAACAGTAGATTTAATATGAAAAGAGAGCATAGGGTTTTTTATTTAAGTATTCCGGCAATTACTGTTCTTATAATGCTTATCAACAATGATACAAGTGGAATCATTTTTTCTATCGCTAATGATAGAAGTTTTACTTATGGTCCTCTATATTCCTTTATTTGGTTCAGTGCAATTTGTTATTTAATTGATTCAATTTATTTTTTAATTAAACAGAAAAATATAATGCAAAAAAGGAAAGTTAACCTTTTAATTTTCTGTGGATTATTTTTGGTATTAATGATTATTGCACATTATTTAACACCAAAAATCCAATTACTACAATTTGCAAACGCTATCTTAATTTTAATAATTTTTGTTGAAAAACAAAGTCCAATTCTCTCCGAAGATACAGCTACGGGAGCCTTGAATCCTGAAACATTTGATAACTATATTTTAACACAAATTAATAATGATACTAAACTGCTTTTCTTCCATGTTAAACACACAAATATTAGTAACGAACTATCTACTTTTTCTTTTATACCAAAAACTTATTCGGATATTATAAATAAAATAAAAAAAGCACTAAAGCAATCAATCATCTTTAGAATAGACCAAAACACTTTTGCAATAACATATAAAACAGACGCTGAGCGAATGATTGCTGCAAATATATGTTCTGATGAGTTCATACATTTAAAAGAGACTACACCGGCAGCACTACCTCTTAGATATCTCTTCGCACACACTGCCCCTCTAGATTCTTTTTCTGATAGAATCTCTTATAAAGATGCTATTCAATGGGCTTTAAAAAAATTAAATGACTCAAATACTAAACTAGATTTATACATCTCCTCCGACGATGCTATAGCTTTCGCAAGAAATAGAATTATTGACACCGAAATTCATAAAATTGTTAATAACAAACCTATTGATTTTAATTTACAACCAATCTTTAATTTAAAAAAGAATACATTTGATACAGCAGAAGCCTTAGCTAGAATCCAAGTACCTAGTATTGGCTACGTTCCTTGTGATGAATTTATTACAATTTCAGAAAACAATGGAACGATTGTAGCGATTGGAAAATCTATGATGGAAGAAATCTGTCATGTTATTAATACTATTAAAATTCCTTTCGAAACTATTTCTATAAATATTTCTATGATTCATTTTATGGAAACTCATATAGTTAAAGACTTTATTTCAATTTTAGACAGAAATAATATAGACCCTTCTAAAATCGTATTAGAAATTACAGAATCAACAAAAGCTATCAATTGGGATATTTTAACAACTAACATGAAGAAATTAAAAAAGGAAGGATTCAAACTTAGTCTAGATGATTTTGGCACTGGTTACTCTACTTTTGAATCTTTTCTTACTCTTCCTTTCGATATTGTTAAATTAGACAGAAATCTTTTACTTGCTTGTGAAAAAGAAGAATCTAAAAAAGAAGTTTTAAAAACAGTTGTTAAAATGATAAAAGATTTAAATTTCGAAATCATTTTAGAAGGTGTCGAAACAGAAGAACAAGATAAAATTGCAAGAGAAATAGGTGTGGATAAAATTCAAGGCTACTATTATAGTAAACCCTTAGATACTTCAGGCCTTCTATTATTCAATAAAAATCTTAATTCTAATCTTCAAAATTAAACCTATATTTATTTGGAGTGGTATGAACATAGTTCTTAAAAAATGAAATAAAATTATTAGAATTTTGTATCCCAATTTCTAAAGATATATCGCTAAGACTTTTATTTGTATATAGTAAAAGTTTTTTTGCCTTACTAAGCCGTTTTTCTATTAAATAATTTTTAAAAGTAATATTTAATTCTTTTTTAAATAAAAAGGATAGATATTTAGGACTTATAGATAACTCTTTACTTACTGACTCTAGTGATAATTTTTGATCTAAATTGCAAATTATGTAATTTGTAGCTTTCCTTATATATGGATTTATACTAATTTGATAATCCTCTATTGAATCAATTATTTGATCTATTATTTTATAAGCTATTTCAAGTAAATTATCTATATTATTAGCTTTTTCAACTTCGCTAATTATTAAATACGAGATATTTATATTATTATTTTTATTTACTAATTCTTCATTTAAATAAAACATGATCTTTGAGACTGTATGAATTAATATATTTTTTTTCAACCTAAAAATTCCTAATTTCTCAATTACATTTTCTTCAAAATCAACTAATAATTCTTCGAATAAATCTTCTTCTAGCAAACTATGTATATAATTGTGCAAGAACCCTTTATTTTTTTCTTTAATACTTATCAAAAGGACATTATATAATTGATATTGATTGTTAAGTGTAAAATTAGGTTGTTCTTCAAAATTAAATATTTTTTCTTCACTAAAAAAGAATTTTTCTCCTCTGTAAAACTTATAACTCTCATCTACAAAGCGAGGTATATGATAATAAAGTTCATACCCTGTCAAAAGAAAATAAAATAATCTAGATACTGCTTCTACTTCATTATATGAGACAAAATGATAATCATCTAAATTTTTAAAATCAATCTCAAGTGGTCCTAGCATGTGAACTATAGAAGTTTCTTTAACTAATATATAAAAAAGGTTCTCTTTAAGTGATATGACTATATCTGTTGATAATTTTTCAAATAATAATTTTTTTGAATAATAGAGATCATGATCTAAGTTTAAAATATTTGTTGGATTGAATTCACTTATGCACTCCCCACTATTTTTAAATTTTAAATAATAAGCATTTGTAATCTTACACAATAAATCTATCTCTTTTTGACTTCTCATATTTATATTATAATATATACATAAGTTTTATAAAACTAAATTAATTTATTATTTAAAAGGGACAATAATGCTAAACTATCAACTTATTGAAGATTTATGTACTTTGAATAACATTGGATTTAAAATGCTTAATGATGAAAATACTCTTAAGTTTAGCAATTGTGAAAACATTTTAAATTTTATAAAAAAGCGTAAAAATATATTCATAATTGAAGACAAAGATTATAATCATATAATAATCAAAAAAGATAAACTGTTTATCTTCGGCCCCTTTGAAAAGGACAATTTATTAATTTATGAAAATGCTAAACTTCTATTTTTCCTATTTTTTAACAAAATCTATAATAAAAATATAGATAAGGTTGCTGCTAATATTTCTTGTGATTTAAGTGATTTAATAGACTGTAAACGAGTTATAAAACCTATTGAGATTAACCTTATAGATTTTATTGAAGAAAGTATTAAAACTGGAGATATAGAGGCTTTAAAATTATATATTAAAATTATGTTTATATCTTTAATTATAAGAGAAAAAGATATTAGTAGTTTTAGATTGCAAAAGAATCTAGTTATTTATATTTTTAGCTATATATTTAGTACTATTGATAAAAATAATATTGATCCAGATTTTAATGTATTTCTAACTACTATAATAACAAGCGAATTTGAATTTTGTGAAAATAGTTCTCAATTGTTGTTTAAAACTTATCAACTAATTGATAAAATAAGTGATAGCTTTAATTTTACAATTCAAAAAAGCAACCAAAAAATTCGGGAAGCTAAATTTTATATTAATAATAACTTAGAAAAAAAACTAACACTCGATAAGGTTGCAAAACAAATGGGAATTAGTGCTAAATATCTATCTACCCTATTTTTTGAGGTTACTAATACTACTTTCAAAGAATATGTAAATAGGCAAAGAATAGATAAGGCAAGAAATCTTCTATCTTATTCTAATAAAAGTATTAGCGAAATATCTAAAGCTGTAGGAATTAAAAGTCCTAATAATTTCATTAGTTTCTTTAAACGCTATACTTCTAAAACTCCAAATAGTTTTAGAGAAGAAAGTAAATGTTAAAACGAACATTTACGTTCAAATTTCACCTTCTTTTTTAACTTATATTATGAAAATTAAAATTTTAGTGGTTTCCTCTCTATATCCATGTTATTGTTAAAAATGGATATTGTTATAACGAGTTAAGTATTGTTCTATTAAATATTATTTACTTTTTAAATTATAATTTAAAACAATTAAAACATATTTCAAGAACTCAAACTCGAACAGAACTTTATTTAGTTGATTTTCACAATGATTTGTAAAAGGAGTACTACATTATGCCAAAAATCAGGACAAAAGAAACAAAAGGAGTATATGAATTACTACAAGATTGGAGGACCTACCAAATTCAACGAACAGCTTTTATAGGTGTACTTTGTATTTTTGTTGGTATTATTTCTGGAATTGGGTCTGTTGGTTTTAGATATCTAATTAACTTCTTCTATAATATTTTTTTTCAAGGCACTTTATCATTTAAATCTGTAGGTGTTATATCAAATGTTTCGCGTTGGGGTAAATGGGTTATTATTGTTCCAGCACTATCTCTTATGCTTGCTAATTTTATAACAGAAAAATGGGCCCCTGAAGCTAAAGGACATGGGGTTCCTGAGGTAATGGATGCAGTAGCTGAAAATGGTGGAACAATTCGTCCGATTGTAGCTTTAGTTAAAATTTTCGCCTCAGCTATTACTATAGGTGGCGGAGGTTCTGTTGGTAGAGAAGGCCCCATAGTTCAAATAGGTTCGAGCTTTGGCTCTTCCCTTGGTCAGCTTCTCAAATTATCTTCTAGGGAAAAAATAATTTTAGTTGGAGCAGGTGCTGCCGGTGGTATAGGAGCAACTTTTAACGCTCCAATTGGAGGGGTAATGTTCGCGCTAGAGTTGATATTACCAGAATATAGTATTATGACTATTTTACCTCTTGTAATAAGTTCAATTGTATCAACATATTGTGCGGCTATTTTCCTCGGTTCAAGTCCTGCTTTTATAATTCCTTCATATGCTATGATTTCAACTTTTGAATTATTTTTTCATATTATTCTAGGTATTTTTACAGGATTAGTATCGGTGCTTTTTATAAAAAGCGTTTATGGGTTTGAAGATTTTGTAAATAAAATAAAAATTAATACCTTAATTAAATCTGCTATCGGAGGAATTTTAATTGGGATTTTAGGATATATTTCTCTACAACTATTTGATAATTATTTTATTTTCGGAGTTGGTTATGAATTTATGGATTTTGTTTTAGCTAATAAAGCAACAACAATTGGGATACTCTTATTCATGGTAGCAATTAAAATTATTGCTAATTCTCTAACTCTAAGTTGTGGAGGTTCAGGTGGGATATTTGCACCATCACTATTTTTAGGTGCTGCCTTAGGTGGAATCATGGGAGTTATTGCAAATTTTTTATTTCCAACTACAACAGGATCAATCGCAGCTTACGCCTTAGTTGGAATGGTTGGAATAGTTTCTGGTGTTACAGGAGGTGTTTTAACATCAATTATTATGCTTTTTGAAATGACAAGAAACTATGAAATTATGCTACCTATAATGTTATGTTCTGTAATTTCTTTTTTTATCGCACAACTGTTGAGCCATGATACTATGTATACAAAAAAACTATCTAGACGAGGTATTCATGTAGAATTTGATAAACGTATCTCTAGTTTTTCAACCTGTTCAGTTTCACAAGTATGCAAGAAAGACTTTATTTCTTGCTCACCTGACAATAACATTAAAGACACTATTGATTTAATGAAAAATAATAATCTAAGTGTCCTCCCTGTTATTGATGATGATAAAAACGTAATTGGTATAATAAAATATAAAGATTTATATAAAGCGGAGTATGATGAGACTCAAAATATTAATCAATTTATAGAAAGAGTTAAAATTGATGTCTCTCCTTCTTGCAATAACTACGATGCCTTAACTCTAATGCAAAGATCTAATTCTTCTATTTTAATTATTAAAAATCAGGACAAAGTTGTTGGCTTAGTTACTATGAAAAAACTATTAAATGCAAGTTTAGAAAAGAGATGTGTAACTTAAAAACAATTAAAAAGAATAATATTTATTATGCTAAAAATCAAATTTTATTTGTGCTTAATTTAAAAATAAAAAGTGCATTTAAAAATTGATTAAATGTTATACAACAATATCACTTAATGTAAATTTGAAGTTATAAATATGATGTAATAAGTTATAGTTTATAAGATTTATGGTAAAAGAGAGGCAATTAAAATAAATGTACAGATTTATTTTAGTTAAGAACTATCTTTACAGAGATAACACACTATGATTAAATAAATATATGAAAGAAGATAGTAAACCAAATCTCAGAAAAATACAGGCACTTAACACTCGTCGAAACATTTTCGATAAGGCAACAACTCTTTTTGTCGAAAAATCTTATGAAAAAGTAACTATAGCTCAAATATGTAAAGAAGCTGGAATTTCTGTTGGTGCTTTTTATCACCATTTTTCTAGCAAAGAAAGTGTATTAAATGAAGGTTATTTTTGGTTTGATAAAGAATTAAAAGAATCTTGGAACAAAAGAAAACCTTCATTAGCTCAAGACAATATTAAATTTCTAATTGAAGAGCAACTTAAAGCTATCGGTTCCTTAGGATATATATATGCAACTCAATTTTTCAAAAATCAACTTTCTAATAAAAATAAGTATATTCTAAATGAAGATAGAATATTTTATAAACTAGTTTACTCAAGCGTTCTACAAGGTATAGAAGAGAAAATATTTGAGGCGGATGCTCAAGAGATAACGAAAAGGATTTTAAGAATTTCAAGAGGAACTATTTATGATTGGTGTCTTCATGAAGGTAGTTATGATTTAGTTACTGAAGGACTAAAAGATCTTACTGTGGTACTAAATTATTATTTAATTAAAAAATAACTTTAAACCGATGACTAAGTTTTCAAACAACCAGTCATCGGTACTAATCATAAAATTAGATATTCATTGCTATTTCGTAAGCTTCCCAAATAGCATTCATTACATTTGATGGCATTTTAGCATCACCAATTAAATGAACATTTTTTAAGTCCTTAATTTCATTATAGAGTTTATTATCACTATTGTATCCAATAGAAATAATAACATGATCTGTAGGAATTTCTTGTACTATTTTTTTTGCTGGAATTGCCATTAACTTCGAACGATTTGCTGAATTTAATACCATTTTAGGTGCAGTTTCTACTACTGCTTTACCATTTTCTACTTTAGTAACACGAGAATTTGTTAAAACTGGAACTTTATAACTTTCTAATAATTCTAAAAGCATATTAATATTTGCAGCACTCATACCTGGTACATTAAGATAGGATGAATCCATTTCAACAATAGAAACTTTTTTACCTTGTTTACTAAATTCATAAGCAATTTCACAACCTGTTAAACCACCACCGATAACAAGAACATTATCACCATCTACAGTACCTTTTCCAAGAGCTTCAATAGCATAAGTTCTATTACTGTCATCTAGACCAGCAATATCTAATTTTCTAGCAGTAGCACCTGTTGCAACAAATATTTCATCATAATCACTTTTTTCAATAAATTCTTTTGTAACAGTATAATTCATTTTTACATTAACGCCTAAATCTTTCATTTGCTTTTTATACCATGCTAAAAGCACTTTATCATCATCTTTAAAAGATGGACTTGCTGCTGCTACAAAAACTCCACCGAGTTCATTTGTTTTTTCAAATAAATCAACCTTATGTCCACGAAGTGAAGAAATTCTAGCAGCTTCCATTCCACCAATTCCTCCACCTATTACTAAGATTTTTTTAACTTTATCACTCTTAGTAATAGCATATGCTTTTTCATTACCACAAGCAGGATTTAAAGCACAACTAATATCATTATCTGAAGGTTGGAAAATTTTACCAAGACAACCCATGTGACAGCAAATACAAGGACGAATATCATCTAATTTTTCATTCTTAAATTTATTTGCAATATCAGGATCTGCTAATAAAGGTCTTCCCATTCCTAACATATCCATTTTGCCATCTATAATAGATTGTTCTGCCAATTCTGGATTATCAAATTTACCAGCACATACAACAGGAATACTAACTTCTTTTTTAATAATAGCAACATCTTCTAAATTACATGCTTTAGGCATATATGTTGGTGGATGTGGCCAAAACCATGAATCATAAGTTCCATTATCACAATTTAACATATCATATCCAGCTTCTTCAAGTTTTTTAGCTATGATTTTACTTTCTTCAATATCTCTACCAAATTCTTCAAAATCTTCTCCAGGAAGTGCACCTCTGTTAAAAGCTTTGATATAACTCTTTACACTATATCTAATTGAAACTGGGAAATCATCGCCACATTTAGCCTTTATAGCCTGAACTATTTCAACTGGGAAACGAAGACGATTTTCAAGAGAGCCACCATATTCATCTGTTCTATTATTCATAGATGCAATAACAAATTGATCTAACAAATATCCTTCATGAACAGCATGAATTTCAACTCCATCTATACCTGCATCTTTAGCATTTTTAGCACCTTGAGCAAAATAATTTATGTAATTCTTAATATCTTCTTTTGTCATTTCACGTGATAATTTTGTAGGATCCCAAACATTAGGTGTAGCACTTGGTGCTAGATCTCCTGGATGAATACTAACTCTTCCTGTGAGTGCTGACATTTGAATAAATACCTTTGAACCATATTTGTGAATACCATCAACTAAATATTTTTGATTTTTTATGTAGGATTCACTATCACTTACAATGCATGGAAAACCAGGACCTAAAGGCATAATAGGAACTAAACCTGTAATAATTAGACCCGTACCACCTTTAGCCCTTTCAATGTAATAATCGGCACCATCTTTAGTATAACTACCATCAGGACGCATCATTCTTGGAGAAAAAACTCCCATGGGCATCATTGCAATACGGTTAGGAATTTCAACACTTCCCACTTTAATTGGAGAAAATAAATTTTCGAATTTCATATAAAAACCTCACTAATTTTATTTAACCGAATCATATTCGGTCAAATAAAACGATACATCTAAAAGAGTGAGCTGTCAACTATCAATAAAAAAATATTGAAATATTTTTTTTCTAGGTAATCATAAAATTTGATAAATAAATATTTAAACTTGATCTCTTTTTATTATTATTATTTTGTCAAATAAGTATAAAATATATAGACCTTTGATTAATTAATTAGTTATAAGACAAACAATTATTTAATTATAAATCCCGTTTATTTCTAATATATATTCTTATTGATATTCCATTTTGACATTAAGGTAAAAGAAGTTAGAAGTAGGATAATTGAAACTTTTTTTAAAAAAAATGAACTTTAATTTTAGATTTCTTTATATGAATTAAAGAATTTTATTAATTAATTCTAAGATATAAAAATTCCTTTAGTGGTATATAAACTACTAAAGGAATTTTTTTCATCAATAATAGATAATTAAATTTTGTCTATTATCTTTGTTTTTTAAAGACTTAAGATTGTATCTAAATCAATTTCACAAACAACAGTTGGCATTGAACAACCCCAATTTTCTAAAACTTGTGGATTGACTTCACCAAAGATACCAATTTGTTTACCTTTTGCTGTAATGATTGCACATCTACCTTCAATAAATCTTGGATCATTTTCTAATACTTCATTTTTGTAATCTATTTTTAAGAAATACATCAAAGTACTAACTAAAGAAGAAACTTCATTAAAGCCCATCAAAGAATCTGCAGACATAAAGCCTAGAGAATTTCTTGTAACTGTTCCACTATTATCTTTTTCATCTAAAAATGCGATTTTTCCAACTTCAAAGATTTTATGTGGGTATGGTGCTCTTGCACTAATACTTTCACTTTCTAATAAACTTGGGATAACTGAAGGTCGAACATATTCATAGTTTTCACTCATTGGGTTTGCAATTTGAATATATTTTGATCCATCTACGCACATATTATCAATATATTCTTTTCTAGAACCTAGATAATTGTACATCATTTCTTGGAATCCTAAACCAACCATAATATCTTTTACTTTTCTACCAATTTCTTCAGCAGGAGTTAATCTACCCATAGTAAAGGAAGATGGCATCTCTGGTTCAAAATTATTTAAACCATATCCAATAATTACATCCTCTACTATATCTGCTGCATGTAAAAAGTCATCTCTATATTCAGGAACTGTGATAAAAATATCTTTATCATCAGAAATAGCAAAAACACCCATTTTTTTCAATGCAGCTATTATTTGCTCACTAGTAAAATCCATACCAGTTGTCTTTCTAACTTCTGCAATTGAACATTTCATTGGTTCTTGATAGTAATATGGAACTGTTATTTCTTTACCAAATTCTGTTTCACTGTCAAATTCAACTTTAACAGGTAAAATTTCAAATCCCATATCTGCCATATCACAAGCCATGATTGATGCTGCAAGAAGAAGATTTTTTAATATAGGGCCACTCATTTCAACAAATAAGTCACTATCTCCAACTTCAACAGCTCCAACACTTGAACTATTAATTACAGGTGGCATTGATAAAGTATTTCCTTTATCATCTACAAGATAAGGATAAACTTTTTCATCCTTGATAATTGGACCATATTCTATACCTTTTGGATGTTTTTCTAAAATCTCCCTCAAAGTTAGTTCTTCATCCATTCCTAAAGGAATAAAAGAAGTTTTATCAGGATCAGCACTTGTATAGTGAACTGGATAATTAATCAAATCACTTCGATAAATTCCCATTGCAATAGTTTTTCTCTTTCTTCCAAAGTTAAAACAAAGTTTTTCTTGACTTTGGATTAATGCTAATAAATCTTCTTCACTTACAACATGACCCTTTGCAGCAAAACCAATTGAATATTTTCTATAAGAAGGAGAATTCTCTACCTTCATAGATCTTCCTTCTGCATCAAAAGATTCATCTTTTGTTGAGAAGAAATCATACATTGCTACTTCCCCATTCTCATAGGACTTTAATAAACGAGCCAAACCAGCTGCTGACCATAAGTCAGGCCTATTTGTATCATTTAGCTCAATTTTTATAACATCACCTTCATGACCATCTAATTCAGCCTTAGCAACAGGGAATATTTCTTCAAGTTCTTCATCACTATATGTTCTACCTAAAAAAGTAAATAATGCTTTTTCAGTGGTTTCTATTTTTGGCATTAATTTCCCCTCCTTGTTCTAACACTATCAATATCTGGGGTGAATAATTCTCTTAAATCATTTAAGCCTAAATGCATTAAGGCCATTCTATCAATTCCTAATCCCCAAGCAAGAACTGGAACATCAATACCTAAAGGCTTTGTTACTTCAGGGCGGAAGATTCCACTTCCTCCTAACTCAAACCAACCTAATACAGGGTGTTTTATATGAACTTCAATAGAAGGTTCTGTAAATGGAAAATATCCTGGGACATATTTAACTTCTTCAGCACCAGCAATCTCTTCAGCAAATAATTTTAATAAGCCTAATAAAGTTTTTAGATTTACATCATCTCCTAAAACAATTCCTTCTGTTTGATAGAAATCAGCACCGTGGGTTGCATCAACTTGATCATATCTGAAACAACGAGCAACACCAAAGTATTTGCCAGGTATTTTTGCTTTTGGAAGTTGTCTTGCAGAAAGAACTGTTCCTTGTGATCTCATAATTTGTCTTCTAGTAAATTCATGGTCAAACTGATAACCCCAACCACGAGATCCAGTTTTCCAACCATCTATGTGGGTTTGAGCTACATTACTTAACCAGGGCTCTTCAATTTTCTTACAATGAGAAGGATTTTTTACATAATAAACATCATGAATATCTCTAGCACTGTGGAATTGTGGCATAAATAGAGCATCACCGTTCCAGAATTCATTTTCTACTAAAGAACCATCAAATTCTTCAAATCCTAAAGATGTTAATTTGTCTTTTACCCATTGAAGGTAATTACCATAAGGATTATGTCTTCCTGGAATAATCTTAGATGTTGGACCATCTATTCCATAAGGACGGAAAGTACCTGTTTTCCAACTACCAGAAGAAAGCATTTGAGGTGTAACATTACCTAGTTCTTCACCAGTAATATGAGCTGCAAATATAGCTTCTCTTGCCTTATTTCCTTCCTCAGTTAAAACATAAACAACATCTTCTCTTTCAATCATTTTAAAAGCAGAATTAGAAGCTCCTCTCTTTTTAGAGATTTGTGACATTACCTTTTTTTCTTCATTAGTTAATGAAGACTCTTCAATAGCACCACTAACGCCTCTATCTATTAAGCTTATAATTAGTTTTTCTCTCTCAGGAAGGTCATCAGAAATAACAATTGCTTTTTTATCTTGATTCATCTTAGTTACTTTTGCTTTTGAAAGAGAACCAAAAGCGGAACCAACATCGCTTTTTTCTAAATTAAGCTTTTGTGCTATTTCAGGTAAAGTAGCTTCTCCATTTTCTTTTAAAAATGTAAAGATTCTAAAGGCTGGAATACCATCTTTGTGTTGTTGTTGACCCAACTCTGTTAGTTCAAAAAGAGTACGTGTTGTACGACTCTTTTCCTCTAAAAAGCCTTTATTGCATAACCAACTAAATGCTTGGTTACATTGCCCTACCTTATAATCCAACTCACTAATCAATCTCTCACTAGTGATATCTTCACCCATTTTTACATGACGAAGCAATCGGACTTCTAAGGGATGCAAATTCTTTACATCAATGTCCATATTTGTTACTCCTAGATTTAATTACAAAAAAATGCAACTAATTTTCAACTTATCTTATTAAACAAAAGAAAAAATGAAAAGGTCAAAATCTATTAAATATTGAGATTATCAATAGAGTTTTTTATTTTTTTTCTTTTATATGTCTAAAAGTTTTTTTAATGCTGATAAAATCTCAAATTCAGATGGGGCAGAGGATTTCTCTAATGTTGGAGAAAACGGAATTGGGGAGTTTTTACCACCAAGTCTCATAACTGGTTTTTCTAAAGAATTAAAAGCCCTCTCATCTTCACATATTGTTGCGGCAACTTCTGCACCAAAACCTGCTGCAAGAGGTGCCTCATGAACAATTAACGCTCTATGAGTTTTAGAAACCGACTTAATTATAGTCTCTCGGTCTAATGGCGCTAAGGTGTTTATATCTACAATTTCAACAACGTCTTTTCCAATTCCACTTTGCTCTAGTAATTTAACAGCTTTGATACAAGTATTAACACTATAACTATAAGAAATTAGTGAAACCTTACTTCCTTCTTGAAGAATACTAGCTTTACCTAATGGCATGATGTCATTTTCATCTCCAACTTCGCCTTCTAAAAGATATAATAATTTATGTTCTAAAAAAATAACTGGATTATTATCTCTAATAGAAGCTTTTAATAGTGCCTTTGCTTTCCTTGGAGAAGACGGTGCAACAATTTTCAAACCTGGAACATTAGAGAACATCATCTCTAATGATTGAGAGTGTTGGGCTCCATGACCTGTTCCACATCCCATAGGGAATCTAAAGACTACAGGGCAATTAAATTGACCTGCACTCATAAATCTAATTTTACTAGCATGATTAATTAGAGCATCACTTACAAGGGTTGAAAAATCTCCATACATAACCTCAACAACACTTCTAATACCAAGTAGAGAAGCACCAACTGCTATGCCAGCAAAACCTTCTTCACTTACAGGTGTTTCATAAATTTGATCATCTATGTGTGTATATAAATCACCAGTGACTTTAAAACATCCACCATAAATTCCAATATCTTCGCCAATCAATACTACATTGTCATCTAATTGACACTCTTCTAACAAAGCTTCTCTTATAGCTTCTCTACCAATAGCCCGATGTAAAAATTGAGATCTTTTCTCTTCAACTTGAAATGGATCAAAGACAAATTTACTAGCTTCCTCTTCACCTAAACAATCATCTTTCACAGCTTCAGCCTTTTTTAACTCTTGTAAAACAAAAGCTGAACAAGCTTTATTTAAAATATCAATCTCATTTTTATTTACAATCTTTTGATCTATAAGTCTATTAGTGAACGTCTTAATAGGACACTTATTCAACCAATATGATTCTTCTTCTCTAGTTCGATAAACACAAGGATCAGATTTTGAGTGTCCATTAAATCTATATGTTCTACATTCTATAAAATAAGGTTTTTTTTCTTGAATTATGTATTTTTTTGCTAAATTTACTGCTTTGTAAACAGCTTCAACATCATTACCATCAATAGTGACAGATTTAATGTTATAAACTTTAGCACGATCAGAAAGGGATTTTCCGGCAGCCATCCTATTTATATTTGCACTCATCCCATATCCATTATTCTCTAAGAAAAATAAAAGAGGTAAATTCCATATTGAAGATATATTCATAATCTCATGAACTACCCCTCGAGATGTAGCTCCATCACCTAATAGAGCAACGGCCATATTCTTTTGTTTTTTTCTTTTAAGTGCAAATGCAAGGCCAGCTGCAAGACCAACACCGCTAGCTACAACAGCAGATGAACCTGGATTATTATGTTCTACATCGCTCATGTGCATGCTACCACCAAGTCCTTTACTAAGGCCGTGGGAAGAGCCAAACATTTCACTAAACATTTTATACATTGAGCTACCACTAGCTATTGTGTAACCATGGCATCTATGAGTTGGAACTATCCAATCGCCATCATCTAAATTTAATGCAAGGCCAGCCTGACAAGCTTCCTGACCAATATTTAAATGAGTTGTTCCATGCATGATTTTCTTCTGAAATAAGTTAGAAATTTGTTGTTCAAAATATCTTGAATTAAGCATTATTTCTAATGCTTTTAAAGCTTTTTTTTTGCTAAGCTGCATACTTTCCCCTTAATGATTACAAATGTAAAGTCTATAATCTTTTTTAAACCGTATACACAGTTTTTTAATGAGAAGTTTTTCAGACGTCTCAGTATTAAGTTAAGTAAATCATAATTTAATTAACTACCGATGTAAATATAAAAAAATAATATATTTTGAATTTTGATGCGAATTATCAATATTTTATCCTCAAATTGTACTTTCTTTGTATAATTTCTATAATATTTATATCCACAAAAACCAAAATAATGTGATTAATATATAAATATTTACAACATTAGAATAAAAAAATTTTAATTATATTGATGTGTTAGATGAAAAGTAGTAAAAAATTGAGGTGATAAAAATCACCCCAATTATATTCTTTTATTTTACTTAGCGTTATCTTTAATAATTATTGTCAGTTCATTAATTTTTTCTTCAAGTTCTTTTTTATTACTTGCTTCTACAACCAATCTTAAATAAGGTTCTGTGTTACTTTTTCTAATTCCAAACCACCATGAATCAAATTCAATTCTATAGCCATCAGTATCTAAAACTTTTGTAGCAGTTGGAGCGTATGTATCTTTTAAAATAGAAATTACTTCATCTTTATTTTCAACTTTAAAATTTATTTCACCACTTGATTCATATTTTACAATATCACCGATTAAAGAAGATAAAGTTTTACCTTCTGCTCTTTTTTTCTTTAAAATATTTAAAACCATTAATGCAGCAAATATCCCACTATCACAATTATTAAACTCTTTAAAATAATAATGGCCCGCAAGTTCTCCACCAAAGACGGCCCCTGTTTCTCTTAACTTTGCCTTAGCATGAACATGACCAACTTTCCACATTATAACTTCATAACCAAGTTTCTCTAAATATTCAGTTGTTGATTTACTTGTCCTAATGTCGACAACAGCTATTTTTTCACCTTCAAACTCCAACATTTTTTCACCTAATAAACCCATTAAATGATCAGCTGGAATATATCCACCTTTTTCATCAATAAACATGACTCGATCAGCATCTCCATCAAAAATGATTCCTAAGTCACATTTATTTTTCTTTACAACTTCTTGTAGTTGAACTGTATTATTAGGATCTAAAGGATTAGGTTCATGATTTGGGAAAGTACCATCTAATGTATCAAATATATATTTTACATCATTACCTAGTACCTCTTTTATTAACAAACTAGCCATACCATTTGAACAGTCGACAGCTATTTTCATATCTGAATAATCTTCTTTATATTTTCTTAAGAAATCTAAATATGGTGTTTTTGCATCAACTTGTTTTATAGTGCCTTTTTTCTCAGACACTTCAATAATGCCACTCTCACACATTTCTTGCAATTTATTTAAACCAGTTTCTCCACCAACTGGAACTGCCATTTTTCTGCTAATTTTTAATCCATTATATTTAGCAGGATTATGTGAAGCTGTGATTTGAACAGAACCATCTACTTTAAAATGTACAGTCGAAAAGTAAACCATAGGAGTTGTTGCAAGACCTATATCTAAAACATCACAAGAAGCATCTGTAATTCCTTTCGTTAAACTTGTAAAAATTTCAGGAGATGAGACTCTCATATCTCTTCCAACTAGAATTGTTTTTGCATCTAGTAATTTTGGTAAAAAATAGCCAACTTTATATGCTAAATCAACTGTTAAATCGCTGTCAAAAACTCCACGTATATCATAAGCTTTAAATGCTTTCATATAACCTCCAATTAGTTAAATTGTATAGTAAATACAATTTGATTTTATCAGAAAAATAATAATTATAAAACGCTAAATGATGAATATAAGTGTAAAAATTAAATCTACTTTAATACTTCATATTGCCATATATTAAGTATATTTTTTTATCTATAAAATACGTAAAAAGTGTGAATTAATAATCTTTTTAACATCCCCAAATTTAATTGACTATTATCTTTATTTCTTGTACAAATAACTATACTAAGTTTTGGAGGGGCTATGGAATCTTCATTAGCAATACCTGCTTTAACTAAAGATTTGGTTAGAGTATTAATTGATGCTGATACAATCTCTCGAAGGGTTGATGAATTAGCACATCAAATCAATGAAGCATATGCAAACATTGAAGGGCGTCTTATACTCGTAGGGGTATTGAAGGGCTCTTTTATTTTGACCGCAGATTTATGCAGAAAATTAACAATAGATCATGTTGTTGACTTTATTGCTTTATCTTCTTATACAGGAGATAGGACTAGTGGTAACGTTAGGCTTTTAATGGATACACGGGAAAACATGGAAGATAAACATGTTTTAATTATAGAAGATATTTTAGATTCAGGTTATACTTTAGATTATCTAATAAGAAACTTTAAATCAAGAAAACCAGCTAGTGTTAGAACTTTAGTTTTATTAGATAAACCAGATAGACATACTGTACCTGTAGAAATAGATTATGTGGGATTTACTATTCCAGATGTTTGGGTAGTTGGATATGGTTTAGATTATAATGAAAAACACAGAACTCTCCCATATATTGCCGAAATGCATCCTCAAAATTAAATAATAAATTTACAAAAAAATAAAATAAAATAAAATTGGAAACTTCTTTATGAAAAACGAAAAATTTTATGTTAGCTACAACACTGTTCACAAACTAGTCAAAGAGTTAGCACAAAGAATTACAGAAAGCAACTTTGACCCTGACGTGATTGTTGCAATCGGTTCTGGAGGATTTATTCCTGCAAGAATAATCAAGACTTTTATTAACCGCCCTATTTATGCTGTTGGTATATCATATTATGGTGTTGATAAAAAGCATAAAACCCACCCAACCAAAATTCAGTGGATTGATGAAGTACAAGAACAATTAAAAGGGAAAAAAGTTTTATTAATTGATGAAGTAGATGATACTAGAGCTACTCTTGGTTACTGCGTTAGAGAATTATTAAAATATGATCCCGAAGAAATTGCTGTTTTAGTACTACATAACAAACTTAAAGAAAAAGATGCCGATTTCCCAGAGCAGATTAAAAGATATTATCCAGCTCTTGAAATTGAGGATTTATGGATTAAATATCCGTGGGATGCCGAGGATATTGAAGAACATACAAAAAATGAACAAGCCATGTTATTAAAAAATAAAGGCTAAGGAGAAAACAATGAGTATTAGTGCTATTGTAGGAGCCCAATGGGGAGACGAAGGAAAAGGTCGTGTTGTTGACTATTTAGCAACAAAAGCTGATTTATGTATCCGCTTTCAAGGTGGTGATAACGCAGGACATACTGTCATTAATGACAAAGGTAAATTTGCCCTACACATTATCCCTTCCGGTATCTTCAACCCAGAAACTACTAACATTGTAGGAGCTGGAACAGTAGTAAATTTTGATACTATGAAAGAAGAGCTAGATTCCATTGCAAAAGCAGGTGTTGATGGAAGCAATTTATTCATTGATAAAAGAGCTCATTTAATTATGCCTTTCCACTGTACTTTAGACGGTGCAGAAGAAGCTAGTAAAAGCAAGAATTGGAAAATTGGTACTACAAAGAAAGGTATTGGACCTACATATAGCGATAAGGCTGCTAGAAGTGGAATTAGAGCTGTAGATATCTTAGATGTTGATAGACTAACAAAAAGATTACAAATGCTTTTACCAAGAAAAAATAGAGAATTAGCATATTTTGGTCTTCCTCAAGTTACAATTGAAGAAATGCTTGATGTTTGTGCTAAATGGAGAGAAATGTTTGGCGATAAAATTATTGACTCTGTTCCTGTTATCCGTGATGCATATAATAATAACAAAAACATTCTTCTAGAAGGTCAACTCGGTATAATGAGAGATTTAGACTGGGGTATTTATCCATATACTACAAGTAGTAACCCTACAGCTGGTGGAACTTGTAGTGGAGCTGGTATTGCTCCAAATAGGATTGATGAAATAATTGGTGTTGTAAAAGCATATTCTACTAGTGTAGGTGGTGGTCCTTTCATGACTGAACTATTTGATGCTGATGGCGAAAAACTTAGAGATATCGGACATGAATATGGTGCTACTACAGGTCGTCCTCGTCGTTGTGGATGGTTTGATGCTGTAGCTGCTGATTATTCTTGTTGGATTAATGGTTTCACTGGTATCGCTATTACAAAATTAGATATTTTAGATCATTTCGATACAATTAAAGTTTGTACTGCTTATGAAGTTAATGGAGAGGTTATTAATTACTTACCTGAAACTGCACTTCAAGAAGTTGCAAAACCTATATATAAAGAATTTAAAGGTTGGAAATGCGATACTTCTAAAGCTAGAAAATGGGAAGACCTACCAAAAGAAGCTCAAGATTATTGTACTGAAATTGGTAAATTAGTTGGTGCCCCAATTAAATTTATTTCAGTCGGCCCGGAAAGAGATCAAATTATCATTTTATAATTTTAAATAGGGGTTAGGCTAAAGCTTAACCCTTTTTTATCAAAATAATCTGTTATTAGCATAATAAAATATGGAGTAATTTAATGACAAGCTTCACCCATGATACATATATATCACCTTTTACTTGGAGATATGGTAGCTCTCAAATGAGAGAAATCTATAGCGAAAAACATAAGAGAATTTTGCTTAGACGTATTTGGATTGCTCTCGCAACAGCTCAAATGGAAGCTGGATTAGTAAGCCAAAAACAAGTTGAAGAATTATTGGCTCACAAAACTGATATCGATGTTGATAGAGCAACTGAAATTGAAAATATAATCCATCATGATTTGATGGCTGAAATTAAAACTTACGCAGAGCAATGCCCTTCTGCAGCAGCTATTATTCATCTTGGTGCAACTAGCATGGATATTCTAGATAATATGGATGCTATTAGACTAAAGGAAGCTTTATCTTTAATAATTGATAAATCAAAAGAGTTATTAAAACTATTTATAGATAAAATGGAAGAATATAAAGATATGCCTTGTATGGCATTCACACATATTCAACCAGCTGAACCTACAACTGTTGGTTATAGAATAGCACAAAGTGCTCAAGATTTAATTGACGATATTAAGGATTTAGAAAGAGTTAGAGATAATATAAAAGGCAAAGGAATGAAAGGGGCAGTAGGAACTGCTGCAAGTTATAGTGAACTGTTAAAAAATACAAACATGAGTGCTAGTCAAATGGAAGATAAGGTAATGGCTAAACTTGATCTTAAAGCCTTTGATGCTGCAACTCAAGTTTATACTAGAAAACAAGACTTACGCGTTATAAATGCACTCTCTTCCCTAGCTTGTACTCTTTATAAATTCTTTATAGATTTCAGAATTTTACAATCTCCACCTATAGGAGAATGGTCAGAACCTTTTGGAAAAAATCAAGTAGGATCTTCAGCTATGCCGTTTAAAAGAAACCCAATAAATAGTGAAAAAATTGATAGTTTATGTAGATTTATAAGCTCTCAGTCTAACACTGTTTGGCAAAATAGTGCACAAACTCTTTTAGAGAGGACATTAGATGATAGTGCAAATAGAAGAGTTGTACTTCCCTCTACTTTTTTAGCTTCAGATGAAATTCTTCTAACTGCAATTAAGGTTGTTAAAAATATGAATATCCATAAAACAGCTATCGAAAGGAATATGAAAACTTACGGTATTTTTGCAGCAAGTGAAAGACTATTGATGGAACTAGGTAGAAATGGAGCAAATAGACAAGAAATGCATGAAGTAATTCGTGAACATAGTTTAAAAGCTTGGCAAGAAGTACAAGAAGGCAAAACTAACACATTAAAAGAAGCCTTAATTAATGATAAGGTCATCTTAAAATATGTTAGCAAAGAAAAGGCTGATGAATTATTAAATGCAGATGAATATATTGGAGATGCTCCATTTAGAACTGATTTAATTATAAAAGCAGCTAAAAAAATATTATAGAAAATTTAAAACATGAATTCCAGCTCTAAATAAGTAGTAGTATATTAGCATTCTTGGAAATCTAACTAAACTTGCTAACACAACTTTCTTAAAGTCTACTCTTAAAATACCAGCTGTCCAACATATTGTAGAATAAGGGATAGGAGTCAAAGCGGCCAAGACAACAGCCCAGGCTCCTTTCTTATGTATTAAGACTTTATGACTTCCCATAATCTTATTTGCTACATTATCAATCACTTTAATTAGAGAAACTAAATGCCCTAACCAATAGGCTGAAAGCCCAGCTAAAAAAGAGGCAGATCCCATAAAAAATGTTATTTGCCAAGGGCTCCAATCAGCTGAAACAAGTGGGAACATAACATCTGGAGTTAAAGGCACTATAAAAGTGTCACAAAGGTACACAAACAAGGCAACTCCATGATAGCCTAAATCATTATATAATTCTGTAGCTAAAGTATTTGCAGTTACATTTGTTCTAAAAATTTTATCATAAAGAATAAAAATGAGGAAAATAAAAATAAGCATAAAAAAAGTTCTAATAATTATTTTTTTCCAATCAAATTTCCCATTTTCTTTTAAAAAAGTATGTTTTTCGTTTTCTTTCTTATTCATTAAAATATCCTAAAAAAGCCTCTTTAAATCGTTCAATATCAGTTAATTCACCTTTTCCTTGAAAATAAGGGAATCTTCCCCCACCTTTTCCATTAATTAAAATCAATACTTTTTCTCTAATGTCTTTAAAATTATATGATTTAAAACTCTCCCCTAGATAGAGAAACCACTTTAATAAATTATTTTCCTTTTTATATAAGAATAAAACTTTATCAACATCTAAATCGATATCTTTAAACTCAAAATCTCTATCACTAATATCTTCAATTATTATGTTTTCATCCTTACTATTTAATAAGGCAGTTAGAATCAAATTAGCATTTTCTTTCTTTAAAGCTCTCATTTGTCGTTCAAGATTTAAATTTTTCTCAAAAAGAGCTTTATCACATGAGAGCAGATTATCAAAAGTAGCACTGTGAAGAGTACAAAGTTCTTTTAATAAAATATGAGATTTTCTAGAGTATAGAACTGCATCACGAGAGACTTTAAACAATAGTCTATAATGTTTTCTAATTTTCTCAACTCCATAAAACATTATTCTACCAATTTCTCTAGTATTTTTAACATGGAGCCCACCACAAGCTATTAAATCATTACCTTCTATTTTAACAATTCTAATTAAACCATCAACTTTAATACTTCTTCTAAGAGGAAGTTTTAATGCCTCATCTTTATTCATCTCTAAATAAGAGATATCTGAGCCTTCTAAAATTTTTTCATTTGCAATATCTTCAACTTTATAGCAATCGTCTTCACTAAAGGATGGATTATCTATTTCAATAGTTAAATAAGATGAACCTTGGTGTACAGATAAGGTTCCAACTTTAAAGTAGTTAAATAAAATGCCACTTATCAAATGCTGAGCAGCATGCATTTTCATATAATAATATCTATGATTCCAATCTAATTTTAATAAAATCTCATCTCCAACTTTTAAATTAGTTTCTTCATCTACTAAATGATAAATATCATTTCCATCTTTTTGAGTATCTAATACAGTAAAATTGTTTATATAACCTTTATCCCCTGGTTGCCCTCCACCTTCAGGATAGAAAATTGTTTTATCTAAATATATTTTATTACCATCTATTTTTGTAATTTTAGCCTTTAATTCTTTTTTATATGTATCTAAGTAATATTGTTTTAATTCTTCAGCCATTACATCTTCCTCTTCTTCCAAACAGAACCACTTTTAGGTAGCTCCATAGATAAATTTATTGCTACTACTCTTATTATAAATACAAACACAGCACTTATTAAAAACAAATAAGATCTAGAAAGAGTAGACTTTTCTAAAGTTAAATATAAAAAGCCCCCAAGTAAAGAGGCAGTTGCATAAAAATCACTAGTTAATATAGTAGGAATATTTTTACTCATAATATCTCTAATTACTCCCCCTCCTGTAGCCGTTACTACTCCACAAAGAACCTGTCCCATTGCTGAACACTCATAAAGAGCACCTTTAGCACAGCCTAAGGAAGTAAAAACACCAAGACCTATAGCATCAGCATATTTAATTATTTTTCTTTCAGAATGAATAAAAGAACCGATAAAAAAGACTATGATTCCAACAATAACACAAACAACTAAATAAATGTAATTTGTTAAAGCAGCAGCAGGAGTTGCACCGATTAAAGCATCTCTAATCATACCTCCACCACAACCAACTGTAGTGCTAAATACTATAACACCTAAGAAATCTAAATCCTTCTCCACACCTTTCAATGCCCCAGTGAGAGCAAAGATTATTGTTCCAAAAATGTCGAAACCATAAATCAAATCAACTGTATTTGTCATAAAAGCAATTTACCACATCTTTAAGGTACTTGTTAATTAGTTTATTTGTTATTATCTTATCTTTATAAAGAATTTTCTTTAAATAATTTAAATTGAGGTAAGGTTATGGCTAGAATAAAATCTGCTTGGGAAATAGCTTTAGAAAAAACTGAAAATCTTAATGTTGATATGGACAAAATAAACAAAGAGAAACAAGTTAAACTTGGAAGAAAAATCTGTGGTTTATATATAAATGATATCGATTATACTTTGGACAAGTTCAAAAAGGACTTTGAAAACTCTACTGATAAAAAAAGCACTATAGAGGGGATTATCAATATTTTAATGCTAAATCTTTCTCTTCCTAAAAATAATAATTTCGAAACAACTCTAGATAAAATAATAGATATTATTTCATTTTTAAAAGACGACAGTGATGAATTGGTAAATACTATTAATCAAGTTAAAGAATTCTTTAAACAATATTTAAACCATCAAGATGAACTTGTAAAACAGATGAAAGAACAATTTGAGCCTGTAATCAAACAAAAAGAAGCCCAATTACAACAACAATATGGAGAGGGTTTTACATATTCAGCTGAACAAGATAAAGAATTTATGCAGTTGCTTGATGAGAATTTGAAAAAATTAGATCAACAATATAATGAAACTTTAGATAACGTTAAAGCAAAAATCAAAGAAGAATTATTATAAAACAATTGGGGTGATTTTCATCCCAATTTACTTTATAAATATATTTCTACAGAAGATAAAGTAAACAACTATTGCAATTATAACACTTAAGAGAGTCCCAACTAAATAGTATTCAGCAAAATCTTTATCTTCTACTAATTTTTTCCATCTTGCTATAGATTTAGCTGTAAATATATATCCTATTACTACATATTGATTTACACAAAGCAACATAAGTATTAAAAGCCTTTCAAGATTTCCAATTAATTTACCAAATTTCACAGAGGAAATTTCTTCCTCTTTTCCTTTTTTTATAGAAGATGGTAAAATACTTTTAATTAAGATATTTGCTGGTTTAAAAATTACTAACAAGGCAGTAAAACAGTTAAGATAGAGAATAATATTTTCTATAGAAAACCTTTCATAGCACTCTACTAAATCACTATTTTTTATAACTAAAAATAAAGAAAATAACACTAAAAAGTGAAGAAGTTGATCTACTATAAATAAAGAATTACTCTCTTTGTTGTATCTCTTCATAAATAAAAATTTAATCGAATCTATAATAAAATGTGAGAGACCAACTATTGACATAGAGATAAGAAGAGATAGTGTTACTTTATAAAAAATAAAAAGAAAAAACATAGTAATAAAATAAAAAATACTATGATATACAACAAATAAATAATTTGAATTTTTCCTCTCTGCCATGCTTTGATTTTGAAAATAAAAATCACCACAAATGTGGAGTAAAATAAATATTACTAAAATATTATTCATCGCATCTCCTTAAGAATGTTTTCTAATATTTGGGATATGGAAATCTTTGATTTAACATAGTTATCATATCGTGAAGCTTTTAAACTCCTGCTTACTAAAGATTGATTAATTTTTAATAAAGAAGCAATTTCTGTTTGAGTAAGAGAAGGATTTGTTTCCTTATATTTTATAATATTTCGCTGTAACTGTGTCCAATTATTAAAATTATTACATACCCAATATAGATGAGAATTAAGTTCAAAATCCTTTATAGGATCTGCCGTATCTAAATATATATTTTGTATGTCATCACGACTATCTTTCATCATAGAAATAGAATTTCTTGCCCGATGATAAGCCGGACCATCTGCACCAATTGAAGCTAGTCTGTTTATATCTGTAAAAATTTTTCCAATCCCTATTCCAAATCTCATTAAAATAGGATCCATTACAAACTGTACCATCTCTATTATTTCAAATAAGACAGTCGCACTTTTTAATACCCCTTGAAATTCATCCCCTAAAGTTATTACAAAATTAGATTGGATTTCTTCTTTATATTTTTTATTTATTTTATCTAATTCTTCTTTTAATTTTCGCTGATAAAAGCCTCTATTAGAACTATTTAATTTTTTAGATTCTTTAATATCCCCAATAATTGCTATTAAACTAGAAGAATAATATTCATCATTCATTAATTATCACCTCTTTTTATGATTAAATTATATCATATATTTAGAATATGTCAAATTGACATCATATTTTTAATTTATGATTTAAAATTATCATAATATAAATTAATGCTTCTTTTTTAGCATAAAAAAATCCCGCTATTACACGGGAATATTAGTTAAAAAATTAAATTACAAAAAACACCAAAAAGGAGGCATAAAAAATCCAACAAAGAACACAACACCTAAGGCGAACAAGGAAATAGCAATAATTGCTAATACCCATCCTGCCATTGCTGCACTTGAATTATGTCTAATCTTAGTTCCTTTGACTAAAGCAATAATCCCTAGGATTAATCCGACAAAAGAAAAAATCCAAGAAAATACACTTACGATTGCAATAATACCTAAAATTAATACAACAGAAGAAGCATCATCACTTGTTGTTTTCTTTACACATTTATCTTCCTCATAAGGATGAGAATTATTATCATATTCACTCATAAACAATATCTCCTTGTCTCTAATATATTTAAATAATAATATCAAAAAGAGAAAAAAGAAATAGTGTATTATATAATTCATTAAAAATATAAAAAACTCTAAGAGATTTGTAGTCTCTTAGAGTTAGAAAATTATATTTAAAGATTATTTACTTCCAATATTTTTCCATTCTTTTTACGAGAGAAGCTCTATATGCATCCCAATCTTCAATTGGGTTTAGTGCAACACCTTCTTCACAAGCTGCTTTTGCTACAGCAACTGCTTCATACTCAATTACTCTTGGGTCAAATGGTTTAGGTACGATATAATCTCTACCAAAACTAAAACTTCTTCCATAAGCTTCTTCAACTTCTTTAACTATTGGTTCTTTAGCTAATTTAGCTAAAGCTTTCGCAGCAGCCATTTTCATTGATTCTGTAATTGTAGTAGCTCTAACATCTAAGGCACCTCTAAAGATAAAAGGGAATCCTAGTACATTATTGATTTGGTTTGGATAATCACTTCTACCTGTAGCCATTATAATATCACTACGTGTTTCTAGAGCCAAATGATAATCAATTTCTGGATTTGGATTACTCATTGCAAAAACAATAGGATCATTATTCATAGATTTCAACATTTCTGGAGTAACACAATCTGCAACTGATAAGCCCATTAATACATCTGCACCCTTTAGTGCATCAGATAGAGTTCTAGCATCAGTTTCTACTGCCATTTGTAACTTTTCTTTAGTCATTCTTTCTGTGCGACCTTTATAAATAACACCACGACTATCACACATTATTAAATTTTCAGGTTTTACTCCGGCAGCAACAAACATCTTAGCACATGAAACACCAGCAGCACCTGCACCATTTACAACAACTTTAATTTCGCTTAAATTTTTATTAACAATTTCTGTAGCATTCATTAAACCTGCTGTTGCAATAATAGCAGTACCATGTTGGTCATCATGGAATATTGGAATATTACATTGTTTAATTAATTCTTGTTCTATCTCGAAACATTCAGGACCTTTAATATCTTCGAGATTTACACCACCAAAAGTTGGAGATAATTTCTTAACAATTTCAATTAATTTTTTTGGATCTTTTTCATCAATTTCTATATCGAAAACATCGATATCAGCAAACCTTTTAAATAAAACCCCTTTTCCTTCCATTACAGGTTTACTAGCTAAAGCACCTCTATCTCCTAAACCTAAAATAGCTGTTCCATTAGAAATAACTGCAACCAAATTACCCTTAGCAGTATATTTATAAGCATCTTCAGGTGTTTCTTCAATTGCCAGTACAGGTTGAGCTACTCCAGGAGTATATGCTAAACCTAAATCATCTGCGGTTTTACAAGGTTTAGTTGGAACCACACTTACCTTTCCAGGTACTCCATCTTGACTATGATAAGCTAATGCTCTCTCTTTTAACGTTGCCATTTAATCTTTTCCTTTTTGTTTATTTTTCAAAATCCCATTTATAATCCATATTCCATCTGTCTCTTAACTCAATCATGACTTTTTGAAGAGATGGAGGAACAGGACAACCATGTTCTTTTCTATAATTATAAGCAATATATTCTTTTTCACCTGGTGTAAAGATTTGATCTTCACCTGGGGCTTTTTCACTATTTCTAAGTTGTCTACAAATTGTTCCAGCTATTCTCTTAAAGGTCTTAGCACCCATAAAATGTTCTGGATCTATTGCAATAAAGAAATGTCCTAGAGGATATGGTATTGGATTATGATCTTCATCAAAACCATTTAAAGCTTTCATGAAAGCACCTTCTTGTAAAGCTGCTGATAGAATTTCTACAACTGCTGCATAACCATAACCTTTATATCCACCTGTTATTTCTCCAATTCCTCCTAAAGGAGTTAAAGCTGCATTACCTGTGGTTAAATCTTTTAATACTTGTTGTGTATCAGTCCTAGTTTTACCATCACGGCCGATAACCCAACCTTCTGGTAATTCTTTTCCAGCTCTTCCATAAACTTCAATTTTACCACGTTGTGATACACTAGTTGCACAATCTAATACAAATGGGAATTCTTCATCAGTTGGTATACCAAAAGTTAAAGGGTTAGTTCCCATCATGTTTTCAACACCATGAGTTGGAGCAATTGATGGTCTTGCATTTGTACCTGTGATTCCAATCATATCAGCTTTTGTTGCCATAAGAGCATAATAACCGGCAATACCATAGTGTGTAGAATTTCTAACAGCTACCATACCAACACCGTATTTTTTAGCTTTCTCAATAGCCATTTCCATAGCTTTCTTAGAAACAACATGTCCTAAACCATTGTGACCATCGATAACTGCAGTAGCATCTTGATCTTTAACTATTTCAATTTCAGTTTTAGGATTCATAATTCCTTTATCAATTCGATCTATATAAATAGGTTTTAGACGACCAATTCCATGACTGTCTATGCCTCTTTTATCAGATTCAATTAATACTTCACCAATTGTTGTAGCATCTTCTTCAGGAATACCTGCATTAATTAGTGCTTCTTTCATGAATTTTTCTAAATCCTCAAATGGGATCCATGCACAATCTTTATAATTGTCTGCATAAGTTTCTTCGAATTTCATAGCTATCCTCCTACGATTTTGCTATTAATACTTGTATATGTTTACTTATCTCTGTGTTTTTTAATAAGTTTCCACCATTTTCATCTGTCACTAAAACATCAACTCTTTCGATTGGAGCTGTTTTAAAATTAGAAACAACTCCAATTTTATTCTCGGTTGCAACAACAATTTTTGACCCAACGCTATGCTCAATCATAGCCCTAGTTGTATCAGCTTCTTCTAATACTGGAGTCGTAAGACCTGCAATAGGAGAAAAACCATCAACACCAATTATTGCTTTATTTGCATAAATTTGATCAATCAAACTAAAAGCTAATCTTCCTGAAACAGAATGAGATTTTGCTCTGTAATAACCACCGACAAAAATGATTTTTACATTTCCATCACTTTTACATAGCCACATAGCATCTATATTATTTGTGACTATTGTTATATCAATATTTTTTTCTAAAATTGATTTAATTACTTCTAATGTAGTAGAACCGCTGTTTATATAAACTGTATCACCCTCTTCTAATAGCGAGGCAGCAAGTTTTCCAACAGCTTGTTTTTCTCTAGAACATTCACTAGCTTTCTGTAAGTAGTCAGGCTCAATGTTGAGATTTCTTCTTAAAGTAGCCCCTCCATGTGTTCTTTCTAAAACACCTTTTGAACAGAGACTATCTAAATCTCTTCTAATTGTTAACTCACTTACGTTTAGCTCGGGTGCAAGCTCACTAACACTTACACTCTTTTTTTTCATAGCTAATTCTTGTATATATCGTTGTCTTTCAACAGGTAACATTTTAAGTCCTTTGAACGTTTTTGTTCGTTTGATTACATAATACATTCAAAATAATTACATGTCAACAAAAAAAAGTTCAAAAATTATTTAATTTTTTATCAATAAAGTTCATAATCTTACTTAATTATAGTTTTTCAAAAATTTTATTTTATTTTAAATTTTCTAATAATTTGAATATTTTAGACTTTTTATATTTTTTTTATAATATATACTTGAATAACACCCATAAATTTGGTAATCTCACAATCGTTGATTTGGTGCCATACCCAAGCGGTAAGGGAACGGTCTGCAAAACCGTGATGCATCGGTTCGAATCCGATTGGCACCTCTTTTTTAACTCTATTCTATATACATAAAATATTTTTGTTTAAACTCCTTTTCGTAAGGAGTTTTTTTTATTATATATCACCACCTCTTTAATTTAAAATTAAAACTTTGTTAAATTTTTATTATTTTTTTTTACCTTCTATCCTTATAAAAAATCTTAGTAACCATAATTTTTTTAAATAAAAATAGATTTGTAACTTTTATCAATATTTATTATAACAACTTGATTTTATAATAACAGTTATTGTGATATAATTTTATAAATTAATACAAAAAAATAGGGAACCAACAAATGGATAAAAGCCAAATTCTATCAGATAAAGCCATTGACAAATGGATTGAAGAAATCAAAGAAGAATATTTAAAAAATACTATTGATTTAATTAATATTAAAAGTGTTTCTGTAAAAGAAAATAGTGATACTCCTTTTGGTGAAGGATGTAATAAAGCCTTAAATAAGGCTTTATCAATAATGGAGGATTTTGGTTTCAACACGAGAAATGAAAAATATTATGGTATTGCTTCTAAAGATGAAAATAGATCAAATAAAAAAGTAGGAATATTTTTACATTTAGATGTAGTGCCTGAGGGTAATGATTGGACATATCCCCCTTATGATGCCACAATTGTCAATAATTTTTTAATTGGCCGTGGTGTAGGAGATAATAAAGGACCTGCTGTAGCTGTTATGTACGCTCTAAAATATCTTGAAGATAATCATTTACTAAAAAATACTTTTTTTCAATACTTTGGCTTAGCTGAAGAAACAGGCATGGAAGATATTGATAAATTTTTGTCAGATAATGAAGAGCCAGATATTAGTATTGTACCAGATGTCACTTTTCCTGTAATTTATGGTGAAAAAGGTATAATTAGTGCCACTTATAAAAAGAAGGTTAACTTTACTAATATTACAAATTTATCAGTTGGAACGGCTTCTAATGTCGTTCCTCCTGTAGGTGAGTTAACTTTAAATAATAATAACACAGTTATAATTAAAGCTATTTTTAAAGATAACAAAAGAATAAGTGTTGAAAAAGCTTCAAAAGGTACAAAAATTATAGCAAAAGGTATTTCTAAACATGCCGCTTATCCTGATGGATCTTTAAATGCTGCTCAAGTATTAATGCAAGCTTTAATTGAAACTGATTTGATCTCAAATAAAGAAAAAGAAGAATTTTCTTTAATTTTAAGCATGATAGAAGATGTCCATGGTCAATCATTAGACGTTCCTTTTGAAGATGAAATATCCGGCAAAATTTCCCATAACCTAGGCCTAGTTAGATTAAATGATGGATATGTAAGCGTTAATTTTAACATCCGGTATCCAATAACATGTGATGGAAAAATAATTAAGTTAAAAATGGGGAATAAATTAAAGACTCTTGGATATGTAGAAGAGAAATTTGTAGATAATCCTCCAAGTCATATTAATAGAAATTCTGAATTAGTATTACATTTAACTGATATTTCAAATAAATATCTAAATCAAAATAGGATTCCTTATACTATAAGTGGAGGAACTTATGCAAGAAAATTAAAAAATGGTGTTGCTTATGGAATATTTGATGCAGATGTTCCAAGAATGTTTGATGATTCTTGGGGAGGGGCTCACCAACCTGATGAAAGCGTACATATTGATATGTTTTTAACTGGTATTAAAATCCTTATCAAAGCTTTCTATTACATAGACCAATATTTAAGTGAAGGAAAAAAACTATAAAAAATTAGGTACCAATTGGTACCTAACTTTTTAATTAACTTATCAAGTATTTTAAATTAAATCATTTAAAATACTTGCTATCATTGTTCTAGGAAGTAAAACAGGGATATCCATTATTTTTTGAATATCATCTTTCATTTTTTTACTATACCCAATACAGTCTAAACAAATTAATAATACTTCTTCGTTTGAAAAAGCTTCACTAACGATATTTTTTACGTCTTCAGCTTGCTCATAAGGAGAAGCATTTACAACTTTAACACTTACCGAGCTTTCACCCCAAAATTTGTATGCTTGTTCAACTTGGTTTATATTAGGTACACAGACTCCAATAGTTTGACCATCACTCAATTTTTCTACAATTCCATGTATTATTTCCTGTGGTTCAATAAATAACTTGGAATGTTTAAATTTAGGGAAAACACCTGTACAAGCTAGAATTGTAGCATCACAAGTTTTCTCTGCTTCTAAAATACACTTTTGTATTTTAGGGATAATAAACGAATCAGTAAACTTAACCTGTCTTCCGTCTCTCATCCTTGAAACTAATATTTCATCATTTTGTGAAACTTTGAAATTTTTTTCTATTTCATCAAAAGAATAATTATCTAGTGCTCCATACTCTACCAATTTAACATCTTTGCTGAAAACTTGCTCTAGATCTGGAGTCAAATCTACTCTTGGTGTTTGACCAATTGAGATAATAGCTACACTTTTCATAATAAATCCTTGTTATTTTGTTTGGAATTTATTTAACTTTCCATATAACTTTATAAGAATTTCAAATTCTTCTTCACTATAGAAAGAGACTTTACCTTCACCTAAATCTTTAGCAACTTCAACAGCAAATCTTGCAGCACTTTCAATATCTTCAAAATGTGAAGCCCCAGTAGCACACCCTGCAACTGGCTGTTCTGTAGTTATTGCAACACCTACAACAGGAGCGTTTGTTTTACAAGCTGGTTGTAATATACTGTTTAAGTGATGTAATCCATTTCCATAAGGTGTAATATCTTGTTGAGCAACAGGGAAGATATTTGGTAATTTACCAGTTACCCTAGTTACAATATCCATTAATGAATTACTTACCTCAAGGATATATCCTTCTTTAATTGTTGGGGAGATAGCAAAACCATTTGTATTTATAACACGATTTCCTTTAGTCGTATCAATTGACAAAATACAATCCATCTCTGGGAGAACTTCTTTCTCATTATTTGTTTCCATATCAATTGGAGAATCCATAAATGGGACAGGAAAATGATCTTGAGTTGGTGCTGTTGGAGTGATATGAGTTGCAATTATTATATCACCTTTTAATACATCACCTTTTTTATTCATTTCAGCTATTTTTAACCCAGCTGAAAGAGCGGCTAAAGCACCATCACCATCAGAAACAAAACCTGTAACTTCAGGTCTAGCACCAATTCCACCTAGTCTACCAATAATACCAAGAGTGGGAACACTTCCACCTTTGGATTTACCATTTGATCCTTCAATTAAGATTGTAATACAATCAGTACTTCCTTTATCGCCAACAACAGTTTCTACAGAAACTTTGCTTGCCCCTCTTTCTTTTAATAATTCTACAATTTCATAACCATTAGCTTTAGGTGTATCTAATAAATCATAAAGATCTAAGACTTGACGTAATAACATATTATATTTCCTTCACTATTTTATATTAAATAAATCACATAGAGTCATTAAATAAATTTTCGCACTATTTAATACATCCTCAATATCAACATTTTCATTGCACGAATGTATGCCTTCTGTGTTTGATGGACCATACTGAATTGTTTGAACATTTAATAGTCTATATTCTCTTGCATCACTACTTGCCCACTGCCAAGCTGGTATAACATCAATTTTCCATACATCTTCTGCATTTTTCTTAAGCGCTTCAACTATTGGAGCTTCTTCTACTGTGTAGTTAGGAACATGAACCCATTGATACTCACAGGAGATTCCTGTTTGATTAGAATCTTTTATTATTTTCTCCACTACTTCCACAATTTCAGATTTATCAACTCCAATTGGAAGTCTACAATCTACTACTGCTTCAGCATAGTCAGCTACCATATTAGGTCTAGACCCGCCACTGATTAAACCAACATTAGCTGTAACGTGATCTATAATATCACCTATTCCCTCTTGCTCTAAAGCAAAATCAGCAACTTCTTTTGAGCATTTTAGAGAATGTAAGAGTGAATCAGGATAATGACCTTTAACTTTATTTAATTCCTTCAAACCATCTAAAACTTTTAATAGTTTTAAAATAGCATTATCACCCTTAAATCCACCAAGAGAACCATGAGCTGAAACACCTTTAGATTTTATTATTAAATGAAGTCCACCTTTCTGTCCAATTTCTATTGTTGACTTAGATGTAGGTTCGCAAACTATACAAGCATCTGCTCCATCAGCATATCCTGAATCACAAAGCCATTTAGTACCATACTCGCCACCACTTTCTTCATCAGAGACGACATGAAGCCTTAAACAACCTTCTAAATCAGCATTTGTTTCTTTCAATATTCTCATTGCAAACAATGCTCCAGCAAGCCCTGCTTTCATATCAGAGGTCCCACGGCCTAATATTAATTTATCAGTTACTGTTCCACAAAAGGGATCCCATTTCCATTGAGATAAATCTCCGGCAGGAACTACATCAATATGGCCATTTAGTATGATATTAGTTCCTTTAGCTCTATCTCCAATCTCTGCGATTATACAAGGAAATTCAGGATTTATTTGAACTTGCTCATGTTTAACACTGTATTTGTTTAAATAATCTTTTACAAAATTAATTGCAACTTGTTGATTCCCCCCTGGATTCTCATTTGGAATTTGAATCAATTGAGATACAAGTTCAATTAGTTCATCACTTTTTTTCTCGGCATAAGACAAAATCTCATTACGTGTTACATTACTCATAACTACCTTCTTTTTTACTATTCAATTTAATATAAAAAACAAGCAACACTATGTTTATTTTCTATAGTTTTTAATTTAGGAATCTCTTTATGACAAATATCTTTGGCAAAAGGACATCTATTTGCTAAAGGACACCCTACTAAATCACCAATTGGACTTGGAATTTCTCCCTTAAGTTTAATCCTCTCTACTTTATCAAATGGAGATTCTGGTGGAATTGCAGATATTAAAGCTTTAGTATAAGGATGAAGAGGATTGTTATAAACATCGGTTGCATCGCTTATTTCTACAATTCTCCCCAAATACATGATTGCAATTCTATCACTTACATGTTTAACAACACCTAAATCATGAGAAATAAATAAATAGGTTATATCCCTATCTTTTTGCAATTTATTAAATAAATTTAAAATTTGGGCTTGGATTGAAACATCGAGTGCAGAAACTGGCTCATCGCAAATTACAAAAGTTGGATCTAAAGAAAGTACTCTAGCTATATTAATCCTTTGTCTCTGTCCACCGGAAAATTCATGAGGATACCTATTAACATGTTGAGTATCAAGACCAACACTTTGCATTAAGCTTAAAACTTTTGCATCATATTCTTCTTTAGATTTAACCAACTTATGAATTTTTAAAGGCTCTCCTATTAAATATCCAGCAGTCTTCCTTGGATTTAGAGATGAATAAGGGTCTTGAAAAACCATCTGTATTTGCTTCTTAACACTTTTTAACTCTTTCTTCTTTAAGGTTAATAAATTTGTATCATTGAAGATAATATCACCAGAAGTACAATCAGTTAATTGAGCAATTACTCTACCTAAAGTAGATTTACCACAACCTGATTCTCCAACAACACCTAAGGTTTCACCTCTATAAATATCAAGGGAAACATCACTTAAAGCATGTAACACTTGATTTTTTTCTTTTAAAGTGTTGCTTTTAATAACATAATCTTTATGTACATGCTTGATTTGCATAATTATATTTTTATCATCCATATGTTATTTTTCCCTTATAATTCTTTTTGACTTTGTTTGTCTATGACATGCTACAAAATGGTTTTCTTCTATTTCTATAAACTCTGGGGCTTCTTGAAAGCATTTTTCTTGTGCGTACTCACAACGATTACAGAAATTACAGAAGTTGCCTGTTAATCGTAAATCTGGAGGAGTTCCATTTATCGTTATGAAATCTGACTTTGCTTCATCAGTTGCTTTAGGCATAGAGTTTAACAGTCCCCAAGTATATGGATGAATAGGATTATTATATAATGTTTTAACAGTAGAATATTCAACAATTTTGCCAGCATACATTACAATTACAGTATCACACATATCCCAAATTACTCCTAAATCATGAGTAATTAATAAAATTGCAGTATTATAATCTTTCTGTAAATCTTTAAGAAGGTCTAACACCTGTGCTTGAACTGTAACATCTAAAGCTGTTGTCGGTTCATCAGCTATAATTAATTTAGGAGAGCCCATTATTGCCATTGCAATAATAACACGTTGACACATTCCTCCAGATAATTCATATGGATAAGATTTCATTCTCTTTTCTGGATCAGGAATTCCAACTTTTCTAAAAGCTTCAACAGCTTTTTTATAAGCCTCTTCCTTACTAATTTTTTCATGTGTTAAAATTAACTCAATTAACTGTTGGCCAACTGTAAAAACTGGATCTAAACTTGTCATTGGATCTTGGAATATTAAGGATAGATCTTTACCTCTAAGTTTATTAATCTGGTTTTGTTTTAGTTCAAGCATGTTTTTATTATCAAAAATAACCGGTCCACCACTGGACTTACAAATTTTAGATGGTAATAACTGTATTATAGATTTTGCTGTAATACTTTTACCAGAGCCAGATTCACCTACAATTCCAAGTGTTTGGCCAGCATCTAGATTAAATGAAACACCATCAACTGCTTTAACAACTCCGCTTGATGTATAAAAATATGTTTTTAAATCATTTACCGATAATAAATGGTCACTCATTATTTTCTCCTATTTCTTTAGTTTTGGATCTAATACATCCCTTAATCCATCGCCAAATAGATTAAACCCTAATACAGTTAACAGGATAAATAAACCAGATATTGAAGCAATATAAGAAGCTGTATAAAGACTATCTCTACCATCTCTTAATATACTTCCCCAAGATGCTGTTGGTGCGGCTATACCTACTCCTAAAAAGCTTAATGCAGCTTCAGAAATAATTGCTCCTGCTATAGCTAATGTTGCATAAACAATTATTGGAGAGATTGCATTGGGTAAAATATGAGAAAATAATAATCTAAAATTCGATGCACCTAGAACCTTTTCTACATTACAAAATTCTTCATTTTTAACAATAATTACCTCACCTCTTACTACTCTAGCAAAGTTTGGCATATTTGCTATTCCAATAGCTAATATTACATTTACAACTCCTGTCCCCATGACAGTCATTAATATGATAGAAAGTAATATGAAAGGAAAAGATAAAAAGCCATCCATAATTCTCATTATAATTGCATCAACTATTCCACCGAAAAAACCTGAAATAAGGCCTAGCAATATTCCTATAACACCAGCAACAGCTGTACTACAGATTGCAACTAGTAATGAAATTCTAGCACCATATAATATTCTACTAAATAAATCCCTTCCAAAAGCATCAGTACCAAAAATATGGCCTGGAGAAAAAGGCTTGAGATATGAATCTAAAGGGTGTATTTCATTTGGGCTATAAGGAGCAAGCAAAGGGGCAAAAATAGCTATAATCAACATCGAAGCTACAATAACCGCACCAATTACTGCAGTTTTATTTCTTAATAATTTATTTAAAGGGCTATTGGCTTTTCTCTCTTTTTCCATCAAACTCATTTGTTGATCTATACTTAATACATCATTTTTTAATTTTTCTATAGCCATATTATTTACCTTTACTCATTTCAAAATTAACTTTTGGATTTATTATCATATAAACAATATCCACTAAGATATTTATTACTATAAATATTATTGCAATAAATAAAACAGTACCCTGAATTAAAGTGTAATCACGATTATCAATAGCTGAAATAATCATAGTTCCCATTCCTGGCCAAGAGAAAATACTTTCTGTTAAAATAGCTCCTGTAAAAGCTGTCGCAATTTGCAGACCTAAAACAGTTACAATTGGAGGTAAAGCATTTTTTAGTGCGTGTTTCCATATTACTTTTTTCTCACTTATACCACGTGCCCTTAAGGCATTAATCGAATCATTATGAATAATTTCAAGCATACTCGATCTACTAATTCTTGCAAAAGTTGCAAGCGGAATAGTAATTAAACACAAACAAGGGAGAACCATATGACTAATAACATCTTTTAATCCAACTTCCATCGAGCCCATTCCAAGTGCTGGAAACCATCCTAACTGGACAGCAAAAGTATTAACCAACATCAAGCCTAGCCAAAATATCGGCATTGAAACACCTATTAAAGCTAAAACCATAAAAACGTAATCTACAATCGAATATTGTCTTAATGCTGAAATAACACCTATAAAAACACCAAGAAATACAGCTATAATCAAACTAGTAATAGTAATTAATAACGTGTTTGGTATACGCTCTGCAATCAAAGATGTAACTGACTGATTATACATATATGATGTTCCAAAATCGCCTTTAAAGACATCTTCCATGTAATGAATATATTGGACTGAAATAGGATCATTTAATCCCATTTTTTCTTCCATCCGCGCAATATCTTGTGGGGATGCTTGTGGGCCTAATACAGTTCTTGCTGGATTTCCTGGTATCATCCGAGTTAACACAAATGTAATAGAAATTACTATTATAAGGGTTGGAATACTCTGTAATATTCTTTTCAAAATTAATTTTAACAATTTCTTTTACCTTACAAAAGCTTGTAAAAAGACTTATATATCTTTTTACAAGCATCTTTTATTTATTTATCTTCTTCTTATTTAGAAACCCAAACATTATTTTCGGGAGTAATAATACGAATTGTTCCATCAGCTCTTTGAATAAAATCATGTACTTTATTATTTACACCATACACGACTTTTTCATTTGAGTAATATAAACCAGGAACATGGCTTACGATTTTTGCTAATGCTTCTTTATAAAAAGCTGCTCTTTGTTCAACATCTGATACTTCAAGAGCTTTTTGTAAGAGGTCATCAACTTCAGGATCTGAGAAACCTTGGCCGTTTCCAATACCACCAATTTCTTCTGTTGAGAACATTTTATTTAAGAAGAAATATGGATCTGGATACCATGTCCAAGACATTCCATACATATTAGCATTTCCGCTCATAGCTATGTCACTGAAAGTTCCCCATTCAGCAGCATGAATATTTACAGTAATTCCGACTTGAGCTAAGTAAGCTTGTACTAAAACTGACATTGCACGTCTTGCAGGAGTGTTACCAATATATAAATCAAGTGTTAAACCATCAGCATAACCTGCTTCTGCTAATAATTGTTTAGCATGCTCTACATTATATGAAGGAATTTCACTTTCTAATGAAGCATCATATCCCCAAGATCCTGGAGGAAGTGGTAAATAAGCTCTTGAAGCTTCTCCATATTTGTAAATAGATTGAGTCATTTCATCAACATTGATAGCTTCAATAATAGCTTGTCTAACTCTAATATCTGCAGTTGGGCCATTTACTTGGTTAAAGTAAATATAAGCGACATGTAAGCCATTGATAGCTAATAAGGTCAAATCATCATTATCCTTTACTTTTTGAACAGATTCACCTGTTAAACCTGTAGCAATATCAAGATCGCCAGTTTGAAGTGCATTAACAGCTTGTATTGGATCAATAATTACTTTAAAGACTAATTCATCAATATTAGGTTCACCTAAGAAATAATTAGGATTTTTAACAAGAACTGTTTCTTGGTCTAGTTTAAAGGATTTTAAGATAAAAGGACCTGTTCCAACTAAGTGTTTACCAAAATCATCTCCCCAACCTTCAACTTCTTCTTTTGGCACTACTACATTACCAGAATCAGTTAAAGCTGTTAAGAAAGAGGCATTTGAACTTTTTAGTGTACAAGTTACTTCGTTTTCTCCAGTAACTTCAGCATAATCTAACATTGAAAGACGGTTACTATCAGAATATTTAGCAGAACGGTTTAAAGAATAAGCAATATCTTCTGCTGTCATTTCTCTTCCATCTTGATATGTTCCAGGTTGGAAATAAATTCCTTCACGAACTTTGAATACATATTGTTTACCATCTTCAGATACTGTCCAACTTTCTACTAAGGATGGAACATAAGCACTTAGGGTACTATTGTAATCAATAATTGTATTACATACTTCACCAATAATTTGACTTTCATAAGTTCCACTGTAGTGAATAGGATCCAACTTACTAGGGGATGCAGAAAGGGATATTGTTAAAGTTCCACCTTTTTGAACCTCCATATTTGAATCATCCACATTTGTAGCCGGAGATGAAACAAGTTCTTCAGGCATCTCACTCACTTGTGCCTCTTTTGAACCACCGGCAAAAATTGCTAAAGGTATAGCAAAACAAACTAAAAAAATAGATACTAATTTTTTCATAACTTCTCTCCATTTGTGATAATTTATGCATTTTTATGCATATTTATTCATAAAATTTACAATAGACTATTTTTAAAAACTTATTTTGTAAAGAACAAATTGAAAAAAAACACAAAAAAGTTTGAAATGTTTCAAATATATAACAAATATATCATAGATTTTTAAAAATCGATATAGTCCTATATCTTGTTTTTTTAACATAATTTTGTTGCATAAAAAAAAAGAAAGGAAATTCCTTTCTTTAACTAAAAACATGAAAAGTTAAATAAATAAAAATACAAAAAAAGACAACTATTCTTTAATAAAATTTAAGAAATCTTGATATTTTATTATATCGATAATATCTCCCTTATCTTTCTTCATCATAGCTTTATTTATTTTTGCATATCCAACATTAGTCTCACCGACTATTAAAAATCTTGTTTTAACTAAAATTGAATCTCCAACTAATCCACCATGATTAACAATTAATTGCCAAAAATCTACTCTACTCATATTAGGAATCTCGCCTGTTACAACACAATGACAATTTGATAACTTATTGCTTAATTTATTAGTAACTTTGATCTGTGATGGTCTGCAACTTCCCTTAACACTACCTATATTTTTAATATTTAAAGAATATGGTTTTTTAATTTTTTTTAGGCATTGATATAACATCTCAACATCATCTAAAGCTCTGTGAGTTTGATCTATTTCAATATTAAAATATTTTCTTATGTAATCAAGTTTATATCTAGGTAAATTTAAAGTTTCTCTAAATATAGTTAAAGAATCTATGTAATTATTTTTTAGGCCAAAAGTTAACCTTCTATTTAACACATCTACATCAAAGCCAGCATTATGTGCAACTAAGACATCATCTTTTATAAAATCATAAATTTTATGGCTAACTTGATCAATTGGAGGACAGTTTTTTACCATTTCATTTGTAATACCATGGATTTTTATAACATCATCACTCATCTTCATCCTTGGATTAACTAAGATTTGGAAAGAATCAACAGCTTTACCATCTCTAAATTTCATTCCAGCAAATTCAACTAATCGTGAATAACACCCAAGACCTGTAGTTTCAGTATCTATAATAGTAAAATCTTTTAGTTGTTTAAAAAGCATCAAATCTCCCCCAATCACAAATTAGAAATATTATATCATCTAAACTTAGATATTAAAATAAAAAAACTCTCTCAAATTCAGAGAGAGCTTAACAGAAAAAAAGTAAAAAATCTAATCAAAAGCAATTAATTTATTACCAAATTTTTTAATAATTTCAAACTTAGGATCTGAAGGAATTACTATAGAACTTTTCGTCCTTTTTAATACTATATTATGATTAAAAGATTCAAAGGAAGAAAAATTGTTTCCCATTCTTGCATTATCATATGTAGTTAAACATCTAGCATATAAAACTCTTTTTATCTCTCCAGGTTTAAATATTACACCTTCGCCATTTCCAAAATAAGAAGTACTAGCACCTAAATGAATTGAAAATTCATTACTAGGACCTCCTTCATACAAAGACCAAGGTGGTTGATTTCTTCCCCCGTAATCTAAAACCATTGTGGAATAATTTAAATTTATATCCATATCTTCCATAAGTTTTTTGCTAGGAGAAAATGAAAGATAAACTAGTTGATGATGGGGATTTATTACGCTCGCCCAAATATGAGAGAGATTTTCACTCTCATTTTCTGCATAAAGAACATCTGTAGTACCTAAAATTCCTATTACATTTTTTATATCACAAGTTCCTCCGCTTTTTTGAGGAGCTTTTTCTAAACTAAAAGGTTTATCTGTATCTGCAATTCTATCAATAATTCTATTACATTGAGCATCTTTTAACTTATTCCAAAGTTTAGCACTAGTATTTAATAAACAACCTGATTCTAAAAATGGAGCACCCAATGTATTATCAAAACCTACATTTAGATTTATATCTTCCTCTGATGTGTTTTTAATATATAAAGCAGAATAAATAACAGGTTGGTTCGGTAAAACAACATCAAGTCTTTTTGCCGCCCATTTATTGTTTTTCAATAATGAAACATTTTTGGACAAAACCCAAACGCCTCCGGTTGTTTCATCACTGCCGTATCGCTGAACAAGCCATTTGACTCTGTCTTTTTCAAAGATTGCATCTAGATAAGCATCAGTTTCATTTTTGCTTAAATGTTCACTTTGGCTTAACAACTCATCATAGTTATTAATATTTCCTAATACTGAAGATATATCATCATCTTTGGAAGTTTCTTTCTTGGCATTTTCTACTAATTTAACTTGATAGCCGTAGAGTTTTTCCATAAGAGGATCCGAATTTGTATGTTTAATATTTTGATCTACTGTATCTTTAGAAAATGGGAATCTATGTAATTTATTCGAATTTACCCATCCACCATGAATATTCATGGCACTAAATTCTATAAGCCTACCATTATAATCTTGAACAACAGCTCTAATTAAATCGTTGCTTAATACAGTTGCATTCTCTTCTTCTTTAATTCTAACTCTTCTTATGTCCATTATACCTTTTTCCTCATTATATTAAAAAAACATAGAACATTTTTAATATCTCTACTATAATTATAATATACATGCCTATTAGTACAAGGAGATTTACTATGATTATTGAAAAAAATGGCGTTTTTATATTATCCACAGCAAACACTACTTATATTTTTAAAGCAAAACCAAACGAACATTTAGAACATCTTTATTATGGTGCACATCTAAATGAAAAAAGTATAAATCCTAAACTTTTAAGTACAAAATATATGCAAAAGGCTGGAACATCAACACTATATGAAGAAAATAGTGAATTAAATCTTGGATTAATTAAACAAGAAATCTCCACTCCAGGTAAAGGTGATTATAGAGAACCATTTGCAAAAATTAGTTATAATGGTGGAATGACTACTTTAGATTTTGTCTACGTTAGTCATGAGATTATAAGTGCAAAGCCTAAGACCTTTTCTTCTTTACCTGAGTCTTACGGCAGTAGAGAAGAATGTGATTCTCTAAGAATCACTTTAAAAGACAAAGAATTAGATATAAAACTTGTACTAACTTATGGTGTTTTTCATCTTTGCGATGTCATTACAAGAAAGGCAGAATTATTTAATTTTTCAACTAAAAATATAACTATAGAAAGTCTTTATTCTCTTCAATTAGATATAGATAATAGTAACTTTGATTTAATTACATTTGATGGAGCCTGGGCTAGAGAGAGACATATTCATAAAAGACCATTATCTGAAGGAATCATTGTAAATGATTCTAAAACAGGGGCTTCTAGTGCACAACATAATCCTTTAATTTACTTAAGTGAAAAAAATTGTAGTGAATTTTCGGGCAAATGCTATGCTACAAATCTAATTTATAGTGGGAACCATAAAGAAGTTGTTGAGGTAACTCCATACAACCAAACTAGATTGCTCACGGGAATTAATGACTCTACGTTTAAATGGATTTTACATCCAAATGAAAGATTTAAAACACCTGAAGCTATCATGAGTTATAGTGAAAAAGGCTTTAGCGCTATCAGTCGTAACTTTCACTATTTTGCAAATAATAACATAGTTAGAGGTTATTGGAAAAATAAAGAACGTCCTATCTTAGTAAACTCATGGGAAGCTTTCTATTTTGATTTTGACGATACAAAAGTTTTAAACCTTGCAAAAAAAGCAAAAGATATTGGTGCTGAATTATTTGTACTCGATGATGGATGGTTTGGTGATAGAAATGATGACACCTCTTCCTTAGGCGATTGGCAAGTTAATACAGCAAAACTTAACGAAGGTCTTGGAGCTTTATCTAGAAAAATACATAAAATGAAAATGTTATTTGGAATATGGGTCGAACCTGAGATGATTAGCAGAAATAGTAACCTATTCGATGAACACCCTGATTGGGCTATTATGATACCTGGTAGAAAACCTAGTGTTGGAAGAAACCAATTTATTCTAGATTTAAGTAGAGAAGAAGTTATTAAATACCTTGAAGATTCCTTATCTTCTATATTTTTACTAGGTGAAGTTGATTATGTAAAATGGGATTTTAATAGAGTTTTTAGCGACTTATATTCTTATAACCACGATATCTCACATATGGGAGAATTTTTACATAGATATTATATAGGCCTCTATAAACTACTTGATAGGTTAACTAGAAAATTCCCTAATATCTTATTTGAATCATGCTCAGCCGGTGGAAACAGGTATGATTTAGGAATGTTATGTTTTATGCCTCAAAACTGGACAAGTGATTGTACTGACGTTTATGAAAGACTTTTCATTCAAGAAGGAACTAGTTTTGGATACCCCTTGAGTGCAATGACAAATCATGTTAGTGCTAGCCCTAATCACCAAACTTTACGAGTTAGTGATATTGAATCAAGATATAATGTAGCTGCAATTGGGAACTTAGGCTATGAATTAAATTTAAATAATATCAGTAAAAATGAATTAGAACAAATAAAAGAACAAATAATTTTTTACAAAAGATATAGGAAAACATTACAGTTTGGCACCTTAGCTAGAATCAATAAAATGAGTGATAATAAAGATAGAGCCGTATGGGCAGTTATGAATAATGACAAAAGTGAAATAATAGTACTTGATTTTAGAACTAGAACAATTCCAAATCCTCCTTTAGAAAGATTACAAATACCAATTGTAGATGATGAGGCTTACTATGAAATGTTTAATAGAGCACAAAAATTTGATTTATCTGTATTTGGAGACTTATTAGCTCATTTTCTACCAACTTCCTTACTTAAGGGAAAAGCTATTGATGAGATTTCAAAAATCTTACAATTTAATGTAGAAATAACTCACCATAGAGTCTATGGCGAGTTTCTAAGTAAATCAGGTTTAATATTAAACCAAGAATATGGTGGCACAAATTATGAAAATGAAGTTACAAGAGTCCTCGGCGATTATGGCTCTAGATTATATGTGTTAAAAAAACTAGAAATCTAATAATACTTCAACATTTTCTACTTCTTTATTTAAAGAAGCTTTTGCAAGTGGTAAGTGTGACTTTGATCCAATCAAAATTACACCAGCCACTTTATTATTATCTATGTACCAAGCCTCATATCTCTCATCTTTTCTTTTGCTATAACACTTGCCTCTAAGTTCTCCAAAACTAGCAACTATTAAATCATCAGCTTGGAATCTTGTAGGCATTTGAGGTGGAACATATTGAATTTTATTTCCCAATATGTGATTAACACAAACATTAGCTGTTGCCAAAGCTACAGGTAATAAACCGGGACACTCACCATTAAATTCACTACAGTCACCAATAGCATAAATATCACTATCACTTGTTTGGCAATATTCGTTTATCTCTATACCTTTATTAATTTTTAGTCCACAACCCTTAGCCAAAGTTATAGAAGGTTTTACTCCAGCTGCCAAAATTAATGTATTACATTCAATTTCAGTTCCATTTTGCAAAATTAATTTTCTAACTCGTTTATCGCCTTCAACTTTTTTTGCAAATTGATTACTTATTATTTTAAAGTTTTCTCTCTCTTCACATTTATCACTAACAATCTGAGCGGCTTCTTCATTTAATTGTTTGTTTAAGACATAAGCATCGCCTTGAACAACAGTTACTTTATAGCCCAACCTATTTATTTCTAATGCACTCTCTAAGCCTAATAAGCCACCGCCCATAACACAAACAGGGCCTTGTAGCTCATCACTTATCTTTTCCGCATCACAAAAATTCCTCAAAGTATAAATTCCCTCTAACCCAGAATCATTGAAGAACACTATAGGATTTGAACCTGTAGCAATTACAAGTTTATCATAATGTTTTGATTGACCATCAGCTAATAAAATAGAGTTACTTTCTCTATGAATGGCAACAACCGCCTCATGATGTATATATGAAGGCTCGTTTTTTGAACATAGGGAATATAATTTATCTTTATTTCCTAAACATCCAGGCAATCTAATTCTGCTATAAAAATTTACCTCTTCATTTGAATATAGGTCAACTTTTATTCCCTCTGCATCTAATTTAGTGGCAACATTATTTCCAGCTGGACCATTTCCAATAATCACAATATTCACGAAATACTCCTATTTTTAGTATCTACTTCTATTTTAAAATACCATGATAATCAACTCATAACAATACAATTTTCACAAAAGCAAAAATTTAATTAAACAATCTGGGAAAAAAATTCCCCTTACAAGCTTGCACTCTTGAAGGGGATGTCGATTTAACGACAGGGGTGTTTCAGTCATCACCTCAGTAAATGAGGGGGAAAACAATGCTGAAACAAACAGTGGGTGAACAAAAAAACTAAAAAGTATATTAACGGGATATAATCAACCGACCCCACTGTCAGACAAATAGAATCTACCATAATTGGGCACTTATGTCAATATGCAAGATATGTCAATAGATTATATTTTTCTAAATCAGAAATACTTTATTATTAAGATTTTCCTTAAAGTTTGCTTTTTAAATTCTTATATAAAAAAGAAATAATATTTTACACATTTATGTTTGAAATATAATTAATATAACAAATTCATTATAATTTTTAATATTTTTTACACATCACATAAAAAAAGATTTTACACACTTTTTGGCTTATTAATGCTAGCAGTATTTCTTATCTTCGTATATATTTAACTACATGGAAAAGATAAAAAACGGTTTTACTTTAACCCCTTTAAAGAGGGAACTAACTATAACAAATATTATAACTGTTCACTATTTTGAGTATCCTAGCACTTTTTTATTTGAAGGTGAAGCTCATGATTTTTGGGAGTTTTTATACGTAGATAAAGGGGAGGTTGGTATTACTATTGAAAAGAAAGTTTACCAACTAAAACAAGGCGACATTGTTTTTATAACTCCTAATAAATTTCATGATGTATTTTGCAATGGGAAAATATCTCCTAACTTATTAGTAGTTTCCTTTGATTGCCCTGATCAATGCATGAACTATTTTCAAGATAAGGTTTTAAAATTAAATCGCAATTTAGTTTATTACCTTAATACAATCATTAAAGAATCAAGAGATACATTTAAAAATAATTTAGGAGATCCCTATTTTAAAAAGTTAATATTTAAGGACTCAACTCCCCCTTTTTCACTTGATTTAATTGCAACATCACTTGAAATGTTTCTTTTAAGTTTACTTAGATTAAATTCAAAACCAACTATGAATTCAGTAATTTCTATTCATGAAAAAGAAAATGAGAGACGAGTTAATCTTGTTATATCATTTTTAGAAGAAAATATTAATAAAAATATTACCCTTACAGATATATGTTCTCATTGTTCAATGAGTAAGTCTTTAATTCAAAAATTATTCAAAGAAGAAACTGGTTGGAGTGTAATGGAATATTTTTACCGCTTAAAAATTGAAGAGGCTAAAAGATTAATTAGAAACGAAACTGATAATTTCACCCAAATTGCTGATAGGCTTGGTTATTCAACTATTCATTACTTTTCTAGACAATTTAAAAAAATAGTCGGAATGAGTCCTAGTGAATATTCTAAATCAATTTTACTCTTAACGGATGAGAACAAGCACAAACAATTCTAATTGTGCAAATTTATTAAACTTTTGAATCAATACTTCTAATAATATTACTCATATACTCAATGTATATCTTAGGAGGATATTATGGATTTTAAAGAAATTTTTGCCCAATTTAATATTGATGGAAAATTGATTGATTATAAGGCAAAAAAAGAAGGCCACATCAATTCTACATATATTTCAACAGTTGCTAATGCCAATGGTGAAATAGATAAGTACACTCATCAAATGATAAATACCTACGTATTTAATAACCCATATAATCTTATGAATAATATTGAAAAAGTAACCTCTCATATTCAATCAAAAATAAAAGATTTAGATAATAAGGGAAAAAGGTGCTTACAAATTATAAAAACTAGAGAAGATGAGCTTTTATTTAAAGATATAAATAATAACTTTTGGCGAACTTATAAATTTATAGATAATGTTAAAACTTTTGATAAAGTAAACAATGCAAATCAAGCATATATTTTAGCTAAAGCAGTTGGGCAATTTCAAAAACAATTAGAAGATTTTAATGATGAATGCCTTTTTGAAACAATTAAAGATTTTCATAATATTGCTTTTAGATATAAACAATTAGAAGAGGCTATAAACAATGACAAAGTTAAAAGACTATCATCTGTAATTGATGAGGTCCAATTCCTTTTAGATAACAAAAATAGAGCTATGATTATTTGGGATTTATATGAAAAAGGTGAACTAAAAAAAAGAGTAACCCACAACGATGCTAAGATAAATAATGTGCTTTTTAGTGAAGATGAAAAAGAAGCTCTTTGTATAATAGATTTAGACACTGTTATGAGAGGAACTATTTTATTTGACGTCGGGGATATGATTAGAAGCACAACTTCTACAGCAGTTGAAGATGAGGTTGATTTTAACAAAATGAAATGTAATGTAGAATATTTTGAAGCTTTAGTTAAAGGTTACCTTGAAGTTACTTCTTCTTTTATAAGTGAAAAAGAAAAATCCTTGATTGCAGAAGCTGGTAGATATATTACCCTAATCATGGCTATAAGATTTTTAACTGATTATTTAAATGGTGATGTCTATTTTACAACTGAAAGAGAACATCATAATCTAGATAGATGTAGAACCCAAATAGCTCTAATTAAAGATATGGACTTAAAATGGGAACATTTAACTAATTGTTTGAAATAATAAAAATAAGTGAAAGGACTTTTGCCTTTCACTTTAATTTATTTTTAAGCTTAATAATTAACAAAATCTAAAATATTTGACAACTTAGCAATACAAATTCCATAATTTGTCATCGGTACATTTTTCTTTTCACACTCACTTAATCTATTCATCATATATGTTCTATTAAACATGCACCCTGCACAATGAATAACTAAATCAAAATCATCTAAATTAGTTGGAAAGTCACTCCCGCTTACAAATTCAATTTGTAACTTATCACCTACTTTATTTTTTAGCAATCTTGGTATTTGAACTCTTCCAATATCTTCTGTTAAGGGAGCGTGAGTACAAGCTTCAGCTATCAAAACCTTAGAATCTTCTGTTAAATTATCAATGGCTTTAGCTGCTGATGCAAATTTTTTCACATCGCCTTTAACAGCTGAAAGCAAAATTGAAAATGAAGTTAATAAACTTTCTTTTGGTTTCTTCTTATATACAAGCGGGAAAACCTGGCTATCTGTTATTATCAATTTAGGAGGTTTGTTTAGAGCTTTTAAAGCAGTATCAATTTCATCTGTACAAACACAGATTGCAACACATCTGTGATCAAGTAAATCTCGAATAGTTTGAACCTGAGGTAAAATCAATCTGCCTTCAGGTGCATTTATTTGTTGAGGCATTACAAGCATTACTATATCATCTTTTTCTACTAAGTTTTCAACAATGCTTCTTTTTTTAGATTTATTTTTATTTATTTTGATTAACTCTTTTCTAACGATATGTTGTAAATTTTCTTGTGTTGAATAAATTTTTAATGCTTTGAGATGAAATTTTTCTTCAATTAATTTTTCTATTTGAGATGTATCATGATTCAAATCAACCTTACTAATTACAGCTAAAAAAGGCGTTCCTTTTTTTATTAATTTATTTGCCCATTCAATTTCTTTCTCAAAATTAGTCTCTGTAGCATCAAAGAGAACTATTGCTATATCAGTTCTTTTTAAGGCATCTTGGGTTTTCTTAACTCTTAAAGCTCCAATCTCTCCTGTATCATCAAATCCAGCCGTATCTATCAATACACAAGGACCCAAACCATATAACTCTATCGACTTATACACAGGGTCAGTAGTAGTGCCTTTCACAGGAGAAACAACTGAAGTTGAATGAGTTGTAAGAGCATTTAAAAGTGAAGATTTCCCGCTATTAGTTTTCCCGAAAATCCCGATGTGAAGCCTAACACTCCTAGGTGCTGAATTTAAATTAGACATAAGTTATACCTTTGAATATGTAGTTTTTATACTGACAAAGGGAATTTGACCTAATTTCCCAGACAAGCTACTAATTTTGTCTTGAGGAGCATCAATAACTATTGTGATAATAGATACATTTTTTTTAGGGTAAGGCATACCCATTCTGCCGATTATATAAGAAGCACATGAGTGAAGAGTCTCATTTACTCTCTCAACAGAATTTGGGGATTCAATTATTATAGCAATTATAGCTAATCTAGTGTCCATCCACACCTCCAACAGAAATATAGAAGGCCCAAAGAAAAAGAAATAAAGCTTCTTAGTCTTGGAGTATTCCTAATACTTCAGAAGTTATTTGTATTAATTATCTTTTAGTTTAGATTACTCTTCCCTGTCAGATATATATATTTTTAAGATATCAAAAATCTTAATTATTAACAATATAGGTGCATAAGTATTACTTTATATATTCAAATAGAGGAATACATTCTTTTATAACAAGATCTTTATTATATTCTAAGTTTAAAACATAGCCTTGCCCATTTTTAACTGATATTTCATGATATTGGCTTTTCTCAAAAAGGCCCAAGCCAATTAGTAAACATCGCATTGCACAAGAATGAGTAAATAAAGTTGCAGATTTTAAATTTTTATTTTTTAAATCAACTAAAGTTTTATTAAAAATTTTTAACATTCTATCTTTTATTTCTTCAAATGATTCAACATCTCTAGTACTCGGATCATCAACTATCCATTTTTCAAATAATTTAATTAATACATCTCTACTTAAAAATCTTTCATTTTCTCTTTTTTTAAAATTAATTTCTCTAAGTTCTTTAAAAGTACCATCTAATTTGCATTCGGGACCAAAAAGTGTTTCAAAAGTTGAAACACACCTACTTAAATCTGAACTATAAAATAAATCTGTTTTTATAAAATTATATTTTTCTCTATATTTTACTAATTCCTTTCTACCTTTTTCCATAAGAGGCACATCACTTTGACCACTTAATGTCTTAAGTTGATTTCCCAAAGAAAACCCATGCCTTATAAGAACAATCTGATAAGAATTATTATTCATTGATGTCTCCAAATTTTTTTGCTCCCTTCCCTTATAACAAAAATAAGCTAAAGCTTAAAGCCTTAGCCTATGGAAATACTAATTTTTATAATTTTATCTATCTTCAACTCTTACATTTAATCCGTAGCTTAAAGATTGACATATATCTAAACAATAAGTTCCAATACTTGTTAAATCTCCAAGAATTGAATTGAAATAAGGTGTCATCTGAGGATTACATACACCTGTATTTAATCTATCAAGATGGTGATCTTGCATTTCTTTTTCCATATCAATAAGTCGTTCTCTCAATGCAATAACCATAACTATACTTACATCATCTCCATCTTTTAAAACTTCTAATGAAGCTTTAAATAATTCAATAATTGCATCTAAACTATGTCTTAATTCAGTCTCTCCATTATCAGAGAATGATAAATCATTGTTTTCTAATTCTACCATTTCATCTATGAAATTACCCATCTGAATACAAATTCTCTCTAAACCAGAAGAAACTAATAATAATTCAGTAATTGCGTTTGTTTGTGCTTCTGTAGGTGTTCCAATAGCAATCATTCTAGATAGGTAATGTTGTATTTCTCTTTGTAAATCTCTCTGAGTCTTCCAAACAGCTTTGATTTCAACAGAATTATCATTATCGAAAGGAATTATAGCTAGTTTTGTTTTCTTGAAAGACTTTAAAATGGTTTCACATGACTGTAATACTTCTTGTTGGCATAACGTCATAGCAAAAACTGGTTGTGCTAATAAATGTGGATCTAAATATATAGCAGCAGCTTTCTCTCCAACCTCTTCAACTTCTTCTCCAGGAACTAATGTGGTTACAATTTTGACCATTAACCAAACAAAAGGCATCCAAATTATTGTGTTAATTATATTGAATGAAGTATGTGCATTAGCAATCTGTCTAGATATTACTTCTAGCTCTGGTCCTTTTGGTGATATAAAAGCAACAAAGGAAGAAAAAGGCGTGACTAAGAAAATAAAAATAATCGCACCAACTAAATTAAATACGCTATGTGCTATAGCAGTTCTTTTAGCATTTCTTGATTGCCCTATACAAGCTAATAATGCAGTTATTGTAGTACCAATATTATCTCCTAAAAGTACTGGTATTGCTCCCTTTAACCCTATAATTGACATAACTCCATCTGGCCCCGGCGTGCTTGCAAAATTTTGTAAAACTGCTATAGTTGCAGATGAACTTTGGACAACAACAGTCATTAAGGCCCCAACTAAAACACCTAACACTGGAATATGTGATACTTTAGAAATCAAGGCTACAAATACTTCTGATTTTGCTAAGGGTTTCATTAAATCTCCCATAGTCTCAATTCCAACAAACAACAAACCAAAAGCAAAAATAGTTAACCCTATGTTTTTAGTTCTTTCATTTTTAGATACAAAATTTAAGATAAAACCTAAAAATAAAATTGGCCAAATATAATCACTTAATTTAAAAGCAATTAATTGGGCTGTCATTGTTGTACCAATATTTGCACCTAAAATTACTGAAATAGCTTGTGGCAAATTCATTAACCCCGCACTAACAAATCCAATTACCATAACAGTTGTCGCACTAGAACTTTGTAATACCATTGTTGTTATAGCACCAGCAATTACACCAAAAAAAACATTCTTAGTTAAAATACCAAGAATTTGTCTCATCCTTTCTCCGGCAACCTTTTGTAACCCTTCGCTCATCAGATTCATGCCATATATAAATATTGCTAATCCACCTAATAAGCCAAATAATATACTAAAAGACTCTTTCACTCTTTTGACCCTTCCTATTTATTGCGATTAATTTAAGAATAAACAATCTATTTGATAAATGTCAATTTATAAATTATTGGAATATTTAGGAAGTTTAAGATTTATTTTAATTAAATTTATAAATAAATAAATTTTTACTATAATAAATTATCAAAACATAGATATTTTACTTAATTATTGTTTATATGCTAAAGTGTAAAAGTATTATTTTTTTAACATTTTTTTAAACATAAAATAACATTTTTGTTATATAATATTTTTTTTTCACAATTTATTTTCAAAATTGAGTTAATTTTAATTAAGAGCAGTTATCCCCTTAACAATCATCATTATTTTTAGGTGACATAATCACTTATTTTATCATAAATTTAAAGTATGCTATAATAAAATAAACAATAGAGGTAAATAACATGAAACATCTAAAAAAATATATCTATACAATTTCTATAATATTAGTAGTACTAACACCTTCACTACTTGCTTCAGGAAAACAGGAAGTACAAAAAGAAGAAGTGGTTATAAAAGAAGAGGCGACAAAAGCTGAATATCATAAAATTAATGTTGTTCAGGCTAAAGCTGCGATTGATGAACAAGATGATATCCTTGTTATTGATGTAAGAACATCAAGTGAATATGCTTCTGGTCATATCCCAAATTCAATCAACATTCCATTAAATGTTATTGAATCAACTGTTTTAGAAAAATATCCTGAAAAAGATACTAAATTATATGTATACTGTAGGTCCGGTAACAGAAGTGCTCAAGCTGCAAAGCTATTAGTAAGTCAAGGTTATACGAATGTTTATGATTTTGGTGGAATTATTGATTGGCCCTATGAGGTGGTAAAATAATATATGTTAAAAGCTCAATACAATAAAATTAGTCCAAAAGAGGCTAAAGAGAGACTTGATAGAGAAAGTGATATTGTTATTTTAGATGTTAGAACCGAAGAAGAATATAATGAAAAACATATACCAAAGGCTATAAACATCCCTCTAAGTAAAGTCTTTGACATAGTAAAACAAGTTTATAAAAAAGATACCAAAATATTTATTTATTGTAGGAGTGGCGTTCGATCTAGAGTTGCAACTTCTCAATTAGCTTTAATGGGCTTTTCAAATGTATTTGATTTTGGTGGAATTTTATCTTGGCCATATGAAACTATATAAAACAAGTATGATAAAAAATAAAGAACCTTAGGTAATTTTTTACTCACCAAGGTTCTTTATGACATCAAATAAAATTAAATTATAATTAGTTTCTAAGTTCTTCCATTTTCGCTGCATACTTATCTAATGTTGTTTTTACGTCAGCATTATTAATTAAAATTTCTTTACCAGCATCGTTTATTAATTGTTGTGCTTCGGACCAATAAGAAACTCTTGGTAGAGGAGTTGCAACTTCTAAAGCTTTTTGTAAACTCTCAAAATATGGAACTTGCCATTCATCAACATTTTCATAAGTATCAGTTCTAAATGAAGCCCATCCATTTTCTTTCATAAATATTTCTTGAACTTCTTTACTTTCTAAATACTGTATAAATTTAATAGCTAATTCTTTGTGTTTAGATCCTACAGGAATTCCTAGCATCTCCCCACCTAATGTTTTAGCATAAGTTTTTGGACCAGAGAAACCTTCATAAGCTTTAATTTCTTCTTTTCCACCATCTTTTACAATAATATTTGCAGCAAATGGCCAGTTAGGACAATAATAAACTTCATCAGTAGCTAAGAATGTATTGCTTGAACTAAAACCAGCTTTAATTGTATTTGTTGATAATTCAGGCCAAAGTTTTTGCAAGAAAGTAAAAGCTTCTATACTCCCCTCATCGTTTAGTACAAGCAAATCACCACCAGCCGATCTAATAAACTCGGCTAATTCAATTGCATCTCCATTTAATTTCATCTTTAAGCAAAGACGTCCTAATCCTTCATTTTCTTTTAATATTTTAGCAGTTTCATATAAATCATCCCAAGTAGTTGGAGGCTCTAAATCATATTTATCAAACATAATTTGATTGTAATAATTTATCTCTGCGTTAGGTCTATATGGCATAAAATAAGTCTTACCATCAATAATACCAGCTTGGGACAATTTACCAATACTCTCTTCAGGAATTATAGAAGTATAATCACTTAAATCTTCAACAAGGCCTTCATATACTAAGCTAGAAATGTTATTAACATCTTGAGCTATAACATCAATTTCCATTTTATTAGCTTCTTTCATGGAAATTAATTTTTTCTTAACATTAGAGGCTTCAACTTGAATTGCCTCAACTGAAACATTATTTTCTTCTTCGAATCCTGGGATTACAACATTTCTCATAACATCCCATTCTTCTTCACTTAAAGCCATGGTAACTGTCAATGTCTCTTTTGTATTTCCACTGTCTTTAGTAGATGTATCATCTTTTGAACAACTTACTCCACTTACTAAGAGTATAGCACTTAATAATATCAAACCTATAATATTAAATCTTTTTTTCATCTATATTTCTCCTTTTCAGACTATCCTTTAACAGCGCCAGATAGATAACCTGATTTTAAATAATGTTGCATAATAAATGTCATAATAATGACTGGAATTGCTAGAATTGTTGCATATGCTGCTTGTTGATAAAAACCGCCCCGTTGTACGTAGTAATAGACTTGTAAAGGTAAGGTCTTAGTTGTTAATGAAAGATACAGCGCATATGTGAATTCATTCCAAGAATTTAACCAAACATATAAACCAGCTACAGCAATTCCTTGAACTGCAACGGGTAATATAATTTTAATTAGTGTTGTAATTCTTGTGCAGCCATCAATATCAGCTGCTTCTTCAAGTTCTTTAGGTATACTTGAAAAGGTTGAAACTAAAATCCAAGCCATAAAAGGTACTTGACCAATTAAGTGTGCCAAAACCAAACCTATATTTGTATCTAATAAATTTAATTTCAAAAATACTACTGAAATAGGTAAGGCAATACCGACTGTTGGAAACATTTTTGTACAAAACAAAGTTAATACATAAGCATATCTTACCTTACTACTTAATCTTGAGATTGCATATGAAGCTGGAGCTACTATAATTGTTGCTATAACCATAGTTAAAGTAGCTACTATAAAACTTTTTAAAAAAGGTTGTAACAAATTCCCTGAATTGAGCAATTTAGTCCAATGTGAAAAAGTAATCGAGTGTGGTAATAAGGTTGGATGCTGAGTTAATACTTCTGATGCATTTCCAAAAGATATTTTAACTAAAATATACAATGGGAATATCATAAATAAGCAAATTACAACAAGGATTAAGTAAAATAAAGTTTTTTTTAAATATTTAGGCAGAAACACTGAATCCTTCTCCTTTATCAATGAATTTAAGATACAAAAATGTGAAAGTCATAATCATTACTAATAAAATTGTAGATGCTGCACCAGAGGCATTTATATTCCCTATTGCATACTCTTCATAAGAATATGTAGCTACAAATGGTATTGATTGACCTACTAAAACTTGTGGCAGCTCAAAGATTCTAAAAGCATCAACTGCTCTAAATAATAAAGCCATTGTTACTGATGATTTTAATAAGGGTAATGTAACTTTAAAAAAAGTTTGAAAGGGAGTTGCTCCATCTATATATGAGGCTTCATATACTTCAGAGGGGATTGCTTCTAATCCTGCTAGTAATAATAAAACAAGTGTAGGTAAAACTTTCCAAGTATCTGCTAATATAATTACAATTAAACTTCCAAAACCACCTTGTAACCAATTAACTGGTATATCTAAGATTCCAAGTCTAAAAAGGATTTCATTTAAATATCCTGAGGTTCCAAAAATATATAAAGCCATAACACCTGATACTAAAGTTGGTATACCCATAGGCATTAAAACAAGTGCTCTTACAAATCCCTTCCCTTTGAATGTCTTCTTCAAAATTAAAGCTATAATTAATCCTATTACTAACTGAAAAAACAAGCTAAATACAGCAACAAAAATTGTATTAGTTATTGAATCAACAAACTGAGGCCTATTAAATAACATTTTATAATTTATTAAGGATAGGGTATTTGTTTCTTCATTTGTAAATCCCATTAGAATTGATTTAAAAATAGGCAAAATAGTAAAACCTAGTATATATATTGTTAAAGGCAGTACTAAAACTATTTCAAAAGAATATTTCTTTATTATCTTTTTCATATGTCCTCTTTTATTTTTCTCTATGAAAGACTAAGGCTTCATAAGGCTTCATTAATAAATTTAAACTGAAGTCTCTTGTACCCTCATAATTTCTCATAACCATTTCATAATTAGTCTCTTCAAAGTCAAAAATTGCTATTGTTTCTTTATCACTAAAATTTGTTACGATTAGATATTCTTCCCTTTCATCAAACCTTAAATATGAGAAGACATCTTCATCTTCTAAGAGCAATGGTTTATATAATCCTTCTGCTATAGTTGAGGATTCTGTTCTTAGGGATATAAGTTTTTTATAAAAATATAAAATAGAGGTTGGATCTTGAATTTGTTTTTCTACATTTATCTCTTTATAATTTTTATTTACTTCAATCCAAGGAATTCCATCTGTAAACCCTGAAGCTTTTGATCCATCCCATTGCATTGGTGTCCTTGAATTATCTCTAGATCGCTCTTGTAAGACTTTAATTATTTCATTTTTATTTTTATTTTGTTTGAGCAAAATATCATAATAATTCTTACTTTCAACATCTCTGTATTGGTCTATAGAGGTGAAATATGCATTAGTCATCCCAATTTCTTCACCTTGGAAAATAAAAGGAGTACCTCTAAGTAAATACATGCATGTTGCCAGCATTGTAGCTGATTCTTTATGATATTTTTTGTCATCACCAAATCTTGAAAGAACTCTAGGTTGGTCATGATTAGACCAAAATAAAGCATTCCAGCCTCCACCTTCTTGCATTCTAACTTGCCATTGGTTTAAAACTTTTTTTAACTTCCTTACATCTAAGTCTTCTAATTCCCATTTATTTAAATCTTTATAATCAACTTTCAAATGATAGAAACTAAAGACCATTTTTAATTCTTTATTCTCTTCATTCGAATACATTATACTGTGATCTATTGTAGTTGAAGACAGCTCTCCGACTGTAAAATAATTCTCTATTTCACAATCTCTAACTATTTCTTTAAGGTAAGAGTGAACTTTTGGACCATCAGTATAATATTCTCTTCCATCACCATCAAAACTATCAATAAAAATTTCCGGTTTTGAAATTAGATTAATTACATCAAACCGAAAACCTTCAACACCTTTATCTTTCCAAAAATTAATTATTTTTTTAACTTCGCTTCTAACTTCTGGATTTTTCCAATTTAAATCAGCTTGTGTTTCATCAAATAAATGTAAATACCACTTACCAAGAGAGGGAACATACTTCCAAGCAGAGCCTCCAAATTTTGATAGCCAATTTGTTGGAGGAGTATTGTTTTCTTTACCTTCTTTGAAATAATAATAATTTTGATATTTCTCATCGCCGCTTAAAGCTTTTTGAAACCATTCATGCTCACAAGATGTATGGTTTAATACCATATCAAAAATTAGTCCAATATCTCTTTTTTTTGCTTCATCAATTAGTTCATAAATATCATGTGATGTACCATACCTAGCATCAGGTAAAAGATAATTAGAAACATCATAGCCATTATCCCTTTGAGGAGATGTGAAAAATGGAGTTATCCAAATATAACGGATACCCAAAAATGATAAATAATCTAATTTTTCTATTATCCCTCTTATATCACCTTCACCACTAGAATCTGTATCTTTAAATGATTTGATATAAACTTGATACACGCTAGCATTTTTAAAGTTTTTCATATTCAGTATTATTCCAATATTAAATTTCACACACAACTAATACGTACAAATTGTAGGATTATACTAACTTATACGTACAAGTTTGTCAATGAAAAAATTTACTTATTTATCGTCTAGCTAAATATTCCACGAATTGGAATTTATCGATTCTATGATGAGACTCTGTATATTGAAATAAAGTACCATCTTCTAATCTAGTAAAGCTTTTAACAACTACTATATAAGGCTCATCTTTTAAGTCCAACAATAGTTTATCTTCTTTTGATACTTTATTAACTGTGATTATTTTTTTTGCATTAGAAATTTTAAGATTTAATTCATTTTCTAAATATTGATAAATTGATTTTTTACAAATTTCTCTACTCAAATGAGGTACAGCTGTTTTTAAAAAGAAATCTTTATCTAAAATTACCTTCTCTCCATCTATCTTTCTAATTCTCTTAACTCTATATACCTCATCATTTTCAGCAATCTGTAAGATCTTCATAATCTCTTGATCACCAACTACAATACTTAAATCTTCGACAATAGTATTTACATTTAATTTTTGTTGATCTACTAATTCAGAAAATGTTGTTATATTAGATAAAGGAAAATTAAACTTGTTTATATTATTAACAATAGATTCTTTTCCTCTTTGTTTAATTATGTAATTATTATATTCAAGTAAACTCAAAGCTTTCCTAACTGTATCTCTAGAAACTTGATAATGACTCATCAATTTACTTTCAGAAGGAAGATTTTCTCCAGCTTTGATACTACCTTTTTCAATTTTATGAACTAGGTGTTCATATATTGTCATGTATTTACTTTTCAAACACTTACTCCTTGTTAACATTTTTCTTAGTAATAATTATCAAAAATTCAATTTTAGAATATCAATATTTTAAAGCTTCTTAGTTTTTTTTATTATATTACTCATTTTGAATTAAACACAATCATAAGATGAAATTAATAATTATTAAAGAGTATATTTAATCCTTTTTATTCCTTATTTTTTGTTTTTTTTATTACAATATGCTACTTGTTAATTAATTTTTCTATTTTTTTCATATAGTTAGATTTAATTTTATCTGTTATACTTCTTAACAAAATGGAGGATATTACTGTGCAAAAAGATATACTTTTGTTTTTTTTAAATATCAGTAACCCAACTTTAGACTTTATAGCTAATTTTGCTTCACTTTTTGGAGAACAAAACTTATTAATTTTAATCTTAAGTATTGTTATGTACACTTATGATAAGAATAAAGGTTTTGCTATATGTGGATCCCTTGTTGTGAGTTTAGTTTCTATGGGACTATTAAAATCTATATTTAGATCACCTAGACCTTTTACTGTTTTATCAGAAATCCAAGGTAAAAGACTTGCTACTGCAACTGGGTATTCCTTTCCCTCAGGTCATACCACGGGAGCAGCTTCAATGTTCTCATCTCTAGCTTTTGCCATAAAAAAAAGAGCACTTTCAATAATTTGTGCGATCATTATTGTTTTAGTCGGTCTTAGCAGAATGTATTTAGGTGTTCATTGGCCTATTGATGTTGCAACTGGATTAATTCTTGGAATTCTACTCTCTATGATTTTTTATCCTATCTTTGAAAGGGTTAGTTTTGATTTAGATAAAAAATATAAATTAAGTTTACTCATTGGAATTATTAGTTCCTCTCTTGCTTTAATTCTTAGTAGTTTACTTCAAATTAATTTAATTGATACTACAGCTTTTTCTGATTTAATGAAAACTGTTGCTTTCAGTGGAGGTGGATTTTTAGGAATCGCTTACGAAACTAAAAAAATTAATTTTAATGTTGAAGGTTCTATTCAAAAGAAAATTTTACGCGTTGTTATTGTTATTTTGGGAATGCTTATAATTCAACTTGGACTTAGTTCATTAATCCCTGAAAGCTTTTATTATAGTGGAGCTTTCATTCGTTATATGATCATTGGCTTATGGTTAACAGCAATCTTTCCAAAAGTTTTCTCTAAACTTTTTAATTAAAGCATTATCTCCATAAATTATTTTATGGAGATAATTATAACTGTTATTTTTATCTTTTATAAAAAGCTTCCATAGCCTTAACTAGATAATATGTATCCTTTGTACCACCTGTTTCATATGGAGAGTGCATAGCAAGTTGTGCAGCCCCTATATCAATTGTATTAATTGAATATGATCTACTAATTAAATTACCTAACGTAGATCCGCCTGGTACATCAGAATTATTGAAAAATTCTTGATATGGGATATTTTCTTTTTCTAAAATAAATTTAAACAAGGCTTCAGATGATGCATCTGTGGTATATTTTTGATTAGCTGAATGTTTAATTAATACACCACCATTTAATACTGGTTTATTAGATATATCATTTACTTGCATATAGTTTGGATGAAGAGCATGACCATTATCACTTGAAACCATAAAGCTATTTGCTTGATAAATTGCCTTATCTTCAACATCCCAATTCAATGAATTGGCAATTCTATCTATTGTGATTTTTAAGAAATCACTCAAAGCACCTTGCTTTGTTCCACTTCCAACTTCTTCATTATCTAAAAATAAAGCCATATTTATATAAGAAGAAGGTTCTGTATTAATCAATGCTGTTAGAGAGGTGTAGACCCCTTGTAAATCATCAATTCTAGGAGAGGAGAAGAATTCATCATCTAAGCCCCAAATACTTGGTTTCATTCTATTGTATAAAAATAAATCACTAGAGAGAATTTGATCTTCATCTACGTTTAATGTATTTGCAATCAAAGTATTAATTGCTCCCTTCTTATTTCCTAGAGCAAATATTGGTAACATGTCTACTTGTTTTTTATATTCTATGCCCTTATTTGCTTCTCTATTTTGATGAATCGCAAGGTTTACTATAGTAAGGAGATCTCTATCTATTGTTACAAGTTTTTCCTCAATCTCATTATCTTTTTTAATAAAAACTCTACCGGCGATGGAAAGGGGTCTGTCAAACCAAGGGGCTAATAGCATTCCGCCATAACCTTCTGTATTTAGGGTAGTATACTTCTCTTCTTTTACTACTTCACAATCATTTTTTAATTTAAATGTTGGAGAATCAGTATGTGAGGCTATTATTGAAAACCCTTTGTAATTTTCTGGTATTTTAAAGGCTATTAGAGATGAATTATTTCTTTTAACATAATAAGCTTTATTTGTTTCTAATTTAAATCTTTTAGTTTCATCTAAACAAATGAATCCTACTTTTTGTAGAGTTTTCTCTATCGTAGCAACTGCTTGAAAGCAAGTGGGACTTTCACTTATATATTCTAAGAGACCTTTTGTATAATCTAAATATTTTTTATCCATATTATTTTGCTCCTATATTTAAATTTATCTTAACATAAATAAAATAATGAGCAAAGATGAATATAAATATTCTCTCCTCTCTTAAAATAAATAATTGTTTATTTTTAGATAAACTATTTTAATATTCTCTATTTTAAAAATATTATTTGGATTTAGTTGATTTAATAGTTTGATGTTTTCATATTTTAAACACTGTGTTACAGTTAATTAGTATATAAATTATTATAATCACTTTAATATGATTATATTGATTTTAAGAACAAATCTAAATATTTAATGAAATTAGAGGTGAAATAGATTGATTAATTATTTTGAAGAAGGACAACTTGTAAAAACAAAGATTGTTGCTATATATGGGGAGAATATATTCCTTGATTTAAATTTAAAAAGTGAAGGTATCCTTGATGCATCTGAATTTACTGATTCTGATGGAAATTTGACTGTTAAAGTTGGAGATACTATTAGTGCTTACTTTATTTCAAACGAAAATGGGGAGATGCATTTTACTACTAGATTAAAAGGAGATAAGGCTAATACTGCTGTGTTAGAAAAGGCCTTCGAAGCTAAAATCCCAGTTGAAGGCAGCGTGGAAAAAGAAATTAAAGGTGGATTTGAAGTTAAGATTGGAGATAGTAGAGCTTTCTGTCCTTTCTCACAAATGGGATATAGGCAAAAAGAAGATCCTTCATTCTTTATTGGAAAAACTATGACTTTTTTAATTCAAGAATTTGATAGAGAACATCACAATATTATTGTTTCTAACAAAGCTTTTAAAGAAGTTGAAGAAAATAAAAAAATTGAAAAACTCAAGAAAGAATTAAAAGTTGGTGATGTTATTAAGGGTTCTGTTGTAAAAATTGAATCTTTTGGTGCCTTTGTTGATGTACAAGGTATACAAGCTTTACTTCCTATTTCAGAAATTAAAGTTGGTAGAGTTAAAGATATTGAAAAAGAATTAAAAATTGGTGATGTTATTGAAGCTCAAATTTTAAGCCTTGATCTAGATCATAAAAAAATGTCTATTAGTTCAAAAGCCCTCCAAGATGATCCTTGGGATACTGTTTCATCTCGCTATAAAGTGGGGGACAGGTATGAAGGTACTATCTCTAAGATTACTAGTTTTGGCTTATTTGTTAATTTAGAACCTGGACTTGATGGTTTAATCTTTATTGCAAAACTTCCTGATACTAGAGATAATACAAATTTAAGCAAACTATATAAAATTGGTGAAAAAATGCCTGTATCAATAGATGATATTGATGTAAAGGGTAGAAGAATTGCGTTAAGTCCCACTAAGTCTTTTGAAGAAGAAGAAAATATTAAAAAATATATGGCTGAACAAGAAGACGATGATGATACTTATAACCCATTTGCAAGTCTTCTAAAAAAGAAGTAAAAAGCATGAAAAAAATATCCTAACTTTCGTTTAGGATATTTTTTTAACTTAATAAGCAATAATTTCATTTATCTAATTTTTTTTCAAAAAAATGGAGCTGATCGGACTCGAACCGACTACCTCTTGAATGCCATTCAAGCGCTCTACCAGGTGAGCTACAGCCCCAAAGAAATCATGAAAATAAATTACCATTATTGTTATTATTCGTCAATACTAAATTGACAAATTTACCTATCTATAATCTCTCTTTATTCATAAATAAGTATGAAGTTATAAGAAATACATTTACTCCTAAAATGGCAACTGAATGGAATCTAAGTGTTACTATAGTTCCAAGTATTGCCCCTATTATAAACAATAATATTATAGAAAAAGACCTTATTGCCCTATCCCTATATTTTTTATCTTTTTGGGTTATGTAATGAAAAAAATTTTCACTTGTTGTTCTAAGATTTCCTGTACACATTGTTGTAGCAAACCCTGTTGAGTGCATTTTTCTAAAGCCCTCAACTTGAAGTGAACAAACAAAGGATACTAAACTATTAGCAATTATATTTGTTGCATCGCTTGTTTTTATAAATGAGACACAAACTACTACTAAAATTTCTAACAATAATACATTTTGTCGCCAATGTTTTTTATTTGATCTTTTTCCATTTTTTATAGTCTCAGCGACTACAACGCCTAAAAAGAAACTAAATATTGGTATAATGTACTTCCAAATTTCATGATAGTTTTTTTGTGCTATGTTTATAGCAACTAAAACCATATTCCCAGTTTGGGCATTTGAGAAAACCTCTCCTCGCCCAAAAAAGGTATATGTATCTAAATATCCACCGGCAAGGGCCAAAAGCCCTCCTATTATAAAACTTTCAGAGGTTTGAATCCCCTTATTAAAATAAATACCCATCTTCTATCATTACTCTTGATTTAACTTTTAATTCATAGTCTAAATAATTAATTAAAGTCTGCCTTTCATAGGTTTTATCTTCACAAGCGATTTTCATAATTTTTCCACAGTTTATTGCATCATCTAATGCATGGTGTGCTCTATAATTCAATTCGAAATATTCACTTAGTACAGTTAACTTATGGCTTTTAAATTGTGGCCATTTTTTTCGGCTGATTTGAAGTGTACAATAAAATACATTTCTAGGATAATTGAGATCATAAGCATCTAAACACCCTTGTAATACTTTAAAATCAAATATAGCATTGTGTGCCACTATAATATCATTATCCATGAAAGCTAATATGTCTGGCCATAATTGATCAAAAGTGGGAGAGAGTAAACACTCTTCACTTGAAAGTTGATGAACCCTTGTCATTGAAGGATCAAAGTATCTATTTTTAGGACATATTAAAGAATAATATGTATCTACAACCTTACCTTCTTCATCGAATTTTGCCATACCAATAGAACAAGCGCCACCGGCACTTGAATTGGCTGTTTCAAAATCTAAAGCTATATATGTCATCTAATCTATTTTCTCCAATATCATTGTAACAGGACCATCATTTAAATATCTCACATCCATATGTGCTCCAAATACACCAGTTTGAGTTTCAAATCCAAGTTCTTTAAACTTTTCAACGGCTTTTTCATATAATTTTTTTGCTCTTTCTGGCTTTTCAGCATTGTCGTATGAAGGTCTATTACCTTTTCTTAAATTCGCATAAAGTGTAAATTGGCTTACTACTAAAATTTTAGCATTAACATCAAATGCACTTAAATTCATCTTATCATTTTCATCTCTAAACATTCGAAGTTTAGAAATTTTATTCACAATATAATCTATATATTCTTCTTTATCGCCTTTTGCAACTCCAAAATAAACTAAAAGGCCATGATCTATCTGGCCAACTATTTTTTCATCTACAGTTACAGAAGCTTCTTTTACTCTTTGAATAACACATTTCATATATATTTTTATTTCCTTATTAGGTTTTATTTCTCATTTTTCTTTATCTTAATAAAAAAAAGACACAATTAAAAGAGACTTAATTGGACATATTCTTTATCTTCAAATTTTTTAAGATATGAGAAAATTTCATCAACCTGATGTAATATATTATGCGTTGAACAAGTATCATCTAAAATTTTCATTAATTTGGAATTGTTATAACTTCCTATATAATAACTATTTCCAAACATTTCAATATATTTTCTCTTCAGTGGAGGGAAAAGTTTATCAAGTTGTCTATAGAAATATTCTCTATTACCTTCTCTTAGCGTCATACCTATTCCAAAATATAATACAGCCTTTACTTTAGCTTCTATTATACATTTTAATAGCTTTCTTATATTAGTCTCTGTATCTAAAATAAAAGGTAAAATTGGGCCTAACCAAACTACTGTTGGAATGTTGTTATCTCTAAAAACTTTTAATGCTTCAACTCTTTTTGAGAAAACAGAAACATTAGGCTCAATTTTCTTTGACATTTCATCACTAGAACTTGTAAGTGTCATTTGGACAACGCATTTAGTTTTTTCATTTATTTTTTTAATTAAATCTAAATCCCGTAAAATTAAATCAGATTTAGTTAAAATTGTTATACCAAATCCATATTTATATACTAACTCAAGAGCTCCCCTAGTCAACTTCAAATCTTTTTCAATTGGAAGATAAGGATCAGACATTGAGCCAGTAAATATCATACATTTTTTTCTTTTCTTTCTAAGTGTCTCTTCTAATAGGATAAGTGCATTTTCTTTAACTTCGACATCTTCAAAATCATGATTCATCTTGTAGCAAGCACTTCTTGAATCACAATATATACAACCATGAGTGCATCCTCTATAAATATTCATATTGCCACTACTAGATAATATGTGTTTTGCCTTAACTTTATGCACTATAACTCCTATTGTTTTTTAGCAGTAAAGGAAGTTACATCAATCTTCATAACTAAAACATTTTTAACAGATGCTTCACTATATTTAAAATTACTTCTCTTTGTTACATTTTTCATTAAAAGTTCTAAGGCTCTTAACTTTTCATCATAATTTTCAATTACTGAAGCTATTCCATTTCCTATTATGCTTTTATAAAAATAAGTATATGTGCAAGCTATATCGCCCTTTCCGTCAACCTTATTTTTTTCATCTATTTCAAAAGCAACTTCACAATTACCTTTTTTAAATGTTTCGGCTTTTCTACCTTCTTGCGCCCCATGAAAATAAAGAGTTAAATTATCTTTATCAAATTCATATCCATAATTTAAAGGAACAATATATAAGCCTTGAGAGTCTTTCATAGCAACTCTGCAAACATCATTATTTTCTAAAATCTCAATTATTTCACTTCTGTCTGTAACTAACCTGTCTTTACGTCTCATTTTATAATCCTTATATTGTTTATATATTTTTCTTTAAACCATTTTAATGAAAAATAGTTTAGACACAATATATCAAAATATTAAAGATATAATGAGTCTATTTACTAATATAATTTAGAAAAATCAAACTATTTTGTTTTATTTACTCATATATTTCATTAAAATTCGATCATATGCTCTATCTGTTAAAATTCTCTTTAAGAAGAATAGTGACTTAGAATTAGCTCCAATTAAATATCTAGTTTTAGGTTTCTTTTTTAAAACAGCTTTTACTATTGTTGATGATACTATTGATGGATTACTTGTTCCTTTTCCTTCTGTGTACATTTTCCTTAACGATTTAGCAACAGCATTAGCTTCTTTTTTATATGCACCTTCACCACTAATTTTTTCTAGATTATTTGATGCAATAATTCCCCAATCTGTTTTAATTCCACCCGGTTCAATTAAAATAACTTCTATATTAAATGGCTTAACTTCCATTCTTAAACAATCACTGAAACCTTCGACTGCAAATTTAGTTGCATGATACCAGCCTCCAAATGGAGTGTGGACTTTTCCTCCAACAGAAGACATGTTAATTATTTTGCCTTTCTTCTTACTTCTCATATATGGAAGTACTAATTGGGTCATTCTTGCTAATCCGAATAAGTTTACTTCAAATTGCCTTTTTCCTTCATCTAACTCAACATCTTCTATCGACCCAAAACTACCATACCCAGCATTGTTAACTAGAATATCAACTCCACCATTTTGATTGGTTATGGTATTTATACAATTGACCATACTTTCTTCATCAGTAACATCTAATTCAAGAATATTAATGCCTTCTTTTTCAAGCTGTTTTAATTTGTCCATTCTTCTAGCGGCTCCATAGACAATATAGCCTTTATTTTTCAAATCAATTGCTGCTTGAAATCCAATACCACTACTTGCTCCTGTAATTAAAACCACTTCTTCTTTCAATTTGATGCTCCTATATAAATAAAAGGTTTGTTATTTAATATTTTCAGCCCTATCTCAATAATCATTAATGACAATAACTTGTAAAAACATTAACTAAAAGATTAAACAATAATCATACTTTATTTATATAGTAATCTCATTAATTCTAAAGTGCAAAGTAAAAAGAGTTAATATATTTACTTTTTATCTCAAATAAAATATTAATCCCCAAATCTTAAAATCTTTTTTAATCCCTTTTAGCAGGTCATATCTTTCAGACGGAGATGCAGAAATAATAATAATGCCTAATTCAAGAAAAGAGTCTTAATCCCTTTTAGCAGGTCATGTCTTTCAGACTTAACAATGATATATTATTCCTTGCTTTTGAAAATGCCCGGTCTTAATCCCTTTTAACAGGTCATGTCTTTCAGACGGTAAATATTCATGATGAAAAATTATTAAGCTGGAAAACACAAAGTCTTAATCCCTTTTAGCAGGTCATGTCTTTCAGACTATAATTGTTGATGGTCATATTTATTTTAATTGTGAATTGTCTTAATCCCTTTTAGCAGGTCATGTCTTTCAGACGAAATTATGATTTCGGTATAATTTGGAAAAAAGAATTTACGTCTTAATCCCTTTTAGCAGGTCATGTCTTTCAGACCTGATAAGTTTGATATACTAGTTTATGATAGCTTAACCGGTGGTCTTAATCCCTTTTAGCAGGTCATGTCTTTCAGACTAGAAAACTAAGAGGAATGGAAAACTTCGCAACAGAAGACGAAAATGGTCTTAATCCCTTTTAGCAGGTCATGTCTTTCAGACGTGGAACAAAGATGATAAGGTTTGGGAGGTTGACTTAGTCTTAATCCCTTTTAGCAGGTCATGTCTTTCAGACAAAAAAGAAATTCAGTTTTTTATATGGTGAAATTGTATCAATGTCTTAATCCCTTTTAGCAGGTCATGTCTTTCAGACTCCTTCCAATATTATTCTTTATACAGCAATAAATTACAATAGTCAAATCGCGAACCTAAATTTGCTTGTTAGAGAGCAAATTATATTTTTTCTTTACCAAAACTTTATTTTCTGGTTATTTTATTATTACACAAAGAATTACAACTTTGCGCGAACCTACGCTAAAAATGGGCAAAAAACACGATATTAAAGGTTGGCGATTTCTTAAAATCAAACTTCTAAAATATCGAATAATAATATTACTAATACTATTCTAAATTACAAAGATTCGCAATTGAATATTTTAACTAAATATTTATATAAGAAAGAGGATGAAAAATTTATTTTTAATTTCACATCCTCTACTTTAAAAAATTATAAATTATTTAATTACTTTCAAACTCTCATGATCAATAGTTAATGCAACAACGATTAAGAAAACAATACCTTTAACTAATTGTTGAGTAGCAGAAACACTAAATACCATAGGTAGACTCTTTTCTAAAACACTGTAAGTTAAAGTACCAACAATAATATTTGAAAATCTAGCTTTCGATCCTCCATTTATTGGCATGCCACCTAAAACTAAAGAGATTAATAACTGAATCTCTAGCATGCTACCAGCAGTTCCTGTAATTGACCCAACTTTTATTACATTGATAAAAGAAGCAAACCCTGTAATTGCTCCTGCTATTACAAAAACTAAAAATTTTAATAAATCTGGACGACAACCTGAGAATCGGGCTGCTATTTCACCAGCTCCTATAGCTTTTAAGTCATAGCCAAGCCGTGTATATTTTATTACAATTAATCCTATTAGTAATACAATTATTGTCATTAATACTTTAAACCAAGTTTGATTTAATGCCAGAACGTTCAAAGAAGCAGGAATTGGGCCATTTGTTGTGATAAATTTGCAAAGTCCTCTGAAAAGATACATTGTACAAATAGTTACAATAAATGAAGCAATTTTAAATTTAACATGGAAAAGTCCATTAATAGCACCCATTAGAGCTCCAGAAACTACCGCAAGAACAATACCTAAAACTATGCTATATTTTGAAAATTCACAAAAAACAATTGATGCTAAACCTAATATTGCGCCTTGAGAAAAATCAAGACCACCAACTGTCATTATCATCCAAACTCCTGTTGCTGCAATCATTAATACATATACCTGACTCAGCATAAGTTTTAGATTTCTTGGTTGTATGATTTTTCCATTTGTTAATATAGCAAAAATTATAACTAATACGACAAATCCTATTAAAGGCATAAATGAGCGTAAATCTAACTTATTATTTTTAATATTGAAATTTTTCATCATTCATGCTCCTTAAACCATCTTTTCGATTATATCTTCTTCAGTCAAATTTGGATCTCTCATAAACTTTTTGGAAATCTGTCCATCTTTCATAATAATTATTCTATCACTCATTCCTAATAATTCAGGGATTTCCTCTGAAATCATTATTATTGATTTCCCCTTTAATTTTAATTCTTCCATTAAATTGTAAATATCTGCTTTTACTTTTACATCTATACCTCGAGTAGGACTATCTAAAATAAATATATCTGAATCTCTACCGAGCCATCTAGCTAAAACTACTTTCTGTTTATTACCTCCAGAAAGTTCTGAAACATCTTGATGAACATCAACCATCTTTATACTCATTAACTGTGCAAACTTATTTGCAAAATCCACAAGTTTATTTTCTTTCAAAAAATGGTGAGTTGACAGATTGTCTATTGAAGGTAAAACAATATTTGATTTTATTGTGTCAGCAACAATTATAGATTCGTTGTCTCTATCTTTTGACCCATAAGCTATATTTTTTCTAATAGCTACATTTATCGAATCAATCTGAGTACCATCAGCTAAAGTTACACTACCTTTTCTATCATAAGACGCGCCAAACAAGGCTTTTCCTAGTTCATGCATTCCGCATTCCGAAAGTCCACCAAAACCCAAAATTTCACCTTTATGCAACTCAAAACTAATGTTTGATATATGATTTTTTACTGAGACATTTTTAACTTTTAATACAACATCATCAGAAAGTGCAGTTTTATAATCTGTCCTATAATATTTTCCACTTAAATCTCTGCCAACCATCATTTTTTTTAATTTATCAACATTTACTTCTTTAGAACTTACAGTTCCTATAAGCTCTCCATCTCTTAAACAAGAAACTCTATCACAATGCTCTAAGACTTCTACTAAATCATGAGAAATAAAGATTACAGTATTTCCTTCTTTTTTTATTTCATTCATTATTTTGAAAAGATTTTCTCTGCCTGTTTTACTCAAAGCAGTAGTAGTTTCATCTACAATTACAACTTTCGGTTTAAAATAAACGGCCTTAATTATCTCAATAATTTTTCTCTCTTCAAAACTATAATGATCAATCATCTTAGACGCTGAAATATATCCATAACCATATTCATCTAAAATCTTTTGGGCAGCTACATTCATTTTTTTAAAGTTTTTAATCGGACCTTTCATAAATTGGTCTTCTTCACCTAAAAATAAATTCTCTGCAACAGTTAAGCCAGGCAAAGTTCCTAACTCTTGAACAATCATAGAAATCCCATTTTTATTAGCATCTACTAAACAACTTATTTCTAATTTTTTCCCTTCAAGATAAAAATTGCCACTTGTGATAGGATAAATACCACTTAACATAGAACAAAAAGTGGATTTCCCAGAACCATTTTCTCCAATAAGTCCGTGAATCTCTCCACTATTAAATTCTAATGACACATTATTTACAGCATGTGTTATTCCAAAATATTTATTTATGTTTTCGGATCTTAAAAAAGCTTCACTCATTATTAATGTCTCCTACTTGACCACTGTTCCCAATTTACCTCTATTTGTTAGAGTTACAATAATCAGTAATACCGCACCAGTTATAAAATCATTTATTGTGGTTGGAATATGCATTGCAACTAAACCATTGAAGATAATTTGGATTATGAATTCACCAAAAACTATTGCTGTAACCGGACAACCATATTTTTTAAAGGCAATCCCAAAAAAAGTTCCCATCAGAGGGGGAAAGTTTCTATCCATTGAAGACATTCCAGTAACTGCTAACATTCCTCTACCATAACTAACCGTTAGTAAAGCCATTATCCCAACAAAGAAATGAAGTAGAACAAAACCAATAAACTTATATTTCTCAACATTAATACCCATGGTTTTTGCTATATATTCATTACTTCCAATTGCGTTGCTATAAGTTCCAATCCGGGTATAACGTAAAATGAAACCCATCAAGAAAAATGAAGTGAATGCTATAATATAATTATACGGAGCATTTCCGATTGCTAAAATACTTGCGTCTGTTAATTTACCTGGAAATCCTGATGTATCTAAACCTACAACATAGTTAGCTAAACTTTCTAAGATTAACATTAAACCTACAGTAACTATTATTGAAGGAATTCTTAATTTTGAATAAAGGACTCCATTAAAAGCCCCTATTAATGCTCCACAAATCAGACAGCCAAAAATTAACCCCCAATATCCAAAATATCTAGATAGGAGAACACCAACTAATGAGGATAGAACAACATTAGCACCGATACTCATGTCAAACATACCCATAACAACAATGAAATAAAAACCACAGCCACCGACTGCGTATTGAATACTAGTTTGAAAATAATCTCTCATTAATTTTGGAGTTCCAAAATTAGTGGGAGAAATTATTTTAAAAACCGCCCAAAAGAAAAATAAGAGTATCAATAAAATAGTAATTCCGTAAAACCTATTTTTTTTAAATCTCTCAAAAAAATCACCCATATTCACCTCTGATTAGAAACAAGAAAATAGAACTTTAATATGCCATATTGTGTTAGGACATTTTCTTTATCCTAAAAACATATGTGAAAGCTTGTGATGCTTTCACATATGTTACTTAACAATTAACGTCTTGATTTAACATCCTCAATTGATAATTTAGCAGCAGTTGCTTTTAATTCATCTATAGACATATTGGCCATTGCTCTAATTTCATCATCATTATAAGGTAGATCAGATACAAAATATTTAGCATAATCTTGGTAATCATCAGATGAAGCAACATATAAATAAGGGAACTTAATATCAACAAAAGAATCTGTTGATGGAGTATATTTGCCTTTAATTGTGTTATATACTAGCATGAAAGCAAATAAAGGATCACAGTAATGTCCACCAGATTCTGCAGCCATTCCACCGGTTTGTAATTGAACATCTAAATCAGCTAAGAAATCAGTTGATACAACATCAATTTTACCTTTTAATCCTAGTGATTCAATAGCAGCTAATGCTCCTACTAAAGTATCTCCACCACCACCTGCTACAATTAATGCATCAACATCGCTATTAGCATTAATAATGGCTTCAGCAGTTGCTCTACCTGTATCACTTGTTGTTCCACCATATTGAGGTTCTAATAATACTGCTTTATCATTTGGATGATTGTTATTCCATTCTTCAATTCCTTTTTTATAGCCTTCCCATCTCAAAAGGAATGTAGCATCTCCAGCTTCCCAACCTTCCAATGCAATCTTTCTGTTTCCTTTTTCACATAAAATCTTAACTAAATTCATTCCATTAGATACTTCATCTTCATGTACGGCACCTAAGAAATATTTAGATCTTTGTGCTAAAGCATATTCATTTGGATTAGCCACTGGATCTATTACTCTAAAGAATTGCGCACAATAAACTTCATTTTCTTCACATGTGTTTATTACTGAAGTCATTTCTGCTGAAGCTGAATTACAAATTATCATTCCATCAACACCAGCAGCTGCTAAAGTTTCAGCAGAAGCTGTAACTTGTTCAGAAATATGTCCTTGATCAATGTATTTAACTTTAACATCTAAAGCATCAGCTGCTTTATCTAAAATTCTTTTGCATTGACTTCCTAAAGTATCTGTAGAACTCCAGATAGATACCCCAATAGTAACTTGATCTGTCTTGCTAGACTCTCCTTGCCCTCCAGCAAAAACAAGTGAATTTAGTGATAATAAAACGACTAATAACATAAAAAATATACGTTTCATATGACCCTCCTTATGGTTATAAATACTCAAAATAAAAAAATGTTAACGTACACACAACCGATTAACTATAATCTAACCCATTAATTTTTGTTTGTCAAACTTTTTTTAAATAATGAAAAATTGATGAAAAATATCTTTATAATCTCAAAAAAATATTAGTTTTGTAATAAAATCAATAGACATTAAATCTATAATTATTTGATATTGTTATTAACTTATCTGTTATTATTTTCTATTAAAATATTATTTTTTTATTAAAGAAATAAACTTATCAAATAAATCTAAAAGTGTTTTTGATTATTTTTATATAATATTATAATCCTTTATAGGAATATTATGCATCAATTAAGAAAAGAAGAATAAATAAATTTTCTTATTTTTTTAATATAACAATTATTAATAATTCATCAATGAGTATTTTTTCTGATTTATTTCTTTTATATTATATTTCTCATATTATGATGTCTTAATCCCTTTTAGCAGGTCATGCCTTTCAGACACAGATGAGGAAGTGAAAAAAATGTTTATTATCGAGTTTACTGTCTTAATCCCTTTTAGCAGGTCATGCCTTTCAGACATAATAAAGTTGGCTTAATTATTAGCATATTTTACGAGAGGTCTTAATCCCTTTTAGCAGGTCATGCCTTTCAGACGCAAAGAAATATTCATTGCCAGTTTATGAATTTGAAACTGGTCTTAATCCCTTTTAGCAGGTCATGCCTTTCAGACTGGTAAATGGTGTAGAGTAAGTTTATAAGGAGATAGAAAGAGTCTTAATCCCTTTTAGCAGGTCATGCCTTTCAGACTCCTTACGATATTATTCCTTATACAGTAATAAATTACAATAGTCAAATCGCGAACCCAAAATTGCTTGTTACAAAGCAAATAATATTTTCTTATATTTTAAATTTAATTTACCAATTATTTTCTTATTATACAAAGAATTACAACTTTGCGCGAACCTACGCTAAAAATGAACAAAAATCAGACATTTTGAGGTTGGCGATTTAATTAAAACTTAAATTGGCTCACCTTTTAGATATTATAATAAGTCTAAATTTTAAATCAAGAACAAATTATTATTTTTAATAAATAGTGATTTTCCTATTCTCTATTTTAATAATACCTTCTTCATTTAATTTTTTTAATTCTCTAAATAAAGACTGTCTCTGCACACCAAAATAATCGGCAAGTTCTTTTTTAGATATAGGCAATTGAATAGTTTTTGATCTTTGTATCAAAGATTGCTGATTAAAATAATCAATTAAATTCTCCCGAATCGTTTTTTTGTGAAATAAAAACACTTTCTTATTCAAGTTCTGAGAATTAATAGATAATGCCTTAAAAAATTTTAAACAAAAATTATAGTTATGAAGAAGTTCTTCAACTCCCTTCCTAGAAATACTTATTATTGTAGTTTTATCTTTTGAATAAAAATTAAGTGGATAAACTCCTTCGATTAATATCAAATTAGCTCCAATTATACTACCTTGTCTAAATTCAAACATTGTTGTTGCGTTTCCATTTTCACTTAATGAATAAGCAATTACAACTCCACTTACAACAATATCAACCCATTCACAACTTTCATTAACTTCTCTAATTGTATTATTTTTCTCATAATTTTTAACCTTTATATACCTTTTTTGAATTAGGGTATCAAGATTATCTAAATTATCAAAATAAGATACTTGATCTAAAATATTTTTTATTTTCATCCATTACCTCTCTTTGATTGTAACTTACTTAATTAAAGAAAAAAAGTCGTAAATGAGTCTTTTTATAAAAAGAGAAAATAGACTCATCGGTGTCTTTGATTTAGATAAAATTAATTCAATACTCTAGATTACAGGAGTAATTTTATGGATATTTTTACTAAAGCTATGTGGTTAATTACAATAATTTTTGTAATTTTCTCTCTAGTTAAAAACAAACAAAAAACACTAAAAGCATTAAAAACAGCTTTAAAAATGGGACAGGCTATGGCAATTAGTATTTTTTCAATAATTTTTCTAATTGGTTTAGTGCTTGCTATTATACCACCAGGTGAAATAGCAACTTTTATTGAAGGACAAAATCCTATCATTTCAACTATAGCCTCAGCTATTCTAGGTGCTATAACACTAATCCCTGCTTTTATAGCCTTCCCTCTAGTCGGAACGCTAGTAGATGCTTCGGTAAATATAGTTGCAGCAGTAGCTTTTTTAACTACTTTGACTATGGTTGGGCTTGTTACTTTTCCGCTTGAGAAAAAGGAATTTGGTATTAAATTTGCTTTAACAAGAAATATTTTAAGCTTTGTATTTGCAATTTTAATTGCTTTCGCTATGGGAGTTATCTTATGATTAAAAAATTAAAAAATAATTTATTTTCAATACTTATTTTATTAGCTTATATTTCAATTTTTATTTTTGATAGAACTTTAGCTATCACTTCAATAAATAATAGCACTTACTATATTAAAGAAATGTTGATGATAATGCCTATTATCTTTGTCTTAACGGCCTTATTAGACACTTGGATAAATAAAGATACTATTATGAAATACTTGGGAAAAAAATCTAAATTAAAAGGAATTATTTTATCTTTTGTTTTAGGAAGTGTATCAGCCGGACCTATTTATGCTGCTTTTCCAATCTGTGTAATGCTTCATAAAAAAGGGGCTTCTATTAGAAACATAATAATAATTCTAAGCTCATGGGCCGTAATTAAAGTTCCTATGTTAATAAATGAAGTAAAATTCTTAGGCCCAACTTTTATGATAGTTAGGTGGATATTAACAATTATTGCAATTTTAATTTTCTCATTTATAAGTGATAAAATTATAAAAGATGAAGATCTTGCAGTAGATAAATCATATAGGGACGGGAAAGCTAGTATTAATACTAGGGCCTGTATTGGTTGTGGTATTTGTACAAAAACTTACCCCGCTTTATTTAAAATTGAAAATAAAAAAGCTCAAATTTTAAATATTGAAATAGTTGAAGATGATATTATTAACAAGGCAATAAAAAATTGCCCTGTTAATGCTATAAGTAAATAAAAATTATTTCAAAACTTTTTCATAAAGAGATAGAACATTTTCATGGCTTATTTTTTTAACTATGTTAATGGAATATCTCTTTTTTAGTCTTTCAATTATGTATTGCATATTACTAGCATCTTTTATTTCTAACTTAGAGTCTATTCCATCAAGATCACCACCAAAGCCAACATTATTCTCTCCACCTAAATCTAAAATATGATCTATGTGTTTAATTAAATCATCTATTTTTGATTCACTATTACCAATATCTGTTAGAAATGCACTGCAAAAATTCATTCCAATTACACACTCTTTTTCTATCATTTTTATAAGTAAGTCATCATTAATATTCCTACCTACAGGTGTTACACTATAACAATTAGAATGACTTGCTACAAAAGGCTTCTCACTGTAATCAAGTACATCGCTCATTAACTTATTAGATCCATGTGAGACATCTATTATAATATTCATTTCTTCCATTTTTTTGATGTATTTCTTTCCATATTGAGTTAACCCATTTTCATTATCAATTCTTTTTAATGATTCAAATCCACTAAAATGGTCACTATCAATATTTGAAAATCCAACCTTATTTGGGTAATTCCAAGTTAAAGTTATCATTCTTACACCTAAATCATAAAATTCTTCTAAATTTTGATAAGGTACTATCTCACTATCTTCAATAGTTAACATTGTGTTTATTTTATCTTCTTTGATATCTGAAAATTTATAAATTCTATTAATATTATTATTATCTGTTTCTCTATCATAAAACTTAATTATATCTTTAGCCAAATTGGTAAGATTTTTTTCTTCTCGCATATCTAGAAAGATAGCCATATTTTGAAGTAAATAATCACCTTTTATAAATTTTTCTACATCAATATGTAAATCGTTTTTATCTAAATGTTTGTTGTGTTTATAACAAGCAACAATTGTATCACAATGCATATCAACAATTTTCATAAAATTACTCCCTTTTATTGAATTTTATTATTTATTCTCACCATACCTGGTGTCGCCCCATAATATCTTTTAAACTCTCGAGAAAATTGAGAAACACTCTCATACCCAATCGCAATTGCTACATCACAGGCTTTCAGCTTTTGTTGCTCTAATAGATCTTTCGCTTGTTTTAGCCGAATCTTCTTTATATACTGAAGTGGAGTCTCTCCTGTAAGTGATTTAAAGATTTTATAAAATCCTGAGGCACTCATTGAACACTCTTTTGCCAAGTCTTCTACATTTAAATGTTCTTTATATCTTGTATGAATTATTTTTAATGCTTTTGCTAACCTATCATAATCACTACCATTAGCACATAAAGAATATAATATATCTCTATTTTCACCTTTTAATACTAAATATAAGATTTCCTTAACTAATGAAGAGCCTAATATGGCAGAGTCTGTTTCATCTTTTAAAACTTCAAGTAATCTTAATGCTGCTGTTTCTAACTTATTATCAATTTTAGTAGGTTTAACCTTAAAAGAATTAGCTGTAACCACATGTGGTCTTAAATTCATCTTAATAATTAACTCATTTAATAATGAAATATCAATCTCTATAAAAAGCCCAAAAACTGGATCATCTTTTGAGGCAATTGCTTCACACTCGAATTGAAGATGAGTCGGTAAAACTATATAATAATCTCTACTATAATCAAAATGATTATTTTTGATATAACCATGTTTACTACCGTTTAATACAATTAATATTCCAGGATTGTATTCTAAAAGTTGTCTTGGAACAGGATAATCATTTTTAAAGATTTTAACACCCTTTACATTAGTTTCATTAAACCCTTCTTTTAAATTATTTTCTTTTATATATTTTATAGCATCACTACATTCCATTTATTCATCCTTAAACTCTCACATTCATATAATTATTATAGAATTATACAACAAAATCCAAGAGATTTAATGCTTTTTTATTATAAGTTTATAGGATTAGACAATAAAATATATTAAATTAGGCATTTAATTAATTATAAAACTCTGTTAATTTTAGTTATAACATGATTAAATTAAATATAACTAATAAAAAATAGGAGGATTTTTATGAATAATTTTGTATATGATATAGGAACAAAAGTCTTTTTTGGAAAAAATCAATTAGGCAATTTAGCTCCTGAATTAAAAAAATATGGTAAGCGAGTTTTATTAACTTATGGTGGTGGTAGTATCAAAAAAATGGGTCTATACCAAAAGGTTATGGATGAATTAAAAAAAGGAGATTTTGAAGTATTTGAACTATCTGGAATTGATCCCAACCCAAGAGTTTCTTCAGTTAATAAAGGAGCACAAATTTGTAAAGAAAAAAACATAGATGTATTACTAGCAGTTGGTGGTGGATCTGTTATTGATTGTACTAAATATATTGGAGCTGCTACTTATTATGATGGAGATGCTTGGGATATAATGCTCAATAAAGTTGATGTTAAAAAAGCTCTACCTTTATTTACTATCTTAACACTCTCAGCTACCGGAACCGAAATGAATGCTGCCGGTGTTATTAGCAATCCTGAAACTCATGATAAAATTGGTTTAATTTTTGAACCTTTGAGACCAAAAGTTTCTTTCTTAGACCCAAGTTTAACTTTTAGTGTAAGCAAATACCAAACAGCTTGTGGATCTGCAGATATTTTAAATCACATTCTTGAAGTATATTTCAATATGAATGAAAGCCTTTACATGCTAGATACTGTGATGGAAGGTCTAATGAAAACAGTTATTAAATATGCTCCTATAGCATATAATGAGCCTGACAACTACGAAGCTAGAGCAAATCTTATGTGGACATCTTCTTGGGCTATTAATGGTTTTGTTGCTGCTGATAAAACTCATGATTGGACATGCCATCCTATAGAACATGAATTAAGTGCCTATTATGATATTACTCATGGTTTAGGCTTAGCAATTCTAACCCCAAAATGGCTTGAATATACTCTTGATGAAACTACTGTTTCTAAGTTTAAACAATTTGGAGTTAATGTCTTTAATATTGATTCAAATCTTGAGGATATGGAAATTGCAAAGCTAGCAATTGAAAAGCTTAAAACTTTCTTATATGAAGACCTTCATATTGCTAGTTCTTTATCTGCTATTAATATTGGAGATGAAAACTTTGAGATTATGGCTAAAAAAGCTTGTAACAATAAGTATATAAATGGATTTAAAAAACTATATCCTAAAGATGTAGTTAATATTTTAAATTTGTGTAAATAATAGTTTTTAATTATATAAATTCCTATTGTTTTATGAATTTTACAAATTAACAACAGGCTCTATTTTATTTAGTTACAACTAATTTAAAAAAAGGAATATTGAAGACTGATAGCCTTACAATATTCCTTATTTTTTTATTATTATGAATATAATTCTTCACACTCACTTAGACACTTAGCTTCGCTTTCAAAGGCAGCAAGGCCTTCAGTTGGAAACTCTTCCCTAAGTTTATTAACTATCTTTGTTAATTTCATTACATCTTCTTCTTTTACATAAAAGATATATAGTTTATTAGTTTGTGGCCAAACTTCATCACCAAGTTTAGGATTAGAAAATCCTTTACCAATAACTGGAGAGATAGCTGTAAAATGTGTTAATTCATAGGCACTTAATCTTTCAAGAAATTCTTCATCTAAAGCTCTTGATATCATTATTTCAACTCTTTTCATTATTTTATCTCTCCTCTATCTTCATTTCCATCGATTAAAGCTTGTTGTTTATTCTTTAATGCTTTTTTGATTTTTTTCTTTTCGTCTCTCTTATTTAAAATATAATAGATAATTGGCATCATTGTTAAAGTCATTAAAGTTCCAAAAGATAGTCCACCAAATATTACCTGTCCGATTGGTTGAATGAGCTGAGAGCCTTCACCTGGGAAAAATGCCAAAGGCACTAATGCTAAGACAGTAGTTAAAGTTGTCATCATAATCGGTCTTAAACGAGTCTTAGCTGATGTTACACAAGCATCTTCTAGAGTATAATCTCTTTTTCTAAGTAGATTAGTATAATCTACTAGAACAATACCATTATTTACTATAATACCAACTAGAACTAATATACCAACTAAAGTCATTAATGAGATTACTGACTTTGTTAATACTATTGTTGCAACTACTCCAATTAAGGCCATTGGTAAAGTGAAAATAACAATAAATGGATCTTTGAATGATTCAAACTGAGAAGACATAACAGCAAATACTAAAATAGATGCCATCAAAATAATTTTTATAAATACTTCAATTCCTTCTTTCATTGAATCCCAAGAACCACCAACAGAATATGTTAATCCTTCATCTATTGGAATATTACTCTTATCTAGTAAATCTTCAATTGCATTTGTTAATTGATTTATTGATAAATTTCCTACATTACTTGCAGTAATATGGGCTACACGACCTTGGTTTTCTCTAGAAATAGTCATTGGTGAAGTTGTCTCTTCTATATGTGCAATAGCAGAAAGAGGAACCTTTTGACCTAATTGATTAGTTACTGTTATTTGATCTAGATTAAACTTATGATATTCATCAGCATCACTTAAAGTTAATATCATATCAATTGATTCACCTTGTTGAGTAAATGATCCAACTGTAACACCACTCAAGTCTGCCTTTAATTCTGAAGCAATACTCATTGAATTAACATAATTTCTGTTCATAGCAGCTTTATCATATACTATAGATAGTTGAGGGTTTCCTTCAGTGATTGAATTTGAAACGTTATTTACTAAATTAGAGGCATCTTTCTCCAATATATTTGCAATTTGAGTAGATACAAGTGTTAATCTATCAAAGTCATCACTTTTAACTGTGATATCAATATCTGAACCACTAAAGCTAGCTGAAGAATTGGAAGATGTATCAGCAGTTAAATCAAAATCTGTATACTTGCTATCTAAGGAATCAATTATTTTTGTTATTTCCTTATAATCCATATCTCCTGCGACTCTTTCATCAGCATCTTTTAAGGTGATAGAAATAGAAGAAGTTGAGGAACCTCCCCCTGTAAACATAGTAAATTGAGAGCCTCCATCTATGGTTGTAGCCATTTTAGTATATCCTTGAATTTCTTTTTTCAAATCTTCTTCAAATGCTGTAGTTTTGGCATCAATTACTGCTAAATCAGTTCCATGAGGAAATGATAATGTTGCTGTAACACTTGTTTGATCAGTTTCAGGGATAAATGTGAATTCTAAAGATGGAATTTTAGCAATTGAAGCTACAAGCAAGGCTAAAATAATGACTATAAATAAGGTTTTATGATGTAGACACCATCTAATAAACTTAGAATAACCATTTTCAAAAGCATTAAAGACTTTTTCAACAACACCATTTAACCCTCTTCTTTTTTCTCCTACTCTTTTTATGTGTCCTTTAAAAAAGGAAGATGAAAGAGTTGGAACTAAGATTATAGCAACTAACAAGGATGTTGTTAGTGATACTATTACTGTAAAGGCTAAATCTTCAAATATTGTAATTGTCCCATCTAAGCTATTTCTAAATAGTAACAAAGGCACAAATACTGAAATTGTAGTTAAAGTTGAACTTGTTATTGCACTTTTCATCTCATTTGCACCTAAAGATGCGGCAATATGTGGTTTTGCCCCTTTTTCACGATAACTAAATATATTTTCTAATATAACAATCGAGTTATCTACCAACATACCCACCCCAAGAGTCAATCCTGCTAAGCTCATCATGTTAATTGTATTATTAGTAAAGCGTAATACTAATAAGGTAATTATTAGAGATATTGGAATTGTTAGAGATATTGTAAAAGTTGAAGATAAACTCCTTAAAAATATTAATATAACTATAATTGCTAAAATTGCACCAGTGATTGCTGATGATGCTACATTTGATATAGAGGTTATAATCGAATCTGTTGTATTATATGCTACTTCTAATTTAACCCCATCAGGTAAGCTCCTATTTAAACTATCTAATTTCTCAATAACAGAATCTGATACTTGAAGTGAATTTGTTCCTGATTGCTTTGAAATAGTCAAGATAATTCCTGGCTCTCCATTAACATATGCATAGGAAGTTGTATCTTTATAATCTTCAACTACGGTTGCAACATCTCCTAGCGTGATTGTTGAAATACTTCCTGTTTGATTATCAGTTTTTGTAGCAATAATTGTGTCTTTAATTTCTTGTAGTGATTGGAAATTCCCTTCACTACTAATTGAGTAATTCATATCATGATCAGTTATAGTACCAGCATCTGATTTCCAGTTTTGGCTTGCTATTACTTGAGACATTTGAGTTAGAGATAAGCCTAAAGTATCTAGAGTATTTTTATCAATTTCAATTTTAATTATCTTCTCTCTTCCTCCACTTATTGTTGTACTAGCTACACCATCTAACTGTTCAAGGGCAGGAGAAACTATATCCTCTGCAATATTAAGTAGTTCATCAGGTGTTTTATTTCCCGTAAGAGATACACCCATTATAGGCATTAAAGATACATCTAATTGCATTATCATCGGAGATGTTGCATCCTCTGGTAAATAATCTTCTACTAAAGATAGCCTATCTCTTATCATATTCGTCGCTTGATCTAAATCAGTTGACTGCGAGAATTGTAGCGTTATTGTAGAAGAGCCTGAACTAGATTGAGAATTTATATCTGTTAAGCCTGTAATACCTGCAAAAGTATTTTCCATAACTTCTGTTAACTTAGATTCTACTTCTTCAGGACTAGCATTTGGATATTGAGTTATTACCATAACGTATGGAAGAGATACGTCAGGGAGTAAATCAATAGGAATTTCATTCATTGTATATAATCCTAGGGCTACTAAAATGATAGTAAAAATCAAAACAGTCCTAGGTTTTTTAATTGCGGTATCACTTATACTCATTAAAATGCTCCTTCGTTTTGGACATTTACATAAGAGCCTTCGCCTAATAAGGAAGATTTAGAATTAACTATAATATCTCCTTCACTTAAGCCTTCAAGCACTTGAACATAATCATAATTTTCTAAGCCTTTTGTTATTGGAGTTTTTACTAATCTTCCATTTTCAATTAGATAAACATAAAAAGAGTTTTCTTTTGCAAAAACACTTGTGGAAGGGATTAACAAAGCATCATCAATTGTCTTAGTAATGATTTTATTTTTGGCATACATACCTGGTAATACTAAATTATCTGGATCTTCAAAATCTATTTCAATTCCTAATGATCTAGTTTGAGTATTAACAGTGGGCTCTAAATCAGATACTGTTCCTTTAAAAATTTTATTTGGAAAGGCATCAAATTTAATTTCTACATCCTGCCCAATTTCTACAAAAGAAATATATTTTTCAATTATATTAGCTTTTATAGTAGTATCATTTAAATCTTGAATATACCCTAAAGGATTAGATGAAGAGACTAATGAGCCTTCTTTAGTATTTACTGATATAACAGTTCCAGAAATTGGAGCTTCAATATCCTTCATTTTATAATTCATACCAGGGCGAGAAGGATCGATTTGTCCAATAACTTCGTCAGCTTCTACTTCATCACCAACCTCAAGGTTAAAATTCTTTAGTGTTCCAGTAGCTTCACCAATAATTGCAACAGGATTAGATGTAGTAACTGTACCGGCTACTTCAATGCTTGAACTAATTGACCCTATTTTTGCCATTGCCCCATTTACGCTAATTGGTTTTGAACTTTCTTCTGACAATTCAACTTTTGTATCTTCTTCATTTATGGAAGGTGAAAGTGCTTCATCGATTTTACTACAAGATGATAAAGTCAATAAAGAAAGACTTACTAATATAGTAACTTTTATAATTTGTTTTTTGTAATTCAAAATCATTGTATTTTCCTTTAGTTTAGTTTGAACATTGATCTTCTAAATCTAGAAGAGCACTTACATATGTATATTGAGCTTGAAGTAATGACAATTGAGCATTACTTACACTTAATTGAGCGGATTGCAAATCAGAGAATGATGTAAAACCACTTTCGTATGAAAGAGATGTTAATTCAAAAGCTTTCTTTGACAATTCGATGTTTTCCTCGCTTAATTCTATTTGTCTTTTAGCATCTTTAATTGCTTCTAAATTAGAATTAAACGTTAATACTATATTATCTCTAATACTTGTATTTCCTAATTCAAGTTGTTTATAAGAAATATCAAGTTTTTTTAGAGATTTTTGACCAGATGATCCTGGTAACATATTAGTAACATCTACAGCTATAGTTGCACTAATACTACCACTATCATAGCCATCAGTTATAGAGCCATCGTATAAATACCAACTTGGATTATAACTTGCAGATAAAACTAAAGATGGGAAATATGTTGATTGCTCTAATGCTTTTTTATTTACATCAAGTAACTGTTTATTTATCTGAGATGATCTTAAATCGGATGAAGCAGTTAGTGCTTTATTCAGAGTAAATTGCGATAAATCAACATCATATTCTTGAGGTAATTCATCAGTTAGAGTTAAATCTTCTGTAATGTCATCTAAGCCAATTAAAAAAGCAAGAGTCCTCTTTTGAGATACAATTGATGTTTCTGTTTTCTCAAGACTTGCTCTTTGAGATGAAATTTGAGATTTTAGTTGCAATACATTTAATTCTGGAATATCACCATTTTCATAAGCTGCTTCAGTATTTTTTAAAGTTTCTTCTAAATATTCAATATTTTCTCTTTGAAAATCTAAAGATGCTTCTTGAACTAAAATTCCATAATATAATTTTTTTATCTGTAATGCTACATCTTTTTTTGCCTTATCTAAGCTAATTTGATTGTTTTGAAGAGACAAAGATGTTGTTTGTAAAGAAGTAAGCATTGCAGGGTTAAAAGTAAATGAAGCACTAAGAGTTGGATATAATACTACAGTACCACTAGAATAACCCTGGGGCTCATTCGCTCTATATGCTGTGCCACTTACACTTAAACTTGGATAGAGGGATGAATATTTATATTCATCATCTATAGTTGCACTTTCTATTTCTAATACTTTTGAAAGAACTTGACTGCTTTTATTTAAAGCCTCTTCCACCGCATCATCTAAACTAAGATTTCTAGCAAATAATGAATTTGTTAGAAACAATATACTAAAACTTATTAATAATATTTTCTTTTTAAACATTTTTGTTCCCATTTATCCTTCTATCTCTTCCATAACTTCATTTATATTATCTTTTAACTGAGTCAAAAATAAAATTATTAGCTTTTTCTGTTCTAAGCTAATTCCCTTACTCAGTTTTTTTATAATTGGTTCAATCGATTCTTTTAGTTCTTTGGCAACTTTCTTACCTTCTTCAGTTAATATTATTTTTTGAAATCTTCGATCTTCTTGATCAGATTCCATCAAAACTAATTCCTTTTTTAATAAATCAGATAAAGCTTTTGAAACATTTGATTTAGAATATGATCCACATTTACTAAACTCACTAGCAATTGGAGGATGTTCATCTTCAGCAAAGAAAATTAAAGCATTTGCATCCAACTTTGTTAAATTATATTTCTTTCTCACAGGAGCCATTTTCTTAAGCATTAGAGATGTGATTTTCCTTGAGTATTCTATATAAGTTAAAATTGACTTTCTAACATTTTCCAAAATGATCTCCCTTGCTCTATTTTAGTTGTTTTTAATAATAGTTATAAAAAATAACTAATAAAAAATAATACAATTACAAATAAAGGTCAATAATTCATCTATGTAAAAAATACAAAATTAAACTATTTAATAAACTATTAACAATTTAGAAGATACTTTTTAACTAGTTGCATTTTAAAAAACAAAAAATATTTTTGCCTTATAAAGCCTAAAAACTCTTTAGGCCTTTATAAGTTTGACTTAAATAAATATTCTTTATTTCTCACAAATAACAAATTAAGTAAAAAAAAGAACCGCTGCTAGTCTACTTTGACTGTTACAGCGGTCCATGAATAAAAAATTTAATATTCTTTTATTCAGATGATTCTCCACTCAAATATCTATAAAAAGCATTATTTACATACATTTTATTTAAAACTATTGGAGCATCAGTATATGTTTGCATAATAGTTGCTAACTCATCTTTATTTTCTTCAAGACAGAAAGGATGAATTGAATAGCCATTTTCAGTTGCTACACTATCATAAATTACTTTATAAGCTTCTTCATCATGCATCACAGTTGTACTATAGAGAGGTTGCCACCAAGCTCCTGCTATTAATTTTACATCACTTCCATCTTTCTGATTTTGTTCAGACTTCTTTGAATATTGTTCAATAATCCTATTAAAATCTAATAAATCAGCTTCATTTTCAAATTCAAATAATGCATCATATTCTAAAGCATGTACTAAATATAAATCATCACTATATTGTTCTACATAATATGAATATGAAGGTTCTGGAATTGGACCCCATTCTAATAAATATTGGTAAATTGAAACTTTTGGTTCAATTTGTATTTTTGCATCAATTCCTTCACTATTTAACAATGCAATTAATTGTTTTAGATGTTTTTCATCACTATGTCCATATTTTATTGTTAGTTCAGGTATAAAGTTGGAATTAAATCCATCTTTCTTTAAGTTATATCCTGTTGAAGCTTTAGATTCTACTAACTTCTTACCTACAACATCTAAATTATTATCTGAATAGATGTAATAAGAATTAAATGCAGTTGCAACTTTATTTAAAATATCCTCATCACTGATTTTACCTAAGTAATTTCGTGCACTTCCATTAACTTGGGCCACGTTCATTAACAAAGTTGCAGCAACACTACCATCTATTTCATCAGCTTTAACTAATTTAGAAATGATTTCACTATCAATTAATTTTGCATCTAAAGCACAAGCTATGTATTTAGCATCAAAGGAACCAATATGGTTAACTCCATAATAAGATAATCTCTCTTTTGCCTTTTCTATTGAATAAGTTTGAGCTAATTCTTCAAACCCTGATGCTTTTACTAAAGCTACTACTACATCTGTTACATCAGATAAATCTACACCACTTATAGTTTCACAATTTTCAATAAAAATTGATGGTTCTATTGTAGCATCAAATAAATTAATTTCATATCTACTCTCTAAATAGAGCAAATCATCCTTAACTTCACTTTGTACAACATCATTTGTAGTTGCACAAGAACTCAAGCCAAAAACAATGGCAACAATCGAAAATAAAATTTTAATTTTTTTCATAACCTACCTCCAGAATTATTATAAATTCCGTTATTCATTATTTATTTAAAGACACCATTGTCTTTATTATTTTTTTAAATTAACGTTTTCCCTTATCATAAACTTCTCCAAGGGCTTTTGGAGCTTTGTTTGTTTTAGAAAAGAATAAAAGCAAGATTAGTGTTAATACATATGGGAATGTTAAGACTAAATCACTATAGCTACTTGGAAGGGATAATTGTTGAACTAAAAAATATCCAATACTTCTTGCAAAACCAAATATCAAACAAGCTAATAGAGTATTTGAAATTTTCCAGTTTCCAAAAATATATGCAGCAATTGCCAAATATCCATATCCAACATAAATGCTAGGAGAAAAATTAGTTGAAATTGAATATGCAAAACACATTCCACCTAAACCTGACATTGCTCCACTTATTAATATCGCAATAAATCTAATTTTAGTTACATTTTGTCCAGCAGCAGCTACTGCTTGGGGATTGTCCCCACAAGCTCTCAGCCTCATGCCAAATGGTGTTTTATATAATATATATGCCATAAAAGCTGCTATCACAACTATAATAAATTCATACACATAAACATCTGTAAAAAAGCCACTAATTATTGGAATCTTAGATAAAAATGGAACTGTCACTCTAGGAAAAACAAATAACATAAATTTATTTGAAGATTGTCCAAAAAGTGAAATGTTTAATTGGTTTGTTAAAAAGGCAGTTAAAGAAACAGAGAGCATATTAATAACAACTCCGCTAATTACCTGGTTTGCTTGTAATTTTAATACAATTAAAGCATATAACATGGCAAATAATGCTCCCCCAACCATCGCAGAAAATAATGAGATATATACTAGCGTACTTTGAGAATCTACAAAAGTTGATGTTAAAGAGGCAACGATTAACCCACCGAAGAAAGCTCCCATTCCAAGTAAACCTTCTAGTGCTAAGTTAATTACCCCGCTTCCTTCACAAAAAATACCACCAATTGAAATTATAAAAAGAGGTAAAGTAAAAGCCATGCTTTCAATTATAATATTATTCATTTTTACCTCCACTTTCTACTAATTCACTTTTAAATTTGTTAGCCATAAGTTTAAAATATCCACTACTAGCACTAAATAGTAATAAAATACTTGTAATTAATGCTGCAATTTCTCTTAATACTCCTAATCTTGATGAAAGATAAGCAGTTCCACTTTCGAAAATCATTACTAAAATCGATGCAAAAAAACATCCTACAGGAGCCATATTTCCAAGAAGAGCTACTGCTATAGCATCAAATCCTAAAGAAGGGACTATCCTAGGCTGCATCGAGGCATAACTGCCAAGATAATAAGTAACTCCAGCTAAACCTGCTAAAGCTCCTGATATAATCATAGTTTTTATTAATGTTTTTCCAACTTCTATTCCACAGTATCTAGATGCCTTCTTATTTACACCCACGGCTTTCAATTCAAATCCGAAACGGGTTTTGTCTAATAAAAATTTTATCGCAAATACAACTATTAAAGCTAATATAAAGACTGTTGTAATATTCATCCTAAGAGAAAATATTTCAACATCAACAAGCGTTAATCTTGCATTTTGATTTATTTCAATACTTTGTCTTGTTATTGGATCTACAAATTGGGTTTGAATAAAAAAGCTTGCAACATAACTAATTATGTAGTTAAACATAATTGCAACAACTACTTCATTCATATTAAATCGGTATTTTAACCATCCAATTAAAGCTCCCATCAAAGCGCCAACTCCAACTCCAATTAAAATTACAAGAATTTTAGCTAACACTGAAGAAATATCACTATAACCAACTAAAATAGTTGCCATAAAGCCAGATAAAACCATAATTCCTGAAACACAGATATTAAATAAACCACATTTTAAAGCTATGGCAACTGATAATGATGCAAAAATCATTGGTACTGAATAGTTTAATAAATTTAAAAAATCAGTAAGTTGACTTTTCCTACCAGGATACTTTGCTTTGGCAAGTAAACCTGAGCCTTGTAAAAGTGCTTTATATGCTACTAAAGGATTTTTACCGAGGATTAATAATAAAATAGCTCCACCTAGTAAACTTAAAAATAAACAAAATAAAGAAATCCTTATAACTTGATGTTTTCCAGGTCCGCAAAAACTAACATAAGCTCTTTTAAAAATATTTTTATTGTTTAGCACGATTTATGAACCCCCATCATATATTCTCCAACTTTTTCTTTACTTAACTCTTTTGCATCACGGATGGTTTGAACCTCACCATTATATATGACTAAAATAGTATCAGCTAAAGACATAATCTCGTCTAATTCTAAAGAGATTAATAAAATAGCTTTACCATTATTTCTCAATTCAGCAATTCGTTGATGTATTATTTCAATTGCACCTACATCTAAACCTCTTGTAGGTTGTACAAAGATAATTAAATCAGAGTTCGCATGAATTTCTCTCGCAACAATTGCTTTTTGTTGATTTCCGCCACTCATGCTTCTAACTATTGTGTTAGGGCCATCCTCACCACATCTAATATCATAATTCTTAATTAAAATTTCACTTAATTCATTAAATTTATTAAAATCAAGTACACCTTTCTTAGAACAGAACGGTTCTCTATAATACTGTTTCAAACAAAGATTATTTGCTAAGGTAAAATCTAAAAGAAGTCCAACATTATGCCTATCTTCTGGTATATAAGAAATTCCACTCTCTAATCTCTCTCTAATACTTAAATCATTAATTAAAGAGCCATTTAAAGAAATGTTTCCTTTTTTAATAGATAACAGTCCTGCAATTGCATCAGCAATTTCTACTTGTCCATTACCTGAGACACCTGCTACTGCTAAAATTTCTCCTTCTCTTATCGAAAAAGAAACATCTTTTAATGTTGGAATACCATCTTTATTAACTGCACTAATCTTATCTACTGTTAAAACTGTTTTACCATAAGGTTTTGGATTTTTCTTTATTTGCAGAGAAATATCATGACCGACCATTAGAGATGCCATTTCTTTTGTAGTTGTTTTTTCTACGTCTAAGACATCAATTAGCTTTCCTTTTCTTAATATTGCACACCTATCTGCTATTTTTTTAATTTCATCAAGTTTATGTGTAATTATAATAATAGTTTTACCACTATCTCTTAGAGATTTTATTATTTCTAATAAGGATTCAATCTCTTGAGGTGTTAAAACAGCAGTAGGTTCATCAAATATCAATAATTCAGCATTTCTATATAACATTTTCAGAATTTCAACTCTCTGACGGGTTGAAACAGAAACATCTTGGATTAAATCGGTAGGATTGACTTCTAGATGATATTTCTTTGATAATAAAGTTACATCTTTTATTGCAGATTCTAAATCGACTTTGGGGAAAATCCCAAATTTCTTTTTTATAGGTTCAATTCCTAATATAATATTTTCAGCTATACTTTGATTATCAACAAGCTTAAAATGTTGGTGCACCATTCCTATATGAAGCTTATTAGCATCTAATGGAGATGAGATTTTTACCTTCTCTCCTTTTATATAAATACTCCCAGAAGTAGGTTCATATAAACCAAAAAGTATACTCATTAAGGTAGATTTGCCAGCACCATTTTCACCTAAAATTGCATAGATTTCTCCTTGTTTTACTTCTAAAGAAATATCATCATTCGCAACAATATTAGGAAAAACTTTGCTTATGTTCCTAAGCTCAACAAAATTATTATTCATTTATCTACTCCAAAAGATCCATTACTCAATTAAGAGCAATGGATCTATTCTTAGATTAATTAACCATAAATTCATCAGGTGTGAATCCACCGAAATTTGATGCAGGAATGATTTCCTTATTTTTAACTAATTGATATACTTCGTCTAATTTAGCAATTGTACTATCTTGTAATTGGTGACGACCTTCTTCTTTAACAAAGCCCGTTGAATCAGTATCAGCTTGTAAAACCTCGTTAGCCCCAACAAAGGTGCCGTCTTTAATTTTTTGTAAAGTTCTATCGACATTTATTCCCATAACCTTTAGAACACTTGTTAAGATAATATTATCATCACCTACAACTCCATCATCCCATTGGTCTACATCACAACCGATAACTTTAACTTTACCTTTTGATTCTTTTGCAGCTGTAAATACGCCATTACCAGAACCACCAGCTGCAACAAATAAGATATCACAACCTTCATTGATTAATTGATTACCAACAATTTTACCAGTTGCTTCATCAGCAAATGATCCAATATAGTTACCACCAACATTAGCACCTGTTACATCTGTACCTGCTTGAGAAGGTAGTTCAACAACTTCAGCCTTTGTACCATAAATAGCATTTGCATATTTTACACCACATTCAAAACCATATTGATAGTTAACATTAGAGGGGTAAGCAACACCATTGATTACTGCAACTTTATTAGTTTTTGTTTCTAAAGCAGCTGCAACACCAGCAAAGAAACCAGATTCTTGTTCAGCAAAAAGCATTGCATAAACATTATCTAATACTAAAGTACCTGATGGATCATCTGGATCTACTGGAAAAGTATCTACTAAAATGAATTTAGTATCAGGATTATCAATAGCTAATTGACTAATACCTGCAAATTGGAAGCCTGTACAAACTTCAACATCATAATCTGCAACTACATCACTAGCTACTTTCAAAGCCTTAGCAACATCTCCACTTGGTTCTCTTAATGGCTTAACTGTTGAACCGGGATTTTTTTCAATAAATGATAAAATACCGTTATAGTTCTCTTCATTAAAGGAACCATCATCAACACCTGAAGGAGTAGTAATAATTGCAATATTAAGACCTTTCTCCTCATTAGTAGGTTCTTCAGAAGCACCACCTGCAAATACGAGAGATGACACACTCAACAAACACATTGTAATTAACAACAATTTCTTCATAAGATTCTCCTCTCAATTAATAAATTATATATATATATTAATTGTAATTATTTTTCCCATCTTTCTATAATACTTTTCAGAAGTTGTATAAATTTAGATTTAACTTTCTCTCCTGTTTCTATAACTTCTTCCTCATTTAATATTGTTTTACTAAGCCCTGTAGCCATATTAGTTAAACAACTTATTCCAAGAACTTCCATTTTTAAATAACTAGCAACAATGGCCTCAAAAACAGTAGACATTCCGGTTGCATCTGCTCCTAAAGCTTGCGCCATCTTAATCTCAGCAGCTGTTTCAAAACTTGGTCCAGAAAAAAACTGATAAACACCTTTACGTATTGGTAAATTTATTTCTTTAGCACACTCTTGTGCTACTTTTACCATTCTAGGAGAATAGGTTTTAGACATGTCAAAGAACCGTGGACCTAAAGACTCATAATTTGTTCCTCTTAATGGATTGTCTGCAACTAATTTAATATGATCTTCAATAATCATTAAATCACCAACATTCCAATCACGTCTAAGACATCCGCTAGCATTCGTCAAAATCAATTTTTTTATTTTCAATTGATTAAAAACAAATATTGGATAACAAATTGTCTTTGCCTCATATCCTTCATAATAATGAAAACGGCCTTGCATGCAAACTATTTTTTTGTTACCTAGTTTTCCACTTACAAGTCTTCCAAAATGCCCAGGAGCTGTAGAAATTGGAAAAAAAGGTATATCACTATACTTAATGATAATAGGATTTTCTATCTCTGATGCTAATTTACCTAACCCACTACCTAATACTAAGGCAATGTCTATATCATAATTAACATATTTTTTTATATAATTTGCACTCTCAGCAATTTTATCAATAAAAGTCAATTCTTCCATTTTTATCTCATTTTTTCTATTTCTAAACATTGAGATTTATTAAGCTCTTTAGGTTTATATCCAAAAGATTCCAATTGCTTAACAACAACACTCATTTGAGCAGATCTCTCTAAAAGATCCATTTTATCAAATCCACCAAGTAAATCTTTGGCTAAAACAATTGCACCATGATTTTGCATTAACATCACATCAAAATCTTTACTATATTTTGCAACTTCTGCTGCTAAATCCTTAGTTCCCATCAAGTGATATGGAACATTTACAATATCTCCCATAAAGTAATAAGCTTCAGCCGTAAGTTTTGATAAAATATGATTTTCACCTTCTATAGTACTAAACGATGATGCATAAATCGGATGAGAGTGAACAACTGCATTAATATCTTTACGATTGATTAATACTAACCTATGAATTTCGCTTTCGATGCTTAACTTTAGGGATGGAGTATAATTTGTTCCATCAAAACCAACAATAGCTATTTTTTCAGCTGTTAAACTACTTTTATCCAAAGCTGAAGGTGTTATACAAAATAACTCATCGGTAAGCCTTAAACTAATATTTCCACCTGAAACTGTTGTAAGACCTCTTTCAAATAGTTTGTTCATAGTTTTAGCTACTTCTGCTCTTTCTTTATAAAAATTATCCACTTTATTTACCACTCTTATAATATTTTTCTAATTCATTTGGGTTAAATTTACCCTTATCAGTAATAACACCTGAACAAAATTTTGGTGGAGTAATATCGAAAGCAGGGTAATAGCCTTTAACACCTTCAAAAGTAAACTTTTTATCTAAGGCATGTAATACTAACTCTGGATCTCTCTCTTCAATAACGATTGACTCTTTGTCTGGATGAGCTAAATTAGGTTTTCCTGTAACGTAATATGGTATACCAAAATAATTACAAGCTAATGCAATTTGAAATGTACCTACTTTATTTACAATATGACCATCCATACATATAACATCAGCAGCTGATGTAAAAACATCAACATTTTTCTTTTCTAAAACATAACCTGGCATGTTATCAGTAATAACAGTAACATCAAAACCCATATCCTTTATACAACTTGCAGTAAGCCTACCACCTTGTAAATATGGACGAGTTTCAGGACAAATAAATTTTATATCTTTATTTTGTTCCCTAATAGATTTTAACATCATTCCAACAACAGTCTCAGCCCAACATTGTGTCATTACAGTTCCCTTGTTTGGGAAACAATCTACTAAGTAATTACCCATAATCTGACAAGAGGAATAAATTTCATTATAATAATCAACTGTTGTATTAAATGCAGCATCTATTGGAGATTGGCCTTCTAACTTTGCTTTAATAGCAGCTTTCTCACATTTTTCAACAATTTCTTTCATAAATGCTGAAGTTGTAGGCCTTGCTGTATATAAGGCAATACCGGCTGTATGCATAAATTCTACAAAGCTTTTTTCATCTAAACCATTAGCTTGATAAGCTGCTAACGCCATTCCCATACCTGCTGCAAAATATGGTCCCCAACTTTGAGTTACCATATCACTTATAGCTTGAGCCACTTCATTATAAGTTCTACATTCAACAAATTTAACTTCAATTGGATAAATTCTTCTATCTAAAATTCTTACCACGCCATTATCATACCATGCTATATTTTCATATTTTAAGATAAAAGCCATTCCATCATCTAGTTTTTTCATGAGACACCTTTTTTATTTTGTTTTTCATTGTTTTTTATTATATAAACACGAATAATACCAAATGTCAATAAAATATGATAAGATAAAATTGATAATATTTCTTTACATTATAAGATATTAATGATAATTTAGGAACAAAGACTAAATTTTGTTTTAAGGACATATTATGCTAGCAAAAGAACGAAGAGATATTATTAAGCATATTTTAGATACAGAAAAAACAGTAACTGTAAAAAAATTAGCTACAGAATTAAAAGTTACAATGGAAACTATTAGAAGTGACTTAGAATATTTATCAAAAAAAAATTATGGGATAATAAAAGTTCATGGTGGGGCTTATAAAATAGACACTTTTGATAAATCTATTCCAATTCAATTAAGAGAACAAGTTATGGTTAAAGAAAAAGAAACTTTAGCTTCAATTGCAAGCAATTTTATCCATGATGGAGATATTTTAATGCTTGATTCAAGTTCTACTAGTTTCTGTATTGCTAAACAATTAAACAAAAAACAGATAAAAGCAACAGTTATTACCAATTCATTAACTATAATTAATCTTGTTTCAAACAATCCACTTATAAAGGTAATATGTCTTGGAGGAACTCTCATTAATAATTCAAATGCGTTTAGAGGAAATTTCACAATAGACTTATTAAAAAAACTTCATGCAGAAAAAGTTTTTCTAAGCCCTACCTCCATCTCTAAGGAATTTGGCCTAAGTCACGATAATGAAGTTGCAGCTCAAATAAGTTCTATAATGATAGATAATAGCGATATAGCTTTCTTATTAATCGATCATACTAAATTTGATAAATCAAGTTTAACTAAAATCGCTTCTTTTGATAAAATTAATTATCTAATTACAAATAGAAAACCAAATGACGAATGGTTAAATTTTTTAAAAGAAAAAAATATTAAATTAAAATATAAATAGGATTTTGATTTAATTTTTAAATTGTGGTAATATTAGGAATATAACAAAAAGGAAACAATATTTTTAATAAAACACGGGATACAAAAAATTGAAGACACAAAAAGAATGGGAAAATGAAAAAAAAGTAAAAACAATAAAACTTTTAACTAATCTTAATATAGATTTTTTCTTATTTTCTTTTCCTTACAATAACAAAGGCTGCAAGGTTGTAAATTCAAAAGGAGATCAAGGCTTTATTAAATTAATCGATGCTCTAAATTGTTCTTATAAAATTTACGATAGAGAAACAGTTAACCTTATTGCGTGTTATGATTCAATAGCCCAATTAATAAACGATAATTGGGTAATTGAATTTAATGAATAAAAACCTACTAAATTACTTTAATAATTATTTATAAGTTTTAAATAGCTAAAGCACTAAAAGTGCTTTAGTATTAGAAATTTAATTATTTAGTGTTTTATTTCTTCCAGAAAGATTTTGTGAATAATGCAAATACTGTATATAGTTCTAAGCGGCCCAAAAGCATTAAGAAAGCAAACATCCACTTCAAAGCAGGAGCGAAAGCTGAGAAATTCCCAGTTGGCCCTACAGAACCAAAACCAATTCCTATATTACCTAAACATAAAAAAGATGCAGAAAAAGCTGTAATCATATCACAACCAGAAAGGGCTGCGAAAGCTGATCCTATTAAACCTGTAGCTATATAAATAGCTATAAATCCACTTATAGAAATCAAGACATCATCACTTATTACATTTCTTCCAACTTTTACAGGAAATATTCCATTAGGATATATTCTTTGTTTAATGTGGACAATAGCTGCTTTAATTACAGTTGCAACACGAATTACTTTTATTCCACCACCTGCTGAACCTGCACAACCTCCAACAAAGAAAAGCAAAAGTAAAACCATTTGTGTAAAAGTTGGCCATAAACAATAATTAGCAGTTGCAAATCCAGTTGTTGTGATAATAGAAGCATTTTGGAAAGCACTATAACGTAAAGCAGTTCCAAAATCTGAATAAATTCCTTTACTGCTTAAAAATACTGCTATAACAAGTGTACATGTTCCCCAAATCAAAATGTATGCATGAAGTTCACCATCTCTAAATACTTGCTTTAATCTTCCATTAAGTGCCTTATAATATAAGGCAAAGTTTGCTCCACCTATAAGCATAAATATTGTAACAACGATTTCTACATAAGAAGAATTAAATGTTCCAATAGATGCATTTTTTACACAGAATCCAGCAGCAGCCATTGTCGAAAAAGTAACAGTTACAGCTTCATATAAATTTAATCCACCTAAACGTAATAAGATAACTTCTAGAATAGAAAATCCTACATAAATGCTCCACAATATCAAAGCTGTATTTTGGATTTTTGGAGTTAATTTATCTTTAACTGGACCAACAGATTCAGCTCCAACTAATTTATTACCACCTGAACCAACTCTTGGAATTAAAGCAACTAATAAAACAACAATTCCCATTCCTCCCAACCAGTTTGTAGCTGATCGCCAGAACAATATGGAAATAGGGTTATCTTCAATTTGAGTTAGCACAGTAGCACCTGTTGTGGTAAATCCACTCATTACCTCAAAATATGCACTAACATAATCTGGATAACTACCACTAACATATAAAGGAATAGCACTTACTGCTGCACCAATAATCCAAGTAAAAGTTACAAAGAAATACCCATCTCTTGTTCCAAGGTTAGTATTTTTTTCACCTTTAGTTGTGAAAAAAACAATAATAACAAATATTAATATGACACCAAACGAATATAAGAAACCAACTAAAGCCTGTTGTTCATTCTTTACATAAGCCATTACAGTCGGGATAATCATAAATAAAGCAATAAAAATTTGCATATAAGAGAGAAGCTTTAAATCTTGCTTGAAATTCATTAGTCCTGATCCTTAATAAATAACTGTTGAATATATTTAACACTACCTGAGCTAACACTAACTAGAACAGAATCGCCAGGATTTAAAACATAATCCCCAGTTGGAGTAATGTTTTTTGAATTTTTATTACTTATGGCCGCAATAATACCTTTTCCTTTCATATTAATATCAGAAAGTTTTTTACCACAAACCTTTGTGTTTTTCTCAACAGTATATTCATATACTTCAATAGAGCCACCTAGAATAGAATGAATACTAGACACATTACTTCCTCTAAGTTTACTCAATACAGTCTCAACAGTCGATTCTGTTGTAGAAATAATTGAATCTATTCCTAAATATGATTCCATACTTAAATAATTAATATTATGTCTAATTAAAGCCATAGATCTCACAATTCCCTTTTTCTTTGCATAAGTTGCAGTAATTAAATTTAATTCATCGCTTTCTGTTAAAGCGATTAATAAATCGTAATTAGTTAAATGAGAATCTGTTAATATAGAATCATCGGTAATATCAGCATTTAAAACAACAAGTTGTGGAAATTCATTTGCAAATTCATTACAAATATCTTTTCTCATTTCGATTAATATAATATTACTTAATTGTAACGTAGTGCATTGTCTTAAGAAAAACCTAGTTATCATAGATCCACCAACTAAAACAATTTTGAATTTATCCTTAGTCTTTTTTGAAACGTTAGTCATTAGAGATGATAAGTTTTTAGGTTTACCTACAATGGATAAAATATCATTTTGATGAATTATTGTACTACCATTTGGCACAATTGTTGTTCTATTATTTTTAATTGCAGCAACAACAAAGTTTTCTTTAGTCTGTTTTCTTATCTCTTGGATGCTTTTACCAATAAAATTTTTCGATTCATCAACTAAATAATTATATAATATTAAATCAGAATTATTAAATGTTATTATATTATTATAAATACCATTACTTACGATATTATATATTAATTTAGCTGTTACAATATTAGGATTAACAATTTCAGAAATTCCTAATAAAGAACCCATCCTTTCATTTTTACCACTCCAACCCAATTTCTTAATTGCTGCAATGGTTTTAACATTTGGGAATTGGCTTGCCACAAGGCCACAAGATACAATATTAATTTCATCGCTTCCTGTAACCGCAATAAAAACATCAGCTTCTGCACAATTAGCATGCCTTAGGATATCTATATCTGTTCCATTACCTAAAATCCCCATACAGTCAATTTTATAAAGGACGTTATCTAGACGAGTTCTATCTTTATCAATAAAAGTAATTTCTTCATCTTCTTTGCATAAATAATAAGCTAATCTTGTTCCCCGTCTTCCTGCACCTAGTATTATAATTTTCAAAAAAATATCCCCGTACTACTACAAATTAATTAAAAATAAAAATCATACCTATATTGTAAAGTATATTATGAAACTTCACAAATTCAAACGATACATTTACCCATAGTAACTCAAAGAAAAAGATAAGTCAAACTCATGAAAAACTATCAATAAGAAAACCTACATTTAATAATCTATAAATAAATTATTATATTAATCATCTCAAATTTTTATCTTAGTTTTTCAATTTTATCCAACATTTACTATAAGTTACAATTTATTTTTACTATTTAATTACTTACAATATAACAAGTTAATATTTTTATTATAAATTTGTATAATTATTTTTTATATTAGTGTTGACATAAGTTACAATATAACTTATAGTTAAATCATCTTAAAGGAAATTAAGAAAAACAAAAAAACTATTTATTTAAAGGATAAAATCAAATTATGAAAAAAATATTAACAATCTTAGCACTAGTAGCAATCGCAATGACATCAATGAGCGCAAAGTCAGCTCAAGTTCAATTAAATACTTCAATTGAAGAAACTGAAGTTTCTTATGATTTATATTATAACAACAATATCATTAACGAAGGTGATACAAAACAAATTGAAGTTGATCCATTAACAGAAGATGGTAAAACTGATTTCTTTACTATCAAAGCTTCTAGTAATAAAAATAGTGACTTAGCTGTTAAAGTATCTGTAACTCCTGAAACTTTTAAAACAACTATCAATGGTTCAACTGTTTTAGATTCAAACATTTTACCACAAGTTAATACTAAAATTTCATTAAGCTCTATATCAGCTGGTTTACACAAAGATCTTACAGTAAACTCTTTTAACTTAAGCTGGAGTGGTGATGAAAGTCTAACAGCTGGTGATTATACAAGTGATATTAAAGTTGAATACAGCATTCAATAATAGAAAAACACAACTAAAGTGATAAATACAATAAAAACCTCCTAAAAATACAGAGCAACTTAATAGTTGCTCTTTTTTTATGAGAGTATATTAGATTAAAAAAAAGGTAACCCAATTTCTAATTTTCCCTTTTAGAAATTGGGTTATGCAAGTTTTGTTAATATATTGTCTGTCTTTTTAATAAATCAATCTAAATTAAATAGCACTTATTGCTAATACATCAGCTGCTTGAGGAGAAACTAAGCTTCCACTTTGATCATAAAAGCCATAATCTACATTACTCATATTAGTCTTAACTGAAAAAGAAGAATCTGTTTCTTCAAAAGTTATTGTTTCAGGAACATAAGCTACAATGCGAACAGTCATTGACTTAGCAGTTAATGAAAACATTGTTGTTAATAAAACTAAAACTAATAAGATAAATGCTTTTCTCATTTCTTATGCTCCTTATATGTATAATATATGTAATAAGTTTGTAGAAGTCAACAGAAGTTTTACAAAACAAAGCTAAATAAATTAAAATAAAGCAAATTTTAAGCTTTATAACACAATAAATAAGTTATTTGTAACTAAAATAGCTATGTAATAAGTTTGGAGAAGTTGAATAAAACTGACCTATTTTTCCTAAGGTAAGCTTTAGGGCTTAATTATTAAAAAAAAATATAAAATTTATTAGATTTTCAGAAAAAAGCTACATCTTATGATCAAATATATTAATTGTTACAGTTATTTACATATAATAATTCTTTATAATATATAGACTTATATTTATTTTAAAATATTTATTAATTATTTTTTATATTAGTGTTGACATAAGTTACAATATAACTTATAGTTAAATCATCTTAAAGGAAATTAAGAAAACAAAAAAACTATTTATTTAAAGGATAAAAACAAATTATGAAAAAAATATTATCAATCTTAGCATTATCATTAATCGCAATCACTTCTATGAGCGCAAAGTCAGCTCAAGTACAATTAAACACTTCTGTAGATTCAACTCCAGTATCTTGTGAACTTTATTATAACAATGACAAAATTGAAGATAATACAACTGAATATGATATCTTTATTTCTAGATCCCTTACTGAAGGTGGACAAACTCAAGATTTTACTATCGTAGCTTCTAGTAATTTAAATAGTGATTTATCAGTTAATGTAGAAATAAAACCTGAAGCTTTTGAAACTACTTTAAATGGCTCAACTCCATATAAATCTAACATTACCCCTTCTGTAAATCAAATTAATTCAGTTTCAACTTTAAGTGCTGGTCTTAATAAAGATAAATTAGTTAATAAATTCAACCTTAGCTGGGGTGGTAACAAAGAACTTCCAGCTGGTGATTATGTAAGTAACGTAACAATCAATTACTCAATCAACTAATTAAAAAAATATATATACTCTCTCCAAATACAGGGCAACTTAATAGTTGCTCTTTTTTTGTCGATTTGCCTAATTTAAAAAAATATTTAGAATTCTAAATAATAACATTGACTTTAAACTCAATACTATTTATTTTTTATTTAGTTAGAATTCAAGACAATTTAAATAACAGGAATATTATGAACAACAAAATAAAGGCAAACAAAATTGCTAAATCAGCAAACATTTTACCAAAACTCATGCACTATTTTTCTTCTTCATTTAAACCTTCAATGGATACACCAATTAAAAAAAATGAAGTTAGAACTATTATTGAGATATACTTCCATCCTGGCTTACCAATGAAACACTATATAGATTCAGTAGACATGGAAAGTGGTTCTTTTACATACCTAGCCGATAAACTAGAAAAAAAAGAAATTATTATTAAAACTCCTTCTGAAAAAGATAAAAGAGAAATTTATTTATTTTTAACAAAAAAAGGTAAAATACTTGCTGAAAAGATGATGGATAAATTTGATTCACATATAAGTAATTTAATTGAAACTTTAAGTGATGAAGATTTAGAAATATTAGAAAATGCTATTCAATCTTTAGAAAAAATATATAACAAATTAAAATAAATCATGTTCTAGAATACGAGCATAAAACTTATAGACAAAACAAATGAACTAGAAACCAAATCGGTTGGGAAACTTTTAGCTTAATATTCAATACCTAGCACAATTGTTATGATTGTAAATACAATTTATAATGTTGTAGATAGAATTTTTATTGGACAATTTGCAGGAGAAGAAGCTCTTACTGGCTTAACAATTGCTTTCCTTGTAATGATGATGTTGGTAGCTTGTGCATATCTTGTGGGAACAGGTGGCGCTGCCTTATTATCTATAAATCTAGGCAAAAAAAGATATTCGAAGCACAAACCATGTATTTGGGAATATGTTAAGTGTTGGAATAATTATTACACTCACAACGGTATTAATTATGCATTTTAATCTTGACTCAGTATTAAAAATATTTGGAGCTACCGAAGATATCCTCACTTACTCTCCTAACTATTTAAAATTATTTTATATGGATTTATTTTTCAAATGATTTCATTCAACTTAAGTAGTTCGGTTAGATCTAAAAATCAACATATTTTATCGATGATATCAATGCTTGCTTCTGCGATAACTAACATTATTCTAGATTATATCTTCATTGTAAACTTTGGTTGGAGAATTAAAGGAGCTGCTTTAGCAACTATAATTGCATTACTAATTAGTTACAAAAAAGAAAACTCTAAAATATAGAATAAATATTGTTGCAGAAGCTTAAGTAAAATTATCTGTTATAATTTCGTGAATTTTTGATATTTATTTAGAACACTAATAAAAAAGGTTATAATTAACCATATTTGCTTGACATGTGAAAAATTACTACATTAGACTGAACATATACAGAAGAGAATATTTTATTCTCTAGAAACAAATTAGTAGATTATAAGTAAATGCTTATTTTCGAATTAAAGGATACAAAATGATAAAACTTGCCTTTATGGTAGACAAAAATTATATACTAGGCTCATCCACAAAAGAAGGGAATGACTTAAGATTCACCTTACTTCCAAAAGATGTTCTTCCTCAAATAGCACTTTGGGGAAAGGGTGATCACTATGTTGCAGGGAGAAAAAGCCTCCAATTTTATAAGGAGAATGTTTATAAAAAAGAGACAAACCTTTATATATTAACTAAAGATAAAAATTTAGATGTAAGTTCATACTCAAAAAATATTAAAGTAGTAACTTCTATAGATAAGTTGATAAATAAATACAAAGATTCAAATGAAGTATTAACAGTTATTGGAGGAAAGCAAATATTTATGGCTTTTCTTGACGCTTGTAAAGAAATTGCTGTTATAATGACTGATGAATTAGTCCCTGGAGATATTAAATTTGATGAATGGGCTAAGCTAGATCTTACGCTCATAAATGAAGAACGATTTGATGGTGGTTTTTCTAGACTATTTAAGAAAAACAAATAATAAGAAAAAAGATTGGTGCCTAAAAAGCACCAATCTAAATATATCACTCAAATTCTATATTATCATTATTTAATTTCAAAATCAGCAGTACCAGTAGTAATAAATTGGTATAAACTATTTAAACCACAGTAAACCATATCTTCTACAGCTTGGTCAGTGTAGAAAGCAAAGTGATTCGTTAATACAACATTATCAAGAGATTTTAAAATAGCGATATGATCATTATCAACACCTTTTAATCTACAATCTGAATGGAAAATTCCTTTTTCACTTTCTAAAACATCTAAACCGGCAGCACCAATTTTCTTAGATTTAAGACCTTCGATTAGGGCATCAGTATCAATTAATTCACCTCTAGCCGTATTGATAATCTTTACACCTTTTTTCATTTTAGCAATACTTTCTTTATTAATCATATGATAGGTACTATCAAAAAGAGGTGTATGTAGTGTGATGATATCTGAATTTTCTAAAAGGTAATCAAGATCTACATAGGTCATATATTTCTTAATCTCTTCATTTTGATACAAATCATATCCTATAATTTTACAACCAAAACCACTATAATTTTTAATTACAGCTCTTCCTATCCTACCTGTTCCAATTACTCCAACAGTCATATTTTTCATCTCATGTCCTTGGAGACCGGGAAGTGAAAAATCATTTGCTATATTTCTTTTTAAGCCTGTTAATACTTTACGATTTAACATTAATGCTAGCATTATTGCAAAATCTGCAACACAGTTTGGTGAATATTGAGCATTACTTATTTTAATACCTAAGCTTTTAGCTGCTTCAACATCTATGTTATTATAACCAGCACTTCTACTAGCCAAATATTTAATACCAAGATTAGCAAGAGCTTCTAAAACAGGTTTTGAACAATCGCAGTTACCTAATACTGTAACACCTAAGCTACCTTTTGCTTGTTCAACTACATCTAGTGAAAGTGAACTACTTACATGCTTTATATCTAAGTTTAATTTATCTTCAAATAAATCAAAACTAACTCTTTCATCAGGACGACTTGCAAAAGCCGTAATTTTAAATTTCTCAGCCATTTTTATATCCTTCTTATACTTCTACTGCGTAATCATCTGCGCTTAATATTTTTACAACTTTAAAGAATACATATTTAAAGACAAAGCCTAATACAATTGGTAATACAATAAATACGATAAGAGTAATAATCCAGTTTGAAGCACTGTAACCAACAATACCTAGGTGATTTAAAGGACCAATTAATCCACTAATACCAAAACCAGCACTCATTGGTGTTCCAACAATTCCTAAAATTCCGGCTAGAATACCTAATACTGCAGCGTTACAAAGTAGAGGAATAGACATTTTAGGATTCTTTAAGAAATTTGCCATATGTAATTTAGGAGAACCTAATACTGAAGCTAATGAAGTACCCCAACCATTCTTTTCGAAACCAGCAATAGCTAAACCGAATCCTGCTGCACATATACCTAAGTTAGCTGCACCACTTCCAATTCCAGAAAGTGAAATTGCCAAAGCAATACCAACTGTAGATATTGGGGAAATAATGATAATTGCAAAACTCATTGAAATTAATGCACCCATTAATATTGGTTGTAATGTTGTACACCAAGCGATGAATTGACCAACAGCACCTGTTATCATTGAAACGTAAGGAAGTGTGAATAAACCAAACAAACCACTGATTGCGATTGTTAGAGTTGGTACTAAAATCATTGTGTAACTTTTAAAACGATCATTAAACCATAGAAGAAGTAAAGCAGCTACTGCTGCAGTAAGACCTGCATTAATAACATCACCAAGTCCTGCAAGAACCATAGAACCTTCTACCATTTGTATTGCACCACTACCAATCATTGTAGAGATTGCAAGAGATACTGCATGTATCGGTTTCATTTTAAATTGTCCTGCTATACAAAGACCCATTGCAAAGGCAGCAAGCCTAGAAGCTATCCCTGTTATTAATACTATATAAGTTAAACCTAAAGCTTTACTTAGCTCCCCAAGGATTGCACTTGGAACAAGAGCTGCAACAATACCAATGCTCATTCCAGTTAATACTTTATTTGAAAATTCTTTAGCTTTCATAAATTCTCCTATGTGATAATTTTTTATCTATAAGGATAATAATATATACGAATAGTAATGTCAATGAATATTTTTTTAATTAAAATATTAGAATTCAGTTTATAGAGAATTATTATCCAATTACTCATATTATTTAATAATAATTGGATATTAATATATAAAATATGCTAAAATATGAAAAATATAATGACAATTTTCATATTAAATATCACATATATCTTTTACAAATTTAAGAAATTACGATAAAAATCCTCCAGATATATAAAAAATTATATAAAAAAATATCATTTTTTCGATTTTATGATAAAAAAAAATCACCAATTACCTTAGTAATCAATGATTTTATTTTAATAATATAAAAATTCTACTCTTTTGCTGCTTCTTCTACTTCTATTTGTTTTAAATATTTATAGAGTGTTGGTTGGGCAATATCCAAAACTTCACAAACTTTTGGAACAGCCTGTTTAACTTTGAAGACTCCTCTATTCCAAAGCCTAATTAAAACTTCCATTTTAGCAGCTTTGGTTTCTAAAGTATAAAAATCAGCATGTTTAACTTCTTCTAAAATTATACTTGTCATTATCTCTTCAATATCTGCAGCATTACTGTCACTATCATTTAGGTTGATATTTTTCTTTTCTTTTTCACTGAACATATGTTGTAAAAACGGTTGAATTTGGGCAAACCCTGTAATGTCTTGATTAACACAAATAACATATATCAACTTACCATCATCATCTCTAACCATTAAATTACTAGTTCTAATTAATTTATTAGATTCTGAAGTATTCAATCCACCTATAATTTTATCTGTATTATTATTCTCACATTTAGAATTTAACAACTGTAAAATAGCTGTTGCATTTATATCTCCAATTTTGCGATGAGAAATTGAATCTTCATTAATCCACTCTATTGCTCCATTTTTAGCATTGTGAAGCAAAACTTCCGACGTTGGGCCAAGTATTTTACTCATAAATTGGCACATTGAAATTAGAAAATCTTTTGAAATCATAAATGCAATTATAATAATGATATAATGTGAAAGCAAGTTGATTTGACTAAATATTTTTTTTAATTATAACTAATTGGAATTCTAAATCCATATAAACAAGCAACTATTATTGTTTTACTTGCTTAATTGTTGCTGCAAATAAACTATTTAGAGCTCCTAATATAGCTGAGATTGTAAATAGTGTTTCTATTCCAGCAACTTGCCAAATTAATCCACCTAGTAGAGCTATTACAATACTAATTAAATGATTTACAGAAATTCCTGTAGTAATTGTTTTTCCAAATTCTTCTTGATTTATTGATAATTCTCTACAATATACTAAAGAGGCCATACTACATAGAGAAAGAATTGCATCTAATACATAGTTAATGCTAACTACATAAAATGCTACTTTATGATTAAATAATAAATGAGCAAAACCATAGAAAAAACAAACAATAATTAGGATTAAAGTATCAGCAATCATTACTTTTTTATAACCAACTCTATCTATTATACGCCCAATAATTGGACCAAAAATAATGGACAACCCTGCAGTTATTGCAAACAATAAAGACATATAAGAGGCACTAGCTGAATAATTTAGAACCAATACAAAAGGTGCAAAAGTTAAAAATATTTGCTTTCTTGCTCCATAAAAAAAAGATAAAATATAATATTTGCTATACTTTTTATGGAAATAAATTTTTGGTCCAGTTTTTTTCTCTATATCTAATTCTGGAATTTTAGAAGTAAAAACATAAGCTACAATAGCAATTAACATTGCTATAAAATAAATAGTCTTATAACTTATAGCATTATCTCTTGAAAAACCTAAAGCTGCCATTATTATAAAAATAATTGGAACAATTAGAAATCCTAAAATATTTCCTAGAGATAGACTCCCCTGCATTATCCCAAGAGATTTACCACTCATATTACTTTTAGCCATTTCCACTGATAAACTTTGCCTAACTTGCATACTAATATGTTCTCCAAGGCTGTTCATAACTAAAAATATTACCACTACCCAAAAACTGGTTCCCAAAAATGTTAATCCTAAAAAACCAACAATTGATATAATTATTGCTGTTTGATAATTTTTCTTATCACTTTGTTTATGTAAATAAGCTAAAATAAATATTAAAAATAGACCTGGTAGTTCTCTAAAAAATTCAACTACACCTAATTGTATTTTGGAAATTTTAACAATATCTGCTAAATAATTATTCATCAATGCTTTCGCAATAGAATTTGTAATTCCAAAAAATATGACAGATAAAAGAAAAGGAAGAGCATCCACTTTTTCTTTATAAGTATTCTTGATCTCATTCTTGTTTAAAATTTGTTTGACTACCATGTAAATTCCAATTGTTATAACTTCTCTTAAAAGTATTGACTAAGAGATATATAGTCAATAGATATATATAACTTTGAAGTTTCAAATCTTTTTTTACATAAAAATAACCAAAGTAGTTATAATAGTTCTTATATCTACTTTGGCCTTTTTCTCAATTTAAAATTATTTAGTTAAAAGTTTTATTGTTTTATTTATGCTCTTTATGCTCTTGCTTTAAATCATTTATATTTTTTAGTGAATAAAGTAAATCTTCTCTTTTTTCTAAAATTCCTTTTTCAATCATTTTATCAACAACTTCATTTACTTTATTACTATCTTTATTAAGTAACTCTGCTAACTTTTCAACTGATAATCCTTCATTTTCTTCAACAGCTTTTAATACTTTTAATATTACGTGTTTTTTATCTTTTTTATGAGCTTTATTCTTTTCATCTTTTTTATGATTTTTATGATGTTCTTTATAATCTTGTTTTAGATCACTAGAATTTTTTAATGCATAAAGTAAATCTTCTCTTTTTTCTAAAATTCCTTTTTCAATCATTTTATCAACAACTTCATTTACTTTATCACTATCTTTATTAAGTAAATCTGTTAACTTTTCAACAGATAATCCTTCATTTTCTTCAACAGCTTTTAATACTTTTAATATTACGTGTTTTTTATCTTTTTTATGATCTTTGTTCTTTTCATCTTTTTTATGCTCTTTATGATGTTCTTTATAATCTTGTTTTAGATCACTAGAATTTTTTAGTGCATAAAGTAAATCTTCTCTTTTTTCTAAGATTCCTTTTTTAATCATCTTATCAACAACTTTATTTACTTTATTACTATCTTTATTAAGTAACTCTGCTAACTTTTCAACAGATAATCCTTCATTTTCTTCTACGACTTTTAATACTTTTAATAATACATGTTTTTTATCTTTCATAATACTTCTATTCCTTTCTAAATTTAATTCGATTTTTTCAAGAGTTTCTTTGAATTTTACTATTTCTTCATCACTAAGTCCTTCAAAATATGACTGTGTAAACTCTCTCATATGTTCGTTCATTTTATCTTTAACTTCAAAGGCTCTATCGGTAGCAACTAGTTTGTTTTTTCTGCGATCAACATCACTTTTTGACCTGATTATTAAACCTTTTTCCTCTAACTTTTTAACAGCCTTAGCTATGGTTGTTTTATCTAAATTTAAATTACTAGCTAATTCATCTTGGGTAAGATTTTTATTATTAATAATTTCTTTTAATATATTAATTTGACTTAAACCAATAGTTGAGTTTTCACTATTGCCACTTGTGGTAAATAGTTTTCTATTTAATCTGCGCATAATATTTAATACTTCACGTGTTTTATTTTCCATTTTTACTTTTCCTTTATTAATTGGCTTACCAACTAATTACAATATAATAATTTTTAGTTGGCTTGTCAACTAAAATACAATAAAAGCTTATATTTTTTTTAACATATAAATAATATTGTTAAATTTAATTTGTAAAGTTAGTTATTTAAAATACTTAATATAGTCTTCATAACCTTCATCAGCTAATTTATCGAAAGGAATAAATTTTAAAGAAGAGCCATTTATACAATACCTTAGACCTCCAGCTTCAGAAGGTCCATCGTTAAATACATGACCTAAATGAGAATCAGCTTTAGTAGACTTAACTTCTATTCTATCTAAATTATGAGATGTATCTTTATTATATTTTACGTTTTCCTTAAATATAGGTTTAGTAAAGCTAGGCCAACCACAACCACTATCAAATTTTTCTGTTGATAAAAATAAAGGCTCCCCTGATACTATATCTACATATAATCCTTTATCATGGCTATTATGGTACTTACTACTAAAAGGTGGCTCTGTGGCCGCATTTTGTGTTACTTCGTATTCAAGTTTACTTAATCGTTTCTTCAAAGAAGATTTGTCTTTTTCATATTCTTTATTCATTAATTTATACACTAAACCTTATATATATATTTAATTATTTAAAAAGAGCTTAAACTTCAGAAAATGAAACCTTAAGCTCTTATTTATTATTTTATTTTAAGTCAAACATAATTGATAAATCTATCTGCTCTTATTTTATTACAGAAGCTGTATAAATTTCGTTAATTGTTTTTAATAAAACATTATCAAATTCTTCTTGTGTTTGATTAACTGACAGATCAGATAGTAAAGCTCTAGAAAAACTTGCTATTAATTTCGGATTTTTTACTAATAATTCATCAGCTTCTTCTCTAGAATACCCACCAGATAAAGCAACTATTCTTAAAATCTTTGGATTTTTCATTAAAGAAGAATAAGCACCGGCTACTGATGGAATAGAGATTTTTAGCATAATATAGTCATTACTTTTTAATTTATCTACTTGGCTTTCGATTTCTTTAATCAACAGCTCTTCTGCTTCTTTTTTAGTTTCGCTATGAATGTTTACTTCAGGTTCTATTATAGGAACAAATCCTGCGTCTATTATTTTTTTACCGATTTCAAATTGCTGTTGTACAATCTTTTTAATTCCAATAGGATTAGCCTCATGTATAACAGACCTCATTTTTGTTCCAAAAATATGTCTTTCTTTTGCCTTTTCTAATAATTCTTCTAATCCTGGCATTGGTTTCATTAATTGGACATCGTCTTCTCTGTCAGCAAGTCCATTATCTACTTTTAAAATAGGGACTATTCCCTTTTTATCCCAAAGATAATCTCCTGTATAAAGACCATCAATTTGCCTTTCCATTGTGTTTTTAAACAATATTGCAGCTAAAATATGTTTAGATGTAAAAGATTTGCTAGTTATAATACGACTTCGCATATCTTGAACTAAATCAAACATCTCCTTATCATTTTTATATTGATTTTCATCAATACCATAAGCTTTTAATGCTTTAGGAGTACTTCCACCACTTTGATCTAATGCAGCTATAAAACCATCAGCATCCTTCATTCTCATAAATTGTTTTTGATTCATATTTTACCTCTTGTTATATAATAGAAAGTATTATTTATCTATTACTTACATATACAATAGTAATACTTTTAAAAAATTAGTCAATGCTAACAACAATCATTTAAAATAAAATACACAAAGTAAAGTGAATTATTTAAAACACTTAACTTAAAGAGAGCTTTTTAACTAAACTCCAAGGTACTAAACTCTTTATAGACAGAGTAAATAATTATACTTATTACACTAACTAAAATACATATAAGTCAAATATAAATTTGAATTATAAACTCTCAAACTTAGTATTTCAAAAGGCTAACTTTATAAACATTTTTTTATTAATTATTATGTAAATTCTTTTAGAAAAAATAATAATAATTAACTCAATATTGGCCTCTATCAATATTGACAGGGGGTTAATAACAGCAGTAGCCTTTTTTTATGAGCACATTTAAAATTAGAAAAATAACTGACTCTTTTCATCCCTCAAATAAAAATTCTATTGAACAAATATTTGAAATTTTAAGAAGTCATTTTTCTTCTGTAAAAGAAGATAAGATATCTGAAATCATTGAACAGATGAAAGATCCGTTAAAATATAAATTTTCATCTACAATTTTTGTAGCTGAAGATAGTCAAACAAATGTTAAAGGATTTGCTATTCTATTTTATATGCCTGACACAAATTTTTGCTACCTAGATTACTTAGCTGTAAAACCTGGTAGAACTTCTTCTGGAATTGGAGGAGCTATTTATGAAAGGATTAGAGAAGAAGCACAACTTTTAAACTCAATTGGTATATTTATGGAATGTTTACCTGATGATGAGGCTTTATGTAAAGATAAAAGTGAAATTAAACAAAACAAAGCTCGTCTTGCATTCTATGAAAGATATGGTGCTAGACCTATTATTAATACAAAATATGAGACTGTGGTAAATATAGAAGATGATTGCCCTCCATATCTTGTTTTTGATAATTTAGGTAATGATTATGATTTATCTGCTAAGTTTGCTAAAAAAATTGTTAGAGCTATTTTAGAAAGAAAATATCCTACTTTTTGTCCAGAAAAATATGTGAAAATGGTAGTAGCTTCGATTAAAGATGATCCGATACTATTAAGAGACTATAAGTATAGTAAGAAAAATCGAGTTGTAGAAAACCCAAAAGCAATCAAAAACAGAATTCCACTAATTGTAAATAACAAGCATGAAATTCACCATGTTAGAGAAAGAGGATATATTGAATCTCCTGTTAGAATCTCAAGTATTTTAAAAGAAATTACTAAACTTGAGTCTTTTAAGCTAACCCCTGCTAGAAGTTTTCCAGATAAGTTAATATTAGAGATACACAACACTAAATATTTTAATTATTTCAAAAAAATTTGTAGTTCTTTTCCTGAAGGAAAATCCATTTACCCATATGTCTTCCCAGTCAGAAATTTAACTCGCCCTCCTAATGATTTGTCAGTATTAGCTGGTTATTATTGTATAGATACTTTTACTCCTTTAAATAAAAATGCTTTTGTGGCATCAAGAGCTGCCGTAAATTGTGCTTTAACAGGGGCTAGCTTACTTCTCGAAGGACATCATAGTGCTTATGCTTTAGTTAGACCACCGGGTCATCATGCTGAAAAAAATGTTTTTGGTGGATTCTGTTATTTTAACAATGCTTCAATTGCTGCACATTTTCTTTCAAAATATGGGAAAATTGCTATACTTGATATCGATTACCATCACGGTAACGGCCATCAGCAAATTTTTTATTCTAGAAGTGATGTTTTAACCCTCTCCATTCACGGTAACCCTTCTTTTGCATACCCTTATTTCTCTGGATTTATAGAAGAAACTGGTAAAAATCAAGGCTTAGGGTTTAATCAAAATTATCCACTTAAAGAAAATGTAAATGGTGAAGAATATTTAAAAACGCTTCAAAAAGCCATAAAAAGAATTAAGAATTTTAACCCAGATTACCTGATTATTAGTCTTGGTCTAGATATAGCAAAGGGTGATCCAACTGGTACTTGGTCTCTCAAAGCTAATGATTTTAGAAATAATGGATTGGAAATTGGTAAATTACCTTATCCAATTTTATTTGTTCAAGAAGGTGGTTATAAAAATAGGACGTTAGGAATTAATGCTAGAAACTTCTTTGAAGGTTTTTTATCTTCAAGAATAAAATAATGTAAAAATATTTTTTTTAATCCTAAATTGTTAATATTATCATTTTTGGATATTTTTCAAATTTTATCGATTAGATTCATAAGGGAAAGAGATATATTTTCTTTTTTAGTTTTTAAATATAGCCAGTTTCGTATATGCAATTTTATTTATATTCTCTTCTTTTCTTATTCTATAAATATTAAAATTATTACATCTTTTAGTTTTCATAAACCCAAATGTGTGCTTCAACATATATATTGCTTAGTCAAAACAACAAATAACTCCTTACAATGTAAGGAGTCATTTCAATTTATTTTCTTATTCCCACTCAATTGTTCCAGGTGGTTTACTTGTTATATCATAGAGGACACGGTTAACCCCAGCAACTTCATTACAAATTCTTGATGCTGCATTTTGTAACACTTCTGGTGGCATTCTATACCAATCGGCTGTCATAGCATCTTCACTAGTCACAGCTCTGAGTGAACAAACTTCTCTATAAGTTCTCTCATCACCTTGAACACCAACACTCTTTACAGGGAGTAAACAAGCTAAAGCTTGCCAAATATCACCATATAAACCAGCTTTAGTTATTTCTTCAATGAAGATTGCATCTACATCTCTTAATGTATCTAGTCTTTCTTTAGTAATCTCACCAATACATCTAACACCAAGACCTGGACCTGGGAAAGGATGACGGTTTACCATATTTTCAGGAAGTCCTAGTTCTCTACCTAGCTCTCTAACTTCATCCTTAAATAAGTCTCTAAGAGGTTCTAATAAATCCCATTTGAGATCTTCAGGTAAGCCTCCAACATTATGGTGAGATTTAATTGTTGATGAAGGTCCACCAAATGCACTTTGAGATTCAACAACATCTGGATAAAGAGTCCCTTGTGCTAAGAAGGATATGTCGCCTGCTTTTCTAGCTTCACTATAAAAAGTATCAACAAATAATTTACCAATAATTTTTCTCTTTGCTTCTGGTTCACTAACACCTTTAAGAGCTTCTAAAAAGGCATCTTCAGCATCAGCGTACTGCAATCTTATAGAATAATTATCTCTAAATATTTTCTGAACATTTTCAGCTTCACCTTTTCTAAGTAAACCGTTATTAACGAATACACAGACTAATTGATCACCTATTGCTTTGTGAATTAATACTGCAGCTACTGATGAATCAACTCCGCCAGAAAGTCCACATAAAACTTGTTTGTCACCAACTTTTTCTCTGATCTGCTCAACTGCTTGATCTACAAAACTTGTCATGCTCCAAGTTTTTTCACATTTACAAATTTTAATAACAAAATTCTCTAGTAATTTAGTTCCTTCTAATGAATGAACTACTTCTGGATGGAATTGTACTCCATAAAAATTTTTAGCCTTATTTTCGACTGCTGTTATTGGACAGTTTTCTGTCGATGCTATAATTTCAAAGCCATTTGCTAATTGAGATACTGAATCTCCATGGCTCATCCAAACTTGAGATTTGTCACTAATTGAATCAAATAATAATGATTGTTTTACAATATCAATATTGGCAAGTCCATATTCTTTCTTTTCTGGACATGTTACTTGCCCACCATTTTGTTTCATCATTACTTGTAGTCCGTAACAAATACCTAAAATTGGAATACCTAATTTAAATATTTCACTATCTACCCTAGGAGAGCCTTCAGCAGATACTGAAGCTGGTCCACCTGAAAAAATTATCCCATCAGGATTTAACTCTTTTATCTCATCAATACTACAATTAAAAGGTAATATTTGAGAATATACACCAATTTCTCTAACTCTTCTTGCAATCAATTGGCTATATTGTGCGCCAAAATCTAATACAACTATCAAAAATGATTGTCCCTTCTGTTGCATTTCAACTCCCTACTCGATTTTTCTTTGGTTATTGTTATATTTATTCTGTATTATTTCAACAAATATTACTTATTATTTTCATTTTTTTTAAAAAAAGCGTTAGAATTTCTCTAACGCTCATAATCTTTAATAATTTAATATGCCTTGTACTGGCGGATAAGCTTTAACTACGGCCCGAGATAATGCATAACCTACTACAACCCCAACTCCTGCTTGTAAAAGATTTCCAGGAATTCCTGCAGCTGCGGCTGCAAAACCTAAACTCATAAAAATAGCAGAAAGTACAAAATATCCTCCTGCAACTATTATTATACCAAGGACCATTGCTAATAATATTTTATAAAAAGGAACTTTTACACCATTGCTAATATCTTTAGCACTTCTCTTAACTATCAAGGCAACAACAAGTCCTTCTACTCCATGTACAATAAATGATATTGGCGCCCATTGTGGGTAGCCTGATATTATATCTGCAATAGCAGTTCCAAGTCCTCCAGCTATAAATGCAGTTAAAGGGCTAAATGTAAATGCTATAAAACATATAGCCAAATCACAAAGGTTTAAATAACCTTTTGTTGGAGTTGGCACTTTAACAATAATTGTGAATACAACAACTAAAGCAGTAAGAACAGCAATTAATGATGTTTTTAGAGCCGAATTTGATTTTCTTTTCTCCATAACAATTAACCTCAAAAATTTTTAAATATGAGTAACAATATCACAAATAAGAATATAATAGCAATTGTCTGGAAAATAAAATACTTGTTTTTTGATAAGATATGATAATTGCTCCTTTTAATCTTTAGCCCATAGCCTCTTGCTTCTAAGGCCATTGCAAGAGAAGGTATTGTTTTTAATGATACTACTAAGGAACTTGTTAATGTTGGAAATATGTTTTTCAATTTCTTCTTTTTAGAATCTTCACTTCTTCTAAGACTATGTGAATCTGTGATTTGATTAAAAGCATCAAATATTGTAGGGATTGTTCTAAAAACTAATGATATTGTTAGACAAGTTTTATATGGTATAAAAAAAGCTTGTAAGGCTAACATGAACTCATTCATTTTTGTTGTTAAAAAAAGTAAAGAACATGCAAACGTTATTGAAAAGAACCTTAAACATAAAGTTAAACTATGAATCAAGCCTTCATAAGTTAATATTAATTTTTGTTTGTATATGATTAGAGGTGTACCAGATCTTTCATACAAAGGTGCGAATATTATTACTAAGATTATCATAGGTAATATGGCTTTAATTATATTATTTGAGTTTTTCTTTCCAACTGAATAATATGATAAAATTACTAAAAGAAAAGCGATGGTAACTAAGCCTGAAAAATAAATTGGAAGAAATACAAATACACAGGCTATTAATAAGGCAATTACTTTTGCCCTCGGATCTATCTTATATAAAAAGCCTCTTCCTTCTCTATATATTGTTGCACTACTCATAAAACTTCCTCAACTATTCCATCTTTGAATTTATAAGTTCTATCAGAGATGCTTTTTGCAAAATCATCATCATGAGTTATTATTACTAAGGCAGCACCTTTTTCGCTTAATTTATCTATTATATAGTAAGAAGATTGATAACTCATAGCTCCATCAATTTCATCTAAAATAATAAAAGGACGATCAAGTAAATAATATACTGCTGCTTGTAAATTCTTTCTTAAGGCAAAGCTCATCGTTGATGGAGTTTCTTCAAGATCTAGATTAAAGAGTTTTGCACAAGATTCAACTTTTGCTTTTATTTGAGAGGAAGTGAGGTTCCCCCTCGCTTCTAAGCCATAAGATAGTTCTTCCCTAACTGTTGGTAAAAAAATCTGTAAATCTGGATTTTGAAATAAATATGCAACTTTTGTTTGTAATATTTCTTTTGTTACAAGTTTATCATTTAATTTTAATTGCCCACTTAAAGGAGTATCTAGTCCACAAACTATCCTACTTAATGTCGATTTTCCACTTCCATTATTTCCTACAAGCCTTATAATCTCTCCTGTTTTAACAGAGAATTTTTCACACTGTAAACTAAATTTTAAAAATTTAGAACTTTCTCTAACTCTTTGAATTTTTAAATTTTTTATCGTTAATTCTTCTTTATTGATTTTTATATTCTTTTCTCTAAATGTAAGATCTTTTATTAATCTTGAATTAGAAAGATATGTATCAATCTTTTGATGAGTAAACATCGCTTTATAATCTTCAACTTCTTTTATGGTTCCATTTTTTAATACTAAAACTCTATCAAAAACATTTTCAAATTGATTCAAATATCTTGCACTTAAAACAATAAATGTATTTGTTTTCTCTTTAATTTGTTTAGCTAAAAAATCTCTATATTTTTTATCTAAATCATCAAAAGCTTCATCTAGTACAATTATCTTTGAATTTAGTGCAAAGGTTATTGCTAAAAGCAATCTTTTTCTCTCCCCGCCAGATAGTTCTGTAGGAGATACTTCTCTATATTTTTCTAAACCCCATTGTTTTAAAGATTGATTTACTATTTCTATAATTTTATTTCTTTCAATACCTAAGGTCTCAAAAGGAAAAGCTATTTCATTCTCGACTGTAGTTGTGATAAACATTTCTAACGGGTTTTGAGACACGTAACAAACTTTATCTACTAATTCAAATGGTTCACTTTCAAATAAATCATTATCAAATAGTTTTACAGACCCTTCAATTTCACTTGGTATAAATTTAGTTAATAAATTTGAGATTAGCCTAGCTAATGTAGTTTTACCTTCATCACTATCTGCTAAAATTAAAACTTTTTGATTTTCTTCTACTTGTAGATCAAGTGATTTAAAAGTATCCTCTAACTTTTTTTCAGTCCAACTTTTATATTTAAACCTTAAGTTATTAATATCGAGTGCTAACATTTTAAAATTTTGGGGTTGGAAGTTTCTCGTAAGTATCTTCTATCTGTTTTGAGACAAGTGTAGGTAATTCTTTTTGTTCTTCTTTAGTTAAATTTTTAGCACTTGTAGGTTTCAATACTTTTACATAAACATCATATTTATGAAAACCTTTTTTAGATTCAAAACCATTTCTAGTTCCTTGTATTACTAAAGGAACTATTATACTTTCGGCTCTAATAGCCATTTTATAACTACCAGCTTTCATCTGTCCCATCTTACCTGTTTTGCTTCGAGTTCCTTCAGGGAATATAATAACAGACTTACCTTCTTTTAATTCTTTTGTCCCATTTAATATAGCTTTGATAGATGATTTTGGGCTTTTTCTATCAAGTAAAATTGCTTCAATTCCCTTAGCAAAAGAGCCAACATATGGGGCTTTTAACACTTCAATTTTAGCAATTGGAGAAGCTTTTAATTTTAATTTTCCAACATACACACAAATATCAAGTAAACTTTGGTGGTTAGAAACATAGCAAACATTAGATTGATCTTTTGGTAAATTTTCTAATCCTTCTATATGTACTCGATAATTCAATAAAAACAAAGCAAATCTTGCTAATGAGGGGGCCCAAGCCCAATAAATTTTTTTAGAAGCTTTCTTAAAACCTAATAGTCTAATAAAATTAGCAGGGAGCACACAAAGTAATGTGGAAATTACAACTCCAATCGCAAATAAAATTAATGCAAAAAAATAATGTACATATTTCATAATTTATACCAGTCTCTATTTATTAATATAATCAAAAAATAATCTATCTAAGAAAGTAGAACAAGACTATTTTTTATAAATCTTAGAAAAAAGCTTTTTAAAGAAACTCTTTTTCTCTTCTTGTTTAACAGTTTGAGGCATTTTTGTGTGTTTCTTTACATATGTTTCTTTTTTCTCTAAATCAATTTTTGCAGGACGTTGGCCCTTCTCTAATGGTGCATTAGGAAGTTTTGTAGGATTTGGTTTCTTCTTAATTTGTGTTCCACCATACTGTTCTTTATAATAATTTAATCTTTCTTCTAAAGATAAATGTTGTATTTCATTATATGATTTTCTATTTTTTTGTGGATAAGTTTTATTTTGATTATATGATTTTTTTTGTTGAGGTTTTTTTGTGGTAGCAGAAGTCTTATTAACCCTAGGTTTTTGAGGATTTTTGGTAAAGTCCTTTTTCTTTTTATTGTCTCTTGTTTTAGGATATCTTGAAGATGAATTTTTGCCTTTTTTTGAAGCATATTCTTTTTCACTTACTAAATCCCTAAATTTTAAATCTTTACTTTTATCTTCAATCTCTAAGAATTTATCATCATCTATCCATTTAACAGGGATTTTCATTTCAATATATTTTTCAATTGGCTCAAGTCCATATATATATTCTTCACAAGCTAAAGTTATTGCTTTACCTGTCTTACCAGCTCTAGCAGTTCGACCTATTCTATGAACATAATTTTCAAAATCTTCTGGGATATCATAATTTATTACAAGTTCTAAATCATCGATTTGTAAGCCTCTAGCTGCAACATCTGTAGCTACTAGGTATTTTATTTTCCCTTCTTTCATTCTATTGATAGTACTTAATCTTTTTGATTGACTTAAATCTCCCATTAAATACTTTGTTGGATAACCATTTATAGTAAGTCGTTTTGCAACTTCAATTGCTTTAGCTTTAGTATTGGTAAAGATTAAAGCATTTGTACTATTTTCTTGTTTCATTAGATATAAAAAAAGTTGAAACTTTTCGTCTTTTGCTACGTGATATAACTCTTGCTGAATTTTATCAACACAAATTTCTTCAGGTTCAACTTCTATTTCAACTGGTTCACTCATATAAGACCAAGCTAAATTTCTAACTCTAACACTTAAAGTTGCAGAAAATAACATTGTTTGTAAATTTTTCTTGGCTTTAAGTAGAGAGAACATTTTTTGAACATCTGGGTAAAATCCCATATCGAACATTCTATCAGCTTCATCTAATACAAAAATGTCAAATTGTTTAAAATTTATTTTCTTTGTTTTTTGAAAATCTAATAGTCGCCCTGGAGTTCCAACAAAAATATCGCAATTTTTTAGAGATTTTTCTTGTTTTTCATAACCAACACCACCATAAAAGACTCCAATATTTATGTCTAAATTAGAGGATAATAACTTGGCATCTTGCTCAATTTGTACAGCTAACTCTCTAGTTGGAGCCACTATCAATGCTTTTGGTAAAGCTTCTTTCTTATCTATAGCGATTGCAATTCGTTGCAATATTGTTAATAAATAAACTGCGGTCTTCCCAGAACCTGTTTTTGATTGTACCATCAAATCTTTATTTTCTAAACTTATTGGTAATACTTTTTCTTGAACTTTAGTACATTCACTAAAGTTAGCATTTTCTATACCTTTTAGCACATTTTCATGGAAAGGTAATTGTGTAAATTTCATGTATATTTTCACCTTAATTAGGATTTATTTCTTCAAATCTTTTTAAGGATAATATAAATTTGGTATTATTACAAGAATGCCATATTTTACAGGATTTTTATCTATCAAATCTTTCTTTTTCTCTAATTATCCTCATAAGTGTTAATGTTCTTGAAAAGTCTGTATTAAATTCTACATCATCTAATTTTTTAATTGGCATCGCTGCCATTGAAGTTGAAGAAATAAATACCTCATCAAATTTATTTTGTCTAACTTCTTTTAACATTGGAGCTCTCATAACAACTTCGATTCCTAATTTTTCACTTGCTTCTAAAATCCTTGTTCGTGTTACACCTTCTAGGACTTTATCATTTTCAGCTGTATATAATTTATTATTAGAAAATCCATAAAAATTAGACCTTGTTCCCTCTAATAAATACCCATCTCTATTTACTAATATAGCTTCAAAACCACCTTTACTTTTTGCATCTTCTAGTGCTATATAGCTTAAAAGCAAATTACTTGTTTTAAATTTTGGAAATAGTCTCTCACCTTCATAAGATGTTACAACTACCCCTTCTTTATAATATGAATCAGGGTACGTAATCTTTTTTGTATATGTAATAAATAATTTAGGATCTTCTCCACCAATTATCAAAATTCTCATGGTGGCACTTTCAATTGTATCTGTTTTTATTAATTTAATTATACTTTGCTTTATTTCGCCTCGTTTAAAAGGATGACGGAGTTTTATACCAACACATGAATTAAATAATCTTGTTATATGATCTTCTAAAAAAATTGCTCTTCCATTTACAATCGAAATTGATTCATATGCTGAAAAGCTAAATTGAACTTCTCTATATGCAACATTTACAACTGCATCTTCAACTTTAACTATTTCACCATTCATTATTGCATGTTCTCTGAACATTTTTTATACCTTCTTTACTCTTGATATCTTAATAGCTCTCTTGGCTTGCTTCCATTTGCTGGACCAACTATTCCCTTAGCCTCCATATCTTCTACAAGCCTTGCTGCTCTGTTATACCCAATTTTAAGTCTTCTTTGCAAGAAGGATGCTGAAACACTTCCTCTCTCAAATGCTATATTTAAGGCTGCATTCCACAATTCATCATCTGTATTATCATCCATATCTCGATCAATATCATCGTCATATGGATCTTCAAAATATGACTCATCAATGTAATCTGGTTCTTCTTGTCTTTTCGCATAAGCTACTATATCTTCAACTTCTTCATCAGATAAAAATACGCCTTGCATCCTAGTAACAGGCTTTCCATTGGCACTAAATAGCATGTCCCCTTTACCAAGTAAATCTTCTGCACCTGTTGTTCCAATAATTGTTCTAGAATCTTGAATCGATGTTACTGCAAAAGCTACCCTTGTTGGTAAGTTATTTTTTATAACACCTGTTATTACATCAACCGATGGTCTTTGGGTTGCAAATACTAAATGTATACCTACAGCTCTACTCATTGCTGTAAGTCTTGAAACTTTCTCATCTAAATCTTTCCCAGCAGTACTCATTAGAGAAGCAAATTCATCAATAATTACTACTATATATGGCATTTTTTCTTGTGCTATCTTTTGCTCTTTTATCTTTTTATTATAGCCTTTAATATTTCTAACGCTCATTTTAGCTAGCATTTTATTTCTTCTATCCATTTCATCAATACAGAAATCTAAAACTTTTAATGCTCGCTTAGTTTCAGTTATTACAGGTGTCAATAAATGCGGAATTCCATTATAGATTGTCAATTCAACTACTTTAGGATCTACCATAATTAATCTAACATCACGAGGTGTCCTTGTATAAAGGATTGAACAAATTAATGAATTTACACAAACACTCTTACCAGAGCCGGTAGATCCTGCTATTAACATATGAGGAGATGTTGCAACATCGAATGATTTACACTCTCCATATAAAGTTCTTCCCATTGTCATTGGAATTGCCATATCTGAAGTATCTACACTAGTTAATATTTCTTTAAAACCTACGATATCTCTTTTACGATTCGGTATTTCAACACCTACTGCAGTTTGACCAGGAATTGGTGCTAATATCCTAACTTTCTTTGCAGCTAGATTCATAGCTATGTTATCTCTAAGATTTGTAATCGCATTAACTTTAATTCCTGGGGCAGGAACTATTTCAAACATTGTAACCGTTGGACCTTTTACTATATTTCTAAGTTCTACATCATATTTAAACTGTGCTAGAGTCTCAATTAACATTCTAGCTTGCTTTTTAACATTTTCATCTATCTCTTGAGTTGGTTGTGGGTATTCATTTAATAAAGATTTGGGAGGAAATTTATATGAGAACTTGTTAGGATCAAGTAGCCTTGATGAAGATAACCCCGCAACTGCAGACTCTAAGTCTTCATCGTCCTCATCATTTATAATAGGATCATCAGTTTCATCTACTAATTGAGCTGAACCTACAGGCCTTGCAGTACTGTGATAATTGTTTATATTTTTAAAACTATCATCGTTTAAATCACTAGTCTCTCTATTTTTACCATTTGATTGGAGTTGTGAAGATGTTATTTCTTGTTCATAATCATTAAAATCTATATCAGAAAAATCATCATTTAAAAGTGAATCTTTCTTCTCTGTCACTTTTTTATTTATCTCATCGATTATATTTGATGTTGTTTTTTCTCTAGCTTCTTTACTTTCGACTATATTTTCAATTTCATCTTTAATTGCATTTTTTTCAGTTGCCTTTAAAAGATGTCCACTTCTCATAATGTTCTTTAGTGGATCATGAAGATAATCCTCATTCTTCTTCTTTAATACGGCTGAGTTCTTTCTAATTTTACTATTATATATTCCTGATACTTTATTTTTTGCATCAATAATATCTCTATCATGTTTAGCTTGTTGTGTAGGATCAGTTATATTTTCATTATTGATTGTATTTTGTTTGTTTTTATCTATACTTTCAGATAATATTGATCCAAAACTTAATGAATCCCTTTTTACTTGCTGTGTATTAGTTGAAGTTTTTTTTGTAATTGGCTCAATTGTATTAAGCTTCTTCATCTTTTCTTCAACATTCTTTTTTGCAAGTTTCAACGTTTCTAGAGAGATGGTCTGATTTGAATTTAAATTGGAAATGAAATCATCATCTACTGAGTCTTTAATCTCACTTTTTTTTGAATCATATTTTTCAACATTTTTAGGTGGTTTAATATCTCCAAAATCATAATTTGTCTTTTCTTTATCAACAAAGGATAATGTTGGTATATCTACTGGCTTAGGAAAATTTACTCCTAAATCAGTCTGTACTGACTTAACTTCAGACTTTTTATTTACTACCTCTTCTTTTGGGACAACACCTTTTTTTGTTTTATCATCTTTTATTTTTTCTGTTTTTTTTCTTTTATCTTTTCTATTATGCCTTCTATTTAAATAATCACTGATAGGATTAAGAATTATAAGAAGAGATAATTCTATTACTATACTAAGTAGAAGTCTAAAAGATATTTCTGCTGATGATAAATCTTCACTTAAAAGTGATGTGGTTAAAAATTTAGGGAATGGGTAATTATTTGCCTTTAAGGTAATTAAATATATACTATAAACAAATGAAGCAAAGATTAAAATCTTAAAATATGAATATGGTTTTTTACCTCGATAACTAAATATCATTAGTGATATTATAAAAAGTGAAATATATGTGGGTATTAGTAATATTGGGTTTCCTGGTACAAAACTAATATAATTAGCTAAAAAAGTGCTTAGATTTGTGGATATACCAATCAAACTTACTGGTTTATTAACTAATGGTATTATACTTGTTAAAAAAAGTAAAAGCGAAGTTACTAAAAATAAAATAGCTAGAACTAGGGAAAATTTAGTACCTTTTTTATTCTCAACAATATTATTTTCTAGATTAGGAATTTTTTCTCTTGTTTTTTTATTTTTTTTTGCTTTATTTCTCACTTTGCGCTCACACTATATTTTTTGTTTATTATCATATCATATATAGACAATTTCATCGACCAAAAATTACATTTTACTTTACAATTGTAAAAAATATTTTATAAATAAAAAAGAGCCTATGAAGGCTCCTTTATATCTAAGTGTTCTGTTTTCTCAATAAACATAGCATTCTAGGTGCATCAATGAAAGGTATATTTAAATCTACATATTCCCAATTCCATTTGCTTTCACACTCTTCTTCTACTATTTTCAGCTCTGCCTCAACACTATCGTATCTCGCTTTATATGTAACAACAATAGAATCATTGTTTGTTATTTTGTCGATGTAATCAATTATATCAAAAAGAGGATGAAAGGCTCTAAATGTAACTAGATCATAAATTTGATCAACATCTTTTAGATCTTTATCTACTATAGTTACCCTATCATTTAACTTTAGAGCAACTACAGCATTATTTAAGAAATTTACTCTTCGACTCATTCTCTCTATTAAAGTAAATTTATTATTCTCAAAATATATTGCAAGCGGAATTCCAGGAAGTCCTGCACCAGAGCCAACATCACAAATAACTGAATCATTTGTTATATGCTTTTCTATCTCTTTTACAGCGACTAAGCTATCCATTATATGTTTTGTAATAATCTCTTCGTCTTTAGCTCCAACAAGTTTATATTTTTTATTGAATAATTCAATCTCAGCAACATATCTAAGTAATTTGTTTATCTGTTCATCACTAATTTTTATATCTACTTGCTTTAAGCAATCTCTTAAAATATTTTCATATTTCACTATTAATTTTTTCTCCACTTTTTAACATGTACCATTAGTACTGCTATGTCCGTAGTTCTAAGTCCACTAATTCTACTTGCTTGACCAATACTTATAGGGCAAATTTGTTTACACTTTTCAATTCCCTCTGTACTCATGCCTTTAACGCTATCAAAATCAAAATCTTTAGGTATTTTAATTGACTCTAGACTTGCAAATCTCTTTACCTCTTTTTCTTGTTTTTTTATATAGCCTTCATATTTTACATCAAGTTGTGTTTGATATCTAATTGGTTCACTATATAAAGAAAGTTCATGTATTTTTTCCATCATGTCATCAATTTCTACTTCAGGCATTTTCAAAGCTTGTAGTGCATTTTTTTGATTATATGAATTTTGTTTTAATAATTCTTTAACACTTTCTATTCTTTCTAATTTTGTCTTTAATCTTTCTAATTTTTCTTCACTTTGTAGGCCAACTTTATAAGCTAATTCTGTGAGTCTTTGATCACAAGAGTCATGTCTCATGTTTAAGCGATACTCTGCACGAGATGTGAACATTCTATATGGTTCTTTAGTTCCTTTAGTAACTAAATCATCGATTAAAACTCCTGTATAGCTTTCTGCTCTAGATAAAACTAAAGGCTCGTCTCCTTTCAGTTTTTGTGCTGCATTTATTCCAGCCATTAATCCTTGACAAGCTGCTTCTTCATATCCACTAGTTCCATTAGTTTGGCCAGCTACAAATAAACCACTTATCATTATGGTCTCAAGTGAAGGTAATAATTGTAGAGGATCCATGTAATCATACTCAACAGCATAAGCTGGTCTCATAACTTCAACATTTTCTAAACCTTTTAGAGTTCTCATAAATTCGTTTTGGACAAACTCTGGAAGGGAAGAAGAAAGCCCATTTAAATACATCTCTTCACTCTCTTCTCCTTCAGGTTCTATAAAGATTTGGTGACGATTTCTATCTGGAAATCTTACAACCTTATCTTCAATTGAAGGACAGTATCTAGGACCTTTTCCAACTATCTTTCCTCCATATAGTGGGGAAAGGTGCATATATTTTTTAATAATTGCATGAGTTTTTTCATTTGTCCAAGTTATGTAACAAGGAATAGAAGGTCTATTTATTGATTCATAGTCAAATGAAAAAGGCATCATTGGATCATCTCCAGGTTGAATTTCCAATTGAGAAAAATCTATTGAGGATCTTCTAACTCTAGCTGGTGTTCCTGTTTTCATTCTTCCAAGTTTAAAACCATGATTTCTCAAAGCTGTTCCGAGCCCAATTGCAGCACTCTCTCCAAGTCTTCCACATGGAGCATCATATTGACCTATGAAAATTTTACCTTCCATAAAGGTTCCTGTTGTTAAAACTACTGCTTTACTTGAAATTTTATGACCTCTCTCTGTAATTACACCATTGATTTCGTTTTTATCATGGTCAATCATTAAATCGACTACTGTATCCATGAAAATAGAGAGATTGCTCTGCAATTCTAGAGTATGTTTCGCTCTCATATGGTAAGCAAATTTATCAGCTTGAGCTCTTGGTGATTGGACAGCTGGACCTCTTCTTCTATTTAAAATCCTATACTGAATCATTGTACTATCTATTAGGTGAGCCATTTCACCACCTAAAGCATCTACCTCTCTTACAATATTACCTTTTGCTAATCCCCCTATTGCAGGGTTACATGAAAGACGTCCTATTGCATCTATATTTTGAGTTACTAAAAGTGTTTTAAATCCTATTCGACTAGTAGCTAAACATGCCTCAATTCCTGCATGTCCACCACCAATTACTATTACATCATAATCCATATTACTTCCTTATTTTCCGACACAGAATCCACCAAAAATCTTCTCTAAAATATCATCACTTGTAATTTCTCCGGTCAAACCACCTAAAGCGGTTATTGCAGTATTAAGTTCGAGAGCTATCATATCTAAGCCTACATCAACTCTTTCTATACTTAAAATATTTTCAAGAGCTTCTTTAGCTTCTTCTAATAATTGATGTTGTCTACTAGACTCAATTACAAGTGTAGAATCATCAGAAATTTGGATTCCGGAAGCTGTTTTATCTATGATAGCATCAAAGAGAGTCTCAAGGCCTTCTCCAGTTATCGTACTTATTGAAATAGCTTCTTTTCTATGTTTAATATCACGTTTTGTATATGCTAAAATTGTTTTGGGATTATCTACTATGCTTCTATCAATAATTGTATCTTCATCAACTCCATCGACTAAATAAATTATGACATCACAAACATCTAAAAGTTCCTTAGTCCTTTTAATCCCTTCACTTTCAATTACATCACTACTATCTCTAAGTCCTGCTGTATCATATAATCTAACAGGAATTCCTCTAATAGTAGTTTGAGCTTCAATGTAATCTCTTGTAGTCCCTTTTATATCTGAAACTATTGCCCTCTCTTGTTTCAATAATAAGTTAAAGAGCGAGCTTTTACCTGCATTTGTGCTTCCTGCAAGAACTATCTTAACACCTTGTCCATAAAGTCTACCTGTCTCATAAGTGTTAGATAAGGCTTTAATAGACTCTTTAGTTTGAAAGATTATATCTCTAGGAAAGTCAAAATCTTCAACTTCATCTTCTGCATAATCTAACTGTACTTCAATTACAGCCATAGCTTGTAGCAAATTTTGTTTCATCTCTTCAATTCTTTTATATAAAGAGCCTTCTAACCTACCTAAAGCTAAGCCTCTTTCCATTTGACTTTGAGAGGTGACAAGCTCATGTACAGCTTCAGCTTGAGTTAAATCCATCGCACCGTTTAAGAAAGCTCTGAGAGTAAATTCTCCACCTTTTGCTTGTCTCATTCCATGTTTAGTTAACTCTTGCATAATTGCAGTAATTACTGCTAAAGAACCATGAGAGGTAATCTCTATGGCTTCTTCTTTAGTATATCCATGTCCTTCTCTATTAACAGAGAGAACTACTTCATCTATTTTATGATTATTTTCACCTATGATATAGCCATGTAACAAGGTTGCATTCTTACACTTTAATAAACTTTTAGGTCTTGAAAAACAAGAAGAGAGGGCTTTAATAGCCCCTTTTCCACTTATTCTAATTATAGCTAAAGCACTTTGATTCCATCCTGTAGCTAAGGCAAAAATAATATCATCTGTATTATATGTTTCCATGACTGCGATTATATGATATAGCGGTATAAAATGACAAGATAACGAACTATATTTTAACTAAATCTATTTGTACAATATTTTTAGTCTTTTCTAATTATGTAACTTAAAGTTATTTTTATAACTTAATATAAAATTAAATACCTATTAAAATAGGCACCTTAAAAAGGTGCCCAATTTTATAAATAAACTTTTAATTAAAATAATTTTTAGCATTATTAAATGCTATGTCTTTTACTATCCTATTTAAAGTCTCTTCATCATTATAGATTTCACCTTCTTCTACCCAAGTACCAATTATATTACATAATATTCTTCTAAAATATTCATGGCGTGGATAAGATAAAAAAGATCTACTATCTGTTAACATTCCAACGAAATTTGGAAGCATTGAAAGATTTGCTAGAACTTTCATTTGTTCTTCCATCCCATCTTTATGATCTAAGAACCACCAACCTGAACCTAATTGTACTTTAGATTTAATTCCATCTCCCTGAAAACATCCCATCAAAGTTGCTAGTGAATAATGGTCTTTAGGGTTTAATGAATAAAGGATCGTTTTAGGAAGTTGATTTGTTTTCTCCAATTCATTTAAAAATGCTGAAGTTGAAGCTGCAACATTATTATCATGAGAGCAATCATAACCTGTATCAGGTCCTAATATATTAAACATTCTAGTATTGTTATCACGTAATGCTGAAAGATGTAATTGCATTACAATATTTCTTTTGTGATAAGCTCTTGCTAATTGTAGAAGTACAAAGGAACTATAAGCTTCTTCTTCTTTTGCACTTAACTTCTCACCATTCATTTTTTTTACAAAAATTGTGTTAGATTGTTCTTCGCTTAAGAAAATTGCAGGAACTCTCTCAATACCATGGTCTGTTGCTTTACAACCGTTTTCAATAAAGTAATCTAATCTTTTTACTAAGGCTTTTACTACATCACCAATACTCTTAATTTCAATATTAGCAGCTTTTCCAAGTTTATTAATATAATCTTCAAAACCAGCTTTTCCTATATTTAAAGCTTTATCAGGTCTATATGAAGGTAAAACTTTTGTTTCTAAATCGCCTCTTTCTCTAATTATTTTATGACTAGCTAAATCATCAATTGGATCATCTGTTGTTCCAACAGCATAAACATTAAATTTCTTCATGATGCCATATACATCTAAATCTTTATCAGTCTTTAATTTCTCATTAGCTATATTATATATAGTTTTAGCATTTTTAGTATTTAAAGGTAACTTTATATCAAAATACCTTTGTAGTTCTAAATGAGTCCAATGATATAGAGGGTTACCAATTAAATTTTCTGCTGTTTGTGCCCAAGCATAAAATTTATCATAGGGATCTGCATCTCCAGTAATCAACTTTTCATCAATACCAAATGTTCTCATTTGTCTCCATTTGTAATGGTCTCCACCAAGCCAAATATCTACAATAGAATCGAATCTTTTATTTTGTTCGATTTCTTTAGGGATCAAATGACAATGATAGTCAAAAATTGGCATATCTTTAGCTGCTTCAAATAAAGACATAGCGCTTTTTGTTTGTAATAAAAAGTCGCTACCCATAAATTCTTTCATAATTTATCTCCACTTAAAATTCGTTTATATATTATGAAGAAAAAACAATTTCTAATGAGTTTTTTCTAGATTTCAAAATATGTTCTCTCATCCTCTCTGCTGCTAATTTATAATCTTCATCTAGTAAAGCGTTAATAATTTGGATATGTTCATCATAAGTATCAGGGACTCTAAATACTTTTATTCCAGAATAAACTCTTATCCTTTGATTTTGAAATGTAGTATTTTCTAGTGTCTTAACTAAATATTTATTCTTACTACAATGATAAATTAAACTATGAAACTCATCGTCTATTTCAAATTCAACTTTACTCTTTCTATATTCACCACCATACAATTTCTTAAACTCTTTCAACTTTTCTTTATCAATATACATTCCATAAGTCTCAATTATGTATGGCTCTAATAATAATCTTGTTTCAAAGATTGATGCAATTAAATCTGGCGTTAAAGAACAAACTACAATACCCCTTTTAGGCAAAATGTTAACTAACTGCTCTTGTTCAAGTCTCATAAGAGCTTCTCTGATTGGAGTTCTACTAACATTTAATTCGTTAGCTATCATATCTTCATTTATAAAAGCATTTGGCTCATATTCACAATTTACTATTTTATTTTTTATATACTCATATGCAACTTGCTTAAGAGTCTGTTTCCTTTTTGCCATTCTCTAATCCTTCTTAATTTCTAAAAAGAAGTATATTTTATTATTGACAAAAAAGCAATAACATATACAATGATGTATACAACAGTGTATATAAGAGGTAAATTATGAAAACAATTAATGATGTAACAAAGACTGTGGCTAGAAAAGAATCAATTCTTCAATTTGGTGAAGGTAATTTTCTAAGAGCTTTTGTTGATTGGCAAGTAGACGTTGCCAATGAAAAAATGGGTTTTGATTCAAATGTTGTAATTATACAACCATTAGCAACTGGTCTAAGTCAAATGATTAATGACCAAAAAGGTCTTTATACAACTATCACTAGAGGAATTAGAGATGGAGAAATCGTTGAAGATTACAGAAAGATTACTAGTGTAAGTCGTTGTATTAATGTTTATGATGAATTTGACAAATATATGGAATTAAGTAAAAGTGAAGATTTGAAATTTGTTGTTTCAAACACTACTGAATCAGGTATTGCTTATGCAAAGAATTGTAAATTAGAGGACAAACCTGCTGCTTCATTCCCTGCAAAAGTTACACAATTTTTATTCAGTCGCTTTAACTTCTTCGAAAAAAAAGGTCATGGATTAATTTTCCTTCCTTGTGAATTAATTGACAAAAACGGTGATAATTTAGAAGCTTTAATTATTAGATATGCTCAAGAATGGAATTTAGGTGATGACTTTATCAATTGGGTAAAAAGTGAATGTACTTTCACTAACACATTAGTTGATAGAATCGTAACAGGCTATCCTAGAAAAGATGCGGATCAAATTTGCGAAAAAATTGGTTACAAAGATAATTTATTAGATACAGCTGAATTATTCCATCTATGGGTAATTGAAACACATAAAGATGTAAATGCTTTAAAGGAAGCTCTTCCTTTAGATAAAGCAGGGCTAAATGTTATCTTTACAGATGATATGTCTTTCTACAGAACAAGAAAAGTTAGAATCCTAAACGGTACTCACACTCTTATGGTTCTAGCAGCACACCTTTATGGAATTACTACTGTAGATGAAGCTTTAAATAATGAAACTGTTTACAAATTCATTAAAGAAGGCTTGTTTGATGAAATCATTGAATCTATGGATGGTGATAAAGAAATGCTTCTTGATTATGCAAATGATGTATTAACAAGATTTAAAAATCCTTTCTTAAACCACCAAGTTCTTTCTATTTCACTAAACTCAACTTCAAAATTCAAAACTCGTGATTTACCTTCTCTTCTTTCATATGTAGAAAAGTTTAATAAAGTACCACAAGCTCTAAGTTTCTCAATTGCATCTTTAATTCGTTTCTACAAAGGTAGTGAAATTGAAAATAGAAGTATGAAAGGCTTATATAATGATAAAGAATATCTAATTAAAGATGATGAATCTGTTTTAGAATTCTTTGAAAATCTTTACAAAGAATATGATGAAACTAAAGCTGAAAATAGAAAAGTCATCGTTAACAAAGTATTATCAAATTCTGATTGGTGGGGACAAGACTTAACTCAAATTGAATCTCTAGAAGATAACGTTTTAACTTATTTTGATTCAATCTGTGAAAAAGGTATGAAAACAGCCCTAACTGAGTTTGTAAATAGGAAAAACTAAATGGAAAAAAAATATATCAAAATTCGTGAAGAAGACAATGTCTTAATTGCTTTATCACCTTTAAAGCAAGGGGATACTATCACCATCGATAATGATAGTTTCACCTTGTTAGAAGATATCCCTCAAGGGCATAAAATTGCCCTTAAGGATATTAATGAAGGTGAAAACATTATAAAATATGGTTACCCTATTGGTAGAGCAAAATGCCCTATTAAAAAAGCTAGACATGTTCATATCCATAATGTAAAAACTAACCTGAGCGAACAAATTGAATACTCTTATGACCCTAATAAAGCTAAGGCTTTAAAAGAACAATGGGAAAAAGAAAATGAAGCTAAAGATGATATCTTTATTAACGCTTATGTTAGAGAAAATAATGATATTGCAATTAGAAATGATATCTGGATTATTCCAACTGTTGGTTGTGTTAACAAAATTGCTACAACACTTGAAGTTTGGGGTGAAGAAAAAATCAAAGGAACTAATATCGATAAGGTATTAGCCTTAACCCATCCTTATGGTTGTTCTCAAATGGGCGACGATCATGAAAACACTAAAAAGATTTTAGCTAATTTAGTAAAACATCCACACGCCGGAGGAGTTCTAGTTTTAGGTCTTGGTTGTGAAAACAATACTATAGATAAATTTAAAGAAGAATTAAATGGCTATAATAGTGATAGAGTCAAATTCTTAATAGCACAAGAGAGTGAAGATGAAATTGCTGACGCTAAAAAATTGCTTCTTGAATTAATTGATTATGCTTCTAAATCTAAAAGAGAAAAAGTTAGCATTTCAAGACTTAAAATTGGCATGAAATGTGGTGGCTCTGACGGACTTTCAGGAATTAGTGCAAACCCTCTAGTTGGCCTTGTTTGTGATAAGTTATCTGCTTATAAATCAAGTGTAATATTAACCGAAGTTCCAGAAATGTTCGGTGCTGAACAAGTTTTAATGGATAGATGTGTTAACAAAGAAGTTTTCAATGATTGTGTTGATTTAATTAATAATTTTAAACAATACTACATAGATAATAACCAAGTTGTGTATGAAAACCCATCTCCTGGTAATAAGGCTGGAGGTATTACAACTTTAGAAGATAAATCATTAGGTTGTGTACAAAAAGGTGGAAAAGCTCCTGTTGAAGGTGTTTTAAACTATGGTGATTTAATTAAAGATTCTGGTTTACTTCTTTTAAATGGTCCTGGAAACGATATTGTTTCAACTACTAATATGAGTGCTAGTGGAGTAAATTTAATTCTATTTACAACTGGTAGAGGTACTCCCCTAGGATCAGTAGTTCCTACTGTTAAAATTGCAACTAACCACAATTTGGCAGTAAATAAAAAGAATTGGATTGATTTTGATGCTTCAACTATGTTAACTCAAGATAAAAATGAAGTTAGAGATCAACTAATTTCCTACATCATCTCTCTAGCAAATGGTGAGAATAAGACTAAAAATGAAATAAACAATTACAATGAAATTGCTATTTTCAAAAATGGTGTTACTCTCTAAATTGTAAAATGATATATGGCTCCAAAGTAAATATTGCTTTGGAGTCTTTTTAACTATTTTTATCTTGAACAAGAATATATTTACAAGATAATATAGAACAGTTATGAAACATATTGATAAATTACAAGCTGCTAAAAATAGAAGCATTTTATATACTAATATTAGAAAATTTTTTAATGATAAAGATTATTTAGAAGTTGAAACTCCATCTCTATCCCCCACTTTAATCCCTGAAGCAACTATTGAAAACTTTTCAACACAATTTCTTTCAGATTTTCTTCCTTCAAAAGAACTTTATCTAATTCCATCTCCTGAAATTTTTATGAAAGAATTGATTAGTGAAGGTTTCCCTTCCATATATCAATTTTCAAAATGTTTTAGAAACAGTGAACAAATAGGAAAACAACATAATATAGAATTTACAATGCTCGAATATTATTCAATTGGTATGGATGAACAAGATTCAATCGAGTTAACAAGTGAGATGATTGAGAAAACTCATTTAAAAGATACTCCAAGTTGGGCTTTACCTCCATTTAGGAAAATGAGTGTAAATGATGCTATGAAGAAATTCTGTGATATTGATTTAGAAAAATGCCAAAGCCAATCACAGCTATATGAAAAAGCAATTAAATGTGGTCTAACTAGTGTTCAAAGAAATGAAAGTTGGGAATCAACTTTTAATAGATTATTCTTAACTTTTGTAGAGCCTAATTTACCACAAGATAAACCTTTAATTTTAGACAACTATCCCAAACAAATCGATTGTTTAGCAACTAATCAACCTAATTCACCTTTCAAAAAAAGATGGGAAATGTATATAGGGGGACTAGAGATTGCAAACTGTTATGATGAGTTGAGAGATGAAGATAAAATTAAAGAATATTATAGAAAAGAGTACTCTACTATAATTAGAGAAAGATCTTCTTCTAATCGAGTTATAGCAGATATTGATGACGAATATTATAAAATATTTAAGTCTTTCCCACAGACTAGTGGAGTCGCAATTGGAATGGATAGACTTTTGATGAGTCAGATGAATATTGATAATATTGAGGGGGTGATTATTTTTCCCTTTTCTGATATGCTACTATAGCTATTAAATTTAATTCCATTATACAGAGGTAAATAAGCATGATAAAAGCAGGTCAAATCGATAAAGGCACCGCACTACTTATTAAAGGACAACCTTTCGTTTGCATCGATAGAGAATTCGTCAATCCAGGAAAAGGTTCAGCATTTGTACGTTTAAAACTAAAAAATCCTGGCACAGGTCAAATCTTAGCTGAAACAATGAAAAGCCAAGATAACGCAGAAGATATCACAGTAGAAGATAGAGATTGTCAATATTTATATAATGATGGCGAATCATTCCATTTAATGTTAACTGATACTTACGATCAAATCGAAGTACCAATGGCAAACTTCCCTGATTATGAATATCTTATGAAAGACGGTGACACTTATCGTTGTACATTCTGGGAAACTCAACTATTAGACATCCAAATTCCTAGTAAAGTTGTTTACTTAGTAGCTGAAGCTGAAGAAGCTATTAAAGGTGATACAGTTCAAGGTGCTACTAAATATGTTACAACTGAAACTGGTTTAAAAGTTAAATGTCCAATTTTCATTAAAAAAGGTGAAAAAATTAGAATTAACACTGAAACTAAAGAATATTTAGAAAGAGTTAATAGCTAGTTAATCTTTATTGATAATTTAAAAGCCAATTACGCAAGTCTCACATATTTGACTTAAGTAATAGGCTTTTTTTATGCAAAATTCATTTAGTAATTAAAAAAAGAAGTCGTAACAAATGGCAACGACCTCTTTAATTTTTTAAAATATATAATTAATAAATTGAATAATGTAGATAATATTGTTTAGCATTTTCTTTAGTAATTAAATACATTTAACCATATCATGGAAGTAATCACTATTGATTGAAAATGCATCTTAAAACTATCTTCCTAATTTTCTTTTGTCATCTCTACAGGATCATCTTCTGGTTCACCTCTATGAACACCTCTCATTAAGAAGAACGCTACACCCATATTGAAGGCTGCATAGACAAACAAACTTTGATGGCCAAATAAATCAATACAGAAACCTGTAATTGGTGGAGATATTATGGAAGCTAATTGACTAAAAAAGTAATAAAGCCCTGTATAAATTCCCATGGTTTTGTAATCTGCCATCTGCCATAGCATTGGAAAGCTATTTGTTACTACAGTAACCCAAAAAATTCCAAAGAAAAATAGTAATATCCAAAATGTATATTGTCTAAAAGCTTGTGTTGAATTAATGGTTAATTTATTATGTGCAAAAACACCTAGAAGAATAATTACCAAAGCAAATAATGCTATTCGAATAGTTTTTCTTCTTCCAAATTTATGAGCAAATTTACCTGATGGTATAGCAAATATTGCATATGCTATACCGACCATTCCTGCTGCTAAAGAGGCTGTGCCCTGGCTTGTATGTAAGACTTCTACACTATATAACCCAACAAAAGGTAAAACGCCTTGATATGCTATAAACCAAAATAAAAGGGATAATAAAATAAATAATGCACTTTTATCTTTTTCACTAAAAATAACTTTTAAACTTTTTTTAATTGGTACTTTTTCATCATTATCTTCATTTTTATAGTTTCCATCTTTTTCTTTAACAAATATAAATAACAAAATGACAGCAACAATTACTAATATACTTGCAGTTGGAAAGGCTAAAATATTTTCATAAGACTTGCCTTTTATTGTTAAAGGAACATCCATTAGTCTTGCTAAACCAACTGTACCAACAATAGTTGCAATTCCCCCCATTGTATTTATTACACCATTAGCTTCTGATCTTACTTCTCCTGGCACCATATCAGGCATCAGAGCAACAACAGGGCCACGTACAGCTTGTTTAAATAGATTTAATAAAAATACTGCTGCTATCAATAACCATAAAGCATATAGGGCAGTAAAGGGTATTAAACCAAAGGTAACTGCAGTTAAAGGTAAAAGAACAATTATAAATGGCATTCTTCTTCCAATAGGCGTTCTTGTTCTATCACTTAAAGCACTAAATATCGGAATCAAAAAGATTGCTAATATGTTATCAAATGTCATAATTGATCCAATTAAACCTTTTGAATCAATAAATTTTGATAAGAAGATTGGAACGTAAGTATCATATAAAGGATCCATTAAACCCATTGTAAAAAAACCAAGTCCAATTAAAAAAGTCGTTACATAATATCCCGACAAACCCTTTTTCTTTTCAGTTGCCATGAATCACACCTCAAATATAAGTATATTTTATTCTACCATAGATTTTTCTTTTAATGTGAATGTTTTTTTTGAAATAACATAAATCTAATATTTAAAAGACAGTGTAAATAAAAAACTATAAAATATTATTTTAAAAAGACTAACTCAAATAATGGGCTAGAAAATTGATTGAACAGTTAAAAATAATTACACGACTACCATATACTAGCTATGAAGCTTTTCAATCTCTCACTTTGAGGATTTTCAAAAATTTCACTAGGACTTCCTATCTCTTCTATTATCCCCTCATGTAAAAAAACAACTCTATCTGATACTTCTTTTGCAAAACCCATTTCATGAGTAACTATTATCATCGTCATTCCATCTTTAGCAAGCTTGTCTATAACTTGAAGGACTTCTCCAACTAATTCTGGATCTAGAGCCGATGTTGGTTCATCAAATAAAAGTACATCAGGCTCCATAGCCAAAGCTCGCGCTATAGCTACACGTTGTTGTTGACCTCCAGATAACATAGCTGGATAAACATCAGCTTTATCAGCTAAGCCAACTTTATCTAATAATTGATAAGCTTTTTTCTTTACCTCTTCTTTATCTTTTTTCTTTATTACAACTGGACCAACCATAACATTTTTCAAAACGGTCTTGTGTGGGAAAAGATTAAATCTTTGAAAAACCATTCCTACCTTTTCCCTAAGTTTATTTATTTCAGTAGCATTTCGCTTGATTTTTTTACCATTAATATAAATATTTCCTTTATTCTTTTTCTCAAGGAAATTAATACATCTAAGCAATGTGCTCTTACCTGAACCACTACCTCCAATGATGCTAATAACTTCTCCTTCATGAATATCTAAATTAATTCCTTTCAAAACCTCTAAATCACAAAATGATTTATGTAAATCTTCAATCTTTATCATTATCCTATCTTTCATCTACTTTTAATCTCCTTTCCAATCTTTTTAGGGTTTTCGACAATATGGTAATAATCACAAAGTAATAAACACCTGCAATAAATAAAATTGGAAAAGGATTATATGTTGCAGCACTAAATTGTCTTGCCGTGAGTGTAATTTCTGTAATTGTGATAACACTAGCTAATGAAGAATCTTTTATAGCTATAATAAATTGATTTCCTAAAGCTGGAACTGATCTTTTAAATGCTTGAGGCAAAATTATATGACTAAAAGATTGAATTTTACTCATACCAAGAGCTCTAGCCGCCTCTTCTTGACCATAATGAATAGAAACAATTGCTCCCCTAAATATTTCACTAATATAAGCACCATTATGAAAGGCTAATCCTATTATTGCAGAAGTAAATGAATTAAATTCTACCCCTATTAGAGGAAGCCCATAAAATATAAAATACAATTGTAAGAGGAGCGGTGTCCCTCTTACAATGGAAATATAAAAGTAAGCTATTTTTTGTAGAAATTTAAATTTAGTTAATTTTAAAGTTGTAACGATTAGACCAATAAAAGTTCCTAGTAAAATAGAAAATACTGATAACTCAAGAGTGTATATAATTGCTTTATCAAATTTTGGTGCATATTTAAATACTACTGAAAAAAAGCCAATAAAAGAGGACATGAAATTAGTAATAAATGTCATTTTTTTTCCTCTATTGTTTTTCTAAAATATTAGTGCTAAACCATTTGTCGCTTATTTTTTGATATGTTCCATCTTCAATAATTGCTTCTAAGGCTGTGTTTATAGCATCTAATAATTCTTTATCTTCTTTTCTAACCGCAATTCCTATTTCTTCAGAATATAACATTTGTCCTGATGGAACTAAATCAACTCCAAACTTTTCAGGAGCTTGTAAACCAACAAATCGCCCTGTAACTAACCCATCAATTCTTCCTTGCTCTAAAGCCATTATATTATCAACATCACTTTCAAATTGCATTATCTCAGTTACATTATCCATTTCTTCTAGTGCAGTATGATACGTAGTTCCTGTAACTACACCAACTTTACCCTCTTTTAAATCACTTATACTGTTTAATTTTTTATCCGAAGCTGTAAAAAATTGTGCTCCATCATAATAATAGGGATTACTAAAGTTTACTTTTTCTTGTCTCTGTGGTGTGATAGCCATACTTCCAATAATAGTATCAAATCTGTTACTCAAAAGGCCCCCAATTATTCCATCCCAAGCTGTTGTAATCCCCACAGCTTCAACTCCCATTTCTTTAGTTAGAGCGTTTGCTATATCTATATCAAATCCATCTAACTCGCCTTCATCATTGATAAAATTAAAAGGAGGATATCCACCTGTCATTGCAAATGTCATCTCACCACTCTTTTCAACTTTAGCCATAGTAGTCTCATTTTTACTATTACAACTTGATAAAGTAAGTAATAATAATAATGATACGAAGCTAAGTATAATCTTCTTCATATAATTCTCCTTCTTTTACCAATGCATGAATTATTATGAAAAGCTATAAAAATAATTGTAAATTAAAAATATTGTTAGTTAAATCACATATTATAGCTAATTATTTTTAATAGTTTCTATAACTAATTTTTTTTCTATATTTATTCATAAATTGATAAAATTTCTTTTATACTTGAATTGAAGATTTTTTATGTTTTATCTTTTGTAAACAAAAAAACACTCCAACTCATTTTTAGAGTTAGAGCGCTTAAACTTCGCATATGCTCGAATTATACCACTTGCGTAGTACAGGTCATGACAATTATATCCTAACCAAGCCCCAGTTCTATAATCTTGATTTTTCACAAACATTTTCATTATAACGATAAATTTATTAATACCTATTACTCAAAACATGTACTAACTCATAAATCAAATACTCATGCTGTTACTTTATCGCTTACTATATTACATTTAGTTGCTAATGCTTTTCTTTATAAAATTATAAGTTGTCTATTAGCAATACTTTAATACTATAAGATATGATAATTTTATGCAAGCACTCATTTTTTACCCAAGTCGTATAAAAACTATCAACTATATGTCATTTCATTTTTTAATTTACAAGTCTTTTTTTATCAAGAAATAACACTCTTGTTAAAATTTTAAATTTGATATAAACCATAATATATGAAAATTGAGATCCAAAGTTTTAAAGAACTTAAAGAAAAATATAAACTAAGTGAAAATGAAAGAAATTTTAAAGAAAATGAAAACACTCTCCCTATCTCTATTACAAGTCATTACTTATCATTAATTGATTTAAATGATGAAAAAGATCCTTTACGAATTCAAGTTTTTCCAAATGTTCTTGAAGAAAAAGATGAACTATTAGAAGATATAGATCCATTAAATGAAGTTGATAATTCTCATTCTTCTAGATTAATCCATAGATATGAAAATAGAGTAGCCCTCCTTACTACAGATATTTGTCCAATGTATTGCAGGCATTGTTTTAGAAGAAGATTTACAGGAAAATTAATTGGCCCTATAAGTGATAAAGATATTATTAAAGCCGCAACATATATTCAGCGTCATCCTAAAATTACTGAAATTCTTTTAACAGGTGGAGATGTTCTAACGTTATCAGATAAAAAGATTGATTTTCTAGTTAAAACTCTAAGAGAAAAAAACCCTAGACTGATTATTAGAATTTGCACAAGAATGGTTGTAACAGCTCCAAGCAGAGTTACAGATAATCTAATTTCTATTTTCAAAAAATATTCTAGTGCACCATTTTACCTTTTAACCCAAGTAAACCACCCTAGAGAATTAGATTCTAAAGCGATTGAGGCAATTAATAAATTTACTAATGCTGGTATTTTTGCTCTTAATCAAAGTGTTATGTTAAAAGGTGTTAATGATGATTTTGATACTATGGAAGAGCTTTGTAATAAATTGCTTTTTAATAGAATAAAACCTTATTACGTATTCCAAGGCGATTTAGTATCTGGGACGGCCCATTTAAGAGTTAATGTAGATAAAACCATGGAAATAGAAAGGGAAATGAGAAAACGCCTCTCTGGTTTAGCTATGCCATCGTTTATGATTGATTTAACAGATGGTGGTGGAAAAGTTCCTCTCTCAAAATGTTATTTAAAATGTTTTAAAGATAAAATATATACTTTCGAAACTTTAGATGGTCAGATAAGAAAATACCCACATATCGATTAAAAAGAGGTTACCCTAAGGTAACCTCACACTCATTATTTTTCACAAATCAATATTACTGATCTGATAATTTACTCAATGCATCAGCAATTGCTTCGTTTCTAATCTCAGTTCTCTGTGCTTGATATTCCTCAGCTGTTAAAGTCTTCGTTTGAGTTGGATAGAAAGTTGGAATAGCAATTTCATCATCACTAGATACTGTTGTATCATTGCTTGTCGTATCTGATGAATCGGAGACTTGAGCAACTACAACGGCACTTACCTCATCAACAGTTGTTGTCTCTTTTTCACTATCACTTGTTAGTGTTGAATCTTGAGTTGTTGTATCAGTTAAAGTTTTTGTTGTTGTTTCAGCTGTTTCTAATGTTACTTCACCATCTTGAGAGTCAAGATATGTTTGTATATTAGCTTGTAGAACAGATTCAACTTCATCTAAAATTATAGGAACTATATCATTAATTATTTGAGTTCGGTATTCGATATATAAAGCTTTGGCATCATTTTCTGTAAATTGTGAAGAAGATATTTCTTGTGAAACTTGAATAAAATCGTCTTTATTTGCCTCTACCATATCATAAACCTGACCCACAACTACTGGTGTTAATGCGTCTACTAATTGTGGTAAATATGTATTTATATCAATTGAATCTAAGGTCATTTGAATCTTATCATCTACCATTTTTGTTAGATCTGATTGTAAATCTTCACTTAACTGAGTTGATAAATCTTCACTTAACTGGGTCATATCTTCAGTTAAATTTGAGGACAAATCATTATATAATGATGTTGATAATTGATCGACTAATGTTGTAATTTTACTATTAATAGAAGGAACTAATGTAGATGTAGTATATTCTTTAATCAAATTTGATATGGTAAGATTAATGTCATCTGCAAATTCATTTATAAAATCACTATCATTTTTTAAGGAATCTTTTACTTTGGGAGAAACTGCAGCAGCTAATTTATCATAATCAATATCAATTGGTTCCATTCGTGTTGCTGGTTCTTTTACTTCTAGAAGGGGAACTTGTTGTCTTTGTCGAGCTTCTTCTATTATATAACTTGGTGAATTAGGTCTAGTATACCATAATGCCCCAAAAGCAAAAATAGCTGCACATATAGTAAACACTAATAAAGAAATACGTGTTGATCTTTTCATAAATTATAGTTCCGAATAAAGATAATACAATATTCTGGATTCCTCCTACTTAATTCTGTCACCTAAAGGTGTATTAATTCCTATTACTATTTGAATTATAGCAATATATGTCATACCGAACAAGTTTATATATTGATAAAAATATGATTTATACTATCATTTTTATTACATTTTATAAATATTCTCTTTCTCTTTATTAAATATATCACAATAGTTATCAATTTGTCGATAAATTTCCTTTTTTGTCTTTTTATTCAAGATTATATAAACTTTAGTTTTTTGCTTTAAATTTTTAATATTAATATCTTTTTGGGCTAATTCTCTTTTTAATACCCAAATAAAACCTCTTTTATCCCTTTTTTTTGCTCTTTTATATCGAGTAAAAAACGAAGCTTTTACAAAAATAACATTAGAACATAAATCAACTAATTTTCCTCTTTGTAGTATAGCTGCATTAATTACAACGTTTTTATCAGTTTCATTTATAATTTTTATGCATAACTCTTTTATATATGGGTGTACGATTTTTTCTAATATTCTTAATTGATTCTTTGATGAAAAGACAATATTCCCTAACTTTTTTCTATCAATTACACCATTTGTTAAGATACTATCTCCAAAGACTTTAACTATTTCAGCTTTCTTATCTTCGAGAGCTACATGACCTAATTTATCTACATCTATAACTAAAAAGCCTTTTTCTTCAAATACACTTGCAACTTGATTTTTACCTGCACAAGCTTTGCCTGTCAAACCAATTACATACATTAGTGCATTTCTCCCCAACTCTTACCAAATTCAATACTTGTTCTTAAAGGAATAGATAATTTATATGCATTTTCCAATGTTTCTTTTAATAATTTATATACTATATCTTTCTCATCCTCTGGAACTTCTAAAATAACTTCATCATGAACTTGTAAAAGCAATTTAGATTTTAAATTATTAGCTTTTAAGGCCTTATCTACTTTTATCATACCTATTTTCATTATTTCTGCAGCTGAACCTTGGATGATAGAATTTACAGCAACTCTTTCACTAGCTGCTTTTTCTAGCTTATTTTTACTATTTATTTTAGGAATATTTCTGACATGACCCATTAATGTGACAATCTTACCTTCTTTTCTAACTTGAGATATTGTTTTATCTATAAATGAGGCTACATTACTATATCTATGGAAATAAGCTTTAATAAAAGAACTCGCTTCATCTCTCTTAATTGAAAGTTCTTTTGCAAGTCTAAAGGCACTCATTCCATACATAACTCCAAAGTTGATGGTCTTTGCGACTCTTCTTTCACTACTTGTTATCTCTTCTAGAGGTTTATCGAATATTAAAGAAGCTGTAAATTTATGTACATCTTCTCCACTAATAAAAGCATTTTGAAGTGCCTTATCATTTGCTACATGAGCTAAAACTACTAACTCTATCTGGGCATAGTCTGCACTCATTAATATACAGCCTTTTTTAGGGACAAAGGCTTCACGAATTTTTCTACCTTCATCACTCCTAATTGGTATATTTTGTAAGTTAGGATTAATTGAACTAAGTCTGCCTGTTGCTGTTCCAAATTGTAAGAATGAGGTATGAATTCTATGAGTTTGTGGATTTACTAAGGCTGGAAAAGTATCTACATAAGTAGATTTCAATTTATTTATTGCCCTATAATCTAATATTTTCCTAATTATTGGATCTTCATCTATTAAGCTTTCTAAAACATCTGTTGCTGTTGAATACCCTGTTTTAGTTTTCTTTTTAGTTGGGAGTTTCTTTTCTTCAAATAAGACAGTTTGCAATTGTTTTGTTGAATTTACATTAAATTCATGACCACTCAGCTTATATATTTCTTTAAGGTTTTCATCAATTCTCTTTCCAAAAATTTGAGATAAATCATCTAATTTTTTTATTGATACACCTATGCCCTCTAATTCCATATTAGCTAAAATCGTGATTAAAGGTAATTCGATCTCATTTAAGACTTTCTTTCTTTGCATATCTAATACGCCATTGAAAAATTTATAAAGTCTAAATGTAATATCACTATCTTCAGCTGCATATGCTACAGCTTCTGTTTTTTCAACATCACTAAATAATTTTCCCTTTGGAACTACATCTTTGAAACTAACACATAGATAATTTAAATATTTTAAAGCAATAGCATCCATTTTAAACGAAGGCTCACTGCTCTCATGTAACCAAGCGGCTATCATTGTATCAAATACTATGTTTTTTAATTCTACGCCAAACCTTTTCATTACTTTATAGTCATATTTAATATTATGACCAATAATTGCAATTGGGTTATCTTGTAAATATTTTTTTAATATTGGTCTAACTTCCTCTTCTTCATGGATTCTTTTCCCTCCACAAATTAATGGGAAATAATATGCTTTTTTTAATTCAAAAGACAGTGAAAAACCAACTAACGTAGCTTTGATAGCATCCTCACTTGTCGTCTCAGTATCAAATGCCATTAGATTTGTTGAAGATGAGACCTTTTTTAGAATTGCATCTAATTGATCAATACTATCAATTGGCTCTAAAATTGATGCTCCTAATAATTCAGTATCTGCTATGGCTTCAATCTTTTCAGGATCTGTTTCAACTATTGTTTCTTCTCTCTCATCTAACTTTGTAAGTTGCTCTTTGTTCATTAATTTTTTAGCTGCAGCAACTAAAGACCTAGATCGCTTTTCTTCAAAATAAGGGATGATATTTTCAATTTTAATATTATTTAAGTTATAATCTTCAACATTAAAGTTTTCAAACAATGATTCATCTATTCTAAGTTTAACTAACTCTTGAGATAAAAAAGCCGCTTCTTTACCTTCAATTAACTTATTTTTAACACCTTTACTTAGCTTATCTAAATTATTATATATGTTTTCTAAACTAGAATATTTTGTAAGTAAATTAACAGCACCTTTAGCACCAATACCTTTTACTCCAGGAACATTATCACTTTTATCTCCGATTAAAGCTAAATAATCGATTATTTGCTCAGGTCTTATTAAAAATTCTTCTTCTACTTCACTCGGTCCAAAAAGCCTATATTCTTTTTGACCTTTTTTAGGAGGTCTTAGTGAATAAACATATTTATTAACTAATTGTAGTAAGTCTTTATCAGCTGTAAACATAATTGCATTTAAATCGTTTTTAATAGCTTTTTGGCATAGATAAGCAATTATATCATCGGCTTCAAGTTCATCTTTAGCTATAGTTGGTATGTTTATCTTTTCTAATAAGTCAATAATTACAGGGATTTGAGCTTTTAAATCTTGTGGAGCATCATCTCTATTTGCTTTATAAGGTTCATACATTTTATGTCTAAATGTAGGTCCTTTAGAATCTAAAGCAACAACTAAATAATTTGGATTATATTTTCTAATAACCATAAATAGAGTATTGAAAAAACCATATATAGCAGAAATATTATTTCCATCTTTATCATATAAAGGATTATTGATAAAACCATAATAAGATCTAAAAATTAAACCAAATCCATCGATTATGTAAAATTCTTCTCTTTGACTTTCATCAACCTCCATCATATCTATAACACTATCTATTTTTTTAGTATTTTCAACTTTTTGATCTTCAAATTCCATATCTATTGTTGGCATTTCATTTTTCTCTTGAAGTTTTTTTCCATCTTCAAAATCTTTATCACTAAATAAGCTGTCCATTATTCCTCCAATTTCATGGATAAAGTATCATAAGAGAGTTCCATATTAGCATCTAATAATTTAGAATCTCTTTCATGATTTATCCCATGTGCAATGTGTGTAAAATAAGTTTTTTTAGCACCTATTTCCCTTGCAACTTCTATCGCTTGTTCTAACGTAAAATGAGTTTTATGTGTTCTATGTTGCAATGCATCTAAAACTAATACATCAAGATTTTTTAAATATTTATATGTCTCGCTAGGGATGTGATTACAGTCTGTGAGATAAGCTGTATTAAATATTTTATAACCAAAAATTTTTAACATTCCATGATCTAAAATCAAAGGTGTTATATCAAAATCACTTATAGAAACTTTTTGATAAGGTTGTAAAATATTTAATGATAGATTAGGTATGGTTGTCCCGTTAAGAGTCCCTAATTCAATGTATGAAAATCTCTCTTTTATTTCAACAATAGTATCTAAACTACCATATAAAGGCAAAGTCCTTTCCTTGTTTGTAAAAGATCTCAAATCATCGATTCCATTTAAGTGATCTGCATGTGTGTGTGTATAAAGAACAGCTTCAAGATGATCTATATTAGCCCGTAGACATTGGATTCTAAACTCTGGCCCAGTATCTATAACAATGTTTTTATTATTTCTCTTTAATAAAATACTACTTCTCAAACGTTTATCTTTTGGATTTGTGGATAAACACGTTTCACATTTGCAACCTATCGATGGAACTCCATGACTAGTACCAGAACCTAAAAAAGTCAGTCTATAAGACACAAAAAGTTACTCCCTATTTTAATTGAGCATGTTAGATAAATCATCTGTATCAAGAGAATCTAATAAATCATCAACATTTACACCTGTTTTATTTTGAATTGAATCTGAAATATCTTCGACTTTTTGAGTTGTGTCAGATGAAAGGGAAAATCCTACATTTAAATATTTATTACTAAAGCTTGGAAAAAAGAAAAAAATAATAAAAAAAGTAACAACTGATAATAAAATAGGTTTAATAACAAAATCTCTAAATCCAAATTTCTTCATAATCACGCTCCTAGCTTTTTTCTATATTATCATAGAATTTAAGTTATAGAAATAGTAAAGCAATATTTAAAGATCTAAATTTGGGTATAAAAAAAGGAGGGATAATCCCTCCTTATAATAAATAGTATTATATTATATTAATGAAATTAATACTGAAACACCTAATTTTCCTTCATTAGGATCTTCAAATGCTAAATAACCGAAGTCCCAACCATTGTCTATAATATTTTGAATATTGAATCCTTGAGATGGAATTGTATAATTAGCAGAAAGTGTAATTCCACCTAATAGGAAATCCACATTTGCTTTATATGTACAATTAGATTGCATAAACATGTCACCAAAATTAAATTCTTCATCATTTTCATTAGTTAGGTTACCATTTTCATCAATATTAATTAAAAATTCTGGGCCTAAACCAACTCCAACTCTAATTAAATTAAGTAAATCAAAACTTAATCCAGCTGTCATCAAATTAGTTACTTGCCAACCATCATTTTCAGTTCCTACTAATGCCATATCTGAAACTTCAAGCAATAAAAATTTTAATCTTGCTTCAGCGCCAAAACTATAATTATCAAAATCAAAGAAATCTTCACTTGTAGAAGATGAGGCACCTTCAAAATCTAAATTATATTGAGCAGTGGCTCCAATACTGAAATCTAAAACTTCAGCTGATAATGATACTGGTAATAATAAGCAAATTGCTGCAACTAAAACCCAAATTTTCTTATTCATAATATAAACTCCTATTCTGTAAATTCACATGTACTACATATAGCAAAACCATACTTAATAATAATTGTTACAAAAAAAATATAAAAATGCAAATAAAAAATATTTTTTTGGTATTTTGTTACTTATTTGACAAATTTATCAACTTTTATTACTTTTATTGACTTAACATTTATAAAGTATTATTCAACCATATGCTATTTATAGCATCACTTGGCATTCTCCAATCTCCTCTAGGACTTAAAGTTACACTTCCAACCTTAGGTCCATCAGGCAAAGTGGATCGTTTAAATTGTTGTGAAAAGAATCTCTTAACAAAGACTTTGAGCCATTTATCAATTACCTCTTTATCAAATTCATCTTCAAAAGCATGGTAAGCTAATCTTTTGATTTTTGAAGTAGAAAAAGAACATCTTACAAAGTAATATAAGAAAAAATCATGTAAAATATATGGACCAACAAACTCTTCGGTTTTTTGAGAAATTGTTCCATCCATTGTTGGAGGCAATAATTCTGGGCTTACTGGTGTATTTACTATATCTATCAATATCCTTGCGACATCTTCACTTTGAATACTAGCACTATATGTTACTAGGTGTTTAACTAAAGTTTTTGGCACTGAGGCATTTACACCATACATAGACATATGATCCCCATTATAGGTTGCCCAACCTAAAGCTAATTCTGACAAGTCACCTGTTCCTATCACTAAACCACCAACTTTATTTGCCATGTCCATCAAAATTTGAGTTCTTTCTCTAGCTTGAGAATTTTCATATACAACATTATGAACATTTTGATCGTGCTCTATGTCTTTAAAATGTTGTAAAACGGCCTTTGTAATATTAATTTCACTAAAACTTACACCCATTTGTTGTGCTAATTTTTCAGAATTTGATTTTGTTCTTTTTGTTGTCCCAAAACAAGGCATTGATACTGCATGAATATTTTTTAACTCTATATTTGCCTTTTTGAAGGCTCTAATAGTAACTAAAAGGGCTAAAGTCGAATCTAGTCCGCCAGAAAGACCTATTACTGCATGCTCGCAATGAGAAGCTTTTAATCTTCTAACTAAGCCTAAAGCTTGTAAAGTTAAGATTTTTTCGCACCTTTGTTTCATTAGGGCTTTTGAACTTGGAATAAAAGGCGTTTTTGAAATATGATAATTTGTTAAATCTGTTTCTTCACTTTCAAAAGTAAATTCAATTGTTTTATAATCTTCTACATCTCTATAAAAAGTATTCATTTTTCTACGATCTAGAGAGAGTCTTTGTACATCAATAATTGCTTCGTTCATCTCCCCACTTTTTTCTTCTTTATCTAAAAGAACTCTTCCATTTTCACAAATAAGGTTATGTGCATTAAAGACTAAATCGGTAGTTGATTCCCCTGATCCAGCACCAGTGTATAAATAAGCACAAATACATTTTGCACTTTGAATTGATACTAAATTCCTTCTATATTCGCTTTTTGTTACTATATCATCAGTTGCAGAAGGATTTGCTATTATTGTTGCTCCTGCAACACAGTGAAGATTACTTGGACTATTTGGGACCCAAAGATCTTCACAAATTTCAACAGCTAAAACTAAATCTGATATATTTGTACATTTAAAGAGAAGTCTTGTTCCAAAATATGTTTTCTCATTAAATAACTCTATTTCAATATTTTCATCTTTAGGCTCGGCAAACCATCTTTTTTCATAAAACTCTTGGTAATTTGGAATATTTTGTTTAGGCACAATACCTAAAACTTTACCACCTTGTATGACTGCAGCACAGTTATAAATTCTATTGTTTAATATAAAAAGAGTTCCAACAACTGATACTATTTGTGGAACCGTTGTTGTGGCTTTCACAATTTCTTCTAGCATTTGTAGTGATTTTTCTGCTAGAAGTTGATTTAAAAACAAGTCTCCAGCTGTATAAGAAGTTATACTTAGTTCAGGAAAAACTAATACTTTTATTTTGTCTTTAGCTGCTTTATATATTGCTTTAACAATATTGTTTTTATTGTTTTCTAAATCAACTGTGTAATTGATTGGTGAATATGTCGCAACTTTTATCAAACCATCTTTCATAAATGCCTCACTAATGTAATATCTACATACATTATCATAACTTTTTTATAGTAAGTCAAACAAGATGATAATGAGTTTTTATTAATTAGCTTCTAAATTATTTTTTAAGATTTTTTTACAATGTGATCTATCCTCTTCACTCATATTAACCTTAGCCTTTACTGCATTAGTTGGACAAATACTGTAACAATTTCCACACTCATCACAATAATTTTGCTTTAACTTAAAATATGATTCTCCAGTCTCTATAGCATCAAAACTACATACCTTATAACAAGAACCACAAGCTATACACTTATCCTTATCTATTTGGAAACCACTTTCTTCATATTCAAAACCATTAAAATTAAAGCGTTGTCTATCTAATTTATTCTCTCTATTTACCTTTTCATAGTCAAAATCATAAACTTCACCACTAAATCTATATAAAACAAAAGTTGTCATTGTTGGATATCTTTCAATATCTTTTACTAAAGGTAAAAATCTATTATCTTTTTTTGCTTTTGCACTTAGTGTTTCAAAATCTATTTCTTTAATATCTCCTTTAACCCTAATAAAAAATCCTGGTGGAAACTCACTCAAGCCTTTTTCATCATGCTCGACTGCCTTATTCTCACTAACCATTGATAATACTGCTACTTTTTTTGTTTCTTTCAATTGTTTATAAAATGGTTTAACTTTCATAGTTTGAAAATATAATCCATCCTTATCATAAGTTATAAAATGAGCTACTCTAAGTTCTGGGTACCCATCATTGATTGTCGCAAAACTGTAAGAATGTAACATTTCAAACTTACTAAAAATTTCACTAATACTTAACATTTTTCCTCTCCGTTATTATCACTTTATACATTAATAAAATTTATTAACATATTTGATTTTGATTCATTTATATCTTTTACTCTTCCATGATCAATAATTTTTCCTTGATCCATGAAAATATAATAATCAGCTATATCTTTCAAAAAATTCATTTCATGTGTTACAAAAATAAATTCCATCCCTTTATTTTTTAAAGTCTTAATACTTTCCAAAACTTCCTTAGTTAATATAGGATCTAAAGCACTTGTAGGTTCATCTAAAAACAAAAGTTTTGGATTAGTTGCTATAGCTCTAACTATTGAAGCTCTTTGTGCTTGCCCTCCAGAAATTTTTGAAGGGAACTTTTTAGCTTCTTTAGATAAACTAAATTCTTTAAGCAATCTCTTAGTTATAATTTCACTCTCATTTTTACTTTTTCTCTGTATTTTTTCTAATATTAATTTAATATTATCTTCAACATTTAAATGGGGGAACAGACTGTGTTCTTGAAAAACAAAGCCAATATTCTTCCTATATTGTTTTTTGTTTACCAAAGATAATTGTAGTCCATTTATTTCAATTTCTCCACTATTAAAATCTTCAAGTGTAGCTAAAAGCCTCAATAGTGTTGATTTTCCACATCCTGAACTTCCTATAATTCCAACCACTTTTGTATTTTTAATCTCTAAATTAATATTATTTAAAACAACTCTGTTATCATAACTTTTAACTAAATTCTTTATTTTTATATTCATCTTCTAAACCTTTTTGAAAGATACGAAGCAAAAAGGGATAAGGGAATTGTTACTACTAAATACATAATCCACATTACTAGATACCCTTCAATACTTGCATAGCTTTTATTAGAAATTACTGTTATCACATATGCTATTTCTGAAACTGATATTATTTTTAAAAGTGCTGAGCCTTTAATTATAATTGAAAAATTATTAATTAAAGATGGAATCAATGGTTTTATCAATTGTGGTAAAATTATATATCTATATTTTTGGTAAAAAGTAAAATCATATAATTTTATTACAAGATATTGTCTCTCATCAATTATAGAAAGGGCTGATTCAAATGAATTTGCCATGTAGGGTGTCATGTATAAACTTAAAGCTATTATTCCAAGCAACTCTTTATTATATATTTGGATTCTTATCCCAAAAACATAAACAATTAAAAATATCATAACTAGTAGGGGTGTTCCCATAATTATTTCTTTTACAATTGATGAGAGAATTTTAAAAAAAGCATTCTTTGAGTTATTCAATAGATAAAAAAGGAAACCAGTAATTAAACTTATTAATAAAGTTGAAAGACTAATATATAGCGTTGAAATCAGAGCTAAGAATAATTTTTTTCTTTCTTGTAAAATTAATTGATAATTCAAGCCATCAATTGAAAAAAACAAAATATAGAGTAAAAAAATAAATACTAGTAAAAATGCTAAAAAGTTACTTATTTTACTTTTCTGGTTTTTGAACAATGTAATCTAACCCCAAGTTTTCGTTTTTTAAATATTCTTTAATTATTGGATCATATTCATCTCTTATCTCATTATATAATCCATCTTCTTCATATAAAGAGTAAATAAAATCATTTGCCTTTTGTAATAAATCATCATTACCTTTTTTAACTGCAAACCCTGATGAAAAATATTCAGGAATTCCAAAATATAATTCTGTTGTATTTTTATTAGCATAATGATCTTGAATAACTGTTGTACTTCCTACTAATACATTTGATAGTCCTGTATTGATTTCCATTATTGCTGAAGCAATCTCTGAGACTTCTGTGGCTTCAATTCCATATTTTTGTGGGATACTTGTAGAAATTGTTGCACCTAGTCCAATGGCTTTAAGCCCCTCTAAGGCAAAAAAATCTTCAACTCTCATATCATCATTTATTCCTTTCTCCTCATAGAAATCCTTATTTACCAATGCTATTGTTTTACTAAATCTATATGGAGATGAAAAATCAACTTTTCTTTTTCTTTCATCAGTTATTGTCATATCACTAATTACTATATCTACTTCTCCTGTTTCTAGAGATGGAATTAGCATAGAAAAATCTGTATTAACTATTTCTAATTCACAATCTAGATATGAAGCAAAGGCCTTAGCTATTTCTACTTCTAACCCAGAGGGATTATTATCTTCATCTATGTACATAAATGGAGGAAATTTTAAATCCATTGCAACTTTTAAAGTTGGAACCTCTTCTGTTTTACTAGTACAACTAAGTAGTGTAAAAAGTAAAAATAAAGTAAATATTATTTTTTTCATCATCTTATCCTTATCGATAAAACAATATAATATCCCTTTATAAAATGTGAATATAAATTTGATTATAAATCTTATGAAAACGAAACCCTTCTATATTGTATTAGTCTATTACAAGATGATAACTTTTATCGCATGGGTATAAAAAGAATTTCTTATAAAAATAAAAATAAAAATAATGCTAATTTTGAAATTGTTAAAATTCAAGACTTTTTTAGTAGAACTAACAAGAAAATTTTAGAACAAGATTTTCGTCTAAATTTTTGGACTATGTTATACATTACAAGTGGACAATCTTTTCATAGTATAGATTTTAAGGAATATAAAATTAAGAAAAATGATCTAATTATTTTAGAAAAAAATAAAATACACTCTTTTCGTGTAAATAATAGTTTAGAGGGCTATTTAGTAAATATAAACGAACCCTTTTTCATTGAATCTTATTCTTTATATAACTACGACTTATTATCGTTTTTTGAAGCTCCTTTTGAGAAACCTATAGTAGAAATCAACACTAGTGAAAATAGCACTAATAAAATTTTAATTGATTTAATTTATAGAGAATATTGTACAGGAAAATTTGAAGAAAAAGAGAATTTAATTAAATCTCTTTTTCAGAGTTTTATAAATTCTCTCAGATATGAAAATGATGAGAATCTTAATCATTTTTCTATTTCAACTTATAAAACTTATTATAAATACAGATCTTTAGTTGAACAAAATTATACTTTTATTAAAGATGTAGACACTTATTCCTCAATAATGGGTCTCAGTAAGAAAACTATAAACAATGCTTGCAGAGAATGTGCAGATATCTCTGCTAAACATTTAATTATTAATAGAATAATTGTTGAAACTAAACGACTCTTACTTAAAGATGAGTTAAAAAATTATGAAATAGCTACTAAACTTGGCTTTTATGAACCGGCTAATTTAGCTGCTTTTTTTAAGAAATATACTTCTTTAAGTATGTCTGATTTTAAAAAACAATTTAATTCTTAGAAATTTTTTTGTAGCTTGCTTGGATCTACATACATTTCAACTTTTCCACATTTTGGACATACAGCAATACTTATCGTATTTAAAGTAAGCCCACATATGCCTTGTTTTTGAATATATAAATCGCTTTTTGTTCCTTTTAATGTATAATCTTCAAGCATTTCAACATCACAATTACTACATTTTTTCATTTTCTATACCTCTTATTTATATAATAAATATAATTTCTATTATTTGTAAGCAACTTTGTCACAATTATTATTGATTATATTTCTAATATAGAATATAAAATGAATCGCGTACGATAAATAATACAAATTAAGGATTTAAAAGATGAATAACGATTTAAAACTAGATAATCAATACTGTTTCCCCATTTATGTTGCTTCTAAAGAAGTCATTAGATTATATAAAAGTGCTCTTGATAAATTAGATTTAACATATACTCAATACATAACTCTCCTTGTGCTATGGGAAAGTGATAATATTCTTGTAAAGGAGCTTGGAGAAAAACTATATCTTGAAAGTAATACATTAACTCCCCTTTTGAAAAAGCTAGAAAAAAAAGGTTTAATTTTAAGAGAAAAGGATAAAAATGATAAAAGAAAAGTTTATATAAAACTTAGCGATAAAGGAAAGGATTTACAAAAAGAAGCTTATAAAATTCCAAATGAATTGAAAAACAATATAACTTTTGATCCTATTAAATTTAATCAATTAAAATCCTTGCTTAAAGAATTAATTATTGACATCCAAAAAAATCGTGACAATTAGAATAATAAAGGATAAAAGTTATATTTTAGATATAGATTAAAATCTTCATCTATAAAATCATAAGAAGACTCAAGACTAAATGAATCTGTAAATTTTAATCCAGCCTTTAATTGTATTTCTTTATTTGAAATTGATGTCTGATTATATATTGGATAATCAATTTTTAATAACACAAAAGAATTCTCTGAATATATTGTTAAAATAGATTTAATTTTTAGTGTTAGAAGGAGATTTGCGATATTTGTTTCTACACTAGGAATTATCGAAAATAGTGTATTTTGATTACCTACTGATATACCATATCCAACATTAAAATCTAACAATTGATTCTCTTCATTTATTTTAAGTAAATAGTATGAGGATGGTGTAAATGAACTTAAATTGATTTTTGTATATCGTCCACTTTCCAATATTGTAAATTTATCAAGATTTATAGATGATGAATCTGCTGTAAAAGATAAATCAAACAATTTAATTTCATATAAAACTAAAGCACTTTGTCTTTGTTCATAAAGTTCATTATTGAAAAGAGTAGTACCAAATGCTAATTTTAATTTATCATAACCTAAATAAAGTGAAGATACTCTCTCACTAAAAATTGTATGCGAATCAAAATTATCAACAGTTGTATCCATTAATTCAAAACCATCGCTTAACGTAGTTTCAGAACCATGAATTTCAAAGAATTTAGCACGAGATTTTATATCTTCTATGTCTAAAGAAATATTGTCATATTTTATTTTAATCAATGCAGGACTTATAACCTTCTCCTCAACTAATAAGCCTCTATCTTCAAATAGAGAAATCAATCGTCCTGGCATAATTAAAGTTGGAAAGTTATACTTTTTTTCATCTGTAGTTAAAACCGAAGAAAAAACTTCTCCAAGTAAAGAAGAACAATTGTAATTAAAAAATTGATATTTTAGATCTGTATTTTTATATTCATAAAATTTTCGAATTAACTGAGGAATATATTGTTTCTCAATATTTGTTTTATAAATAAAAAGTGTCCTATTTTGCCCTATTGTATATCGTTCATTTATATAAGAAAAAGGTCTAATATCGATATATCCTTCTAATCCTACTGTTGCACCTCGGCCAATTTTTTCTAAAATTGTAAGTCTTTCATGATATGCATAAAAGTTTATAGCAACTGCACTATCAAAATCATCATCTTTAGCTAATACAACAAAAGCATGCGCACCTAGGGATCCAACACTTTCACTTGTAGGACTTGCTGCAACTAAATACACAGTATTAAAATCCATAGTATTTAATTCTTGCTCTGTTAATTCAACTTTTGCAAAATGAACATAAATATCTTCTCCACTTTCTTTTGCAAATATAGAATTAATAACAGAGAAAAGTAAAATAATTAAAATAACTTTTTTCTTCATTTTATAGAATGTTTCCTATATTTTTTTAATAGTATTTCGACCGCCATTTTTAGCTAGATATAGGGCTTTGTCAGCTATGTCTATCAGATAATTTATACCATAATCATCTGATGGTTTACTAAAAGTATATCCTAAACTAATAGTTACTACCTTCGTTTCGGATTCTTTAAACTCAATATTTAAATTTCTAACTTGCTCTACTATATAATTTGCTAAACTATCAAGTTTTTCTTCATCATGTCCATAATAAAAACCAACAAATTCTTCTCCACCATATCTATATATTTCAACATTCCGTTCGATTGTAATTCTTGTAAAAAGTTTAGAAATTTCTTTTAAACAAATATCTCCTTTCAAATGCCCTTTGTTATCGTTATACTTTTTAAAATGATCAATATCCATCATCATAACACCAGTTATTGGAAGAGATGTATCCTTATTTTCACTATCAGCTATTCTCAAAAACATTAGCCTTCTATTTGGTAAACCTGTTAAAAAGTCAATATGTTCATTATCTTTTGACTCTCTTTGAATATCAAAACTTAATAACTTGATGTGACGATAATTATTCCCTAATAGAAAGCCTATAGAAGTAAAACAAGTAACATTGACAAAATCATCAATTGCTACATTTAAAGGTTTAAATTTAAAACAAATAATAGAATATGCTAAATAAAACAAAAATATAAAGCCATTAACTCTTAAAAAATTATCTGGAATTAATAATGGAAGTAATGCCAATAATACTACAATACTAGTACCAGTTGCAAAAGGTCTAACAATTGCACCTATATATGTGCAAAACCAAAATACATATATTGCGACTAGATAATAAGTTAATAAATGTAATTTGTAGCTATCAGTTTTTAAAACAATGATATAACAAATTGAACAGAGTAAGGCTCCTATAGAATATAGAATTATAAAAGCAAGTGTTGGTTTTGTGTAGTGTGAAATTCCCACAAGCATCACAAATAAAAAAATACATGCTGGGAGAACTGTTCTCAATAGTCTATCTAAATCAGATTGTATAGCTTCTTTATTTTGTGAAATTAATCTATTTTCTAATCTTATATAATCAATAATTGATCTTAATAACTTAATATTCAGCCTCCAATTTTGTAAATAGTGATTTCACGTACTACAACTTAAATTCAAATTCAAAAAATTTTTCCATTTTGATATAAAATGAATACATAAAATAATAACAACTAATTATCAATGAGAATATCTATTTTTCATGAAAATGTCTAGAATAATATATAGTTACCAATTAAAAATAAAATAGGCTTTAGAATAAAATTATCTATTATATCTATATCTCAACCTTAGGTTTATCAATAGTTCTTACTTTTTTGAATAATGGGGCAAATTCTCCATTTTTCTTATAGAAAACTGCAGGCATAAGATAAGGGGTATCTATTATCCAAACTCCTTCTCCATATTCTTTTCCGCTAAAAAGATGTATCCACTCTTCTTTTGGTAAGACTACTTTTCTACTAAATGTTTTTTCTTTTAACTGTGGAGCTACTATAAGTTGATCGCCTAATATATATTGATCTTTTATATTATAATATTTCTCATTTTCATAATGAAAAAACAATGGACGTTGAATAGAAAGGCCAGTTTCATGATTAACTTTATTTAGATGCTTTAAATAATCAAACAAAAGATTATGGATTTTAACAAGATAACTAAACGCTTTTATCGTAGAGACATCACTCATAAGTTGATGATTTACTTCTGGCCTATTACCTTCATGCGTTCGCATAAATATAGTGAAAGTAGCCATTTCAGCCCACCTTATTAGTAATTCTTTTGTTCTTTTTAAAGTATATAAAGTTGTGTATCCACCAATATCACTATGGTGGAGGCCCATTGCACACATTGAAAGGGAAAGAGCTGATGTAATAACGCTTGGAAGCCCATCGTCTTCACTAAAATCAACATTTTGGTCACCGGCCCAAATTAACTTGCAATATTTTTGACTCATAGAATTACCAGCTCTCATAAAATATATCAAATCATCCCTTCCTAGTTCATGGCAAGCTTCCCAATTTAATTTAGCCCATAATCCAGGCCATCTATTATGTTCAACTAAAGCATCTCCATTTTTTAAATAACAATCAGTTGGTAAATATTCACCAAAATCTGCCATCCAACCAGAAAGTCCAAATTTAATCAAGTTTTCTTTAATTACTTGCTTATACCATTGGTAAGCTTCTTTAATTGTAAAATCTATTATGCCACAATTAAACTCACCAAAATCAACATAATAATTTTCTCCAAATTTATCTTTAGCTAAATAATCTTTTTCTTCAGCAATTTTACACAAAGAGCCATCTTTAACTACATATGGATTTATATATCCCATTACCCTTACATTTTTCTTAGAAAAATCATTAATAATATTAGGCAAATTAGGGTATAATTTTTCATCCCATTTCCAATCCCAATGTAGCCGTTTCCCAAACGATGTAATATTAACACCTTCCCAGTCTTGAATCCAAACACTGTTTAAATCTAAATCATATAACTTTGCCTTTTCCACACATTCTTTTATGTATTCACTTCCTCCTTGAATTCCTAGAGATAGCCCTTTTATTGCCCAATTAGGAAGAAGATCCTGATGACCTAAATATGAAGATAGTTTTAATACAGTTTCTAAAATAGAGGAAGCACTAGATATTACTATTTCATTTGGAGGTTGCCAAAAAGTGATTTCATGATAGTCTTCATTTTCAAAGTTAAAATTACAATATGCAAAAGTATCACAATGAACAAAGTATTTTCTACTAGATACAAAAGTTGGTTGTGGATAAAATGTAGTGTAATAATCCCCACCACCTTTCATATATTCATCTGCTAGACGAGTAATTTCAGTATTTTTATTTCTACCTACACCTTGCTCACTAGTAAAAATAGGATAGCTTTTACCTCTTAAATTAAAATAGGAAAATTGTTCTCCTAAACCATACACAGCTTCATTTTTTTCTGCTTTAAATCTGATAGAGATACGATTGTATTCATTTGGTAAACTTAAGAATTTAATTTTAATTAAATCATCAATTTCTTGGATTAAAACTTTTGCTTCTTCCTTTTTTTCACCTTCAAGAATTAAAGTTATATCGTTATTTACTATTTTAAAATCTGCTATATTAAAATTATTTTCACTTTTTATATGATCTTCGATAAAAAAATTACCTAGATGCATATCTACTTCAGCCTCCCCTTGTTTTAATGTCATAAAATGAGGAGAATCAATTAAAGTTAAATCTTCGCTACATATTCGAGTTTGATTATTTTTAGTTTTAATTGCAATCATATTATTATCCTTTTACAGCTCCATTTGTCATTCCACCAATAATCTGATCATGCATAAAGACATATACTACAATAGTTGGAATCATTGTAATAACGATTGCAGCTAACATGCTTGTATAATCAACAACAAATTGTGATTTAAAATATCTTATTCCCAATTGAAGAGTTCTTGCTCGTTCACTATTTGTTAATAGCATTGCGTAAGTAAATTCATTCCAACAGTATATAAACATTAAAACACCTGAGGTAGCTAATCCTGCCTTAGATAGAGGAAAAACTACTTTCGTAAAACGTTGAGTAAAAGTACACCCATCTATAACAGCAGCTTCTTCTAATTCTTTTGGTATAGTACTCATAAATCCATGAATTAAATAAACTGATATAGGAATATTAATAGCAGAATATACAATTATTAAGCCACCTAAACTGTCAATGAGATGTAAATTTTTAATTAATCTAAAATAAGGAACCATTAATGCAATGATAGGAATTAAGACTCCAGACATTATTATAGTTAATAAAACACCATTAAATCTAAATTTTTCCCTAGCTATAGCAAAAGCCCCCATGGAGGATACTAAAAGATTTAAAGCTGTAGCAAATACTGCAACAATAATTGAATTTAAAAATAGTCTAGGAAGACCACTCATAGAAATAGCATTAACATAATTTCCAAACTGCCAATCTTTTGGAAGAGAAAAAGCAGATGCAGTTTCAAATTCTAAATTTGTCTTAAAAGAAGTAATAAACAACCAAATTAAAGGAAGTAGCGTTATACAAAGAAAAAAGACCAAATAAATCCATTTTAAGATTGTACCTACTACGCTCATTGAGGATTTCTCTCTTATTATTTTACTTGCCATTCTATCAATTCTCCTAGTTATCTTTATTCTTCGTTAAGAAATATCTAATAAGACCTATTGTAGCACCACCAAAAATAACTAAAGTGGCTCCAATAGCATTCCCTTCCCCATATCTTAAAGCTTGCATATCAGTATAAAGCATAATTCCCATAACAGAAGTTGCATGAGCTGGTCCACCACCTGTCATCAAGAATGTAGACTCAAAATGCCTCATTCCATAAGCTAGAGCTAAAGTTATTGTTGTAATTAATATAGGTTTTAACATAGGAATAGTGATGTGAAATTCTTGTTGTAAAATGCTAGCTCCATCTAATTCTGCAGCTTCATAATAAGATTCTGGTATACTTAATCTTGATGCAAGAATAACAATCATAAAATATCCGATATAAAAAACTTGTTGAAATATAACAGCGGCAAAAGCAGTATCCATATTACCAAGCCAGTTATTGGTAAGATGACCTAATCCAACAAATGTTAACAAAGCATTTAGTACTCCATTTTGAGCATTATATATTGCAGTCCACATCATAGCTAATGCTACTTGAGAAATTACATTTGGAAGAAAGTATACTGTTCTTAAAAACTTCCAACCCTTAGGTTTCCTAGATAAAATCATTGCCATAATACAAGCTAGAGGGACTTGAATAAAGCCTAAAACTACTGCCCAAACTATATTATTTCTAAGGGATAATCTAAAATTCTCATCTGAAAATAAATATCTATAATTTTCAAATCCAAAAAATTGTGGAGCAGTAAATCCGTTCCATTTTGAGAAGCTTGTAACAATAACATAAGCTAAAGGATAGATAAAAAAAGTTGAAAATAGTATGAGTACGGGCAACAAAAAAATAAAAATCATTTTGCCGTTTTTATTATGCATAAAATCTCCTAATTTAACGATGGGCCTAGATACAACTAGGCCCAAGTAAAATTTATCGGTTAACGAATTTTAGAAGCAATTTGTGCTACAAATTCTTCTGGAGTAGCTTTACCTGAAGCCATCTTAGCTAAAGCTTGACCGAATTCAGCCATAACATCAGTTGCAAAATTAAATTGGAAATGTGTTTGGATAAATGAAGCATTGCTTATAGCTTCATTAAATTGAGTTTGTAACCTATTTCCTGTTACGCCAGGAGTTTTTACAGCTAGCATTGCACCAGAGGCTTGAGAAACACGAGCTGCATTTTCTGGTGTAGTCATCCATTTTAAGAAGGCTAGAACAGCTTCTTTTTTTGCTGGGTCACTAGTATTTGCAGCAACTAAATTTGATTGTGGGAAACCAACTTGTCCATTGGAATATTTGTCACCAGGGCCTGGTCCTATTTGGGTAGCTGCAAATACTTCTGGAGCTTCACTTTCGACACGACCAATATACCAAGGACCATTTATGAACATTGCTGTTTGTCCAGCTAAATAATGTCCACCGGCAACACCAGCATCTCCACCAATAGCATCAACTGTTGTATTTCCATCTTGATACATCTCATTGAGAATTTCAGCTGCTTCAACAAATACAGGATCTGTTGCAAAATCTCTTTCCCAAACATTTGGTCCACCAATAGCATTTAAAATATGACAATACCATAACATTGAAGTCCAAGCATTAGTTCCACCTGTCATCTGTGATGTTGGAACATAACCAGCAGCTTTAATTTTTTCACAGGCATCCCAGAACTCATCAAAAGTTTTTGGAATTTCTGTAACACCAGCTTCTTCCATAATATCCATGTTATACCAAATTGGAGTATATCCCATTTCATAAGGCAAGGATTTTGTTTTACCATTTATAGTTGCAGATTCAATAGATCCATCAACAAAATTATCACTCCAGTCTCCTTTTAATTCGTCGGTGAAATCCATTAATACATCACTATCATAGAACATGAATGAAGTTTGGTCAGGATTGAATGAAAATACATCTGGGGCTGAACCAGAACCTAACATTGTGTTTATTTTTGATCGATAAGCATCTGCATCAGGATTTTCTTCAATAATAACTTTAATTTTACCAACATTTGCTTCATTAAATTCATCAACTAACTCTTTAATAGGTGCTGCTTTTGTATCTGCCCCAACCCAAATTGTTGAAAATCTTATTTCTACTTCTTTAGAACTAGAGCTCTCTGTTTGTCCTCCTGCAAAGACAAAAGAAGGAACTAATAACAATAGTGCTAATAAAACAACTAGTTTTTTTCTCTAATCAATAATTTTAATTTACACTCAAAACAATAGTTAATTATTTATAGTACAAGCAAATATTAATTATAATTATTTATATTAATTAGAATACTCTATAATTTTTACCTTACATGTGATAAAAAAAAGCCTAAAGAACTTAATAGGATTATACTTAACAAAAATTAACTATATTTTATGCAGTGCAATAATTAATTCTGTTATTTACAATCTAAAAGTTTTTAGGCTTTTTTCTTTATTTTGAAAAAGTTTCTAATTAATTTTTGTATGTTTCAATTAATTCAATGACTTTTTCTTTAATTAAATTAGAACATTCTCTATAATCTTCAATAGGACCACCAGATGGATCATCTAACCCCCAATCAGTTTTGACTTTACAAGGTACAAAAGGACATTGCACATTACAGCCCATTGTAATTAAAATATCCACACTAGATGGAATTTCATTTAATAATTTAGGATAATGTGAAGACATATCTATCCCTTCTTCTTCCATAACTTTTACGGCAAGGGGTTTAACTTCGGGGTACTTTTCTGTGCCAGCTGAATAAACATCGAAAATATCTCCACCTAATTTCTTAGTCCAAGCCTCTGCCATTTGAGACCTACATGAATTGTGTACACATACAAATGCTACTTTTTTCTTCATAATCTTCCTTAAAATATTAGAATTAACTTCTAAAACATCTAGGGTGAAATATCAATTAAATTTAAATGATAAACTATATTTTATTAATACATTTCTCTATGAATTCTCTTTTCATCGAAACGATTAACAAACTTAATTAAATCAGGAGTTTTAGGATAGCCTAAAGCTATTAATGAAAATGGCTCAACTTTTTTAGTATCAATATTTAAAGTCTCAATTAAAAATTTACTTCTATCCTCTTTAGAATAAACCCCCATCCAAGTTGATCCAATTCCATGACTTACAGCTTCCAACATCAGATTTTGAGTACAAGCACCTAAATCTTGTTGAACAAAACTAGGAGCTTTTAAATCTTTCTTTGCTAAAACTACTATCATAAAAGCTGCATCTTTTGAAAATTTAGCATAAGGGCTAATCTTTGAAAGTTCTTCAATTTTATTTTTATCTTCTACAACGATGAATTCCCATGGTTGTTGATTCATTGCTGATGGGGGCTTGCATACCAGCTTTCAAAATCTCAATTATTGTAGATTCATCTACTTTTTTATCAGAAAATTGTCTTACACTTCTTCTAATCTCTATTTCTTTCATAATACACCTTCTACTTATAATAATTGTTCGATTTCTTTTGGACTCAAAACTTTACCACTTGAAACAACTTTTTCATCAATAACAAGAGCTGGAGTACTCATAACTCCATATGAAACAATAGTTTTCATATCGGTTACATGAGTAATTTCATCATCTCTATTTAAATTTTTTACTGCTATACTAGCATTCTTTTCTAGTGTCATACATTTTGGACACCCTGAACCTAAAACCTTAATTCTTGCATTAGGATTTGTTTCTTTAATTTCTTTTTCCACTTTAATTTTTTTTCTAAATAAAGCCATTTTTTTCTCCCTATCTATGGCAACAACAATTTGTCTTTTCTTGGGTTAATTTATTAAATATATTTTTTATTTTTTTAAAATACTCTTGATTAATACAGTAATAATGAGATCTTCCTGATACCCTTTCTAAAATTAAAGAAGCTTCTTTCAATAACTTCATATCATAAGAAAGAGTTGGCTGAGTAACATCAAATTTTTTTTGAAGCTCACAGGCACTTAATTCTCCACATGATAAGAGATCAAGAATTTCTAACCTTTTATCATTTGATAAAATTTTAAATACCTCACTTAGTTCTTTATAATTCATAGAATCTCCATACATAGATAACCTTCTATGTATTTTTATATCAAAACATAGAAGATTGTCAATGTATTTTTAATTTATTTTATATTTTAAGGAAGTTTCTTCCCAGCGCTTAAATATAATTCATACCATTCTTCACGAGTTAAAGTTATACTTGTAGCTTTTGCAATACGACTTAACCTCTTATAATTAGTTGTTCCTGCTATAACTTGTATCTTTGTTGGGATTCTTAATAACCATGCTACTACAATAGCCTCTGGCTTTACACTGTACTTTTCGGCTAAGCGATTAATAACCTTATTCAATTTTATATATTTATCACTATTTAAGAAAATTCCTTCAAAGAAACCATATTGAAAAGGTGACCAAGCTTGGAGTGTAATATCATTTAATATACTATACTCTAACATCCCCCCATCTCTATCAACAGAAGCTTCGTTATCCATATTTACATTTATTGAACTATCTATCATATGACAGTTTGTTATGCTCATTTGCATTTGATTTACAACAAACTTGTTATCACAAAACTTATTTAATAAATTTAATTGATGAGTATTTTGATTACTAACACCAAAGGCCTTCACTTTATTTGTTTCAATTAAAGTATTTATAATTTCTGCTACTTCTTCTCCTTCCATTAAGGGATCAGGACGATGTAATAAAAAGAAATCTAAATAATCTGTGTTTAACCTTTTCAAACTTGCATCAATTGATTTCAATATATGGTCTTTAGAAAAATCATAACAAATTCCTGGGCGAATTGAAGCTTTTGATTGAATTATCAAAGACTCTCTTTCTATTTTTAAAGCTTTTACCGTTTTTGCAAACTTAGCTTCACTTTCACCTCTTCCATAGATATCTGCATGATCGAAGAAATTAATACCATTTTCTAAAGCTGTCATTAATAATGTTTCAATAGCTTTATCATCCTTATCATGAATACGCATACATCCTAAGATAATGTTTGGAACATCATTTTTGTAAGTCCTTATTTTCATAAGTTACCTCCGTTTTATTTATATACTTAAAAATTTTGCATCACTTTTTAGATATTCTGTTAAAGGCTGACCCATATATTTCACATCCACACCTAAGTCTTCTAATAAAGTTGTGGCTCCAAATTTATCAGCACAAAATTTACAGGCTTCTACTACTATATTATTTTTAATCATATTTTTTACTATATCTTGAATTTCCTTATTTTCAAAAATATATTTTGTTGAAGCACCCCATATAACAACATGAACTTCATCCCACCAATTTTTAGTTAAAGCATTATTAGTATAAGGAACTAAAAGAGAGGTAATTGTAGCTTCACTATCTGTGGTCCATAAAATATTTAATCTTGACATTTATTTATCCTTTAAATCTTATTTATTATATAGTATCATAATTCTTGCTTAAAAATCAGATATACACTCATTTTTCAAAGAAATCTAATTAATTAGACAAAATGATTTATCTTGAAATAAATTAGCTTTTATTTATATCATGTAGCAAAAATGTACTTATAGACACTTTTCTAAGAGTACTCTCTCCATTATTTTTAATAGGAACTAAAATGTTGAACAACAAAAAATTATACAAAAACATTCCCAACAATTATATTTTTATTTTTCTTTCAAATCTAAATTTAACACATGGGCTTTGGATGATTTATTTAGCTGCAAAAGGAATGAGCTTAGTTGAATTAGGTTTATTAGAAGGTATCTTCCACATTACCTCATTTCTGATGGAAGTTCCAACTGGCTTAATTGCAGATTTATATGGTAGAAAAACTAGTAGAACGCTTGGAAGAATATTAGCAATTTTTAGCATAGCCCTTTTATTTTATGCAAATAGTTTTTTATTTTTTGCTCTTTCTTTTATTTTGATAGCCCTTTCTTATAATCTAGAATCTGGTGCAGGAGAAGCTTTAATTTATGATTCTTTGAAAGAATTAAAAATAGAAAAAGATTATATGAAAATATGTGGAAGACAAGAGATAGCTTTTCAGCTAGGTCAAATTATTGCATTTTTGCTTGGCGGATATTTAGCTACTATCAGTTATGACTATGTTTTTTACTTAACCCTTATTTTCATATTTGTAACTATAATTCAATCTTTTATATTCAGAGAGCCAAATTATGAAAAAGAAGATATATCTAATAAAAGTATAAAACAAGTACTAGTTACCCAAGTAACTCAAAGTACCTCAGTGCTTAAAAATAATAGAAAGATAGGATTTTTTATTATATTTACACAAGTTATTCTAGTTTTTGGAACTAGTCTATTTTTCTATCTTCAGAACTTTTGGATAGCTAATGGACATACTGAACTATTTATAGGTGCTATTTTTTCTATTTCAGCAATTTTCGAAGGTTTATCAGGAGCCTTAACCTATAAATTAGAGAAAATAATAAAAGAAAAAGGGATCTTAATAATCATGCCTTTTGTAGCCGCTATCTGTATTTGGTTTATTGCTGTATCAAAATATTCTTTTATTTTTTATATTCTTCTAGCTGGTGTTGAAAATTTCATATATGTTGCTATGAGTGATTATATTAATAAACTAATTCCTAGCAAAAATAGGGCAACAATATTATCATTTGCAAGTATGGTATTTAGCTTTTTCATGATTTTTATATTCCCATTGATTGGAAAGCTAGGTGATATTTATTCACTAAAATTATCTTTTATAGTTACAGCAATAATTGCTACTATATTTGCTCTAGCCAATTTAATCTTTATTACAAAAATTAAAAAAGAAAATAATTCAAACTAATATAGACAATTTCTGTTTTCCATGAACAATTTCCATTGTTCATATATATCAAGTAATTCTTTATCGAAATATGTTAAAGCACTATACTCTAATTCTTCAGGAACTAAATAATATGCTTGAGCAATAGATCCTGTAATAGCTGCTATTGTATCGCTATCACCTCCTAGTGAAATTGCAATTCTAATAGCATCTTCAAAAGATGTAGATTCTAAAAAAGCAACTATAGCTTGTGGTACACTTTTTTGACAGGTAGCACTAAATTCATAATTATCTCTAATTTCATCTATTGTAAAATTTAAATTATAATATTTATCTTCTATTTTTTTCTTGATTTCATTTTTATGTAAACCACAGCGAGCTAAGAAAATTGAAACTGCTGTAGCCTCTGCTCCCTTATAGCCTTCTTCATGATTGTGAGTTACTCCAGTTACACATTTTGATAACATATATATATCATCTATTGTTCTTGCAAAATAACCTACTGGACTAATTCTCATAGCAGCTCCATTGCCAAAACTATTATAAGGTTTTGAAACGGATTGATGTAACCATCGTCTAAACATTGTTCCATAACCACTGTGTGGATATTTATTACCAAATTCCTTTAAATATTTAATAGTCATATTTTCAAGAATTTTACAATACTCATCATTTTTAAATTGTGAGGCTAAAGTATATCTTACAACTTTTTCACTTTCCATTATCGCTTTAGCAACAGATAAGGTCAAAATACTATCATCAGTTAATCGACACTCATTTGTAAATAGCTCAAAATCTTTCGATTTATGGTTATTAAACTCAAATCTTGATCCAACAATGTCTCCTATTATTGCACCTATCATGATTAATCCTCCAAGATAATTTAATTCTAAACCTGAAAACTCCATAACACAACATATAAATCAGGTAAAGATAGTATTTATTAAAAAAGAATTTTAGGTGATTAAACAAAACCTATTTATATCACTTGCAACTTACCACATAAGTTACGTTATAATAATGTTTATTTATATATAAAAAATAATAAAATAGTAACTTAAAAACATGGATTCATATTTCTCTATAAAAGTCTTGACATAAGATACATTCTTAAATTATATTGTTAGAGAAATAACACAATAGATAGAAGAGGATTAAAATGAAGAAAATATTAACAATTTTATTTATTTTAACAGTGGCTCTAGGATCACTTTCAGCAAAAACAGCTCAGATAGAGTTAATTACAAATGTTGACTCAGTTAACCCTGAATATGTTTTAAAATATGCTGGAAATGAAATTTCAGGAACTGTCGACAACCCTTATGTAATTAACATACAAAGATCCTTATCTGATCGTGGAGAAACAAACGATTTCGAAATTTATTTAAACAAAAGCAACATGCCTTATGATTTGGCTGTTGAAATCTCAATCGACGCTACCGAATTTACAACAACAGTTAATAATAAACAAGTAAGTTCTGGTATTACTCCTTCCGTACAAACAATAAACGATAAAGTAGCAACTATTAAAGCTGGATTAGTAATTAACAAATTACTATATAAATTTAAGCTTTCTTGGATAGGTAAAAGTGACTTAACAGCCGGAACTTATACAAGTGATGTAACTATAAATTATACAGTCAATTAATAATACCTTTCAAACTCATTAACTAAACTTAATTACTTGATGCCTCAAAAGTAAATTGTAAAACTTTCAAATTCACTTTTGAGGTATTATTTTCTTAATATAAACATCACACTTTTCCATCTAATTATTATAGTAATTGTTTCAAAACTCTTAGTGTCTTAAACTTTTAGTAAAAACGTAAGTCCAATATTTGCTTATACCACAAATAAATATTTACAGATTCCCCACTTTTAACTTAAAAATAAAAACACTCCAAAACAAAAAAGTGGATAATTTAAAATTTATTTTACGAATAATAAGGGTTAAGTGAGAGAAAATTGATTCTTTTTTAGCCAATATTATTCAATTTTGTATACTTTTACTATAAGTTACAATTTATTTTTACTATTTAATTGCTTACAATATAATAAGTTAATATTTTTATTACAAATTTGTCTAATTATTTTTTATATTAGTGTTGACATAAGTTACAATATAACTTATAGTTAAATCATCTTAAAGGAAATTAAGAAAACAAAAAAACTATTTATTTAAAGGATAAAAACAAATTATGAAAAAAATATTATCAATCTTAGCATTATCATTAATCGCAATCACTTCTATGAGCGCTAAATCAGCTCAAGTACAATTAAACACTTCAATTGAAGAAACTGAAGTTTCTTATGATTTATATTATAACAACAATATCATTAACGAAGGTGATACAAAACAAATTGAAGTTGATCCATTAACAGAAGATGGTAAAACTGATTTCTTTACTATTAAAGCTTCTAGTAATAAAAATAGTGACTTAGCTGTTAAAGTATCTGTAACTCCTGAAACTTTTAAAACAACTATCAACGGTTCAACTGTTTTAGATTCAAACATTTTACCACAAGTTAATACTAAAGTTTCATTAAGCTCTATATCAGCTGGTTTACACAAAGATCTTACAGTAAACTCTTTTAACTTAAGCTGGAGTGGTGATGAAAGTCTAACAGCTGGTGATTATACAAGTGATATTAAAGTTGAATATAGCATTCAATAATAGAAAAACACAACTAAAGTGATAAATAAAATAAAAACCTCCTAAAAATACAGAGCAACTTAATAGTTGCTCTTTTTTTTTATCTTATTAAAAAAATTAATCCACTCCTAAAATTTATAGAAATGGATTAATTATAATACAAAATTGAAAATAACTTATCTCAAAAGAAATTTGCTATTATTCATATACTTTACATGAATAATACTTAAAGATGGTTATTTAAAACAATACTGAAAGTATTAAAATTTATGTTTTTTTATGTTTTTGAAAAAACCAAATGATGTTTTGCAAAAGTATACATTAAAGAAAAAAACTCAAACGAAGTAACAACAGCATTAATAATAAAAATGGCACGTAATCCAAATATATTTAAATAGTTTAAATATAGAGTACTATCAAATACCATAGCAAAAACTAACGCAATATTCAAAACTTTAGTTATTAAAGATAATATATCTAGGAATTTAGAGTTTTCTACAACCAATTCTACTACATTCGCTAAAATTTCTAACACTAAAATAAAGGCGATATAAACTAAATACTGTTTAAAAACAACTGGATTTATATAATGACCCAAATTTAAGCCTGTTTTGTCTACCAAAGATTCTAAATAAGAAATTATTGATGGCATTTTTTGAATTAAAGCAATAAATATCACACTACAAAATATCTCTACATAGAGTGAAACCTTTGATTTTTTATCTTCCTCAAGTTTTATGTTATCTAAATCTGCGATAGACCAAGGTTCATTTAAGCTTGCATCAAACTCAGCACTAAACCTAGTTATCAACATAAAAGTTAAAGTTAAAGCTCCTATGCCACCAAATGAAGCACTCAAAATATTACTTAACAATTTTAAAAAGCTTTTTAAGACATTTATAGGAGTAAGGGTCTGAGTCAACAAATCAATAATAAAAATTACAGAAAAGGACACAGCCATGGCAAATATAATAATTTTTATGATCATAAAAAATAGATTTGTATATTTACCATCAATAACAACATTTTTATTTTTATAACGAGAGGCAACTTCAGATGGAGATCCAAACTCCATAATAACTTTCTTAACATTATCAACAGTAGGGTTTTCACCATAAGAAGCTTCAATTTCATCTAGTAATAGAGATTTTAACTCAAGTTTTATTTCTTCTCTTACGTCTATAGGCAACTTTAATCCTATAGCATATATATACTTTTCAATTAACTGCATGTTAACTCCTTATAGTTTTCACAACATCTTTTCAATGTTGGAATTCATTTCTTTCCACTCTTTTATCAATTCATCTAAAACAGCTTTACCTACCTCACTTAGTTGATAATATTTTCTAGCTCTATTTTCACTCGTATTCCAAAAACTAATTAACAACCCTTGCTTATCAAGTCTTCTTAATAATGGATAAAGCGTATTTTTATCAATTTTCATGCCACTATCTTGTAGAGCTTGAACAAGTGAATATCCGTAAATTGGCTCTTTTGTTTTTAATAAAACACTTAATACTAAGGTGCCACGTTTTAATTCTCCAAATAAATTATCTAAAATACCATCTATATTATCCACAGCTATACCTCATAGTCACACAATAGTGTATATAACACACTATTGTCAAGATTATAGCAAAAAAAAATCTTAATGCTATTAAACATTAAGATTAAACCTTGATATTTTTATATTATGAAATTATTTTAAAACCTTCTTTTTCTAAAACTTCAATTGTTTTAGAAAGCGATAAATCTTTTACCAAAATATAATCTGTATCATATGTAGAAATTGCAAAAACACTAATACTATTTAAAGCTAGTATAGAAGTAATTTTAGATAAAATTCCTACTAATGAAAAATCTAAAGGTCCAAGAACTTTTAATATTCTCCAACCTTTCTCACTCGTTACATTTTCACTAACATATCTTTCTTTACATACTATTGATAATTCATCATCTGTTTTAGTAATACTTACAAAATCTTCTATAGGACACCATTGTGGCAATTTATCATTTGCAGACAATCTAGAAACGGCATATTTTTCATCAATTAATTTAAATGTAAGGTTATTTTTATTCACTCATCAATCCTTTTTATAATTTTAATAATGAGTATATTCAATTTTAGTCATTTATTGGAACAATAATTTTTCTATTCTTGTAACAATTTTCTTCTAATTTTTATAAAATTCAAAATCTACTTTCATTTCATCTTCTACAATAAAGCTATGCAAAGCTTAAAAATTAAAAACCATCTCTGTTATAATAAAATAGTACCAAGAAATTAAAAATCTTGATATTTTAAAAGCCTGAATATAGCGCTGATATTATATTTATTCTATCTATCTTAGTTCTTCTCTAGTTTTCAAAATAATTAACATCTTTTTCCTTTTAGTAAATATCAGATAGTCTATCTAGATCCTAGTTAGTATTTATAAAAATTTATTAATATAGGTAAGAAATATTAATAAAAAAGTTAGATTTATATATATCTAATATTCTTACACAATAAATTAGATTTAAAAAAAGAGGTTCAATCCCTTTTCTAATTAAAATTATATATTAATTAGCTGAAGGGATTTTCCAATTAAAAAAAATCTCCCCCCCTGTGAAATTAACTAATATATACAAAACATATCTTAATTATTATTTATATCATATTTGAATAGATACAATAATTCTCCACTAATCAATATTAAACTAGTGGAGACTCATTGCTTTAGTTTTTGAATTGTTTACGATTTTAACTGCTTTTTTTAACCCTATGACCTTCTTCCCATAATTCATCAGCAACAGGTGCCCATTTTTTAGCAACTTCTTGTGTTTTATTAGTTAAGTCTACAACATCTTCTCTATCTACTGGTTGAGTTGAAGTAGCTCCAGAATTTTGTACCATTTCTTTAAGTTTGTCTGGATTATCTAAAAGTGGACAAGGTCGTAATAAGTTTTCATTAAATGGTTGATTTTTTTTATACTCTCTAAATAATGGTTGTTGCAAAGCTTCAAGTAAAGTTTCATTGTGTATGTTAGCCGATGAATAATGTATAAAGGCACAAGGTTCTACATCACCATTAGCATTTATATGAAGATATCTTCTTCCTCCAGCAATACATCCATTTACATAAGAACCATCATTCCAGAAATCCATTGTAAAAATAGGTTTTGTATCTCTATATTCTCTAACTTTTTCAAACATATGTTTTCTCTGTTCTGGAGTTGCTATTAAATCTTCAACCGCATCCTTTCCAAGAGGAATATAAGTAAAGTACCAACCAAATAGACAACCTTTTTCAATCATAAAATCAATGTATTCTTCACTAGAAATAACTTCTTCATTTAATTTATGATAGCAAGTTGAAAAACCAAAAGGAACACCATACTTTTTAAGTAAATCCATGGATTTTATTACTTTTTTGTAAGTTCCCTTACCTCTTCTCATATCAGTTTCTTTTTCATAACCTTCTATACTAATTGCAAAAGTAACATTTCCAACTTCTTGTAATTTCTTCGCATACTCTTCATCAAAAAGCGTACCATTTGTAAAAGCTAAGAATATACAATCATTATGTTTTTGCGCCAATTTAATGATATCATCCCGCCTAATCATTGGCTCTCCACCTGAGTATAAATATGCATATGTACCTAAAGCTTTACCTTGATTTATTATACTATCTAAAGTATCAAAATCTAAAGAATCAGTTTTTTCATATTCGGCGGCCCAACAACCCTTACATTTTAAATTACAAGCAGAAGTAGGATCCATTAATATTGCCCAGGGAATATTACATTTATATTTATCTCTACTTTCTTGTAGAATTTTAGAGCCTTTAATTCCGGTACTATAAGAGAGGTTCATTAAAAAAGTATTTCTAATATTAGGATTTAATTCTGTTAATAATTTTTCAATAAAAACATGCCAAGTACTATTTTCATCATTCCAATAATTTCTAATTTTCTCATATTGTTTTCTAGTCCCAGGTTGCATTGGAACTTTTCCAGCTAATTTAACTAACTTAGGAAGATTTTGAATAGGATCTTTTTCTAAATACTTAAAACCACGATTAAGTATTTGTTTAGTTAATAACATTTTTGTTGTTTTCATCTTGTTCTCCTCTATTTTTTCTATATACATGTTAATTTATAAAAATTTATAATACAGATATTAAAGATAATATGTTGTCTTTAACTAGGTTTGATCTGAGAGGCATTTGTTGGAGCATGGATAGAATTATGAATGAATTTTCTATATCTAACTTACCTTTGACTTCATTTCTTTTCATTTTGATTGAGTGAAGAGAACATTTATTAATTAAATTACTAATTTCACTAATTCTCTCTTTTATTCTATCAAACATTTCACTTTCTTCTCTTTTTATAGAAAGCCAAAGGTCCATTAAAATTAATATTATATTTGTATTTTTAAATTCTTTTTCCCATAGGTAATTTAGATGTTTAATTCTCTCAAGTGGAGTTTTATTGGATTGTTGAATTATGTTTTTAATATCAGCTTCTATCTTATCGATAATGTAGTAAATAGTTTTTTCAAATATTTCTTCTTTACTTTTAAAATAATAATATATTGTTGTTCGATTTATCCCACACTCTTTTGAAATATCCTTGATATTTAAATTATAAAACCCTTTTCTTATTAATACATTATAAGAACCTAATATTATTTGCTTCTTAATTTCTTCAATGTCTACAACTTTTGGCATTTATTTTTCCTATATTTTATTCTGACAATACTGTCTAAATAAAATATATTTGTTTTTGACACTAGAGTCAAGAAAAAAAATTGTTTATATAAAACATAATTATCCCATCCTAATTAATACAATGCTGTATCAACTACGATGAGATAATTTTTTTGTATCCTAAATAATATTAATTTATATTAATTATATAAATCTTACTCTTTTAGAAATATCTTCTTTTTCTTTTGGTTTTGGCTCTGAATTTATTCCACCAAATGGCATTTGAGCATTTAAAATATAATTGTCAGGTACATCAAATAGCTCCATAACAACATCATCTATAATTGGATTATAATGTTGCAAAGATGCACCAATATTCAATTCTTTTAAACCACTCCAAATTGAAAGCTGTAACATTCCAGCTGATTGTTCAGCCCATCCTATAAATTTAGGAGCAAATACTGGAAATTGTTTTTCTAAGGCTTTTAAAACTAAACTATCAATAAAATATAAAATAGTTCCATACCCATTTTTAAAACCATCAATTTTCTCTCGTGGAACTTGACCTTGGAATTTATCATATATTTTATCCCAAAGCAAATCTTGATTTTCTTTTGTTACTACTACAATTCTTGAACTTTTCATATTGAATGCATCAGGAACTAATTCAGTAGCTTTTTTGATAAAGTCAAAAACTTCTGATTCCTCTACTGGCAATTTTTTAGATATGTCATAGTAAGATCTTCTTTCTTGTAATGTGTCTATAATTTTCACAACTTTTTTCCTTTTGATTATTAATCATAATCTGTCTCTAAATAAATAAACGTTAATAATATATAACATTTATTATCTAATATTATTTAAAACTACTGGACCACCCCAAACCATGGGTTGTTTTTGTCCATAGGTGCTTAACAATAATATTTCAATATCTTTTGAAAGTGATTCTATTTCTATGAAGCTACCTTCCGTTAATTTTATAGCTGTTTTCTCTTCAACTATTTCTTTATCAATTTTAAACTGACCTTTAAACGAAAACATAACCACTATCTTGTCTTCATTAGTATCAATTTTAATTTTATTTTCTTTACATAAATGGATTATATGATAATCAACAGGCCAATATTTACTAGATGAGCCTTGATTAGTCATGTACTCATTTTTTAATAATTGAACTAATCCATCATTTATCGAAAACTCTTTTACATAATTGTTTTTTATACTGTGGTATTCTGGTTGTGCCATTTTAATATCTCTTGGTAAATTTAGCCAAAGTTGAACTCCGTTAAGAATACATACTTCTGATGATTTTTCTTCAAACAATATTCCAGAACCTGTAGTCACCCATTGTTCATCATCAGCAAAATCACCATTTTTTATAGAATCTCTATGTGACAAAAACCCTGTCTTAATAGAATTTATTGTTTCTACTCCTCTTTGGGGATTTGCAGCATAACCAGTTTTATATTCTTGGTATGAACTAGTATCAATAGAATCTAACATCAGAAGGGAATAAAAATCATAGTATGTTTTTTTATCTTGTACTTTATACATACTAACTTTTTTACCCTCCCCTAAGTTATTATCTCTAACTATCTCATCGATTTTTCTAATCATTTTTATATCCTGTAATTTTTTTTAAACTTTTTAGAACACAGTCTTGTTCTTCACAGTTTAGCACACTAATTGAAGAAATAATATTATCTTCATGTTTTGGATAAACTTTATCAATTAAAAATGCTCCTTTTGTTGTAAGCCTTAAGATATACTTTCTTTTATCTCCTTCATCTTGAAGCTTTTTAATTAAATTATTCTTCTCTAAATTTTTTATTATTATAGCAATAGTTCCACTACTACTTAAAATCAACTTTTGAACATCTCCAACCGAAAGGTCCCCTTTGTGATATAAAACGTCTAGAACAGCAAATTGAGACAATGTAAGTCCATATTGTGTTACTATTTTATGTGTTTTTTTTGTTAAACTATTTACAGTTGCATTTAAAGCTATAAACAGTTTCATTTCTTTCTTTATCAAATAGGAGTCCTTTTAATTTTAAATATCTCTAACTAGAGTTAGATTAGCCTAATTAATTTTTATTGTCAATATTAAGATATGAATTTTACCCATTTCTTTAAAAATAAGGATTTATTCATGATATAATATCGAGAATTATTAAACACTTTATAAAAATAAGCTTAGACACTTCTAACATTTATGATTTGATAAAAGATATATAGCTAGAAAACTCTATTAAATTAAATATTGTACTATATAATAAAACACACCACTTGTTAATAAAGGTAATGTTAAATTATCAAAACCATTTGGGGTTAGAGCTTCAACTAAAAATGAAAAAACTCCCAAAATTAAGCTTATAATAAGACATAGATTTATAGAAATAAATGGATAATAATATTTTAGAACAGAAAAAGTAATTATTATTGAAAATATAAAAACTGTGAGACTACCTTCAAATGTTTTATTTTTATTTAAGAATAAAGGCTTCGTTCCCCATTTTTTACCAACCAAAGCGGCAAAACCATCGCCATATCCCATAATTAATATTCCAAGTAAACCAACCTCAGGTTTGTTAAGTGAAAAAGATAATAGAACTAGTATAAACAAAGAAATTGAATAATAAACTGTTCCTAGATCTTTTTTCCCTTCCCCTCTTTCTATTGCTGCAAATAATTGCTTCTTGTAAGAAAGATAATTAATTATTATAAAACAAAAAGGTACTACTGAGGCTTCTATTGGGTTTACAAAATAATACATTGCAATAAACCACCAATTCGAAACACTTATATGTACTAATTTTCTTGTTCCTTCAATTTTAACTTTTCCAAACTTTCCAAGTATTGTAGCTATTAATATAACAATAGAAACAAAACTAAAGGATATTATGTATCCTGCCATTTGTATCCCTTTAATTTATTTTTTTTAGTTTTGTTGTAGAATAATTTTTGTTTCAAAACTTTGAAAAACAATTATCTGACATAAACTTTTTTTACTATCACTTAGGTAAACAGAATAGACTTAATTTATATACAAATTTTTACTATTTATAATTTAACCAACTGACGATAGCACATCATATCAATATAAATAAAAAGCTTCAATGAATATTTAATCTACTCTCATCATTATTTCTGCACCTGCATTTTTACCTAATGAATTGATTTCTAAATTATTTTGTAAATCCCTAAATAAAATTGACACTGAAGCTGAAAGACCTTCTTTAATTGATTGATTCATAATTCCTTTTTTGGGTGAAGAGAGAGATTGAACTTCATCTATATTAGCTATTACATCCAAGGTGATGTCCCCTTTTTTAAAGCTTATACTTGTATATTTTTCACTTGCACTATCAATTTTTAGTTTTGCTCTATTATAAGTTGCAAATCTATATTCTTTTTGATCTATAAAAAGAGAACAAAAAAAGCCCCTAAAAGAAAAGCCTAAAAAAGGAATTCTAGCTACCGAAAGAGCTAATTTAATTGAAGAATGATTAAAATTATTACACTGGATCCAAATATATTCACTTGGGAAAGAACTCCCCCAATCTTTTTCACTATAACCTATACCATCATCAAAATTGATTTTTTCATTATTAAGCAGTAGAGACCCTTTTATCTTATGTCCCATACTTATTATATGATGGTTACACTCTAATTTAGGTATATAACTTAAATATCCCATAATATTAGGATTTAAAAAAGTCTTTTTTAAATACGTTAATTTTGAATATATTAATGTTCCTTCAACTTTCAACTTTGGACTCTCAAGAGATAAAAATATAGAAAACTCATTAAAAATAGATTTCCCTATTTTAATTTGAAATGGGGATAATGAGAATTCAAACATTGATGAAGGATACCTAAAATATTGGGTAAAATGATTATTTTTATCATCACAAGATATAAATTGAATAAAACAGTGAGGATCAACTTTATTATAACTTATTCCAGGTATTACACTAATTGTATAAGTAGATGTATTATTAACGTTTTTAAAGTACCAACCTTCAAAATATTCTTTATTTTTAGCTTTTTTACTACCTTGAAATAAAATTCTATTGTAATGTTTATTCACTTAAGTTGTCCTTATGAAATTGGAAATCTTATTTTAAGTTTAACATATGTAAAGACAAGGTAGTAAGTTATTTTACTTTAAAACAACAAAAAATATAGTTTTTATAAGTGATACTTTTTATTTTAATTTCTTAATTTTCTAATCTAAAGCTGTCTCTAAAAACTAATTTCAAAGATACTAAATTTTGAGATGGCAGTTCTTTTTTATTTAAAATAGAATATAAATGTTTTGTTGCGAGTGCTCCTAATTCTTGTCTTTTATTTTCCCAACATGTCCATTTATTCTCATTAAGCCAATCATCTTCCATTACTATTCCAAATTTATCTTTTCCCAATGTATAGGCTTTTTTTGATAAATATTGATTTATAGCAGGTAGTTGCCAAATTCGATCTACAATATAGTAATCAAAATTATCTAATATTTTCTCTTGTTCTTTATCAATATTTAATGAATTACCTAAATTTAAAACGGAAACAGAAATTTCAAATAATTTTGCAAAATAAAAAAGATACTTTTGTTTATCAGCATGTGGTTCTGCTTGATTTACAGAATTAATAAATAGAAGTTGTTTTACATTTCTTTCTTTTAATAATTTAAATATCTCTAAAATTACTGTCTTATAATCAAAACTAACCCAGTTCGTTTTTATGCCAGGAATCTCTCTTCTACCAACAAAAACTAAAGGAAAATTTCTAGAGGCTAAAGCTTTAATATCACTATCATCTCTTTCCACACCAATCATTATTGCTCCAGAAGATAAGGTCACGCGAGATGAAGAGGATATATTTTTGCGAGTATTTAAAAATAATACATCTAATCCTAATTTTTCACCTTGTAAATATACGCCAATATAAAATTCAAAATATTCTTGCTGTATTTCATGTTTACTCATATCTTCATATGTAAATACTGAAATTAATGAAAGATTATTCTTTTTTAAATTTCTTGCCATATGATTTGGAACATATCCTAATCTCGTAGAAACTTCGATTATTTTATTTTTAGTTGCTTCGCTAACTCTTATATTCCCACCAATTTTTCCACTTAAAACTTTTGATACTGTCGCATATGAAACATTAACTTCGTTTGCAATATCTTGAATTGTTACACGTTTATTGTCCTTCAATCTAAAAAAGCTCCTTGTAATTTTAGCTCTTTCCTGATTAATTTTGCATCAAGGTCAGTTGGTAATATTTTATTTTTTACTGACAAAGCAGCACTTACTCCGCTTGCATGACCTAAAGCTCCACAACTTGGTGAAACTCTTAAAGAGGCCTGAGCTTCAAAAGTACAAGAAATTAATCGTCCTGTAGCTATAACATTTTTAATAGTATTATTTATTAAACATCGATAAGGAATAGTATACCACATGCCGTCAAGAAGGAAAGTAGTATTTGTTTCAACTCCATCACTTGAGTGTATATCTATTGGATATCCACATGCCGAAATTCCATCTTCAAATTTTTTACCACTTATTATATCATCAACTGTTAAAGTATAATTACCAATTAGTCTTCTTGAACTTCTAATTCCAACATTTGGTCCTGTTGTGATTAATATTGCATTTTGAAAACCAGGAATATGTTTTTTTAAATAATAATATAATTGCCAAACTTGTTTTCTGCCTTCAATTTCTGCCTTAGATAAATCGAGGGGATCTACAGGATTTAAATTATTTATCCTACTCATATTTACAATTACTTCATTTTTTGTATTGGTTTCAAAAAATAATACGATATCTCTATCAAATGTTAATTCTCCTGATTCTATTCCTTTTTTCATTATTTCTTGAAATCCAGAACAGGATATACGACTAGCCTTTTTTTCTATTCCTGGTTTATTTTTTAAAAAAGGAAAGAGTTCAACGTTTTTATCCATCAAGTCCCTTATAGTATCAATATCAATATTTGATAATTTCATATTCATACTCATAGGTTGATCTTTACCATCTATCTCTCTTCCTTGAGTAAAAGGAATTTTAAGCTGGTATATTAAATCTCCATCTCCACTTGCATCAATAAAAACATCTGCACTAACTTCAAAATGTTTTCCACAAGATATTATATCTAAACTAGATAGAAGAGAATTGTTAACCTTAATATCTGAAACAATGCTATGAAAGAGTATTTGTGCTCCAGATTCTATAACCATTGATTCAAGTTCATATTTTAAACCTTCACTATCAAAGGGGGTAACTGTATATGTGTAACCTGTTGTGTCAACTATATGGCCTACAGAGAGACCTTTTTTAACTAAATTTTGTATTACTTCATCTGTAATCCCTTTTATAACTTGTTCTTTTCCTGCATGAAAAGTCATCATAGGTCCTGTACCTGAGGTAGTTAAAGAACCACCAAGACACCCTTTTTCTTCAATTAAAAGTGTTTTGACACCCATACGGGCACTTGCTATTGCTGCAATGGAACCTGCGATTCCACCACCAACAATGACAACATCATATTTCATATTCTCTCCTATTTTAAACCGGAATTAACCATTGCATTTGTAATTTTTTCTTGAAATACTAAATAAACAACCATTATAGGTATTACTGAAAGGGAAGTAGCTGCTAGTTGCAAATGCCACTGAGGAAGTCCATAAGTATCATTAAAATTGGCAAGAGACAGAGGTAAAGTAAATTTATCTAAACTGCTTATAAAAACTAAAGGTTCAAGATACATATTCCATATAGACAAAAAAGCTAATATACCAGCAGATGCTATAATTGGTCCTGAAATTGGAAGCATTATCTTTTTAAATATTTCAAATGTTCCAAGCCCATCTAGAGTTGCTGCTTCTTCAAGTTCCCTTGGTACTGTTATATAATGCTGCCTAAACATAAAGGAAGAAAAAGCTCCTTGAGAACAGAAGATAGGAATTAACATCAATGGAATAAAGCTATCTGTTAATTTTAATGCAGACATCTGTGTATATAAAGGAATAATAATTACTTCGATTGGCATCATTAAGGCCATTAATAATAAAATAAAGAAAAAATTTCTTCCTTTAAAATTAATTCTTGCAAAAGCATATCCACTCAAGGCTGAAAAAATAATATTGCCAACTGTCCCAACTGTTGCTACTATTATCGTATTTATAAAATGTTTACCAAAAGGTTGTACTTTAAAAATTTCAACATAATTTGAAAACTTCCAAGCTTTTGGTAAAAAAGAAGGTTTTCCAAAAATATCTGCAGGATTATTCAATGAGTTTACTAGCATCCACCAAAAGGGATACACAAATATTATTGTTAATAAAACTGCAAGAAGAGCTCTAAATATATATGAGACCAATTTATTAGTTTTCATAATAAGATACCTTCCTTCTAACATTCCATTGTATTAGGGTCAAGATTAAAACTATTGCAAATAAAACAACAGAAATTGCACTAGCATAGCCGGTATTAAACATTTTAAACGCTTGATGATAAATATAATAAACAATAACCATTGTAGATCCCTCTGGTCCTCCATCAGTCATTAGTTTAATTGTATCAAAAACTCTCATCGAGCCGGTAACCGTTACAATCATTACCATCAATACAGAAGGCATAAGCAATGGTAATTTTATCTTAAAAAACATTGAAAATGTATTACACCCATCTATTCTAGATGCTTCAAGAACGTCTCTAGGCAAATTTAAAACAGCACCAAGAAATATTAATATATTCATTCCTAAATTTTTAATAACTCTTGTAATTATTACGCTAAACATTGCCCATCTTACATCTCTAAGCCAATTTGGTCCTTCTATACCAACTAATGATAAAAAGTAATTTAATGGGCCATCTACTCCACCTTGGAGTATGTACTTAAAAACAATTGCCCAGGCAACACCACTTGTAACTACTGGTAAAAACACTATTGTTTTTAAGTAAAAGGTTTCAACTCTAGCTTTACCGAGATATAAAGCTAGAATTAACGAAAAAATTAAATTTATAGGAACAACACCTAAAGAAAATAAGAAGGTATTCTTTAAAGTTTTTAAGAATAGTGGATCTTCAATTAAATTCTTGTAATTATCAAATCCACTAAATATAGAAGTTCCAAAAAGTAAATTTTTCTCTTGAAAAGAAAAAATAAATATTGATATCAAGGGCATCATTACAAAGAACAGAAACCCAAGCATTTGTGGTGCAATAAAAAAATAACCAATTAAATTTTGTTTTCTTTTATTTTTTTTAATCAATGTTTTCATCTCCATAATAAATGCCCTGAATCCTATTTACTTAATATATTTAGAATAAACTTGTGCAACTTGATCTAAAACATCTTCTACATTTGCATTTTTATTCCATAACTTATCCCAAACCATTTTAGACTCAACATCAATTTGTGGATATAATTTATGAGATGGAAGAACTTTTCCTGTATTAATTGAGAATGCTACTGCTTCTTGCATTTCTTCACTACTTACTGATGGATTACTGTTTAGGAAAGTATCTGAATTAAGTACAGATTTTCTAGCTGGTGGCCAAATTCCAGCCATTCTCTCTACACAAGATTTATTTGTCATGTAAGCGACAAGTTCATTTGCTAACTCACCATTTTTACTTTTAGCATTTGAACAGATTGCAGCTTGTCCAATTACTGGAACTTGTCCTGCAGGTCCAGCTGGAACTGAAATTATTCCCCAATCGAAAGATGCTCCTTCTAATTTAGAAACTCTTGAAATTTGTCCCATTGTCATAGCTGCATCACCTGCAAAGAAATCACTTTGGTTTCCTGGAGGGACTACTGATCCATCTTGATAAATCATATTATGGAATAAAGTAACAGCTTCAACACTTTCATCTGAATTAATTAGAATTTCATTATCATCAGTCCATGCATCTGAGCCATAAGATCTAATTATTGGTACAAGTGTGTGTAAAATTCTTGAATCATAACCTGCTCCATCAGGTGTTTGATATGCATATACTCCTGTTTTATCTTTTATAATTTTACTAATTTTTCTAAAGTTTTCCCAAGTCCAATTTCCCTCTGCTTGCATTTGTGTTGGTAAATCAAGACCTGCTTCTTTGAATAAATCTTTGTTATATAGAATAAAGAAAGGAGAGGTTGAGAATGGGATACCTAAAACTTTATTATCTTTTTGCCAAAGAGTCATTGCTGATTGTGAAAAATCAGAAAAGTCATACTCTTGTAAAGCTTGGGTTAAATCACCTAGTAAATTTGATGATACAAAGGTTGGAGCTGTAGTTTCTAATACCCAAAATACATCAGGAGCTTCATTTCCTTGTAATTCCATAGAAAGTTTTGTTGTGTATTCTGCAAAAGTTATTGTTTCAAATTCACAATCAATTTCAATTCCCTTCTTTTGAGCAAATTCTTGGACAAAAGAATCTAATAGAGCTATTTGATCTTTGTTACTCGTCCATGTTGATATTTTCATTTCAACTTTTTTAACTTCACTTTGATCTGTTGAACTTTTTTCTTCTTTAGCCCCACTAGCAAATAAGGCCATGCCAAAAGTGCATAGAAAAACTAGCAATAATACAATTTTCTTTTTCATATCAATCTCCTTTTATATGATTAATCGTTTAATCAAATATTATCATCGTTTTTTTTATATGTCAAATTTAAATTTTAAATAAATTTAAAGCATTTTTAGAGTAAAAAATTCCACAATGTTTTAAGCACTGTGGAATGAAAAATGTATTATGCAATTTAAAATTTTTAAAAATGATTAAAAACTACAAGGTCTTCTATTTTATCTTTTTCTTTTGGCCCAGTAGGATTTTTTGGTTCCCCAATTGGTAAAACGGCTCGTATTGTTTTACTCTTAGGCACTTTTAACAATGATCTAACTGAATCATTAACTTCTTTTGCTCTCAAAATACCGTCTGTCCATACTGTTGCATAACCTAAAGCTGTTACACTCAATAAAATATTTTCACAGGCTGCACTATAGTTTTCAACTTCAAAATTCATGGATGAAAAACCACTTAGATTTTCTGTTAATAAAACTAAAACAAATGGTGCTGTTGCTATTCCATTTCCTTTAATTATTTTACTTAAATCTGATATAATTTGTTTATCTGTTATAGCAACATATGAAGAGGTCTGAACCTTCATTCCAACAGGAGCTGCTAATGCAGCATTTAATATTTTATTTATATCTTCATCGCTTAATTTTTTAGAGGTAAATTCACCTCTGTATGAATATCTATTTTTTATTACTTCAAAGAATTCCATATACTCCTCCTCTATCTATAAAAAGTATTTAATATCTTTTTTGTTATTCACAAATTATCTAACTATTGCTAAACTTAATCAAGCACAGTTAAAAAATAATATAAATTACAATCAATTTTATTAAATACTTTTCTCATATTAAATAGATTATTCGTTAAACTAAATTGCTAAATAAAGCGAACTAATTCTTCTACTTTTTTTCTTGGTGTTGGTGCAACTTCTTCTTGTGGGTATCCATAAACGATTAAAGCTGCAACAGTTTCTTCATCATCTAAGTTTACTATTTTAGAAATTGATTCATCATTAATAACACCCATTATACAAGTACCAACTCCATAGGCATGAGCTGCTAAACAAAAAGTTTGACATGCTATACCAGCATCAAAAACTTCCCAAACATTAGCTTTATTAGTAGCATATTCTTCACCACCAAGCTTTCCACTTTTACCTTTTACAAAACTTAAAACTGCAACACCTTTAGCATTTTTTAGAGTACTTATGTTATAAACAAAATCATTAACACCATCTTCTGCTAACTGTTTAATTACTGCCTCATCATCTACAAAAGTGTATCTAGCAATTTGGAAATTTCCCCAAGATGGAGCAAATCGTGCAGCATCAATAATTTTGTTTAAAACATCTTTGCTTACCTTTTCGTCTTTAAATTTACGAACACTTCTACGTCCTTTTATTAGTTCTATAGCTTCCATTTTCTTACTCCTGAATTTTATTAAAATAATTTAGATAATTGATATAATTTCTTATCTTCAATAAAATCACTAGTTAATTTTGAGTATTTTTTCATATGCTCACTATTAACATGATTTTGCCACGCTTCATAAGTTGCCCAATTTTCATAAAATATAAAGGTGTTTTCATCATTTATATCTTGATGAAACTCGTAATTAATACAGCCATCTTCTTCTAGTACTATAGGAACTATTTTTGATACTTCATTTTTAACAAAATCCCTCTTCTCTTCTTTTGTCTTAAGAATTACGACTAAAGAAAGTATTTTATCTTCCATAATTGATTTTTCCTTTTATCTGTAGTATGTTGTAACAAGAATCATTACAACAACCAAACTAACACAACCATCGTTGTAATGTCAATGGTTACAACAAAAAAATATTTTATTTACCTTTGTACAAAAAAAGTAAAAGATTTACCAAAAATTGGAGAATAATATAATGCAAATAACAGAACGCTTTACACTAGCAATTCATACAATGCTATGTATTGCAACATTTTCAGATAAAATAAAAGTTACATCAACTTTTATAGCTCATAGCACTAATTCTAATCCAGTGATTATAAGAAAAATTTTAGGGCAACTTAAGGAAGCTGAGATTGTTGAAGTTAAAGCTGGTGTTGGTGGTGCATATCTAAAAAAAGAACCAAAAGACATAAATCTTTATGATATCTTCAATGCAGTGGAAGCTATTAGTAATGATTTTTTTAATTTTCATGAAAATCCAAACTGCCAATGTCCCATTGGAAAAAATATTCACACTATCTTAGATGCCCACCTAACTAAAATCCAAATGGCGATGTTTAATGAAATGAAAAATACAACACTACAAGACTTATTAAAAGAAACAAAAGAGTTCTTTTAATTGTCTAAATTGATCCAGATTTTTATTTTACTTTTTTCAATTCTTATCACAAAATCCCAAATTATTTAAAGCCTACTAATTAACTAGTAGCTCATCATATTTACGATTTGTGTTTTTTTAATATTTACTTATTAATACAAGACTTCTTATATTGCTATTTTTCATCTCAATTTGTTAAATAATATATTCATTAATCCTATTTTAAATTATTTCTCCTCTAACCATAGTATAGAACCAACTTTAAAATGGGGAATCTCAACTTCAATAATATCACTTCTTTTTCCAGTTACTCGAGAAAACTTTAGCTTTTGAACTCTTCCTAAATTTGTATCAGGATCAGCAAAATAAACATTTTCAACATTTTTAAAAACTTGAATTTTTACTAGTAAAGGTGAACTTAAAGATGGCTCGTTTTTACCTTTGTTCCACACTTCATCATTATTTTCTAAATTTAGTAGACAAATTAAATGTTTTTTGCCGTTTGTTCTTAAAACTACAGAAATTTTGTTTGGTTGAGAAGTAAGTGAATAATTTCCTTCGATTTGATATTCTTCATTATCCCAACCACAATGGGTCATTGTCACATCTTTTAATGAATCATCAAATAATAATTCTTGATACATTACATAAAAGTCTTGATAATGTTTAAGTATTTTTGCTTCATCTTTTTCTAAATGTGAATAATCACAATAATATCCTTGAGTTATCACACACTTTTCTTCTCCTAAAAATAGATGAGTAGCACCTTGTGAATTAATAAAGAAATTAACTAATAGTGCATTATAGAAAGCTCTATCTCTATCTAATCTAAAACTTTGCAAATATGCTGCTAAAACAACCGGCTTTGATAAGTTTTTTGCTTTATTAATTAACTCTTTTAAGTGATAAAATGTTTCATATGGTGGCCAAACTTCTATATATGTTGCTATTTGATTTTTATTATTTAATTTCTTTAGCGGCCAAGCTCCTACGTTATTGAATATCAAAGAATGAGGAAATAATTTTTTAGATACCTTATCCAAAAATTTCGGTATTTCATAATCTAGATATTTTACCTCTCCATAACTATCTAAAGCTCTTTTAGGATAACCATATGTATCTAAATGTATGCCTAAGAAACCAACCTTCTCAATACTTTTTTTATATTCTTCAATTATATGGGAAACCCATTGCTCATTTTCTATATTCATAAAGTAAAAGATATCTATAAATGTTAATGGCCTTTTTCCCTTCTGATAATAAGCTTGATCTTTGTGCGTTAAATAATATTCTTTTGTTGCAGCATAAATTGGTCCATACCCCATTGGTTTCATACCAAAGCCTTTACAAGTATTTATCTTGTTTTTTATTACATCTAGATTGTTATTTTTACCCATTGCATCTTTAAAGGTTTTTACTGGTGGAACCATATTATCATGTCGGTATGACCAATCATAAAATTGCACATAATTTATATGATTTAAATTAAGCCATTTTATATCAAAATTATCATCCATTTTATTAAAATCACTTAAAAAACCATAGCGAATTATTGAATTATTTGAATCTATAGAAAATGCTGTTGTATATATTTTATTATCACATTTAACAACTATTAAATAACCTGAAAGATCTTTTTCATATAAACCAATGTTAATTTTATTTGTACCCAGCTTAAGGTTAACTTTAAAAGATTGTACTTTCTTTTCTAAATTATATATCTCTATGTCACAGATAACTTTTTCTATATTACTTTCAATTATTAGATATATTGGCTCTTTTGTTGTATAACTCGCTTTATCAGAATATATATAATTTATCATCCTTTAACTGCTCCTTGAGCTAATCCACTCATAAATTGCTTTTGAAATATTAGAAATACGACAACTACTGGTATAATTGCTATAGTGGCCGTAGCAGATACTAAATGCCATTTTGCTCCTGCAAACTGTTGAAAAAATACAGATAAAGCTTGTGGAACATTATGTTTTTTGTTGCTTTGTAAGAAAAATACTGCTTGGGCATAGTTATTCCATATTCCAAATCCATTTAATATTACAAAAGCTGCTGTTGCAGGTTTTAACAGTGGAAATATAATTTTCCAAAAGGCAGAAAGCCCTGTACATCCATCTATTTCTGCAGCTTCATTTAACTCTTTTGGTAGTTCTCGAATATAGGTAGTATATATAAATACACAAGTTGGTAATGACAGTGTTGAAGTTACAAAAATCATTCCCCAAAGAGTATCAACTCCATGAATTTTTCTCATCAATGTATATAGTGGTACTGTATTAATTATCCCTGGAATCATCATACAACCTATTAATGTTGAAAATAAGATATAATTGAATTTACTTGCTCTTCTAGCGATAGAATACCCCGCCATTCCTCCAACGATTATAGATAAACTAAGGGATCCAAAGGTAATAACTGCTGAATTGAACATAGCTCTACCTATATTTGATTTTTTATAAGCTTCTATGTAATTTTCAAAATGTAAATCAGGTACAAACATATTGCCTTGATAAAATAGCTTACTTGGATCATTTAACGAAAGAATAATCAACACATAAAAAGGCAATAAACAAGTTATGCATATGACTGCAATAATTATTATTTTCATTATTTTATTTATTTTTACTTCTTTCACTTTTAACTCCTTGATTTAGTAAACTTAAAGGAAAATAAAACCGGAATCAAAATTAATAGAAATAAAATCATGGCAACTGCTGTTGAATAACCTGTTTTATTACCGTAACACATCCTCATAATGTATATACTCAAGCTTTCAGTTGAATATCCAGGCCCACCTTCTGTAAGAGACATAATAATATCAAAAACAGACAAAGATCCTATTATATTTGTTACTACGTTAATTCGTATTGATGGAACTAGTAGTGGAATTGTTATTTTCTTGAATATCTGGAATCTTGAAGCCCCATCAATATGTGCTGATTCATACATTTCATTTGCTATAGACTGTAATCCAGCTAAATAAATAATCATTGTCATCCCAGCATATTGCCAAACATTTACTATAACTAGCATTATAATTGTTGAAGAATATTTACTCATCCAATTCCAACTGATAGGATTATTAAAAACTTCAGCTGCTCTATATATAAAACCTCTTCCAGGTTGGAGTAAAAAATACCAGATATATCCCATTATTAAAGGACTTATTATTGAAGGAAGATAAATTACAACTCTAACTAGTCCTTGATATTTAAACTTATTCTTCATTAAAAGGGCATATGCTAAGCCTACTAGATTTAAAAATAAGGCACTGCCTAAAGCAAATAAAACTGTTGTTTTTATATCCCCTAAAGCTCTTGAGTCACTAAAAAAATCTATGTAATTAGAAAAGCCAACAAATTTAGCTTTTCCCATTCCATCCCAATTAGTAAAGCTTAATCTTATTCCTTGCATAAGAGGAATGATAAAAAAAATTCCGTACAACAAGGCTGCAGGAATACTCATGAGTTGAATTCCATCAATTCTTTTTTTCATTATTAATCCTTAAAATATTTGGTAGGGAAAAAATCCCTACCAGATGTAAATCAATATTTAAAAACCATTATTCCATGCTTTTTGATAGGCAATTCCAAATTCTTCAGGACTATAATTACCCGCTAGTAAATCTTGGACCATTCTTCCGGCATCATCACCTGAGAAACCTGCTGGTTTTTCATTTGTAAAGCCAATATTCACTGCTGTATTTAATACATTTGTAACTTCATTTCTAAATCCTTCTGGAGCCCAAGCTGCATCTACATCTTTAAATGCACTAGGGGAACCTAAAGCTTCAGAATATTTCTTCATATTTTCAGGTGAGAATAAGAAATTTAAGAACTTTTTAGCACCTTCAATATTTGTAGATGTTGCTGAAATACAATATCCACTATCTTCTGCAGATAAAACTACAGGTTGAGAATTTGGCATATATGCTGGGTATGGTGCAAAACCAATATTCATATCAGGATTTGCAGCTAAAAGACCACCTAAAGCCCACATTCCATCAGAGAACATAGCAGCTTCCCCACTTACAAATGCTTCTGTTCTATTATCTGCTGTTGCAGTTAAAACATCTTTATTTATTAATCCTCTTTCTTGTAAATCAACCATTTTTCTAGCAAATTCTACCATGGCCCCATTTGGGTTAGCAAAATCTAATTTTTCTTGATCATTATTTAACATAGCAATCTTACAATCTATAGGGCCTAAAGTTTGTTTTAAGTAGCCATGGGGAACGAACTCAATCCAATGTCCTAATGACCAAGCTTCTTTTCCAGGAATGAACAAAGGAGTAACATCAGGTCTTTCTCTTTTTATAATTTCAAGATTTTCAACAAACTCATCCCAAGTTGTAGCAGGCTCTAAGCCTAATTCATCAAAGATATCTTTATTGTAGAATAAACCTGCCATTGTCATATTTGTACAAACTCTATACTGTTTATTTGTCTTAATATCCGTACAATTATCTCTCATTGAAGGGATTAATCTGTCCCACCAAGCTTCATCACTCAAATCTAAGTATTTACCTTGATCGACATATGCTTGCTCATAAGTTGTCATAATATCAGGAACTTCACCTGAAGCAAATTTAACTTTTATAATGTTACTTGCATCCTTTTGGTATTCTTGAGAAACTGAAACCTCACTTTCATTAGCGTTAAACTCATTGATAATATCATTCATTAAATCAATCGTTTCAACCTTACCTGTAAAAAATGATATTTCAGAATTACCATTTGCAAATAACGATGCTGATAATATGGCAAATACTACTAAAAATGATATAACTTTTTTATTCATACCATAACTCCTTTTAATCCGTGATAGTTTAATTATCACCCCTCTATATAAAATTGGATATACCAAGTTTTTTAAATTTTGGTATAAGTTTTTTTGATTTTTTCATTTTTAACTGATTATTCTTGCTCATCTTCTTTTGTCCTTATACTATAAACTAAAAGGGGAAAGATAATGGTGAAAAAATGGACGATTAAGAAAAAATTACTTTTTAGCACTAGTGTTCTTATTTTTGTCTCTGTGATGATTGTTACTATTATTTCTTCTAGAAATTATAAAAAAGATATGATTGACTTATCTTATAGCGATACTAAAATAACACTACAACAGTTAGCATACAACATAGATAGTTATCTTCAAAATATCCAAGAATTGTGCATACTTCCCTACTATGATGATACTTTGATTAATTCATTATCAACTCACCCTACTATACCTTCAGCAATTTTATCTAAGCAAAGAAATATTGAAAATTTCCTTTCTAAAAATATCCTACTTCCTAATGAAGATATTGAAGGAGTCTATATCTTCTCAAACCAAGAAGTTTATTCTAGCAAAAGAACTCAAAAATATTTATCCTATTCTAATTTGGATGACGATATGATTAAAAAGGTATCTTCTAGTAAAGTCCCTATAATTATATATCCTGAAACTGAAAACGCTAATTTTATTATCTTAAGTAATATTTTAGATATAGAAGATAATAGCAAAACTCTAGGTATTTTAAGAATTGATGTAAATACTAAAGGGTTAGATAAGATTTGTTCAAAAGTTTTAGATACTGAAGATAAGGGTTTAATTATCGCAAATGAAAAAGATGAATTCATTTACGGCAGTAGTAAATGTTATCCCACATCATATCTAATTGAAATGTATAACAAATTAAAGATGGGCTCTTATAATAACAATATTCTCAATTTTGATAGTTTTGATTTTTTAATTACATCTGTTCAAATACCTTTTACCTCTTGGACGATATATGATGTTAGTAATTTACAATCTATGACGAAGGGAATAAATGAGATCCAAACTAGATCTATTATATTAGGGCTCATTTGTGCAACAATTGGTATTCTTCTTTCGACTCAGCTTGTAAAAAGATTATTAAAACCTATTTACGAAGTAACAGATTTAATGAAAAAAGTCCAAGGTGAAGATTATAGCGTTAAAGCAAAAGTTATTGGAGATGATGAGATAGCCTACCTTTCATCAACTTTTAATGAAATGACTGAAAAAATTGAGACAACTATGAAAAAGAATATCTTATTAACTCAAAAAATTTATGAAGCTAAATACCTTGAAAAAGAAGCCCAATATGTTGCAATGTGTAATCAAATTAAGCCTCATTTCTTATTTAATAGTTTAAATACTATAAGTTTATTAATTAAAGTTAATAGAAAAGAAGAATCAATAGATTATATTGAAAAACTAGCCTCATTATTAAACGGACTTGTTCACGCTGATTCTGAAATTACACTAAGAAGCGAACTTTTAATTTGCAAAAATTATTTAAGTATGCAATGTATCCGCTATACAAATTTAAATTATGAAATTAATGTTGATGATAAGGTATTAAATTATCTTATTCCTGCTTTAACAATACAACCTATTATTGAAAATGCTCTTATTCATGGATTCTCAAGAAAAGAAGATAAATGTCTTATTAATATTAATGTAAGTGAAAAGAAAGAAAATTTATCTATTATTATTCGTGATAATGGTGTTGGGATAGAAAAAGAAAAACTTAAAGAGATAAAAGAAAAAATTGAAAATCCAAATTCTGAGTATTTATCTTCGAATAAAAGAGTTGCTTTAATTAATATACAAAGAAGGATAAAGCTTAAATATGGTGAAAAATATGGATTATCTATCTCTTCTGTTATTAAAGAAGGCTCCGTCTTTACTTTAACTATTCCAAAAATATTAGGAGAATAAGATGTATAAAGCTTTAATCGTAGATGATGAACCTTTAATGAGGGAATATTTAGGAAACAATTTAAATGAAATTAATAAAGAATGGATTTGTGAAGATACTGCCTCCGATGGTGTCTATGCTATTCAATATTTACAACACAAAACTTATGATGCTGTAATTACTGATATTAAAATGCCTGCAATGGATGGTATCGAATTATCTAAATATCTTTATTCAAATCACCCTAATTTACCTATAATAATTATCACAGGATACAACGAATTTGAATATGCAAGGGCTGCTGTAAAGCTAAATGTTTTTGACTATTTATTAAAACCTCTAAGAGATGAAGAACTCTCTGCTGCACTATCTGTTATTGCATTAAAAAACAACTCTGTTAATAACAAAAATTTTTCACCGATTAAAGCTAATAAAAACACACTAGTATCTCAAATCCAAGAATACCTACAACTCCATTTTAGAGAAGGGTTAAGCTTAACAATCCTCGCTGATATTTTTAACATAACCCCTTCATATTTAAGCACTATATTCCATAAAGAAATTGGAGAACCTTATTCAAAATATCTATTGAGGCTTAGAATGGAAACAGCAAAAGCTCTTCTTTTAAATCCTAATTCAAAGGTACAAGATGTAGCTATAGATGTAGGATTTAGTTCTTCTAAGCATTTTGGATCTGTTTTTAAATCATATTATGGTATCAGTCCTGGTGAATTTAAAAATAAAAACAATTTATAAAATATAAGGGGGCAAATAAACTATTACACTATTTTACTATATTTTCTTCGAGTGTAATGAAGTAATGGAATCCCATCTTCTATTTCATATTTTTGTAAATGTAATAATATGGTAGGATTATTATCTAAAAACAAACGACGACCTTTGCCTAATATTATTGGAATTATTCCAATTATATATTCATCGATTGAATTAGTTTTTAAAAAAGAATCTATTAATATACCACCACCAAAAAGGTATATATTTTTCCCTTTTCTTTTTTCATTTTTAATTGTATTTACAATGTTATCTTTAATAAAATACACATTATCTTCACTCTCTTTTTCTTCACTTGTTACAACTACAACTTGCTTTGCAGGAAAGTCAGTTGCAAACCCTTGATCGTAACAATGCCGTCCCATTACCACAATATCAATATTTTCTAAGAATTTTGGATAGTTATGACCAACTTCTGTATTTAAAGACGAATATCCATCTCCTACTATCCAGTCAAAACCTCCATCTTCACTGGCGATATACCCATCTAAGCTCATTGCTAAATTCAATACAATTTTACCTTTCATTATTAGTGAACCTCCATTTTCTTCTTAGTGACGAGAAATAACGTCAAATTATTATTTTAATTATACACTAATTTATCAAATAGATAAAACAATTTCTTATCTATTAAGAAAATACAGTTATTTTTTATATTAAATCTCCTAAAAATAATATCTAAATTGAAATAAAATAGTATAATTAACTTAAAATTTTAGATTTAATTTTTCTAAAAATATAATTGCTTGGCATATTGATATATTTTAAACCTTTCATTTTATCTCTAACTAGAGATAAATCAATTGTTTTATTATCCTTCATTTTAAAATAAGAATCTAAATTAGAAGTCATTATCTTATTTCTTTCAACAACACCTATAAATTCAAAATCCTTATCAAAATATGCTAAGGTTGCATCTCCATGACTATCATTAGCTAATAATATACCACCATTTTTCAAATATTTTTTAGTAGCTTGGCCAACAAACCCTGCATATTGTGATATTATTAAATCGACAGGATCTAAATTTAGTTCAGTATTATAATCTTTCGCTATAAAAGATATTTTACTCTCTGCTTTATATTCTTTATTATCATTTATAAAAGTTAATAATTCAGATTCACTATTTTTAAAATACTTAATTGCTCCTCTAAAATTATCAACATAAATTACATTTTCAATTACTAATGAGGGATCTATATCAATATAAGAGCCTGGATAAAGAGCACATTTTATCTTAAATTCATTTGCGATAAGCCTATAAAGATTTAACCTCTTTCCAGTTTTATCTACATATTCTTTATATTCTTTAATCTTTATTTTAATGGGAATATCCTTTTAAATATTTATCTTTATTCTCTTAGCTTAATTTTTTGAAAAAAAGCTACTTTTGACTTTTTCATAAGAATTAATAAAAAATACACATTCTTTAACACAAACTGTACACCCATAATTTCTTGAAAAAGGAATAGCACATTTTTTATAATCTATATGTTTTTTTGTTCCATCATCTAAAATCTTTGTTTTCTTAAAAATTGCATCGCCAGGACATTTTGTAACACATCGATTACATTTATCACAAAAGTCTTTTACCCATAAATGCCCATTTTCTTTTTTTATTGGCAGGTTCTCTATATCTGTATAAACCGCTGCTAATCTGATTGAAGGTCCACCTTGAGGTGAAATTAATAAACCATGCTTTCCAATTTCACCAATTGAAGCATCTTGGGCTAATAGAGGATAACTTACTTCTCCTCCAAGTGCTGGGCCTGCTTGAGCATTATAACCTTTTGAATTTAAAAATTCTTTAATTTTATTTACTGCATAATTTAATTTATAATAGGTTCTAAAAATTTCTCTTTCCACTGGTTTTGAAGGAGCTGTACTAATAATTGAATAATTCATCTTATAAGAGACAACTATAGCTTTGTCGTAGAGAATCTTCTTATTACTAAAAATATAAGATGGATTTACTGTTGTAAAACCAATATCTAAAATATCAAGTTCCTTGCAAAAACTTTTTAAATCACTTAAGTCTTGCTCTTTAATCATAGTTGATGCTTTTATAGGTTGATTGTATAAACTATTATATGATTTTTTCATCTCATAAATTGATCCTATCATATATTTACCAACTCTAGGAAAGGACCTAATTTTTAATAACAAATTTCCATAATCAGCAATAATTTGAGGAACACAAAGCCCTTTATGAGACATTTCATTTGGCTCAATATATTTATAATCACTCTTGAGATGTTTGTTTATACTTGGTATTTTTGATTCAATATCCATTTTAGCCCTACTTAGATTTTACCTTAATAATAATCTACAATTTCTTTATTGGGAAATATATATACTCTATATTTGTTTTAGGAGAAATAAAATCGAAAGCTGCAGCAACAAAATTTAAATTATTTTCTTTAATATATAAAATTCCATCTGAAAAAGCTGTATCAATATTATTCTCTACACATAAATATTCAAAAGCTGGTACATCCCATTTTTTCCATCCTGCAGGAGCTATAGCTAAAGAATCAACTTCTACACCAGCTAAATATATTCCTTTAGAATAATTTTCCTCCCAAGGTTTTAATTGTTTTGAAAAATCACTCATTAGCCCCCATATTCCTATAAGATTACCATTGTCATCTTTTTTAGCTAAATTAATTATCTCTGAATAATGTTTATTTACATCTTTCCAAAGATTAAAAATAAAATCTCTACCATTTCTAGTTGAACCTTCTTTACCTATTACAGAAAAAGAGGCTTTCTTACATTTATTTATTATCATATTTTTTTATCTCATTTTTTTAGAAGTTCTCTACCAGATTTATATCTTTATGCAAAGTGTTTATAAGGCTTATAAAACTATTCCAATTTTTTGGAAAAGCATTATAACCATAAATATGCTTACACCTTTGATTTACTTCTTTATAATCTAAAGTCCATTGGGTGCCTTTGGTATCATCATTTTTAGTGTAATCATACATCCAATTTTCAATTTCTAAATTTTCTAAATTGTTAAGCCAATCTTGACTCTCTAAATATTTAAAGTATTTATTATAATCTTTATAATAACTCGAATTACTTTTTTGAAATTTATAATAAACAATTTTATCTACAACTTTTATTCTTATCTTAAAAACACCTACACCAGAGGTAATAATTTCTAATTCTAAATATTCAAACATTTCTTTTTCCTTACATTTTTAATTGAATGCAAGCGGATATAATCCACTAGGTTTTCTAACTCAAACAAAAAAATAATAATGAATTATATTTTTATATCAGAACACAAATTATAGCTATCTATAACTATTTTAAATAAACATTTCTTTTAGATACTTTATAAAAATCTTATTTCCTAGAAAATCTTCTACGAATTTATTTTTAGGATTCATCAATATTTCTTGTTTAGTTCCATCTTGAATGATAGAACCCTTTTCGAATAAAACAATTTTAGTTCCTAATTTGAAAGCTTCTTCTATATCGTGAGTAACAAACACAATTGTTTTATTAAGAGTTTGATGGAGTTTAATAATTTCATCTTGAAGCGAACGTCTTGTAATTTCGTCAACTGCGCCAAAAGGTTCATCCATTAAAATTATATCGGGATTTGCAGCAAGCGCTCTTGCGACACCTACTCTCTGTCTCTGTCCACCACTGAGCTCTCTTGGATATTTTTCTAAATAACTAGTATTCATACCAACTAAGTTAATTAAATATTTAGCTCTTTCTCTTATTTTTTGCTTTGTTTCATTTTTAATATCTAAAACATAGCCTATATTTTCTTCTATACTCATGTGAGGGAAAAGGCCTATCTGTTGAATTACATAGCCAATATCCCTTCTAAGTTCAATTATATTCCAATCTTTTATTTCTTTATTTTTTATATAAATCTTACCAGAATCAATAGGTAAAAGCCCATTAATCATTTTCAATATTGTAGTCTTGCCAGAACCAGATTTACCAATAAGTGTTATAAACTCACCATTTTCTATGCTAAGATTAAGATTTTTTATAACAGTTTTATCGCTATCATAAGATTTATATACCTTATCAAATTTAATTAATTCCATTTTTAGAAAGCCTTTTTTTTATTTAATCAAACCTTGGTCAACTAAAAATTCTTTAGCAACAACTTTAGGATCTTTCTTTTCTAATTCCACTTCATAATTCATTTGAATCATTTTTTCATTGCTAATTGTACCATCTAATTTGTTTAACACATCTTCTAACTCTGGATATTTCTCAAGAGTTTCTTCTCTAACTAAAGTCGTAGCAAAATAAGATGGGAAGAAATTTTTATCATCTACTAATACAGTAAGGTTTGAATTTTCAAGCATTGCATCTGTTGAAAAAGCATTTATAACATCAACATTGTTTGAGTTGATAGCATTATATTTCAATCCAATATCTAACTCTACTGTTTTACCAAAGTTAAAATTATATGTTGAGTTTAAGCCATCATAACCATCTTCTCTTTCATAAAAATCATACTCTGCACCAAGTGTTAAATTCTCACTATATTTTGCAAGATCTGAATATGTTACTATATTATTTTCATCCGCAATATCTTTGTTTATTACAAGAGCGTAGGTATCATTAAAACCATATAAAGCTAACCATTTAATATTATATTCTCTTAAATAAGCAGCTTTAACTTCTTCATATAACTTTATTGGATCATTTATTAAATCTTGCTTTAATACAAATAACCAACCTGTTCCTGTGTATTCAGGGTATATATCAATCTCACCTTTTTCCATAGCTGGATGGATATTTGATGTACCGCCTCCAATACCTAGCTTTTGTTCAACTTTAATATCTGTATCATTTTCTATTAATTGGGTTAGTATTTCTGCTAAAATATATTGTTCAGTCATTGGCTTTGAAGCAATAACAACACTTTTAGTTTCATTTTTAGTGCAAGATACAAAAGTAACAATTACTAAACTTGCAAGTAAAATAATAATATTTTTTTTATTCATTTAACTTTCCTCATTTTTCTTGTACCGATAGCTTTCTTTTTAGCATGTTTTTCAATCAAACCTAAAAAGTAATCCACTATTACAGCAAGAAAGGCAACTAGAATACTACCTGCAGCTGTCATTTCAGGAAAATTTGTAGTAATTCCTCTCCAAATTGCAACTCCAAGCCCACCTGCTCCTATAAAAGAAGCAATCCCAGCAAGTGCAATAGTCATTACGACCATAATTCTAAATCCTGCAATAATTACAGGCATTGCTAAAGGAAGTTGCACTTTAAATAGTAATTGCTTACTTGTACTTCCCATAGCTATAGCTGATTCAACAATTTGAGAATCAACTTCATTTATTCCAACATAAGTATTCCTTATAATCGGAAGAACGCCATATACTGTTAATGCAATTAATGCACTAGTATTACCTATTCCAGAAATAGCAACTAAAAATCCAAATAGTGCAATCGAAGGAATGGTATATATAAAATTATTGAGCGAGAGGATAATACCCGCTGCCTTTTTGTTCCTTGTAATATAAATACCTAAGGCTAGACCAATAATTGTTGTAAAAAATATAGCTACAGCAGAAAGTAAGATGTGTTGTACCAACAATTCAAAGAAAAAATTGAACCTTTCTTTATATAGTACAAAGATTCCTAAAATAAAATTCATTTATATCCTTTTATATATTTACATTTTAATTAGCTAAAATATTTTATTTTTAGTTAATAACCTAATTATATGATAAAGCAAATGTAATACGATTACTATTAAAATAGTCTAAGTTTTTTAAAAATTTTACTTTATTTTATATTATTTTTACACATTAATAAAATAATTGAGTATTTTATTCTTAATTTAATATTAATTATTTTTTATCTATTTTATTTGATAACTAAAAATGATTAACTATTTGCATTTATTAATTTATAGTAAAAAAAATCTATTAACGCTAATTAATAGATTTTTTAAAGAAAACAAGATTTTATATTATTTTATTTTTGGGACTCTAAAATTTTAATTAGACTATCCATATATGCTTGTGAATAAATGGATAATTGGCCTAATTGATGTTCTAAATCAACTGTTACCAAAGTTGGATCAACCTGATTTAAGAGATCTGAATTACCAATAGGAATTATATAATTTTGGTCTTTCAATAATTTTGGAATCAATGGGTAACTAATACCAAAAGGATGGCCACCTCTAATAGTTCCATCTAAAAGTATATTAGGATATCTATAGCATAATTCAAATCTATTTGCTGGATATATTTCATTAATTCCTTGAATCCAAACTTCAAGATTTAATTTTGCAATCTCCTCAATTAAAACTCTATATCCTTCACCCCATTTTTTACCCACTAGCCCAATAGCTGCTCTACCTGCTACTTGATCTAATTGAATTATATCAGCTCCTAAGTCTTTGAGATAAGAAGCATTTTCAACTAAAATAGCTCTCCAATCTTCACTTAATGGATCCATTACATAAAAGTTTCTGCCATAATATGTTTCTATAACTTCTTGGCCTTTTTCATTTTTTACAATCGATTTATATAATTTAGGAAAAAGCTCCAAATTTTCTACAGAACAAAGTCTAGCATTCATGTACAGTGAACATCTTTGTTTTTCTTGATGTATTTTATCTATGGCTTGTTTTAATTGTTTTTTACCACCTAATAAAGATGAGGGAAAATACTGCGGATAATTGCTATCATGGGCCCCATGATAAGCAAACATGTGAATTATGTTATTGTCTCCTAAATATTTTCTCATCAACTTCGCGATATCAACACTCACTAAAAAGCCTTTAGAAGAGGGAACATTATATTCTCCATAAGGAGTAAAAAACCCTAATTGCACTTGATATGATGATAGTTTTTTTCTTTTAGGCAATATTGAAATAATTTTTTCATCTTTTAAAAATTCCTCAAATAATAGATTAATTGAATTAGCCCTATATGATTTAATTTTTAAATCTAATCCTTTTGATTCAATTTTTATAAAAGAAGTTTCTCCTTCTTTACTTAAAGAGAAAAAAGAAATCTTCCCCTCTGCGTCAGCTTTAGAAAAAATTACTATACCTTGATTTTCTTTTTTATTAAAAATCATAAAAAACAACATAGAAGCTGTAGATGGATAACAAATTGAGGCTTCTTCAATATTATAATCTGATAAGATTTTGTTTATATTATCGCCTTCTAATAATTCCCCTTCTCTATTTGGCCAAAATATTAAGCTATCTTTATTTATTTTAATTCTAAGTTTTATAAGATCTTCACTTATGATCTTGTAGCAATTATTCTCTTTTAATATTTCACTCTTACCATCTAAATAAAAGTTTGTTTTATAAATATTAGATTTAATCATTAAGCTTTAATTCCCGAAGTAATATCATTTGTTTTAAGAAATCTTTGAACAAATATATAAAAAATTATTATTGGTAAAGTTAATAACATTACACCAGCTTGTACTGAATTACCATCTTGATAATAAACGCCATAAAAGGAGTTTAAACCAACTGGTAAAGTATAATAACTTTCAACATTTCCAATTAAACTAGGCCATAAATAACTATTCCAGTTATTTGTAAAAGATAAAATTGATTGGGTTATTAAAATAGGAACAGATAGGGGAATAATAATATTCAAAAATATTCCAATGGGATTTAATCCATCAATTTCTCCAGCTTCTTCAAGGTCGGCGGGAATATCTAATAAAAATTGATATACTAAGAAAATATTAAATAAATTAAATAAGAAAGGAATTATCAATCCTTTAAATGTTGAAATCCATCCTAATTTTGTTAAAACTACATAAGTCGGAGCTAATAAAACTTGTGAAGGAATCATCATTAAGGATAATGTCATCCATAAAATAAAACCTGAACCTTTAAATTTAAGACGTGCTAATGAATATCCAGCCATTGTATTTATTATCAAATTGCCTAAACATACAAAAACAGAAACCACAACACTATTTAAAAACCATCTGGTATAGGGAAATTCTGTTAAAATATACCCATAATTCTTAATAGTAAAATTTAATGGAGAGAAAAACTCTTTATTCATAACCATTGTAGAATTAAAGGAAGCATATAAACTCCAAATAAATGGGATAATAGCAATAAGGGAGATAATAAACACAATTAAATTAAATATGATACTACTTACTTTTTTGTTCATGATACTTTCCCTTTAAGATAGCTTTGTAATTTTGTAAAAATGAAAATGATTAAAAACAGTAAGAGAGAAGTCGCTGAAGCATAACCCATACGTCCAGAAGAGAACGCTGTTTTATAAATATAAATTACTGTTGTTAATGTCGCATTTAATGGTCCACCAGTACCTTTTGAAATGATAAATGGAATATCAAATAATTTGAAGGAATCTATTAAAATCATTGTTGTAATAAAATATGTAACATTTCTTAAAGTCGGAATAATTATCAATCTTATTTCATGATATAAATTACCACCTTCAATTTTTAATGTCTCATAAAAACTATCAGGAATTCCCATAAATCCACTTAAATATATGAGCATATAAATACCAACTTTTATCCAACTATACATTGTTACTACAGGATATTTTATATGAGAGACAGAATCCATCCAGTTAATATTAATATTATAAAATATTGATAAGGCCTTGTTAATTAATCCTTCACTTTGAAAGAGATAAGAAAATATCAACGTTATTGCAACAGTTGAAATTAAGGTTGGGATATAAAATACAGTTCTAAAATAACCTGTTTTTTTTAATTTTCTTGAGTTCAATATGTAAGCAAGGGCAAAAGATATAATTACTTGTGTTGGCAAACTCAATAACACAAAAATCATTGTGTTTTTTAATGAAATTAAAAATGTCTCATCACTAAGTAAATTTCTGAAATTTTTCAATCCTATGAATTGTGCATTTTCAATCCCACCCCATATCAAACTATATCTTGTAAAGCTAAAATATATGGCAAATAACAGTGGTACTATGAAAAATAGTACCACCAATACTATGTAGGGACTGAGAAAAAGCCAACCGTAAAACGCTTTTTGTCTAGTTTTCTTCATTTCTCTAATCCTTATGTTTGAATATTAAAGAGTATCAATATACTTCATATAATCTTCTTTAGCTTCTTCAAGGGCTTGTTGTGCACTAACGCCTTGTAAACGAATCTTTTCTCCAGCTGCTGTCATTAAGTCTGCAATTTTTGGAGTATGAACACCTAGATTATAAACAGTTGCATTAGCAGCTTGTTCAGGGTTTGCACCTAATGAAGGATTCTTTTCAATATAGTAATCAGCAACTGCCATTCTTGTTGGTACAGCTAAACCACTGTCTACAACCATTCTCTGAGATTTTTCATTTGTCATAAAATTGATAAACTCAGCAGCTAAATCAGGATCATTAGCATTCTTATTCATTACATATGCTACTGTAAACAATACAGTATGTTCTGTTTTACCTTTTGGTAATTTCGTCATTTTCCATTCAATGTCAGTTCCATTTTCATTTAAATAAGCTGTAGCCCATCCACCAGAAATCATCATAGGAACTTTTTTAGTAGTCAAAGCACCTTCGTTTTCTCCATTGAAATCTTTATTAGTCTTAGCAGCACCACTGCCAATCAACTGATTAAAATAGAAATCAAAAGCTTCTACTACTGCAGGATCAGTCCAATTTGGATTTCCTTGTGAATCTAGTATACTACCACCATTTTGTAAAATGAAAGGGTAAAATCTTGGAAAATCAGTTCTTAGTACTAAACCAGCATCATATTCACCTTTATTCGCAAATTCTTTAGCTGTAGATAATAACTCATCCCAAGTAGTTGGTACTTCCATTCCATATTTTTCAAAAGCTAATTCATCATAGTAAAGAACTAATGTATTCATATCCTTAGATAATCCATAAATGTTGCTATCATCTCTAAAAGCTGAAAGTGTGCTTGGATAAAAACTATTTATTACAGAACTATCAACATAATCATCTATAGGTTTTAGAGTATTATTTTCAATAAACATTGAAGCCCAACTTGCATCGAGATAAAATACATCAGGGCCCTTTCCACTTGCTATTTGAATTTGAAGTGTCTCATTATATTCATTTGTAAGAACTTCCCAATTTACTGTTACTCCAGGATTTTCCTCTTCAAATAAATCTATTCTTGATTGAACATATTCTTTTTCTTGTGGAGTTGTTGACCAACCAACTAGTTTTAATTCTTTATCACCACTCTCTTCTTTTTGCCCGCTTGCAAACATAAAACCTGTTGAAACTAAAAGCATCAAAGCAATTAGTACCTTAATTTTTTTCATATATGACTCCTTTTTCTCTTTGATGTGATATCAAAGTTAAAAATCTTTATCTTTTGACTTCTGATTTTGTAAAAAACCCCTAGTAACTAAATACATAATATATCAGGTTTGTTCATTTGTCTAGAAAAATATATAAAATTATTAAATTCTTAACATTTTAAATCTTAACTTGACATATCAAGTAGCTGGCTATATTATAATATTTAAAGCAGAACAACAAAAAAAACTTAAAAATAGAGGCTTAGAGTGAATAATAAAAAGAATAAAGTAATGATAGCTCATTATAGAGTTGGTATGACTGATGGGGTATCACTTGAGATAGAAAAACGAATGGATATTTTAAAAGAACTTGGTTATGAATCTTTTTTAGTATCTGGTCCAAAAAGTAAAAATTCTAACTATGTAATAGATGATCTAAATTTTGATGATCCAAGTATAGTAAAACTAACTCAATCTTTTTTTGATAAAAACATTGCAGACAAAGATATTGATCCTCTTTTAAAAGAACTAGATAAAACAAGTATCAAAATAAAAGAAACTTTAAAAATTATTATTGAGAAGGAAAAACCAGACTTTTTATTTATTCATAATATATTCAGCCATGGTCGTCATATAGCAGCTAGTAAGGCTTTTTTAGAAATTATTGAAGAATATAAAATTCCAACTCTAGGAATGCACCATGATTTCTATTTTGAACGTCCTCAATATAATAATGTTACTAATCCTCGTTTAATTGATTATTTAAATAAATACATTCCCCCCATTTCTAAATATATTATCCATGCTGTAATAAACACTATGAGTCAAAAACATTTATTAGAAAGACGAGGTATTGAATCTAAAGTTATAACTGATACTTTTGATTTCAATCAAAAGCCTTGGAAAAAGGATGATTATAATAAGGGGTTAAATGATACTTTTAAATCTTTAGGTATTGCTAAAAATGATATTGTGATATTACAAGCTACAAGGATTGTACCTAGAAAAAGTATTGAATTTACTATTCAGCTTGTAAATTATATTAATGAAAACAAACTCCTCTCTCCTTTTTATAACTTACCTCTATACAACGATAAAAAGATAAATGAAGATAGTAAGATTCATTTATTAATTGTTGGCTATGCAGAAATCGATGGCTTAGAATATTTACAAGAATTAAAAAAATTTTCAAAAGCTTGTAGCTATGTGCATTTTTTAAGTAATGTCATTCAAGCTGAAAGAAGTAATGAAAATGGTAAAAAACAATATAGTTTATGGGATAGCTATAGCTATGTTGATGCAGTAAGCTACCCTAGTACTTTTGAAGGTTGGGGTAATCAGTTTATAGAAGCTGTTTTTGCAAAACTACCTATTATTTGTTTCGAATATCCTGTGTTTAAAACAGATATTAAACCTTTTGGTTATAACTATATTTCAATGGGAGATTCTTTTGAAATTAATAATAACTATAAATATTTAAAAACATTGAATTCTAATCAGCTTTGCAAAACTAGTGAAAATCTGTTAAAATGTTTATTTAAAAAGGATACAAACAAGCTATTAAATCAAAATTTTGAAATTGGTTGTAAATATCACTCTTACAACTCTTTAAAATGCAATTTAGAAGAAGTCCTAAAAAATTTAAATAAAATAAAATAGGAGTAGACATGCCACCAATCTACCAAAAAATAATGAATGAAATTCAATTGTTAATTTCCAACAATACATATAAGGCTAATGACAAACTCCCATCTGAAACGCAATTAATGAAGCAATTTCATACCTCTCGTATTACTGTAACTAGGGCATTAAACGAGTTGGAATCAAAATCCATTATTTATAGACAAAAAGGTAGAGGTTCTTTTGTATCTCCTAAAATTACTTATAAAAGTGAAAATACTGATATTATATCTCTTGTACTTCCACATAAGATCAATTTTTTCTCTGGTGGACAACAATATGCTTATAATGTTGCAAAATATTGTGAAGAGAATAATTTTCTCTGTAGTGTGCACTACTCAAATCAATTAATTAGTAATGAAAAAAATATCCTCGAAAATCTAATGAATTATAATGTTTCAGGAGCAATAATTTATCCAATTGGAAATGCAAACATTACTGCACTAAGTCATTTAATTTTAAAAGAGTTTCCTATCGTACTTCTAGATAAACAATTAGAAGAACTAGATTTGCCATCAGTTAGTTCCGACAATTATCATGGCTCATATACTGCTGTAAAATATCTTATTGATAATAATCATAGAAACATAGCCTTTGTTGGAGTTAAAGACTCTAATGTTGTAAGTGAAAGATATAAAGGTTATTGTCAAGCTTTATTAGACAACAAGATTTTATTAAGACCTGAAATTATTATTACTAACTTTCATAATACTCAAGATGATGAGCAAACTTTTCTTGATGAAAATGAAGCTAGTCTCATCCTTGATAAACTAATTAAAAATAAGGTAAGTGCAATTTTCTGTGTTAATGATCTTATCGCTAATATTATAATGCATGCTGCTAAGAAAAAAAATATATCTATTCCAAATGATCTCTCAATTATTGGTTTTGACCATATACAATTTGAAGATATTCCAAATCGTAATTTATCATCAATTGCTCAAAATTTTGAACAAATAGCAAAAGAAGCTGTCGAATTGTTAATATCTAGAATTAAAAATAATAATAAAATCGATAAAAAAAATATTATTGTTCCAACACAATTGTATAAAGGAAATACTGTTAAAAAACTTTAAATTGTTTTATTAAATTTTAAGCTTTGAAATTAATTCATCTAGACTTTTAAAATCAACAAAATTAACACTTTTATTATATGTTTCTATTAAGGCTTTTGTTTCGACATTTTGTTTTTCTACTGGGAGCTTTTTAGTTTTATTATATAAAGCTTTCATCATTAGAAAATGAACTTTAGTAAGTTTTGAATAATCTATTCCACCCCGTAAATGGAAAATGTTATTCTCATTATAAAGATAAGAAGGAATCCTCTTTTCTAATGATTTTTTAATGTGAGTAGTATTTTCCTTATTTTTAGGATCTGCGAGACCAACTGTAACGATGTATAAATCTTTATTTTTATCTACAGAATTTCTTTTTAAAAAGTCTTTAAGTCCATATAACCCACCTGCATATAAGCCACCTATATAAATTATTGAAGTATAATCATCTAAATTTTTAACACTCTTATAATCTAATACTTCAATGTTTGTTTTTCTTGATAACTCAATGGCATAAGCCTTGCTAGTTCCATACTTGCTTCCATAAATTATTATTGTTTTCATTTAAACCTCCTTTCTTTATTATACTATACAATAGATAAGATAAATTTAATTATTATGTACAATTTCGACTTTTTATATTATTCAACTACTAATAATTGTCTTTAAACTTCAGTTTTTTTATATATAAAAGTCAAAAATAATTTTATAATACTACTATTAAATTTTGCAATTTAAAATAATGATATAAAAAGAGAAATCAATGAATAAATTTTTTAAACCTTATTTATATTTTGTATATTCGCTCGGTGTACTAGCCTTTATATTATCATATTTTTTAACTACGTCTATGGGATTAAATATTTCTCTAATGATAACAACTTTATTTATGATAATATCTGAAGTTAAATCAATCTCCCTTTCTGAAAATTCAAATTTTTCTCTATTAGGTATTATTGCAATATTTTCTCTAACTATAACTACTCTATTTTCCTCAATTTTAAGTCTTATTGTTGCCTTAACTATTGTAAATATTATAAGAGTCTATGTCTATAAATTTTATGATAAGGTAATAAATGTTAAGGTTCTATTTAATTTATCAATGCATGTTTTCTGTTTATTTTTCTCCTATATTATTAGTTTTAATTTATTTGAAAATAAAATTTTAAGCATACTGAGTGGAATCTTAATATATAATTTTATCAATAAATTAATGGTCTCCATAATCTTGAAATTAACAAATGGTAAAGTTTTATCAATGAAAATAACAAAAGATGAACTTTCAATGTTTTATTATTACATTCTAATTTCTTTTATGCTTTTTTACTCTACCAAAGCCTATGGAAATCTTGGCCTATTATTTACTTTATTATTTATAATTTCATACCAAACAACAGCTTTAAATCAAAACTATAAAGAAGAAATTAAAAAATCAATTTATTATGATAATTTAACTAATGCTCATAATAGAACAAATTTAAATAATATTATTGAAGACAAGCTTTTAAACAAAATTCCTTTCTCACTGTTGTTTTTAGATTTAGATAATTTTAAAGAAATTAACGATAAATTTAGTCATGCAGTGGGAGATAAGGTATTAATAAACTTTGTTCAAACAATCCAAAGAGAACTAAATATTCCCATATATAGATATGGAGGGGATGAATTTTGTCTTCTTTTAAAAAATGATCACAGTCGGGATGAAATTATTTTCCACTTAAATAATTTAAAAAAATCCTTAGTAATTGATACCCATAAAGGTCCTTTAAAATACTCATTTTCAATAGGTAAGTATATCTATGAAGGAAATAAAATGACTTTAGAAGAAGTGTTTAATGTTACAAGTAAAAATATGCACGAAAATAAGATTGAAAAGAGAAAGTATAATAATTAAAAATGCTACTATATTTTGGATAAAACCAATAATAATATAGTAGCAATAAGGTAAAAATATTATAGTAAAAAAGAATTAAAGTAGAGACTTATAAAGTTGTTCTATTTCTTCCTTAGTACAATCTCTAGGATTTCCAGGTCTACAAGCATCGTTAAATGCACTTTCACTTAAGAAAGGTATATCTTTCTCATCAACAATACCTTTTAAATTTTGAGGGATGCCAACATCTTTCGACAATTGTTTTACAGCATTTATTGCAGCATCACGATACTCTTCTTGACTCATAGAATCAACATTTTTAACACCCATAACTCTTGCTATTTCACGATATTTTGTTCCAGTATAATCTTTATTAAATTCCATGATTGTTGGCAGTAAAATAGCACAGGCTACACCGTGAGGTGTATCATAAAAAGCACTTAAAGGATGTGCCATTGAGTGATCAACTCCAAGACCTACATTAGAGAAACCCATTCCTGCAACATATTGACCTAAAGCCATTCCTTCTCTTCCTTCTTTCTCATTCTTAACAGCTGATCTTAAAGATTTACTTATAATTTCAATTGCTTTAATATGGAACATATCAGATAATTCCCAAGCACCTTTTGTGATATAACCTTCAATTGCATGAGTTAGTGCATCCATTCCTGTTGCAGCTGTTAAACCTTTTGGCATACTACTCATCATTTGTGAATCGACTACTGCTACAACTGGGATATCTTTAGGATCTACACAAACAAATTTTCTTTGTTTCTCTGGATCTGTTATTACATAGTTAATTGTAACCTCTGCTGCTGTTCCAGCTGTTGTTGGAACTGCTATTATTGGAACAGATTTACTCTTTGTAGGAGAAACTCCTTCAAGAGATCTAACATCACTATTTTCAGGGTTATTAATAATTATTCCGATAGCTTTAGCTGTATCCATTGCTGAACCACCACCAATTGCTACTATACAATCTGTTTTATTATCAATAAAAGCTTTAACACCTGTTTGTACATTTTCAATTGTTGGATTTGCTTTAACATTAGAATAAAGGTAATAATCTATAGATTCTTTCTCTAATAAATCAGTGACTTTTGTAGCGACCTTAAATTTTAATAAATCAGGATCTGTGCAAACAAATACTTTTGTAAATCCTCTATTTCTAATTTCTTCAGGAATAATAGAAATAGACCCTGCACCGTGATATGATGTTTCATTTAATACAAATCTTTGTACCATTTTTTGCCTCCAAATGACTTAATCTATATTTAATTATCGGTTTGATTTTAAACAAAAGCAAGTTACAGATTTATCAGAGTGTCACTCTAGCCTATATTTTTTTAAAATTTTTATATAGAAATTAAATAAATTAGGTTTTATACTATAATTGCTTATGATAAAAGTAGTTAAACTTTTTTAGATTTAAATGTAGTTATTTTTTTTAATTTAGCTAGTTTGATTTATAATAAAAATTACTAATTTTCTTGTAATTGCTTAGCTACTTACAAACAAAAGGATTAACTTTATGGATACCAAATTAGAATTTGCTCTTGCTATAAAAGAGTTAATGAAAACTAAAAGTTTAGATAAAATTTCAGTTTCTTCTATCTGTAAAAAAAGTAATTTAACCCGACAAACTTTTTATAGAAATTTTAAAGATAAATATGATTTAGTAAATTGGTATTTTCAACAACTTTGTGATAAAAGTTTTTTATTAATGGGAGTCCAACTAACTCTACATGAAGCTTTATGTGAGAAGTTTACTTTTATTGAAAATGAAAAAATATTCTTTTCTCAAGCTTTTAAAAGTGATGATTACAATAATTTAAAAAATTATGATTTTAAAATGATTTATGAATTTTATGAAAATGCTATTGTCAAACAAACGCACAAGCCTTTAAGTGAAGATATTGCTTTTTTACTAGAAATGTACTGTAAAGGATCAATCGATATGACATCAAAGTGGGCAACAGGTTATCTTTCCTTACCAAAAGAAAAAATTGTTGATCTTTTAATACAAAGTGTTCCTGAAAAATTAAAACAATATCTGCTTCAATTGAATAAAATTAAAACTTAATTACTTGAATTTTGTTATAAAACCTATAATTTAAAACTTGTTTAATTATTTTTTAGTCTTTTATTATTGTAAAAAAATCACTTTCTTGCTTTAATCTCTACTAAAAGGATTAAGATATGGAAACTAAACTCATTCGATTTGTTGAAGAAAAAGATATTGAATCTATTTTAAATATCTATAAACCTTATATCGAAAATACTTCTATAACATTTGAATGTGAAGTACCCTCTTTAGAAAACTTTAAATCAAGAGTAAATAAAATCTCATCTTTTTATCCTTATTTAGTCTGTGAAGTAGATAACAAAGTTATTGGTTATGCATATGCTGGCAAGATAAGAGAAAGAGAAGCTTATAAATGGAATGCAGAGTTATCTATTTATTTGGATAATAAATATGTAAGTTTAGGTATTGGAAAAATTTTATACATGGCTCTTATAGATATTTTAAAACTTCAAAACATTTATAATATATATGGAGTTATTACTCTTCCTAATGATAAAAGTGTTAAACTTCACAATAATTTAGGATTTAGAACACTAGGTGTATTCAAAAATACTGGCTATAAAGCTGATGCTTGGCATGATGTTATTTGGTTTGAAAAAAATATTAAACCTTATGATGATCCTCCTAATACTTTAAAAGCTATAGATCAAGTTGCAACGCCTGATATTGAATTAGTCCTTTCAAAATATAATCAAAAATTAAATAGCTAAAAATTTTAAAACTAGTTTCATTTTAACTTTATGCTTTTTATGTTAAGCTTTACTTAATTATAAATTAAGGGAACTTATGGAAATGGAAGTTAAAAATAAAATTCTTGGAATAAATGGCAGTCCTAGAAAGAATGGGAACTCTGACTTTTTACTTAATTATTTTATGGATATAGCTAACCAAAATGGTATAGAAAATAAATCTATTTATCTTCGTGACTACAATTTTTCAGGCTGTATTGGTTGTGAAAGATGCAGAAAAGATAAAATCTGTACTGGGATTAAAGATGATATGACTTCTTTTTATCCTGATATAATTTCTAGCCAAGGGTTAGTTTTAATTTCTCCTACCCACAATTACAATATTACGGCATGGATGAAAGCCTTTATTGATAGATTATATTGTTTTTATGAGTTTGAAACTCCCAGGCCTGGTAAGTGGTCTAGTTCCTTAGCTAATCAAAATAGAAAGGCTGTAATCATTGCAATTTGTGAACAAGAGAGTGAAGAAGATATGGGGTTTACTGTAGATGCTATGAAAAAACCTCTAGAAGCTCTTGGATATGAAGTTTGTTCTGTTATTAAAGTATTAAATTGCTTTAACAGGGGAAAAGTGAAAGAAGATGAAATGATTTTAAACAGAATAAAAGAATCTGCATTCAATTTTTCAACTTTACTAAAATAATACACCCCTTATTTAATAACTAGGTAAGAGGTGTACAAGAAATAAACTAGGAGTTTCAATCTACCTGTGTAAATTATTGAGTAAATAACTTACACCCTTGATATTACACTCCCTTTTTGAAATTATCTAAGTAGCTTACATGCTCAACTCTTATATCATCTGTTAACTTCCAATATACATTTTCATTTGTATGATGATATTTAAAACCACATTTTTCTTGAACCCTTTTCGATTGTATATTCCCATCAAAATAGCCACACCATAATTTTGATAAATTAAGTGTATTAAAAGCTAAGTCAATTATGGCATTTACCGCCTCAAAAGTAATTCCTTGTCCCCAATACGGAACACCAATCCAATATCCTATTTCACCTTCATCTTTTAATATATCTAAATTACTTTCACCTTGGAGCAACAATCCAATACTTCCAATAACTTTATTTTCACATTTAAGTACAATTGCAAAGGTATAAGGTTTTGATAAAACATTTTTTATTATATTTAAACTATCTTCTTCACTTTTATGAGGAGGCCACCCTGCAATAGGTCCAACCCTAGTATCTTTTGCAAAAGTGAATAAGTCTCTAGCATCACTTTCCCTCCATTCTCTTAAAATTAATCTTTTAGTTTCAATTTCCATAATATTACCTTTAATTAACTTACATCTTAAACTACTAAAAAAGCTCTAAAACCTCTTGAAGAATAATAAGATTGAGCACTATTGTGATATGTAAATACTGTATCATATCTTCTGTCACAAAATAGGGCACCTCCTAATTTCCTTATCCTATCAGGGGTCTTTACCCAACTTGATGTCTTAGTATCAAAATCTCCTAAACTTTGGAGCATTCTATATTGCTCTTCATTGAGAATTTCAACCTTCATTTTTTTTGCCATTTCTATAGCACTTGTTTTGGGTTTATTAGCCTTTCTACTTTCAATGGCTTCTCTGTCATAACACAAACTTCTTCTTCCACTTGGGCTTTCTTTTGAGCAATCAAAGAAAATATATTCATCTGAATCTTTATTGTATGAAACAACATCAGGAGAACCTTGAGTTATTTCCATATCATATAATATTATAAGTTTTTCTCTATTTTTTCTCAATTTAGATTCAACTTCTTCCCATTTAATATAAGGATGATATGATAAATTTTCATTAAACCTAGCTTTTAGCGTTTCAATTAAATTTATCAATTTGTCCTCTAAGATATAATTTTCTTGATTTTCCATTCTACCTCCAAAAGAAAAACGTACATTTATCAGCTTTTAATTTTATTATTTATTTTCTACTATATAATAAGCATCATAAGGAGAATCGAATATAAATCCTAACTTTTCAGCAAGAGCAACTGATCTTAAATCTTGAGCATCCCAACTTGGAAAAATGCCTTTTTCTAAACACTCTAAAATCAATTTAGCACCACATACTGTAGCTAAACCTTTTTCTCGATATTCCCTTTTTGTATCTATTTCAATTTCTATAGAATTATCATAAATAACATAAGAAGAAGCTCCTGAAACTATTTTGTTATCTTTTAAAATAACAAAACCAAGTCCATTTTTTTCATAATCCTCTGCACTATTAAATTGAGAACATAGATCAACTGACCAAGATTTTTTTATAATCTTTTTATAAAGATTTTTATCAATTTTACTTAAATTATATTCTTTGTCTAGAGAATTTACATATGTTGTTAATTTCTCTAAATTAAAAGATTTTATAGAAGTCTTCATTTTATAACGCTTTCGTTTAACAATTTCATCTTTAAAAAAGTTCTCTATTTCTTTAGCCCACTCTTTATTTTGTGCTATTAAAATTGGAGAAGCAAGATTTTCTAGCAAATCAGTGTTGATTTCTCCTGCAAAAAAAGAAAAATCCCCAACTACAATTTGAACAGATTGTGGCTCTTCTTCATTGTCTACTAATGCGTATCCCATATATCCTTGAAGAAAAGAATATATTAACCCATCCTTCCAATTTGAAACTATCGATGCAATTTTATTATTTGACTTTATGCCCCTCAATGGATACACCTCACTTTTAAAAATTAATCACACATTAATTTATATATTTTATTAACACTATTAATATTTCTAACTGTTACATTTTTAAAGTTCTTAGCCATTTTGATTGATAATTGAGATTTTCTTATACTCTCATGACAGAGAAGATAACAATAATTTTCTTCACAAATCATTTCATCAAGTCCTTGATAGTTTGCTAAAATTGTATTGATTTTTGATTTATCTATTTTTGAACTAAAAAAATAAACATAAAGGTGTGCAACTTTTGGTTGTGTCATCTCAAGATGTGCTATCTCTTCTTGAGAAAATGGCATATTTCTAATAATTAAATTCATTTCATCTTTACTAAGAATTACAATCTCACTTTCAAAACCGAACTCTTTTGCAAATGTTATTTTAATTTTTTCATATATTTCCATCTTTTTTAAAGATGAAGTTAATATAGCATTGCCACTTTGTAGGTATGTTTTAATATTTTCAAAGCCTTCTTTTAATAAGAACTTTTTTAAGTCATCCATTTTTATAATATGTTTTCCACCAACATTAATACCTCTAAATAATACTAAATACTGCATAAATCACATCCTTATTAAAATGAATGACCTTTTTAAAAAATAGTTTTAAATATTTAATTTTAAACTAACTACACTTTCGACATGGTGAGTGTGTGGATAAAAATCAAAAACTTTAACTTCTTCTGCTCTATAACCTATTTCTTGTAAAGCTTTTATATCTCTAGAAAGAGTCACAGGATTACAAGATATGTAAATTATTTTTTTAGCACCAAACTTTTTTATAAGTTTAGGAACGCTTTCATATAAACCTGTTCTTGGTGGATCAACTACTACTATATCAACTTTTTCTTTATTCTTTTTACCCCAGTTTTCTACTTCTCCAGTAAAGGATATAGCCTCTGGAGCATTAATTTTACTTAAGGAGAGACAGTCCCTTTGCTTTTCAACTGCAATTGTACCTTTAGGTAAAAATGCAGAAAAAGTTCCAACTCCACTGTATAGATCCATAACTGAATCACTATCTATTTTAGAGGTTACATATGTTATTAACTGACTTAATAAAATAGGATTTGATTGAAAAAACACATTAGCACTTACCATAAGTGTTCTACCATTTATTGTAATTGGCACCCTGTCTTTAGAAAAAGTTAATTTATCATTTCCCGCAAAAACTGGAACTTGGATATACTTTCCTTTAGAATTATTACTAAACATATTAATTCTTGCAGCTTTTAATATATCTCCATTTGCAATTGACTTATTTATTGAATCTACTAATAGAGGGCAACTTTCTATATCACATAATTCATTGCTATTTTTTTTCAAAAATCCAACTTTTTTATCGGACATTGAGACATGGAATCTTACTCTATTTCTATAACCTGCATCTTTATCAACTGCTGTAGGTAATATATTAATATTGGATAAATCTAATTTACCAATCCTCTTTAAATGAGAAATAACTAAGTCTTCTTTTACTTGTACTTGTTTTTCATATTTTAAATGCTGGAGGTTACAACCTCCGCATTCAAAATAATGTGGACAAAAAGGAGAAACTCGGTCCTCTGAAGCACTTATAATTTCAACTATCTTAGCTTTAGCATAACTTGATGTCTCTTTATATATTTCAATTGATACAACTTCATCAATAACTGCCCCATCAACAAACACTGTCTTTCCATTAGGTAAATGAGAAACTCCTTCACCACCTTGTGCAATACTCTTAATTGTTACTTGCATTAACAAAGTCCTCAACATAGGATGCAACAATATCTATACTGCTTTGCCAAAACTCTTCACTTTCTATATCACAATCTAAAAGAGCTGCAACATTTTTAGCACTATCCTTTCCTGTTTGCTCAAGCATTTTCCTATACCTTGGAGCAAAATCATCACCAAGTTTCTGTTTTTGTGCAAAAACACCTAGAGCAAATAATTGACCAAAAGCATAAGGATAATTATAGAAAGAGAAATCACTACTATAATAATGACCTTTAACAGCCCACATATATGGATGATATTCACTTAGAGTTCCATAAGTTTTCTTTTGAGAGGCAACCATAATATCACAAAGTTCTTCACTACTTAATTCACTCTCTTTTCTCTTTTCAAAGACTTCTCTTTCAAAATAGAATCTGCATAAAATATCAACACAAACTTGAGTTGTATCTTGTAAAAAGGTTTCAATTAATGAAATTTTTTCAACCTCACTTGCTTTTTCAAGAGCACCTTGAAGCACAATAGTTTCACTAAAAATTGAAGCTGTTTCTGCTAATGTCATTGGATAAGTTCTAAGTAAATGAGACTTAGGAAGTACTACACTATCATGAAAGGCATGACCTAATTCATGAGCTAAAGTTGACAATCCGTTATATGAATAGTCAAAATTACATAAAATTCTTGAAACTCCTGCATCTGGGAAGCCAATATCGTAAGCTCCACCAATTTTATTTTTTCTAGGTTCTGCATCTATCCAATTATTTTCAAAAGCTTTCTTAGCGAAATCACCCATTTCTTTAGAGAATCCATAGAACTTATCTAAGATAAAAGCTTTTGCTTCTTCAAATTCATACCTTGTTACATCATCAATAACTGGTGCAAAAAGATCATAAAAAGCTAAATGATCTAAATTTAACATTTCTGCTTTTTTATTTAAATATTTTCTAAATAAAGGAAGATTTTTTTCTATAGTGGAGATTAAAGCATTTATTATCTTTTCATCAATTCTTGATTGAGTTAAACTTCTCTTTAATGGTTCATAACTATGTAAATCATCGAGAGTAATAGTAGAACCTTTAACTCCATTTAAAGCTGCTGCAAATGCTATTTCATTATTTTTCAATAATTCAACTTCACTATCAAAGGCTTTTTTTCTAACCTTTCTATCTTTATCAAAAGCCATGTTTCTCAACTCTGTAACAGTCTTCTTTTCACCATCAAAATCAATAACGGAACGACTTATTAAAGCCTCTTGTAATCTTGAAAAAGCCTCAGTTCCACTTCTATTTAAATTCGCTGCTACAGCTTCAACTTCCTCACTCTTCAAGTGATTTTGTTTTTCTAATAATTCATGAATAACAAAAGAATAATCACTTAATTCATTGTCTATTGCATTTAAAACAGCACTCTTATTTTCAGCTAAATAATTTACAACAATAACCTCAAGGTTATTAACATCTAAGCTTAATTTGGATACTCTATTTAAGGCATACATATAATCACTATTATTTGTTTCAACAGAAAGTAAAGCATATGTATAAGCATCTAAGGTTTCATAAGTATCTAATACCTTCTCCCAGGTTTTAATAACTTCTTCAAGTGCAGATCCATCTTTTATCAAGGCCTTAACCCTTGTACAGTTCTCTCTACAAGAATTAATAGCTGAATTAAAATCTTCACCATCACAACTTGTATATATTTCTTCTAAATTCCAATGTGGTAAGCTCATTTACCGCCTCCATGAATAAATTCTTTTAAAGTATATATAATTCTTTATCAGATAAGAATTTGTTTAAATTACAAATCTCTATATTAGCTCACAATTAATATAATTCTTTATTATATAAGGAATTACAACCACTTATTACTGTAATTATAATACCGTCATTTTCACCCTAGGTCAACCAAATAAAAAGACACCCCTATAAAAGGAGTATCCTGTTAAAATTTTTACTTTTCCTTTTTGTTAATTACTTTTTACTCTATAATAACCGATTTATTTCCTATTACAAGGGTATTAAGAGGGTTATTATTTTCAAAAGAGGTAAGATTATCAATAAAAATTGTAGATCCATTACTTGATACTATAGCTGCATCAAGTGCTTCATTATTGACAAAAGAAGAATTTACAATTTTGGCAAAACTATTTTCATAAACATAAAGAGCTCCTCCCTCTGTGTTTGCTCTATTATTTGAGAAAGAACAATTTTCTAAATATACAGAAGAAAAAATATCTGTAGTATTTGGCCAAGATTTATCTATCAAATCAAAATCCGTCTCATTGAAAACTTGTTGGGATGCTCTATCTATTACATAAATAGCACCACCTGCACTACCCGATTTATTATCTGAAAAATCACAGTTGTAGAAAGAAGCCATAGAACCATAATCCGTAAATGCAGATCCACCTTTATATTTAGCTTCGTTGGAAATAAATTCACAATCAATGTAAATTGCATTAGTTCCAGATCTATCTAAGACAGAACCCCCATACTGAGCACTATTTTCAATAAAACTACAATTATTAAATGTTGGATTTCCACCGTGATATGTATATACTGCTCCACCTTCTTGTGCATAATTTTCTATAAATATAACATTATTAATTTCAATATCAAAACCTAAGGTTGGTTCATAAGTTGGAATGACTCTATTCCCTGCTAAATAGTTTAAAATGGCTCCACCTTTATTATCATAAACTTCACCATCAACACCATCAGCGTATCCACCTGTTATAATTAGTCCATCAAGTTTAACGTTATCATTTGCAATAAATACATGGTATGAATTATCTTCTTTAGTTGTTTTATCTCCAATTTCACCACTTATTATTGTTTGATTGTTTACATAATCTCGTTGTTTTAAAGATGATTCATCACCATTAAACCCACCATAGATATTTACTCCTGATTGTAAGATTATTGAATCATCTCTATAACTGCCTGTAAGATATTCTCCTTTGGCTACCCAAATATCAACTTCAGTATCTGTTTTTAAATAAATAGCATTTGCTACATTTATAGCATTTTGTAAAGATGTATATGCATTAGCCCAACTACTTCCATCATTATCTCCAACAGCCTTATAATTGACATACAAAAGATATGAAATAGTTTCAACATCACTAGGATTTACTGGATTTGATAAATCCATTTCTGTTGGTTCTTCTGAACCTTCAAAGGAATTTAAATATTTAATTATTTGCTTATAATCTGCTTCAGTTCTTCCCTTTATAGCATCTGACCTAAACCCAATTTGGCCACCATCACTAGAAGCTGTTTTTGCTACAGAGTTATCCTTCAAATTAAAATTATTCTTTTCTGCATCAATAAACATAGGATCAACATCTAAAACACCTTCTCCTTGGTATCCTCCCTCAACAATACTATAAGTAATTTTAGGATTACATTCATTGAAATTATAAACACTTATTTTATCCTGAGCACAATGATTATTCCAAATAATAGAAGAAGTTACTATTGGGTCATTATAAGGTCCAGTTCCTTGGTATAAAGCAGCCCCTGCTTCACTTGCTGTATTGTTATAAAAAGTACTATTTGAAATTACTGGATTTGATACTCCATCATTTGCGATAGCAGCACCAGACTGAGCAAAATTATTTATAAATAAACAATTTTCAAATAAAGGACTGCAGCCAAAGTCATTATATATTGCTCCACCTTTACCATTGGAACATTCATTGCTATCAAAAATACAATCTATAAAAATAGCTTTAGATCTCATATCAATAGCTACTCCACCGCCTCTTCCTTCAGCTATATTATTTCTTATAGTTGTGTTTATAAAAGTTGGTAAATCACCATCTTCACTATTTCCCATTATATAAACGCCTGCACCTTTACCACTTTCATTATCTTCAATAATACAATTTTTAATGATAGGTGAGACTTTCCAAATAATTATACCGTTTCCGCTATTTGAAGAAGAAGCATCTCCACTCATAACAGCGTCTGGAGTTAAATGACCAACTGATTTATTGCTTTCTACCTCTTGTGTCATTGGTAGATTGCCATTCGTGGCTAGAGAACCTTCTAATTTTTGAGAAAAATAACCATTTGAGATAGTAAAACCATCTAATATATTATTTGCAGCAATAATAACTTTTATACTATTATCAGTTTTTAAACCTTTTACTCCGATATCGCCAGATAAAATTGTTTTATTATTTTGCCAATCACGTTGATCTTTTGATATTTCATTACCTAAAAAACCTCCATAAAGATCAACATCATCTACCATAGTAAAACTAATAGAGCGATCCTTACCTTCTGTCGGATAATAAATTCCTTCAGCTACCCAAATTTCAGTATCTGCTTTAGCTACAGATAGTGCCTTTTGTAATGAATTATAAGCATTTTCCCAACTTGTCCCATCATTTAAGCCCTTTGCATCACTATCAACATAAATAACATTACTATCTGAGGAGATAGTTTCTGTAATTGAACAAGATATAGTTAATGCTAATAAGAGAGGTAAACAAAGTAATAAAACCTTTTTATTTATCTTTTTCATTTCAAATCCTTTATAGATCTTTTTTATTAAGTAATTTAATTATATTACAAAAAGGTGTAAAAAAGATTAAGAAATTAACAATTACAAAATATTACACGTATTTCATAAAAACGACAAAATCTCATAAAAATAAAAAAGGATACCTCTAAGAGATATCCTAAAATTGTTGTTAGTAATTCAATTTATTTTAGTTTTTATAAGCTTTTCCTAATTCATCAGCAGCTAAAATAGCAGCATAAACATCGTTAGGTGTAACTTTAAAAGGCATATTATGAATTGTTTCACCTTCTGCACAAGCTAAAGTTGCAACTTTCATAATATCTTCTTCTTTAACTTCTTTGATACCTAGTTGTTCAAGTGTTGTAGGAAGGCCAACACTGTCACAGAAAGAATATACTTCTTTAAGTTCTTCTTCACTTGCGTTTTCAAGAATTAATTGAGCTACAGTACCAAATGCAACTTTTTCACCATGATACATGTGATGAGTTTCTTCGATAGCAGTAAAACCATTGTGAATTGCGTGAGCTGCTGCAATACCACCTGATTCAAAACCAACTCCAGAAAGGAAAGTGTTTGCTTCAATTACATTTTCTACAGCTTTTGTACAAACTTTGTTATCAGCAGCAAGTTTAGCTTTATATCCATCAGCAATTAAGGTTTCGTAACATAATTTAGCTAGAGCGATTGAAGCTAATGAGTCTGTTCCACCTAAACAGTTAATTGCATTAGATGCATTACAAGCTCTTGCTTCAAAATATGTTGCTAGAGCATCACCCATACCAGCAACTATTAATCTAGAAGGAGCTTTAGCTACTATTGCTGTATCCATTAATACCATATTTGGGTTTTCACTTAAGAATAAATATTCTTCAAAAACACCATCTTCAGTATATATAACAGATAATGCGGAACAAGGTGCATCACTACTTGCAATAGTTGGACAAATTACTACTGGTAATTTAGCATAATAAGCTGCAGCTTTTGCAGTATCTAGAGCTTTACCACCACCGATACCAACAATCACGTTAGCGCCTACTTTTTGAGCTTCGCTTTTTACTCTTTCTATTTCGACTTTAGAACATTCTCCATTGAAATATAAGAAGTTGATTTTGGTTGTATCACCATCTTTGATTCCGTCTTCTATTATGTTACCAATTCTCTTTTTACCACTTTCAGTAATTAAAATTAGTAAATTATCACCTAAATTTTTTGTAAATGTTGTTAGGTCGTTTAAAGCATTCTTTTGTTGAACATATCTGCTTGGTCCACCAATAATTGTTGCCATGATTTTATCTCCAATAAATATATTTTTATCTATAAAAAAATATAACAAAAAATAAAATAAATAAAAAGCATTTTGACAAAAAAATAATATTAATATCAAAATTTAATAAAACAATCAAATTTGTATTACATATTTTTGATATCAGTCAATCTTTTTTTATCGCATTATATCATTATATACATTATTTCCTTGAATTGTTAGTAAAAAAAAATAATAATAATATAATATAATTTTAATTATATCAAATAAAGAAATAAGGATAATAAATGCATTATTACAATGAAGCTTGTATGAATCATCCCTCTATAATTTTATTAATTGATGTAGAAAGTGGAAATATAATAGCAGCAAATAAAAGAGCAGAATCTACTTATCAATATAAAATAGATGAATTGTGTACAATGAAAATATCCGAGTTAAACGTACTTCAAAATAATCATATAAAAAAAGAGATGGCAAATGCAAATAACAGGCTTCGTCACTTTTTCCATTTTCCTCATAAAACTGCCAATGGTGAAATTCTAAATATGGAAGTTGAAAGTCATCCTACCACAATCGATAACAAACCTTGCCTACTCTCTATAATTAATCATGGAAATATCCAAAACATATTTCCTTACTCTAATATTAAAAATATTCAAAACATAAATAAAGCAGCAATTATTTTAGATCATGAAAATAGAATAATAAAAGTTAACAAATTTTTTGAATCTTTTTTTAAAATTAGATTAATTGACATAATCGGAAAAAATTATCAAGATATCTTAAAAGATATTCCTAAAGACAATTTTATGCCTTTTCAAAAGGAATTAAATAATGGGAAATCAAGTAAAATATCTTTTACTACTTTAGTAAAGAATAAGCCTCATAAATTAAGCTTAAATGGATATCCTTCTTTCTTTAAAAATAATTATTTTGGAACTTTGTTAGTAATTGACTTAACAAAAGAAGATGATTGCTGTCAAGAATTAGAGCAAAAAGTTTTTGATTTAGAAAAATCTAATTTACAAAAAGAAGATTTTTTAGCAAGGATGTCTCATGATATGAGAACACCTATGAATGCAATTCTAAGTTTCGCAAATTTTGGTTTAGACGAAATAAAAGACCCTAAGGCTTTAAAATATTTTTCACAAATTAAAGATAGTAGTGATTATCTGCTCTCTTTAATCAATGATATCCTTGATATGCAAAAATTGGAAAGCGGAAAAATATATCTTCAAGAGGTAGTAACTTATACTCCAAAAATAGCTAATAAAATAAAAACAATAATTAAACCACGAGCTGCCCAAAAAGGTATTGATCTCAAATTTAAACTTCGTTGTGAAAACTTATATTCTTATATAAAAGCAGATGAAAGACGTATTGAACAAATACTTATTAATATCTTAAATAATGCAATTAAATATACTCCCAAAGGAGGATGCGTTGTTTGGACAGATACCTTTGAAAAATTACCAAACGGTAAAATCAAAGTTTCTCACATAATATCAGATAATGGGGTGGGAATGAGTGAAGATTTTCAAAAAAGAATGTTCACTCCCTTTTCAACCGAAATAAATGAACTCTCAAACATAGAAGGTGGAACAGGCCTAGGGTTAGCTATTACTAAAAATCTTGTTGAAGCTATGGGTGGTAAAATTTCATGTAAATCTAAATTAAATGTTGGTACTACTTTCTTTATTGATTTATTTTTAAATCAAGCTCCTACTAATGAAGTTGAACAATTTCTAAAGAAAAACGATACAGAACTGACGAAACATATTTTAAAAGGGAAAAAAATATTATTATGCGAAGATGTTGAGATTAATTGCATAATAGTAAAGAAACTTTTAGATGTTTATAAGTGTGAGGTAGATGTAGCTAAAAATGGAAAAGAAGGCATCGCATTAGCAAACAAAAACAAATATGCATTGATTTTAATGGATATAAGAATGCCTGTGATGAATGGATTAGAAGCAACTATTGAAATTAGAAAAAATGATAAAACAACACCAATTATTGCTCTTTCTGCTAATGCTTATCCTAAAGATATAGAAAAATCTTTAAATGTTGGGATGAATGCTCATCTAGCAAAACCTATTATTAGAGAACAACTTTACTCTATACTTACTGAACTATTAAACTAATTTCATAATTTAATTTATAACTTCTATAACAAAGAAGGCCATTATAGCCTTCTTCTCTTTTATTTTACCTTCTTATATTCTTCAATATTATATTCACTTATTTTATTTAATAGTGTTCTTCGACTTATTCCTAACTCTTTTGAGGCTTTTGTTTTATTACCTGCCCATCTGTGCAATGATTCAATAATTTTTTCTTTCTCAACTTCTTTTAGTGATTTTACTTCAAGCGACGATTTTGTAGGAGTACTTGGTTGATTTATTGCCATTCCTACAGTATCTTCAATCGAAATATCATCTTCATGTATCAAGACATCATCACAAAATAAAATAGCTCTTTCTATGACATTTTCTAACTCTCTAACATTACCGTAATACTGCCCTTGTTTTAATTTCTCAAGCGCGTTAGGAGTAAAACCTTCTAATCTTTCATTACCCATTTCTCTCTTTAGTCTTTTTAATATACCAGCAGCTAATAAAGGTATATCCTCTCGTCTTTCACGAAGAGGAGGTAATTTAATTCTAAGTACATTTAATCTAAAATATAAATCTTCTCTAAAAGTTCCTTCATTTACCATTTTTTCAAGATTTTTATTTGTTGCAGCAATAATTCTTACATTGATGTCTCTTTTTTGAGTATCACCAAGTCTTTGAACTTGTCTATCATTTATTACAGTTAATAATTTAACTTGTAAATCTAATGGTAGATCACCTAGCTCATCAAGGAAAAGAGTTCCTCCATTGGCAACTTCAAAAAGCCCTATTTTTCTATTAACAGCTCCTGTAAAGGCTCCTTTTTCATGACCGAATAATTCGCTTTCGATTAAAGAAGCTGGAACTCCTCCAATATTTATTGACTGAAATGGACCTTCTTCGCCAAAACTTTGCCTATGAATTTCTTTAGCAACAACACCTTTTCCTGTTCCACTTTCTCCAGTAATTAAAACATTGGATCTTGTTTTTGCACATCTTGCAATGGTCTTTTTTATATCTAACATCTGTGGAGATTGCCCAATAAATGAAGAATTTTCAAATGTTGGATTTTCTACTAAATATTTAACTTTATTAGCTTCGACCATTTTTTGAATTTTTTCAACTAACTCTTCAGGATTAAAAGGTTTAACTATATAATCTGCAGCTCCACCTTTTAAAGCAGAAACAGCATCAGAGATTTCTCCATGAGCACTTACCATAATTACAGGGATATCAAAACCTTCTTCTCTCATCCATCTAATTAACTCAAGACCATCCATCCCTGGCATTTTTAAATCAACAATCATAGCATCAAAGGTATCTGAAAAAAGTAGCCTTTGAGCTACTAATCCATTTTCAGCTAATTCACTATCTATATCATATACACTAAAAAATTGACTTAGCGATGTTCTTATATTTATCTCATCATCAACTATTAATACTCTCATCAACGACTCCTGTGAGAATGAATTTGAGAAGTTGGTAGTATTACTTGAGCAACAGTGCCACCACCTTCTCTCGGATATAAATTAAGGCTTCCGCCTCTAGCTGTAACAAATTGACGGGTAATTGATAAACCTATCCCACTTCCTGTAGTCTTAGTTGTAAAAAAGGGATCATAAATCTTATCTTTAACACCTTCAGGAAGGCCATCTCCTCTATCTTTTACCTCAATTTCAACTGTTCTAGCTTTATTTCCTTTTTTTATTATAACCTCAACTTCGGGGTTTTTTCCACTCTCTATAGCATTTTTTATTAAATTTTCAAAGACACTTCTAGCCCTCAATTTGTCCATTTTAACATAAAAAGAAGAATATGAATATAATGCTATTTTACTCGGAAATTTAGAAATAATATCTTGAATAAATTCAACTAATTCAAATTCACTTGGAATCCCTTCAGGGTTATGCAAAAATTCACTAACCTTATCAGTTAATATTTTTATCCTATCAACTTCAGATTGTATTACTTCAAGATTTGACTTATATGAAGGATTAACTTTTACCCTTAAAATTGCTAATTGAATATTAATAGAACTTAGTGGATTTTTGATTTCATGCGTCAATGTTCTTGCAGCTTGGCCTAAATTAACTAGATTCCTTTGACTCTCTAATTTAATCCTATATTTTCTATTATTTTTATATATCCTAACTATGAAGAAAAACAAAAGGGTTATCACAAAAAGAGCAATGAACAACATTACTTTTAGGCGATTTTGCATAGCCCTATATGAAGTTCCATCCAAAATTATGTATAATACATCAGGGAAACTCACTGTAGGAGCTTTAAAATCAGAAAGTTTAACTAAATTAGGATCAATTACATCCCATAAAACTGTTAGTCTATTTATAAATCTAATATATTCTATAGTATCATTATCATAATTATAAGTAGCGGTTCCTCCAGTTGTTTTGGATCCCCAGGTACTAAAATTATCTATTATTTTTTTTGATAAAATTGTAGGAACATCACCAAGAGAAAGAACCTGTTTACCTGTATATGAATAAACACCAACTCCTAATATACCTTTACTTTGTAATTCATCATTTGCTTTAACTGGATCATCTTTTATGTAATAAAAAATACTATTAAAAGATTGTTCAGCTTCCATTTGTAATCGCAAATCTTCTCTATCTTTTAAAGCATTGTATAAAAATAAAACAAATATAATTATTAAAAAGTAAGATATAACAAGTCCACTTATAACAAATAAGTGTTCTTTACCATTCACTATTGAATTGTTGTATTTCTTCATATATTTTCCCAGTATAAATATTATTCGTAATTTAAAGCTTCAATAGGATCTAATTTGGAAGCACTCATCGCTGGATACCAACCAAAGAAAATTCCAACAAGCATACTAAAGCCTACTGCAACTATAAAGGATTTATATGAAAGTGATAAAGTCCACCCCGCTATGTTTGTAACCACTAAGCTTATAAAACTCCCAAATATTATACCTAAAAAACCGCCAATAAGTGTTAAAGTTACGGCTTCAACTATAAATTGTCCTCTAATTACAGAAGGAGAAGCTCCCAAAGCTTTTCTTATCCCTATTTCTTTTGTCCTTTCAGCAACTGAAACTAGCATTATATTCATAATACCGATACCTCCTACTAGAAGGGAAATTCCAGCTATAGCTGCCAAGAATAAACTCAAAGTCGCTGTAACTTCATTTGCCATCTTAGTTATCATTGCAGGAGAAAAACTTTGATAACTATCATTTCCAACGGAAGTATCTAAGAAGTTGTTAATCTGATCACTAACTTCAATAGTATCATAACTTTTATTTGTTTTAACAACATAGCTAGATACAACATCAGTGTTTACAAGTTTATTTGAAAAAGTATTAAAAGGAATAAAAACAGAATTATCAAAACTCATAGTATATGATTGTTCTTTTTCTTTTAAAACACCAACAACTTGAAAGCTTTTTATTACACCTGAAGATAATACAAAACTAACATTCTTTCCTATTGGATTTTCATTTTCAAATAATGTTGTCGCTATACCATTTCCAAGTACAACGACTTCTCTTGAGTTAATATTCTGTTGAAGAGTATAAGCACTTCCTTTATCAAATTCAAGTTTCTGAATAGTAAAATATGATGATTCTGTACCCATTATTTGAGCACCTGCACTTTTTTTATTTGCTCTAATTGAAGCAGAACTAACCATTTGGGGGATAACTTGATCAATTCCTTCAACACTATTTTTTAAAGTTTGAGCAAATTGACTTGTAAAAATATCTTCTGTTCTTTCATTTGCTTGGGTCCAAATTGTTATAATATCTGTGCCACCGGAATCTAAACTTTTTGTAATATTTGCAGAAGCACTGTCCCCAAGATTTAAAATAGCTACAACAGCACCAACTCCGATTATTATACCTAATAGAGAAAGGGCTGTCCTCATTTTACTGCTTTTCATTGCAGATAATGCTAATTTTATATTTTCCCAAAACATAAGCTATTCCTCTATCTTTCCATCTCTTAAATGGATTTGTCTATGACAACGATTCCCTAAATCCCTATCATGAGTAACAAAGACTACAGTTCTACCTTCTGCATTTAATTCTTCAAAAAGTTCCATTATTTGATTTCCTGTTTTAGAATCTAAAGCTCCTGTTGGTTCATCCGCTAATAAAATAGTAGGATTACTTACTATAGCTCGAGCTATGGCAACTCTTTGTTTTTGGCCTCCTGATAACTCATTTGGTTTATGATATATCCTGTCACTCAAGCCAACCTTTTCTAGAGCTTCCATCGCTCTTTTTTTTCGCTCTTTAGGTTTAATTCCTGCATATAACAATGGAGTTTCTACATTCTTAAGTGCACTTTCCTTTCCTAATAAGTTAAATTGTTGAAATACAAAGCCAACTTTTTTATTTCTAATATAAGCTAGTTCAGTTTCATTTAAACCTGCTGTATTTTCTCCATCAATATAAATATCACCAGTTGTAGCAGTATCCAAACAACCAATTAAATTCATCATTGTTGACTTACCACTTCCAGAGGGCCCCATTATTGCAGTAAATTCTCCTCTTTCTATATCAAGTGAAACACCATCGAGAGCTTTAACAAAAAAATCACCAACAAGATAATATCTTTTTACATTCTCAAGATGTATTACATTACTAGTCATTAATTATCACTCCCTTTCATTTCATTGGCCAATTCTTCTTGGAAAGTAAGAGTATTTTTAATAACAAGAGTATCTCCAGGAGCAATATCACCTGATAAGACTTGACATTTACCTTCACCTAGATACTTAATTTTTACGACTATATCTTTTAGACTTCCATCTTCCATTTTCTTAGTTACAATCGAATCATTCCCACTTTGTTTGACTGCTGCTTGATCTATAATAGTTCTTTTAATTTCTTCATCCCCTATTATAGTTCCATGGAAAGTAAACCCAGTTCTAAGGCCTTCTGGTGGATTATCAATAGTAATTTCAACATCCATAACACCAAAACCTTGAGCGTTATACCTACCTAACATTGGTATTTTAGTAACAACAGCTTCAGCTGTAACTCCAGGAAGAGAATCAAAATTTAACTCAGCTATTTGACCAACTTTAATATTATTAATATCCATTTCATCTATTTCAACAACAGATTTGAATTTACTAAGATCGGCAATAATCATTTTTCCAGCATCTCCAACAGTATTGTAATCTCCAGTTTCCCACCCTTGATAAGCAACAACTCCATCAAAGTTTGCTATAGCTTTCGTATACTCTAAATTATTCTCTGCGTTTGCCAATTGTAATTCAAGAAGTTTTACATCATTTGGATTTCCACTTAATTTAGCTGCTTCAATATCACTTTTAAGTTTTGCAATTATATATTGTTGATTAGTATCATCAACAGTTGCTAGTATATCACCTTTTTTTACCTCATCACCTTCTTCAAAATTTACAGAAGTTATAGCACCACTAGTTCTTAATACTACATCTTGTAAATCATAAGCACTTAAAGATCCACTTATATTTACTACTGGGTTTGTAACTTCTTCAGTTACTAAGGACTCAGTATAAGACTCTTCAATAGGAGTACCAACCGTTACTGCCTGCCAAGGGAGTCTTTGATTTGATTGATAAAAAGAATATAAATAAGAACTTCCAACGATTAAAGCAATTATAATAAGCCAAATTAATATTTTTTTACGTCTTTTTTTTCTTAATTTCTTTTTAATTTCAAGCCTAATTTGGGATTCTGTATCAGCTACAGTCTTTTTTTGTTTTTCCACAACTTCATCATCTTTATATATTTCAGCCATCTAAATATCCCCCTATAGCATCATTTTTTCTATATCTAGTTCAATAGATAAGCCATCTAATAATAAAATTAATTTATCGTAATTTAATTGTTCTATTTCAAAAACTAAATCATCAATCTCACTCTGTGAAACAAGGCCCAAATCAAACATCTGCATTTGAAGTAATAAATTTTCGTTTTTAAATTTAATATTATCATTTAATTGCTTATATTGTGCTTGCCAATTAGTTATTTGTGATTTTAAATTTAATGTAGTAAGAGATTGATTTTGTATAGCAGAGTTTAAATCAAGCTGAGATGAAACTAATTCATTCTCATTTAATTTATTTTTAATAAGATCTCTATCTGTTGTAGTATCATTAATCCATTTCCCTCCAAAAGAAAAAGATGGGGAAAGAGAAGAATCAGATAAATCAATAGATAATGTAGGATTTACGCTTATAGAAAAATTATCGGTATTATATGAGGCACTAGCTGTTATATCTAAATTATCATCCACATAATTTGTTGCAGCAGTAGAGCCAAGCTTCAAATAGCTTTGAGTTTTCTCTCTTTCTACTTGATCTATAGTTTCCTGTTTTAATTTAACTTTCAATTGAGCTATTTGGACACTCAAGCTTTCACTATTATCAGTATCTAAATTAAGAACAGGCTCCCTAATTATATCTACTGTATCATAATCGACACCTGTATAATCTTTAAAATTTTGGAGAATAGATTCATGTTGAATTTTAAGGTTATCTAAAGAATCCTTATAAGTATTTAACACAAGATTATACTGTTTATATAATAGAGAATCTTCAGTAATTCGATTTAAAGTCAAACTATCATTAATAAGTTTCTCTTGATCTTTTATTTTCTTTTCTACATCTCTCTGAGATTTTTCATTATTTATAATATTTGAAACCATATTATAAAGATTTTTTTTAAAATTAATAAGTCCTGTTTCATAAGCTTGAGTAGCTATTAAACTAGTAATTTGATTATTTAAGGTTTTATAATTATTTGTATAATCACCGATTAAAAAATTATGAGAAACTGATAGGCTTCCTACATAATCTAAATCATCTGATTTATAAATTCCACCATTTACTACAATAGAGGTTGTATTACTTACTTGAGTGGGAGAAGTTGGAGTGTAGGAACCCGGTATTTCTATGCTTAGTAAACCATAATCTCCTCCCTTTATAATATATTCATCAGATTCAGGTATTTCTACATCTGTTGAAACGCCAACTTTAGTTTTCTCTTCTAATTCACTACTTTCAATATTTAGCATTGTATAGTTTTTATTTAACTCAAGAGTAGTAATTTGAGGACTTTTCTCTATTGCTTGATTTACTAAATTCTCAAGCGAAACAGCACTTAAATAAATATTGTTACTCAAGAAAATTAAACAAAATATTAATAATTTTTTTTTCTTCATTTGTTTCACCAAGATATATTCTTGAACTCCTCTTTATATTAGTTTTATCGGGATAGTTGATAGACCACTATCAACTTTTAAACATTGACCACTAACTTGTTCACTTTCAATAAAATACTTAATTGCTTTTATAATTTGATTAACTTTTGTTATATTAAAAGGTAATAGCTTGTCTACCTTATCAAAATATGAAGTTTCCCAACTTTTTGCTAAAGTAAATCCAGGAGCTACTTCATTTATCCTTAGTGTAGGGGCTAATTCTCCTGAAAGCAATTTACTTTGATATGATAGAGATTCCTTACTTAAATAATATGGAACTCTATTCTTTGTAGGCATATTAATTTGTGCATCACTTATATTTATTACAGCTCCCCTTTTATTACATTTCTTTAAATGATTATACAATTCAATTGTTAATAGTAAAGGAAAAATTGAATGTAAATTATAATACTGTTCTAAAATATCTTTATTCAAATTTTTAGTATCGATTTTTGTGAAAACTGAAGAGGCATTAATTAAAATATCGATAGAACCATAAAGAGAGAGGGCTTTTTTAAAAAAGAGCTTAGGATCTACTCTATTGAAATCAGCTTGAATTAATTTACAATTATCCTCACCAATCTCTTTCAATAAAGATTTTGCGTCCTCTTCACTTTTGTTATAGTGAATTATTAGCTGATAATCCTTAGATAAAGCAAGAGATATTTCTCTCGCTAAAAAGGTAGCTCCACCTGTTATTAATATTTTCTTCTTATCAATCATTTTCACTCTTTCTCTTATTATAAAATTTCAAATCGGTTAGATGGTTAATTACACAACTAATTAACCATACAAATTTTCTTAAGAAGTGTCAATTAGTTATAAAATAAATATAATTTGTAACTAATTAATATTAATAATACTGAAAAAATCACAATTTGACCATCTTTAGTTATATAGAATAAATTAGTATATGGATAATTAATAAATATATAACAGAGATAACTTATATTAATCTTGAAAAAATAAAGCTTTTAGCCTAATCTTTGTTCGCTATGATAAAAAAAGAAATTACTGATGAAATATTAATTAAACACCTTAATACAATAGATGATGATTCTAGAGAAGTTTTCCTACTTGAGGATAACAACTTTAGAGCTACTATAATAAGCACAACCCACTTATTAAACCAAATGAGAGCTAATCACGAAACTGGGGTTGTAGAATCCTTAGTACTCGGCCAAGCTTATATCGCTAACGCCTTACTTTCTGCAACTGTTAAGGGCAATGATAGAGTCCAATTAACTGTTGAATGTGGTGGACCAATTGGCGGAATTTATACAGAAGCTTGGGCTTGTGGTGCTGTTAGAGGTTATTTAAAATACAATCCGATTGAATTAAAAGAACCTCTAACAAGTTTTGATACAAGTTCTCTATATGGTCCGGGTTTTTTAACTGTTACTAAATTAATTGAAGGTAATAAATCTCCTTTTAGCGGACAAGTTATGCTTGAAAGTGGAAATTTAGCTCAAGATTTAGCTACTTATTTCATTGAAAGCGAACAAACTCCTTCCCTTTTCAACCTATCAATTGATTTTGATAAGGATGGAAGAATAATGGGAGCAGGTGGTTTATTTATTCAAGCTCTCCCAGGTTGCAGTGATGAAGCTTTAATTAAAATGGAAGAAAAAACTAAAGCCCTTCCTTCTTTAGGCAAAAATATGACAAAAAACACTAGTCCTAAAGAATATATTATGGCTAATTTCCCTACAGCTACTCACTTATCTCACGAAGGTGTAGGTTTTTCTTGTCCTTGCAATAAAGATAACTTCGCCAAACATTTAATGGGATTACCAAAAAATGACAAAGACTCTATATTAAAAGAGGGGCCATTCCCTCTAACCTTGTCCTGTTTAAATTGTAATAGTCACTATAGTTTTAGCAAGGATGAAATAAGTCAATTATTTAAATAATTTATTTGCAACAGAAATAGCAAATAATATAAATATTTTTAAACAATCTCTGGGGAATCAGAGGTGAGGAGAATCGTATGGTTTTTTTTGCAACGTGCGCAGCAAACCAACAAGATATTTTAGAGCATGAAATTCATGCTTTAGGAGTTGAGGAAACCAACACAACTAACGGTGGTGTTGAATTTGAATGTGATTTAGAAACTGCTTATAGATTTACTCTATACTCAAGAGTTTCTTCAAGACTTTTATTAGCATTATATCATGATGATGATGTAATAAATGCTGATGAATTGTATCAAAGTGCAATGGAAATTCCATGGGAAGATTGGGTTAATCCCCAAACTACTTTTGCAATTACCCAAACAGTAAAAAACTGTAAATGGTTAAAAAATGGGCACTTTGCTGCAATTAGATTAAAAGATGCTATAGTTGATAGAATCAAAAACAACTTTGAAGGTGAAAGACCTAATGTCGAAAAGGACAACCCTGACGTAACTTTTCATGTTCATGTCAGAGGTGATAGTGTTATATATTTTGTTGACTTTTCTGGAAGAAAACTTCATAAAAGAGGCTATCGTTTAGCTTTTGTTGATGCATCAATGAGAGAAACTCTTGCTGCTACTGTTATCAAAAGAAGCGAATATAGAAGAAAATTAGAAGATGATTCTTTAGAAGAGCTCCCCCCTTTATTAGATCCTTTTTGTGGAGCTGGAACTATTCTAATTGAAGCTGCTCTTTGGGCAAGCAAAGTTGCTCCAGGTCTAATTGATGTAGATAGATTTGCTTTCTTTAAACTTCCAGTTCATGATGAACAAGTTTGGGACAAAGTTTTAGGCCAAGCAATTTTGGAAGAGGAAGAAGGAAGTAAAAGAGATTTTAAATTCTATGGTTGGGATATTGATCCAAAAGCTATAGAAATTGCTAAAAAAAATGCAAAAGCCGCTGGTGTTCTTGATAAAATTGAATTTTCAGTAAAAGATTTCACTAAAATTTCAAAAGAAGATGTTCCTTCTACTCCAGGCTATATTATCACTGACCCACCATATGGCGTTAGATTAGACGAAGCAAAAATCGAAGCTCTATATTCAAATATGGGTAAAACACTTAATGAATACTTCGGTGGTTGGCATGCTTCTATCATTTGTGGAGAAAAAGAACTTCTAGGCTTTGTAAATATGAAACCTAATAGAACTAACTCTGTTATGAATGCCAATATTCCTTGCCAAGTTGCTCACTATTACGTATTTAGTGAAGAAGAAAGACAAGAATTTATTAGAAAAGCCGAAGAAAGAAAAAAAGAAAGATTGTCACAACCTTTAAGTGAAGGTTCTCAAATGGCTTATAATCGACTAATCAAAAATCTAGATCGTCTTACCCCTATTATGGAAAAAGACAATGTAACTAACTACAGAATCTATGATGCTGATATGCCAGAATATAGTGCTTCAATCGATATGTATGATCACAAATACATAGTACTAAGTGAATATGCAGCTCCTTCTACAATTGATGAGGAAGTAGCTCAAAAACATTTAGAAGAGTTAGTTTTAGCCACAGAAAGAGCAACAAACATTGATATAGATAACATCTTCGTAAAAACTAGAAATAGACAAAAAGGAACTACCCAATATGAAAAATTAGGTAGTAAAAATCGTTTTATTATTGTTAAAGAAAATGATGCTAAATACCTTGTTAATTTTACTGATTACTTAGATACTGGTATTTTCTTAGATCACAGACCTATTAGAAAAAAAATCAAAGAACTAGCAAAAGATACTAGATTCTTAAATCTTTTCTGCTACACAGGAACTGCAACAGTTCAAGCTGCAATGGGAGGTGCTCTTTCAACAGTATCAGTTGATGCTTCCTCAACTTATCTTGACTGGGCTATGAAAAACATGGCTTTAAATAATTTTAAGACAATGAATCATTTCTATTATAAAGAAGATTGTATGAGCTATTTATACAATTCATACGATAAGTATGATTTGATTTTCTGTGATCCTCCAACTTTTTCTAATGGAAAAGGAAGAGATTCCTTTGATGTTCAAAGAGATCATAAGAGATTAATTCACCTTTGTATGAGACACTTAGACAAAGATGGTATCTTAATTTTTAGTAATAATAATCGAAAATTTGTCTTAGATGATTATATATACCAAGATTATGATGTTAAAAATATAACTGAAGAATCTATTGGTGCTGATTTTGAAAGAAACAACAAGATTCATCAATGTTATCTAATTAAAGAAAGACAAGTTATTAAGGTTAGAAAAAAGCCTAAAAAAGTAATAAAAAAGGAAACTCTATCTTAATTAAAAAAAAGAGCTGTTGCAAAAGTCAATATATTTGACTGAGTAACAGCTCTTCTAATATATTCTATATTCGATTTTGTTTTTTCTTTAAACTTATCTAAGATGCATTGTTTATCAAAAAAATATCTTATTTTCTATAGTTGATTAATTTATATATAGAATTTTCACGCACATTGCCTTTTGTGATTTTTAAATAGACTTGCGATTATTTGTATAAAGTTTGATCTCTAACAAAATAGGCTCCTTAAGTATAATTTTATTTTATCCTCATAAGAAATAACTTTATTAAATAAGTTAAGTCTTAAAATAGGTCATTATATTTCATTTTCCTTTATTTTTTGGACTAAAACTTTAGGAGTTACATTATATTTATTCTTTACCATTGAATAAAATCCGGAAGAGGATTTAAAACCACACTCATATGCAATTGATATCAGAGTATAAGAAGGATATCTTTCTTCTTTAATTGCATTAACAAATTCATTTAACCTATACTCATTTATAAATAAATAGAATCTTTTAGATGCTTGATGATTAATAGCTTGAGATATTTTATGCCTTGAAATATTTATTTTCTCACTTAATTTATCTAAAGTTAAATCTGAGTCCAAATATATTTTGGAACTTTCAACATATTGAACTATTGATTTGTAAATTTTTTTAAGTTCTTCGTCTGTAATCCCTGACTTTTGATACTTCAAATCTGTAGAGGGTTCTTCTTTCTTAGAATATATTAGAGAATTTTGTTTTTCAGAAAATAAAGAAAAAAAGAAAACAAATAATACAGCTGGAATAGTTCTAACGATGGCAGCAGAAATTTGTAATATTTCATTATCCTCAGCTAAAATTATATGAATAACACTAAATACTAAATATATTCCAGTATAAAAAACTACTAAGTATTTTATCCAAACTAATGTAATATTTTTATTTTTTGTTGAATATTCATCTTCAATAGATTTACTATGCTTTCTTAAAATTCTTAGAATTATAAAACTATATATAACTCTAGATAAATTGAGTGTTAAATCCCAAACAAAAGCTAATGAAAAAAATGGACTTGGCTTATTTAGCTCATTTATTTCACTTCCAAAAGATATTTTAGGGTTTACTGAGGCAGGATCAATTAAAATATAAATGAACCAAATTATAAAAGGAATTATATGAAATAAATGTTTATATTCTAGTTTAAAATTTTCTTCTAATAATGATAATACATATAAAAGAAGTGAAGGTCCAACTAAAAAATAACTAATTCTAGTTATTGGATATATAAATTTTAATGCACCCATAGATATAAATGTGGGTCTAAGCAAATTATCAAAAATTGTTAGCAAAAAAATAGCGATAACAATTATTGAACATAAATCTTTTATAGTTTTATGCCTTTTTAATACTAAAGTCCTAAGCAATCCTATAATTGCCCAAGCACTACCCATAGCTAAAATTATCTCAAATACTTGATACATAAAAGAGAGTATAATATTTTGTTAAAACAACAGTCAATCAAAATACTATTGAATATAAATTATATTACTCAAATTAAGCCTTATATCTTATTTCCTTGAAAAAAAAATGAACTGGTTGGTATTCTTAAACAAACTTAAATTTAATTAATCTAGTATAACTAATTATTCAATCGTTGAAGTTGTCATTTAGCGACTTTATCCTTGGCTTTTTCCAATTAATTCTTATATTAATTTAATGTCATTTTATAAATATACCCTTAGAATCTTTTATTGTTATAATACTTCATATACTCATTAATACAATATTCTATTTCTTCAACTCATTTCTTTCTGTAATAAATGTACATATAGAAACTCTTGTTTAGCAAATTATTAAAACTATAACATTTTAAACGGATATATTTTTTTTCTTTTTTTTATATATTCTTTTGTTCAGTTATAAACATCTTGATAACTTCTCTATAATTCATTTTGGATTACAAAGTATATTTAATTATTTTTTAACTTACTAATTATGTACACTCAGTTATTCTAAATTAAACTATTTATTCTTCACTAATCCCACCTATCAATTAACTCCTTATTACAACTCGTATATCATAGAACTAGTTTTTAAATATAAGAGATAATGTAATAATCCTAAACAATTAAGTTATATTAAATTATTCAAACTTTGCTTTTGGATTAAGAAATTGTTAATATCAAATTTTTCCTTTTTTTTTACTTTGCCGACCGGCTAAGAAGAATAATAAAAAATTATTAAGTATATTAAACTCATAAATTAAATTGTTGGAGATAAAAATATGAATAAAAAAATTTCACTGTTATTAATAGTACTACTTTCAAGTATTAATTTATTTGCACAGGGTACTAAAGAAAATATAGCTATCTCATCTATTACTCAAGAACAACCTGATGAGGGACTAGCTCTAGTAGCCTCTAAATTAGGAGTTACTACAGATGAATTAATTAAGGCTCTTGGTGATCCAAATCAAGGGGAACCTGATTTTGAAAGTATAGCAAAAATTCTAAATGTAGATTCTACTTTATTAAAAAACTTAATGCAAAGCATAATGGATGAATCTTCTGTAGAAATAGATCCACATACTGTAAACATAAATGGGATAGATTTTACTATTCCCTATGAAGTATTCAGTTGGGAAGATTTACCAAGTGATGTAACTATTGAAAGAAAAGGTATTAGTGAATTTACATCAGAAAATGGTATCACTCATTACTATGAAACTATTTATCTGCCAAGTGGTAATTTAAATTGGTACCAAGCTGCATATTTAGCTCAGGACGCAGGAGGTTATCTAGCCTGTATAAATACGAAGAATGAAAATGACTTCGTTTTCTCTCTAATAAATGATGATAAATATTTTTGGCATTTTGATGAAAATGGTAAGCATTATGGTATTAGTATTGGACCATATTTAGGTGGATACCAAGTTGAAGGTTCTATTGAACCAGCAGGAGGTTGGACTTGGTTAAGTGGTGAGGCCTTTGAATATACTAATTGGGCTATAAATCTAGATGATGGAATCATTGATTTAGATCCAAGAGATAACACACAACCAAATGATTCAGGAGATGGACAGCCTGTTATGGGATTCGGTGAAATGAATCTTCCAGTTTCGACTTGGGGAGATTACATGGATAGCGTTGGTACATATGGTGGAAAGAAACTTCCTGGAAGGTGTTATGGTTTTGTTATTGAATATGAACAGGATCCTAGATAAATTCAGATTAATAAGAGCTGTTGCAAAAGTCAATAACTATGACTGAGTAGCAGCTTTTTTATTCTTCTATGTCTTTCCTTCTTTATATATTAAACTTAAGTTCGTTATTAAATTTTTTTTCATGTATTTTCTTTTTTATACAGTGAATTAGCAAAAAACCTTCTTAAAGCAGAAAATAATAAATAAATTTATTAATCTACTTAAGAAGGTTGTATTATTGCGATTTACTATTTAGCCATATTATATATTTTAATTAAATCATCTTTATCTAAGCCAATAGTAGTTCCAATTAAACGTTTTCCAAAATTAGTTGCCTTAATGCTTAGTTCTTCAATTTCTGAATCAGTAGGTTCTACCCCTAATTCTCTCAAATTAGTTGGCATATCAATTTTATGGTAGAATTCATTCATCTTCTCTATACCTAAAAGAGCTGTTTCTCTTGATGTTGCTTGTTTCTCTACACCCAGAACATTCAATGCGAATTTTTCCAATCTATCTTCAATTCTATCTATAACATATAAAGCCCAACTTGAGAAAACAGCACTCAATCCTGCTCCATGAGCAACATTATATTTACCACCAAGTTCATGTTCTATCTTGTGCACAGCCCATTCACCAGAATTAGTACCACAGCCGGTTAGTCCATTATGAGAGAGACTACTTGACCACATTATATTCCATCGAGCTTTAACATCTTTTGGATTTTCTTTTAAAATAAGACTATTTTTTATAACAGACCTCATTAATCCTTCTGCAATTTCATCAGTGATATCTAAATTTTGATCTCCATCGGTATTTAAATATCTTTCCATTGTATGCATTAAAATATCAACACAACCACTAAATGTTTGATAATTTGGAAGAGTTAGTGTTAATAATGGATTCATGATTGCAAATCTACAAGCTGCATCAGGATGAGCTGTTGATCTTTTTAACATTCCATCATCTTTAGTTATAACACAACCTTTACTCATTTCAGATCCAGCTGCAGCGATTGTTAAAATTGTTGCTACAGGGAATGAACCTTGAGGTTCTCTAATGCCTTCGAAGAAATCCCAAACTTCTCCTTCATTATATAAGCCAATAGCAATTGCTTTAGAGGAATCTATAACACTACCACCACCCACAGCTAAGATAAAATCAACTCCTTCTTTCTTACAAAGAGCAATTCCTTCATGAACTTTTGATAATAATGGATTTGCTACTACTCCACCTAATAAAATATAATCTATATTTGCTTCGTCAAGATTGTGTTTAACTCTATCAATTAAGCCAGACTTAATAGCACTCTGACCACCATAATGAATTAATACTTTTTTTGGATTATAAACTTTTAATTCTTTTGCACATTCAACTTCGCCATTTTCTTTAAAAATAACTTTTGTTGGAGTATAATAAGTAAAACTATTCATAAAAAAACCCCTTAATATTTTATTCTTATACTATTATATAAGAAAAAGAAATAATATCAAAGACAAAGGGATTGTTATAAGTTTAATTTATTTTTCTAACAATTATTACTTGTAATTTAAAAGTAATTATTTGTTAAAATTAATAATATAATAAAAAAATATAAATTTGGAAAATTTATATTTTTATGATGCCATTTTAAGTAAAAATTACTTTAAAATGGCATTTCGTAAATAATATTAAAATTCTACGTATTGTTCTTTTTTAGCACCACATACTGGACAACGTTCAGGGGCTACATTTAAAACAGTATGACCACATACAGGACAGATATATATTTTATCTAATTCCATATCATGTCCAGCTAAAGCTGCTTCTCGAGCTTTTTTAAATAATTCAACGTGGATTTTCTCTGCTTCTAGAGCAAAATGAAATGAACGCTTAGCTTCTGGTTCATTTTGGAATTCAGCAGTATTTAAATAGACTGGATACATTTGATCTACTTCATGGGCTTCTCCATTAATAGCACCTTGAAGGTTTTCTGCAGTTTTCCCAACCCCAAAAACTCCTCCACCTGTTACTGAAGCATCTGAAGTAGTTCCTCCAATTACTTTAAAGTGGTTTCCTGCGTGGACACTTTCTGCATAAGCGATGGCTTTAAATAATCTAGAAATATTATTAAAACCTTCTTTTTTTGCTATATCACTCCAAATTAAATAACGCATGTGTGCCATACTTTCACCACCATATGCTGAGTGGAGAAATTCTGAAGTCATTGCATTGTTTACACTCATATAACTACCTCCATGAATAATTTGAGAGTATAAAAATAACTCTCATTAATTAAACGATAATCCTGATTTAAACTAATGTCAAATAAATTCACTTTAAAAATCTGTGAAAAAAGATATAGTTACTTGAAATTTATCAAATAAACTATATTAGTATTTTAACCTACACATATGATAAATTAGATCGTTTTTTTTTAATTTAGAAACTATTATATTAAAATTATAGATTTAACATTTTAGAAATAATTACTACATAAAAAAATTGAGGAATATTTTGATAATAAAAGCAAACCTTAAATACTAAGATTTGCTTTTATTATTATTTTTTATAAACGACGTCTTCTAATACATCTATCAAAGGTTGATAATCACCATCAATTGCACAAATATCTGCTTCGAGGAGTCTATCAGGATCAACTTGAGACCATTCTATTCTATATCCCGCTAAATAAATTAGCTCCCAAAAAAATAATCTGGCTGTAGGAGCATTCCCATTTCTAAAGGGATGTAAAGCTTCAACTTCCCCCATATAATATGCTAAATCATTAATAAAAGATTCTCTATCTAAATTCCTCAAATAATGATCTTTCCTTAACTTAGAAAAAATTTCTTTAGCTGAACTATTAATATATTCTGGACGACAAAATTCTGTTCTCTTAGCTGCTGTTGTAGTTCTAAGCATTCCTGCAGAAGGATAAATATCTCCAAACAAATTACTATGAATTGCTTTTAATCTGTCTAAATTAAAGGGACCTTCAACAGGATAAACAATCATTTCTGCAGTTCTGATAGCGGTAATATAAATAGCAATTTCTCTCAGTTTTGCACGGTCTCTAACATCAAAAAAATTAAATAAACATCTTGTGTTTTCGTAATAACCAAAATCTTTATCACTAGCTACATAATCGTGGTTCACCAATGAATTTTCTACAATATACTTTTCAATCAAACTATCAGCAGTTTCATCTTTTTCTAAAACTGCTATTATATCAGCCTCATCTTCATCAGAAAGAATAAAACCTTCTGATTCATGGTTAAATCTAATATAGTCGATGCAACGTTGCATGCGGCTTTTTTTCATTATCTTTTTTGTAGGGGAATAATCCCCTTCTCCTTCATTTTATTCACTTAAAATATAATACAATAATACAAACACCAATAATCTTTGGTCAAGGTATCATATATTCACTTTCCTAAAGAAAAGATAAGAAAAGGGTCAGAAATAAAACTGACCCAAATCTTTATTTATCAATTAATTAAAATGTTAATACAAGAGCTGGTGTTACTTCAACACCCCATTCTCCATCTAAACCACCAAATCTTCTAAACTTAGCATCTGTACCAATTTGGAAATGGTCATTAACTTTAAATGCTAAGCCAAATTGTCCACCATAACCTAGTAAGATATGTGTTGAGGCAAAGTCTTCATCTATGTCTAAAGTACCAACATATGGGAAATCAACTAAAGTTGCATCTACTAAACCTGCAAAGTTAACAACAACTCTACCTACATTGAATTCCATTTCAGGAGCTAATGTAACTCTCAAACTATAATCTGTAATAGATGTATCTGTGAAGAATGAATTTAAGGAATTTAATGCTTGTCCATCATATGGAGCTAAAATGTAATCTGCATTAACATTTAATCCAAAACCAACACTAGATATCTTAAAGATATTATTGAAACCTAAGCCAATACCAACACTTGCACTTAAATTATCATAAGGAATATTTCCTGAAATAGCATTAAGAGCATAAACACCAGAACCTCTTAATGAAATACTTGTATAATATGATGATTTTTTATCTTTCTTTTGTTCATCACCTGTGATTTCTTCACTTGCTGCATCTACAACTTCTTCTTCAGCCATCATTTTATCTTCACTTGCTGCATCTACAACTTCTTCTGTCGTTTCATCTACCATTGCAACTTCTTGAGATTCTTCTACCATAGCATCATCCATTGCAGCAGGCTCTTCTACCATAGTATCATCGGCTACAACGACTGGCATAGCAGTTGAAACTGCACTTGGAGACCAATTAACACCATCATATGTTTGTTGTAGATATAGAGTATATTCTTTAGAACTATCTAAATTTTCAAAAACACAAGAAGAAGTCATTCCATCAACAACTGTCCAACCTTCAGGATCTTCTCCATTTAATTGATATCTAAAACCGGTAACCTGTGGATCATCAAGCATCCATTGCCATGTAATAACTACATCAGTTGCAAAAACCATGACAGGTAACAATACTAATAAAGCTAATAGCGTAATAATTCTTTTTTTCATAATGCTAATATTTAGGGACAATATGACCCTTTCTCCTTATTTTTTTTCAAATATAGACGAATATATTATATCTCTATAATATATAATACATTAATTATATAATCCAAACAACTAAAATTATCATTTTATGTACAATAATTATACCTATCAATTAAATTAAACTAATATATTTACTTAGTTACATTATAGCAATAAATATAGAAAAAGCTAAGGTTTATTCTATATTTTTATTATAATTCTTTATTTTTAAAAATCAATGTTTAAATATAATAAATACATACTACTTCAAATATAAAAATTTTACAAATTTGATTAAATCAATCTAATCTATAAAAAAGCTATTAGAAAAATAATTATTTAGGTATAATATATTCCTGAAATTAACTAAACAAACGTAAGGGATAAAAATGAAAATAGAAGATTTTAAATTAGAAGTGTTTTTTAATAAATACGAATTTACAGCACCATATTTATTAACACAATCAGATTGTCAATCAATGAATATAGAAGAACTTTTATCTTATGAAATCGGAGCCAAAGAAAAATTTATGACTCAAAATTTAGGGTACACTGAAGTTAACGGTGATATTGAACTTAGAAAACAAGTTGCATCTTTATTTAACACTATAGATGAAAATGATATTTTAATTCATACAGGAGCTCAAGAAGCTATCTTTAATTTTATGAATATCCTCTTAGACAAAAAAGACCATATAATATATGAATTTCCTATTTATCAATCCTTATTCGAAGTGGCTAAAACAATTGGTTGTGAAACTTCTAAATGGGAACTTGAGGAAAATGAAGAAAATTGGTCTATAAATCTAAATCAGCTTGAAAAACTTATAAAACCAAATACTAAACTAATTGTCTTAAATTCTCCAAATAATCCAACAGGATATACTTTCAAAAAAGAAGAATTAGAAAAAATAGTAGAAATTGCAAAAAAACATAATATTTATATTTTCTGTGATGAAGTTTATAAAGGTCTTGAGTTAGATGGAATTAAAAGACCTTGGTTAGCCGATTTATATGAAAAAGGAATATCTCTTGGTGTAATGTCTAAATCTTATGGGTTAGCTGGTCTTAGAATCGGGTGGATTGCCACAAAAGATGCAATAATTTTAGACAAACTAACAAAAATGAAACATTACACTAGCATTTGCTCTAGTGCCCCAAGTGAATTTTTAGCGACAATTGCTTTAAACCATGGAGATGAAATTTTACAAAAAAATTTAAAATTAATACAAAAAAATATCGAAATAGCTGAAGTCTTTTTCAATAAGTACTCAACACTTTTTAAATTCAATAAGCCAATGGCAGGTCCTGTAGGTTTTTTGAAAATGAAAATAGAAGAACCAATAGAAGATTTTTGTGACACTTTAGTAAAGGAAAAAGGTGTCCTATTATTACCTGCTAATATTTATTTTTTTAAAGGTAATTATTTTAGAATGGGTTTTGGAAGAAATAATTTTGCAACAAGTCTAAAAAAATTTGAAGAGTTCTTAATTGATAAAAAATATGTATCTAATTAATTCTTTACCTCTTCCTATTATCTCAATCATATCTTGAACATTCATCTTGGAATGCTGTATGTTGAACTCATGAATATTATAAACAATTTAGCTATATTTTGTGGATCTTCAAAAGGAAATAATCCAATTTTTAGTGAGGTGGCAATTAATGTTGGAAAATATATTGCCAAGGAAAAAATGACTTTAATTTATGGAGGTGGGAATATAGGATTAATGGGTCTAGTGGCCTCTACTGCCTATGAAAATGGAGCTAAAGTAATTGGGGTTTTACCTAAACGATTAAACTTACCACAAGTCTGTAATAGAAATGTTGAAACTGAAAGGATAATTACGACTGACATGCATGAAAGAAAAAAAGAAATGTATAAAAGAAGTGATGCTTTTATTGCTATGCCGGGAGGTATTGGCACATATGAAGAATTTTTTGAAACATATACCTGGTTACAACTAAATATCCACACAAAACCAATTGGCTTACTTAATATTGATAATTTTTATACACCCCTATATGAATTTCTAATAAAAGCATGCGAAAAAGGTTTCATGAAAAAGGATATTCTTGATTGCTTGTCAATCTCTGATGATATTGAAGTTCTTGTAAAAATGATGCGAACTAGAAACTTAGAGATTAGTACTAAAATTTAGGAGTAAATATTATGAAAAGGGAAATAACGAGATATAAATTATTAGAATATTTTTACATTATCATTGGTACATTATTAACATCTCTAGGCGTTGTTTTATTTGCAAACCCCGCAAAAATTGCAAACGGTGGGGTTACAGGTATAGCGATTATTTTGTATCACACTTTAAATTTTGATGTAGGTACTTCAATTTTTATCTTAAGTATTCCCCTTTTTTTCATAGGTTTATTAATCTTTGGAAAAGAGTATGGTTTAAAATCATTACTAGGAACCATTCTATATTCAGGATTTACTATCTTTCTTACAAAAATGATTGGTGCTGATGGAATTATCAGTTATGAAAATCATGTTTCATACTTACTTTCTGCTATTTTTGGTGGTATCTTTTTTGGTGCTGGCCTTGGGTTTGTTATGAAAAGTGGTGCTAATACAGGTGGAACTGATATTCTAGCTCAAATTTTATCAAAATATACTTTTTTAACTTTAGGAAATGCTATGTTTACTATAGATGCAATAATAGTAACATGCAGCATATTTATATTTGGTATTGAGGCAGCGCTTTACGCAATTATAACAATATATATTACAAGTGTTGGTATTGATAAAGTTCTTCTTGGCTTTGGAAGTTATAGTTCTAAAACTATATATATAATAAGTGACAAAAGAGATGAAATTAAAAATGTTATACTAAAAGATTTAGACCATGGTGGTACTATTTTAGAAGGTAAAGGGTTATATACCAATTACGAAAGGCCAGTAATTATGACAGTCATGCCCAATAATAAAATTGGAAGATTAACAAATCAAATTCATCTAATTGATAAAAACGCCTTTGTAATAGTTCATGATGCTTATCAAGTAATGGGGGAAGGTTTTACTCCTATAGAAAAAGCTGCTTGGAAAACAAAACATATATAAAAAAATACCGTTGACCTTAAAAACCAAAAAGTCAACGGTTTATATTTCTTATTTTTCCCAAAGTTTTTCAGGATAATATCCTTCTTTAATTTTCTTATCCAATTCTTTTTTTACATTGTCTCGATCTTCACTATAAGTCATTCCAAACCATTTTTCATTTGTAGTATAAAATTTTAACTTACCTTGATTAGATTTAACAATTTCACTTGCTCCTTCAGGTAAATAACATTCAGTTTTTTCAGTTGTAACATTTTCTTTTATAAAAGAATCCCAATACTTAGAAAACGAATCAAAAGCCCGTGCTGAAAAACCAAAGAAATTCATAGAGACCCATTCTTTTCCTGTCATTTCAATATCTTTACCATCTAAATGACTAATGATTTTATCTCCAACAAATTCAATCTTAGTATTCTCTTTCATACTTACTAAATAACCATCTTCAACAGTACATACAGCACGAGAGACACTACCTGATTTACTCATTGTATTTTCAAGAACATAACCAACTAAAGCATGTTCTGTACTATCTTTTTCCAATTGAGATAGGTGCTTTGCCATAATTTCAAAAGCTTCTCTACCGTAATAATCATCACTGTTTATAACACAAAAAGGCTCTTTAACTACATCTTTAGCACAAAGAACAGCATGGATTGTTCCCCAAGGTTTAGTTCTATCCTTACTCAATTCAATTTGTTCGTCAGTTAGTAAAGAATCAATTGATTGAAATACATATTCAGCATCCATATTCCTACTAACTCGATCAAAAAGTCTTTCTTTAAAGTCTTTTTCTATATCTTTTCTAATGATAAAAACAACTTTACCAAACCCAGCTTTCATTGCATCATAAACACCAAAGTCTAATAAGGTTTCATCATTCTTGCCTACCGAATCAATTTGTTTAACACCGCCATACCTTGATCCCATTCCAGCTGCCAATACTACTAATGTTGGTTTCATCTAACTCTCCTAATTTATCTATTCTAATAAAACTAGTTTAACAAGTATCATTATTGCGGTCAAATTAAAAGTAAGAATTAACAAATAATTTATGATTTAGTGCAAATTATATATTTTATAGACAATTAATAATTTTTAGTAGTACAATACGACTATCAAGAAAAGGAAAAAATATGATTGGAAAAAAAGAAATATTGGCCGATTTCGACTCTTGTTGTCTATTTTTTAAGGTCCTAGGAGATTCTACAAGAATGAAAATAATACTAGAACTTGGGAACGGACCATTATGTGTTAATGATTTAACAAAAAAATTAGACATGGAACAATCTGCAATATCTCATCAACTAAAAATTCTAAAAAATGCAAAAGTAGTAAAAGCTAAAAAGTCAGGAAAAAATGTTTTTTATTCCTTTGATGATGACCATGTTGAAGAAATAATAAAAATAGCAATAGAACACATGAATCATAAAAAAAATGAAGATTAGTATTGACATATGAATAAATATTCATGTATATTCAGAGTCAGAGATATATGAGAATTATCTCATATATTTTTTTAATCAACATATGAATATCTATTCATATAAAATAAAGGACTATTTTTTATGAAAATTCCTAGAATACCAAGAATTATTATTTCGCTAATTTTATTTATCTTAGGCTTAACTTTGTTTAGAAGTTTAAAATTATATTTTATGCTCATTTCATATATTATAATTGGATACGATATTGTGCTAAAAGCAATAAAAAATATATTCAAAGGATATTTTTTAGATGAGACTTTTTTAATGGCTGTCGCTTCAATTGGAGCTTTTATTATTGGAAGTTCTAGCGAAGGTGTAGCAGTATTATTGTTTTATCAAATTGGAGAAACATTTGAACAATATGCCATTAATAAATCTAAACGTTCTATAAAAAGCTTAATGAGTTTAAAAAGTGAGATTGCTCATCGTATTATAGATGGTAAAATAGTTGATATTGAACCCGAAAAAGTAAAAGTTAAAGATATAATTCTAGTTAAACCGGGAGAAAGAATTCCCCTAGATGGAATTGTTATTGAAGGAACTTCTTCTCTTGATGTTTCTCCTCTCACAGGCGAAGCTCTTCCCTTTGATGTAATGGAAAATACAACTGTTTTAAGTGGAAGTTTAAATATTAACTCACCTATAACTATTGAAGTAAATAAAACTTATGAAAATTCTACAATTGCAAGAATTCTGAACTTAGTTGAATCAGCTAACGAAAAAAAATCTCATAATGAAATTTTTATTAAGAAATTTGCAAAATATTATACTCCAATTGTTGTATATTCTGCTTTGCTTCTTGCAACTATCCCTCCTTTATTTGCTCCAAGTATTCCTTATTCAACTTGGATATATAGAGCTTTAATGTTCTTAGTTGTTTCTTGTCCTTGTGCCTTTGTTGTATCAATTCCACTCTCCTATTTTAGTGGTATTGGTGCTATTTCTAAAAAAGGCGTTCTTGTAAAAGGCAGTATTTATTTAGAAAACTTAGCAAAAGTCGATACAATTGTTTTTGATAAAACTGGAACCCTAACTGAAGGTAAGTTTACTATTACAGATATAAAAGTTGAAGATATTGATAAAAACACCCTCTTAAATTACGTTGCAAGTGTGGAGAAATTATCTAATCACCCTATAGCTATTTCAATTGTGAAAGAATTTGAAAACATAAAAATGAGTGAAAACTACACTAAAAATGACTTTGTTGCCACTAATGTAGAAGAAATTGCTGGTAAAGGATTAAAGGCAACAGTTAATAATAAAGTTATACTTATTGGTAAAAAAGCTTTATTAGAAGACAATAATATAAAAGTTAAATCATATGATGATATTGATTTAACAAATTCCCTAATCTACATTGCAATTGATAATATGTTCAAAGCTATTATTTCTATTGGAGATAAGATTAAGAAAAATAGTAAAGCTACAATTAAACAACTTAAGAAAAATGGAATCAATAATTTAATTATGTTGAGTGGCGATAATTGGGAAAATGCAAAAAAAGTATCCTCTGATTTAGGCCTTTCTTCCTTTAAGGCAAACTTACTTCCTGAAGATAAAGTTAGAGAACTTGATAAAATTATAAAAAAAGGCCATTCTGTTGCTTTTGTAGGAGATGGGATTAATGATGCTCCATCTTTAGCCCTAAGTGAAGTTGGTATTTCTATGGGTGCTGCAGGAAGCGATGCTGCAATAGAAGCTAGTGATGTTGTTATTATGGGAGAGCAAATAAGTAGTTTATCCTCCGTTATTAAGCTATCTAAAAAAACAATGACTATTGTAAAACAGAACGCTTTTTTTGCTATAGGAGTTAAATTCTTAATCATGTTTCTAGGGGCTCTTGGTATGGCTAACATGTGGGCTGCTGTGTTTGCTGATGTGGGTGTTACCTTCATAGCTATCTTAAATGCTCTGAGACTATTAAGTTTTAAGTCTAAAGATATTTAACTTTTTACTTTTTCCCTATTGACAATAAGTCAAAAATTCTATAGGTTAACACTTGTCTTTTGGGGGCGTAGCGAAGATGGTTATCGCGTCGGCCTGTCACGCCGAAGATCGCGGGTTCGATCCCCGTCGCTCTCGAAATATAATCCTTACTTTTTAGTAAGGATTTTTTTTTATTTAATAAAACTAATTACCCTCAATGATAAAGGGTAATTAGTTTGTAAGATTAATTGATTATATTAGTTTTTCTATATAGCATTTTTGTAAATTTCTAAGATATCTTTTTTTTCTAAATATTTTCTAGTATTTGCTGGACTTCCACTTGCTAGTGCATCATTAGACATCTTATCAATTTGAGACATAAAGAGTTCCATATCAATTCCATATTCTCTTATACTAGGGATTTCTACCATCTTAAGTAATTTCTTAAGTTGTACTATAAATTTGATAGCAGCTAATTCCTCATTCTCTATATTCTCAACAGCTCCAATTTCTTTGGCAATTATGGCAAATCTACTGTAACAGCCATCTAATACATAATCTAAACAATGAGTAATTAACATTGCATTAGATATCCCATGAGGAACATGAAAGAGGGCTCCAATTGGACGTGACATTCCATGAACTACTGTTACAGATGAATTGTTGATACAAATCCCTGCCTCATACGATGCCATTGCCATTTCACTTCTTGCAGTAGCATCATTTCCATCTATATAAGCTATTGGAAGATATTTGAAAATACGCTTTATTGCAGACAAAGCAAACATATCTGTTATAGGATTTGCACATTTTGAAGTATAAGCTTCTACAGCATGAGTCAAGGCATCAATTCCTGTTGCAGCTGTTACACTCTTTGGAACCGAATGAGTTAAAACTGGATCAACTATTGCTAAAGTAGGAATTAAATCATCGCCTTTTAACAACATCTTAACATCAGTTTTTGTATTTGTTATTATGGTAAATTTTGTGACTTCACTACCTGTTCCAGCTGTTGTTGGTATTAAAACAATAGGTGGAAAATCACCTGAAATTTCTTTTCCTACATAATCGGAAATTTTACCATCTAGAGTACTCATTGCAGCACAGGCTTTGGCACTATCTAAAGGAGAGCCTCCACCAAGTCCTATTATGAAATCGCAATCTTCTCTTTTATATACTTCAACTGCTTCTTCTATCATTATATCGGTAGGTTCCCCTGTAATATCATTAAAAACTACATATTCAATCGAATTAGAATCTAATAAATCTATAACTTTATTAAGAATTTCTATCTTAGTTATGTGTTTTCCTGTAATAATCAAGCATCTAGTACCTAGCTTCGCAATATGCTTTCCAGAATTTATTAAGGCATTATCCCCTAAAATTGACCATTTTGCAGTAGCAAATTGTGTTGACATTTTTCCCCCTAGTGAAAGTTTTTATCTATCATTAATATTTGTTTATTTAAATAATCAAGTATTAATTAAAAACTTCAATTAAACTATTAATATATTTAACTTCTTTCACATCTTTAAATAAAAGCTAAATATAAACTAAATTTTGTATATCTTACTTTTCTTTATCTTTAAAAAAAGATGATAAAGTAATTTATTATACTTTCTATCATCTTTGATATTTATTTAGAATTTTTCTAAAATAAATTAAAATTATAGGAGAGTATAAAACCTCTCCTAATATAATTATAGTTCTGCCAATACTTCTTCCACTTTCATAAGTTCTTCTTCAATTTGCTCAGGAGTTATAATTAAAGGTGGATTAACGAAAATCATATTTTCATGTGAATACGTCATAAATCCCTTTGCCTTTAATTTTCCAATTATTGAACTCATAACCCCATCTTTATCATACCCATATTCAACTAAAGGTTCTTTCGTTTTTTTATCTTTAACTAATTCAATTGAGGAAAATAAACCAATATGCCTTACGTCTCCAACTACATCATATTTTAGCTTAATTTCTTCAAGTCTCTTAGCAAGATAGTCTCCAGATAGTTTGACATTTTCTTTGATATTAGCATCTTCATAGTATTGAACACAAGCAACTCCCGCAGCACAGGCTAATGGATGTCCGCTATAGGTAAGACCGCAAGATAATAAATTATCATCAAAGTAGGAAGCAATTTTAGAGGTAACTGCTACACCACCTAGAGGAACATACCCACAAGTAACACCTTTTGCAAAAGTTACAATATCTGGAACTACATCAAAATTTTCAAAAGCAAAGCAAGTTCCTGTTCTATACCAACCTGCCATAACTTCATCAAATATTAATAAGATCCCATATTTATCACAAAGCCCACGAACTTTTTTCATATAACCTTTAGGAGGGATTATTACACCATTAGAACCTGTTACAGTTTCCATTACTATGGCAGCAATTGCATCTCTACCCTCATATTGAATTTGCTCTTCTAATTTACCTATATAATACTCAACTGCATCTTCTTCACTTTCAAAGGGTATTTTCTCTCTATATATATAGGGATCAAAAAATTTCACAAATCCTGGAATTCCTGGCTCTAGTGCAAATCTCCTAGGTTCTCCTGTTAAATTACCTGCCCCAAAACTTGAACCATGATAACTTCTGTACCGGCTCATAATTTTATTTCTGCCTGTAAACATACGAGCTATCTTAATTGCATTCTCATTCGCATCAGCTCCTGCATTAGTAAAAAACACTTTACCAAAATTGTCAGGAAGAAGTGAAATAATTTTTTCTGCTAATGTGGCTCTAGATATATCACCATAACTTGGTCCAACAAAACAATATTGATCAACTTTTGCTTTTATTGCATCTGAAATCGCTTTATTATTAAATCCAACATTAAGATTTACTAATTGGGAAGACATATCTGTATATCTATTTCCATCATAATCCCAAAAATATATTCCATCAGCTTTTTCAACAGCAATAGGATTAATATCTTTTTGTTTACTCCAAGATTGAAGATTATATTTTTTAAGCTTTTGAGTTATTTCTTTTCCATTCATCACATTAATCCTTTAGTCTTTATCAGCTTTTAATACAGCATTCATCATCACAGTTGCACCGGCTGTACATTGTTCATAAGATGAGTATTCAGGTTCACAATGGCTCAAACCATCTTTAGATTGAACAAATATCATTGTTGAAGGAATCATGTATGAAGCAAATTGTGCATCATGACCTGCTCCAGAATGTATTATTTGGTAAGAAACTCCTGATTCTTTAGCCGCTTCTTCTACATATGAAACTAGTTTTTTATCCCAATAAACTGTATCACGGTTCCAAGCTTTTTCTACAGAACAACTACAACCACTCCACTCTTTATCTGCACAACTTTTTACAATTGCTAAAACTTGATCTAAGACTTTAGGATCTTCATGGCGTACATCAATACAAAAGTCAAAATAGTCAGGAACACAAGTGTGAACACAAGGATGACACTCAACTTCTCCTGTTGTATATACAAGTTCAGGATATCCTAATTTGTCAATTTCGCTGTGTAAATACATTAATGCTTGAGCAGCTGCGTAAAATGCATCTTTTCTCTTTGGCATTGGAAAAGTTCCAGCATGTGTTGTTTGTCCATAAAATTTTAATCGATAATTAAACATTCCAAGAACACAGTCTACAACTCCAACATCTTTATTTGCATCTTCCAAAATTGGACCTTGCTCTATATGTGTTTCAAACATATATTGATATTTTTCCCTACTCAATCTATATTTTTCTTCACCTTTAAAACCAGATTTTTCTAAAGCTTCACCAAAAGTAGTGGTACCTGTTAAAACATCTTTTGTAGCGAGCATATCTTCTTTTTTAAACTTTTCTTTAATACTATCTGGAAGATAATCATAACATACTATTCCTGAACACATCATAGCAGGAGGATATAGAGAGCCTTCTTCATTTGTCCAAACCATAGCAGTTAAAGGATGTTTATGTGGGATGTTTTCTTTAACAACAGTTTCAAGAGTCTCCATAGCACTGATTACTCCTAAAATACCATCATAATTTCCCCCATTAGTTACCGAATCAATATGTGAGGCCATTACTATACGTTTGGCAGTTGGATCACTTCCTTCAATTGTTGCATATAAATTTGCTACATCATCGACTTCAATTATAGCACCAATTGCTTCCATTCGTTTGATAAACTCCTCTCTAGCCGCTATAGCTTCAGGAGATAGTGAATAACGTGTTATTCCCCCATGTCCAGCATCACCATATTTTGCGAAAGTATCAATTTTGTCTGTCATTCTCTCCAAACTACATTTATACATAACCATTTCCTCCATTATATAAATATTTTTCTCATTCATTTGGGTGTATACAATTTATGATAAGTTGATCAACTTCTTCACTTGTAACTGCATATATAAATTCTCCACCACTGTTTAATGCTAGAGATAATAAAAAGGCCCCATCCCAATCGGTAAGATAAATTCTTTTAATTAAATCAGAACCATCCCCCCTTCTATATTCTTCACCATTAATTTTACTAAGCTCATTATTCATTCTTACAAAACCATGAATAAATAAGCCTCCCACCATAAGTTTTTTATATGGGGGTTTGTTTTTTTTATTAAACTCTATGGTAACTGGAATTTCAGTTATCCCACAGGGCATATCTCTAAGTTCTATACTAACTATCCTAAAATTTTCAGTTGGTATTAAACTTGAAAGCTTTATTTTTTTAGCTTTCCTCAATCTATTGCTCATACAATACCCTCCTGTACAAGGGTTGATTTTATTTTATTTATACGTCTACTCTCTTTTATAGCATCTGCTGGACAAACAAGTTTACAAAGATGACAACCCACACATTTATTTCCTAACAACTTTGGTTTTCTTGTCTTAAAATCGAACTCAATTGCTTGATGACCTGCATCACTACAAGAAATATAACAACGACCACAGCCTAAACATTTATCACTATTAAAAATTGGATAAACAATCGTATCTCTATCCAGCTCTTGTGATGAAACTATATTTTCTTTTGCCATTGAAACAAGGCTTGAAATAGATTCTATTTTGTTGTTATACATATAGGTAGATAAGCCAGCTTTTAGCTCCTTAATGATTCTATAGCCGTATTGCATAACTGATGTAGTTACTTGTACATTTCCACAACCAAGAGCAATAAATTCTAAAGCATCTTTCCAGTTTTCAATTCCACCCATACCACTAATTGGAACACCTTCTAATTCTTTACAACTAGATAATTCACTAATAAATCTTAATGCAATAGGTTTTATAGCTTTTCCAGAATAGCCTGAAATTGAAGATTTACCTTTAATATTTGGTTGAGAAGTCATGTCTGATAAATCAAACCCTGACAAACTTTTTATTGTATTAATAGCAGCAATTCCATCAGCTCCACCTTCTATCGCACTGATTGCAGGAATTTCCATATGCCCTATATTAGGTGTCATTTTAGCTAAAATAGGAAGGGTTGTTCCTTTTCTTGTACACTCACAATAATGCTTAACAAGGGATGGACTTTGACCTACATCAGATCCTAATCCATTTCCGCTCATATGTGGACAGGAAAAATTACACTCTATAATGTCTGCCCCTGCTTCTTGAGATAATTTAGCTAATTGAGTCCATTCTTCATCGCTTTGTCCCATTATAGAGGATACAATTACTTTGTTAGGGAAGTCTCTTTTTAAATCTGAAATAAATTTGAGATTTTCACTAAGTTCATGTTCTGCAATCTGTTCTAGATTTCTAAATCCTACAAAAGGTGTAGATTCTTTTTTAATAGCTGAAAATCTAGGAGAAACTTCTTTAGGAGTTAAAAAACCAATAGTTTTAAAAACTATTCCAGCCCAACCCATTTCCAAAGCATTTCTACACATTTCATAATTACTAGCAACAACAGAAGAAGATAGAAAAAATGGATTTTCACATTTGATACCTAAAAATGTGCACTCTAAATTTGCTTTCCTTGAAATTAAATCACGGTTTTCTAAAGCTAAAGCAGTTTTCTTAATCCTAATTGGAAAGTCATAATGTACACAGGCACTTTCACATTTGGCATCGCAATCTTTACATTTTTCTCCATCAAAATAGTCTTTTACCCCTGTATTTTCAAAGCGTAGAGAAAAAAGCATTGCTGCAGGATTATTGGATGATGTACAAGCTTTTGTACATGGAGCATCAATGCAGAGTAAGCATCTATTTGCTTCATTTGATGATAATTTATTTAGAAAAACGGAACTATCCATATTTTAAATCCTTTTTTATAATCTTTTTTTTAAGTTACGATAGTTTTCTTTTTACAAATTTACCGTATCCAGCTTCGCCTAAAAATTGACCATCTTTATAAACCATTCTGCCTCTAGAAAAAGTCATCTCAGGATAACCGTGAAGTGAAACTCCTTCCCAAATTGTATGATCATAATCAGAGTGCATACCTTCACAAGTAATTGTAAAATCTTTGTTTGGATCGTATATAACAATATCTGCATCTTTACCTACTGAAAGACTACCTTTTTGAGAACAACCAAATATTTTAGCAGGATTTGAGCTACAAAGCTCAACAGCTTTATTAAAACTTATTTCACCTGAATTTGCTTTACTAAGCATATAAGGATACATATTTTCAACTCCAGCACAGCCGTTCGGTATTTTAGTAAAATCATCTATACCCCAATCTTTTTCGCTTTGCATAAATGGACAGTGGTCTGTAGCAATTACATCTATATCGCCTCTTTTTATGGCTTTCCATAGTGCATCTTGGCTTTTTTGTCCTTTTATTGGAGGAGAACATACAAAATTTCTAGCATCTTCCCTTTTATATACTTCATTCGTAAAATTTAAATATTGTGGACAAGTTTCTGCATAAATCGGATAGCCATCTTCTTTTGCTTTTGTAACAGCTTTTACCCCTTCTTCATTTGCAAGATGGACTATATATAATTTAGCCCCTGTGGCCTTCGCCCATTGAATTGCTCTCATATCTGCTTCTGCTTCAACAAATTCAGGTCGAGATAAATAATGATACCAAGGACTTTTTTTACCTTCTGATAAAAACTTCTCTACATTATAATTTACCATTTCATTATTTTCCGCATGTACAGAAATCATGGCATTTATTTCTTTTGATTTTTGAAGTACTTGATAAAAAACACCGTCGGAAACTCCAAAATCATAAACCATAAAGACTTTAAAGGTTGGAACACCATATTCAACAGCATCTTTCATAGAATCTAATAATTCACCGTGAATGTCTTTTACTCCGATATGAAAAGCATAGTCTACAGCTGCTTGTTTACAAGCGATGCTATCACGTCTTTTAATTGTATCAACCATTTTTTCATCAAAATCTTGCAACGCAAAATCAAAAACAGTAGTTGTACCACCACAAGATGCTGCCCTTGTCCCAGCAAAATAATCATCTGCGGAAATTGTCCCCCCAAAAGGCATTGCTAAATGAGTGTGTGCATCAATTGCACCTGGTAAAATATATTTATTTTGAGCATCAATTACTTTAGAAGCATCAGATGTTATCTCACTACTTATTTTAACAATTTTTCCATCCTTTACAGCTATATCTGCTTTATACGTTTCAGATGGAGTTACTATCATTCCATTTTTTATTATTAAATCCATATTAATCAAACCTCTTTTTAATAAAACCCTTCAAATATGACAGAATATTTACTGCCATATTTGAATTTAATTTTTGATGATTATTTCTTATAAACTAAAAGTAAACCTGAACGTTGATAAATTTGAGCGACTTCTAATAGCCCCATACCTGCAGCATTAGCAGAAATCAAATTAGAAACCCAAGTAACTCCAAAATCAACTGTACCGTTATATACAGCAGTTGTTTCAGCAATATCACCACCACCTGGTGTGATCGTTACATTTAAACCAACTTCATCGTAATATCCTTTATCAAGGGCCATGTAATAACCCATAAATTGACTTTGAGGTAACCATTTAAGTTGAATTTTTACATCTGTTTTTTCTGGGGTTCCTAAATCGCTTCCGTCAAGTGATTTTGTAGCAGCTTCCCAATATGAAATATCACGGATATCATCAAGAGTTAAACTAGCTAGCTTTTCAGCTGCTTGACTATCATCAAGTTTGATATAAGTTTGAGCTAATTCTAAAGTTTGTTGAATTGCTTCATCATCCATGTATCCATAGTTAGAAACAGTATTTCCTTTAGTATCTGTTTCAACAAGTTTTTTTACTTCATTAGCCATGTATAATTGATGTTCAGATGAAACTGATGAACCATATTTAAATACAACTTCTGCTGCTTCTTGTGGATTAGCACAAGCATCAGCCCAACCTTTAAGAGATGCATAAATGAAAGCTTTAACAGTGTTTGGATTAGCTTCAGCAAATTCTTTAGTTGTGAAAAGGTTATCTTCTAACATAGCAACCCCTTCATCGTTCATATCGATATAACCGATACTATCTCCATAACCATAGGCTCCATCATAATCATTTTTTACTAAACCTAATTCGTTATAAGTCATAGCTGATGCTAATGTAATTGATCCATCATCAAAACCATCCATAGTAAAGTCTTGACTTAAGAATTCAAGAGGTTGATCATATTTTGCCAATAAGGCAAGGATTTCATATTCATTACCTAAGCCCCAGTTACCAATTTTACCTTCAGCTGCAGCTTCTAAAATACGATCTTTATCAGTTTTCACAGTTTCTGAAGTTGCAGTACTTTCAGAAGTTACTCCACTCTCCTTTACTGGAGTAGCTTCTTCTTTACTACATGATGTAAACCCAAAAATAACAGCAGCAACAACTGTAATAAATACAGCCTTTTTAAGTTTTTTTCTTTCCATTCTTTTAATCCCTCTCTATTAAAATTTTTATAAACCGTTTCGGTACGGTTACCCTTATTTTCTATTTCTATTTTTCATGACAGCATTTTCTACAAAAAGCAAAAGTACATATAAAGATATTCCTATTAAGCAGGAAACGATAATATATGCCCAAGCAGTTGCAAATTGTGCCGTTACAATGTTTTCACGAATCTGACGACCTATACCTATGACTTTTTCTGAAAAATACTCTGTAACTAAGGCAGAAATGATACTTCCAGGAAGACTAACCTTTAGTGCTGTAAATACGTATGGAATGCTATTTGGAAATAATAACTTTTTGAAAACTGTAAAATTACTTGCAGCATAGGTTTTCATTAAATCCTTAGCAAATGGTTTTAACTCTGTTAAACCTCTATATGCATTAACTGCCATTCCTGCTATACAAATAACCATAACAACAATTGTTTTTGCGAGCATTGATCTAAAATCTACATTTGGTGATACTTGTTTAGTTAAGTTATTCATAACAGGGGCAAGAGCCACTATTGGAACTGCGTTAAATGCTGAAGCAAGTGTTATAGCTCCAGCTCCCCATTTTTTATACTGAGCAACTAAGATTGCTAAGCCATAACCTATTAAAGACCCAAATACTAAACCGAGAAGTGCAACAATTAATGTAGCTTTTAAATTTAGTAATATTTTTGCTTTATTATCTAAAATTATAGCGTTTATACGGCTTGGGGAAGGAAGTGTGTTTGTATCTGTATTTAATAATATGTTTAGAATGCCTCCCTGCCATAAGGCAAAAACAACTATCCCAAAAATTAAAGGATATAAGATTGTTGATATGTTTTCCCAATTCAAATTTTCTTGTCTCTTCATTATTTACTTACCTCTTGCACGCCCTCTCAGCTTTCTTATGGCCTGAGAAAACATCTTCAATTAAACCCATTAACAAATAACTTAAAATACCAATAGCTGCACTAATTACTACAATCAGCCAAAATACGTACCTCGTCATTGCTCCTTTAAGTGATTGAGATAACAAACAACCTAAACCTATTCCTCCTTGCAAAGTATCTACCAAAATTGACGCTGTAATCGCTAAAGGAGCTGAAACTTTAAGACCTGTAAATAAGTATGGAATACTTGCTGGTATTAATGTCTTTGTATACAATTGCCATTTACTTGCTGCATAAGAGTACATAAGTTCATGTTTTTCTCTTTCTACAGATTCCATACCAGCTAATGTATTAGTTGCTACCGGATAAAAGGTTAAAATTGCAGCGATAATTATACGACTAGAATCAATATCTCCTGTAAATGATAAAAGTATTGGTGCCATTCCTAATATAGGAATCATTTGAATAATCATTAGGTAAGGAAAAGCTATTTTTTTTATAACTTTTGTTAAGCTCATAAAAAGAGCTAATAAAAAGCCAACCCCTGAACCAATTGCAAAACCTTGAGCAGATCGAATCAAAGTAACTTTTGCATTTAACCAAACTAATTGAATTGCACTCTCGCTTCCATTTATCTTCTTTTGATCAAAGGCGGTTGCTATTATTTTCCAAAAATGTGGAAGTACTTTTTCAGGAGAACGAATGTTTGGGGAAGCTTCAACAAAAAAAGCGATTATCTCCCAAACAATAAAAAAGCCTAAAGCCCAAACAAAAGTAACTAACGTGTTTGAATCTTTCTTCTTTTTAAGTTGACTCATAAACTATACCCCCTCAAAGGATGATCTAACTTCTACAACCTTAGCTGTATATTCTTGTGTATTTTTAATATTCATTCTTCTAGGTCTTTCAAAATCTACATCAACTACAGCAGATAAACGGCCTGGATGTGGTGATAAAACACAAATCTTATCTGAAAGGAATACTGACTCTGAAATATTATGAGTTACAAAAACAATTGTTTTATTTGTCCTTCTCCAAATATTTAATAAATCTTCATGAAGACGTTCTCTTGTAAATTCATCTAAAGCTGAAAAAGGTTCATCCATCAAAAGTATTTCAGGTTGGATTACTAAGGCTCTTGCAATACCAACACGTTGTTGCATTCCTCCTGATAACTGACCTGGATAACTGTTGCCAAAATCTTTTAATCCAACCATTTCAAGCATTTCTTGTGCCCTTTCATATCTTTCAGTAGGTGATACACGCATTATTTCTAAAGGGAGTTCAACATTCTTTATGACAGTTCTCCACTCATAAAGAACTGGGCTTTGGAATACCATTCCATATTTTCCACTTAATCTTGCCTCTCTTGGACTAACCCCTCCAATACTTACCTTTCCTGATGTTGGAGTTAGTAAATCTGCTATGATTCTTAGAAGAGTAGTTTTCCCACAACCTGAAGGCCCTACTAATGATACAAATTCGCCTTTTTTAATATTGAGAGAAACACTGGTTAATGCTGTAATTTCTTCCGGTCCACTATTAAATTTCATCCCAATGTCACTCATCAATATCTCATCTTCAATGCTTATTTTGTCCATAATTTTTGTATTCCCTCATATCAATTGGTTTTATAAAAAAAAGAGCAAAGTCGCTCTAAAATAAAGCGCCTTTGCTCTCGTTTGCAAAAAATAGTTTTAGCCAATAAATAAAAAAGAGACGATGGTAGTTCTTTAACTAGGCACCATCGCCTCTTCATGCTATTAGCATATATTTTTAAAAACTTTTTTGTCAATACTTTTTTTAAAAAAAATATTCAAAGAAATTAAAATTAAAAATATTAATACAAAAATAATGATGTATAATTATTTACAAGGGAACAAAATACATAAGCATAAATTTTGGTAAAATTTTACTAAATTCAAAATACAAAAATATTTTTAATTATTCAAATTAACGTAAAAATTTATAATTTCTTGTTTAATTATTATTTATTTTTAAGAATTTAAAACACAGAAATCCTTAATTTTTATATAAGAAACCCCATTCAAAATTTATGTAATTATTATAATTTTATCTTAACTTAGCTAATTATTTTCAATTAGAAAAAAAAACTATTTAATAAAATATAAACTCGAAATTACTTTATAAAATATTCAAAAAGATGTAATACAAATTAAAAATATATAGAATATTTAATCGAGTTAATATTAAATCTAAATAGTTAAATAGCTATATTAAAAGGAAATAGTAAAAAAAAATAAATTTAAAGTGCTTAATTACTTTTTAGTTTTACAGAAATTTTATATATCTACTTTTCATTATTCCTAAATTCTAGTATTATACCCCCTAAATAAAATAACATAAGGATATAAATTAAATTGCAAATTTATAAATTTATGTTACTATTAATTGTTAGTAAATAACTATTTATGGAGGTTTTTATGGCAAATAAAGCTCCTGTTAGCAAAAACAGGTTATTTGGTTGGTATTTCAATTTTAATCTTTTGTACAGAATTTTAATTGGATTAATACTTGGTGCAGTTTTAGGTATTATTTTAGCTGCTAACGGAATCACTACAATCCCTGGTTGGTTGCAAATGCTTGGTAATATCTTTGTAAGATTACTAAAGATGATCTTAATTCCTATAGTATTTTCCACTCTAGTTGTTGGATCGGCTTCCGTTTCTCCAGCAAATCTTGGTAAAGTTGGAATCAGAGTTGTTGGAATATATTTAATAACATCAGCTATCGCTGTTATTATTGGATTATTAATGGGATTTATCTTTAAACCTAACGCACAAATTGCTGCTACAATTGCGGCTGAAGCTGCCGGTAAGACTGCTGATGTTTCTATTTGGAATACTATTGCTGAAATAGTACCTCAAAACATTTTCACATCCCTAACTTCAGGTTCTATTCTTCAAATTATCTTCTTTGCAATTATCTTTGGACTAAGTGTTTCTTATCTTAAAATTTCGGAAGATGAAAGACTAAGCAGAATAGGTAATGTAATGTTTGATTTATTCGATGGTTTTGCTGAAATAATGATGAAAATGGTCAAAGGAATCATGGAATTTGCTCCAATTGGTGTATTTGCATTAATTAGTGGAGTATTTGCTAAACAAGGTGCTGCTGTTGCTGGTTCATTAGCCATCGTAACTGTTGCTTGTTTCTTAGGTTATCTACTTCATATTCTTTTAGTTTACTCAAGTATTTTAAAACTTGGAAAAATCAAATTATCAACATTCTGGAAATCAGCAAGAAGTCCTTTCTTAACAGCTTTTGTTACTCGTTCTTCAAGTGGAACATTACCTGTTTCAATCGAAGCTGCTAAAGAACTTGGTGTTAAAAAAGAAGTTTATTCTTTCTCTCTACCTCTAGGTGCAACAATTAATATGGATGGTACAGCTATCTATCAAGGTGTTTGTGCTATATTTATTGCTTTATCAGTAGGCCATGGAATGTTTGGCTTAAGTGATATGGGATTAATTATCGTCACAGCAACTTTGGCTTCAATTGGTACTGCAGGAGTTCCTGGTGCTGGAGCTATTATGTTAGCTATGGTAATGCAACAAGTTAGAATGCCTATACAACCTGGTACAGCTATTGCTGGTGCTTATGCTTTGATATTAGGTATCGATGCTATCCTAGATATGGGAAGAACAGCACTTAACGTATTTGGTGACTTAACTTGTACAACTTTCGTTGCAAAGAAACTAAACATGCTAGAAGAAGATTCTATCATTCAATAATTTAATTTTAGTTATTTAAAAAAAACAAGGTGTTACAATTTTTGTGACACCTTTATTTTATCTATACTTTGTTTTTAAAATTCAATTAGCAAAAAATATCTAATACTCTAACTTCTTCTGAAATTGGTATCGTCATATGTTCGATTCTTGCATCGAAAAATATTCCATCTCCTTCTTGAAGATGATATTTTTTACTTCCTATCTCTAGGAACATTTCTCCAGATAATATATATAAAAATTCATCATCATCATGAGAATTTTTATTTAATTTATGTTCAGATTTTTTAGTAACAAATAAAAAAGGTTGAATTTTCTTATTGTTAATACTAGCTGCAAATGGGAATATACTATACCCCATTGAAGTCTTTGATAAATTAGATAGCACATGCTCGGCATCTTCATGTACAATACTTATTTTTTCTTCTTGTGCAACTAAAACAGAAACTTTTGTTCCAAGAGCATCAGCTATTTGACCGAGCACACTCAAAGAAGGAAGAACAGTTCCACTTTCAATTTTTGAAAGATAACTTTTTGAAAGTCCACACATTGTTGCAATATCTTGCTGTGTCCTTCTTTCAGCTAGTCTAATTCGTTTTATGGTTGCACCAATTTTTTGTAAATCCAATTTTTCCCTCACTCTTTTAAAGAATAATATATAAAAGCCAAAATAGGAAGAGCAAAAATTTTACTCTTCCTAAATTTTCTAATTCACAATCACTTTAAAAAAATCTTACAATTTCTTCATAAATTTTTTGAGTTTCAATAACTTTTTCAATCTCAACATATTCATCAACGATGTGAGCGAGATTAGATGGAGCTGGGCCAAACCCTACTGTTGGAATATTTCTATTACCAGCAGATTCACTACCGTCTGTACAAAAGGAATACATGTCAAATAATACTTTATCATTTTTAGTGACATGCTTTACAGCTTTTGAAATAGACTTAGCTATCTGACTTTCTTTTTTTGTAAACCATGCGGGGAAAAACCTTTCAGCTTCCAAAATTTTTCCTGTATAACTTAATTGTTTATCTGTGGCTAATTTAACTGAAGCAGAAAAATTATGATCTTTCTCTTCAATTTTCTTTAGAACAACTTCGACACTCTCTAAAACACTATCTGCAGTTTCATTAGTTACTAGTCTTCTATCAACTGTTAAAATACATTTATCCGGTATTACTGAATTGCCAGGAAAAGGATAAGAACAAATATCTGTTGGAACCATTATGCCATTTCCTAAAATATTATCTTTCGCACATTCAATTTTATCTAATTCTGAGAGTATAAGATTCATATTATAAATTGAATTGATACCTTTATTAGGAAAGGCTGAATGAGCATTTTTCCCATGCGAAGTTATTTTTAACTCAGCTCGACCCTTTTGCCCAAGCATCACCCTCATATCAGAAGGCTCTCCTAAAACAACAGCATCAACATCTATTTCATCTAAAACTTTTCCAAAACTTACACCTTCAAAAATTTCTTCATATATAACTCCTACAACGTAAAAAGAACAAAAGTCTCGATTATTAGAAGCAATTAGATTCCCTCCTGCTTCTATCATCGCACAGAGTGAACTTTTCATATCGCAAGTGCCTCTTCCATACATCTTGTTATCTACTATCTCTCCAGAAAATGGATTGTGTGTCCATTTCTCTAGAGATGGTACATCTACTGTATCAAGATGACCTTCAAAAAGAATAGTTCCAGGGTTATTTCCTCTGACAAAGCCTATAACATTACCATAAGAATCTATCCAAGTCTTATCATAATTTAAAGAATCCATTTCTTCTTTAATCAAATTTGCAAATGCTTCTTCATTTCCAGAAATACTTTTTATCTGAACAGCTTTTTGTAAAAACCTAATCACTCTTTTATCTTTTAACTGCATCACTTTTCCTTAAATCCAATATTTTGGTGTGGTTGACAATACCAAGCAACCATTTTTTGTTACTATCAAATTTTGTTCATATGTAACAACACCAAAACCTGGTTTATACAACGCTTTTTCTATTGCGAGATACCAATTCTCTTCAATGACATCCTCACAATCTTGGACAAACCAAGGTTGTTCCCAAGTTAAACCAATTCCGTGACCCCAGTGGGGTGGAAAAGCTGCATATAATTGATTTGGATCATTTTGCTTTTCTGATAGAGATACACCATTTTCTACTAAATAATCATCACCAATTTTACACAAATCTTTTACCATCATTCCAGGTTTAATGTTTTTAATGATTTCTTCACAAGCATTTGTAACTAAATTAATAGCTTCTTTTTGCTCATCATTCGCTCCACCCACTACAGTGGTTCTACCAAAATCACAGATATACCCTTCATATATGATGATGAAATCAACTTTAAAAATTGAACCTTTTTTTAAGGGATTAATACAATCATAACCAGGAGAATCTATGCTATGAACAGCTGTTGGATCTTTACCTCCATTTACTACAATAAAATAAAGAGCTGCCCCTTCACTAAATACATGAGAGAGACCTGGAGCTATAACTTGTGCTTCGGTTTTACCTTCAGCAACATTTTCCATAATTAAAGAAACTGCTTTAGATCCGATTTCACAAGCTTTTTTTATAGATTGTATTTCTCTTGGTGTTTTGACTTTTCTTAAATTTTCAAGTATATCATCGCAAGGAATCAATTCAATATTTGGACAACTTTTATATAAATGTCTTAAAATAGTTCCCGTTATAACATCTTCATATATTATCCCAACTTTACCACTATCCATATTTTTTTCTTTTAGAGAAGTAGAAAAAAGTTCAAAAAAATTATTATTGAAACGGATATCATCAATAGCTACTAAATCTTTACGATATTCTTCTGTAGTAACTAATAAACAATCCTCTCCATCTGTCGGAATCAGTAATAGTGAATGGGATCGACCACTCCATCTTGGAAGATTATCGGGTAGATAACATCTTTGTTGATAGTGATTAGCAAAAAACTGACCACCAGCATATCTATCCCAAGTACCTCCACCTCTTGAACATACTATAACACCCTTATAATCTCTTTCCTTTGCGATCGTTCTACATTTATTTCTTCTTTTACTAAAAAGATCAAAAGGAACATTAGTTGCAAACATAATATTGTCTCCTTGTAAATTTTACGCTCTTAAAATTTTTATTATATTTTTAAGCTTCTTTTTTTCCTGTTTTTGCTATTTTAATTAAACATAAAGCAAAAACTCCCCAATTTAAGGCAACACAAACTACCATACATAAAATTGCACTTATTTCCATTTTAATCTCCTACTTAGTATGAATTTCAGGAAGAGGCGGAAATACACTACCTTCTTCAGGATTGTCGATATATCTTTCACCAGAATTTTTTGAAAGAAAATTATTTGCAATTATGAGAATAACAACATAAATTAAAATTTGAACTATGAAAGTTGCAGGAGAAGCTTCTGCAAGAGGATTCCACCAATCTGCTCCCCAACCAATTGATTGGATAGTCCACCAAATAAACATAATTGTTATAAGAATTGGTGTTACAAAATTCACAGAAACATTCCACCATTTCCCTATATAAAGTTCATTATATTTTGTATTAATATATTTTGTTCGCATTTTTTCTGTTCCATATTTATAAATTAAGAAACAAGTAAAAATTGTACCTACAAGAAGTGCTTGGCCTAAAACCCAATCTTGGTTACCTAAGAAACTTCTCCATAGAGCAGAAGGCGTTCCAATAATTAATACAATAATTGTCAAAAGCACAGTAGCTTTTTTTCTAGAAACTTTAGTAGAATCCATCATAGGAACTACTCCAGTACTCATAAAAATTACGTTCGCAGTTAAAGCTGCTGAAAATAATGCAAAAAAGAATAAAAATGAAATTATATGACCACCTGGAATACTTGAGAATAGAGAGGTCAAAGAAATAAAAGTTAAACCATAGTTACCACTTGCACAAATTTCAGTAGCAGTATCTACAGGCATCATGGCAAAAAGAGCTGGCAAAATAGCGAATCCGGCTAATAGGGCAGCCGAATTATCTCCTAATCCATGTACAAATTCATTTAAGCCAATATCTGTTTTAGAGCTTGTATATACACCTAAAACAATTACTAATCCAAAACCAGGGCCAACAGACCATGCCGATTGAGATAAAGCATTAAGCCAAGTATTAGCACTGAAAAAAGTTGTAGAAGAAAAAGTAAATAATCTCTGTAATCCTAAAACAGAATTTTCCATCTGAGATGCTATTACTGCAATTACAATTAGAATAACAAATAAAATAGGAGTTAAATATTTACCAATTAATTCAATACCTTTACTTATTTTTTGAGACACAAAGAAAGCAGTTATTACTAATGAAATTACAAAATAAACCCAATTTACTCCCCCTTGAGAGACAGTCTCAAACAGTGCAACTGTATCTACCCCATCGAAACCTTTAAGCGATAAAAGTGCATAATGAAAACACCAGCCCATTATTACTGTGTAATATCCGGTAATTAATAACGTTGTTAAAGCTAAAAAAGCTCCCATCCAAGTATATTTTTTACCAATAAAATCTCTAAACGCTCCTGGTGCACCATGTCGAGAGGCTCTACCTAATACATGCTCTGCAATTAAAATTGGAATTGAAACTGCAAATAAACATATTGTCCAAGCTAATACAAAAGATCCACCACCATTTAACGCAGCCATTCTTGGAAAACGCCAAACATTACCAGTCCCAACAGAAGCACCAATCAATGTTAATATAAGGCCCCAACGGCTCGTATACCCACTACCATCATTTTTTTTCCCGTTTTTCACATATCCTCCAAACCTATTCAACTAAGTTGAATAATAATAAACTTGTTTAATAATAGGCACCAATATTTCCTAATGTCAAGCATTTTTCTTTCCGTTTATCTTCACCCAAAAAAGCTTTGTTAAGTATTTTAATCAGGATAAACGATGATTTCCTTTATTTTTTTTATAATTTCTAATTAGTTGTTAAGTAAAAAAAAATATCCTTAAAAAAAGGATATTTACCTAAATAATAATAAAAAACTGATAGATTTGAGCAATATCTTACTCAAAACCATATCAGTTTACCTTTAATCTTCATATTCTTTGATAGGTTGTTCCATGGCCCATAGAAATAAATCGATAATTCTCCTTTGAGAATTTTTAAAGAAATATTCTTTTCCCTTTGTAGCTATTGTAAAGTTAGAATTATATATTTTTTTATTGGCCTTATAGTCGGTTATAGCTTTCCGCTTAATAATTGTTGTTTCAGTAGATCCAACAATTGGAGTTGCTATAATAATCACCCTATAATCTGTTACACAAATTAATCTTCTCTTACCTTCAAAAACAGCAGTAGCAACACAGTTTATTTGTTCATCTAGTAAAAGAATCATTGCTAAAGGTTTAAGCTCCGTTTTAAACCCATACAAATCATAAATATATAATTCCTGAAGTCGTGAAATAATATCTTTTTTATCCATAAAATTATTTTAGCATGAATTCATATAAAAAGTTGAAAAAATTAAAATAATTTTATTGTTTCGAAAAAACTCCAAAAGCACACATTCTTGTACATCTACCACAATTTATACATTTACTATTATCGACTTCTGGAGCAGAAAAGCCTCTCTGACTTAAAGCACCTGTTGGGCAAATTCTAATAGCAGGGCATGGGTGATTTTGTGGACAACGATTTTTATTAATTTTTATACTCATATTTTTCTCCTCAATTTTTCCTTAATAAATTAATAAATAAAAAATTGATAAAAGTCTGTAACAAACTCACCTAAAATATTATTTAACTATTGTAAAAGAAAATTTAATTTACTTGTATAATAAATTATTGCATGATACCATTTTAGTAATATAAATTATTGAGGGACCACAAAATGAATTTAGAAAAGAGAGCTTTACAAATTGTACAAAATTTCTGTAAAGTTTTTTATTATGAAAGAAATAGTGAAAAATCATTAAGTTTTTTCTCAGAAAAAATCATTTGGACAGGTCCCAATAAAAAAGCTGAAATAGCACATTATGATGATCTCAAAGCTATTTTCATTACAGACATATCCTTAATTCCATCCTCTTTTAAAACAACCCCTTTATCAAGCTTAGTCTTAAAAGTAACTGATACAGTTTATAATATTAATTACAGTTTAAAACTTTATAATAAAAGTAAAAACTTATCTCTTAGTATTAATATTTTTACTACAGTATCATTTAATGATGATGAGGGTAAAATCATTTCAATAAAATTTGATTATATTGAAAAACCAGATTATAACTCTAATGCTTTAATGCAACACTCCCAAGGTGGTCTGATTGTAGTTAGGTATATCAACAATTACTATTATTCTATCTCAAATATTAATAAACAGTTTTCATCTCTTTTTAACTTATCCCAAGAAGCCACTAAAAACTTATTGAATAAAAATATTTTTGATTATATGTATGAGGAAGATGTTGAAATTATGCAACAACTTTTTTTTAGAAACCTAAATTCATCATCGCCTTTTTCCTGCAATTGCAGAATAAAAAGCAAAGATAAATATATTTGGGTTATTGCTCTAATTGTAGGGAAAAAAGATAATAATCAAATAAAATACTATATAATAGCAAGACCAACGATAGATTTAGAATCTGAAATCAATCAATCAATATTGGAAAATAACAAAGATCACGCTGATGTTGCAATAAACTATCAAATTTCAGGAACTCATAGAAATAACTTTGATAAATATTATTTGATAGAAGACTTTAGTGATAACTTCGCTTCCCTATTAAATTATAGCAAAAAAGAATTAATTAAGGCTACTAATTATGATTATAGAAAACTCATTCATCCTGAAGATAAAGAATATTTTGAACAAGTTTATAAAAAACTTAAATCACAAAGGCCTAAATTCACTTTTTCATATAGACTTTTAGATAAGGAAAATAAAAGCATTTGGGTGAATGAAAATATAGAAATTACAAGAGACAAACATAGAGAGAAGCACATTTTTGCTATAGTTACTCAAATTGAAAACTTAAATGATTCTGAAAACTATTCATGCAATAAAAAGGAACTTTTAATTACTCCAACAATTGCCTCTAAATTCTTAATAGTTGATTTAGTTCATAAAATGTTTGAAACGAGTGTATTTGTTTCATCTCCAATAAAAGTTACAAATAAATACGTTAGAAATATTCCTAATTCTTTAATAGAAAATAGTATAATTTACGAAGACGATAAAAAAAGTTTTTTGCAATTTTTCAACAATATATTGATAAAACAAAAAAATAGTTGGCTCGGTAGAATACATATAAAAAATAATAAAATAGGTTGGTATAATATTTTAAGCTATACACTTTTTAACAATGGTATGCCAATTAAAGCTTTATGTATAATTATAGATGTTAATACCCATAAATCTATTCTAGAGAGATTTAACAAACAAAAAGAAATTATGAAATTAGCCTTAGCTGATTATGAGTTTTTTGGTGAATACGATCTCCTTACAAATACTCCTATCTTTTTATATTCGCCAACAGAACCTAAAGATTTCTATGAAAATAAAAATATTAACAACTTCGAATTTTTACTAAATAATGTAATCCATATGGATTACCTACATGAGATAATCAAAATTAGAGATAATAATATTTCTCATATTTTTAACAATACAATTCCCAAAAATATAAATATAGATGTGAAACTAAGATCTATTACAAAAAGATTTAATGGCTACAGATGGTATAAAATCCAACATATATATAAAATCGATCAAGAAACAAAACACCTTCACTTAATTGTACTAATTAAAAATATTGATGAACAAAAAAGAAATGAACTAGCACTATTAGATAATATTAAAAAAAATAATTAATGAAAAACCTAATTTTAGCTATAGTTAATCACTTCTTATTTAATATAATTCGATTATTTTATTAATTTAAATTTTTTTTTCTTTTTTTATTTAATTAATATTGACAAAAAGTTAATATGGATTTATATTACATACATAAGTTACATATTGCTAACAAAAATAATATCACTCAACATATTATTCTTAATTAGTATTATTAATTTGTCACTCCATTATTTTTCCCTGTTGTATGGTGACTATACCCAATAGTCACCATATTTTTTTGCTATTTATTTTGCCAATAACAAGTTAAATTAAAATCTTACCATTTTTTCTAATTTTATTTACTTTTACTATTGACGATTTTACTTTTTATAAGTAGTTTTAATGTGTTAGCTAGTACTAACCACGTTAAAAGCACTAACTTTCAATTACAACATATAATAACAAGGAGATTTTGTTATGAAAACAGCAGTAGTTTATTGGTCCATGACTGGGAATACAGAACAAATGGCTCAAGCAATCAAAGATGGAGCAGGTGATGAATGTGATCTCTTTGAAGTTGGAAATACTAATGCCCAAGATATTTCTAATTATGATGCTATAGCTCTTGGTTGTCCTGCTATGGGGGATGAAGTTTTAGATGAAGGCGAATTTGAGCCATTCTTTGAAGAACTTTTACCTTTACTTGGGGATAAAAAGGTTCTTTTATTTGGTTCTTATGATTGGGGAGATGGCCAATGGATGAGAGATTGGCAAGCTAAATGTGAAGAAAACGGCGTTAATCTAATTTCTGATGGCGTAATTGCTAATTTAGAACCTGATGATGAAACCCTAGATAAGCTAAAAGAATTGGGGAAAAAACTTTCTAATTAGCTAAATAGCACTCTTTATATAACTCTACTTGAAAAAAAGTAGAGTTTTTTTTGTTTGATATCTTAAAATTACGCTTTTTTACAATCTACTTAGATTTTCACAAAATTCTATATCTATAATTATTCAATTTACTAAATTAGACATCCCTATTAACTAAATAATATAAAATTCTGAATTCTCTTACCTATTGTTATAAGACTAACCTACTTAAAGGAGCATCTTCAAAAACCTATAATATGTTTAATATAATAAACTTAAATGTTATCATATTAACATTTTGTAAATTTATTAACATTTTTTATTGAAAATGTATTGATTTTTTAATTCAAAAACTATAAAGTATTAAAAAATGAAAATTAATTGGGAACCGCCCAACAAGGAAATAACATGGAAAAGAAAATTAATGTAGCTGTAATTGGCGCAACTGGTGCTGTTGGACAAGTATTCATGTGGATGCTAGCTGACCACCCTTGGTTCAATGTAGCATACGCTACAGCTTCTGCCTCAAGAGTAGGATTATCATATGCATCAACAACTCACTGGATTTTACCTTTAGAGATGCCTTCATCAATTAAAGATATTGAAATGAAAGAATTTAATTTCGACTCTATGAAAGAAGCAGGTGTACAAATTGTCTTTTCAGCTTTACCTGCAAATATTGCAAGAGAAGCAGAACCTCAGTTAAGAGCTCACGGCTTCTACATTTTCTCAAATGCAGCAGCTATGCGTTATGATTCAAATGTACCAATTTTAATACCTGAAACTAATCTTGAACAACTAGATTTAATTAGAGATCAAGGTTATCCAAAAACTGGTTTCTGCGTTACAAATGCTAACTGTGTTACAACAGGTTTAGCTATGGCACTAGCACCACTTAGAAAATTCAAAATAAATACTATTCATATTAACTCTTATCAAAGTGTTAGTGGAGCTGGATATCCTGGTCTGTCTTCACTAGATATTACTGACAACTGTATTCCTTTCATTAATGGTGAAGAAGCTAAGATTGAAAAAGAAATTAAGAAAATTCTGTCAATTGATCCTGAAGTATATGCTTTCACCGTAAGAGTCCCTGTTATGTTTGGTCATTTAGAAACAGTTTGGATTGAATGCGATGAAGAAGTTAATGAACAAGATGTTATTGATGCATGGAAAGACTTTAAAGTTGTAACTGATTTACCATCAACTCCTGAACAACCTGTAGTATATAGCAGTGAACAAACCTTCCCTCAACCAAAATATGCTTTCTGGGGAAATCCTAGAGGAATGGTTGTATATACCGGTCGTGTTAAGAAAAAAGGTAATAAAATTGGCTTTGCACTTATGGTAAATAACATTGTTAAAGGTGCTGCTGGTGGCTCTATTCAAAACGCAGAAGCTTTTGTTAAAGAATATGGCCTATTAGAAGATTAAATTAAATATTAATCTAAAGAGTTTTTCATGGGGTACCTTGAGATATCTTTTTGAAAAACCAAAAAGAGAAAATATAAAAATGTCTAAGTTCTAGGAGGAATTATTTCCTCCTAGTTCCTTTTTAATAAATAAGTTAATTCTCCTCTTGTAATCACTTTATATTCGTTATCTCTTTGAGAGATATAATACTCACCATCCTTCTGCTCATTATTTAGACTATCATATGAAAAATTAGTTCTAGATATAAATAAAGGTGGAACAAAGTCTTCATCAACTCTTGTTGGAAGAAATGGCCACAATGATAAATCACCTTTCACTGTTTCAAGAAATAAATAAGCGCCAACAACGTTTAAATTAGTACTAAGCAAATTTAAGGCAGCTTGTCTATTTGCAAGATAAAAATAAATATCACCATAAACTTTTACTTCATAAGATCTTAACCAATTAATATGTGCAATATTATTTATTCCAAAGTAAACTTTATCTAATAGATTTGATTTTATCAAACTGTCTACTAATAATTTAAGATTATTACATTGCTCTTCTTCATTAAAAAATACAGGAGGTAGAGGTAAATAATATTTCCCATCTATATTTATCAATTGATTTACCGATGAAGGAATATTTTCAAAGAAAGGTAAATCATTTACTTTAATTTTTGATCTAGGAGGGAGTTCTTCAACATAATATATATTTTTATTATCTTCAAAAGATAACTCTTCATTAATATAGTTATCAACTGATAAATCTACTTCATTATAAAAAGCTCTTCTTAATTTTTTAATCTCTGCCAAAGGCAAAAATATATTAGAAAAATCGTAAGAAGTATTATTAACTATTTCAAGAGAACTTACTTCAAAAAAACTATCGCCTGATTGGCTAAAAATATTTTCAATTTTTTGTTTATAATCAAATTGTTTATTAGATTTTTCTATATTAATATGTCTTTCAACTTTTATTTCATTTAAAATAGCAAAAGATGCGACAATACTAATGGAGGTATCACTTATAATAAATTTTGCCTTTCCATAATTCTTAGTAAAAGGAAGCCTATCTGTATTTATTAATTTTTCATCTTGATTATGTCTTTTTATTAAGTAAAGAGTATCCCCTCTACATAATCCCCACTCTCTATCACTTACAGATAAAAGTACCTTGTTAAATTTTTTCTCCCTCTTAATTTGATTTCTATTTAAATCTAAAAGAGAGCTTACACTAAATTTTACAGGCTCAATTACCTGCCCTTCTACTTCTCTTAAAAACATAACCCCATCATGTATTGCTATATCTTTATCAAGAGAGAGTAGAGCATATTTTCTGTTTCTAATAATCAATAAGTCTTCAACTGTTGCAAAGGCTAATCCTTTATGTGATGGATATCTATCTTCAACTAATCTAACCTTATTCTCTTTATAATTATCTATCCAACCTTTTGAACTTTCACGACTAAATGTTGTTTTCATATTTTCATATAAATCTTCAAATGGCTCATTATCTAATATAGCTCTATAATATTTTGTAACTGCTGAAACATAAGAAGGTGATTTCATCCTTCCTTCAACTTTAAGACTATCAATATTAATATCTCTTAACTTTTTAACACTATCTGATATCTCTAGGTCTTTCATTGAAAAGAAATAACCATTTTTATCATTATAAGAAAACCAAGTCCTACAAATTTGGGCACAAGCACCAGCATTAGCACTTCTTCCTGTAATTATATTACTTGCCATACATAAACCAGAAAAACCATAGCAAAGTGCACCATGAATAAATACTTTTAATTCAATCTCCTTACACTTGTTTCTAATTTTTTCTATCTCTTCAATAGTAAGTTCTCTAGATAAAACAACTCTCTCAAAACCAAAAGTTTCCATTGCTTTTACACCTTCAACAGAGTGAACTGCAAGTTGAGTGCTACCATGTAAAGGTAAGGAAGGAAAATTATCTCTAACAATTTTAGCAACACCTAAATCTTGAACAATAATACCATCACTACCAATTATTTGAAGTGATTTAAGAATTTTCATAACAGTGGCTAATTGAGCATCATGAATCACAGTATTTATAGTAACGTAAACTTTTTTATTAAGGGTGTGGGCATACCTAAATATCTTAGAATATTCTTCTATACTAAAATTGACTGCACCCTTTCTAGCAGAATAATTTCTCAAACCTAAATATATTGCATCTGCCCCATCTCTTAAGGCTACTAACCCACATTGCATAGATCCAGCTGGCATCGCTAATTCAATCATTTTATTTCCTTATCTCTCTTTATAATCCCTATTTTACTATATAAAAAATAAAGTTTCACTACATACATTTTAAAATAATATTTAAAGAAAATATCCAAAATTTTAAGAAATTGATATTTTTTTATCCATATTTTTATCATATTCAAAATTTATACCCAATTTGTTATATTTATTTTTAAGCTATAATTAAAAATCAAACTTTAAGTATTGATATTTTTAGTTATATTTTTTATTATTAGACAAGGAAATATACTTGTTTCCTGTATATAGATTTTTGGTCAGATATTATTTATCTAGATTATAAACTATCAATTACTGATAGTTGTCTATTTGTGGGTGAAAATCACCTATAGGTTAAAAAAACGTTATAGTTACATTAGTGTAATTATAGATTTACGGGTTTCCACATTAATTGGATTCGCCAAAGGAGAAATAAATGAATTCTAAGTATACCGATTTACTTAAGAGCAAAATGAACGAAGCTAGCTTCAAAAAGCTAACAGCACTTGAAAATGAAAAAGTTATTGAATTTGTTGGTCAATTTGCTGAACATTGTAATCCAGCAACAATTTATGTTTGTGATGATAGCAAAGAAGATGAACAATACATCAGAGATCAAGCTATAGCAAAAGGTGAAGAATTTGTATTAGCTAATGATAAGCAAACTATCCACTGGGATGGTCCAGCTGATCAAGCACGTGACAAGGTTAACACTCGTTACATGGTATACAAAGAAAACTTAGAGAAGATGAAGAGCTTAAACTCAATCGATTATGATGAAGGTTTAGCAGAAATCATGTCTATCGCTAAGAACAACATGGCAGGAAAAGATGCTGTTGTTAAATTCTTCTGCGAAGGTCCTGCATTCAGTGAATTCACAATGCCTTGTGTACAATTCACAGATTCATGGTATGTTGCTCACTCAGAAACTATTCTTTACAGACCTGCTTATGAACACTTCAAACAAATGAAAGATGAAGAAAAAGATGAATTCTTCAGATTTATTCACTCAGCTGGTCCTTTAGATGAAAGAGGTTGTACTCTTAATGTAGATAAGAGAAGAATCTACATGGATACTCAAAACAACATCGTTTATTCAATGAACGCTCAATATGCTGGTAACACTGTTGGTCTAAAAAAACATGCTATGCGTCTTGCTATCAACAAAGGTGGACAAGAAGGTTGGTTATGTGAACACATGTTCGTAATGGCTTGTGTAAACGAAGACAAAGGTCGTAAGACTTACTTCACAGGTGCTTACCCATCAGCTTGTGGTAAAACTTCTACTGCTATGATTCCAGGCGAACAAATCGTTGGTGATGATATTGCATATTTCAGAAACATCGATGGCGAATTCAGAGCTGTAAACGTTGAACAAGGTATTTTCGGTATTATCAAAGATGTAAACGCTCAAGATGACCCAGTTATCTTCCATAACTTAAACGTAAACCAAGAAGTTATCTTCTCTAACGTTCTACGTGGACCAGATAACAAACCTTATTGGTTAGGTTCAGGTTTAGATACTCCTAAAACTGGTGATAACTTCTCAGGTAAAGACTGGTATGAAGGTAAAAAAGATGCTAACGGTAATGAAATCAAATGTGCACACGGCAATGCTCGTTACACAATGAGACTTGATTACTTAGATAACTTCGACAAAGAAGGTTATGAAGACAAGAAAGGTGTATTAGTTCAAGGTGTTCTTTATGGTGGCCGTGATAGTGATACAACAGTTCCTGTTGAAGAATCAGCTTCTTGGGAAGAAGGTATCTTACTTAAAGCTTGTACACTAGAATCAGAAACAACTAGTGCAACAATCGGTGCTGAAGGTGTTAGAAAACCTAGTCCAATGGCTAACATGGACTTCCTATCATACCCTCTAGGTGAATACACTCTAAACAATATTAACTTCGTTAAGGGTCTAAAACAAGTTCCTAAAGTATTCTCAACAAACTATTTCTTAAGAACTCCAGAAGGTAAATTCTGTACAGATAAACTAGCTAAGAAAGTTTGGGTACACTGGGCAGAAGGTAGAGTACATGGCGAATATGACGCATTAGATACACCTACTGGTAAAATCCCTCTATATGAAGATCTTAAAGCTCTATTTAAGAAATTCTTAGACTTAGATTATACTCTTGAAGAATATACTTACCAATTCACATTCCGTTGTGACAAATGGATTGCTAAATTAGAAAGAAGTAAAGAATACTTCAAGAAAATGGATGAATTCTGTCCACAATTAATCTTTGATAAATGGGATGAATTCATTGCTAAGATTTCTGACGCTAAAGCTAAATATGGTGCAGAAATTAAACCTGGTGAATACAAATAAGATTATCCTTATTATTTATAATAGTCGTCTTTATGGCGACTATTTTTTTTAGCTAAATTATTTAGAAATATATTGACCATTTTCAACCCTTATTTTATATTGTTAGAAATAACTAACAATATAATCAAGAGAGGAACCAATGAGTTTAAGTGAAACATTAATCAAATATTGTAGTCCGGTTTTTGCTAATTTAAAACCTAGCTACTTAATTATGGTGAAAAATGAACCTAATTTAAATAAAGAAGCAAATCAACTTAAACCAATACTCAAAAAAAATGGTTTTAGACTTAGAGAATTAGGCGGTTGTAAAAATGTTAGACGCTTTTTACTTTTTAATGAAAAAAATTTAACAAAAAGTGTATTTACATCTGAAAATTTAAACTTATTAAAATCGCTTGATTATAAAATTACAAGTTTAGATGGTTTATTGTCACAACTTTATCAAAGACTCGAAAACAACAAAAAGAACTTTCCACATGAAATTGGAATTTTCTTAGGATATCCTTTTGTAGATACTATTGGCTTTATTAAGCATAAAGGTGAAAATGAAAAATATTGCGGATATTGGAAAGTTTATGCAAATGTTGAGCAAGCTAAAAAAAGTTTTCTTTCTTTTGATATTTGCAAAGAGCAATATTGTAAAGAATTTGAAAAAGGGTGTCCTTTTGAAGAATTAATAACAAGAAAACTTATCACTCAAAAGTATGGATAAAATAATTTTGCAATATTTAGGTGTATATGTTAACTTTAAATTATGAGTCAAACAGAAAGAATTATATATATTGATAAAAAACTGTCAAAAAAAGAAGCTTTGAAATTAACCGATATATCTATTAAATTTGAAATAAGCACTCGACAAGTTAAACGTGATTTAGAATATATGAGAGATCGTTTTAGAGCTCCAATTATTTATGATCATAGAAATCATTATTATAAATATGAAAAAGACTTTTCTCTTACAAACTCTAATAACGATGAAACCCTAATTTTTAAAGCAATTTTTAACAATTTCAGCAATGTAAACGGATTACAACCCCTTTCCTCCTCATTAATTGCAGAAGGAATCGATAATACTTTAAATGAAGCTGATAAAAATCTGTCTAAAAAAATCTTATTTTTATCTCCAGTAATTGATCTTCCAGATAAAAGTATTTTTTCTGTGGTTTCTTTTACAATGAAAAACAATTATTGTCTCAAGTTTAAATACACAAATCTAAAAAATCAAATTAGTATTCGTGAAGTAGAACCCTTAAGATTAGTTAATGATGGCAAAGCTTGGTATTTAATTGCCTATGATAGAGACAAAAAAGGACTTAGGAATTTTCATTTATCAAGGATGAAAAATCCTCAAGAATTACTAAAAGATTACACTTATGTAGAAAATGAAAGTGAACTAAAAAAATATATTTCATCGGGCTTTGGTATATTTATGAATACTAGAAGTTATATAGCTACTATTGAGTTCTATGATAAGGCTGCCAACATTGTAAAAACCCAAACTTGGCACAAAGATCAAGAAGTTATTATAAAAAATAATACTCTATATATGACTCTTCCCTTTACCTCTTTTGAAGAAATTTTATCTAAGATTCTCTCTTTTGGATCATTGTCTAAACCTACTTGTCCTAACAAATTAGTAGAAATGTGGAAAGATGAAATAAAAAAAATGCAAAAATTAATATAATTTTTTTTCTAAGGGACATTATATGTCCTAGCCCTCCTATTATGATAAAGACAGATTGAAAGGAGAGCCCCCAATGGAAAAAACATATTTATTAAAAAAACCACTCGATAAAAAAATCAAGGATAAAAAACTCCTTATCCTACTCATAATCATTATTGTTCTATTTTTTCCATTGATAATAATCCTTGGGGCATTTTTACCTTTGTTTAAAAAGTAAAAACTCCTAAAAAGTGATTTTCATCAATTTTTATGCACTCAATTGAGGAAAAAAACTTTTTTCCCCCTATTCTCATCATATAGGGGGTTTCCTTTTATCTTATTTTTTTGGTAAGGTAAAACGACTTATCAAAAAGTCATAAAACCAACACTATTTATTTATAGTCAATCTAGGAGTTTTTATGTCGGATAAATTTATCTCTGGGGCAGTCTACGGCCCAAGTGAAAAACCCCCAATCGGAGAATGGGTTTTCTTAAGCATTCAACATGTTTTCGCTATGTTTGGAGCGACAATATTAGTACCGATTCTCACCGGACTAAGCCCAAGTGCTGCACTATTTAGTGCGGGAACAGGAACTTTAATTTATATAGCTTTAACTAAAGCTAAGGTCCCTGCTTTCTTAGGTAGTTCTTTCGCTTTCATCCCCCCAATTATTATGGTTTCATCAACATTTGGTCTACCATACGCTCTGGGGGGTGCTTTTTGTGCTGGTATCTTCTATGCTTTAATTGCTGCTTTGATCAAAGTTATAGGGCACAAATGGCTAGATAGAGCTTTACCTCCTGTTGTTATTGGATCAGTGATTATTGTAATAGGTCTAAACTTAGCTCCAACAGCTATGAACATGGCAATGAATGATCCGACTGGAAACTATAGTATGGTATATTTTTCAATAGCTTGTGTCACGCTTGCAATAACAATTATTGCAAACATATTTTTTAAACGTTTCTGGGCTTTAATTCCAATATTAATTGGATTATTTAGTGGCTATCTTTTCACACTAATTATGGGTTTTTTCTTCCCAGCTTATGCTATTATTGATTTCACTATCATTAAAGAAACTGCTTGGATAAATTTACCTACTTTTGCTCTCCCAAAATTTAATCTTATCGCAATCTTATCTTTTATAATTGTGTCATTTGCTACAATTTGTGAACATCTAGGAGATATTTTAGTATTAAGCAACGTAGTTGGCGAAAATTTTTATGAAAAACCAGGCCTTCATAGAACTATTTTAGGTGACGGTATTGCAACAGCTTGGGCTTCTTTATGGGGTGGCCCACCTAATACAACTTATGGAGAAAATATTGGCGTCTTAGCTATTACTAAAGTATATAGTATATGGGTTATTGGCGGAGCTGCTGTTCTTGCAACACTGTTATCTTTCTTTGGTAAATTTGGAGCATTAATTCAAACAATTCCAACCCCAGTTCTTGGTGGTATCTCAATGTTATTATTTGGTATCATTGCATCAAGTGGTCTTAGAACTTTAGTAGAAAGTGGTGTAAATTACAAAGATAAGAGAAACTTAACAATAAGTAGTGTTATCTTAGTAATTGGTATTGGTGGAGGAATGATTTCCTTTAACATTAATGAAAATTTATCATTCGCTTTAGGTGGAGTTGCTCTAGCAACACTAGTTGGTATTATTTTAAATATAATAATTCCTGAAACTGATCCTGAAGTAAAATATATCTAATAAAGATGCAACTAATTAAAGGAGCTCAAAAACTTGAGCTCCTTTAATTTATACCTTTAAAAAATTTTAAAAACGTTATATGTTAAAAAATATGTACAATTATAATATTATTGATAGTGATGAACTCTTAAAAAACTTTATAAATTATTTAAAAGAGAATAATTTAAACAGTATAGCAATGGACTTTGAAGGAGAATTTAACCTTCATATTTATGGTGAACATTTGTGTTTAATTCAAATATTCGACACAAAGAATTTTTATATAATTGATCCATTTAAAATAAGTGAGTCCATGCTAAAAGATTTTCTAGAAGAAAAAGAAATCGAAAAAATAATGTTTAGTTGTGATAGTGATGCATCTCTTGTAAAAAAACAATTTAACATCGAACTTAAAAATATATTTGATGTTAGAATTTTAGCCTTAGAACTAGGTTTTGAAAAAGGATATTCTGCTTTAGTTGAAAACTATTTACATATAAATATCGGTAGTAAGGCCTCAAAGAAAAAAAATCAAATGACAAATTGGCTAAAAAGACCACTTAAAGAGAGTCAAATTCAATATGCGTTAGAAGATGTGGCCTATCTTCATGAACTCAAAACGGTACTCATTGATTTAGCAACCAAAGAAAATAAAATAAAAAGTGCAATGCGAAAAATGAAAATGGCTGGTAAAATTACAAAGACACCAAAACCGGGTTGGACAAAAATAACAAACTGGAAGCGTCTAAATAAAGAACAAAAAATTTACCTTAAACATTTTTTTATCGCAAGGGATATAGTCGCTAAAAAATTAAATGTCCCAGCAGTTCGTATTCTAGAGAAAAGAAAACTAGTAGATCTTTTAAAATGTTATGATGACGATGATAAATTAAAGGCTATAATAAAAAATAGGGACTATAAAATTGAAAGAATTTTATATCCCCTAATGAAAAAAGCAATTCAAGATGCTAAAAAAGAGCTTTCAGCATCTTAATAAAAATTTACTTATTTTTCATCATTTCATTTCTATATTCTGCCCCTTGAGCAAGGTAATAAATACTTTCACAATAAGGTACACATATATCATATTTTTTAGCTAAATCTATAATGGTTTTGCTAAAAAATTTATTTTCAGTTTTTCTAGAAGCTTCAATATCTTGGCACATTGAAGTTCTTCCATATGGATCTAAGGCGACAATTAATTCTTGATTTTTTTTAATATCATCATCACTTAAATCTATGCCCTCTTTTTGAGCAATTAGTTGAACTTCTTTTGCAACTTTAAAAGCTAGAGTTTTAACATCTTCATTTTTAAAGACGCCATACCCCGCTCTCAATATAGAGGATATTGTGTTATAAACAATATTTAACATGAATTTATTCCATAGATCATGCATTATATTGTTAGGTATTACATAATCAATTTTAGCTTTTTTGAATAATTCTTCAACTGCTAAAACCTCTTCTGTTTTTTCATTGTTTTCAGATCCAAAAATTATTCTACCAGCTGTAGAATAATTAATTTCATTATTTAAGTTTTCGCTACTTAACCCTACTGCAAAGCTATATAAAATAGTAGATTTAGGAAATTTTTCTTTTAGAATTCTCTCTGAAACAATACCGTTTAAAAGAGAAAGTATAATAGTATTTTCATCAACTAAAGACTCTATATCTTCAATTACTTGAGAGAGATGATGGTTTTTTGTAGCAATAATTAATAGTTGAGGTTTTTGAGCTTTATTGCTTGAAATAAAACTATAAAATTTTCTCTTTCCATTAATCATTATGCCGTCTTCTTCATATCTATCTTTTCTCTCTCCGTTAACTATAACCTCGAAAGAATCAATAACTTTAGAAATTTTGTCACCATAAATTGCACCTACAGCTCCAAATCCAATCAAACTGACTTTGTTTATTATCACAAATTTCCTCCTGTAAATTATCCTCTCAAAATTGAGAGGATAACCTTAGCCTTATTTAGCTTCTTTTTTCTTTTTATACGGAGTTCCACCTAATGGCAGTTCTTTTCTGAAAATACCATCGTATTTGTAATAAGCCATTTGACAAGCTGGAGCAGTAGCAATTGTACTTAATTCACCAATTCCTTTTGCGCCATAAGAATATTTTGTTTTTCCTGGCCCAGTAACAAATTTTGTTTCAATCTCAGGTACTTCAGTACTCCTAAACAACCCTAGTGTACCATACTTAACCTTAAGATATCCACCATAAGTTGGAAAATCTTCTTTCAATCCATATCCTAAGCCCATAACAACTCCACCTTCAACTTGACCTTCTAGAGTAGTCAAATTAACTGGAGTTCCAACGTCACTTATAGCATAAACTTTCTTTAATTTTCCATCGTCATCTAACTCAACTAATTGAGTAGCATAACTGTAAGCTAAATGGCTAACTGGATGTGGTTTATCACTAGTAATTGGATCTGAATAAAATGTAAATTCCCCTTCGAATTCTTGGCCTTCTAATTCTTCAATAGTATGATTTTCTAAAGCTGCCTTTAATTTTTCTGCAGCTCTCTTAATAGCTTCTCCAGTAAATGCAGTTTGTCTACTTGCTGTACTACAACCTGAATCTGGAGTTCTTCTCGTATTAGGAGGCTCTACTAACATCTGCTCTCGTTTAAGATTACAAGTTTCACCAAGCATTTGTGATGCCATAGTAGCAATACCTTGCCCCATACAAGCTGCACTAGTTCTAATATGAACTATTGAATTTTCAATAGATAAAATACATCTACCTGAATCTGGAACACCCACACCAATACCTGAGTTTTTAAATGAATTAGCAAAACCTATTTTACTAGGATTTTTATAATAAATATCTCTAGCTAAATCCATGCATTCAACAATACCACAGTCTTCAGAGGTTATTTGCCCATTTGGCATAGTATCACCAACTCTCAATGCATTTTTATATTTGAATTCAAAAGGATCCATATTAACTTTTTCAGCTAAAAGATTTAAATTTGATTCAACTGCAAAACAACTTTGGGTTACTCCAAATCCTCTAAAAGCACCACCTGGAACATTGTTTGTATATACTGCTTTACCTATAATATCAATATTTTGATAATTATAAGGGCCTGAAGCATGAGTACAAGCTCTTTGTAAAACAGGACCACCTAAAGAGGCATAAGCTCCTGTGTTAGAAATAATAACAGCCTTCATTGCTGTGATTTTTCCATTTTCATCACAACCTGTTGTAATATCAATTTCCATTGGGTGACGCTTAGGGTGAACCATTAAACTCTCTTGTCTTGTAAGATGTAATTTAACAGGTTTTTTAGTTAGATAAGCCATTAGTGCTGCATGATGCTGTACACTCATATCTTCTTTACCACCAAAACCACCACCAACTAATGCGGCTTCAACCTCTACATCATCTAAAGGAAGTTTCAACATTCTTGCAACTTCTCTTTGATCATCATAAATTGATTGGGAAGATGTATATAACTTTACGCCCTTTCCTTGTGGGAAGGCTACAGCACACTCAACTTCCATAAAGGCATGTTCAGTATATGGGGTTTTGTAAGTATTCCTTACAATATGAGCACTGTTTTTTAAAGCAGTTTCTACATCACCTCTTTGAATATGTTCAACTTGTAGGATATTTCCCTTTTCATGAATTTTAGGAGCATCTTCTTCCATTGCTTGATGAACATCAACAACAGCAGGCAATACTTCATATTCTACATCAATTAAAGATGCAATTTCATCTAAAGCATCAACATCAGTTGCTGCAATAATAGCTATTCCATCTCCAATATACCTAGTAATATCACCTTCATGTATTAAAACATCCCAATCATGAACTAAGTGTCCTAATTTATTTTCAGGAACATCCTTAGCCGTGGCAATTCTAACACATTTAGGGTGTGCCTCTGCTTTAGATACATCTAGTTTTAGAATTTTAGCTCTTGGGTAAGCACTTCTAAGAACTTTTAAATGAAGCATTCCCTCAAGTTCAATATCATCAGTAAATACTCCTCGTCCCAAAGCCTTATCTAAAGCATCAGGTCGAATAAATCTAGTTCCTAATTTAGGGTTATCACTATTTTTGGGTATTTCTAAATTTTCTCGAAAAAATCTAGCACTATCTAAAATTGCTTGTTCAATTTTAATATAGCCTGTACATCTACAGATATTACCTCTTATTGCTTTTTTAACTTCTAAAGGTGTAGGATTGTTATTAACATCAATCAAAGCTTTAGCAGCTAAAATCATTCCTGGAGTACAGAACCCACATTGAACTGCCCCTGCGGCAGCAAAACAATACCCGTATACTTCTTCTTCTCTTTGAGTTAGACCTTCAATCGTAGTTATATTTTTTCCATCAAGCTTAGAAATTTTTGCTAGACAAGCTTTTGTTGCTTTACCATCAATTATGACAGTACAAGTTCCACAAGCTCCTTCACTACAACCATCTTTAGTACCATATAAATTAAGATTTTCTCTTAAAAATCTTAGTAAAGATTTGTCTACATCCGTTGTTATTTTTTTACCATTGACGCTGAAAGTATGCACAGCGTTCCTCCCGGTTTTGCACGTTGTGCTTGAAAATCTGCGTGTCGCTTAGTTTAACGAAATGGTTAAGTCTGTGATACAACGCTATCTATATTCTCACACAACACTTCTATCCTTGTCAATATAATTTTATTGATTAGATCTAAACTACTAGTCATTTAACTAATATATATGTTTTCATATTTAGATATATAATTTATAATAAACTTATGAAAACAAATAAAAAGATTACTGTGATAGATGGACAAGGTGGAAGCCTTGGAAAAACCTTAATAAAAAAGATAAAAGAAAAATATCCAAATACAGAAATAATAGCCATTGGAACTAATAGCATAGCTACAGCTGCTATGCTTCAAAGTGGTGCAGATGGGATTGCAACTGGCGAGAATCCTGTCATAGTTGCAGCGCGTGATGCTGATATTATTATAGGGCCAATTGGTATTATAATAGCTGATGCCTTACATGGTGAAATTACTCCTAAGATGGCACTTGCCATTGGCCAAAGTAAAGCACATAAAATATTTATACCCGTATCCAAATGTAATATAACTATAGCAGGTACAACTAGAATTGGGCTTGATACAATCATTAACGAAATTATTGAATCAATTGCAGAACTGTTATAAAAATATTTAGTTAAATTGTGAATTGACATATATTCAAATACATTATATCTTAAATCCTGTCTTTGACAGCTAAATAGGTGAAAAAAAGGATATAATTCCTTGTATGGTAAGAATTATATCCTTATAAACGTTGTGTAATAGTTGTGGACACTTTTACTGTTTCTTCATTTTTCCTATGATATATTTTAAATCACCTTTACTTAAATATTTTCTTTTAAATGAAGTTCCTAACTTACGATCAAACTCTTCTAAAATATCGTCATAGTAATCAAATAGATAAATGTTATCTTCAAACTCACTTCCACAAGCTTTTTGAAGACTTTCAATTATCTGTAATGTTGACCATTTTGATTCAACTGATTGTTCTATTAATCTTGTAATTACCAAAGAAACAAAACATGATAAGAAATGGGCCTCAATTCTTTCTTTTTTGTTGTGAAATACTGGTCTGAAATTTAAGTAGCTTTTTGTTATCTTAAAGGTTTCTTCAATTTCCCATAATCCTCTATACATCTCAATGATATCTAAATCGGTAACGACTTTGTTCAGCTTGAAGTAATTATCCTTCAAGAATTTACTTTTACATTTCATTGGTTTTTCTTCTGGATCTAATCCAATTACATTTGTACATATCACATAGTAACCATCTAGAGATTCTTCTTCTTTTAATTTTTCTTGATTAAAATAGGGTTTTATACAATCTGTTTTTGAAAGCTTCTCTCCATTAGTTGATACAATATCTGTTTTAATATATTTATTACTTCCATAATTATTCATAACAGCAGTACTACCACTATCAATAAATTTTTGTGCTTTACAAAGAGCATCTTCTCTATCCCTCTTAGCTTTATCTGCAAATTTTTGACTGTAATACACAACTTGTCTTTCATTAACTAATACTTTAGTAATTTTCCCAGTTTCTTTATTTTTTACATTTATCTTTGCTGGATAAAATCTTGATTTCATTTTTACTCTAGGAACATTATCTTCTCCAACAATACAACGCCCTTTTTTTATTTTCTCATATCTCTGTTCTTTCTCTGGAACTTCTAGATAAATATAATCATCCTGTTTTTTTACCCAAGCCTTCATCTCTGCATCAGCTCCTCTTACAGAGTGACTTATTACATACCCATTATGATTTATAAGAATATTCCCTCTATTATCTCCTGTCATCATTCCTTTATCTGCTACAACAACTATATCTTTTATCTGCAAATCATCTTTTACTGTTTGCATATTTGGTTGGAGAGTTAAGCAATCATTTGTATTTCCATCAAAAAGACGATAACTAACAGGTATTCCCATATCATCCATAAAAAGACCCATCTGAACAATAGGATTAGGTCTATGTTCTTTTGATACACCACGTTGCTTCATTTCTTTTGCATTATCTATTTCAAAGTAATAATTAGTCACATCATAATACATTAATGTAGTATCTCTATTAAACTGTTTCGTCATTTGATTGTTAAGATGCTTAATTAAGCTATATCTCCATTTAAAAAGATAATCCATTGTGCGGTAGATATGTTGTATATCGAAATTCATTGGCTCAAAGAAGGTTTCCTTATTATTAAAGGTCCCTAATTTAGAATCTGGATTAATAATTCTTGAATAAATTAATAACTGAAAAACTTTATCCATATTAAAGGCAATATCAGTTGATCTTTTTTTACTGTTAATAAATTTGTTTAGCTTTAGCTTATGATAAAAATGAGAGATTACAATATATCCTAAGTTTTTTCTATTACTAAAGTCTGATTTCTCTATTTGTTGTTTATCTAAAAAATCATGAATTCTTACTTTAACTTCAACTTCTTCATTTAGATAATTTTTTTCAGCAGTTCTTTGTTTAGCTACTTCTTTGAAATGAGCAACAGGGTCATCATATTGATCTAGATAGTCTTCAACAAAACCAAGATCTTCAATTATTCTCTTTTTTTGAATTCCATTAACTCTATAAGACTCTCTTATATACATTCTATGTTTATTGGATCTTTTCTGTGGAATGACTGATAAATACATTTTTAAACCTCGACTTGATAAATAAAATTATAGCACAAACTATAAATATATACAAGTGTGCCCTGTGTGTACAAATAAAATACAACGAAAAAGATAATAAAAAAATTTATCTCTTTATGAGATAAGTATTTATTGGAGTAGGTTTCTTGAATCAGCTGTCAAACTAGGGGGGTTATCACTATTTTTGGGTATTTCTAAATTTTCTCGAAAAAATCTAGCACTATCTAAAATTGCTTGTTCAATTTTAATATAGCCTGTACATCTACAGATATTACCTCTTATTGCTTTTTTAACTTCTAAAGGTGTAGGATTGTTATTAACATCAATCAAAGCTTTAGCAGCTAAAATCATTCCTGGAGTACAGAACCCACATTGAACTGCCCCTGCGGCAGCAAAACAATACCCGTATACTTCTTCTTCTCTTTGAGTTAGACCTTCAATCGTAGTTATATTTTTTCCATCAAGCTTAGAAATTTTTGCTAGACAAGCTTTTGTTGCTTTACCATCAATTATGACAGTACAAGTTCCACAAGCTCCTTCACTACAACCATCTTTAGTACCATATAAATTAAGATTTTCTCTTAAAAATCTTAGTAAAGATTTGTCTACATCCGTTGTTATTTTTTTACCATTGACGCTGAAAGTATGCACAGCGTTCCTCCCGGTTTTGCACGTTGTGCTTGAAAATCTGCGTGTCGCTTAGTTTAACGAAATGGTTAAGTCTGTGATACAACGCTATCTATATTCTCACACAACACTTCTATCCTTGTCAATATAATTTTATTGATTAGATCTAAACTACTAGTCATTTAACTAATATATATGTTTTCATATTTAGATATATAATTTATAATAAACTTATGAAAACAAATAAAAAGATTACTGTGATAGATGGACAAGGTGGAAGCCTTGGAAAAACCTTAATAAAAAAGATAAAAGAAAAATATCCAAATACAGAAATAATAGCCATTGGAACTAATAGCATAGCTACAGCTGCTATGCTTCAAAGTGGTGCAGATGGGATTGCAACTGGCGAGAATCCTGTCATAGTTGCAGCGCGTGATGCTGATATTATTATAGGGCCAATTGGTATTATAATAGCTGATGCCTTACATGGTGAAATTACTCCTAAGATGGCACTTGCCATTGGCCAAAGTAAAGCACATAAAATATTTATACCCGTATCCAAATGTAATATAACTATAGCAGGTACAACTAGAATTGGGCTTGATACAATCATTAACGAAATTATTGAATCAATTGCAGAACTGTTATAAAAATATTTAGTTAAATTGTGAATTGACATATATTCAAATACATTATATCTTAAATCTAGGATTTCAAGAAGGAATCTTACTTTTCATTTTTTTTGTTTTTATTTTAGCCAGGAAGGCTTAGATACATTAGATATCTGCTTCTCCTTGCTATTTTTTTTTGGAGTTTTACAATGGAAAAATTTACCCAGCCCCTAATCAAAGGGACTACTTTAAACGTATTTAATGATAATGAATTAATATTTACATCTTCTAGTTCTTGGTTATATCCCCTATTCGAACTTGATAAATTTTTGAGCAATTCCAGCCAAAAATATGATAACTTAAGTGCTCACGATACAACTGGAGGAAAAGCTGCTGCTGCTATCATGATTAAATTAAATATTAAAAGAGTAAAATTTAATTTAGTAAGTGAAAGAGCAAAATCATTATTAGAAAAACATAATGTAGAACTTGTTTATTCTAAGTTAATAGATAAATTACTTTGTAAAACTGAAGATTTATTTGAAAAAGAAAATTCAGTAGATGTTATTTACCAAAAAATTAAAATAAGAGCAAAACAAGGAATTGGTTTAAATGTTGAAATAAAAGATTTAAAAATTGGTTATGAAAATAAAGTGTTATATACCTTTGATCACTTAGAAATCAAAGGGGGAGATGCTTTAATTGTTGAAGGCGATAACGGGATTGGAAAAACAACTTTAATAAAAACATTACTCCAAGAAATAGAACCTATTAGTGGAAAAATTTTAATAGATGGAAAACCAATTAATAAATTAGAAACCAAAACAATAGGATATATAAAACAAGAAAAAGAAAACCAAGCCTTCCCTATTAGTGTTAGAGAAGTTGTATCTATGGGGATAAACAAAGACTTAAGTAAAGCTGAGAGAAAATATTTAATAGATACGAGTTTAAGGAAATGCAAAGCAATACATCTAATAGACAGAAACTATTATTCTCTATCAGGCGGGGAAAAACAAAAAGTATCTCTTGCTAGATGTTTATGCCAAAAAGCAAAAATATTAATTCTAGATGAACCAACATCTTTCTTAGATAAAGATAGCAAAGCTCAACTTGTAACTTTATTGCAATCTTTAAGAAATGGAGAAATGCCAACTATAATTCTAATTACCCATGATAAAGATATTAAAGATACTTTAAAATGGGATACATATAAAATGGAGAGACATAATGCTTAGTTTATTAACTCTTCCTCCAATATTCAAAGCTTTTATTGCTTTAATCCTATCAGGAATCTCTTTCCCTCTATGCGGGGTAATGGTATTAAGACTTGATTTAGTTCCTCTAAGATACGCTCTAATGCACGGAGTAATTTTAGGAGGTGCACTTGCCCTTGCTTTAAATGTGCCAACCTTACCTATTATAATAATAGTTAATTTAATTGTAGTATTTTTAATTATAAAAATTCCAAGTTCAAACTCTTTCTCATCAGCTGCAGCAATGGTTTTTACAATGGGACTTGCTTCTCTTTTAATGCATACTTTCAATGTACCTGCTAAAGATTCACTTCAATTATTATGGGGATCGCCTTTTGCTTTAAGTTATTTAGATTTAAGTATTTTAGCCCTCTTAACAATAGTAGTTTTGCTTTATCTAATCTTAAATTTTAATAATATTGTTTCAATTTTTTTTGATAAAGCAATAGCTAAAAGTCTAGGAGTTAAAGTAGATCTAAACTATAATTTTATGGTTATAATTATTGCACTTTGTGTAGCATTAGCAATGAGGTTAATTGGAGCACTATTAATTGATGCCCTTTTAATTCTCCCTGTGTTAATTGCTTCAAGAGTTAGTAGTGCAACAAAAACATTATTTATCTTCTCTTCAATCTTTGGTTTTGTATTAGCGTTATTTGGCTTTTTTACAACTTTATATTTCAACCTACCTTTAAGTGCAACAATAGCTATAATTGCTGTGCTAATTTATATATTAATATCAATTTTAAAATCAATAAAAATGAGGAAAATACAATGAGAAAAAAATTAATTATTTCACTTAGTTGTTTGTTTTTTGGCTTAGCCCTTTTTGCCCAAGGGACAAAAGAGGTTAAATCAGATTATGTAGCTAGCACTAGTTGGTGTGCTTCTTTTGCCTATGTAGGAGGGTTAGACAATGTTATAAGTATCGCCCCTTCAGACTTAACTCATCCACCAGAATACGAAATATTACCAAGTGATATATTAACTATACAAAACAGCAAGGCTTTCGTATATGCAGGTTATGAAGCCATGATGGAAACATTAAGTAATAATCTAATCGATGAAGATATAGAAATCCAAATTAATACTGTAAATACCCTCGATAATATTAAAGATCAAGCTAAAAAGATTAGCACAAAATATAACACTGAGGAAAAAAGTAAAATTAGGGTTGAAAAAATTGAAAAATTATTTGAAGAAGCTAGAGAAGAAATAAAAGCGAAACAAATAGATAAGCTAGATGCTTATGTTCATTTTCATCAAGTTGCATTTGCCAAATCTTTGGGGTTAAATGTAGTTGGAACTTTTGGTCCTTCTTCTATATCTCCTAAAAATATTGATGAAGTTTCTAAATTAGATTCTCCTTTAATAATTGATAATATCCATAATCCTCTCGCTTCTCCTTTATCTGATGTTAATCAAAATGCAAAGGTTATAGTTTGGAGAAATTTCCCAGATACTAATGAAGATGAGGCATTATATAATATGTTAAAAAATAATATTGACTCTTTATTAAGTAAATTTTAATTACACTTATAAAAAAAAGCACTTTTATAATTTTTTTTAAATTCTTATAAGATAAGGAATTAAAAATTAGTTTACATATTTATACAAAAAAAATTCATTTTTTGTATTGACAAAAGTTTAAAATATTATTAAAAAATGTATATACATCAAAGGCGATGCAGGACTACTAAATCTTGCATCGTCTTTTTTTTGTATAACCTATAGGCAATCTTTTTTTTATCATTTTGTTTTTCGATTCATTTCGAATAAATACCACACAATGACGTGTGATCCAAATAATACTGGGTCACGCGTCTTTTTATTTTCAGGAGGGGAAAATGTATTCATCAGTTGACACATTATGGGTCTTATTAGGTGCAGTACTCGTATTCTTCATGCAAGCGGGATTTGCAATGGTAGAAACGGGATTCACAAGGGCGAAGAATAGCGGAAATATTATAATGAAAAACTTAATGGACTTTGCATTAGGTACTATAGTATTTTATATTATTGGATTTGGTTTGATGTTTGGTGCAGGTAAATTTATTGGAACTCCTGACTTTTTTGTTCAAAATGATTATTCAGGCAGCTATCCAACATTTGCATTTTTAATTTTCCAAACTGTATTCTGTGCTACAGCTGCTACTATAGTTTCAGGAGCAATGGCAGAAAGAACTAAATTCTCATCATATTGTTTATATTCAATCATTATTAGTGCTCTTATATATCCAATCAGCGGTCACTGGATTTGGGGTGGCGGATGGTTAGCAGATTTAGGCTTCCACGACTTTGCAGGTTCAACTGCAGTTCATATGGTAGGTGGTGTTGCAGCTCTAATCGGCGCTAAAATCTTAGGTCCTAGAATTGGAAAATTTGATAAAGATGGTAAAGCTAAGGCTATACCTGGACATAGTTTAACACTTGGTGCTCTTGGTGTATTCATCCTTTGGTTTTGTTGGTTTGGTTTTAACGGTGGTTCAACTGTAGGATTAACTGGAGATGAAACAATATTAAGTGCTTCAAAAATCTTTATAACAACTAACTTAGCAGCTGCAACAGCAGCAGTAGCTACAATGTGTGTTACATGGATTAAATATAAAAAACCTGATGTATCAATGACACTCAATGGTGCTCTAGCTGGTCTTGTTGGAATTACAGCAGGTTGTGATGCAGTATCTCCTGCAGGTGCTATTATCGTTGGATTAATCAGTGGTATTACTGTTGTATATGCAATTGAAATTGTAGAGAACAAGTTTAAAATCGATGATCCTGTTGGTGCATTCTCAGTTCATGGAGTATGTGGAGCCTTAGGAACAATTTTAACAGGTTTCTTAGCTGTTGATGGTGGTTTATTATATGGTGGTGGTGCTTCATTATTAATTACTCAAATTATCGGTGTTGTTGCTGTAATAGCTTGGGTTACTGTTACAATGACAATCGTATTTACACTAATTAAGAAAACTGTTGGTTTAAGAGTAAGTGCTAAAGAAGAAATTGCTGGATTAGACTTAGAAGAACACGGATTAGATAATGCTTATGCTGACTTTATGCCAATCGTAACAGGTGCTGGAACTCCTATTGATTTAGAAGAAGAAGGTACACCTACAGAGATTAAAGAAAAGGCTGTTAAAGTTGTAGATAAGAGAGATGAAAAATCTAAATTCACTAAGATCGTGATTCTTACTAAGAGAAGCAAATTCCCTGCACTTAAGAAAGCTTTAAATGATATCGAAGTCACAGGATTAACTTTGACAAATGTTATGGGATGTGGCATGCAAAAAGGTGTAACTGAACTATATCGTGGTGTTCCATTAGATATGACGTTATTACCAAAGATTAAGGTTGAGGTTGTGGTTTCTAAAGTCCCCGTAAAAACTGTTGTGGAAACTGTAAAAGATACATTATATACAGGACACTATGGAGATGGAAAAATGTTCATATATAATGTTGACAACGTAATTAAAGTTAGAACTGGAGAAGAAGGCTATGCAGCCCTTCAAGAAGACTAAGTTTAATTAAAACTATTCAACTGTCCCATCGTATATAAATTATACCTTGGGACTTTCTTATGTCTAAATTCTATTGGATATTTATATTTAAAGCTTTAAAAAGTACATAATTTAGATCAATTTATAAAAAGATGAAATGAACTTAATTTAAAATAGTAAAATCAACTCTATTTATCTCATCATAATAAATAATATCAATTGATTTTAAATCTTCAAAAACATTAAAGATTTCTCTCTCTTCAAATAAATAATCTATTGCTGCTCTATAATCTGATTCACTTTCAAATAACAATAAAAAACTCATTTTACCATCTGAATACTTTTCTTCAAGTTTTTTTACTAAACTAGAAGTAGAATAATTATCAAAATAAATTGTATCAACTGATTCTAACGTTTTATCATTTACTATGATTAGAGTATCAGTTAAATCATTTATAAAATAATTTATATTTGATGGCTCTAATCCATTTTTTAAATATATTTTAATATAACCTTGGTTATCTATTAAAAACGATTTAGCATTGTTTAGAGCTTTGCTATCTTTAAAAGTCAGAATAAAAATGTCATTATTTTTTTTAATATAATTAGAAATAGTTTCTGTAACTTTTTGGTCATCAAAAAAAGTAAAATACCCACCAATATTTTTTAAATAATAATATTTGTCTGAATTTGCTTTTGGAAGATCTATAGATGTAAGTATTATGTGGTCTTTTAATATTTGCTCATCAGTTACACAAAGATAACTATAATCTATATATTCATTAGTTGAATCGCCCTGTGTTACATCAACATGATACCATTGATTATCAAGCTTTATCATATTCCAAACATGGCTATCAGTTTGTCCTTTAAATTTGCCCTCAACTAAAAAACAATCAATATTAAAATAATCCATTATGAACTTAAATGATTTAGCATAAGATGTACACAATCCTATTTGATCTAATAAAATACTTAATAGGGATTGATCTGGAAAATCCTTATCATAATAAGAGTTTTGTATCAGATAATCATACACATATTTTACAATTTCAAAATCAGAGAAACCTAATACATCTCTTTCAATATCTCTCAATATATTATTTAACTTTATATTATTATAAATAATTGTTGCATCACTCATATCCTTATAATTAAATTCAAGTTGAGCTGATACAATTTCATCATTAATAAGTGAAGAAGTATAATTTAACTTCTCTGTAACATAAAAAATAGAAGGATTATCACTTAGAACATAAAAATAAATATCACTTAATAAATTAAAATCAAAGACATCTACAGTTAAAGAATCTTGCTTGTTTTTAAGTGCTGAATAAACTTCATTATATATTTTTTTATTAGAAGAATTTAAAGAATTATAATAAAAAGAAAATGCAAAAAGATTGCTGATAGAGAAACTAAAAATCATTAATAAAATAATTATTCTTTTATTTTTTTTCAATCTCATTCATTTTCCTTAAATTAATATTTTTAAATATTATAACATTAATTTGGACAAAAAAATCCCTTTTACCAAAATTAATCAATAAAAGGGAAAGAACAAATAAGATTTTATTTATAAGCTTTCTCGTGAACTGTTTTTACAGCTCTTCCGCTTGGCTCATTCATTTTCTTAAAGCTTTCATCCCATTCAAGAGCTGTAGCTGTTGAACAAGCAACTGAAGCTTCATGAGGAACTGTTGATGCAGCACCTTCACTCTTGAAATGTCTACTAAATAGAATTCTATAATAAGCTTCTTCTTTAGTAGCAGGAGTATTAATTGGGAATCTATTTTTAATATTATCAAATTGAACATCTGTGATTAATTTATCAGTTAAAGCCTTCAAACTATCAATCCAGTTATAACCAACACCATCTGAGAATTGTTCTTTTTGTCTCCAACAAACTTCTTTAGGAACAATATCTTTAAAAGCTTCTCTTAATACCCATTTTTCAATTCTATCATTACAAAGTTTTAAGTCAGGATTAATGCTCATCGCAACATCCATAAATTCTTTATCTAAGAAAGGAACTCTTCCTTCTACTCCCCATGCTGCTAATGATTTATTAGCTCTAAGACAATCATATAAGTGAAGTTTACTTAATTTTCTTACAGTCTCTTCATGGAATTCTTTTGCGTTTGGAGCTTTGTGGAAATATAGGTATCCACCAAATAATTCATCACTACCTTCACCTGAAAGAACCATCTTAATACCCATGCTCTTAATAACTCTTGCTAATAAGTACATTGGAGTTGCAGCACGTACAGTTGTAATATCATAAGTCTCTAGATGATAAATAACATCTTCAACAGCATCTAATGCTTCTTCAACAGTAAAATGAACTTCATGGTGTACTGTGCCTAAATAATCTGCAGCTATTTTAGCAGCTGCTAAGTCAGGAGAACCTTTTAGTCCAATTGCAAAACTGTGTAGACGAGGCCACCAAGCTTTTTCTTTATCATGAGTTTCAACTCTTTCTGCAGCAAATTTAGCTACAATAGCAGATATAACAGTACTATCTAAACCACCTGAAAGTAATACACCATAAGGTACATCACTCATAAGTTGTCTTTTTACAGCAGCTTCTAAAGCAGTTCTAATTACTTCAGGACTTCCACCATTGTTTTTAACATTATCATATTCCATCCAATCTCTTTTATACCAAGTTTGAACTTTTTTACTCTTACTATCATAAACACTAGCTGGTGGGAAAGTACAAACTGAAGGACAAATTCCTTCTAGGGCTTTAAGTTCACTTGCTACATAATAATGACCATTAACATCCCAACCTTGATAGAGAGGGATAATACCCATATGGTCTCTTGCTATTAAATAGAAATCATTTTCACTATCATATAATGCAAAAGCAAAAATACCGTTTAGATCTTCAATAAAATCAGGACCTTTAGCTACATAAAGAGCTATGATAATTTCACAGTCACTATTAGTTTGGAAATCATAATCCTTACAATATTTTTCTCTAAGATCTAAATGGTTATAAATTTCACCATTAGCCGCTAAGACAATCTTTTTATCTTTACTATAAAGGGGTTGTTTACCAGATAAGGGGTCAACAATACTCAATCTTTCATGAGATAGAATAACATTATCACCTTGATAAATCCCAGACCAGTCTGGTCCTCTATGTCTAATTTTCTTAGACATTTTTAAAACCTGTTCCCTATACAAAGAAGAATCGTCTTCTATATCAAACATTCCTACAAATCCACACATAATTTGACTCCTTAAAAGTATAAAATACCATAATCCCTTAAAATTCTAGAAGGTTGCCACACAAAAGTGCAGCAACCAAAAAACTAAAAAAATTGAACATATTCACTAATAATACAAAAAGTATTAAACCGAATATAAAAGATCACCATAAGTTGGTATTGGCCAACAATCCTTATCAACAAGTAATTCTAACTCATCTGCAAAAGATCTAATTTCACTCATTAAGTTAAAGATTTTATCTTGGAAGAAAATTGCTTTTTTATTTTCATCCTCGATAGCTTTTGCTTTAATAAGTTCTTCTTCTATTAAATTTACCTTCTCGCTTAAACAATTTAGTAATTGAGAAATTGATTCCATTAAGCTTAACTGTGATTTTAAATCTATGGTTGGTAAAACACTTTTTACCTTTGCAACCTCACCAGCAAGATTACTTAAATACTTGTTACTAGCTGGGATTATCATTCTTCTAACCATGTCAACCAAAGTCAAAGCCTCAATGTTTATTGTTTTAGCATAATTTTCATATAAAACTGTAGCCCTACTATATAGTTCTGAAGCAGTTAATACTTTAAAATGCTCAAACAACTCAATATTCTTCTTCTCTGTGTAAGCTCCAACAGCTTCTACAGTAGTTTTAAGATTGCTTAAACCTCTCTCCTTAGCTTCAGCAACCCATTCTTGGCTGTAGTTATTACCGTTAAATACAATTCTCTTGTGTTCTTTATAAGTTCTCTTAACTAAATCACTTAAAGCAACAGTAAAGTCATCAGCAGCCTCTAATTCGTCAGCAAACTCTTCTAATACTTTAGCAACAGCTGTATTTAATACAGTATTTGGTGTTGAAACACTTGCAGCGCTTCCTAACATCCTAAGTTCGAATTTGTTTCCTGTAAAGGCAAATGGTGAAGTTCTATTTCTATCAGTAGTATCTTTAACAAAGTCTGGTAAAACATCAACACCCAAAAGCATATTTTCTTTTTGCTTTCCATCAATTTCTCTACCGTCAGCAATAGCTTCCAATATTTCTTCTAAATCTGATCCAATAAACATACTAACTATAGCAGGAGGAGCTTCATTTGCACCAAGACGGTGGTCGTTGCCCGGAGATGCCACACTTGCTCTAAGAAGAGTTTGATACTCATCAACTGCTTTAATTACGGCTACTAGGAACAATAAGAATTGAGCATTATCTTTTGGATTATCCCCAGGTTCTAATAAATTCATATTGGTATCGGTAGAAATTGACCAGTTATTATGTTTACCAGACCCGTTCAATCCAGCAAAAGGTTTTTCATGTAATAAACAAACCAAACCATGTCTATCTGCCACTTTTTTCATAATTTCCATTGTTAATTGGTTATGATCACAAGCAACATTAGTTGTAGTAAATACAGGAGCTAATTCATGTTGAGCTGGAGATACTTCATTATGACGAGTTTTTGCATAAACTCCCAATTTCCAAAGCTCTTTATCTAAGTCTTGCATAAAAGCACTAACTCTAGGCTTCAAAGAACCGAAATAGTGATCATCTAATTCTTGTCCCTTAGGAGCTCTAGCACCAAGTAAAGTTCTACCTGTATATTTTAAATCTATTCTTTTATTATATAATTCTTTGTCAACTAAGAAATATTCTTGTTCTGGACCAACTGTGGTTTGAACTCTATTAACATCATGTCCAAATAACTTTAAAATTCTTTTAGCTTCTTTATCTATAGCTGCCATACTTCTTAATAATGGAGTTTTCTTATCTAAAACTGCACCACTATATGAACAGAAAGCTGTAGGAATACATAAAGTTTCGTCTTTAACAAATGCATAACTAGTAGGATCCCAAGCTGTATAACCTCTTGCTTCAAAAGTAGCTCTTAAACCACCTGAAGGAAATGAAGATGCATCAGGTTCACCTTTTACTAAGTTTTTACCTGAGAATGATAAAATTACCTTACCATCTTTAGCTGGGTTAATAAATGAGTCATGCTTTTCAGCAGTAATACCTGTTAAAGGTTGGAACCAGTGAGTAAAATGAGTTGCACCGTGCTCAAGAGCCCATTCTTTCATAGCATGAGCTACCGCATTAGCTATATTTAAATCTATTTCTTTTCCTTCTCTGATTGTATTTTTCAATGCACGATAAACATCTTTTGGTAGTCTATCTCTCATAGCATCATCACCGAATACCATTGAGCCAAAATAATCACTTATTTTTTGCATATACAGCGCACCTCTCTTTAAAACTTATATTTTTCCTAAAATTCTTGAAAATTAAAAAAGACGCTGTAGCTCAAAACCGAACTACAGCGCCTTTGCTGTTAATAAATTAATACATCATACTACTATTTTTGTCAACTCTCCAATTTATGTTTTTAACCGAAATTTTTTGAAATTTTATTTAATTTCTTTCCCAGTAACTAAATAAAAATATTTTTATTAAAATAATCTTTTTTTCAATATGCATTTTATGCATAAAATTACATATTATATTAATAAAAAATTAATAAAATGCTAGACAAGGATGACACTTTTCAATAATATCCTTATTAAGACAAAGAAGTCTAATTAGCGTTTTAACACTATATTATATATAAAAATAAAATAAAAAGATTGAACAAAGACGTTCATAGTTAGGATAACTATGGGCGTTTTTTCATTTTAGACTTATTGATTTTGGAATCATAAGGAGAAAAGTAATGGACCGAATAAAAAAAGAAGGGGAGATACGTATCCCCTCAGGATGCGCAATTAGCGGTATCTTTTCAAAAAAAGGCAGAAGATTTTCTGGCCAGATTGCAATAGATTCAATAAAACTTATGCACGATAGATCAAACGGCTTGGGCGGCGGTTTTGCAGGTTATGGTATATATCCTGAATATAAGGAGTATTATGCTTTCCATATATTTTATATGGACTCCGGAGTTTTGCAGTTAAAAAGATAAATTAAGACAATAAGTCTTTAGCTAGAATGTAATTATCATTTTGATAATTATTTTTTTTAATTAATTTTTGTCCCTAGTTGTACGTAGTTGACTTTTATTTATGGTTGTGCTAATATGTCAATGAGGAGATTTAATCATGTATTTAACTAAGTTAAAAGAAAAAGCTACTGGTAAAACTAGATTGTTTTATCAACATCAAGTTAGAGATAAAGTAACTAAGAAAAAAAAGACTATTACTGTTAAAGATTTAGGTTATCTTGAAGACTATTTAGATAAATATGATGATCCTATCCAACATTTTAAAGATGAATTACAAAAAGAAAGAGATATTAAAAACAAACTTAAGAAAAAACAGGATGTTGTTAATATTACTTTAGTTAGAGATGCTATTCTTCCATACAATGAATTGAGTGGTAAATTTTCTAGAATAATTAATACTGGCGATTTTTATATATTATGGGCATTAAATCAATTTGGAGTAATTGATTTTTTACGTAAAGAACAAAAAAAATTAAATATTGAATTTAGTTTAGAATCTTTTATGAAATTAATGATATATAAAAGAATTTTAGATCCTGGTTCAAAATTAAAAGCTTGGCAAACAAAAGATTGTTTTTTCGAACACTTTGATTTACAAAAACATGATATCTATAGAGGTTTAACACAAATAGCAGCACTTAAAGATTCTTTACTAATAGATATAAACAAAACTATGGTGAATAAACATAAAAGAGATACTTCTTTTATGTTTTATGATGTAACAAATGTACATTTTGAAATAGAAGATGAAGATGGTCATAGAATGAGAGGTGTATCAAAAAGTCATAAACCTTTACCAATTGTGCAAGTAGGTATGTTTATGGATAAAGAAGGACTCCCTGTTTGGTTTGATACATATGATGGGAATACCAATGATTGTATTACTTTTTTACCTTCCTTTAAAAAAGTACAGAAATTAATGAGCTTAGATCATGCAATATATGTAGCAGATAAAGCTATGCATACGGGAGATAATATTGCAAATATTATTGCAAATCAGTGTGGTTATGTAATTAGTGAAAGTGCAAGAAAATGTTCAAAAAAATTAAAGAAAGTATTATTAGATCCTTCTGGATATATTACATATGATAAAACTCTTAATAAATACATAGATGTTCCACTAACAGATGAAGGAGAGATTGACTTCTCTGAAATAGACTTTATGTTTAAAGAATATGACATGATGCATAATATTAAATTAACAAATCTAGATGGTAAAAAAACAAGTATTAGTAACTTTCCAAGAAAGAAAATTATCTATTGGAGTAAAAAGTATAGTGAAAGAGCAAAAATAGAGAGACAGAGTGCATTAATGAAAGCAGAATTAGCATCACACTCTAAAACCAAATCTGTAATAGATAATAACTATGGTAGTAATAAATATCTTAAAACAAAAGTTAAAGATAAAAATGGTAAAGAAATTGAAGAGTGGAAGGCTGAAGTTCGTTTTGATAATAAAAAGTTAGAAGAAGAAGAACTGCTTGATGGTTATTATATTATTGAAACAAATGTTATTGGAGTTGAAAAAGAAGAAAAAGATAAAGATTTAGATTGGACTTCTAGGTGGAACTCAAAGACTATGCAATTACAATTGAATAAAGAAGTAAATACTCATGAAATTATTGATATGTATAGAGGTCTATGGCAGATAGAAGAATGTTTTAGAATAACAAAATCAGAGTTAGATTTAAGACCAGTATATGTAAGTAAAGAGAATCACATAGAAGCGCATGTACTAATATGTATGCTTTCATTAATGGTAATTAGATATTTAAACAAAACAACAGAAAATAAATTCACTACTAGTGAATTGTTAGAAGGATTAAGAGACGCTAGTGTGTCTAAGTTAGATGGATTCAATTATCTAACAAATAATTATTCAAATGTACTAAAGGAATTAAAAAATAAAACAGGTATAGATTTAAGTTGGAATGTATTAAAAAAAAGTGACATTACAAAAATACAGAAAATTTTAAAAGTTAAATAAACACTAAGGACATTTTATTTGGGCTAACTACTTATGCTACAAGTAATTAACCCTTTTTGCTGCAAAAGACAGGATAAATTAATACATCATACTACTATTTTTGTCAACTCTCCAATTTATGTTTTTAACCGAAATTTTTTGAAATTTTATTTAATTTCTTTCCCAGTAACTAAATAAAAATATTTTTATTAAAATAATCTTTTTTTCAATATGCATTTTATGCATAAAATTACATATTATATTAATAAAAAATTAATAAAATGCTAGACAAGGATGACACTTTTCAATAATATCCTTATTAAGACAAAGAAGTCTAATTAGCGTTTTAACACTATATTATATATAAAAATAAAATAAAAAGATTGAACAAAGACGTTCATAGTTAGGATAACTATGGGCGTTTTTTCATTTTAGACTTATTGATTTTGGAATCATAAGGAGAAAAGTAATGGACCGAATAAAAAAAGAAGGGGAGATACGTATCCCCTCAGGATGCGCAATTAGCGGTATCTTTTCAAAAAAAGGCAGAAGATTTTCTGGCCAGATTGCAATAGATTCAATAAAACTTATGCACGATAGATCAAACGGCTTGGGCGGCGGTTTTGCAGGTTATGGTATATATCCTGAATATAAGGAGTATTATGCTTTCCATATATTTTATATGGACTCTATAGCTAAAAAGGAATGCTTAAAATTTCTAGAAGAACATTTTGATATGATAAACCTTTCAAAAATTCCAACAAGAAAAATTCCTTCTATTACTGATGAACCTATGATTTGGAGATATTTTTTAGCACCTCTTCCAACTAAATTAGCTGAAAGTCAATTAGATGAAGAAGAATATGTAGCAAGATGTACTATAAATGTAAACACCCATATAAAAGGTGCATTTATCGTATCTTCAGGTAAAAACATGGGTGTTTTTAAAGCTCAAGGATATCCTGAAAATGTTGGCAGATTTTACAGACTTGAAGAATATAGTGGCTATAGTTGGACAGCTCATGGTAGATACCCTACAAATACTCCAGGTTGGTGGGGTGGCGCTCACCCTTTTTCTCTACTTAAATACTCAGTAGTACATAATGGAGAAATTTCAAGTTACGATGCTAATAGAAGATATATTGAAATGTTTGGTTATAAATGTAATTTACAAACAGATACTGAAGTAATTACATATATGATAGATTTCTTAAACAGAAAGAAAAACATCGATATAAAAACAGTCGCTCATATATTAGCAGCCCCTTTCTGGAGCACAATCGAAAGAATGGATGAAAAAGATAAATTAGAATACAAATATCTTAGAAATAATTATGAAAGTTTTCTTATTACAGGACCTTTTTCTATAATAGTAAGCTACAACAATGGCTTAATGGCATTAAATGACAGACTAAAATTACGCTCGTTAGTAGTCGGAACTAAGGATGATATGGTTTATATGGCAAGTGAAGAAGAAGCCATTAGAGTTATTGCTCCAGAATTAGATTCCATCTATTTCCCCAAAGGAGGGGAACCTTACATTGTTGAGCTAGATAAGGAGGTTCAATAACCTATGAAAGTAAATTTAATTCAAAGTGAATATGAAGTTATAAGAGATCAAAATAGATGTATAAACTGTAGACTTTGCGAAAAGCAATGCTCAAATGGTGTTAACTATTACGATAAAAAGCTAAAAGTAATGCTAAGTGATGAGTCAAAATGTGTAAATTGTCATCGCTGTGTAGCTGTTTGTCCCACACATGCTTTAAAAATAGTAAAATCAGATCATTGTTTTAAAACAAATTCTAACTGGAGTAAACACGATATAACTAATATCTTTAGACAAGCTCAAACAGGAGGAGTTTTATTAGCTTCAATGGGAACACCAAAAGAATATCCAGTTTATTGGGATAAGATTCTAATTAACGCTTCCCAAGTTACAAACCCTTCTATTGACCCCTTAAGAGAACCAATGGAAACTAGAACTTTCCTTGGTAAGAAAAAATTAGACTTAGAATATGATGAAAATCATAACATTATTTTAGATACAAAACCTCAAATGGAATTAAGCCTTCCAATCATGTTCAGTGCTATGAGCTATGGATCTATTAGCTATAATGCTCATAAAGCTCTAGCTACTGCTGCACAAGAACTTGGCACTTTTTACAACACTGGAGAAGGCGGTCTTCATGAAGATTTTTATGTTTATGGTGAAAACACTATAGTTCAAGTTGCTTCTGGTAGATTTGGAGTACACCCAAAATATCTAGATGCTGGAAAAGCTATTGAAATAAAAATGGGACAAGGAGCAAAACCTGGAATTGGTGGACACCTACCTGGAAGAAAAATCACTGATGAAGTTTCTAAAACCAGAATGATACCTCAAGGAAGCGATGCTATTAGTCCAGCTCCTCACCATGACATTTACTCTATCGAAGATTTAAGACAATTGGTTTATATGCTTAAAGAAACAACAAATTATAAGAAACCAATAATTGTTAAAATAGCTGCAGTTCATAATGTTGGAGCAATTGCTAGTGGAATAGCTCGTTGTGGTGCTGACATAATCGCAATTGATGGCTTTAGAGGTGGTACTGGTGCTGCTCCTCTTAGAATTAGAGATAATGTTGGAATTCCTATCGAATTAGCTCTAGCCGCTGTTGATAAGAGACTTAGAGAAGAAGGTATTAGAAACGAAGTTAGCTTAGTTGTCGGAGGAACTATTAGATCTTCTGCAGACGTTGTAAAAGCTATAGCTCTAGGCGCTGATGCTGTATATATTGCAACAAGTGCCCTTATCGCCCTAGGTTGTCATCTTTGTAGAAGTTGTCACTTAGGAAAATGTAACTGGGGAATTGCTACCCAAATCAAAGAACTTGAAAGTAGATTAGATCCTGAAGAAGGGGCTAAAAACCTAGTCAACTTAATTACCGCTTGGAGAAGAGAAATCAAAGAGATGATGGGTGGAATGGGTATTAACTCAATCGAAGCTTTAAAAGGAAACAGATTAATGCTAAGAGGAATTGGGTTAAGCGAAAAAGAATTAGAGATTCTAGGAATTCAGCATGCTGGTGAATAGAGAATTTTATCAGGAGTAATAAATAATGCAAAAAATAACAGTTAATCATATGAGTTTTAAAAATTTAAACAGTCTAATTAGGGATGATAATGAAACTTCATTCGAATTAGACGATGTCCATGGCCAGCGATACATTGGCGCTGGAATGCAAAATAAACATATTACTATTAAAGGTATCCCTGGAAACGCTTTAGGAGCTTGTCTCGATGAAGGTAGTAAAATAGTAGTTAAAAACGACTGCCAAGATGCTACTGGAGACACTATGAATGAAGGCGAAATTATAGTTCGTGGTAACTGTGGAGACACTGCAGGATATTCAATGCGTGGTGGTAAAATTTTAATCAAAGAATCAGCTGGCTATAGAGCAGGAATTCATATGAAAGCCTATAATGATAAACAACCAGTTCTTGTTATTGGAGACAGAGCAGGAAGTTTTTTAGGAGAATATTTAGCTGGGGGCTTAATTATTGTTTTAGGATTAAATCAAAATGGAAAATGTCCAGTTGGTAATTTCTGTGGTACAGGTATGCATGGAGGTAAGATTTTTTTAAGAAGTGATGAATTACCAAAAGATTTACCTAAACAAGTAGTAACTAGAAAAGCAACAAAAGATGATATAGAATCAATAAAAGATATAATTAATCAATTTTGTAATGAATTTTCCTTTGACAAAGACCTTGTTTTTAATGCAAACTTTTATGTATTGGAACCTAATTCAACTTTACCATATAAACAACATTACACAGCAATCTAACTTAGGAGGGTGCTATGGCTAACATGCAATATGAAATTTCTTCTTTCATTGAAGAAAATAATGTTAAATTCATTAGATTAGCTTTTTGTGATATCTTAGGGAATCTTAAAAATATCTCAATAAGCAGTGATGAACTTGATAGAGCTTTTAGCACAGGTATTTCATTTGATGCTTCATCAATAAAAGTTTTTTTATCAGTTGAACAAAGTGATTTACTCTTATTTCCTGATCCAGAGACATTACAAGTACTCCCATGGAGACCTTCAAGCGGAAAAGTTGTGATGATGTTTTGTGATATTAAATATCCTGACTTCACACCTTTCGAAGGTGATGGAAGATATCTTATTAAATCGTTCGTAAATAAAGCAAAAAAATTAGGCTATACTTTTAAAATAGGAAGTGAATGTGAATTCTACCTATTCAAATTAAACGATGATGGAAATCCAAGTTTTATTCCACTCGACAATGGAACCTATTTAGATGTTGCCCCAAATGATAAGGGAGAAAATATTCGAAGAGATATTTGTTTAACACTTCAAGATATGGGCTTTCATACAGAAAGATCTCACCATGAAAGTGGACCTGGTCAAATGGAAGTTGATTTTACTTATGGTAATTTATTAAATTCTGCAGATAATTTAATTACATTTAAAAGTGTAGTTAAATCTACAGCAACTCTTAATGGATTGTTTGCTTCATTTTTACCAAAACCATTAGAGAAAAAAAGTGGAAATGGAATGCATGTAAACATGTCTATAAGATCTGATGAAGATATGGATGATCAACAAGTTAGAGAGTACATGATTGCTGGCATATTAAATAGAATAAAAGATATGACAATCTTCTCTTCTCCTATCTACAACTCTTATCAAAGACTTGGTCAATTTGAAGCACCAAATCGCATTGGATGGGGCTATGGAAATAGATCTACAACAATCAGAATTCCAAAAACTCAGGGAAGATATAGTAGATTAGAGGTTAGAACCCCTGATACAAGTGCTAACCCTTATATTATTTATACTTTAATTTGTGAGGCGGCTTTAGAAGGAATCAAAAATAAGGAGACTCCTCCCCCTTCTATAGAAACTAACGCATTTGTAGAAAGTGAAGGCTCCTTCTTACCTTCTACTATGCAGCAGGCAATAAATTTAGCCGAAAAAAGTGAGTTTCTGAAAAAAGTGTTACCAAAGAAGCTTCTAGATTCATATTTAAATGTTAAAAAATGTGAATTAGAAGAATATAAGCATTGTGAACATATAAGCACTCTAACAGAGGAAAAATATTTCCCAATATATTAAAGGTAAATCAATAGTGTTTGAATTTGAAAAGATTTTAATTGTATCAGCAAATGGTAAAGGTCATATGAATTTAAAATCACTTCTAACAAAAAATGGAGTGAAAGGTTCAATGACCTCTTGTTTTTCCTGCAGTAAAGCAAGGCAAGAAATCCTATCGGTTGATTTTAATTTAATAATTATAGATGCTCCTTTAAATGATGAAAATGGAATTGATTTGGCGATGAGCATTTCAAAAAGCTCACTTTCCTTGGTAATTCTTATTGTTGAAGAAAGATATATTGGTGATATTGCACTAAGAGTTGGAAAAGAAGGCGTTTTACTACTTGGCAAACCTATTATTTCTCCACTATTATTCCAAAGTCTTGTTCTATGCAACTCTGTTAATATCAGACTTAGGGGAATTGCTAATGAGAACAAAAAACTAAGAAGAAAATTAGAAGAAATTAAAATCGTAAATAGAGCTAAATTTCTAATAATTGAACGATTAAAATTTGATGAACAAAAAGCCCATAGATATATAGAAAAAAGGGCAATGGACCAAAGGAAAAGCAAAGGGGAGATTGCAAAAGAGATCCTCAAGACATATCAACAATAATTATTTAGGAGAAAATAATGACTAAGCATATTTTTGTAACTGGGGGAGTTGTTTCAGGCCTCGGTAAAGGGATTACCGCGGCCTCACTAGGACGACTTTTAAAGAACCGTGGACTTAAAGTTACCGCTCAAAAACTTGATCCTTATATGAATGTAGACCCAGGAACTATGAGCCCATTTCAACATGGAGAAGTATTTGTAACTGAAGATGGTGCTGAAACAGACTTAGATTTAGGACATTATGAGAGATTTATCGACGAAAACCTCAACAAGTATTCAAATCTTACAAGTGGTAAATGTTATTTTAATGTTCTTGAAAAAGAGAGACGCGGAGAATATTTAGGTTCAACAGTTCAAATAATTCCCCACGTTACTAATGAAATTAAAAATTTTATTTATTCAATTGAAGAAAAGACAAATGCTGATGTAGTTATTACCGAAATCGGTGGAACAACTGGAGATATCGAATCCCAGCCTTTCCTTGAAGCAATTAGACAAGTAAGCCATGAAGTGGGTCCTGATAATTGTTTATTCATCCATGTAACCTTAGTTCCCTTTTTAAGTGGTAGTAATGAACATAAGAGTAAACCAACACAACACTCTGTAAAAGAATTGATGACAACTGGTATCTTCCCTGACATCATCGTAACAAGAAGTGATAGACCTTTAGAAAAATCTATTAAAGAAAAAATAGCTCTATTCTGTAATGTAAAAAAAGATTGTGTTATAGAGAATAGAACTTTAAATGTATTGTATGAAGCCCCTCTAATGTTACATGATGAAAAGCTTGACGATATCGTTTGCAGAGAACTTAACCTACACACAAAAGAATGTGATCTAACTCGATGGAATGCTATGATTGATAGAATCACAAAAGCTAATAAAGAAATAAACATCTCATTAGTTGGTAAATATATTCAACTACACGATGCTTATCTCTCAGTTATGGAAGCACTTAAACACAGTGCTTGGGAAATTGGCTGTACTGTAAATTTAAGCTGGGTAGATAGTGAAACACTAACAAAAGACAATATTGATGAAAAACTAAAAGATTGTGATGGTATAATCGTTCCTGGAGGCTTTGGAAACAGGGGCATTGAAGGAATGATTTTAAGTGCAAATTTTGCACAAGATAAGAAAATACCATATTTTGGTATCTGTCTTGGAATGCAAATCGCAGTCATGAGTTATGCTAGAAAAGTCCTAAAATGGGAAGATGCTAATTCAAGTGAATTTGATCAAAATACAACTCATCCAGTTATTGATTTAATGGAAGATCAAGTAGACATCTCAAATAAAGGTGGAACTATGAGACTTGGAGCATATCCTTGTAAATTAGTAGAAAACACAGTCTTGAAAAAACTATATAACAATCAAGATGTTATCTATGAGAGACATAGACATCGTTATGAATTCAACAATAAGTTTAGAGATGATTTAGTTAATTCCGGATTAACTATTACAGGAATAAGTCCTGATAACAGTTTAGTTGAAGCAATTGAAATAAAAGATCATCCTTTCTTCTTAGGCGTTCAATATCATCCTGAATTTAAAAGTAGACCAAATAATACAAATCCTTGTTTTAATGGTTTCATACAAGCTGCTAAAACTAAAAGATACAATTAAAATAATCGAGTAGGAGGGTTTCTCACGAAACCGTCCTCTCACACCACCATGTCATACCGTTCGGTAACGGGCGGTTTATCAAACATAACGCTCGATGTTGAAGTAGTGCCAATCTTCTTTTAATAATTTAAGGCCTTCTTCTTCATCTGCCATTCTTTTTGCTAAGAAGTCAAAGTAAATGATATCTTTTTCTTTGGCTTCTTCATTCTTTTCAACATATAATCTTAATCCATCAATTAGTTTTAGTTTTTCTTGTAGAATTTTATTTGTTAACACATTATTTATTGCTCCAGACATTTTCCAATAACTTCTTGAGCTGTAATAATATTTCTTCAATTTCCATTCTTCAGCTTCTAAAAGTCTCAATTGATGTTTTCGATTTTTACTAGTCTTCCAAATTTTATAGGCATACTGTCTAACTCTTCTTCGTGTCCACTCCATTATATCTCTAAACTTCCTTTTTATAGTACTTTTAGCATAATAGTTTATCCAGCCTCTAAGCAAACTATTCAATTCAGCAATTACTCTTTCTAATGAGACCCATCTGTTTCTCTTAGTAATTTCTCTTATCCTAGTTTTTAGTTTGTCTAGACTTTTATCCCGTGGAACACATCTACCGAGTTTTAATACTCCATCATCTATTTTCTTTCCTCTTGTTTGAAACACAAATCCAAGAATTTTAGCTCCTTCTGCTCTACCTGCTTTAGTCTTCTCTTTGTTTACTGTCAATTGTAATTTCTTTTCTAAGAACTTAATCGCATTATCTCTTATTCTTAGAGATGACATCTTTGATTTCGCAAAAAGCTGAATGTCGTCGGCATAACGAATAATCTTAACTCCTCTCTTCTCCATTTCTTTATCAAAAGGTGTTAGATAGATATTTGATAATATTGGACTTATTACTCCACCTTGTGGAGTGCCTACATTTGTTTCAACTTTAAATCCATTGTACATGACTCCAGATTTAAGAGAACTAAATATTAATCTTCTAATATCCTTATCTTCTAATGTTTCATATACTAAGCCCATTAGCTTATCATGATTAACCGTGTCGAAAAACTTAGACAAATCCATATCTACTACATATTTATAGCCTTCAGCTATATATATTTGTGCTTGTCTTACAGCATCTTCTGCACTTCTGTTTGGTCTATAACCATAACTAAAGGCTGAAAATGTTGGCTCAAACAATGGCGTAATTACCTGTACTACTAATTGTTGTACAAATCTATCTAGTACTGTTGGTATTCCAAGCATTCTAGTTTTAACATTATCTTTGGGTATATCTACCCTTTTAACAGCTTTAAATTTGTACTTACGTGATATTATCCTACTTTTGATATCTTTGATATTTGAATCTAAATATGTATCTAACCCACCTACATTCATTCCATCAATTCCAGCAGCTCCACCATTCTTTTTAACTTTGATAAAAGCAGCTTTTAGATTCTCATTGGAGAGTAGTTTCTCACACAATTCAGTATTTGGTAATTGCGGATTATCTTTCCTCATCATTTCTTTCCTTTTCTATTTTTGCATTCTTGTTCTTCATTTTACCTTTGAGCTTCGACTTAACATAACCCATACTTCCAACTTATCTACATGCTAATAGTAAGACTTTTCATATTTTGAAAAGAATTCGATATTCAGGCCTTCACAATTCTCCAAAATTGCTACTATGCCATCTGCTGACTTCTGTAATACATGTTCACACATTACTGTATGAATTGTTGTTATCATTGGTAATATTTAGGCCTCTCCAACGTATTACAGACCTCCCCAGTTAAGAACAACATCTTTCGTTTCATGTGGACTAAAGATTTACCTATTATAATTTTGGCTGGACTTCATCACTTATTAAAAACTCATCCTCATAATCGGCCTTATATCTTGTTTCTGTTCGTAGCCCCGAAACTTTGCCTTAGGCTTCCTTCACACAGCACCTCACGATACTGCACTTGCCATCAACTAGTGGTTATTTCATTTTTTTTTAAATGAAATTGCCAAACCCACAGGTCGAGTAGAATTCATCAGCCATTTATCTCCGGTATAAATGCAACTGATGAAGACCCTCACAGAACCGCACGTGCGCTATTAACGCATACGGCTCTTCATTTTAACCTTTTAGAAACTTACCATATTTGAACATAGATTCTTGGAATAGCAATTGGGTTAAATTTCACTATTTGCTGGAATTTCTCCCAGTTCATTTTGTGCTTTTGCCCTCTTCTTTGAAGAGTCCTAAGTAATCGCTTAACACAAAAGCATCGAAATTTACTCATAGCTTTGCTATTTCCATTTACTCCATAGTATCGATAATGTCCTATAAGCTTTCTATTGAGTTTATTAATTATCTCAATAACTGGTATATGCATTTGTGATTCTATCCATAGTTTTACTTCTTGTCTTTTAGCTTTTAATTTCTTTGGGCTGGTAATTATGGCTACTTTGTAATAACCATTTCTTGTTTTACCATTGATAAATTTAAAACCAAGAAATTCAAATGTTTCTTTTGATTTAGAATTTCTTCCAAATGGAATTATTCTAGTTTTCTCAGTTGCAACTTCCAATTCAAATTTAGCTAATCGCTTTGGTAATACAGCATAGAACTTCTTTGCATCTTCTTCATATTCAAAAGTTGCAAGAAAATCATCAGCATACCTAAATATGAAAGCTTTGCCTTTCATCCTAGGTCTTACTACCTTTTCAAACCATAAATCTAAAACATAATGTAAATACACATTTGCTAATACTGGAGATAAGTTACCACCTTGTATTGCACCTTTATCAGTTTCAAAGAACTTTCCTTCTTCCATTACTCCTGCTATCAAAAATCTCTTTATATATCTAAGAAAATTCTTATCGTTGATGTCATTTTCTAAAAATTTCATTAACCAATCATGAGATAGATTATCAAAGAAGCCTTTAATATCAGCTTCAACAATCCAGTTAATATTATTTCTCATAATATTATGATTAATATCTCTAATAACATCATGACAGCTTTTATTTGGTCGAAAGCCATATGAAGTAGATAAAAATCTAGGTTCATATACATTAGTTAATACATCTGCCATAACTTTTTGTACTAGTTTATCTTCATAGGATACTATTCCTAAAGGTCTAAGTTTTCCATTAAGTTTTGGAATGTATTTCCTCTTTGTAGGTTTAGGATGATATTTAAAGCTTTTCATACGATTACATAAATCTTTTAAATTTTCAAATAGATTGTCATTGTATTCATCTTTAGTAATATTATCTATTCCTACTGCTTTGTTCTTCATTTGTTGTAAATGGGCTTCATAAAGATTCCTTTCACTAACATAATGCATTAAGGTTTGTAACTTCTCATCCAAATGCTTTAAGGATGTTTCCCTAATTCTATTTGCTTCATTTTCCATCATATTATTATTAGCCTCCAGTACTAATGATGTTTCAACGCCTAGAAACGTTTAAAATGTCTCCCCCTTCGCTCCGCTTACTTTCATAAGTTTCATCACTACTATGAGTAAATCCGACTTCTTTCCTTCCATAAAGAATATTTTAGTTTTCACACCTCAATACTCTCTTAGCAAATATTTACAAAAGGTTAAGACCTCCCAGGTACACTATATATACCTTATGTGCTCGCCATGCCTTACAATCCCGAGGGAATCTCCAAAACCTCGCATTAACGGTTTCTTCTTGTTGTCTGCTGCCAGTCCAAAAGCATCGACTTCCCTTTGTCTGTGTAACGGGACTAAAACAGCTTCAGTTACCTTACGGCTCTCACACTCCTTTACCTACGCTTAAATCTAATATTTCTATTTCGACTCCAAGGCTAAGTTCCAGTGATTTGCTAAATCTTACTGGAGTTGGTATTTCACCAACTTATATATATAGCGCCGAACTGGCGCACTGGACTTTCACCACCTAGATGTTGCCCATGCTGGGCAAACAATAACAAACCTCTTGCAATAAAAGGCAAGAGGTTTGTTTAAACTAATAATTAATTTCTATTATATGTTTTCTATTATCTACAATATATGGAATAGATAACTTAAAATTGTTTGAATCAATCCAAGGTATCAAAACAAATTCATCATTTAAAATCTGCTTTCTTACATAGCCAACGGCAACATACCTTTGTTTATATACAGCCTTACTTTTTAACTTAATATTAGTAACTTTAATTGAATGAGCTTTTGATAGAGCATCATCAACTTTCATTATATTAACATTTTCACCATCTTTAGTTAGAACTTTTGCTTCAGTGATTAATATTAATATATCTTTGTTACTTTTATTTTGAATCGTAATTTCAAACTCTTTTTGCTCAAAATCCTCAGTATTAATTATTAGAGATAGGTTTTCATCTTTAACCATATTAGTGGTTGAAGAATCTATACTTGAACATGATACTAAAATAAAAAATAACCCAATCAATAAAAATGAGTAAGGTATTTTTTTCATATCTAATTCCTATTAAATTTCCTTTTCATCCATGTTGATGGAAAGTCTGAGATGTTCAGGTTTTAGTTTTCTATATTTTACACCTGAAGCATCAAACATTTTCTTTGATGCTATTGTATTATCGCTAGTTGCATACTTATCGCTAAGATAAACAACATTTTTTATTCCACTTTGAATTATAGCCTTAGCACACTCATTACAAGGGAAAAGACCAACATATATTGTACAATTATTTAAATCTCTACTAACACTATTTAAAATAGCATTTAACTCGGCATGACAAACATAAGGGTATTTTGTATCTAACCATTCCCCTTGTCTCTCCCAAGGAAGATTATCATCACTACAACCAATTGGAAAACCATTATACCCAATACCAACAATTTTATTATTTGTATTAACTATACAAGCTCCAACTTGTGTATTTGGATCTTTACTTCGCATAGCACTTAAAACAGCTAAACCCATAAAATATTCATCCCAGCTTATATAATCATCTCTTTTACTCATTTAATCTTCCTTTTATAAATTCAATAATATCATTTGTTAATTCTTCTTGTACAGAAAAATATAATAATAAAACATGCTTAGTATGTTTAAAGCCATCCATCTTAATAATTTTAGCCCTAAAATATTTTGAGTTATTCTCACTAGCTATTATAGGTAAATTAAAAAAAGGGACAGTTAAATCACTTACATTATGGATAGCAAACATAGGGCATGTAATTTTATTTAAATCTTTTCTAATCCTTTTTTCTGCATTCACCAAACTAATTGCTTGCGGTAAAAACACCCCAGAATAGCCAAGCCACCTATTAGTTCCATCTTCCCCATCTTCATCTCTATTTACTATACCAACATTAAAGTATTTTTTAAAAATACAAATAATTCTAGCAAAATAGAAACTAAATTTAGTAATTTTTCTATCTTTAATCAAGCTATTAAAAATAACTGGGGCACTTATTGGAATTATAGCTAATGGAGCTAAATCAGTTTCACTATATTTTTCCCCTAATTTTAGAGTTAAAGCACCACCCATACTAATTCCAACAATAGCTACATTATCATATTGAGTTTTTAACATCTCATATTTTCTACAAATAAAGTTAAACCACTGAGTAAAATAAGTCTTTTTGAAATCTTCACAAGAAGTTCCAAAACCTGGTAAAAGGAAAGCATAAGAATCAAAACCTTCTTCAAAAAAACAATTAGCACTGTAATCATAAACACTCGGAGTCGATGGGAACCCATGAATCATTAAAACTGCAGTATCTGTTTTCCGCTCATGCTTTAAAATGATACTTCTACATTTGGGAGAAAAAACATTTTCTTCATTTGTTTCAATATCATAAGTATTTTTATCCTTATAAAAGAGGAAAGAAGAACTCCATAATAAAATTAAGACCAACAAACAAATTATAATTAAAATTAAATGTACAGACATATGGATATAATACTCCATAAACATAAAAGAAAACAAGGATAATTTATTTTGTCTGTATTAAAGATGAATCAAGTCTTGCATATTTTAAGAAAAGAGAGAGAGCCATTAACATAACACCATTATCATATAAAGGATCAACACCCATTTTTTCAATTACTTCTAAAACAGGAACAGAAATAACATCAAGCTGTTCAGTTGTATCAAGGTGCTGACTTTTAGAGATTTTATATACATCCTTAGCTAAAAAGAAATTAGCTTCATTTGACATTATTGCTGGATTTGGATTAACTTTCGCTAAAAAAATCATTTCTTTAGATCCCAGAGCTGTCTCTTCCTTCAATTCACGATAAGCACTATTTATTGCATCTTCACCTTTATCAACCATACCAGCTGGGAACTCTCGAACAACTTTAGCACTACCATGTCTAAATTGTTGAACCATAACAAAACAGGGCACATTATCCTCATTTAAATACCAAGGAATAATTGTGACCCAATCAGGACTAGCAAGAGTAAAAAAGTTAGAATTAACCCCTTGCTTTGATTCCCTATTTATTTCAACTAAATCAAATATGGGAGTATTCAAAATAGTTTTTCTATCTTTTTCATCCCATATCAAATGATTTAAATCTTTTATATCTCCAATTTTAAATTGATCTTTTTTCATTAACCCTCTTTTCTTGAACTGCAATTACTTGAACAATTAGCACACGCTGAAGGAGAACAACTTGAAGTATTTTTTAAGTCTTTTTTTACAGAAGATACATCAAGCCTACTCTCTAAAAAGTTTGCAATGTCAATTAAAGCTTTAGTACTTTTACTATCAGGGCTCTTAGCTAAAGTGCTTTCACCGATGTCCTCATATTCTCTAAGATGCATCTCTAGAGGAATACTTCCTAAGAATGGAGTACCCATTTCTTTAGACATCTTCTCTCCACCACCTTTTCCGAATATTGGAATTTCCTTGCCACAGTCTGGACAAATAAGGCCACTCATATTCTCAATTATACCTAAAACAGCTACTCCCAATTTTCTAGAGAAATTTACACTTTTTCTAGCATCTAGAATAGCTACATCTTGTGGTGTAGTTACAATAATAGAACCAGTCATTTCAGGAATTGCTTGAATAACTGTTAATTGTTCATCACCTGTTCCAGGTGGTGTATCAATTAGTAAATAATCTAAATTACCCCACTCTACATCACCTAAAAATTGTTTAATAACTGCGATTTTCATTGGACCACGCCAAATAACAGGGTCTGAGCTATTATTTAGAGCAAATGATAAACTTACTACATAAAGGCCATCCCTAACTTTTACAGGTAAGAAGTTTTGACCATCTTCACTTTGTAATGCTCCTGATTCACAACCAAGCATTTTTGCAACATTTGGACCATGTAAATCTGCATCTAAAAGTCCTACAGTTTTTCCTGCATCAACTAATGCATTAGCGAGGTTAACGGTAACTGTGGATTTTCCAACACCACCCTTACCACTCATAACTATTATTTTTTTACCGATTCTATCTAATCTTTGCCTGATTTTAGCTTCTCTTATAGCCTGTTCATCAGGGGTTCCTTCATGAGACATTTGATACTCCTATATTTTGAAAACTCTTAATTAAAGCATAGTAAAAATATTAGTTTAAGGCAATAAAAACAGAGTAGAAAGATGCATTTATTTTTGACAAATGTCTTTTTAAAAAATATTAAACATAACGTTTATTAAAATATTCAAATTTTATTTCTATATAGGTTAGTGTTATTCAATTTGTCGTTTTTATATATTAGAAACTTCTACTGACTTTTATTTGAATAATACTTTATTACGAATTTATTCCTTTAAATTATATAAATTTCGCCATTGCTAAAAAACAATGACGAAGTCTTGAATTAAGCCTTAGTGAAAGTTGTATTTCCACATTTAGGACAAGGTGGTAAAGTATCATCATAATCATCTAGTACAACTTTTTGATGATCTTTAGTGCAAAAATAAGTGCCTTTACCAGGTTTTTGACCAGTTTTGTAAATCATATTAACCTCCTTTATTAGTTTTTTATTATTATAAAACTAACATTTTAAATTATCAATTTTTCTCATTTTTTATTTATCATAAATAAGTTATATTTATTAATATATTAAATAATAAATTCAAGCATTATTTCATTATATTAAAAAGAATTAAACTATTAATAATAAAAACATAATATATGATTTTTTGTGTTCAATATAAATAATTTTCTATATGGACAAATTGAAAAAGCTCCGATTTTGTATAAAACTTCAAAAGTTTTGTTATTTTTTTCTATTGAAATATAAAAAAATTAAATTTTATAGAAAACAAACATATATAAAATCATAAGTGAAGTTAAGTCAAATTAAAATTTTACACAATTTCTACCATGCTCTTTTGCTAAATACATAAGAGAATCCACATCTTTTATAAATTCATCTATTCTCTGTCCTTTTTTATAAGTAGAAACACCAAAACTAGCAGTAACTTTTTCACAATTATTAAAAGGACACTTTTCTATTTTAGTTCTTATTTCTTCAGCAATTAAAATCGAATCTCTTAAATTTTTCTCATATAACAAAATAATAAATTCTTCACCGCCAAATCTACATAAAGCGCCCTTATCAGAAACAATAGAATTTGCAACTTTACACACTTCTACTAAAACTTTATCTCCAACATCATGCCCCAATTTATCATTGACAGCTTTAAAGTGATCAATATCGAATAAAATTAAGGAAAATCCTTCTTCGTTATTATCTATTAAAAGTTCTAATTGATTTAGTAGATATCTTCTATTATATACATGAGTTAAATCATCATGAATTAATAATTCTTGCATTAAAGAATTAGCTTCAATTAAATCTTTTTCAATCTTTTTATTTTTACTAATATCAAAGACAATTCCAGAAACGACTAAGGGCTTACCAGTTATGTCTCTTTTAGTTATCTTCCCTCTATCGTAATACCATTTATAAGTATTATCTTTAGCTTTTATTCTATATTCAACTTCATAAGAATCTCTTTTGCCTTGCAAATGTTCTCTCATATTACCCATAACTCTTTCTAAATCATCTTTATGCAACAATTCAGTAAAAAATTCATATTTAACTTTAGAGGGAATCTCTTCAGCCTTATAGCCTAAATTAGAAACTTTTTTATTGTTAAAATAAACTTCATTGCTATCTAATAACCAATACCACTGACCCAAATTACCAATCCATGGAAAACTTAACAATTCTGATTGATTTTTTTCACTTCTAAACTGTTCAACTAAAATTTCAAGTTCACTTATTCTTCTTTCTAATTTTTCGATTTTTTCTTTGTAATTCTCATTATCCATAAATATGTACGTCGCCTTATTTATAATCTACATCATAAGTTAATTTTTTTTCTTTCAAAATATCTTTTTTTATTATTCTATTCTATTAGTTCGAATATTTCACCATAAACTATTACAATATAAAAAACTTTTAATAAAAGTTAATTATAATATATACTATTACAATATAGATAAATAATTATCGTTTTGAATTATTCTTAATCTTTCACCAAAAAACAATGATATATTATGAATGCAAATGTACGTTTTTGTATGAAATTTAGACATAGCTAAATTCCACATTGTTGCGTTTTGTTGCAATATTTATATTCTTATTAGCAAAATAAATACTAGTAATTATTAGTACAAATTTTGGTGATATTATACCTTGAAACTATACTCACTTATCATTATTATACATAAGAAGTATTTCTTAATAAAATACATTCAAAACATACAAAATTCAGGAGTTCGTATGATTTTATTGACACAAGTAACAAATGACCAACTCGTCAGTCAGCTACAGAATGGTGTCACACTCATGCTTTTAGGAATGGGAACAGTTCTTCTATTCCTTGTTGTATTGATTTTTGTAACAAAAGGATTAAGTTCAATTGTTAAAAAAATTGAAGCTAGAAGACCCCAAGTTGCTCCAGTAGTAGCAACTCCTTCCAGTTTGAATGCAGCCCCAAAAGTAAGTGCTGACGCAGAAATAGCAGCCGCTATAGCAGCCGCTGTTGCAAAGTCCCGAGAATAAAATAAAGGAAAAGTTGATGAAAAAAAAAGTTGATTTTATGTGTACCGCCTTTAGAGACGGTTTCCAATCAGTATACGGTGCCCGTGTATTCACAAAAGATTTCATGCCAGCTGTAGCAGCAGCAAAAGAGGCAGGAATTAATCATTTTGAAGCAGGTGGCGGAGCTCGTTTCCAATCTCTTTATTTCTATAGTAATGAAGATGCATTTGAAATGATGGATGAATTTAGACGTGTAGCAGGTCCAGATGCAGACCTACAAACATTATCTCGTGGTGTTAATGTTGTTGGGTTAGACTCACAACCTAGAGATATCATTAAATTACACGCTCAAATGTTCAAAAAACATGGTATTTCTAGCATTCGTAACTTCGATGCATTAAATGATGTTAATAACTTAATCGACAGTGGTAAAGCTATTCATGATGCAGGTCTAAAACACGAAGTAACAGTAACAATGATGAGTCTTCCACCTAATACAACAGGTGCTCACGATCCAGATTTCTATGAAAGAGTTTTAAAACAAATTCTAGATGCTGGTATTCCTTTTGACTCAGTTTGTTTCAAAGATGCATCCGGTACAACTACTCCACATGTTATTTTTGAAACTATCAAAAGAGCAAGAAAACTTTTAGGCAAAGATGTAAAAATTGTCATGCATAGCCATGAAACAGCTGGCGTTTCAATTCAACAATATATGAGTGCTATTGAAGCTGGTGCTAACCAAGTTGACCTTTCAATGTCTCCTGTTTCAGGTGGTACTTGTCAACCTGATATCATTACAATGTGGCACGCTCTTCGTGGTACTGATTATGATTTAGGTATCGATATCACTAAAATTCAAAAAGCTGAAAGTGTATTCGAAGAATGTATGAAAGATTATTTCACACCACCAGAAGCTTCTAAAGTTAATCCAAACATTCCTTTCTCACCATTACCTGGTGGAGCTTTAACTGCAAATACTCAAATGCTTCGTGATAACAACTTAATGGATAAATATCCAGCAATTGTTCAAGCAATGGGAGAAACAGTTGCAAAAGGTGGTTTCGGAACATCTGTAACACCTGTATCTCAATTCTATTTCCAACAAGCTTTCAATAACGTTATGTTTGGCCCATGGAAAAAGATTGCAGAAGGTTATGGTAAAATGGTTTTAGGTTACTTTGGTAAAACTCCTGTAGACCCAGATCCAGAAATTGTAAAAATTGCTTCTGAACAATTAGGTCTAGAACCTACTACTAAAAAAGTTGTTGATATCAACGATGCTGATCCTAAAAAAGGTCGTGATGTTGCTATTAAAATGCTTAAAGCTGAAAATCTTGAAACAACTGAAGAAAACATTTTCATTGCATCTGCATGTAAAGAAAAAGGTATCTTATATCTAACAGGCAAAGCTAAAGCTAATGGTGTTAGAAAAATTGATAGAGCAGCTGAAGCAGCTAAGAAAAAAGGCGAATTCACTGTTACTGTTAATGGTAAAGCTTATGGCGTTAAAATTGGTAAAAATGAAGCTAAAGTTAATGGCGTTTCTTACCCACTATCAGTTGCTGATGGAATTGACGAAGCAGCAATTGCTAAAGCAGCTCCTCAAGCTAGCGCAGCTGTATCAAGTGAAAGTGTAAACGTCGTTGCTCCAATGCCTGGTTTAATTTTAAAAACTAACGTAAAAGTTGGGGACACTGTTAAGAAAAACCAATGTATCTTAGTAATGGAAGCTATGAAAATGGAAAATGAAGTTTTTGCTCCATGTGATGGTACAATTACTGCAATCAAAGTTGATAACGGAGACCAATGCCAAGCTGATGATATTCTAGTTGTTATTGGTGGAACAGCTCCAGCTGCTTCTACAGCTCCAGCTCAAGCTCCTCAAGCTGCAGCTCCAACAGCTAGTGCAGGTGGACAATCTATTGTCGCTCCAATGCCTGGTCTAGTATTACGCATCAACGTAAAACAAGGTGAAGCTGTAAAGAAAAACCAATGTGTAATGGTTATGGAAGCTATGAAGATGGAAAACGAAATCTTCTCTCCTTGTGATGGTGTAGTAAATAAAATTTGTGTAAGTCAAGGTGACCAACTTAACGCAGATGATGAATTAATGGTTATCGGCTAAGGAGATAAAATAGATATGATTGGACAAGCATTTTCCCAATTATGGCAAACAACCGGTATCGTCGGTTTTCTTGGACTAGCTGGTAGCGAATTTGGCGCAGGCAATTTCATAATGATAATAATAGGTTTAGTTCTATTATATCTTGCAATTGCTAAAGGCTTTGAACCTCTACTATTAGTCACAATCGGCTTTGGTTGTATATTAAGTAATATTCCTCTTGCATACATTGCTGGCGTTGATCCAAACAATGGAGCAGCTGGATTTATTAAATTATTATTCGACAGTGGTATATCAACAGGATTGTTCCCAATTATCATATTCATGGGCGTTGGAGCAATGACTGACTTTGGACCTTTAATTGCTAATCCTAAAACTTTAATTTTAGGTGCTGCGGCTCAATTTGGTATTTTCATAGCTTTACTTGGTGCATTAGCTCTTTCTTTTATCCCAGGTATTTCTTTTGACTTACATGCAGCAGCTTCTATTGGTATTATCGGTGGTGCAGATGGCCCTACAGCTATTTATGTTACAAGTAGATTAAAACCTGAACTATTAGGTTCAATCGCAGTTGCAGCATATTCTTATATGGCTTTAGTTCCAATTATTCAACCACCTATCATGAAAGCTTTAACAACTCCAGAAGAACGTAAAATCAAAATGAAACAATTACGTCCTGTATCAAAGTTAGAAAAGATTTTATTCCCAATCGCTGTATTATTAGTTTGTGCTTTACTTCTTCCTTCAGCAACTCCATTATTAGGTGCTCTAATGTTTGGTAACCTTGCTAAAGAATGTGGAGTAGTAAACAGATTAAGTGATACAATGCAAAATGCTTTAATGAATATTGTTACAATTTTCTTAGGCTTATCCGTTGGTTCTAAAATGGAAGCTTCACACTTCTTAAATCTAAATACCTTAGGTATTTTATTATTAGGTATGATTGCTTTCTCTATAGGTACAACTAGTGGTGTATTAATCGCTAAGATTATGAACAAGTTTAGCAAGAATAATCCTGTAAATCCATTAATCGGTTCAGCAGGTGTATCAGCTGTTCCAATGGCAGCACGTGTATCAAGTAAAGTTGGTCAAGAAGAAGATCCACATAACTTCCTACTTATGCATGCTATGGGTCCTAATGTTGCTGGTGTTATTGGTTCTGCAGTAGCTGCTGGTGTTTTATTAGCAGTAGTTCCTACTATGGAAGTTCTACCACTTTAATATTAAGATTAAATTATATTTACCCTGCTATTTTTAGCAGGGTTTTTATTTTTTTGTCACATAATAATATTTTATGTGTTATCCTTATTAAGAAATCAATATAGGAGTCTTTAAAAATGAAGAAAAAAATTGCCTTATTCACTAGTATAATTTTCATTTCAATTATACTAACCTCTTGTTTAAGCTCAAGAGATATAAATAATCAAAAGGTTATTTCTGTTAGTGCAAGTGGTGAAGTCACACTAACCCCCGATATAGCTACTTTCACAGTTGAAGTAAATGAGACTGAAAAAACTACTAGCGAAGCTTTAAATTCTGCTAACAAAAAAATGACTGAAATTCTCAAAATTTTATACAAGTACAATGTTGCAGATAAAGATATAGCAACAAATTCATTAAACTTAAATCCTCAATATAATTGGGAAGATGGGAAAAGAATCTTAATCGGTCAATCTGCAAGTCAAAGCATCAATGTAAAAATTAGAAATGTTGATAATTTAGGTAAAATAATTGATGAAATAGGTAAAATTACAAACATTAATTTATATTCAATTCGATATGATAAAGAAGATAAAACAGCTTCATACGAAGAAGCTAGAATTAAAGCTGTTAAAAACGCAATAGCTAAAGCTAATACTCTTGCAAATGCAGCTAATATGGAATTAGGAGAACCTATAAGTATTTCAGAAGGATCTACTCCATCATTTTCTACTTATAATAGAGTGAATACTGCTAAAATGATGGTAGCAGAATCGGCAAGTTATGATACTCAATTGCCTACTGGAGAATTATTAATTTCTACATCAGTTAATATACTATTTGCTCTTAAATAAATTTTTAAGAAAGGGCCAAATGGCCCTTTCCCACATATCGACTATAATCATAGTTTTAATTATAATTTAATTTATGAAGATTTATATAACACGCCATGGACAAACAGATTATAATAACGAAAGAAAAGTATGCGGAATAACTGATATCAACTTAAATAAAACAGGTAGATCCCAAGCAGAAACTTTAAAGCAAACTATTGAAGATAAAAAGTTAACTTTTGATTATATCTTTGTATCTAGTTTAAAAAGAGCCCGACAAACAGTAGCTCCTATCGAAAAATTATTAAATCAAAAAGCTATAATTGATGAAAGATTAAGAGAGTTTAATTTTGGTGATGATGAAGGATGTGATTTCTATGACCCAGAGTTTAGACGAATAAGAAGAGACCCATTTTTAAAGTTCCCAAATGGTGAATCTATGATTATGGCAGCTTCTAGAGTATATAGTTTCCTAGATGAACTATTAGCAACTTATGAAAATGATTCAACTATTTTAATAGTAAGCCATGCAACAACTTCTAAGCTAATTAACTCATATTTTAATTCAATTAGCCTTGAAGATTTTTATGAATTTAAAGTTAAAAATTGTCAATTATTAGAATATGAAATTTAAAATTCAATTACTTTAATTTGTAAAGCTAACGTTAAATTTTTTAGGTAAGAAAAAAAACTACTTTTCATTATCATTTTTTACTTAACTACTTGTAAGTTCTTTTAACAATTCTTATGTTTTCTAGAGGAGGATGTTAATGAAAAAGTTTTTATTAATTCTATTAATTTCACTAATTAATATAACATTTGTTTTTGCTGGCGGTAACAAAGAAGAAACTAAAGAAAACGATGAGTTTTCTATTTTAGTTTATATAAGTGGTAATCTTGCAGGTAGCCCCCCCTATCAAAAATTAAATGATGGAGCTCTAGAGTTTGCTCAAAAATATCCATCAGTCAAAGTTAAAACTTATGAAGCTGGATACAACCAAGCTGAATGGGAGTCTCAATTAACTAGTTTAGTTGCTACAAACCAATACGATATAGTATTAACAACAAACCCTTCACTAACTGAAATATGTGATAATATTTCAAAAAAATTCCCAAATCAGAAATTCTTAATTACTGACGCATATTTTGAAGGTAATCCTAATATTGCAACTTATGAATTTAATCAATACCAACAATCTTATATCTTAGGTCGTCTTGCTGCTATGATTGCTAGAAGCGATTTACCAAATATAAGAAATACAAATAAGCTAGGGTATGTCCTCTCTCAAGAATATCCTCTAATAACAGAACAAATTATACCTGGATACTTAGATGGAGCTAAGTCAATTGACGAAAACTTTACAATTGATAAACGTATTATTGGTAACTGGTATGATGCTGATAAAGCAAATGAATTAACAAACTCAATGATTGATAATGGTTGTGACGTTATATCAACAATCAGCGGCAGTGCATCAGTTGGAGTTATTAATAGTGCTAAAGAAAATAATGCTTATATAGTATTTCCAAATGACAACATCTATGAGCAAGCTCCTGGAGTAGTATTAGGTTGTGGTGCCATGAATCAAAAAGAACTTGCTGTTAAGATTTTAGAAGATGCATACAACGACAATATTAATTGGGGAAGTGCTGAAATTGAATCAATTGAAAGTGGGTATATTGGCTTTTATAGTGACGATCCTCTTTTTGCAGAACATCTTCCTGAAGAAATTAGAGTTGAATTCCTCGCTTGGTTGCAAAAAGTTGAAAATGGTGAGATTCTACTTGAAAGATGATAAGCAATATTGAAATCAATAATATAACAAAACTATATAAAAATGTTGGAGTATTAGCTCTAAACAAAGTAACAGCTTCATTTAAAATGGGTGAAATAACTGCAATAGCAGGTGAAAATGGAGCTGGTAAATCTACATTGGTAAAAATATTATATGGAATTGTAAAACCAGATACAGGGACTATTAAACTAGATAATAAAGAATTGGCAATACACTCATCCCAAGATGCAATAAAACATAAAATTGGGATGGTCTTTCAACATTTCAAATTAGTAGAAGAATTAACAATTGCTCAAAATATTGCTTTGGGTATTGAGAAAAAAAAATTCTTTTTTTTTACAGACTTAGATAAGATAAATACAGAAGTACAAAACTTAATTGATAAATATGACTTTAAACTTGAGGCTACTGAATTAGTAAAAAATTTAACTACTGGTGAAAAACAAATTGTAGAAATATTAAAAATGCTATATAGACAAGCCGAAATTCTTATTTTTGATGAACCTACTGCAGTACTCAGTGAAACAGAAGCAAAGAAATTATTTAAAACCATAAAAAAACTAAAAGATAAAAATAAATGCATAATATTAATTACTCACAAAATACATGAAATTATCAATTTAAGCGATAAGATATTGATTTTAAGGAAAGGAAATCTTGTTGGTGATTATAGAACTAATGAAATTACAGAAGAAACTCTAACTAAATTAATGATTGGAAAAGATTTTCTAAAAAATCATAATATATTACATAAAAAGCTAAGCGATAATGTTGTTATTGAATTTAAAAATATAAGATTAAAAAAACATTCTCAAAACAAACCATTATTAGATGATATAAGTTTTAAAGTTCACAAAGGCGAAATCCTAGGCTTTTGTGCTGTTAGTGGGAATGGTAAAGGAGTATTAGAAGCCGTCTTAGGTGGAATGATGCAAGTATCTTCAGGCTCTATTTATTATAATAACAAAGATATTACAAAATTGAGAGCTTCAGAGCTTAGGAAAATCGGATTAGCCTTTGTTCCCTCAGATCGCAATCATTATGGGTCAGCAGCCTTAGCAACATTAAGTGAAAATCTAATTATCAATAGAAGAAATCAACTAAAAGATAAAACAAAAATAGCAAAAAGTTTTATATCTAAATACAGCATTAAAGGTTTACCTCATCAAAAAATGGGCACATTAAGTGGTGGAAATATACAAAAAGCAATAGTGGCTAGAGAAATTGATAATATGAAAGATTACATAGTATTTTCTAATCCAACTTGGGGACTTGATTTAAATTCAACAAATTTTATTCACTCAAAAATACTTGAATTAAAACAACAAAATAAAGCTATAATTCTTTTATCGTCTGATTTAGATGAGATAATAAAGCTAAGTGATTCAATTAATGTTATTTTTGAAGGAAGAATTTGTAAAACATTTAATAATAATATTCCGGTATCAAAAAAAGAAATTGGAAAATACATGTTAGGGAAAAAAACATATGAGAAAAATTAAAGGACTAATAGATATCTTTTTAATTAGTATTGCACTGTTAATAGTTATTGTATTTTTAATGAGTAAAACACCAATAAATACTCTTTATCAAATATTTATTGGACCTTTAAGTTCACCTTATTTTTTTGGAAATATCTTATCACATACAGCCCCTTTAATTATTAGTGCAATTGGAATATCCATAGCCTTTAGATGTAACTTAATAAACCTAGGTGGTGATGGGCAAATGTACATAGGGGCTTTAGTTGCTACTATTGTTGCGATAAATCTAGCCCCATTAGGTAAATTAAGCATATTTTTTGCCTTAATAATTGCACTTTTTGTTGGAGCTTTTATAGCTTTTATTAGTGCTTACTTAAAAGTAAAATTTAATACCCCGGAACTTATTTCATCTTATCTAATATCAATTGCAATATCTTACTATGCTTCATACTTAGTTACCGGACCATTACAAGATCCATTATCTAACTTACAATCAACAAAAAAAGTTCCATACATGCTAACAAAAATCTTTTTACCCTCTAATCTTTCAACGTCTATAATTTATGCTCTAATTTTAGCAATATTATTTTATTTCATTTTTGAAAAAACAAAATTTGGATATGAAACAAAAATAATTGGATTCAATAAAGAATTTGCAAGGTATGGAGGAATTTCTGTTAGAAAAAATTATTTAATAAGCTTTAGTTTAAGTGGATCTTTTTTATCATTAGCGGGGGCTCTATATATCTTTTCAAATTACCAAAGTGTAATTAAGGATTTTTCATCTGGACTAGGATTCAGCGCACTTACAATATCTCTAATTGCCCTAAATAATCCATTAGCAATTATTCCAATAGCCTTTATAATTTCTTTAGTAAACCAAGGTTCAATAATTGCTATGCAAAATAGTGATATAAGTAGTGATGTTGCTTTATTATTTCAAGCAGTAATATTCTTATTAATAACAAGCAGCACACTATTAGGAGAGAAAAAAAATGTTAACATTAATCAATAGTACATTAAACTTATTTACTCCACTCTTCTTAATAGCTCTAGGAGGAATTATAACTTCAGTTGGAGGAACTCTTAATATAGCACTTGAAGGATTAACATTAATTAGTGCTCTTTTTGCCATTATAGGAGCAAACCTAACAGGCTCACTGTTTTTAGGAACTATCCTAGGAATAATTTCCTCAATTCTTCTTGCATCAATTATTAGCTTAATAAATGCTTATCTTAGAACAAATCCTTTTATTACTGCACTTGCAAGCAATATGCTAGCTACGGCCCTAACTCTTATCATTACCTTTTCTTTTTTTAATTCGAAAGGTCTTTTAAGTTTAAATATTAATTCATTGAATTTAATTGATACTCCTATAATTGGCAAAATTACTATTTTTCTTCCTTTAGCTTTAATCTTATTCTTATTTGTATATATTTTAATAGAAAAAACACCATTTGGATTAAAACTAAAAACATGTGGTTACAATCCAAAGGTTTTAGAAGCTTACGGACTTTCTAAAGTAAAATTAGATACAATAGCCCTAATCTTATCAAGTATTTTCTGTGGTTTAGCAGGGAGTTATTTATCTCTTAAACAAGGAACTTTTATATCTCAAATGAGTGCAAATAAAGGATGGTTTGCTCTAGTTATTATATTTTTATGCAATTCAAATATAAAATATTTAATACCGGCAACCCTCCTATTTGCCTTTAGTGAAGCTATTTCAAATTATGTACAAGGAATCAATAATATTCCTGCAGATATAACTTTAATGATTCCAAGTGTCTTTACCTTAATTGTTATGATTGCAATAAGCTATTATAATAAACAAAAACAGATAACTATTGAAGGAAAATAAAGTGATTTTAGCATTAGATTTTGGAACATCAAACTTAAAAGCAGCATTAATAAACAAAGAAGGTAAATTTTTTAACTATATCACAAAGAGCGTAAGTCCAATAATAACTGATCAAAAATGTACACTTGATGCAAATATATACCTAGATTTTTTATCTGATTATCTCATTTCAATTGATACTGATCAAATTGATGCAATCATAATATCGAGTAACGGACCAAGCTTTATCCCTATATATTCTCCTGTAACACTCAAAAACAACAAATTTGAATTTGATGGAGATGAAACTAGGCTATGGATGGATAAAAGAGGTTCTAATTATTCGAAACAAGTTTCTTCATACTACGGAGAATATATAGATGGTAGTTTTTTTCTACCTTCAATATTGAATATAAAACAGAATGAACCTTCAATTTATAATAAAACTAAATATTTTCTAAGCATTGATGGACTTATAAATTATGCTCTAACAAAAAAAGCTTACACAGTAAATAATGCAAATAAGTTGTTAAAATATTATTGGAGTAAAGATAGTTTAGCTTTCTTTAATTTAGATAATCAAAAATTTCCTCCTTTTATAAAACATGGAAAAGTTATTTCTACAGTTGATAGTGATATTGCTAGACAATTTAACCTTAAAAAAAATGTCAAAGTCATAGCAGGAGGATCAGATTTCTATTTTTCAATAATTGGCTCCAAAGTAGATAAAGAAAATATAGTAGTTGATATAAATGGGACAAGCGAAGGAGTTAATTTATGTTCTAGAACACCATTAAAAGATAATAGATTCTTATGTTATGAACATCCTTTAGATGGTTTATATAATATCTCTGGCGTCTTATCAAATAGTGGAATAGCCTTAAAATGGCTTAGAGAAGTTATAGGTATAGAAGATTTAGAATTTGAACAAATATACACCTTAGCAAAACAAGCAAAAAAAAATTCTCTTATCTTCCTTCCTTACCTAAATGGAGAGAGAGCACCTATATGGAAGCCAGAAGCTACTGCAACTTTATTTAATTTAACAGTAAACTCAAGAAAAGAAGAAATAGCTAATGCTGTAATAGAAGGTACTATTTTTGCGTTTAAATCTATTTTGGATATTTTTGAAAATCTTGGTTATCCAATAGATAAAATCCATGTTACAACTGCAAAAAAGCATAATGATTATTATCATCAACTTAAAAGTGATATAACAAATAAAGAATTTGTAGTATATAAAACTCCCTCAGCAGAACTTCTAGGACTCTCCCAACTTGCTTATACTTCATTAAATGAATTTTCATCTCTAAAAGAAGCTATAGAATCCCTAAAACTTGAATATAAAATATATACACCTAACAAGAGAAATAAAAACTATTATGATAAAAAATATAAACTTTTCAAAAACTTGTATGAGTCGACAAACACATATATGATGAAATCATTATAAATATGTACTAAATATAATATATATGGCATATACTTTAACCAAAAAATATATTAGTCTTTTAGAAAAGTCTATATGGGGGTTGTGAACCTAGATGCTATTTGATTATTCATACAATTTAACTGCACTAACTTTTATTTCAATATTGGCAATCTATTTTCACGCACATCCTATATTTCCAAACAGAGCTAACAAATTATTTTCTGCTATTTTAATAGAAGGAACGCTTTCTGTTTTTATAGATATTCTATCCTTTTATTGTATAAATAATAAAGTCAATATAACTTTAAATTTCATAGTTAATATTCTATTTTTTATTTCACAATGGATTATTCCATACTTACTTTTTAGGTATATCATAGTTTTAACTAAACATGAATTAAAGGTTGGAAATATATTTAAAACTATTCCAATACTAATTGTTATAATTAATTATTCTTTACTTCTATCCACCCCTTTTACCCATTTAATCTTTTATTTCGATAATGAACTCAATTATATTAGAGGAGAGCTTTTCAATATTGCAGTAATAGGTGAAGTAACTATCCTTATTTTTGCAGTAATATTTGCATTTAAAAATCGCAAGGATTTAACATTAAGTCAAATAGTAATCATTCCCTTTTTTATTACAATTAGTATCTGTGCAACCATAATCCAAATTAAATTTTCTATGGTGTCAATCCTAAGTGCAGCAGTGGCCCTAGCTATTTATTTAATGTATTTAACACTTTTAAATCCAACAGAATACATGGACACTATGACTAAAGTATATAATAGGATGGCTTTTAATGAATATATTTATACATTAATATCAAAAAATATCCCTTTCAACTTTATTGTTATAGATAATGTAAATACTAAAAAAATAAATAGCATCATTTCAGAAAATTTCGGAAATCTTGTCATTAAAAATATTGCAAATGAATTAAATCTTATAAAAGATAAATCGCTTGTCTTTAGAATTGAAGGCGATAGATTTATAATAATATCAAAAAAAAATAGATGTCAAAAAAATATTTTAAATCTTTTATATCAAAAATTTCCTAAGACAATTACTAGCCAAGATATTACTATAGAAATTAATGTCCATATTGCTTACTCAGACACTCTCAGCGATATTAAATCAACTTCAGAAATTATAGATTTAATTAATTTTATTTGTAAAAAAGCAAAAGACGAAGGCATTCCTTCCTCTCTCCATTTAGACAATATAACAGAATATAGATATAACCAAAAAAGAGATGAGGCTATTTTAAAAGCGATTGAAGAAGATGATATTCAATTAAAACTTCAACCAATCTACAACACAAGAAATGATCAATTCAATTCAGCCGAAGCTTTGTGTAGAATTCATACAAAACAATTTGGATATATTAGTCCATCAATATTTATTCCTTTTGCAGAACGAAAAGGAATAATCAGTCAACTAAGTTTAACAATGATTGAGAAAGTTTGCCAATTCCTAAAAACGAATAAATTACCTAATAATTTTAAAAATATTTCAATAAACCTTTCTGTTATTGATTGTCTAGATCCAACCTTTCCTAAAAAAATTCTTCTATTGTTTGAAAAATATAATATTAAAAAAAATCAAATAACTTTCGAAGTTACTGAAAGCACAGCAAGCCTAGCACCTCAATTAGAGAAGACCATGAAAATATTATCAGAAGAAGGAATTTCTTTCTCAATGGATGATTTTGGAACAGGATATGCGAACTTAGATTCAGTACTTAGACTTCCTTTTTCAACTGCTAAAATTGATAGAGCCCTACTACTTTTAGCTCAAGAAAGTAATAAATATAAAGTTATGATATCATCTTTAATCAACATGATAAAAAAATTAGATTTAGAAATTGTGGTTGAAGGAATTGAGACTATAGCACAAATCAATTTTTTATCTCAATTAGATATTGATTATTATCAAGGTTATTTTTATAGCGAACCACTATCTCCAAGTGAATTTATATCCTTCTTAAAAAAAAATAATAAATAATAAAACAAATCCTTAATTTCTTTGCTTCTCTTTTGTTTTTTACACATACACATTTAAACGTAAAAAAAATATAATTAAATTATTGACAACTCAATAATTCCGTCTGACAATTAAAAGTATAGGATTAAATTCTTAGAAGGATGTAACAATGTTATACTTATTATTAATTTCTATTTTTTTAGCGCTTTTATTAGCTTTTTATAATTATAATCTTGTAAAAAAACAAGATCCTGGTACACAAAAAATGATAGAAATTTCTTCATACATTAAAGAAGGTGCAAAAGAATTTCTAAACCAGGAATTTAGATTAATTGTCATCGTTTCAATAATATTAGCAATAATAATATCCATAGTAGTATCACCTACTGCTGCCTTTTGCTTTATTTTAGGAGCATTCTTAAGTTCTAGTGCGGCTTGGATAGGAATGAAAATTGCCACTCTTGCAAATGTAAGAGTAACAAATAAGGCAAGAACTACTAAAAATAAAGGAAAAACTTTGAAAGTTGCTTTTGAAGGTGGTTCTGTTATGGGGCTATGTGTAGCTTCTTTTGCCCTCCTGGGATTAGCAATTGTTTACATAGTATTTGGTAAAGTATTAGGCCAATTAGAAGTGGACAACCTAGCCTTCCACACCAATATCATTGGAATAAGTGATATACCGTTTACTATGAGTGTTAGTGCCTATGCATTAGGCTGTTCACTTATAGCTATGTTCAATCGTGTAGGAGGAGGAATTTATACTAAAGCAGCGGATATGGGTGCTGATTTAGTTGGTAAAGCAGAATATAAAATACCAGAGGATGATCCAAGAAACCCTGCAACTATCGCAGATAATGTTGGTGATAATGTAGGAGATGTTGCTGGGTTAGGTTCAGATTTACTAGAAAGCTTTGTCGGCTCAATTATAAGTGCTATAGTTTTGGCTATTTATACAGCTTATTCGTTTAGGAATACTGAATCGGCAATCTCATACAGTCAATTAAATCAGTTAATTATATTTCCATTAGCTTTTTGTTCTATAGGGCTTTTAAGTTGCACATTCTCTATCTTTCTTTTTACAAAAAAGAAAAAACTAAACAATCCTCATAAACAATTAAATAACGTTACTTATCGCAGTGCTCTTTTAACAATATGTTTAACTTTCTTTATGAGTTTCTTTTACATGGATCCAACAATTACCGCTTTTAAATTTGGGTCAATTTCCCCTTGGGTTTCAGCTATACTTGGAATAATAAGTGGTCTCACAGTAGGATTTTTCGCTGAATATTTTACAAGTTATCAATATAAACCAACACTTAAAGTTGCCACATCTTCTAAAGAAGGTGGAGCTATTGTTATTACAGAAGGATTAGCTCTTGGAATGAAAAGTACTTTATTTCCGATACTAATAATTAGCTTCTGTATTATATTATCTCATGCTTTTGCAGGATTATATGGAGTTGGAATTTCTGCAATGGGAATGCTAAGCTTTGTTGCTGTAACAGTCAGCGTTGATACCTATGGCCCAATTGCTGATAATGCAGGAGGAATCGCACAGATGTGTGATTTAGATGAGGAAGTTAGAACCATTACTGATGATTTAGATGCTATAGGGAATACTACTGCTGCAATTGGTAAAGGCTTTGCTATCGGATCAGCAGCACTAGCAGCTCTCTCATTATTTGCTTCATACCTTTACGCATTGATGGGTGAAGCTAGTTCACATCAAACTTTATCTCTAAATATGATTGATACTTTAATCTTAGCTGGAGCCATCGTTGGAGCAGCACTTCCATACCTTTTTAGTGGAATCCTTATTGAAGCAGTTGGAAAGTCAGCAAAAAAAATGGTAGATGCCATTAGAGAACAATTTATAAAAGATCCTTCAATATTAAAGGGAGATACTGTTCCTGACTATAAAGAATGTATAGCAATTTCAAGTAAAGGTGCCCTATCAGAAATGAAATATCCTGCTCTTATTTCAGTATTTACTCCTCTAATTTCAGGCTTTATTTTTGGACCTAAATTTGTTGGAGGGTTATTAATAGGAACAACTCTATCTGCTATAATGCTTGCTATATTTACTGCAAATTCTGGGGGATCTTGGGATAATGGGAAAAAATATATAGAAAAAGGTCATTTTGGTGGAAAATCTAGTGATGCTCATGAAGCTTCTATCATTGGGGATACAGTAGGAGATCCTCTGAAAGATACAGTTGGGCCATCTCTTGATATATTAATAAAAATCATGAGTGTTATATCTGTTATATTTGTATCAATCTTCTCAAAATATAATATTATTAATTTTTTCTCTTAATATGTATCTCTCATTTTTTTAAACCAAAGTATTCTTATCAAATCTAAGGATACTTTGGTTCATCTTTATCATAATTTTATAAAATATAACATATAAAATCTATCATATAATCAATAATTAAAATAATATTTATAATTAACAAAATAGGAATATTTCAATTCCCTATATATATCAATAGCCTTAATTTATGCATTTTTAAAAAAATTTTTAGTAATTTATAATTCATAAGCCATCGTTTTAAAATATTTTTTGCCTATTATATATTTTAGATATACCTAAATTTACAGTTATTTTTTTGCTTGACAACTAACATTAGTATGCTATCATTAAATGTGTGCTCGGGCACGAATAAAAAAAAGGAGAATTATATGAAAAAATTTTTATGCTTCTTATTAGTTCTAATAATAGCTACTTCTGCTATTTTCGCTGGTGGTACTTCTGAAACTTCAGACGTAAAAAAAATCGGTGTTTCAATGCCTACTAAGAGTTTACAACGTTGGAATCAAGATGGTGCTAACATGAAAGAAAAACTTGAAGCTGCCGGTTATAAAGTTGATTTACAATATGCTGGAGACAATGATATTCCTACCCAAGTAAACCAAGTTGAAAACATGATTATGAGTAACTGTGATGCAATAATCATAGCAGCTATTGATGGTTCATCTTTAACTGAAGTGTTAAAAGACGCTAAAGAAAAAGAAATTCCTGTCATTTCATATGATAGATTAATTATGAATAGTGAAGCTGTTTCTTATTATGCAACTTTTGACAATTATAGTGTTGGTGTCATTCAAGGTGAATATTTAAGAGATGCTTTAGATTTAGACAACAGAAAAGAACCTGCATATATGGAATTCTTTACTGGTGCTCCTGATGACAATAACTGTGTTTATTTCTGGGGAGGTGCTATGTCGGTTCTAAAACCTTATTTAGACAATGGAACTATTATTTGCAAATCAGGACAAACAGAAAAAGCTCAATGCTCTACTCCTAACTGGAGTACTGAGGAAGCACAAAAACGAATGGAAAATTTAATCACATCAAACGGATATGGTCCTAATGGACAAAGATTAGATGCTGTCCTCTCATCAAATGATTCATGTGCACAAGGTATTACAAATGCGTTAGTTGAAGCTGGTTATACCAAAGACAATTTCCCATATTTAACAGGACAAGATTGCGATGTTACAAGTGTTAAGAATATGATTGCAGGACTTCAATCCATGTCAGTATTTAAAGATACTAGAACTTTAGCTGAAAAAGTTGTTGCTATGGTTGACGCTTTAATGAAAGGTTCAGAGCCAGAAATAAATGATGTTGAAACTTATGATAATGGCACCGGAATTATCCCTAGCTATTTATGTACACCTGTTTACGCAAGTGCTGATAACTATCAAGAACTATTAATAGATAGTGGCTATTATACACCAGAACAATTAGGTTTATAATTTAACTTTGACACATAGGTAGACAATAATAGTCTACCTATGTCTTTAAATGGAGAATTGTATGAAATATATGCTTGAAATGCAAAGCATAACAAAAACTTTTCCAGGGGTCAAAGCTTTAGATAAAGTTAATCTCCAGATAACAGAAGGTGAAATTCATGCCATAGTAGGTGAAAATGGTGCTGGAAAATCCACATTAATGAAAGTATTAAGTGGAGTTTACCCCTATGGAAGTTATGAAGGCAAAATTATTTTTAATGGAAAAGAATGTAAATTCGCTAATATTCATGAAAGTGAAAAGCAAGGAATAGCCATTATTCACCAAGAATTAGCTCTTGTTCCATTACTCTCTATTGGAGAAAATATATTTCTTGGTAATGAAAGAGGTAAATTATTTAATATAAATTGGGAAGAAACCTATGAAGAAGCAGATAAATATTTAAAACTAGTTGGATTAAACGAATCCTCAAAAACTTTAATAAAAGACATAGGAATTGGAAAACAACAACTTGTCGAAATTGCTAAAGCATTAACCCAAAATGTTAAATTATTAATTTTAGACGAACCTACAGCTTCTTTAAATGAAAGAGATTCCAAAAATCTGTTAGATTTATTGCTAGAATTCAAGAAAAAGGGGATGACTTCAATAATCATCTCTCATAAATTAAATGAGATTGAATACGTAGCTGACACTGTTACTGTAATAAGAGATGGAAAATCAATTACAACTCTTAAGAAAAAAGATGGTTTCAATGAAAGCACAATTATAAGAGCCATGGTTGGCCGAGATTTATCTAATAGATTTCCAAAAAGAATTCCTAATATTGGAGAAATTATTTTTGAAATTAAGGATTGGAATGCTTTTCATCCCTTATATTCAGATAGACTAATTTGTAATAACATTAACTTCAATGTAAGAAAAGGTGAAGTAATTGGAATTAGTGGGCTAATGGGAGCTGGAAGAACAGAATTAGCTATGAGTATCTTTGGACATAGTTATGGGAAAAAAATAAGTGGAAAATGCCTTATAAAAGGAAAGGAAGTATATTTATCCTCACCTAAAGTTGCTATAGATAATAAATTAGCTTATGTAACGGAAGATAGAAAAGGCAATGGATTAATATTGTCGAATTCAATCAAAAAAAATATAACACTCTCAAATTTAAAAAAAATATCTCATAATTTCAAAATTGATAGTGATTTAGAAGTTGAACTTGCTAATAAATATATTTTAGAAATGAATACTAAATGTGCAAGTGAAGAACAAAAAGTAGAAGACTTAAGTGGAGGTAATCAACAAAAAGTACTCCTTGGTAAAAGCTTATTTGCTGAACCCGATATTTTATTCTTAGATGAACCAACTAGAGGAATTGATGTTGGAGCTAAATATGAAATTTATACTTTAATAAATCAGATGGTAGAAAAAGGTAAAGCAGTAATAATGATTTCATCCGAACTTCCTGAATTACTTGGGATGTGCGATAGAATTTATATTATGAATGAAGGAAAAATTGTAGGAGAATTGCCCCAAAAAGAAGCTACACAAGAAAAAATTATGACTTTAATTATACAAAGTTCAAAGGAGACTAATTAATAATGACTAATTCTAACCAAAGGAAAATTATTAAAATATTGAAAAATAATACTATGTTAATTGCATTAGTAGCTGTTGTATTGCTATTTGAATTATTAATACGTGGAGCAGATAGAGGTTCAATGCTTGCTCCTGCTAATATATCGAACTTAATCAATCAAAATGCATATGTTGTAATTTTAGCTGTTGGGATGCTTCTATGTATTATAACTGGAGGTAATATTGACCTTTCTGTTGGATCAATAGTATGTCTTGTAGGAGCTGTAGCTGGAACATTAATTGTAAATCTTCATGTAAATATTTATCTGTCCATATTTATTTGTTTGATTCTCGGAATATTATTAGGGGCTTGGCAAGGCTATTGGATTGCTTATGTTAGAATACCAGCGTTTATTGTAACATTATCAGGCATGCTGCTTTTTAGAGGTATAGCAAATATTATTCTTAATGGATTAACAATATCACCTTTCCCCGAACAATATTTAAAAATTTTTTCAAGCTACCTTCCTAACAGTACAAATTCTAACAGTAAATTAGTCTTTACATTAATTATAGCTATTATTCTTTTAGCATTATATATTTTATTTAATTTAAAAGATTATTTCAGAAGAATAAAAAAAGGATACATTCACGGTTCTAAGCTATCTAATTTCGCAAAATTATTTGCTATATCCTTTGTAGTATTACTATTTGCGACTGCTTTAGGAAAACATAAAGGTCTTCCTGTCGTACTAATTTGGTTAAGTGTTATTATCTTTGTTTATAATTACTTTACTTCAAAAACAGTACCAGGTCGTCAATTATATGCCATGGGTGGTAATGAAAAAGCAGCAATACTTTCTGGTATAGATACCAATAAACTTTTATTTGGTGCATACACTAATATGGGTTTCTTATCAGCAATTGCAGCTCTCGTTTGTGTTGCTAGATTTAATAGTGCAACACCTTCTGCAGGCAATACATATGAATTAGATGCTATCGGATCTTGTTTTATTGGTGGAGCAAGTGCTTATGGTGGAACAGGAACAGTAAGTGGAGCCATTATAGGGGCTATTTTAATGGGTGTTCTGAACAATGGTATGTCTATTCTAGGTATAGATGCAAACTGGCAAAAAGCTGTTAAAGGGTTAGTTTTGCTCGCAGCAGTAGTTTTTGATGTAATGTCAAAAAAGCGGGCAGCAAACAAGAATTAATTAAACCCCTAGTGACACCTTGCACTAATGCTATTATAATTATTCAAAAGGAAAATATTGATGGCAACAATTAAAGATATAGCTAATAAAGCCGGTGTTTCTAGGGGAACTGTTGACCGTGTTCTCAACAATCGCGCTGGTGTCAATCCGGAAATAGCAAAAAAAATAAAGCAAATCGCTAATGACTTGAATTATTCTAAAAATAAAGCTGGTTCTCTTTTAGCTATCCGAAAAAAGAAAATAAGAATAGGTTGTTTATTACCAGATATAGGGAATCATTTTTTTGACAGAGTTAAAATCGGAATAAAATCAGCAAAAAAAGAATATCAAGATTATGGACTTAATGTCCATATTGAACATCTTCAAGGATTCAATTTACAACAACACTTAGATGCTCTAGATAAATTAGAAAAACTTAACTTTGATGCGCTACTGATAACTACTATCAATACAAAACAAATCGAAAAAAAATTAAATAATATAATAAAAAAAGGAATTCCTGTAGCTTGTGTAAATACGGATGTTCCTAAAAGTAATAGGCTTTTTTATGTTGGTCCAGATTACTATAAATCAGGGGTTGCCACTGCAGGATTAATTAGATTAATCAATAATCCTATAAATAATATATTAATCATTACAGGTTCATTATCTGTAAAAGGCCACAACGATAGAATAAAAGGCTTTATAAAAACATTAGATGATAATAAAACGAATTATTCAATAATTGATATTTTAGAATGTAATGATAATGAAACCATAGCTTATAAAATTGTTTCAAAAGCCTTTAAAAATTATAAAAATATAACTACTGTCTACTTTGTTGCGGCTGGGGTTGAAGGTGGTTGTAAAGCAATTATAGAAAATACTAGCTTACAAAGGCCTAAAATTTTTTGCTATGATTTAGTTCCAGCAACTATCAATTTATTAGAACAAGGGATTATAGAAAGTACTGTTATTCATAATGCATACGACCAAGGCTTTAAAGCAGTTGAACTAATGTTTAATCATTTGGCTTTCAACACTTCAAAAGAAGATATCCATGATTATATAATTAAACCTGAAATTCATATTAAAGAAATCCTTTAATACTCAGGCTCATCATCTAATGCAAATCTACAATTTTCTTTAAATTGACAACTTATACAATCTTTTCCCGGGCATTCTCTAAAATCTATATTTGATTCTAACTGTCTTATATGCCAATTTATAGAATCAATCTTTGCTTCTAGAGCAACTTTTTTATCAATTACATTTGATAATTTTTTTCTATATTGATGAAGAAGTTCGCTTCTTCTTTTAATTCCTGAACTATCTTCATCTTTTAAGTTTATTATTTTTTTTATTTCATCTAAAGAAAAATCTAATTCTTTCAGTTCAAGGATTCGCTTCAAATAAACTAAATCTTTTTGACTATAATATCTTTGCCCACCTTGAGATCTATAACTTGGGCTAATTAAATTTAAGCTTTCATAATAACGAACTGTTCGAACTGTAACTCTAGCTTTTCGAGCAAGGTCCCCAATCCTATATTTTTCTTCTTTCATAAGTTTTTCTTACCATAAATAATGCGATTTTACAAGTTATTGAGTATATGGAATTATGAGATATAAAATAAATACACCATTAAGTACAGATATAAAAAAAATGGATAGGGTTGAACAACCAAGAGAAAGATTAAAAAATTACGGAGCTAAACATTTAACCGATGAAGAATTGATTGCATTATTAATTAGTTCAGGGACTAGAGAAAATAAAATTCAAAACATTGCAACTTCAGTTATTAATATATTAGATGAAAAAGGAGATTTATCCCTAACTGATTTAAGTCAAATTAAAGGTTTAGGTTTAGCAAAAAGTTCTCAATTATGTGCTGCCTTAGAATTAGGAAGACGGAAAATTGAAAAAAAAGAAAGGCAAATAATCGAACCTGAAGATGTTCACAAAGTTGTTAGACATTACGCAACTAGAGAACAAGAATTGTTTATTTCAATTTCAATCAATTGTGCACACGAAATTCTAGCAATTGATGTTGCTTCAATAGGGACAATAAACCAATGTATTGTCCATCCAAGAGAAGTCTTTTCAAATGCAATAAAAAATAGAGCTGTTGCAATTATTCTTTGCCACAATCATCCAACAGGAATTTTAACCCCTAGTATCAATGACGTACACATAACAAAAAGATTAATTGAATGTGGCAAAATTCTTGGAATTGAAATTATTGATCATATAATTTTCAGCGAAGATGAATACCATTCGATGAAGGAGTATGAAGAATTATAAGGTTAAAAAGTGGGCTTTTAAAATTTCAAATAATAAAAAAAAGCCCATTTTATAAAATAAAAAAAACCGTTGCTATTTGTTATTTTTAGACAACGGATAAGAAATAATACAATTAATTTTTTAAGTATGTCTATGTTGTAAACATTCAAGCACTTCTACTAATTTTACCCCTTTATATGTTAATAAAACTTGTAAATGATAAAGTAAATCTGCTGTTTCTCCTATTAATAAGTCTCGTTTGTCATCCATACTTTCAATAACAAGTTCTGTAGCTTCTTCTCCAACTTTTTGGGCAATCTTTTTAATCCCTCTTGAGAATAAATGATTAGTATAGGATCCTTCTATAGGATAATCTCGTCTATCTTCTATTATTTTTTCTAGATAAAATAAGAAATCTTTTGTTTCCATATCTTCAAAATCATTTTCTTCAAAAAAACAAGTATCTGCACCAGTGTGACATACAGGCCCTGTTGGTGTAGCTTTAACTAATAATGTATCATGGTCACAATCAAGTAAAACACTTTTTAAATTTAAAAAATTACCACTGGTCATGCCTTTAGTCCAAAGTTCCTGGCGACTTCTAGAATAAAAAGTAACTAATTTTCTATCAAAAGTTTCAACTAAAGACTCTTTATTCATATAGCCTAACATTAAAACTTTATCAGAAATAGCATCTTGAACTATCGCAGGAATCAATCCATTCCCTTTTTCAAAATCAACTTCATCGATTTTTTCAATTGTTAACTCCATATTATATCTCCCTAATACTTATACCATTATTTTTTAAATATGATTTTAACTCTGGAATTGAGATTTCTCCAAAATGGAAAATGGAGGCAGCTAAGGCCGCATCAGCTTTACCTTTTGTGAATACATCGTAAAAATGTTCACACTTTCCTGCTCCACCACTCGCAATTACAGGTATTGTTACACTTTGACTTATCATAGCGTTTAAATCAAGAGCAAAACCATCTTTTGTACCATCCTTATCCATTGATGTTAATAATATTTCTCCAGCACCCTTATCAGTAAATTCTTTTGCAACTTCTAATGCATCTCGATTTGTTTTAACTCTTCCACCATGAATATAACATTGGTATCCAGACTTAAAAGAAGGATCTTTTTTAACGTCTAAAGCACAAACAACACATTGAGTTCCAAAATTATTTGCAAGTGTAGTTATTAGTTTTGGATCTTTAAATGCACTAGAATTTATTGAAATCTTATCAGCACCTGAAGATAGTAAAACTTCAACATCTTCAACTGTATTAATTCCTCCACCAACTGTAAAGGGGATATTAATAGTTGATGCTACTTTCTTAACTAATTTAGCTAAAGTAGCTCGTTTTTCAACTGTAGCTGTTATATCTAAAAATACTAATTCATCTGCCCCTAAATCACTATACAATTTAGCAAGTTCACTAGCATCTCCAGCATCAATTAAATCTACAAAATTAACACCTTTAACAGTTCTTCCATCTTTAACATCTAAACAAGGTATGATTCTTTTTGCTAGCATTTATATTTCTCCTGTAATAAGCCTAATTGCTTAATACTAATTTTACCTTCTAGATAAGCTTTCCCTACAATTACACTATGTAATTTATATTCATATAGCTTATCTATATCTTCAATTGAGCTTACACCACCTGAAGCTACCAACTCCAATTCTGGATTACAATTTTCTCTCAACATTTTATATAAAGAAAAAGATGGGCCTTTTAACATTCCATCTTTTGAAATATCAGTACAAACTACCCTTCTAAAACCTTGATTTAAATAGTTATTTATAAATTCATCAACCTTAAGTTCACTCACTTCTAACCAACCTGAAGTAGCAATCATATTATCTTTACAATCTGCCCCTAGGATTAACCTATCACTTGAATATTTTTCAAGCCAAGATAATACTAATTGAGGATTTTTTACAGCAATACTTCCACAAGTAATTCGTTTTGCACCAGCATTAAAAGCATCTTTTAAACTCTGCTCTGTTTTAACACCCCCACCAAAATCAATTATTAAATTAGTATTTGATGCAATTCTTTCTAAGGTTTTTAAATTCATAATCTTATTATTTTTTGCACCTTGCAAATCAACTAAATGAAGATGAGTTATATTATAATCTTCAAGTTCCTTTGCTATTTCAAGAGGATCTTGACTATAATTTTTTACTGAATCATAATCTCCTTTTGTCAATCTTACCACTTTGTTATCAATAATATCTATCGCTGGTATTATTATCATTATCTAAATCTCCAGGAAATTTTGTAATATTTTAGCACCAATTTGTCCACTCTTTTCTGGGTGGAATTGTACTCCAAAATAATTATCTTTATGAAGAGCTGCACTAAATTCAGTTTCATCATATTCACACTTAGCTAAAGTATCATCACCTTTTGGAACAAAATAACTATGAACAAAATAAACATAACTATTTTGTTTAATCCCTACAAATAATGGATTATCTTCTTTAAATGTTATCTGATTCCATCCCATATGTGGTATTTTATACCCTTTTTCAGTATCAAACTTTGTAACTTGATAATCAAAAATACCAAGACAATCAGTATTATTTTCAACACTTGATTTACACATCAACTGTAATCCTAAACAAATTCCTAAAAAAGGTTGATGAAGATTTGTTAAAACTTTATCTAACTTAGTCTTTCTCAAATATGACATTGCAGAAGAAGCTTCTCCAACTCCTGGAAAGATTACCTTATCTGCAGATTTTAAAACTTGTGGATTATCACTTACTACAAATTCAGCATTTAATCTCTCTAAAGCATACTTAACACTTTGAATATTACCAGCATTATATTTTACAATAGCAATCATTATAGCACTCCTTTAGTTGTTGGCAGTTTATTACTAAAAGGATAAACATACAAAGCTTGTTTTAAACATTTTGCAAAACTCTTATATACAGCTTCAATCATGTGATGAGAATTTCCAGGACTAACTTTTATATGCAAAGTTGATTTGCTTGCATCACTAAAAGATTTAAAAAAGTGTTCAAACATTTCTGTTGGAAAAGATCCTATATACTCTCTTTTTATTGGAACATCATATACTAAATAAGGTCTGTTAGAAAAGTCTATAGCACATTGAGCCAATACTTCATCCATCGCTAGATTGTTATACCCATAGCGAGCTAATCCCTTTTTATCACCAATTGCTTTACTAATTGCATTGCCTAAAGCTATTGCAACATCTTCAACACTATGGTGCTCATCAACTTCATAATCTCCATCACAAACTAAATCCAAATCTATATCACTGTGGCGGGAAATTTGTTCTAACATATGATCAAAAAATTTAATTTTAGTATCTATATGAGATTTTCCAGTTCCATCCAAATTTAAATTTAATTTAATTTTTGTCTCTTTAGTGTTTCTAATTTCTGAAGCTTTTCTGCTTAATTTTAATTTACTGTTGACTAAGAAATTCGATATTTCATTCCAATCATCACTGATTAAAGTAGCCTCATCTTTATTTTCTAAAGCATCATCTTTAGAACTATATAAAATACAATTAATATTAAGTTCTTTAGCCAATGATATATTTTCACTCTTAGTTCCGATTATAAATGAATTATTAATATCATAATCCCCACTAAGATACCCCTTCATTTTTAAATTATCTTTAGTAAATTTAGGACATAAATTTTGGATTTCATAATCAAAAACATCTTTTTCAAAATATATTCTTTCATTAGCAAAATCTTCTTTTACCTTATTGCAAAGAGAATTTATTTTCTCTTCAGAGATTCCTTTTGCTTGATACTCTTCGCAACATAAAATCATAACTAATTTAAAATTACTCTTATCAACAATAGAAGATAACCCTCTAAAAACAGATGGTCGAAATTTTATAAAATTAAATGAAGCATCTCTTTCAACTTTTCCTACTAAACTATTACATTCAATAAATAAAAGAGGACCTTTATTTTCCTTCATTTCCTACCTCCTCGATAGCTTTATATACAGAATTACACTCTTCTTCACTACCTATAGTTATCCTTACGCAATTGTTTAGATATAAATCATTTGTTCTATTTCTAATGATTATCTTTTTGTCTTGAAGTTTTTTACATAAATAATTACTATCTTTTACTTCCATCAAGAGAAAATTAGCATCACTATTATAAACGTGTTTGACATAAGATAATTCTTTAAATTTATTATAATATTTATTTCTTCTTTCAATAATTTCATCTCTTTCTTTAAAGATTATATCAGTTTTTTCTAATATATTTAATGCCTCACGTTGAGTAGAGGAAGACACATTATATGGGGCTTTCATATTATTAATAACTTCAACTATCTCTTTATTTGTAACCATAATCCCAGCTCTAATTCCAGCTGCAGCAAAACATTTAGATAAGGTTTTTAATACTACCAAGTTCTCATATATATCTACAAGTTTTACGCTACTTTCCTTGCTACTAAACTCTCCATACGCTTCATCAATAATAACTACCCCCTTAAACATTTGAAGGATCTGTTCAAGGGTGGATAAATCTTCTGCTCTTCCTGTAGGATTATTAGGAGTACAAATAAATAATAACTTTAAATAGGATTCACTTTCAATTGTCTCTTTTAATAATTCTAAATTTATTTCAAAATTCTCTTTGTAATTCACAAAAACAGTTTCAACATCATTGATATCGGCAAAAACCTTGTATGCCCCATAAGTTGGCTTCATTATTATAATTTTATCTTCTTTAGGTTCGCAAAATGTTCTTATCAAATTATCAATTAATTCATCACTACCGTTTCCTATAACAGTATTTTCAAAAGGTAAGCCTAATTTTTCATCTAATTTTTTTCTTAACAATGTACAGTGAGGATCAGGATATCTATTGAAATTAAAATTTGAATATGATTTGTAATTTTCATTTGCATCAAGAAAAACCTCTGCAACACCATTAAATTCATCTCTAGCACAACTATAAGGAGTTAAGTCTCTAATATTCTTTCTTAGTAAATCTTTAATCATTTTCAATATCCTCCAATCTAACTCTTACACTATTAGCATGAGCTATTAAACTTTCACCTTCTGCCATTGTAATTATTGTTTGACCTAATGATTTTAAGCCTTTTTTACTAATTTCTTGAATGGTTATTTTTTTGATAAAGGAATCAATACTAACTCCTGAGACACTTCTTGCCCAACCACTTGTTGGCAAGGTATGATTAGTTCCACTTGCATAATCCCCAGCACTCTCACAAGCATAAGGGCCAATAAAAATAGAACCTGCGTTACTAACTTTATTTGAAATTTCTTTTGCTCTATTTAAATTTAAAACTAAATGTTCAGGAGCATATTTATCAATTAATTCAACACAATTATTAAAATCATCTGTCGCTATTATTTTAGAATTGTTTAAAGAAGGTAAGAGATATTCTTTCCTTTCTAATTTTTCAAGTTGTCTTTCAACTTCTTTAATAAACTTATTTTTTATATCTAAAGCAGCTTTTTCATTAGCTAAAATTAATAATATTGATTGACTATCTCTACCATGTTCAGCTTGGGATAAGAAATCACTTGCAGCATAGCTTGGTTTTGTATCCTTATCTACTACTACCATGACCTCGCTCGGTCCTGCTAACATATCAATTGAAGTTCTAGATGATATTATCATTTTAGCATAACTTACATATCTATTTCCTGGACCAAAAATTTTATCAACTCTATTAATACTTTCTGTTCCATAAGATAGAGCTGCTATTGCACTAGCTCCACCAACTTTAATTATTTTATCAATACCAATCGCCTTTGCTGTAAATAATACAATAGGATTCACGCTACCATCTTTTGTTGGAGGTGTTGCTAGTATTATATTTTTTACATTTGCAACTTTAGCTGGGACTCCTAGCATTAAAACTGTTGAAAACAAAGGAGCTGTTCCACCTGGTATATATAAACCTACGCTATTGATAGCAACAATTTTTCGACTTAATGAAATTCCGTCTTCAATTTCAACTTCCTCACCTTGTGGTAACTGTGCTATGTGAAACTTTTCAATGTTATCTTTTGCTCTAAGAATTGATTTTTTTAAATCGTCACTAACCAGTGAATCACAATTATCAAATTCTTCTTTACCTACATATAAGCTATCTAAATCTACCTTATCAAACTTTTTAGCAAAATAGAAAAGAGCTTTGTCGCCATCATTTTTTACCTTATTTATGATATCCTTTACACTTTTTTCTACATCACTATCATCGCTTAGTTCTCTAGTAAATAAAGATTCAATCTCACTAATATTTGGTTTATAATAATATGGAATCATAGATTACTCCGTCATTTTTTCAATTTTTGTAACTAAAATACCTTGTGCCCCAATTGCTTTAAGCTTTTCAAAAGCCTCCCAGAAACTGTCTTCAGCAACAACTGTCTGAACAGAAACCCAACCTTTTTCATATAGTTTTGTAACTGTAGGGGACTTCATTGATCCTACTAACTTTCCAACTTCAGGAAGATGTTCTTCTGGTAAATTAAAAATTACATACTTATAATCTTTAGCTCTATTTACAGCATCTATTCTAATTAATAATCTTTTTAAAATATCTAATTTCACTCCATCGAGATTATTATTTTGAATCATTATTGCTGAACTTGTATAAATACTTTCAACTTCTTTTAACCCATTCATTTTTAAAGTTGTTCCTGTGCTAACTAAATCACAAATTGCATCTGCAACACCTATAGTTGGCGTAATTTCTACAGATCCTCCAACTTTAACATAAGAAGCATTTACTCCATTTTCTTTTAAAATCTTATCTAAAATATTTGGATAACTAGTAGCAATTTTTTTACCTTCTAAGGATTTTAAACCTTTATATTCAAAATTTGTTAGAGTTGCTATGGATAAACGACACTTAGCAAATCCTAAATCACGTACTACTTTTAAAGGTATTTGTTGTTCATCATATTCATTTCTTCCAACAATACCAATATCTGCTATACCTTGGTCTACATAAGAAGGGATATCATCATCACGAACATATAAGAATTCTATTGGGAAATTAGAAGCGACTTCTTTTAAAACCCTTGAATCACAACCAAAATGAATACCGCATGTTTTTATAAGCTCAAGTGACTTTTCACTTAATCTTCCTTTTTTTTGAATTGCAATTCTCAATCTTTCTTCCATTTTTCATCTCCTATAAAAGGTCAATAGTTTTTCACAGAAAACCATAACCTAATTTCTTCATTTTTCTTTATTAGAAGCTATACAGCTTCTGCTTGTCGCTTATTAAAATCACCTATTAATTTATTCATATCAAAAGGCTTTTTCTTCTTTAGAATTGCATAAATTACTCTACTGAGTTTTCGTGCAAAGGCAATTATACTTTTCCCACTACCTTTGTTTTTCTTCATTCTTTTATAATCATTAATTAGCGACAAATACCTTAATGATCTTTGTAGACGAAGCATACCCATTACAGCTTGTACCATTGCAGTTCTTAACTCTACAGGTCCATTCTTTGTTATATGTCCGGTAAATCCTTTCTCATTTGAAAACTTTACAAAAGGAGTGAGTCCACAATATGCTGCGAACTGTTTGTAAGTTGCAAATCTATTTATATCACCAACATATGCTCTAATGGTTGTAGCTGTTATTTTCCCTACACCTGGAATAGTTTTTAGTAATTGAACATCTTCATCTTCTTGTACAAAATCTTCAATTAATGCCTCTAAAGCCTTGACTTGTTCATCCAAAATTTCTAAAGTTTGAATGAAACTATTTAAGGTAGAGACTGTCCTCTTCGTAATCAAAGCGTGGTCTTCGAGACCTTTTAGAAGAAGCAGTCTCTTTTTCTTGCTTTGAAATTGAGTGGCAGTTGTTACTATCCCATACCCTAACATCATATTATGTATTCTATTTTTAGTTCTTACTATCAATGAAACTAAATCAGCTCTTTCACAGATAAGTTTTCTAAGCTCCTCTGTTTCTTGATCGCATAGATAGCTTTCAGGTAACATATCTTTTAGTAAAAACTCAGCTATTGTAAAAGCATCTCTTTTATCTGTCTTTTTAGCACTTAATGTTACAACCTTAAATTTTAAAGTATTAATAACAAGTGTAAAAAAGCCTTCTTTCTGCATTAAGTTTCTAAAGTATCTAGCATTAGAAGTAGCTTCTATTGCCATTGATACATGTGCACCATACTTGTCTTCTAGAGTGTGACATTCACTAATAAAAGCATTATAACCTTCATCGTTAGTTTGATACACTTTCTCAAATAGAATCTCTTTCGTTGATGTTATTGCACAAACTGTAAATTGAGTCTTATGCAAATCAATTCCTACGCTAACAGTTTTGTTTTCCCAGTTAACCATTCTTATCTCCTTGCATTTATTTTTTTATACACAAAATCAAAAATGGCTCTCTGTTCGGTAGTTGTTCCATTCTCCTATTCGGCCTCAGTAAGTGGACCAGTGATTGATACGACTAAAACTCCTCATTCTCCTAAACAGTCTCATATTCTTGGACTAGTAAAACATGTCGAGTTAAAGTCTTGGCCATTCCTCAGTTGTGTGCCATATATTTTAACACACTATAGGAATATTGGTGCAACTACCTGCTATTTACCTTTTTATCACTCCTCCTAAAATATATTTATGGTAAAAAAAAATCCCCGCTAAGCGGAGACTACAAGGATATAACGAACAATCCAGACCACTTAGAGTTGGTTAAAACCGAATAAATGATGATGTATTGTTCTAATAATTTTCATATTTTTAATTATATATATAATTTAACTAGTGTCAATATTACTTGTATATAAATTCAATAAATATACAATAAATATAAAACTTAGAGCGAAACCTTCTATATTTATTAATTCATTTTTTCAAAATCGCCTTCTACATTCTTCTTTTCAAATTCTTTTTCAACTTTTCTAAGCCTATAACTCCAGAAGAAATGGCCAATGCCGTAGAAGATACAAATAAAACCTATTACCTTTAAGAAAAATTGGGCTACTTGATTTGGGAAAACAAAAAATACTATAGCAATTACTAAATTGAGTAGACCACTAATTAACAAAGAAGTACTATCAAAAGAAGTGTTTCTCAAGCCAACAGAGCTAAAAAGATTTCCTAGACCGTTTATCAATAATTGAGCAGCTAATAAATAAATTATGACTGTTACTGCTAAAGTGGAAGTGAAATAAGGATAAGCTATAATAATTATACCAATAACAATGCTAAAAATTGATGAAAACAAATTTACTGTTTTAGTTCTTTTTAGTTGCTGTAAATTAGTTGCAAACAGTAAGCCTTTTACACCTACAAACACACTATATAAACCATATATAAATACTACAAAATTTAAAAATTCTGCACTTTGAAATAATAAAATTATACCAAAAATTGCAATAGCAATACCAAAAATCATTGAAATTGTTAAATTTCTTTTAAAAAAACTAGTTTCTTTCATATTTATTCCTCATTAATCTCCCAAGGCTAAAGAAATTGGGTCATTAATTATTTGCTTCAACTCAACATCAAATATCAATAAAGAATTTGGTGGAATAGAATCAGTACCTTCCATACCATATGCTAGTGTAGGATGTACATAAAATCTATACTTTGCACCAACATTCATTAATTTAATACCTTCTATAAACCCAGGAACTAGTGAATTTAAGGCAAACTTACTATTTTCTTCACTTTTGATTAATAAATTATCATCTTGAGTATATACTCTATAATTCACAACGACTTTATCGCTTTCTGTGGGATGAGCACCTGTTCCTTTTTCAATTATTTCATATTGTAGACCAGACTCTGTTACAATAACATCAGATCTTTTAGCATTTTCAGCTAAAATCTGTTCTGCTTTTTGTAAATTCTCAGCTGCTTCTTTTTCTCTTTGTAGCTGAGCTTGACTTAGCATTTGTTGTTGCATTTGCTGTATAATCTCAACAATTTCTTGCTCCGAAAAAAGAGCTTTTCCTTCAGCTGCATCTATTGCACCTTTTGCATAGTATTCAGGATTTATATCTAAATTTTGACTAAGAGTTGATAAATACAGTAAATACGAATAAGCATAGCTAAACTTATCTTCCAAAGTTTGAGGATCGTCTAAATCCTTTATAGCATCAACTTCTACAATTTCTACATCTGTACTAGGTGTTATTTTAGATACTAAATCATCACTAATATCATTCTTTCTTTCAAGATTAGGCAATGCATATAAATTTGCACCAAATAAAAGAAATAAGATAAAAGTGAAAAAATATTTTGGATAATTCTTCACGGTGTTATGTCCTTCCGTTGCAGGGGTTTTTTCTCTTTTATTCTAGTTTTTACCTCACCCCCAGACTAAAACCATTAAAAAGAGAACTTTCATTAAAACTGTACAATAGAATATTTATTAAGTCTAGTTAAAGTTAAGGCTTTTCAAAAAAATGTTTTAAACCTTCAATAAATTTGCTTCCTTAAATTGCATTCATCTCATTTATCCCTCCCTCTCAAAAGGTATTAAATAAAACTCTCTACATTCGTTTGAAATTGCAGTTTGTTTTTCACTATCAAAAGTTAAAATAAAATTAAAATATAATTTATTATTTCTATAAAATCCTATTATTTTATCTAAGCTTTCAGGATCTTTAGAATATATTTCATTTTTTATTATTTCTATTGGAACAGAAAATCCTCCATCTTTCAATCTTAATATTAAAAATTCATCATTAATTTCTATACTACTAAAAGGAGCTTGTGCTTTCATGTTTTTAACTAATTCATCTTCACCAAATGCTTCAACCATAAGTTTTATTCTTTTTACATTTTCTTCAAATTCATCTGTATCAGGTAAAACACCTTCCTCTATTAAAGATAGTTCAAGCATCGATATTACAGTATCTATAGTATAAGTATATGTACCAAAATGCACTGAAGCAAATAAAACAGGCGAAACAAACATGAAAACGAGACTAAATAAAAGGGACTTTTTCAATTGCATTTAAAAATATACTCCTAGACTTAATACTTATAAAATTAACATAAATTTTATACGTTATTAATTGTTAGTTTAAATCATAAATTATGAATTGTCCATGTTTTTGATAGGGCAATAATTGAAAAGATGAATGAAGTTAAAACTAGAAATTAAATCGATAATTTGTTACGGATTAAAAAAAACATCTATGCTCAATCGATAAAAAATGCTATAATTTGTATATGAAATTGAAAGATGTGTTGGAACTTTGTTCTGGAAAACTTTTGTGTGGGGACTCACACTTAAATGATGAAGTTGATTTTGCCTTTGCTAGCGATATGATGAGTGATGTACTAACTTTGCTAGAAGACAACATTCTGCTCATAACAGGACTCTCAAATAATCAAGCTGTTAGAACAGCTGTTATGAGTGATATTAGAAATATTGTTATAGCAAGAAATAAAATACCTAGCCAAGATATGATAGAAATGGCTAATGAGTTTGATATCGCTATCATTACAACTCCATTTTCTATGTATAGATTGAGTGGAATATTATTTAGTAAAGGACTAAATTATATTTACTAATTGATAAAAACATTTACCCACATTCAACTTTGAATGTGGGATTTTTTTTATACAGGGAGATAAACTAATTCATCTTCTTTAATTTGCAAGATTTCATTTTCTTTATCAAAAATACTTTTATCGCAGAAAAATGATAAAGAATGACTTTTTTCTTCTTTTAGAATTTTTGCCTGCTGCCTTATATCTTCAGCTGTAACATGCAAAATCGCTTCCCTAGCCTCTTTTCTCTGCTCATCTGTGATCTTATATAAAATTCTTCTAAAATCTATAATACTTGTTTTATCTGGACCATATGGGCGTAAATCACTAGCGACATTACTAATTATAGCATCATTAATTAAAACTTGATCTACTAAAATATCACTATACTTTTCCAACGCCTTCTTAAAACTATCAACAGTTTTTGTCAAATTAGGATCACTAGCTGAAATAAAGATGAATAATCTCTCTAAACTTTCTACATGGCAATCAACACCATAGGCTCCGCCTAAAACTCGAATTTCATTCCATAAATCATTACCTGATAAAATAGAAGATAATATTCTTTGTACAGAATTTTCTTTACTACCTAAGGGTTTTGATGGAATTACATAACTTGTATGATTAACTGAAGAAGGTAAAATAAAGGCTTTTTTAGCATCGATTGGTTCTTCACCGTTAAATTTATTAAAAGTATCCTTAATTTGAATAGAAGGGCCCTCTTCAAAACTACTAAAGAAATCATCTAAAGTCTTAGTACTTTTATCTATTAAGTGTTCATCACATGTTAAATGAACTTCCAACCTAGAGATGTTATTAGTTTTCTTCTTAAGATTTTCAAGGTCAACTGCTAGTGATGAAATATCTTCTCGTTTGATTTTATCTAAAAATAGCCATTGACTTATTCCCAACAAATCTTCAATTAACTTTGCATTGTCAGAAAAAGGACTAGATGCTGCAATTGTAGCGAATCTATAACCAGAGCCAGAAGCTACAGATTTATACATGTTTTTTAATTCAACAATTGAATTCCAAATATTTTGATAATCATCTAAATGTGAGTCTTGAATTATTTCTTTTGTTAAATTTATGCCTTTTTGAATATCTTCTTCTAACATCTTTACTCTAAAAATAATTCCTAAGCACCTTTCTAGATTAGTTTTTGAACCACCTTCTAAAGAAATATTAAAACCACCAGTATTACGCATAACCTCAGTCATCACCTTAGTGTTATCCATATCTCCAACGGAACAAGTTTCAAGAATTTTTGTATAAAGTGGTAATAATTGTATTTCTCTAGGACTTAAATCTTCTAAGTGAATAAAAATGTCAAAATAAGCAATTGAATTTGTTGCTTCTTTCATAATAAATACAGGAGTATTATGTATTAATATTTTTTCATGGTTATAACACTTAATATCACTAGGTAAATCATCAATGCCTAATTTAGGTATCTTTTCCAAATCTTCTTGAGAATCACCTTGATTTTGGAATTCTAAAAATGCCTGAGTTTTTTCTCTATAATAAGATTTATCATCAGCTTCAAGTCTATCAGTTTTTTCTTTTATCTTTTTAGCTAACTTTTCATTATATACATCTAGAGCTGTAGAATCTGGATTAGCCACAAACAAAAGACGATGATTATTATTTACTATATTAGCATCAATCCATTCTTCTAAATATCTTGGATTGTCTTTCATTTTTACTTTAAGTTCATCAACTGCTTTACTATATTCTGCTGTAGTTGAAGGACTGAAACCTCTAAGCCAACCTCTTAATGCACGTTTTAATACTATAAGGCCCATTGGTCCTGAAGAAGGTTTCTCATGAATTTGGAAACTTAATCTTTTAAATGTTGCAGAAACTAGCTCTTTATCAAAACCTTTTTCACTTATTTTAGATAATTGTTTTAAAATAAATTTTTCAATTTGTTCTGGTTCTTTATCTTTAACACCAGAAAAGGCTATCATTAAAGGCATCATGGTATAATCAGTACTAATACCACTTAAGTTTGAAACATCTTCCCCTAATTTAGACTCTAACATCGCTTTATATAATGGACAACCAGATGAGCCTAATAACAGTTCATAGATAAACGATAAAGTAATTACTTCTAGAGGTATAGATGAATCAGTTGTTACAAAAGCTGTTGCCACTATAGATCCAGAATCAGAATCACTACTAGGGCAATTTACAGTTAAAGTTCTAGGTTCATCCCATTTTTTAGGAATCAAATTAACTTTTGATACATTAATTTTTGCACACTGTGATAAATATTCTTTATTTAATAACTCTAAATACTTATCAATACTTAAATTACCATATAAAAACAACTTTGAATTAGTTGGATGATAATATTGCATATAAAAGGACTTAAATTTTTTATAATCTAAATCAACGATTTCGATTGGTTCACCACCAGAATTAAAATTATATGGGGTATCTGGGAATAAATTTTTTAAACAAATACTATTTGCGACATATTCTCCATCATTTTTTTCACCAAGCATTTCATTAAAAACAACACCTTTATATGCAAAATCACCATTTTCATTACAATGAAGTCTTATCCCTTCTTGCATAAATGTTTCTTCTCTTAATAAAGGTGCAAATACTGCATCAGTATATAAACTAAAAATATTATCAAAATCTTTTTTTAGTGGAGATGCTGCTGGATATAGAGTCTTAGTTGGATAAGTTAATGCATTCATAAATGTTGAAGCACTACTTTTTTGTAATTGCATGAAAGGATCTCTTAGAGGATACTTTTTAGACCCCGCAAGTACACTATGCTCTATTATATGAGCAACCCCTGTGTTATCACTTGGTATTGTTTCAAATATATATGAAAAAAACAATTCGTTATCATCATTTAAAACATGATAAACTTCCATTGCTGTTGCTTCATGCTTATATAATAAGCCATAAGAATCATATTCACTTAATTTCTCAATTTCAACTAGTTTAAACCCATAAAGTTCATCACCAATTTTTTCATTCTGAAGTTTCATACAAACTCCTCCGCTTTATTTAAGCTATCAAAACCACCTATGTTTTGCAAGTTGTTTTGATTCCACATAATAAATCTTGCTAAATTAAACAAAATGAACTATGTTTTATTTATGCGAGCATTTTATCAATTTAAAGACAAACCCATTCTATTTGCACATAGAGGCATGAATTCCTTTGCCCCTGAAAATACTTTACCAGCTTTTCAACTTTGCATTGACAATAATATACCCGCAATTGAACTCGATGTCCATCTAATAAAAACTGGAGAACTAGTAGTTATACATGATTCTTCAACAAAACGCTTAACTAATAAAGACTATAAAATAGAAAATTTAACCCTTTCAGAAGTAAAAAATATAGATATTGGAATATATAAAGGTGAAGAATTTAAAAACACAAGAATCCCTACTCTAGAAGAAGTTTTTCAAATATTTTCTAATAATCTGCTCTATGATATCGAAATAAAAAGTAATGGGTTAAATAATAATGTATTAGTCAAAAAACTATGGAATCTAATTAGAAAATATAAACTAGAATTTAACGTAATTGTTACATCTTTCAACCCTTTTGCTATGAGAACCTTTGAGAAAATTTCAAATCACTCTCTTCTAGAAGGAATTATTTTTTCTAATGATAAATCAGTTCCATTTTATTTAAGAAAAGGTCATGGCTCTCTCCTTTTCCAATGTAATATAGCCAAACCAGATGTCAATATTTTAAATGATAAGATGTTTCAACAATATAACGATAAAGAAGTTAAAATCCTACCATGGTGCGTTGATGACGAACAAAAAGCTATTGAACTTGTAAATAAAAAAGTGTTTGGAATTATATCAAATGTACCTGAAAAAATTATATCTACTAAATTATTTCAACAATAAAATTTAAAAATAATTATGAAAAGCTCTTTTTGCTACATTAATCAAAGATACCTTTTCTCCAATTTCTAGAGTATCTTCAATTGCTACACTTTCAATTAAACTACTTTGAAAAATTAACTCTAGACTATTTAAATCATATATTTCTAAACTTCCATGAGAGCTTACAAATACTTTAATAGCAACTTGACTTTCTAAAACTTCCCCTTTAAATAAAAACAAATAATCTGCTTCAGATTTAAATTCATCTATATTTTCAAAATCATCTATTTCCTTAACTATTACTTGTGCTCCTAATTTTTTAAGTTGTGTCGTAAAAAATTCAATTGTTGAACTTTCACGCCTTTGTTGGTAAACATCATTTTCTATCGAAACTATCATCACTTTTTTATCTTGAAAATCTGATATTCTTTCATAAGGAAAAACTATTTCATCAATTACCAACTCTATTCTATCAGCAGCTTCATTAAAATTTTTACTTCTAAGAAGAGCTACTTCATTGCTTAAATCAATTTTAAATATTATCAAACCTTTTAAATTTATATTTTTATCATCTAAATAAAAAGTAAAAGAATTATCTTTAAATGGAAGTAAATCTTCACTTGAAAGATAATTTTGAAAATCAACATCCTTTGAATTATATTGAGCTATAAGATTAACCCCTTTTACTGTAGGGTTAATTAATCCCTGATTCCTATTTACTCTAATTTCTAAAATATTTTTATTACTCTTTGCATAAACCTTTATAGATAAAGCTGAAATTCTAGTTATAATTGTATTTAAATATGTATTAGCTTTATCAATAAAACCATTTTCATTAGCTTTTATATAAGCATCTATCAATATTTTTATTGAGTCATAATCCTTATTTTCTCTATATAATAAATTACTTTCTTTTTCAAATTGCTCTAAGTCAGTTATTACTTGTTGATCTTTTTCTATTTTATTTAAGCTCTCCTGTTCAATTATAGATTTATTGGCAGTTAATAAATAAACAATTTTATTTAAGGAATCTTCATTTTCTAAATAATATTTCTTCTCAATTTTTAATTCTAACGGTTTATAATAATAATCATTCAATAATGATGAGATAAATATATCTTTATTAGGAATATATATAGATTTACTAAAACTATCATAGAAAGAAGTTACGGCATTTAAAGTAGCTTCTTCTACTGTTGCTCCAATTCCTTCGATTCTATAATAATTTATATTACTTTCAATATTGTCATTATCTAGATCTGTCTTAACCCAACTAGGAATTGAATCTAAGACTATTAATTCATCCTCACTTACGCAAGAATTAAATATTATAATGCAGATAAATAATATTATTGTAAATCTTTTCATTCTTAATTTCCTAATGTATTAATTCTACCATTATTTTTATTTTAAACAAGATTAGAATAAAATCTCTGTTGCAAATAAAATACTATTATACATCTCATTATTACTATCCATTTTATATGACAGTGCTAATTTTAAATTTGGAGTTAAATATTGTTTATATCCTATTTCAAACGCACTATGCATATTTATATCATCATAGGTTAAGAGGCCAAGCTTTAATTTTGAATATATTGTTGCACTACTTAATAGATAATTTGATTTAAATATAATTGATAGGGGAAATTCTATTAACAAATTTGAATCAATCGAAACATCATCAATTTTTATATAATTTAAATCATAAAAAAGAGAAGATGATAGGCCTAAGTAAATTGTATCGAATGGAGCAAAAAGTGATTTTAGATAAAAATATTCTCCACTCATACTAATAATATTAGCTTCATAATCATAAGCAAAATTTATACCTAATTGATGTCTTGGTCCTCTTTCAATTTCTAAATTTACTAAAGATGAAGGATTATAAAGAAAATTTAAAGTTGCAACTTCATCAAATACTGAATTAACAGTGGCTAAAGATTTATTATTTTCAAAATCTGCAAGATATAAAAAATCACCAACTTTGAATTTATTATCTTTATTCTCAAAAGATTTAAAATTCTCATTATAACTCAACACATATTCACTTTCGCTTTTAAATAAAGCTGATAAATCATATTTTAATGTATCAAATAAAAGTTGATCTAATTTTTTGATTAGTTTATCTTTATCTGCTTCTTTAAATTGAATATTTATTGGAACTGAATTTGAATTTAAAACAACTTGGGCTGATAGAAAGAAATTAGAATCTTCATATTTTATAGTTGATATAGAAATTTTAAGAGTGCTCATAATAGAATCATCTACCTTAGTATAACCTACTAAGGTAGAGTCTAAGGCAGTTTTAATAGAAGTCTCAACTTTTTGTGAGAGATCATCTATTTTATAATCTCCTCTTTGAATTTGAAAATCAGATGCATACATTACTGAAAAGCTAATCAATAAAAGAGAAAAAATAATTGCCCTTTTTATCATTAATTTTCTGCTCCAATTTTTATTATTTCAAGAATTAACTTTACTGCATCTTCCATAGCATCTAAAGCACACCATTCATAATATGAATGATAATTATGTCCCCCAGTATAAATATTTGGACATGGAATTCCTTTTTCATTTGCCATACGAGCGCCATCTGTTCCACCTCTAATTGGGGATTCAAATAATGGTTGCCCAAGTCTTCTACCAGCTTCAAAAATACTCTCTAATACTTTAGGATTTTTGACAGATATATCTTTCATATTATAATATTGTCTTTTAATATTAATTTTTGTCTTTCCACCTGGATAAATTTGTTCAACCATTTTACATAAGGATTTAAGTGTATTTTCTCTTCTCTCAATTTCACTGATTTCAAAATCTCGAAGATAAACAACAAGATGAGCTTCATCATTTGTTGCATTTAACTCTAAAGGACAGTAATATCCGAATCTATTATCTGTGGCTTCTGGACTTTCAGATTGGGGTAAGCTATTTACTAAAGCTGTTGCCATTGTTAAAGCATTAACCATTTTGCCTCTTGCTGCACCTAAATGATAAGATACTCCTTTAAAATCAATAGAAACTTTACTAGCATTGAAACATTCGCTCTCTATTTCATATCTAGTTCCACCATCAATTGTATAACAATAGTCACAATGAATTCTATCATAAGGGAAAGCGTCCATACCACAACCGGTTTCTTCATCACAAGTAAAAATTATTTCAACTTCACCATGTTTTATCTCTGGATTTTCAACTAAAATTTTTGCAATCTCCATTATTTCTGTTACACCAGCTTTATCATCAGCTCCTAATAATGTTGTACCATCAGAAGTAAAAATAGTTGAACCTATATACTTGTCAAGTTCTGGATTTTCTTCTTTCTTTATAACTCTACCAGATTTACCTAAAACTATATCTTCCCCATTATACTTTTCTACGATTTGAGGCTTTACTCCATTACCTTCAACATCATCAGCTGTATCTACGTGAGCCATTAATCCTATACATGGTGCATTATCTACAGTAGGTGGAATATGAGCGACTAAAACGCCTTCTTTTCCAACAGTAATATCTTTTATATTTAATTTTTCTAAATCACTTTTTAATAAGTTAATTAAATCTAATTGATTAACACTTGATGGATGTTGTACTTCTGCTAATTTTTCGTCGCTCATTGTATCAACAACAGTATATCTTAGGAAATTTGTTTTCATATTATCTTTAACATTTTCAAACATTTGATTGCTCCTACAATTTTGTTTCTACATTATTATTACACAAAGTAATATAGAAAACAATTATACTAAACAATAATACTGTTGTTTTATAACGATCACAAAGCAAAACTATATTTTTTCAACATTGGTTTTACCATGTCTATAACTTGATATAATGAAAATACACAAATCATTATACCTGTAACAATTGGAGATCTGTTCATAGTTTTACCAACAGAAATCATACTGTTTGCAAGAGCAAATGCAACTTGTGGTTCTGTTGAAATTTCATTTACCCACTCTGCAAAGGCCTGTTGAGACTCTCCTCCATATTTATAATATTGATACAGACTCATTATAGTGCAAGAAAGAACGCCTGTAGCAACACTAATTGCAGCAGCGGCTGATACCTTTCCCCAGAACATAGTCTCTGGCATAAACATGTAAACTAGACCAGCTGTAAATAATACAAAGCTTCTTGTAACTAACTGCCTTAGATCTTTTTGGAAAGCTACCTGTTGACTAGGAGGGACCGCTTTACTTAAATTAGCTATATCTCTATTTATAAAATCTCTTGTTTGATGAAGCTTTTCATCAATTTTATAAGCTTCTTCCTCTGGTAATAAAGATTTTGCTTGAGTAGCTATATCATCTAAACGTTCATCCCCTTCAAGGGCAATACTATAGTTAAATCTTAAGTAGTCCTTTCCTCCTACTTCTTTTAAAGATTCAGATACTACTTGGTCTCCTGTCATTTGATTTAAATCTAAACTTTTATCAGTTTCTTCAAAATATGGAGCAACAATTTCTAGCTGTTCATCGACTATTCTTGAAACTGAAGTAATCAATTCTTCATCACTTATACTTTTTTTTAATGTTCTATCTAAGGCAAAAGAACACCCACTTATCACAAAAACTAAAATTACAACTATTAAAATTGTAAAGAAATTTTCTATACTTTTTTTCATTTTTTTTGATAGGTTGTACTATCTTCCTCCTCTATTTAAAATTTTTCATTAATATTTAGAAATTAAAAATCTTATAACCAATTAAGAGAGAAGCTCTCACTGATGGAAAATCTCCAAAACTGTCTTTTAGTATTAAAATGCTATCTTCATACATTCCATTTAGATTAAAAAAAGAAACAGAAGGTTCAACAAACCAATTTTCATTTATTTTGTAGGTATAACCAAAAGATAATTTATTTAAATATTGTATATTTTCTAAAGGTGCATCATAGCCTGTCAGATATTCAATTTTGACTAAAGAAAATGATACAAAAATCCCATTAAATATTGGTCGATATAACACATCTATGGAGCCCCCTATTCCAATTAAATCACTTGTATTTGATAAGGGGAAAATTATATTTATTGGAATTCTTAGAGATATATCTGAATCAACATTTAGATTTAAAGTTAATTCATTATAAACTATATGATCTATAAAAGGATCAAGATATGCTACATCTAGAGCAACATCTAAAGACGATGGCTCATCATCAGCAAATAAGTTTGTAGATATAATTATTAAAAGAAATAATAAAGCTATTTTCTTCATATGCACTCCTAACTAGTAAACTAAAATAGGAGCTATATATTGAAAATAGCTTAAAACACTTAAGTAAAAATACTTAAATTCTAGATTTCAAAATCTAAAGCTTTAATGAAAGCTTCTTGATCTATTTTAAAGAAATATGTTGCAAATTCAAAAACCTCATTACCACTTATCAAAGTAAAACCCTTTTTATTAGTTGAAACTTTTTTAAATTCAATAGAGTCAATTTCATCTATTGATTTTGACCAAGAAAGCTCACATTTTCCATTTTTTTTAGAATATAATAATACCATTGAGTTATAGATAACCAATCTACCTCTTACAAAATCTTTTTCAACTTCAAAAGGGATTTTTTCACATATTAAAGAAAATTCAGGTTTTGCTTTTAAAAGAGATATTACAGCTTTTTTACTAACATAATATTCACTATAGAGAAAAAGAAACACTACAACAAATAAGGCTACAAATAGTAACCAATATGCTAAACTTCCAATAACTGTCCTAGGTATAAAAACTAAAACGAAAAATATAGCAATAATTAACAATCTTAATATATATTTCAAACCTAAATCTCCTTATCAACAAGATATTTTAGTTTAATCAATTTAGCAATACTAATTTTAAAATCTATATACTGAGGCAATAATAATTATTTTTTCATATATCCTACAAGGAGGCTTATATGAATAAAAAAAATATTATTATTTTGCTTTTAGTTACAATACTTTTTTCTTTTGTTAGTTGTGAAAGTCAACAAACAACTTCATCATTAATATTAAAATTAAAGCAAGACACTTCAAAATCTATTCTTCCAGAAGATATACCTTTAGAAGTAACTCAATTTACGATTACGGGGAAAGGCCCTCTTGAAGATGATTATTTCAATATAAATATTAAAGATAATGAAACAACAATCAAGGGGTTATCTCTTGGGACTTGGGATTTGTTTGCTGTAGGAAAAAATATTGATGGACTTTTACTAGTCAGTGGATCTACAACAATAGATATTGATAAAAATCCTACATCTGCAGTTATTGAATTAAACAAACTTGTAGGTAATGGAAATATTAAAATTAATTTTATTTGGGACCCTGAATATACAAATAATCCAAAACTAAATTTAGAATTAGAAGGTCAAAACTCAAGTAAGGTTAAAGTTACCCCAACTACTATAGATTATTCACAAGGTATAGCTACTTTCGAAACTGTGGCACGAGCTGACTCTTATACACTTACGGCAAAACTATATGATGGAGATATATTACTAGCGGGGTGTATCGAAGCAATTAGAGTTGTTATGAATAAAACTAGTGAAGGAACTATATACTTTAATATCGATGAAGACCAAGATACTACTAATAATAGTGATATTCCAATTGTGTTGAATAATAAAGCAGGGGTCCCAATCACTTGCTATATAGATGATGTTCCTCAAGTTGTATCATATAATCAAGAAATTTTCCCTTCTCTAAAAGAAGAAAACAATATCCCTTTAAGTGAATTCAATATTGATTGGTATTTAGATGGTTCTTTAATAGGAAGTGGACTTGATTGTAGCTTTAAACCAAAAATTGGAGCCCATAGATTAGATGTAATTGTTGATAATGGTGATATTGGAAGTATTAGTTCAGCGCATAAAGAATTTAATGTAAAAATAAATGCCCCATCATATTTACCAAAAGTAATAGCTACCATAGAAAATGGAGAAAATGGTTTTTATGTTGGAAATAAGATGATTATTCGATTTCTGCCAGATAATAAAATTATCTCATACTGCAAAGATACCCATACTCTTCAAATTTGTAGGCTAGTAAATAATTCAATAGAAGTTATTAAAACTTATAATAATTCATATGAAATGCCACTTTCTAATGTAATAGATATCCAAGTGGATAAGGCTAGAAATAGAGTTTTTATATCAGAACAAAATACTAATACTATAAACATATATGATTATTCATTTAATACATTAACTAAATACTTTAGTGACAATACTTACCACAAATATGCTAAAAATTTTGGGCAAATTTTCATTAGACCTACTGACTTTTTAGTATTTGATAACCTTGGAGATTCTTATAGAGAATATAAAATTGACCCAAAACTTGATAGCAAATTCTTTGCAATTGCTATGGTCAATAATCCTGATGATATTACTTATCATTGTACAAAAGGCTTAATGAGTCCAAATCAAGACTCTGTAGCTTTTGCAAGTGATACAGGTTATGTTTCTATGGCATATAATGTTCCAAATTATAGCAATTATCTCTTAAGAGCAACCGATCCTCTTCAATACAATCCTAATGAAATATTAGTTGCTGGTGCTTTAAATTGGAAAACTTTTATAGCAGGTGCTCACAATAGAATAATTTTAGGGGAACTTGATACTGAAGATTCAATTTATGCAACTACTTTAAAAGAAACTAAAAACTATGTTAGTGGCACTCAGGGATTACCTGAATTTAGTTCAGTAACTAATTTTATTTATTATCTTGAATATGACAATCTAAATAATGAAAATACGCTAAAAAAGATATACGCTCTTTGTAAGGAATCTAATTCCCTCTTAGCTTTTGATGTTAATCCAACTACACTAGAATTAACATACTTTGGAAAAGAAGATTTAGTCGATTTTAGTCCAACAGACGGTGTTCTTTCAGAAGATAATGAAACTTTAATTCTTACAGGAGATAATGAAAAATGTATTAAAATATGTAAAATCCATACTTAAAATAATCCTCTTAGCACAACTAAGAGGATATTTTATTAATCCTCATTAAACATACTCATTAATAACTGAGCACTCATCATCTCTGGATCTTGCATTGAAGAGAGGGTATTAGCAAAAGCTTGGAAGTCAGCTATTGAATCTAATAACATTAACCTAACAAAAGCTTCATCTTCTTTGTTACATGTTAATTTGACACTAGCTTGATTATCTTCAATTCTAATTATATCTAACATAATAATAGTTGATTCTTTTCTAATTTGATATACAGTATGTGAACTTTCAACACTAGAAACAAAAAAACCTTCGGCTATGAAGCCTTCGAGAACAGTATCTGAAATAAAGGTTGCAGCTCTTTTTGACGGAAAATCTAAAGCAATTGTAATTGTATCATTATCATCTTTAATATTTAATTTCTTTTTATAGCCACTACCACCTTTAAACGCACCAACTAACATAGGTGGAGCTGCGACTGAAGCTACTAACATTGTCATAACGGCTACTCCAAACAAATCATGAGTTATAGCCCCTGAAGCAAGACCTATTCCAGCAACAATTAATGTAACCTCACCTCTTGGAAGCATTCCACAACCAATTCGATATGCTCCTTTTAAATTAAAACCTACTAATAAAGCTGGTGCTCCACAACCTATAAGTTTTCCAACAAAAGCAATCAAAGAGAATAGTAAGGCAAAGCCTAAGATGCTTTTTAATGCGGAAAAATTTACCATCATTCCCATGACAGCAAAAAAGACTGGTACAAAAAATTCACTAACTGATTTTATTCTAACACTAATACTATGTGCTACATCTGTTTGACTCAAAGCCAAGCCTGAAATATATGCACCAATAATCATTGCTAGGCCTGCCATTTCAGAAAAACCTGCTAATAACAAAGCTATTCCAAAAGCTATTTCACTAATTAATGGTAAGGATTGGAATCTTTTCATTCCTCTAGTAAACTTAGGAGCTAAGATTATTCCAATTACAGTACAAGCAATCCAAAAGCCTACTGCTTTTAATGCAACTCCTGCAATAACACCCCAATGTATAGAATTACCTTCAATTTCAACAGAAGCGATTCCCACAACAACTGATAATAATACAATTGAAATTACATCATCTAAAACTGCTGCTGCCATTATTGTAACACCTTCTGGTGTCGCAATTTTTTTAGATTCTCCTAAAATACGAGCTGTAATACCTATTGAAGTTGCTGTACATACTGTACCTAAAAATAAAGCTGCTGGATCCATTAATGAATGTACTGATGGAAGGAAAATTACTGTAGCACCAGCGCCTAACAAGAAAGATGTAATAACTCCACCAAAACCAACAACTGAAGCTTTTACACTAAATTTAATAAAAGTTGGTAAATCTGTTTCTAAACCAGAATCAAAAAGCAAAAAAATAGACCCTAAAGTCGATATACCATACAAAGCAGGTGAAACAGGAATTGTTGTATCTAAAGGTAAGGGAAACAATGGCCCAAACTCACCGATAGGTATAGCACCTAATAAATACGGACCTATAATCATTCCAGCACATAACTCACCTAAAACCTTAGGTTGTTTTAAATAATGCGCAAATACATACCCTACAAACTTAGTTGCAATAAGAATAATTCCTAATTGCAACATTAACTCCATCATTTCCTCTGCCATCTTTCTCCAACCTCTATTTATAAAAACAAAAAACTATTAAATTCCAAATACTGATAAAACTTCTGCAGGAGTCTCTGATGCTAAAATACTGTTTCTAGCTTCCTCAGTTTTGATTATACGGCTTACTTCTGCAAGAAATTGAACATGAGGCCCAATATGATCACTTGGAGATAAAGTCATAATAAATATATTACTTTTTTCACCATCAAGAGCATTAAAATCGATTCCTTCTTTTTTTAAACCAATACATGCTGTTAATTGTTTTACTGCCTTAGTTTTTGCATGAGGAATTGCTACACCATGTTGAATTCCAGTAGACATTTTAGCTTCACGTTCCATCACATCATGATAAGCTAAATCTACATCCTCAATTAAATTATTATCTTTTAATATTGCTAATAATTCTTTAATAATATCGTCTTTTGAATTACTTTCTAGATTTATTTTTACAACATTTTCATTTAATATGTTTTTTAATTTCATGTTAGTTCCTTTTTATATAGAAGCAGCACATCTATATAATTATTATATAAAAAATAACTTTAATATTATGATATCATTTCCAATAATAAACGTAAAGATATTAGAACTTATTAGTAAAAAAAAAGGGCCAGTTTAGAGCTGACCCTTTTATTTAAAACCTTAATTATGCATTATAAAGTTTTCTTTTTGTATACTTAGTATGCAATAAAGAATGTGCTTTATGTGATAAAGGTTCAGTGAAGAAATCTTCATATATTTTTTTAATTGAAGGATTTTCATGTGACTTACGATATGTTGAATGCTCATCATCACTGTATAGACCAGCAATTCTCTCTTGTCTAACTTTATCGTCAGTTCCATAAGGTTGACCACCACCAGCAATACAACCACCACGGCAAGCCATTACTTCAATAAAATCATATGGTGCAGGCTTATTTGCTTTTTTCGCAGCGAGCACTTCTTCACAAATATCTTTAACATTTGCAAGCCCATGAACTACTGCTACCTTAATCTTAGTGCCTTCCATGTCTACGACACCTTTTTTTACACCATCAAGACCACGAACAGAAGTTACATTAACATCTTCTAATTCATCACCTGTTACTAAATGGAAAGCTGTTCTAACAGCAGCTTCCATAACACCACCTGTGTTACCAAAAATAGTACCAGCACCTGTATATTCACCAATTGGAGAATCACATTCTTCTTCTTTTAACGCTGCAAAATCGATACCATTAGCTCTAAACAATCTAGCAATCTCACGAGTTGTTAATACTAAATCAACATCATCATAGCCTGAAGACTTCATCGTTTCATCACGTTTAATTTCATATTTTTTAGCTGTACAAGGCATCAAAGCAACACTATAAATCTTTGCAGGATCTATTTTAGCTGTCTGAGCATAATATGTTTTAGTAATTGAACCTTGCATCATCATAGGGCTTTTAGCACTAGATAGATTTTCGTTTAATTCTGGATAGAACTTTTCACAGTAATCAACCCAACCTGGACAACAAGAAGTAAATTGAGGTAAAACACTACCTTCAGTTGTTAATCTCTTAACTAATTCACTACCTTCTTCCATGATTGTTAAATCAGCACCAAAGTTAGTATCAAATACTAAATCAACACCAATCTTTCTTAAAGCTGCATATAATCTCCCGGTAGAAACAGTACCTACAGGTAAGTCAAATTCTTCACTTATACCTACACGGACTGAAGGAGCCATTTGAACTGCAACAATTTTTTCAGGATCAGCTATAGCTGCTCTTAAGTCTGCTGTTTCATCTTTTTCATATATAGCACCTACTGGACAGTGAACAATACATTGTCCACATTTTACACAAGGACTATCATTTAGTTTTAAATTCGCAGCTGGAGACATTACGGTTGAATCACCACGACCAATAAATTCAAGAGCAAATACTCCTTGTAATTCTTGGCATACTTGAACACAACGGCCACATTTTATACATTTATGTGGATCTAAAACAATCGAAGGAGATGAAGTATCAGCACGTAGTTTAGATACTCTATGTTCAAAAGGTTGTTCTCTAATACCGAACTTAGCTGCTAAAGTTTGCAACTCACAATTACCATTTCTAATACAAGTTAAACAAGAATTTGGATGTGTACTTAGAGTCATTTCTAAAATAGCTTTTCTAACTTCAAATAATTCAGGATCATCTGTTATTACACTTAATCCTTCATGTACAGGAGTTGAGCAAGCTCTAAGCATTTTGTTGTTGTTTTCTTGTTTACATACGCACATACCACATGAAGCAAAAGGAGTTAAATCTGGATGATAACATAGTGTTGGTATATAAATTCCAACTTCCTTTGCTGCTTGTAATACAGTTGTACCCTCTGCTACTTCTACGGGAATACCATTTATTTTTACATTAACCATTATTTCTTTGATCCTCCCGACGCCTAATGAACTTCTACAGCGCCGAACTTACAAGTTGCTAGACAAGCGCCACACTTAATACAAGCTGCTTGATCGATTACATGAGCTTGTTTTCTTTCACCTGAAATTGCACCCACTGGACACTTTCGTGCACATGCAGTACAGCCAATACACTTATCAATATTAATTGAATAAGAAATTAATTTCTTACATTTACCTGCTGGACATCTCTTATCTTCGATATGAGCTTTATACTCTTCAGGGAAATATTTTAAACTTGAAAGAACTGGGTTAGGAGCTGTTTGACCTAAAGCACAAAGAGAACCTTTTTTCATTGCAAGGCCAATAGCATGGATATTATCTATATCTTTTTGAGTTCCTTTACCACTAGTAATTTTCTCTAAGATATTGAGAAGTGATCTACCCCCAATTCTACAAGGTGCACATTTACCACAAGATTCATCAACAGTAAAGTTTAGATAGAATTTAGCAACGTCAACGATACAATCATCTTCATCCATTACAATCATTCCACCTGAACCCATCATAGATCCAATTTTTTGTAATCCACCAAAGTCTATAGGAGTATCTAGGTTTTCTTTTGTAATAACACCACCTGAAGGTCCACCAGTTTGTACAGCCTTAAACTCTCGACCATTTGCAATTCCACCACCAATATCAAAAACAATTTCTCTTAATGTTGTTCCCATTGGGACCTCAACAAGACCTGAGTTTTTAATCTTACCAGTTAAAGCAAATACTTTTGTACCATGACTATCAGCTGTACCAATTTTTTGGAACCAAGCTCCACCTTTATTTATAATAACAGGTATATTTGCCCATGTTTCAACGTTATTTATACAAGTTGGTTTTTGCCATAGACCTTTTACTGCAGGGAAAGGTGGTCGTGGTTGAGGCATTCCTCTAAAACCTTCAATAGATTGTAACAAAGCAGTTTCTTCACCACAAACGAAAGCTCCAGCGCCTAAACGAATTTCAATATCAAAATCGAAACCACTACCTAAAATATCTTTTCCTAACAAGCCGTATTCTCTAGCTTGTTTCATTGCAACTTCTAGACGATGAATAGCCAAAGGATATTCTGCTCTAATATAGATATAACCTTGATGAGCACCAATAGCTTTACCACAAATTGTCATAGCTTCTAATACTGAATGGGGGTCCCCTTCTAATGTAGAACGGTCCATATAAGCACCTGGATCCCCTTCATCAGCATTACATACTACGAATTTTTCATCATTTTCAGCCATCTTAGTAAAATTCCATTTCATCCATGTTGGGAAACCTGCACCACCACGACCTCTAAGGCCAGCAATTTTAAGTTCCTCAACAATTTGATCTGGAGTCATGTCAAACAAAGCTTTTTCTAAAGCAGCATAACCATCACGAGCTATGTATTCATCAATTTTTTCTGGATCAATAAATCCACAGTTACGAAGAACAATTCTAAACTGTTTTTGATAGAATTCTATTTCTTCGACTTGAGCATGTTTATGACTCTTTTCTTTATTATATAAAAGTCTTGTTACTTCACGACCTTTAATAACATGTTCACTAATCAATTCTTTAGCATCTTCCGGTTTTACTTGAACGTAGAAAGAATCTTCTGGAAGAATTTTAACTATTGGACCTTGTTCACAGAAACCAAAACAACCAGTTTTAACAATCTGTACTTCGTCTTTTACCCCTTGTGCTTCACATTCAGCAATAAGGTTTTTGTAAATATCGTCTGCGTGGCTAGATTCACATCCTGTACCACCACAAACCAAAATATAGTTTCTGAAAGCCATTACTTATCTCCATCCTTTACATAAATATCTGCTGCAGGTCTGTCGAATACATGATCACTTACTAATTTATGATCGATTAAGTGGTCTTGAACAATTTGCTTTGCTACTTTTGCATCAACATTACCATAAATTACATCAGGCATATTCGGTATTACTACTTCAACAGTTGGTTCAACATGGCAAAGTCCCATGCACCCTGTTTGAGTAACTGAGATATTTGTAATCCCCTTTTTGTCTAATTCAGAAAGAAAAGCATCTAAAACAGTTTTTGCACCAGCTGCGATACCACAAGTACCCATTCCGATAATAATTTGGCCTTCTTTACTTTCTATACTTCTTTTTTGTAAGGCCTTTTGCTTTGAAGCTCTTAATTCTCTAAGTTCATCTAATGTCATTTTTGCCATTATTTTTTTCTCCATTTTGCTATTGCTTAAAAACTAAAGTTCTCTCCATATAATATTGAATGAGATCTTCTTCTTGGCTTTTTAAAAAATCTCTTAAAAGGCACAAGGATGATACAGATGAAAAATCTCCTAATATCTCAAGTAATTCGCTTTTTGAATACTCATAATATCCACTTCCCTTTGAAGTATTAATCTCACGTCTAATTACTAACTCTTTAGCCTTTGCATCACTATATAAAGCTAAAAATGTAGAACTAAGATCTCCAAGAGGAGGAGTGTCTATATTACATAAATCAAATGAACAATCTACTTGAGTTCCCTCATTTGGTTTTGACTTAATATCAAAACTCCCTCCGCTTTCTTTAACACTTTGAACTAAAAACGGAAGGCCTAAGCCAACTTTCCTATTCTTATGTTTAATCCCATCAGTATAATAAGGATCTAAAACTTTATTTAAAACATCTTGACTCATACCTTTACCATTATCTTTAATGGTAACGTATAAAAAGCGATTTTCCTCATTCAAAAACAACTCAACAAATGAACTATTTGCTTCAAATGAATTTTGAGTTATATCTAAGATAAAATCACTAATGTAACGATGCATATTTTCTTATTTTTAAGCGAATTTCTTTAAGATTCCAGGAATTTGATTCTTAGTAACCTTACCAAAAACTTCACCACCAATGGTCATTACTGGTGCTAAACCACAACAACCAATACAACGAACTGCTTCTAATGAAAATTTACTGTCATCAGTGATACCACCAACTTCTAAATCTAATAAGTTGCCAATTTCTTCTACAATAAGATCTCCACCTTTTAAGTAGCAAGCAGTACCCAAACAAACCTGTATGTTATACTTACCGGGCTTTGTTAGCTTAAAGAAATGATAGAATGTTAAAACACCCCATATTTTAGCAAATGGAATATCCAATCTTTTTGAAACTTCATCAGCTGCTTCCCTCGACACATATCCATATTCACTTTGGACCTTGTGTAACACCATGATGAGATTACCTGGTTTGTCACGCCATTCGTCGATAAAGCTAATCAACTCTGGCGAGAATTCAATGTTATTCTCTGACATGTACCCTCCTAATATTTTTTACCCTAATTTACATTAATCAATTACTTGATTAGTGGTTATTCTAACATACTTGGCCAAATATGTACATATAAATATACCCCGTAAAGAAATATTAAACTCAGATACACTAAAATTGGAAAACAAATATTGACTAAAAACTGTAAATAATGTACCATTGGTCACATTAATAGGAGGTTTTCATGAATAATGACCAACTTACACGAATTACAAGATACTACCGAGCACTTAATAGACTTCGCTCAATTGGGCTAGAAAAAGTATTTGCCCATAACCTTGCTGATGCCGCTGGTGTATCTGCTGCGGTAGTAAGAAAAGACTTCTCACAATTATCTATTCATGGACAGAAAAGAGGTGGCTATGAGATTATAGATTTGATTGCTTCACTTTCTCAAATTTTAGGAAAAGGTGATTCTCAAAATGCTATAATAATGGGATGTGGTAGAATTGGACTTGCTTTAATGCATTATGGTGGATTTGAACCCGATGGAATCAAAATTGTGGCAGGATTTGATAGCGATCCACAAGTTTATAGCGATTCTTCTCAACCAATTTCAATATATCCTTTATCTAGACTTGATGAAGTTGTTGATGCACTAGATGTTAAGGTTGGAATTATAACCGTTCCAGAAATAGCAGCAGCTGATACTTATCATAGGTTATTAAAAGCAGGAGTTAAAGGGGTTTTAAACTTTTCCCCTGTAACTTTAAAACCTATTTTATTAAAAGATGGATCTATGAGTGTAGTACAAAATATTAATTTAAGCCTTACATTAGAAAAGATTTTCTATGAATTAAAATTCCCTAAAAAAGTTAAAACTACAGACTAAAATTTTAAGGAGGCTACATAGCCTCCTATTTTTTAATATTTTTCAAGGTCACATAAATTGGAAAATGGTCACTTATTCCAGTTAAACTTTTTTCATTCCAAGAATATGGAATTCCGGTTGATGTACAGATTTTTTGAGGTGCATATATATTAAAATCATCAAAATCATAACCAATAAGATCTAAACAATTATTATTTAGCAAAGCTAAATCAAAATTATACCATTTATCTTTATAAAAATACGTACCATTTTTATTTTTTCTTACACTAAAATCTAATTGAGGGGAATATAAAACATCTTGAAAAAGTGTATAAGGTGATGAAGATACTAAAAGAGATCCTTTCTCTCTAAAATAAAAAGCATTTTCTTTCTCAATATCATATAATGCTGTTTGAATTGTTGAGTAGATTGAAGGATCCTCGTTAAAATCACCAATACAAATAATATTATAATTATAACTTTCGTTTATAAGACGCTTTAAAGTTTTACTTAAATTAATTCGAAGATTTTCTGTCTCTTCAAACCCTTCTATCTGACTTTTGGCGTGAAATGTTAAAACTCTAATTACTTCTTCATCTACTTTAAAGTCTAAAGCTAGAACGCTTCTAGCCCCTTCAACAGCATGCACTGTTATATCAGTAGGTTTTATTTTAGAAATAAATCCAATAGATATAGCACTATCTTCTTCCTTTATTGCTCCAAAATATATATAGCCTTTTCTAGAAAGATATAAATCAACCATATCACTAAGTACATTTGAATTTTCAACTTCCTGTAAAACAACAACATCACCATTTAAATCATCAATCACATCACAAGCATTTTTTAAGCGTCTTCTATAAACTGATTCATCATAATTATCTAAAGAGAAATCACTATATTCACTACCATCTATTGTAGTATCCATTAAATTCTCTACATTCCAACTAACAATTTTAAAAGAAAACTCTTCTACTTGTGGTTGTTCACAACTGATAAAAATCAAACACAAAGACAATAAAAAAAATGCAACCATAAAAACTCCTAAAGTAATTTATTAGAAATTTTATAAGATTGCATTTAATATATTATTTATAATATTTTAAAGATCTGATCTCTTTTCAACAATTCTACTAATCAAACCATATTCTTTAGCTTCATCGCTAAATAACCAATGATCTCTTTCTGTATCTTTTTTTACTTCCTCAACACTTTTATTTGTTGCATCAGCAATAACTTTATCTAACTTAGCTCTTAATCTATCAATTTGTTTTGAATAAATTTCAATAGCAGTTGCAACACCCTTCATTCCACTCATAGGTTGGTGAATTAAATATGTTGAATTTGGAAGGCCTACTCTTCTTTCAGCAGGAACTGCTAATAAAACAAGAGATGCAGCTGAAGCTACTAAACCAGCACCGACCATTATTACTTTTGGGGTGATAAATCTAACCATATCATATATTGCATAACCTGCATCAACATCACCACCAGGACTATTTATAAAAATTTTAATATCTTTTTCGCTATCTTCTGCTTCTAAAAGAAGTAATTGTGAAATAATCTTTTCAGCGCTTTCTTTATTGATTTCACCACTTAGTAAAATACTACGGGTTTTTAATAGTCTTTCATTCATTTGAGGATCTTGAGCTTTTACGTCTTTCTTTTCTTCACTCATTAATTAGTAACTCCTAAATTTAATATCTTTAAATAATATAATAGAAATTATGGAGAAAGTAAAATAGTATACTATAATTAATCATTAATTTACTTTTATTTATAATTAAAATTATTTCTATTTTGCCTATTTCTATGTCGTCTTTGTCTCATTTTGTAATTAGAATTCTCAGTAAGGCCTACTTCTTTCTCTAAAATTTCATCATCAACAACTTCAACAGTTCCGCCCTCAACAAAAAGATGTCTTGCATCTATTAACATCAATGAAATTTTATATCGAGCATCCGTGTACAGTTGCTGAACAGTCGTTCTAGCTATATTCATAGATTTACTACATTCAACTTGAGTATATCCCTTATAATCAATTAATCGAATAGTTTCAAATTCCTCATTAGTTAAGATTACATCTTCATTATCTTTTCTTGATACAATGGCATTTCTTTTAACTGGAGCAAAATGTTTAATTGAACTTATATAACCAATTCTTCTAAATTTTTTATTTCTTGGCATAATTTTCCACACCTTTATTTTGTCTTTCAAAATTATAATTCATTATTCAACCTCTCCTCTTTTCATAATCTATTATACCATCTAGCAACTGAGAACTTAATAATTAAAACATAGCTTTGAATAAGAAAAACTTCTTTATTTATAAACTTTATTCATTTATATTCATAAAACACAAAGAGGAGAAAACTAACAGCTTTCTCCTCAAAAAGAATAATAAATGAAATTAATAAAGAGTTAATAATTAATGATTAAAAATTACCTCTATTTCTTCTGCCACAACCATTTAATCGCATTCCTCTGCCTCTAAATGAGTTAAAACCTCTTCCCCCTCTATAGAAAGATCCTAATGGACGATTAAACCCACCATCTCTAAAACCTCTATTTAAAGTATTTATTTGTTCAATCTCTTCATTTTTTAGATCATTAGAAGAAGTTTCAATTGCATTACATCTTCCTAATCCTCTTCCTGTCATTTTACCTCTGCCCTCTGGGCCTGTTCCATTTAATCCTGGCATATTGTATCTCCTTGTTTATATTTTATCATTGGTGATATTTAATTAATAATAATTAAATCTTTTGTTATCTGGCATATGTCGCTTACAACTATAAGATAACACCATATCAGGCATATGTCAATTATTATTTCTGACATTTGTCATTTTTTTTAAATTAATATTTATAGCCTCTAATGTTGTTAATATTTAGAGTTTTGATTATTATAAAGATAAAATTAAACCAGGAGTCCTATATGAAATGTGGAACAGTAGCAATTATTGGAAGACCATCAAGTGGAAAAAGCACAATGGTAAACACTATAGTTGAAATGCCAGTATCTATTACTGCGAAAACGCCCCAAACAACAAGAAATGCAATTAGAGGAATATATACAGATCAAAGAGGACAATTAATATTTACTGATACACCAGGGTATCATTTGAATGAACAAACACTAAATTTAAGGCTCCAAGAAATAGCAACATCGCCATTAAGCGAAAGCGACATGATTTTATATGTTGTTGATTCTTCAAGAGTCCCTGGTAAAGAAGAATTTGCTATTATAGAAATTTTAAAGGCTGTAAAGAAACCAATAGTTTGTGTATTTAATAAAAACGACATAATAAAAGATGATCAAATAGAAGAAACAAAATTAATAATAAAAGAACATCTCCCTGATGCAATTTATTTAAGTGCTAGCGCTAAAAATGATGAAGGTATAGATGAAATATTAATTGAATTATTTAAAATAGCACCTGAAGGTGAATTAATGTATAGTGAAGATGCTTACACAGATCAACCTTTAGAATTTAGAATAAGTGAAATAATTAGAGGAAAAACTATTGCTTTAGCTAATCAAGAATTGCCTCATGCCATTTACGTTGATGTTAGCGATATAGAATTTAGAGAAAAAGAAAACCTTATTTGGGTTAGAGCTTTTATCATAGTAGAAAGAGAATCTCAAAAAGGTATTATTGTTGGAAAAGGTGGAGCTAATATCAAAAAAATTAGAGTCCAATCTTTTAAAGAAATTAAAAAAATCTTCCCTGGCAAAAAACTACAACTTGATTTACGTGTAAAAGCTCAACCAAAATGGAGAAAAAACTCCTTTATTTTAGATAAAATTTTAAATTAGAATACAAAAGGACTCTTTATGATAATTAAGAGATATGTAGAAGGGGAGGAATTAAAGCTTTGGAAAGTATTTTATTCCTCTGTACATGTCAATGCTAAAAACTATTATAATGATAAACAATTAGATGCTTGGGCACCAAGGAAGATTGATTATAATTCTTGGTGTGATAAAATAAAGCAAATTAATCCTTATGCTATTTATGATTCAAATAAAATAATAGGATATGCTGATTTACAAGATAATGGATATATTGATCATTTTTTCATTCGAGGTGGTTATTCAAAAAAAGGATATGGAACTTCCTTAATTAAACATATTATTCAATTAGCAAGGAATAAAAATATTCCATTTTTAGAATCTTATGTTAGTCTTTCAGCGCAGTCTTTTTTTAATAAGTTTGGATTTTCTGAAATAGAGAAAAATATTGTAGATATTAGAGGTGAAAAACTAAAAAATTCTTTAATGAGAGTATATCTTGATAAAAATTACCAAGATATACTTTAGTACACTTAAAATATAGTAATTCATTAAACAATTTAAATAAAATTAGTTTTTACTTTCTTTTCAAATTTTGGTTTTTCGATATTAGCAAATTTAAAAGCTTTTATCATGTAAGCCATGTTTCTAGCTAATATTCTCATTGTTTGAAGTCCTTCTTTATCTTTTTGGACTTCATCTGGAGTATTTCCATGTACCATAGGCCAATATTGAGTAGAAACTATGGGCATTTGACTTATTGTAAAGAATTTATTTAATTGATCAATTGTACAAGTAGTTCCAGCTCTTCTTGCACTTGCTATACTTGCAGCAGGCATTAATGCTATTTTTTCTTTATCTAAAACTTTCATTAATTCAATCATAAAACTAGAAAGAATAGGAGTAGCTGCTGCATAATAAACAGGAGAGCCAATAATCAATCCAGAGGATGCTTCAATCTTTTCTTTTACTTCTTTGATAAATGCTCTATCTAAACTTCTCTCTAAACTTTTGATATAAATTATTTCACTATCTACATCATTCTTTTTTAATTCTTGAGCAATTTCATTTAAAGCTGTATAAGTACAACCTTTTTCTCTAGGGCTTCCATTTATTAAAATAACTTTCATAAAAATATATTCCTCCCTAAAAAATATGCAGTAAAGCTTACGCCTTACTGCTATTATTTTAATATTTTTCTAAAATAGGTAATATTTTGTCTTTACCACAAGTCAACATAAATTGAGCTAATTTAGGACCTTTAGGTTTTCCAATTAGTATTGTGTAAATAATTCTAAAGAAATCAGAAGTTTCTAAATCATTATCTGTTGCACAAGCATACATTGCATTAGTGAATTCTTTTGCTGTCTCATAAGTATCCATTTTAGCAACAACTTCTTTTAGCGCTTTAATTGAAACTAGTTCTTTTTCACTAACTTCCACTTTCTCGCTATCTTTTGTGGCTAGTGCAAATCTAAAGTCTTCAGGAGAAAATTTTGTAATCCAAGCCCAAGCACATTCACATCTTTTAATAAGCCTTTCTTTTTGGCTATCACTTACATCAGATAAAGAATTAATAACAGCTTCTATATCACCACCATAAATTTGAAGAAGATTACAAAGGTGTCTAAATGGAATTTGATATGATGGTTCACTTGGAATAGAGTCAACTTGACTTAATTCATAAATTCTTCTTTGTTTTGCAGTTTTCTTTTCATTTGCCTTTTGAAGACCAAAATAGATTCTTTCACATGTATCATAATCTTCATAAATTTTTAATACATCCAAATCGAATGAAATTGCAAATTCTGTGTTTGGTCTAGTTCCAACAAACATATATCTACAAACTTCAGGAGTATAAACTTCTAAAACATCATAAAGAGATACAACTTCACCTGAGGAAGATGATATTTTACCACCTCTTCCTTTGATAGAAATAAAATCATATTGGAAAGATACCGGAGGTTTACCACCAAAAACTTCAACAATTTTTTTACTAGTATCAAAAGACCCACCTTCACTGTGATGGTCCTTCCCAGCTGGTTCGAAATCTACTTCTTCTTCGCACCATCTCATTGGCCAGTCAATTCTCCAAGGTAGTTTAGTATTAGGAGTTTCTCTAATATCAATTGTTTCTTCTTGATTTGTAGAATCATCACGATAAGTGATTTTATATTCTCCATCCCAATCTAAGATAGTTGTAGTATCTTTATCAGTGAAAGAAGAGAATACTGAAATTGGCCACCAATCATCACCTAATTCATTTGTTCTGTATTCATTTAAAATTGCTTTTATTTCTTCTTTCTTTTCTAAGGCCTTTCTAATTCCTTCAGCATATTTATTGTTTCTATAGCGTTCTGCTTGATATAAATATTCAGGATTTACTCCTACTTCAGGTAATATTTTTTCAACATCAATTTCATTACCACGAGCATAATTTTCTGCTCTCTTTAATGTATCAGGAACTAATGTAATAGGCTTTCTCAAGTAAGTTTCTAACAATTCTGGTTCAGGCATATTTTTAGGAACTTTTCTAAATACATCATAGTCATCCCAACTATAAATGAAACGAACGTTTTTACCTTTATCTTTTAAAGCTCTTGCAACTAATTCAACAGAGATAATCTCTCTAAAATTACCAATATGAACTGTACCTGAAGGGGTGATACCACTTGCACAGGTATAACAATCTTTTTCACCCTTTTCACGGATGATCTTATCGGCGTAAATATCCGCCCAATGTGTAGATACTATTTTCTTATTACTCATAGATGCCAATTATATACAAAGAGATAACTCTATTCAATAATTAAAAAAACTATTTGATATAAAAAGAAATCTAATTCATTACATAATAATACAAAATGCTTCTTGATTTAGAACCAAGAAGCAAAGAAAAAAAGTATTTATTTTTTTATTTAAAAATCTAGCATCAACACAAGAGAACCAACACTAACTCTTGTTGGATCTTTATCAAAATTATATCCCTTCAAGACATAAGCATATTGATAACCTAAGCTAGCAAAATCATTAACATTTATAGTTGCTTGAACTCCAGTTGAAGCAATTAAATTTTCTTCACTGTAATTTGTATTTACATATTCAAGCATGCCATATCCAACATCTACAAAGAAGTTAAATTGTGGGAATACTCTAGCAAATTTAATTTCATCAATTTCATAGAAAGCAACTCTGAAATCTAAATTATTAACGAAAGTTAATTTATTATTATATGAATAGTTACTAAAGCCTCTAACTTTTCTTCCTAAAGATATGCTCTTTCTAAAATAAGTTGGAACACTTGAACCATCTGTATAATTTGCTACAACTCTATCAACTAATACTAAGGAAAACAGATTCCTACCTGTATCATAAGCTTGTCTATCTAAGAGAGTTTTTGCAAAAATTAATTCAACATTAGCACTGTAAAAATCAGATAGACCAATTAAAGAATTAATTTGTTCTGGTGCAATTGAGAATTCTGTTTCTACTGAAACACCATCTTGAACGAACATATCATCATTCATAAAGTCTAAAAATAATCCACCAGTAAAATATGTTCCAAGAAGATTATCATCAACTAAATCTGGATAATATGTATAATTATTAGAAAATCCTATTTTATCTTTATAATATTCAAATATTCCATCATAAGCTATTGATGCAGTAAGTACATCATTAAAAAAGCCTTGATTTAATTGAAACTTCCAATCTGCTCTAACTAAATCTACACTGACTATATTATCTGCAGCATTTGTTCCATCTGTTATAGAATTCCACAGATTTCTTTTTTCAAGTCCTCCACCAATATAAAATTGCAATTCAGTTGTATTGTCTTTTATAAAGTTTAAATCAGTTTTACCTATACCGACATTTAAATAAGTAGGACCAATACCTCCTAAATAATCTTCATGCATGCCTAATGAATCGAATAAAAATCTGTAATCACTAGAAAAAGTAAAACTAGAAACAAACATCAACATTAAACAAAATAGAGCTATTTTCTTTTTCATTATATAAACCTCGCTTAATTATGATAATAAAACAGAAATTTAAAAATTACTAGAATATTTTTTTTAAATAACTCTTTCTTAACGGTTAAGTGATTATATCACGGTTTAAATTTAAAAATTTAATTATAGTTACCCTAGATAAAATATTGGAGAATTAAATGAATACTAATGATTTTACAATGTATGTAGCAATAATTGCTATTGCATTTTTTCTTATTAATAATATTTACCAGAAAATTGCAATGCTAAGAGCAAAAGCTAAGGGAGCTGTTTATAATAAGATAGATCAAGCTGAAGCTAAAACTCAAATGGATAGAGATAAAAGTATTGTTATTTTAGATGTTAGAACCCCTAATGAATACAAAAGTGGTCATATCAAAAGAGCAAAAAACATTTCAAGTCCTAAAGAAGTTGCAGCAAAATATCCAGACAAAGATACTATTTTCTTTGTTTACTGCCAAAGTGGAAGCAGAAGTAGCAAGGCAGCAAAAAAACTTGTTATGAAAGGCTATACTCAAGTTTATGATATTGGTGGCTTATCTTACTGGAAATATGGCACTACAAAAAAATAAAAATAAATTACTTAAATACCATATTATATCTTCAAATAAAATCAAATCCAAATAGTTCTTTAGCGATATCTTTTGGTATTACTCTATCTTTATTCTTATGTATATTCTTTAACATCAAATTAGTTTTTTCCTTTATTGTTTTTTTAATAAATAGATTAAAATCTACAGATCTTAATAAGAAAAACATTAAAGGATTTTCATCTAATTTTGCACCTACTCCATATAATACCGCAGCTGAATGTTTACACAAATTTGCCCAATCAGGACAATTACAATTAATAAATATTTCATTAGGAGATGGAAATAAACCTGTTTCAGAATTCAAAAATACTTGAGCTAAATCTTCAGGGAATCCTCCAGATAATAGCTCTTCTATATTTTCAATTTTATTTTGTGCTTTTTCAAAAATCTCTTGTTTTTTTATATCCGATAAAGGATCTATTTCAATCACAACTTTATAAGGTTTCTTTCTCGATCCTTGAACAAGTGCATTTATAAAACCTTCTTCAATTTTTAAGTCAATTACTGCTCCTGATCTCACATATCTTTTACCTCTTTGAATACGATTAGAATAGTCTGCATAGCTTTCTAAGTTATCACACCATTTTTTACCCCACCAAGTTTGAGATATTTTTTTACCGCTAAGAATAATTGGACTATATCCTTTTTTATAATTCCTTGAACTTTTTTCTCTTAACTCTTCAATTGTCATTTGACTAAATTTATTAAAATCCATAATAATATTCCTTATCTATTAAGTAGAATATGAAAAAAGCTCTTTCAATTCTTTGTTATCTAAATTGTTAATCCATGATACTGTTGAAAGATCACTCTCTCCGATTATTTTTGAAGATAATTCCTTTTTAGAATTTATAATTTCATTTATTTTATCTTCAATAGTTTTTTTACAAATAAATTTGTAAACATTTACAACTTTCTTTTGTCCAATCCTAAAAGCTCTATCTGTTGCTTGATTTTCAACTGCACTATTCCACCAACGATCAAAATGTACAACATGATTAGCACTAGTAAGGTTTAAACCCGTTCCTCCAGCTTTTAAGGTAATTATCATAAAGGGATAATATGTATCACTATTAAAAGCTTTTACTATTTCATTTCTTTTTTTAGATGAAACACTACCATCTATATATAAACCTTCATATCTAAAAATATCTTCTAAAAAAAACTTTAAAGGAGAAATCATCGTTTTATATTGAGTAAAAACTAACATTCGCTCATGCTTTTCTTTAACTACTTCAGCAAGCTGTTTTAAGGCGATAAATTTGCCACTATCATTTTCTTTAAAATCTTCAGTTTTTAAATACAAACTTGGATGATTACAAATCTGTTTACTTTTTAATATTGTTGATAAAACTAATCCTTTTTTCTCTATACCTTCTACCTCATCTACTTTCTTTAAAACCTTAGATACCATACTCTTATAAAGAGTAACTTGTTTTGCTGATAGTGGGACATATAAATCAGTTTCTATTTTTTTAGGAAGATCCTTAATTATAGATTTATCAGTTTTTAATCTTCTTAAAACAAAGGGTTCTATAACCTTCCTTAGGCAACTATAAATATTAGTATTGTCTTTAGCCTTTTTAGCAATAGAAGTAAATTGTTTTTTATTACCAAGTAATCCTGGATTTATAAAATCAAAGATAGACCAAAGATCTAATAGTGAGTTTTCAATAGGAGTTCCTGTCATTGCTATCCTATTATTTGCTTCAATATTTTTTATAATTTTGGCTTGTTTAGTATTAGAATTTTTAATAGCTTGTGCCTCATCTAATATTATCAAATCCCATTTTTTCTTATTTATACTTTCTCGGTTAGAAACCATTTTATATGTTGATAAATAAATACCTTTTTTATCTAAATTCAAACTTTCCATTTTCTTTTCGCTTTGATCTAAAGTATAAATAGGGATTGAAGGCATGAACTTATTTCGCTCAGAAATCCAGTTTCCAATAAGAGATGAAGGAACAATTAATAAAACAGTTCTATAAACTTCTTGCTGTAAAAAAGTACCTAACAACGCTAATACTTGGATAGTTTTACCTAGACCCATATCATCTGCTAAACAAACACCAAACCCATAATTTAACATTTCATATAACCAGGCAACCCCATATTCTTGATATTTACGTAATTTTCCATGAAACTCAGAACTCAATTTGAACTTATTTTTACTAGTCAACGAATGAGATTTAAATAAATCTAGCCACTTCCCATTTTCAAAAGATATACCTAAACTTTCATCATTTAAAATAGATGATGCGTCTTGTTGCATTTTTAAAAAATCAACAAAGCTTAAACCTTCTTCAAATCTTTCTTTTAATAAATTATATTCACTTAATAATTTTCTTAACTTTTCGTGATTTATCTCAATCCAATTACCTTTAAATTTTGTTAATCCTTCTTCTAATGATAATAAATTTAAAAGTTCTTTTTTTGATAAAGTTTCATTATCTATAACAAAGTTCAAATCTACTGATAATAAAGATTTCATAGATAATTTATTTTCAAAACGTTCACCTATCTTAACTTGAGTGTGAATTTTGTTTTTCTTTTTCCACCAAGAAGGAAATCTAAATCCAATACCACATTCTTTAAAAAAATCAGCATTCTTTAATAGTTGATAAGCTTCATCAATAGTTAAATAAATAGGATCAAAAATTTGACCTTTCTCAATAATGGTTGATAAAATTTCACATCTTTTACTCGCTTTAAAAATTATTGCTAAAAGATGTAATAATTCTTTTTCATCATTTTTAAATTCCTCAAGAGCATAAGATAATGGCATATGTTTGACTTTATTATCTATTGTTGTTGTATAACTAGTTAAAAAACCAAAAGGATATTCTGTATTTTTTGTTTCCAATAGATGAAAATAGGTTCTATCTGCTTCATTAAAATCTGGAAAATATGAAGATAAACAAGAATCAATTGACCCTTCATAATTATTGATTGTCTCATACAACCACTCTTCCATATTATTCCAAATCATTCGAATCCAAAACTCATTAATTAATTCCGAACCAGCACATAAAGGGATTGCTTCCTTAATTTGATTAATTAAATTAGTTGATAACTCAATAGGTGTATTTGCTTTTAATAACAAAGAATCCACCAATTCTACTTGTTTCAAAAATTCTTTAGCAATATATGTTAAAAAATTCAAACCTAAATTATCAACTTTTTCTGTATTCTTTAATAACTCAAATAAACTAGCAATTGGTTTTTCACGAAAAGAAGTAACTATAGGAGAACTTCCTGAAACAAAAAACCCTTCTTCAGTAAACCATAAATCAAAAAATATTTTATCCATAATCAAGATAGTACAAGAACTTAAAGAAAAAGAAAACTTTATTTTAATTTTATATATTCATTTTATGTTTATTTATTTGGAAATTTTTTCTCTAAATGTTTTTAGACAAATTACAATTTTAATAAAATTAATTAATATAATGAATTAACTCACATCAATTTTACAACTTAAGCTTTTAATATGCTTTAGAAATTTTGCTATCAAAAGTTAAGATTAAAAAGCCTCAATTTTCTTATTGACACTAATTATAAAATATGCTAATTTCACCTTTGTGAATTGGTTTAATAAAGTTTAAATTAATTACATATAAGGGCCTATAGCTCAGTTGGTTAGAGCAACGGACTCATAATCCGTGGGTCGTAAGTTCAAGTCTTACTGGGCCCATCAAGCATCCTATTTTTAGGATGCTTTTTTATCATTCAAATAAATGGTTCATGGAAATTATTTGTGGGAAACTTATGAATCTATCTAAATATTTATAAAATATATAAACAAAAAAAATAGAAAAAGGGCACATCCTCTGTTATTGTATTAGAAACCAAACTTACACAATACAGGAAGTGCCAATGAGTCCATATAGTAATATATTTTTATCTTTACCACAATTCACAATAACGAAAAAATCAACTAAAAGCTAGTCTAGATTCAACTAGTGAAGATGAAATGAAAAGAGATTTAGATAAATGGTTAGAATTATCAAAATCTTTTGAAAAAACAATACCAATGCTAAAAACCTTTAACAAAATGATTGAAACAAGAATTGAAGGAATTCTATCAAGAGTTAAATATCCCATCTCTAATGGTCCTTTAGAAGGTCTAAATAATATGATTAAAGTTATTAAAAGAATTGCTTATGGATATCGAGATAATGAATATTTCTTCTTAGAATAAATGATTTTAACTGTTGCTTGGCTTTTTTGAGAGCATTTTTTCTATCATCTCTCATTCTAATGTAATCTCTAGTAGCTTCATCTTCAACTGAAATTGGGACTACTTCTTTATATGCACCCCAAAATAATGTTTTAGATAAATTTCTAGCATCTTGTTTATCTGTTTTTACTCTATTACCACCTTTCTTCTTATATATTGTAATTGGTGCCATTATTCTACAATCAATATTAGCTTTTTCTAATTCTCTCTTTAGGTTAAAACCTGTAGGTCCAGCTTCATAACCACAAATAACTTTAACTTCTATTTTAGAATTTTCTTCTAGAGGAAGATTCTTTTTATGATTTTCAATCATTTGTAATCGAACAGCTTCTTTTTGCTCTTTCTAATGTATTTTACTACATATTTAGATTCGCTTTTTAAGGTTTCCTCATAGTAAAATTCTTGACTTGTTGATAAATAAGAACATAAAGCATAAGTTTCTTTGTGGACGTCCATTCCGATTGTGATTATAACCTGTCTTTTGCAGCAAAAAGGGTTAATTACTTGTAGCATAAGTAGTTAGCCCAAATAAAATGTCCTTAGTGTTTATTTAACTTTTAAAATTTTCTGTATTTTTGTAATGTCACTTTTTTTTAATACATTCCAACTTAAATCTATACCTGTTTTATTTTTTAATTCCTTTAGTACATTTGAATAATTATTTGTTAGATAATTGAATCCATCTAACTTAGACACACTAGCGTCTCTTAATCCTTCTAACAATTCACTAGTAGTGAATTTATTTTCTGTTGTTTTGTTTAAATATCTAATTACCATTAATGAAAGCATACATATTAGTACATGCGCTTCTATGTGATTCTCTTTACTTACATATACTGGTCTTAAATCTAACTCTGATTTTGTTATTCTAAAACATTCTTCTATCTGCCATAGACCTCTATACATATCAATAATTTCATGAGTATTTACTTCTTTATTCAATTGTAATTGCATAGTCTTTGAGTTCCACCTAGAAGTCCAATCTAAATCTTTATCTTTTTCTTCTTTTTCAACTCCAATAACATTTGTTTCAATAATATAATAACCATCAAGCAGTTCTTCTTCTTCTAACTTTTTATTATCAAAACGAACTTCAGCCTTCCACTCTTCAATTTCTTTACCATTTTTATCTTTAACTTTTGTTTTAAGATATTTATTACTACCATAGTTATTATCTATTACAGATTTGGTTTTAGAGTGTGATGCTAATTCTGCTTTCATTAATGCACTCTGTCTCTCTATTTTTGCTCTTTCACTATACTTTTTACTCCAATAGATAATTTTCTTTCTTGGAAAGTTACTAATACTTGTTTTTTTACCATCTAGATTTGTTAATTTAATATTATGCATCATGTCATATTCTTTAAACATAAAGTCTATTTCAGAGAAGTCAATCTCTCCTTCATCTGTTAGTGGAACATCTATGTATTTATTAAGAGTTTTATCATATGTAATATATCCAGAAGGATCTAATAATACTTTCTTTAATTTTTTTGAACATTTTCTTGCACTTTCACTAATTACATAACCACACTGATTTGCAATAATATTTGCAATATTATCTCCCGTATGCATAGCTTTATCTGCTACATATATTGCATGATCTAAGCTCATTAATTTCTGTACTTTTTTAAAGGAAGGTAAAAAAGTAATACAATCATTGGTATTCCCATCATATGTATCAAACCAAACAGGGAGTCCTTCTTTATCCATAAACATACCTACTTGCACAATTGGTAAAGGTTTATGACTTTTTGATACACCTCTCATTCTATGACCATCTTCATCTTCTATTTCAAAATGTACATTTGTTACATCATAAAACATAAAAGAAGTATCTCTTTTATGTTTATTCACCATAGTTTTGTTTATATCTATTAGTAAAGAATCTTTAAGTGCTGCTATTTGTGTTAAACCTCTATAGATATCATGTTTTTGTAAATCAAAGTGTTCGAAAAAACAATCTTTTGTTTGCCAAGCTTTTAATTTTGAACCAGGATCTAAAATTCTTTTATATATCATTAATTTCATAAAAGATTCTAAACTAAATTCAATATTTAATTTTTTTTGTTCTTTACGTAAAAAATCAATTACTCCAAATTGATTTAATGCCCATAATATATAAAAATCGCCAGTATTAATTATTCTAGAAAATTTACCACTCAATTCATTGTATGGAAGAATAGCATCTCTAACTAAAGTAATATTAACAACATCCTGTTTTTTCTTAAGTTTGTTTTTAATATCTCTTTCTTTTTGTAATTCATCTTTAAAATGTTGGATAGGATCATCATATTTATCTAAATAGTCTTCAAGATAACCTAAATCTTTAACAGTAATAGTCTTTTTTTTCTTAGTTACTTTATCTCTAACTTGATGTTGATAAAACAATCTAGTTTTACCAGTAGCTTTTTCTTTTAACTTAGTTAAATACATGATTAAATCTCCTCATTGACATATTAGCACAACCATAAATAAAAGTCAACTACGTACAACTAGGGACAAAAATTAATTAAAAAAAATAATTATCAAAATGATAATTACATTCTAGCTAAAGACTTATTGTCTTAATTTATCTTTTTAACTGCAAAACTCCGGTCGAACAGCTTCTTTTTGCTCTTTCTAATGTATTTTACTACATATTTAGATTCGCTTTTTAAGGTTTCCTCATAGTAAAATTCTTGACTTGTTGATAAATAAGAACATAAAGCATAAGTTTCTTTGTGGACGTCCATTCCGATTGTGATTATAATAGTTTGCATATTGATGTGGTCTCTCTTTGCATGTGGTAATGCATGCGGTTTGTTTTTTTCTTATAACCACTTTAATGCTAAATCCACGATCTTGCAAATTTTGAGGTCACATCATATTGTTTAAATAACTTTATATAAATTAAATGCAATTTTCTTGTTGTTTTGCTTGCTTATAGTTAACTCAAGCTCTACAGTATAAATGGTATCTAAGTTTTTTATGCAAATAAAACTGTAGATACTAATATAAAATTTACAAGGAGATGCAGTCAATGAAAATAGCAATTCTTTACTATTCGAAATCAGGGCACACTTTAAATGCGGCTAAAGCTATTGCCGAAGGAATCAAATCTCAAGGATCTGATGTGGATATAATTAATGTTAATAATTTAGAACCCCCTATTTTGAAAATATATGATGGCGTTATATTCGGCAGTCCATGTTGGGCTGGAAGTATTTCTAAAAATGGAATTGCATCACCAGTAAAAAAAGCTTTAAAAAAATTACCAGATAATGCTCTAAAAGGAAAACTAGCTGGTGGTTATTCTATACATGCAGGAAAAGGTGGTAATACCACATTAAAATCTCTAGAAACACTTATCAATACAAAAGGTTGTAAGGATTTTATTGCTGGTCCTGTTGGGAAAGCAGGTACACCTTTTAGTATAGGAAAAGGACCTTCTCTTTCAAAAGAAGATTTAACTAGTTTTACTAATTATGGAAAATCTTTTGTGAAATAATTAATAAATTATTATTTGAGTCGTTGCAAAATTTTATTAAACTCGCAACGATTCTTTTTTTATCTTTATCTCAGTCTTTTACTTAAATCCTCAATTTTATTATTTTATCATACTAATAATATCTCTATTCATTGATTGAATTTAAAATTAAATATGTACAAAGATTGGGTAATCGACAACCAATATCCAATATTAATAATAAAAAAAATTCAAAAAGACCAACTTTAAATAAATTATTAAATGATTCTACATCAGGATTAGAAACAATAGCTTTTGAAATAGATTCTTTTAGTATGGAGATTGAAAAAGTAGGTATCCATGAATAATAATGATAATCATTTTTTAAGTACGTTAAAGGGTAGAAAGATTTTCATTTATTTGGGCCCTTATGATTTTAGATGTGGTGTTGATACTCTTGCTGCAATAGCAACTGCAATTAATGCTACAGAATTTCATAATGGAGGAGTGATAAAAAGGTAAATAGCAGGTAGTTGCACCAATATTCCTATAGTGTGTTAAAATATATGGCACACAACTGAGGAATGGCCAAGACTTTAACTCGACATGTTTTACTAGTCCAAGAATATGAGACTGTTTAGGAGAATGAGGAGTTTTAGTCGTATCAATCACTGGTCCACTTACTGAGGCCGAATAGGAGAGAGGAACAACTACCGAACAGAGAGCCATTTTTGATTTTGTGTATAAAACAAATAAATGCAAGGAGATAAGAATGGTTAACTGGGAAAACAAAACTGTTAGCGTAGGAATTGATTTGCATAAGACTCAATTTACAGTTTGTGCAATAACATCAACAAAAGAGATTCTATTTGAGAAAGTGTATCAAACTAACGATGAAGGTTATAAGGCTTTTATTAGTGAATGTCACACTCTAGAAGACAAGTATGGTGCACATGTATCAATGGCAATAGAAGCTACTTCTAATGCTAGATACTTTAGAAACTTAATGCAGAAAGAAGGTTTTTTTACACTTGTTATTAACACTTTAAAATTCAAGGTTGTAACATTAAGTGCTAAAAAGACAGATAAAAGAGATGCTTTTACAATAGCTGAGTTTTTACTAAAAGATATGTTACCTGAAAGCTATCTATGTGATCAAGAAACAGAGGAGCTTAGAAAACTTATCTGTGAAAGAGCCGATTTAGTTTCATTGATAGTAAGAACTAAGAATAGAATACATAATATGATGTTAGGGTATGGGATAGTAACAACTGCCACTCAATTTCAAAGCAAGAAAAAGAGACTGCTTCTTCTAAAAGGTCTCGAAGACCACGCTTTGATTACGAAGAGGACAGTCTCTACCTTAAATAGTTTCATTCAAACTTTAGAAATTTTGGATGAACAAGTTACGGCTTTAGAGGCATTAATTGAAGAGGAATGTACAAGAAGATGAAGATGTTCAATTACTAAAAACTATTGTAGGTGTAGGGAAAATAACAGCTACAACCATTAGAGCATATGCCCATGATATAAATAGATTTGCAACTTACAAACAGCTTACAGCATATTGTGGACTCACTCCTTTTGTAAAGTTTTCAAATGAGAAAGGATTTACCAAACATATAACAAAGAATGGACCTGTAGAGTTAAGAACTGCAATGGTACAAGCTGTAATGGGTATGCTTCGTCTACAAAGATCATTAAGGTATTTGTCGCTAATTAATGATTATAAAAGAATGAAGAAAAACAAAGGTAGTGGGAAAAGTATAATTGCCTTTGCACTAAACTTTAGTAGAGTAATTTATGCAATTCTAAAGAAGAAAAAGCCTTTTGATATGAATAAATTAATAGGTGATTTTAATAAGCGACAAGCAGAAGCTGTATAGCTTCTAATAAAGAAAAATGGAGAAATTAGGTTATGGTTTTCTGTGAAAAACTATTGACCTTTTATAGGTGGTTATTATGAATTTCTAAGCTGCCTACCCGGCAGTTAACCATTCCCTGCGAGCCTGCGTGTGGTCTCTACTTTTCTAAGCTGCCTACCCGGCAGTTAACGGTCAGTCTGTAGGTTGTGGTTACGACATGCAATTTCTAAGCTGCCTACCCGGCAGTTAACAATTTTACCCCTTTAATAAAAATTATAAAATTTTTCTAAGCTGCCTACCCGGCAGTTAACTAGAGGTGAAGAATTATTAATTAGTTGGAAATTTTCTAAGCTGCCTACCCGGCAGTTAACTAAGCTGTATGATTAAAATTTTAAAAGGGTTATTTCTAAGCTGCCTACCCGGCAGTTAACCAATACTTGCATTTTTGCTTTTCTTTAACATATTTCTAAGCTGCCTACCCGGCAGTTAACGTGATAGTGAATACGAACGTAAATTGACAGTTTTTCTAAGCTACCTACCCGGCAGTTAACATAAGGGAAGAAATGGAAAATCTTTTAACTGATTTCTAAGCTGCCTACCCGGCAGTTAACTTTTAACTGTTGGAGCAACAGGAACAGTTAAATTTCTAAGCTGCCTACCCGGCAGTTAACATTATTACAGCCTAGATTATCTAAAAAGTAAGTTTCTAAGCTGCCTACCCGGCAGTTAACAGACATAATTAATTACAAACAGCCTTTCCCTTTTTCTAAGCTGCCTACCCGGCAGTTAACATTTATTATTTTGAAAATAATATGAGTCGATTTTTCTAAGCTGCCTACCCGGCAGTTAACTAGTGATGCATTTTAGAATTACAACGCATGGTTTTCTAAGCTGCCTACCCGGCAGTTAACTTACTGTTGCCGCTGAAGCTGGTAATACTTTATTTCTAAGCTGCCTACCCGGCAGTTAACTTACTGTTGCCGCTGAAGCTGGTAATACTTTATTTCTAAGCTGCCTACCCGGCAGTTAACTTTTGGATCACCTCGGCTATATCGAAACAGTATTTCTAAGCTGCCTACCCGGCAGTTAACATTTTGGATCACCTCGGCTATATCGAAACAGTTTTCTAAGCTGCCTACCCGGCAGTTAACCCCCTTGCAATTTCATCATAAGGATTTTGCCATTTCTAAGCTGCCTACCCGGCAGTTAACGTTGAAAAATGAAAAAAATTAGTATTGATAACTTTCTAAGCTGCCTACCCGGCAGTTAACAATATCTTTCCAGAAATTCTAGATCAGAGCATTTTCTAAGCTGCCTACCCGGCAGTTAACTTGCTCAAAATAATAAAGTACATATAAGTAAATTTCTAAGCTGCCTACCCGGCAGTTAACCATGTCTTAGGGTCTGTTCCACTTCCGCCTAATTTCTAAGCTGCCTACCCGGCATATAAATGATAAGATAAGTGTGAACAAAAACGATGAGATAAGAATGTACAAATTTTAATAATCAAATATAATATTTTCATCAAAAAATGATGAGGATATTTATGATTATTGAGCAACAAATTAATTCTAATATTGAGATTAATAAATTAGAGGATTTAGTTAAATTGAAAGCACTTATTGAAGAATCAAATTTAAAAGTTAATCTTTCAGAAATAGCTAGAGAATTAGGCTGTGATCGCAGAACTGTAAAAAAATATATTAAAGGTTATGAGAAAGTTACAAAGAGAAATAGAAAATCACCTATTGATGATTACTATTCACTAATTCAAGAACTATTAAATAGTGAAACAAGAATCTTTTACTACAAAAGAGTTTTATGGCAATATTTAGTAGATAATCATGGATTAAATGTAAAACAATCAACCTTTAGAGGATATATTTCTAGACATCCTGAATTTAATAAATATTTTAAAAACAAACGTAAATCAGCTGTTTCTAATAATAGTGTATTAAGGTTTGAAACAAGTATTGGCGAGCAAGCACAGCTAGATTGGAAAGAAACTATGAAAATTATTCTTTCAAGTGGTGAAGTTGTTATTATTAATATATTTGTTTTAATTTTATCTTATTCACGATTTAGAGTTTATCGAATTTCTTTAGACAAAACCCAAGAGATATTATTTAATTTTCTTGATGATGCGTTTAATACTTTTGGAGGAGTTCCACGTGAAATTTTGTGTGACAACATGAAGACAATTATGGATACCCCAAGAACAGAATATTCTAAAGGCAAAATTAATAATAAATTTAGTCAATTTGCCCAAGATTATGGATTTAAGGTTAGACCTTGTATTGCAGGAAAACCCAATACAAAAGCTAAAGTCGAATCGCCAATGAGATTGTTAGATGAGCTTTATGCTTATAGCGGTCACATAACTTATGAAGAGCTAGTATTAAAGGTAAAAGAATTAAATGAGAGAATAAATGCGAAGTGTCATACAACAACTGGCAAAATTCCGATACTACATTTAAAGAAAGAACAAGACTTCTTATTACCCTTACCACAGAAGCAAATAAGAAGCCTTTATAGAATTAAAACCACCACTGTTAAAGTTAATCCACAAAGTTTAATTTGTTTTAAATCAAACTTCTATTCAGTACCACCTGAATACATAGGTTCAACTTTAAAACTACAAGTGTATGATAATAAAATTCATGTATATAATAGCACAAATCTAATTGCTTTGCATGATATATCAACACAAAAACTAAATTATACTTTAAAAGATTACATATCATTATCTAGGTTAACCTTTAATAGCAAATATATAGATATAAATAAACTTGCAAAAGATAATTTAAATAAAATAGGAGGAGTGATAAAAAGGTAAATAGCAGGTAGTTGCACCAATATTCCTATAGTGTGTTAAAATATATGGCACACAACTGAGGAATGGCGAAGACTTTAACTCGACATGTTTTACTAGTCCAAGAATATGAGACTGTTTAGGAGAATGAGGAGTTTTAGTCGTATCAATCACTGGTCCACTTATGTGAGGCCGAATAGGAGAATGGAACAACTACCGAACAGAGAGCCATTTTTGATTTTGTGTATAAAAAAATAAATGCAAGGAGATAAGAATGGTTAACTGGGAAAACAAAACTGTTAGCGTAGGAATTGATTTGCATAAGACTCAATTTACAGTTTGTGCAATAACATCAACAAAAGAGATTCTATTTGAGAAAGTGTATCAAACTAACGATGAAGGTTATAAGGCTTTTATTAGTGAATGTCACACTCTAGAAGACAAGTATGGTGCACATGTATCAATGGCAATAGAAGCTACTTCTAATGCTAGATACTTTAGAAACTTAATGCAGAAAGAAGGTTTTTTTACACTTGTTATTAACACTTTAAAATTCAAGGTTGTAACATTAAGTGCTAAAAAGACAGATAAAAGAGATGCTTTTACAATAGCTGAGTTTTTACTAAAAGATATGTTACCTGAAAGCTATCTATGTGATCAAGAAACAGAGGAGCTTAGAAAACTTATCTGTGAAAGAGCCGATTTAGTTTCATTGATAGTAAGAACTAAGAATAGAATACATAATATGATGTTAGGGTATGGGATAGTAACAACTGCCACTCAATTTCAAAGCAAGAAAAAGAGACTGCTTCTTCTAAAAGGTCTCGAAGACCACGCTTTGATTACGAAGAGGACAGTCTCTACCTTAAATAGTTTCATTCAAACTTTAGAAATTTTGGATGAACAAGTCAAGGCTTTAGAGGCATTAATTGAAGATTTTGTACAAGAAGATGAAGATGTTCAATTACTAAAAACTATTCCAGGTGTAGGGAAAATAACAGCTACAACCATTAGAGCATATGTTGGTGATATAAATAGATTTGCAACTTACAAACAGTTCGCAGCATATTGTGGACTCACTCCTTTTGTAAAGTTTTCAAATGAGAAAGGATTTACCGGACATATAACGAAGAATGGACCTGTAGAGTTAAGAACTGCGATGGTACAAGCTGTAATGGGTATGCTTCGTCTACAAAGATCATTAAGATATTTGTCGCTAATTAATGATTATAAAAGAATGAAGAAAAACAAAGGTAGTGGGAAAAGTATAATTGCCTTTGCACGAAAACTCAGTAGAGTAATTTATGCAATTCTAAAGAAGAAAAAGCCTTTTGATATGAATAAATTAATAGGTGATTTCAATAAGCGACAAGCAGAAGCTGTATAGCTTCTAATAAAGAAAAATAGAGAAATTAGGTTATGGTTTTCTGTGAAAAACTATTGACCTTTTATAGGAGATATTTATAATGAATAATAGTAGTAGTTATAAGCAATTAGTACAAAATTTAGAGTATTTGAAATTAAAGCAAATGCAAATTCATTTAGATGATGTAATTAATTTTTCTGTTAAAAACAATCTTTCATTAACAGATGCTTTAATAAAATTAACATCTTATGAAATAGATTTCAAAGAACAGAATATGATTAGATCTATGGTGAAAGTTGCAGCATTTCCACATTTAAAAGAATTAAAAGATTTTGACTTTGATTTTCAACCATCAATCAATAAAAATGAAATACTAGAATTAGCAACCTTAAGATTTATTGAAAAAGGAGAAAACATAGTTTTTCTAGGATCAAGTGGAGTTGGAAAATCACATTTAGCAACTTCAATAGGTATTTGCGCAGCAAAAAAAAGATATTCAACATATTTTATAAAATGTCATGATTTGATTATGCAATTAAAAAAAGCACAACTTGAAAATAGATTAGATTCTAGATTAAGACATTTTACGAAATACAAATGTTTAATAATCGATGAGATTGGTTATTTACCAATTGATTCATTAGACGCAAAGCTTTTTTTCCAATTAATAGATAGAAGATATGAAAAACGTAGTACTATTATCACAACAAATATTCCTTTTTCTCAATGGGATGAAATATTTGGAGATCCTATTATTGCAAATGCAATATTGGGTAGAATTTTACATCATGCTAAAGTTATATCAATAACAGGGAATTCATATAGATTAAAAGATCATATGAAAAAGGAAGACGATTAAATTGTACATTCTTATCTCGTCAAATTTGTTCATTCATAACTTGACGTTTATACGGCAGTTAACGCATTTTTTTGATATTGTCAGTGAGAGGGAATTTTCTAAGCTGCCTACCCGGCAGTTAACTAAGCTGTATGATTAAAATTTTAAAAGGGTTATTTCTAAGCTGCCTACCCGGCAGTTAACCAATACTTGCATTTTTGCTTTTCTTTAACATATTTCTAAGCTGCCTACCCGGCAGTTAACGTGATAGTGAATACGAACGTAAATTGACAGTTTTTCTAAGCTGCCTACCCGGCAGTTAACATAAGGGAAGAAATGGAAAATCTTTTAACTGATTTCTAAGCTGCCTACCCGGCAGTTAACTTTTAACTGTTGGAGCAACAGGAACAGTTAAATTTCTAAGCTGCCTACCCGGCAGTTAACTTTGAAAATTTGTGTACAATCGCATGCGGTAGTTTCTAAGCTGCCTACCCGGCAGTTAACTTGTAATTTTCTCCATTCAGAACATAATATTCTTTCTAAGCTGCCTACCCGGCAGTTAACTTACTGTTACTGCTGGAGCCGGTAATACTTTGTTTCTAAGCTGCCTACCCGGCAGTTAACTTGTACTACATAATGTATACTATTATTAGTTATTTCTAAGCTGCCTACCCGGCAGTTAACATGATCTTAGAAACTTTTTTCTTGATTATTTATTTCTAAGCTGCCTACCCGGCAGTTAACAGTTGGAAAACAACTATATTTTAAAAGTTCAATTTCTAAGCTGCCTACCCGGCAGTTAACATTAACGCTTTATACGTTGTTTTTTGAGTTGTTTTTCTAAGCTGCCTACCCGGCAGTTAACGATAAATTCTTACATCAAATAAATGCTTTCCTTTTCTAAGCTGCCTACCCGGCAGTTAACTATTTTTATATCTCATTTTTTAAAAAACAAAGTTTCTAAGCTGCCTACCCGGCAGTTAACGAGGAATTTATTACTTGTTCTATTAGTACCGCTTTCTAAGCTGCCTACCCGGCAGTTAACGTTCTTGGCACTTACGTATTTTAGTTTCTGCTTTTCTAAGCTGCCTACCCGGCAGTTAACAAAAATCCCCTAAAAAAAGGGGATCAGATCAATTTCTAAGCTGCCTACCCGGCAGTTAACTTAGAATGGAAAAATTATATAAATACAACAGCTTTCTAAGCTGCCTACCCGGCAGTTAACTTATTCCTCCACTTTCTCAAAATCATCTTCATTTTCTAAGCTGCCTACCCGGCAGTTAACAGAACTGTAATATTTGTGCGTAAGGGCATGAATTTCTAAGCTGCCTACCCGGCAGTTAACAATACGCTTGTTATGAAATGTTTGTTGACATATTTCTAAGCTGCCTACCCGGCAGTTAACATAACGAGAAATGGGGTTCGAGTCCTCTATTATTTCTAAGCTGCCTACCCGGCAGTTAACAAACTATTAAATAGTTAAAAAACATTACAAGGTTTCTAAGCTGCCTACCCGGCAGTTAACTTAGACGGTTGGGAATGGTCAAGAGGGGCTTTTTTCTAAGCTGCCTACCCGGCAGTTAACGGACGACGAGGGATATTGTACGGAAGATGCATTTTCTAAGCTGCCTACCCGGCAGTTAACTGAATAAAACTTCTTTTATTTGCTTACGTCATATACAATTATATATGATAAATCTAAATATACAATATTTTTTAACTCTAAATGAAGTATATTATTTTATATTCACATTTTGTTACAACATAAGCATTTAACCGATACATAAAATCTTTAATAAATCAATATAAAAAACTTTCCTATTTTTTTATCTAAATATTGGCACACCTGAATTATTGCTCAGTCCAAAACTATTAAAAGAATTTCCCCAATTATCTGAGTCAATTTTTTCAATAAAAACTAAATATGAATTACCATTACTTGAACTTTTCAATTTTATATATGGCAATTCACAAATTTCTTTCTCATATTTATCATAAAGATTTAATGCATTTTCATATGTAACATTATTTCTTTTTGAATATCTTCTAGCTAATTTATATTTATTCCCTTTCTTTTGAACTCTTTTAAATACTGCATATTTTACATTAGCTGGAAGTTCTCTAATATTTGTAATGTGAATATAATCGTTAAAAGCCATCAGATATTCTTTTAAATTTAACTTTTCACATGATTCAACGGAATCAAAAAATACTCTTATTTTTGATCCTAAAGTTTTCTTTTCCAAATCATATTCTGGAAAAGAAATTCCATAGTTTATAACTCCATTAATTTGATTTTTTACAAAAAGACGATGTAAAGCCCCAAATATTTTACTCATCAAGAAGTTCAAATTAATTTCTTGAGAAGGTAATAAAGTTATTTCTTGATAATAATTTATTTTATTTTGAAGCATCTCCAAATACACCCCCTCTGACTAACATAGCCATCACGTAATTAGCTTCATCGGAATTATTAAACTCTTCATTTTCTGTTGCTTTATCAAAAATTGAATAAAAATCGGTTTTTTGCTTTGGATTCCTATATGCTTTTCCTAAGGTCGTAACAGAACCATAAGTTTCAATTGCAATAGGGAAATAAGTTTCTTCATATTCTTTATACCAAGTATCTATTGTCCTTATAGCATTTCCTATTTTTTGTGAATGCATACCCGCAATGTCATCTACAGAAAAGAGTATTTTACTTTTCTTGCCATTAGAATTTGAAGTGCTTTTATCCAAAACTAATTCTTCACTAGGATATACTTCTTGAGCATTTCCCATTTTTACAAAAGCATTAATATCAAGATTTAAGAAATCAGAATCACTAGCCAATGTCTTAGCAATTAATAAGCCTAACTCCTTTACCTTATCATCATACTTATCAAATGATCTAAAGCTATAATCTAAAGAATTAAAAACGAACTCTCTTGAATCATCTTCTTCATTTTTAACATGGATTTCGATATTATTTGAGCCAACTCTATTCCTCCAAAGAAATCTACCATTAGCAATATTTAGTGCATATCGTAATCCTAATTCTTCAAATTTTTCCTTTTCTATAAATCCTTTTACAAGATTTTCGTATCTTTTTTTGAATTCATTATCATTACAAGCAGATGGAGTTTTAATATTACCTAAAACTTTTAAAGTAAAAAATAGATGCAAGGTATCAAAGCCAATAGGTAAAGTACAAGTATCAACAATTTGTAAATTTGCATTTTCAATCATTTTATCCAGTTTTGCTGGATCTTTAGTATCAGCAGCTTTTAATCTATTAGAAATTGTTCCTTTCACTGACTTTGAGATTACTTTAAGAGGTACTTTTTTAAGATTTTCGTTTCTATTATCCCATTTTGTAGCGAACATCATACCATTAGATGGTACTATTTTTTTCTCAAATGCTAATACTGATGGTAATTTTTTTGCCATTTCTTTTTCTCCTTTCTAAACACATAAATATAAATTTTTATTTTCTAAATATTCATAATGCCATAACATTTCATCTAAACTAGATAATCTATATGGCATAATAAACTCACCTAAGGTTACTATTGATTCTGCAAATCTATGTTCAACATTATCATCTCGTTGATTCTTAATATTAGATAACTTAGATAATCCTTGAAATCCAATAGCGATAGGAACTAACCAACCTTTTTGTTTCCTACTACTAGTCCATAAAACATTATCATTATCATCTATTGAACATTTTGAAACAACTTCTAAATACTTCAACAAAGAATCAAAGGCTGTGGAATTTGTCTCCTCCATTTCTCTTTTAATTAAAGAGGATCTATTTATAATCGCAAAACCCGTATTTAATTTAGCTAACAGCTTTTTTATATCATTAGGATCATCATCATCTATATTTTTAATATAAAGTTTTTTATAAGACCATATAATTCCACTTGCAATTTTCATTCCTGCTTTCATTATTATTGATAACTTATTTAAAAAATCATCTTCTTCATATTTTTCTAAATTATTTAATTCAATTATTAAAGACACATTTAAAGAACAAAGAGGTTCTTCTATAAAAGCATCAGTTTTTCCATCTTTTGCTAAAGGATGTCTTTTTTCTATGACATAATTTTTGGAAAATTTATTTGGTTTATATAATCGGGCATCAAATTTATTACAGACTATACCAACTTTATTTAATTTTAGATTATTAAATGAAATAGATAATTTTCTTTCTAAATTATGAACAAATCCAAGCCAAGCTGGCATTGCAGGAAAACCAACTGTATAAGCTGATGAAAAAGCATTAGCATCAACAATATTGATTTTCTCTATAATTAAAAATTTTCTCATAATAAAACCTCTCTATATGAACTTAAAAAACTATTAATAAACTTTATTTCTATATCTCCTACTGATGTTGCATTATGTTTTATCAATTTCTTATAGGTTGTAATTATCCATCTAGAAATATCAGAAATAAACTCCTCAACTAAATCAAGATTATCTTCTCGTACTTCTGAATATTTCGAGTCTAAAACTAATTTCTGATACTTTGGTAAATTTTGATATTTCTCATCATCACTCCAGGAAGTTTCACTATTTCGTAATGAGTTTATTGAATTTAGAATTTCATCAAAAATATTAAAAAGAATATTGTCTCTATAATTTCTTATATTTAAATTATTGTATTCTGTTTTAAATAATCTATCTAATTCATTAAATAAAGGCTTAAATTTATTATAAAATAAACATTCCTTAAAAAAATCATATTTTGGTTTTCTAGGTTTTTTGATTAATGCATTTGGTGGACTGCAATAAAACATACTAGCTGTACCATGTTCACTATTATTTATATACGAGATGTTTTGAGGTTTTGTCCCACCAAATCCAATTTCTACAATATCAAATAAATTATGAATTTCTCCTTCTTTAAAAATATTTTTCTTTTTGGCATCTCTTAAAGCTTTAACTTCTTCTCCAAAATAATATTCTTGATATTTATGTTTTAACAAAAACATATCGCTTGAAGGGTATACTATAGATAATAAATGATATTGATTTTCTCCAATAGGAAAGTATACTTGTTTCAGCAAATTATCTGTTGCCTCTGGATTTTCACCATATTTAATATCTAATATTACTTTTCGAATTTCTTCATAAGAAACAGAAAAATGTGAAAAAGATTCTCTAGCTTCTTTTGTATCTTCTTTCAAATGACAATATACAGTTTTACCATCTTCGAATTTAGAGAATAAAAATGCTACACATGGAAGAAATGAAGCATTTATGATAATGTCTTTTTTTACTTTCCCATTATTTCCAAACCTAACAAGTCCATCTGGTTCATATACTTGTTTGGCCCACAAATTCACTTTTGTACTAATTTTGGGGTTAGTGTATTTTGCACAATGAGATGTAAATACAACATATTTTTTTATTTGATCTAAAAGTTTTATAAGATATTCATTTAAATCTTTCCCTTTGCTTTTTTCATCTAAAAAAGCTTTTAAATTTTTATCCAAAATCTACCTCCTAAACATTCCATAATCTATTGAATATATATATCCGTTATCAATATAACTTTTTGGGATTTCTAAATAACAATAAATATTCATTATATGATTTTTTGATAAATTCATCCGTTGTGAATAAAATTCAAGTATCTCATTATAATTCAAATTTAGCCAAGAATTTTGTATCTTAGATTGCTCAATTTCAAGATGATATGTATTTTTTATTGGTGTTATATTTTGTTTATCGTCTTTTTCATAAAAATTTAATTGTTCATCCTCGTCTAATAAAATATATATTTTTTTGTTTTCACTTGAATCTCTAAACTTAGCATATATTTGAGGCAATCCTGTGAGATACCAATTACCACTATAATAACCATTAACTGATTCAGGTCCCAACGCTCGTTCATCTGGCAATAAAAAGGACTCTATTAATCGATGTTCTATATTAATAAATTCATCATTAACATTATCTGATTCCTTCAATCTAGGGATTGAGTTTATACTCGTATTTAAAACTTTTTCATTTAATATTTGTTTTAAATCATGAGTTTTTAATTTAAATTTATTACTAATTTCATACCCAGGGTTTCTAAAAACAAACTTTTCATCATTTTCTAAAGAATTAAAATTGTATTCTAATATCAATACATTAGGATGATTAATATATTTTGTTCTATGGCGTAGGACTCTTCCAGATAGTTGTATTATTGATCTGTATGAAGAGGGTTCAACAATAGCCCAATCAAAATCATGATCTCTTCCAACTTCTTCTATGGGAGTAGCCACTACTATAAATACAATATTTTTCTTTTTAGATTTTTCAATATGGTTATTAATTAAAATATCTTCAAAACTTACAATATCGCCTTTTTCATTATCACGATGCAAAACTTTATCTAGATATCTTTCTATTTCATTTCTAATTAATAAAATATTTCTGCTATGATAACTTATAAATTTTATATCCACATTATCATTTTCGTAAGAATCTAATTGTTTTGAAAATTGAATACATGTATCTATATGTGCAAATCGAACAATCCCTATTGAAATTTTTTTCTTAGTATTTTTATCAATTACATAATTATTATTGTGTAATTGTTCTATGGAATTTAGAATAATTGAAAATACATCTTCCTTTGAAAATGTAGGGGAGAATTCTAATATTTTCCCTTTTCTTTTAATTCCATTATTTTTTTCAGACTGACGGATTAATTTAATCCGATTATTAATAAACTCATCATATTTCTTCCTGAACAAAATCATTTCAAAATCAATTTTTGTATCAAATACTTTAGATGAGAATTCATCAACAAAACATGATATTACATTATGATTACTTCCATAATAAGATTCAAAAATTTTTCTTCCTTTAATATAAGATTTATAAAATCCTATAGCGATTGATGGCGTAATCGTAGCAGATGATATTATCACCCTTCTACCAAGTAAGCCAGCTGTATGAACTAATCGAGAAACACAAATTAAATCTTTATCGGAAAACTCATCAATTTCATCAATTATTAAATCACTAGATAGTATACGTATGAAAGGCAAAATCCACTTACCTCCAACGTATACTTCACTTGCTGGCATCAAATGATCAATTGTACTAATTAGAATTGGGGCACAAAGCATTTTATTTTGCTTATCGCTTTTAATAATCGTTTTTAGAGAATTATCTGAAATGATATTCTCATAATCTATATCATCAAAACTTAGTTCTTCTAAATCAAATTCCCCTTCATTTAATTCATGTAATTTCTCAACATCCCGTGAACCAATTACAACAGCTAAATCAGTTTTATCAATATGTAATTTTTCTCTATACATATCACCTGTCTGTAAAGTCAAAGTTCTTAAACCAAGTGCAATAGAAAATCTTAAATCTCTAGAACTGGGAGTAATGCTATTAATTATTTTTGCATTTGCAAAAGTTTTTCCTGTGCCTGTTGAAGCTAAATTAACACAAAAGAAACCGCAATTTTCTTTTTTATCTTCTGAAATATTTTTTATTTTATTTGCAACTTTATCTTGCCAATAATATTTTGAATTTTTTAACGAAGATTTTCTTAATGCTTTAATTTCAGATAAAGCAGGAAAACTATTTAAAGTTTTATTAAGAATATATATTAATCTTAAAGATTCTTTTTCTACTCCAATCAAATGCTCTTCTAAATATTGTTTTAATTCTTTTGTCTTTTTATCTGTATTTGCAAATAAATCTAAAGTTTTCTCATTATATTTTGGGTTCTTTACTTGAGATGAGAAATAATAATCTCCTAATACTAGATATAATCGAGATTTCATAATTATCAGAAAAAATACATCTGAATCTTTGGCGTCATCAAATAATTTGAGATTATTTAGTAAACGACGACTCCATTTTATTACTTCTTTTATCCATGTTTTTGAAAAAACAATTCCCTTTGAAAACTTATTTAAATAATCATTATCAGTATTTTTTAAATACCCCCAATTTTCATTTAAATATTTGGTAAAAAATATATCTAAACTGTCACATTTTGCATTTAGATAATTCTTTTCATTTTTCTCATCATATAAAAAAGGACGTCTATGGTGTGATAAAATTAAATAAGAAATTAATTTTGCTAAATCAGGAATAAAATTAATTCTAGAAAGATTTACACCATTTTTCTTTAAATCATTTGAAATCTTTTTTGTTAAATCAAGAAATGAATCTTGCGAAAAAACGTTTAGCCATTCTTCATCAGTTTTCCCTGAAATAAATTTATTAAAAATTAAATATGAAATATATTCATGTCTAATTTTATCTGATTTTCTTATTCCTTTAAGTACTTCTTGAAATCCTTTTGAAGCTTTTCCTATGTCATGAAATAATGCAGCTATAGCTACAATGCATTTTACCAATTCTAAATATTTATCATTATTTTCCCAATCATTATGTAAAATGTTGTTTTTAGTTGAAGCTATTGGCACAATCCCTTCACATGTAAATCTGGACTTATTCCCAACAATCCATAATAGTTCTGTATTTTTTGCTTTATGAATCAAATGACAAGCTACTGAAGTGTTTTTAGTTGCTGTTTTTGAGAGATGTGATTTTACAGCAATCAAACCTTCTTTTGTGATATTAGTCTTCCATGTTTGATTCCCTATTCTATCTGCATATAAATCCAAAACTTTCTGAGTTTTTAATCTAGCTTTTTTTTCGCTCAATGATACAAAGATTACAACCATATTAGAAAACCTTAGAATATTTTTTAGCTACATATTTAATAGAATCAAACATATAATCTAATACTTTATAATCAGTAAAATATTTTATACATTCATTTCTAAATATCTCATCATCAAAATTATATTTTGCAGTACAAAAAGATAATGGTAAAACAATAGCATCTTTTATTAAATCAGCAACGTCAAAAACTAAAGCTCCTCTTCTCGTTTTACCATGAAACAGTGCAAAAGCCGGAGGGATTCCTAAAGCCCACAAAGATACAGAAGCCAAGCCATATGCTAAATAATTTCCATGATTTAAATTACTATTTATTACATCATTACTTTCTCTATCTCTAGTAAATGTTTCAAGACCAATTTTTTTACAACTAATTTTATATAGATTTTTTGTAAAATTAGCCTCTTTTAATAAAACTTCATTTACTGTATTTGCTTGAGATATCTGTTGATTATAATTTTCCAATATTCTTTGAATTTCAAAATCATCATCAATAAATCCATTTTCATGGAATAATTTATCCTTAGAATATACTTTTCTTATAAAATCTATTCTCATCTTTTGAAAATCTTTTGCTGCTAGTGTCCTATCTGTTTCATTATACCAAAATGAAAGCCAATTTTGCAAATATTCTGTAGGTCGATATTCATTCTTTGAAGAGATCCATTCAACTTCTGTCCCTGCAAATAAAGGAGTTCCATTACTGCCGGTAAATCCAATCATTACTCCTGCAGAAGCCAAGAATCTTACTGCTGCTTGAGTAATTGAGGTTCCTGTTCCCAATAATAAAACCGTAGTATTTGCTATTGGAATATTATAATAAAAATATTTATCTTTTACTTGAGTTAAATATACAACTCTGCCATCTTTAACCATTATTCGACATTTTTCCAAGTAATATAAATTTGCTCTTTTTGAATATAATATTGCCTTTAAATCTTTCAAATAGTTAGGATCCGAATTTAACATATTTTCTATAATACCATAAAAAATTTAATTACAAAACTAATTTATTTTGAATAAATTTCCTAAACTGGCCACCATGACATAGACATATCAAAAAAGCTAGATGAAAAATAAATTTTCCATCTAGCTTTTTGAACCTTAATAATAACTAATTTTATAAATTAATATTTTACATATTTATTATTTAAATTGCATCTTTGATAAACTTTTTATAGAAAATTTCTTTATCAACTTGGTTATTTTTATTTGCAATAACTGTAGTACATATTGCATCTCCTGTTATATTAACAGCAGTACGAGTCATATCTAAGATTCTATCTATTCCCATTATTAAAGCAATAGCTTCTATTGGAAGACCAACTGAGTTAAATACCATAGTTAAAGTAATTAAACCTACACTTGGAACTCCTGCTGTACCAATTGAAGCAATTGTAGCAGTACCGATTACTGTTAAGTAATCTACCATAGATAAATCTATCCCATAGGCTTGTGCGGCAAATACAACAGCAACCCCTTGCATTATACTTGTACCATCCATATTAATGGTAGCCCCAAGTGGAATTGTGAAAGATGAAATCTTTTTTGAAACACCTAATTTATCTTTTAAAGTTTCAATTGAGAGAGGAATAGTGGCATTAGATGTTGCAGTTGAGAATGCAAAGGCCATTACTGGGAAGAATTTTTTAATAAACACAACAGGATTTAAGCCTGTGCTTGTTTTCAATAAAATTGTGTACACAAAGAAACATTGGATAAATAACGCTAATAAAACAGATCCCATATATTTAAGCATAGGAACAAAAGCACTAAATCCAGTAGAAGCAAAAGTTCTTGCTATTAAACAAAAAACACCATATGGAGCTGCTTTCATAACAACCATTGTCATTTCCATCATGACATCGTTGAATTCACTAAAGAAGTTGCTTACGATAGAAACTTTATCATCTAACCTTGTCAAAATTATACCAACAAACAATGCAAAAAATATAACTTGAAGCATTTTACCATTTGTTAATCCATAAAATATATTAGTTGGGATAATATTTAATATAGTTTGAGTAAAAGGTGTTTTGGTTGAAACTGTTACATTATCCGCTGCTTGAATATTACTCATATTTAAGCCAATACCTGGATTTATAAAATTGGCAACTGTAAGAGCAACTGTAATAGCTAATGCTGTTGTAATCAAATAAAAGATGATTGTTCTAACCCCAACTTTCCCAAGTTGTTTTGTATCTCCAATAGCCATACTGCCACATACAAGAGAGCAAAAAACCAAGGGTACAACAAGCATCTGCATTAGCCTGATAAAACCTTGTCCAATAATATAGAACAAGCCATCTACAAAGACAACATCTCTTACATAACTTTGAGGAATCAAATAATTAAATATAAGTCCTAACAAAGCACCACCAATTAAACCAATAAATATTTGTGAGGATAAACCCATTTTTGTTTTTGTAATCTTTTCTTCTTTTTTCACTATTTCAATTCCTTTATGTATTCTGACAGAGCATCTTGCCATGATTTTGCTTTATATTTGTTCTCAAGTCTAATAATAAAATTATCTAATACAGCATAGGATGGATGATTCATAGAATATTCTGAATCTGCTTTATCTACATTATTTATTAGGCTATTTTTTAATCCTGCTAATTTTAAAATTTCTTTTGTAAAATCTATCCTGCTACATCTTCCACCACATGTAAAATGATATGTCCCATATTCATTAGTATTAATAATATGAAGAATAAATCTAGCAAGTTCTTTAGCACTAGTTGGTGTGCCTATTTGGTTTTTTGCGATATTTAATTGTTCGCCTTTTTTTGCTTTATCGAGAATATAAGTTACAAAATTATTTCCTTCACCATAAACCCAACTAGATCTAATTATAAAATGTTTTGGGGCAAATTCTTTTACAAAGTTCTCTCCGCAAAATTTTGACTTTCCATATACTGTGATAGGATTTGGTTTATCAAATTCTGTTATAGGTAAACTATTTTTACCATCAAAAACATCATCAGTTGAAATTTGTACTATTTTTGCATTTAGCTTCAAAGCAGCAATAGCAACATTTCTAGCTCCTAGTGCATTTACCTTATATGCAAGTTCAGGATTATCACTACATTCCTTCTCGCTTGCTATTCCCGCACAATTTATAATTACTTGTGGTCGATTTGTTTTACAAAAATTTAAGACTTCTTCAAGATCAGTAATGTCTAGTACCTCATGGTCAGTATCAAAAACTTCATAGCCTAAAGGGTTTAATACCTTATTAATAGCAGAACCTATTTGGCCTGTAGCTCCTGTGATCCAGATTTTTAACATAGTTCTTTCTCATCCTTTTTAAATAAAAATTTCTAATTAGTATTTAACGCTATATTAATTAATTTACTTACCAAATAATCCGTTATAAAAAAGTTTATAACGCATAAATAATGCATAAATATATAACGTATTTATACTAATAGAATTGTAATATCTCATATTTTTTAAATAAAATCAAATAGGCAATAGAATTAAGCACTTTAACCATTTTTGAATAAATGGAATATATATATGAAGACATATGTTAATTCAAATTATTTATTTTGTTTTTTAAATATTCATCTTTAACAATTTTATCAACTCTAATTAATCTTGGACGGTTATATCTTTGGGCTAAAATACATGGTAGATTAACTAGAATTGCATAGAATAACATACACCAAACTACATAGGGAGGACACCAAAGTCCAAAAACCCAAAATGGGAAAATTTGAAGCCAATGAGATATTTCAGCTCTTCCTGTTTGTAAGATAAATTCTTCAAGATATCCTCTCTCATAGGTTTTAAGATATTTTTTCTCAAAACCATTTTTATGAACTTTAGCTCCATCAGGAAGAAGATGTTTCCATCTATGAATTTTAAAAACTTTCTTATAAATTTGGCCTTCTTTCTCCCACTTGTAAGTTTTTAATAAAAATAAATTATCATTAAATTTATCTAATGGTATGCAATTACATATCATTGTCATAGTTAATTGCAATAAAGGCCAAACAATAAAAAAAGTAGCAACCATTTTCCATTCAGAAATAAATATAATTTGCATAAAAACCTCTACATCTCTCTTCCTTTCCAAGTAGTATTTTTAAAGAAAAACGTTTTAAAAAACGAATAAACAAAAATCAACATGAAGGCTAGTAAATAAAGCGGGTATAATAAGCTAACAAAAAAAGGGAAAGATCCTATATATTTAGAAGAATAATATAATTTCAAAGAAGTAAAAATATATATCCCCCCTAAAATAATTGATAAAAATAATTGATGATATACCACATTAGTAAAGAATAGATATGGAACTAAAATCAAATACGTTATCCAAATAAATACCATAATAAAAATACTAAAACTTATAGATAAAGCTGCTTGAGCAAAGTTTTTTGACCACCCTTCAACTAATTGGGAAAAGCTATCAGGATACATAGTAAATTTGATTTGATTACCTCCTAATAATAAATCTACGTCAATACCAACTTCTTTATAATATTTACCTAGAAATAAATCTTCCACTACTGCATTTTTAACGTTTTCATACCCCCCATGTTTTAGAAATAATTCTCTATCAATTATAAAGGTGGGGCCGTAAAAACCAACATAATCTTTTTTATGGAAGATGGTTAAATAAGTAACACAAAGTTGAATAAAATTAAAAAATATTGACAGATATTCATAATTCCTTTTTACGATATGATATGGTTGAACCGATAAGGGTTTCTTTTTCTTTTTATAATATGAGACTAAACTTTCTATAGCTGTCTTACTCAATCTAACATCACTATCTAAAAAGATAAGGACTTCTCCACTAGCTCTTAATGCCCCATTTTGACAAGCCCAAGTTTTACCTTTCCAACCGTCAGGCAAAGTGTCTAAAAATATATATTTTACATTATGTTTTTTTATTATAGCTGCAGTAGAATCAAAAGAATTATCATCAACACAAATAATTTCATGTAAATCAATAGTTTGATTTTCTAAATCTGTTAATAAATTATCAATTGTTTTTTCTTCGTTTCTAGCAGGTATAATTACAGATATTTTTATATCAGAATCACAATTTGATTCCTTTAATGTAGGAAATTTATAGAATAGTAAAATGAAAATCATTATCCCTACAACAATTATAATATAATTTACTAACACAGGATAACTTCCTCTCTTATAGTTTTTAAGTCAAATTATTTTTAATATAAAAATAACATTTTTATGGCATTATACCACATTTATGATATATACTATAAAAAAAATAAAGGAGAAATTAATGGAGCACAGAACCTTAATTATAGGAGGAGGCATTTCAGGCTTAATAACAGCTGCATACCTTGCCAAAAATAATTTTGCTGTAACTCTAATTGAAAAAACTGACAAAGTAGGAGGTTTGATTAGCAGTTTTAATAAAGATGGTTTTATTCTTGATAGCGGTATTAGAGCCACAGAAAACTCTGGCTCTCTCTTCCCTATGCTAAGAGATTTAAATATAAACTTAGAATTTTTAGAAAATACAGTTTCAATTAAAATTCAAGATCAAAATATAAATGTTATTAATAACGAGAGTATTTATGAATATGAAACTATGCTTACTAAAATATTCCCTAATGATAAAAATGAAATAAAGAAAATTATCGAGACAATAAGTCAAATCTCAAAATATATGGAAGTTCTCTACGGAATTGATAACCCCTTATTTTTGGATATGCAAAAAGATAAAGAATATTTATTAAAAACGGTTTTACCTTGGATGATAAAATATCAAAAAACAATAAAAAAAATTTCTAAGCTAAATGAACCTGTTAATCAATATTTATCAAAAATTACAAACAATCAAATTTTAATAGATATTATAACTCAACATTTCTTTTCTGATACTCCCACTTTTTTTGCTTTAAGTTATTTTAGATTATATAGTGATTATTATTACCCAAAAGGGGGAACTAAATCTCTAATTGATGCTATAGAAAAATATATTTTAGATCATAATGGTAAGATTATTAAAAATACTGAAATTAATAAAATTAATATAAAGAACAAAGAGGTTTTCTCAAATAGCACTTCTTTTAAACTGTAACTTTTAACATTTAGGGTTCTGAAGCCAATTAATTCTTCTTTTTAATTTCTTGGCTTTTGAACTTTATATCTAACTTTTCACACAAGATAGTAACATGCCTAGTGAATTTAGATAAATACCATTTATCTTCTATTTTTGTAGCTTTTATCTTTCTTAGAGTTGTTATTAGATCTGCTAAAGAAATGTTATTAGCTTCATTAATATTTGAGATTTCTTCTATAGCGTCCATACTCATCATCATACAAAGATGATTGATAAATAACCAAGCTTCAAGTGAATAATCATTTCTCATATAACTACTATCATAGCCTAATGTATTATCATAGGTTTTGAAAAATTGTTCTATTGCTTGACGTTGTTTATAAATAACATAAACTTGTTTAGCATTTAATTCTTTTCTGTTGGTTTTTATCGTTATAGTTCCAGTGGATACTTTATCCCTTATGATTTCAGAAATATCAAGAGGAACTAAAGCTGATAATTCTTCATCACTTAAACGACTTTTTGCTTTTAATCTTTTATCAAGAATTTCACCTTTATAGAGTTTATCTTGCTCTCTTCTCTTTAGCTCCCGCTTTCTCTTAATTTCAATACTGTTATTCTTTTTTTCAGTTCTTCTTATAACATCTTTTAATTCTGCATTATGTAAACTGCCATCTAAGTAGAGGTGAATATTATAATCATTCCCTTTAATAGTAAGACAGTGGATATTTCTATTATGATAAATAAAAGCATCTCTGTATTCTGCTATGCTTGCAGGTATCTTGCCTTTAGTTTCTAAATTACCTCGTCTAAGAGGAATTATATAATTCATTCCACTATCTTCAATTAAGTCAAAGTTATAATTACTACCAAATCCTTTATCTGCGATTATGGTAGCATCTTTGTCTTTTATATTGGTTTCTTTTATAATATCTTCAAATACAGATACATCAGGTACACTACCTATATATTGCTTATAATATTCGGGGTAACTTCCATTTGCATCCAAGGAAAACATATAGATAAGATTTACTTGTGGAGAGTATCTACTTTTTGAATCATATCCTACTTCAGCCATATCAAGATTTTTGGATGAGGAGATTATTCTATGTCCATCAAATAAAATAAATCTATCTTTATCTCTGGCATAGCTATTCATAAACTTTTTAATCCCCCCTCTATCTCGTCCAACATCTTTAAGCAAACTCGTTATTGTAGATGAAGATAAAGAGAGATTAGGAAAAACATTTGATATATAACTTGATTCATAATTAAGATCTATACGTTTAAAAGCCTTGCCATACAATATCCTTAGTATGGCAATAACATATAGTTGCTCCCCATAATAGGGAAAGCAATCCTTTAGTCTATCTAATATTGATCTAGACTTAGAGATAAAATAATATGAGGCTCCATACTCTTTAACCTCCATTTCTTTAAAAACAGAAGCTTTTACTTTCTTAGCTACAAACCCATCTTTGGTTATTTTACCAATCATTTTTCCAGAAACTTTGGTTGACTTTTTTGTTTCAGGATTATATTTAGTTTTTCTCTCATAAAGATACCAATTGCCACTAATATATTTAATTTCAGTATTTTTAGGCTTTTTATAATTTAGTACATATTCAGGTCTTTCGTGCTTAATTGCCATAATCATTTTACCACCATAATTTAGGGTGCTTATATTTTATGACAACTTTCTCTTTAAGTCAATTTAATTCGTTATTATATGGTTAATTAATAGAAGAAAAGAATGGGTTCCTAAAAATTGGAACCCTAAATATTAAAAGATACAGTTTAAATACGATAAGTTAGTATGGGCAGCAGATTTAAAACATTTATATAAAATTGTTAATGTTGAAAATGCCAATAACTATAATGTTAAAGAATATCATAAAGCAATGAACACCATACCAAATTCACATGGTAATGATTCAATCTATACCCTTTATTTAACCACTAATTTCGATTGTGAATATTATAATAATAAATGTACTGCTCACACTTTTTATACGCCAACAGTTTTGGGACTTTCATCCATGCCATTAAATGAACAACAACTAATTAGACTATTAAAAGATAATCCAACTACAAAAAAATCTATCTTAAAGAAATGGCTGAAAGAATTTGCGCTTAAAACAACCTACGAAATCTCTATTCCTGCTTTAAGAGATACTAGCTTAGCACCTAAAGGCAAATCTGCAATAATAATTAGCACTGTTTTTAACTATGATTTAACTTCATATTTAAATGATGAAAATTTATATCAATATTTTAAAGAGACCTTTAATAAATATATAATTGATATTTTTGAAAAATATATTTTTAATAATTTAAAAACTAATATAATTGATAACTTTAGTTCGACGCCATTAACTATTGAAAGATTACTTAATAATAGCGAAGGAGCTATCACAGGTTGGAGTTTCTCAAATGAAATACCAGTTGAAAATAGAATGAAGAAAATGGCTAAAGCAATTTTCACCCCTTTTGAGGATATCCTTCAAACAGGGCACTGGGTTTTCTCACCATCTGGAATGCCAACATCTATAATTATAGGAAAACTAGCTGCTGATAGAATTATAAAGATAGCAAAATAAATTAAGCAAACGATAATTTACGGTAAGCTCTCTTATATAAGTTAGTAAATAATTCGTAAATAGAACAAATCTTATCGCTCACACAAACTATAGCACTTTCTTTAGATTTAGGAAGAGCAAAAGTTATAGGGAACATATGCTTAATTATAATATCAATTTCTTTTTTAGTTAGAAAAAGATCCTCTTGAGCAGCAATAGCAGCCTTAATTGGATGTTGTCTTAAATGATGTTTTTTATTCACTTCATTTTTATCATGACAATCATAAAGATAATAATCATGTAATAGAGCACCTCTAGTTAATTGAAAGTAGTCTAATTTTAAATGAAGGAATTTTGATATAAAAACTGAAACATAAGCAACATTTACGCTATGCCTAAGTAAGGATGTCCCTAAATGATGGGAATATGCTCTAGTCTGTAGTAATCTTGTATTTCTACAAAGTTGATTGAAAGTATTTAAAAAAACTTCTATATCAACTCTGCTATTTTTTCTTTTTTTCACACGCAAAGTATAGTAATTAGATAAAAAAATTGATAGAGGTAACTAATATGAATATATAAAAAAAACACATTACTAACAAATTTCTAATATATTTTTTCATAGTTTTACTTTCATATTGCTTTTTATATTTAAATTATCAATAATAGAAAACATATAAGGAGTATAACAATAAATGGATACAAAAGCCATCAGAGATATGATGATTCAATATTACAAAGGTGATCCTAAAAGAATTCAACACTTTATAAAGGTTGAAGCTATTGCATCATTAATTGCTGAAAAAGAAAAAGTTGACAAAAAAACAGCCTTGATAATCTCTATATTAGGATATACCCATGATATAGGTATTAAAATAGCTGAAAAAGAATACGGTAGTACCTCTGGAAAACTTCAAGAAAAATTAGGAAAAGAACCTGCCTACAAAATGACTATCGATGCAGGATTTTCTAAAGATATTGCAGAGCGAGTTAGTTATGTTGTATCTAAACATCACACTTACGAAAATATTGAAGGCTTAGATTACCAAATTCTAGTTGAAGCGGATATAATTGTTAATATTTTTGAAGATAATATCTCAAAAGATATAATTCCAACCTTAGTTGATAACATATTTAAAACTAAAAGCGGTATCGACTTATTACATCAATTCTACGATTAATTTTAAATTAAAATTATAATTTTATAAAATTCACGATCAAAACTAATATCTCCAAAGTACAAAATAATAAATCAAACGCTTTGGAGTTTTTTTACTTTTGTTCTTGAAGTGAATTTCACTTCAAAACTTACTATTATTCAATGCTAAAACATAATTTTACACTATTTTTCTTATTTCTTTTATTACCTAACTTAAGAAGATGTTGTAGAATATAAGAAACACTTGTTTCTTATTGTACAAGAATCACTTATTAAAATATATAAATAAATCAATAACAATTATATTGATTATAATATATTTAAGGGAAATTAATATGATATATTTTATTCTAATTATTATTTTATGTTTCATCATAATCCGAATTTCCGTAGTAATCGCGGCTAAAAAAGTTTGTTCACCAAAAGTTAGGACATGGCAAGAAACTAAAGAAATTGAAAGCCAATATGAACAATGGTCTATTTATGACAAGATTGAAAAAGAAGAATTAAACTTTGAATTAAATGATGGATATTTAATCCATGGGACTTTTATCCAAGCACCAATTCCGTCTAATAAATATATAATTTTAACCCATGGCTTTAGATACTCTAGGCTTGGTGGTGTAAAATATTTAAAAATATTTTTAGAAAATAATTACAATATTTATTTATACGATTTAAGAAATCATGGGAAAAACAACCTAGATGGTATAATTCAAATGGGTGAAATTGAATATAAAGATTTAGCGCAAATAATAGATAAGTTTTATGAAAAATTTGGCTCGGATATAATTCTTGGCTTACACGGAGAATCTTTAGGTGCTTTTACATCAATGATGGTAACTAAAATTAGAGCTGATAAAATAAATTTTGTAATTGAAGATTGTGGGTACTCATACACTAGGGATGAATTAATTTATCAAATGCACAGACAACTTAAAATGCCAACTTCATTTTATGAATTAGTTTCAAGATATGCAAAATCAAAATACAATCAACATTGGGATGATATGGATTTAAAACCAGTTTTAAAAAACTGTGATGTTCCTATATTATTCATCCATGGGAAAAATGATAAATTCACACCACCAATTATGGCTAAACAACTATATGATGTGCATAAAGGGTTTAAAATGCTTTGTTATGTAGAAGGTGCATCTCACGCTCAAAGTGTAGTAACTGATCCAAAATTATATAAAGACACAGTAAATAAATTTCTTAAAGAAATTGGCTATTAATTATTAAAATTTACACTCACCAGTTTAAGTTTAAGATACAATTTAATAGTTTGCTTTGTGAAAATAAAGTTTAATTAAAACATTAAAACTTTCCGTGTTTGATTTTACAATCTATCCACTTTTTTGTTTAATATAAAATAAAAAAGTGATATAGTTTTTTTAATATTAACAAGATTAGAAGGATGGTCTTCAATGAAAAAAACAGCCGGAATAATTGGTGGAATGGGTCCTCAAGCTACAATAGACTTATTCCAAAAAATAGTTAGCAACACTGACTCTTCATCAGATAATGAACACATTCACATCATTATTGATAATAATACAGATATTCCAGATCGAACTAAATCAATATTAGCTAATAGTGATTTACCTCTAAAATATTTATCTCAATCTGCTAAAAAATTAGAATCAATAGGTGCAGATTTTTTAGCAATGCCTTGCAATACTGCTCACTTTTTTTATGATAGGTTAAAAAAAGAAGTTAATATCCCAATTATCAACATGATTGAAGAAACAGCGAAATATCTAAAGGAAAAAAATGAAAAAAATCTTTTACTTTTAGCTACTACAGGAACTATAAAAACACAAATTTATCAAAATATATTTAACAAATACAATTTAAATATTATTACTCCAGAAAAGGACTTCCAAGTTGAAATCATGTCTGCGATTTATGATTATGTAAAAGAAGGAAAGCCTTATGATAAAGGTGAGATTTTTACCCAATATTTAAATCAAGCAATTGCAAATAACATAGATAGAATCATTTTAGGATGCACCGAACTTCCAATATTATTTGAAGAAAATAAATTGGATTACAAAATTGTTGATCCAACTTTAGTTTTGGCAAAAACTATAATCAAAACAGCTGGATATAATATTAAAAACTAATTTTGTTTTTTAAAATAAGTATCTTTAGCTCTAATTAATTCAGATTTTATAAATTCTTTTGCTTCAATCGTTTTTGAAGCAAGAGGATTAACATTTACAAACCCATGATATACATTTTCAAATATTTTTAGTTTATTTTCTACATTGAATTTACTTAAATCTTTAAAATATTGAATGGTTTCATCATAAAAAGGATCTAAAGAACCAACATAAGAGCTAGCTGGAGGTAAAGATGAATAATCATTACACCTGCTAGGAGAAGCATATATCGGAATTTCTTTAAGACCTTTTAAATATAGAGACCATGCGAACCTATTTTGAGGTTCATTCCAGATTGGAGCATCATTATCTTTCATAGAACTAGTTTGCATTCTATCATCTAGCATAGGAGAAATGGGAAATTGATAAGCAATTGAAACCTCATTTAAATCTCTAGCAAGCAAACACATACTTACAGCAAGACCACCACCTGCACTTTTACCCATAACAAATATTTGATCACTTCTAAAACCTAATCTATCACTATTATCACGCATCCAAAGAAGGGTGCTATAACAATCATTTACTGCTGCGGGGTATGGAGCATCTAAAGATCTTCTATAATCTGGAGCTACTACAACGCAATCAATCGAATTTAAGATGGTTTTAATCTCACTATGACTGTTTTCAGGATAATTTAAGACAAAACCGCCACCATGAAAATATATAATTCCAGGAGAATTTTTATCATGTTTTTTTCTCCTATATACTCTGACCCTAACTTTAGTATTATCTTTTTTATTATCAATATAATATTGTTTAGAAACAAATTTCTTTAAAGGTTTTCCAATAGAGCGTGAATTTAATTTATTAATTTGTTCATAACGCTTTACAGTCGGATTTAAAATTACTTTCGAAAGTTTAATTCCGACTCGATACTCTTTATCTATCATTTCTTTTTCTATTTTCATAAAAACCCTTAATTTAAATCATTATATAATGAAAATTAATTATAAAATATAGTTAATTAACCAATTTTTTAATACGATTTTTTCTTATAAATAGATAAACCACAGCGGCCAAAAGATAAATAAAAGCAACAGTTAAGGCTATAAAGAAATACAAATAACTACCGGTAGTTGCTGCCATAGCTGGTAAATTAGCACATAAAATTAGAGGAATCATAATCGGAAAAACAATCGCTGCAGAATACATATAATCTGTTGCTACACCTGAATCCATGTTAGGTTCAACTATTCTAAGCAAGGCTAACCCAGTTGGAAGAGTTCCAGTAGCACAACCGAATAAGATTAACATTCTTTTAAACCAATTATCAGTAAAAATCTTTTTACAATACCAAGTCAATAATTTGAAAGCAATGAAAGTCCCTAAAATAACTAATAATAAGATTTCAAAAATATAATCACTTATAGCTGCAATAGAAATAGCACCTAAAGATGAAGCTATAGTTAAATCGATACTAAAACCACTAATTCTATTACACATAGCAGTTTCAATAGAGGGACCAATACCTCTTTTATTTATGAATTTTCTAACCAAAATAGCTATCACAGAGGAGAAAATGAAATTCAAACCCCAAAGACTGTCGCCAAATTCAACACCAAGAGAGCCAGCAAAGGAGAGTAAATATGTTAATACACTCAAACATAATAAACTAAGTAAATAAGTAGATAGAACAATAGCAAAATGATATGAAAGCGAATCGAGATTAAAATATTCAATTAAACCTTGATGTTTTTTTAATTCAAATTCTTCACTTTCTTTTGGATTTTCAACATATCCTTTTGAAATCCCCCAGTTTACTAAAATTACCCCGCCAATAGCGCCTACAAGAAAACCTGAAGCTGCAATAGTTAAAGCTACTGAGGTAGCACCAGTAAACCCTAAAGGTTCCCATGCTAGAGAAATTGAATAAGCTTGACCAGGCCCTAATTCAAATCCTAATGGAAGTAAAAAACCAAAAGCCGGAAATAAATTTGGAGAGATGGTAATAATTAGCAAAAGTGTTAAAAGCAAACCAAAGAAGGTTTGTAAACCATATTGGCTAATAGTCCCAAATACATTTGCAAAAATATTACTACTTTTTTTATTTAGGAAATCTCCATCTTTAGTTCTAAGCATCATGGCAATAAAAGAAATATTTAACATATGATAAACTAAATCACCTAAGAAATCTTGGGTTAATCCAAAACTTGGAGAGATATAGTTGTAGAAAATCAACAAAATAAAGCCTGCAATAATTGGAGCAGGTATCAAAAATTTACTCAAAAATGAAATTTTATACCTTATAAATGCACCTATTATCAAAGCAACCGAAATAACTCCAAGATGAACCATAATTTCATATTCTAACATTATAAGCTCTCCCATTTTTGGAAATATTTTAAAGAATTCAATTCTGACTTTAAACGAAAACTATATAATTGATTTTCATAATAAAATTCAATAGATTGTTTAACACTTAAAACCATGCTCTCTATCTTTTCAATCTCAAAAACATATTTTGTATTATCAGATAAAGTAAAAATAATTTCTTTATTTCTCAATTGACAAAAGAATTTAGTTGATATTTTCTCAAAATGGTTATTTACACCTTTTCTAAAAAAGTCTCCTTTATCCTTTTCATATTCAACATCATTATTTTTAATATAATCTTTCTGATAAGAATTCCATTGAGGCAGAGTTTTAAACCCAAAACTACCTTTTTCAAAATTTAAATATTCTGTTAAAACATCTTCAGTTTTACAATGAGAACATCTAACAACATTATTCTGTCCATAAATAGTCTGAGTTGAATGACACTTAGGACAAATATATAACAATCTTTGAATTCCATGAGCACCTTTTTTACAAGGATAAGGCTTATGAACTCTATTTTGCCACTCTTGCTGACTAAAAGAAAGATTATCTTTAACAATATTTGTTAATTCCTTTACAGATAAAGTCTTAAGATCATCAACACTTAATATTTTTTTAAGCCTAACAACAAGAGTTCCTCGTCTTTTAACATCAGCCCACCTAGGGTGCAAATCATAAGCACCTTCTAAAGCAAGGAAGTATACAGGAACTTTAAATATCCTAAATAACTTTGCTGTTGCCTTATGATTAATATCAATACTATCACCATCCCAAGTCCTAGTACCTTCTGGGAAGAGTCCGACTATAGAATTTTCTTTAAGAGCAGCATCTATTCTTTTGATAGTAGTTAAATCACTTCGACCTTGTTGCTTAGCAATACAAGTAGCCAAATTGTCTAAACAAAACTTTGTAAATTTATTTTTAAACAAATAAGCACCTGCCACCCAACGAACGTGAGGCTTCATTCTTGAATAAATAAACAAAGGATCCAAAGAATGGCAATGATTTGCCACTATCAAAGCTGGCCCTTTCATATTATCTAAAACACCACCATCTTCTAAAATAATTTTTACCCTTGGCTTCAGATAAAAAAATTTATATAGTGGTTTTGCTATATAACTTATAAAAATTGGTTTTTCTTTTGACATCAACTAAAGATTAAAGTATAAACACAATTTTATAAACTATTTTTTTAATTTTTTTGCAAAAATAAAACAAATTTGTAACTAATATTATATAAATACACAATTAAATAGAATATTAATCCTGTTTTTCCAAATTAAGCAATTTTTTTTTCATTTCTAACCCATAGGCATAGCCTATTAAATTACTATTTGAACCAATTACTCGATGGCATGGGATAATTATTGGAATTGGATTCTTATTGTTAGCTGAGCCAACAGCTCTATATGCTTTAGGATGATTAATTGAGATTGCAATATCTTTATAACTCCGTGTTTCTCCATATGGTATTTGAAGTAAAGCCTTATATACTTTCTCTTGAAAAGGTGTAGCATTTATAAGTAGAGGAACATCAAAAGAAGTTCTTTCTTTATTAAAATATTGGAAAATCTGGTTTGCAACAAAATCACTAAACTCACACTTTTCACATTTTCCCTCAAAGCCTATAACTAAGGAAAGCGAAACAAGCTTTTCTAAATTATAACCTACAACGAAATTAGTAAAATCATTTTCATAAAAAGCATATTTAACATTATCCAAGATTAAATCTCCTAAACATCATCTTAAATAAAATAAAAGAGAATAACAATAAAAAAATTAGAGCTTAAAAAATAAACTCTAATTTTTTTTATATAAAGGTCTTTAGTAAATTAAACCATTTCAATAAGTTCGTCTTTATCTAATCTTGATTTTGGAAGAGTTGCATTAAAATCATTGTCTGTATGATAGCCTAAAGCAACTACAACTTTAGATGCATAACCTTTTTCAGTTAAATTAAATTCTTTATCAAGAATATCCATATGTAGCCCTTCCATAGGAACAGCATCAATGCCTAAAGCAGCAACTGAAGTTAAGAAATTACCTAAATTTAAATATAATTGTTTATCATTCCACTCTTGCAAATCGTTATATTTATCTTTATGGAAATCTACAAACATTTTTCTCTTAGTATGATACTCCATCTTAACATCTTCATTGACATATCGATTATCTTTATTTTCTTTTTCAACAACCCTTAATAAATATTGCTCATCAATATCTGTTTTTGAAGCAAAAATTACAACTAAAGAAGCATCTAAAACTTTCTTTTCATTAAAGTTATACATACCTTCGGTTGCTTTTGCAATTCTATTTTTACCTTCTTGAGTTTTTGCAATAATAAAATGCCAAGGTTGAACATTAGTAGAGGAAGGAGCCAATTGTAAAATTGATTTAATCTTTTCTATATCTTCTATATTTATTTCTTTATTTTTATCAAACACTTTTGTTGAATATCTAGTGTTTAATATTTTAATTATATCCATAATATCTCCATAATTTTGAATTTATAGAAACAAAGTAATAATAAAAAAACTTTAAGTCAAATTATTTTATTACTCTTCTAATAACATCTAAGGTATAATCTATCTCTTCTTTTTTAGTAAAAACCCCTGGACTTAGCCTAATTGTACCTCTTGGATAAGTTTTCATAGCTTTATGAGCTAATGGAGAACAGTGAAGGCCAACTCTAAGTTCAATATTTTTATCATTTAACAACATAGAAACTTCAGAAGGATCTCTCCCCTCTACATTAAAAGAAATAGCATTTGTTCTATTATCAATATTTAAATCTCCATAGACAATTACTTTATTTAATGAAGATAAACCCTCTACTAATTGAGCAATTCTACTCTTATAATTTTCAACTAAAGGTTCCCTATTTTCTTTCCAATATTTTAGGGCAGCATTTAATCCAGCAATTCCAACCAGATTTTGAGTTCCTGCCTCAAGGTGATCTGGTAAAAATTCTGGCATATGTAAAAGAGCACTTTTTGAGCCAGTTCCACCTGCAATTAAAGGTTTTAAATTTAATAAAAAGTTAGAATCATTAGAAACGAAGCCTCCAATTCCCATTGGACCTAATAAACCTTTATGAGCTGTAAAAGCTAAAGCTGTTATCCCATCAATATCTACCTCAACAACTGGTGTACTTTGTGCACAATCTAAAAACAACATCAAATTATTGGCTTTACAAAATTCTTTAGCATCATCAATAGGTTGTATTAAACCAAAAACATTTGAAGCATGGGTTAGAATTACTGCTTTAGTATTTTTGTTAATAGCTTTTTTTGCAGAAGAGAAATCAACATACCCCAATTCAGTATTGTCCAAAACACTATAAGAAATATTATGAAGTGTTAAAACTCTAACTACCGAATTATGTTCAAAAGGGCTAATTAGAACATGATCTCCTTCTTTTAAAGAGCCGTAAATTAATTGATTGAGAGAATGGGTAATCCCACTTGTAAAAATAACGTTTTTAAAATCATCATTCTTATAAAGCTCTTGAATCAATGTCCGAGTTTCTAATTGAAGCAAAGATGCATCTAAGGCACTATCATAGACACCCCTTGAAGGGTTACTAGAACAAGTTGTCAAAAAGTCACTTATTGAATCAATTACCTGTTTTGGTTTTGGAAAGCTTGTTGCGCTATTGTCCAAATAAATTTGATGTTTGTTATACATAAATAAATTTTATCACGGTATTTTGAAAAAATCCATTGCTTTTTTAAAAATATAATGGTTATAATATAAGCATATATATATTTAATTATCTAAAGGGAGTTAAAATGAAAAAAGAAAACACTATGATTATGGTCACAGGAGCTATAATTGGTGTAGCAGCCGTGATATTAGTGATGTTTGGAAATCCTGCAAATATGGGATTTTGTATTGCTTGTTTTTTAAGAGATATAACAGGAAGTTTACAATTACACAGTGTTGAAACTCTTCAATATGCTAGGCCAGAGATTTTTGCAATTATAATTGGCTCATTTATAATAGCGAATATAAAGGGTGAGTATAAAACAACTGGTGGTTCTTCTCCAATTTTAAGATTTTTCTTAGGATTCTTCATCATGATTGGTGCCTTAGTATTTTTAGGTTGTCCTTTAAGAATGGTATTAAGACTAGGTGGTGGTGATGGAAAAGCAATCTTTGCACTATTTGGATTCATTGGCGGAATTTATGTAGGATCAAGATTTTTAAACCAAGGATTCTCTTTAGGAAGAACCTACAAAATTGAAAAATATGGTAGCTATACTTTTATATCAGCTTTAGTTTTATTAACAATACTAACAGCTTTTGGCTTAATTGGAAAACCTGAATTAGAAGCACATGCTCCATTTATTATAAGTTTTGTTTTTGCAATCATTGTTGGAATTATGGCTCAAAGAACTCGTTTCTGTATGGTAGGTGCTTACAGAGATATGTTCCTATTTAAAGATTCTAAATTATTCTTAGGTACTTTATCTTTATTTGTAGTTGTACTAATTGGAAACATTATAACAGGAAAATTCTCTTTCTCAATTACAGGTGAAAATGCAATTTGGTATTTCTTATCAATGGCTTTAGTTGGCTTTGCAGCAGCTCTTGCTGGTGGTTGTCCTTTAAGACAATTAATTTTAGCAGGTGAAGGTAACACTGATAGCATGATTACAATCTTAGGTATGGTTTTTGGGGCAGCAATATCACACAACTTTGGTTTCGCATCCTCTCCAACAACTGTTAACACAAATGGTAAAATTGCAGTTATCGTTGGTCTAATTGTTATCAGTGCAATTGCAGTTTTAATTACAAAACAAAGAAAAAATGAATTAAAAAAATTAGGTTTATAGGAGTAAAATATGGAAGATATAAAAGTTATAGACGCTAGAGGCTTAAGTTGTCCAGTTCCAGTAGTTTTAACAAAAAAAGCTATTGAAAAAAATCCATCTAAGCTACAAGTTATTGTTGATAATGTTGCAGCTAAAGAAAATGTTAGTAGATATGCAAACGCTATGGGTTATTCCATAGAAGTTCAAGATAAAGAGAATGAAGAAACTCTATTAACACTTGAGAAAAAATAATGAATGAATATGTATTAACTTTTAATACTCAATTAGATGCAATAATCGCAAAAAAATATTGTGAAAAAGCTCAAATTCAATGCAAGTTAGCACCCGTGCCAAGAAGTCTTTCTTCTTCGTGCGGGACTTGTGCATTCATTAAAACTGAAAATATTGAGTCTTTATCTAATATAGATAAAGAAGAAATATTTATTAACAATCATGGGGAATATAAAAGATTATGAAAGATGTTAAATTAACAACTATGGTAAAAACAAGTGGTTGTGCAGCCAAACTTCCTCCTAAAAAACTAGAAGAAGTTTTAAAAACTTTACCAAGTTACAAATCTCCTCAATTATTAGAAGATTTTAGTGGTAATGAAGATGCTCTTGCTTATGATTTAGGTGATAATAGGATAATGGTTCAAAGTGTTGATTTTTTTCCTCCAATGGTTGATGATCCTTATACTTTTGGACAAATAGCAGCCGCAAATGCTATTTCAGATATTTATGCTATGGGTTGTGAACCTGCTATTGCTTTAAATTTACTTTGCTTCCCATCTTGCCTAGAAGATAAAGTAATGCAACAAATTTTAAAAGGAGGAGTTGATAAAGCTATAGAAGGTAATTGTGTAATTGCTGGTGGTCATACAATTAGTGATCCAACTCCAAAATACGGCTTGTGTGTTACAGGATTTGGAGAAAAAGATAGACTTTGGAAAAACCATGGAGCACATATTGGAGATGTTTTAGTTTTGACTAAGAAAATCGGAGTTGGAGCAATCACAACAGCAACTAAAGCTGGTATGGTTGACAAAGATTTACAAAAACAAGCTATCACTTCTATGACTACGCTTAATAAAAAAGCTAAAGAAGCTGCTCAAAAATATAAAATTTCTTGCGCCACTGATGTAACTGGATTCTCGCTTATTGGCCATTCAATAGAAATGGTAGGTGATGAAAATTATTCTATAAAAATAAACAGTAAAAAAGTTCCAATGTTCGATGGTGTTTTAGATTTAGCTAAGTTTGGTTTATTGCCAGAAGGCATGTATCATAATAGAGATTTTAGCGATAAAAAAGTAACTTATGATGAAAATATTCCAGTTGAAGTAATTGATATACTACATGATCCACAAACTTCAGGAGGTTTATTACTTGCTTTAAATAAAGACGATGCTACTAAATTAGTAGAAGATCTAAAAGATGCTTGGATTATAGGAGAAGTAATAGAAAAAGAAAACACACCTTTAATTGTAATTTAATTACAATTTAAATATATTTAGTGATTAATAAACCAGTTTCATTTTGAAACTGGTTTATTTATTTACTTATTCAGAAAACTCTGATAAACCTTCAACAGCAACTACTCTTACAGGACTAGAATCAATACCTTTAATTGGTAAAGGTAAGAAGATAATCATAAAGATTTCTTGTGTTAATTGTTCAAGATTTTTTAAAACTTCAATAAAAGTAATGTTTTCAGCCATTAAAATATCATGGAAAGGTTTAACATCTTCATTTGCATTTTCAATTGAAACCCCATCACCGAAACCTACACTTTTTACACCTTTTTCTTTAAACCATTGAGCAGATTCAACACCGATAAACAATCTCTTATCAACTTCAGTGTTAGTAAGTTTTGTAAAAGGTGTCAACTTATATGGAGAATCAATAATCACTACATCACCTTTTCTAACTCTATCTTTAGAAGCAGCTTCTAAATCTGCTGCAGTAATATGTTGGTTAGGAGAACAAGTTGTAATATTTAAATATACACAACGACCAATAAAACTAGTTACAGGCAATCCTAGTACATCTGCCCATTCATCATGATGATGATAAGGTGTTTCAACATGTGTGCCTAAGTGTGTTGTTAAATCCATATCTGTGTGAAAATCTGGGATTGGTCCACCAGTATTAAATCTTCTTAGTTTACAACGTCTGCTCTCTGTAGCAGGATCTAAATGCTTTGAAAGATCAATTACATTAATCTTAGTATTATCTAGTAACATTTTATTATCTCCTATAAAAGGTCAATAGTTTTTCACAGAAAACCATAACCTAATTTCTCTATTTTTCTTTATTAGAAGCTATACAGCTTCTGCTTGTCGCTTATTGAAATCACCTATTAATTTATTCATATCAAAAGGCTTTTTCTTCTTTAGAATTGCATAAATTACTCTACTGAGTTTTCGTGCAAAGGCAATTATACTTTTCCCACTACCTTTGTTTTTCTTCATTCTTTTATAATCATTAATTAGCGACAAATATCTTAATGATCTTTGTAGACGAAGCATACCCATTACAGCTTGTACCATCGCAGTTCTTAACTCTACAGGTCCATTCTTCGTTATATGTCCGGTAAATCCTTTCTCATTTGAAAACTTTACAAAAGGAGTGAGTCCACAATATGCTGCGAACTGTTTGTAAGTTGCAAATCTATTTATATCACCAACATATGCTCTAATGGTTGTAGCTGTTATTTTCCCTACACCTGGAATAGTTTTTAGTAATTGAACATCTTCATCTTCTTGTACAAAATCTTCAATTAATGCCTCTAAAGCCTTGACTTGTTCATCCAAAATTTCTAAAGTTTGAATGAAACTATTTAAGGTAGAGACTGTCCTCTTCGTAATCAAAGCGTGGTCTTCGAGACCTTTTAGAAGAAGCAGTCTCTTTTTCTTGCTTTGAAATTGAGTGGCAGTTGTTACTATCCCATACCCTAACATCATATTATGTATTCTATTCTTAGTTCTTACTATCAATGAAACTAAATCGGCTCTTTCACAGATAAGTTTTCTAAGCTCCTCTGTTTCTTGATCACATAGATAGCTTTCAGGTAACATATCTTTTAGTAAAAACTCAGCTATTGTAAAAGCATCTCTTTTATCTGTCTTTTTAGCACTTAATGTTACAACCTTGAATTTTAAAGTGTTAATAACAAGTGTAAAAAAACCTTCTTTCTGCATTAAGTTTCTAAAGTATCTAGCATTAGAAGTAGCTTCTATTGCCATTGATACATGTGCACCATACTTGTCTTCTAGAGTGTGACATTCACTAATAAAAGCCTTATAACCTTCATCGTTAGTTTGATACACTTTCTCAAATAGAATCTCTTTTGTTGATGTTATTGCACAAACTGTAAATTGAGTCTTATGCAAATCAATTCCTACGCTAACAGTTTTGTTTTCCCAGTTAACCATTCTTATCTCCTTGCATTTATTTTTTTATACACAAAATCAAAAATGGCTCTCTGTTCGGTAGTTGTTCCATTCTCCTATTCGGCCTCACATAAGTGGACCAGTGATTGATACGACTAAAACTCCTCATTCTCCTAAACAGTCTCATATTCTTGGACTAGTAAAACATGTCGAGTTAAAGTCTTCGCCATTCCTCAGTTGTGTGCCATATATTTTAACACACTATAGGAATATTGGTGCAACTACCTGCTATTTACCTTTTTATCACTCCTCCTTATTACTATCTTTTTCCATTTTGTATTCCAATTAACAGCAAATTAAAAACCAACACTTTAACATTTTGCTCTATTTTCCCTAGCAAATTAAACTATCAATAAAAAAATATTTATTTTTGTTGACAACCAAATTTTTTAATGTTATATTTCAAAAACGCTGCAACCGGTTGCAAGTGATAATAGCAATTAAATATCATAAAGTAAAGAAATATCGAATAGTTTTTTTAAGTTTTTTATTTTTTTTGAAACCGGTTCTACAATTTACTGAATAAAAATCAAAGGAGATTTAACTTATGACTATTTACGAAATAGCTAAAAAAGCTGGTGTTTCTGCTAGCACAGTATCAAGAGTTATAAACAACAAGAATTCAGTAAATGAAGAAACAAGAATCACAGTTCAAAAAATACTTGAAGAGAATAATTTTCATCTAAATGAAACAGCAAGAAGCTTATCAACAAAACAATCCAAAATGATTGGAATTTTAGTTGCTGACATAAGAAACTCACACTACACAGGGATGGCTTATGAGACAGAAACTAATCTCTTGCAAAATGGTTATTGTTCAATAATTATAAATGCAGGAAACACTCCAAAAAGAATGCAAGAAAGTATAAAAATCTTAAGCCATAGACAAGTAGATGGGGCTGTAATAATTGGGTCAATTTTCCAAAACAAAACTGTTGAAAAAAGTTTAAAGAAATATTTTAATGACCGCCCTATAGTATTTTTAAATGGTAGTCTTCCTAATCATAATGCATATAACTTTGTTGTTGCAGAAGATGAAGGTGTTAAAGATTTAGTATATAAGATAAAGGAATCGGGATATAAAAATATTCTATTCATGAGTTGGATGAACACAGTTAGTAATGAACTAAAAATAAAAGGTTACATCAAAGCAATAGAGGAAATAAATTACAAACCATACTTATTAAATATCGATGCAGAAGATGTTAAAAACCATAACACAACAAATTTTATCAACTATCTAAAAGAAAATAAAGAAATAGATTCTATCATTTGTTCAGATGACTATTTAGCTACCTTAGTAATAAAAACACTCACAAAAGAAAAAATTCAAATACCAGAGGAAATTGGAATTGTTGGAATAAACAACAGTGAATACTGTTTATTTACAACCCCTTCTTTAACCTCATTAGATAATAAATTAAGCGAATTAGGCCAATTAGGCGCTCAGTCATTAATTAACCTTTTAAACAACAAAAAAGTATCAAAAAAAATTCAAATTTTCCCTGAGATAATTGAAAGAGAAAGTTTAAAAAGATAGGAGACAAAATGAAAATAGCAATAATTGGAGCCGGAGCTATGGGCTCAATATATGGTGGAAAATTATCCACTGTAAATGATGTTTCATTAATTGATAATAATGAAAAAGTCGTTGAAGCTATTAATACAAATGGATTAAAGCTTGAAGAACCTGATGGATCACACACATATTATCCAAAAGCTTATACTTCTTCAAAAGAAATAAAAGATGTTGATTTATTAATTATCTTTGTTAAAGCAATTTATTCAAAAGCCGCAATTGAAGGAAATCTCAATTTAATTGGTAAAAACACTCACATCTTAACACTCCAAAATGGAGCTGGTCATCAAGATTTATTAAAACAATATGTTGATGAAGATAAAATTATAATTGGAACAACTGAAGATGCTGGCAAAGTCATAGATTTCGGAGTAATTTCAAGAAGTGGTCTCGGTAAAACTAATATTGGAATGGTAAATGAGAACAACACAGAAGTTCTTCAAAAAGTTAAAGAAGCATTTGATAATAGTGGCTTTATAACAACTATCCATGAAAATATTAACCAACTTATTTGGAACAAATTATTCATCAATACTACGCTAAGTGCAACAACAGCATTATTACAATGCGAAATTGGCTTTATCGGTGAAAACGAATATGCCTTTAAAATGGTAGAACAACTACTTGATGAGGCTATCTTAGTTGCACACAAGTTAAATCTTAAAGCAGATAAAGAAGAACTTATAGAAGAGATTAAACAAGTTACAATTAATTCAAAACATGGCATCACCTCAATTTGTACCGACATAAAAAATGGTAGAAAAACTGAAGTCGAAACCATAAGTGGAGCAATTGTTAAAATAGCAGAAAAATTAAACATAGAAACACCAACACATAGATTTGTTGTAAACCAAATTCACGCATTAGAAAAATAAGGACTATTAAATTGATTTCAACTAACTTATACTCAATCAAACAACAGCCATGGTTAGAAAAACCATTAAAAAAAGCATTAGAATTTTTAGAAAACAATGATTTAACTACTATTGAATCTAAGACATATGAAATCTTAGGTACCGATATCTTTGCACAGGTAATTGATTTCGAAACTGACGATAGAGAAAATATCAAAGCAGAATCACATATCAATTACATTGACCTCCAATATCTAGTTACAGGTACTGAAAAGCTTGGCTTTGTAGCAAACAATGGTAATTATTCTTATGATGAATATATCAAAGAAAGAGATTTATGCTTTTACCATAGAACTTTTGAAAACGAATCATATGCAATAGCAACTCCATCATCAATCAATATGTTTTTCCCTGAAGATATTCATATGCCTGGAATCAAAGTTGATTCAAAAATGAAACTTAGAAAAATTGTTATTAAAATAAGTGTTGAATACTTTGAAAAAAACATCTAATTAAGTTATTTATCGTTAATAAAAAAAGACCCAAATGTGAAATACTTATCTGTCTTGACTAGAGACTTTAAATTTACTTAAAATCTTTTAGCAATCGATTGCAGAAATTAAATAAAGGAGATTTCAAATGAGAATAAAAGCTGAAGAAATGCTAAAAGAATTTACAAGAATTCTAATATCAAAAGGATACGATTTAGAAAGGGCGCAAGAGTGTGCTAAGAATTTTGTGGAAAATAGTCTAGATGGGATATATTCACATGGGGTCAATAGATTTAAAAGAGTTATTCAATACATTGATAAAGGTTATATAAAGGTTGATGCAAAAGAATCTGTTCTTCAAAGTTTTGGAGCAGTTGAAATTTGGAATGGTAATTTAGCAATGGGCAATTTAGTTGCAACACATGCAATGAATAGAACAATTGAACTTGCAAAAACACATGGAATAGGTGCTGTTGCAATTAGAAATACGAACCACTGGATGAGAGGTGGTGCATATGGTTGGCAAGCAGCAAATGCTGGCTGTGCAAGCCTTTGTTGGACTAATACAAAACCTAATATGCCAGCTTGGGGCAGTATTGAAGCTATAATTGGAAATAACCCTTTTGTGTTATCAATTCCAAGAAAAAATGGACAACACGTAGTAGTAGATATGGCTTTATCTCAATTTTCTTATGGAAAGATTGAAGAATATAGACTTAAAAATAAAGAACTACCTGTATATGGAGGATTTAACGACAAAGGACAACTAACAAAAGATCCTAAAGAAATTGAAGAGAGTTTAAGACCCCTTCCTGTAGGATACTGGAAAGGCTCTGCCCTATCAATTGGACTTGATATATTTGCTTCATTTATTTCAGGAGGACTATCAACTCCATTAATAGGAAAAGAATGTGAAGATGAATATGGGCTTAGTCAAATGATGATTGCAATCGATGCCACAAAACTCACTGATTATGAGAGAGCTGATGAATTTATTAACAAGACGCTTGAACTATTAAAGAATGTAAAAAAGGAAGATGAAAATATAGAGATTAGATATCCAGCTGAAAGGGAATACAAAACAAGAAAGGAAAATTTAGAAAAAGGGATTCTAGTCAACTCAGAAATTTGGAAAGCAATAAAGGAATTATAAGAATGACTATTTATGATATTGCAAAAGAAGCTGGGGTATCAGCTAGTACTGTCTCTAGAGTTATTAATAACAAACAGGGGATAAAAAAAGAAACTAAAAATAAAGTTCAGCAGCTTTTAAATAAATATGACTTTCATCTAGATAATAATGCAAAAGGATTAGTAACTAAAGTTACAAAACTAATTGGAATTTTAGTTGCAGATATAAGATTAGAACATCATAACAACATTTCATACATTATTTCTAACAAATTAATAGAATTTGGATATTGCACAATAGTAATTAATAGTGGAAATACAAGTGAAGAAATAGATAAAGCAATCGGTATTTTAAGAGAACGGAAGGTAGATGGAATTATATTAGTTGGATCAATTTTCCAAGTTGAATCAATGAAAAACAATATCAAAACATTTTTTCCAACAACACCTGTGATCATGGCTAATGGTTATTTTGATTTACCAAATGTTTATGGGATTCAATCAAATGAATACCAAGGAATTAGGGATGGAGTAAAACTACTTTATTCTAAAGGATATAAAAAAATCGCTTTTATTGGCAACTTAAATACAGCAAGTAACCAATCAAAAGCAAAAGGATATAGTGACGAATTAAAATGCCTAAATAAACAAAATGATAGTGTAATTTTAGATGTTTATAACTGTAAAAATACATTTGAAGAAATAAGAAATCTTTTTGACAAGCACACTGATATTGACGCAATTATTTTTAGTGATGATTTCATATTATTTAATCATTTAAGGTTTCTACAAAATATGGGGAAAAACATCCCAAATGATTTAGGTCTTATTGGAGTAAACAATGACTTTTTTTGCACGCTAACTACACCTACATTAACAACTATAGATAACAAAATGAAAGATACTGCATTAGCTGTAGTCGACACCCTAATTGGCATCTTAAACGGTGAAAACAAAATTAAACGAATAATGTTATTTACCTCTATCTTAGAAAGAGAGAGTACAAATAAAAAAAAACACTAAAGCAATAAAAACAAATTGATAGGAGAAAAATAATGAAAAAATTTATTTCATTAGGCCTAATATTATTGGCATCAGTTTCATTTGTATTTGCAAATGGGGACTCAGAAACAAAAGGTGACAAACCATTAAATTTGATTGTAGCACACAATCAAACTTCTTTAGAAAATCCATATGCTTATGGAATTAGAGCATTTAAAGAAAAAGTTGAAGAATTATCTAATGGTCAAATTACTGCTACTTTACATCATGGAACTCTTGGTGAAAGTGAATCAGAACTCGTTGAGAAATTGCAATTAGGAGCGGCTTCCATAGTAGTAGCATCACCTGCATTTATGGTTTCAATTGGCATACCTGAAGTTGATATGTTTTCTCTAAACTACCTTTTTGATAGTTTTGATAACTGGGAAGAAAACGTTGATGGTGAATTTGGCTCAGCTATGACTTCTTTAATCAATGAGAAAACTAGTAATGGTTTCAAAATTTTAGACTATTGGTCAACATCAATTAGAGATTACTATGGTAAAAAACCAATCACAAAACCAGAAGATTTAAAAGGTATTTCAATTAGAACTCAATCTTCACAAGTACAACAAGAATTCTGGCAAGCTTGTGGTGCTATCCCAACTTCTGTAGCTTGGGGTGAATTATATCAAGCACTACAACAGGGTGTTGTTGATGCTGCTGAAAATGATTACACAAGTTTAATGTTAAAAGAACATCATAAAACAGAAAATGGACATTATATCTGTGAAACAGATCATGACTATACAACAAGATTATTTTTAATCGATGGTAATTTCTATGATAGCTTAACAGAAGAACAACAAGGTTGGATTGATGAAGCTAGTGCTTATGCAACTGAAGTAGAAAGAGCTAAAGTATTCGAAATGTACAAAACTTCAAAAGAAAAAGTTATTGCAGATGGAGCTGAAGTAATCGAACATAAAGATATCGATGTAGAGGCATTTAAAGCTATCGCTTATAAAATTCAAGATGAATTTGCACAAGAATATAATATGCAAAAATATCTTGAAATGATTAGAAACACTAAATAAGGCCGTAGTGTTAATTAAATTATCCTTAGCTCAAAACTGAGCTAAGGTATTTATATAAAAGGGATCATATGGACAATTTTGTAAAAAAAGTAAACAATTTTCACATTCTAATTAGTGCAGTATTTCTAGCAATTTTCTTAATAGCAGTTATTATTCAAGTGGTTACTAGAATTTTAGGGATAGCTATGTTATGGACACAAGATATAGCTATGTATTCTTTCATTTGGTCAGTTTTCATGGGTGGAACTGCTATGGTATATCCAGAGAAACACTTTGCATTCACCTCTCTAATTGACAAAACTAAAAATGAAAAAACAAAAACAATAATACACCTAGTTATCGTTTTTTTCATGCTATTTTTCATGGCAATAATGTTTTACTACGGAATAATAATCACAAAACGATTTTGGAACTATACATGGGTAAATATTCCTCAATTAAAAAGAGGTTGGACTTGGATTTGTTTACCTATTAGTGCATTTTTTGGATGTTTTTACCTTATAGAAAAAGCAATTAAAGATATACACACACTAGTGTTTGGGGGAAATAAATAATGGCTGCTTTATTAGTTATACTTTTTATCATATTAATCATTATCGGAGTTCCAATTTCTTTTGCACTTGGAATAGTATCCTTTACTGGAATTGTTTCATTACCAGAAATTCCTAATTTGATAGTTTTTACAAAAATGTTCAATGGTTTAAACAGTTTTACTCTTTTAGCTGTTCCACTTTTTATCTTAGCTGCTAATCTTATGAATGCAGGAGATATTACAAAAAGATTAATTAAATTCTGTAACTCTCTTGTTGGACATCATCAAGGTGGACTTGCATATTCTAACGTATTAGTATCTATGATTTTTGCAGGTATCTCTGGTTCATCACAAGCTGATACAGCAGGTGTTGGTAAAATTTTTATTCCTTCAATGGAAGCAGATGGATATGATAAAGGAACAGCAGTTGGTGTTACTGCAGCATCTTCAACTCTTGGTTCAATTATCCCACCAAGTATTACAATGGTAGTTTATGCAGGTATTGCGAATGTAAGTACTGGTGCATTATTTATGTCAGGTTTAATTCCTGGAATTCTCCTAGGTTTAGCAATGATGGTTATAATCTTTGCAAAAAGAAAACAATTTCCTAAAGAAGAAAAAGTTCCAACTAAAGAAGTAATTAGATTAACATTCCAATCTCTTCCTGCATTATTTACTCCAATTATTTTAATTGGTGGTATTGTTTCAGGTATATTTACACCAACTGAATCTTCAGCATTTGCTTGTTTATATGCATTAATAATAGGAATTTTTTATTACAAAACAATAAAAATTAAAAATCTTCCTAACATATTAATTGAAACAATGAAACTTGGATCTCTTTCATTGTTTGCTTTAGCAACAGCTTGTGCATTAGGAGAATTATTAAGTTACTACCAATTAAATGTATTAGTAATGAATTTCTTTACAAGCCTACACGGAGGATCTTTAGTATTCTTATTAATTGTTGTTGTATTCTTTATGTTCATTGGTACATTTATGGATGCTGTTCCTGCTATGATATTATTCGTTCCAATCATATTACCATCAGCAATTCAATTAGGAATTAGCCCAATTATTCTTGGTTTAATTGTAGTTGTAACTTTAGCTTTAGGTTTAGTAACTCCGCCATATGGACTATGTTTATTATTAGCTTCCTCCATTAGTGGAACAACAATTGAAGATGCATTTAAAGGCACTTTACCATATTTCTTGTCTTCTTTGTTTATTTTATTACTACTAATCTTATTTCCAAATTTTTGGTTAAGCATTCCTTCAGCAGTATTTCCTGCACTTTTTATATAAATTAATCATAAATAACACTTTTTTTTAAAAAAAATACCTTTAAAGTCGGTTACATATCTAAACCTACTTTAGAGGTATTTTTCATAATTATAGAAAATTTTGACTTGAGGGTAATTTTAGCTTACAATTAATTATCATTGAACTTAGGAGGCTATATGAAAAAAATATATTTAGCTGGTGGATGTTTTTGGGGTACTCAACATTTTTTTTCACTTTTAAATGGTGTAACAAGCACAAAAGCGGGATATGCAAATGGTACAATAGAAAACCCATCCTATGAACAAGTTTGTTCAAAAAAGTTTAAATTCGCAGAAACTGTAGAAGTAGAATATGATGAAACAAAAGTCTCTTTAAACAAAATATTGAAGAAATTTTTTATAACAATTGATCCCACATCTCTGAATAAACAAGGAGGAGATGTTGGAATTCAATATAGAACAGGCATCTATTATATAGATGAAGATTCTTTTAAAATAGCAAAAGAAGCTCTTTTTAATTTACAAAAAAAATATGATAAAAAAATACAAATTGAACTAAAAAAGTTAGAAAATTTCTATCTTGCTGAAGATTATCACCAAGATTATCTTGAAAAAAATCCAACAGGCTACTGCCATATTCCAACAGATCTTTTTACAAAGGTAAACAATTGATATATTTTATACAGTTATTTTAAACATAGAGAAAAAAAATATTAATCACTTTTTTTTTATTTAAAATATTTCAATAATTAATGTATTTTTTCTCTTTTTAATACACTAATTCTTTTCTTTAATGAAAAAATTCATGTATAATTAATTTGTATTGTAATTTAATTATTGTATTCGAAATTACAAGGCTATGCTAAATAAAATAAAAATTTGAGAGTAAGATGAAAAAAATTGTACCCCATATTATCACATTAGCCTTGTTATTATTCTTTATAAATACGCCTTTACTCTCAAATGAGACAACTAATAAAACAAATTATAAAATCGATAACATAAAAGTAACTGTAGCTTGTGTTAAAAATACTGGATATATTAAAAAAAGTTCACATACAACATATAGTGGATATTTAGTAGATTATCTAAATAAGCTAGGCGAATATTATAATATCCATTTTCAATATATTCTCACAGACACTCAAGAAGAAAGTTTAGCTTTAGTTAAACAAGGGATTGCAGACATATCTTGTCTTCAATACAAAACTACAGAAATAGAAAAAGATTTCAGTTTCACTAACCTACAATTGAGTGCTTTACAAACTAACCTTTACACCCTCTCATCAAACGATAATTTATATTTCGATGATTTTTCCAACTTCAATAACATAACAGTTGGTGTTAGAAAAGATTTAAACACAATTGAAGAATTAAAAAATTATACTAAAAAAGGAAATTTTTCTTTTAACTATAAATATTATAAAACTGAAAAGGACCTAAGAGATGCTTTAACTAACAAAGAAGTTGATGCGATAGCAACAGATTATGCGATTACAAATGAGATATCAGTTAAAATAATTGGTAACATAGCATTTAAGCCATCTTTCCTTATAACACAAAAAAACTCACCTCTAATTGAGGAACTTAATAATTCGATTGATTGGCTTCATGTCAATACAACTAATTTTGCCTCTTCCCTTCAAGCAAAATATTTTCAAGACATTTCAGCATATACGGAATTTACTAGAGAAGAAATTAACTATATTCAAAACCAAGGCAAACTTAAAGTTGGACTTCTCCCTGATTCATTTATCCAAAGCCATCTGAACAAAGAAACAGGTGAGTTTGAAGGAATTATAATTGATTATATGAAAGAGTTAGAGAAACTTTCTAACCTAGATTTTGAATTTGTTCAAATCCCTCTTGGATTAACAGTTCAAGATGCTTTAAATCAGGGGCTCTGTGATATAAGTCCATACATTGGAAGAAATCAAGCTACTTTAAATGATGATAATATAGCAGCTTCAATTAATTATATAAATATGAGAGAATTAATTGCTATAAGAAAAGAGGATCCTTTTCGAATCGATGAAATAAAATCTATTTCATGCCCAGCTAACTATCAAGCTCTACTAAATTATATAGCAAATGAATATCCAACTTGGAAAATTGTTAAAACTAATGCAAACAATATATTAGATCCGCTACTAGCTGGTGTTGTTGATGTGGCCATTGGTAATGAATACGAAATAAGATATTTGATGCAAAAACCTAAATATTCAAGTTTAATTTTAACAGAAAATTATCTTGTAGATATTCTATTTTCTATAGGAATTCAAAGTTCTAATAATCCCTTATTATTATCAATAATAAATAAATCAATTGGCAATATTAATAATAAAACCTTAGAATATTTTAAATTAAAAGGATTTTTAACAAATTATAAATATTCTTTTTTTGATTCTTATCTAACAAATAGTTTATTTTTTTAATCTATTAATCTTTTTATTAGTTTCTATAATAGTAGGACTATTATTATTTACCCATTACCAAAGAAAAATAAATGAAAAAATTAAGAAAAAAGAAATGGCTTTAAACTTAAGCAATAAAAAATATGAGATTGCGAATCAAGCAAAAACCGATTTTTTAGCTGCAATGTCACATGATCTTAGAACACCAATGAATGCAATCATTGGTCTAACAGAAATATCTAAAAATTACCTAAATGATAAAAAAGAACTTGAAAAATATATAGATAAAATTGATATATCTGCAAAATATCTTCTAGGTTTAATTAATGATATTTTAGACATATCAGCAATTGAAAATAGAAAATTAACTATTTCAAAAGATTCTTTTAGCTTAAAAGAATTAGTTCATGAAATCATAGATATGTATACTGTTAACAGTGGACAAACTAATATATTATTTTCTTCAAATATTGAAACAATATCCTTTGAAAATTTAATTGGAGATTATTATAGACTTAAACAAATAATTACGAATTTGCTTAGCAATGCTTTTAAGTTTACTAATAGTGGTGGAAAAGTAGAATTAAATTTAAAAGAAGAAGTTATAGATGAAAAGAAAATTCTTCTCTCAATAGAAGTAAGTGATACAGGAATCGGTATTGCAAAAGATATAAGAGATAAAATATATAATCAATTTGTTCAAGCAGATTCTGGAACACTTAGAAAATTTGGAGGTAGTGGATTAGGCCTTTCAATTGTTAAAAATCTAGTGGAATTAATGAGTGGAAATATTGAATTAGAAAGTGAAGTCGGTGTTGGATCAACTTTCAAAATCAATATTCCTTTAGATATAGATATGAATAAAACCCAACTTAAAACATTAGATTATAAAACTTATTCCAAATATAAAGTAATTTTTATTGATCATGATATAAATACCTGCGCTAACACTTCTAAAATGCTTTCAAAACTATCAATTGTGAATAAATCTTTTACAAATTTAAATATGGCTAAAAACTCAATAATTCAATCAATTAATGAAAAAAATCCATATAATATTATAATAATTAGCTCACAATATTTAAAAAAAGGATCTATTTCTTTAGCTAGTGAAATTTCTACCTTATTCAAAGATTTACCACATTATGTAATCTTATCAGATTATGATATCACTTATTTAAAAAGTTATTTAGATAAAAATGAAATTGACTATTACTTAAAGAAACCAATATTCTTATCATCTTTACTTTATATTCTTGAAGAAATTAATAAACCTAAAATTAAGAAAAAAAGATATCTTAAAAATGATGAACAAAATCTGAATTTAAATGTATTACTTTGTGAAGATAATGAAATTAACCAACTAGTTGGAAAAAAGATATTAGAAACTTATGGTTGTAGTACTACAATTGCTGAAAACGGCAAAATTGGAGTTGAAACATATTTATCAAAAGCCGATAATTTCTTTGATGTAATATTAATGGATATAAGAATGCCTGTGATGGATGGATATGATGCTACTAAAGCTATTAGAAATTCTAATAAATCCTCTAGTAAAACTATTCCTATTTTTGCCATGACTGCAAATGTGATGAAGCAAGATATTGAAAAAAGTTATAATATTGGAATGAATGGTCACATAGCTAAACCAATTGAAAAAAAATTATTACATCAAATTTTACAAAACATTCACAATGAAAAATATTATAAATAAAAATGGGCTGCTCTTCTGGCAACCCACATTTTTTATCTATTCATCATCGTCAGTATCTTTTACTTGATAAATCAAATCTATAACCGATCCATCTCGATATGTAACAATTCCAACAACTTTATCTGTATATTCAATAGATTTTCCTTGTCCTACTAAGCTTCTTGCTTTATCTCTAAGGTTTTCAATTGTAGTTAAATTGATATTAGTATGTTCTAATTTTTCAATTAAATCCGGTCTGTTAGGATTAACGGCAACACCCTGATCTGTAACTACAATATCTATGGTTTTACCAGGAGTTACTATAGTATTAACTTTATCAACTACACTTGCAATTCTTCCTCTTGTTAAAGGACAAACAATGATGGAAACCGAAGCTCCAGCAGCTGTATCTTGATGCCCTCCAATTGCACCACGAATAGTTCCATCAGATCCAGTTAACACATTTACATTAAAATTTACGTCAACTTCTAATGCGGATAAAATAACAACATCAAGTTGATTCACTGCAGTGCCAGGATTATTAGGACTTGCATAATAATAAGCTGATATTTGTTGATGAAATCTATTATTTTTTAAACTTTTTGCAGCTTCTAAATCAAAAGATTGAACATCTAAGATCTTTTTTATCAAACCTTCTTCGTGCAATTTAACTATTACACCAGTAATACCACCTAAAACAAAATCTGCTCTGATATCCTTTTTAATCATTTTTTCTCTTAAAAATCTAGCTGTAGCTAAAGATGCTCCACCACTACCCATTTGAAAAGAAAAACCATCCTTGAATACACCACTAGCTTCAATTACTTCTGCTGTAGTTTCTGCTATTAAGAGTTCTTTTGGATTTTTTGTAAAGCGTGTAGCTCCGCTCATTATCCCATTCGGATCTCCAATGGCATCAACTTTAACAACGTAATCAACATCACTTTGGAAAATACCAGCGGGAACATTTGGGAATGGGACTAAATTATCAGTTAAAACAATAACACAATTAGCATATTGTGCATCAGTTTTAGCATATCCCAAAGAGCCACAGATAATGCCATTATCATGATCTCTTGAATAACCATTTGCATTACCAAAAGAATCACAAGAAGGAGCACCTAAAAAGGCCACATCAATTTTTATATCACCATTTTTAATAGCATAAGCTCTGCCTCCGTGGGATCTAAATACTACAGGTATATCAAGCAATCCTTTCGAAACAGCCTCGGCCAACTCTCCTCTTATACCACTAGTTTCAATTCTAGTAATTACTCCATTTTTAACATGCTCAATTAAAGGAGCGTGTACACTAAGAAGTGAAGAAGCAGCTAAAGTTAAATTTTTGATACCTTTTTTGGCAATAACATCCATGACATTATTTAGAACAAAATCACCATCTCTAAAATGGTGATGAAATGAAATTGTCATACCATCTTTTAATTGTGATTTATCTATAGCTTCTTCAATACTATATAATACTTTTGATTCAAATTCTTCTCTTTCTTTACAAGATTTAGTGTCTTTATATACATGGTCATTTGTAAATAAAGGATGTGAGTCATCTAATTTACCAAATTTAGGTAATTTTTTCATATTTCCATCTATCATTATACTTTCCTTATCTTAAAGCACTCTTGCAGCCTTAGCTAATTGAATAGTTCTTTTGGCTCTTAAAACTATAGGCATATCAACCATTTTTCCATTTAAAGAGATAACTCCACTTTTTTTTAGTTTTGCATCTTCAATTGCATCCATTATGGCTAAAGCTTTATCAATTTCTTTTTTAGTTGGTGTAAAAATTTCAACAATTGGTTCTATTTGCCTTGGATTTATTATTGATTTACCATCAAAACCAAGTTTTTTAATTAACAACACTTCTTTTCTAAAACCTTCTTCATTATTCAAATCAGAATAAACAGTATCTAAAGCATCAATTTTAGCTTCTCTCGCTGCATGTAAAATCATAGATCTTGCGAACATTAATTCTACACCATCTTCATATCTAGTTGTTTTCATATCTGTTACATAATCTTCAGCCCCAAGAGCTATAGCAACAAGACGAGAAGAAGATTTTGCTATTTCTCTAGCATTTAAAACACCTTCTGCACTTTCAATTGCAGCCATCATTTTAACTGTACCTTTCTCAATACCAAATTCCTCTTCTGCTTTTTCAATTTCTTTTTCACAGATTAAAACATCTTCTTTATTTTCGGTCTTTGGTAACCTAATAACATCAATTTTAGAGGCAACCATGGCTTTTATATCCATAATTCCACATTCTGTTCTAGGATTATTAATTCTAACTACTAATTCTTTATCTCCGTAATCTATTGCTCTAAGAGAATTATAAACTAAATATCTTGCTGCATCCTTTTCTGATAATAATACTGAATCTTCTAAATCAAACATAATGCTGTCACATTTATAAATATAAGCATCCTTAACCATACCAGGATTATTTCCAGGAACAAACATCATCGTCCGTCTAAGTCTATCTCCCATTATTCTTCTCCCATTTAAAATCTCTAGATTCACAAGCTCTGTAAAGGGCTGCAGAAGTTCTAGCTTTAATAACACAATCGAGAGCTCCTTTATCTATTGCAGTAATTTTGGCATTATCTACTCCAATAAATTTTGCTGTTTCTTTAATGACTTTTTTTATTTGATCACCAAATTGTTTTTTTACAGGACTTTCTAAATAAATATGAAGGCCTTCTTTACTCCCTTTCTCTACAGTAATTAAAATATCACTAGATTCCAATGTTCCGGCTGATGCAACCTTTTTAATATCCAAAATCATCTCCTTCTATAAAAAACAAAATATAATGCCAAAAAAAATTATAGCAGGATTTTTCCTGCTATGTTTTTGCTGGTTATATTTGTTAATTTTATATTGATAATTATTTAAGTAACTACTTAATATATTTAAGTTTAGAGGAAAATCTATAATATAATTATAAGTATCTTTTTTATTTACTTTATTACAAATAAAAAAAATAACTTTTCTTATTATACAAATTAGCATGACAGTCTCCCTAACTTTAGAGAATTTATATATCTTTTTCTCAGTTAATATTGTAACACAATAATTACAGTTGTAATCTTTTTTTTTAAGTTTTCTAGAAAAACTTAAAGCTCTTCATATCATCAACAAATATTTATTTATTGTTATATATATAACTTCATGATATTCTTTTTCTATGGATAAAAAAACAATACTATATTATGAAAATAATAAAAATTCATTCAAAGAATCCACTCAAACTTTAGATTTTACAGAAATTCAAGATCTATTTTTAAGCTATTTAAAACCACAATCAAAAATTCTTGATTTTGGTTGTGGAGCTGGAAGAGATACTAAATACTTTCTTAATAAAGGATATAAAGTTGATGCACTAGATGGCTCTCCATCAATGTGCAAAATAGCAAGTGATTATTGTCAAATTGATGTTAAAAATATTCTTTTTGAAGATTATATCCCACAAGTAGAATATGATGGGATTTGGGCTTGTTCGAGTTTACTCCATATCCCATTTAAAAATCTTAATTCTATTTTTTCAAAATTACATAAGTCTTTAAAAAACAAAGGAATTTTATATGTATCTTTTAAACTTGGAACTTTTGAAGGATATAGAAATAATAGATATTTTACAGATTTAACATTCGATAAACTTTTTAAATTACCTGAAATTAAAACAAATTTTAGAATATTAAAACATTTTATTTCTACTGATATAAGAAAAAATAGAGAAAATGAAAAATGGTTAAATGTAATATTACAAAAGATTTAAACACTTTTTTAGAAAATTACAATTTTGAACTAATAAAGCAAGTGAATTATACAAAAGATATTTACAGTAAGTTTTATATTAATAATGATGCTATTTTAACACTAGATACGAATCTTTGTGAAATAAATAGAAATTATATATATGATTACTCTCTTTATACGTCGACTCAAAATTCAATCCTAAAATCATATAATAAACCATATTATAGATTTTTAGATAATACCAATCCATCAGAAATTGAATCCATTATTTATGGAGATATAGATCAATTTCAAAGCTATGGGACTTATAGGATGAATAGATCTTCAGATAATTCATATCTCGAGACTCTGTTTGAAAAAGCTTTTTGTCTTGCTTATGGAGATAATGCACTCTCTTATTTACATAAAGAATATCCTCTTCTATCCTTAAAAGGGACAACATACTTTATCGATTATGTTGTCGAAAAAACAGATGGTAAATTAATAGGTTTTGAACTAAATGGATCTAATTATCATCATCCGCAACAAGTTGGATTAGAAAGATATAAAAAACAATTAGAAAAACAGAATTTATGCAATAAATTAGGAATTACTATATATAGATTATCTTATGATCAATGCACTGATACAACTAACAATTTGAGTAGTTTAATAAATGAAATTTTAAAAGATAAATCTTCTCTAAAAAGAAAAACTCTTCTAGCTAAAAGAGATTTTACACTATATGAACACCAAGAAGGGGCTATTGAAAAATTAAAATATCTTCATACTAAAGAAAATAGTGCTTTATTGATTGTATTACCCACAGCTTCTGGTAAAACACAAATAATCATTGAAGATTTAATATATTACTTAAATAAAAATCAAAATGCTAAAATAGGAGTTTTTACTCCAACTCTTGCAATAAAAAACAATTGGATAAAAACATTTAACAAAAATAATTTAAATTATTTTGACATCACTGTCGGGACATATCACCTTCTAACAAAACTAAGCCGCCAAGTATCTTCTGCTTATTTTGACTACATTATAATAGATGAAGCTCATCACGCGGTGGCAAATTGTACTAAAAATGCATTAACTCACTTTAAACCTAAATTATTAGTAGGACTCACTGCAACTGATGAGCGCTTAGATAATAGAAAGCTTGAAGATGTTTTTGGAAGTTATTCGACTTCTCTAAGTTTAGAAGAAGCTATGAATAAAAATATAATTGCTAAGGCTAGAGCATATAGGATAGAAACTAACCTAGATTTAAGCCGAGTTAGGTATAATAATAAAGAATATAATAGTGGAGATTTAGAAAAAACAATAAGAGTTGCCTCTAGAAATGAATTAATTGGAGAATTATTATTAAAATATTTTAATGATAATTCTTTAGGTGTTATCTTTTGTGTTTCAATTAAACATGCAATGGAAATGGCTAAAGTACTAACAAAACAATTTAATTTCAAAGCGAAAGCAATTAGTTCTAAAGATGGAAAAAATGCTAATAAAATATTAGAAGATTTCCATAATAAAAAAATACAATTCCTATGTGTTTGCGATTTATTAAATGAAGGATGGGATGAACCAGATATAAAAGTTATTGTTATGGCTCGACCGACTTTATCAAAAGTACTATACCTTCAACAACTTGGTAGAGGTTTAAGAAGAACTAAAACAAAGAAAGAAGTTTATATTATTGATGTTATTGATAAATTTTCTTCTACCTTTGCTCCATACTCCCTTCACTCTATTTTTAATAACCCTAATTATATTCAATGGGGATATGTGAATGAAAAAACTGTTCCATATAATAATTTAATATACGTAAATGGAATGTATGAAAAAGTTAGAAATATCACACCAATCAATATAAATACTTTAGATAAAGAACTAAAAGACTTATATACTATTGAAGAGGCAGCAAGACAACTTTTTATTGGCACTGATACTTTAAAAAAATGGATTAAAAAATATAATATCAAATGTGATAAAATCTTAACACTAGGAAAATCAAAACTAATATATTTTACTCAAGATAGTATAGAAAGGATAAGGGTAAAAATGAATTTACCAATTCACAGTGATGATACTATAAAAGAAGACTTTTTCACTTTTTTAAACGAGAAAAACTATACCTTCTCTTATAAAATGGTCTTTTTGCTTGGTTCTATCAAAACTGCCAACTGCATTGGCCAAATTAATCTTGATGACCTAATTGAATATTATAGAAATTTTTACTTAGATAGACTTAAAAAAAATCTGATTGTAGATAGAAAAGGGTGCAATTATGATTTTGATTATCTAAATGATAAAATAAAAGTTAAAAGAAGTATTCTAAAAAATCCTTTCGAAAAATTTGAAAGGAAACGTTTTTTTGAATACAATAAAGATTTGAATAAAATTTCTATGAATCATAAACTCTGGGAAAAATTATCAGAAAAAGATAAAACATCAATAATTAATATGATGAAAAATGATTTAGATCAATATTATCTAACGATAAAAAATAAAATAAACTAATTGAAATAAAGATTTTTATACTATATTCTACTCAAACTGCTACATATTAACAAATTTATTAATAAAAGAATATAAAATGGAACATAAAAATATATTAAGATTATTACTCGCTTTTTGTATGATTCTGTGGGCAAGCATAGGCTTATTTACTAGGAGTATTGCTCTTGATTCCTTTGAATTAGCCTTCTTTAGAGCTTTTCTATCTCTCCCTTTTTTATTTTTTTTCCTCAAATTAAATAAGAAAGATAATAAAAGATTACCCCTAAAAACTATAATATATTACCTTTTTACAGGAGCCTTAATTGGAATTGCTTGGTCTCTTTTATTTCAAGGCTATAAATATACTACATTATCGACAGCTGTTTTAATTTATAATATGTGTCCTGTTTATGTAATAATATTAGCACCGTTTTTTTTAAAAGAAAAAATAACTTTTTCTAGAATAATTACTATATTAGGATGTTTTTTTGGATTATACCTTTTAATTAAAAATAATCTAAATTTAACAAATTCTATAAACCAAGGAATTATATGGGCCTTTGGTGCTGGTTTTTTATACTCAATAATAGTTATATTAAATAGGAAGATTAACTTTAAAAATAAAAATTCAAATATTATTCTAGTAACTCTAATACAATTATTAGGGTCTTCATTAATTCTTCTACCATATCAAATTATTAATAAATCCTTTACCAAAATGATCCATTTATCAATCAATAATCTTATTCTCTTATTTATTCTTTCGTTAATACATACAGCTATAGCTTATATAATTTATTTTTCAACATACAAAAAACTCGAAGCAATTGAAATTGTTTCATATAGCTATCTAGAACCACTTTTTACAATCTTTTTTGGAATTTTCTTTTTCCAAGAAAAACTCTTTGTAACACAAATTATCGGAGGACTTTTTATCTTAGGATTTACCTTATGGGGAGAACTTTATAACTTAAAAGATAAAGATAAAAAAATCTTAATTAAAGAAAGAACTTAAAGTTTCAAAAAGCTTTTCTGTATCTATTGGTTTTGCAAGATGAGCATTCATTCCTGCATCAAGAGATTGCTTAACATCCTTTTCATATGCATTAGCACTTATTGCGATAATTGGTATTTTTTTATTAAACTCTCTAATTTTTTTAGTAGCTTTAAGCCCATCTAAAATAGGCATTCGAATATCCATTAAAACAGCATCATAGTAATAAGTTTTAATCTTATCTACGGCTTCTTGTCCATTATATGCTACATCAACAATCATAGATTTCTTTTCTAAAATCTTCTTTACAATTTTAATATTAATTTCAGTATCATCACAAACTAAAATATGTAAATCTTTTAAATTATTAACACTATATTTTCTTTTCTTATTTTTTTTCTCTTCATTATAATTTTCTGTTTCTTCATCATTTGCAATTTTAAATGATATAGAAATAGTAAATTTAGAACCTTGTCCTAATTTACTTTCACAAGCAATAGAACCATTCATTTGATCTATTAATTTTTTACAAATATTTAAGCCAAGTCCAGAGCCACCTTCCGACTTGCTTAAAGAATTTGTTTCTTTAGAAAAAGGTTCAAATAAATGATTATTCACAAAATCTTCACTCATTCCAACACCAGTGTCGCGAATTGAACAATGTAAAAGAACTTTTTCATCATCGATTATTTCAAAACTAGAATTCCAATATATATAACCATTTTCAGGAGTATACTTAATCGCATTGTTTAATATGTTTATAAGGATTTGTGAAATTCGTTTCTCATCAGCATAAACACATTTGTCAAACTGCTCACAATCCGAAGTAATTACTAAGTTTAATTTTTTTTCTTTAGCCCTATTCTCAACTACAGTTTTTACTCTTTTATATGTATCACAAAGATTAATCAATTTATAATCAAATTCAAAATTATCATTTTGAAGTTTTTGACTATCTAATATATCATCCATAAGAGATAATAAATACTTTGCTGAACTATTAATTTCATCAAAATATGTCCATAATTTTTGATCTTTAGCTTCTGACTTACCAAAATCAGCTAAGCCAATAACTGCTCCTAATGGTGTTCTCATATCATGGCTCATTCTAGCTAAAAATGCACTTTTAGCTCTATTGGCACTATTTGCTTCTTGTTCAGCTATCTTTAGCTCTTCATTCGCTTTTTCTAATTCTATGCGTCTTCGGTTATTCGCAATTATGTATAAAACAACAAAAAAGAAAAATATAATTAACAATATTCCTATATATTCAATTTTATGAGATATAAAAAGATCAAACAAAGAAGGTGTATATACAATTTTAGAAATATTTTCATCTATAATTGAATTAATATTTTTATTTTTAATTTGAAGTAGCGCTTTATTTATTATACTAAATAATTGTTCCTCTGATGATGAAGATAAAACAATATTCAAGCTCGAAGAATAAATAGAAACAGGATATCTTGATAAGTTAATATTATTTGGTTTATCCTTTAAATAATTAAAGCTAAAACTCGAATCTATTAGACAATCTACTTCATCATCGACTAACATTTTATATCTTTTTTCTATATCATCTTCATAAATAATTTTCCAATTTGGATAATTTTCTAATATAAAATCCTTAGGATGACAATTTATTGTTGAAAGAGCAACAGTTTGTACACCATTTTTATCAAGCAAAGTTGTTCTTTTTATTATTAACTCCATTGGAATTTTCATAATATTATCACTAAATCTAAATTTTGAACTATATCTAATATCACTTAGACAATCTATACCAATAATTCCATCAACCTCATCTGAGTTTAATAATTCTTCTATAGCGTTCATTTTATCATATGGAACAACAGATATATTTAGATTTGTAATTTTATTTATTTCTCTTATTATATCAGGGAATACACCAATCAACTCTCCATTAGAATCTAATGAAGAAAAAACATTTTGATTAATAAAAGACGCAATTTTTATCTCAGGGTTACTTTTAATATAGGCTATTTCATCTTTTGTAAATTCTGTAGTTATAGATCTTGGGTAATATTTATAATATAAAGCATTATAAGCATCAATTTCATTATTAAAAAATGAAGTAAGAGCTTTATTTAGTATAGGAGTTTCCCCTTCTCTTGTTATATAAAATGTAGGTAAAGAATAAAATCTGTCTAATATTTGGTACTTATCTAAAAGAGCTCCAATACCAAAAGTAGCTAAATCAATCTCTTTTTTGTCTAAGGCAGTACGGATTTGAGCAACTGTATCAAAAGGAATAAATTTAGGATTTTCAATCTTACTACTAAGATAATCTAGTATAGGTTGCATTGTTGCACCTCTATCTAAATATCCAATAGATTTGTTTTTCATTTTTGAATATTCTTGATAAGAATAAGAATTATCTACTGAACATAATAGTGCATCTACCTGCCGAACACTAATATTTGTAAAATCAAACTCTTCATCAATATCTGATGTATAAAGTGAAGACATAACAACATCAACTTCACCTGCCCTCAATGCTTCTAAACTAGCGGCTTTATTATCATATGCTTTAATTTCTACAGATCTTGAAAAATAAGGCGATAATAAACGAAATAAATCAGGTTCAAATCCCATAATTTTACCACTTGAAGATACAACAGCAGTAGAAGAATTATTCCAAACTGCTAATCTTAGCGGTTCTACTTGCTGAACAGCATTAAGAGTAGACAAAGTTGCTATAACAACAACTATAATTAAAATTTTCTTAATATCTATATGCTGATGTCTTTTCACTAATTAATCCTCTTGTCCCCATAAATATTATGACCCAAAAAAAACTATTTATCAAATAAATATATTAGTTTTAGTTACTTTTGTAACTAATATCACTTGAATTATTAAATGCACCCCCCTCTACTTTTTTTATAGGTTAATTAGTTGCAATAAATATTGCAAAAGATATAGTTGCATTTAGTAGTGCAAGATAATGTTTATTTAGTTATTTAGTTGTTTCACTCTTGTTTTATGGATTTAAGAGGATTTATAATATTTCTTTCTTGTTGGTTTTTGTGTTTGGTTAGTTATTCAATTCAAGGAGGAATAAATTATGAATAACAACTTTAAACATTTAACTTCTAATGAAAGACATAAAATACATGGATTACTAGGTAAGCAATCCTTTAAACAAATTGCTAAGGAAATTAATAGATCACCTTCTACTGTTTCTAGAGAAGTAAGAGCTCATATGCAGCTTAAAAGAAAAGGTGCTAAATGGAGTCACTATTTTAATGACTGTAAATTTAGAAAAACTTGTACTAAAGCCTATATGTGTGACAATACTAATTGTCCTGGGAAAAGATGTTCTACTTGTGGGAAGTGTAATTATACTTGTAAAGATTATGTTAAAGAGGAATGTCCTTTATTAGATAAACCACCTTACGTTTGTAATAATTGTAGTAATTATTTTAGGTGTGATTTAGAGAAAAGACTTTATGATAGTATATATGCTCAAAAACAGTATAAAGAAGTATTAGTTGATAAAAGAGCTGGTATTGCTATTAATGATGCTGAATTCCAATTTACTAATGATTTGATTACACCTCTAGTAAAGAAAGTCCAATCTTTTCATCATATTTATGAAACTCATAAATATGAAATACCTATTAGTGAAAGAACACTTTATTCATATCAACATGCAGGGTTATTTGATGTTGATAATTTTGATCATCCCCGTCTTGTTAGATTTAAAAAGAGAGTTAATACAAACAAATCTAAAAGGGTAATTGAAAGGAGTTGTCGTATTGGAAGGTCTTATGATGATTACTTAGAGTATGTAGATAATCATCCAGATATTCCTATTGTACAAATGGATAGTGTAGAAGGTACTAAAGGAGGTAAAGTATTACTTACTATTCACTTTGTTAATTGCTCCTTAATGCTAGCTTTTATTAGAGAGAGAAACACAGCTCAATCTGTTATTGATATCTTTAATAATTTGTATGTAAAATTAGGACATAACGACTTTAAAAGATTATTTCCTATACTATTAACTGATAATGGTCAAGAATTTTCGGGACCAAAACAGATTGAAGAAACCACAGATGGAATTATTAGAACAAAAGTTTTCTTTTGTGAGCCTATGGCTAGTTGGTTGAAGGGTTCATGTGAGGTAAATCATGAATTACTTAGAAGAGTAATCCCAAAACATCAATCAATAAATCACTTGGATCAAGAGAAAACAAATTTAATGATGAGTCATATTAATTCTTACAAAAGAGGAAAGTTAGGAAATAATACTCCATACGAAATCTTTGAAAGAATGTATGGATCAAATATATTAAAAAAATTAAGCATTACTTACATCCAACCCGATGAAGTAATGCTTCGCCCAAGTCTAGTTAATAACTAGAAAACACTAAAACAACCAAACACTAATACTTATGGGCACAGTAGAACCAATAAGAACTACTAAACAAAATGATAGTGATTGCATTTAGTACTGCAAAAAAACAGATTATTTGCCAATCTGGGTTTTTTGCGCCCTTTGGTAATGACAAATAAACATCGTACCTTAATATTTAGGCAGAAAAAGCAAAAAGTCAAACGAAAAAAAGATTTTTCATCCAACTTTTTGCTATTTGAATTGCATTAAGTATTGCAAATGCCTAAAAGGTTGCAGTTAATATTTCAATTGAGCCTTTTGTAACTAATTATACTATTTTTACATTTAATATAAATTTCTTTACAAAAATGTAGTAAAATATTACAAAAAGACTTGCTTTTATAAAATATAGGTTACTATTATTATTAATGAACTTGATAAATCCACTAATTTTAATAAATAAAGGATACTATTTTGGAAGAATCATACCAAATTATTTCTAATCCACTTTCTCAAAAAAGACTATTACCAGCTCTAATAAATTTTCTAAACTCCCAAGATTTAGAATATGATGATAATATCGAATACAGTATAAACATACTTGATAGAGAGGATAATATTATTGCAACAGGCTCCTTAGACAAAAATATTATTAAGTGTTTAGCTGTTAAATCTGAATATAGAAATGAAGGATATTCTGCTAAAATAGTTTCAAAATTAATAACCCATGCTAATGAGACTGGTATTAGAAAGCTATTTGTTTTTACAAAACTTGGCAATGAAAAAATGTTTAAAGACTTAGGCTTCTATACTATTGAGAAAACAAATAAAATATTATTAATGGAGAATGAAAAATCTGGATTCAATAATTATCTAAAGAAAATTAAATTTGAGAGCGCCATTTTTATAAAAAAAAATAAAATTATTCCTAAAAAAATAGGTTGTATAATTGCAAATTGTAATCCTTTTACTCTAGGGCATCTTTATCTAATAAATGAAGCATCTAAGCAATGCGATATTCTTCACGTATTCATATTAAGTGGTTCTAACAAATTCTTTAATGAAGAGGAAAGACTTATGCTAGTAAAACAGGGAATCTCTTCTTTTTCAAATGTAATTGTCCATAGATCAAAAGAATACATACTATCCCCATTAACGTTTCCAACTTACTTTATAAAAGATAAAATACAAACTACAAAAATAAATTGCGAACTAGATATTAAAATTTTTTTAAATCATATTGTACCTTTACTAAATATAAATCAACGTTTCCTAGGAACTGAACCAAAAGATTTAGTAACCCACTCTTATAATAATGAGTTAATAAAGGCCTTAAGTAACAGTGATGTAAAATTATCTATAATAAACAGAAAACTAAGTGAAGATACTATTATTTCTGCAAGTACTGTTAGAAAATATATAAAAAACAAGCAATTTGAGAAAATTAAATTACTTGTCCCAGATACTACTTATGAATTTATATTAAATAAATTTTCATAAAAATATAAGAAATAAGTTAAAGCTAATAAATCAGCACTTCCCCCAGCACTGAGGTTTCTTTGAATAAAATATTCATCCATTTTATTAGATAATTCTAATATATCTACATTAGTGTTTCTCAACTCTTTACTTATTATATCTTTTATCTTTATTAAAGTTTCAAAATCACTCCTTTTTATTATGTTTGTATCATCAATATTCTCTATTATTTTTAGCAAAGTAAACACTCCACTGTCATTAAAAGAATGATGACGTTTTTGCTCAATAAAAATTGGCAAAAATAAATTAAATACAATAGAAAAGCCTTCTTTAGATTCACCTCTAATTCCAAGAATATTATATTTTAAATATATATTTTCTCCATTTGTTTTGATTTCTCTTTCATTTAAATTCGAAAAGTCATTTAGGATTTTATATGTAACTTTTTTTATAGAGGCGACGACTTTATTTCTACTATATTCTTCTTCATTGGCAAACAACCAACCAAGGGTAGCTAATACAATAGAAAAAATAAAAATAGCTCCTTTATGAGTATTTACTTTATCAGTAGAATTAAACATAGTTTTTTCAGCTTTAATACCTAGTTTTCTTAAACCATCAAATAAAATTCCTAATTCAACATCTTTGTTCTCTATACCAAATAAAACAAATTTTTTAAAATATGGTTTTAAAACAGTAGCACTTTTATAAAATAAATTTAAATTTAAATCATTATGTGAACCATTATTATTTAAATCTACTAAACCAGGTTTTGGTGTAGTATGTAGTTCTGCTATCAAAGAATTATAAGCTAAATTAGCAACTTGAGTTGAATATTTATCATAAAAATAATCACTCATTATCTCAATTTCTTTATTTATTATTTCACTTAAACTATGTGTTTGATTTCTTCTACAAAGATTTGCTGGTTCATCACATATCAAACATTTTCTATAACCTTCTTGATAATTAAGCCTTGATAATTTTTTACCACTAATATCTAATACATCAATATCAAATATTCGCCCTAATGAATAATTATCTTCAATTTTTAGAAGGATTTTTTTAACTAATGATGCTTCATCTTCAACTATTAAATAAGCTTCATACCCAGTTTTATTTTCATCAATATCTTCTAGAATAATAATTATATCTTTTTCCATGAGTTCTTTTTTTATTAAAAAAAGCCCTTCATAAAAAGTTTTAACAGCTAAATCAAAAACTTTTATAGGCCCAGCAATATTTAAGGTATAAACAACTAAAGTTTTTTTATACTCAAATAATAATTGTTTTTGTTTACTAGCTCTTTTTTCCCTAGCCTCAAGAAGTTCTTCTAAATTAACAGCTGCTGCAGATGAATATTTTTTATTTTTCATTTCTAAACGATAATATTAAACAATAATATATTCAACATTTTAGGTAGTTATCATAAATAATATACCACTTTTTATAATATTTACAATGACAAGTATTTGCTTACTTTCACAATTTACCATATAATATTATTTATCAAACATTCCTAAAAGGACTGAGCTTTTGAAAATTGGTATATGTGACGATAATTATGAAGATATAAATAATTTAATAATATCTACCTAAATCCGTATAAATCTTGATAATTGATAAATCTAGCTAATTTTTGGCTATTTTTTAGGTGAATTATTTTGTTGTACGGATTTTATCTTATCTATTTGTTTTACTTATTTCTATTTTTATATTTTATTCCATTATTTTAATAGAAGGAAGAATAATATTTTTAATTTTTTTTCAAATATCACTTTTTTCAGTCATACTAAAATCTTCTAATTGATATTAGAAGTATTGTTTCTGTTGTTTTATCTTTAGTTTTATTGAGTATTAAATGAAAAGTGGAAAATATATGTTAATAAATTTATCAATTCGTAATAATAACTCTGTCCAAGGATTTTTCTTATAGAGCCGAAGCACTTTACTTCTTCCTTTTCTCATATATCTAGCACTAGTATAAATAATATCTCTTAATATTGTTTTCATTCTAATTCTATCTTTATTACCCTTAGTTCCTTCAGGTAAATAGAATTGATTTAATAATGTAATATCCCCAATTATTCTTAAAATATTATAAGCATTAGTAATAGCCGCTAATAACATTTCATTAACTCTATATTTACCAGATGCTAATCTTTCAAAGTTTAAATCAGTTTTTATTTCACTATGATATTGTTCGCTTGTTGCATGATCATGATATAGATTAACTACTGTTATTGCATCTTCAATAAGGTTAGTCCAATAAAGCTCTACTTCTATTTCTGGAAATAATAATATATTACCTTTTTTATCTTCATAAATCTCTTTTATCTTAAATGCTATTTGAGCCTTATTTGTAACATTTTCTTTTCCTACTGGATACATTTGGGTAAAATAACCATAGTATACAGTTGTTTGTCTATAATCATATGATATCTTTTTATCATATAATGATTTAGCTCTTTCTAATAAATCTTGTGAATAGTCGTTTCTTCTACATTTTTTCTTGATAATAAAGTTAACATTATTTTTATCAAGTACATTAATAGTTTCTACACTATCATGACCACTATCAAATCTACACAACACTTTACTATAATCTTCTAAAGTAAGTATCTCTTTAGCATTATCCAATACCTTTTGAACAAACGGTATTGAATCTTTTTGAGAATGTTGTTTTCCAGGTCTAAGTTCAGCTCCAATACAATAAGAGCCTAAGTAACTCATAAGTGGTGCAAACCCATCTTCCCCTTTATATGTTCTAGAACATTCTTCTTTATTGCATTTAGGATTAATCATAGGTGTTACATCAAAATCTAATGGAATATATTTTTCACTTATCTTTTCACATGGGAAAGAAACTTTCTTTAGTAATTCAATATTAACTAAATTACAATGTTCAATAAAATTTGCACTACGTTCTTTCTCTAAATACAATCTTAGTGTTTCTTGAGCAGGAGTGAATTTAAGATTTAAACATTCTTTAAATACTTCATTATTTCTAAATTGCTCTACATCAGAAAAATTAGTAAATCCCATAGAGTTTAAACCAACTAAGGTTTTATATATAGTTTCATTTTCTAAAAGACTTTTAGATTTAAGGGTATCCAAATCATATTCAGCATTATCATTAACTTTCATCATTGCAAATGTTAAAATTTTAGAAATTAAGTTTAAACCTGCTTTACTCTCTAGTGTAATTGTTGTAGAATCAAAATCAATCATTTGGCCTCTCCTGTTACGTTTTTTGTGATAATTTAATTGTAACATAAGAGGCTTTTTTAGTCTATAATTTACTATACATATGTTGATATATTTTACTTATTTTGTATTCTATACGGATTCAGGATCTATTAAAAGATATTATAATTTAAAATACCCTAATGTTGAATATGAAATTATTTATTACACAGATTCTATCGATTTTTTAAATAATTATCATAGTCAAGAATTTAATTTGCTCTTTTTAGATATTTTTTTAAACGATACTAATGGATTCAAAATTGCTCAACAAATATCACAATCTAGTAAGATTCCCATCATCTTATATAGTTCTTCAAAGGACTTTGCTATAGAGGGATACCAAATAAATATATTTGGGTATTTAATAAAACCTTTAAAAGAAAATAAGTTATTTACTTTTCTTGATAGAATAAACAACACTCATAAAAATAAGGCTCTAGTTCTCAAAAAAAAAGGTAAAGAAGAGATACATTATATAAATGATATTCTTTTTATAGAAAGCAAAGGCAGACAAGTTATAGTTCATTTATGTAATAATGAAAAAAAGATATATTATGATTCTTTAGATAACATTGAGCAGAAATTAAATGATCCAATATTTTTAAGAACTCATAAAAGTTATTTAGTAAATATGGATAAAATCTCTCGTTTAGAACAACGTTGGTTTGTTGTAAACAATGGAGAACATGTGATTATTAAAATTAAAGATTATAAAAATATAGTACAAAAATATCATGACTACATAATAAAGGGAAAAAAAGTTGATTATCTCAATTGAACTAAACCATGCTTTAGTAATAGAACTTTTATATTTTATTCAACTAATCACTTGTTGGAATCTCCTACCTCAAAAGGGCAACAGAACTAAGAACCTTATATTTATCTCCTCTGTTTTTATAGTACTTTTAGTAATTTACAACTATGTTTTATTCACAAAAGGTTTTGATACGGCTACTAATAATGTCTTATTACTATTAACAATTCCAGGTTTTATCTTATATTTTATCATTAGTAAATATAGAGATGGACGTTTAGTGTTTAGTTATTTCTTTTCTGATTTAATCTTATTTAACTTCAATTTTTTATCAACAGTTATAATAATGCAATTTTTCCCAGAAAAAACTATAGGCCATATAATTTTAAGAGATATCTTTATGATAGCCTTTGCTCTTTTATTTAACTTACTATACATACCAAAGATTAGAAAAGCTTTAGATACAACTCATGTAAATTGGAATATAATTGCTGGAATATCAATAGTTGCAGGAATGTATAGCTATTATGAATTAATAGGTAGAGGATCTATTTTAGATAGACAAGATGAACTTATTTCAATTTCAATCTCATGTATTTTATTAATTGTTGTCTTTTTAACTTTACTTTGGACTATTGTTAAAATTGGGGAAAAAGAACAACAAGAAATTGAATTACTAAAAAAAGAAAATTCACTAGACTTAATTAGAATACAATTGAAACAAGTTGATGCAACTTATAAACAAATCAATGAAACATACGACAAATTAAGATATATTAAACATGATTTCAATAAAGAATTAGCAATACTTGAAGGTCTCTGTATTGAAGGAAATATAACTAAAATTAAAAATTATATTTCTAAAATCATAAAAACTATACCTGATACACAGATTATTAACTACTCAACTAATCACATGCTTAATTCTATATTAAACCATTATCATCAATTGATTATAAAAGAAAATATTGAATCTACTTTCTCTATTAACCTCAATATTAATGATGATTCCATTATATCTGACATCTGTTTAATTCTAGCTAATGGTATAGAAAATGCAATTGAAGCAACAATAAAAGCTCAAGAAAAATTTATTAATGTTGAAGTATACCAAAAAGAGAAATCAGTTATTATTTCCCTTACCAATACTTTTGAACCAAACAATATAAAAATGGTAGATAATAAAATAGTAACCACTAAAAAAGATGTTGATAATCACGGATTAGGTCTTAAAATTATTGAAAATATAGCTAAATCATATAATGGAAATATGATTCATCTCATTGATGAAAATAAATTTAGATTAGATATTTGGTTAAACATATAAATATGGCAATCAAATGACTGCCATATTATTTATATTTTTAAATACGTTTTTCTCTATCAAATGGTATACCTAAAGCAGCAGGCTCTTGCTTCTTTTTATCCCTTGAAAATGCCAAAGTAAGAATTACTAAAACATATGGAAGCATAACTGCAAATTCATAAGGGAAATTAATACCTTGACCTTGAACTGCCAATTGGAAACTTTGTGCTAAAGAGAATAAAAGTGCTCCCCACATAATTTTAATAGGATCCCAATGCCCAAAATAAACTAAGGCTACTGCGATAAATCCTCGACCTGCAATCATCTCATCACTGAACATTTTAGCTTGACAGAGAGATAAATAAGCTCCTGCTAAACCAGCTAATGCACCTCCGACAGCTAATGCTTGGAATCTAACTTTATTGACATTAATTCCTAAACTATCTGCTGCTCTTGGATAAGTACCTACAGCTCTAACTTTCAAGCCCCAAGGAGTTTTGAACAAAATGTAAACCGATAAAGGCACAAACAAAAAAGCTATGTAAACTAAAATATTGTGAGAAAATAAAATAGGTCCTAAAATCGGAATTTTTGATAATAAAGGTATATTTAAATTTCCAATTCCTGGAATACTTTGTGTTCCACCTACAAAGTGTCTAAATAAAGTTCCAGCAGCACCTACACAGAATAATTGCATTCCAATTCCAGCTATACCCTGTTTAGCTTTAAAAGTAATTACTACTACACCAAAAACTAAGCCTAATAAAGCACCAATTAAAGTTCCTGCTAATATACCATAGAAATTATATATTTCAGAGGTCGCTCCACCTTGGCCAACAGAATAAGGAACTAACATACCAATAAAAGCTCCCATTGCCATAATACCTTCACAACCAAGATTAAAAATACCTGATCTCTGGTTAAACATCTCTCCTATACTAGCTAACAACAATGCTACACTAAAAGGAATTCCCAAGGCTAATATATTCACTATAAAATCCATTATTTAGCCTCCTCAGCATGAAATTTTTTCCAAATTTTATCCATTAAATATTTATCATTCAAAACTTGTTGTGCTGCAACAATTACTAAAATTATAATTCCTTCCAATACTTGAACCATATTAGCGGGAACTCCAACCATTCTCTGTGTCATATCAGCACCAACTAATAATAAACCAAAGAAGAAAGAAGCGGGCAAGATTCCAACAGGGTGTAGACCACCAAATAAAGCAACTACTAACCCAGAAAAACCATAACCACTAGTAATTCCTTCAATAGCCCTATGATGAACGCCTAATACTTCAACACTTCCTGCAAGTCCAGCAAAAGCTCCAGAGATTATCATAGAAATGGTTATAAAATAAGTAACTTTTATTCCACCATATTTAGCGGCCTTACTACTTGCGCCAGCTGCTCTAAGTTTATATCCAAATGAAGTTTTCCATAATAAAATATAAATCAAGATTGCTAAAAATATTACTAAAAATAGACCAGAGTGTAATCTAGTTCCGGTAATAAGCCTATTTAGCCAAACATTTTTATCAAATCTCATTGATTGAGGAGTTCCACTACCTAAGGTTAATTCAGCTGGATCTATCATTGGTCCTCTCAAAAAGAATGTATAAATTTGTGCTGCAATATAATTTAACATAACCGTAGATAATAATTCACTAACCTTTAATCTAGCTTTTAGTATCCCAGGAATGAATCCCCAAAGACCACCACCGATGACTCCAGCTAAAAAAATAATTAAAATATTAAAAGGTCTAGGGATATTATAAAAACTTAGGGCAGCAGCGGTTGCTGTTAATATACCAATAGCCATTTGACCTTCGGCTCCAATATTTATAGTACCTGATCTGTACGCTACAGTAATACCTAAAGCTATTATTGAAAGAGGTATAGCCCTAATTATAACTTCTGTTAATTGTATTTTATTTTTAAGAGGTTCAGTCAATATTACTAAAAATGTTTTAAATACATTGGCATCAATTGTAATTAAAATAATAGAACTAATTAATAAGGTAGCAATAATAGCTAATAAAATAATTGATGTTTTATATAAAATTTTAAACTTTTTATTCATTACTTACTCCTGCCATTAACATACCAATTTCTCTCCTTGTCGCTGTCTTAGCAGGAAGGACTTTTTGAATATGGCCTTTAAATATAACTGCTATATTATCAGAGAGATTCATTATTTCGTCCAATTCTTCGCTAATTAATAAAATACCAACACCATTTTTTCTCATTTCAAGTAATTTTGAATGAATAAATTGTGCAGCCCCCATATCTAAACCTCTAGTAGGATAAACAGCTACTAAGAATTTAGGATTTCTAGCAATTTCTCTAGCTAAAATAACCTTTTGAATATTTCCACCAGATAGAGCACCTGCACTCAATGAAGTGTTTACACATCTAATATCAAATTGTTCTCTAAGTTTTTCTGCATTCTCATTTATAGCTTTGTTGTTAATAAAAGACCGTTTTGAAAATTGATCACTTTCTATATCTTTCAAAATTAAATTTTCTTTAATTGAAAAAGAAGGAACAATTCCTTCAGTATTTCTGTCCTCGGGAATATATCCCATCCCTTTTTTTATAATATCTATAGGCAAAGAATTTTCAATGTGTTCATTAAAAAATAAGATTTCACCTTTATTTACTTTTTTAAGGCCATTAATAATTTGAGCTAATTCAAGTTGACCGTTTCCAGACACACCTGCAAGCCCCATTATTTCACCGGCTCTAACTTTCAAATTTAAATCATTTAAAGCTAAAAAGCCCCTTGGACTTTTAACATTGACACTCTTCAATTCTAAGGCATAGTCTCCAAACTCTTTTGTCTCATTATTTTCTGGCATTTTTACTTCTCTACCAGTCATCAATGCTGCAATATCTGAAGAACTATAATCATCAGTTTTTCCATAAAATACAATTTTACCATGTCTTAAAATCGCAATTTTATGAGACAACTCTTTTACTTCTTTTAACTTATGAGATATAAAAATCATTGGAAGTTGTTTATTTAAGGACTTTAGAAGAATAATTAATTCATCTATCTCCTGTGGTGTTAAAGCACTAGTAGGTTCATCAAGAATTAAAAATTTAGCACCTAAACATAATGTTTTTACTAATTCAACTTTTTGTTGTTCACCAACAGATAACTCCCAAATATATGCATCAGGGTTTACTATTAAATCATACTTATCCCCAATTTCTTTTATCTTGCTTTCAACAAAATCCATATCGATTTTGATTTTATTCCAAGCCTTCTTCAATCCTAAAGCAATATTTTCTTTAACTGTGAGATTTGGAACTAACATATATCTTTGATGGACCATTCCAATTCCATGACCAAAAGAATCATTTGGAGATGTGAAACAAACTTTTTGTCCATTTAAAATAATGCAACCACCATCACTTTGATATAATCCCATCAACACATTCATTAATGTTGTTTTACCGGCTCCATTTTCACCAACTAAAGCAAAAATCTCACCTTCATTTACTTCAATAGTTACATCATCTAAAGCTTTCATTCCAGGGAAAGTTTTAGTAATATTTTCCATTCGTAGACTTTTAATCTTATCCATAATGCACCTTGTAGTTTGTAAAAAGGACACCTATATAGTATAGATGTCCTTATTCAATCATTATTTCTTATAATAGAGAATAATCTACGCTCTTCCAATCAACAGAATTTGGATTATTTATAAATTCAGAAATCTTAGCATCAATTGCATCAACTAAATCATCATCATATAGATTACTTAAAGCGTCATTAAAGTCAAAGATAAAACCACCGTTTGCAAAATTCATAGGTACGCAGTATCCACCCTTAACACCATTTTGAACATTTTCAACTAAAGAAACGATAACTGGAGCATAATCATAAGATGATGCTGCAACACATTTCATTTTACCTTCTTCCATATTTAACTGAGCTAGATCTTGGCCAACCCACCAAATATCTTCATCTGGAAAGTCTGCTGTAGCTCTAAGTGCACCTAAGGCTTGTTGAGAAGAACCTGTAAGTACATCAGCTCCAGCTTTAATTTGAGATTGAGCTACTTGACCAGCTTTAATATAGTCAGAGAATGATCCTGTGTGAGCAACCATTATTTCAACATCAGGATTAACACTTTGTGCACCTAAAACAAAACCCCTATTATAACGAGCAGAATCACCACCATCAACAGGACCTACAACTCCAAGAACTTGGTCTTTAGAAATTGTAGCAGCAATCATACCTGATAGGTAACCAGTCTCTTCACTCTCTGGCATATATGTTACAACATTTTCAGGACCAACTTCTGCACTTGTACCAAAAGCAAAAGTTACATCAGGGAATTCATCAGCCATTTCTAAAATTAAATTTTTATATTGAGCACCATGACCAATAATAATGTCATATCCATCAGCTACATATTGTCTAGCAGCTGAACCAGCATCAACTGGTTTCATTTTTTCACTGTAACTGTATTCAATTACACCAGGTAATTCTTCTTGTGCTCCAAGGATTCCATCATGCATAGCTTGACACCAACCCTTATCATCAATGGTGTTTTCAACTATTAAAGCAACTTTAACTTTACCATCGTCTTTTACGGCTGTAGTCTCTTCACTACTTCCTTGAGCAAATAGTGTTGTAGATAATACGAACAACATTAAACTTAACGCAACAACTTTTTTCATAACAGTTTTCTCCTTAGTGTATATGAAAATATTGAGAGGAAATTCCTCTTAATTCCAAAAATTTAAATGATCTTTTAAAATAGCTTTTTTAAGGTCTTCATCTTTTGTAGGACCACAAACTATCATATTTCTTTGACCATGTTCCAAAACTTTATCGCAAGGTAAATCAAAAGTAGGATTTTCGCTGTGATTTTTTGTACAGCTCAACAACTCAGCTTCAGTTAAACCAAAAACGATTCTTCCAACATTAGTCCAATAAACAGCTCCTGTACACATTACACATGGTTCAAAATTTGTGTATAGACTACATGTTTCTAAAAATTCTGGGCTATATCTCTTGCCTGCTTCAATCATTACAGCAGTTTCTGCATGTAAACACGGGCTAGCATTTTTATTATTTCCTATCTCAATTAAGATATTTCCATCTTTATCAGCTAAAAGTGCTCCAAAAGGATGACAGCCTCTCTCAACAGCTTCATGTGCTATACGAACAGTTTCATAAAGTAATTTTATATCTAAATCAGTCAATTCATTTTTAATAATTTGAGGCATAGCTACTCCATTTTTTAAAAATTATAATATATTTATTATATTTTTCAACTATTTTTTTTAATTGAATATATATTCATATAATAATTTTGTATAAATATACACATATTATACAAAACAATCAATAGGGTAATAAATTTGTTATATTTTACTTAAAATGAATTGAATAATAATCATTTTAAAAGAATTTTGCTAAAGTTTTATATAACAATTCTTTTTCAATAGGTTTAGCCAAATGAGCATTCATTCCAACATAAATACTTCTCTCTACATCTTTTGAAAAAGCATTTGCACTTAATGCAATAATTGGAACTGTCTTATTAAATTCTCTAATTCTTTCTGTTGCTTTAGTTCCATCTAATACTGGCATTCTAATATCCATTAATATGGCATCAAATATATTTTCTTTTGCAAGAGAAACACCCTCAAGTCCATTATTAGCTATTGTAACAATTGCATTTTTTTCTTCTAATAATTTTGAAATAATGATTTGATTAATTTTTACATCTTCACAAACAAGGATTCTTTTTTTATTGAATTTAACCTCATAATTTACAGTATTTTTATGTTTTCTATATTCTACAAGTTGTTCTTCTGTTGGAATACCAAGAGGTAATTCAATATAAAACGTTGTACCTTTTTTTAATTCTGATTCGCATCTAATTTTACCATTCATAGCTTCAACTATGTTTTTAGTAATAACTAAACCAAGCCCTGTACCACCTTCAGCTTCTGATAAAATATTATGTTCTTTTGAAAAAGGTTGAAACATATTCTTTTGAAACTCTTTGCTCATGCCAACACCATTATCGCTTATTGTATGATATGCTGTAGGTTGTCCATTTATGTCGTTTTTTACTATCAAAGACCATTTCACAGTACCACCTTGAGGAGTGTACTTTATTGCATTATTTAATAAATTTACTAGAATTTGTTTAAATCTCTTTTCATCAAAAATAAGTAATCGCTTATCAATTTCTCTTTTTGCTGAGCATATCAATTTTATGTTTTTCTCATTAGCTCTTAACTTAACAATTCTCTCTATTGATTTAGCTGTACTTCCAAATTCTACAATTTTATTATCTATATCAATCGTATTTGATTCAATTTTTTGAAAATCTAATAAATCATTGACTAATGATAATAAATAATCTGCATTTTCTTTAATTTGATTAAAATATTCTCTAAACTTAGTAGTATCATTTTCTTCCAATCCAAAATCAGACAAACTTAATATAGCACCTAAAGGAGTTCTCATGTCGTGACTCATTCTAGATAAAAATTCTGATTTAGCTTTATTTGCTATTGATGCCTCGATTTTTGCATGTGAAAGTTTTTTATTAATTTTTTCTAGTTTTTTATTTCTATTTTTTTCTTGAAGTGCTAAATCAGTAACATCATAAACTACTGTATATAAACTATTATCAGAAGATCTAAAAGAAAAAACCCTTTTGAAATATTTTTGATTATCTTTTTCTATAACATATGTAGTTGAATAATTACCTGTTTTAATCAATTTTTCTATTTCTTCACAGCTTATTAACTTAGGATTCCCATAATATGTTTTAATTTTAAAATTCTGTTGTAAATAATTGTCGTACTCTTCAAATGAATAACGGCTATATCCTTTTGGAAAATTCAAGAAATTATTTGACCTCGCTAAAACTACACATGTTTTAGTAAGGGGATCTTGCCTCATTACAAATTCATTTTGCTCAGTAACGATAGCTTTTAACATTTTTTCCATTTCTAATCTTTGAGTTATATCATATACCTTTACTATCGCTAAGGTATGCTTTGTTATAGGATCTTCAATAAAACTATAACTTGCTCTTATAGTAACAATTTCTCCTTTTAGTTTTTGATGATATTCAACAGTCTCAGTTTTTAATAAAGATGCATTTCTTCTTATTTTTTCAAGATTATAAAATTGAAGAAATTTTTCTTTATCTTCCTCTCCAACTATGCTTGGATAAAAATATTTAATAACTTCATCAAATGATTTTCCTTCATTACAGGTTACATTTTCATCAAGAAAATAAAAGCTTATTATCCCTGTTTCTATATCAAACCCATACAATGCACCAACATCAATATTTGAATTATGTTTATAAGATATTAATGATTTATATAAATTAAATAATCTCTCATTTCTCTTTTCAGAAGTAATATCTCGTATATATTCTATATATGCTTCTTGCCCATCCCAAACAGTTTCTACTAAATGAACTTGAATTTGCATATTGAAATATTCACACTCTATTTCAAATAAATCACCTTCAGAATTATCAAGTTTTATTGGACAATATTCACACGGATTGTCTCTATTTCTAAAAAACTGGTAACAAGGTATTGTGTCTCCAACTGATGAATCATGAGAAAATAATAACTTAGCAGCTTTATTTAAGTATAATATTTTAAAATCTTTTTTAGCTATTATAGCTATTGCATTTAGACTATCTTCTGCAATACTAAGTTGCTGTGATTCTATTTTTTTATGGTGAGAAATTGAATTTTCAAGATTTGAAGTTACTTTTGAATATAAAAAATAGAGATATTTCTTATCTTCTATAGTTTTAACAGTTATTACAAGATGTAGTAAAAAATATGAATCATTATCATTTGTCCTAGATCTATAACTAATATCATATGATGAATTCTTTAAGGACACGACTTCGTTAAAAAACTCGATCAATTTTATTCGATCATCTTTATGCGTAAAATAACATAACTCTGTGTTCAATAAAGATAAGGCCTCAGCTTTAGTTTGACTAAAAAAATCACAATAGCCTTTTGATACTAATATAAAATTTAATTTAGAATCTTGCACAATACCAATACTAATAGGAATTGGCATATTTTCTACATTCATTAGTTGCTCATTATTCAAAATAAAATTCACACCAACCTCCTCTCAGTTTTTGATAGATAAATAATTATAACATGCCTATCTTTCGTTCACAACAAAAGAGGCCCTTATTTTCTATCTTAAGATTGTGCGGCTTTACTTTATTTAAGATTAACCATAGCTAATGAAGTTTTAAAATAATTGCTTAATTTTTTATCTTCACAATATATAAAACACCCTTTTAAACCTCTACTCATCAAAGTTCTATATGTATTTCTAATAATTAAATCAATTTGCTTTAAGCACTTTTCATCGCCTTTTTTAGCTTTTGTCACTAAGCCAGATAATGATTTATCTGTTTTTGCCCTTTGTGTAAAATCTGTAATAACTTTACCATTTTCAAATCTAAGGTCTTTTCCTACGATAACTCCAACATATGAAAATTCTAATCCTTGACAAGTATGTATACACCCTACCTGGTTTATTGAACCTTTATCTATTGCATATGGAGTATTACTATTTAAATTCCATTGCATCTGAAAAGCACCAATTTTAATATCGATTTTGTCCCTATCTTCTTTCTTTTTACTAATCCAATTCCAACAATAACCTGCAACAATTCTAGATTTATTATCTTCTTTATTTTTTTCTCGAATCAATATTTCTAACTCTCTAGCTGAATCTACCACCCTAAAATCATAATTAATATCTTCTAAAAAATAATTAGCTGTTTCTCTGATCCTAAGAGTGTTATCTAGCCAAGAAAGGTAGCCATCAGAACCACCACATCTAAATTGACTAACTAATTCATTAATTTCATAAAAAGCTTTTTCTTTTTTACTCCATTTGATAATTTCATCAACACTTCCTATATCTTTTGATGTGACTTTTTGCTCTTCATCTATAAAAAAAACAGAAGTCAATGCAGAGTGTATTATCTCTTTTATTTGATTTTCACCAAGATTTGAAAACATTCCAGATTTGGCGTTTAATCTATGAGCTTCATCACAAATTAACAAGCCAAATTGATTATTTTCACAGTTTGTAAAAGATCCTGAACTTAAGAATAAGCCATTTATGTATTTTTTAGTAAAATCTTCACCGATGAGCAAAGAACTAAAAACATCTCTTGGTGCTTTATTTTTAGTGACATAACTTGAATAATATCCTTCTTGTATAGCTTGCACTAGTAAATTAATTGCTACTACAGTTTTTCCTGTTCCTGGCCCTCCTTTAACTATGATAACTCTCTTTTTTTTATCTTTTTGAGATAGCCTATGAGCATTTAAAACTTGTTCATATATAACTTTTTGCTCATCTATCATTATAAACTCAGGATTATTATGTAACATGTTAATGAGACAATCTTGAAGAGATTTAGAAGGCTTTAATTCTCCTTCATCAACACTTTTTAAAGATATAAGTTTATCACCATATTTTATATGTTTTTTTATAAAGGTTTTTAAATCATTAGCTTCTGTCATTCTAAATACAGGAGCTCTATCTATTACTTGTTTATATACTTTATCGATTAGAGGATCATTTTTTATAGGATAGTAGTTATGTAAATAAGCACAAGGTTCTAATTGAATTTCTGTATCTTGAATGTAACTATTATTATTTTTTAGCAATTCTACATAAGACCAAACTTGATAACTAGGGTGCGTTACATATTTATTAGATTTTCCAACAAAGGTCTCAACAACTTGGTCTAAACTATCTACCTTACTTATTTTTGACCATTGCTTTAATTCTATAAACACTAATTCTTGATTATGATTTTCATCATATCCACTTATTATAAAATCAACTCTCTTTGATGAATTTGGTATATTATACTCTACTGCAACACCTGCATCAGAGGGAATATCTTCATCTTGAACTATGTCTTTCATAGCCCTTAGAGAATTTAACCAAGAGTTAGTCTCAGAAAACCCCACTCTTCTATTCATTTTTTCATACAAGTTTTTTTGTAATTTATTTACATATATTCCACTCTCAACTTCTTCAATAAATCCTTTTTTAGTATTTTCATAGATAATCATAAGAGCCTCTTTGTTATATTCAACTATTATTCTACAGTAACACTCTTTGCTAAATTTCTTGGATGATCTGGATCATTACCTCGGTTTACTGAGCAATAATAAGCATAAAGTTGGGTTACTATTACACTTAATACTGGAGACAGATAAGATTCTGTTTTTGGAATCCCAAAGACTGTATCAGCTACTGTATCAAATACAGAATTGCCTTCAAAAGTTATTGACAATACTTTAGCTCCTCTTGCTTTTACCTCTTTTATATTAGAGTCCATTTTATCATATAATTTCTCATTACAGCAGGTTGCAACTACTAAAGTATCTTCATCAACTAATGCTATAGGTCCATGTTTTAGCTCTCCTGCTGCAAAAGCTTCTGAATGAGTGTAATTTATTTCTTTTAATTTCAAAGCTGATTCAAGAGAGATAGCAAAGTCACTTTGTCGTCCAAAATAAAATACTTTTGGTTTATTGAATTGACGAGCAGCAAACTTTTGAATTTCCTCTTGTCTATCAATAATTAATTGAGCTTTTTCTGGTATGGTCTCTAATTCTTTCATAAGAGCTTTAGACATTTTTTCATCTTTTGTTAGAGCACAGGCTAAAAGATAAACACACATCAATTGAGTTGTAAAAGCTTTCGTTGAAGCTACTGCAATTTCAGGCCCTGCTTGTGTGTACATAACATAATCAGCTTCTCTTGAAACTGTTGACCCAACTACATTCGTAATTGCAATAATATTAGCTTTTTTTCTTTTAAAAATTCTCATTGCCTGAAGGGTATCTGCAGTTTCTCCTGATTGAGAAATTACTATGCATAAATCATTATCAAAAATTATAGGATCTCTGTATCTAAATTCTGATGCTACATCAACTACAACAGGGATTTTTGCATAATGTTCAATTGCATATTTAGCAACAACTCCTGCATGATATGCTGTACCACAGCCAACTATTACCACACGTTTAGCATTTTTTACTGCGTCGGTTATTGCTCCTAAATCTAATTTTCCACCATACACCCTTGCTTTATATGTCTGCTCAAGCGCATAAGGTTGCTCAAATATTTCTTTAAGCATAAAATGCTCAAAGCCATTCTTTTGAGCTGATTGCATATCCCAATCTACATGAGTAATCTCAACATCTACAGTATTACCTTCTTCATCATAAATTGTGACATCATCTGGTGAAATTTTAGCTATATGATTATCTTCAAGATATTGCACCTCTCTCGTATATTCTAATAAAGGTGTAACATCACTAGCTAATAAATTATATTTTTCATGTCTCCCAATTATTAAAGGACAATCTTTTCTCGCTACAACTATTGTATTTGGTTCATTTTTACAAACAACGGCTAAAGCATAAGAGCCTTCTAATCTTTTTAGAGCTTCTGTTACAGCTAATAATAAATCTCCGTTATAATGAAAATCTATTAAATGAGCTATACATTCTGTATCCGTTTCACTTCTAAATTCTACATGATGTTTTTCTAACCATTCTCTAAGTTTAACATGATTTTCAATAATGCCATTATGAACAACAGCTATATCACCACTTATATCTGTATGAGGATGTGAATTAATATCACTAGGTTCTCCATGAGTCGCCCATCTAGTATGACCTATGCCAACAAAGCCCTCAATTGGTTTGTTCTCAACTAAGGCTTGCAGATTAGATAATCTTCCTTTTGCCTTCCTTATTTCAAGTTTATTATCATTTAAGAGAGCTATACCAGCTGAATCATACCCTCTGTACTCTAACTTAGACAAACAGTCTAATAAAATAGTAGATGCCTCTAACCCGTCTTTCCCATCTGAACAAAAGCCAACAATTCCGCACATAATTCCAACACCTTTTTATAAAATTACTTTTATTATAACAAATAATTAGATATATAAATAGTAAAAACATTTTAAGAAGAATTCTAACCTAGAATTTGAAAAAAAGATTTCTTTTAATCAATCAAATTTATTTGTTATTTTTTTTCTAATATAGCTATTTTTTCTAATTTTTTTTCAGTTTAGCTTAAAAAAAATATATCTATAAAAAGTTTATAAATGACTTATTACTTATTTTTTTTAAATTACTCTTGACCCTAACGTTAGGTAATAGTTTAAGGTAATAATATATTCTGATAAAGGAAAAGATAATGAAAATTAATGAAGTTGCTAAATTGGTAAATATAAGTGTTAGAACTTTACATTATTATGATGATATTAATTTACTAAAACCTAGCAAAATTAATTCATCAGGGTATAGGATTTATGATGATGAAAATTTGAAGAAGTTACAGCAAATTTTGTTTTTAAGAGAATTAGATTTTTCTCTTAAAGATATAAAATCTATATTGAATAATGAAAACTTTGATTTTCAGAAAGCTTTTATCAACCATAAAAAATTATTAATGATGAAGAGAAATAGATTAGATAATTTAATTAATTTACTAGACAAATACATAGAAGGAGAAGATACTATGAGTTTTAAAGAGTTCGATACAAGTGAAATCGAAAAAGCTAAAAAAGATTTTGAAGAAGAAGTTAAACAAAGATGGGGAAATTCTTTAGCCTATAAACAAAGTAAAAAAAGAACTGATTCTTATTCTAAAGGGCAATGGGAAGTTATTTCTAAAGAAAATAAAGAAATCTTTCAATCTTTTGCTAATTTAAGAAGTGAAAAAGTTAGTTGCGATGAGGTTCAAAATCTAGTTCAAAAATGGAAAGATTTTATAAACAAATACTATTATGATTGTTCTAATGAAATGCTTAGATCTTTAGCTACTTTATATATAAGTGATGAAAGATTTAAAAAAAATATTGATAAGTATGGAGAAAATACGGCCCAATTCATATCCGATGCTATTATTTATTTTGTAAATAAATAATATTTTTATGAGAAAATAAGCTCAGAAAAAACTGAGCTTATTTATTCTTTCCACATTCTATTTTCTATTTAAAAAGGGAACTTAAAGCCTTATCATACATCTTATAATTTTCATAAGCCTTTATATATAGTTCGTGATTACCTATATTAGGTAAAAGTCTAGCCTTAATATTCTTACCACAATTTTCTATAGCACATTCATCAATACTTTTATCTTCCAATAAACTCAAAACTTGAATAGCGCCACCATATGCCGCACTTTCTTTTATTTTTGGAATCACTACTGGCACATTAAAAATATCACTTACCATTTGTGACCAAATTGGACTATTTGCTCCACCACCAATTAATATTATTTCTTTTACATCAAAGCCTAATTCTATAAAAGCATCTAATCCAATTTTCATACCAAAAACACCACTTTCCAATGCTGCTCTTGCTATGTTCTCCCTTGTATTATTTACTGTATTTAACCCTAGGATAGAAGCTTTGCCATTTGGATAGTTTGGGACTCTTTCTCCATTAAAATATGGTAAAATAGTGACTCCACCAGCTCCAATTTTTGCTTTTGCTGCTAATTCATCTAATTCTCTAACATTAATTTCAAAAAGTTTTCTGATTTCTTCTGAAACAACTGTACAATTCATAGTACATAATAAAGGTAAATAACCACCACTTGAAGAAATAAAAGCAGCTAATCTTGATTTCTTATCACTAACTAAGTTCTCGCTATATCCAAATAATGTTCCACTGGTCCCCATACTCATAACAAGAGAACCCTCATGGGTACAACCACAGCCAATGGCTCCCATCATATTGTCGCCACCACCACAAGAAACAACAACACCTTCACTTAATCCTAATTCTGTAGCAACATCTTTATCAACAATGCCTTGTTCTTCATTTGGTTTTATTATTTTAGGCAAACAAAGTGTTAAATCTCTTTCATTATCAATAGCTGATAAAATTTTTTTTGACCAACATCTATTTTTAACATCAAAGAAAGCAGTACCACTAGCATCACCTTCTTCCATTGTAATATTTTTTGTTAAATAATAATTAATATAATCATGGGGAAGCAAAATATATGCTAATTTATCATAAGCTTCTTTATTATGTTCTTTTAAATACAAAACTTTTGAAGCAGTATAACCTGGTAAAACTTGGTTTTGAATTTCTTCAAAAACTTCATCTTGGCCACCAACTTTATCAGTTATTTCATCACATTGAGAATGAGTAGATGTATCACACCATAATTTTACAGGTACTAATACTTCTTTGTTTTTATCTAAAGCAACAAATCCATGTTGTTGCCCAGAAACACCAATCCCTTTTATTTGTTTTTTTATATCTAATGGAATTTGATTAAAGCAATCTCTAATAGCATCTATATACCATGAAGCCATTTGCTCTCTAGTTCCATCTTCTTTTGAAATTATGTCATGTTCACTTGTTGCTTTTGAAATTATCTCTTTTTTTATAGAATCATAACATATCACTTTTGTACTTTGAGTACCACAATCTATTCCTGCAACTATAGACAAAATAAACTCCTATTTTTTTATAATCTATCAATGAATCCTGTTTCATATAAGATTTCAGATCTATCTAGGTCAATATCATTAGGATTTTCAATAAATTGAATAATCGTATCAACTGAAGCTTCTGCAATTTCTTTAACCGGTTGAGTTATTACAGAAATTGGATATTGTAACATATCAAACCATTTATTGTTATCATATGTAACAATTTTTACATCTTCAGGTATATTTAAATCAAGTTGTTCAATAGCTTTAATTGCTAAATGACAAACTCCAGAAGTTGCACAAATTAAACCATCAATTTTATTTTTTTTAATAAATTTTGAAATTATTTCAATCGAATTCACTTGAAAGTAATCAATTTTTTGAATCTTCGGAAGTTTATCTTGATATTTTTCTTGCCAACTTAACCTATAACCTAATTCTCTCTGATGTACACTATATACTTCTTGAGGATATCCAATAAATCCCACATTGCTACAATTATGTGAAAACAAATAATTTGAAGCAAAATAACCAGATTGTAAGTTGTTAATACCAAAAAACACTTTATTTACTGTTTCAAATTTTCTATCGAAACAAACAACAGGTACTTTAGTATTTTTTAGTCTAGGATCACAACAAAATGAATTTACAGGTGAAATAATTATTCCACTTACTCTCTCATTATCAAGTAATTTATTTATATTTTGCTTTTCTAACTCAAGATCATCTTGAGAATCACAAACTATAATAGAATAATTTACTTTACGACAATGATTTTCAATAGATTTAATAACTGATATTGAATAATCTTCTGTTATATCAGCTACGATAAGACCTATATATTTTGTTTTTTTTGAAAATCCCTTACCTTTTTCAAAAGATAGGTCTTCCATGGTCTTCTCAACAATCTTTCTTGTCTCAGGTTTAACAAATCTAGTATTATTAATTACATGTGAAACAGTTGAAATAGATACACCTGCAGCAAGAGCAACATCTTTTAAGGTAACTTTTTTATTTATACTCATTTTATCAGAGCTCCTTTCCCACAGATACATCCATTAATTGTAATTCATTCTATTTAATCTATCAATATATTTATTTTTATATTTTAGACTCAACTTCATTATATACTATCTTTATTTAATTTATTATCATCTTTTTTTTCACTAATATTTCCAACATGGGATTTAGTTCTTCTATTCTTTGACCAAATATCATATATTACTGCTAATGCAATTATTGCACCTCTAACTACTTGTTGTAAATAAGAATTTACATTTTGTAAATTCATAATATTATTTAAGAAGCCAACAATAAATGCACCAATTACTGTACCTCCAGCTGTACCAATTCCTCCAGAGAAACTAGTTCCACCTATAACAGAAGAAGTTAATGCAGTAAATTCATAATTTAATGCACCATTTGGAAGTCCTGCATTAACTCTAGACATAAATAGCACACCTGCAATTCCAACAAAAACTCCATTAATTAAAAATGCTACCATTTTATTTTTATTGACATTAATCCCTGAAGCGTTAGCAGCCTCTTCGTTTCCACCTATTGCATACAATGATCTTCCAAAAGCAGTATTTCTCAATAAGTACCATGTGAAAGCTAAAGTTAATACTAAAAATATTACTGGAGTTGGTATAAAACCAATTGAACCTTGTCCAACTTTTACATAATCCCCTAATTGATATATGTTTTGTCCATTTGTAAATAATAGAGCACCACCTCTAGCCATAGCTTGCATAGCCAAAGTTGCAATAAAAGGTGGAGTTTTAAATTTTGTTACCATAAGGCCATTTAAAAAATTACAACCAACTGCAACTAAAATAGCTACAGCAAAGGCAACAAACATAGAACTAGTACCTTGATATGCAGCAACAGATAATACCCCAGATAAAGCAAGAACTGATCCTGCAGACAAATCCAACATACCACAAATTATTAAAATAGTTTCTCCAAAAGCTAATATTGTTGTTACTGATATTTGCCTAGATACGTTTGACAAATTTCTTGGAGAAAAAAAGTTTTCATTTATGAATGTAAAAATTATAAACAAAACAACTAATACCATGAATATACTATATTTTTTTGTCACAGTAGACCAAATCTGCAAAAATTTCTTTGATTTTTTTTCCAAAACAAAACTCTCCTTATACCTAATTTACACCTGTTGCATAACGCATTATATTTTCTTGAGTGAAATCTTTTCTGTTTAATTCGCCTTGAATCTTCCCTTCAGCCATAACATAAATACGATCACACATACCCATTAATTCTGGCAACTCAGATGATACCATTATTAAAGCTTTTCCTTCTTTTACTAAATCAGTCATTAATTTATAGATTTCAAACTTTGCTCCAACATCAATCCCTCTAGTTGGTTCATCTAAAATTAATACTTCAGGATTACTTAACATCCATTTTGCAAGAACAACTTTCTGCTGATTACCACCACTTAAAGCTTCAATTGCTGTAGATATAGAAGGTGTTTTTACATTCATTTTTTTACACATGTCATTTACATATTCTATCTCTTCTTTAGAATGTAAATAACCTTTATAAAAAACCTTTTTAAGAGAGGATAATGTTGTATTTTCTCTAATATCCCTTACAGGAATTATTCCAAATCTACGCCTATCCTCACTTAACATAACTAATTTATTTTTTATGCTTGTTGCAACATCTTTTATTTTTATTTCATTGTTAGATAAAAAAACTTTACCTTCATCAAAAGGATCCAACCCAAATAAAGCTCTCATTACCTCAGTTCTACCGGCTCCCATCAAACCAGCAAAGCCAACAATTTCTCCAGCTCTAACGTTGAAAGAAATATCAGAAAACACTCCATTTCTAGTTAAGTTTTTTACTTCTAATTTTTTATCACCAATTTTAATTTTTTCTTTAGGATAATTACTACTATCAAATTCTCTACCTACCATCAAATTAATAACTTTCTCAATAGTTAATTCTTCAACAGGCTTTGAATCAACAACCATCCCATCCCTTAAAACAGTTATATCATCTGCAATTTTAAAAATTTCATCCATCTTATGAGAAATATAAATTATAGAAACACCTTTTGCTTTAAGTTCTGCAATTTTTTCAAACAAGCTCTCTACTTCTTTATTAGATATAGCTGAGGTTGGCTCATCCATAATAATGATAGATGAATTATTTGATATTGCTTTTAAGATTTCTAACATCTGACAATCAGATACTGATAATTCTTTTACTTTTTGTTGCGGTTTATAAGAAAGTCCTTCGCTTTCTAATAATTCAACAGCATTTTTTCTTACAGCTTTCCAATCAATCTGATTGATTTTATTTTTTGGCCATTTCCCTAAAATTAAGCTTTCTTCAACAGTCATTTCTGGTACAAAATTTAATTCTTGGAAAATCATAGAAATCCCATGTTCTCTTGCTTGTATAGGATTTTTTATATCAACAACTTTCCCATCTATTTTTATTTCACCAGCATCTTGTTGATAAACACCATTAATTATTTTCATTAAAGTAGATTTACCAGCACCATTTTCTCCACAAAGAACATGAACACTAGAAGGTCTAACAGCAAAATTAATGTTGTCTAAAGCTTTTACCCCAGGAAAGGATTTTTCAATATTGGTAACTTCCAATTTATATTGACTCATTAATATTCCCCTGTATTTTATTTAGAACAGACCTATGAGATATATTAAATTAATATACCTCATAGTCTTTTTTTTTAAATCTTTATTTTTTTTATTTTATTGATCCAACTTCTTTATACATTTCAATATATTCATCAACATTATCTGCATTAACTAATGGACAATCAATATCAATATTAATTGGTTCTGCATTTTCATCAGTTAACAATGTATTTGCTGTAGCTAATAAATTAGAGGCTAAATCAAAGGCGCTTTGTAAACAAGTTGATGTCATTCTGCCATCTTTGATTAATAAACAAGCTTCTGCTGTACCATCAACGCCATATGCTAAAATATCTTTATATTCATCCATATCTTTTACTACTTCTAATGCACCTGCACACATATTATCATTCATTGAAATAATAGCATCAATTTTATCATTTGCTTGTACCCAGTCTTCCATATGAGCCATTGCTTCATCTTTATTCCAATTAGCAATTTGTTCTCCAACTATAGTAACATCAGAACGTTTGTCGAAGAATTCTTTTTGCCAAGAAATTCTTCTTTGATCAGCATGGAAGTTTCCAGGAGGGCCCAACAATACTACAACATTAGCATTTTTAGGAATTTGAGTTAATGCGGCTCTAGCATTTACTGCAGCTTGTTCATAAGGATCAGCATCTACGGATGAAGCTCCATCAATTCCAGAAATTCGAGCATTTGTAGTAATACAAATAATACCTGCATCAACAACTTTTTCAGCATAAGGTCTTTGAGATTCACCATTATTTGGCTGAATAATTATACAATCGAACTGGTTTGTTATTGCGTTTTCAATCATTGAATTTTCAATATCATCTGATGCTTGACCATCAAAAACACTTACTTCAATATTAGGATATTTTTCTGCTTCTGCTTTTACAGAATTAGCTAACCAAGCAGCAAAAGAATCTGCTTGTGCTCTAGCAATATAAGCAACTTTATAAACATCTTCCTTTTCTTCTGAAGAACCTCCAGCAAACAACATACTGAATGAAATACAGCTAATTAATATAGCTAATATAACTTTTTTCATAATTCATGACTCCTTTTTTAATTTATAAAAATTTTTCTCTGTGTCTAATACTATCATAGTATTTTAAGTTGTCAAGATTTTTTTTAAATTATTTATTTCCTTTTACTACATATAATTAGATATTTTTAAATAAGTATTTTTTTATCTAATTTGCGCAAATTATTTGAAAATGTTTAATAAAATTTTCTTGACTTTGTAATTTTTATATGCAAAGATAATATTATAAATAAGAAAAAGAAGGAAAATTGAATGAAAGCAGTAGTTCTTGAAGAAGTTGGCAAAATTTCAATGAGAGAGATTGATATTCAGGAAGAATTAACTCCCAATGATGTAAGAATTGAACCACAATGTGTTGGTATTTGTGGTAGTGATGTTCATTATTATAAATATGGCAAAATTGGAGATTTTATTGTAAATGAACCAATGGTTCTTGGCCATGAAGCAAGTGGAATAGTCACAGAAGTTGGAAAGAATGTAAAACACCTAAAGGTAGGAGATAGAGTATGTATGGAACCTGGTATTCCTAACTTCCAAAGTGCTGAAACTCTAAATGGTATGTATAATTTAGATCCAGAAGTTAAATTTTGGGCAACACCACCTATTCATGGATGTTTAAGAGATTCTTTTGTACATCCGGGTATTTTAACTTTTAAACTACCAGATAATGTGTCTTTCGAAGAAGGTGCTGCGGTAGAGCCAGTTGCAATTGGAATGTACTCTGCTAAAAAAGCACAGATTGAACCAGGAGATATCGCTTTAGTTATGGGTGCTGGAACTATTGGTATTGTAACTGCAATTTCAGCTCTAGCTTCCGGCTGTTCAAAAGTAATTATTACAGATATAAAAGATGACAAGCTAAATATAGTTAGAGAAAATTATCCATCTATAATTTGTGTTAATTCAAAAAAAGAAGATTTATATCAAGTAATTAGAGACAATACTATCAATGGTGTTGATATTTTCTTTGAAGCAACTGGAGCAAAAAATATTTTATCTAGTTTTACTAAATTTGTTAAACCAGGTGGTAAAGCGGTTTTAATTGGTATGCCAATTGAACCTGTTGCTGTAGATATAGTTGGTTGCCAAGCTAAAGAAATTACACTTTATACTATTTTTAGATATGTAAATATGTTTGAAAGGTCTCTTAGATTAATTAGTGCAAATACACTAAACGTAAAACCATTAATTACACATAATTATAGTTTTGACGATGCAATTAAAGCATTTGAATTTGCAGCAACTGAACCTAGTGATGCTATAAAAATTATGCTACATAAATAAAATTATTTTCAGTAAATGTAAAATAATAATTTCAAAATTAAATATTAAGCTCAGTTTTCGCTGAGCTTAATTTATTTTGAGTAGGATTAAATTACTCTAAGTAGATACAAGGAATCTAGTTGTTGATTTATTTAAGTTTAAATTCTAAAATAAAATATGGAAATTAGAGAATTAGATAAACTTGATTTAATCAGTTATAAAAAACTTAGACTTGAATGTCTCAAAGAATTCCCAACTTATTTTTCTAGTAGTTATTTAGAAGAATCTAAACTAACTAACGATATATGGTTAGAAAGGCTAAAAAAACAACCTGGTAAAATAAATCTAGGATTATTTTATGATAATAAATTAGCTTCTATGTTAACTTTAATTCAAGATAATAAAGAAAAACTAAGGCATCACGCATCAATTTTTGGAGTCTTTACTAAAAAAGAATATCAAAACAAAGGTTTTGCTTCTTTACTCATGGAATCATTATTAAATAAAATCGATAATGAAAAAGAAATTACTTGTATAACACTTCAAGTTGAAAGCGAAAATTATCAAGCTCAAAAGTTATACAAGAAATTTGGATTTATAGAAACAGGTATAATAAAAGATATAATTAAATATAATGATAAGTATTTTTCAATGAAAACCTTTCAAAGACTTACTCATTAATATTATACCTGAATCCGTATAGATTTCAAAATAAATAAAATATATTAACAAATGTATAGTAAATTATAGAATAAAATAGCCCCTTATGTTACAATTAAATTACTACAAAACAAGTAACAAGAGAGGCCAAATGATTGATTTTGATACTACAACAATTACACTAGAGAGAAAAGCAGGTTTAAACTTAATTTCTAAAATTTTAACATTTGCAATTATGAAAGTTAATGATAATGCTGAATATGATTTGGATACCCTTAAATCTAAAAGTCTTTTAGAAAATGAAACTATATATAAAACCTTAGTTGGTTTAAACTCTATGGGATTTACTAATTTTTCTAATGTAGAACAATTTAGAAATAATGAAGTATTTAAAGAATGTTTAAATCTTAAATTCACTCCTGCTCAAGAAACACTAAGATTGTATTTAGAGAAAGAACGTAGTGCAAATTTTATTGAACATTGTAATTTAGTTAATATTGAATTACTAAAGAAAGTTTCTTTCCCATGTGAAAAGATAAGTGAAAAATATATTCCATTAGATTTTGATGTAACACCTATGATTAATCCTAAATGCAATAAAGAAGAATGTTCTAGAACATATAAAGGGGAAGATGGGTTTGCACCACTTATGAGTTACTTAGGCTCTTATTGTATTGGAGCTGAACTTAGACCTGGAAAACAACATTCTCAAAAAGATTCAATACCGTTTGTTCAAAAGGTATTGGATAATGCTAAAGAGATACTTACTTTAGAAGATTATAGTAAAGTGTTGTGTAGATTTGATAGTGGTCATGATAGTGTAGAAACTATTAATGTACTTGATAAAAATAATGTTAACTTTATTATCAAGAAAAAATGTAGAAGAAACGACTATTCACAAGATTTATTAGAAAGAGCTAAATCATTATATGATAAAAAGATATCATATGATTATAGACAAACAACTGTATACTATGGTTATTTTACCCAAATGTATCCAGTAGGAAAAGAAGATGTTACAAATAAATCTCAAATAGCATTTAAGATAAAAGAGATTTATGAAGATAAAAAAGGTAATATATTATTATTTCCAGAAATAGAAGTAGAGCTTTATTGGACTAACCTTATTGAAGATGCAATAACAGTAGTTAATCTATATCATGATCATGCAACAAGTGAACAATATCTAAAAAACTGATTTAAACTTTGAAAGATTAGCAGCTATTACTAATGCTTATAACATTTTGAGAATAATTGGAGATATTACTTTATTAAATCAATTTTATTTACCTGAAGGAACTAAGGGTAATAAAGATAGAATTAGAATGAAGACAATATTAAGAGATATTATTTATACTTGTGCTAGATATATGAGAAAAGGAAGGAATATGGTACTTCGGCTATATAATAATAATCCTTGGACAGAGTTGTTAGTAAGAATTGATAAAATTATTAACATATATTTTTTGCTTTCTGTTTAACACTCAAATAATATAAATACAAAACAACAGAAATAATACTTCTAATATCAATTAGAAGAGTTTAGTATGACTGAAAAAAGTTGTATTTGTAAAAAAATTTAAAATATTGTTCTTACATCTATCTAAATATTGGAATAAAATATAAAAATAGAAATAGGTAAAACAAATAGACAAGAAAAAAATCCGTACTACAAAATAATTTATTAATAAAATAGCAAAAAATTAGCTATAATTATCAATTATTAAGATTTATACGGATTCAGGCATTTATTAAAAAACCTGAATTTCCACTTTCAATATTACAAGCTTCATAAAAACTATCAAAAAGTTGGAATAGTTTGAAATTTGGCATTAAGGCATGCTTACCTGGTTGAACGTAAAGCAGAATTCTATTCTCAGAATAAAAATTATTTATTTCAAGAATGGTAGATTTATAAAATTTACCATGAAAAGAGGATACTACTTTTTCAACGTTTTCATTTTCATTTAGATAAACAAAAACATGCTCTAAATCATATAAATGTTGAATATCATAAGTATAATATATTGCATATTCTATAACTATATTACTGTCTTTTCCGAATTTAAATTCATACTTTGAAGTTTTACTTTTTATATCTGTTCCTTTATGATAAATATTATAAAAAATGGCTTTTGGCAAAAATGGTTCATTTTTGTCAAAAAGCAATTTAGGAACATACTTTGTTATTAATTGATTCTCTTCTCTCATAACCTATCCTTTTTATAAATGATATACCAATTTACCCAAAAAATAAAAAACAAATTTAAAAAGTTTAAAAATTTGTTGTAAAAACAAAAGATATGGAATATACTATGTGTACGTTAACGCATATAGGAGATAAATCTTATGAAACATATTTCAGATTACAATTTTTGGTTTTTAACAGGTTCTCAAAGCTTATATGGAGAAGAAACTTTAATAGAAGTTGCAAAACATTCTAAACATATGGTGGAAGAATTAAATATTGGCAATACTCTACCTTGTAAATTAATATATAAAGATACGTTACTTACAGCAGCAAGTATAGAAAGAACTATTAAAGAAGCAAATCTAGATGAACAATGTGCTGGTATTATTTGTTGGATGCACACTTTTTCTCCTGCAAAAATGTGGATTAATGGATTAAACTCTTTAAATAAACCTCTTCTTCAAATCAACACTCAATTCAACAAAAAAATACCATATAGCACAATCGATATGGATTTTATGAATTTAAATCAAAGTGCTCATGGAGATAGAGAATTTGGTTATATCACAGCTAGAATGAATATAAATCGAAATGTTCTTGTGGGATATTGGAAATCTAAATCCTTTAGAGAGAGAATGAGCAAATGGATGAGAGCAGCTGTTGCCACTACTGTCGGAAAATCTCTTAATGTTGTTCGCTTTGGAGACAATATGAGGGATGTAGCTGTAACTTGTGGTGACAAAGTTGAAGCTTATATCAAATTAGGTTGGAATATTCCTTACTATGGAATAGGTGATTTAGTTGAATATATGGAAAGAGTTAGTGATGAAGAAATTGATTCACTTATGCAAGAATATCAAAGATTATATACTATTTTAGAGCCTACTAAATTCAATATTGAGCATATTAGAGAACAGGCAAAGATGGAAATTGCTCTAGAAAAATTTTTAATCGACAAAGAAGCTGATGCTTTTACTACTAATTTCCAGGATTTACATGGACTAAAACAACTGCCCGGACTTGCTTGCCAACATTTAATGTCAAAAGGATATGGTTTTGCTGGAGAGGGAGATTGGAAAACAGCGGCTATGGTTAGAACTTTAAAACTTATGGGTGAAGGTATTGATGGAGGCTGTTCTTTCTTAGAAGATTATACTTACAATCTTGAAGAAGATAATATGTTCAATCTAAGCTCCCATATGTTAGAAATTTGCCCTTCCCTTGCAAAAGATAAACCAACTATTGAAGTTCACCCATTAGGTATTGGAGATAAAGAGGATCCTGCTAGATTAGTATTTAATGCAAAAGAAGCAGAAGGTTATACTGTTTCTATAGTTGATTTAGGCACTAGAATGAGAATTGTTGCTAATAAAGTTGATGTTATTGCTACTAAAGAAGAGTTTACTAAATTACCTGTTGCTAGAGTTTTACTCTCACCTAAACCTAATTTCATAACTTCAAGCGAATGTTGGATTTTATCAGGTGCGGGTCATCATAATACTTTATCAACACAAATTGATGAAGAAACCCTAGAATTTTGGTCAGAAATGGTTAAAATAGAATTACTAAAGATTAATGAAGAAACGACTGTTTCTTCTTTTAGAAACCAAGATAGATGGAATAGAGCTTACTATGGATAAATACAAAGAATTAAAAGAACAAGCGTTTTTAGCTAATTTAGAAATACCAAAACAAGAATTGGCTATTTACACTTGGGGAAATGTTTCTGCATTTGATAAAAATTTGGGCGTTTTTGCAATAAAACCTTCAGGAGTTTCATACGATCAATTAAAAATTGACGATATGGTTATTGTTGATTTAGAAGGTAATAAAGTTGAAGGTAAATTAAATCCTTCTTCTGATACACAGACTCACTTGCAACTATATACTCACTTTGAGCAAATTAATGGTATATGCCACACCCACTCTCCATATGCTACTGCATGGGCACAGGCAATGAAATCAATTCCTATACTTGGAACAACTCATGCCGATCACATGGCTAACCCAATTATATGCACTAAGCCATTATCAAAAGAACAAGTTGCAAATGGTTATGAAAAAAATACTGGGATTCTAATTTATGAAACGGTAAAAAACCCTTCAACTGCTCAGGAAATTTTAAATGTGGGCCCATATCCGCCAATTCCTATTAATCCCAAAGAAAACCCTATGGTTTTAGTCGGTGGGCACGGTCCTTTCACTTGGGGAAAAGATGCAATGGCTAGTGTATATAATGCAAGGGTTTTGGAAGAAATTGCTAAAATGGCAATGTGGGTAAATAATATTAATCCTAATTTCATTCAGCTACCTGATCATATTACAAAAAAGCATTATGAAAGAAAACATGGTAAAAATGCTTATTACGGTCAAAAGTAAATTAACTTTTCAAATTACTTATTTTGCATTATACTTTTTAAGAGACAAGATGTATCTTGTCTCATTTATAAAAGTAAAGGAAATAACTAATGAAAATTGCTGAAATTGCTAAAGCTGCAGGGGTTTCTGTTGGTACTGTGGACAGGGTATTGCATAACAGAGGAAGAGTCTCAGCTCAAACTAAATCAAAAATAGAACAAATTATCAAAGAAAATGGTTATATTCCTAACGCTATGGCCCGTAGCTTAAAAAATGGTTCAAAGTTAAAAATTGGAATATTAATACCAATTCTCAATTCTGAAGGGGGCTATTGGAGTAAAATCTATAAAGGTATTGAGAGAGCTGGAAACGAGCTTAAATCTTTTAATGTTACTATTGTTAAAGAAGAATTTGATAGAAATAAAACTAACAGTTTACTTGAGGCAGGCAAAAAGTTGATTGATGCTAATGTTGATGCTATTGCACTCTCCCCAGTTATTCGAGATGAAGCATATAAATTTATTAACACACTTGAAAATATAGATTATGCTTTTTTTGACTCTTCCCTTTCAAAAGCCTCTCCTATAACAGAGAATGTTCAAATAGCTTATAAAGCTGGATGGTGTGCTGCTAGAGTAATGCAACTATTTACTCCAAATGGTACCAACTATATCTGTATTCAAATGCATAAGACAGCTTATAACCAAGAACAAAGAGCAATTGGTTTTAATGATTTCTTTAAAAATCTAAACATTGATGTAACAAATCATATTTGGGATAGAGAAAGAGAAAAATCTTTTACATCCTTTTTAGATAAAATTGTAGAAGAAAACCAACAAATTGATGGGATATTTGTAACAAATGATGCTACAAGCGTTGTATCAAAGTATATCGCATCAAAAAATTTAAATAAAAAACCTTGTATTATAGGTTTTGATTTAGTATCCGATAATAAAGAAGAGTTATTAAATGGAAATATTTCAGCAATTATCTCTCAATCTCCTGAGACACAAGGTTATAAGACGATAATGGAAATGTTTAGAATTCTATTTATGAAACAAGAAGAATCCGTTGATAATTCACCAATTCCAATTAATATAATTATCAAAGAAAATCTTCAATAAAAAAAGGATTTAATAAATTTTTTGTTTAAATTATTTCATTTCTTAAATCATTAATTTTACATAAAAATTTTTGGGTCTTCTAACCTATATGTGGGTTAGATCCTATTAATTTTCTTGTTAAGTCCCTTTGTTAACTGATTTTATCTGTTAGCTAAAGGGATTTTTATGTTGCTACAAACCAAAAGTACATAATTGAGTAAATTATTTATGTTTCTAAACCCGTAAGCTCTTCTAATACAGAGTTTTATTTTGTTATTTAAAGCCTCAGTTTTTGCATTGCTAATATTGTATGTTCTAGTTGCCATAATAGCATCATAGTGTCGTTTTATTTTTCTTCCAAGATCTATAAAACTTGGTATTCTGCATCTTCTAGCCCAAGATAACCATGAATCTAAATGCTCTTTAACTTCATCTATATCATCAAGCTTGAATATAAATCTAAGCTCTTCTTTTAGCCTATATGCTCTATATAATTGATTATCATTAAGCTTTATCATTTCCAATTTTTCTCTCTGATTTTTTGTTAAGTTTTCAGGGTTCTTGCGTAAGGCAAATTTAGAATTTTTTATAATCTTTGATTCATCTATTGGTTTCTCATCTCCTTTCTTAGGTTGTCCTCTACCTCGCTTCTTTGGTTTTCCTTCCTTCTGTTCAAGTATTGCTCTTGCTCTTTGAGAAGCAGCTTTTCTTACATCATCAAGTGCAACTTGTGCCCAAGAGATAGTATGAAAAGGATCAATACAACGCTCTGCATTAGGGATATATTTATCAAGACAAGCCTTTATCCATCTAGCTCCATCACCACTGACAGTCTTAATAGATGCTCTCTGTTCTGGACTTAAATATTCAAAGAATTTAGATAAAGTATTTTGATTATGTCCTTCCTCTGCCCATATAACTGTACTATCATCGTTATTTACAACTGTTGTAATATAATTATGTCCTTTTTTATAGCTAGTTTCATCAATTCCAATATTAACTAAATTGTTAAACCTATCTTCATAATTAGGAGCAATATCCCATAATACTCTATTAATAATATCACCAACAGTATTCCAAGAAACACCCATAAACTCTGATAATGTTTTCTTGCTTAAATTAAAAGCTAACCAGGCTACTTGATTTTCAAAATCTTTAGTAAATCTAGAGTTATGCCTAGCCCAAGGAACTGCTGCAGTTATAACACCATGTTCTGAACAAGTTACTCTATTAGTATTAGCTAGGACATATACAGGAATATTTCCAACATTAAGTGATCTCCATTTTCGAGGAGTTCTCTTTTTGTCATATCCTGGTAATCTTCTACCACAGATTGGGCATTTATTCTGCTCTTTTTTATATGGTTCTACATGAATAAAAAGTTCTTTAATATTACTGGAATTTGTAATTAATTCCCAACTTTTAACTTTTACATTATTGACACCGATTAATTCTTTTAATAAGCTCGTTCTAGTCACTGGTTATACCTCTTTTGTTGGTTTGTAGTAAAACTACAATAGACGATAACTGGTGACTTTTTCAATAAATTCCTTAAAAAAACTAATATCTGTATTCTTTATTTCTTTCTTTTTTCCTTTCTTTTTCAATTCTCAATTATAAAATTTACCCACACTTACTGATGAAGCCTCAAATTTTTTAAACTTAACTATCTTTTAGAGCAAAACAAAGTCATAATTAATACCTTTTTATGTATATTAAAACCCAATAAAATGATAAAATTTAAAAAATATTATTTGAGGTTGTTATGAAAAATTATTTACTACTTATTTATGCTCTAATAGCTGCAATTGGAAATGCTTTTTTCGCATATGGTCAAAAAAAAGCAACAGTCAATAATTCCTTACTATTTGTAGGATTAAGTGCTGTTGTATGTATTATTATTACCTTTTCCATTATGCCTTTACTAGAAAAAGATATTAATTTTGTCCCACTGTTAAAAGAAAATTGGTCAATGATTATAGTTAGTGGAGTTGGATTAAGTTTAACATATATTGGATTCAATTTATTATATAGTAACTTTGGAGCCTCTTCTTATATTTATTATGCAGTTCTAAGTATAATAACTACATCAATTATAGTTGGAATAATTATTTTTAAAGAAAAAATTAATATTTACCATATCCTTTCAATTATTACAGCAATTACCACAATTGCCTTATTTAGCATTGGGAATAAAGTTGGAAAAGGTTAAGTAAAAAGTATTGTATCTAATAATTTTAAGGCCTTCTCAAAATCTCTTATATCAAAATATTCATTAACAGTATGAATATTATGCATTGAGAAGCCAAAAACGACACTATCAATATTATTAGAATTTATATTATTAGAATCCCCACCACCTTGGCTTGTGATAAGCTGAGGTTTGAGATTATTAAATTTACAAGCTTTTTTAAATAGCTTAACTGTTTTTGTATTTTCTTTTACATGATAACCATAATAAACAATATCAAATTGTAAATGATATCTTACATTTAATTTATTTGACTCAGCATCTACAATTTGCTCTATTTTATCTTTCCAATTTAAATATTTTTCATAATTTAAACTACGTAGTTCAGCCACTATTTCAGCTTCTTTAGCAACTACATTAGTTTGTTTCCCACCACTAATCATACCTATATTTGCAGTAGTATATTCATCAAGTTTACCTTGAGGGAGTTTAGAAATAATCTTAGCAAGTGCTACAATTGCATTATTTCCCTTTTCTGGTTCTAAGGCAGCGTGGGATGAAGTACCAATAATTTTTAAACTGTATTTCACTTTAGTTGGAGCCCTATTTATTATACTTCCTACAGGGCCCTCTCCATCTAAATTGTAATTTATTTTTGCTTTTAACAAGGAAAAATCAAATATCTTAGAACACAAGCAGCCTAATTCTTCTTGGACCGTAAATAAGATTTCCACACCAGAGTGAAGGTTTGGATTTTCTTTAGCTTTAATTGCCATAATCAAAGCAGCTGCTACCCCAAGCCTATCATCTCCTCCTAAAACATTCTTCTTATTGGATCTATAAATAGTTCCTTCTTTAATAATTTCTATTTTATTATTATGATCAATGTTTACAGTATCTAAATGAGCAGAAAGTAAAATAATGTCATTATTTAAATTCCCATCAATTTTAAATAAAATAGGAGGGCAATTTCCATCTTCTGGTATAAATCGATCTAGTTCATAAAATTCAATATTATACTTTTTAGCAATTGATTTTACATACTCTGCAACAACATACTCCCTCTTTGAGGGAGCATTTAATGATATTAAGTCTTCTAATATTTTCTTAGAATTCATGAGCTTTTTTACTATTTAAGATTACACAAGCATCTAAAGCAGCTTTAATACATTTTCTTTCACCTTTGAAGAATAATTCTTCCTTTTCAGCTAAAGTAGGCTGATTTTCAAGATAAATATTAGAATCTGTTGATACTATAGCACCTGTCTTAACACCCCGCTTACTACCAACGATAAAAAGAATGGAGGCTTCTTGTTCGGCAGCCATTACACCAGCATCTGTTAATTCCTTATTTAAAGCTTTATCTTGAACATAATATGCATCACGTGAAAATCCAATACCAACTCTATAATCAACTTTTTGATTTTCAACTGCTTCAACTAAAGCATTTGTTACATCTAAACTTGCAACAGCTGGAAATGGGGCTGGCAAATAAACCATTGAAGTTCCTTCACCTCTATATGAAGCATTGATTACAACAGGAGTTCCAATAGGTATCTCAGGTTGTCTACCTCCAGCAGAACCTACTCTTATAAAAACTTTTGCACCAAGTTTAATAAGCTCTTCAAAGGCAATTGATGCTGCAGGGCCTCCAATACCAGAAGAACAAACTGTGATTTTAACACCTTTATATTCTCCAGTATATGTTACATATTCCCTATTTTCTGCAAGTTTAACAGCATTATCCATTTGATCTACGATTCTTTTTACTCTTCCTGGATCGCCTGGAATTATAACGTATGGAGCAATATCGCCTAATCCACACCTAATATGTTTTAATATTTCTTTTTTTTCTTTCATAACTTCTCCTATTTTTTTTCGATGATTATTTTATCTTTAGCAATTGAAAAATAAACTTCCTTTTGATTTTTAAGCTCAACGTTATCAGAAATTGATCGAATCTCACTTCCTTCATAACTTAGAGCATAACTACTTAGATTTCCTTGATAATTTGCATAATTCAATTTAGCTTTTATACTATTTTCAGTTTTTTGATTACTTATAACAGTATCTTCTGCCCTAAATAAAATATTAACCTCATCTCCAGTTCTAAGATCATTTAAATCTATATGTTGTTCTCTTTGAATTGTAATTTTGTTATTATTTACACCGACAATAACATTATTAGATTTATCGACTTCTAAGAACTTTGCTTTTAATATATTGTCAAAACCTACAAACTTAGCAACAAATTTTGTTGCAGGGGTTTCATAAATTTCTTTAGGAGAACCCATTTGTTCAATATTACCTTCATTCATTACAATAATCTTAGAAGATAAACTTAAAGCTTCAATTTGATCGTGGGTTACATAAATCATTGTTATACCTAATTGATGTTGTAACCTACTAAGCTCTGCTCTCATTTCATCCCGTAATTTAGCATCCAAATTAGATAAAGGCTCATCTAATAATAAAAGATCAGGTTCAATTACTATAGATCTAGCTAAAGCAACACGCTGTCTTTGTCCTCCTGAGAGATTAGCAGGAAGCCTATCTTCAAAACCAGTTAAAGAAACTAGCTCTAATACATTTTTAACTTTTTCAGCTATCTCATCTTTAGGAACTTTTCTTCTTTTAAGTCCATATGCTATATTTTCAAATACAGAAAGATGTGGAAAAAGAGCATAAGTTTGGAAAACTAAACCAATGTTTCTCTTATTAGGAGGTAAATTTGTAACATCTTTTTTATCAATGATTACATTACCTTTTTCTGGAGCTATAAAACCAGCAATTGTTCTTAAAGTTGTAGTTTTTCCACATCCTGACGGTCCTAACAAAGAAACCAACTCACCTTTTTCTACTTCTAAGTTAAAATCTTTTAAAATAGGGTCGCCCTTAACATATCCTGCATTTATATTTTTTAATTCTATATAAGCCATAATTTATCCTCTACATGTATTTTGAAATGCCTAAAGCTTTTTCTGCTGTTTGAACAATAATTACAGTTAAAATTATGATTAAACTAGATAAAGCAGAAATTGTAGGATCGTAATAATATTCCATATAAACTAACATCTGAATTGGTAATGTCGAAACTCCTGGTCCTGTTAAAAACAAGGAAATCGGAACATTATTAAAAGAAGTTATAAAAGCTAAGATAAAAGCTGCTACAACACCGGCTTGAATATTAGGAAAAACAACTCTAAAAAATGCCCCTAAAGGTGCAGACCCTAAACTTACTGCAGCCTCTTCTACACTCAAATCAAAATTTCTTAAACTTGCTGAAACAACCCTAACCGTATATGGAAACAAAATTGCTGTATGACCTAAAAATAACCCAACAGAAATAGGAACCTTAGCTATATATATAAAATATCTCAATAGAGCAAAACCAATTACTAAGCCTGGAATGATTGCTGGAGAAGAAAAGATTAACTCAACAACATTTTTCCCTCTATATTTATATTTCACATTTAGATAAGCAACTGGAATACCGATAATCAAAGCAGTCAAAGTTGCAAAGAAACCAATCTTTAAGCTAATCCAAAACGTAGTCTTAAACATATCAACAGAAAATACTTTTTTGTACCATTGAAAAGAAAATCCTTGTGGTGGAAACTTCATAACAGAAGTTTTATTAAAGGAAGATATAATAATGATTAAAAAAGGCCCTATTAAAAATATTATTGCTAATACTACAATAAATATCAAAAATTTTGATTTTTTCATCACATATTCCTTGGTTTAAAAGCTCTAATTCCATTATATAGAACTAAAGTTGTAATTATCATTATTACTGCAATTACTGTTGCAGCTTCCCAATTCATTAATACTAAAGCTTGTTCTCTCATCAGAGTTGAAAGGGTTAATACATTAGCTCCACCTAAAATTGCAGGAGTAACATAAGCGGTAAAACATCCTGTAAAAACAAGAGTTATTCCCATAATCAAACCTTCAAAGGATAAAGGAACAACAACTCTAAAAAATACTCCTATTCTATTTGAACCTAACGAAAGAGCTGCCTCTTCAACTTCACTACTTACATTCTCTAATGAGGAGCTAACAGTTAAGATTAAAATTGGCATGAATAATTGAAGTAGACCAACAATAATTGCACCTTCTGTATAAAGCAATCTTGTTGGTTCTGGAATAATATGCAAACTCGTTAAAAAAGCGTTTACAATTCCATATTTACCTAAAATTACAATCCAAGCATAAGTTCGAGCAACTGGACTAGTCATTAAAGGTAAAATTACTAAAGTAGTTAAAATTGATTTTTTCTTTCCCTTTAGTTTAGATATAAAATAAGCACAAGGATATCCAACTATTACAGCTATTGGAGTAACCACTAATGCCATTTTTAAGGTTCTAATAAATACTAATTTGAATTGAGCATTTCTAAGAACATCATAATATCTAACTAATGTTAATTGACCATTTTCACCTTGAAAACTTTCTAAAAGAACATACATTAAGGGAAGAAAGAAGAAAATCAATAAAAAAACAAAACCAGGTCCTACTAGAAACAACATAGTTTTTTTTGATTTTAATGGATTCATATCACCTCATAAACAACAAGCAGATTTCTCTGCTTGTTGTAATCACTAAATATCTTTACTTTGAAAAAATACTATTCCAACGATTAATCCATTCCTCTTGTTTTGCTGCTAATTCAGCTTCATCGAAGAAATATAAATTACTAACTAACTCATCACCATATGCTAAGTTTTGAGCAATTTCATCTGGAACTTCAACATCTAATCTTACAGGTGAATCAACTTGATCTAAAGCTTCACTTAATTGAACATCATAAGAAAGTAACCAGTTTATAAATTCATTTGCTAAAGTTTCATTCTTTGTTCCGGCACCAACAGAAGCTATTGAAAAAGTTCCAGGAAGACCTTCTTCTGGGATAGCTTTAGCAACATCTAAACCTGTTGAAGCAATACTTCCCCACGCAAATGATGAATATGGAGCTATATAAACTTCTTCTTGTGCTATTAAAGTATTTAATTCAGAAGATTTACTATATGCAGTAACTAAATTAGGAGCTAACTCCTCAAGTTTTTGCCAACCTACTTCAGTATCTTTGAAATCACCAGTGAAAGCTTTTGTTAACATATAAATAAAAGCAGGACCATAAGTAGTAGTAATTGTAGGAATTGATACTGTACCCGCATAAGAAGGATCTAACAAGTCTTTCCAACTTGTAATTTCATCACATTTATCAGTTCGATAAAATAAACCTAAATTTGATAAAGAGTATCCTATACCATACATATCACCAATAGGATCTTGAGCAGATTCCATAATAGAATCAAGATTAGTAATTATACTTGGATCATAAGGTTTAATTACTCCTGCCTCTTTAGCTTTATAAGTATGAGAACCAGCAAATAAAGCAACATCAACAACAGGGTTATCTTTCCTTGCTACCATTTTTGTAAGTCTGTCAGAATTATTACCTGTCTCAACTACAATCTCACATCCATACTTCTCTTCAAAAGGAGTTATAATATTCTTTTCTAAAATATCCATATTATATCCCCACATTGACACAGTTAATGTCTCCCCTTCATAAGGTAACCCTGTGGATTCTTTTTCACTAGTTCCTTGAGCAAATAAAGAACTAAAGGAAGCCACCAGAACAACACACATCACTAACATCTTTTTCATTTTTTTCCCTCCAAAGCTGTTAAACGCTTAACCAAATTAAATCATATCAAATATCTAATGTCAACTTTTAATTGTAAAAAATGCGGAATTTTTATTGACAACTCAAGATATATATGCGATTAATTAGTTAACCGATTAATCGAAAAAAAGGAATAATATGGGTACTTTAAAAGATATAGCTAACGAAGTTGGTATTTCTCAAGCTGCTGTATCTTTATATTTAAACAATAAAGATACAACTCGTGTTAGCGAAAAAACTAAAAAAAAAATTGAAGACGTTGTTAAAAAACATAATTATAGTATAAATATATTTGCAAGATCTCTTGCAACTTCTAAATCAAAATTAGTTGGTATATTAATTCCAACATCTCAACCATTTTTCTTAAATGAATACACAAATGAATTATTATCAGGAATTCAAAGTAAATTATCTGAAGATGGTTTCGGCATTGTATTTTTACCTGCTAGCAAAGAATCTTCTGTAGAAATAATTGAAGAACAGTTAAAAAGAAGTGTTGGCTGTGATGGTTATATAGTTTTTTCTACTGGATTTTGTAGCAAAGAGCAGATGGAAAAAAATATTGATAATGTTAGTAATTTAAACCTTCCATATGTAACTATTAATATCCCTAAACTTGATTCAAATATAAATCAAATATTAATTCCAGCTATTCATTACCCTGAAGGGATTAAATATTTAGTAAATAAAGGTCATAAAAATATAATTACATTATTAGGAAGAAAAAATGGTTACAATTCTCATATCTTATATAAAAATACAGTGGCATTATTTGAAGAATTAAATCTAGAAAGAAATAATAAAAGAATATATTTTGGTGACTACGAGGCACTCAAAGCTACTGAAGTTGCTTTAGAGGCTATTAAAGCAAATAGAGATGCTACTGCTATTTGTTGTATGTCTGATGTTATGGCTGTTGCAACTATCAATGCTTGTAATATGTTAGGCTTAAAAATCCCAGATGATATCTCTATAATTGGAAGAAATAACTCCGAAGTGGCAAAACTTGCTTATCCAAAACTCACTACTGTTGATTTAATGATGCGACAAGCTGGTAGAGCTGCTGCATCTTTACTTTATGAAGCAATAAATGGTGAAGAAGCTATTCAACAAGTTATAATTCACGAAGTTATTGTAGAGAGAGATTCTGTAAAGGATTTAAATAATGGAAATTGATTTATTAATAAAAAATGCAAACATATATAATGTATTTATAAAAAAATGGATTCACTCTGATTTATGTGTATTAAAAAACAAAATATTATTTATAGGAGATTCTACTAAATATAATTTGACAGCTAAAACTAAAATAGATATTAATAATCAATACATTATCCCATCTTTTATTGATATACACATGCATATAGAAAGCTCCTTATGTACACCAAAAGTTTTTGCAGCTGAGGCTATTAAACACGGAATTACGACTGTTGTTGCAGAGCCTCATGAAGTTGCAAATGTTTTTGGAAAAGAAGGAATTTCACAGATGATAGAGCAATCTGAAAATCCTTTTGTTGATATATATTATGGATTACCTAGCTCAGTACCTTCTACCTCATACGATTTAGAAAATAATGGACAAGAGATTACTAAAAAAGAAATTGAAGACCTAATTAATGAACATGACAAAGTTATATGTTTAGGTGAAGTCATGCAGTACAGAAGTTTAATTAACAATTTCGAAGATTTTGCCGTTTTAAATAAGAAAAATAAGACTGTTGAATTAATTTCCACAGTAAAAAAATGTAATCATCTTTTTGCAATAGAAGGACACTGTCCTTCTGTAACTGATTTAGATTTAGCTTCTGTATTATATTTTGGAGTAAATTCAGATCATTGTCTTCAATCTCCAAAAAGCATGAAAGATAGATTCAAACAAGGAATGTTTGTTCAATTACAAGAAAAATCCATTACCAAAGAAAATATGAATGTATTGAAAAATGGAAACTATAGAGAATTATATAGCTTAGTTACTGATGATTGCCCCCCTAATATTTTTGTTGAAAAAGGTCATCTTGATTATGTATTTAGAAAAGCTGTTTCTTTAGGACTAGCTTTTGAAGATGCAGTAATCGCTTCTTCATATTCTCCTGCTAAGAGAATGGGCTTTAGAGATCGAGGAGCAATAGCACCTGGCTATATAGCAGATTTTTTAGTAATAGATAAACTTGATGAATCATTTAAGATAAATAAAATATTTAAAAATGGCAAAGAAGTAATTTTTACATCCCAAGTTGATTCCTATTTAGAAAATGCTAAAAGGAAATTCCCTTCGCATTTTTATAATAGTATAAATATTCATAAAGACTTTAGTATAAAAAAAGCTCTTACAGTTGAGGTTAAAAATAAAAATAAAATTGAAGCCTTAGTAATGAGAAAAAATTCCATATCCACATATACAGATTTCACAAAAAAAAGTTTTAACATTGTAAACAATGAACTAGATTGGCAAAATAAAAATCTAAATTTAGTATTATCTATAAACAGATACAATAAAAATACATATGGAACAGGATTTATGGATGGGACAGCTATTAAACATGGAGCACTTTGTTCATCTCATGCACATGATAGCCATAACATATTATTACTTGGGGATAATAAAACTGATATGGAAATAGCTTTTAACAAAATTGTAGAACTTCAAGGTGGAATAGTTTTTGTATCAAATGGAAAGATAATTAATGAGATTGCTTTACCTGTTGCTGGAGTTATAAGTGAAACAAATATGAAAGATCTTTCAAAAATGATAATCAGCATTCAAAATAATCTATTTGATTATGGAGTCAAACATCCTAATCCCTTAATGAGCTTATTAACAATTTCACTTCCAGTTAGTCCAAAAATAAAAATATCTGACAAAGGCTTAATTGATGTTGAAAATCAAAAAATTATTAATCTTTTCCCATAAAAATAGGCTAAACATTTAAATTTATGAATGTTTAGCCTAAATTTTTTTTATTATTATTTACAACATTTCTTTACAAGATTTAACAATATTATCAACTGTAATACCATTTTTAGCAAGCAAATGTTCATAAGGAGCTGATTCTCCAAATTGGTCTAAAATACCAATTCTTTTAAATTTACAACCACCTTTTTCTGCAACTACTTCAGCAACAGCACTTCCAAGTCCGTTAATAATATTATGATCTTCAACTGTAACTATACCTTTTGTTTCCTCAATAGCCTTTAATACAGCACTCTTATCTAAAGGCTTTACAGTGTGCATATCAATCAATCTTACAGAAACACCTTCTTTTTCTAATTGTTGAGCAGCTAAAACACCTTTGGATAAAATATCACCAGTACAAATTATAGTTACATCATTACCTTTATTTAATTCAACAGCTTTTCCAATTTCAAATTCATCATCACTTTTATATATTGAAGGAACAGAATCACGAGTAAAACGAAGGTACACAGGTCCATCATATTTTGCTGCAGCTTTAACTAGTTTTAAGGCAGAATCAAAATCAGCAGGAGCTACAATAGTCATGTTTGGAATAGTTCTTAACAAACCAATATCTTCAATACCTTGGTGTGAAGCTCCATCATTTGCAGGTGTAAAACCACCATGAGAACAAGCAATTTTAACATTTAATTTAGGGTAACACACTTCTTGTCTAATTTGCTCTAGCATTCTCATAGAGCCAAATACTGCATAAGTTGTTACAAATGGTATTTTCCCAGTAGTTGCTAAACCGGCACCTACGCCTAGGGCATTTTGTTCTGCAATTCCAACATTAACATGTTGATTTGGGAATTGTTGGCTGAAAGGAACTGTCTTACAAGATTTTCCAATATCACAATCGACAACATAAATATTAGCATCATTTGCAGCTAATTCCAAAATAGCTTGTCCGTAAGCTTCACGAGTTGGTTTTCCTTCCCTTATTTGCATGATAAGCCTCCTTTTACTTCTGTTAATGCTTGTTTAAATTGTTCATCATTTGGAGCCATTCCATGCCAAGCTACAACGTCTTCCATGAAAGAAACTCCTCTTCCTTTAGTTGTATGAGCAACAATAGCATGAGGCTTAGTAGATTTAGAATTTCTAATTTTATCAAATGCTGCAGTTATTTCTTCCATTTTATGCCCATCAATTTCTTCGGTTTCACAACCAAATGCTTCAAATTTCTTTACCATATCTAAAGATGGCATAACAAACTCACAAGTATTATCATTTTGCAATCTATTTTGATCTAAGATAACTACCAAATTGTTAAGTTTATATTTGCTAGCAGTTTCGAGTGCTTCCCAAATTTGACCTTCGTTACTCTCTCCATCTCCAACAACACAAAAAACTCTATAATCTTTATTATCTCTTTTAGCAGCTAGAGCCATCCCCACAGCTACCGATAAACCTTGACCAAGTGATCCAGTAGAAATATCAATTCCAGGACATCTTTTCATATCTGGATGACCTTGTAAGATAGATCCTTCTTTTCTAAGAGTATAAATCTCATCATAGGGAAAATATTCTTTAAGCGCTAAGCAAGAATATTGTACTGGACATGCATGCCCTTTTGATAATACGAATCTATCCCTATCCTCCCATTTTGGATCTTTTTCTCTTATATTTAATTCATCAAAATATAAAGCAGTTAAAATATCCGCAGACGATAGATATCCACCAGGGTGTCCCGATTTAGCTTCATGAATCATTGTTAGAATTGTTGTCCTAACTTCTATAGCTTTTTCCTTGAGAAATTCAATAGAATTATTCTGTCTCATAGGGTAGCCTCCTTAAAAGAATACAAAGTTTTATTTTTTTTTACTAAAAACACTATATCACACAATAAATATCCTGTCATTAAAAAAATTCTGTATACAAGATTTTTTATCTTGACTTTTCGCTCATATCTTATAAACTATTAATACGTACAATAAATAAGAGGTAAAAATTATGAAAATAGTTGTATTAGATGGTTTTACACTAAACCCCGGAGATTTAAGTTGGTCTGCACTTCAAGAACTTGGAGATGCTACTATTTATGATAGAACAGAAAAAGAAGATATAATTTCTAGAATTGGAGATGCATCAGTTGTATTAACAAACAAAACTCCTTTAAACGAAGAAATTTTTAAAGCATGTAAAAATATTAAATACATCGGTGTTTTAGCAACAGGCTATAATGTTGTAGATGTAGTTAGTGCAAAGGAACATGGAATTGTTGTATCAAACATACCAACTTATGGAACTACAGCAGTAGCACAATTTGTTTTTGCCTTATTATTAGAATTATGTCACAGAGTTGGTCATCACAGTAATAGAGTTGCACAAGGAGCTTGGGCAAGTTCAAAAGACTTTTGTTTTTGGGATTATCCTTTAGTAGAATTATATGGAAAGACAATAGGGATTATTGGCTTTGGTAGAATTGGACATCAAACTAGCATAGTAGCTAGAGGTTTTGGTATGAAAGTCTTAGCTTATGATTCTTATGTAAATAAAGAATGGGAAAAAGAAGGAGTTAGTTATGTAACTCTTGATGAACTATTAAAAGAAAGTGATGTAATTTCACTTCACTGTCCTCTATTCCCAGAAACAGAAAAAATTATAAATGCTGAAACTCTAAGCAAAGCAAAAGATGGTGTTAAAATTATTAACACTTCAAGAGGTCCATTAATAGATGAAGATGCATTATATCAAGCATTAGAAAGTGGTAAAGTTAGTGGAGCAGCAATGGATGTGTTAACTGTAGAACCTCCAACTGGACACAACAGATTAACCACTCATCCAAATTGTATAGTAACTCCTCATATAGCTTGGGCACCAAAAGAAAGTAGACAGAGACTTTTAAATATTGCAGTAGATAATATTAAACAATTTATGAATAATACTCCTGTTAATGTAGTAAATTAATAATCGTATATTTTATTAGGATGCCATATCATAAATAAAATTTGGCATCCTTTTTATATATTAAAATTAATTCATAAAAAGGGCTTTGCAAAATTTGCAAAGCCCTAACTATATTATTCAATATATTTTTTATTTGAACATATGCTCTTCAACAAATTTCCAAACATCCATATATTCTTTACTCTTTATTACTTCATCAAAACCATCTTTTTTCATATTTTCAACAATCCTTACCATTTTTTCAGTAAAGCGATTATTGGTTTCAAAGACTTTTTTGATATCCCATCTAGTTGGAGAAGTATCACTAGTTAAATAATCATCATAACCATACTTCATTAAATAATAAACAAACTCTAATGTTTCAATTGGGTGCTTAGAACCACAGAAATAATCCCAATCCCAAAGTGCATCATTATCATTTATATGAACATAGAAAGGAATATTACAAGAGTGTAAAATAGAAATTTCTTCAGCTGGATTATTATTACCATAAGTAGAATGTCCGAAATCTATAGTAACACCTAATCCTTTTTTATTAATTTCTTTAATTAATAAAATAGTTTTAGCAGCATTATCTAAGAAACAAGTTCCACGAATTTCACTTGGCTTATATTCAATATATAAACAGATATCACTTTTATAATCAGCAGCTTGAGAGAAAGTCTCTTTAAGCCTATCCCAATTTTCAGCATAATCAGCTTGGAAAGCGAACTCATACCCATCCCCTAAAGGACAACAAGTAACTTTATCAGCACCAACAGCCTCAGCAAAATCTTTTGCATCTTTGATAAATTGAACAGCTTTAGCTCTAACTTGAGGATCACCACTAGTTAAACCACCATTTACAAACTCGGGTTCTGCTTTTACATTAACGTTAATTGCAGCAATTCCTAAGTTATACTTCTTCATTAAAGCTTTTGTTTCTTCAGCATCATTTACTTCATAAGGAAAAACACACTCTAAAGCTTCAATACCTTCAATTTGACTTGCTAACTCAAATTTTTGAGCAAGCGATTTTGGTTGATTATACTCATTAAATCTATCTTTGGATTTACCAAGAAATGAGGAAATTACCGAATATTTCATTTTTTTTGACTCCTAACATCCAATTTTATTTTTCTTTAAATAGCTTACCCCTATTGAGTAATCCATCATTACGTTTTCACTATTACTATTAATTTCTAAATCATAACTACCTAAATACTTGAAATAGGTTAAAGCTTCATCTAATTGTTTAAAATCAATATTACCTCTACCCAAAGGCAAAGCTAAATTTTCACTACCAAAATTATCTTTTAGATGTGTTCCAAATATTCTGCCTTTCAACTTTGAAGGAATTAAAGATAAAATTTCACCACTACAATTTGCATGTCCAGTATCTAAGTTATATCCTATAGAAGTTAATTCTGTTTCATCTATTAATCTAATAAGCCCATCGATTCCCCCTACAATGGAGCCAGGAATTATTTCTAAAGCAATTTTAAAATCATACTCTTTAGCTATAAGAGATAGTTTATTAATCATATATTTAAATTGATTCCAAATAGTTTTATAATCTTCTCTCTTAGAATCTTTAACTTTATATTTAGCAATAGGGATAACAATAATATTTACTTCATCAAAGTTTTCTTTAACCAAATGACAAACTTTATTGAACTCTTGGTAACAATTTTCCTTAAATAATGAATCAAAATCTTCAGTATAATGAATTAAAAAATGGGCTACAAATACACTCATTTTTAGATTCAACTTTTTATATTCTAAAGCTAATTTGTTGGCATTTTTTTCCCAATCTCTAACATTTTCTTTCTTATAGATTTCTCCTTGAAAACAATCTACACCTAAAGTTTTTAAATCTTTTAATCCGTCAATATAGTCATCAACTGAAAAGTTAGTACTATATTTAGAAAAGAAAAAAGATGGAGAAACACCTATCATATTAACCTCTTAAAATAAAAAATTCTGTATTCAAAATTTAATTTATCATAAAATGGTTTCACTCTTGTGTCAATAAAAAAAATTTATTTTCTTTAATATTTCTTATTGATATGATAATATAAATTAAAATTTTATATACAAGAGATGAATATGGACAGGGAAAATAACATAATAACTTTTGATGATTTAGGAACTAAAGCATATAAAAAACTAAAAGAAATGATTATATCAGGGCAACTAAAGCCTGGTCAGAAGTTAAACCAAGTTCAGCTTGCTGAACAATTAGGAATTAGTAGGACACCGTTACTTCAAGCAATGAACCGATTAACAAGTGAACAATTAACAGAAACAATTCCACGAAGAGGAACGAGGGTTAGAGTATTTACCAATGATGATCTAATATCTATCTTTGAAATTAGGGGAAGATTAGAACCATATATTTGTGAATTAGCTGCAAAATCCATAACTGAACAACAAATTAATAGATTAAAATTAAATACAAAAGCAATGGAAGAAGCTATAAAAAATAATGATGAAGCCACATTTAAAACTTTGGATAATGAGTTTCATTCAATCATTATCGAAAGCTCTAAAAACTATTTTATAGCTGAAGTTCTGCAAAAATATGTACCTTTAATGCATGCTGTTAATTTATTAAAACCCATGGGAAAGTCACTACAAGACCATAAAAATATTATTGAATCCTTAATAGAACAAGATCCTTTAGGAGCTTCTCAATTAATGTATTATCACATATATGGATCTACTAAAAATAAACTTTTACAAATTCTAGAAGAACGAGGTTAATATGGAAACAAAGTTAGAAAACAAGTCAGTTAAAGATTATATTTACGATAAAATAAAAGAATTACTAGAAAATAATGAATTTGCTGTAGGTGAAAAAATCAATAAAAATGATTTAGCTGTAAGGTTTAATATTAGCTTAACCCCAATAAATGATGCATTAAACAGACTTGTTGGAGAAAACTATCTAGTACAATATCCAAGAAAAGGCTTTTTCGTAAAAGAATTTAGCCCAAAAGAATTATGTGATTTATTTGAAATTAGAGCAGGTTTAGAAGGTATTGCAGTAAGATTATGCTGCGAGCGAGCAAATGACGAAGATTTAAATGAGCTAATCCATAGTTTTGATTCATTTGAGAATGGAGTTACTCCGGATATGGTAAAAAACTATACAAGTGTTGATAAAAACTTTCACCAAAAAATTATTTTCTTAGCTAAAAACCCATTAATATCACAAGTTAGAAATTCTTTAGGTTTCTTAAATCGATCTTATCAAAAAGGACTTGTAAAACCAGCTAGTGATTCACTTAAAGAACACCATCAAATAATTGCTGCCTTAAAAATTAGAGATGGAAAAAAAGCTCAAAGTGCTATGGAAAATCATTTACTTGGCTCTAGAGATAGAATATTAACATCTCTTAAAAATAAAACTTAATTTATTTTTAAAAACATTATAGGGGTTTTCCCCTATTTTTTTTTGATTTTGTTTTTTAAATACAAAATTAATTTCAATTTAAATGTTATTTATAAAAATATTTAAAAAAAAACTTGACAATTCGGGAAACCTATTAATAAGATATTGTATACAAAATTGAAAAATAATAAAATTTCAAGAGGAGATTGTTATGAAAAAGATTTTATTAGCTCTATTAATGGTATCCCTATCTTTTGGATCCATTTTCGCACAAGCTCAACAAGAATATCCATCTAGAGATATTACAGATATCGTAGTATGGGGTGCTGGTGGTGGCACAGACTCTTGTAACCGCATTATCATGGAAGAAATGGGAAAAGTTCTTGATGTGAATATCAACGTTAATAATGTTACAGGTGGTAAAGCTGGAATAATTGGTATGACTGAAGCTTACAACAAACCTGCTGATGGATATACTCTTTGTGGTTTATCTGAATCAAATACAACTGCAGCTGTATACGGTTGGGATCACACAATGGATGTTTGGGACTTTTTCATCGTTGGAGGCTCTCCTGATATCTTATCTGTAACACCTGATAGCCCATATAAAACACTTGAAGATTTAGTTGAAGCATCAATGAAAAACCCTAATAGTATTTAAGCTGGTGCAGGTGGTCCTGGTTCTATTCACCACTTAAATTTATTAGCATTCATGGAAGGTTCAGGTGCTAAACTAGCCTTTATTCCTTATGATGGTTCTCCAGGCTCTCAAAATGCTGCAATGACTGGTGAAATCACAGTTGTTATTACTTCAGTTGCTGAACAAGCTGAAATGATTAAAGCTGGAAAACTTAGACCATTAGCAATGATGACCCCAGATGCTTATACTCTTGCTAGCACTAAAATTCCTTCATCTTTTGATATGTATCCAGAATTATCAAACTTCTTACCATTAGGTCAACAAATTGGTTTTGCAGTAAGAAGTGATGTTCCAGAAGAAAACAAAACTATTTTAGAAAATGCATTTGCTGAAGCTATGGAATCTGATGCAGTTAAAGCTTTTGGTAATCAACATTATTACAACTTAAGTGGTAAATATGGTGAAGAAGCAAAAGAAATTTTCAAAAACTTAGAATCAAAATTCTCTTGGACTTTAAGTGATTTAGGTTCTGCTGAAGTAGATCCTGCCACTCTTGGAATACCAAGAAAATAATTAATTTAAAAATTAAAAATGCCCACTGGGTAATATCTCAGTGGGATTTTTCAAGGAAATAGGTATGAACCAGAACGACAAAAATAAAAATATGAGAGGTGCCGACATAATAATTAGCATTCTCTTTTTGATTTTAGGTATTTTCATATTAATAGGCTCATTTCAAATGCCGTTAAAAGACTCATATGGTGGGGTTGATAGTGTTTGGTATGTTTCTCCAGCATTGATGCCTATCATCATTGGCCTTGCTATAATTTTACTATCTGTAACTATTTTATTATATGCAGTAAAACAAGGTGGATGGGAATTATTAAAATCAACTTATACTGAAAGAAAAAAAGATCCTATATTTAATGAATCCACTGTAAGGATGCTAGCAACTTTAATCCCACTTTTTTCATTAGTCTTTATTCATCTTAGAATGTTAGATTTCTGTATCGCTGTAGCTCTTTATTTGACATATACAATTAGTGTTTTTTATTTTGAAGATTTTAAAATTTTAAAAGACTCTTTAAAATTTTATTCAATCATTATAGCTATCAATTTAATAATTAGAATTACCGGTTTAAATATTATATTAGACAATATATTCATATTTACAACAGATATTCTCTCTTTAATTGAGCTTATAATACTAATTATCTATTTAAAGAAGAAAGTGAATAAAAGCGATATAAAAGAACTTTTAATTAAAAAATATCACCAAGCTCTAGGTGTTTCACTAATTACCCCAATAGCAATTGCAGCAGTTTTCCGTTTTGCATTAAGAATTCCTATGCCTAAAGAAGGATTCATAATGAATTTCATGTACTTAATTTACTATGCAATTAAATAGGAAGAGGATATAAATGAACATATTAAATCAATTTTCGGTTTTCTTCGCCCAAATTGGAACTATTTTAACTAGCCCAGGTCAACTTTTACTACTTTTTGGATGCACATTTATGGGTATTATTTTTGGTGCTTTACCTGGTTTAACAGCAACTTTAGGTGTAGCTCTATTAACTACATTAACTTACGGCATGAACCTTAATGTTGCAATGGTAGCTCTAATGGCAATATATGTTGGAGCTGTTTATGGTGGATCTTTTTCAGCAATCACTCTAAACATTCCTGGTACAGCTGCTTCTGCAGCTACAGCAATGGAAGGGTATCCAATGGCTAAAAAAGGCTTAGCTGGAAAAGCTTTAGGATTAACAACTACAGCATCAGCAATAGGTACAATATTTTCAATTCTTTTTGTAGTTGTATTTATACCTTTAATATCTGAACTTGCCCTCCAATTTACTTCCGTAGAATATTTTTTATTAGCGTTTTTCGGAATTTTAATCAGTGGTAGTATATCTTGTCCAGATACAGTTCAAAAAGGTTGGTTAGCTGGATTCTTCGGACTATTTTTAGCAATGGTTGGAACAGATAGTTTACAAGTTTACCCTAGATTTACTTTAGGATATTATCCTTTAGAAGGTGGTATTGAAGTAGTACCTGTATTAATTGGTGCTTTTGGTATTCCTCAAATAATACAAGTATTAAAAGAACAACAAGCTCCTCCTAAAGCAACAAAATTAGATAAAATTATTCCATCTTGGAGCTCTATTGGTAAAAGATTTGGACACATAGTTAGATCTGCTTTAATTGGAGTTGGAATTGGTTCTGTCCCTGGTATTGGTGAAGATATCGCAGCTTGAGTTTCATATGGGACTGCAAAAGGAACTTCAAAACATCCTGAAGAATATGGTACTGGTTGTGAAGAAGGTATTATTGCAACAGAAGTAGCAAACAATGCTTGTATAGGTGGAGCAATGATACCCCTACTTTCAATGGGAATCCCTGGCTCTCCTCCAGCTGCAATGTTATTAGGTGCACTATTACTTCATGGAGTATCCCCAGGACCAATGTTACAAATTGATAGACCTGGCTTTATTACAGAAGTTGCAGCTATCCTTTTACTTGCTTCTTTTGCTATGTGGTTTTGTGGAATATTTTTAGCTCCAAGAGTTGTAAAAATATTACAAGTACCTCCTGCCTTATTTATGCCTGTAGTTGGAATATTATGTATAATTGGATCTTACGCTCTAGGCCTTAAGATATTTAATTTATATCTAATGATTCCAATGGGAGTTATTACATATTACTTAGTAAAATATGGCTTTCCTGTTCCTCCGCTAGTCATTGGGGTAATATTAGGAAATATGGCTGATGCTAACCTTAGAAGAGGACTTATGGTCTCTGAATGTTCACTAAAACCATTTTTCACACGCCCTGTTGCTTTAATTCTCATAATTGTTATTTTTGCAACCTTTATAACTAATACTTCGTGGTATCAAAGTCATAAAGCTAAAAGAAAAGCAAAACACAATTAAATTTTTCACTTATAAATCCGTTGCAAAAGTTCAAATAACTAGCAACGGTTTTTTTTAATAATACAAAAAAAAAATTCACATTTCTTAACAATTTAATTAATTATATTAACAATTTATATATTTCTATATTTATTTATCTACTTTTATACCTAAATTCTATTATTTATTTTCATACCTTTGTACAATTGTCCTAATTAACATTCCAAATAATAATGGATATATAAGGAAATTAGAAAAAATATGGACAAGTGCACTATTTTATTAGAAAATTCAAAAAGTGAACTATTATCAACTGAAGTTGAACATGGTTTATCGTTATTAATAGAAATTAATAATCAAAGACTTCTCTTTGATCTAGGGGCAACCGGTTTGTTCTATTCTAATGCCAGCTTAATGAATATAGATTTAGCTACAATCAAAACAGTTGTTCTCTCTCACAGTCATTATGATCATTGTAGTGGCTTATTATCATTTTTGCAAAAACAAACTATTAATAACTTATATGTTGGTTCAAATTTTTTCGAACCTAAATATGCTCTAAACGATAGCACAATAACATATCTAGGCTGTGGTTTTGACAGACAGTTTTTAGAGAGTAAAAATATAATAATAAAAGAAATAAAAGATATTCACAAACTTAATGAAAATTTATATATAGTAACTAATTTTAAACAACATTATGAAAAGGAAATCATACCAAAAAGATTTGTTCATGGTGAGTTAAACAATTTAAAACAGGATAATTTTGGAGACGAAATTGTATTAGTAAAAAAAAGAAATGATGGCCTAACTTTAATAGTTGGCTGTGCTCATCGTGGTATTCTTTCAATTATTAAAAGCGTCAATTCATATTTTACAGAAAATATAGACACAATTATAGGGGGTATTCATTTGAAGCATGAAAATAAAAATCGTCTTGTTTTCACTAAAAATGAATTGCTTAAACTCGGCATTAAAAAAACTTTTTTATGCCATTGCAGTGGAGAAAAAATTACAAAATTATTACAAGAAGATAATTTAATTGAAGCAAATAATGTAGCTACAGGAGATATAATTCTTTTATGAGTATGAAAAATATAACAACAATAGCTCAAGAAATAATTGCTAAAACAGCTTCAATTGTAGCACCAAACACTGTAAATTTAATGGATGATAAAGGCATAATAATCGCTAGCAGTGATGAAAATCGAATAGGGACTTTTCATTCAGGAGCTCTTTTAGCAATAAAAGAAAAGAAAGAGATTGATATTTATCCAAATGAAGTAGATCAATATGAAGGAGCAAAACAAGGGGTTAATATACCAATAATTAAGAAGGGTAAAGCTATTGCTGTAATTGGAATGTTTGGCAATCCTGATGAAGTAAAACAAACTGCCCTATTGCTTAGCATTAGCACATCTCTTTTTTTAGATCAAGCTGCTGATATGAAAAAAGAACAAAGGAGAATGCTATTAAGAAGTAACTTAAGCGAAATATTATATTCTAAAAGTTGTGAAACTGAATTTTGTGAAATTATTGACGCTTTAGGTATTTCAATTACTTTCCCTTTACAAGCTATATTATTTTCTTTTTATGATAAAAATCAAAGTTATAACAAAATATATCAATTATTAAAGTCAAAAAATCTTATAAATAATAATGAAGATATCCTACTCGAATATCCTTCTAATTATTTACTTCTAAAAAGCAAATCGAATAAAAATATAAATATTTCAAAATTTAAAGAAGTATTAACTGAAATCAATTCTAATAAAATAGTATTTAGTCCAACAATTTCACATATTAGTGATTTATATTTCTCTATAATCATATCCAAAGCTTTAATGTTATTGCCTTATAATTATAAATATTATGATGGTAATAATTATGATGATTTAGTTCTTCTTGCTTTTGATGATAAGTCTAGAGATTATTTATCTAAATATTATTTAGTAATGAAAAATAAATTAGATAAACTCAATTCTTATTGGATTTATCCAACAATCGAAGCATATGTTAATAATGATGGAAAAATTCAAGCAATTGCTAATAGTTTAAATATTCATAAAAACACATGCATTTATCGAGTAAATAAAATTCTTGAACATTGCAATTTAAAAGATTGTACTTCATTTACTATCTTTTATTTTTTTAGAGCAATTATTTATACAAAACAAATCGAGTAAATTATTATTTTATAGGAGGGAAAAAGAATGTCAGGGATTTATATGTTTTCAGTGATCATTCTGTCAGTTATTGTTATGGTATTAGCCATTAGCAAATTTAAAATTCATCCATTTATTGTATTAACAACTATATCCATATTAGTTGGTCTTCTATGTGGGATGGATGCGGCAACAGTAGTAGATACTGTAAAAAGTGGATTCGGTAGCATTTTAGGTGCTATTGGTATTGTTATCCTAGCAGGAACAATAATTGGTACTATATTAGAAAAGACTGGAGCTGCACTTACTATGGCTAACTCTATTCTACATTTAGTAGGTAAAGAGAAATCTGCTCTAACTATGGCAGCTACTGGGTATGTAACTGGAATACCAGTATTTTGTGATTCAGGATTTGTTATCTTATCCCCTATTGCAAGAGCTTTAGCAGAACAAAGTAACAAAAGCTTAGCAGTATTAGCTACTGCACTATCTGCTGGTCTGTATGCAACTCACTGTTTAGTTCCTCCAACCCCTGGTCCAATTGCCATGGCCGGAACTTTAAGTGCTAATCTTGGTTTAACAATTTTAATTGGATTAATTGTTTCAATCCCCGCAACGATTGCTGGATTATTATATGCTACAAAAGTTGCTTCAAAAGTAGATATTAAACCAAATCCAGAAAATACAGTTGAAGAGTTACAAGAAAAATATGGAAAACTCCCTTCAGCATTACATTCTTTTTCACCAATCTTAGTCCCAATTATTCTAATTGCATTCAAATCCATTGCTGATTTCCCATCAGAACCTTTTGGAAATGGATCTATAGCAAGTTTTATATCTTTCATAGGAAATCCTGTTGTAGCTTTACTTATAGGTATAGCTATTGCAACCACTTTAATTCCAGTATCTGAAAAGAAAAATAAACTTGATTGGGTTACTAAAGGTGTTACTAATGCTGCTGGAATCCTAGCAATTACTGGAGCCGGTGGTGCTTTTGGAGCTATTTTAAAATCCCTTCCAATTGCCGATGCCTTAGCTGATTCACTCTTGAATTTACACATTGGGGTTCTACTACCCTTTATTATTGCAGCCTTATTAAAAACAGCTATGGGTGCTTCAACTGTTGCTATGATAGTAACATCAGCAATGATTGCCCCACTTATGAGTACATTAGGTTTTGATAGCGAATTAGCTAAAGTATTAGTTATTATGGCAATTGGTGCTGGCTCAATGACAGTTTCTCATGCTAATGATTCATACTTCTGGGTTGTATCTCAATTTAGTGATATGAATACTAAAGAAGCTTATAAATGTCAGACAGGGGTTACAGCAGTAATGGGTATAACAACAATTATTATTGTGTTTATAATTTCATTATTTTTATAAATTTAAGTACTACTAATTTAATCCATAAGTAATATTTGCTTATGGATTTTTTTATTTCTCTAAATTAAATTTTACTTCTTTACTATAAATGATTAATGAGATACTTTTAAATTAATCATGAAAACTAACACAAAATTAATGACTAGCGGGTCAATAAGTAAAAATATAATATACTTTGCTTTTCCAATATTTCTAGGGAATTTATTTCAACAATTATATATGATAGTAGATACTATTGTTTTAGGTAAATATGTAGGACGAGAAGCCTTAGCTGCTATCACATCTTGTGGTCCATTAATTTTTCTTATCGTTGGATTATTTACTGGTATTTTTATTGGAGTTGGTGTTGTTATTTCCAAGTTATTTGGGGCTAAAGATGTAGAAAGAGTTGAAAAAGCTGTACATACAACAGTAGCGTTTGCTCTTTTAAGTGGAATAGTCCTAACTTTAGTTGGGTATTATTTTGCTCCTAAATTGTTAATCATAATGAAAACACCAGCTTCTGTCTTAGATGATGCAACAGATTATGTTCAAATATATTTCTTAGGAATAAGTGCATTAATTTTATTTAATAGTGCAAGTGGGATTCTTCAAGCAATGGGAGATAGTAAGAGACCTTTATATTTTTTAATAGTATCATCTATTTCCAATATAATCCTTGATTTAATATTTGTAATTTATTTTAAATTAGGGACTAAAGGAGTTGCTCTAGCAACAGTTATTAGTCAATCAATTAGTGCTATTCTATCTTATAGAATTCTATTAACAACTAAAGATATCTATAGAATATATATTAAAAAGATTAAATTAGATATTTCATTATTAAAACAGTTTTTAGCCATAGGAATTCCATCAGGAATTCAAAATTCTGTTATTTCAATTGCTAATGTATTTGTTCAATCAAGTATAAATATATTTGGTCCAGTTGCTATGGCAGGAAACGGTGCAATGATGAGAATTCAAGGATTTGCATTCATTCCAGTTACAAGTTTTGCTATGGCGATGACTACATATACAAGCCAAAATATTGGAGCGGGAGAATTCTTGAGAGTAAAAAAAGGTACTAAATTTGGAATAATTTCAGCGATAGTTCTAGCTCAAACTATAGGTTTATTTATCTTTATTTTTTCACCAAAATTATTATTAATTTTTACAAATGATCCAAGTGTAATCGAAATTGGTGTATTAAAGGCAAGAATAACAGCTTTCTTCTTTTTCCAATTAGCAATATCTCATACAATGGCAGGAATATATAGAGGGGCTGGTAAATCAATAATTCCAATGGCAGTAATGCTATTATTCTGGTGCATCTTCAGAGTCTCATATATAACTGTGGCGCTAAAATATGTTTATGATATTAAAATAGTATTTTCTGCATACCCACTAACTTGGAGTATAAGTGCAATTGTATTTATAATTTATTACTTTAAAGGGAACTGGTTAAACCATCATCAACTAAAAATCACAAAATAATAATTTCTTCATCTACTAATTCGACAGTCTCAATCAAAGGTGGAAATTTCTTACTGAAAAAGATAAATGAAATTAAACTTAAGATTAATGAAATTATAATTGGTTGAATTGTAAATATTGTAGCATGATATATTTCCAAAAGAATAAAAGAAATACTTCCTATTATTAAAGAAGCATTAGCTCCTATAGTAGATGATTTAGGCCAATAAAGTCCAAATATATAAGGGACGAAAGCTCCGGCAGCTCTCAATGAAAATACAAATATTAATATTTCAATAATCGATCCAGAATTAAATAAAGCTAATAAATAAACAATTAAACCAAAGACAACTATTGAAAGTCTAGAAGTAAATAAGACTTGGCGAGTAGTTGCTTTTTTATCTATATACACCTTATATATATCATTAGAAAAAATAGTTCCAATAGCTAAAATATCTGAATCTGCACTACTAATTACAACAGAAATAAGTGATACAAATAATATTCCTATAATAAAGTTGGGCATTGCTTGTAAAGCTAAATTTGGTAGAGCATATGTAAGCCCATCTTTAAAAATAACTGAGATATCTAGATATCCAACATTTTCCAAGGCTAAAGTAATTAATCCTAAAAAAGTTGGAATAAATGCAAAACATACCATAAGAAAGGAAGCTAAAACAGTCCCTTTACTTGAATTATATGAATGTTTAATTGAATAAAAAGAGACAGAAATCTCTTGACCAACAGTAAAGGTTGTTATGTACATAATAACCAAAGTAATAATTGTTGATGTACTCATACCATTAAAAAGATCTAGTGATTTTAGAGGGAGATTACTTAAAGCCTTTGGTAAATTCGAACATAGCCTTATTGAATAAATAAAAACTAAAAAAAGACCAACTACAATTAAGATTAATTGGAAAAAATCTGTATATACAGTACTCCAAAGTCCACCTAAAACTAAATAAGTTATTATTACAAAAGCTATAATACTAACAGAAATTTTATAATCTAAACCTAAAAAAATTGATAAAAGCTTTCCTGCAGCAACAAGTTGAATTACAGATAAAACCAACAAAGGCAAAATCATTAAAATAGTAGTAATTAATCCTGATTTAGCACCATATCTTCTTCTAAAAAATTCAGGAACAGTTTTTACTTCACTTTTTCTAAATTTTGGAGCAAAAATCGAAAGTATAACAAAGGCTATGCCCATTGATAAAATATACCAAGATGAACTTAAACCCCATTCACCATAGGCTTTCTCAAATACGCCTAAAGAACTTCCAACTCCAATTTCTGTAGCTACCAATGTACATGCTAATAATACTTGATTTAAGCGTCTTCCTGCTACTGCAAAATCTTCATTTATGTCAATCTTTTTTGATGAAACATATCCAATTATTAGCAATATTAAAAAATAAATCACTATTGTAATCATTAAAAAAAGACTCATCAAAATTAACCCCTTGAGTATAATCTTATCATTATCTAAGGTAGTGTAAATATAAAAATATTGATAAAATTTTGAGGGATAAATTAGATTTTTAGATAACAATAGTTTTTAATGTCAACTAATTAGAAAACAAACTTTTTACCCTTAACACTGCTATTTTCTTTTTATATAAAGATTTAAGTACAGAAATTGATAATAATTTATTGTAATATTAAATTTTGTATAAAAATAACATATAAGGTACCTAATAATTTTAAAATCAAAAATATTTTAAGAAAATTATAACAAATTCGCACTTTATTATAATATATTTCTATTTTTTACATTTATTGATAATTTTTTTACAAGTCAAAACAACTTATTATGTAACAAACAATTAACTATTAATCTTCTTTACCAGCTTTCATAACATTAGCTACATCAAAAGCATGACAAGGAGTCACAGCATAAATCATGTTACATTTATCACAACTATCCTCAAATGTCTCCATTTGAAAAACATTACCACAGTCACATTCTATGGTTAAAGGCATTGGTAAAAAAGCATTTGAATACCCCATCATTCTAACTTTATTTAACACTTCTTTTCCATTTTCAAAACTTCCATTACATCCTTCGTGCATTTTCTTCTCCTAATCTATATATAGTGATTCTAATTTTATAGCTTGACCTAATCTTATTAACTGTCTTTCTTTCATCAAAAACTTATCAATTTCTTCTAACTTCTTTAACATTACTTTTTCTTCTTCATTAGTATGTAAGATTTTATGTATGCCACCGTTTTTAATAACAATTCTTTTATCTGCCATAAGGGCTAAAATTGGATCATGGGTTGCCATTAATACTATCTTCTCTTCTTTTACTAACAAAGCTAAAGCTTTTTTTCTATCTATTCCTGCATTTTCAATTTCATCAATTAGAACAATTGGCGATTTTGATAAAATTGCAGTATCTGCTATCATTAGAGCTCTAGATTGCCCACCTGATAAACTAGTAATTGGAGTTTCAAGATCAAAGGTCTCTCCAGCTAATAGATTTGCCTCATCAATTATTTTACTAACAACATTATCTACATCATCAACTAATCTACTATTAGCATGAAGTTCTAGAAATTCTCTTACACTCAAATCCATAACAAAATTCATATTCTGCGATAACTGAGCAACAATCTTATTCCCAGAGGAAAATCTCCACTTTTTATCAGCTTCTTTTCCATTAATTAAAATCTTTCTTTTAGTAGGAGTATCTTCGTCAGCAATCCATTCAATATCTGCTAACAACCTACTTTTACCAGATCCTGTTGGTCCAACTATTGCAATTACTTCACCAACATTAATTGTTAAATCATAAGACTCTTTATTGCCTGTCTTATCAAAACCTTTAAGAATTGTTAGACTTTCAACTTTATCATCCTCAATTCCTAAAAATTCAAGCATTTGTTGAAAATACTCATAGTAATTGTTTAAAGTTAAGTCTTTATCAATCGCAAGATCTTCTAACTCTTCTTCATTCATTTCACTAATTATCTCTAAGGGACTTTTAGTAAAATCTTTATAAAAATTCTCATTTTCACTAAAATAATCAGCCATAAAAGGATATTTTTCAATTACTTGGTTTATATTTAAATTTATAAAATCTACTTTGTTCATTTTTCACCTAAATTCATTTTTCTAACATTGCCTAATTGGTAATCTTCACCAATTCTTCTTTCTCCCAAACAATAAGAACATAGAGCACTTGGCATAGAAAATCTTAATTCTTTTCCTTTCACTGTCGTTATTTGTTTATCATCTAATATCAAAGTTGAAAGCTCAAAAGCTCCTTGACCTGTAAGGCCATTTATATTCATTGTTATTGCTTTAGGATTAACTTGTCTAACTCTTGATGCAAAAACTTCTCTTTCTGCTTGAGAGACAATATCACCTTTAGTGATAACTACAATATCTGCAGCTTTTAGCATAGGTCCAATTTTCTTAGGTGTATTAATACCTGATAAATTATCAATTACACATATTGCTTTTATATCTTTAATATATGGTGAACATCTATTACACAGTCCAGCTGATTCAGTTATTAAAACATCTAAATCCATCTTAACTCCCCACTGGGTCACTTCTTCTATATTAGAAACAAAGTAGTGATCCGGACATAATGAACCTGACAAACCTTTCTTAACTGGAATATTTAGCTTTTTATATAAAACATCATCATCTGTGTATAAACAATCAAATTTTACTACACCAACTTTTAAATTTCTTTTCTTAAGAGCGTCTATAGTTTTAACTATAACCGAGGTTTTCCCTGAAGAAGGAGGTCCTGAAATTGTGATTAGATTCATGCTATTTCCTCACTTGATTTGTTAAATTCTTCAATACAGGTTTTTAAAATATTTCCAATATCATTATTTTTTATATAATCCCAACCGACCCACATATATCTATTATTTTTATCAATATTATTATCAACTTCAGGGTGCGTTGATGGGAATAACCCTGTATGACTTAATATTTCTCCAACTTCTCTTGATGCAAAGAATTGTGCTACTTCTTTTAGCTTATCTGCTTTCTTAGCTTTAGTTAGCATAAATATAGGAGAAATAATTGCTCCATCTTTTGGCCAAATTGCATTCATTGGTCCACCAAATTTAGCCATTTTAGTAAAGAAATAAGGCATTATAGTTATGGCAGGTTGAATTCTTCCAACATTTGATTTTACCATCTGTGAAGGATGCATACTTTTAAGTAAAGTTTTCCCAAGTCTTCTAACTCCTTCAAGGCCAAATCTTTTATATATATTTAAAAGAATTGCATTAAATAAATCAAAATCTCCAATAGGTAAACTTACACTATTATCATAATCACCACTTATTAATTCTTCCCAAGATGAAGGGGCTTTTTTATCTTTTAAGACATCATCGTTTACTAAAAATACTGCTGGAACTACACTTATTATTGAATAATCTCCATCTGGATCTTTTAAAGATAAATATTCATTATCAAAGTCTTTATTGTATTTATCTAAATTAACTAAGTCTTTAAAAACCTTTTTCTTTTTAAATTGATTCATATATTTATCGTCAAAAAATAAATCAAAACCTGCTGATAAAAATACATCAGATAAGGATTCTTCCTTCATGCTATCCTTGAGCCAATCCACCCCCATAGAAGCAGCTTTTAATTCGTAATCAATATCTTCTTTTTTATCTTTTTCTTCTAACCATTTTTCAAAAGACTCTAATAAAGGAATTCGAACAGGACAAGGTAAAATACCAGTTAATTTTATATCAGCTTCTTTTTTTATTTCACTTTCTTCTAAAGTTGAATCAACATCTTTTTGCTCTAAAACACTGTTTAATTCTTCTAAAAATAAGTCTTTATTTAACTTTTTAGATTTAATTAAAGTTTCCAATCTTAATGTTTTTCCCAAAGATGATAACAACTTCTCATTTTCAACTTGTTTTACCCCATTTAAAATGAAGTAATCCTTTGTCTGTGGATATTTATTTATTATATCGTAAAGAAAATCTTTCTCACTAATTTTCATATTTTGTCCTCTTCTATTTTTTATAGTCCCATATTAGTACCTAAAAAATAAATAGTCTGTTGCATTTGCAACCTTATAAAAAAAATAATTACATCAATTAATAATATAGCTAAATTAAAATATTTATATTTATTTTAATACTTTTAATGCATAAAAAAGCCGCTGCTAACCTTTTTAAAGTTCTGCAACGGTTCTTACTTATTTATAATGGAATATTATTTTATCTTATTTAATACCTTTTTATAGAAATCTACACCTAAAGGTAATGTATAGGTACAGATATTTTCATCAATAGCATGGATAGAATTTAATTGTTGCTGGTTTATTTCTAACGGAGCAAACCTAAAAATATTTTCACAAATAGGAGCATAGAATCTGGCATCTGTTCCTCCTGTTAAAGTATAAGGAGAGGGAGTTACATCTTCCCAAGTATCTCTGATAACCTCTTCAACTAACTTAAATTCTTTACTATTATAATCTACAACTTGGCACTCTCCAGCTGGATATAGTTCTTCAACTTCTATATCAAACTTCTTTGCCATTTTTCTGAAAATTTCAGTCATTTGCTTTGGACCTTGATGAGTTATAAATCTAACATTTGCTGTCACGTATGCTTCTTCTGGGAGAACATTTAAGCCATTAGCCCCTTTTGCTGTAGTAAAGGCTACTGTTGTTTTAAACATAGCAGCTCCCATATTACTCGATTTTGGGACAACAAACGATAAAAGTGGGGCAAACCCTCTTGAATGACGCATCAAAAATCCCATAACGCCACTAGTTGTTTTACCAAGTCTTGAGAACATTTCTGCTGTTACATCATTCATTTTAGATTTAGTTGGATCATGTTTTTTATAATATGTAATAAATTTTGCAAGTCTCTCAATAGGGGTGTTTTTAGGAGGGGCTGAAGCATGTCCGCCTTGACCTCTAGCAATAAATTTATAATTGCCTGTACTTTTTTCCAAACTACCTATCATGGCGTATTTACCTTTAACACCTGGCATTGGAGAGTCTATAATCATTCCCCCTTCGTCTATTACAAAACGTAAATGCACTCCTCTATCTTTCAAATATTGGCAAGTTTTTGTAGCTCCTTTGCCTAAAACTTCTTCTCCACAAGAAGATGCTATATATACATCTGTTGAAGGTTCAAATCCTTCAACTATTAACTCTTCAATAGATTGGAATATACAAAATAGTGAACCTTTTGTATCTACAGTCCCACGCCCCCAAATGACACCATCTTCAATATGTCCACTAAATGGAGGATGCTTCCACTCTCCAGTAGCTTCAACCACATCTTGGTGACTCATAAAGAGAACTGGCTCACATTTAGGATTTTTACATTCCCATTTAAATAATAAAGAATCTTCAATATTAACTACTTCACAAGTTTCAAAAACATGAGGAAAAAGACTTTTTAAAACTCCATGGAATTTTTCAAATTTTTCTTTCTGTCTAACATTAAAAATAGAAACAGTTTCACATTGAATCATTTTAGCTAATTTAGAGCTATATAAAGCTTCTCTCTCGTCCATTATTTTCTCTCCTTATGAGCTCTTTTGTAAAATAAGTAAGATACACCAATCGAAAGACCGCCAATTACTATAATCATTGTACCTGTATCACCAATTAAGGATGGGATTCCAATACAAATTAAAACCATAGAAACCATTGCAAAAGTAGATAATTTTAAATCTTTAATGAAATATTGGTAACCAAGTGCACCAAATAAAGCAGGCAATACATTATCAAAAGCAGGTTTAATCATTGGATTTTGTAAAATAGGAGTTAAAGGAACTATCATTAATACACCCAAGGCTATTACAAGCATTGTCGTTAATGCTGATGTAGCTATGGATAATGTCATTATAATTTCATCTTCCTTTGTTCCAGCTGTAGTTTTTGCTATCTCTCTAGAACTAAAAGCACAAGGTAATTTGAGGTTTGTTAAATTTCCTGTTAAGAAAGATAAATATACACCGCCAATACCAAGTAAAGGAACATAAATTAAATATTCAGCTATACAAGATGGTATATAAATAAGTAAGACTTTAGTGATGGATGTCGCAAAAGCTTTCATATTAACTTGTGCCCCAGTTAGACTCGCAATTAAAAAAGGAGCTATCAATAATGAAATAACACCAACTGAAAGGAAAAATTTGCCTAGTTTATGTGTATCTTCAATATATTTATCATAATCGAAACTAAGATCTTTCATCCTCACCTCCTAAAAGATTTTTCTAAAAATATATACCTATACTTTTTATATAATCAATAACTTATATTCTATTATGTATAAAAACTATTATAGGTAAAATTTAAAATCTAAAAAAGCTTAACAATACTTAACAAAGTACATCAATAGTACTTTACTGTCTATAATTTTAAAGAGTTTTTATACACCCCAATTCCCAAATGAAACATTTTATCCAATTATACAAAGCATTTAAAACTTTATACAACTAAATGAGAAAATTAATTGAATTTTTTATATAAATTTTATAAAAAATTTATGGTTTTACTGCTAATTATATCGATTTATACTAAATATTAGATATATATTAAAATCTTTCTTGTAAAAGAATAGCTACTTTTATAACATACTCTTAATACAATTTTAAATAAATTGATAAAACAATAAAATTTTAGGAAAAATGTAATTTTAAAAAATGACTATAGTCATAGGAAAAAATTAGTACTTATGTAAAAATGAATATAATGATAAACGCTAATAATAATAATACAAAAAAATTAATAAGATTATTCACAGTAATTCTCTTTATATTATTCTTAATTCCTCTACAATTTTTCCAAAGACCACCTGGAGAGGCTTTGGTATCTAATAATATTTTAAAGAGTATATCATTACTTATATTTCTTGGTACTGAATTAATAGAGTTCTACTATAATTATTCATCAGAAAAAATAAACCTTTCTAGATTATTATTTGGTGTTAGGATTTTTAGTCTTATTTTTATAATATTTTATGAATATAAACAAACTGGAATAGTAAACCCTTTCTATATTAATTTAAGTCCTTTATTAGCGTTTAATGTTCCTTTTGTAATGTCATCAAAAAAAAGCACAATTTTTATAATATCTTTGTGTATTCTAATTAGCTTATTAGATAATTATAACTTTACTTTGCATAATCTTGATTTCTATTATAAAATTATGATTCTTCTCCAAAGAATTTTTATAGTAGTTATTTTTTATTTATTTGCTAACTTTTGGCAAATTGATAGAAACAATAGTTTTGAAAAAGAAAAATTACTAAAACAGTTACACAAATCACAAATCGAACTTAAAAAATATGCTAGTGAAATCGCTAAAACTTCTGTATTAGAAGAAAGAACAAGAATAGCAAGGGATATGCACGATAATATAGGCCACTCTCTTACTGCTCTACAAATTCAATTAAGAAAGGCTCAAGCCTTTCTTGATATCGATTTAAATGAAAGTAAAGAGTCTATAAACTCAGCAATAGAAGTTGCCTCTTCAAGTTTACAAGATACAAGAGCTGTACTAAATGATTTAACTCATCCGAGCAATGAATTTTATATGGGAAATAAAATCAAATCTGTTATTTTAACGCTGGAACAAAGTGGTATAATAATTAACAAGGATATAGAAAAGGAAGATAGCAGTTGTAATTATGCAACACTTATTGCACTGTTTAGAGTTATCCAAGAAGGTAGTACAAATATTATTAAACATTCTAATGCTAAACATGTTTCTATAAAACTAAACTATACTGATGACGAGGCTCATTTAATTGTTGAAGATGATGGAGACGGTTTTGATCTTCAAAAATATTATTCACACAATGAAACAAAAGGCATTGGTTTAATTGGATTAAAAGAAAGGTTTGAATTAATTAGAGGTAGTTTTATAATTGAAAGTGAAATAGGTAAAGGAACAAAACTAATTGCAACTGCTCCTAAAGATCCTGTACAAATTATTGGAGAAAATTAAAAATGGAAACTATCAAAATTATTATAGCTGACGATCAAACTCTCATTAGAGATGGGCTTGCCTCTTTGCTAAGTATTAAAAAAGAAGTTAAAATTTTAGGTACTGCCAAAAATGGTGTAGAAGCTGTACAAATGGCGAAAGACCTCTCTCCAGACATAGTTCTAATGGATATAAGAATGCCTGTTATGGACGGCTTAACTGCCCTAACAAAAATTAAAAAAACTAATCCCAATATTAAAATTATAATGTTAACTACTTTTGATGACGATGATTATATAATTAAATCTCTTCAAGCTGGTGCAGAGGGATACCTTTTAAAAGACATTCCTATTGATGATTTACTTAGGGCTTTACAACAATCTATGAATGGTACTTTTCAAGCAACTAGTTCAGTTATAACTAGATTATCAACTCATTTAAATAAAAAGGAAAAACCTGCAAATTCTTTAGAAATGGAAAATTTAAAACAATGCTTTTTAAATTTATCAGATAAAGAAAAAGATATTTTCAATTTACTTGGTGAAGGAATGACAAATAAAGAAATTGCTCAGAATTTAAAACTTAGTGAAGGTACAGTCAAAAATTATATGACAAATATTTTAGCAAGTTTTGAAATGCGAGATAGAACGCAACTAGCTCTTCTATCTTATAAAATAAAACTAAATTCAAATTAATTTATTTTCAATTACTATTTAACTTATACTTATTATGTCTTTTTGTAAATTCTTCAAAAAATATAAGATCTTTTTTTGTTTCTGAAATTTCTAATATATAAAGATTTGAAAATTAAATATAATTTAAAACAATGTTAATATAACCTTTTGATTCTTATGACTGACAATGTAATAGATGTCTAATCTAATACCTTTTACCCATTTTTTTACTATTCAAGACTTAATTAAGCCTTTTTTTCCACAATTAATAAATACATCACCTTTTTCTATCTTTCATATCTCTTTTGTTATAGTTACTGTATTTAACGCTAAAAGTGATTACTTACAATTCACAATCGTTATTAACTCTAATTATACCACTCTTTATATTTAAATATCTCAAAAAATTACACCCTTATTTTAGGTGATCCAAATACTATAATAAAAATTTGTAATACCACTTATCATTTATAAATTTAAGATATTTGCTTCAATGATTCTTTCTCATCGATTTATGAGCAATCTCTAGATTATAAAAAGGAAGGTGGACCAATTATATTTGGCCCACCTAGACATTATCTTTAATTTAAAAAAAATTATTTTTAATCAATATCTTCGCAAAGGTTTTTAAAAACTTTTATTCCCTCTATAGTGAATTTCTTTTTAATAGCTTTTATAGCCTCTACCATTTTATTTGCAGTTTGGTTATCAGTATAAATAATATAAATAAAGTTTTCTTCCGGCCAAACTGCATCCCCCATACGAGGATCACAGCCGCCTCTACCATGGACATTATTTACCCTTGTATAATAAAACCCTGGATCTACTTCTTCTAAAGCCTTAAAAATATCTATTTCTACAGTATTATTAGCAATTATCTCTAATCTAATCATGAGTACCTTCTCCTATTTACTAGCGCGAATAATAATGGTGTTACGAATAAAGTTAACAATGTACTAGCTATTAAGCCACCAACTATTGTTTGTGCAATTGGTTGAACTTGCTCAGTTCCAGCACCACCAAAGAATGCTAAAGGAATCATCCCAAGTACTGTAGTCGATGCAGACATTAGAATAGGTCTTAATCTACTTCCAGCAGCTTCTATACAAGAATCTTTAAGACTCTTTCCTCTCTTAAGTAGCAAGTTAGTATAGTCCACTAGAACAATACCACTATTTACTACTAGCCCAACCAAAACAACTAACCCTACCGCACTCATCATACTAAAGGTATAGCCTGTAAATTTGTAGAATCCAATAACTCCAATTAACATTAAAGGAATGGAAGTTAAAACAATAAATGGATCTTTTAAGGACTCAAATTGAGCTGCCATTATTCCAAATACTAATAAGATTGCGATAATTCCAATAATTGAAAATTGAGTTGACATTGTAGCAATATCTTCAAAATCTCCACTTAATTCGTAAGTTATTCCATCTGGAACTACTAATTCATTCTCTAAAAGATTTTGTATATCTGCTTGTGCCTGAGTTGATGCATATCCATCAGCTAAGTCTCCTGTTACATGAACTACAACTTTTTCATTTTCTCTACTTATTGAAGTCGGAGATGTTGATTTAGTTAATGTAGCTACGTTAGAAACTGCAATCCTAACTCCTTCATCATTTTTAACAAATATTTTGTTTAAATCAGGGATAGTAGATCTATCATATTCTTTTAATATTACATCAACATCTAGTTCATCACCATTATCTCTATATACTGTTGCTGTAGTACCATCGATACTTGCTGCAATTTCATTACCAATAGTAAACATATCAAGGCCTAAATCATAAGCTCTTTCTCTATCAATTGTTACTTCATATTGAGGAAGTCCATCATCCATATCAGTTACAGGCTCTGTAATATTAGGCAATTTCTCTTCAATTGTTTCTTTAAGAGTTGTAGCAAAAGCTGAAGCTTCATCTAAACTATCAGAGAAAATTAAGATATCAACAGGATCAGAGTTACCCATTCCAGGTCCAACAGAAGTAAATTCTAATGTTGCCCCAGGGAAATCATCAAAGTGAGCTCTAAGCTCGTTCTTTACATCTTCAACAGTAATAACTTGGTCGACAGCATCTGGGAAGACTAAGTCTATTGAGGCTTTATTAGAATATGTTGATGAATCAAACATTCCACTCTCACCAATTGTTATTATCATATTATTGTAACCACCAATATCTTTAATAATATTAACTAATTGGTTAGTTACTGCTTCTGTCTCATCAAGAGTAGTACCAACTGGCAATTCAAGAGAAACAGTTAAAGAGTCTTCACTCATATCAGGAGCTAAATCAACACCCATTGTTGTAAATTCATATAGTGATAACACTAATAAAAGTACTACAAATACTATCATTTTACCTTTATGATCATATAAAGCACTAAGATGTTTTTCATATCTTAGACTCATATTTTTAAAGCCTCTGTCCAAGAAATTATCCACTTTAGCTAGACCTTTATTTTTTAATGGACGTTGTTTTCTTGTATATATTTTTAGATAATTAGCACTCATTGTTGGCACAAACGTTAATGCAACAATCAAGGAAACAATCAACGCTATAGCAATTGTCCAAGAAAGAGCAGAAAGCATAGTTCCAAAACCTTCTAAATTATCACTAAATAAAATAATTGGAATAAATACACAAATCGTTGTTAATGTTGATGCTGTAATAGACATCATCATCTCTTTAGTTCCAAGTTCAGCTGCTGACTTTAACTTTGTACCACGTTCTCTGAATTTAAATATATTTTCTTGTACAACAATGGAGCAGTCTACTACCATTCCTAACCCGAGTATCAAACCTGTCAAAGTCATTAGATTTAAAGACAATCCTTTGAAATACATAAATAGAATTGTTATGAAAATTGAAATAGGTATTGATAACGCTATGATTATTGTACTTGATTTATTTCTTAAGAAAATAAACAAAATAATCATGGAGAGCAATATACCTTCGATTAACGCTAGGTAAGTTTGGTTCATAATCGCTGAAATTTCATTAGCATCATTTGAAAGAACTGACAATTGAACACCTGATGGTAAATCATCATTTATTGAGTCTAATGAAGCCTCAACAGCTGCAGCAACTTCAACACTGTTTGCATCTGATTCTTTTGTTACTGATAATTCAACACCTGATTTACCATTAATATATACTCTACTAGATTCATCTTCATAGCCTAATTGAACATCAGCAATATCTTTTAATAATACATTTTCCTTAATTATAACATTCGCAATTTCATCAAGAGATGTAAATTCTTCATCTGTTCTAATAATATAATCTTTATCACCTTCAACAATGTCACCAGATCCAACTTGATAATTCTGATCATCTAAAGCAGCAGCAACTTCAGTTAAAGAAATATTATAAGCTTCAAGTCTATTTTGCGAAACTTCTACTTTAACAATTTGATCTTGACCACCACTTACAGAAACTGATGAAACACCACTTAATCTTTCTAATAAAGGTTCGACTTGATCTGAGGCAAGCTCTTTAAGTTCATTTTGAGATAAATCACCCTCTAAACCTAATTTCATTATAGGCATATCATCTGAACTCATTTTATAAATAACAGGTGTTGAAGCATCATCAGGTAGAGAATCAATAACTTGGTCTCTTTTATCTCTAATATCATTAGTTGCTTCATCTAGGTCTTTTGAATAATCAAATTCTAAGTTAACAACAGATGAACCTTCAGAGGAAGTTGAAGTAATTGTTTCTAAATCACTAACATTTGAAAGTTGACTTTCTAACACCTCGGTTACATTTTCTACAACATCTTCTGGTGCAGCACCACTATATGTGGTACTAACCATAACAACAGGTCTATCTGAATCTGGAAATAGTTCAACTGGGATTTGTGGAACTAAAAAACACGCCAGTCCAATAAGAATAACAAATATAATTACTACCGCTACAGGACGATTTACCACAGTTTTTGTTAATTTCATATCTTACCCCTATTGTTCTACAATATTTACAGACGAACCATCTTGTAACATACTTTGACCACGTATAACAACTTGATCACCCAAATTTAATCCTCTTAAAACTTCTACTCTTCCATCTATTTCTAACCCTGTTTCTATATAAGTTAGGACTGCTTTATTTTCATCTGAAACAACATAGACAAAATATCCTTCATCACCAGTAGATAGAGCAGAAGATGGAATAGAAAGAACGTTTTCTTTTATTTCAGTAATCAATTTAATTGAACCAAACATACCAGATTTAACTATGCCTGAATCAATATCATCTAAACTAATAGTAATTTCTAAAGTACGAGAATCACTATCTAAAATAGGACTTATTTCAATAACTTTACCGTGAAAAACAAGGTCTTCAAATGCTTCAAAAGTTATTTCAGCGTCTAAGCCTAATTTTATGTAAGACATATATCTTTCTGAAATATAGCTAGTCAATTCTAAATCTTGTAAATCACCTACAGTTGCAACTGGAACAGATGTTGATGATATTGTATCTCCAACATCAAATGGCAAACTTGTTATAGTACCATCAATTGTAGAAGTTACAGGATTCTGTGCATATTTTTGACCAGGTTGAGATGGATCAATTTGAGCAACAACTTGGCCTTTTGTTACATAGTCTCCTAAAGAGACTTCTAATGAAGACAATTTGCCTGAAGCATCTGGATATAAATCAATACTTTTTGCAGCCCCTACATCTCCATTAAATTCTAAATAATTTGTCATTGTAGTATTTTCAATCTCTTCGACATATACTGCATAAGAAGTTTCTACATCCTGAGGGAATTGTCCTCTCATATTTCCTTTTGCATTATCATTAAAATATATTTCATAGCCAATAAAAGCAGCTACTACAATAATTAATAAAAGTAAAACTACACCGGTTTTTCTGTTTTTTTTCTTATTTTCACTCATTTAATATTCCTTATTCTGTAATTATGATATTGATTTAATTTGATCAACTGAGGCATTAAGAGCCTGTTCTAAATCAAATATTGCTGATAAATAGTTATATTGACTTGTTAATAAATCCTGCTTTGCAGAAAATAATGTTGTTTGAGCTTCTGTTAAATTTAACAGTTCTGTAGTACCTAGATTATAAGCTTCTTCAGTTGCATCATATGTTTTTTGTGAAATCTCAATAGCTATTTCACAAATTTCAATATTTTCTTGATAACCTTGTATTTCCATAACTAATGTTTTGATTTCACGTTGAGCATCTTCAACAACATCTTCATAACTTAATTGTGCTTGTTCTATACTTCTTTTAGCGTTTGTTACTGAAATATCCTCTACACTTCCATCAATATAACCATTTATAGGGATAGAAATACCTGCACTAAGAGAAGCACTGTCAGTCCAATCGTCGTCTAAAATATCTGAATTATAATAAGAATAATCAAAACTCAAAGTAACAGAAGGTGATAAATTATTAGATTTTTCTATATTATAAGAAGCATTTTTAAGGTCGATTTCCTTTTGTGCGGTTTGAATATCTATTCTATTATTTAAAAATTTTGAAATTAAAGTATCAGCATCCAAATCCAAAATTTCAACTTCTAAATCTCCTTCAAGTTCGATTTCTTGATCAAAATCAATTCCTAAAAATGATTTAAAATTCATTAGTTGAGTTTGATAAGAATTGTAAGCGCTAGTATAGGAAGGTTTTAGATTTTCATAAGTACTTTGAGTTTCAAAAACCTCAAGTTCAGAAGCCAATCCATTATCGTATTTACTTTGCATTTGCTCCCATCTTTTTAAAGCTAAATCTAAATTCATTTTTTCAATTTCTAAACTTTGTTTATTTGCTAATAAATAATAAAAAGCTTTCTTAACTTCTGTTTCTAGACTTTTCTTATCATTCTCATAATTTAATAGTTCAGATTCATAAGCTAAATCATCATATTCCATTGAATACTTATTAGATTTATTTAAAGTTACACTTGTAGAAAGAGCCCCTGTTAGCTTAAGATAATCACTATCTGAACTACCTAAAATTGCATTAGAACTAGATATACTTCCATCAACCGAAATACTAGGGAACATAACATTCCAACTGTTATTTTTTTGGTCTTCAACTTTTAGTAAATCAATCAGAGATGATTTAAGCTCATAATTTTGATTTAATGCTAAATTAATTGCATCATCCTCACTTAAGTTCAGAGTTGAAGCAAATAAAGGAACACTAATAATTATTGATGCGAATAAAAAAGAAAGTCTTTTTTTCATATTCAATTCCTTAAAATATATATTTTTAATCATGCCTCATAATAATTATGATTTAAGATAAGAAAAATGATAAAAGTAACTGCTATCAATGACTTTGGTCATAAAAAATATTTTCTTATCAAATAAGATAGTTTTTCCTAGATAAAAACGCTTTTAATATGGGAAAAAAATAATGATTTTAGAATAAAAATACACAAAATTGGGATAAAATATTACCAAAAACACTGCTTTTATGGACTTATATGTATTTTCTGTATTTTATCTGAAGTTAGAAATTATTTTCCTTTAAAAAGTACTTCAGTATATAAAGTGAACAAAATTATTAAACAAATTGTTTGTAGTTTTTATTAAAACAAAAAGTTAGAAAGATTAAATAAACATTTACAATCATCACAACTAGATATTTTTGCATAAAAAAAAGCTAGTAAGTATTAATCTACCTACTAACCTATTTATTATTTAAATTGAAGTTTTTATAATATTAAAGAGAAAAACACTGTTGCAATCATTGCTATTATCATAGATAAAGCTAATGAAAAAGATTCCAATATTTTATGATTTTTCTTTTTAATTAAATATTCAAAAATTGCCATAACTAATGCTGAAACAATGGCAGTTAAAACTGGAATAGCTACACCATTTACTATAAAGTTTGCTAAATAATTTCCCAAAAAAGCTGCACATAATCCTATAAACATAGCAACCATGGCTATGTTAGCAAAAGAAGGTTTATTACTATTAACATTTTTCTCAGCCCTTGTTACTAATTTCTTTGTATATTTTTTAAGTGTAAATATTGTTAATAAACATCCCCAAATTATACCAAAAGTCATAACTAATAAAATTGTTACAAGATCATCCATTGTCAATAATGAACTATCTAAAGTTTTACCCATACCTTGAGCTGCAATTTGTGCAACAGTAGCTTCATATTGTAGATTACCTATCACTGATAATCTTAACCAAGCAACAGGTACCCCTAAATTTCCACCAAGAGCTAGAACTCCTAATAAAATTGATATACTTGGAATGGCAGTAAAAGTAGCTGATGAAGTTATCGCTTTCTTTAAAAGAGACTTGTCCATCCCCATTTTTATTCCAGCACGATAACTCCTAAATATAAAAGTAAAACAAAATACAGAGACAAAAAGTAAAATAGCAGCAACTATTAAATATATTATTTTAGAATTTGCTAAAGAGAGATATTCATTCATAAATCCTCCAAAATATGGATATTGCTTAAAAACAATTTATGTATATTTATACACTAATATATCACAAATGTAATGTAAATAATATAAAAGGTAATTCTTAATAATAAAATTATATAAGACTGAAAAAGTTTATCTTTTATAATATAGTTAAATTTTACTTTATTATTATGCTTTTATATTGATAAACAACTTTTTTAATAATCTTATATATTATAAAATTCAACATCATAAAAATTAATAAAGATTTTAAAAGGGAGATATAAAAAAATGGAGTTCAATAAAGACTTTGCTTGGGGTGTTGCTACCTCTTCTTATCAAATCGAAGGTGGTCATTTACAAGATGGTAGAGGTAAAAATATTTGGGATGATTTTTGTTCTTGGCCTAATAAAGTCTATAAGCAACATGATGGGTTAATTGCCTGTGATCATGTAAATAAATTTAAAGAAGATATTCAAATTATGAAAAAAATTGGAGTTAAAGCTTATAGATTTTCAATAAGTTGGCCACGAATATTACCTAATGGAACAAATAAAATTAACAAACAAGGTTTGAAGTTTTACCATGATTTAATTGATGAATTATTAGCTAATAATATTGAACCATATATTACCCTATACCATTGGGATTTGCCCTTAACTTTACACAGACAAGGAGGATGGTTGAATCCAAATATTATAGACGCATTTAAAGAGTTTGCAACTATTGTAGCAAAAGAATTTACTCCAAAGGTAAAATATTTCTTTACATTAAATGAACCTCAATGTTTTTGTGGACTTGGTTATATAACAGGAACTCATGCTCCTGGATGGAAATTAAATTATAGTGACTCATTATTCTTAATTCATAATGTTTTAAAAGCACATGGAGCTGCTACTATTGCATTAAGAGAAAATTCTAAAGGGCCCATTAAAATTGGTTATGCCCCAACTAGTTCACCCATTATTCCTAAAAATAATACAAAAGAAGCAATAGAGATGGCAAAAAAACAATATTTTGAAATAAAAAATTTAAATGAAGATTATTTCTTTACTACATCTCTATTCAGTGATCCTGTTATCCTAGGAGACTATCCTGAAGATTATTATAAAAAGTATAAAGACTATATTCCCGAAATTTCTAAAGATGATTTAAAATTAATAAATCAACCTTTAGATTTCCTAGGTCAAAATATTTATCAGGGCAAAAAAAATATCGAAAAAAATAGCAATGAAGAACACAATGATTTAAACTGGGATATTGTACCAGAATCCCTATATTGGGGGCCAAAATTTTTATTTGAAAGATATAATTTACCAATATATATCACAGAAAATGGAATGGCTAATGCTGATATCATTTCTCTTGATGGCAAAGTACATGATCCTCAAAGAGTCGATTTTTTAAATAGATATTTAATTGAATTAAAAAAAGCTATAAATGATGGAGTTGATATTAGAGGATACTTTTTATGGTCCTTACTTGATAATTTTGAATGGGCTGAAGGATACCGTTCAAGATTTGGAATAGTATATGTTGACTATAAAACACAAAATAGAATTCTTAAAGATTCTGCTAAATGGTATTCATCAATTATTAAAGAAAATGGTAAAAATCTGTAATATAAATGGTTCCTAAAATTTAGGAACCAAATAAAGAAAACAAATAGTTAACAGATTATATTAAAAAGAGTATTACATCAAACTTGATAAGAGATAAACAAAAGGAGAGTTCCAATATATCGTAACCTCATTTGTTGAATAGCTTTGTTCATTATCTATATAGCATTTTGATGGTGGTGTATTTTCTAAAGCTATTTTTGCAAAATCATCTTCTAAGAATTCGTCAGGCCCACCAATTAGCATTCCTTCCATAGGCTTTTGTCTTGCAATTGATGGTCTATGATGTGGATTTTTAACTTGTTTTGTTCCAAAACCAGTTAAATAGCAATAGCCAAGCGGATTTGCACCTAGAAGATAATCAAGATGATAAGTTGCACAATCAATATATTTTTGATTTGGCTTTAACGAATTAGCCATCAATAAAAGCATAGCATTATTACATACACTCATGTTTGAGCCCCATTTATATTCATCAAGAGAAATTTGGTACCCATCATTGATAGAAGATAAGACAAGTTCATCAGCAGTATCTAATAAATTACTCTTAATTTGATTAAAAACCGTTTTATCAACAAACTCTTTATCTAAAGAGAGATAAATAGCATTGCCATAAGCACCCATATCCTCCCAACCCAGGCCAGATGTATATTTATCATTTAGATTATCTTTTATATATTGATGATAAACCTCGTCTTTTGTTGCTTTATATAAAGCACAAGCTGCTAAAAATCTTTCATCTTTATCATTGTTATCAGGGTAAACACCTGTAACCACATTAGTTGGATTTTTAAAAGAGATTTTTTTACTATTCTCTAAAAAATTCCAAGCTTTTTTTGCAGCTGTTAAACATTTTTGACTATAAGATGGATTTATATCAGAATAAATTATAGAAGAGTAAGCCATAACAGATGCAAAATCTGCTGTCGCACAAGTTGAAATAGGAGAAACATATAATAAATCAGTTTCTTCTTCTGGCATTATAAATGGAGGGAAAGTTTTGCATGTAACTTTATGATATACAGCTCCATCTTCTCTTTGCATTTTTAACATCCAATCCAACTCATATTTTATTTCAGAGAGTAAATCTATTTGATTTTCTTCGAAAACTGAAGAATTCTTTTCGAAGGCAAATAATAAATCTAAAACAGCTTTTGCCCCAGGAACAACATACCTACCATAGTCTCCTGCATCATGCCAACCTCCTGAGACTTCGATATAATCATAAGTTCCATGTATTCTAGCTTTTTCACTATGACAAGCATCATGAGCAAATTCTTTCGCTCTATCCTCATCCAAAGCCATACCACATCTTTGTAAATAAAACATGTTAACACTTGAAACAAGAGCTTTATCAAAACAATTATTACTTATTTCAAAAGGATAACTTTTTTCTTTATTATTTTCAGTTTCTATATGAAATATACCTTCTTCTTTAAATGAGGTAAAATCTCCAATACTTGTATATTCCTTAGCTTCCTGATTTTCTAAAGGTCTCTCTATTATTCCAGTAAAAACTTTTTCGCCTTTTGAGTTAACAACATAAAAGGTCTTATCTAAACAATTTGTAAAATATGCCATCTTCTTTGAAGAAGAAAGATACCCTATTTGATTAACCTTTATTAAAGGCTCTTCCATTTTTTTCTCCACTACTTCATTTTTTAATACTAATTTCACATCTTTCAAACTAATAGTTGCTAAATTTGAAAAATTATCTCCAACCTTTCCCATATTGAAAGCAAGTCTTGGTGCAATATCCGTTTCATCGTCCATAATGAAATCTAAAACATATTCTTTTTCACTTTTTTCAATCGTGAAATACTTTTGGGCATAAGGGTGATAATCACCACCATTTAATTGAAATAGAACATTTATATCCTTTTCCATATTACTAGAAGCTTTAAATGTTAAAATATAATGCCCACCATGAATTAATCTAAATCCATCATAGAAAAATTGAACTCCATGTTCTACATTTCCTATTGAGTTAATCTTTATGTTAACACTATTTAAAAGGTATTTTATAGTTGCACTTCCTCCCTCAAAATATGATCCCCAATTTTTAGATGAAGCAGAGAAATTACCATTCTCAATTAAATTTACATCTTTTTGGAGATAAATAGGTTTTTCTCTATTATTATTTGAGGAAATTAAATCTATATCATTTTGAGTAATCTCAACAGCTTTAGGTTCTACAAAAGAAGAACAAGAAACAATTAAAAATAGACTCAAAATAATTATAGACCACTTAGCAACAGCTTTCATTTTTTAGCCTTTTACACTTCCTAGAGTAACACCTTGAATAATGAACCTAGATAAAAATAAATAAATTATTAAAAGAGGCAAAATGGCAACACAAATGAGCATATATACTTTTCCATAGTCAAATTTCATATAATCGGCCCCTCTAAGTTGAGCAATTAATATAGGAATTGTTTTTTTATTTTTCGAATTAATAATCAATGCTGGCATGAAGTAATTATTCCAACTTCCAACAAAACTAAATATCATTTGGAGAGCAATTGCTGGTTTCAAAATCGGTAATACAATTTTATTAAATGTATAAAATTCATTTGAACCATCAACTCTTGCAGCTTCAACTATCTCAAAAGGTAATACACTTTGCATATATTGAATCATGAAAAATATAACTACTGGAGCAGCTGCTGCTGGAATTATTAATGGATAAAAAGTATCCATTAATCCAAATTTAATCATTAATTTCAAAAATCCAAGAGCAGAAATTTGAACAGGAACCATCATTACTAAAAGAATAAAACTAAAAGCAAATTTCTTTAACTTGAAATTATACATATAAATTCCAAATGCAGTCATTGAAGAAATATATACAGCTAATATTGAAGCACAAGTAGAAATATATACACTATTTACAAGGCCTCTTAAGATTGGAATATTAGCATCTGTAAATAAATTCTTAGCATTTCTAATAAAATATTTGCTAGGAAATAAAGAAAACCCTTTTTGAATTTGTGAATTCAATCTAGTGGAATTAATTAATAAAATAAAAAAGGGGAATAAACAAATTAAACAAAGTAAAATCAGTACAACATAACAAAAAAATCTATTTGCTTTTAATCCTTTTTTATAACTAAAAGAAGGTGAATTAAGTTTAACATTATTTCTCATAATTAATTTTTACCTCCTAATAATAACTGGTCTATAATACCAGTATAATTTCTATTGTTTATTACCATCTATAAATAAATAGATGATATGTTTTTATAAGTGATATAATTGTGGACAGAGGGCCTCTTTTTATCTAAACTTTTAAGTTTTTATAGGAGTCTGTCCTCGGTCCCAGTTTTCCCTATCGGTTGATTAAATCCTTGAGTTTCATTCATGCGGGAGATTGGAAAATGGAACCTATTTTTAACCTTGGAGGTTAGTATGAGTATCGTTGGTATCGACATTTCAAGTACTTCGGCTACATTTTGTATTCTTGGCAATACTGGTGTTATCGCACAAGATGAGTTTCCACTAAATAAAACTGGTTTTAACAAATTATTATCTACTCCCGGAATTAACAAAGATACTACATTTGTCATGGAATCCACTGGGAAATATCACTTAACTTGCTATCATTATCTACTAAATCACAACATGATAGCTTATGTTGTAAATCCGTTGCTTATTAAGCAATACAAGGATACAATTACATTAAGGAAAACTAAGACTGATAAGTCTGATGCTCTCCTTATTGCAGGGTATGCAAATAACCCTAGTATTCAACTTGAAGGGAGAAAAACAGAATTGGAATCTGAAAGTAAACTTCTCTCTAGAGATAGGATTGCTAATAGCGATCAACTTGCAAAAGCTAAGACTAGATTGAAGGGAGATATAGCTGTAGCCTTCCCTGAATTGCATAATGTTAACGTTTTTACTGATTCTTGGCTCAATTTGTTGTCTGTGTATGGTTCTGCTAAACAAGTAGCTTCTGCCTCTACTGTACAACTTGCTAAAGCTATTAGGGGGACTAGAGCAAAAAGTACAGAGCGAGATAAAAAACTTGCTAAACAAGCCAAAGAATTGGCTAAAGACTCTGTAGGTGTAGATCTTCATGCAGCTATTACCAAGCATCAAGCTAAAACTGTTCTTTATCTTAAAAAGGAAGACAAAGAACTTACAAAAGCTCTCATAGATATGGAAAAAGAAATTCATCCACAAGAGATAGAGATTATTACTTCTTTCCCTGGTATTAGTGATACAACTGCTGCACATTTTATGGCAGAAATTCAAGATATTCACCGATTTAGTCGCTACCAAAAATTGATAGCTTTCATAGGAACTGATCCAACAATCTATCAATCTGGAAATGAAGATAGACATGGTAAAATTTCCAAACGAGGGAATAGAGTCTTGAGAAAATATTGCTACCTTATGGCTACCAATAGTCTTAGAAGTAATCCTGTTCTGGCTGAATATTATTCCAGGAAAAGAGAACAAGGATTCCCTCATAGAAAGGCTATGATTGCTACGACAAATAAACTTATTAGGGCTATTTACGCCCTTTTGATTAGAGGCGAAAAAGCTAGTATTCAATAATTTAAAATCTTTTTCCTTAATCATAATTGTTTATAGTTGACTCCTATGATTGAGTTTTCCTTCATAAGAGTCCTATAAACAAAAATTCCAAAGAAAGCTGTTACAATAAAAATTAAAACTGACAGTGCACCAGCCATTCCATAATTTTTACTAGTTAAATGATTATTTAAATACATAATTAAAGTCTCACTTGTTCTATCAGGAGTTCCTTTACCATTTGTCAAAATCTGTGGAACATCAAACATTTGAATTCCACCTATCATCGATGTCATCAAAGTATAAACAAATATGGGTTTAAGAAGAGGTAAAGTTATTTTAAAGAAAGTTTTTGATGATGAAGCTCCATCTATATATGATGCATCGAAAAGGCTTTGATCAATTCCCATTATTCCCGCCATTAATAATAGAGTTGTATTTCCGAACCACATTAAAAAGTTCATAACTGCAATGAGACCTCTCGTTGTAACAGTTTGTGTTAAAAATCTAATTGGTTTATCTGCAAGATCTAAAGAAACTAAAATTTGATTAACAGGCCCTGCATCGGAAAACAAAGTAAAAAATAGCATTGCAAATGCACTAGCCATAATCAAATTAGGCATATATATTACAGTTTTAAAAAATTGTTGACCTTTCAAGCTTAATCTATTACTTGTAAACCACACAGCTAAAACTAAAGCTAAAACAATTTGAGGTATAAAACCAACTATCCATATTACAAAAGTATTAATAGCAAATCTTGGAACTTCAGTTTCAAAAATAACTTGTTTATAATTATCCCAACCTACAAAATTTGGTCCAACTTCCATTAAACCAATTCTATAGTTTTCAAAAAAACTATAATAAAAAGTAGAAAGTAACGGAATAAGAGAAAAGATTATATAAACTACAAAAAAAGGTAAAATAAAAAAATATCCCCAATGAGAATAACTAACAGATTTTCTTTTTTTTAATTTCCCTTTTTTTATCAATTTTTCTTCTTTCATTTATGTCTCCTCAATAATATTTGGAGCAAGACAACTGTCTTGCTCCAAAATTCAGCATTCTGAATTAATTTATTTACTTAAGTTAGGATATTTTTCCATTACGTCAGTATAGAAATTGTTATAAGCTTGTTGCTTTGTAACAGTTCCATTAAAGTAATCTGCAAAAGCAGCTTGGATAGATTCAGTCATACCTTGATCATAAGGTCCCATTGTGCTTCTATCAATTGAAGTTGCTGAGTCTAAGAACATTGAAATATGGTTTTGACCGCCTAAGAAATCATTTTTATAATCACTTTCAGCTAATTCTTCCATTGCTTCAACATTATTTGTAAAGTCACCCATATCTTTAGCTATATTTACTAAGGTTTCTTCATCACAAGTCATTGTATATAATAAGTCTTTAGCTAACTCAAGATTGTCGCTTCCTTGTGCAACGCAAATCCAAGTTCCTCCCCAACTAAAGCCTTGAGGTCCTTTACAAAGGCCCCAATCGCCCCAGCTACCATTACCAATAGTTTTTGGTCCTTCAGGATCATCTAAAACTGCAGGAGCTAGACAGAAGTCAATGAACCAACCAGGTCCAAAGTAACCGAATACTTTACCATCTTTTGCTGCACCAGCCCAAGATTCAGCCGACCAAAGGTTAGCTTTATTATTATAACCCATATCTGTATAAGTTTTAGTCTGTTCAATCCAGTTTTCGATAGAATCTGAAATAGTAATTTTACCACTTGCATCTACCCAAGGAGTTTCTGCATTATCACTAAATACTCTAAAGGCATCATCATAACCACTTAACATAAAATAACCTTTAGATTTAGCTTTTTTAGCAACTGCATCAAATTGATCCCAATTACTTAACATTGCTTGAACTTTTTCAGGATCATCAGTACCTAAAACATCTTTCGCAATTGATCTTCTGTAAATAAATCCACCAGGACAAGCTTGCCAAGAGAGACCTTTAAGATTTCCCTGAGAATCTGTCATAATATCTTTAGTGTATTTATACATACCAGATACATCTTCTTCTGTTAAACCTACATCATTAATTACATCAAGTGCATATGGGGTATCAACATATTTTAAAGCATAGTCAGCTTCTACTAAGAAGATATCAACCTTTTCATCATCGCTTACACTATCTTGAGCAAGTAAAGCTTCATCAAGTTTGTTTTGATAAGCGTTATCTGCATTAGGTGTAATAATCCAATTTACTTCAACGCCATCGGGAACTAAACCCTTAGCTTCAAAATAATCTGTAAAACGGTCTTGGAATTCTGTATTCCAACAATAAATGTTAAAAACTTTTCCTTCAGTCTTAGCAGCTTCCTCTTGTGTTCCTGCTGCAAATACTATACTAGAAAAGGCAACTAATGATAAAAGAGTTAGAATAAATCTTTTCATTTTTTCCTCCAATTTATTTCTGCTTTTTATAGCATTAAATTTCTTTTACTGTTCCACCTGTTAAGAGTTTTCCTACAATAGTAATTATTTCAGGCATACTTAAAGATGGTTCTTCAATCTGTTCAATCAACTTTTGAACAGCAATTTTCCCTATTTCGATTGAATTTTGTTTATATGTTGTTAATTTAGGTCTCAATATTTGGCTTAACAAAATTCCATCATAACCTACTACACTTATATCTTCAGGAATTTTTAATCCTCTTTGCTCAATAACATTCTTTCCACCAATAAAGGAGAAATCGTCAGGATAAATAATACAAGTTGGTCTATCTTCTAAATCTAAAAATTCTCTTGTTGCTAATGCACTTAACTTTGGGTCATGGTAACGAGCTTCTTTGACAAGATCTTCATTAATTTCAAGATTAAGTTTTTTACAAGTTGTTCTAAAACTTGCCATTCTCTTCTGTGTAACTGAGGTATTCTCTCCATGTATTACAGCAATTCTTCTATGTCCTTTTGAGTAAACGTATTCAGCAATTTGCTTCATACCATCTAGATTATCTGAAAGGATTGCAGTACTTCTATCGTATACATAATCAACAGTAACAGTCGGAATTTCACTATTCACTAATTCAATTACATCAGGATTTGAAAAATCAACACTAGCTATTACAACACCATCACATCCTCTATACTTTGCATGTTCATAAAAACTCATTCGTCTTTCACCAAGGTTGCGACTTATAAAGGTAATATCATAACCTTTACTCTCTGCAGCTGACTTAATACTTTCAAGCATTCCTGAAAAATATTCATGTCTAAGTCCACTTGAAGTTTTATCAACAAACAAAACTCCAATATTCAAAGTCTTATTCGTTTTTAAAGATCTAGCTGCTGAATTGGGTAAGTATCCTAACTTCTCAGCTGCTTCCCTAACTCTTTTTGCAGTTTGCTCACTAATGTCTTTTTGACCATTTAGGGCTTTTGACACTGTAGAGTTAGAAACACCACAATATTCTGAAATATCTTTCAAAGTAACCAATTTAAAACTTCCTTAACTATTTACTAAAACGTTTTCGCTATTTCGTATTTTTAGTATTAAACGCATTTTTAATTATGTCAAGAAATATTTAGCACTTTTATTTTTTTGGCTAAACATAACCATTTTATGGATTTTTGTAACTATAATATCAAAAATAAACTTATATCACAAAAAAAATTTAAAAAAAACTTTACAAATCTACTGATCATGATATAAAGTTATAAAAGTTCGAAATCGTTTTCGAAAGAGAAAAACATCTAAAATTTGGGAGAGATACAATGAAATTTGGAAATTTTGATGATAAAAACATGGAATATGTAATAAATACACCTAAAACCCCTCAACCTTGGATAAATTATTTAGGGAATAATGGTTTCTTTTCATTGATATCTAACACCATGGGAGGATATTCCTTCTACAAAGATGCAAAACTAAGAAGATTAACTCGCTATAGATATAACAATGTCCCAACGGATACTGGCGGAAAATATTATTACATAAAAGAAAAAGATAAAATTTGGAATATTGCTTGGCAACCAGTAAAAACAACTTTAGACAATTATGAATGTCGGCATGGCTTAGGTTATTCAAAATACTCTTCAACTTTAAATAATTTAAGTGCTGAGCTTACTGCCTTTGTTCCTTTGAATGAAAATTGTGAAATTCATAAAGTAACTTTTACAAATAACTCGGATAAAAGAAAAGACTTTTTTGTATTTAGTTTAATAGAATGGTGTTTATACAATGCTGTTGACGATGCTAATAATTTCCAAAGAAATTTTAATATAGCTGAAGTTGAAATTGAAGGTTCAACCCTTTACCACAAAACAGAATATAGAGAGAGAAGAGATCATTATACCTTTTTTCATGTAAATAATAAAATTGATGGATTTGATACAGACAGAGCTACTTTTTTAGGCCCATATAATGGCTGGGATTCTCCAGATGCTGTAACTAAAGGTAAATCTTTTAACAGTATTGCTAGTGGAAATTCTCCAATAGCTAGTCACCAATTAAACATAGCTCTTGATGAAGGGGAAGCTAAAACTCTTATCTTTATTTTAGGATATGTAGAAAATGAAGATGATAAAAAGTTTATAAATGATAATGTAATAAATAAAGAAAAAGCTATATCTCTTATCAATAAATTTGACACAGTAGAAAAAGTTGATAAAGCTTTAAGTGATATAAAATTATATTGGAAAGATCTACTCTCTAATTTTTCAGTCGAAAGCAAAGATGAAAAAATTAATAGGATGGGCAATATTTGGAACCAATACCAATGTATGGTAACTTTTAATTTAAGTCGAAGTGCAAGTTATTTTGAATCAGGTACTGGCCGAGGTATGGGTTTTAGAGATAGTTGCCAAGATTTACTAGGCTTTGTTCATTTAATTGGGGAAAGAGCGAGAGAGAGAATTATTGACATTGCTAGTATTCAATTTGAAGATGGAAGTTGTTATCATCAATATCAACCTTTAACAAAAAGAGGAAATGCTGATATCGGTTCTGGGTTTAATGATGATCCTCTTTGGTTGGTAGCTTGTGTTTCTAGCTACATAAAAGAAACTGGAGATTTAAAAATATTAGAGGAACCTGTTCCTTTTAATAATGTAAGTGGTAGTGAAAAACCTTTATTTGAACATTTAAAAAGAAGCATTCATTACATTATGAATAATCTAGGTCCTCACAAACTACCTTTAATTGGAAGAGCCGATTGGAATGATTGTTTAAATTTAAATTGTTTTTCTACAGATCCTAGTGACAGTTTCCAAACTTGTAGTAATTTTGATTCTAAAAAAGCTGAAAGCGTGTTTATAGCTGCTATGTTCATAAAATATGGTCGAGAATACGTTAGCTTGTGTGAAAGATTAAATAAAAAAGACGAAGCTAAATTAATAGAAAATGCTATATCTTCAATGAACCAAGCTGTATTAGATTATGGTTGGGATGGGAATTGGTTCATTAGAGCTTATGATGCATTTGGTGAAGCTATTGGTTCTAAAAATTGTGATGAAGGTAAGATATATATAGAACCACAGGGTTTTTGCACTATGGCTGAAATTGGTAAAGAAAAAGGATTTGGAAAAGTAGCATTAGAATCTGTTAATAAATATCTTCTAAACGATTATGGAGTTGAACTACTTCATCCTTGTTATACTAAATATCAATTAAAACTTGGAGAAATTTCTAGTTATCCCCCTGGTTATAAAGAAAATGGTTCTATTTTCTGCCACAATAATACTTGGATTGTATTAGCATATGCTACAGTAGGTGACGGAGAGAATGCGTTTGATATATACAAAAGAACTTGTCCAGCTTATGTTGAAGAAAAGAGCGAAATACACGAAACAGAACCTTATGTTTATAGTCAAACAATAGCTGGAAGAGATGCTCAACATTACGGTAAGGCAAAAAATAGTTGGCTAACTGGAACAGCGGCTTGGAGTTTTGTCGCATTAAGCCAAGGGCTCTTTGGTATCATTCCTGATTTCGATGGGCTAAAATTAAAACCTTGTCTCCCAGATCATCTAAAAGAATTTACTGCTACAAGACACTTTAGAGAAGTAACATACTTCATTAAGGCTAAAAATAAAACAGCTAATAAAAAAGGTTTGTATATAGATGGAAAACTTCAAAATGGTGATATAATTCCTTATTCAAATGAAAAGAAAACAGTATACGTTGAATTATATTATTAATAATAATCGACAGTAAAAAAACAAAAAGAAGTCCTCATGTTAACAAATATACATCGGACTTCTTTTTTAATACTTAAACTATTAATTTAAAATAATAACCAAGGTGAAATAAAGTTAAACAAAAGTCCCACTAAGATTATTCCGACAGTAGTAACACCAACAAATATTGCTATTAATTTAGGCTTTATAACTTTTCTCAAAATTATCATCTCAGGTAAAGAAAGAGCTGTTGTAGCCATCATAAATGAAAGAGCAGTTCCTATTGCAACTCCCTTATCTATCAAAGCTTGGGCAATTGGTATTGTTCCTAAAGCATTGGAATATAATGGAACACCTGCTATTACTGCAACAAATAAGGCGAAAGGGTTATCTTTATTTGCATATTTATATAAGAAATCTTCTGGAACCCAACCGTGAATAATAGCACCTAAGGCAATACCTATTAATAAGAATAAATAAACTCTTTTAATAATATCTTTCATATTATCAAAAGCAAAAGTTAGTCGCTCTTTTCTAGTCAATTTTTCAATTTTGATATCAGCAGATTGCATTTCATAAACATATTCTTCAACTTGTTTTTCCGCTTTAAAGAGGCCAATTACAGCTCCTCCAATAACACCAACCACAACTCCTGTTAAGACATATAGAAGTGCAACTTTCCAACCAAAAGCTGCTAGTAGTATTACAAAAGCTGCTTCATTTACTATTGGAGAGGTAATCAAAAAGGAAAAGGTAACCCCTAATGGGATTCCAGCTTCAACAAATCCTATAAACAGAGGCACAGAAGAACATGAACAAAAAGGAGTAACAATTCCTAATAACGAAGCCATAATATTAGCTGTTATTCCCTTAAATCTTTCCAATATTTTTTTTGTTTTTTCAGGTGGAAAAAAACTTCTTAAATAAGATATAAGAAAAATCATTATACTTAATAAAATGATAATCTTTATTACATCATAAATAAAAAAGTGAATGCTTCCACCTAATGCACTATCTAAATCTAAATTAAAAACTCTTGTTACTAACAAGTTAACTAAATTATCTAACCAAATAAACATATAAACCTCATATCAACTTTTTTTGATATATAAAATTAAAAAAATTTTATTTTTTACAAGAACATTCGATATCATTACAATTAATTTTGAACAAAGAATCTAAAACTTGTTTTGCTGTTTCTTTTCCTTCTTCACTTAATCTATAATGACTCCATTTTCCCTCAGCCCTACAATTGACTAAACCAGAATCAACTAAAATCTTCAAATGATAAGATAATCCAGACTGCCCCATATCTAAATTCTCTAGCAAATCACAAGCACATTTTTCACCATTCTGTAATATATTAATAATGTTTATACGCCTTTTATCGCTAAGAGCCTTAAATATTTTTACTATATCTTCATCTTTCATAAAGAATCCTCATATCAACTTTTTTTGATATGAGGATAGTAATCATTTAATTTATTATTGTCAATACATTTTATAAAAACGAAGCTTCTTCGGTATATTTTTGAATCTGCATTATCTCAGAATCACTAAAATTCAAATATTTTTTTAAAAGGTTAAATTCTTTATCAATATTAGTATCTGAAACAGTCATATTATCCGAAGAAATAGCTATTTTAACACCTTTATCAAATAATTGGCGAACTGGATGTTTATCTACAGATTCAACAACTTTAGTTTGAAGATTACTACTAACACAGACTTCTAAGGTTATATTATTATCTTTTAACCTCTCAATAATATCCTCATGTTTCGCAGATAAAATACCATGTCCAATTCTATCAGTTTGCACATCCAAGGCGACAACTAAATCTTCTTTTGTTCCAGCTTCTCCAGCATGTATAGTTAAAGGGAGTCCCATTTGTTTAGCTTCTAATAATAACTTTTTATAATTTCTTGTAGCATATAAAGTTTCAGATCCAGCAATATCTAAGGCACACACTGTATTACCTAAATATTTTTTTGCTAAATGTACGGTTTCTTCATTTAATTCTTCATTTCCTTTTCCTCTCATCATGCAAACAATCAAGCCAGCTTTAAAATCACCAATCTCTTTCTCAGCTTGTTCAATACCATTAATTGCAGCTTTTAATATTTCTTCTTGATTATATCCATTAAAAATTGACAATTGCGGTGCAAATCTCACTTCAGAATAATTCATATTAAGAAGAGATAAATCTTTAATTAATTCATAACTGACTCTTTCAATTGCATATGGGGTTTGTAAAACTTGTAAAGGAACTTTAAATCTGTCTAAATACTCATCTAAACTTTTACAAGTACTTGGAACTTTCATTATTTCTTCTAATTTATCTTTTGTTAAACTTAAATCAATTTTTTGTTCCTTCATTAGATCCCATACAGTATCTACTCTCAATGAACCATCTATATGTAAATGTAATTCTCTGTTTTTCATTCATTCCTCCAAGGGGATTGTTATAAATGATAATCTATTTATTATAATAATACAAATTTTTTTCATTAATGATGAAACATTATTATTATTATTATTTTTCTATAAAAACAGAGAAAACTGTCTTAACTTGTTTAATACTTTCAACTTCAACAAAACCTTTTAATTTACTTAAAGCTGCTAGAACTATAGAGAGGCCAAGCCCAGCCCCACCTACTTTTCTTGACCTCGACTTATCTTCTCTATAAAATCTCTCAAAAATATGATCTAAACTTTCTTTTTGTATCCCTACTCCATTATCTTCTACACATATTATATTATATGATAAAGAGATATTCCCCTTTTCTTTTATTTTTGAGTAGTATTTAGATTTTATATCTTTTGGATTAAATTGTTCTAAATATACTTTTATTATTGAGTTTTTCCCACTATATCTAATGGAATTACTAATCAAATTATATAATACTGAATAAAATAATTGTTCATTCGTTTTTATGATAAAATCTTTATCAACTAAATTAGAGACTTTTATATTATTATCTTTTATAAAGAGCTTAAATTCTTCAAATATCGAATTTATTAAATTATATAAAGACAAATTTTCCATTTTTATTAAATTATCATTTTCAATATCATCTATCTGATGTAATTGTTGAACTATTTTTGTAAGTCTTTCTACTTCTAATAAACAATGCTTTATATTTTCTAAATCTAAATCGAGTACACCATCAAGCATTGCTTCTAATTGTGCTTTAAGATTTGTTAGCGGAGTTCTGATTTCATGCTGAACATCCTGAGATAATCGTTTGTCCTTTTCAATACTCTCGCTTATTTGATTCGCCATGTGAATTAAAGAATTACTTAATTGATAAATTTCTTCAATTGACGTGTTATAATCTATTTTAACATTATAATTACCTTTTTCTATTTCTTCAGTTGTTTTAGTTAATGATTTTAATGGTTTAGATAGATAAAAAGAAATAAAATGTCCAATAATCAATGATATTATAAAGGAAATCAATCCTATAAGAATAATAGATGTTAAAATTGAATTTCTTAACTCTAATTCCACGTTTGTAAGTTGATAATTTCTATTTCTTCCTTGAACCATAATTGAATTGTTTTGATTTATTATAGTTGGAGATCCATCTTGCTGACGCTCTAAAAGCTGTTGATTTTTATTATTTGCATATTTCTCAAAATTTGTTTCAACAGAAAAATTAAAAACCAATGCGACTAGCACTGTTATTATTAAAGAAAAAAGTCCAAAGATAATTGTTAAATGTCTTTTTATTGTTAATTTAAATTTCAAAACTATACCCTATTCCATGCTTAGTTTTTATATATTTCGGATGTTTTCTATCATCTTCAATTTTCAGTCTAAGTCCCTTTATATATGTATCTATACTACGATCAAACCCATCAAAGTCATCTTGTAAAGCATAAAGTATTAAATCTTCTCTTGAGAAAATACGATAAGGAGATTTTGCCATGGTAAATAATATTTTTCTCTCAGTAGGAGTAAGTTCAATTAAATGAGAATTTTTATAAATTAATGATTTATCAAAATCAAATTTTAAATTTCCATAAACAACTGGCTTTGAGACTAATAAATCATTTTTACTGCGTCTTAATATAGCTTTTACTTTAGCGACTACTTCTCTTGGACTAAATGGTTTTTCTATATAATCATCAGCACCTAAATCAATCCCTTTTACTAAATTATCATCACCAACTTTAGCAGTTAACATAATTATTGGTACCCTAGATTTCTTTCTTACATATGTACAAACTTGCTCTCCAGAAAAATAAGGCATCATCAAATCTAATATAATTAAATCAAAATCTTCTGAATCAAAATATTTTATAGCTTCTTTACCATCATTTGCAACAACAATTTTATATCCTTCCTTTTGTAAGTATTTTCCTAATATACTTGATATATTCTCTTCATCATCTGCTATTAAAATTTTATAATCTTTCATTAATTTCCTCTATTTGCTTTTATTATATCACACCTCATTTTAAAATTATGAAAAACTAGTTATTACTAATTTAATAGCAACAACTAGTTTCTCTGTTATACTGTATAAATGAATTTTAATTAGTAACTATAAAAGTTGGCATACCTCTACGATTTTCATTTGTTCTATCAAATTTTGTACGCTCTCCTTGACGAACATTACTATTCATATTTCTTCTAGAATGATTATTATTATCTTTTCTAGCATTATCTCTTCTATGTATACCTAGCTCACAATTATCTAATAATTCACTTTTAGAATAAACTTGATTCATTTCAACATTTTTATATAAATCTTCTCCTGTTCTTTCATATAAGGCCTGTCTCCCCACTTCTGAACGAACTCCTAGATTACTATTTGATTCCATAGACCTAGCAAAAATACCTGTTGATGCTATACCGACAATTACTAAAATTAATACAATTCTTTTTTTCATTTTATTACTTTCCTTAATTTTTATTTCACATCTTTTTATGTGATATACTAAAAATAAGATACTAATGTGGTGAAATTGTGGTAAAATTATAAAAAATGCACTATTTAATTGATTATTTGGAATCTAACCTTTAAACTATTTTTTGAGGAGATTATAGTGAAGAACAAAGCAAAAACTAGGAGTATTATTATGGATTTATTTTTTTCTAATCCGAATCGTGAAGTTCAAGAACATATAGATAATTTTAATATTAAGTTTGTAAACTTATTGGCTCTGGTATTTGGAATTTCTCAATTCCTTTACTTTATATTAACTTTTACTCCATATTTTGATGTACCTGAAAGATTAACTTATCGTTTATTATACCTGATTAACTCAATAATATGTTTCTTTTTCTACTCCTCTGTTATGCTATTTTATTATAAAAATAATAAAAAAGCAGCTTGGGTTGAAAGGCTTCAAGCTGTTGTAATTGTAGCAGTAACCTCTTGTACTGTTCTAATTAGTAGTATTGATTTTAAATATGGTGGCGATTGCATAATGTATTGTACTATTGTATTAGCTATTACTACATTAACGCTTCAATCACCTTTCCAAGCTGCTTTGTATCATTTTATTGCTGGTATTTTTTATATTACTTTTTGGTCAATTTATAAAGGCGGTTTTGATGCTGGATATACTTTTAAATTTATCGCTTTCATTGTTTTATGTTTTGCTTCTGGTGTAGCAAAATACAAACTATTTGTCGAAAAGACAAAAGCTCAAATTGAATTAACAAATATAAGTGAAGAGTTTAGACAGGCCTCTTTAAAAGACACTCTTACTGGAACAAAGAATAGAAGAGCTTTAATTCAAGATAGTTATCTTTTCTGTAGCGAAAACTGCTTTTTCTTGTTTACTGATATAGATCACTTCAAAAATGTAAATGATTCTTATGGTCATCAAAATGGTGATTTAGTTATTCAATATTATGCTAAGAAACTTTGCGATTTCTTTGGAAAAGAACACGTATATAGATTCGGCGGTGATGAATTTATGGTAGTTGTTCCAGCTATGAATAAAAAAGCTTCTGATCAAGCTTTACATTCTCTCCAGACTTCATTACAGGATGTAGAATTTGATAATGAAACTCATTCTTTCTCTGTAAGTGGTGGTTATTTATTTACGCGATTAGGTTGTGAAAATTTGACTTTCAAGATTGAAGATATGCTAAGAAAACTAGACCATGCTTTATATGAAGTTAAGAACAATGGAAGAGGTTATTTCTTACAAGCATAGTTTATATTAAAAAAGACTAATGATTTATTACCATTAGTCTTTTTTTGCTATTATTTTATAATTTCTGACTATTATATAAATGAGCATACTTTCCGCCTTTAGCTATTAAAGACTTATGGTTCCCAGTTTCTATAATTCTGCCATCATCAATTACTATTATATTATCTGCATTTCTAACTGTAGATAATCTATGTGCTATTACTATGGAAGTTCTTCCTTGTGCTAACCTATTAAATGCATCTGTAATTAATTTTTCACTTTCACTATCTAGAGCACTTGTAGCTTCATCAAAAATTAAGATTGGTGGATTCTTTAAGAATACCCTTGCTATCGATAAACGTTGTTTTTGTCCACCTGAGAGCCTAGCGCCATGTTCGCCAACTTGAGTATCTAACCCATGCGGAAGAGATGCTACAAACTTATCTAAATTAGCAGCTTTTAGAGCATCCCATAATTCCTCATCAGTTGCACCAGCTTTACCATATTTTAAATTCTCTTTAATTGAAGCATCAAATAAGAAGATATTTTGTTGAACAAAGCCTATTTTTTTATGTAAAGATGACTGTGTAATATTTCTTATATCTTGATCATCAATATAGATTTTTCCAGAAGTAACTTCATAAAATCTTGGTATTAAATTAGCTAATGTACTTTTTCCAGCTCCGGATTCTCCAACTAAAGCTATTGTTGAACCACCTTCTATCTTTAAATTTACATCTTTTAATACTTGAGTGTCATCATCGTAAGAAAAGTTTACATTTTCATATCTAATTATTCCCTTTGTTACAACTAAATCTTTAGAATTTGGTAAATCTTTTATCTCTGGATGAATATCCATAACCTCTATAAATCTTTGGAAACAAACAATTCCTTGTTGAAGTTGCTCCATGAAGTTAATCAAACGATCTATTGGTGGTAGCATAACTGTTACAAATAATATAAAGGCAATTAGATCATAAGATTCTACTTGACCTATATATATTAATAATGCTCCACCTACAATTGGAAACAAATAACATAAATTTCTCAAAAAGTTCATTACTGAGTGGAATTTTGCCATTGCATCATATTGCTCTTTTTTTGCATCCATCAATATATCATTACTATTTTTAAATTGTTTTTCTTGATAATCTTCTTTATTAAAAGATTTAACTTCTCTAATTCCTTGTATAGAATTTTCAACATTACTATTTACATCAGCTAAAGTTTTTCTTACTTTAACAAATCTAGTTCTCAATTTAAGTCCAAAAATTAAGCCATATGAGGCTAGTAGTGGGAAAGGTATTAAAGTAATTAATGCTAACTTCCAATTGAAAATAAACATGGCTGTAAATGCACCAATTAATGTGATACTACTTATAATTATATCTTCAGGACAGTGATGAGCAGTTTCTGTTATCTGAAACAAATCATTTGTAATTCTACTCATTATATGACCTGTTTTTGTTTGGTCATAATAGCTAAAAGATAGTTTTTGCAAATGCGAAAAAAGATCGCTTCTCATATCTGTTTCTATATATACTCCAAGTATATGTCCCCATTTTAACCTAATATAATCACACAATAATTGTATCAGATATATAACTAATATCAAAACAAAGCTAATTATCATTGGGGTCCACATTGCATTAGGTAAATATGTTTTAATTAGATTTCTAGTTACTATTGGAAAGAATACAGATACTGTTGAGAAAACAATTGCTGCTACTATATCCAAAACAAATAAACCAATATATGGTTTATAATACGAAAAAAATCTTTTTAACATTCATTTCTCCAGTTTTTATTCTCGCTTCATTATAAAAAATATACTAACAAATAACAATAAACACCTAATAAGATTATAATTATTGATTGAGAAATAACAGACCTGAAAATACTAATAATCCTCCAATAATATTTGCAAGATCCAACGAACCGCTTAAAATCCAATCTAAAATTACAGCTGCACTTATTTGTCCAAAAAATAATAATATAGTCATAATTAAAGAAGGTATTCTTGTTGCTAAATAAAGAGAGCCACTAACTACTAAAATTCCTAATGGTCCTCCTAAATAAAAATAAAATGAGGGATATGAATCATGTGAAAAATATGGAATTTCAGCTTTCGCAAATAATATGAGAGCTATAAATGAAAAGAATAAACCTATAACATAATTATAAAATGTACTAACTAATGGATTACATTTTTGTGAAAGTAAAGCATTTGTTGTCCTAGATAATACTATTGTAACACCTGAGAGTATTGAAAAAATAATTGATAAAACCACAAAAACCTCCTAAAATAGTATCATTGTAATTATGCCACTTACTAATAAACCTAAACCTATATAAGTTTTATAGTTATTTGTTGCACAATGATTAAAAACATGAAAAGCATCTAGAATTAAAGAAGTTACACTTTGACCTAGTAAACAAAGAGATAACATAATTGAAACACCTAAAGCAGAAAAAGCAAAATTATTAAAAACTGTTGTAAGGACGCCTAATAATCCACCACTAAAATAATAAAGAGGAACCTTAGATCTTATTTTTATCTTTTGCTTTTTTATTATCATTATTACAACAATTATTGCTAATGCTGTAATATGGGCTATTAAAGTTGCATGATAAACGCCAACTGTTTCTGTTAATACTCCACTTAAAGCTACCATTATTGAAATTATAAAGCCAATAAAGATTGCCATCACATAATTCATATAATCACCTCAAATGTAGTCTATTACTATTTGTTTTACAAAAATATGACCTTTGTCATATTATTAAATTATCTTTATGGTTTTTACACTATTTTAATGATAAAATAGTTATATGACTAAATCATTTGAACAATATGGAAAAAAAACTACTATAGATGAGGGGATCTTTCTGTGTCGTGAAGGCTTTGAACTAAGTTACGTTACCATTATTCTATCTGGCGTTTGTAAAGTTACAACCCAAAAAGAAAATGGCAATATTATGAGTTTTGGTTTTTATAAAGGCTCAGGGGTTGTCGGAGATCTTGAGACTATGAGCGATTCAAATATTGCACTAACTAGTGTATTTTCTATTTCAAAAGTTGAATGTATAAGACTGTCTTTAAAAAAAAGCAAAGAATTAGTTAAAAGAGATATTAACTATTGTAATCTTATTGCATTAAACCTTGCTCATAAATTAGCTACTTCTTCTACTCAAACCACCCAAAATATACTACTACCACTAGAGGACAGACTTATTTCATATTTGCAAACGACATATCCTGATAAAGTTTTTGAAGCTAATCTAATTCAAATCTCTCAAGAGCTTGGTACAAGCTATAGACATTTGCTCAGAATTATTAAAAAACTTAAGGACAAGAAAATCTTAGTTCCAACGGATAAAAAAAAGCAATATATAATTAATTTATAAAAACAATGGCATAATGAGGTTAATAGCAAGACTTAACTATCTCTGCAACACAATCTACAGACCCCACTGTATAATAATGGATCCCAGGCACTCCTCTTGAAATTAACTCTTTAGTTTGTTTAATTCCCCACCAAACTCCAATTTCTTTTACTTCTTCTCTACTCTTTGCTTTATTAACCATTTCATAAAGTTCTGGCGGTATATCAATCGAAAAGGTTGTTGGAATTAAGGAAAGATGACCTTTTCTTGTTAAAGGTTTTATACCCGGAATTATTGGTATTGTTATCCCCATAGATCTACATTTATCAACAAAATTAAAATAAACATTATTATCATAAAATAATTGCGTTACTATATAAGAGGCTCCTGCATCTTGTTTTTTCTTTAAGTTCATTATATCCACTTCAAGATTTGGAGATTCAAAATGCTTCTCAGGATAAGCTGCAACGCCTATGCAAAAGTCTGTACTTATTGGATTCTTTAAAGCCCTATCTAAGTATATGCCCTTATTCATATTTGCTATTTGAGTTACCATTTCAGATGAATGTTCATACCCATCTTTACATGGAATAAATCTTCTTTCTCCTCTTGGTGGATCTCCTCTAAGAGCAAATACATTATCAATGCTTAAAAAATTTAATTCAATTAATGTGTTTTCAATTTCTAAATTACTCATTCCACCACAAATTAAATGAGGTATTGTAGGTATATTAAAACTGTATTGCAAGGCAGCGGCTAAGCCTATTGTTCCAGGTCTCTTTCTTACTACTTTTCTATGTATTACTTTATTTTCATCTTCTTCATAGATTATTTCATTTTGGTGGTTTGTAATATTTATATAAGAAGGGGAGTATTCCATTAATTTTTTTGTTGATTTAAAAATACTTTCTATAGTATGCCCTTTCAAAGGGGGAAGCAATTCAAATGTAAATAAAGGTTGTTTTGATTGCTCTAAGATTTCTGTAACTTTCATTTTTTTCCATCCTATTTAACTTTTAAGCCCAAAGATATTAATTTTTTTTCTTCTATATTTTGAGCTTTACTAATTATTTTAAGTTGTTCTCTACTAAGTTCTCCAACATTAAAATATTTTAAGCCTTCTCCTTGTAATACTAATGAAGTTATACTAGCTTCTGGATTCATCATGTAATTATCACTCAATCTAACAGATGTATTTTTCTCTCCATCTAAAAGACTAAATATAGTTTTATTATGATATAAATTAGGACAAGATGGATAGCCCGGTGCAACTTTTATAATTGGAGAACCCCACTCTTTTTCAAACAAATCTTCCATGCTTTGAGATAAAGCTTCTGCTAATCTTATTGCTATTAATCTTAATAATATCACATCTGCTTCTTCAAACATTTTAGAAAACTCTTCAATATAATGGCCTGCAGTCACAATATACATACCAATATAATCAGTTTCATTGACAAAATCAGCTATCGATAATGAAGTTTTTCCTACCTCTTGTCTTGCAAAAGTCAATTTTTCTCTTCCATCTACATTAATTGATAAGCCATCACTAGTACAAGGGAAAATCCCATATACTCCATGAATAGACTCAGTTAAAATTTCTCTAACTTTTTGCACATTCAATAAAGAGAGAGCATAATCTTTTAATTTATCACTCTCTTTTTTATTTGGCTTAATATTATAGCTAAATGCCAACATTTTCCAATTTATTAAAGAAATTAAATAATCTATATCAACATTCTCAATTTTCTTTATACCAATAATTTTTGGAATAATTGTCGAAGATTTCTTTCTAAATCTATTTTTAAACGCTTCTTTATATGTAACTGTTTTTTGAGGTGTTTTATTTTTAATTTTAGTTTTAACTTCCTCTTCTTTTATTTTATATTCTTGTGAAAGTTGAGAAATATAAGAATCACCCTTTTTAATTATATCAAGAGCTAATGAGGCTAACTTAGATGCATCTGATGTTTGAAAAACTCTATAGTCATATAAAGGAGATAATTTTATTGCTGTGTGTTCAAAACTAGTTGTAGCGCCTCCTACTATAATAGGAATCGTTAAGCCTTTTTCTTTTGCTAATCTACAAACATTTGCCATTTGATCTAGAGAGGGAGTTATCAAACCACTTAAACAAATTAAATCAGCTTTGTTTTCTATTGCACATTCTATTATTTTCTCAGTAGCAACCATAACCCCTAAATCTATTACTTCAAAATCATTGCATCTTAAAAGTAATATACAAATATTCTTTCCAATATCATGAACGTCTCCCTTAACTGTGGCAAATACAACAACTTTGGAAAGTTTTTCTTCTTTTTCTACATTCCCCTCTCTCCATTTTTCTATTTCAGGTTCAATATAGCTCACTAGACTTTTCATAACTCTTGCACTTTTTACTACTTGAGGAAGAAACATTTGTCCTTTAGAAAACTTATCACCAACTATAGACATAGCCTCCATTGCAAGACCTTCTATAATAGAAATTGGTGATTTATTTTCTTCTTTTATCTTTTCTAACAACAAATCAATATCTTTTTCAAAGCTTACACTTCCTCCATTACAAATGGCTAAAATAACTCTTTGCTCTGGTGTTTTTACTTCTTGAATATTTTGTTGAATTTTTCTTTTCTTATTACTATTTCCTAAAAGATTTGAAGACGCTAGTTCTATTAATTTTTCTCTATTTTCAACACATGGCTCAAATAATGCTTTTTCTAATATTCGTCTTGCTTCTTGATTAATTGATTCTATATCCAAATTTATTGAAGGAGTCACAATAGCAAAATCAAGGCCTGCTTTCTTAGCATAATGCAAAAAAACAGTGTGCATTGCCCTTCTTAGGGGATTATTTCCTCTAAAAGAAAAGGAAAGGTTACTAACTCCACCACAGACTTGAGCTTTATCTAGATTAGTTTTAATCCATTTTACTGCTTTAATAAAATCTAGAGCATAATAATCACTTTCATCTATACCTGTTGCAACTGTTAATATATTTGGATCAAAAATTATCAAGTCTTTTCTAATATCATTAGCTACTAATAAATTATAACTTCTCTTTGCAATTTCTATTTTTCTCTCATAAGTTGTTGCCTGACCTATTTCATCAAATAACATTACAACCATTTTATGTCCGAAATTACTAATAGTTTTTGCTTTAGCGATAAACTTCTCTTCACCTTCTTTAAGGCTAATTGAATTAATTATACATCTGCCTTGAAGCTCTCCTAAAGCTGTTTCTATTACTTCCCAATTTGAAGAATCAATCATATATGGTTTTTTTGAAATATATGGATCGCAGTTGATATATCTTAAAAAAGAAACCATTGCTTTTTTACCATCTATCATAGATGAATCCATGCAAATATCTAAAACATCAGCATTTTTCTCAACTTGTTCATGGGCTATTGAGGTTGCCATCTCCCAATTCTCTTCTTGAATAAGATTTAAAAACTTTCTAGACCCCGCAACATTACACCTCTCTCCGACAATCATTAATCTGTCTTCTTCTTTATCAAGATCTAAGCCACATAATCGTAAATCTGATTTTGTAGGGATTTGTCTTGCTCTACATATTAAATTTCCTTTTTCATCTTTTTTATTTATTTCATTATATAAGGCTTTTATATGTTCTTGCGTTGTACCACAACAGCCACCGATAATATTTAAACAACCTTTTTTAAGTAAAGGTAAAAGAGTTTTTACCATATCAGTAGCACTTTCACCATAACTGCCATCTGCTAATGGTAAACCTGCATTTGGATGTGCAGATACCATAAAAGGGGATATTGAAGATAATTTTTCAATTAAACTTAACATCTCTGTTGCACCCATTGAACAATTCATCCCTAAAGAAAATAAAGGATAGGAAGCTAAAGTATTACAAAATGCCTCAAGAGTCTGGCCTGAAAGGGTGTGTCCGCTAATATCACTAAAAGTTACACTAACCATAATTGGTTTTATTATTCCTGATTGAACTTGAGCCTCTCTAATTCCTTCTAATGCTGCCTTACATACTAAAGTATCAAAAACAGTCTCGATTAAAAGGATATCGCATTGAGTTTCTAAAAGCACAAGTGCTTGCTCTCTATAAGCTTCTTTAAAATCATTAAAATTATAATCTCTTTTTAATATATCTTCACTATCTGTTGAAAAAGATAGCATTTTACCAGTTGGGCCTAGACTTCCTGCAACAAAAACAAACCTAGAAGCATCTTCTGCTTCTGCATTCTCTGCTGCAGCTCTTGCTATCTCTACTGCACTTTGATTTAACTCATTTACATAAGAGTCTAAATCATATTCTTTTAATGTTATTCTATTCGCACAAAAGGTATTTGTTGTAATTATATCAGCACCAGATGCTAAAAATTCATTGTGAATATCAAAAACTACATCAGGGCGTGAAATATTTAATAATTCACCTAGACCAGGGTATTCTTTATCCTTTCCATTTAACAAAGAGGTTGAGTAATCTTCTATAGAAAGATTTTTTTGTTGAATTGATGTTCCAATAGCACCGTCAAGTAATAATATTCTTTGATTTGCCAATTTTATTAAATATTCACTTCTTGTCATACTGTCCCCAATTTATTGATATTTATAATTTACTAATTTTATCATATAAAAATATAATTTCACAATTATTTACTAGTTATATATTTGCTAAAGGTCTTTTTGAAATGTTAATTCACTTTTACTCTCAGAAATTAGATAATATCCATCTTCTTTAAATTTTTTAATCACATCAAATGAAGTTGATTTATTCTTAGCAAGATATCTTAAAAACTTTCCTCTAGCAATTTTAGTATGAGTACTATAACTTTTAATTTTTCCATTTAAATTTTGAACAAAATTAATTGTAAAAAGCTTATCTTGATTTAAATTTCTGCTAAACTCTTTAGAACATAAATTAATCACAGGTTGATCAATTATTTCATCTAAATCATTTTTATAATAATCGTAATTAAAAAAAGGAAGTTTTGTTTTATAATCAAGTCGATAATTACTAATTTCATCAGTAGCTCTAAGCAATCCATATAAAGCATCTGCTATTAGTACTTTATCTAATAAAAAACTTATTTCATCTTTTTCTAGGCTTAAAACATCTAAATACTTGTATTGTAGACCATTAAAATAAAAAAGAGCTGGATGCACTATCTCATTAAAATTTTGATAAGAAATATAGACATCTTTTGCTATACTTTTACTACATTTAAAAGCTAATTGTATTTGGTTAACATCTAATTTTTTTAATTTTTTAACTAAGAACTCAGCTTTGTTAAAAAAGTATGGCTTTGTTGTCTCAAATTCAAAAGGTAAGGTTTTTTTCTCTTTTGATGGACTAATTATTATTTTCATACATCTAATATTACCCTTTATATTTAATTTTATCTATATATAAAAATCTACCTCCCTAAATGAAAAAAGGAGGTAGTTAAATAAAATTTTAATGATTTTATAAATAGTTTATTAAATTTAGTTGATCAACATATAAATCAACATAAGCTTCAATTAGATTGAAATTCAACTTCTTTTCATTAAGTTGTAAACTTTCATAATCTAATTCTTCATATTCATCTAAGGCAAGTAAAGCAGAAGCTTCATTCATTACTAAAGAGTTTTGTTCAATCTGAAGTTTTAAATCTTCAATGTTCTTTTTATCACTTTCTATAGTGTTCTTTAATAGCTCGATATCATTTTTAACTTGAGCTATAGTTGAAGATGCTGTAAGTTTAGCTAATTCAATCTCTTCTTGTAAATCATATTTCTCATCACCATTGTAATCATTATAGCCTGTTTTAAATAATACTGAGGCTGTTAATGTGCCATCTATCGAAACAGAAGTATTTATATCTAATGTTGGCTCATACCAATCTAAATTATTATATGAATCTTCTAAGGTAATAGTAGTGTTCAATGCTTTAACAACAGAATAATCACTTAGTGGAGAAAAATCTTTTCCCTCTAAAATACTATCAGCTTTTTGGGATAATTCAACAATCTCATCTAAATCTGTAATTGGAATTTCTATTTCTGAATCACTCTCTACATTTAACAATTCATATAGAGCTACTTTAGTTTCATAGACGTCAATTTCTAATGTCCTAATATCATTATTTGATTCAGTATATGTTACAAGAGCATCTTGAACATCTACCAAAGAGACTTCATCATATTGGTATAATATTTTTTGCTCTTCATACAACTTTTTATCTAAAGCAACTTCATCTTTTTGTAGTTCAAGACTTTCTACTGCTAATAAATAGTCTAGATATGCTTCACTTATACTAACAAACAAGTCATCTTTATATTCACTTAAATACACAATATTATTTTCATATTCTTTTTCATTAGCTACATTAGATGTTGAATTTACTAAAGGGGTAAAAGTAAAGCCAAAGCTTCCGTCTAAGTCTGTATCAACCTCTGCATTTAATGATAATTGTTCAATAAGAGGGATATCAACAGATAGCGTGGATGTAGGATCTATTGAGGAGAAATCTGTTTCTATTTCATTTTCAATACTTATAGTTGAATCATAGTAGACTGGGTCAAGTGTTGCATCATCCTCTGATTGTTCTAAGTCAAGTTTTGCCTCTAAATAATCAACATTATTATTAATAGCATATGAAACCATATTTTCAATATTCTCACTAACTCCAGCAAATGCTGAAGATAGTGAAAATATAACTATTAAACCTATACTTATATTTTTTTTATTCATAATTTAAACTTCCTTTAAGCCTTCTGCTATGTTTTCTTTAACAACTGGGAAAACTGGGATTACTCCGAACATTCCACCAAATATTAAAATTAATAAGGAACTCTTAGCAAAAGCCATAAAGCTAAAACTAACACCTAAATCTAATTCATTTGATAACTCTCCAAATAATGGGGTAATTGTTTGTAGGATAGAAGGGAAAGCAAAGTAAGCAATAATTGCTCCTATAATTACTCCAAGAAAACACATAGCCATTGACCAACTCCAGAATTCCTTAATAATTCTATTTTTTGAAGCACCAAGGGCTCTCTCTAAACTTATTTGTCTTTTTCTACTTAAAGCTTCTACTAGCATTATACTAAATACTCCAAGAGTACTTACAAGCATTAAGACTAATCCTAAAATATTAACTGAAACTGTAAATACTTGAACGGTCTTTCTAAGATCAGTCATGTAGCTAGTTTCACCTTGCATTGAACCTTCCCAAACTTCAACATCTATATCTTCACCAAAATCTTGATAAATTACTTGTTTAATAGTCTGTTCTACTTCATCAATGGATGTCTCTGTGCTCTTTACAACTAACATTCCAGATAATAAATCTTTTGCCATACTAGCACTCATTTCACTAGGTAATATTGCAGTATAAGGAACTAGTAGATCTCCTATCCCATAAACTTTTCTAGAAATTTCGGAAGGTATTTTATAAACACCTGCTACTAAATATTGCGTTACTACATTTTGAGTTCTATTTCCTAAACCTCTTCCAAAAGCCTGTCCTGGTGGTTGAACCCACTGTCCAATCGCACTTTCAGCTGAGCCAAATATAATACTTGCGGTCTCTTCACTTAGCCAAACTTTTTTAGATCCTAAATTGAGATCCTCATCAGTCATTTCAACACCGGCTACAATTTCTAAACCGTAAATATCAAAATATGAACCTTCTGTAGCAATAGAAGTTCTCAAATCATAAGAAACTCCTGCAACTGTAACTTCATTAAAAATTGATCTACTTACAATAGCTGTATCTTCAATGGTATCTGTATCACTAATCAAGAAATCTTGAATTGTAGAATCCCATTCTGAAGGTCTAGTTTGATCAATTGTTCCATCTGAATCCCAAGTACCATTGGCTACTTGTACTACAATTCCATTATTATTTAATTGAGTTTCAACTTGTTCATCTATAATTTCTGTAACATTGAAAGAAAGTATTAAGATAAAAGAACCTAAAGAAACTGCAACTAATGTTAATATCATTTTTATAGGAGAGTGTGACCACTGCCTTAACATCATAACTAAAAATTTTTTCATATCTATCTCCTATTGTGTCCTCATAGCATCAGCAGGTTTTATTTTATCAAACCTTCTAATAGGTATAATCGTAAAAGCAAAAATCAATACAGCAGAAACTACAGCGCTAATTAATATCATGTAGTTTGATGATACTGTAAGTTCAAGAGCACTTTGCATCTGACTGTTGATTGGTAAAGCTATCAAGACACCTAAAACTGTACCAACTACTATTATTAAAAGGGCTTCCACTGAGAATAGAAGATTAATTTTTTTCTTCGTTGCTCCAAGAGCCATTAAAATACCAACATGTTTTTTCATTCTGAGTGTTCTACTTAACAAAATATGAGAAATATTTACTGATGATATGAACAAGCCAGAAATAGCTAAGATTAATAATAATAAACTAATTCCTGAATTTCTCTCTACAGTTTGTTCAGCTTCAAGTCTAGGGTTTGTAACAATTATTTGGCCTTCACCAAATTCATTAGTAAACCACTGGTCCAACATTTGAGAAACTGTATCTAAATCTGAAGGATCAGATACGGCAAACCTTAGTTGGGTATTTTGTGCTAATCTTCTAATTTGTGAAAAGTCACCACTAGAAGTTGCATCAGAGTAAGGACTAAAGAATTGATAGTCATAAGAAGAATCTGTTTCTTCAAGAATCCCAACAATTGTTTGATATCCTTGCAATGCTAACATCCTTTTACCAATTAGCATACTAAGATCTTCTTCATCATCTACAAGAGTTCTAGCAAACTCACTTCCAAGTACAACAAGAGAATTAGTTTGATTATAATCAACAGTAGAGAATAAAGAGCCATATTCAGCTTTTATATCCCATGCATCAAAAAATTGAGATGTTACTTCATAACCACTTATCTCATCTTCATCACTTAAGACTATACTACTATCTGCTAAAATTGCATCAAAACCACCATCTTCTAGTAAATCTTCCATAACATTAGAAGGATTGTCATTTCTAACTTCTCCTTCTTCATTTTCGCCATTATCACCAGCTGGAGGAGCAAAATTATTTGCTCTCTCTTCGAACTCCTCATTAATCATTCTAAGTCTAGTATCGTTCATAATATATGAATAACTAATGGATGGAATTAGCTGAGCAGCTTCTAAATCAGATTGTGCTAAAATTGCATCTTGATTGAGCAATTTTTCTTTAGCTGGAACTTCCATAGACTCAGTTTCTTCTCTAGTGGAAACTACAATCTCTTTATATGCAGGAGAATTTAATACTTCATTGTTTTCGTTTAATACATTAACAAATAATGTACCTCCTGCAGCAAAAGCTCCTACACCAAGGGCTACACTAATAATTAGCAATCCAGATTCAGTTAGACGATTTACAAATCTTCTAAATATAATTTTGAAAGGCTCACTTAGCATAATTAGCTCCTACATCTTTTATATTTTCTACTATTCTTCCATCTCTAACATTGATAATTCTGTTAGCTCTCTTTCCTTGATTAGGATTGTGAGTAACCATAACAATTGTTACACCTGTTTTATTAACTTTCTCCAAAATTTGCATAACTTCATCCCCCTTATCGGTTGGTAAGTTACCTGTTGGTTCATCGGCTAATATCAAATCTGGTTCATTTGATAGAGCTCTTGCAATAGCTACACGTTGTTGTTCACCACCACTCATCATAGTTGGCAGGTGATTCATCCTGTGAGCTAAGCCAACTTCATCTAATAAATAAGCTGCTCTATCTTTTCTCTCTTTTAATGGAACTGCTGCATATTGCATTGGGAGCATTACATTTTCTAAAGCACTTAATTCTGGAAATAGATTGAAACTTTGGAATATAAATCCAAAATGCTTATTTCTAATCCTAGCTTGCTCTTTATCTTCTAAAGTTGTTATATCGTATCCTTCAAGCTTATATACACCTGAGGAGGCTGTATCTAAAATTCCAAGAATATGCATTAAGGTAGATTTACCTGAACCAGAAGGGCCCATTATTGCTATGTACTCGCCTCTATCTATATGGATTGATACATTATCTAAAGCCTTAACTTTTGTTTCATCGAGATCATATACTTTTGAAATATTTTCTAAATTAATCATAATTTTCTTCCTTTACTTTTTTAATAAAATAACATCTTCTGAGATGAATCCTTGATAAGATGATGTTATAATCTCATCTCCAGCTTCTAAGCCGCTGATAACTTCAACAGTATTTGATTGGATATCTCCAAATACAACTTCAGTTTTATAAGCTTTATCACCATCAACTACATAAACATATTTTTGATTTCCAGTTGTTAAATATGAACCTCTAGGTAATAGTAAGACATTCTCTTCTACACCTAAAACAATGCTTGCTACAGCAGAAGCACCAGGATTTAAAGTAGTCTCTGTCTCAGGCTTTACCCTAATTGTTATAGGTGCTGTAAGTCCATCTGAATCCATAGAAGCTACTTTACCAATACTTACAATAGTTGCATTCATAGTTTCTGTTCCTATTGTCAATTCGAGAGGATCTCCAACATCCAAGAGAGATGCATATTGTTCATATATATCAAGATCTACATAGACTAAAGATCTATCTGCTACAATAAATAATTGATCAGAGGATTCAATGTAGTTTCCTGTAATATATAAATCCTCATTTATAGATAGGACTTCACCAGCCATTGGACTTTTTATATTTAACTCTTCTATATCTTCTTCTAGTTGAGATATATTTAATTCAATTAATTTAATATTAGCTTTTTGCTTATTAATATCTATCGCTTGAATTGTTTTTTCATATTCTAATTCATTTTGAGCGTCTTCTAGACTTTCATATAAGGACTCTAAAGTATCTTCAATGTCATCTAACGTATCTTTATATGTGTTTTTTACAGAAGCTAATGCTTCATATTTTTCTTTTTCTTCTAGAGTATCTTCAATTTCACTTTCTAATCTTTCAATTGTTAATTCTAAATTCTGTAAAACATATTCATTTTCTTTTAATTGAGACTCTAATTCTATATTTGCTTGCTCTAATTCTAGATTATAAGTTTCCATATCATCTTCATAATCTGGAATACTAAATTTAATTAATACATCATCAGTTGTAATTGTATCACCTTCACTTACATAAAGAGTATCAACATAAGCATCTTCTGTACTAATAATTGTAACTTGATTAGGAAGAACAACTGTACCACTAGCCTCAGTTGTTGAAGTTAGATTACCTTCTGTTACATAAACAGTGCTATATGAAGAGACAGAAACAATATCGCTTGTTACTGATTGGTTTAAATACCAATATATTCCTCCACCTAGGGCAATTAATAATAATAATACAATTATTACTCTTCTTTTTTTCTTCTTTGATGTATGTGGTTTAACCTTATCAACATTTATAATTTTATCTTCTGAACTCATTAGGGTTCCTCCTATATATTCCATACATTAAAGAAAAAAATAAAATTAATGGTTAAATGAGTGTAAATAGTTTGTAAACTATGTAAAACAAATATATTAAAATAAAATAAAATCTATGATATTTTTACTTTCTAAGTTATTATTAAGATATGAAATTAGGAAAAAAAAACATTAAATTAGTAATTTCAATATTTTCAATTATTCTAATAATATTTTTATTTATTTTTGGAATAATTGAATATAAATGGTTTAGCAAAATTGCTGAAAATGAATACTACAAAACTTACAACTCTTTCATTTTACATTTTAATAAAGTCTCAAATAGAGAATTTGATAGCTTCAATCTGTTGACAAATTGGTTAGAAAATTACAAAGGAGATGAAGATAGTCAAAACCTTACAAATTTTATATCTGATACTTATGAAGAATTTTATAGTGAGTATGATCAATCAATTATTTCATCAATAGGATATTTAAGCCTTAATAAAGATTTAGGTGTTGAAACTATGTACGATGGTGAACAGTGGTCTACTAATCGTATTAGAAAAGATGTTTTAGAGATAATAAATAATGGTAATGAAAAACAAGATTACTTTTTTGATAATGAAAGATTAACTATTACTATTTCTGTTAGTGAAAATATTTATTTCATTGTTAATTTCAATTTAATAGAATTTACTAATGATATTATAATTCCTGCTATTCTAGAAGGAAATGATGAAATAGATCTTCAATGGATCAGCCAATCTAACAAAACATATATTAATCAAAATTATAACAATTTATTAAAAAAAAGTTATTCATATCAATTTAAACCTATTCTATCAATCCTTAATGGACCTTATATATCAAAACAAGTATTAGTAATTCCTATAGTTTCTCAAGATTTATATAACTCAAATACTAATGAAGTAGAAAATAATGCTTTAAATAAAATGATAAGGCCCAATAATAATAATATACCTAATTCTATATTAGAAGCAGATGAGGTATATGCATATGTTGGTATAAAAATAAATGGAGAAAATTTCTATGGCTCTTATATCGAAAAAACTTTAAGTTTAATCTTTATAGGTGGTATAATTTTAATTAGCTTAATTGGTCTTATCTGTATTCTATTACTATATCAATTAGTGAGAATACAAAGACAAAGAAATAAAGAGAGAGAATTTACTTCTTCAATTACCCATGAACTTAGAACTCCTTTAACCGTTATACAATCTGCTTCAGATAATCTTTGTGAAAATCTTGTTAAACCACAAAAAATTCCTTCTTACGGAAAGTTAATAAAACAACAGTCTACTAGATTAAATTCTATGATAGAAAATATGTTAGTTTATTCAAAAATTGAAGGCAATAAATTTTATAATAAAATAGAGAATAAAGTTAATTTGAAACAATTTTTTGAATTATTAAAGATCCAAAGCGCTGATCTAGCTAAAGAAAAAGGAATTAAAATTCAATGGGTTTTAAAAAATGTAGACGATAAGGTTGTATTAATTGATAGAAGGTTATTAGAATTAGTTTTCTCTAATTTAATTAGTAATAGTTTATTCCATGCTTATAATAAATATAGTGGAGAAATTAGAGTAGAAGTTAAATTTAATCAACCTCACAATTCAATCTTTGCTATAATTGAAGATGATGGAATTGGAATTCCTATCAAAGAACAAAAATATATTTGGGACTCTTATTATAGAGGTGAAAATTCCATTAATTCTCAAGAGAGAGGAAGTGGTTTAGGATTATTTATCGTAAAGAAAAATATCACTATTCTTGGTGGTAAGATTTCTCTCACTTCTCCATATAAAAGACTTAATGGTACTATTAAAAATGGATGTCATTTTGAATTTAAAATTCCTTGTAAGGTGGTTAAAAATGAATAAAATATTATGAGGCTTCATCAGTAAGTGTGGGTAAATTTTATAATTGAGAATTGAAAAAGAAAGGAAAAAAGAAAGAAATAAAGAATACAGATATTAGTTTTTTTAAGGAATTTATTGAAAAAGTCACCAGTTATCGTCTATTGTAGTTTTACTACAAACCAACAAAAGAGGTATAACCAGTGACTAGAACGAGCTTATTAAAAGAATTAATCGGTGTCAATAATGTAAAAGTTAAAAGTTGGGAATTAATTACAAATTCCAGTAATATTAAAGAACTTTTTATTCATGTAGAACCATATAAAAAAGAGCAGAATAAATGCCCAATCTGTGGTAGAAGATTACCAGGATATGACAAAAAGAGAACTCCTCGAAAATGGAGATCACTTAATGTTGGAAATATTCCTGTATATGTCCTAGCTAATACTAATAGAGTAACTTGTTCAGAACATGGTGTTATAACTGCAGCAGTTCCTTGGGCTAGGCATAACTCTAGATTTACTAAAGATTTTGAAAATCAAGTAGCCTGGTTAGCTTTTAATTTAAGCAAGAAAACATTATCAGAGTTTATGGGTGTTTCTTGGAATACTGTTGGTGATATTATTAATAGAGTATTATGGGATATTGCTCCTAATTATGAAGATAGGTTTAACAATTTAGTTAATATTGGAATTGATGAGACTAGCTATAAAAAAGGACATAATTATATTACAACAGTTGTAAATAACGATGATAGTACAGTTATATGGGCAGAGGAAGGACATAATCAAAATACTTTATCTAAATTCTTTGAATATTTAAGTCCAGAACAGAGAGCATCTATTAAGACTGTCAGTGGTGATGGAGCTAGATGGATAAAGGCTTGTCTTGATAAATATATCCCTAATGCAGAGCGTTGTATTGATCCTTTTCATACTATCTCTTGGGCACAAGTTGCACTTGATGATGTAAGAAAAGCTGCTTCTCAAAGAGCAAGAGCAATACTTGAACAGAAGGAAGGAAAACCAAAGAAGCGAGGTAGAGGACAACCTAAGAAAGGAGATGAGAAACCAATAGATGAATCAAAGATTATAAAAAATTCTAAATTTGCCTTACGCAAGAACCCTGAAAACTTAACAAAAAATCAGAGAGAAAAATTGGAAATGATAAAGCTTAATGATAATCAATTATATAGAGCATATAGGCTAAAAGAAGAGCTTAGATTTATATTCAAGCTTGATGATATAGATGAAGTTAAAGAGCATTTAGATTCATGGTTATCTTGGGCTAGAAGATGCAGAATACCAAGTTTTATAGATCTTGGAAGAAAAATAAAACGACACTATGATGCTATTATGGCAACTAGAACATACAATATTAGCAATGCAAAAACTGAGGCTTTAAATAACAAAATAAAACTCTGTATTAGAAGAGCTTACGGGTTTAGAAACATAAATAATTTACTCAATTATGTACTTTTGGTTTGTAGCAACATAAAAATCCCTTTAGCTAACAGATAAAATCAGTTAACAAAGGGACTTAACAAGAAAATTAATAGGATCTAACCCACATATAGGTTAGAAGACCCAATATTATTAATAGAAGATGAAATAGGTGTCCAAATTACTCTTGAAGATAGACTCGAAGCTGAAGGCTACCAAGTTGTTGTAAAAGGAGATGGTATTAGTGGAGAAGAAGAAGCTATAAATAATGTGTATAATTTAATTATCCTAGATGTAATGCTCCCAGGTAGAGATGGGTTTACGGTTTGTAAACACCTAAGAAACAAAAATATTACAACTCCAATTATAATGCTTACTGCTAGAAATACTAATATAGATGTAATTATGGGACTCCAACAAGGGGCTGACGACTATGTTATGAAACCTTTTGATATGGGTGTCCTAATTGCAAGAATAGAATCCTGCTTGAGAAGAAATAATCAAATTATAAGCGATAGTGAAAAGTCGAAAGATGTTTATACTTTTGGAAATTTTACCCTAGATACTAAAAAAGGAACTTTAACAAAAATTGGAAATGATCCAATATTACTAAATGCCCAAGAATTTCGTCTACTTGAATATTTTGTAACTCACCCAAATCAAATTTTAGATCGTAATAAAATTCTAGATGATGTTTGGGGATATGAGTCAAATATTTTCACTAGAACAATAGATGTTCATATTGCTAAACTTCGATTCCATCTAGAAGAGTCACAAAAACCTAAACATATTAGAACAATAAGAGGCTTAGGTTATAAATTTATACCTTAAAAATGTATAATAATTGTATAATAGTTGCATAAATATACAACTTTATGTATTATGGCAATAATAGGAGAGTTTATGGCAACTTTAGCAACAATTATTACATTTATTATTTATCTTATTTTTCTTCTAGCAATTGGATTTTTCTTTTACAAGAAAACAAACAATCTTGAAGATTATTTGCTAGGTGGAAGATCTATGGGAGTTTGGGTAACTGCTCTTTCAGCTCAAGCTAGTGATATGTCTGGTTGGTTACTGATGGGACTACCTGGAGCCATTTTTTTATATGGTTTAGGTCAAAGTTGGATAGCAATAGGTTTACTAATAGGAACAGTTTTAAACTGGATTTTAGTTGCACCAAGACTTAGAATTTATACAGAAAAAACTTCATCTTTAACACTATCAAGTTTTTTTGAAAATAGGTTCAAAGATCCAACTGGATTGCTTAGAATAATTTCAGCAATTATCACATTAATATTTTTCACAATCTACGCTTCCTCAGGAATGGCAGGGGCTGGAAAACTTTTTGAAGCAATGTTTAATATTCCTTATACTGCTGCAGTTGTTGGAGGTTGTATTGTCATTGTTTTATACACTTTCTTAGGTGGTTTTTTAGCTGTTTGTTGGACAGACCTTTTCCAAGGTGCTCTAATGTTCTTCTCAATTTTAATAGTCCCTATTTTTGCTCTTGTTACAAACGGAGGATTTAATGCTATTCATGCAGCAGCTCAAGCTAAAAATATTTCAATGTCATTATTTGAATCAAATAGTGGGATTGCAGGTGTAGTCGCTATTATTTCTACAATGGCTTGGGGTCTCGGATATTTTGGACAACCACATATTTTAGCAAGATTTATGAGTATTAAAGATGTTAAAGAAATGTCACGTTCAACGACTATTGCAACAATTTGGGTTATAATCTCTTTATTTGGTGCTATTTTAGTTGGACTAATTGGTCTTGCAATGTATCAAGAAGCTCCTGGTGGCGATGCAGAAAAAGTCTTTATTTACATGATAAGTGATTTATTTAATCCCTGGATTGGGGGTATATTATTAGCTGCAATTTTATCAGCTATTATGTCAACAATTGATTCACAACTACTTGTATCTTCTTCTGCGCTAACTGAGGATTTCTATCAAAAAATTATCAAACATGATGCTAGTGAAAAAGAATTAATTTGGGTTGGTAGACTTTGTGTTATTTTAATCTCAATTATTGCTATGTTACTTGCTTTAAATCCCAAAAGTAGTATTTTATCATTAGTATCATATGCTTGGGGTGGATTTGGTGCTGCATTTGGACCTATTGTTCTAATGGCACTATTCTCAAAGAAAACTACTTGGAAATCTGCACTAGCAGGTATGGTAGTGGGAGCTATAGTTTGTGTACTTTGGAAAGAAATTGGACTAGGTAGTCTAATGTATGAAATAGTTCCAGGTTTTATTGCAAACTTCATTGTTATTTTAATTATCAATAAATTGAATCCACAAGAAGATGCTATAATCTTAAATGAATTTAATGATGTTAAAACCATTTTAAAAAACTAAGCAAAAAAAAACTTTATGAGCCATTAATTAATGCTATACTTATATAAAAAGGGAGATAATTAATGGCTCAAAATAATACCCATATTGTTATCATAGGTGGTGGTGGAACTGCAATTGCAACCATGTATGATCTTTGTCTTAGAGGTTTCAAAGTTACCCTTATAGAAAGAGGTGAACTTACAAGCGGAACCACAGGCCGTCATCACGGCCAATTACACTGTGGTGCACGATATGCAATGGGAGATGTGAACATAGCTAAAGAGTGCATGGCAGAAAGTGCAATCTTAAGAAAAATAGTGCCATCCGCGATAGAATATAATATGGGGATGTTTGTTGCATTAAATGATGAGGATATGCAATATAAAGATCAATTTATAGAAGCTTGTCTTAAAGCAAACATTCCTGCCAAAGAAATTCCAATCTCACTAGCTTTAGAATATGAAAAAGAATTAAATAAAAATATAAAAGCTTCTGTTTTAGTTCCAGATGGAACAATTGATCCTTGGCGACTGGTAATTAGTTTTGCAGCCGCAGCTTTAAAAACTAAAAATGCAACAATTAGACCTTATACAGAGGTCATTTCAATTAATAGAAATTCAAATAATATTAAATCCATCAGAATTAAAGACTATAATAAAAATAAAGAGGAAGAATTATCTGCTGATTTATTTATAAATGCTACTGGTCCTTGGGCTTCTAACATTGCTAAAATGGCAAATATCAATATAGATATAACACCATCACCCGGAACTTTATTAGCTGCTAAATCGCGAATAACTAATATGGTAGTAAGCCGCTTACACAAAGCCGGTGATGGAGATATAGTAGTGCCTCAAAGACAATTAACTATAATTGGCTCAACCCAATGGATTAGTGACAATCCAGATATAAATAGAGTCCCTAAAAGCGATATAGAATTTTTAAAAGAATCAGCTATAAAGCTTTTTCCTTCATTCAAATATTTAAAATATCATACAGCTTGGTCAGCTGCACGCCCTTTATTTGGAAATTATAAAACAGATGAGGATGTAAGAAATCTTAGTAGAGATTTTCGTGCGATAGACCATGGAAAAGAGGATAATATTAATAATATGATTAGTATCGTTGGAGGCAAAGCAACAACACTAAGGGCAATGGGGGAAGTCGTTGCTGATATGGTTTGTAAGAAAGTTGGTCTTGATATAAAATGTCAAACAGACAAATTTATCCTACCAGATCATAGAGCTTTTTATAAGGGAGGATATCATGGAAAACAATAAAAAAAATTTCATCATTTCAATTAAAAGAGCAAATGATAAGTATGTAGACTTCTCCCTTAATTTAGACGCTTCATTAACAGTAATTGATGCATTAGATGAGATTCGCTTTAAAATGGATCCAACTCTTGGTTATAGACATTCTTGCCACCATGGCTCTTGCGGTACTTGTGCTTGCATGATAAATGGAGAGGAAAAATTAGCTTGTATGACTTTTTTAAAAGATTTAGAAACTAATAAGATTACAATAGAACCATTAAGAAACTTTAAGGTAATATCAGACTTAATAGTTGATATATCGACTATGATTAATAAAATGGAAGGCTCATATCTAAGAGAAAGTGAATTATCACCTTCTTCTATTAAACCTAATGGAATTTTTCAATGGAACAGATTTGAAAATTGTATAGAATGTGGGTCTTGCTCAAGTGCTTGTCCTGTTAATACCGATTTTATTGGTCCAGCCCCTCTCGCCTCAATACACAGAGAAATTTTAAAACAAACAGATGAAAATAGTATTAAAGAATTAGAAGATATAGCATATGCAGAAAATGGAGTTAAAGCATGTGAAAAACATTTTGCTTGTAGCAAGGTTTGTCCAACTAAAGTATCTCCTGGCAAACACATAAATGATTTAAGAAAAAAAGAAAAAGATAGGATTGTAAAATAAATACAATCCTATAAATTAAATTACCAAGCGCCACCACCGCCACCGCCGGCTCCACCTCCAACAGAACCAGAGAATCCAGAAGAAGAGGATTTACTTGCATGAGCTTTTGTATATTGAGCAATAGGAACGTTCAAAGAAGAATTCATTCGATTTGTAACATTATTAATTCTTGCATATGAATACATGCCATAAGCTGGTGAAACATACCAAGAAGGTTGCGCTATCTTAATTTTAGCGAATTTCTTTTCCCAAGTTTTGGTCAAATTCAAAACTTGAGCATAGCATAAATTTTTAAAATAGAAGGTTGGATCATCCTCAATCATTTTTTCAATTTGATCAACTTCAACTAATTTAAGAAAAGAAGTATAACCTAATAAATCTTCAAGAGTCTTTTGTACAAATGCGCTTCTTTTTTCAGTCAAAGTAAATAAGATAACAAGCAGTAACATAGAGACAGTAGAGACAGCCGAAATTATTATATTAGTTGTAGCTTCAACAAGATTTAAAGAATTAATATTTAAATAATTTGCGACAAAGAAGACTAAAGTTAATATTGCTATACCTAAAACAATTCCAATTTTCTTAACTGGTTTATAAATAGACCATTTTGAATTAACAGAAGAGAGTAAAATTACAGATAGTACTAGATAGAAGAAAAAGCCAACTAATATTAATGGCATAAACTGAGAGGAAGCAATATAAGAAAATAAGAAAAATGAGAATGCTGAAATAAGGGCAAAAAGGAAAATATAAACTTTCATTTTACTTGATTTTTTATCGACCATAACTTTACTTGAGAATTTCCTTTCAGCTACTTTATTTAATTTATTTAAAGATTGACCAAAATACTCACTATCTAATTTTTCTAAATCAACCTCTTCACCGATTTCAGTATTTTTAAAAATAGCAATAAAAAGATTATAATCTATGTCATTTTTTTTATCTTCTTTAACTTTAGAAAAATCAACTTTTCTAATTAGTCTAACACTTTCATCTTCTAATTCTTTTATATCTATATATCCTTTGTCAGCCCAATAAATAAAAGAGGCAGAATAAGAGGTAGAAGTAAAGCCATTATTTATAAAATAAAATAAGGAAAGAGGTGTAAAACCATCGGGTGGAATAAATCTAGATCTCTCAATAACTTTATCATCTCTACCATATTTATTAAAAATCAAATATGCAAAAACTCCTAAAGCTATATTCAAAATAATTAAGATAATTGATACTATCTTAATTGCAATTTGATAGTTTCTAGCTCCAACAAAGTACCCATTTTGCATCTCACTTCTTAAAGTTACGCCTTCTTTTGAACTTAAATTAGATACATATCCAATAAGAGTTTTTTTATCCTCTGATAGGGTAAATAATGAATTATCAACATTTTCACTGTAAGCATTACCAACTGTGAGCCAAGTCATCTCTTCATTAATAGGCTTAGGAAACACTACCTCAAAGGATGCTTTTTGAATTGGACATTCCCACATAGTTCCAACCAAATTAAAATAAAACTCATCAAAATCATCATTAATATCTGCCCCAATATCATAAGTATATGAAATAGAATACGGCATCTCTCCAGTGATAGTTCGATCAGGATCTCCTACTACAATAGTATAAAGTTCATTAGATTTACTTGTTTCGTACGGAGCCCCTTCAACTTCTAAATCACTAATTTTAATTTTATGATAAGGGTAGTTTCTATAAGGAATAACACGATAAAAACCATGACGAGGTGTATCAAATTCAAAGATATAATCTTCTCTTACGTTTAAAACATTATCCACACCCACATCAACTTTTATTTTATAATCTAGTATTCTGTAATTTGCAAATAGAGAAAAAATGGAGCAAATTAAGATAAGGAGAAATATAAAACTTCTTTTTTTATAATTCATAAATTCTCCCTCTAAAATTTAATATCTACTCTTTCTCTCTCAACTTCTTCAACTTCTAAATACGTACGTTTTCCTTGATGCATCATGTTAGCAACAATTGAGGAAGGGAAGACTTCAACTAAATTATTAAATTCTCTAATAACAGCATTATAATATTTTCTAGCTTGAAGTATTTTTTCTTCAATATCTGATAGTTGCGTTTGTAATTTAATAAAACCTTCGTTTGCTTTTAAATCTGGATAAGATTCTGCTAAAGCAAAAACACTTTTTAAAGCCCCTGCTAAAGATTTATTAGCACTATCTTTTTCTTCTATAGTATTTGCATTTAAAGCAGTATTTCTAGCAGCTATTACTTGAGTTAAAGTTTCCTTTTCATGTTTAGCATACCCTTTTACAATTTCAACAAGATTAGGTATTAAATCATATCTCTGTTTTAAATGAGCATCCAATTGTGCAAAAGAAGCTTCAATCCTATTTTTCATTTTAATTATTTTGTTATAAATCGAAATATAAATTATAACTAATAAAACAACCACTGCAATAATTATCCAGAGAGACATATAAAACTCCTTTTTTTCTTAAAAAATAGATTAAAAAACTTTCCAAAAATTTAGATGAGGTTCCCTAGCTTCTTCTTCTAAAATTGGCCCAATAACTTTAATCACCCTAGTTCCACTATTTAAAACAGTCCGACATGATAACATCAAAGAATTTTTATTATTCGGATCACTGATTTCATATAAAGCTTGTTCACTTAATCCATAAATTACAGTACCTATATTTGACCAATAAATGGCACCAGAACACATTGGGCAAGGTTCTGCACTACTAATTAAAATACAATTTCTTAAAAACTCAGGATTATATTTTTTTGTAGCTAAAGATATCAAATTTTTTTCAGCATGAGATGTAACATCATGATCAGTTTCAACAGTATTTTCTGCTTTTAAAAGAATTTCGCCGTTTTGATTTACTAAAATAGCCCCAAAAGGATGATTATTATGTAATCTAGCTTGTTGTGCAACTTTAATAGTTTCTCTCATCAATTCATTAATATTAATTTCCATTTCTCCCCCCCCTTAAATATTGTAAGCAATTATTATTGTTACTCAACTTAGTATACTCTAATTTTTGTCATCACACCACAAAATAAAAAAGGGGGTAAATAAATTATAAAAACTAATAATTTTCCTAAACAAAAAAAACTATATTTTAAATACTTTTGATGTTGAATTTCTTATCGTTAAAGATGTTGGAATTAATACTTTTTTTGGAAAGAAAAAAGAACTTTCTAATCTCTCTTTCAACAAATTAATAGTACTTATTGCAATGTAATTCATATCTAACCTTACTGTTGTTAATGGAGGATTTAAATATTTTGAACCTGGGATATCATTAAATCCAACAATAGAAATATCTTCTGGAACTTTAATTCCTTCTTGAGTAAACCTAGCAAGTACGCCAGAAGCCATTGTATCATTTGCCACAAAAACTCCTGTTGGGCGATTATGCTTTTTTAATAGAACATTTGCTAATTCAAAACCTTCTTCAAAAGACAATTTATTACCTTCAAAAATATACGTCTCTAAATTATTATTCTTAATAAAATCTTGATATGCGATTTTTCTTCTATCATCAATTGAAAAGGATAATTTCAAACCAGTATCTGAAATAACTTTACCTCCAATAAAACCAATTTTTCTATGACCTAATTCATATAAATAATTTAAAGCTTGATTTGTTCCAAGCTCTGTATTGATCATAACTGAACTATATAAATCAGCTCTTGGGGAGGAATCGATAAAAACAATATTATCACAAATATCAGATAATTGGTTTACAGATTCTTTATCAAATCTCCCAATAGCAATTATGCCATCAGGTACAGTATTTACAGAAGAAATATATCTACCTTCAACTTTCAACATTTTATAAGAATTAATATTTTCCTTTGATAATGCTTTTTCTACAGTCGTCATCAAATATAAATAATAAGGATCACCAATTAAAGCTTTGTTAACATACCAATCAACAATAGCAATATTTAGCCTTGAATTTTTTTTAGCCTTTTTCCTAGTTTTTAATGGAATATATTCAAATTCATCTGCAATGGCCAAAACTCTAAGTTTAGTTTCGTCTGATACTGATAAGGTTATATCATTATTTAAAATTCTTGATACTGTTGCTTGTGAAACCTTTGCTGCCTTAGCAATCTCTTTAATTGTTGCCATTTTTTTTCCTATACTTTTTTTTCTCAAAAGATAGTTTATCACATTTGGTAAACAATGTCTAAGAAAATTTTTTTTTAACTATTTTTTTACTTCAACACTGAAATACGTCTTTCCAAAAACTCTATTTAAATAAACAAAACGAGCTTTTATTATACAAAAACAGTAATTTATATATAATATTTAAAGAAATAACACTAGTAAATATTTACTAAATTTCTACTTGACTTTACTGCCTTTCATGATATTCTATTTACACATACCAATAAAAGGAGAAACCATGAAAAAAATATTATCAGTATTATTAATGGCTTTATTAGTAGGAACTTCTTTATTTGCTGGAGGAGCCTCAGAAACAGCAAAAACTCAAGAAAAGACACCTATCACAATTTGGGCTTGGGACCCTAATTTCAACATTTCAATTATGAAAGATGCTGCAGAAATTTATCAAAAATCTCATCCAGATGTAGAATTCAATATAGTTGAGATGGCAAAAGCTGATGTAGAGCAAAAACTTCATACTAACTTAGCAGCAAGGACAACAGAAGGTCTACCTGATATTGTACTAATTGAAGACTACAATGGATTAAAATATCTAAATTCATATCCAGGTCAATTTGCAGATTTAACTGATGCTATAAATCAAAATGATTTCTTAAAATCTAAAGTTGATATAGCAAAAGTTGGCAACAAATACTATTCAATGCCTTTTGATTCCGGTGTTGCCGGCTTCTTTTACAGAACAGATATGCTAGCAAAGGCTGGATATACAGCAGAAGATTTAACAAATATAACATGGGATGAATTCTGTGATATAGCAAAAGACTATAAAGAAAAAACAGGAAATTATTTCTTTGCAAACAGTAAAGCTGATGGTGGTTTGTTTAGAATAATGCTTCAAAGCGATGGATCTTGGTACTTCGACAACGATGGCAACCCTTATATTAAAGACAACGAAAGCTTAGCAAAAGCTATGCAAATTTATAAAAGATTCATTGATGAAGATTTAGCCTTCCCAACAAACGGTTGGACAGAATGGGTTGGTGCTATAAATGATGAAAAAGTACCTACAATAACTTCAGGTGTTTGGATTATTGGATCGATAAAAGCTGCAAGTGACCAAAGCGGATTATGGGCTTTAGCTCCTTGTCCTAGATTATCTGAAGATGGAACTAATGCATCAAACTTAGGTGGATCATCTTGGTATGTTCTTGAAAATGGTAAAAACAAAGAACAAGCTATTGATTTCTTAAACTCAGTTTATGGTGCTGATGTCGATTTCTATCAAGATATTTTAGTTAAAAATGGAGCTATGGGTTCATATATCCCAGCATTTGCTGGCGAAAACTATTCAAAAGCAGATGAATTCTTCGGTGGTCAAAAAGTTTACGATATGTTAAGTAAATATGCTGAAGATATTCCAACAGTAAATATTGGTGAATACACATATGAAGCTGATGCAGCTGTAATGGGAAACATGGAAGCTTTCTATAATGGACAATCATTAGAAAAAACTCTTGAAGCTATCAGCACACAATTAGAAAACGACATTCTATAATTACTATTACTAGTAATAAATTACATAGGGGGAGAAATCCCCCTTTGTTATTATGAGGAAAATTCAATGGTAAACGAAAAGAAAATGAAAAGAACGGGTTGGTATTTCATTATACCTGTAACTCTCTTATTAGCTATTTTTCTATTATATCCTATCTTATATTCTCTTTATCTAACAACAACTAAAACAAAAGGAATCGTAACTAGTTTTATTGGTTTTGATAACTATATCAAACTATTTAACGATCCTATGTTTTTTTTGGCACTAAAAAACACTTTTAAAATCTTATTTTTACAAGTTCCCATTATGTTAATTTCAGCAATAATCTTTGCTGCATTATTAAACAATAAGAAAATTAAATTTAGAGGATTTTTTAGAACAGCTATATTCCTTCCTTCAGTAACCTCTCTAATAGCTTATGCAATTTTGTTTAAAATGCTTTTTAGTTACGAAGGTCTTGTAAACAACACTTTAATCGCTATGAATTTCATACAAAAACCTCTAGATTGGTTTTCAGATGAAAAACTTGCAACTTTTGTATTAATTTTAGCTATGGTTTGGAGATGGACTGGATATAATATGATATTTTACCTATCAGCTATGCAAAATATTAGCAGTGACTTATATGAAGCTGCTAAAGTAGATGGAGCATCTGAGATAAAATCTTTCTTTAAAATCACAGTACCTCTTTTAAGACCCATGATACTATTTACAACAGTTATGTCTACAATAGGTACACTACAATTGTTTGACGAACCTATGAACTTAGCACAAGGGGGAACTACTGCTTCAATGGTAGGACCTAATAACTGTTTCTTAACAATGAGTGTCTATATTTATAATTTATGCTTTAAATACACTCCTAAATTTGGTTATGCAGCTACTGTTTCTTATGCCATCTTAGTCCTAGTAGCAATTTTATCTTACATCCAATTTAGAATAAATCGTCAAAGTGAAAAGACAATTACTAAACACGTAATTAAAGCATAAAAAGAGGAGAATGTAATGAAAAAAAATAAAATAAGCATTGGCTTAGTAATTTCATATATAATATTAATTTTAGCATCATTTTTTTCTCTATTTCCATTTTTTTGGATTCTAGTTGGTGCAACAAATTCTTCAGTTGATATACTGAGGGGAAAATTAACAATAGGTTCCTCTCTATTTTCAAATCTTAAACTTCTATTTTCAGAAGCTAACATGGGAATGGCACTATATAACTCTATGAAAATAGCTGCATTAACAGTTGTACTAACTCTAGCAATAACATCAATGGCAGCTTATGGTTTTCAGATGTATAGAACAAAAGCAAAAGAAAACACTTATACCTTCTTTTTAATTACTATGATGGTTCCTTTTGCTTCTTTAATGATTCCCCTATTTCAAATTATATCTAAAATAAAATTACTAAACTCCCATTCTGCAATCATTTTAGTTTCTTCAGCATCTGTATTCATGATTTTCTTTTTTAGACAAAGCTTTGTAAATTATCCAACAGAAATATTACAAGCTGCAAAGGTAGATGGAGCTTCTGAATTAAGGACCTTTATAAGCATTTTCGTTCCATCTATGAAAAGCACATATGCAGCGGCTGCTATATATACCTTCATGACAAGTTGGAACAATTATTTATGGCCATTAATTGTATTACAAACAACTGAAAAAAGAACAACCACTTTACTTGTATCTTCTCTCAGTAGTTCATATACTCCAAATTATGGCGTCATAATGGTGGCAATAGCTCTATCAACAACTCCAGTAATAATAGTATTCTTTGGCTTCCAAAAACAATTTGTTGAAGGCATGCTTGGATCGGTAAAACAATAATTATAAAATAAGGAAAATCTATGTTCGACTTTAAATATCTAGAAGATTTAACAAAATTCAATGAGGGTACTATTCCCTCACATAGCAGTTTTTTCTCTTCTGAAAAAAAACTTTCTTTAAATGGAGTTTGGGATATAAAATGTTATAAAAATCCATCTATTGTACCTTCAAGTGTTTTAGGTGGAAAAAAACTTAATAACCCTGATAAAATACATATTCCCTCTTCCCTTCAAATGAAAGGTTTCGATACCCCTCAATACACAAATACTCAATATCCTTGGGATGCCAAAGAAAGTATTTTACCACCTCAGGTACCTAAAGAAGATAACATAGTTGCAGTTTATCAAAAAAACATAGACTTAACTGAAAAACAACTTAACGAAAACATCATTCAAATGGAATTTGAAGGAGTTGAAACCTCTTTAGCTTTATATATCAATGAGAAATATGTAGGCTATCGGGAAGATTCATTTACAACTTCAACATTTGAAATAAATAAATATTTGCATTCTGGTTCAAATTTAATAAGCTGTATAGTAACACATTACTGTAGTGGAAGTTGGCTAGAAGACCAAGACTTTTGGAGGTTAAGTGGTATTTTTAGACCTGTGAGTTTAAAATTTTTACCAAAAAATTATATTCATGATATCTTTGTAAACCCAAAAGTTTCACCTTCATTACAGCAAGGAAACCTAACTATAGATTTAAAACTAAACGAAAAAACTACAGGAGAGCTTACCTTTTACTTAAGTGAAGCAGAAGATAAAAGTGATAAAATTGATGAAAATGATTTTACTCTATCTGCTTTAACAAAAGGACATCTTTTAAAAAAAATAAAATTAACAAACCAAAAAGAAATAAAAATTGACCATGTAATGAATCAAATTTCTTTATATAGTCATGAAACCCCTAATCTATATACTCTAATTGTTGAATTAAATACGAACAAATCAACTTTTGTCTGTGGAGTAGAATTCGGATTTAGACGAATTGAAATTAAAGATAATGTTCTATATTTAAATAATAAAAGATTAGTATTTCACGGTGTTAATAGACATGAGTTTAGTGCAACTAAAGCTAAAGCTATAGACTTTTCAGATATCAAAAAAGATTTATTGATAATGTTAGATAATAATATAGATTCAGTTAGAACCTCACATTATCCTAACCAAAGCATTTTTTACAATCTTTGTAACAGATTAGGTTTATATGTTATTGATGAGACTAATATAGAATCACACGGAACAACAATTAATGCATATGGACAAAAAGACTATACAATAGCGATTCCATACAATAGAGAAGAGTGGAAAAAATGCACATTAGATAGAGCAAATAATATGGCTCAAAGAGACAAAAACCATCCTTGTATCGTAATGTTTTCTTGTGGAAATGAGAGTAGTGATGGATCAAATCTTCTTGAATTGAGCAAATTCTTAAAAACATTTGGAGATAGAATAATACACTACGAAAATGTAGAGTACGATTCACCATACCAAGCAATAAGTGATGTAGAGTCTCAAATGTATACTAAACCTTGTGAAGTTGAAGATTTTATAAAAAAACATCCTCAAAAACCATTTATGTTATGTGAATACTCTCATGCAATGGGAAATTCTTGTGGAAACTTAAAAGAATATACTGATTTGGAGAGAAAATATAAAAACTATCAAGGTGGTTTTATTTGGGATTTCTTAGATCAAAGTCTAATTTTTGATAAAAAAGACATGGTATATGCAGGACTTAAAGGAAAATTCCCAACAGATGCAGATTTCTGTTGTAATGGTTTAATAACTTCACAATATGATGAAAGTTATAAATTAAAAGAAGTAAAAAAATTATATAGCCCAATAATCTTAGAATCTGATAAAGAATATATTAGAATATACAATAATTACAAATTCACTAATTTATCTACCTTTAAATTTAAAGTAGAACTCATATTAGATGGTACAAAACAAACGAATTTTGAATTACATAACTACCTAGAGACTAAAGACTTAGCAAGAATAGAAAGAAACTATTTTTACATAAATACAGAACCAGAAAAAGAACTCTTGCTTAAAGTAAAAAAAGGCAATAATAAAGATTTTATTTTAAATATTTTTGTTTATGATAAAAAGAATAAATTAATAAATGATCATAGCTTTACTAATTTAAAACAACAAGACAATAACCCATATTTTGCAAAAGTAGAAAAACCTGACGCCTTAATATGGGGAAAAGATAATGTTGGCTTAAATGGAGAGGCCTTTAAATGTTTAGTCAAATATTCAATTGGCAAGATAAATGCAATTTTATTAGATCAACTAAATATTTTAGAAAAACCAATAAGTCTTGAGTTTTGGAGAGCCCCAACAACAAATGATAAAGCAAATGATAATGCTTTTAGATGGGCTAATAACAAAACAGCATCTTTATATCAAAAAATCGTAAAAGTAGACAAACAAGAAAACTCTGCTTCATTTGAACTTGCTTGTGCCTCCGAACGCTATAATATAACATATCTATTTGAAAAAAATAAAAAAGTGCAAATTAATATTAAAAGACTCACTAATAAAAAGGAAGATATGCCTTGTTTTGGTATAACATTCGGATTAAATAAAGCTTATGATAAAATCAAATACTTTGGGAATATTAAAGGTGAAGCATATTGTGATCGAAAAGAATCAGCTTTAATTGGAATTAAAGAGGAGTATATAAAAGATCAATATGTTAAATATGTTGATCCTCAAGAATGTGGTAACAAAACAGATTTAAGATATATTGAATTCTTAGATCAGAATAATAAAGGTTTAAGAATAACTTGTTCCACTATTTTTGAAGGTTCAGCACTTCCCTATTCTCCACATGAAATTGAAGAAGCTAAACACTTCGAAGATTTAAAAACCCATGATTATAATACTATAAGGATTTTACATGGACAAAGTGGTATAGCAGGTGATGATTCCTGGGGAGCTCCAATCCATAAACAATATCTATATAAGGGAATTGAAGATTCTTGGTCTTTGATTTTAGAGATAATATAGAGAATATTTTATAACTATTAGCTATTGTGCGAAAATGCACAATAGTTTTTTTTGTACAATTTAACAATCAATACTAAATAAGACTCTCAGTAAGTTGCTTTCTAAATGAAATAGGAGGATAATTAAATGCTTTGGAGGAATAAAAATGGAAGAGACTTATTTAGTAACAGGATCAGATGGTCATTTAGGGAGTTGGATAGTAAAACAATTAATTAAAAAAGGTAAAATAGTTAGAGGATTAAGGCTGTCATCTTCATCTTATAAAACACCTAAGATTGAAGAAGTTTATTATGGTGATGTTACAGACATAGATAGCATGAAATCTTTTTTCGATGTAAAAAAAGCAAAAGTTATCCATACAGCTGGAATCATAAATGTGACAACAAAAATGACAAAAGCCCTTTATGATGTTAATGTCCAAGGCTCTGTAAATGTTCTTAACTTATGCAAAAAACATAATTTCCCCCTTACATATATTAGTTCTGTCCATGCCTTCATAAATAATAAAGATATAATTGATGAAAATTCTGATATTGATCCTAATAAAGTTATTGGACCTTATGCAATTACAAAAGCTATGACAACTAAAATCATGATGAAAGAAAGAGAAAACCTAAATATAAATATCATATTCCCATCCGGAATACTTGGACCTGAGGATTTCGGTAATAACCATTTAAATTCAGTTATTAAAGATAGAATGAATGGAAAATTATTTGCTTACACGGACGGTGGCTATGATATGGTTGACGTTAGAGATGTATCATCCTTTATTTCTTCCTTAGTCACAAGCAAAATAGAAAATGAAAATTTTATCCTATCAAACACATTCATTAGTGTCAAAACTTTCCTTGAAAAAATCGGCGATATTATTAAAGACAATAAAAAATTAATTAAAATTCCTAAAAATATTGCAAATTTATTAGCACCATTATCAGAAATATATTATAAAATTTTGAAAAAACCTGCGCTATTTTGCTCATATTCTATATATACATTAAATAACTGCCCACACTTTTCTCATGATAAAGCAACTACTTCTTTTAATTATAATCCAAGATCTATTTATGACACTTTAGTAGATACTATCGAAGAATATAAACGCATAAATTATTGACATATCTTTTTACAATTTACATTTTTTTTATACAAATATTCAATTATTTAATTAAAAATCAACATCTTTAAAAGATTACTCTTGACATATGTTAAACAGCCCCTTAGACTTTTATTATATTATTAAAGTGCTTATTTAATAAAAGTATTAGGAGAAAAATATGAAAAAATTATTTACAATCGCAGCTATTCTAATAATAGCAAGCACAGCAATTTTTGCTGATGAAATTGATAATGGTGTAGTTATATTACCTACAACATCAAGTGCTGAAACTACTTATTTTACAGTTACAGCAGAAGCTGTAGCCTCTCAACAAGGCTTACTATTAAAATATGGAACTAGTGAACAAGATGCTATCTTAGTAGATGGAACTATAACAAAATCTATTGACGAAAATTGGAATGTTTTTGGAAATGAAGAAACAAATTATTTCTTTTTCTTTGGAACATGAAGAGGATCTTCACCAAAAGACCTACAAATTTCAGCTGTAGCAGGAGAATTTCTAAACGGCAATATTAATAGTGGAGTAACTCCTGAAATTATTGGATCATCCTCAACAAGTTCTTGGACTGTATCTATTCCTGTAGCAAACCCACTAACAGGCACTTCATTAAGTACATCTTTCAAACTACAATGGGATGGAACTAATTCTACTGAATTTGACTCAGCCCCAGCTGGTCTATATCAATCTACAGTTACTTTATCTGTAACAGATGTTTAAATTAGTTTAATTTAACACCTTATGCACCCCTTATTAATGAATAGGCCCCTATTCATTAATCAAAAAGGAGTGCATTTTTAATAATCACCAAGTTAAATATATAAAAATATTTATACTAACTTATATTAATCAATATTATCTAATGAGACTTAGTCACTGTTTTGATGCAGTTTTTTATATAACCTTAAGCATATGAAGATATTAACAAATGAAACATTTAACGATTTTATAAAAAATGAAAAACACCTTGTTTTAGTGGATTTTTGGGCCCCATGGTGTGGCCCTTGTACAATACAAAAAGAAATATTGGAAACTTTAGAGAAAGATAATAAAACAAATGCCGTAATTGCAAGTGTAAATGTTGATCTAGAGAGAGAACTTGTTGATCAATTTAAAATATACTCTATACCTGGAATTTATATTTTTAAACAAAATGAAATTGTATATAAATCTGAAGGAAGAATAAAAAACGAATCAGTTCTCCTTGATTTATTAAAAGAATATCAATAAAAATATAAAAATGACTATAAACGTATCAAAACCATCATATTGATGAATATTCTAGTCTAAAGGATAAGAATTTTAGGTAAACTTCAAAGTACTTAATTTAAGTATAGAACAAATTGTATTTTTACACAAAATCCACCAAATTGGTATATTTTTTACAAAAGTAAACATTTTCTTTCTCTTTTGTAAAAAACTTACTTTAATATCACTTTTTTCAATAAATTTTTATTTTTTTCTCTTTACATATAAAAAAAAATGCCTTTATACTACATCAGTATTATTAAGGAGATTTTTTTATATGAAAAAAAAGATTAGCGAAAACGTCTATAAATTAGACGGACCAGTCCCTGTTAAGGAAGCACTTCCACTAGGGCTACAACATGTACTGGCAATGTTTGCCGGAAACCTCACTCCAATTATTATTATTGCTGGAATGTGTGGTATAGCAGCAGGATCCCCACTACAAATTACCATTATTCAAAATGCAATGATTATTGCAGGAATTGTAACTTTAATACAAGTTCTTGGGTTAGGTCCAGTTGGTGGTAAACTACCTATTGTTATGGGTACTAGTTCTGGATTTATTGGAGTCTCTAGAAGTATAGTAGCTTCAATGGGCGGTGGTGTAGTAGCTTATGGTGCAATCTTAGGTGCTTCTCTAATTGGTGGCCTTTTCGAAGGTGTTTTAGGATTTTTCTTAAAACCTTTAAGAAGATTTTTTCCCCCAATTGTAACCGGTACTGTTGTACTTTCTATTGGACTATCACTAATCACAGTTGGCATTAATTACTTTGCTGGTGGATCTGGTGCAAAAGATTATGGTTCTCTTGAAAACTTACTTATTGCAACAATAGTTTTAGTTGTTATAGTATATTTCCAACATCGATTTACAGGATTTGTTAGTGCTACAGCTATTTTAATTGGTATTGTTGTAGGATATATTATTGCTGCTATTATGACACTCACCGTTGCTAACACTTTCATAGTAGATGGTCAAGAAGTTACAAAATCTTGGGTTCTTCAATGGCACAAGGTTAATGAAGCTGGTTGGTTCTCTATTCCAAAATTAATGCCTGTAAAACTAGTATTTGATATTCGAGCAATAATCCCAATGTTAATAATGTTTATTGTTACTGCTGTTGAAACTATCGGAGATGTATCTGGTATAACTCAAGGTGGTCTAAAACGTGAAGCTACAGATAAAGAACTTTCCGGTAGCGTCATGTGTGACGGTGTTGGCTCTTCTATTGCTTCAATCTTCGGTGTATTACCAAACACTTCATTCTCACAAAACGTTGGACTTGTTGGTATGACCGGTATTGTAAATAGATTCATTATCTTCTTAGGTGCAATCTTCCTTCTATGTTGTGGTTTCTTCCCTAAATTAGCAGCTATTGTCTCAATTATGCCAAATAGCGTATTGGGTGGTGCTGCTGTAATGATGTTTGCTTCAATTGCTATTAGTGGTATCCAACTAATTACAAAAGAACCAATTACACATAGAAATGGAACTATATTAATAGTTTCCCTAGGCTTAGGTTATGGGCTTGGAAGCACATCTGGAACATTAAACAACTTACCTCAAGTTATTCAATTAATTTTTGGTGGTTCTGGAATTGTCCCTGCAGCTGTATTCTCAATTTTCCTAAATATTGTTTTGCCAAAAGACAAAACAGGAAAAGAAGAAGAAGTTACAATTTAAATTTTTCTATTCTTTTAAAATTATAGGTTGAGTAAAATCTCAGCCTATTTTTTTTGGTGACAAAAATTAAAAGTTATTATAAAATATATTTGGTTAGTGATAAAAGAATTTATTTAATATACTATTTACTGTTTGAATATATCCCCAAAATGAGACCTAACAAACAGTAATCTTTAGTTACTCCTGATTCTAAAAGTCAGGAGTATTTTATTGTAAAAGACTTTGTTTTAATGTAGAGTATATGGTAGGAGTAAGTTATGATTAATGTTACATCTGAAACTGGGACTTTAAAAAAAGTTTTATTGCACAGACCTGGGTTAGAACTCGAGCAATTAACTCCTGAAGCCTTAGAATCTCTATTATTTGACGACATTCCTTTTTTGAAAGTAGCAAAACAAGAACACGATACTTTCTCTAAAATATTAAGAGAAAATGGTGTTGAAGTAGTTTATCTTTCAAAACTGATGGCTGAAACATTAGAAATTGATGAAAAAATTAAAACAAGGTTTATCAACGACTTTATTGATGAAAGTTTTAACACGATAGCCCATACCTATAAAAAAGAATTAACCTCTTACCTTTTGGATTTTGAAGATGTTCATGAATTAGTTTTAACTCTAATGGGTGGTATAAAAGCAAATCAAATAGAAAAAAAAGAAAGAAATCCTTTAGCATCCTTATTAGTAGATTCTAGAACAATTTTTGCCCTAGATCCAATTCCAAATCTTTATTTTACTAGAGATTCTTTTGCTACTATTGGAAACGGTGTTGCTATTAATCATATGTATTCAAGAACAAGAAGAAGAGAAACAATTTTTGGACGATATATTTTTAAATATCATAAAGATTTCTTGAATACTCCAATATACTATACAAGTAACCTCCCTCATAATATTGAAGGTGGAGATATATTAAATATAAGTGAAAAGCTACTTTTAATAGGATTATCTCAAAGAACATCACCTGAAGCAGTAGAAACTCTAGCTAAAAATCTATTTAATAATCCTACAAGTAAGATTGAAAAAATAATTGCTTTAGATATTCCAAGTATTAGAGCATACATGCATTTAGATACTGTTTTTACACAAGTTGATAAAAACAAGTTCGTAATTCATCCAAATATCCTAAAATCTCTTAGACTATTTATTATAGAGCCAGCAATAAATAAAAATTTAAAGGTGAGTGAATTTAAACAAGGTCTAAAGGAACTTCTTTCTAAAGAATTAGCTAGAGATGATATAAAATTAATAAGTTGTGGGGGAAATGATTACATTGCTTCCGCTAGAGAGCAATGGAACGATGGGTCTAACACTTTATGTATAAAAAATGGAACTGCAATTGTATATGATAGAAATACTGTAACAAATAAAATTCTTCATGATTATGGCATCAAAACTCTAGAAATACCAAGTAGTGAATTATCACGAGGTCGTGGTGGACCAAGATGTATGAGTATGCCACTATTTAGAGAAAATAATTAAGGATAAAAAAATGAAAGATTTATCTTATTGTCCCAATTGTGGGAAGAAAACATTAAAATATGTTAACAATAGAAAATGGGTTTGTAGTAGTTGTAATTTATCTCTATATAATAATGTAGCAGCTGCAGTAGGATTAATTATCATTATTAAAAATAAAAATAATAATAAAGTACTCCTTATAAAAAGAGGTAAAGATCCACAAAAAGGTAAATTAGCCGTTCCTGGAGGTTTTGTAGACCCAGGAGAAAGTGCAGAAGAAGCTGCTAAAAGAGAATGTAAAGAAGAAATTGGTTTAATACCTTCAAAATTAGAATATTTAACTAGTGCTACTAATAATTACAGTTATAAAGAAATAGATTATATAACTTGTGATATCTTCTTTTTAGCAACTATCGAAGAAAATAATAATATTAATATTATAAACAAATTGGTTGCTGAAGATGAAAATGAAATCACAGGCTTTGTCCTCAGCACTTTAAATAAAAAAGAAGATATCGATAGAATTGATCTCGCTTTCACTTCTGCTAAGGTAGCATTGAGTAAACTTTTTGAATAATATACTAAATTTTTAATCTAATAATAGAAGAAGAGCTGTAAATCCTACTTTTTTCTAGGACACTAAAAAGTTGTCTCACGTTTCCAGGCCACTCTTCTTCTTCTAATTTTTTGATAAAACCTTTTTCTAAAGGTCTTTTTTCATTTTTCTTTTGATAATAATTTAAAACTAATTCTTCAATATCTTCTTTATGCTCATTTAAAGAAGGTAATCTAACTTGAATTAAAGAAATTCTAAAATAAAAATCATCTCTGAAAATCTTTTGCTCAACTAGTTTATTCAAATCCTTATTTGAAGCAGAAATCAATCTAAACTGACTTTTATATATTTGTGTATCCCCTATTTTTCTATACTCACCTAATTCTATGGTACGCAACAACTTTGATTGAGATTCAATTGATATATTTTCTATTTCATCTAAAAACAGAGTTGTTTCATTTGCTTTCTCTATTAATCCAACTGTATCTTCTTCCGCTCCTGTAAAAGAACCTTTTCTATGCCCAAATAATATAGAATCAGCAATATCCGAATTAAGTAAAGAACAGTTAATATTAACTGATTCTTTATAATAATACTTACTATTTCCATGTAGCATCTTTGCAGCAAGTTCTTTCCCAGTACCACTTTTCCCATATAACAAAATAGGACAATCTTCTTTTGCGAGCAGTTTAAGTTCTTTACGTAAATTGCTCATCATTAAACTATTTCCAATTAGAAATTCTTCATTATTTACTATTGAGAAATTATTACATCCCTTTTGAGTATTATTAAATATTGATTCAATAGTCTTTCTCTCAATTGGTTTTGAATAAAAAATGAATCTACCACTTTCACAATAATTAGAAGTTTTACCTTTCATTAATATTATAATGGTTGAATTTGGTAAACTGAAAACTACTAAGTTTAGTAATTCAAAAGATAAGATTAATTCATCAAGAAAAATAAAATCTATACTTCTATTTTCAGAAAGATAATTTATAAACTTATCTTTTGAAGAAATCATAATACACTTTCCTTGAATACACTTATTTATCATTGTCCTAATATGTCCATCTCTAGATAACAATACTATATTCAAAATAAAACCCCTTAGATAAATAATTTATCAAGAGGTATCATTTATTGTAAATATTATTGCATTACTTAATAACTTTAATTAAAAAGTTTAACAACTTCATCAGTACAATCTAAAGTATCTAGAAGAACATCCATGAAGAAAAGTCTTAAACTCATTATATCAGTTTCACCAGTATAAACTCCCATATCTTCTTTTTCTTCATGAGAATATAAGACACAGTGAATAGGGCCATAATTAGATTTAGTTTTATAATCTTCTTGAATCTGTCGCAAACTACAACCAAACGAATCAGCTAGTGCTCTTAAATCATCTTTTTCTAAGTTAATCGCTAAAACAGGCTTACCATTCAACTTTGCGATCATAGCATATTCTATATAAACTAAATTTTCATTTCCTAAAGTTAATGGAGCTTTGAACATTCTTAATTCATATTTCCCTACTTTATAACATTCCTCTTTTATTAAACCATATTCTTCACTTGGTAGAGAATGCCAAGTCAAAGCATCCAATGGTACCAAATTATTTCTATCAATATACATAATTATTCTCCTCAATTTAAAATCTACAAAAAGATATCTTATATTCTTTCTAATAGATTTTCTAGATTAAGTTTACCTAAAGAAGTAACACCATGTCCATGAATTTGGATAACAACAGCCTCTCCAGCTGTATCTTTGTCTTCATAACTAATTTTATCTAAACCATATAACCCATCAACAATTTTCTGTATAACTATATCTGATAAAGGTCTAGCGGGTATAAAAGAAGTTCTACCATTATTAGTTGGGATTAAATAATTGAGTTTAACAAAATAATCTAAATATCCATAAAGTCTTTTGTCTGGAATTGCTAACCTTTCATTCATTTCTCTTGTTGAAGTAGAACCTTTACCTTGTCTAAAATTATCACCAATTAACATCACTATATTTATTCCTTCAGAAATAAACTTAGCTGGGGCTTGAACTAATCCTTCATTTTGCTCTAGATCGGGTCTAAATTGATATACATAAGAGAGTTCAACTGAAAATAAAATAATTACCCACAGCATATAAAACCAAACAAGAAACAAAAAGAAAACTGCAAAAGAACCATAAATTATAGATAAATTTACAACAAAGGTAGATAAGCTAAAAAATATTGTATTAGCGATTAATACTATTAAACTGCCAACTGTTGAACCTACTGCTGCTGCTGCAAACTCTACTTTAGTATTTGGTACGAAAAAAATTAATAGGAAAAAAGCCACCCATAAAATAAAAAAGGGTAGAAATTGATTAAATATTTTTGCAGTATCACTTATTGTTTTCAATCCCATTAATTCCACATACCTTTCACTTAATCTAGATTGTACATTAATAAAAGCCGCTATTAATAATATTGAAACAATAGCAAAAGAGATGAAATTGGCAAATCGTTTAATAATATTACGATTCATTGCAGTTCTATATATCCCATTAATAACAGACCAAACCCTATTAATTAATAAAATCATAGTAACTAAAAATGATACTAATCCAACTATACCTAAGCTTGTCGCATTTTGAGTATAATTTGTCAATAAATCAACAATTTGATCCCCTATATTGTTTTTTGTGAATTCATTAATTGATGTAATAACGAAATTTTTAAAAGGATTTAGAACTCCTAGTGCACCAAAAAATGTAAAAAATACTGTTAAAGCAGGAATTAATGCTGTTAATGTCGTATAAACAAGTCCTGATGAGGCAATAAAAGCTTTATCAACTAAAAAATGATTTGATGTGACTTTAAATATCTGAGAACCACTTTTTAATCTCCTTTTAATTTCGTCAGAGGTAGCTTTTTTTTTATCCATTTTATTTTACTTTGTCCTTTAGCCATGAAGCTATAAATTCATAAGTTTCTTCTTTGTCTAATTCATTTAATAATTCATGTCTAGCATTTTCAACAAGTTTTAAATCTATATTTCGCAATCCTGCTTTTTCATAAAAAGATTTTACTTTTTTAACCCCTTTTCCAAAATTTCCGACAGGATCATCTGTACCACTAATTAATAAAAGAGGATGGTCTTTTTTAATTTTACGGGCTAAATTTATATCATTAGCCATAAAAATGCCTGTAATTAAATCTGAATAAAAAGAACTTGTACAAATAAAACCACACCAAGGATCTTTTTCATATTTTTCTACTTCTTTTGTGTCTCTACTTAGCCATTGGAACGCAGAACCTTTTGGATCAAATTTATTATTATAGGAACCAAAACTCATATCATTTAATTTCTTATTTAGAAAATGAGCACCATCTTTCTTGACACTATAATTTGCTAAAAATTTACCAATTTTACCTTTTATCCCAGGGCTATCACTAGTTCCCATTATTATCGTTGCTTTATATAGATTCTGATTCTTAGCTATTAAGACTCTAGCAATAAAAGAGCCCATAGAGTGTCCCATTAAAAACAAAGGAACCTGAGGATTATCATCAACAATTTTTTTGGAAAGTTCACTCGCATCATTAACCACTTTGTCCCAGCCATTTAACTCTGCAAAGAAACCTAAAACTTCTTTTTCACCAGTAAATCCATGACCTCTATGATCTTGTGCATACACTTTAATTCCTTGAGAATTTAAATATTTAGCAAAGTTATCATATCGAGCACTATGTTCAGCCATCCCATGTTGAATATGTAATACAGAGTTGACTTTACCCTTTGGCTCCCAAACGTGATAATAAAGTACGTGAGAATCTGCACAAATCAATTTTTCTCTAGTCATTATTGGCTCCTCATTTTTATTCTAACTATATAACTTCTATTTTCTAATTATATTAAACAAATCTATTAAATGCAAATTAATTATATTTTACAAATGTTACAACATGTTTTTAAATTATATATGTTTAAAGTTTTAATTAAACAAAGTAAAACACAAAAATGTATATAATTGACACTCAACTTACTTTCGTATCATAATGTTTTTCAACGAAGGAGAAAGCTTTAATCTATAAAACTACATAACACCTTAATGTTTAATTTAGAAGGCTTATCTTAAATAACTATTTCAGTGGGGTATAAATTTAAATGACTAAAATATTTGTTTGTTCAGACGTTCATGGAGATTATAATGCCTTTAAAAAATTCATAGAAAAAATTGACTCAAACCCCGCAATTATTTGTGGTGACTTAACACCTTACTCTCAAAGTTTTGCATATCTTTTTAATTCATTAGATAATGATATTTATTTAGTAAAAGGTAATTGTGATAATGCTTTTGACTTTTCTATAGCGAACATAATAATCCCACCTAGAATAAGAGTAGAAAACTTTTTTGATAAAACTTTTGTAATTACACATGGAGACCTTATAAAAACAGCTTCACAGAGCTCAATACAATTAAAATCAGGCGATTTTTTTCTATCTGGGCATACTCATGTACCAAAATTATTCATTGATGAGATGGGGATAATCAATCTAAATCCAGGGAGTTTAAGCAGACCTCGGGGTAACTATGATTCAAGTTATGCAATAATTTATGAAAACTTAATAGAAATTAGAACTTTAAGAAAAGATAAAATAATTTTTAAATTAAAATTATAATGTAGCCTCTTCTTCTTTAATTAGGGACAAGTAATCATCTAAAAACGATCCCACAGAAACTGTATTTTCTCCATAATTACTAAACCTATTTGTTAAAAAATATATAGGGATATTATTTATTGAATAAACAACTTCATTTTTACTAATTTCCTCAATATTTCTTCTAACAAAAAAGCTCCTCTTTCCTAGATTAAATAAATCTTCTTCACTTATTTTATATCCTTCAGCTATAGCAAAAACTTTAGTTAATATGTTAATAAATCTATTTTTAGTTTTTTTTAACTTTCCATCTATATAAGCTAAATAAAGAACATTTTTCCAACTTAGTCCTAAAATTTCACAAATCTCTCTATATATTTGCGAAGTGTATAAGGCTTTAACTACATTCTTTTTTTTCAGCTCCCCAAACATTTCCCAAGGAACAAAAGTATCATCATCTAAAGCAACTGATAGAGAAAAAGCTTTTAAACCTCTTAAATCTAAAGGTAATAATTCTTTATTTAAAGATGTAAAATTAAATTTGTTAAATCCAAACTTTTTGGATAATGAATTTACACCTTCATTTAAATTTGAAAAATGACTTTTGGATGTTGCTAAATATTCAATTATTATAATTAACCTTTCTATAATATCAACATTTTTATCAATCTTTAAATCGATTATTTTCTCTTCTTCAGCAAATAAAACCCAATTTAAAAAAATTCCAATTGATATAGGATCAACCCCTAAGGAAAGACAACACTCTTCTAATATTTTAACTTTCTTCCAATCATATATTCCAATATTAGCCCCTAAAGCCAAAGCTATTAGCCAATCTAAATCACAATCAGGAGTCAAATCACTACCAAGGCCCCATAACCTTGGGTCAGTGCGATATTTGAAAGATTCAATAGCTGCCCAACCATATTTAGAAGCATATTCTAAAATATTAACCTTTTTCCTCTTTTCAAAATATGTATTTACTTCAATTGATAATTTTTCATAATATGGCAATCTTATCTTATCTTTACTACTATAGATAGCTACGCATTTTAGATTTTTCATTCCAAAGATTGCACCAACTCCACTTCTGCCAACATTTAACGAATCAATATTAACTGAAGCATAATCAATAGCCTTTTCTCCAGGTGCACCAATAGAAATAATACTAGAAGCTTTTTCTAAAAACATTTCTATATCACGAGTATTTAAATTATGAAAATTCTCACAAAGACTTATTTTTATTTCACTTTTCCATATTTCTATATTTGTTAATCTTCTAGCTCTTCCTCTAATTACTAAGGCGCTAAAACCTAAAGAACTTAAGGCTAAGGCAAAAGACTTAGAAGAAAAGTTATATGATACTACTGATTTACTTTCTAAAGAATATGTTAAAAGTGTAGAACTCTTAGCGAAATCAAAACCTAAATCACTAGCAGCTCCTAAACTTATTACTATAGGAGCTCCAACATATAAACAATCTTTATTAATTGTATCCCAATCGACATAATCTACCCAGAGCTTGTATGCTAAAGCTCTTCCCCCATGGTATTTAGTACAAACTTTTTCATCAAGTTTTGTACAGCTATATTCATCTTTTGTTAAATCGATAACTAATATTTCTCGATTTCTGTAAGGATACCCTTTGTCAATTGTTTTTCTCATTATTATTTTAATTATACCTTTTTTCGAAATATTCGCAACATTGTTAGAAATAAATAATTTTCTTTTAACTTTATTCTTTATTATAAATTATACTTGCACTCATAAAAAAGAGATGTACAATGAAGATATGAATACAAAAATTAAAACAACATACAATAACAAAACGATTGAACACTCTAGTGGTATCTCAATTAAAGACTGCTTATTAGATCATAATGTAAAATTAGAAACTGAATATCAAAAAAATCCAATTGTTGCAGTTCAAGTTAATTATGAGCTATTGCCTTTATCATTTAGACTCACTTATGATGCTGTTATTACGCCCATATATCTATTCTCAGATTTAGGAAAAAGAGTATATCGCCATAGTATATGCTACCTTCTTTGTTATGCCTCTTGGAAACTTTTCCCTAAAAGACGCCTAATGATTGGGCATAGCCTAGGAGATGGTTATTATTTTCATTTCACAGACTCTTATTTTTTAAAACAAGAGGATATTGAAAAACTAAAAAATGAAATGAATAGTATTATAAAAAGTGGTATTGATATTACATATACTTGTGTTCCTTATGAAAAATGTCTAAATTATTTTAAAGAACGTGGCTCTGATCAAACTGTTGATTTAATAAAATTTCAACATGAGCCAGTTATTGCAATATATAAAATTAATGATTACATGGACAAAAGCTATGAACCTCTAGTTTATAACACAAGTATTTTAAGTCTTTGGGATTTAAGAAAATATGATTCTCTAGGTATGCTATTAAGATATCCTAGATCTAGTGATTTTACACAACTTCAAGAGTTTAAAGATAATCCTTTATTATTTAAAGTTTTTAAAGAATATAAAAAATGGAATAGAGTTTTGCATTTTGAATCTCTTGGTAAATTAAATATGAATTGCATAAACAATGATATAAGTGATTACATACGCCTCGCAGAAACTCTCCAACAAAAAAAAATTGCTCAAATATCTGATGCTATCTGCGATAGACAATCTACACGAATTGTATTTATTGCAGGTCCTTCTTCTTCAGGTAAAACTACTTTTACTCATAAGTTAGGTATACAGTTAAAATTACTTGGAAAAAATCCTATCCTAATTTCCTTAGATAATTATTATAGACTAAAAAAAGATATTCCTTTAGATGAAAACGGTAAATTAGACTTTGAATGCCTCGAGGCCCTTGATACAGATTTATTCCAACAAAATATAAATGATCTTTTTAATGGAAAAAAAGTTGAATTACCAAGCTTTAATTTCAAAAAAAATAAAAGAGAATATTTAGGAAACTCAGCAGAGCTTGACAACGAAACTATTTTATTGATTGAAGGTATTCATGGTTTAAATCCTAAATTGATCCCTAATGTTGATAAAGATACTACTTTTAAAATTTATATTTCAGCTCTCACACAATTAAATCTTGATGACCATAATAGGATTAGCACAACTGATAATAGAATTTTAAGAAGAATCACAAGAGATAATATGACTAGAGGAGTCAGTGCTACCACAACTTTAACTATGTGGGAGAGTGTTCAAGCTGGTGAAAACAAACATATTTTCCCTTATCAAAATAATGCTGATATTATGTTAAATTCAGCTCTAGAGTACGAATTAGGAGCAATAAAACCTTTTGTTGAACCTTTGCTTAAAACTGTTGAACCTTCTTCTTCAATGGCCTTCGCGATTGCAAGAAGACTATTAGCCTTCTTATCTAGAGTTCACCCTATACCTGAAAGTCTAGTACCTAAAGATTCTCTGTTAAGAGAATTTATTGGTGGAAGCGAATTTAACGTAACTTAATTTAAAAAAAATGCTAGGGAATTAAACCCTAGCAATTTTTTTTATTTCCCATAAATATGGCGATATTCTTCAAATAAATCTTTGACTTTATCCTTACATTTACCACATTTTGTTCCATAATTTGTAAGCTTTTGAAGTTCTTCAAGATTAGTTGCTTTATCAGTTTTAACTAATTCTTCAATTGTTTGATCAGTAACATTATTACATTCACATACAACTACTGCAACTTTATGCTTAAGATGATTTGGTAAATTATTTTTTTCTAAATAATCATCAATCGCTGATCTTAAACCTTTATCTCCCAAGACGGAACAATGGAATTTGTGCTCAGGTAAACCACCTAAAGCATCAGTAATCATTTTTGGAGTTATCTTATAAGCTTCTTCTAAACTCATTCCTTTAACTAACTCACTCATAACTGAAGTACTAGCTATTGCTGAGGCACAACCATATGTTAACCATCTAATATCTTCTATTTTATTATCTTTAACTTTAATACCAATTCTCATTTGATCTCCGCAAGCTAAAGATCCTACTTCACCGACTCCGTCTGGTTCAAAATCATCTTCTTTTCTCCAAATATTTCTTGGATTCATAAAATGATCTTTTACTACATCTGTATATACCCATTGGTCTAAAAAACTACTCATCGTGTACTCATCTCCCTGATTCTTTTAATAATTGGTGGTAACTTTTCTAAAACGTAATCTACATCTTCCATTGAATTATATCTTCCAAGACTAAATCTTATGGAACCATGCGCAATTTCTATATCGAGTCCACCTGCTAATAATACATATGAAGGTTCTAAACTACCGGTAGCACAAGCTGAGCCTGTTGATACAGCTATACCTTCCATATCCAAATATAATAATATTGATTCACCTTCTGCACCTGGGAAAGATACATTTAATGTGCCTGGTAAACAATGTTCTTGATTTCCATTGACAATTACTTCATCAATTCTTTCTAAAATTCCTTTTCTTAAAGCTTCTCGCATTTCCCAAAGTTTTTCTTTTTCATAAGATAAATCTCTTTTAGCAATGTCGCAAGCTTTACCAAGCCCAATAATTGCAAAGTTATTATATGTACCAGGGCGATATCCTTTTTCTTGATGACCACCATGCATTAAATTAAATATTGGAGCTTTGTTTCTTGTTGCTAATACACCAATACCTTTAGGCCCATAAAATTTATGTCCAGAAAGACTTAAATAATCAATACCTATGTCTTCCATTGATATTTCCATTTTTCCAATTGATTGGGTTGCATCACTGTGGAATAAGGCACCTACTTCATGTGCTAAAGCTGCTGCTTCTCTTATAGGTTGTATAGTCCCTGTTTCATTATTAGCACTCATAACACTTACAAGCACAACATCTTTATCTAGTTTATTTTTTAAATCTTCTAAATCTAATAAACCAGTGGAATCAACATTAACAAGATCTATAGTATACCCTTTGCTTCTAAGATACTTTGCTGTCTCTATAATTGCAGGATGTTCAATTGTTGTAGTAACAATTCTACCTTTACCCTTATTTTTATCAATTAGAGATGCCCCTATATTAAATACTATATTATTTGATTCGGTCGCACCGCTTGTGAAATATATCTCATCTTTATTTGCACCAATTAGTGATGCAACTTGTCCTCTAGCCTTTGAAATCCCCATAGCAGCTGCTCTTCCAAAGCCATGCATACTTGAAGCGTTTCCAAACAACTGTTGGGATTCACTCATTAATTGCCATACTTCAGGAGCTACCTGAGTTGTGGCATTATTATCAAGATAAACAAATTTGTTATCCATTTTTTTTACCTCTAGTTAAAATATACAAAATTATCTCATAAAATCAAATTGAATTTATGAACCAACGTTAAAAACATTGATATACAAAATTATCTGTATCATCACTACTAGGAGGTTGTTTACTGTGTATTAGTCTTAGCATTCTAATCGAAGAAAATCGAATATGCTTTAATTTTGCCCACTCAACATATCCACAAGTTGGAGGCAAATAAGGAGCGAACATAGCTTTTGTAAGTGTTACTTTTTTACATCTAACACTATCTACAAATCTAGTCGCATAGATTTTACATGTTTTAGTTCTTATATCGAAATGTTCACAATATGAATCTAAATCGATTACTAAGGTTTTATTATATATTACTTTCTCATGGCAACATAAGCCACATTTTTTACAATGACATTCCCAATTTTTCATATGGCTCTCCCTTCAAGTTCAACTAACTTTTCTTGAAGCGAAGATATAGCTGGCAATATTTCTAATATCGATACAGCTATATGATTATTATTTATCAATTCATAATCTGTTATTGAGGGATAACTATGAGATACTAAACTTGGAGCTTTATTTGTTCCTTTTAAACCTAATGTTATTTTATTTTGAGATTTTTCTTCAACTTTAATATCATCTAAAGTTCCTTTAGTAACTTCAGCGCTATCATTATAATCCAAAAATCCAACACATCCCGTTTTCCATGGACCTTCACAGTCATGGGGAACATTAATATTCACCATAGAATTCTTTGTGCAAAGCGGATAAAAAACATCTATGTGTTCTGCTAAAAAGATTGCGGCTTTTTCAAAATTGAATTTTTGACCTTTTGGAGGCATGGCTAATGATATTGCCATTGCCTTAATTCCTATAAGCACAGCTTCTCTTGCAGCTCCAACTGTACCTGAATATAAAATATCACTGGAAACATTCAAGCCATGATTAATACCACTAATAACTAAATCAAAATCGTTAGGGGAAAATAATCCCCCTCTAAAGCTATATAATAAACAATCTGCTGGTGTTCCAGAACAATGATAATGATTTTTAGAATATGAATAAATATGTATAGAATCTCTTAGACTAACAGCTTGAGATGAAGCACTTCGTTGTGTTGAAGGCGCACAAACACTAATCTTATGACCATAAGATTTTAACACTTCTTCTAATACAATTATTCCTTTGCTATTATAACCATCATCATTTGTTAGCAATATTCTCATTCATTATTTTAAAAACAATACTTTTGCACTTCCTGTTGGAACAAATTTTTTCCAAGTAGGTTCAAAGCCAAAAATATGTCCATATTCCTCCATCTTAGCTTGATATAGTTCGAGAGCTTCATCACTAATTAGTAACATAATTGAACCACTGTTTCCATCAAAGACTAGGTGTGCACCTTTGCAGCCTTCAAGTTCGCCAGCTCTCTTAACTAACCAATCGACTTCAGGGCAAGTTATCTCAAGTTTATCTCTTAAGTCTACTTCAGCTCTGTTCATAACCCTACCATATAGTACAGGTTGGTTTTGTTCAAGCAGGTTTTTGGCTTCCTGAGCAAATCTTGACTCTCTCAAAGTAAAAACACATATATTTCTATACTTTTCTTCAATTGGAATTATTCTAGAAGCTATATCTTTTTCAGGAATATCTCTTCTTGGAGTATCTTTATAAAATACATGAAGTTTATCTAAGGCTTCTTGAGTCAACTGATGAGCTATAAGGTTTTCTTCCCTCATAGCTTGCGATGGTATTTTACTATCTATAATTATTGCTTTATATTTTGAATCAAGTTTCCCAAATGGAAAATCAACAAATTGATATGTACTATGTTGGTGATCGAAGAAAACAACTTGTTCTTCTATTCCATTCAACAATGTCATTAAATCGCCAATACGACATGTCTCATTATTAAATGAAGTATTAGCTTGATGAACTACCCTAACAATATCTTGTTGGGATAATTTCAATTGAAATAAAGAATCCAAAGCCAAACAAGTCGCTAATGCAAGGCTAGTGCTTAAAGAAGTATTATCACTATTTAGACCGTTTCCATCTAATGTTATGTTCATTCCGACAAATGAATGACCTTCTTTTATCAAAACAGCAATTACTGCTTTAACATAGTTAGCCCATCTGTCCTCTTTCCTGAATCTCAAAGCATTAATTGCAAATCTTTTTCTATCACTTCCATCAGCTTTTATAACTTTTACTAAATTATCATTACTTTTTGATATTGCAATTATAACTGAGTTTATACCACAACAAAGAACAGAGTAACCTTGACACGCATCCGCAAAGGCACCAAATAAAGTACAAACAATTGGAGCTTTAGCTATAACCTGAGGTTCAATTTTATCATAATTCTTTTTATGTTTAGTAATGATATTATTCATAAATGGCCCTTTTTCTTTAGTCTAAGCTATATAAAGGCATATTGCAACAAAAAAATTAATTTTGAAAGTTTAAATCTAGTATCAGAGTTTCTTGTCAAACAGTGATATCAGATAATCAAGATATCATTCTTACTGAGCAAACAAAAAACCACTGAGTTTCCTCAGTGGCCCCATGATAATTACTTTGAAATACCATATCTTTTCTTAAAGCGCTCTACACGGCCTGTTGTATCAACAAGCTTTTGTGTGCCTGTATAGAATGGGTGACAAGCAGAACAAATTTCTACTTCAACGTTTTTTGCAGTTGTTTTTGTTTTGAAAACATTACCACATGAACAATGAATTTCTCTTAATTCATATTTAGGATGAATTTTATCTTTCATAAGATGCCTCCACATATATCTTAATTTGCTGATACGAGAATCCTCTTGACAGCAAACAAATTTCATTTCTATTTCGCAATAGCTGTATTAATAGATTTAAAGAACGCTTCATTATTCTTTGCTTTTCGCATTTTGTCAATAAGGAAAGTCGTCTGATCGACCTCATCCATATCATTTATTGCATTTCTTATAATCCAAATACGTTGTGCTTCATCACTAGGTATCAATAAATCGTCTCTTCTAGTTCCTGACTTTTTAAGATTTATAGCAGGAAATATTCTTCGATCGGATAAACGTCGATCTAAAACAATCTCATTGTTACCAGTTCCTTTGAACTCTTCAAATATAACTTCGTCCATTCTCGAACCAGTTTCTATAAGAGCTGTTGCAATAATTGTTAAGCTTCCGCCACCTTCCATGTTTCTTGCAGCACCGAAGAAACGTTTAGGTTTATGTAAAGCATTGGAATCAACACCACCACTTAGTATCTTTCCACTAGCTGGAACTGTTTGGTTATATGCTCTTGCTAAACGTGTAATTGAGTCAAGTAAAATTACGACGTCTTTATTTGCTTCAACCATTCTTTTTGCTTTTTCAATTGCCATTTCAGCTACTTGTACATGTCTTGTTGCTTGTTCATCGAAAGTTGACGCTATAACTTCACCTTTTACATTATCTTTCATATCAGTAACTTCTTCAGGTCTTTCATCAACAAGTAATACAATTAATTCAATTTCTGGATAATTTTCACTTATTGCATTTGCTATCTTTTGCATTAATACAGTCTTACCAGTTCTTGGAGGAGCTACAATTAGTGATCTTTGGCCTTTACCAATTGGACAGAACATATCAATTAATCTAGTTGAAATATCTTCACTACTATTTTCTAATCTCATTCTCTCATCTGGAAAACGAGGTGTTAAACTATCAAAGGAAGGTCTAGTTTTAGCCTTCACTACATCGTCATTATTTACACTTAAAATTTTATGTAATCCATAAAATCTCTCTGTATCTCTTGGTGTTTTAACCTGTCCATATACTAAATCACCAGTTTTTAAAGCATTATGTCTAATTAAATTAGATGAGACATATATGTCTTCTGGGCCTGAAATATAACTATTTCGACTACTTCTTAAAAAACCATAGCCATCAGGAAGGACTTCTAATGTTCCTTCAACAACTAAAGCTACATTTTTTTGGCATTGAACCTTTAAGATCTCTGTTAGTATTTCTTGTCTTTTATAATCATATATATTCTCAGGATTTAACCCAATTTCAATCCCTTTTTTTCTTAAGAGATCAAAACTCATATCATAATATTCATTAAGTAATAACTTGTCTGCATTAGGATTTTCTTCGAGATTAACTTCTTCAATTCTCTCTTCATAATGTTTTTTATTATTATTTTTATTTCTATTATTTCGATTATTATTATTTCTACGATTATTATTTGTAGTATTATTGTTATTATTTCTAGCTGTGTTTCTACGATTATTATTTGAAGTATTACTGTTTGAATTGTTTGCAGAATTATTATTTGAAGAAGTATTAACCTGGTTATTATTGTTATTATTTTGAACAAGAGTTTTTTGAGATTTTTCTTCAGTTTTAGAAGCTACTTCACTTGAAGTTGTTTCTACTACAGCTTTTTCTTCACTATTATTATCTGTATCAGCTTTGTCTTCTACAACTGTTTCTTCATTTGTGGAACTTGAATCCTCTTCACTAATTGCCTTTTTTCTTCTTCTTGTTGTTTTTTTAGGCTTAGTTTCAGTTTTATCTTCTGCTTCAATAGTTTTTTCTTCTTGAGTGTTGTTCTCTGAAGTTCCAACTTCTTTAGAAGAATCATGTTCTTCTTTTAAAGCATCAGTTTCAACTTTAGCTTTTGTTTTTCTTCTAGTAGTTCTTCTTTTTTTAGGGGCTTCTTCAACAGTTTCTGCTTCTTCTTTTTTTTCTGTAGAAGATGAGACTTCACCAAGATTTAATTCTAATTGTTCATTTTCATCAGCTTTTTGAACAACTTTCTTTTTAGTAGTTCTTTTACGTGTTTTTTTTGGTGTTTCAGTAGAAGAGTCTTCTATAGAAACTGCTTCTGTATCAGTTGTTTCACTAGTTTGTGTGTCAGCAGAATTTTGTTTTGCTGTTGTTTTTCTAACTCTTTTTTTGACAACAACTTTAACACTCTTCTTCTCTTCAGTTGCAAGATTTTTCTCTTCTTCTTGCTTAACTTCATCGGCCATATAATAAGCTCCGTTTTGATATTTAAGTTTTTGATAATTTATTACAAGATACAAAGAAATAAATTAGGTTTATCATCTTACCTAATCATCTTTACATCAATTTTGTTTAATTTATGAATATATAGTATTTAAACTAGAAATCTTTTACTCATATTAATCAGATATATAGTATAAATATAAGGCTTTCAATTTGAAAGCAATATAAGCTATGTGATAATCTAAATATATTCCCACTTATTAATAATGTCAAGCAAACTATATCCCTTTAAATACAACCTTGTTAATAAAAACGCAGCTACTGCAGCTCTTTTTCTGATTCCAGCTCTACCGGTGACTGTAAAGTGAAGACAAATAGCCTGTGGCTCTAAATTAGCAGCACTAAAACCAAACCAAACTGTACCTACTGGTTTTTCTTCTGTTCCGCCAGTGGGACCTGCAATTCCTGAAATTGAAAAAGAAACATCTGTTGATAAAATTTTTCTAACATTAGTTGCCATCTCTATAACTGTTTGCTTAGAAACAGCACCGTATGTCTCTAGAGTATCTTTTTTTACATTTAGAACTTGATTTTTTACTTTATTAGAGTAACTTACTACTCCACCTTCAAAATATGATGAACTTCCACTTCTATCTGTCAATAATTTTGCACAAAGTCCGCCTGTGCAACTCTCAGCACAAGAGATGGTCTTTTTACTTTCTATTAAATCATTTACTAATAAATCTATAGCTTCTATATTACCATCTAAAAGTAATTCGTTGCCAATTAGATCTCTTAATTTAGATATAAAATACTTTGAATTATCTCCATAAACAAATAAGCTTATTCTGTTCTCTTGAAATCTAGTACCCCAGGTAGCCCCATCAATTTTTAAACTCTCACAAGCCTCTTCTAATTTGCTTTCACAGACTAAAAAAGTTGATAATTCTGTTGTAATTCTTTCATTATAACCGATATATTCTTTAACCCAAGGAAGAACTAAATCAAAAAACATTGGTTTTAATTCTCTAGGTGGTCCTGGCATACTAACAATTACAGTCTCACCTTTTTCATCTTTAATGCTTCCTCTAAATCCAGCAGCAGTACCATAAGGATTTTCTAATAAGGTGAAATCTTGAGGTATAAGTACTTGACTATAATTTGCACCCTCAATCCTCTTTCCAACACGTTTATATAGTTCATCGTAAGCTTTTTTACTTTCTACTAAAGGTTTATTAGCTACATTTGCTATAGCAGATCTTGTTAAATCATCACTAGTTGGTCCAAGTCCTCCTGTAACAAATATTAAATCATTTTTGCCTAACCATGATTTTAAAAGTTCTTCTATAGAACCATCATCATTAATTATTGCAATTTGATTTACTATAATATTTAATTTATTTAATTCTTGAGATATTAATTTTGAATGTTTATCTTCTATGATTCCTTTAGTTAATTCAGAACCAATTATACAAATAGATGCTGTTTTATTACTCATTTTTCCCTCGATTACTAATTTTTAATATTACTGCAATAATTATTAAAAGAATAGATACATACTTTGTTATTATAGCAAATAAGTTTGGATGTAATGTAAAAAATGAAAAGCCATTTGCTTCGGTTGTAAAAACAGGAACTTCATATATTTTCCAACCTGGATGGAAAGGTTCCATTGGATCAATCATTCGACCTACAGGGTCTATTCTACAGGTTATACCACTATTAGTACTCCTAATGGTAGACCGTCTGTTCTCAATTGATCTATAGACGCCTATGGCTGCATGTTGCATCTCACTTACTACAGAATATGCCCAACCATCATTTGTCATATTTACAATTACATTAGCACCGTTTCTAACAAAGTCTGCTGAGATTTCTCCAAAAACATCTTCAAAACATATTGGTGTTGAAAATGTTATTCCCCTCTCAGCTGTAAAGACTACAGGCTCATCACCTTTTTCCCACCAATGGTAATCATTTGCTTTTAAGAGAGCATATAAATGTGGCATCTGTTTTTCATAAGGAAAGTGCTCTGTAAATGGTACTAAATGTTGTTTTCTATATGTTTGTTCAATTTTACCATCATTAAAATAGATTACTGTATTATAATCTTTTCTATTCCACTCACCATTTTCTAATATAGCGGGCTTAGTTTCATCATCAAGAACACCTTCAGGATTTCCTGTTAAAAGAGGAACTCCAAGTTCATATCCAAAGTTTACAAACTCTTCTACAAGTTTGCTTGTATCCTCATCACTAGGATATTTCTCATGCCAAGCTACACTCGGAACAAAAGCTGTTTCACTCCATATAACTATATCAGGATTTTCACTTAAGGCTTCAAGCGAATACAATCTTAAATTATTAAAGTTTCTCTTATATGTTAAATATCCACCTTTCCAAGTATCACTGCTGTGTTGAACACTTGCAACTTTCCAAATATCTTGAGGTTCTGTATTATCCCATTTCCTTATGGAAATAAAACCAAAAATTAAAATTGCTATAAATACTATTATAAATACAACTTCATCAATAATATATTCTTTTAAGAAAGCTTTAAAAGGTTTAGCTTTATCTGCTAAATAATCCCCTAAGTAAACTCCAAAGAATATTTGAGGTAAAACCATGATAAAATTAATACCCCAAACACCTGTGATTGAAGCTATTTGAATAAATGGTAAAAATTTATAAGGAGCATAGCCTAATATACCATAAGGGTAACCAGCAAACCAATTTTGAGATACATATGTATAGGCGGTGTATAAGATGGCATTAAGCAAAAAACCACGTTTTTTGAACGTTGAATCAATTAATTTGAATAAGGGAAAAGCTATAAGCAATTCACCACCCTTAATTATTGGAACTAAAAGTATGGCTAGTGGATGGAAAGTCTTTAACCAATAGTTAAATATTAAATAAAAGACAAATCCATAAAGAAATCCATAGACAGGGGTTAGATACCACTTTGTGTTATGGATAACTGCAAACATAGGAATAAGGGCAATAAAAGATAAAACCCATAATCCATTAAGGCTAATGAAACTAGGAAAAGATATTGCAAATATAAATGCAGATATTATTAACAATAAAACCTCAGAGACTACAGTCCCGAGGTTTCTATTAGAGTGTAATTTAAACAATTGAAGATCTCCATTATTTATCAGGAAATATTATTTATTAACCGCGAAGGTTCCAAACTCTTTCTTTTAACTCACGACCTGGTCTAAAGAAAGCAACTCCATGAGTATCTACAGTAACAGGAGCACCAGTTTTAGGATTGTGTGCACGATCTCTTTGTTTTCTTGTATGTACCTCAAAAGTACCGAAACCTCTAAGTTCTATCACTTGGTCTCTTTTCAAACCATCTTTAACTTCTTCAAAGAACTCGTCAATTAACATATGAATTTCTGCTTTTGTAATATCAGTATCTTCATAACGTTCTTTTAATTTGGCATATAAATTATCAATTATAATAGATTTAGTCAATTTCTTGGATTCTGCCATAAAAAATGCTCCTTAAAAATTATATTATCTACTAGTTTAATTTAGCTAGGGCAGCATAAATTCTAGATTTTTTACGACTTGAAGTATTTCTATGTAAAACACCTTTACTTGTAGCAGAATCTAATAATTTAAAACTTTCTTTCATAGCTACTTCAGCAGCAGCTTTATCTTCAGCTAAAATACATTTCTCAAATTTCTTTATAGCTGTTCTAACTTCACTCTTAATTGCTCGGTTTCTCATGCGACGAGTGATATTTTGTCTTTCTCTTTTTTTTGCGGAATTGTTGTTAGACACGTAATACCTCCAAAATATTACTTATATTTTTTATTATTTTCTTGTCATTTATAAAATTAAATGAGTTGGCTTATTTCCAACAAGTACCTAAAATATCACAACTTTATAAGTTCGGTCAATACAAACCGAAGTTTTAAGTAATAAATAATTTATTTACTCAATAATAATACATTTTTTTTCTCTATCAGTATTTAAGTGATTAATCTTCAAGAAGCTGTTTGACATATTCTTTATCAACAACCCAATATTTACTTTCACTATTATACTTTGTTTTTGTAGCGTCAATATTAAGCATCCTTCCATCTGCTGCAACTAATAATAACTTTTTAGTAATTACATTGACCTCAGATACTTTCATTAACTCTCTTCCAATTTTTAATCTACTTCCTTCAGGAGGAAATTTTAATTTCTCTTCTACATAATAATCTTGCTCATATGCTAAACAACAAAGGAGTCTACCACATGGTCCTGAAATTTTCATTGAATTCAATGATAAATTCTGTTCTTTAGCCATCTTGATTGAAACAGGTTGTAATTTATCAGTAACTCCATGACAACAATAATCCCTACCACAAACAGCTAATCCACCAAGGACTCGACTTTCATCTCTAACACCAATTTGTCTTAGCTCGATTCTAATCCTGAAAACACTTACTAGATCTTTTACTAATTCTCTAAAATCTACCCTAACATCTGAGGTAAAAAAGAAAACGACCTTTGGTTCTACTAGTAAAAAATGAGCAGTTACTAGTTTCATTTCTAATTTATGCTTTTTTATCTTTTCCCTGCATAATGTTAGAGCATCTTTCTCTCTCTTGCATAAATCTTCATATCTTTCTAAATCATGCTGTGTTGCAACTCTCTCAAGCCAAGTAACATTGTTTTTAATTTCTACCTTTTCTTTTCCACAATGTTTACAACTATTATCTAGATTATCAAAATTCCTATAGAGGACAACTTCTTTTTCTTCATCTTCTAATTGAGAAGGCTCTCCTTCTGCAACTAAATCACTATTATCCTCTTCAACGCTCTCACCACAAATACAGGCTCCACATGCATTAGTATTACCACATCGATATGGTTTACCTAATTGAGAGGCATCTCCAACAACTACCCCTAAATCAAGACCATAACGAGTGTCAAAAATTACTTTTTCTCCTATTGGAAGAGGTTTATCCCAAGCACAAAGTGCAACCTCATTTGAAGCAGGATTTTTAATTAAATATATATAGCCAGAATCTGGATGTTTTTGATTCATTTCTTTATCATTATTTTGTTTATTAGTCTTCATAAAGTTCCTATTAACGTAACTTACTTGAAATCAACGTTACAAAATAAAGTATCACGAGTAAGATAAAAAGTCAAATAATAGAGAAGTATCTACTTATTTTTGATTTTCAACTATTACATTTATTATTTTTTTCTTTAAAAACTAAATTATACTACAAAAATATATATTATATTTTAGAACTCTTTGATAAAATATAATATGAGACTAAATAAAATAAGAAAGACCTTAGGAGATAATATTGTATAACGATTCTTTATATCATCCAATCTATATAAAAAATGTTAAAATTGAAGGAAATCTATTCTTAGCACCTTTAGCTGGATATACTGACATTCCTTTTAGATCATTATGCCTTAAACATGGGGCAAACCTTACCACTTCAGAGATGGTAAGCACTGAAGGTATTGCTAGAAATAACAAAAAAACTACAGACTTAATGACACGTGCTGAAAATGAAAAACTTTTTGCAATACAAATTTTTACTGACAATCTAGATTCACTTGAAAGAGGGTTTGATAATTTATTAAAAGCTAACCCAACTATAATTGATATAAATTGTGGATGTCCTGTCCCAAAAGTAACTAAAACAGGTGCAGGTAGTGCCCTTATGAAAACACCTAATGTTATGGCTGACTTAGTTAGATTTATTTCTACCCACACCGACATTCCAGTAAGTGTAAAATTTAGAACGGGATGGGATTTAGAAAATGAAAACTATATAGACTTTGCAAAGCTAGCTATAGATAGTGGTGCCAGTAGTTTATGTATGCATGCTAGAACTAAAACACAAGGGTATATGCCAACTGCTCATTGGGATCGATTAGAAAAATTAGCAACTATGGTTCATGAAAACTACAAAGGGATTCCAGTCTTTGGATCAGGAGATTTATTTAAACCAAATGATGGCTTAAATATGATAAAAGAAACAAATGTCGATGGGCTTATGTTCGCAAGGGGTGCTATTGGAAATCCTTTTATTTTTGAACAAACAAAACATTTACTTCTAACTGGAGAAGATATTTACCCTTCTTCTATTGAAGATAGAGTAAATATAATACTAGAACAACTTGATTTAATGTGCTCTGTAAAAAGAGAAGACCTTGCTTATAGAGAAATGCGTAAACACTGTTGTGCTTATTTAAAAGGAATTAGAGGATCATCAAAAGTTAAACAATTATTGATGAAAGCTAATAGTAAACAAGACTATATAGATGCATTATCTTTGTTAAGTCAATAACAATTAAATTTGTTGGATAAATACATGTTGACCCTAACATTATGATAATGGTATCTTTACAGAACTAAGGGGGATCTTTAATGAGATTATTAGTACTAGGCTCCGGAGCTAAGGACCATGCAATCACATGGTTTTTTTCGCAAAGCAAACTTATAAATGGCTTATATGTTGCTCATGGCAATATCGGGACAGAAGGAATTGCTGTAAATTTAAAATACGTTAATCCATCTTCTCCTGAAAGTGTTTATAGAGCATGTCTTCTCCATAACATTGATACTGTTTTTATCGGAACAGAAGCTCCTCTAATGACTGGGGTTGTCGATTTCTTAAAAGAAAAAGGTATTACTGTCTTTGGAACTCCTTCTCATTGTTTAAAACTAGAAAACGATAGAGAGTATGCTAGGGATTTTTCAACAAAATATAATATTTTGATACCTCAGCATAAAATATTTAAAGATTTTTCTTCCCTTTCTAAATTTCTCAATAAAAATGAAAACAAAAGATTTGTAATTAAAAGTAACGAACAAGCACCAAGTAGAGTTATGATAGATAGTGATAATAAACAAGCTCTATTGTCTTTCTCTAAAAAACTGTTAGAAAATGCTCCTATACTATTAGAAAATCATATTGAGGGACTTCCTCTAACTGTTACTTTATTCATAGATAATAAAGGTTATCTAATGCTCCCTATCTGTAGTGAATATACTAAAACAGAAAAAGGAGGGCTACCCACTGGTGGAATGGGCTCTATCTGTCCTGTTCCAATTTCTCAAATTAACAAAGATATAATTAAAGATAAAATTATTAATCCTGTCCTTGAAGGAATGAAAAAGGAAAACCTTTTATATAGAGGGGTTTTAACTCTTTCTCTCATTCTTAATAAAGATTTAGGTCCAATTTTGGTAGATTATCACGTTCGTCTTAATGACCCCGCAACCCAGTCTATTATTCCTTTAATCAAATCTGATGCTGTTGAAATATATGAGACTTTAAATAATGACAATATTGGTAATTTTAAATTAGATATTAGCAACGATACTTGTACTGCTATTGTTATAGCAAGTGAAGGATATCCAGGAAATCCTGTAATTAATAAAGAAGTTGAACCTATATCTTCTCCTTTACTCTTTAATACTTTTAGCAAAGACTTACCTCTATTTTTCTATGGGTGTATTGATAAAGAAGGCTCTAAGATTGTTACTACCGGTGGTCGTTGTGTTACTATCGTAGGTAGATCAACAAATATTATTAAAGCTAGCGAAGAGGCTTATAAAGCTATTAAACATATTAAATTTGAGGGTATGTGGTATAGAAAAGATATCGGAGTTAAATTTTATGATATCTGTAATTTTTAATTAAATATCTATTTTATTTTAAACCACCCATAAAATGATTGGGTGGTTTTATTATGAAATATATTTAGAAATATATTTTCTTACTTCGTTTTTATCATTTATAAAATTTAACTTAATAATAAATAAAAGTATTTTAATTTGTCTTTACTGAAAATGCTCAGCTTTAATTAGATATATTAAAACTGAGCATTAAATTAATTATCTGAAACTACTTCAATTTCAAATGGTTGTATAAAATTATCTACATCATCTATATTATTTATGAAAGCAGGTATAGAAAAGAGTAACATATCTTGACCAAATGGAATTTTAAATTTCTGCTCTAATACAATTTCATTCCAGTTCTCATCAGCATAAATAACTTTGACTGTATGTTTTTGGCCTTGTACTAAAACTAAATCTCTATCCCTTTTTGCAAGCTCCATAGAAGGTTCATCATCTACTTGAATCTCAACAAGAGAGAGAGCTTTCAATTCAGTTCCATCTATCACAATATTTTTATTATCAAGTAAGATAGTATGTTGTTTCCCAATAAATGCCATCAAAACACCGAATAAAATAACTATAACAATAGCAGCTGCTCTAACATAAAACCTTCTTTTATTAATCGTCATTTGCAGCTCCTTGATTTTCCTCTAATAGCTCAGCATTTGCTAGATTCTCTCTTTTCTTTCTCATTTCATATAAAACAAGAGACATTGTAATAACTCCATAAGAGACAAATACTCTAAAGTATTCACCAAGCTGTGCTTGTCCTATTAAGTTTTTTCCTGCCATAGGTGATACAATAAACATTAAGTGAAATAAAATAACACCTAAAAATACATTACCAATATTAGCTTTGCTAACTGAAGCCCCTCCAACTAATAAAGCTGCTACACTAAACATTCCAATTTGTGTGTGTGAGTTGTAGGTATTTAATGTACCAATATTTTGTAGATATATAATCATACCTATTCCAGCAACGACTGTGGATATAACAATTGAAACTATTCTTGTATGCTCAACTTGGATACCTGCAGCTGCAGCAACTTCCATATCCTGCCCTACAGCCCTCATATCTTGTCCAAGTTTAGTCTTTTTAAACCAAACTATAAAAATACAAACTACAGCTATAACAATAAAAGTCATTAAAGGAATTTTTATGCCGAAAATACTAATATCAAAAATTGAATCTAGACTTTGTCTAATACCAATTAAATTAACAGTATTTCTAATTCCATAACCTCTTGGTAAAACTAAAGAAGCATTTTTTATTCGAATTATTGGGCCCATGCCATACAAAACTACTAATTGATACACACCATTCATAAAAAATCCTAAGATATATGATGTTACCATCTCTCTACCTTTAGCTTTATTTAAAATTCTTCCACAAAGTTGACCCAATAAAATAGATATTGGAATACTAATTATCATGGCTAGTACCATTGCTGGAATTCCAATTATATTCCAGTCAGTTACTAAAATTAATCCTATTTGACCAGCCATAGCACCAAGAGTCATACCAAAATTTAGACCCATACCAGCCATAATTGGAATTAACAAACTTAAAATTAAAAACGAATTTCTTGAAAGTCTAATAATAACTTGTGAAATTAAATATGAAGGAGAATATCCACTTAAGGGTATTCCAAACCCACATATAATCAAGAATAAAACTGTTACAAGATTATTTCTAACTAAATTCTTTATACTTTTAAAGGTTATTTTTTTCATCTTGTAGCCTCCGTTTTTCTAGTTAATGCATATAAAATCATTCCATTAGATACTACAATACGAATAACCTCAGACATGTCTGTTTGTATTACTGAGTTCATAACACTAGGTGTCATAGTTAAAATACCTTGGAATAAAAAAGTACCAACTATAACATTTGTAATAGAAGCTTTATTTACTGAAGCACCACCTATTAAGATTGCTGATACTGCAGGCAGAGCCATAAAGAAAGGTCCCATATATAACTGAATAAAACCAAAAGATTGTTGATATACTAAAATACCTATCGCTCCAAGCCAAGTTGATAAAATAACAGAAAGTGTTCTTGTTTTATCAATATCAATTCCACAGGCTTTTGCAAAAACTGGATTTGAGCCTACAGCTGTCATGGCAGTCCCTTTCTTTGAATGCAAAAAAGCCCAAATAACAAAAGCTAATATAGCAAATAATATAAACATTCCAGTTGGAAAATAGAAGTGATCCCCAATTCTTATTGATAAGAAATCATTTAATACATGAAGATAAAATCCCTCAGTTGAAATTGTAGTTCGAAGACCTTTACCAGCATATCCCCATACCATTGTTGGACTTGAATATGGTAATAATAACCACATCATACACATGAAAGCAACTGATGAAAAACCAACATAAGTTGCAATCATCATCTCTCCACCTTTAACTCTATTTAATAATTTACCATAGCCCCAACCAAAAATAATTGCTAAAGGCGTAGATAAAATCATTGCCATTAAAAATGAAATGGGTCCAACAAAATTAAATTCAATAGCTAAAGTACCGCCTAATAAACCAGCAATAATTCCTAAAGGTAACCCAAAATTTAACCCACAACCACTGTGAATCATAGGAACCATAGCTAAAACCATAATACTATTCATTCCAAATCGAGTTAATGTATCTGAAAGAGATGTATTTATATTAACTCCCACAAAAGGTGCCATAACAAATAATGAAAAAAGGAATAAACCTATTATTATTCTTGGCCATCCAAAATTACGTATAAAATCTTTTATCTTTTCTATAATCGCTATTTTTCCCATTAGACAACCTCCTCAACCTTTTGACCTATCATAAGTAGTCCGAATTCTTCACTAGGCCTAGAAGCTTCTAAAATACCTTCAATTTTACCATCAGTAACAATAGCAATTCGATCACTTATTGCTCTCAATTCTTCAAGTTCCGAAGAAATGATAATAATTGTAGTACCAAGCTCTTGATTATATTTCCTAAGAGAATCTAATACCAAAGATTTAGCTCCAATATCTATTCCTCTTGTAGGCTCACTTACAATAAGTAATTTAGGCTCTAAAGCAAAAGCCTTAGCTAAACAAATTTTTTGTTGATTTCCACCTGATAATTCTTTAGCTTTTTGCTTTGAACTTGTACATTTAATTTCAAGTTGATCGATATATTTCTGTGTAACCTTTTCAATAGCTTTACTATCTCTCCAAGTCATAAAACCTTTTAAATATTTTTTCAAATATTTATCTTGTACTTGCATAGCTGTAAAAGCAACATTCCATTCAAGAGTTTCGTCTAAAAGTAAACCAACACTTCTTCTATCTTCACTTACAAAGGCAAGTCCTGCATCTAATAAAGAACGAGGATTGTTTAACTTTAATTCTTGTCCATTAAATATAACTTTTCCACCGGCAGTATATAACCCCATAACACCATTTGGAATACCTAATTTTCCTTGGCCAGCCATACCACCAATGCCTAAGATTTCTCCCTTTTTAACATCGAGAGATACATTTTTTACCATTTCTCCTGGCATATCAACCCAAAGGTTGTTTATACTTAATATAGTTTCTTTATTTTTATAATCAAATTCTCTTTTTTTAGTAGAATTTGATACAGCTCTTCCAACCATCCATTTTGCGATGTCTTGAACTTTTACACCTTTTACAGGAGTATGCTTAATTATTAAACCATCCCTCATTACCATCATTTTGTCACAAACATCGATAATTTCATTAAGTCTATGGCTAATAAATATAATTGCAATGCCTTCTTTAGCAAGTTTTCTCATTGCAACAAGTAGACTATCTGCTTCTTTTTCGCTAAGCACAGCTGTAGGTTCATCAAGAACCAATAATTCAATTGGATTTGAATCTCCTGATGTATCTTTACTTAATTCTCTAGCAATTTCGGTAAATTGTTTATGACCAACTGGCATAGAAGATACTTTCATAGTGGTATCTAATTTAACACCTAATTTTTTAATGGAAGCATTTGCTATGTCCTCAATTTTTTCTCTATTGAGGGAGTTCATTCTTTCCCCAAACAATTCACTTGCAATAGATTTCTTTAATGGTTCTCGATTTAATACAATATTCTCAGCAGCAGTAAAATCTGGTAGCAATGAAAACTCTTGATGAACCATACCAATACCTTTCTCTAAGGCATCTAAAGGAGAATTAAAATTAACAATCTCACCTTTAATTATGACCTGACCACCATAACCTCCGGTTTCTCTAATTTCATCCATTCCAAAAAGAATTTTCATTAAAGTACTTTTTCCAGCGCCATTTTCTCCAACGAGCCCTAAAATTTCTCCAGCCTCTATTGAAAAATTAATATCATTTAATACTTTGTTACCAGAAAAGTCTTTACTGATATTTCTCATTTCAAGTAAAGGATTTTTCTTCTCTTTCATCATTTTTCCTTATATATTTCGCTATAAAGGATTGCAAAGTAAAAACTTTACAATCCTTTAAACTTTGGGTTTACCCATTAATATTATCCACTATTTTACAGTAAAATATTTCTCTGGAACTTCTACTTCTGGAGTTCCCATATAGCCTTTACCCATGATATATGTATCTTGATAAATTAAGATATGGTTTTTAGCTCTTACACTTGTATTAACATCTGTAAAGAAGGCACCATTCCATTTTGCACCTGGTGTGTATTTATTATAAGCTTTCATTATATCAGAAAGTTTAAGTAATTCACTTTCACCATTAATTACATTAATTGCATGTTGGCCTAAAGCTGCTGTTGTTGTATAGCCGTAACTATAAGCCCAAGTTCCAAATCTTCCAGCACCACCCTTTTCTTCTACAGCTTCTTCAACTTTAGCTAAGATTGCAGGGAAGTCACCTTTTTCTTCTGTTAAGTCAACACCTAAAGCTCCAGGATAACCCATTAATGGAGAAGGTAAGTCAGCTTCAATGAAATATCCACCATAAGTTAATAATTGTCTTAATAATGGTTCAGTGTGTGCATCATTTGTACAGAAGAATGCTGCATTTTGGCCATAAGCTTCTATCCAAGATGGAACTTTCTCTAAGATATATTGTTGAGCACCTGCTACACCAACATCACTAGTTGGATCTGGAGCTGTTTCAAATATAAATTCCATACCAAAATCTTTACAAGCTTGTTCCATGATAGCAGCACGACGACTTAGTGTTTCATAACTCATATGACGAGGGAAGGAAATATGTACAAAAGTATCACAACCTAATTATCTAGCTGTATTAATAATTAAATAACCACGAGCAACGAAGTTATTATTAACTGCTAAATCTGCTGCAGATTGGATAACACCTGGATCTTCATGTGCTTCACCAGCAATACATAAAATGTCAGGTCTCTTTTCTTTAATAGTTCTAAATGCTTCTGTTGTACCAGGAATAGCTTGGTTTACAATAACAGCTTTCATCATCGGATCGTCTGCTAATCCAGCAATAACAGAAATCGTTGTTTCTAATTCATCCATGAAGTTATCTGGATAAGTTACGTGTTGAATCATACCACGTTCTGCAACTGTTCCATATTCTTCAATTAATCTTTCTGCACCACGTAAATCATCTTCTGATTGAGATACGGTTCCTGTTACAATACCAATATGGAATGCTTCATCTTCAACTACTTCTTCTTTTGGTTCCTCAGTAGTAGATGTAGTAGCTTCTTTAGTGACAGTTGTCTCTGTTTTAGTTTCTTCTTTTTTACCACCACAAGAAATAAATAATGTTGTTAAAAGAACTAAACTAAGAGCAATAGTTAACGTTTTTTTCATAAAAAAATCTCCTTTGTTTTATATTAGATAAATTAAAAAGGCTCAATCACAAACTTTGTGTGATTTTATTTGATGGAGGATTCCTAACATAAGCTTTCCTACTTGCATCGAAGAGCTTTAAAAAGAAATAATCATCATCTGGATACCCATAGCCCTGTCTTCTTATAGTTTTAATTTTATTATTAATTCCTTCTATCTTTCCAGCTGATATATTATATGTAGCATGAGCTATGATACCTTCAAAGTGATTATCTAGTAGCCTTTTAAACCAAAGAAAGTGTTTGTTTTTTGTAGCACTGCAGATATCCATTATTTCTGATATCTCTTTAGCCATTTTAACTTCATCTGTCATTTTATATGCTTTAGATAGCTTCTCTTTAATTATATCTGTAGTAAAGAGAAGCTTATTTTGATTTATTAATTCTTCGTATCTATCAACATAACCTGATTTTCTAACTACTTCTTCTTTATGAAAAAGTGTGTTTCCTTTTGATATTACTTTTGATTCTTCTGCTTCTTTATCTTTTCGTTGAAGAGTTGTTTTTGATGAAGTTAAAATGTATCTACTTCTTTTTAGAGAAGTTGCAGCTTCACTGTCACCTTCTTTCATTAGTCTTCGATATTCATTTTTTCTGACTTCTCCTATGACTTTATCACAAAGATTTTTTTGGAGATGGAAAAAATCGAAGACAGGCTGTATATGTGGACAACAATCTTCAAATGCTTCTTCAAAGTCACTATTCATATCACAAGCAATTGCTTCAACACCATCCATCCAATCAAGACCTACATGATCAATAAAAGAATAAACTGTAGCTTTTTTCTTACCATGAGCTAACCAAAGAATATGGCCTGTTTCCATATCAATAATAACTCCAGCATATTTATGACCATTATGAAGTTTAAATTCATCAATTCCAAGAAACTTAGCTTGTTTTTCAGGTTTAATTAACTTAGTCCCATCAATTGTATATTTCTCTTTTAGTCTTTCTAAATCTATATCTTTAACAGTATTTTTTCCAAGCCCTGTAATTTCTGATATTTCTTTATTAGTAAAGCCATAAGCTAAAAGATCTCTAGTATATTGATATAATTCAAAAGTAATTCTATGTCGTGGAGCTTTAAAAGGAATATTTTCCATTTTAGTATATCCACAACTAGGACATCTATATCTTTCTTTAGTAAATCGGATGTTACTGAGTTTGCTTCCAATACTTAGATGTCTTAAATTAACTTGATATTTATCATTAACATGTAATCTTTTATTACAATTAGGACAAAGTGGTGATTCTTCATCATTTTTAAATAGTCCATCAATAAGATACATTAGTTTATTTGATTTTGTTTCAACAATTTTAGTATTTGTATTAGTAAAACCTTTCAATACTGAAGGTAATTTGATATATTCCATGTAGGGCAACTCTCTTTTGTTATTGTGTGGTAACAACAACATTAAAGGAATTGCCTTTTTTTTACAATCTATTAAAAAATCTAATTTTATTATTTAAGATACTAATTCCAAATCACACAAGGAAAGTGATTGAACCATTAAAAAAATATAAAATTTCGTTTCTATTATAACATAAGATAGCAATATTTGCCCTAAAAAAACAAAATATTTATTCAATTTATTGTATATATATTCGTTTTATATAATTTTCTATCTATTAATAATTTTTAATTATTATTTTTTACATATATCTCAATTTCTATTTCGGTAAAAATTATTGTTAGAATTTATAATACTTTTTTTACTAATAAAAAATATCATACCATGAAAATTAAAACTTCTTCTTTAATAAAAAAAAATCTAATCATCAAATGACAATTAGATTTGTTTTCTTTATTCTATTATTAATTAAATTATGAATTACGTCTTACTTCATATAGGAGTATTCCTGCAGCAACACTGACATTAAGAGAGTCTATGTGTCCATTCATTGGAATCGAAACAACATAATCACATTTTTCTCTAACTAATCTTGAGATACCTGATCCCTCATTACCCATAACAATTACACTTCTTGAGGCAAATTCTGTTTTATATGAAGCTGTTCCATTCATGTCTGCAGCATAAACCCAAAAGCCATTTTTCTGCAATAAATCAATTTCTCTATTAATATTTACAACAGGAGCAATTGGAACATATTGTGCTGCCCCACTTGATATTTTAATTACTGTCTCATTTGCTTGAACACTTCTTCTTTCAGGAATTATTACTAAATCAACTGCGAATTGATCACAAGATCTAAGTATTGCTCCAAGATTGTGAGGATCTGTTATTCCATCTAAAATTAAGACTAGTCCGCCTTTGCCATCTTCTAATGTAGAAAGATACTCTTTAACGCTAGTTGTATTAACTCTGCTAACAGATCTTCTTGCTCCACCTAAATCTAATATTGCGCCTCTATGATCAACGCCTGGCATCATTTTATCCATTTCTGCTTTTGATATTTTTTTTACTGCTACTTTTTGACTAAATCTTGCAATTCTATCTAAATCTGAATATTTATTATTGCCACCTCTGCAAATATATAATGTGGATCCTGCTGGTGCTAGTTTAAGTCCTTCTTCTATTGCATGGCGTCCATATATTTTTTCACCCATGGTGCTACTCCTTACCCTTTGATAATGTAAATAAAAACTATCATTTTATTAAAAAAAATACTAGTCCACAAGGAATTAGTTAACTCAAGTGAATTGATGTTTTCTAATTAAAAAAAGGCCATTTACTTCAACTAGTTATTGAAACAAATGACCTATTATATATTTTATAATTTAATCTTATTCAAAAGGTATTGGAGTTGGTGATTCATCTTCACCTAATACTTTAGCTAATTCTTTTAATAGTTTTTTAGCTTTTTGAGAGGTTAAACCCAATTTAGGGGTATCAACTCTAAGTTTGATATACATATCACCTCTTCTACTCATATTCCTGTCTTTTGGAATACCTTTATCTTTTACTCTAATTAATTTACCAGTTTGTACACCGGAAGGTATAGTGATTTTTACTTTTTTTCCTTCTAGTAATGGAACTTTAATTTCTGTCCCTAAAGCAGCTTGTGTAATAGAAATAGGGATTTGAACATATAAATCATATCCATGGCGAATAAAATACTTATGTGGTCTTACATTTATATATACATATAAATCCCCTGAAGGACCACCATTTCTGCCAGCATCTCCCATTCCTCTAAGTGATATTCTAGTTCCATCATCTGCTCCAGGAGGTATTGAAACTTTAACTTTCTGTTGTTTTCTTACAACTCCTGTTCCATGACAATTATTACAAGGATCTTCTACAACCCGTCCTGTACCATTACAGTTACTACATGGGGTTGAAACTGCAAAGAATCCACTTGCTCTGTTTACTTTACCTGTACCATTACAATGTGGACATAATTTTGTTCCACCTGTCTTACTACCACTACCATTACATGTTGGGCAGGCTATATGGTGAGCATAAGATATTTCTATTTTTTTCCCAAAAGCAGCTTCTTCTAAATCTAATGTAACATCATATCTAAGAGTAGCACCTACACTTGGTCTTGAACTCCTTCTTGAAGAGGAAGTTCCTCCACCAAAAAAAGATTCGAAAATGTCGCTAAATCCACCACCACCGAAAATATCACTAAAATCGCTGTATACATGAGAATAATCATGCCCACCAGCCATTCCATCAACTCCTGCAAATCCAAACTGATCATAAGTTGAACGTTTTTTTTCATCACTTAAAACTTCATATGCTTCAGTTGCTTCTTTAAAGCGTTCTTCAGCAGCTTTATCTCCAGGGTTCTTATCTGGGTGGTTTGCAATTGCTAATTTTCGATAAGCTTTTTTTATCTCATCTGCGCTAGCGTTTTTTGAAACTCCCAATACTTCATAATAATCTCGTTTTGCCACGACAATTTTCCTTGCTTAGTTTTCATCAAAACACATCATGCCACAGCTGACATGATGTGTTTTTTAGTTTATAGATTAAAACAATTTTAGTCTACAACTTCAAAGTCAGCGTCTTCAACACCATCATTATTAGTAGCAGAGTTAGCATTGTTTGCTTGACTATCATTTGGTTGAGCTGAAGCTGTTGGATCTGCACCACCTTGAGCTTGTTGTGCACCAGCAGAATTCTTATATACTTCTTCTGCTAACTTATAAGCAGCTTGTTGTAATGCTTCTGTCTTAGCTTTAATATCTTCAGCACTTGCAGAAGAATCTGCAATTACTTTCTTTAAGTCTGCTAATGCTGCTTCAATCTTAGCTTTGTCTTCACTACTTACTTTGTCTCCATAATCTTTTAGAGATTTTTCAGTTGAATAAACTAAACCATCAGCTTCGTTTCTTGCATCAATCTTAGCTCTTTCTTTCTTATCTTCTTCTGCATGAGCTTCAGCATCTTTAACCATCTTCTCAATTTCTGAATCAGATAAACCTGAAGAGGTTTCAATTCTAATCTTTTGCTCTTTTCCTGTTCCTAAGTCTTTTGCTGATACGTGTACAATACCATTAGCATCAATATCGAATGTTACTTCTATTTGAGGTACTCCTCTAGGTGCTGCAGGAATTCCTTCTAAGTTGAAAGTTCCTAAGGTTCTATTTTGTGATGCCATTTCACGTTCACCTTGTAAAACATGAATTGATACAGCAGTTTGACCATCAGCAGCAGTTGAGAAAATTTGACTCTTCTTAGTTGGGATTGTAGTATTTCTTTCAATTAATTTTGTACATACACCACCTAGTGTCTCAATTCCTAATGATAATGGTGTAACATCTAATAATAATACATCTTTAACATTACCACCTAAAATACCACCTTGAATTGCTGCACCCATTGCTACAACTTCATCAGGATTTACACCTTTGTGAGGTTCTTTTTTAAATAAATCTTTAACAGCTTGTTGTACTAAAGGAATACGAGATGATCCACCAACTAAAATAACTTCATCAATGTCACTTGCACTAAGACCTGCATCTTTTAAAGCTTTAACACAAGGTTCTTTTGTTTTTTCAACAAGTGGTTTAATCATTTGTTCAAAACGAGCACGTGTTAAAGACATTTGCAAATGTTTAGGTCCTGTTTGATCTGCTGTAATAAATGGTAAGTTAATATCTGAGTTTGTTGAATTAGATAATTCAATCTTTGTCTTTTCAGCAGCTTCTTTTAATCTTTGAAGAGCCATGTTATCGCTCTTTAAATCAATTCCTGTTTCTTTTTTAAACTCTTCAATCATCCATTCGATAATTACTTGGTCAAAGTTATCTCCACCTAGATGAGTATCACCATTAGTTGATTTTACTTCAAATACTCCATCACCTAATTCTAGGATTGAAATATCAAATGTACCACCACCTAAATCGTATACAGCAATTTTTTCTTCTTTAGAAGCATCTTTACCGAAACCATATGCTAATGCTGCAGCTGTTGGTTCGTTAACAATTCTCTTAACATCTAAACCTGCAATTTTACCTGCATCTTTTGTTGCTTGTCTTTGTGAGTCATTGAAATATGCTGGTACTGTTACAACGGCTTCAGTAACTGTTTCACCTAGATAATCTTCAGCTGTTTTTTTCATCTTTTGTAATACTGCTGCAGAAATTTCTTGTGGTGAATATTCTTTGCCTCTTATATCAACTTTTATTTCTTGATTAGCTCCTGCTTTAATTTTATATGGAATCATACTTAATTCTGAAGGTACTTCATTATATTTACGTCCCATAAAACGTTTTATTGAGAATACTGTATTCTCAGCATTGGTTACAATTTGGTTTTTGGCAGGTTGACCTACTAAACGGTCACCTTTAGCTGTATATCCAACAATTGAAGGTGTTGTTCTTTGGCCTTCAGAATTGGCTATTACAATTGGTTCATTTCCTTCCATTACAGAAACACAACTGTTTGTGGTTCCTAAATCTATTCCAATAATTCTACCCATTTTATATCTCCTGGTTTTGTTTAATTTCTTTTATTTTCAATATCTAACACAAAGGTAATAATTCTACTTCAATTCGTCAATTAATTTGGTTTACCAACTTTAACTTTTGCAGGTCTTATTACTCTATCATGTAAAGTATAGCCAGCTCCTAATTCAAGCAAAACTACTTCCTTATCATATTCATCGGATTGTTCCATCATGTATGCTTCATGTAAAGATGGATCGAATTCCTTACCAACACAATCTATTTTCTTTAATCCCCAATTCTTCTCTAAAATCGAATGAAGTTTATCATTTACCATAACAACCCCATCATGAATCTTATCAAAGTCTCTAGAGGTTTCTGATGCAGTGATAGCTCTATCAAAATCATCTAACGATTGTAAAAGATCACTAATCAATTGGGTATTTGCAAAATGAATACTTTCTTCTTTGTCTCTTATTAGACGTTTTCTAAAGTTTTCAAGTTCTGCTACTTTTCTAAGTAGTTGATCTTTTGCTTCTTGTTCTGCTTTTTTAGCAGCTTCTAATTCAGCTTTTAATTTTGCGATTTCTAAATCCTTTTCTTCAAGAGGTGTTAATTCTTTTTTTTCTTTCTTTTCTTTTTTAGCCTTTTTATCTTTTTTGGCTTCTTTTACTTCTGTTTTAACTTCTTCTTTTTTGTCTTCTTTCTCTTGAGGTCTTTCAATATTTACTTCAATATTTTTGTCTTCTACTTTTTGCTCTGTTTTATCAGTAGTTTCTTTACTCATTTTTACTTTCCTGTATTAATTAAAAGGCCTTAAAAAATTAACTAATAAATAATCATTAGTTAATTTCTCCCTTTATGAATTTTATTTACGAAATAAAAATAATACGGGGTCTATTAATCGTCAAGTATTAGAACAAAAAAACTTTAATCTAGAAGGATTTCTTCCTCTTCTCCAATAGGATAGAAGATTTTATCATCTTTATTAATAGATTTTTGTTTTTTTATTTCACTCTCTTTATTATCATCCCCTATGGTATCTTCATTTTCCTGTTTCAAAGGTTCTTTTTTTTCTTCTTTTATTATCTTTGTTGCTTTGTTATTGTTATTAAAGCTTTTATTTTTAGTATTATCAGCTTCCTTCAAATAATTAATTGAATCAATTAAAGTATTTAAAGCCTCATCAGCCTCTACCATTTTTCTCAAATTAATATTTTCAATTTCTTTTGCATATTTAATTAAATATTGTTCGTTAGCCCGGCCTATGCTAGTTTTATGTAATTCTATAGAATCTTTTAAACCTTTAGCTATATCTTCTTTTGCTTTTTCAAGAGCTATATCTCTCTCTTTTTTATACTCTTGTAAAGTGTTTTTAGATTCTGTTGCAAATTGTATCTCTTCTTTTGCTAAATTGTCAAAGGCTTGCTTAGCTTCTTTTATTGATTTATTTGCTTCATTTGATACTTGATTAATAGAAATGATTTTAGAGTTGAGATTTTCAACAGCTACTCTTACATAATCATTGACTTCATTTATGTAATTGTTTTTTATATTTTCTAATTTTTTTTCATACTCTCCGTAAAAATTGTTTTGCTTTTCAACAGCTTCACCATAGGAGTTTATTACTTCTACTGTTGTCTTTTGATGTTCTTCTATAATTTTCTGTAATTCTTCTAATTTTTTACAGTCATTTCTTACTGTAATAACCCACTCATGTGTCTTATTTGTTGATACTTCTAAAACAGCTAACATTGACCTATATTCATTTAGGGTATTCGATAATTGGGCTAACTCTTGACTGTGTGAGGTTAATTCTCTAATTTTATTATCGATTTGTGAACAAATATTATTTACTTCGATTTTTTGAGAACTTATTTTCTCTTCCGTTAAAATAATATTATCATTTAAATTTTGCTCTGCTCTTCTAATTTTTTCTAAAATTCTTTTTTGAGCATTAGTATTTTGATTTTTATCATTTAGTTTTGAATTTATCACAACTAGATTTATTACTATTGTTAATAAAAATAATAAAAATGGTAATACAATCGAAATGTTCAAGAGTTGCCTCCTTTATAACCCAAATAATAATTTTTCGATCTCAAACCAATTTTTACAAATATAATCAGCTTTGGGATATTTTTTATCACTTGACTTATTAGTTAAATAAAGAGTGTTCATATCTATCTTTTTTGCACCTATAATATCCTTATTATAACTATCTCCCACATAAATACAACTTTTTGGATCTAGTTTTAGATAATTAGTAATATAAATAAAGGGTTTTTCGCTTGGTTTTAGATATCCTGTTTCTTCACTTGATATTGCAAAATCAACAAGATCTTCGATTTGTAATGTTGAAACTTTCTTAGCTATGGGAAAATCACTTAATAATACTATTTTTAAATTTTGATCTTTAGCTTCTTTTAAGGTGCTAACCATGTTTTTATAAGCTTTAATTGATAAAAAAGTCTTTTCCCAGGTTTTATAAAATTGTTTATCTATTTTCTTGATAATTTTTTCAATTTCAGCTTTTGATGGATTATCTTTTTTTAAATATATTTTTGCTTGCTTTTCTAAAAATCCTTTTCTATCATCACTTAAAGGTTTTTCGCTCTCTTGCGTTTTTCTATATTCTTGCCGAACTCGATTAAAATTGATTCCGAGCTTAATATCAGGAAAAAAAGAAGGAATCAATCTAAAATTCATTTGAAATCGAGGATATAAAGTTCCATCGATATCAAGGCAAATTGCCTTGATATCTTTATCTTTGACGATTCCCATTATTTTTTGCGTCCTCTTCTATTCTTCTCTGCTTTTTTAACTTTTTCAATTGATTTTCCAAGAGCTGCTTTATTGCCAGGTTTTTTACCTTTCTTCTTTGCTACCGCTCTTCCTGAAGAAGGTTTTTTAACACTCTTCGATTCAGATGGACTTTTTTCAGTAGAATATTTTGACAAAATTGGTTTATCACCTTTTTTATTTAAAGAGGGATTTCTCCTTCTCTCTCTTAAATCTACTTCAATTGGAATCTGTGAGAAACCTAAATCTCTTCTTATACAGTTTTTCAAATATTTTACATAAATTTCTGGAAAACTTTTAATTCTATTTACAAAAAATAAGAATCTAACTGGAGTTGCACTTACTTGAGTACCATAATAAACTTTAAAATGGCCTTCTCCTCCTCTAGGAGGGGTATAACTCTCTGTCCAATCTTTTAAAGCATTGTTGATTATTGAAGTATCAACTCTTTTATTTAGTTGCTTCCAAACACTCCAAACAGTATCTAACATAGCAGGAATTTTAGTACCATTTAGTGCACTTATTGCTGTAATTGGAGCAAATCCTAAAATTGGGAATAAGAATCTCATTCTATCTTTGATTGCTGTTAATTCATTATCTATTCCAGTAAGTTGGTCAATCTTATTTAATACTAATACTATTCCCTTTCCTTTTCGAACAATTAAGTTTGCTATTTTTTTATCTTGATCAGATAAGCCTTCAACACTATCTATCATTAATAAGATAACATCAGCTTCATCTATGGTTTTTATAGCTCTGTTTACTGAATAATATTCAACATCTTCATCAACTTTACTTTTCCTTCTTATTCCAGCTGTATCTAATACTGTAAAATCTGTTCCTTTGTATGAAAAAGCTCCTCTAACTACATCTCTTGTAGTACCCGCAATTGTTGATACTATTGAAACATCTTCTCCAACTAAAAGATTTGTTAATGTGCTTTTGCCAGTGTTTGGTTTCCCTAAAACTGCAATTTTAACTGTTTCAACTTCATCAGGTGCTTCAAATCTTTCTTCAAGATCTAATAACCCTAATAAAGTTTCTTCTAATTCTTCTATACCTAATCCGTGAGCAGCACTTATTCCTAAAACTCTTTGAAATCCATAAGAATAATATTCCCAAATTAGATTCTCTCTATTTGAATCATCTATTTTGTTTATAACTAATAATACTTTGTCTGAGTAAGGGCGTAATTTTTCTATTAATACTTCATCTTCTGCTGTAACTCTCATACAGTCCATCATGAAAATTATTACATCACTCTTCTCTAAAAGAGAAAGACTTTTTTGACTAACTAAATCATCAAGTCCTTCTAGTTCCTGCTTTACCCCGCCACTATCGACTAAAGTAATATAATGATTTCCAATTAAACATCTCTCTGGAATTGGATCTCTAGTAACTCCAGGAGTCGGGTCTGTGATTGCTCTTCTTTTGCCAATCAATCTGTTAAATAATGTAGATTTACCTACATTAGGCCTTCCTATAATTGAAATTACTGGTATTTGTTGACTATCCATAATTAATACAGAATTATTTTTCTGCTTTCTCCTTATCTAATTAATCACCTTATCTTTTTAAAGAGTATGTGATTTTGGTAAGTGGTCAAAGCGATTTCTCATCCATTGTTTGACAAATGATACAATAGCTGTTGATGAATTCATTTTCAATACTTTATCAGCCATCTGCTTTGCTTCTGTGTAATTTACCTCTCTTAATATTTTTCTAACTTCTAAAAGAGAAGAGGGGCTCATGCTAAATTCATCTAAACCAAGGCCTGCAAGTAAAACCGTTGCATAAGGATTACTTGCCATCTCTCCACACATGCCTATTGGTATTTTGGCTTTGTGAGCATTGTCTATAACTATTTTTATCAGTCTCAATACTCCAGGGTGGAAAGGTTGATAAAGATAAGCGATTTTCTCATTTCCTCTATCAACTGCTATAGTATATTGGATTAAGTCGTTTGTTCCTATAGAGAAAAAATCAACCCTTTTTGCTAATTCATCAGATATAAGAGCAGCAGAGGGTACTTCAATCATAGTTCCCACCTTTATATCTTCATCAAATGGTATTTTATTTGCTCTAAGTTCTTCTTTGACTTGCTTTAATATTAATAAAGTTTTCTCTAATTCATCAAGACCACTAATCATAGGGAACATTATATGAAGTTTTCCATAAATGGAAGCCCTTAACAAGGCTCTAAGCTGAATTCTAAAAATATCTTTTCTCTCTAAGCAAAATCGGATTGCTCTCCAACCTAAGATTGGGTTTTCTTCATCTATTCCTAGTCCCGAAACAGCCTTATCTCCTCCAATATCTATTGTCCTAATAGTTACTGGCTTGCCTTTCATTTGCTCTAATACTTCTTTGTATGCTTCAAATTGAACATCTTCTTTTAAGCTTCCATTTTTTTGTAAGAACAAAAACTCACTTCTAAATAAGCCAATCCCACTTGCACCTTTTTCTAAGGCAGAATCAACTTCATCAGCTGTTTCTATATTAGCTTTTAATACATACTCTTTTTTGTCTGGAGAAATAACTGGAAGTTTTGCAACTAAAAGAAGTTCTCTTTGATGGCTTTCCCAATTTTGTTTTATTACTTCAAACTTTTCTTTTACATACCACTCAGGTCTTATAATAATTTGACCTTCATTACCATCAAGAATTACTTCATCTCCATCTCTTGCTTTTAAAGATGCTCCATAAAGTCCTAAAACTGTTGGGATTCCAAATGAACGAGCAAATATAGCTACATGAGAGGTTCTTCCTCCCGTATCTACGGCAATAGCTTTAATCCATTTTTTGTCAATTTTAAGCATCTCTGATGGAAGTAAAGAATCTGCTACTAGAATAACTTCTTCTTTTATTTGACTTAATGTATTGCTTTTTCTCTCACTTAAATTATCTATTAAAAGCCTCGAAATATCACTTAAATCAATGGCTCTCTCTCTAATCATCTCTATATCACTTGCTTCAAGGGTTGCAATTAAAGATGCTGTTACACTTTCAACTGCCCAAGCTGCATTTTGATAATGAATACTTATTGAATCCTTAATCTCAGAAATATATTCTGGATCTTGCAACATAATGATATGAGTCTCTAATATTGCTTTCCTTGTATCATCATGAATAGAATCAAATAAAGACTGAGTTTCTTCTAAGCTCTTTTGAACAGCTTTTTCAATCTTTTCTAATTCTTCCTTAACCTTGTTAGGTCCAATTTTTTCTTTGCTTACTTCAAGGTTATTATGGGTAAAAACTAAAGCTTTACCACATGATATTCCACCTGAAGCTGCTATACCATTGAGTATTCTCATATGCGTTTATTTTACGTTCTATTTTTACCATTGTAAAGTGTCGATTATTATAATTATTTATTATAATATAAAGATATGAAAAGAAATAATTTCAATAAAAAAAATAATATTACAATTACAATATATATTTTAGCTATTTTTGTAATTTTAACTATCATTGAATTAATTTTCTTTTTACCAAAAGTTAAACAAGCAATTATTGATTCTAATGCTATTGAACTAATCAATGAAGCTAAAGAAAATAAAGAAGATCTATCTTATAGAGATTATACTTTATTTTTCATATCAATGGATAATAATATTATTAGTTTTCAATATAGGGGTACAAAAAGATATAATTTTCTTCATGATAGTTTTGAATATCAACTTATGAGCCCTCCTCTAGAAGCTTTAGAAAATTATTGTGTTTCCTTTATCCCTCAAGATACTAAATTAATAGGTGTCACTTCTAAAGGAAAAGCCACTTATTTAAATCTCTCTAAAGAAATCTTAAATAGTGACAATTTTCCTTTAGCATATAAACAACTTGAAGCTCAAGCTTTATTTATTAATAGCTCTGCTAAATTCTTCTTACTAGTTGATGGGAACTTATATAATGAAAATAAAGAATTGATTAAGCAATATAATTAAGCTTTTTCAAATATTTAACCCTAATAAATAAGAAAATTACTTCAAAGATAAATGATAATACATAAGCTAAAGCTGCTATGTAAACTCCAGCTACTTTAAAAATATAAGGTAGAATTAATATTGATAACAGTAATGTTGCAACATTTATAAAAACTCCTATGGTTATTGAAGTGGTCTGTCTTTCTGCTACAAGACTTGCTCTATATAAGGCTATCTTAGCACTAAAGAATGGCAATAATATCAAAACGCCTAATGAAATTGGTAAATATATTAATAACTCAGTTGGGAGTTTAGAGACATTAATAAACCAAAGGCCCCATAACGGTTTTATAAAATAAATAACGATATATAATATTGTTAAACTTATTGCTACGTTATTTACAAAACTTTTTATAACTTTTAAATTCTCTTTTTTATACTGTGCTATTATTATCTCTTGCAAAGATTGACTTATTGAGGTGTATAAAAATAGATAGGCTAATACAACTGGCCAAACAGCTAGGGATTCTATCGGATATAAACCTTTTGTAATTCCTAAATTTAATAATGGCCTTATTCCTAAGGTAATCCAAGAAGTTATTGCTAAAGGTATATAGAAATGTACCATTTGCTTTAAACTTAAATTTTCACTATCTGTTGGTTCTAATTTATCCAAAGCAGGTTTTGCAAAAATATATGAAGAAATCATACCTGAGATAACTCCTAAAGATAGTGTTAAACCACCTAGCAAAGCTCCCCTTATGTTGAAAAAATTTAAACCTATAAATAATACGATAAATGCTAAAATAAGCCTTATATACATTACCATTGGTACATATTTACTTCTATCATGTTTTATCATTACCCCTTGCCATAATCTTCTATACCCTATTGTAGCTGGCCAAGGAATTAATAAAACAAAACACCAATATGCACTATTTAGCAAATCTGCTGGTAAATCAAAGATTGTAATTGCAATAAAGTTGAAAACTGCAGGAATGCAAAGAATTAAATGCAAAGCTGTCGTGATTATTGCTAGAGCGTGCATTACCTTTAATATTTTTTTATAGGAACTAACACTCTTTACTATTGCAGTTCCAGCCGATAACATCTGAACTACTGGCCCTTCTATAAAAAGGGCTAAGGCAAAAGAATAACCAAAAGCTGCTAATTGATTAGTAGCATCTGGCAATCTTGATATAAAACTTGTTATCATGGGCTGTTCTGTGGCCATTACAATCCACATTATTGCTAAAGGAACCCATGACAAGAATAATTTCTTTTTTGTAATACTCATAATGTGTGCAAGTCTATTAATATAACTAATTAAAGTCTAGTCTTTTAAGGTCTCTATAAGTTGTAAAATTTTATTTGTAAATTCAATTTTATTTATACCTTCTTCTTTGGTTAATAAAGATAAGAATTCTATATTCCCTTTTCTCCCTTTTATCGGACTTACAATTACATCTTTAATATAAACCTCGTCTTCTAATAAGATATCATATACATGATTTAATACTTCAACTAAAAAGTCCATATCCTCAACCACACCTGAAAAATCACTTTTCCATTTTGGTACTTCAAATTGAGGTTTAATTAAGCATATTAATTGAGTATTCCCACATAATTTTAATATATGAGAAGCTGCATTTTTTATCGAACGAAAGGATAGATCACATACAGCTAAGTCTGCTGGAGGATCTAAATCCTCAAGCAACATTATATTTTGCTTTTCATGAACTATAACTCTTTCATCTGCCCTCAATTTCCAAGCTAATTGATTATATCCAACATCTACACTATGGACACACCTAGCTCCATGCTGTAATAAGCAGTCTGTGAAGCCACCAGTGGATGAACCAGCATCTAAGACAACTTTATCCTTTACCTCAATAGAGAAACTTTCTAGGGCTTTCTCAAGCTTGAGCCCACCCCTTGAAACAAATTTTCCAAAGGCTAAATCAATTTTACAAGTGCTATCAACTCTAACCTTTGGATTTGTAACTAGTTCATTGTTTACATAAACATTTTTACAAACCACAAAGGCTGTAAGTTCATCTTTAGTATATTGCGAATACTCTTCTTTCAATTTTAATAAGAGAGATATTTTTTTAGCCATAACTATACCAATAACTGCTTATTAATTCGTTTAATTGATATTGCCTTACCACTCTTTTTATCTATTTTTATTTCGACTCCATTAATAACTGGAGCTGTTGTGTGTATTTTTGTTCTAAGTGGCATTTGAGTTAATTGTCTTTTAATCGATATTTCTGGATCAGATCCTATAACACTATCACTTGGTCCACAAAGTCCTAAATCTGTTATAAATGCAGTTCCATTCTCTAATATCATTTCATCTGCAGTTTGCACATGAGTATGCGTTCCAACAACCGCACTAACTTTTCCATCTAAATACATTGCTAAAGCTTTTTTTTCTTCATGATTTTCAGCGTGCATATCAATCAATATAATATCACAGTTTCTTTTCATTTTTCTAATTTCTTCTTCAGCAGTTCTAAATGGACAATCTGTTTGAGGAAGACTAACTCTACCTTGTAAATTAATTACCCCAACTTTAACATCATTTGATTCTAATATTGTAGAACCATGGCCAATTGTTCCACTTGGATAATTTAAAGGTCTCAATAATCTCTTATCATTTTTTAAGGAGTCATAAATTTCATCTTGTTGCCAAATATGATTACCACTAGTTATTACATTAACGCCTAATGAAAAAAGCTGCGTTTTCTCACTTTCATTTAGCCCAAATCCATTAGCGGCATTTTCTCCATTTACAACAACAAAATCAGCTCTATGCTCTTTTATTAATTGGCCTAAACCAATAAAGAGAGCTCTCATGCCTGGTTGCCCACAAACATCCCCAAGCATTAAAACAGTAAATGTATTTCCCACAAGCTATTCCTAACTAAAAAAGAGGCTATAAAAGCCTCTAATTTTATCGCGCATATTCAACTACACGCATCTCTCGAATTATCGTGACTTTTATTCTACCAGGATATCTCAATTCAGCTTCAATTCTTGAAGCTACTTCTTTAGCCATATCCTTAGCTTCTTCGTCAGTGACACTTGAATTATTAACTAATATTCTTAATTCTCTACCAGCTTGTACAGCAAAAGCTTTTTCAACACCGTCAAAACTTTCTGCAATTTTTTCCAAGCTTTCTAATCGCTTGATATAGTTATCTAAAGTTTCTCTTCTTGCACCGGGTCTAGCTGCACTAATAGCATCCGCTATTTGAACAATAATTGCTTCAGGGGATTTTGGCTCAACATCATTGTGATGTGCTAAAATAGCATTTACAATAATAGGATCTTCACCTAACCTCTTAGCATGCTCTGCACCTAATTCTGCATGGTTTGCATCGCTTTCAGTTTCAATGCCTTTACCAATATCATGTAATAGACCAGCTCTCTTAGCAATTTCAGAGTCAGCTCCAACTTCACTAGCTATCATACCAGCTAAGACAGCAACTTCACGAGAATGACTTAATACATTTTGACCATAGCTTGTTCTGAAATATAAGCGACCAAGAGCTCTAATCATCTCTTGACTCATATTATGGATTCCCATATCAAAAACAAGTTTTTCACCTTCATCGGCAATTGTTCTGTTAACTTCTTTTGCAACTTTGTTAACAACTTCCTCGATTCTAGAAGGATGAATTCTACCATCTTGTACTAGTCGCTCTAAAGCTACCCTTGCAATTTCTTTTCTAACAGGATCGAAACAAGAAATTACAACAGCTTCTGGTGTATCATCAATAATAATATCTACTCCAGTTAATGTTTCTAATGTCCTTATGTTCCTACCTTCTCTTCCAATTATTCTACCTTTCATCTCATCACTTGGTAGGCTTACAGAAGCGATTGATACATCACCACTTACTTCAGTCGCCATCCTCTGAATGGATGTTAGAATAATGTCTCTAGCGAGTTTATCAGCTTTTAATTGAGCTTCTTGCTCTATTTTGTTGATAACCGTCTGTGAATCTCGTTTTGCTTCTTTTTTCATTTGCTCAATTATGAGGTCTTTGGCCTCTTCTTGAGACATATTAGCAATTTTCTCTAGCTCCATCATAACAGAGCTCTCACGTTTTTCTAATTCTACTTCAGTTTTTTCAATAACTTTTTTTCTATCTTCGAGTTGATTCTTAATGGTATCTAATTCAGCTAATTTCCGCTCGACGTTTTCTTCTTTTTGAAGGATTCGTCTCTCTGAGCGTTGCAATTCACTTCTTCTTTCTCTTGCCTCTCTCTCAACTTGTTGTTGTTCTTTCAACAATTGGTCACGAGTCTCAAGGATAAGTTCCTTACTTTTTGCTTCAGCTTCTTTTACTGCATCTGCTTCTAAGCGTCTTGCTTTTTGCTCAACAGAAGTCAGTTTAAATTTCGAATACAGCCATCTTCCGATAAATCCGAAAAGGGCACCAAGAACAACAAGAAGGAGATAAATTAATGGTTTCATAATATTTTCTCCTTAGTTGCAATTGGTTCAATATTATTCAACTAATGTTAAATTGTCAAGTTTTATGAGTATAAAAAACCGCTACCAAAACTGGTAACGGCTAAGTCAATAATTGACAAAAGACAGTAATTTCAAATCATAAAGTAATATATTTCAGATAAAAAATCACTGTATCCTTTCTTTTAAACTAGCTAGTTTAAAAGATTTGTATTTAGAGATTGAAGGCTTTTTCTCCTTCATTCTAAATACTCTGAGTACAAAGTACTTCAGTTTACTTCTCTTCTTTAGCAGTTGTTTTATCAACAAGTTCTAAAATTACCATCTCTGCTGCGTCGCCTAAACGGTAACCAGTTTTTAAAATACGGGTATAACCACCTTTGCGATCAACATTTAGAGGTGCGATCTCTGTGAAGAGCTTATTAAGAACAGCAGGGTCCTTAATATCTTTAGCAACGATACGGCGATTATGAACACTATCTTCTTTTGCTCTAGTGATCATTTTTTCTACCGTTTTGCGTACTTCAAGAGCCTTAGCTTTTGTAGTCTCAATTCTCTCATAACGGAGAAGTGAGGTTGCCATGTTACGTAACATCGCATCGCGCTCTGCAGTGCTTCTGCTTAACGTGTTGAAACCAAATCTATGTCTCATCTTCTTCTTCCTTGTTACCAGGCACATTGATTGTGTTTTTTAAAACACTATAGTCTGTCATTCCAAGACTTAGATTCCACTCTTTAAGTTTATCTTTAATCTCTGTTAATGACTTCTTACCAAAGTTCCTAGTTTTTGCAATTTCATCTTCAGTTTTCTTTGTTAAATCGCCAATAGTTCTAATATTAGCATTCTTGAGGCAGTTGCTAGAACGAACAGTAAGTTCTAATTCTTCAACAGAAGTATTTAAAATCTTTTTGATTTTTTCTTCTTCTTCATCAACTTCCTCTTCACTATTTACCAATGCTTCATCAAAATTGATAAAGACTGAGAAATGATCTTTCGCAATCTTTGCAGCTTCTGCTAAGGCATTAACTGGTGCAATGGTTCCATCTGTATAAATTTCTAAAATTAACTTATCGTAGTCGTTTCTATAACCTACACGAGTTGGTTCGATAGAATATTTAACACGAGTTACAGGAGAGAAGAAAGCATCTATAGCGATAACGCCAACTTCTTCTACATATTTCTCATTAATTTCTGAAGGAACATAACCCCTTCCTAAATCAATTTGAACTTCCATCTCGATATTCGCATCGTCCATCATAGTGAATAGAACTAAATCTTTATTGGTAATTTCTACCTGGTCGCGTTCAAAGTTCTGACCGGTAATAACGCCGGGCCCTTTACACTCAATGAGAAGATTAACACCTTCGCAATCTTCAGGCATTTTAATTTGTAATTTTTTTAGAGCAGCAATTATATCCGCAATGTCCTCACGAACACCTGGAAGCTGATCATATTCACTAGAAATTAAATGAGGTACACCTTCTTCATTAAAGCTTGTGAACTTAACAGCAGTAACTGCATAACCCTGAATTGAAGATAAAAGAACTCTTCTGAGCGTATTTCCGATAGTTGTACCAAACCCTCGTTCAAAAGGATAAGCTACAAACTTTCCGTAATTTGCTTCTTCTGCACTATGCTCAAAATTAGTTCCCTTGGGTTTTTTAAAGCCCTTCAAAAGGTTTTTGCGTGCCATGGTTACTCCTTAAAGTCTGGATATGCAGATTAATATCTGCTTTGGCGCGGGGATGGCTCCTTTGGAGCCAAACCTCAATAAACAGCATCCCAAGAAACTACTTGGAAATGCCCCTAATAATTAAACTCTACGTGTTTTGCGTGGGCGACAACCATTATGAGGAATTGGAGTTACGTCTCTAATAGAGCGAACTTTTAATCCTAAAACACCAAGTGCTCTAATAGCACTTTCACGTCCAACACCAGGGCCTTTTACATAAACATTAACTTCACGAAGACCATAATCCATTGCCTTCTTAGCTGCTGTTTCACAAGTTACCTGTGCTGCATATGGAGTTGATTTCTTAGCACCACGGAATCCTAAACCACCGGCAGAAGCCCAAGAAATAGCATTTCCTTCAAGATCTGTCATGGTAACGATTGTATTGTTGAAAGTAGCCTGAATGTATACATTACCATCATAGACTGTCTTTTTAACTTTACGCTTTGCTTTCGCTTTTGCATTAGCCATTTTTCATCTACCCCTTATTTCTTCTTACCTGCTACGGTCTTCTTCTTACCCTTACGAGTTCTAGCATTAGTTTTAGTCTTTTGCCCTCTAACTGGTAAGCCTTTTCTATGACGTAGTCCACGGTAACAACCGATGTCCATAAGTCGTTTAATATTTAGAGCTACTTCAGTACGAAGACGACCTTCAACCCTATAATTTTCTTCGATTTCATGACGTAAAACAGCCAATTCATCATTTGATAGTGTATTAATTCTTACATCTGGATCAATTTTTGTTTTTTCACAAATTTCAATCGCTGATACTTTGCCGATGCCAAAGATATACGTTAAAGCAATCTTAACAGCTTTGTTCGGCAAGTCAACACCTGCAATTCTTGCCATTATTGGCCTCCTAATTTTTATTCTTAGAGAGGTGGCTTACGCCGAACCTTACTTCTGTCTTTGCTTATGTTTTGGGTTTTCGCAAATTATACGAACAACCCCATTTCTTCTGATAACTTTGCACTTGTCACATATTGGTTTGACACTTGCTCTGACTTTCATGTTAAGCTCCTATTATTTTCTTGCCTTTGTTTGGCTAAAAATACCGGTTTGGTGATGCATCTTCATAACACCTTCTACCTGTCTCATAGTATCTAGGTCAACACCAACCATAATGATTAATGAAGTACCACCGAATAGCATTGCAACAGATGATGGGAAACTGAAGAACTTCTGTACTAAAGTTGGAATCAATGCGATGAAAGCTAAGAATATAGATCCAGGAAGAATAACGCGGTTGATAACTTTAGTTAGATACTCCTCAAGTTTTTCGCTCCTTACACCAGGAACGGAACCACCATTTTCTCGAATCTGTTTAGCCATCTCTACAGGATTCATTGTAACCTGAGTATAGAAGAATGCGAAACCGATAATCAACAGAGTATATATGATTATGTAGGGGACACCCTGTGGATTTAACCAATTAGCAAAAGCTGCTAACCAACTCACTTCAGCGCCTAAACTAGATGCAATTTGAAGTGGGAAGGACATTAATGCTGAAGCAAAGATAACCGGGATAACGCCACTTGGGTTTAATTTTACAGGAATATAAGTGCTTTGTGCACCATACATTCTTCTGCCAACTACACGTTTTGCATAGTTTACCGGAACCTTTCTCTCACCTTGTTGCTCGTATACTACTAATGCAATAACAATTATGAACATTGCTAAAACAACTAGTAATGAAATTGGATTAAAACTACCGTCTTGAACACCTTTAAATAGTGTAACAAGAGCTGAAGGAATTCTTGCAACGATTCCTGCAAAAATTAACAAGCTAATACCATTACCAATTCCGAATTGAGTAATTTTGTTACCAATCCATACGAGGAACATACTACCTGCTGTAACAGACAGCATTGCTATTAAAGTAAATGGTAAGCGACTCATGGTCATTGAACCAGGAATCGAATTAGCATAAATTGTTATAACATAGGACTGAATCAAACAAACAACTATTGTTCCGTATCTAGTGTATTGTTGAATTTTCTTAGATCCATGAGGATCTTGCGCGAGCTTTCTCAAACTAGGAACAACAATCATTAATAATTGAAGTATAATTTGAGTACTAATGTAAGGCATTACGCCTAACATAAATAACGAGAAATTCGAAAATGCCCCGCCGGAAAAGAAATTCAAATATTCAGTAAATCCGAAAGAATTAGAATTACTCTGTGATAGGAAATATTGTTGTAGAACCTGGACGTCAATTCCTGGAATTGGAATAACCGCTCCCACCCTACTGATAAACAGTAGGAGGAAAGTGATTAGGCCCTTTCTTCTTAACTCCTGGATTCTCATCATTTCAACTAGGGAGTTTGCCATTTAGACCAACCTTTTTGTTATTTAATTTCGCCACCAGCAGCAGTTATTTTGTCAACTGCACTTGCTGAAACCTTTAAACCTTCAATAGTTACCTTTTTATTTATTTCTCCATTAGAAAGAATTTTAGCATTGGTACTATGACCTTTGATTAAATTAGCTTTCTTTAGAGCTTCTAAGTTAACTACAGCACCATCTTCAAAATTTAGATTGATAGCAGTTAAAGAAACTACTTGATAATCTTTTTTGAAAGGATGGTTAGAGAAACCTCTACGTGCGACACGACGATACAAAGGCATCTGGCCGCCTTCAAAACCAGGACGAACACCACCACCTGAGCGTGAGTTTTGTCCATCATGGCCTCTACCACAAGCACGACCCTTCGATGAAGCACCGCGACCTACAATAGTTTTCTTTGTATTTGCACCAAAAGGTGCTTTAATTTGACCAACATTTGCCATCTTACATCTCCTCAACTTTAACAAGGTGAGCAATGACGTTTACCATGCCAAGCATTTCAGGAGTTGCATTGATAACTACACTGCTATTAATCCTATTCAAACCAATTGCTTTAACAGTTTTGCGTTGCTTTGGCAAAGTACCTGCAACACTACGAGTTAAAGTAACTTTAAGTTGTTTTTCCTTTTTAGCCATCATTAACCCCACATGTTCTTAAGAGTTTTACCTCTATTCTTTGCGACTTGGCGAGCATCAAACAAATTTTCAAATGCATCAAAAGCAGCTTTAACTGTGTTAACAGTATTTTTAGAACCTAGTGATTTACCTAAAATGTCTGTGATACCTGCTGCATCACATAAAGCTCTAACAGCTCCACCAGCAATAACACCAGTACCAGGAACTGCAGGTTTAATAAGTACACTAGCGCTCTTGAAATTTCCAATACATTCGTGAGGAATTGTACCATTTTTAACAGGAACACTAATCATACTAGTTTTAGCACGATCTACTGCCTTACGAATAGCATCGGTAACATCATTTGCTTTACCAAAACCATAACCAACTTTACCTTTTTGGTCTCCAACAACTACTAGAGCTGAGAAAGAGTATCTTCGACCACCCTTAACAACCTTAGAAACACGATTAAGTTTAATTAGCTTTTCAACGTATCCGTCGTTTTTATCTTCTCTTCTTGATCTTTCCACGGTCTCCCCCTAGAACTTCACGCCAGCACTGCGGGCGCCATCGGCGATGCTCTTAACAATACCATGATAGAGGTAGCCATTTCTGTCGAATACACAAGTTGTGATATTCTTCTCGATCATCCTCTTACCAATCACCTCACCAAGCTTTGCTGCATCAGCTGTACAGTTTTTTAGTCCTTTAAGTTCAGCTTCAACAGTATTAGCAGAAACAAGAGTTTTACCTGCTACATCGTCAATTACTTGAACATACATATGGTGATTACTACGGAAAACAGTCATCCTCGGTCTGCTGGCAGTACCGGAGATGCTTTTTCTGATATGAAGCTTGCGTCTTTTAAGCTTTCTTTGTTTATCAATTACTTTCTTCATCTCTTACCTACCGATTATTTGCCGGATTTACCGACTTTACGACGAATGACTTCATCCTCATATCTTACACCTTTACCTTTGTATGGCTCTGGTTTACGAAGAGAACGAATCTCCGCAGCTATTTGACCAACTAACTGCTTATCGATTGCTGAAACGGCAATCTTATTTTGACCTTCAACTGTAATTGTTACACCTTCTGGAATAACATATTCAATAATGTTTGAATAGCCTAAGTTAAGAATTAATAAATTCTTCTTAACCTCAGCACGATAACCAACACCATTTACAATTAAGTTCTTTGTATACCCTTTAGTTACTCCAACAATCATATTGCTTAATAACTGACGGTATAGGCCATGGTAGCTACGACTAGCCTTAGATTCGTCTTTGCGAGTTACAACGATTTGTTCTTTTTGAACATCGAAACTAACTTCTTCACGAACTTGTTGTGTTAATTTACCCTTAGGTCCTTCAACACTTAAAGTTCCGTCTTTAAAAGTAACTTTAACCCCTGCAGGTAGTGCAACGGGCATTTTACCAATACGCGACATTTTTCACCACCTTACCAAATAGTACAGATTAGCTCACCGCCAATCTTTTTATCAGAGGCCTTTTTTCCTGTAATAACGCCGTTTGAAGTAGATACTACAACTACTCCATGACCGTTATATACACGAGGCATGTTACGATAGCCACTATAAACACGACGACCTGGTGTTGAAACACGTTGAATGTCGTGAAGTACTGGGCTCTGATTCTCATCATATCTTAAGAAAACACGAATATTAGATACACCATCTTTTGTAACTTTTTTGAAGTTTTTTACGTAACCTTCATTTTTCAAAATCTTTACGATTTGAAGTTTTAATTTAGATGTGGAAATATCTACTTTTTCATGTTTTGCCTGACTAGCATTTCTAATCTTAGTCAGCATATCTGCAATTGGATCACTTACAGCCATTTTTATCTCCTACCAACTTGACTTGGTTACGCCAGGGATCTGACCTTCATTTGCCAATTTACGAAAGCAGACTCTGCACATATCGAACTTACGCATATAACCACGAGGTCTTCCACAAATCCTACATCTATTTACTTGTCTAGTACTGAATTTAGGCTCTTTTTGAGCTTTTACAATCATTGATTTTTTAGCCATATTATTTTACCTCTTACTTAGCGAATGGCATGCCTAACTTCTTAAGTAATGCATACCCTTCTTCATCGGTCTTGGCCGTCGTAACGATTGCGATATTCAGACCGCTGATGCGTTCAATTTTATCGAAGTCAATTTCAGGAAAGATAATCTGTTCAGTAATTCCTAAAGAGTAATTACCATGACCATCAAAAGCATGAGGTTTAACCCCTTTAAAGTCTTTAACACGTGGTAAAGCCATACCAATAAGACGTTCTAAGAAATACCACATATTATCACCACGAAGGGTAACCATAGCTCCAATTTCTTGTCCTGCACGAACTTTAAAGTTAGCAATTGACTTTCTTGATTTTGTCTTTACTACATGCTGACCTGCAATTTGTTCTAATTCTTTTACAGCAGCATCCAAAAGCTTTTTATTTACAATAGCCTCTCCGACACCAACACTTAGTGTAATTTTCTCAATGGCAGGAATCTGCATGACAGATTTATAACCTAGCTCTTTGAAAAGAGCTGGTGCAACTTCTTCAAGATATTTTTTCTTGAAGGTTGGTACAAACTTTTCTTCCATTAGAGCACTTCTCCGGTTTTCTTCGCGTAACGAACTTTCTTGCCGTCATCGTCGAACTTGTATCCGATTTTACTAACCTTTCCATCTACAACTAGTGCAACATTAGAAACGTGAATCGGAGCTTCAATGTCAATAATACCGCCCTTGTCTTGTTGACTACGCCTTTTAACAGTCTTTTTAACCATGTTAGCGCCTTGGACGATTACCCTCTCTTTATTAGGGTCCACCTTAACAATCTTACCAACGTAACCTTTGTCTTTGCCGGCAAGAACTTTAACGGTGTCGTTTTTTTTGAGCTTCATTGCTTTTCTCCTACAACACTTCCGGTGCGAGTGAAACAATCTTCATATAACCATTACGTAGCTCACGAGCTACTGGTCCAAAGATTCTTTTACCGCGTGGGTTATTGTTGGCATCAATAATAACACATGCGTTATCATCGAACCTGATATAGGTACCGTCAGGTCTACGGTATTCCTTCTTAGTGCGTACTACAACAGCTTTCAAAACAGCGCCTTTTTTAATTGCACCATTTGGAAGAGCGTTCTTTACTGCAACTACCACAATATCACCAACACTGGCTACGTATCTATGGCTACCACCTAAAACTTTGATAACTTGAACACGTTTTGCGCCACTATTGTCAGCAACATTTAAATAACTCTGCATTTGTACCATGACGTATCTCCTTGCTTAACGAGCACGCTCGACGACTTGAGTTAAGCGCCAGCACTTGTCTTTGCTATAATGACGACATTCAACAACACGTACAGTATCGCCAATGTGAGCATCATTTCTTTCGTCATGGGCCTTAACTTTCTTAGTCTTGGTCACATACTTTTTATACAAAGGATGAAGGCTTCTTGTGTGAATGGCTACAACAATAGTTTTATCCATTTTATCACTAACAACCTTTCCTGTAAAAGTTTTTTTACTTACTTCCATCTACCTCGAGCCTCTCTTAATTAGCGGATGTGCGAATGCCTAAGGCATACTCGTGGATAAGAGTGTTAAGGCGAGCAATTTGTCTCTTAACATTTCTAATTGCTAGAGGGTTTTCAACATGACCTAGAACCCTATCCATACGAATGTCTAAATATTCTTTACGAAGCTCATCACGCTTAGCGATCATTTCTTCTAATGTTAGATCTTTGAATGAATTCTTCATGTTATTCTACCTCTCTTCTAACTACAATCTTTGTTTTGATTGGCAATTTATGAGCTGCAAGTGAAAGTGCTTCACGTGCTAGTTCTTCACTAACGCCAGCCATCTCAAACATCATAGTACCTTGCTTAACAACTGCTACCCAACCTTCTGGGTTACCCTTACCATTACCTTGTCTAGTTTCAGCGGGTTTCTTTGTATAAGGCATGTCAGGGAAAATCCTGATCCATACTTTACCACCACGCTTAATATGACGAGTCATCGCAATACGAGCAGCTTCAATTTGGCGGTTGGTTATCCATTTTGGCTCTAATGCCATTAAACCAAACTCACCAAATGCAATGGTATTACCACGGTGAGCAACACCATCCATGGTGCCTCTTTGCTTTTTTCTATGAATGATTCTTTTAGGACTAAGCATTAATTAACTCCTTTAGAAGGTTTCTTAACCAAACCACCTGCGTCATTCTTTTTAGCATGTTCGTAGATTTCACCATTGAACACCCAAACTTTAATACCAATAGCACCAAAGGTTGTGCGAGCTGTTGCTACACCATAATCAATGTCAGAACGTAATGTGTGTAATGGTACTCTACCTTCTTTCATCCATTCAGTTCTTGCAATTTCAGCTCCACCAAGACGACCAGAACATTTAATCTTAACGCCTTGTACTCCACTTTGCATTGCTTTAGAAACAGCCATTTTCATAGCTCTTCTGAAAGAACCACGTGAAGCTAATTGCTTTGCTACATTTTGTGCAATTAATTGTGCATTGCCTTCAGGTTTCTTGATTTCTTTAATCTTGATTTGAACCTTCTTGGTTGAAAGTTTTTGTAAACGAGCGCCTAACTTTTCAACATTAGAACCCTTAGAACCAATAATGATACCTGGGCGACTTGTTGTAATTACTATAGTAACACGTTGTGGTTTACGGATGATTTCAACATCTGCAATTTCAGCACCTTGTACTTCTGGACAGTCTACCAAAGTTTTACGTAATAGTAAATCTTCATGCAATGTATCTGCATATTCTTTTGAATCTACATACCATTTTGACTTCCAAGTTTTGTTGACTCCTAGACGGAGTCCAATTGGATTAACTTTTTGTCCCATTTATTCCCCCAAGTTTGCTTTTTCGTCAACAACGACTGTAATATGAGACATTCTCTTGAGTAGAATATCACGTCTTCCATGGGATCTTGGCCATACGCGTTTCATGCGAGGACCTTCGTCTACCATCAACTGTGTAACATATAATGAATCTTCATCAATTTTACTGTTAACATTCATAGCATTGGCACCAGCACTCTGCAATACCTTAAGAAGTAGTCTTGCACCCTTTTGAGGCATAGCCTCTAGGATTGCAACTGCTTCAGTATAAGGCTTTCTCCTAACTAAGTTTGCTACTGGGCGAACTTTTGTTGGAGAAATCATAAGATACTTTGCGACTGCTCTATAGCCTGTGTAATTTTTCATATCTTACCTACCCTTCTTTTTATCAGAGGCAGCATGGCCACGGAATAGTCTAGTAGGTGCAAACTCACCGAGTTTGTGACCAACTAAGTTTTCTGTTACATAAACTGGAATCCATGTCTTTCCGTTATATACGGAAATTGTGAAACCAACCATTTCTGGGATGATCGTAGAAGCGCGGGAATACGTCTTGATCATCGCATTACTACCAGACTTGCTAGCTTCTGTAACTCTTTTTAAAAGCTTCTTTTCAATAAAAGGGCCTTTTTTGATTGATCTTGCCACTTTATACTCCTACTTTCGCTTCTTAACGATGAACTTACTTGAAGGTTTTTTCTTAGAACGAGTCTTTCCACCCTTGGTTGGTTTACCCCAAGGAGTTACTGGATGACGACCGCCATTAGTTTTACCTTCACCACCACCATGTGGATGATCTACTGGGTTCATAACAACACCACGAACTTTTGGACGTCTTCCAAGATGGCGAGATTTACCAGCTTTACCTAAGTTTACGTTCATGTGATCTTCATTACCTAATTGACCGATTGTTGCATAGCATTCTGCAAATACTAAACGCATTTCACCAGAAGGTAATTTTACGGTTACATAGTCTCCGTTTTTAGCAACAATAGTTGCACCCAAACCAGCACTACGTACTAATTGTCCACCACGTCCAAGTGTTAATTCTATATTGAAAATTTGAACACCTAATGGAATATTCTTCATAGGAAGAGCATTACCAATAGTTAATGGAGCTTCAGGACCACTAATAACTTTAGTACCAACTTCTAATCCTTTAGGAGCTAGCATGTAACGTTTTTCACCGTCAGCATAGAATACTAAAGCAATATTTGCTGTTCTATTTGGATCATATTCGATGGTTTTTACAATACCAGGAATACCAATTTTATTACGCTTAAAGTCAACAATACGATAAGCGCGTTTATGCCCACCACCTCTTCGGCGTACACTAATACGACCATGACTATCACGACCAGCTTTTTTGTTTAAGCTAGTTGTAAGTGATTTCTCTGGCTTATTTGTGGTCAAGTCGTCAAAGACTAAAGTAGTCTTCTGACGAAGAGCGGGAGTATTGGGCTTATAAGATTTAAGAGCCATTTTCCAAATTCTCCTTATACGCCTTCGATGGCTTGGATGCTTTCACCCTTAGCCAAAGTCACGACAGCCTTTTTCCAGTTACCAGTGTTACCTTTTATAGCTCCACCTTTGCCTCTAGAAAATTTAGGCTTACCTTTTACGATCATAACATTACATTTTGTAACTGTCACTTTAAATAATTCAGCTACAGCAGATTCAACATCGAACTTATTAGCACGAGTGTTAATCTTAAATGTATACTTCTTACATTCACCTTCACGAGCGGCATTTGATTTTTCGCTCAATACTGGTGCAATGATTACTTCATCTGCTCTCATTTCATTGATCCCCTTATCTGTCGCCGTAGAAGCTATTCAAGTTCGAAGCGGCTGTTTCCAATACAAGAATCTTTCTAGCGTAAAGAAGTTCTTTAGCTGAGAGTTTATTGAAGGAAAGAACATGTAAATATGGGATGTTTCTTGCTGCTCTACGCAACATTTTATCATCATCCTTCAATATAAGTGTTGTTCTTTTTTCGTCACACTTGAAGTTCTTCAATATGGCAGCGAGGTCTTTGGTTTTGCCGTTTTCACTTGTAAAATCTTCAACTACTACTAAACGTTCATCTTGAACACCTTTAGAAAGAAGACTTCTCATAGCTAAACGCTTCATCTTCTTAGGTAATTGATAACTATAATCACGAGGTTTAGGTCCGAATATTGTACCACCACCTACATGTACAGGAGACTTTTTATCACCAAAACGTGCATTACCAGTTCCCTTCTGCTTGAAAGGCTTAGTATTGCTGTAATTGACCTCAGCACGGGTCTTGGTGCTTGCTGTACCAACACGGCGATTAGCAAGCTCATTATTTACGGCATAATAAATGCTTCCGTCACTAACTTCACAATTAAATACTCTTTCATTTAATTCGATAGTTTTAACTTCGCTGCCGTTTGTAGAAAAGACTTTATATTCCATAATCTATCTCGCACCTACTTCTTAATCGCTTTTTTAACGATGACAACGCTTTGAGCGGGACCAGGAATTGCACCTTTAACCATTAGTACCTGCATGTTTTCATCTACACGAATCACTTTTAGATTCTGAACTGTTGTCTTTTCACCACCCATACGTCCAGCCATATTACGGCCTTTAAATGTACGTGAAGGTGTAGCTGACATTGCGGTACCACCGATATCTCTGTGGAATTTTGAACCGTGTGTTGCACGTCCACCTGAGAAACCGTGGCGCTTCATACCACCAGCGAATCCCTTACCTTTTGAGGTACCTGTTACGTCAACGAATGTAGCATCTTTAAAGATATCTACACCTAATTCGTCGCCAACTTTTACTTCCTTTTCATATCCGCGGAACTCTTGTACATTTTGCTTTGGTGCACATGTATCTTTGAATTGTCCAGCGTAAGGTTTAGTAATGGTGCTCTTCTTCTTGTCAACAGAACCTAAAACTGCAGCTTCATAGCCGTTCTTTTCTTTAGTTCTTTGACCGATGACAACATTGCCCTCAAACTTTATAACAGTCACAGGAGTGAGTCTGCCGTCAGCATCAAACACCTGTGTCATTCCAACTTTTTTGCCGATAAGCCCTAACATTTCTTACCTCACCTCTTTACTGCTTAATCTCTACATCTACACCGGCTGGGAGCTCAAGCTTCATTAGCGCATCCATAACCTTAGATGTGGGATCTAAAATGTCAATCAAACGCTTATGAGTTCTCATTTCAAACTGCTCACGGGACTTTTTATTGACATGGGGCGATTTCAGGACAGTGTACTTGTTGATACGAGTTGGGAGAGGTACCGGACCTGAAACTTTTGCTCCGGCCTTTACTACTGTCTGAACGATTGCTTTTGAGCTTTGTTCTACAAGCTCAACATCAAAACCTCTCAATCTGACTCGAATTCTTTCTTTAGCCATTATTCCTCCAAAAAACGGGTCTTGTCAGTAAGTATTTCTACCGACAAGACATTCGCTGATAAGAATTATTCGATAATTTCTGTAACTTGTCCAGAAGCAACTGTTCTACCACCTTCACGAATAGCGAAGCGTAGACCTTTATCCATAGCAACTGGGTGAATTAATTCAACTGTGAAAGAAGTATTATCACCAGGTAGTACCATTTGTTTGTCTTCAGGTAATTCTACAGTTCCAGTAATATCGGTTGTTCTAAAGTAGAATTGTGGGCGATAGCCACTAAAGAATGGTTTATGACGTCCGCCTTCTTCTTTATTTAATACATAAACAGTACCAATAAATTTACTGTGTGGAGTAATTGATTTAGGAGCTGCTAGAACTTGTCCACGAACAACTTCTTTCTTATCGATACCACGTAATAGTGCACCAATGTTATCACCAGCTTGACCTTCATCTAATAATTTGTTGAACATTTCAACACCAGTACATACTGTGTCTTTTGTTTCTTTAATACCAACGATTGAAACTTGGTCATTAACATGAACAACACCACGTTCAACACGTCCTGTTACAACTGTTCCACGACCTGAGATTGAGAAAATATCTTCAATAGGCATAAGGAAAGGTTTATCAACAGCTCTATCTGGTAGAGGGATATATTCATCCATTGCAGCTAATAAATCTTCGATACATTGAGTTTTTTCAGGATCATCAGGATTGTTTAATGCTTCAAAAGCTGAACCACAGATAATTGGACAATTTTCACCGTCAAAACCGTTTTCAGTTAGAAGATCTCTCATTTCTTCTTCAACTAATTCGATTAAGTCTGGATCGTCAACTTGGTCAGTTTTGTTAACAAAAACAATAATTGAAGGAACACCAACTTGGCGAGCAAGTAAGATATGTTCTTTTGTTTGAGCCATTGCACCGTCTGTTGCAGCAACTACAATAATTGCTCCGTCCATTTGTGCTGCACCAGTAATCATGTTCTTGATGTAGTCAGCGTGACCAGGACAGTCAACGTGTGCATAGTGTCTGTTGTCAGATTGGTATTCAACGTGACGAGTATTGATAGTAATACCGCGAGCTTGCTCTTCTGGAGCATTATCGATTGCATCGTAAGCTAGAGCTTTGTCACCAAACTTTCTAGCACAGTGCATTGTAATTGCTGCGGTGAGGGTAGTCTTACCGTGGTCAACGTGACCAATAGTACCAACATTAACGTGAGGCTTAGTTCTCTCAAACTTCTGTTTAGCCATCTCTTTCCTCCTTGTGCCGTTTATTACCGGTCACAAAAAAATTAATATGCACCTATAAAGGTAATTATATCCTTCATAGTTTATGAGACAAACTAATATTCATCTATATAGGAAAAAGAGGGTTTCCAGAGGTCGACATTTACTTAGATAAAGGCCGACATAGCTTAAGTTTGAAAAAAAACTTTAGTTCTGGAACCATCAATTATCTTATATAGACAATCGTTTGGCTCGCAATCACAGATGGGGACTCAAGTCACCACAAATGTGAACCTTTGTTAATATATAAAAAACACAACTTATTGTCAACACCTAATATAGTGTATTTTTTCATATATCAATGATAATTAAATATTTAACAAATAAAGACTTATTATAAGTGATGATTCATCATTTTAATCGGTTATTTGCCATCTAGCAAAAGCTAATTAAATATTTTTTGCAATAAAATAACTTTTACTTAAGCTTTCAATATATAATAATTAAGAATAGTTATATCTCATTGTCTATTAACTATAGAATTATATTACTAAAAATTAAAGCAAACGCGTAGCAAAAAAAATAACAAGCAACAAAATTGCTGCTTGTTGTATTTGATTTTTTTTGAAATTACCATCTGAAATGAGTAAAAGCTTTGTTTGCCTCTGCCATTCTGTGGGTATCTTCTTTCTTTTTGAAAGCTGAACCTGTGTTTGAAAAAGCATCTAATAGTTCACTAGATAATTTTTCGCCCATAGAACAACCGTTACGAGATCTTGCTGCTGAGATTAACCATCTCATTGCTAAAGCTTCACTTCTAACTGCGTTGATTTCTACTGGTACTTGGTAAGTTGAACCACCTACACGACGAGATTTAACTTCAACGACAGGTTTTACATTTTCGATTGCTTTTAAGAAAACATCTAATGCTTTTTCGTTTGACTTTTTCTCAACTGTTTCTAATGCTGTATAAACAATTTTTGTGCTAACGGATTTTTTACCATCAACCATTAAATGGCGGATAAATTTTTCAACAATTACGCTACCATATTTTGCATCTGGTAAAATTTCACGTTTTGTAGCTGCCTTTCTTCTTGACATATCTTACTCCCCTTAAGCCTTTGGCTTTTTAGCGCCGTACTTAGAGCGACTTCTCTTACGATCTGCAACACCAAGAGTATCCTTAGCACCACGGACGATATGATAACGTACACCAGGAAGGTCCTTTACTCTACCACCACGTAGTAAAACTACAGAGTGTTCTTGTAGATTGTGACCAATTCCAGGGATATAAGCAGTTACTTCAATTCCATTTGACAAACGAACACGAGCTACCTTTCTAAGTGCAGAGTTTGGTTTTTTAGGAGTTACAGTCATAACTCTGGTACAAACACCACGCTTTTGAGGGCAACTTTCAAGAGCAGGAGATTTAGTCTTGTTAACTTGACTTTTTCTCCCTTTTCTAATTAGCTGATTAATAGTAGGCATCTTCTAGATACACTCCCTTTTTTAATTCGCGATCCACTCAATTCTCACTTTTGGGGATCTATACTCTTCTTACAGAGAAAAATATTTCCAACAAAAAGTAGTCAGCATGAATACATCTATGTTTTAACTAATAGACTCTACATAAGGACATTATGCCAACAGGCACAACATCCTTATAAAATATCTATTAAACATTAGTTGTATCAACTACTTTTTTTAAATTACCATTTTCTTCAATGCCCATCTCAGCTGCCATACTTTCACGTCGTTTGGCAACTTGTTGTTGCTCTGCTTCTTGAGCGTTCAACAAAAGAGCTTCGTCTTCGAGCTTGACATTCCTATATCTCTTCATACCTGTTCCAGCTGGAATCAAGTGTCCGATAACTACGTTTTCTTTCAAGCCTCTTAACTCGTCTGTTTTACCAGCAATTGCGCTTTCTGTCAAGACCTTAGTAGTCTCTTGGAAAGATGCAGCTGATAAGAATGACTCGATTGAAAGAGCTGCTCTTGTGATACCAAGTAATAATGGTTTTGCTACAGCAGGTTGTCCACCTTCTCTAACTACCCTTTGGTTTTCACTGTGGAAACGATGTTTATCTACTTGTTGTCCATGAACTAAATCAGTATCACCGGCAGATACAACTTCTACTTTCTTAAGCATTTGTCTAACAATAACACCTAAGTGCTTATCGTTAATATCTACACCTTGCATTCTATAAACAGCTTGAACTTCATCAACTAAGAAAGATTGTAGCGCATTTTCACCCTTAATATTTAGGATATCATGTGGATCAATTGCTCCGTCACATAATCTCTCACCAGCTTCAACTGTATCACCATCTCTTACAAGTAAGTGTTTATTCATTGGAATGACATGTTTGTAACTCTTATCGTAAGCATCTCTTACTCTAACAATAATCTTACCTTTTGTAACATTACCAATTTCTACAACACCAGAAACTTGTGCTAATACAGCAATTACTTTTGGTCTTCTTGCTTCGAACAATTCACCAACACGTGGTAGACCACCAGTAATATCAGCAGTTTTAGTTCCACTCTTAATAATCTTAGCGATAATTTCACCAACAGTAATATGTTGATTATCTTCACAAGTCAAATAAGTACCACCTGGAAGTTGATAATTTACCAATACTTCACCTGCACCATTTGGAAGACTTGTAATAGTTATTCTTGGTTGTAAATGTTCAAGTTTATGTTCAGTAATTCTTCTTTGGATATTACCAGTTTCAGAATTCTTTTCTTCAACCATGGTTGAACCAGCTGTAATATCAACAAAATGTACATAACCTGTATACTCACTAATGAATGGTTCACTGAATGGGTCAAAGGAAGCAATTGTTTTTTCTGCTGGGATATAACTGTTTATTTCAACATATCTTTCTAGCTCTGAACCAGTTTTAATAACTGCTTTTTGAGTTTTTCCAACAACAAGTACTTTATTATCAAGTATCTTGATTATACCATTTTGAGAACTAGTTACAATTTCTTCAGGATTTTCTTTCTTCGTATATAAAGGTGTACCTTTTGCAATTGCATCACCTTCTTTAACTAATAATTTAGAATATGATCCTTTTTCAATCTCAAATACAACAACTTCATAGTGTAAGAAACCTTTTCTTGAGAAGACTTTAATACCATCTATTTCTCTTGTAACATGATGACCTTCAATTGATGTAATAATAATAGGATTCTTGAATGAAATTGTATTATCTTCACTTGAAGTAGATGCAGTACCACCAACGTGGAATGTTCTCATGGTCAATTGTGTACCAGGTTGTCCAATAGATTGTGCAGCAATTGTTCCAACTGCTTCACCAATTTCAACAGATCTATTTGTTGCAAGGTTTCTACCATAACATTTTCTACAAACACCATGTTTAGCTTCACAAGTTAATACAGTTCTTAAGAACACTCTCTCAATTCCAGCTTCTTCAACTTTCTGAGCTACTTCTTCATCTATTTCAACATTTGCAGGAGCAATAATTTCTCCAGTAAATGGATGGTGAACATCTTCAACTGGGCAACGGCCTACTATTCTAGAACTCAAAGCCTCAACTAAATCATCCCCATCTTTAAGTGCTTCAATCCAAATACCATTGATTGTATGACAATCTTCTTCATTAACAACAACATCTTGAGAGATATCTACTAGACGACGTGTTAAATAACCAGCCTCAGCAGTCTTAAGTGCTGTATCAGATAAACCTTTACGAGCTCCGTTTGTTGAAATAAAGAATTCAATGATTGAAAGACCTTCTTTAAAGTTTGATTTAATTGGGAACTCAATAACATCACCTGTTGGTTTTGCCATCAATCCACGCATACCACCTAACTGTCTGATCTGAGTTTTACTACCACGAGCACCAGAGTCAGCCATTAAGAATAATGGGTTAAATCCGTTTTGACTTTCTTTTAAGTCCTTCATTAATTCATCTGCTAATCTTTCGTTAGCATCTGTCCAAACCTCAATTACACGGTTATATCTTTCTTCAGAAGAAATACTTGCAAGTACACTGTATTGCTTTTTAATCTCTGCATGCTTTTCAGTTGCTTCTTTCATTATTTCAGCTTTTGCATCTGGAATAATCATATCTGAAAGACCAATTGTTGCACCAAAGACTGTTGCAAATTTAAATCCAATATCTTTTACTGCATCTAATAATTGAACAGCTACAGAGTTTTTCTTTTGAGCAATTGTATTTCCAATTAATTTTTTAAGCTCTTTATCACCTAAACATAAGTTTTGGAATTCAATTCCTTCTGGTAATACTGAATTGAAGATAACTCTACCAGGAGTTGTCTCAATTTTCTCACCATTAGGTAATCTATATAAAATTCTTGCATTATAAGATAAAATACCACTATCAATAGCTAATTCGATTTCACTTAAACTATCATAGTAATGGCCAGCTCCCTTAGCACCTTTCATCTCTCTTGTTAAATAGTTAACACCAAGAACCATATCCTGTGATGGGAATACAATTGGTTTACCATTTGCTGGGTCAAGTAGGTTTGTAGCACTTAACATAAGTGTCCAACATTCTAATTGAGCAGCTTGTGTTAATGGAACGTGTACAGCCATTTGGTCACCGTCAAAGTCAGCATTAAATGCGTGACATACTAGAGGGTGAAGTTTAATTGCTTTACCATCAACCAAAACAGGTTCGAATGCTTGAATACCTAATCTATGAAGAGTCGGTGCACGGTTAAGCATAACTGGGTGTTCACTAACTACATCATCAAGGATTGACCATACTTCATCAGTTTCTTGTTCAACTAAATTCTTAGCTTTCTTAATGTTATAAACAACACCTTTTTGAACAAGTTTTTTCATAATGAATGGTTTATAAAGTTCAAGTGCCATTTTTGAAGGTAGACCACATTGATGGATTCTCAATTCTGGTCCAACAACAATAACAGAACGACCTGAGTAGTCTACACGTTTACCAAGTAGGTTTTGTCTAAATCTACCTTGTTTACCTTTTAGCATATCTGAAAGAGATTTAAGAGGTCTATTGTTTGCACCACGAACAACACGTTTTCTCTTCGTATTGTCAAATAGAGCATCAACAGCTTCTTGTAACATTCTCTTCTCATTTCTAATAATAATATCAGGAGCATGTAACTGAATTAAGCGTGATAAACGATTATTTCTGTTAATTAAACGTCTATATAAGTCATTTAAATCAGAAGTTGCAAAACGTCCACCATCAAGTTGTACCATTGGACGTAAATCTGGTGGGATTACAGGAATTACTGTTAAAATCATCCACTCAGGCTTGTTTTCTGAATTTCTAAAGCTTTCACAAACTTCAATTCTTTTATATAGATGTTTATCTATTTTGCCTTCTTTAGCTCTCATTTCTTCACGAAGTTCGTAGCTTAATTTGTCTAAATCTAAATTAGCTAGAATCTCACGAATAGCTTCTGCTCCCATGCCAGCACGGAAAACTTCACCATATTGCTCAAGAGCATCATAGTATTCATCTTCACTTAAAATTTGTTTTTCTTTAAGGTCTGTTTCACCAGGAGAAATAACAATATATTTTTCGTAATATAAAACACTTTGTAAGTTAGCTCTTGATATATCAAGTAATAAACTCATACGAGAAGGAACTGATCTGTAGTACCAAATATGAGCTACGGGAGAAGCTAATGTAATGTGTCCCATTCTTTCACGACGAACTTTTACATTTGTAACTTCAACACCACAGCGGTCACAAACTACTCCCTTATAACGAATAGATTTGAATTTACCACAGTAGCATTCCCACTCTTTTGTAGTACCAAATATTTTTTCACAAAACAGACCATCCCTCTCAGGACGCAAAGTACGGTAATTGATAGTTTCTGGTTTCTTAACTTCACCATAAGACCAAGCTTTTATTTGTTCAGGTGAGGCTAATTTAATTCTAACACTATCGAAATCTTGAATTTCTTTCATTCCGTTATACTCCTGATTAGTTTAGAGGTGTTTTCTCTTTCTTAGCGATGAGCTCTTCATCCCTTTCGGTTAGAGGAACTTGTCTACCCTTATTGTCGTAGACGGACATATCTAATGCTAGACCACGAATTTCTTGAACAAGTACGTTAAATGCTTCAGGCATTCCTGCAGCAGTTGAAGGTTCACCCTTAACAATACTTTCATAAATCTTTACACGGCCTGTCATATCATCACTCTTAATTGTTAGCAATTCTTGAAGAGTATTTGCAGCTCCATATGCTTCTAATGCCCAAACTTCCATTTCTCCCAATCTTTGACCACCAAATTGTGCTTTACCACCAAGAGGTTGTTGAGTTACTAAGGAATAAGGTCCAGTAGCACGAGCATGCATCTTATCGTCAACTAAGTGATGCAATTTTAGATAATAAATGTAACCACAGAATACTGGATTTACAAATTGTACACCTGTTCTACCATCATATAAAACCTGTTTACTATCTTTAGGTAAACCTGCTTCAATCATTTTTGCCTCAATTTGTTCCATAGAGGCACTTTGGAAAACAGGAGATGAATACCATTCATCTAGAGCTACAGCAGCCCAACCTAATTGAGTTTCCATAAGCTGACCGATGTTCATACGAGATGGAACACCTAGAGGGTTAAGACAAACATCTAAAGTTGTTCCGTCAGCCATAAATGGCATATCTTCTTCAGGTAATATTCTTGAAACAACACCCTTATTTCCGTGACGACCTGCCATTTTATCACCTTGTCTTAACTTTCTCTTTGTTGCAACAAGGACTTTAACAGATTCTTCAACACCAGGAGGTAGTTCATCATTATTTGCTTTTGTTAAACGCTGTACATCTATAACAGTACCAGATGTTCCGTGTGGAACTTTCAATGAAGAGTCTCTAACTTCTTTAGCTTTTTCTCCAAAAATAGAATTCAATAATTTAAATTCAGGAGTTGTATCTCCTTCACTTTTAGGAGTTACTTTACCAACTAAAATAGAGCCAGGTGTTACATAAGTACCAATTCTTACAATACCATCTTCATCTAATTGTTCTAGCATTTTTTCACTTGTGTTAGGGATGTCTGCAGTAAGTTTTTCTGGGCCTAATTTTGTTTCTCTAACATCAATTGTATATTCTTTTATGTGAATAGATGTGAAGATATCTTCTCTTACAACTTTCTCACTTATTAAAACAGCATCTTCGTAGTTATAACCATTCCATGGTACGAATCCAACTAAGATATTTCTTCCGAGTGCTAATTGTCCTCTATCTGTTGCAGGGCCATCAGCTAAAACTTCACCAGCTTCAACGTGTTGACCTTTATCAACTAAAGGTTTTTGGTTCATACATGTATCTTGGTTGGTTCTTGAGAATTTTTGAACCTCATATACATCTACAATGCCATCAATATCTACTTCATCTGGTTTGATTATAATCTTTGTTGATGATACATAATCAACTACACCACTTCTCTTAGCCTTGATTAATACTCCAGAGTCGTATGCAGCCTTTTCTTCCATACCTGTACCTACACGAGGTGTTTCAGGAAAGAGTAAAGGAACAGCTTGACGTTGCATGTTTGATCCCATAAGAGCTCTGTTTGCATCGTCATGTTCTAGGAATGGGATTAGTGAAGAAGCTACAGAAATAACCTGTTTAGGACTTACATCCATATACTTAATTTCTTTAGCACTCTTTGTTGAATAATCTCCACTCTTTCTTACAGGAATCTCTTCTTCTAAGAAGTTACCATTTTCATCAATTTTAGCAGATGCTTGTGCTATATAATATTTTTCTTCATCGTTTGCATCTAAATATCTATATTGTTTTGATGCAACACCATCAATTACTTTTCTATATGGGGTTTCTAAGAAACCATATTTATTAATTCTTGTATAGTTTGCAAGAGAAAGAATAAGACCAATGTTTGGACCTTCAGGTGTTTCAATAGGACACATCCTACCATAGTGAGTATAGTGTACGTCACGAACTTGGAAACCTGCACGATCTCTTGATAGACCACCAGGTCCTAAAGCTGTCAACCTTCTCTTATGTGTTAACTCAGCTAATGGATTAACTTGGTCCATAAATTGAGAGAGCTGTGATGAACCAAAAAATTCTTTAATAGCGGCAACTATAGGCTTAATTGATATTAAGTCTTGAGGTCTAACACTATCATTTTCAAGGTTCATTCTATCTTTAGCAATTCGTTCCATTCTTGAGAATGCACTCTTAAGAGCGTTTTGTAATAATTCACCAACACAACGTATACGTCTATTTCCTAAATTATCAATATCATCAATATGGTACTTTTTCTTATCTTGATTGCTATATACTTTAATTAAATAATCCATTGTATTAACAATATCTTGTGGTGTTAATACTGTATTAGATGTATCTTCTTCTTCATCATCATCATTCAAAGTGCCAAATTTTTTGTTGAATTTGTAACGACCAACTGCACCTAAATCATAACGACGAGGAGACATAAACAAGTTAGGAAGATCTTTTTCAGCTCTTTCTACAGCAATCATTTCACCAGGTTGTAAAACATTATAAATTGTAGATAAAACAGCTTCCTTAGTAGGTTCTCCGTTTTCATCCAATGGGAATTTAGAGTTCTGTTCATTCTCTAAACAGTTTAAGATCATTGGATTTTTTAATGTATCATCAGATTCTAAATCAACGATATCAAGTTTTGTGATTTTATAAACTTTTAATAATTCTTCTATTTCATGGGGGTTAAGCATAGATCCAGCAGTTAAGAAAATCTTCTTACATTTGTCTCCATTTTCGTCAACGGAATCTACCCAAATGTCTTTTGCTATATATCTGGAATCTAAATAATCAACAACTTCTGGATCATTTTTTAATTCTACTTCATTAATCTTGTAGAATTTCTCTATGATTGCCTCACGAGTATTTATACCAATGGCTCTAAGGAATAGAGTGGCTAAAATCCTTTTCTTTCTATCGATTTTTGCATATATAAGTTTCTTTTTATCATCAATTTCAAACTCTAACCATGCACCACGATAAGGAATGATTCTAGAGGAATAAATTTCTTTATCGGTTTTTTCATAAGAAAAAATAACACCTGGAGATCTGTGAATTTGAGAAACTACTACACGCTCAGCACCATTGATAATAAATGTGCCACGGTCTGTCATCACAGGGATATCACCAAAGAAAATTTCTTTTTCTCTGATTTCACCATCAGGAAGTTCTAAACTTATTGTTGCTTTTATAGGAACGCTATAAGTACGACCTTTCTTTTTACATTGTGATTCAGTTAATTTTTGGTTTTCGAAGTCAATAACATAATTATTGTATACCAAACGCATTTCTCCGTTTGGGCTTTCAATAGGGAATGTGTTTTGGAATACTTCTTCCAACCCTGAAGGATTATTTTTGTCAACTACTGCATTTTGCTTACAATGATTATATTGTAAAAAACGTTCATAAGAATCTAACTGGACACCAATTAGGTTTGGTAGTTCACAAACTTCATAAAATTCAGAACCGATGTATGTGCGTTTTATGGATTTGCCTGAGGCACCCATCATCTACCCTCCACGTCAAAGATCTAAGATAAACTTAGTCGGTGTATTACACCTATCTCCCCTCACGGGGAATGAAAAGACACGTTTAGCCACCATGGTAGGTGGCATTTTGCCTTTATTCAAAAATAAGGCCAAAAAAAACAAAGCCTGACCCGGAGCCCCGGGCCTGGCAAAAGTTCTTATTCAGCAGCAACAAGTTCAACTGTTGCACCAGCTTCTTCAAGTTGTTTCTTAAGAGTTTCAGCATCTTCTTTGCTAACTGCTTCTTTAACAGTTTGGTTACCAGCTTCAACCATAGTTTTAGCTTCTTTAAGACCAAGACCTGTAATAGCACGAACTGCTTTAATACAAGCAATTTTCTTTTTAGCGTCAGCTTCTTTCAATATTACATTGAATTCAGTTGGTTCTTCAGCAGCTTCAGCACCAGCTGCAGCAGCAGGACCAGCAGCAACTGCAGCAGCAGCTGTTACACCAAATTTTTCTTCCATCATTGAGATTAATTCTGATACCTCAAGAACACTCATGTTTGCGATTGATTCTAAAATTTCTTCTTTAGTAGCCATATTATCTTCTCCTTAAATTATATTCTTCACAACAATAGCAGGTTACGCGTGAAGACTAATGTTGTGTTAATTTGCTTCAGCTTGAGCAGTGCCTTCGCTGTTTTTTTCTACATATGCAAGCAATGTTGCTGCAAGTTTTTGAACTGGTGCTCTCATAGTACCCATCAATGAAGATAATAATTCAAGTCTACCAGGTAATTTACTAAATGCTTCAATTTCTTCAGCGCTAAATAATTTGTCATCAATTTTTGCACATTTTACAACCATTGGTGCGCCATTATCTTTAGCTTTGAATACAGCTTTAGCAATTTCATTTGCGCTATCACCTTTTGATAAAGCAACAGCTGTTGGGCCAACAAATACGCTTTCGTCAATTTCGATACCTAAATCTCTCATTGCTAACTTAGCAAATCTGTTTTTTACAACGCGATATGCACCTTCATTAGTCAATAATTCTTTACGTAAAGCAGTAATTTGTTCTACAGTCATTCCTCTATAATCAGTGAATATAAATCCACTATATTGTTGGAACTCATCTCTTAATTCTTTTACAGCATTTTCTTTAGCTGGAGTAATGCGTGTTTTATAATCCATTGCAACTTCCTCCTAGTTTGCCATGAAGTCTTTTGCCGACACATGAACACCAGGGCCCATTGTTGAGGACAATGCTAAAGAAAGAACGAAATCGCCCTTTGCATCAGCAGGCTTCTTACGAATGATTTCCTTAAGAGCTGTTTGTGCATTTTCACAAACTTTCTCAGGATCCATGCTTACATGACCAACTGCTAAGTGAACTACACCAGTCTTATCAGAACGGAATTCTACACGACCTTTTTGTAATTCAGCTAAAGCACCCTTGATATCAAAAGTTACAGTTTGAGTCTTAGGGTTTGGCATTAAGCCTCTTCTACCAAGAATAGGACCTAAACGACCAACATCTTTCATCATATCAGGAGTTGCAACTGCAACATCAAAGTCTAACCATCCGCCACGAATCTTGTCGATTAAGTCTATATCACCAACATAAGTTGCGCCAGCATCTTTAGCTTCTTGAACTTTGTCGCCTTTACAGAAAACAAGAACGCGTTTTTGTGCACCAAATTGATGTGGTAAAACACAGGTATCACGAACTGATTGGCTTTTCTTTAATGCTAATTTAACAGACAATTCAACAGTTTCATCGAATTTTGCGAATGCAATTTCTTTGACTAATTGAGAAGCTTCACTAAATGTATATAGTTTTTCACTATCTACTTTCTTAGCTGCTTCAAGATATTTCTTTCCGTGCTTCATATTAGTCCTCCACCTCTACGCCCATACTTCTGCAAGTACCAGCAACGATTTTCTTCGCAGCTTCGATATCATTTGCATTCAAATCAGGCATTTTTACTTTTGCGATCTCTTCTAGCTGAGCATTTGTGATTTTTCCTACTTTATTAGTATGAGGAATACCACTACCTTTAGAAAGACCTAAAGCCTTTTTAATAAGTACTGCTGCAGGTGGAGTCTTTAAAATAAATGTAAAGCTCCTATCAGAGTAGACTGTAATAATAACAGGAAGTGTAAGTCCAGGTTCATAAGACTTAGTCTTATCGTTGAACTGCTGAACAAATTGTGGGGCACTAACGCCATGAGGACCTAACGCTGGACCAATTGGTGGTGCAGGTGTAGCCTTTTGGGCAGGACACTGTAACTTAATTACAGCTGTAACCTTTTTCTTTGCCATAGTTTTTCTCCTTACGTAGCTGAGCTTGGTCTGAGCTGACCGAAATTCGAGCTCCTACGCTGGTTATAACGCCTGTCATACGATCAGGCTCCCACCTTTTCAAATGTTTTACCAAATGAAGAGGAGTGTAAACGAAACAATTCATTTTATAAAAAAACGATATTTCATAAACTGCAAAATAGTTTATAATAATTCATTAAACAAGTAGTTTACTTTACAAATTTTTCTACTTGTTCAAAAGTTAATTCTACTGGGGTAGATCGACCAAAAATACCAACACTAACAGTAATCTTGTTCTTCTCTAAATTAACTTTTTCAATTTCACCAGAGAATGTATCAAATGGACCATCAATAATCCTAACTGTTTCTCCGACTGAGAAGTTTTGACGAGGTTTAAAGACTTTATCTGCAGGGAGTTCACCGGTCTTTCTAAAAATTTGTTTTACTTCTTCAGGATGTAATGGTTTAGGCTTAGCTCTTTCTGACGAAGTCAAAAAGCCTGTAACACCTTGAATTCTTTTAATTTCACCACACCATTTGGCCCAAGAATTATCTGGTAAATCTAGTTCAACAAGAATATATCCAGGAAGGATTTTTTTCTTTACTTCTTTCTCTTTATCATTTTTTACTTCAATGACAGTTTCAAAAGGAACTTTTACCTCAGAACAAACATTTGCAAAATCAAGATTATTTTCTCTTAATTTATTTATTGTTCTCTCAATCTTTTGCTCATACCCTGTGTAAGTATTTACTACATACCAACCTTTAGCCATAACCCGTCCTACTTTAGAATAATAGATATAAACCTTGAAGTAACAAATAATCAACAAGACCTAAAATTGCTGCAAAAATAACAACAGAAATCAGTACAACACGAGTTGAAATTACAACTTGCTCTCTTGTAGGCCATACAACTTTTGAAAGTTCTTGACGAGATTCTTTAAAAAATTTTACTATTTTACTCATATCTTCTCCCTAGAATATCCTAGATACAAATACCTAAAATTTTAATGAAAGCTTCATTTAGGCGTCTCTAGAGCACCTTTACCCGTGAGAATAAACACATCTAATAAGTATGCTTAAATCCCAGCAAAATGGTTTTACTGAGATTTTAACGCTATTCACCATAAAAATCAATACGAGAAGCCAACAGGTCAGGTAGGATTCGAACCTACAACACCCGGTTTTGGAGACCAGTGCTCTAGCCATTGGAGCTACTGACCTGTTCGCTTCTCGATTAACTTAAGGAATTAGACTATTTAATTTTTGCTTCTTTGTGCAAGGTGTGCTTGCGTTCAAATGGACAATATTTATTAAGCTCTAATTTGCCTGGTGTATTACGGCGATTTTTTTGTGTTGTATAATTCTTATTATTACATGAAGTACACTTTAAAGCTATCTTCTCAACAGGTCCTTTTTTCTTACTGTTTGCCATATTCCTTACTCCTTAGCAAGTTGCATTTTTCAATGCTTTAAGGTTTTTATTCTTATAGCCCTCAAGCAGATTTGAACTGCTGACCCCCACCTTACCAAGGTGGTGCTCTACCACTGAGCTATAAGGGCAAAATCATTGCCATCACATATGAAAAAACCAATACATGCGAAACTCAACATATCAAACACAATTCGTTTTGTCAACCGATTTTAAGTTTTAATTTCACTTTTTTTATTAATATTTCAATAATATTTTCTTAAATTAAGCCTAACTAGATATCTATCTTGTAACTATATAATCTTTGTTATATTTTATTTATATAATAACAAATTCCTTTAAAGGAGAATTAGATGGCAACAATACAGAAGACACGTTTTGGAAGAACTGCTAATGACATAGTTCAAGATTACGCTGAACATCTAAAATATACATTAGATGCTGACATCTTCCACAACACCAAAGAAGGGCTATATCACGCCCTAGCCTTATCAATTATGGACAGAATTGTTCATCAACTACATGCAAGTCGTGAAACCCAAAGGAAAAAAGATGTAAAAAGAGTTTATTACTTATCCTTAGAATTTCTAATGGGTAGAGCGATGACAAACAATATCATTAACTTAGGTATTGAAAAAGAAGTTAAACAAGCATTAAAAGAACTTGGCAAAAACTTTGAAGAACTACAAGACCAAGAACCTGATGCAGGACTTGGAAATGGCGGTCTTGGAAGATTAGCCGCTTGTTTCTTAGATTCTTTAGCTACTTTAGAAATTCCTGCTTTTGGCTATGGTATTAGATATAATTACGGAATTTTTAAACAACAAATTAAAGATGGATGGCAAGAAGAATATCCTGACAGTTGGTTAAAGAACGGAAATCCTTGGGAAATTCCAAGACAAGATTTAAAATTCCCTGTTAGATTCGGCGGTAGAGTAAATATTATCAACGAAAATGGAAAAGATATTTTTAAATGGGTAGATGGTGAAATTGTAACAGGAATGGCTTATGATATGCCAATTGTAGGTTACGGGTGTAAAACAGTTAACACTCTACGACTTTGGAGTGCTAAAGCTGCTGAAGATTTTAACTTCCAAGAATTTAATGATGGTGATTACACCGAAGCTGTTAGAGCAAAAATTACTGCTGAAAATATCTCCCAAGTTCTATATCCAAATGATACAGGCTATATGGGTAAAGAACTTCGACTTAAACAACAATACTTTTTTGTATCTTGTTCTTTACAAGATATTATTAGAAGATTTAAGCAAAAACCTAGTCATAAATGGTCAGATTTCCACAATCTAGCTGCAATACAATTAAATGACACCCACCCTTCTTTAGCTATTCCTGAATTAATGAGACTTCTTATAGATGTTGAAGGCTTAAGTTGGGATCAAGCTTGGGAAATAACTGAAAATACTTTTGGATACACAAACCATACGCTAATGCCTGAAGCTTTAGAAAAATGGTCACTTCCAATGTTAGAAAAATTACTTCCAAGACATGTTCAAATTATTTTTGAAATCAATCATAGATTCTTACAAAAAGCTGCAGCATTCTTCCCGCTTAAACCATATATGTTAAGTAAAGTTAGTATAATTGAAGAATCAAATCCTAAAATGGTTAGAATGGCAAACCTTTCAATTATTGGATCTCACAGCACCAATGGTGTTGCTCAACTTCATAGCCAACTTTTAAAAACTAACATGTTCCCTGAATTTAATTTAATCTTCCCAGAAAAATTCAATAACAAAACTAATGGAATTACTCAAAGAAGATGGTTGTTAGATTCAAACCCAGAATTATCTAAATTAATAAACAGTGCAATTGGTGATGATTGGATTTTAGATTATTCTAAAATTAAAAACTTAGCTCCTTTTGCTGAAGATAAAGCATTTGTTGAAGATTTTGCTAAAATTAAAAATAGATGTAAAATTCAAGCAGCAAACTTTTTGAAAAAAGATGCTAACTTAATTATTGATCCAAACACTATGATTGATACTCAAGTAAAAAGAATTCATGAGTATAAAAGACAACTTCTAAATGCTATGAACATTTTATTAATTTATACAAAGCTTAAAAATAATCAAATTAATAAAGCTGACATGCATCCAATTACTTTCTTATTTGGAGGAAAAGCTGCTCCAGGTTATGTTAATGCTAAATTGATAATCAAATTTATTAATAATATAGCTAAAACAATTAATAGTGACCCCGCTGTAAATGATGTCCTCAAAGTATTCTTTATGCCTAACTACAGAGTATCAATGGCTGAAAAGATTATTCCTGCAACTAACCTTAGCGAACAAATTTCCACAGCTGGAACCGAAGCTTCCGGTACAGGAAATATGAAATTTATGGCTAACGGTGCTTTAACTATTGGAACTTTGGATGGAGCAAATATAGAAATGGCAGAGGAAGTTGGAAAAGAAAATATGTTCATCTTTGGTAATACTGAAGAGGAAATTGCAAATTTAGCAAGTACATATAATCCTTATGATTACATTTTAAATAATGAATCAATTAAAAATATTATCGATTTAGTTACTAGCGGATATTTCAACATTGGAGAACCTCATATCTTCGATAGATTAACTAAGTCTCTTTTAGAAGACGGTGATAAATATTTCTTATTTGCTGATTTGGATTTGTATAGCGTAGCCCATACAAAAGCTAGGGACTTATACAAAAACAATCAACAAGAATGGAATAAGAAAGCTATTTTAAATATTGCAGCATCTGCGAAATTCTCTTCAGATAGAACAATATTAGAATATGCTAATGATATTTGGAAAATTAAACCTTGCCCTGTAAAAAAAGCTGCTCAAATAGAAACAGCTGTTGAAAATGCTAAGAAAATTTAATTTACTCAATTTCATAATTATCTTACAAAGTGGTTTGTCTTTATATGGCAAACCACTTTTTATTTGTATATAAATCTTGACAAAAGTATAAAACAGTTTCATACTTTATTTGATATCAAATTGATATCATACTTTTAAAGGAGATACAAAATGGAAGAAGTCAAAGAATTTAAAGCAAAATCAATAAATGGAGGCTTAGCATTTTTTGTTATTACTGCTATACAACTTGGCGTAATTGCATTATTTCTATTAAATTTTAAAACACACTTAGCCTTATCAATTACAATATTATCAATTTTAGAAATTATTATAATTATTTTATATTCGGGACTTACTGTCTTAAAACCCAATTCTGCAAGAGTTTTCACTTTTTTTGGAACGTATTGTGGAACTTTGAGAGGCCCTGGTTTTTTCTACATAAATCCTTTCTATACAAGTGCTACAGTTGGCTTTAAAAAAGCAGTAAGAAAAGATTCTAATGGGAATACAACGACATATGATCGTCCTATTAAAAAACTCTCACTTAAAGCTATTACATTAAATAACCAAAAACAAAAAATTAATGATGCCATGGGAAACCCCATTGAAATTGGAATAGTCGTAATTTGGAAAGTTATTGATAGTGCAAAAGCTGCATTCGCTGTAGAAAATTATTATGAGTTTTTATCAATACAAAGTGATAGTGCCCTAAGAAGTATTGTAAGAAAATATCCTTATGACAGCCCTGATGAAGATGAATCTAAACTATCACTTAGAGGAGATTCACAAGAAATTGCAGAAAGTTTAAAGAAAGAAATACAAAAGAAAGTTGAATTTGCTGGCTTAGAAATATTAGAAGCAAAAATTACACATTTAGCTTATGCTCAAGAAATTGCAGCTGCTATGCTTCAAAGACAACAAGCTGCAGCCATAATTGATGCTAGAAAGATGATTGTAGATGGAGCGGTTTCTATGGTACAAATGGCTCTAGAACAATTAAAAGAAAATGATGTTTTAGAATTAGACGAAGAGAGAAAAGCTTCTATGGTAAGTAATTTATTGGTTGTTTTATGTGGCAACAAAGATGCTCAACCCATAGTTAATTCTGGATCATTATATTAATTAATTATTGAGGAGATTGAACAACTCCGTCTTATGACGGAGTTTAGCTTATATGAGTGAAAAGAAAAAACAACAAAGAAAGCAAATTCCTTTAAGATTATCATCAGCTTTATATGATGAGTTAGTTCAATGGGCAGAACAAGATTTTCGATCTGTTAATAGCCAAATTGAATATCTTCTGCATGAATGTGTAAAAAAAAGAAAAAAACGACTTAATTCAACTTTAATTGAAAAAGAAGAAATCGATGCAATCGATGAATAAAAGCTAAGATAATAATTTAATAAACCAATTTATAGAGGTTGGAATTATTCTAATAAAAATAGGAGCTAAAACTAAACTTGGTAGATAATTTGCTGTTTTAAATTTCTTCAAATTTAATAAATTAAAAGCTATCATTACTATCATTAGCCCACCAACGGCAGATAATTCATTTAAACCGGCATCTCCCAACAGTGGTGAAATCAAAGACCCAACTATAGTAAAGAAGCCCTGATAAAGAAAAATCACAACTACACTAAACATTACGCCAATACCATAGGTGGCACTAAAGACTATTGCCATACTACCATCTAAAAAACTCTTTAATAATAATACTTCATAATCTTGTACAGTTCCAGCCTGTATGGGACCTAAAATGCTCATTGCTCCAGAACAAAATAAAACAGATGCGTTTAAAAATCCTTTTGCAAAAGAATCACCTTCACCTTTATTAACTGTTTTTCTTTCTAAATAATTTCCTAAATTATAAATACCTTCATGAATATTTAAACTGTATCCTATTAGTCCCCCGATTATTATAGAAAACAATAAAACCACATAAGATTCAGTCATAAGGCCCATTGAAATACCAATTAATAAGGTTGTTAAGCCTGCGGCACTTTCAACTATATGCTTAAATTCTTTACTTATATGATTTTTTATAAATAAACCAATTAACGAGCCTAAGACAACTGTAATACAGTTAATAATTGTTGCAATCATAAATATTAAATTATATGATTAGATAAACACTTTCAAGAGGTATTAAATTTGTTTAACATTATTTTAGCTGCAGGACTCTCTTCTAGAATGAAACAAAATAAACTGTTATTAAAATATAAGGATAAAACTTTCTTACATCATCTAATAAAAGCTTCTTTTGATGATGATTTAGATGTAATTGTTGTAACAGGGTGTTATGAAAAAGAAATATCTCTTGAAATAAAAAAGATTGAAAAACTTTATAATAAAAAAATCTATACCACTCACAATAAAAATTTTGAACTAGGCCAACTTTCTTCTTTAATAACTGGAGTAATCAAATTAAAAAGTTTAAATAACTCTTCACCCTATTTCATCAGTGTTGGAGATATACCTTTTTTATCTAAAGGTGATTTTATATCTTTGATACCCCATTTAAAAGATCATGATGCCCTTAGACCCATGGTAAACGGAATTTACGGACATCCTGTTCTAATTAATAATAAAATTACTGATGAAATTATAAACCTAGATTATGAAAACAAAAAGGAAGGCCTTAGATCTTTTTTAAAGAAAAAAGATACTATAGCCTTCCATTCATCAAATCAAGCCTACATTAGAGATGTTGATACAAAAGAAGATTACGAAACACTAATCTCTAAGCCATTATTATAAGCTAAGGTAATAGTAGATCCAGCTTTAAATTTGCCTTTTAATATTTCTTTAGCAAGTGGATTCTCTACCACTCTCTGTATAGCTCTTTTAATAGGTCTTGCTCCAAAATTAGGATTATATCCAATTGTATATAACTGTGTTAATAAAGAGTTATCCCACTTTAAATGAAGTTGTTTAGGCTCCAATCTATTCTTTAACTCATTAAGTTGTAGAGCTACAATCTTCTCTACTTGAGACCGTCCAAGCTTATTAAATATTACAATCTCATCAATCCTATTAATAAATTCAGGTTTAAAGGCTGATGCAATTGCTTGATGAATATGTTCTCTAGCCTCTTCATCACTGCTTCCATCAAAGAGATACTGTGATCCTAAGTTACTTGTCATAATTATAACTGTATTTGTAAAGTCTACAATTCTTCCTTGGCCGTCTGTAAGTCTACCATCGTCTAAGACTTGTAATAATACATTAAATACATCAGGATGAGCTTTCTCAATTTCATCAAACAAAATAACTGAATAAGGTCTTCTTCTAACCACTTCAGTTAATTGGCCACCTTGATCGTAGCCTACATATCCTGGTGGAGCTCCTATAAGTCTGCTAACTGAGTGTTTTTCCATATATTCACTCATATCAATTCTTTCCAAAGCTTTCTCACTATCGAATAATAACCTTGCTAATACTTTAGCTAATAAAGTCTTACCTACACCTGTTGGCCCTGCAAATAAGAAACTACCTAAAGGTCTTCTTTCATCAGAAATACCTGTTTTATTTCTTCTTATTGCATCACTTATTGCATTGATAGCAGTCTCTTGCCCAATTACTTCACTTGATAAGCTCTCTTCAAGATGTAAATATTTTTCAATTTCGCTTTGTTCCATTTTGCTAATTGGAATACCAGTCCAATTGCTTACAATTCTCTCTAAATCTTCTTCTGAAACTTCTTCCCTTAATAGAGATTTTCCACCTTTTTTCAATTCTTCAATTTTAGCGGATAATTCTTCAATCTCTTTTAAAAGCTTTGGAAGTTGACCATGTTTAATTTGAGCTGCTGTTGCTAAATCGCCATCTCTTTCAGCAGCGCTTTCCTTATTTTTTAATTCTTCAACTTCAACTTTTTTTGCTCGAATATTATCAATAGCTTTTTTTTCATTTTGCCATTGAGCACTCATAGCATCCATTTTAGATTGTAAATCAGCTAGCTCTTTTTCAATTTTATTAAGTCGTTTTTTACTTATATCATCTTCTTCTCTACTTAAAGCTTGCTTCTCAATATTTAATTGAAGAGCTTTATGATGTAGTTTATCTAACTCTTCAGGTTGGCTTTCAATTTCAATTTTTAATTGACTTGCAGCTTCATCAACTAAATCAATAGCCTTATCTGGTAAGAATCTATTTGTAATATACCTATTACTTAATACAGCAGCTGCTACAAGAGCTTCATCTTTAATTCTAACTCCATGGTGAACTTCATATTTTTCTTTTAAGCCTCTCAAGATTGCAATTGTATCTTCTACACTAGGCTCTTTTGTAAATACTGGTTGGAATCTTCTCTCTAAAGCCTTATCACTTTCTATATATTTTCTATATTCATCTAAAGTTGTTGCTCCAATAGTATGAAGTTCTCCCCTAGCTAATGCTGGTTTTATTAAATTAGAAGCATCTGTAGAGCCTTCAGCAGCTCCAGCTCCCACTATTGTATGTAATTCATCAATAAAAAGAATAACGCTACCATCGCTATTTACAATATCGTTGATAACTGCTTTAAATCTCTCTTCAAATTCACCACGATATTTTGCTCCAGCTAATAAAGAGCCCATATCTAACGATAGAAGTCTTTTATCTCTCAAAGATTCAGGAACATCATTTGATACAATTCTATTAGCTAACCCCTCTACAATAGCTGTTTTACCAACACCTGGTTCTCCTATAAGTACTGGGTTATTTTTAGTTCTTCTTGAAAGAACTTGCATTATTCGTCTAATTTCTTCATCTCGTCCAATAACTGGATCTAATTTACCAGCTCGAGCAAGTTTAGTAATATCTCTACAATATTTATCTAAACTTTTATATCGGGACTCTGGATCATTAGAAGTAATTCTTTGACTACCTCTAATATCCTTTAAAGCTTCCATAACATTGTTTCTGTTTACACCTAATTTCTTTAATTCTTCACTTAAAGGACAATCTGAATTAAGTAAAGCTAATAAGAAATGTTCTGTACTTACATATTCATCTTTAAATTTTTGACTTTCTTTCTCCGCATCAAAAAGAATATTTGATGCTTCTTGGGATAAGCTTTGTGTTGTATTTCCACCATAAGCTTTTGGTAAATTCTCTATTCTCTTAACAACTGTGTCTACAACAATTCTTGGTGATATTCCTATTTTTTCAAATAATGGAGATAAAAGGCCCTCTTGAGCATTTAACATTGCCAAGATTATATGTTCTGTAGTAATTTGAGGATTACCGTTTTCATTTGCGATAGAGCTAGCTGACTCTAGAGCTTCTCGCATTTTTATTGTCATTGATTCAATATTCATTTCTTCTTCCTTTTTTACTCACCCCTAAGTACTTAAAAAATAATAAAAAGAAGAAAATTTGACAACTTTTTTATTTAGAATATTTATTTGTTATCTGTTTTAAAAAAATTGAGATATGTGCTTATTAACTCTTTATTTTTAGTGGCATCTTTTAATTCTAGAAAAGCAAGTTCAATACAGAAAGATTCTAGTAATAAAGAAATATGTTCAGTAACTTTTTCAATAGAAGTTCCTTCTTTAATATCACCTCTATCTAAACCTAGTCTTAATAATCTTTTAAATAAAATATTTAGCTTAGCAGTCCTTCTTAAAATAACAGAATTAAAATCTGTTCCTTCTTTTCTCATCATGAACATAACGTCAACTAAAGATGTTAGCTCTCCTATATGTTCAACTCCTGTATCAATTATATCAGAACAGATTGCAATAACACGGTCTAAAACATTTTCATCTGAGTTCCAAGCAAAGTCTACATATTTTTCGAACATTTTTCCCGTTACCAATTTAACTGCATAATAATATATCTCATCTTTGTCTTTAAAATATTGATATATAGTTGGTCTAGAAATTCCACATTCTTGAGCAATTAATGATAGGTTTGAATCTTTATAACCCTCTTTAGCAAAAACATCTAATGCAGTTTGTAAAATTTTAATTTTTCTCAATTCATGATCAATTTTCTTTGGCATATCTATATTTCCTTAACTTTTCTTATTTTGACAGTTAATAACCACTTTGTACTATTATGCAATATAATTTTATACAACTCAACATTTATTAACAAAAAATAGCCCAAAAATGAGAATTATCTTTAATATTTACTTTACTGATAAAAATAATTTAACTCTCTTAATACAAATTTTGAAGATATTGAGATATTTAATGCTTCTATAAAAAATATTCTCCTAAATAAGTAATTAGGATTATTACTACTTAGGAGAATTTTATAAAATCATTTTATATTAAAAAATATCTTAATATATAACATCACTCATTGTTGCAACTATAACAGCCTTAATTGTATGCATTCTATTTTCAGCTTCATCAAAAACAATGGAATGTTTTGATCTAAAGACTTCATCAGTTACTTCCATTTCTTTTAATCCATATTTTTCAAATACCATTTTTCCAACAGTTGTTTCTAAATCATGGAAAGATGGAAGACAGTGTTCAAATAATACATTTTCATTTCCACTAGCTTTTAATAAATCCATAGTTACTTGATATGGAGCTAAAAGTTTTATCCTCTCTTCCATTTGATCTTCTTCACCCATAGATACCCAAATATCTGTATATACTACATCTGCACCTTTAACAGCTTTTTTAGGATCATTAATTATTTCGATTTTAGCACCACTTATTTCAGCTGCATCTAAGATCTTCTCCATTAATTTTGAATCTGGTGTTAATTCTTTTGGAGTTGCAACTGAAAAATTCATTCCAACTTTAGCAGCTCCAATCATTAGTGCATTTGCAACATTATTTCTCCCATCTCCAATATAGGCAAACTTCATGTCTTCGAATTCTTTGCCACAATGTTCTTGAGCTGTTAAAAAGTCAGCTAATACTTGTGTTGGATGATCATCATCAGTTAAGCCATTAAAAACAGGAACTCCACTAAATTTAGCAATATCTTTTACTAAATCCATGCTATACCCTCTATATTGGATACCATCGTACATACGACCTAAAACTTTTGCTGTATCTTCTATAGATTCTTTTTTACCCATTTGACTATTAGTCAAAAAAGTTACACCACAACCTTCATCATTTGCAGCTACTTCAAAAGAACAACGAGTTCTAGTTGATGTTTTATCAAAGATTAATACTAAATTTTTGTTTTCAAGTAATTTTCCTTGTAATGATTTATCATAATCTTTATTCTTTTTTTTATTTTTTAATTGTTTAGATAATTCAATTAAAAAAAGAATTTCTTCTTTTGAATAATCTAAAAGCGATAAAAAACTACGTCCCTTTAAATTAATGCTCTTATCCATGCCTATTACCTCATCTAATTTATTTTATTCTATGTTTTATAATAATACTAGTTTTTTTCACCTGTAATATCTTCTATCTCTTCACCTTCATCATCTTCTTCTATCTTATCAACTAAATTTAACTTTTTCTTCATTACTCTTGTTCTAGTTCCTAACTTATCTAAAGAAGAACTCGCTTGATTTAATTTTTGCTGTACTTTTTCAATTTGAATCGAAAATCTTTTGAACTCAGATTTTACACTAGAGAGAACATTCCATACTTCTTCACTTCTTTTTTCTATCGCTAAAGTCTTAAATCCCATTTGAAGGCTATTCAATAGAGCTGCAAAAGTTGTAGGACCACTTATAATAACCTTATAATCTCTTTGAACTTTATCAATTAACCCATTAATGCTTAACACTTCAGCAAATAAACCTTCGATTGGCAAAAATAAAATTCCAAAATCTGTTGTATTTGGTGGGTCAATATATTTTTCATTTATATCCTTTGCCTCTGCCTGTATTCTTGTTGCTATAGCTTTTTTTGCCATCAAAATCTTTTCTTTATCACCGGCTTCTTGGTATTCTTGTAATCTTTCATAATCTTCTTTAGGAAATTTAGAATCTATCGGTAAATAAACTGGAAAATCACCTTTCCCTGGAAGAATTATTGCAAATTCAACTCTGTTATTACTCGATTTACGAGTAATGACATTTTTCGCCCATTGGGAAGGAATTAGAAGTTGCTCTAAAATATTCTCAAGTTGATATTCCCCCCAAGTTCCTCTGATTTTAACATTCATTAAAATACGAGATAAATTTCCTACATCATTAGCTAATTCTTTCATCTCTCCTAGAGAATGATGTACTACCTCTAGTTGACTACTTACGACTTTAAAAGATTCATTAAGTCTAGTATTTAAAGTAGTAGTTAATTTTTGATCTACTGTTGCTCTAATCGACTCTAGCCTTTTTTCATTATCTTCTCTAATTTTTTCCAATTGAGAATTTACATCTACAGTTAATTTATCGCTTTTATGTTCGACTTTATCTAAAGATGTCATTAATCTTTGATCAAAACTTAAGATTTGATCAGATAAACCTTTTCTTTGGTTTTCTAAAATTTGTAATAATTCTTTTCTTGTTTCATTATTTTGATTTAAAATTAAATTTAAGGATGTATCGTCTTCAGGTTTCTTTATTTTTTTATTTTTTATGATAAGTATTATTAAAACTAATAATAGTATTAAATTTATACCTGCAATTATAATATTAATATTCATATTTAAAACAATAACACTAAACTATTAAAAAAGAAAAGGAATTTAAAAAATTCCTTTTCTTTTAAAAGCTTTATTATTTTACAAGTACAACCTCTCCGTTTGGATACTGTTCTTGAACCCAAGCTGAGACTTTATCACTCTTTAAAGCTTTAACTAAAGCATCTATCTTAGCAGATTCATTTCCTTCTTTAATTGCTACAACATTAACGTATGGACTTTCTGCACCCTCTATTAATAAACCATCTCTAGTTGCAATAAGACCTGCTGGGATAGCATAGTTACCATTGATTATTGCAGCATCTACATCACCAATAATTCTTGGAAGTGTTGCAGCTTCAATTTCTTGGAATTTGAAATTTTTAGGATTTTCTTTTATATCAAATGGTGTTGCTTCTAATCCTGCATTCTCATTTAATGTTATTAGATTAGCACTTTGTAATAGTAATAATGCACGTCCTTCATTAGTTGGATCGTTTGGAATTGCAATTGTAGCACCATCTTGTAATTCATCTAAAGAACTAACTGTTTTAGAATATAGGGCAATTGGTTCAACATGAATGCCTCCAGCAGATACTAAATGTGTATTATGTTCACTATTGAAAGTTTCTAAATATGGTAAGTGTTGGAAGAAGTTTGCATCAATTTCACCACTTTCTAAGGCTTCATTAGGTGTTACATAATCTGTAAATTCTATAACTTCTAAATCATATCCTTCTGCTGCTAAATCATCCTTTATTAAATTCAACATTGCTGCATGTGGTTCTGGAGTTGCTCCAACAACAATTTTATTTGATTGTACAGTTTCTTTTGCTCCGCTTGCAAATAATGATGTGATTGATATTAATGCTATAGCTGTTAATAGTAATGATTTTTTCATAAATTCCTCTCTTATATGTTTATTTTGGATATAGTTATCCTTTAAATATTATTTTTTTATTTAATTATTGTGATATTTTAAATAGATTTCTTGATGTGTTTTAGATATAAATATTTTAGCCCCTTAGGGCATCATCATAGGAGACATCATAGTTTTATTAGAAATTGACCGAATAATATTTATCATGATTCATCTCCTTTACTTATTTGTTTGATACTCTACATTTTTTTTATCAATAATTCAAGTATATTTATTCATTATTTCCTAAATCCGTATAAATCTTAATAATTGATAATTATAGCTAATTTTTGGCTATTTTATAATTGAATTATTTTGTTGTACGGATTTTATCTTGTCTATTTGTTTTAGCAATTTCTATTTTTACATTTTATTCCATTATTTTGATAGAAGAAAGAATAATATTTTTAATTTTTTCCAAATACAACTTTTTTCAGTCATACTAAACTCTTCTAATTGATATTAGAAGTATTATTTCTGTTGTTTTGTATTTATATTATTTGAGTGTTAAACAGAAAGCGGAAAATATATGTTAATAAATTTATCAATTCTTAATAACAACCCTGTCCAAGGATTATTCTTATAGAGTCGAAGCACTTTATTTCTTCCTTTTCTCATATATCTGGCACTAGTATAAATAATATCTCTTAATATTGTCTTCATTCTAATTCTATCTTTATTACCCTTAGTTCCTTCAGGTAAATAGAATTGATTTAATAATGTAATATCTCCAATTATTCTCAAAATGTTATAAGCATTAGTAATAGCTGCTAATAACATTTCATTTACTCTATATTTACCAGATGCTAATCTTTCAAAGTTTAAATCAGTTTTTATTTCACTATGATATTGTTCACTTGTTGCATGATCATGATATAGATTAACTACTGTTATTGCATCTTCAATAAGGTTAGTCCAATAAAGCTCTACTTCTATTTCTGGAAATAATAATATATTACCTTTTTTATCTTCATAAATCTCTTTTATCTTAAATGCTATTTGAGCCTTATTTGTAACATTTTCTTTTCCTACTGGATACATTTGGGTAAAATAACCATAGTATACAGTTGTTTGTCTATAATCATATGATATCTTTTTATCATATAATGATTTAGCTCTTTCTAATAAATCTTGTGAATAGTCGTTTCTTCTACATTTTTTCTTGATAATAAAGTTAACATTATTTTTATCAAGTACATTAATAGTTTCTACACTATCATGACCACTATCAAATCTACACAACACTTTACTATAATCTTCTAAAGTAAGTATCTCTTTAGCATTATCCAATACCTTTTGAACAAACGGTATTGAATCTTTTTGAGAATGTTGTTTTCCAGGTCTAAGTTCAGCTCCAATACAATAAGAGCCTAAGTAACTCATAAGTGGTGCAAACCCATCTTCCCCTTTATATGTTCTAGAACATTCTTCTTTATTGCATTTAGGATTAATCATAGGTGTTACATCAAAATCTAATGGAATATATTTTTCACTTATCTTTTCACATGGGAAAGAAACTTTCTTTAGTAATTCAATATTAACTAAATTACAATGTTCAATAAAATTTGCACTACGTTCTTTCTCTAAATACAATCTTAGTGTTTCTTGAGCAGGAGTGAATTTAAGATTTAAACATTCTTTAAATACTTCATTATTTCTAAATTGCTCTACATCAGAAAAATTAGTAAATCCCATAGAGTTTAAACCAACTAAGGTTTTATATATAGTTTCATTTTCTAAAAGACTTTTAGATTTAAGGGTATCCAAATCATATTCAGCATTATCATTAACTTTCATCATTGCAAATGTTAAAATTTTAGAAATTAAGTTTAAACCTGCTTTACTCTCTAGTGTAATTGTTGTAGAATCAAAATCAATCATTTGGCCTCTCCTGTTACGTTTTTTGTGATAATTTAATTGTAACATAAGAGGCTTTTTTAGTCTATAATTTACTATACATATGTTGATATATTTTACTTATTTTGTATTCTATACGGATTCAGGTATTTGTATATTTTTCTTAACTATTTCAACTTTTAGAGTATAAATATTAAAAAAGCTTCTCAAATGTACCATAAGAGAAGTTTAAATTTATAAGATTTGTATGTTTATTTATCTTTTTGACATTAAATGAGCAACTAATTTATCGCCTAAAACTTGAACTATTTCAACTAAAAGTAAGATAACAATAACTGCGACAAACATTACATCTGCTCTAAATCTTTGGAAACCATAACGAATAGCCAAATCACCAAGACCTCCGCCACCAATAGCTCCTGCCATTGCTGAATATCCAATCAAGTTAATAATTGTTAAAATTATTCCAGAAACTAAAGCAGGAAGTGCTTCGGGAATTAAAACTTTTACAACTATTTGATAATTAGTTGATCCCATAGCTTTAGCTGCTTGAACTACTCCTGGATCTACTTCTTTAAGAGCTGACTCTATTACCCTCGCTACAAAGGGAGCTGCTGCTATGCTTAATGGCACTATAGCGGCCTTTGTTCCTATTGAAGTTCCTAATATCAATCTTGATAAAGGAAATAATAAAATCATAAGAATTATAAAAGGAAATGATCTAAGAACATTTACAATTCTACCTAAAATATTATTTAAAAAGGGATGAGGAATTATTCCCCCTTGTTGTTCACTTGAAGTAATGCATAATAAAACACCCAAGGGTAAGCCTAGAATAAGTGAAAATAAAGTTGAGAAAAACACCATTTGCAAAGTTTCAATTGTTGATGTGCTAACTAAGGTAAATAATTGGTTCATACACTCTCCTCCACGATAATTCCGTTTTCTCTTAATTTAATGATAGCTTGTTTAACTAGTTCTTCATCTCCGCTAATATCACAAATAAGAGTTCCAATGTGAATGTTTTCAACATTCTGAACTCCACCTGCCCTTATGTTAAATTCAACTCCTAATTCTCTTGTTATTGTTGAAAGTATTGGTTCATCTGTATGTTGTCCTTTAAATCTTAAAGTATAAAGGCCTCCATCACTCCATCTAACAATTTCAGAGGAAGGAGTATCTGTTGAAAGGTGAGATAAAAAGTCTTTTGTCACTTTTGTTTTTGGATTAGAGAAAATGTCTATTACTTTCCCTTCTTCTACAACTTTTCCACTATCTAATACTGCAACATAATCACAAGCATCTCTTACGACTTCCATTTGGTGTGTTATCATTACAACTGTTAAACTCATTTTTCTCTGTATATCTTTTATAAGATCTAATATGGAATGAGTAGTTTGCGGATCTAGAGCACTTGTTGCTTCATCACAAAATAAAATATCAGGTTTTGTAGAAAGAGCTCTTGCGATTGCTACTCTTTGCTTTTGACCACCTGAAAGAGTACTAATTGGAGCATTTTCTCTGCCTTGTAAATCAACAAGATCTAGCATTTCTTTTACTCTATTTTTTATTTTTTGCTTATCATAGCCTTGTATTTCCATAGGATAAGCTATATTTTGTCCAGCTGTTCTAGAAGAAAATAAGTTAAAATTTTGGAAGATCATCCCAATTCGTCTTCTCTGTTTATGCAATTCTTCTTTTTCTAAATTATCAACTCTTGATGACCCATAAAAAACTTCACCAGAATCTGGCTTTTCTAACATACTTACTAATCTCACTAGCGTAGACTTACCAGCACCACTTCGTCCAATAATTCCGTAAACTGTATTTGAGGGAATGTCTAAACTAATATCATCAACGGCTTTTAAATCACCATAAGCTTTTTTTAATTTTTTTAGTTTTATTTCCATCATTACTCCAATTAAGTTATTTGTTTCATTCTATATTAAAGATGGGTCTAATAACAATATATAGATACATAAAAAAAAAACACTTTTAATAAGCTAATTTATTTTATCTATTGAATTTTTATTAAGAGTAAAATTTTCTTTAAATAAAAAAAGAGGATAAGAGATTTTTTTCCTACCCTCTTCATCTATGCTCTAAAATTCCACTTTAAAAGTTTTAATTTCAAATGGGTTTATTTCAAAATTAATACTATTATTACTTTGCTTGTCAATTTTCTTTATCTTATTTTCCATCATATCGCATTCATATATTTTTTTAAAAGATTTACCAAATGTTAAAGTTGTTTTTTCCCTCATGTTATAACACTCATACAATCTTACTATAGTCGAAGTACCATCAAGACTTTGTTTTATCACTTCTATAATTACATTATCTTTATCAGTTGAGGCAAATGAGAAATTCTGTTTTAAAGATCCTCCCTTATTTTTCTTTATTCTTGGTAAAATTGGATTATTTAATTCATAAGATTTTTTGATAGTATCTGAATCCATCCAACTTCTTTTATGAGGATAAATAGTGTAAGTAAATTCATGATATTCCTGATCTGCTTTAGGATTAGGATAAACACCTGATTTAAGCATTGATAAACTAACATCACTATTTTTGACACTGCAGCCATATTTGCAATCATTCATAATACTTACACCATAACCACTTTCACTAACATCAAGCCATTTGTGTACACATACTTCAAACTGCGCCCAATCCCAAGATGTATTGTTGTGAGTATTTCTTTTTACATTTCCATATTGAATGTCAAAGGTTGCTTCATTTGTATGAATATCTAAGGGAAACCAAGTTTTTAGAAAAATTTGATGTTCTTTCCAATCAATTGAGTTCTTTATATCAATTTTATCAATATCTCTATAAATATAGATATATTGAGTAATGTCTGAATCAAGATACAGTCTCTTAATTTTAACACAGGCTCTCAAAGGTCCTTCTTCTACAATCTCCCATTGATCTACATTATCAACTTCCCATTGTTTTTCTACATAGTATTTATTTAAATCCCAAGCATCATAATTGTGTGGTCTATCTTCATAACTAATAATTACGTTTCCATTTTGACCTTTCTTTAATATTTCTCTCTTTTCCCTTTTATCATAAATTGAACTAAACTGACCTTTTTCATTAAAGGTAATAATAAAAAATCTATTTTCCATTCTATCTTTAGAAATTTTTAACTCTTTATTAGATTTTTGATGCTCAGTTGATATATCATTTACTACACCATACCCTTTAGATGGAATATCTTTTACGGTAAAAAGATATTTATCATTTCTGAGTTTTTGAATTGGTAACCTGTCTTTATATTTCTTTAGTACTTCCTGTTCATCTTTTAAATCAATTTCAACCAATCCTGAATAATTAAAACTATTAGGATTAAATATTATTAAAGAATTTTTGTCTGCTTTTATTTCATCTACGGTGGATGAGATTGTATCGTAAACTAATTCTTTATTAAGTTTTAATATTTTTTCATATTCATCTTTGGAATCTTCATATACTTGAAATATTGATGAACCTGGTAAAATATCATGAAATTGATTTCTTAATATAACTTCCCATCCTTCATATATCTCATGGCTAGGATAATCTTTATTAATTAATAAATTAGATATTGATGCGTATGTTTCTATATTTTGAAAGGCAAATTCACTTTTCCGATTATATTTTTTATTTCTTGCCATACTAGTATATGTGCCTCTATGATATTCGAGATATAATTCTCCAACCCACTTTGGAAGGTACTTACTCTTTGAAACGTGTTTATCTAATACGTGAAAAAAGTCTTTAGCAGTACTTAAAATTGTTTGAGGACAACCTGGAATACCTTTTGAAAGACGTCTTTGGTTTTCTAACATATCTTTTGTAGGCCCACCACCGCCATCACCAAAGCCATAGCAACATAAAATTTCATTGTTTAAATCTTTTTGACTATATCTTTCCCAACCCCCTTTCAACTGCTTTGGGTTTATATATCCATTATATGTTGTAAAATGCTCGGTTCGCTCACTCCCTTCTTTACCTCGATTATGATAATCCCTAATTGACACAAAATGTGTTAAAACCTTAGTTCCATCTAGGCCTTCCCACTCAAAGGTATCATATGGCATTTTATTAAATTCATTCCAACTTAATTTAGTTGTCATAAAATATTTGAGACCACATTTTTTAATAATTTGTGGCAAAGCAGCTGAATATCCAAATACATCAGGCAACCATAGAATTTCATTCTTTTTATCAAATTCATCTTTAAAAAATTTCTGTCCATGAATAAACTGTCTTACTAAAGACTCTCCTGAAGCAATATTACAATCAGCTTCAACAAACATTCCTCCATCTACTTCCCAACGACCTTCTTTAACTTTTTCTTGAATCTCTTTAAATACTTTAGGATTATTTTTCTTAACATATTTATATAATTGAGGTTGGCTAGACATAAAAATATATTCAGGATACTGCTTCATCAAATTTAGTACTGTTGAAAAACTTCTAACACTTTTATCTTCTGTAACTTTTAGTGTCCACAGCCATGCACAATCTATGTGAGTGTGTCCAACACAATAAATTTTTACTAGTTGATCTCCACAATGTTTACTATAAAAATTTGCTTGAATATCTTCCTCTGCTATCTTAATACTATCATAAAAGATTTGAGAATTTTCTTTTCTCATATCTACTAAATTAAGAGAATTATTTAATGCTTTTAATATTAATATTTTTGTATCATCTTCATCAGATAATAATTTAGATACATTATATGGAACTGAAATATCATAATAATATTTCTCTACATCACGATGTAGAACTTTTATACAACTATCCAATTTTAGATAGAAATTTTGGGTTCCTGTAAAGGCAGATAAAACAATTCTAAATTCTTGTCCAACTTTAGCATTCTCACTTAGTATTATTGATCTATGATTAATATCAAGCCCCTGTATTAATTGACCATTTACATAAATAGTAAACTGAGGATTTGTTGCATCCCAAGATTCTTCCTTTCCTGTGTTTAATTCAAATACAACACATTTATTATTATATTTTTCATCTATAGTAACAAATGTTTCAAACCAATAATATTCTTCATTTCCTCCCCAGATTTCTCGGTGATCGAAATGATTCCAATCTTTTGTATTAATTTCATCTATTTTATCAAATTTTTTTTCAGTCTTTAACATTTTATAATTTTTTATAGCTTGTTCTTCACTGTAAATTTGGGCCTCTAAATACTGTAAAAGTTTTCCAATTCTCTCTGAAATTTGTATCATTTTATTTCCTTCATAATTCATTTAATTTAACTTTTTCAAATCTTTGTTTTTATAAATAAGATTAAAATGGTAAGTTATATTTTAAGTTAAACCTATACCTATTCTTCACTAAAGGGTTTATTAATCCTTTTGTCTTAAAATACTTGTTTTATATATCATTTTTAATTGAAATATAAGAATTTTACTATTTAAATTATTATAAAAATATACCAATTTAAAAATAAGTTGATATATTTTAATATAATTATATCTTTCATAATAAGTTTACATACCATATTTGTCAATTAATTATTTTTATAATTATTTTTTAGATAATAGAAATATTTGTTTTTATAAAAAAAAATAAGTCCTAAGTGGACTTATAATTTAATTGCTTAACTTTATTTTATTTTTTTGGAGGCAAACAAGAATCTCTCACTACTAAAGAAACAGGCAAAGATGTGATGGACTCTCTTTCTCTTCCTTCTAATTCATCGATTATAATGGAAGCAGCCTCTCTCCCCATCTTAGTAAAATCTTGAAGAACTGATGTCAAAGGAATTTCTTGAAATTCTGAATAAGGCACTCCATCAAAACCGACAACTGATAATTGGTTTGGGATGTTAATATCTAAAATTTTAGCTACTCTAATCACATATGATGCTACTATATCATTTATAGCTATTATGCCAGTTACTCCATTTCTTAATAATCTTTTTATTTCATCAATAAAATAAGCTTCATCATATTCTTTCAAAAACTCTATATCTAATTTTTTAATACTAATTAAATTTGAGTTATATGAAATATTTGCCTTATCTAAGGCTTCACAATAGCCTAAATACCTATCTCTAACAGAAGAAACACCTTCTAATGAAACATCTGATATAAAACCAATTTTTTTATGTCCTAAATTAATTAAATATTCAGTAGCAAGTCTTCCTCCCCTAAAATTATCACTACAAACTGCTTTGATATCTATACCAGTAAAATATTTGTCTATAGTTACTAAAGGTATCTTTGCATATTTAAAACTATTTAATACTTCATAACTATCTAAAAGAGAATATGGATAATATATTATACCTTTAACACCTTCTCTTTTTAATTTCTGTAAAAGACTCTCAACTTCTTGCAAATTGTGAAATCTAAAATATAAATTAGGTTTATAATTATGTTCACAAATTACTTTTGTACACCCTTCAAGGGTTTGAGAAAAATTACCAAATTCATGCATCGAAGGAAACACAATAGCAATTGAACCTTTATATTTATCTTTTGTCTTATTAATAGATTCTAGTGGCTTGTTAACTGTTTTTATTAAAAAAGTTCCTTTTCCTCTAACTCTCTCTACATATCCAGTTTTTTCTAATTCAACTAGTACTCTTTTTGAAGTTATTCTGCTTACACCATACAATGTACAAAGATCTTTCTCAGAGGGTAGCTTGTCTCCTATCTTAAAAAAACCTTGAGCAATTTGATTTAATAATTCTTGATATATTTTTTTATATAGTATAGCCAAAATAATTATCCTTCATCTATGTAATAGTTGTTTCATAATATTACAGCTTACCTTTATACTTTTTTTGAAAAAACTAAGGCAACTGGTAGAAAATGATTAATATAATGTAGCAACTAAAAGATTTTTAAATATTCTATATCTAAAATATGATTGATGCAAGTTCACAAAAAAATATAAATTTTGAATAAAAAAAAAGTCCACCAAAATGATGAACTTATTTATATAATTAAAAACATCTAAGTTTAATAAACAAAAAAAGATTTGGCAACTACCTACTCTCCCACATAATTGTAGTACCATCGGCGTGAGAGCGCTTAACTGCCGTGTTCGGGATGGGAACGGGTGTGTCCACTCTGCTATGGTCACCAAATCAACTTATATTTAGATAGAAAAATTTATTTTCTATCGAATATAAATTGATAAAAATAAAAAAAGGCCCGGCAGCTACCTACTCTCCCACATAATTGTAGTACCATCGGCGTGAGAGCGCTTAACTGCCGTGTTCGGGATGGGAACGGGTGTGTCCACTCTGCTATGGCCACCGGGCCAACTTAAACCTAGAGAGCTAAATAAATTTAGCTATCGAGTTTAAGTGCGATATTCTAGGGATCGCAACGATAATATGGTCAAGCCTCACGGCTAATTAGTACCGATAAGCTGAACATGTCGCCATGCTTACACTCTCGGCCTATCAACCAGATATTCTCTCTGGTTCCTTCAGTCCTCTTAAAGAGGATGGGATGTCTCATCTTGGGGAGGGTTTCCCGCTTAGATGCTTTCAGCGGTTATCCCTTCCAAACGTAGCTACCCAGCACCTGCCGTTGGCACGACAACTGGTACACCAGAGGTTTGTCCACTTCGGTCCTCTCGTACTAAAAGCAGAACCCCTCAAACATCCAACGCTTGTGGCAGATAGGGACCGAACTGTCTCACGACGTTCTGAACCCAGCTCGCGTACCGCTTTAATTGGCGAACAGCCAAACCCTTGGGACCTGCTCCAGCCCCAGGATGCGATGAGCCGACATCGAGGTGCCAAACCTTGCCGTCGATATGAACTCTTGGGCAAGATCAGCCTGTTATCCCCGGAGTACCTTTTATCCGTTAAGTGACGGCGCTTCCACTCGCTACCGCCAGATCACTAAGACCTACTTTCGTACCTGCTCGGCTTGTAAGCCTCGCAGTCAAGCCACCTTGTGCCTTTACACTTGAGGGATGATTCCCAACCATCCTAAGGTGACCATCGCGCGCCTCCGTTACACTTTAGGAGGCGACCGCCCCAGTCAAACTTCCCGCCTGACACTCTCCCCTAACCGGTTTCACGGCCAGGGTTAGAAAACTGGAAAAGGAAGGGTGGTATTTCACCAACGACTCCGCGCAAACTGACGTCCACGCATCTACGTCTCCCACCTATCCTACACATCCTTGTCCAATTTTCAATGTCAAGTTGAAGTAAAGGTTCACGGGGTCTTTCCGTCTAACCACAAGTATCAGGCATCTTCACCTGAACTTCAATTTCACCGGATCTCACGTTGAGACAGCGCCCATATCGTTACACCATTCGTGCGGGTCGGAACTTACCCGACAAGGAATTTCGCTACCTTAGGACCGTTATAGTTACGGCCGCCGTTTACTGGGGCTTGAGTTCGCAGCTTCTTGATAAATCAATAACCACTCCCCTTGACCTTCCAGCACCGGGCAGGTGTCAGTCCATATACTTCCCATTGCTGGTTCGCATGGACCTGTGTTTTTGGTAAACAGTCGCATGGGCCATTTCTCTGCAACTCACTCTCGTGAGCCATACTTATCCCTAAGTTACGTATGCATTTTGCCGAGTTCCTTAACGTGAGTTCTTCCGTACGCCTTCGCATTCTCAGCTCGCCCACCTGTGTCGGTTTATAGTACGGTCCCTCAGTGCCTTACCTTAGAAACTATTTCTTGGCACGACGACTACACGCGCTTCTTACTTCCGTAAAAGTAATCGCTCACAGCTCCTCTTAGTTAACGGATTTGCCTATTAACCTTAACGCATCGCTGCTTTGACAGGGACAACCGTCGCCCTGCCGCGTTTCGCCCTATGCTTCGTTCCATCGAAACACTGAGAGGTGCGGGAATATTGACCCGCTTCCCATCGACTACGACTTTCGTCCTCGCCTTAGGGGCCGACTAACCCTTGGGTAGATTGACTTTACCCTGGAAACCTTAGGCTTTCGGCGGAGGGGGATCTCACCCCTCTTTTCGTTACTCATGCCTGCATTCTCTCTTCTGTCCCGTCCACCAAAACTTCCGTCTTGACTTCATCCGTACACAGAATGCTCCCCTACCCACAGCGTCTAGCGCTGTGCCGTAGCTTCGGTGATATACTTAGCCCCGTTGGATTGTCGGCGCATGACTACTCGACCAGTGAGCTATTACGCACTCTTTGAAGGAGTGGCTGCTTCTAAGCCAACCTCCTGGCTGTCTGTGCAATCATACTTCCTTTCCCACTTAGTATATCTTTGGGACCTTAGCTGACGGTCTGGGCTGTTTCCCTCTTGACGACGGCCCTTATCAGTCGCCGTCTGACTGCTACGCATTGTACCACGGCATTCAGAGTTTGGTTAAACTTGGTACCCGGTGAAGGGCCCGCATCTATCCAGTGCTTTACCTCCGTGGCAGTCCACGTAACGCTAGCCCTAAAGCTATTTCGGGGAGTACCAGCTATCTCCAAGTTTGTTTAGCCTTTCACTCCGAACCACAGCTCATCGCAACCCTTTTCAGCGGATTTACGTTCGGCCCTCCACTAGATTTTACTCCAGCTTCAGCCTGGCCATGGTTAGATCACTTGGCTTCGGGTCTACCACATGCAACTTATCGCCCTATTCAGACTCGGTTTCCCTACGGCTCCAGGACTCCTATCCCTTAACCTTGCTACACACGGTAACTCGCAGGCTCATTCTACAAAAGGCACGCCATCACCCTTTCGGGCTTTGACCGCTTGTAAGTCCACGGTTTCAGGTTCTCTTTCACTCCCCTCCCGGGGTGCTTTTCACCTTTCCCTCACGGTACTATGCGCTATCGGTAGCCGCCGAGTATTTAGCCTTGGAGGGTGGTCCCCCCAGATTCCGACAGGATTTCTCGTGTCCCGCCGTACTCAGGTAGTGCATCCAATTAGAGTATCTATTTTCGACTACAGGGCTTTCACCTTCTCTGACAGACCGTCCCAGAATCTTTCGTCTAATAAATACTTTTCTTACTAATCGGGATTCCCCCGATGCACCCCTACAACCCCAAACACTTAAAAGCGCTTGGTTTGGGCTCTTCCCCCTTCGCTCGCCGCTACTAAGGGAATCTCATTTTTGATTTCTACTCCTGCTGGTACTTAGATGGTTCAGTTCCCAGCGTATACCTCTATTATGCTATTTTATTCACATAATAGTGACAATCATCCAGACTGTCGGGTTACCCCATTCGGATATCTGCGGATCATAGGGTGTTGGCCCCTCATCGCAGCTTTTCGCAGCTAACCACGTCCTTCTTCGCCTGGCGGCTCCTAGGCATCCTCCGTGGACCCTTATTCGCTTGACCATATTATCTTTACAATCCCTTACGCTATATATGTCAAATATCTCTTCTTTTGGAGGCAAGGGGACTCGAACCCCTGACCCTCGGCTTGCAAAGCCGATGCTCTAGCCAACTGAGCTATGCCCCCGTTGTCTAAAATTATAAAAGAGCGGGAAGAGAATTTTCTGCAAATTATTTTAAGAGGGTCTTTTTGTGATAGGTCTTCCACCTATCGGATAACATCCTATGTTTGCAGTATTAACTGTGAGAGGTTAATACTTTACCTTTCTTATTAGAAAGGAGGTGATCCAGCCACACCTTCCGGTACGGCTACCTTGTTACGACTTCACCCTCCTCGCCAAGCATACCTTCGGAACCGTCCCCCCCTTACGGGTTAGACTAGCGACTTCGGGTACCCCCAACTCGGATGGTGTGACGGGCGGTGTGTACAAGGCCCGGGAACGTATTCACCGCGCCATGCTGATGCGCGATTACTAGCGATTCCAACTTCATGGAGTCGAGTTGCAGACTCCAATCCGTACTGAGACCGGCTTTTTGCGATTCGCTTAACCTCGCGGTTTCGCTGCGCTTTGTACCGGCCATTGTAGCACGTGTGTAGCCCAGGACATAAGGGCCATGATGACTTGACGTCGTCCCCACCTTCCTCCGGTTTGTCACCGGCAGTCCCACCTGAGTCCCCACCATAACGTGATGGTAACAGGCAGTAGGGGTTGCGCTCGTTGCGGGACTTAACCCAACACTTCACAGCACGAGCTGACGACAGCCATGCAGCACCTGTATATCGACCCCGAAGGGAAAACCTATCTCTAGATTCGTCCAATATATGTCAAGCCCTGGTAAGGTTTCTCGCGTATCATCGAATTAAACCACATGCTCCACCGCTTGTGCGGGCCCCCGTCAATTCCTTTGAGTTTCACCCTTGCGAGCATACTCCCCAGGCGGTACACTTAATGCGTTAGCTTCGGTACTGAGTGTAACCACCCACCACCTAGTGTACATCGTTTACTGTGCGGACTACCAGGGTATCTAAACCTGTTTGCTCCCCGCACCTTCGCGTCTCAGCGTCAGTACATGGCCAGACATTCGCCTTCGCCACCGGTGTTCTTCCAGATATCTACAGATTTCACCCCTACACCTGGAATTCCAATGTCCCCTCCTGTACTCTAGTATTACAGTTTCCAGCGCGTTCCCTCGGTTAAGCCGAGATCTTTCACGCCAGACTTGCAATACCGCCTGCACGCCCTTTACGCCCAATGATTCCGAACAACGCTTGCCCCCTACGTGTTACCGCGGCTGCTGGCACGTAGTTAGCCGGGGCTTATTCCGGGATTCACGTCATCAGTCTGCCATTTCCTGCAAACCTTATTCCTCCTCCCGAAAAGAACTTTACAACCTCACGGCCTTCATCGTTCACGCGGCGTCGCTCCGTCAGACTTTCGTCCATTGCGGAAGATTCTTAGCTGCTGCCCCCCGTAGGAGTCTGGACCGTATCTCAGTTCCAATGTGGCCGATCACCCTCTCAGGCCGGCTACCCATCATCGCCATGGTAGGCTTTTACCCTACCATCTAGCTAATGGGACGCAGACTCATCCTCTCGCGACGCTTTGAGGCGCCTTTCCTTCTTTTATCTTGTGATAAAAGAGTATTATTTGGTATTACCCCATGTTTCCACAGGCTATCCCAAACAAGAGGGTAGATTATCCACGTGTTACTCACCCGTCCGCCGCTCTAGGCTAACCGAAGTTAGCTTACCGCTCGACTTGCATGCTTAAAACGCGCCGCCAGCGTTCGTTCTGAGCCAGGATCAAACTCTCCGTTATATAATTATGGTCATAAAGACCACTATAATTAACAAATTAATTTAATTCCTGTCACTCGCTTAACGAACATTAGCTTATTTCATCTTTGTTCTTATTTTGAATTGACAGAAAGCCCTCTTTACAGCAATTTTCATCACCATAATTTGCTTTCTATTTCTCTTCCCTTACGCTCATAATTTCAAATAACAATTGCATTTAGCTCTAATAACTTAGAACATTTTGCAGCGCTCAATATTTTGAGCACTCAGTTAACATAACAGTTTTCAAACAAACAAGTCAATAGCTTTTTTTAATTTTTTTGCTATATTTATTTTCCTAAAAAAATCAAACTGTTTGCTTTTTTTGTCAGCCAACGAGATGAGAAACTATACTACTATTAAAATTTATTCAAGTACATTTTGAAAAATTTTTCATTTTTTTTGAAATTTCCTAAAAATAGTGATTTTTTACACAATTATTAAGTTTTTTTTTAGGTTTAAAAGCAAAAAAATGCCATTTTTTCGTTACAAAAATAGCATTTCTCTTAACTTTTAAAATATTTATTTTTTTAATTTTTATAATATTTTTTTAATATCCGCTTCTAAATCTTTAGGTTTTTTATTTGAACCAAATCTTTTTACAACTTTTCCATCTCTATCTACTAAGAATTTAGTAAAGTTCCATTTTATTTTTGAACCTAAAGCACCCTTTTTTTCATTTTTTAGATATTTATACAAAGGATGAGCGTTTTCACCATTTACATCAATTTTTTTAAAGATTGGAAAGGTAACTCCATAATTTAAACTACAGAATGATGAAATCTCTTCATCAGTCCCAGGATCTTGATTAGCAAATTGGTTACACGGAAAACCTAATATAACCAACCCTTTATCTTTGTATTTTTCATATAATTTTTCTAAACCCTCAAATTGTGGAGTGAACCCACATTTACTAGCAGTATTTACTATTAGCAAGACTTTACCTTTAAACTCTTTTAAACTAACACTATTTCCATCTGCCTTCTCTACTTCAAAATCATAAATTGTCATTGAATTCTCCTAATTAATCGCGTACGATTTAATTTTAAAATACTCTATTTATGCTAATTAGTAAAGTAAAATAATCCCAATTTCCAATAATTTTAATTTTTTTATTATTTTTCTGTTTTCAATATTATAATTAATGTTTATTTTTTTGTTGTTTTATCTATCTTCCTAGAGTTTTTATATAAATAAATACTATAAATTTTATAATATAAGATTAAATATATAATTTAGTAGAACTTAATAAAGACAACCAGTATTAATTTGAATCATCTTCAAATAAATGGGACGAAATTTACAAAGTATTTCAAATTTTTAAAATCCGTAATATAATATAAGAAATAATTACCAAATTATGAGAACAACTTTAGAAGAATGGTAAGTTACGTGTAGTCTTAAAACTATAATATTATATTTAAGTTGAGGAAAAATGAAGTATAGAGAATTAGGTAAAGATAAGATTAAGGTTTCACAAATTGGTTTTGGATGCATGAGATTTCCATTAAATTCAGAAGATACAAAAGATATTAATATCGAAGAAACTACAAAGCTATTAAAATATGCTATAAGTAATGGTGTTAACTACATTGATACAGCATACCCTTATCATGGAGGGATGAGTGAAGTAGTTGTTGGTAATATCTTAAATACTGAAAATTTAAGAGATAAGGTTTATCTAACTTCAAAACTATCTTTATGGATGGTTGAATCTGCTGATAAATTAGATGAATTTTTAAATGCTCAACTTAAAAGGTCTAATCAATCTCATTTTGATTTCTATATTTTACATGCTCTTAATAAGGAAAATTGGAAAAAGGCTCAAAATTACAAAGCTTTGGAATTTTTAGATAAAGCTAAAAAAGAGGGAAAAATTAAATATACAGGCTTCTCCTTCCATGATGAATCTATTTCTCTTTTTAAAGAAATTGTTGATAGCTATGATTGGGATATGGTTCAAATTCAATACAACTATCTTGATGAATATTATCAAGCTGGTAAAGAAGGCCTTGATTACTGTGAGTCAAAAGGAATTGGTTGTGTTATTATGGAACCATTAAAGGGTGGTCAATTAGCTAGAGAATTACCTCCTAAAGCTGAAGAAGTCTATAAAGAAGCTGATAAAGATGCTTCTTATGCTTCATGGTCTCTAAAATGGCTATTAAACCAAAAGAATGTAAAAGTTATCTTAAGTGGTATGGGAGCCCTAGAAGAAGTCAAAGACAACATCTCATCTGCTTCTAGCTTTGATGTAGGATCATTATCTGATGCAGATACTGCCACTATATCAAATGTTCTCTCTATAATTTATAAGTCGAAAAGAATAGGTTGTACTAATTGTAAATATTGTCTTCCTTGCCCTCAGGGCGTACTAATTCCTGATAATTTTAAATATTATAATAAATATTACAATTTAGATTCTGTGAAAAATAAAAATAAAATTAAAAGTGAATATAAATCAGTATTTACAGCAAAAGAAAAAGCAAATGCCTGTGTTGAATGTGGTTTATGTGAAACTCACTGTCCGCAGCATCTAAAAATAAGGGATTTGTTAAAAGAAGTTACAAAAACTCTTGTAAATTAAAGTATAAAGAAAAAAACTTCCAATCTAAGCTTCTTTTAGCTTTCAATGGAAGTTTTTTTATTTCTTATTGTTATACTAATCAAAAATTGAAGAAGTAGTACTTACTTCTTTATTTTTTTCTCCAAATTTGTTTAATAGCTCTTTCATAATTTGATTGCGTGGTTTCCCTTGTTTTTCTAAAGTTTTAATTAACTGATAAGATTTAAATAAGACTGAAGGGCCAATCTCTGATGAGAAATATCCAATTCCTTGGTTCCAGGCAAATAAAGAAAAAAGCTCATCTAATTCTGCAACAGTCAATCCAATTGAATATGCTTTAATTAATTCTCTTGTTGCTTGTCTAAATCTAGCCGCTCCAACTGCATTGCTTAATGATAATAGAAGTTTAGTTTTTAAATCGATAGCTGGATTTTCTTTCTCCCAAATTAGCTGCCAAAAATCTACAACAGTCTCAGCCAAATCATTATCAATCTTTTTATAATTTAATATAGCTGTTGGCTTAAATGGCATATCAGCACCATCTTCATATTTTAAATCAAAGTCTTTTACTTTTAAAAAATAACACCTATATTCATCCTTACTAACTTTATCAACTTCCCATTCATATCCTAAATCTTCCATAGCAGAATATAATGGTTTTGGATCAAAGCTTTGAACTATACAAAGGCCTTTTCCAATTTCAAGAGCTTTTGCTTTCTTTAATAGGCCAGGTAGAAAAGTGGTTGTAATATTTCTAACATCAATTACTTCATAATCATTTTTTCTCATGATTTATCTCCTATAATTAAATGTTAGTATAATCTAACCTAAATAGACGTTGCATAAACAACAATTTTAATAAAAAGGTAAAAAAAATACACCCAAAGGTGTAAAAATAAAAAAAGGCCCGGCAGCTACCTACTCTCCCACATAATTGTAGTACCATCGGCGTGAGAGCGCTTAACTGCCGTGTTCGGGATGGGAACGGGTGTGTCCACTCTGCTATGGCCACCGGGCCAACTTAAACCTAGAGAGCTAAATAAATTTAGCTATCGAGTTTAAGTGCGATATTCTAGGGATCGCAACGATAATATGGTCAAGCCTCACGGCTAATTAGTACCGATAAGCTGAACATGTCGCCATGCTTACACTCTCGGCCTATCAACCAGATATTCTCTCTGGTTCCTTCAGTCCTCTTAAAGAGGATGGGATGTCTCATCTTGGGGAGGGTTTCCCGCTTAGATGCTTTCAGCGGTTATCCCTTCCAAACGTAGCTACCCAGCACCTGCCGTTGGCACGACAACTGGTACACCAGAGGTTTGTCCACTTCGGTCCTCTCGTACTAAAAGCAGAACCCCTCAAACATCCAACGCTTGTGGCAGATAGGGACCGAACTGTCTCACGACGTTCTGAACCCAGCTCGCGTACCGCTTTAATTGGCGAACAGCCAAACCCTTGGGACCTGCTCCAGCCCCAGGATGCGATGAGCCGACATCGAGGTGCCAAACCTTGCCGTCGATATGAACTCTTGGGCAAGATCAGCCTGTTATCCCCGGAGTACCTTTTATCCGTTAAGTGACGGCGCTTCCACTCGCTACCGCCAGATCACTAAGACCTACTTTCGTACCTGCTCGGCTTGTAAGCCTCGCAGTCAAGCCACCTTGTGCCTTTACACTTGAGGGATGATTCCCAACCATCCTAAGGTGACCATCGCGCGCCTCCGTTACACTTTAGGAGGCGACCGCCCCAGTCAAACTTCCCGCCTGACACTCTCCCCTAACCGGTTTCACGGCCAGGGTTAGAAAACTGGAAAAGGAAGGGTGGTATTTCACCAACGACTCCGCGCAAACTGACGTCCACGCATCTACGTCTCCCACCTATCCTACACATCCTTGTCCAATTTTCAATGTCAAGTTGAAGTAAAGGTTCACGGGGTCTTTCCGTCTAACCACAAGTATCAGGCATCTTCACCTGAACTTCAATTTCACCGGATCTCACGTTGAGACAGCGCCCATATCGTTACACCATTCGTGCGGGTCGGAACTTACCCGACAAGGAATTTCGCTACCTTAGGACCGTTATAGTTACGGCCGCCGTTTACTGGGGCTTGAGTTCGCAGCTTCTTGATAAATCAATAACCACTCCCCTTGACCTTCCAGCACCGGGCAGGTGTCAGTCCATATACTTCCCATTGCTGGTTCGCATGGACCTGTGTTTTTGGTAAACAGTCGCATGGGCCATTTCTCTGCAACTCACTCTCGTGAGCCATACTTATCCCTAAGTTACGTATGCATTTTGCCGAGTTCCTTAACGTGAGTTCTTCCGTACGCCTTCGCATTCTCAGCTCGCCCACCTGTGTCGGTTTATAGTACGGTCCCTCAGTGCCTTACCTTAGAAACTATTTCTTGGCACGACGACTACACGCGCTTCTTACTTCCGTAAAAGTAATCGCTCACAGCTCCTCTTAGTTAACGGATTTGCCTATTAACCTTAACGCATCGCTGCTTTGACAGGGACAACCGTCGCCCTGCCGCGTTTCGCCCTATGCTTCGTTCCATCGAAACACTGAGAGGTGCGGGAATATTGACCCGCTTCCCATCGACTACGACTTTCGTCCTCGCCTTAGGGGCCGACTAACCCTTGGGTAGATTGACTTTACCCTGGAAACCTTAGGCTTTCGGCGGAGGGGGATCTCACCCCTCTTTTCGTTACTCATGCCTGCATTCTCTCTTCTGTCCCGTCCACCAAAACTTCCGTCTTGACTTCATCCGTACACAGAATGCTCCCCTACCCACAGCGTCTAGCGCTGTGCCGTAGCTTCGGTGATATACTTAGCCCCGTTGGATTGTCGGCGCATGACTACTCGACCAGTGAGCTATTACGCACTCTTTGAAGGAGTGGCTGCTTCTAAGCCAACCTCCTGGCTGTCTGTGCAATCATACTTCCTTTCCCACTTAGTATATCTTTGGGACCTTAGCTGACGGTCTGGGCTGTTTCCCTCTTGACGACGGCCCTTATCAGTCGCCGTCTGACTGCTACGCATTGTACCACGGCATTCAGAGTTTGGTTAAACTTGGTACCCGGTGAAGGGCCCGCATCTATCCAGTGCTTTACCTCCGTGGCAGTCCACGTAACGCTAGCCCTAAAGCTATTTCGGGGAGTACCAGCTATCTCCAAGTTTGTTTAGCCTTTCACTCCGAACCACAGCTCATCGCAACCCTTTTCAGCGGATTTACGTTCGGCCCTCCACTAGATTTTACTCCAGCTTCAGCCTGGCCATGGTTAGATCACTTGGCTTCGGGTCTACCACATGCAACTTATCGCCCTATTCAGACTCGGTTTCCCTACGGCTCCAGGACTCCTATCCCTTAACCTTGCTACACACGGTAACTCGCAGGCTCATTCTACAAAAGGCACGCCATCACCCTTTCGGGCTTTGACCGCTTGTAAGTCCACGGTTTCAGGTTCTCTTTCACTCCCCTCCCGGGGTGCTTTTCACCTTTCCCTCACGGTACTATGCGCTATCGGTAGCCGCCGAGTATTTAGCCTTGGAGGGTGGTCCCCCCAGATTCCGACAGGATTTCTCGTGTCCCGCCGTACTCAGGTAGTGCATCCAATTAGAGTATCTATTTTCGACTACAGGGCTTTCACCTTCTCTGACAGACCGTCCCAGAATCTTTCGTCTAATAAATACTTTTCTTACTAATCGGGATTCCCCCGATGCACCCCTACAACCCCAAACACTTAAAAGCGCTTGGTTTGGGCTCTTCCCCCTTCGCTCGCCGCTACTAAGGGAATCTCATTTTTGATTTCTACTCCTGCTGGTACTTAGATGGTTCAGTTCCCAGCGTATACCTCTATTATGCTATTTTATTCACATAATAGTGACAATCATCCAGACTGTCGGGTTACCCCATTCGGATATCTGCGGATCATAGGGTGTTGGCCCCTCATCGCAGCTTTTCGCAGCTAACCACGTCCTTCTTCGCCTGGCGGCTCCTAGGCATCCTCCGTGGACCCTTATTCGCTTGACCATATTATCTTTACAATCCCTTACGCTATATTGAATAAATAAAATATTCTGTAAAAAAACCAGCGACATATAATGCTCGCTGAAAATGGGACTGACAAGACTTGAACTTGTGACCTCTTGCTTATCAGGCAAGCGCTCTAACCACCTGAGCTACAGTCCCGAACGACATAAATACAAAAGAAGAGAAGAGACACTAGGGTCTTTTTGTGATAGGTCTTCCACCTATCGGATAACATCCTATGTTTGTAGTATTAACTGTGAGAGGTTAATACTTTACCTTTCTTATTAGAAAGGAGGTGATCCAGCCACACCTTCCGGTACGGCTACCTTGTTACGACTTCACCCTCCTCGCCAAGCATACCTTCGGAACCGTCCCCCCCTTACGGGTTAGACTAGCGACTTCGGGTACCCCCAACTCGGATGGTGTGACGGGCGGTGTGTACAAGGCCCGGGAACGTATTCACCGCGCCATGCTGATGCGCGATTACTAGCGATTCCAACTTCATGGAGTCGAGTTGCAGACTCCAATCCGTACTGAGACCGGCTTTTTGCGATTCGCTTAACCTCGCGGTTTCGCTGCGCTTTGTACCGGCCATTGTAGCACGTGTGTAGCCCAGGACATAAGGGCCATGATGACTTGACGTCGTCCCCACCTTCCTCCGGTTTGTCACCGGCAGTCCCACCTGAGTCCCCACCATAACGTGATGGTAACAGGCAGTAGGGGTTGCGCTCGTTGCGGGACTTAACCCAACACTTCACAGCACGAGCTGACGACAGCCATGCAGCACCTGTATATCGACCCCGAAGGGAAAACCTATCTCTAGATTCGTCCAATATATGTCAAGCCCTGGTAAGGTTTCTCGCGTATCATCGAATTAAACCACATGCTCCACCGCTTGTGCGGGCCCCCGTCAATTCCTTTGAGTTTCACCCTTGCGAGCATACTCCCCAGGCGGTACACTTAATGCGTTAGCTTCGGTACTGAGTGTAACCACCCACCACCTAGTGTACATCGTTTACTGTGCGGACTACCAGGGTATCTAAACCTGTTTGCTCCCCGCACCTTCGCGTCTCAGCGTCAGTACATGGCCAGACATTCGCCTTCGCCACCGGTGTTCTTCCAGATATCTACAGATTTCACCCCTACACCTGGAATTCCAATGTCCCCTCCTGTACTCTAGTATTACAGTTTCCAGCGCGTTCCCTCGGTTAAGCCGAGATCTTTCACGCCAGACTTGCAATACCGCCTGCACGCCCTTTACGCCCAATGATTCCGAACAACGCTTGCCCCCTACGTGTTACCGCGGCTGCTGGCACGTAGTTAGCCGGGGCTTATTCCGGGATTCACGTCATCAGTCTGCCATTTCCTGCAAACCTTATTCCTCCTCCCGAAAAGAACTTTACAACCTCACGGCCTTCATCGTTCACGCGGCGTCGCTCCGTCAGACTTTCGTCCATTGCGGAAGATTCTTAGCTGCTGCCCCCCGTAGGAGTCTGGACCGTATCTCAGTTCCAATGTGGCCGATCACCCTCTCAGGCCGGCTACCCATCATCGCCATGGTAGGCTTTTACCCTACCATCTAGCTAATGGGACGCAGACTCATCCTCTCGCGACGCTTTGAGGCGCCTTTCCTTCTCTTATCTTGTGATAAAAGAGTATTATTTGGTATTACCCCATGTTTCCACAGGCTATCCCAAACAAGAGGGTAGATTATCCACGTGTTACTCACCCGTCCGCCGCTCTAGGCTAACCGAAGTTAGCTTACCGCTCGACTTGCATGCTTAAAACGCGCCGCCAGCGTTCGTTCTGAGCCAGGATCAAACTCTCCGTTATATAATTATGGTCATAAAGACCACTATAATTAACAAATTAATTTAATTCCTGTCACTCGCTTAACGAACATTAGCTTATTTCATCTTTGTTCTTATTTTGAATTGACAGAAAGCCCTAATGCTTTCTATAATCTGCTTTTCCAACGACCAAATAAATGGTAATCGAAAAGCATTTTAACTTCTCTTCTCTTCTCTAATATTTATGTCAAAAATCTGCTTGAAAACATCTTAAATTATTAACAAGCTTGTTGAAAATAACATGTATAAAAATTATAGTCAATAGCTTATTTAATTTTTATTTAAATTTTCTTGCAATTGCCGTTTAAATCGCTTTGTAATAACGTTTTTACCCGAACAACAAGTGGGATATTACGAAAACTTTAAAATTTTGTCTAGTACTTTTTTCCAATTTTTTTATTTTTTTTTCAACCTCATTTTTACTATTAAAAAATCACCAAATTTTAACTAAAAATTTGATAAGATTTTATCATTTCATTTTATTTTTTTACAATTAAATATTCACTATAATAATTTTAATTTTTATTTACATTTAATTCTCGATGCAAATAAAAAAACTCCCTCAACTGTAAAGAATTTATAAACTTCACAATTAGGGAGTATTATATTGCTTAAATTATTATTTACTCAAATGACTTAAAATCTTGCTTTTTTTAATTTGGATAATATATGTGAAAAAAGAGCCTATTGACGCAAATGCTGAGATATAGAATAAAACATTTAAAACTAAATGAATTTGTTCTAAATATTTCATATCTGGAAGGCTTCTTACCAATATTAGATAGAGAACACCAGCAACTGCTGATACTGCATACAAAACAGCTTTAGTCTTTCCCCAAATATTAGCAGGAAGAGCTTTTCCTTCTCTCATTAATAATGATCTTATAAAGGATTGAGCCAACTCTCTCCATAAAATGATAACAAAAGCTATTATAGGGAAAATTCCAACACTCATCAAACAGACAAAATACGTAAGTCTTGCAAAGGTGTCTGCGAAAGGATCCATAACTTTTCCTAAATCAGTAACTAAATTTCTTTTTCTAGCTATTATCCCATCTAGTAAATCAGTTGCTTCTATTGCAATAAATAACAGTAGAACTAAGACTGTCGAAACTGTCTGAAATGAAGAATTAAACCATATCGGCAAATTAAATACTATAAAAAATAGAGGTGTCATTATTAAACGTGCAAGTGTTAATCTATTTGGTAAATTCACAATTATCTCCTAATTAATCAAAAATTACTTCTAGCTTGTCTTCAAGGTACTGTGTGAAATAGTTCCCGTCAAGGGCTTTATTTGTTATTTGTTGGATCAAAACTTTAGGAATATACAAACTTCCTTTACTATGAACATTTTCATCTAACCACTTACTAATATCTCTTAAACCATTTTCTTTGATAATTTTACCAATTTTCTTACCACCAAAATCTTCTTCCATTTTATTTAACAACTGAGCAGAATAAAGATTACCTAATGCATATGTTGGAAAATATCCAATCAATCCACTAGCCCAGTGAACATCTTGTAAACAACCATCACTCTCATTTTCAATCTTCAATGTGAAAGCTTCTTCAAATCTCTTATTCCAAGCCTTCGGTAAATCTTCTACCTTTAAAGACCCTTCAATCAATTGCTTCTCTAATTTATATCGCAATATTATATGTAAATTATAAGTTACTTCGTCAGCATTAACTCGAATATAAGAAGGATTAACTTTATTAATAGCTTTAACAAACTCTTTTTGTGAAACGTTTTCTAATTGAGTTGGAAATTTTTCTTTTAAATTTGGATACCAAACATCCCAAAATTCTGGATTTTTAATTATAACATTTTCCCAAAATCTGCTTTGACTTTCATGAATGCCCATGCTAACACCTTCACTTAAACTTGTTCCTTTAAGAGAATCTTTAGAAGCATTCATTTCATATAAAGCATGTCCACCCTCATGTATGGTAGAGCAAAGGGGGTCACTAAAATTAGGGTCTGAATATCTTGTTGTTATCCTAATATCATCACAGCCCAATGTTGTAGTAAAAGGATGAACAGCTAAGGCTAAAGTTCCTCTATCAAAATCAAATCCCATGTCTTTTAAAATCTCAGTAGCAAACTTTTCTTGTTTTTTTACATCATACTTTTGATATAAGAATTTATCATTTACTTCTATATCTTTATATTTTGCTACCAAGGGTATTAGTTTTTTCTCTAAATCATCAAATACTTTATCTATCTGTTCACTTGTTAAGCCTTCTTCATATTCATTTAACAAGGCATCATATAAACTTTGATTAGGCTTTTTAATATACTCTGCTTCTTCTCTAGCACATTCTAAAACTTGATTTAAATATGGTGCAAATATTGAAAAATCATCATTTTCTCTAGCTTCCACCCATTTATCATATGATACTGTTAATATTTCTCGTTTCTTTTCTATAAACTGTGAAGGAATCTTTTTTGCTTTAGAATATTCTTTAAACCTTACTCTAATTAATGCTTTTTCAAAATCACTCTCTCCCAAACCTTCTACATTTTCATCTGAAGCTCCAAGGGCTGCTAATAGTTCTCCCATCTCATCACTTGAAGCAATTTTATGAGCTTCTAAAGAAGTCCATGATAATTGTTTTGACCTTTCTCCTAAAGCTTTTTTGGGGGCATTTACTTCTAAATCATACTCCAAAACCTGAGTTAAATGATTTATCATAGTAATTTTTCTATCTAAATCTTCTAATTTTTTAAATTTTTCTTTATTCATTTTTTTAGTCCTTAAAAAAGGGCGACATGTTTTGCCACCCTTTTTCATTATTATAACTCAATTTGCTTTGAGTCAATTATTTTATGAAGCTTTTCAACAAAGGAATTATAATCTCCCCAATTTTCTTGCTTTCCATTTCTAAGCCTTACCGACATTTGTTTCGATTCAACTTCTCTATTACCTACAACTATCATATATGGCACTTTTTCATGTTGAGCCTCTTTGATTTTTGCTTTAAAGTGAGCTGTGCTTAAATCAGCTGAAACTCTAAAGTCTTCACTAAGAAGTTTCATTTCTAATTCTTTACAGTAATCAAAACAAGAATCATTAATAGGAATAATTCTAACTTGCTCAGGAGATAACCAAGCTGGGAAAGATCCAGCATAATGTTCTAATAATACACCGAAGAATCTTTCAATTGAACCTAGAAGTGCTCTATGTATCATATAAGGACGTTTTTCAACACCGTCTTTATCAACGAATGTCATATTAAATCTATCTGGTAAGTTAAAGTCAAATTGAACTGTTGATAATTGCCATTGTCTTCCAACTGCATCTTTTATCTTTAAATCAATTTTTGGTCCGTAGAATGCTCCACCGCCTTCATCAACTTCATATTCTAAGCCTTCTTTTTCAATTGCTCTTCTAAGTGCAGATGTTGCAGCATCCCATCTTTCAACTTCTCCTACACTCTTTTCTGGTTTTGTAGAAAGATATGCTTTAATTTCTTTAAATCCAAAGCTATGTAACATATGAAGAGAAAACTTTAATACTGTTTCAATTTCACTATCCATTTGTTCAGGAGTTACAATTAGGTGAGCATCATCTTGTGTAAATCCTCTAACTCTCAAAAGTCCATGAAGAGCTCCAGCTTTTTCATATCTGTAAACTGTTCCAAGTTCAGCCCATCTACATGGAAGCTCTCTATAAGAATGCTTCTTATTGTTATAAATCATGATATGGAATGGGCAGTTCATAGGTTTTGCATAATAATTAGCCTTATCCATTACCATTTCTGGATACATACTCTCTTTGTAAAAATCTAAGTGACCACTTGTTTCCCATAGCCAAGATTTACCTACATGTGGGGTATATACCATTTCATAACCGTTTTTATAATGTTCTTTTCTCCAGAAGTCTTCAATTGCTAATCTAATTCTAGCACCTTTAGGATGCCAATAAACTAAACCAGGACCAGCTTCTTCATGCATGGAGAATAAATCTAACTCTTTACCAAGTCTTCTGTGATCTCTCTTTTCAATTTCTTCTAATTTTTGTAAATATAATCTTAAATCTTTTTTATTTGTCCAAGCTGTTCCATAAATACGAGTTAGCATTGGATTTGATTCTTTTCCTCTCCAATATGCTCCTGCTATACTCATTAATTTAAAAGAATCACTTCTTAATTCTTTTGTTGATTTTACATGAGGACCTCTACAAAGATCAGTAAAATTACCTTGGTTGTATAAAGATACAACTTCATTTTCATCAATTGCATCTAGTAATTCCAATTTATATTTTTGATCTTTGAATTTTTCTCTTGCTTCTTCTCGAGATACTTCTGTCCTTACAAATTCTTTATCACTATTAATTATTGCTTTCATTTTTTCAGTTATTTCATCTAAATCTTCACTTAATAACTGTCTTGGTAATTCAAAATCATAATAAAAGCCATTTTCAATTGCTGGTCCAATAGCTATTTGAGCTGTTGGAAACATTTCTAAAACAGCTTCAGCCATTACGTGTGCCATGGAATGACGAACTCTAGCTAATTTTTCTTCAGCACTTAATTTTTCTGCCATAATCTATCTCCTAATTTTAATAACAAAAAAAGCTATTATGTCCTCATCTCTATAAATGATGACATAAATCATCAAATACAAGGACGAAGGCATAATAGCTTCCGCGGTTCCACCTTGCTTCCTTTCCTTACAAAAAGAAAAGACGCTTAATTTGTCTCATAACGTTGAGAAAACGGCTTCCTTACTTGATTTATATCGTTGGGGTTGCAGCTCCAAAGGGGTTTTCACAAAAGAGTAACTGAGTATTTTCCAGCCAATGAATACTCTCTCTCTTAGCACTTTCTTTTGCTACTCGTCTTTATCATAGCCTTTAATAAAAATATGCTCTTTTTAATTTGGGATGTCAAGCAATAACTATTAATTAAAATAGTTTTTTTGCAATAACATCGGCAAGTTCTTCTAATAATGCAATTTCATCAGCTTTAAATCTACTAAAAGATTTAGAATCTATATCTAAAACACCAACTACTCTTGATTTATTTATTAATGGGATTACTAATTCACTACAAGTATCACTTTCACAAGCTATATGATTTTCATATAAATTAACATTATCTACATTAATAGTTTTCTTTAAGGTATATGCATCACCACAAACACCTCTAGTGAAGGGAATTTTTTCACAAGCTATATTTCCTTGAAAAGGGCCCAAAACTAAAAATGAATCCTTTTTTAGATAGAACCCTATCCAAGAAATTTCTTCAAGTAAATTTTTTAAAAAAGCAACAGTATTAGCTAAGGAACAATACCTGCTTTCTATTGACCCATCATAGCTTTCTAATAAAGCTTCTAAGTCCTCTTTTGTGTTCATATATACCTCTTGGATATAAAATAAACATTAATTTACTCTTGGTCAATAAAGTGTTTCTTTTTTCATTACTTTAGCAATTGCTTTTGTATTACCATTTCTTAGTTTCATTGCAATTTTTGGATTAACTATGGTTCCAGGGCCATTTATGCACCCTCCATCACAAACCATAACTTCAACAAAGTTTCCTTTAGATGGAATCTTATCTATTACTTTAAGCATCTTAAAGACTTTTTTATCTACACCATTTATGGAAAAAGGTTTTACTATCGAAGGATCTTCCATTCTACTTAGAACACAGCCTTTAACACCTTCACTTATTGCAAAGTTTCTACAATCTTCAAAGCTCTCTGTATTGCCTAAATCATCTTCCTCAAGTTCTTTAACATCTATATCCTTCGCTACAAACATTGAACCTAACTCACTAAATGTAATAACTCCATCAATTGTATCTAATTTAATTGCTTCAACCCTTTTTGCTAAACAAGGCCCCACAAACACTACCTTTGTTTCAGGATTTTTTTCTTTTACAAGTTGTGCTGTATATGCCATTGGAGAGAGTGTGTCACTTTTTATAGATTTTAAATTTGGCAAATGACGTTCAATGATTTCTATATATGAAGGACAACAACTTGTACTCATAAGTTTATCGCCTCTTTCAAGTCTCTCTTTAAGTTCCATAGCTTCATTTATACTAGTTATTTCTGCACCTTCACTAACTTCAACAACATCATCAAAGCCAACTAGTTTTAGAGCTCTTTTAATTTGGCCTAAGGTTCCTGGAAATTGACCATCAATTGCCGGAGCAATAATTGCTGTAACTTTCTCATCAGAAGTAAGTAGCTTTAATACTTCAAAAATACTACTTCTTTCAACTATTGCACCAAAAGGACAACTTCTTGCACATTTACCACAACTTATACATTTTTTGTAATCTATCTCTACAAAGCCTTTTTCATTTTTCTTTATTGCATTTACAGGACAGGCGCCTTCACAAGGAACTAATCTATGTAAAACACTATTAAAAGGACAAACTTCTTGGCATTTTCCACATCTAATACATTTTTCTTGATCTATAGATGCTTTTCCATTTACAAAAACAATTGCATCTTTTGGACAGTTTGCTAAACATGGTCGAGCATAACAACCTCTGCAAGCTTCACTTATATGGTACTGATCTTTAGGGCATGCACTACAAGCTGTACTTATAGTTGTTAAAACTGGTAAAGGCTTCATCTTTTTAGAAATTACTTCTCTATAATATGCACTTAGAGGTTTCATTTCATCGTCATCTTTTTCAATATTTACTCCAAGAAATGCCAAAATTCTGTATCTAATCATTGCTCTTTCTTTATATATACAACATCTACTTGGATCGGTGTCTTTAGGAATTATCCAATAAGGAATTTTATCAATGTCTTCTTCCAATGTCCCATTAAAATAGCTCTTTAAAACTGTAGAATATACTTTATTTTTTAAATGAGTAAATTGATTATTTCTTTCTAGCATGATAAACCTCATCAACTATTTTTTTTAATTTTTCGGGTGTCATATCGCCATATATTTTATTATTAATCATCACAAAAGGAGCACTCTCTCCCTCATGACCTTTACATGCATTAAAGCAAGATGTTCCTTCGATTTCACAATTTTCAATGATATCTGAATCAATGAAATCATTATATAAAAGTAAATCTGAGCCTCCTTGTACAAAACAAGATGTGCCAACACAAATTTTAATTGAAACCTTTTTGTCCATTTTTTCCTCTCTTTTAAATATATTCTATCGATGTTTCTTTTAAATAATTATCTTCCAAAGCCCTTCTTAATCGTTCAATTAATGTCCGTCTTATCCCTATTTCTACAGGAATACTAGGATCTTGATGAGCCTCATTTATTTTTGTTCCAACTATGAAATGAACTTGATCACTGTCTAAAATTAATTCAACATACTTTTTTACTGCATCATTTGCTAATTCAACTAAAGGAAGTTTTCTCTCAAGAGTATTAACTACCTTCGATAGAGTTAGCATCCCTTCTGTAACTAAATCCATTCCTTCCATCACTGAAGAAGGAGGTACATCTTTAGACCAGGAAGACAAATCAACCTTAATCCTTTTATTTAAAATTCTAGATACTATTAAAGCTGTGGTACCTCCAGAAATAATTTTCCTTCCTTTAAAAGCCTCTATCTTCTTACAAAGTAATGGATCAGACTCTTTTGAAAAAGGTGGCCCTGTTACAATTAAAGTTCTTCTTGGTTTTCTTATATAAATACAGCAGCAAGTAATATCATCTTTTGAGGCTAGACCATCTAAGCTTAAAGCTTTATTTACGATTTTTTTAGTTAAAGCTCTGCTACTAATTGAAGGACTTTCTTTTAAAATCTCGCTAATATATTCTTTCACACCTGGAAGTCTCCAACCAAGTGCTCTTGAAGCACCAAGACCTGCCTGAGTTACTCCATCACTTATAATAATTAATCTATCTCCAACTTTTAAATTAAAAACATTATGTACAATTGCTTCTTCTTTGAATGCTTTTTTTCTATTTAAAATAGTAACATCTCCAGTCCATTCTATATTTTTTGACTCTCTAAAAAATATAGCATGAGGATTATCATATTCTAAAAAGTTAACTTTAATATTTGAATTTAAAGCATTGTAACGAATATCAGCAATAGAAAAAGTTGAATAACTAATTTTCCTCTCTTTACATACTGGTAAAGTGTCCATAATTATATTTGCCGAATGCCTTAAATCCATTGGCGAAAAACTCAATTTCTTTGCCATATTTGCTGTAAGTGAAGCTAATACATTTGCTTTAACTCCAGAACCTAAACCGTCACTTAAAACCGCAACTATTTGATTTCTCTCGGGATTTCGCTTTTGTAAAAAAACATCCCCACCTATTTTTTGGCCGAACTTATAAATTTGACTGTAATCTATATCAATAAAAATATCTTTCATAAGTCTCCTTTATAATTTATTCGTTTTATTTTTCTCATCCGAAGGTACATCAAATGCTTCTATCAAAGAATTTAAGGTTATTTCAGTGTCTGCAGCATTTTCTCCAAGTAGAGATGCTATCTGTTGTACAGTTTCTAAACTTTTTTGAATAACTACCTCTGCTTTTTTTACAACTGTTTCTCTTCTAACTGTAGGGCTTGTAATGTCATCAAACAAAGCTCCAACTAGATTATGTTTGTTTATTGAGAAAAAAGTAACTTTTAAAAACATATCATTAAATTTAATTTTAACTTGTTTAGATACTTCTTTTTTAAATTGTTCTTGGAATTTATCTTCAAATGTTACAAACTGACGAATCGAAATGCCTTTTATTGCTTCAAGGGAAGCATCATCCATTTCATAATCTACATTTGCAAATAGTTCAAAAAATCTTGCATTACAATCTATAATATTTAAATTTTCATCAACTATAACAACACCCATTGGAATTGTTCTAAGAAGGACATCCATTTTATTTTGTGCTTCTTTTCTCATTTTTGTAACACACATTTCGATTTCAGCCATACCATCTAAATAAGCAATAGCCATATCTCTACAAGTTGAATAACCACATCCCCCACAATTGATTTGATCTTCAGGATGTATTTTGCCTAATTCTCTTAAAGCCTTATTTATCTCTATTTCACTATAAACAGAATTATCATAATGCTTATGAGTCTTAGTAGTTTGATCAACTTTTATTATGTTATATCCTTCTTTTACAACTTTATCGATGAAATTTTTTGGAGGAGTAAATAAATTTTCTTCATGCAGTCTTTCTCTAGTATATCCAGTTGTAATATATTTTTTATTAGATAAGGGGATATTTTTCTTAGTTGCTGGTCCATTTATACAACCACCTTCGCAACTTAAAAGTTCAAGAAACTGATGATTTTCGTTATTTACTAAATTATCTAAAGTTGATTTGATTACTTGATTTCCTGAGAGAGCAATTGAATTATCTTGAAAGAAATCTTGTCCCCCTTTAAACGAGGCAATCATTCCCCCTTCTACACTATAGGCGGAGGTTACTGCTGCTTTAGCTGGAACGTAAGAGGGAATTTCACATTCTGTAATAAACAACTGTTTATTTATCGTCTCTAAATCTATTTTCTCTTCTTCAAGCCATTGTTTTAACTCTTCAAAGGTTAAAGAAAAATTTGGATAACCTGGCCATTCATCAGCTTCCCATTTTTTTGCAATACATGGGCCAACAAAAACTATCCCAATATCATCGCCATAAGTTTCTCTTAAATAAGCACAATGCAATTGTAATGGGGATGGGATTGGGGCTAATTGGTTTTCTAAAGTTGAATAATATTTTTTAACTAATTGAACTACTGAAGGACAGGCGGTAGAAATCCAAGAAGTATCTATATTTCTATTTCTATACTCATCTACAGTTGCACTAACTAACGAAGCCCCTATTGCTGTTTCGCTTATATAATCAAAGCCTAAAGACTTAAGCGCAATTAATAGGGCTGCTTCTCTATCTTCAAATTCACTACTATGGGAAGGCGCTAAAGAGCAAACTATTTTACGATTACTTTTCATAAATAGCTGAACTCTTGCTAAATCCTTTCTGACTTTTTTTGCTGAAGCTGGGCATACGTCGACACATATTCCACAATAGGTACATCTATCATGAATAACAACTGCGTTACCCTCTTTGACTTGGATAGCTTTTGTTGGACAAGCCCTAACACATTTATAACAATCTCTACATTGTGTAAGTTCAGTATATATTGGATGAATCATTTCTACTCCTCAATTATTACTTCTTTAATTCTTCTTGAATTAAATCAATAACACATTCAGGATTGATATTTTCATAATCCTTGCCATTAATTTTAATAATTGGCCCTGAACTACACCTTCCCAAACATAAATGTCCTTCAACTTCTATTAAATCTTCATATTTATTTTCTTTAATAAAAGTTTCTAACAATTCAAGAGTTCTTGAATTTCCCCTAGAAAAACAAGAACTTCCCATACAAAGCTCAACCTTAACTTTTTTCATATTTTTCCCCATGCATTATTTTTATAATACTTTTTTATTATGGGGTCAAGTAAAATTAAAGTATATAATCCAATCTTACAAAATAATAAAACAATATATAGAAATAATTCATAAAAAATAATAAATAATTAATTTTATATTCAATTATTTCATATTAAATTAGTTAAATTCAACAATAATGTGATTTTCATCACATTATTGTTATTACCATAGATCAGAATCAGCTTTGCTCTTATCGTTTAATATGTTTGATCTTAACTTAGCGGAAAGAACAGCAAATTGGGTAGCTAAATCAGTTCTCTGAACAGCAATATTTTCTGGAAGAGTTAAATCTTTAGGGGCAAAACTCCAAATTGCTTGAATTCCACATTTTACTAATAATTGCGCACAAGTTTGTGCTTGTGACGCTGGAACAGTTAAAATTGCAATACTAATTCCATTTAATAAGACATACTCTTCTAGTTCGGTTAAAGGTTTTACACAAAGGTCACCTATTTTCTTACCAACTACTTCCTCTTTTTTATCAAAAGCTGCAACAATTCTTAAACCATAAGTTTCAAATCCTTTATAACCCATCAAAGCTGAGCCTAAATTACCAGCTCCAATTAAAATAGCATCTGTAGAATTATTCCAACCTAAAGATTCTATCAAGGCTCTTAACAATTCATCAATGTTAAATCCAACTTTAGGTTTTCCTTCTATTCCGGAAAATGCTAAATCCTTCCTAACTTGTATAGGATTTAATCTTAAATCGTTTGCAAGGTTAGTTGCGCTTACACTTTCAAGTCCATTTTCTTTATATTGCTTTATTAAGCGAATATAAGATGGAAACCGTTTTATTGTTGGAATTGGTATTTTATGTTTCATTTTTACCTCTTATTAAATATTTTTCTATTTCATCAATCACAAAAGGAGGAGTGGATGTACCTGTAGCTAAACCAATTACTTCATAATCAAATAAATGTAAAGGTACCTCCTCTTTATTACTAACTAAATATGTTTCAACACCTTGGTTTTTGCAATAATTATAAATACCTCTAGTATTAGAACTATTTTTCCCACCCACTACAACTATACAATTACATTGCTTTGACAATTTTGCAACAGCGTTTCTTCTTCTTTGATTACTATTACAAAGTTCATTTGCAAACTGCACATTAATTTTATTTTTTGCTGCAAAATTATCTAATGCAGTTACTATATCTCTACTCATCCCACTTGGATAAGTTGATTGTATTACAACAAACAAATTATTAGTTGTTGGAATTTTTATTATATCTTCAACATCACTTATTATAACTTTTTCATTAGGGGTTTCAACATTTTGTAAAGCTATAGCTTCTGGATGTTTTTGTCCACCTATTACTACTATAGTTGAATCAATTGGAGCTGCTTCCACTATTGTTTGTTCTTTTAACACTATTGGACAGGTAGCATCGTATATATAAAAATTATTGTCTAAAAAAGTTCTTCTAACCTTGTCACTAACACCATGAGCCCTCAAGACAATAATCCCTGGCTCAACTTTATTTGCATCCTCCTCCTCTAAAATAATTAAACCTTTTTTTTCCATTTGCTCAACTATTTGTGGATTATGAATAACATGGCCTAATGAATAAACTTTTAAATTTTTTTCTTTTCCAAGGTCTAAAGCTTCATTTACAATTGATATTGCTCTTGATACACCTTTACAATAACCAATTACTTCTGACTTTATTACTTTCATTTTCACCTCTGCCTCATTATAAATTATAATTGTATCTTTTAAAAGGGAAAAAAAGCCGCAAGATTATTCTTGCGGCTTATATTTAACAAATCATGAATTCATTATTTTTTCTTTTTTTCATTAACATGTTCACCACCACTAATCCAATAAAGGAAAGATGGAGCAATAAAGTTAGATGAATATGTACCAATTACGATACCAAATATAAGATTTATTGCAAACAATTTAATCGTTCCACTAGCTAATAAAGCAAGAGGTAATACAGCTAAGACTGTAGTGACGCTTGAAATTATTGTACGTGTTAATGATTGAGTTACACTATGCTCAATAACATTATTAAATGGTTTATCTTTCATTAAAGCACTGTTTTCACGAATCCTATCAAAAATAACAATTGTAGCATTTAATGAATAACCAATAATTGTTAATACAGCAGCTATCGTTGTACTAGATACTTCAAATCTAAATAGAGCAATAAAACCTAATAGTAATAATACATCATGGGTTAAGGCTATCAAAGAGGAAACTGCATAGGCAAATCTAAATCTAATCCAAATATAGAATAGAATCAAAACCATAGCTACTAGAACAGCTAGAAGAGATCCATAAATTAAAGTCTTACTAAATCTTGGTCCAACGAAATTGCTTTCAAGTACGACAAAACCATCTCCAAATGTTTTTTCAAAATCATTTGCCACAGCATTTTCCATACTATCTTGTGTATCACCATCATTAGTTCCAAGTTTAATTTGGAATACTTGGTCTTCTTCATTTCCAACTGTTTGAACTTGAACATTACCTAAATCAGCTAAAGTTTCTCTAACTTGATCAATTGAAACTTCACCAGTTGTAGCAAAATTTAAAGATACAGCTTCTTCAGATAAGGTTGCTGGAAAACCATAACCAGATAATAAATTTTCAGTTTTGAAATCGGGATTAACAACTTCAACGCTTATTCCTTCAATTGATTCAAGCCCTTTTGCTAAATCTGAAGCTGTAGGATAATCAACACTATTTAATGTTTCTGTATTAACTCCGCTTTCGCCTCTTTCTTCAATAACTAAGCTACCATTGTCTACTGAAACTGAAATATCTTCACTTCCACTATATGTAAGAGAAAGCCCTACAGGTGCTACTTGAATTCTTTGGCTTAATCCACTTTCAAAGTCAATGCCAGTATTAAAACCACCATTAAAAATTAAGGAACCAATACCTATGACTAATAATAGAACTGAGAATGTTAACGCTATAAAACGTGTTTTAATAACAGGAAGATTCTTTTTCATTATTTTTTCCTCCAGGTTATATGTAATTTGGCTCCCTCACGATCGGTGATAGCAGCGTCAAAAATTAAATGTGATACAAATAAAGCAGTAAATAAAGAACTTATAATACCTATAGCTAAGGTATTAGCAAAACCTTTAACTGCACTTGAACCTAATTGGGAAAGAACTAATGCTGCGATTATGGTTGTAATATTTGCATCCATAATTGTCCAGAATGCTTTTCCAAATCCTGTCTTAATTGCGACTTGTGAACTCTTTCCAAATCGTAACTCTTCTTTAATACGTTCAAAAATAATTACATTTGCATCAACTGCCATACCAAGGGTTAATATTAAACCTGCAATAGATGTTAATGTGAGTGTGAACTTAAAGGCGGATAATACAGCTAGCATCAAAATTAAGTTTAATACTAAAGCTAAATCAGCTACTAAACCACTTAAGCCATAATATATAAACATAAAGATTACTACTAATGCTAAACCAATTGCTATAGCCATCAATCCAGCTTCAACAGCATCTTCTCCTAAGGTTGCACCAACTGCTTGTTGACTTGATACTACTAGTTCAATTGGTAAGGCCGCAGTTCTAAGTACAATTGCTAAGTCAGCTGCTTCATCTTGAGTGAATCCTGAAATTTGAACGTCTTGTCTAATTGCTTCATTAATTGTAGCAATTGATTTAACTTTTCCATCCATAACAACAGCCATAGACTCTCCAACATGAGTTGAAGTAAATTTATAGAAAGCATCTCCACCACTAGCGTCTAAATGGAAATTAACTACAGGTTGTCCAGTAATTGAATTTGTTCCAGTTTGGGCACTTTCTAAGTGAATGCCATCTAGCCCTATTTCTGAGTCTAATACAACAAAGCTTTGTAGCTCATCAATTCCATAAGAATCTTTTACATAATATCCAGCTGCTATTTTACCAGCAGGTAGGAAATCTGGTTGTTTGATTTCACCACTGTCTGTGTAAACTTCGGAAGGATTTTGTTCGAAGTATGTATTTAATTCAGTAGTTAAAGATTGGTCTACAATTTGGAATAGCAATGAACCTTTACCTTGTAAGAATGAATTTACTCTCTCAGGGTCTGCAGCACCAGGAATTTCAACTAAAATTTGATCATTTCCTTGTAGTCTAATTTCAGGTTCACTAACACCAAATTGGTCAATACGATTTTGAAGAATTTCAATATCTTGAAGAACTAAAGCATTAATTTCTTGGCTACTTGCAGTTTTACCAGCTTTTTCATTATATGCATCAACGTCAGCATCTAATAAAATACTCATACCACCGCGTAAATCTAATCCTAATTGTAAAACGCTATCGCTTAAGTTTTTAACTTCAAGTAATGATGATCTATAATGTTGTTCAATTGCATCAAACATTGCTTTTTCATTATAGAAGCCTGCACATAGACTTTCTATTGTCCATGATGAAGGAACATCTTTACTCATCGCACGATAATTTTCCTTTGCAATAGGTTTTAGATAAGAATACTCTGCTGGAACATCAGCTGAAGCATCACTTGTAACTAATTCTTTAATTGCACGAAGTTCTCGAGTAGCCTGTCCACGGGCATACTCTCTAATTTGCTCATTTGAGCCACTTGCGAGATCTTTTGTTTCCTGAGGTACGATTGTATACCACTTAAAAGTTGGATATAAGAAATAACCGCACAATAGTAATACCAAAAGAACTATGATCAATCGATCACGTTTTTTCATAACATTCTCCAATAGTAACTTATGTGATATTTTTATTTTTCTGTTTTTTCTTCGGCTGCTTTTTCTTTAGTATCAGTAGCCTCAGTTTTAGTTTCTTCTTTTGTGTTCTCTACTTCTTTTTTTGCATTCTTTGTTTTTGCTTTATTTTTTGCAGAAACTTTTGATGCACCTTTTTTAGCAACAACACTACTGATTGCTGATTTAGTAAACTCAATTCTTGAATTATCATCAACTTTTACTACAACAGTTTGTTCTCTAATTGCAACGACTGTTCCATGGATTCCTCCGATGGTAACAATCTTATCACCTTTAGCAATAGAAGCTAACATTTCTTTTGCTTCTTTATCACGTTTTCTTTGAGGACGAATAATTAAGAAATAAATAATAACAATTATTAAACCGAAAGTAATAATTGATGTTGCCATTGACCCGGCTTGAGCGGAACTACTCTGGGCACCAGTTGTTCCCATTAGTGCTAATAATGAATTCATTTAATAAACCACCTTTATAATGCATAATTATAATATTATGTCAAAAATTCCCATCAGATATTGAAATTATTGAATAAATTCAAATACCAATGCAAAATAAAATAACATGTTAAGTTAATTATAGTCAAGTTTTAAGTTTTGTCTATGGGGAATATAATAAATAGGACTTCGATTTCCGAAGCCCTATTTCAAAGATTTAGTGGGAAATTACATCATTCCGCCCATTCCACCCATTCCAGCACCAGGTGCAGGAGCGGCTGCAGGAGCTGCAGGTTCAGGAATATCTGTAATTGCACATTCTGTTGTTAGAATTAATTGAGCAATTGATGCTGCATTTTGTAATGCGCAACGAGTAACTTTCATAGGATCAATAATTCCATTATCTACCATATTTACCCATTCCATTACATTAGCATCGAAACCAACGCCCTTCTTACTATTTTTACACTTGTCAGCAATGATTGAACCATCAAGACCAGCATTTTGAGCAATTTGACGAATAGGTTCTTCTAATGCTCTTCTTACAATCTTATAACCAATCTTTTCATCTTCAGTTAAATCATCAAGATTTTTCTTTTCTAAAGATTTAACAGCTTGAACTAGAGCAACTCCACCACCTGGGATAACTCCTTCTTCAATTGCTGCACGAGTTGCACTTAATGCATCTTCAACTCTATGTTTCTTTTCTTTTAGTTCAACTTCTGTTGCAGCGCCAACATTGATTACTGCTACACCACCTGCAAGTTTAGCAAGTCTTTCTTGAAGTTTTTCTTTATCATAATCACTTGTAGATTCAAGAATTTGAGCTTTAATTTGAGCAGTTCTTTCTTCAATATCACTCTTCTTACCAGCACCGTTGATAATTGTAGTATTTTCTTTATCAACTTTAACATTCTTAGCTCTACCAAGCATTGAAATTTCAGCTTTTTCAAGTGTTAAGCCAATTTCTTCACTTATAACTTCTCCACCTGTTAATATAGCAATATCTTCAAGCATAGCTTTTCTTCTATCACCAAAACCAGGAGCCTTAACAGCTACTACATTTAAAATGCCTCTGACTGAGTTTACTACTAATGTAGCTAAAGCTTCGCTTTCAACATCTTCAGCAATAATTAATAGAGGTTTATTAGTTTGAGCAACTTTTTCTAGAATAGGTAATAACTCTTTCATATTAGAAATTTTCTTATCATAAATAAGAATAAATGGATCTTCTAATACGCTAGTCATTGTTTCTCTATTGTTACAGAAGTAAGCACTTAGATAACCTCTATCAAATTGCATACCTTCAACAAAGTCAGTAGTTGTTTCAAAAGTCTTTGATTCTTCAACAGTTATAACACCATCTTTACCAACTTTTTCCATTGCATTAGAGATTTCATCACCAATTGTTCTATCGTTATTTGCACTGATAGTAGCAACTTGAGCAATTTCTTCTTTATCTTTAATAGATTTAGACATTGCTTTAATTTCTGCTACAGCATCATTAACTGCTTTATCAATACCACGACGAATACCCATTGGGTTAACACCTGAGGCTACACTCTTCATACCTTCTTTTGTGATTGACCAAGCTAAAACAGTAGCTGTAGTTGTACCATCACCTGCTACATCATTGGTTTTTGTTGCAACTTCTTTAAGTAATTGCGCACCCATGTTTTCAAATGGATCTTCGAGTTCTATTTCACGAGCTACTGATACTCCATCTTTAGTTACAGTTGGAGCCCCAAATTTTTTATCTAATAAAACAAGGCGACCTTTTGGGCCTAAAGTTGTCATAACTGCACGAGAAATTTTCTCAACACCATTTACTAAAGATTTTCTCGATTCTTCACTAAATTGTAGTTGTTTAGCCATTTCATTTTCCTCTCTTCAAATTCAATTATTTAAAGTAAATTTTCATAGCACTAAGCTATCTCTAAAAAAATACAAATAAATTTGCCAATAAGCAAGTCAATATTTAATATTTTTTTTGTTTTGGATTATCTTATAATCAAATAGAAAAATGCTGCAAAAGCAACACTAAACATATTACTTAAAAAATTTACTTTATCATTATTTATTGTTCTAATACCTCTAACTAAAGGTAATTTTTTCCCATTTACATATTCTTTTTCAACAATTCGATCATTTTCCTCATCATAGTAGTGAGCCTGTATTGTTACTCCTAAAATGCTATCTACAATGGCTCCGATAAAGCCAGCGAGTGTTACAATAGCTAGATAGGAAATCGTTTTAAGGGAAGGAGCATAATAAACAGAATACCATAATATAGCAATCAAAAACGAACCTATCAAACTTGCTAAGGTCCCTTGAAAAGAAACTCCTCCTGAGAGTCCTGGTTTTAAGGGCCTTCCAGTAAGTATTGAAACAACTTTAGATCTAGTCAACATCCCAACTTCACCAGCAAATGTATCGCTCACTGCTTCGGCTACACTTGCTCCAAACATTATTATAATAATAGGATGAGGAAAAAATAGATATAATGCTGCTAAAATAAAACCAATACCACCATTTGCAAATACTTGAGCAAAGTCCCGTCTACCTGATTTCTCTTGGATATTTTTTGCTTCAAGATATATCTCATTATTTTTATTTAGTCTAGATAAAATTGCAGCGCCTATTATAAAAAAAAGATAAACGCCTAGTCCTCCAAACCCAAATGCTAAAATTATCATAACTCCAAGACAAAAAGCTGCAATCGACCCTGTAATATTTAATTGGTCTGTAATAACAGCAACTATAGATATTATTAGCAATATTGCAATAATCCAAATTACATAATAATTAATTGATAAAAAGAAATTATCAATAAAAGCAGCTAAAGAACTTGGATTAGCACTAGCTAAAAACCTATTCATCAAACTATCCCCCCAGCAATCAAAGCACTTAATATTGGCACACTTATGTTATCTAAGCCTAAAGGTGTAATAACTTCAACCAAAGTTGCAACTAAACTTATTAATATAGAAGAAAATATTATCACTGTTAAAGTTAAATCACTCATTAAAGCTAAAATAATAAAACTGCTTAGAAAGCAAACAATAACCATAACAATACTACCAAAGTAAGTTTTTCCACCTGTAGGTAGTGGAATTTTTTTCTTTCCCCACTTGCTTCCTAGTATAGCGGCAAAGCCATCCCCATATCCCATGCAAAATACACCAACTGTAGCAGCACTAATATCAAGCGCACCTAAATATGAATATAGTATTAGTATTATCAATGAAAAAGGATAATATACAAGCCCAAAATTTCTATTTTTATTAGAACAGCCAAAAGGGGTGCCTAATTTTGGATAAAAAATAAACAAAGAATTTATAAAAACGAACCCTATTGGCCCTATAACAGCAATTAGAGGATCGTCAATAAATTTTAATAAAATCAACCACCAATTTGCAGATAATATATGAATAAATTTCCGAACGGTTTCATCTTTAACTTTTGTATGAGTTTTTATAAAAGCAGAAAATCCTAATATAAAAGCTACATATACTACAGAAATTAATAACCCCACATAATTTGTTTTCATAATAAAATAATGCACATTAGACATCAGTGTTTCAAGGCTATTAATAACACGTTTGACTTAATTTATCTCTTTTCCTTTAATATAGTTAAATTTTGATAACTTTTTTTTCACTATTTTATAAAATAAACTCGCTTTTTTTTTACATAATAAATATATCTTGTTTTTTTAATATATTTATTGTATATTTATACAGTACAATTGCATAGTATCAAAGGAGTCCATAATGCGAGAACGCCATACTAGACTTAATCTTGTAAAAGAATTAATTAAAAATAACAGAATTGATAACCAAGACACATTATTAGAAATGTTAAAAAAAGAAGGTTACTCTGTTACTCAAGCTACTCTATCAAGAGACTTGAAAATGTTAAAAGTTGGAAAAATTTCTGATGGTTGGTCTGGCTATTACTATGCTTTACCTGAAAATGACTTAATTAGCGAATCTGAAAAAAGTTATATCCAAGATGTTAGACGTGGTATTCTATCTATAGAATTCAGTGGCAACTTTGGGGTTATAAAAACTAGAAGTGGTCATGCAAATAGTGTTGCGATTGCTTTAGATGTTCTTGCTATACCAGAAATTCTAGGAACTTTAGCAGGTGATGATACAATATTTGTTATTCTCAGAGAAGGCATGACTAAAGAAGATTTACAAGAAAGCTTCAAAAATAGAATACCTGACATACAAGAATAAATTCTTAGGGCTTTGATCTTAATCAAAGCCTTTTTTCTTGCTTTTTTTTTAATCTCTAAATAATATAACTCTCATAGGAGACTACAATGGAATTTAAAAATTTAACAGATCTTACATCTTTTGATAAATTATCAAAAACAAAACCTTTTAATTTAAAAGAAGGTTTAAACAAAAAAAGAATAGAACAATATCAAGTTAAAAATGGGACTAATTTAACTTATTCTTATGCAACAATGCCTGTTAGTGAAGAACATCTTCAAATATTTCAACAACTATGTGAAGAACAATCTTTAATTGAAAAATATAAATTGCTTTTAAAAGGAAACAGAATTAATACTGGAGAAAATAGAGCTGTACTTCATCAATTAACAAGAGGTCAATTATTAGATGATGTTATTGTTGATGATGAAAACAAAGGCGAGTTTTATAAATCACAATTAGAAAGAATCAAAGAATTCTCAACAAAAGTTAGAAATGGAGAAATTGTTGGCTCTACTAATAAAAAGTTCAAAACAGTAATCCAAATTGGTATTGGCGGAAGTGACTTAGGCCCTAGAGCACTATATCTAGCTTTAAAAGGTTATGCTATAGCAAAAGGAACACAAGTTATTGATGCAAAATTCATAAGCAATGTTGACCCAGATGATGTTAGTGATGTTATAAAAGATATTGATTTTGAAACTACATTGTTTGTTTTAGTTTCAAAAAGTGGAACAACTCAAGAAACTCTAACAAATAGAGATTTAGTTTTTGATGCTTTAAAATCTGCCAATATTGAAGGATTTGATCCTAGTAAACATATGATTGCTGTAACAAGTAAAACTAGTCCTCTAGCAAAAAGCAAACAAGTTCTTGATGCTTTTTATATTGATGATTATATTGGTGGTCGCTATAGTTCTACTAGTGCAGTTGGTGGAGTAATATTATCAATTGCCTTAGGTTTTGATACCTTTAATGAGCTATTAGAAGGTGCAAATGAGTCAGATAAAAATGCTTTAAATGAAAATGTATTAGAAAATGCCTCATTATTAGATGCTTGTATCGGTGTATATCTTAGAAATGTTCTAAAAATTCCTTCTACCGCTGTTCTACCATATTCACAAGCTTTATCTAGATTCCCAGCTCATTTACAACAACTTGATATGGAAAGTAATGGTAAACATGTAAATAGAAATGGTGAACAAATAGACTATCAAACAGGTCCTGTTATTTTTGGTGAACCTGGAACTAATGGACAACATTCTTTCTACCAATTATTGCACCAAGGTACTGACATTGTTCCTTTACAATTTATCGGATTTAAGAGAAGCCAATTCGAAAAAGATATTTTAGTTGATGGATCAACAAGTCAGGAAAAATTAAATGCAAATTTAACAGCTCAAATTGTTGCTTTTGCTATTGGTAAAGATGATTCTAATCCAAACAAAGTTTTTGAAGGAAATAGATATTCTTCTCTCTTAGTTGCAGAACAATTAACACCAAAAGTGCTCGGTGCTTTACTAGCCCATTTTGAAAACAAAGTAATGTTCCAAGGCTTTATATGGAATTTGAACTCTTTCGATCAAGAAGGTGTTCAACTTGGAAAAATCTTAGCTAAAAAGGTGTTAAACGGTTGTGAAGGAGACGAACTTCTCATTTCTTATTCATCACTTTTATAATATTTAGAATCATAAAAATACATATAAAATCATAAAAATACATATATTTTAAGAGATTGGAAAAATCCAGTCTCTTTTTTTTATTAATGTTATTTTACTATTTTCATTGTACATATAAAAATTTTCCCCTATAATATAACTAATTGTATAAAATATAGGAGTATTTTGATGAAAATAAAAAAAATTATTACATATATTATATTAATGGGTATTCTTTGTTCCAATAACATTTTTGCTTTTGACAATCATCAAAAAATTCAACACGTCGACAACGACATATATAAGGGAATTCGTGATCTCTATTTATCACAATCTCTAGGATTGCCATCAGCTGCCGCACCTTATTCAGATGCAGAGTTGATAATGATGTTAGATTTATTAGATACTAGGAAATTTAGTAAAGCTGACCAAGCTGTTTATAATTATATTACAGAAAGTCTTTCTATAGATGACAAAAACTCAAATGAATATGGAAAAGTCGATTGGGGTGTTGATCTCAATTTAGAAGGATATGTTCACTCTGAGACAACAGACTTCCTTAGACGAGAAAACTTTCAATACAACTTTTTAGATCAAAAACCTTTAATAAATATTGGAGTTGAAGCTTGGAATAATAGTAATTTTTATGGTCTAGGTAATTTCTCTATAGGAAACAACTATTCTCTTAAAAACACCTTTGGCAGTACTATTTTTTCTACTAATGTTATAGCACTTCCTCCAAATGATATACAAGATTTAGATATGAATATGCCATATAGAGCTTTTATAGCCTTTGGTAATGAGTCAAGTTCTCTCTCTATTGGTAGAGATAGAGTTAGATGGGGAAATGGCGTTGCATCAAACCTTTTAATTGGAGATAACCTACCATATTTAGATCAACTTAGATATACAAACTTTTCGAACCAATTTAAATATACTTTCTTAACAGCCTTTTTCCCTCACCCAAGTAACTATATAAATGATGGAATAAATGGTAGTGGTGATGGAGATCCTACAACTGGCCTTGGACAAAGCAGTGAAGTTCAAGGAACATATGCCCTTATTGCTCACAGAGGAGAAGGTAGATTATTTAATGATAAATTAACACTAGCTTTATCTGAAACTATTATGTACTCATCATTAGATAATGTATTAGATTTAAGATATTTATCCCCAACAGCAATTTTCCATGATTATTATATTAGAGGAAATGCAAATTCCATGCTTTCTTTAGAAGCAGATTACACAGCTTTTAAAAACTTTAATATTTATGGGCAAATGGTAGTTGATGAATTTGCCCTTCCTGGAGAACCTGCACCTGGCTCAACCTCTTCAAATGCATACCCAAATGCTTTTGGATATTTAGCTGGTATTAGATATCATTATGATGTACTTGATGTATATAAAGGAAATACTAGCTTAGAATTTGCCTTCACTGATCCCTATTTATATTTAAGAGGAAATGGAGATACAAGTACGAGCACTTCACAAGAGGTAGGAGACTATGGTATTAACTATATTGTTGCTTTTAGAGAATTTTCACCAAATGTTGATGGTGGTACCTGGTATCATAATGAATTCTTAGGATATAAATATGGTGGGGATGCTATAACATTTAATTTAAATTCATCTATTAAAAATTATGGTAAATGGAATATTCAAGCTAATATATTCTATATGCTTCATGGAACTTTTGATAAATATACAACTTGGAAATCTATAAGTACTAGTGATGATGAGAGTACATATACTACTCCAACAACAGATCATCCTGGGACAAACAATGAAAATAATAATAACACTTCTTTATCATCTAGAGAGCCAACATCAGACCCAGATGATAGAAATGCAGTATCTAAAACATTAGTAATTGGGGCAAGTGCTAATTATGAAGTAAATGAAAATTTAAGTTGCTTTATGCAAGTTGATTATATAAACATTAAAAACTATCAAAATGTTTCAGGACAAAAAACTTCAGACGTTCAACTTGTTCTTAGCCTTTCTTACAGTATATAGGACAATAAATGAAAAAAACACTTTTTATAATTTTATTATTGGTAATATCTTTCAATCTTTATTCTGAAGATCAACAGATATTACCAATTGAAGATAAAATATATGATTACATTGATTTAGTGTATATTTTAGATTCAAAAATTCCCCCAACTTCAGCAAAACCTTATTCGATTGGCCAAATGAAGTTATATTTAAATGAAATTAATTATAATTCATTAAGCAAAACAGGGATAAAATATTACAATTATATTTTAGAAAGATTAGATGAAGAAGATAACTTATTCAAATTAGATGACTATTCTTCGCTTGATTTTAATGCAACTTCAGGCCTTGAAATGTATTCACATACAAATACTGAAGATGTTACTACATTTAGAGATTGGATTTATGATCAAGAAGATAGAATGCCTTTATTAAAATTAGGGCTAACTCTTTCTGTTGATGATATTTTTTTCACAAGTAGCGAATTGCAATATATGCAAGGAAAATATGAACCTAGCGATGAAGCTGGATACTATTTAGAAGATTCAGATTTTATTACTAAATATGGAGATGTTAATGGTGAAACAAGTATAGCTTTAACAGATAATAAAATAACTTATAACATCCTAACAAATCAATATAATAAGATATTCTCAACTAATATACCTATTGCAAGTAAATACATAGATTTTGATACACCAAAAAGATCAATAATTTCTATAGGTGGTAAGAATATTAACTTTAACTATTCAAAAGATAAAATTAATTGGGGAAATAGTATAATAGGTAATTTTATTTATGATGATCATATAAAAAATAATTTTGTTAACTTAAAAGTTTATTCTCAAAAGTTTAATATTAACAATACTATTGCCTTTTTAAATACTAAAACCTCAAGTGGTGAAGATGCTGATACTGAAATTAAAATGTTTTTAGCTCATAGATTAGAATTCATGCCTTTTGATTTTTTTAGGTTTGCTGTAAGTGAAAATGTTATGTATCAAAATGATATGAATTCCTTCTTGTATTTCAATCCTTCATATATTTATCACAACATAAATATGAGAGGAATGTTTAATGCAATCGCATCTTTAGAAACTGAAGTTCTTTTATTTAATAGAGTAAATTGGTACTCTCAATTTGTATTAGACCAAGCAAGAGCCCCAAATGAAAGTGACAGCCAATCTGGTGCATGGGGTCTTTCAACTGGCTTAAATTATATAGTCCCTGTAAATAATGATATTTTATCTTTATCTGTTGAAGGCTTATATACTCTACCTTGTTTATATAGAAGGGATATCGTTGATTTTATAGTATTTGATAGAACTTTTGTTATAAATCAAAGTTATGTTATTGAGCCCACATACATCGGTTATTCAGAAGGTGGAGATACTGTTGCATTTAAAATTCAAGCAGAATATGACAGGTTAAATAAATTCACAGCATTATTATATTATTCACTAACTATAAAAGGTGAAGTAGATATTTTTACACCACTTCATAACGAAGGTGGAGGATCTTATACAAATGATGGAATGCCTAACTATGGTGAAACAATATTTAAAAATGGAATTTATTCTATTAAACATATAATTCACAGTTCTTTAGATTATTCTATGTATAAGAACAAACACATAAATATTTCGAATAAAACTACTCTATCATATATGTATTTCCAAGACTTAAAAGCCTCAGCAAACTCATATAATGACTTTCAATTTAGCACTGGAATAAAAATAGAATATTAATCAATTAATTTAGACAAAAAAAGATCCTCAGTAGACTAAAAGGAGGTAAAAGCCTACCGAGGCAAAACAAAAGGAGGTTGAAGAGAAAATTCAACAAAGAATTTTTAACTCTCTTACAAGGCGTAAGATACAAAAATTATGCTTTTTGTTCAACCCTTTTTTTAAAAAAAATATACAATTAATTGATTTTTTACTATTTATTTACTAAATATTATCACCTTTTAATCTATATTCTTATCATTTTTCATGGAAAAAGGTTGTCTAGTATTTTCAATTACATCTCTCCATAAACTACCTTCTATATCAACATGATTTCTCTTGCTAACAGCTTGTTTAATAGGAATATGTACAAATCTATTATTAATTTGAGAAATTAAACACTGTGTTTTACCTGCCATAGCAGCATGTGCTGCATGAGCTCCAAGTCTAGCACAGTAAATTGAATCAAATGAATTTGCAGGAGCACTTCTAATAATATATGAAGGGTCAATATATTTAATATTAACTTCAATTCCTTCTTCATCGAAGAATTTCTTTATTTCACTCTTTAAGAAAATACCAATATCACCATATTTAACATTACCTGATGCATCTTTTTTACCTGTAGCAGGAACTAATTCTTGGCCAGCTCCTTCAGCTATAAGAATAACAGCATGCTTTCTTGTCATTATTCTTTCTTTCAAATGTGCAAATAAACCATTAGGACCATATAAGTCAAATGGATTTTCAGGAATTAAACAGAAATTAACATCACTTTGTGCTAAAGATGTGTGTGCTGCAATAAAACCACTTTCACGACCCATTACCTTAACAAGGCCAATTCCATTAATTGAATTCTTAGCTTCTACGTGGGCCCCTCTAACGCTTGGTACAGCAGCACCAACAGCAGTATCAAAACCGAAAGAACTTTGAATAAAGGATAAATCATTGTCTATAGTTTTAGGAACACCAATAACTGCAATCTTCAATCCTCTTCTTTTAATTTCTTCGCCGATATCATAAGCACCTCTTAAAGTACCATCACCACCGATTGAAATTAAAATATTGATATTAAGTCTTTCTAATGAATCAACTATTTCATCAACTTGCATTCCCCCGCCTCTAGCAGAGCCAAGGATTGTTCCACCTTTTTCTTGAATATCATCAACTACGTCTGGATCTAAAGGAATTAAAGGCCAAGGAGAATTTTCTAATAAACCACGGTAGCCAAATTGAACACCACTAATTCTCCTAACTCCATATCTATACCAAAAACATCTAACAACTGATCTAATGACATTGTTTAAACCAGGACAAATTCCTCCACATGTACAAATTGCAGCATGAACATGTGCTGGATTAAAATAAATTTTTTTTCTAGGTCCTGCTTTTTCAACAGTATCTTGAATTAATGGAACTCTTTCACCCTTTTCATTGATTTGAGAATCTACACTAAAAAATAATCTGTCATCATCACTTACATAATCAGCTCTTCCATCACCTTGGCTATCGCTCATTATAATAGGTGTTGATAATTTAGGCTCCCCTAAATTAGTTATATCAAAATCATATTTCAATCCTTCAGTTGGATTTTTTTTCATTATCTATTTCCTCCTAATATAAACAGCACAGTTCAAAAGTTTAATGTTTTTTGAAAATTCTGTAAACTTTTATATTTTGTTCCCATCTTCATCATAACAATTTAAAAGAGCATTTAAATCTTCATTAAATTTATTATATGGCTCTTTTGTTATTTCCTTTATTTCATTATGGAAAGTTTTATATGCTTTAAGAAAGTCTTCTCCAAATTCAGTCAAATAGGCCCCTTGTCTTGAAAAACCACCTCTTCTTCTAACTAAAATTACTTTACCCAAAGATTTCTCAAGCGTATTCATCATAGAATACGCCTTTGAATATGAAATTCCTAACTCAGTAGCTGCAGAGCGAAGTGAGGAATGTTTTTTTATTCCTTCTAACAACCATACAACTCCAATGCCCATAAATTTCTCATTATCTTGATTAACTAAGTAAATTTTAGTTTTTAAGTCCATAATTCTCCTGCAGCCTTATAAATTATATCAAATAGATCTCCGAGATTTTCTAAATCTACAGAACAATATGCTACTCTAAATACTTTGTTCATAATATTTATAGCACCAATATTATATTTTTCTAAAAGATATACTCTTAATTCTTCTACATCACCCTTACATTCAAAAGATAAGAAATATCCACTATTAAAAGCAAGCGGTTTGAGATAATCAATTGATTCTTTTTCCTTTAGTTTATCTTTTATCAAACGATAGCGTAATTCCATTTCTTTTCTAGCATCTTCTTTGCCTTTATTATATGAAGCTTTATCTGATAAAGCTTTAACTAATAAACTTTGAGAAGGTTTACTACAGTTAGAAACAGAAGATCTAATACAACCTAAAATCTTTTTATTAAATGCATCATATTGCTCTTGAGTAAAACCTTTTGTTGATACTGTTATAAAGCCTACTCTAAAGCCCCAAACCATAGCTTCTTTTGTTGCACCATCACCTTTAACAGCAAATAGATTTTCATGAGAATCCGCTAATTTAGCAAATAAAGATTCTCTTGCAGTATTTTCTTCATAGAACAAACCAAAATAAGCATCATCACAAATAGCTAAGACTTTTCTACCTTTTTTAGCTGCATCAATTAAAATTTTTGCTATCTTATCCATTTCATCATTTGTTGGTGTATAACCTGTAGGATTATTCGGGAAATTTAAAAGAACAACAAGTTTTTTAGCTGTAGAATTTTCGATAGCACTCTTAAAGCCTTCAACATTAAAAGCTTTTCTAGTTTCATCATATAGAGGGAAAGTTGTAAAAGAGGCATTAACATTTTCTTTAATAATTAAATCATAATTATCCCAAAATAAATGAGGTAGTAAAACACTATCATCTTCATCTAAGAATAATCTTAAAATAATCGATAAAGCTTGAGTAAGTCCTCCAGTTACTACAGGAAGTGAAAAACTTTTACCTTTTAAAGAAGGATTTTTTTCTATCATATCTTCCTTCCAAAGCTCTTTTAGTTTAGGAAGACCACCACCAGGTGCATATGTAAAAATTTCACTTGGAGTTATTTTATCCTTATCAAAATTATCATATATCCCATCTAAATATAGAGGAGATCCATTTTTGAAAGCTTGACCTACTGTAGCATTATAGCGTGTTGCTTTCGCTTTTGCTTGAGCACTTTGGGCTACAATCCCTTTAGGAAAATACATTCTCTTGCCATAATCAGATAATAAATCATAAACGACACTATCTTTCAAAGTTTCATTCAATTCTTTAGCTAATTCATTCATTCTTACTTTGCTCCCTAATAATGATTTTTTATAAATTAATGAAAATCCTTATATTATTCTATATATTTATGCGGTTTTTCGTATTTTTATGTAAAGTTTATACATATTTTAAAATAATTCACCTTGCTCAAAACTTATTGATTGCTTTTTCTCAGCCTTATTTTTTTTTAATAAAGAGAGAAAATTTTCTTCATCAACTATTTTAACACCTAAAGCCTCTGCTTTTTTTCTTTTACTTCCTCCACCTCTACCGAGCAACAAATGAGTTGTTTTAGAAGATATAGAGGAGACAGTTCTACCACCTCTTTTCTCAACTTCCTCCATTGCTAAAGATCTTGGATTAAACTCATCAAAAGATCCTGTTACGGCCCAAACCTGATTTTCAAAGATTTTCTCTATTTCTTCATCTTCCTCATATTTTTCTTCCATGTTTAAACCGCATTTTTTTAAAGCAGAAATTCTCTCTCTCATGGTTGGATCTGATAAAGTATCGATAATGTTTTTAGAAGTCTTCTCTGCTATTAGAGGAATATTACATAAAGTTTCATAATCTTTAGCATCTACAACTTGATAAAGTTTATCCATAGAATCTAAGCCATTTTTTATTAGCATATCTACAATCTTTTTACCAACTTCAGGAATACCAAGAGAAATTAAAACTCTGCTAAAAGGTTGGGTTTTACTTTTTTCTATAGCATCAATAATTGCTTTGATTTTTTTATCACCAAAGCCTTTTTCTAAGCTTAATTTATCAAAATTAATATTATAAATATCTTGAACATCTTTAACCAAATCTAATTTTAAAAGAACCTCTATTGTTCTAGGACCTAAAGTATCTATATCCATTTGTCCTTTACCTACAAAGAATTCTAATCTTCCAAAAACTTGTTTTGGGCAATAAGAATTGGGACAAAAAGTATGAGAACCTCTATTTTCAACTAAAGAAGAACAGATAGGACAAGTATTTGGCATTTGATAAGTTGTATTTCCTATTTCATTTTTTTCTATAACTTGCTCAACTGCAGGAATAACATCTCCCCTTTTGCTTACTTCAACAATATCACCCACAGCTAATTCTAGCTCATCAATATATTGCTGATTGTGAAGAGTAACATTACTAACAGTAGAGCCACCAATTTCTACCGGAGTTATCCTTGCAACAGGCGTTAACCTGCCAGTTCTACCAACTTGAACATCAATTGATTCTACAACACTTTGAGAAAAAGGAGATTCAAATTTATAAGCGATTGCCCATCTAGGATGATGAACAGTATAACCTAAAGCCTCTCTCACCTTAATTTCATTTACCTTTATAACAAGTCCATCAATTTCCCATTCAAGGGAACCTCTTGCCTCTGTTTGCTTTTTTATTTCATCATAAATTTTATCAAATTCATAACTATTTCCTTCTAAATTAGAAGAAGTTAATAACTGTTTAGCTTTTTCACGAGTTTTGGAAAAAATAGCTAAAGATGGATTAACTCTAAAGCCTAATTGTTTTAACTTTGCAAGAATTTCAATATGAGAACTAAAACTATACGTTTCTTCATTGAAAAAGCCTTCATAAATAAAAATATTTAACTTAATCTTTGCACTTTCACTACTTTTTTTTCTTCTAATAGTACCAGCACATAAATTTCTTGGATTTGCAAAAGGTTGTTCAAGTGTTTTATTAACTCTTTCAAACTCTTTTTTACTTAAATAGATTTCGCCTCTAACAGCAACATCAATATCTTCAGTTAACCTAAGCGGTACCTCTTGGATAGTTTTAACGTTGTTTGTAACATCATTTCCAATTAATCCATTACCTCTAGTTACAGCTCTTTTTAATATCCCTTTTTCGTAATATAGAACAATCGATATTCCATCTATTTTTTGCTCTAATACAAAATTTAAATCTAAATCTTCTTTAGTTTGACATTTATTTATCCAAGAAATTATCTCCTCTCCACTATAAGCTTTATCTAAACTTAAAACGGGTATTGTATGAGTAACTTCTTCAAAAGAAGAATCCAAGTCACTACCTACTCTTTGAGTGGGAGAATCCTCAAATTTAAGTGACGGATTTTCTCTTTCAATATCTACTAATCTATCAAATAATCTATCATATTCCCTATCACTTACGATTGGGTTATTATCTACATAATATGCTTTTTGATAAGCTCTTAATTTATTACTAATATCTTGAACTTCTTTTAACAATTTATCTTTATTATTCATGGATACATGGTACACCACAATTAATAATTTTTCCATAAAAGATATGAAACTTTCCTAGTTTCCATCAAACGTTTTTCATGATATCCTTTATCAAAGAGGTATGTATGAAAAAAAAGACAATTTCTTTAAATAATAAGAGTACACTTCATGGTTTAATTGTAAGAGCTAAGGAAGGTGTATCCAAAAATCCTCAATTTAAACTTCCTCAAATTCCAGACGATTGTCTAATTATTCTACCTAAAGACATTATTGGTTCTAATAGAATAGAAATATTAAAAGAAACCTTACCGTTGATCGCTTCCTCCTCTATAAGTTATTTAAACCAACCTTTATTTGGAATTTTTGCTCCAACATTAGAAAAAGCAGAAGCTTTAATAAAACAAATTGAAATAACTTATCAAGAAAAAGATGAAGTTGAAAATTCAAAAAAAAATATAACTATCAACTTTGAAGAAGGAGAATATGAAAAAGAATTAAATAAAATCCTTGAAATCAATTCTTTAGCTTTAACAGAGGAAAAAGAACAAGAAAATGATGAAGAAAAAAAAGAGATACATGAAGTCGAATATAATTATTTTAAATCAAAAATAAATTTCGAAAGAGTTTCTTCAACTTTAAATCAAACTACTAAAGTTATTGTCTCTTTAGAAGATGATATGCTACACATTTACAGTCCAACTCAATGGCCAGCTTTAGTAGCTTCTGCCGTTAATAATGTATGTGGATTTAACAAAAAAAAGATTATAGTCCATAGAGAATCAACTTATACTAAAAAGGATGAAATGTTAATTCAACCTGCAATTTTAGCTAGCATTGCAGCATTAGCGGCTATCAAAACAAAGAAAGTAATATATTTACATGAAAACTTAACTAGTATTAGACCTGAAACTACAATTGAAAGAGAAACTTGGTATTCTATTAAAGATAAAAAAACAATCATTGAAAAAATTAATGTAACAATAGATCAAGGCTCTAATCAATTATTTTCTAAAGAAATGAGCAAACAGTATATAGCTGGGTTAATTCCTCTTTATGATCTAAAAGCTATATCTATTAATTTCAATTTTATTCAAAGCTCACTTGAACCTGCCCATTTTTATGGGGGACTTGGCTATGTAAACGCAATAGCATCAACACAAATTCATACAACAAAACTTGGGAAAAAGTTTAATCTCTCACCCTTCTTTTGGATTTCTCAAAGTTTAAATGAAAGCTCAATCCATAAAAAAATAATGGAAATTGATTCAATACAAGAGCAAAAACAAATTTTACAAGATCTTGTTGAAAGAAGTTTCTTCAATAGAAAATATGCAGCTTATAAAGTTAATTCAACTCTTAATAAAAACTTATCTACCTTTACACCTTATGCTAGAGGTATTGGTTTAGCCATAGCTCCAAGTATAAGTGGCTTTTCAGCTACTCATGAAATATATTCAACTCCAAAAATTACATTAACATTAAATTTTGATGGGAAAGTTGAACTTAATACTTCATTTTTTACAGATGGAAAAGGAAGCGAGATTTGGAAAGAAATTATATCTAGTGAACTTGATGTCAAAAAAGAAGATATAGCATTTAGTGAAGATGGACCGAATTTAGTTGATAGTGGACCAAGTGTTCTCTCAACTAATAGTGGAATAATGGCAGCACAAGTAAAACAGGCTTGTAAAAAGATTAACGAAAAAAGATTTATTGAAGGCCTTCCTATCAGTGTTACTGTCGGTGGAAGTAAAAAAAGTAATAAAAACTTTTTGTTTTCAAGCAAATCATGGATATCTTTAATTATAGAAACTAGTATTGATCCAATAACTCTTGATGCTATTGTTTATAGAGTATGGGCTAATTGCTCCATAGGAAGCTTAGTAAATGAAAAAGCCTATATTTCGAATCTTAAACAAGTTATTATTAACTGTTTAATTGAATTAGGAGCTAAAATAGCATATGGAGACAATTTTATAGTCGATATCAAAGTTGAGCATAAATATGATAATATTAGTGATAGTATAACAAGTGGACTTAAAGGTGTTGTAACAGCAGCATTTAACACTGCTTTAGAAATGGCGTTAAATAAAGATAATGAAAACTTACCAATATCGAGTGAAAGCATTTTATCAAAAATTGGAGAGTCAGTATGATTAAATTATCGATGAAATTAAATAAAACAGCCTTAGAATTATTTGTAGATGAAATGAAACCTTTATCTCAAATATTATATGAAGATTTAAATATTGACATTCCAATTAGAAATTGTTCTCATAATGTTTGTGGGAACTGTCTGGTAATATTGGAAAAAGAGCCAGTACTAAGTTGTTTAATTCCAGCATATAAATTGCAAGGGAAAACCGTAACAACTTTTGATGCTTTTATGCAAAGTGCTCATTATAGAAATATAAGAAGGACTTATGATTTATTAAATTGTGAACCTTGTCCAATTTGTTATGAAGCAAAAACTCTTATTATAGAATCAATGCTATTAAAAGCTAAAACTAAAAGAATAGATAACAATATTGATGATTTATCTAAAAAGTTTTTAACAAAAGCTATAGATGATGATGAAAAAAATCAAATTGATTTTGAAACTGCACAAAGAGAATTCTCTCTAAATAGTTGCAGTTGTTTAACCTCAAAAGATTTATATAACATAGTTACTAAAGCATTAGAAGATAGGATAAAACGCCGTGTATTATAGAAATAATAGATTGATCATACCTGATACAATAAATGAATTACATCAAGTTGTATTAAAAAACCCCGATTCAATATTTTTTGCTGGGGGCACTTATTTAATGAAAAATCATTCATTATATCCATCTAATAATACACAAAAAATTATCTCTTTAGAAAAAATAAAAGACTTATTTGAAGTAACAAGAAATATTAAACATGTTGAAGTTGGCTCTATGGTAACAACTAATAAGTTATTAGAAATTGGAACGCTTGCCTTCAATGACTTGTTATTAGAGACTTTAAGCAATACAGCGACACATATTGTAAGAAATCAAATTACAATAGGAGGAGCCCTTGCTACAAACAACATTAGATACTCTCTCCCTGGAACATTAACTTGTATGGGAGCTAGTCTTGAATTATTAGATTTATCAAAAAATAAAATTGTAACTAAGCTTGTACCTATAGAGAAAATATATAAAAATGATTCTCTTTTACTAGAAAAGGGTACATTAATAAAAAAAATAAAAATACCTTTAGATACTTTTGATTTTGAACGATTTTATTGTGTTGGGAACCCAATAAAGGAACCAAATTCTACTGTTATCTTTGCATTTAGAGCCGATATTAATCAAACATTACTTAATAATGTTAAAATGAGTGTGACTTTCCCAACAGCTGGGATTCATCTATCAACTCTAGTTCCATCAGAATTAGATGGAGTACAAATACCCATAATACCAAAAAATGCAATTACTATATCAAAAAAATATATAGATGAATTAAATAAGGATATTAAAGGTGTAACCTATTTACAAAAAGAGAGAGCTAAGCGAATATTACAGTCTATTTTATATCAAATTCCGCCTTCAAAGAAATTTGTTGAAAAATCAGAGAAAAATTTTTAGATTATTATTATAATATTGAGTATAATAATAACCCAGGAGAAAAACATTGACAAATTTTGTTCACCTTCATAATCACACCGACTTTTCATTACTAGATGGGGCTGCCCCAATAAGCAGATATATAGAAAAAGCTAAACAATACAATATGAAAAGTCTTGCGATAACTGATCATGGAAATCTCTTTGGTGCTCTAAGATTTTACAAAGCTTGCAAATCTGCAGATATAAACCCTATCATTGGCTGTGAAGTTTATTCTAATCCTGAAGGCCATACTTTAAGAAAAAAAATGGGTTATGAGGATAATACTAAAAGATATCATCTAATTTTATTAGCTATGAATGAAACAGGATACAGAAACTTACTTAAATTAGTTTCTATATCTTACACAGAAGGATTTTATAAAAAACCTAGAGTTGATGATGAATTATTAAAGAAATATAACGAAGGTCTCATTTGTCTCTCTGCCTGTCTAGGAGGAGAAATCTTACAATTAATTCAACAAGGACAAATTGACAAAGCAAAAGAAAGAGCTCTTTGGTATAAAAGTGTTTTTGACGATAACCGTTACTACCTAGAGCTTCAAGACCATGGTCTTGAAGAGCAAAAAGCTACAAATCCAATTCTAGCTGAAATTGCAAAAGAAACAAATATTCCATTAGTTTGTACTAACGACATTCACTATATAGAAGATACTGATTGGTTAGCACAAGATGTTTTACTATGTATTGGAACTGGTGCTAAATTAAGCGATGAAAAGAGAATGCGATTTAAGGGTAGAGAATTCTATTTTAAAAGCCCAGATCAAATGGCTGAACTTTTTAAAGATTACCCAGAAGCTGTAGAAAATACTAATGTAATTGCTAGTAGATGTAATTTAGAAATAAATTTCCCAGGACCAATTTTACCAGCATCAACTATACCCGAACCCTTTAAAAATGAAGAAGAATATTTGATTCATCTATCAAAAGAAGGACTTAAAAAAAGATATAATCCTGTTCCTAAAGAATATGAAGAAAGATTGGAATATGAGTTAAAGATTATTATAGATATGAAATTCCCAGGATATTTTTTAATCGTTAGAGATTATATCTATTGGGCAAAACAACATAATATACCTGTTGGACCTGGAAGAGGCTCTGGAGCAGGTTCTATTGTAGCTTATTCTCTTGGAATAACAGATGTTGATCCTATGAAATATAATCTTCTATTCGAAAGATTCTTAAATCCTGATCGTGTTAGTATGCCCGACTTCGATATTGACTTCTGCCAAGAGAGAAGAGGCGAAGTAATTGATTATGTTACTGAGCATTATGGAGTAGAAAAAGTATCTCAAATTGCAACATTTGGAACTTTAAAAACAAAGGCCGTAATTAAAGACTGTGCAAGAGTTTTAGATATTCCTTTTGCTGAAGCAAATAGAATTGCTAAGCTTATACCAGACGAAAGAAAAATGAGTGTCGATAAAGCCCTTGAGATGAGTGAAGAGCTTAGAGAAATAAGAGATCAAGGTGGTGTCTATGAAACTCTATTCGCTGTAGCTAGAAGACTTGAAGGATTAAATAGACACATTTCAACCCATGCTGCTGGGGTAGTTATAGGTAGAGAAGAATTAACTAACTATGTACCACTATATAAAGATCCAAAAACAGGAGCAGTATCTACAGAATATACAATGGATTTGATTGAAGATTGTGGTTTAGTTAAAATGGACTTCTTAGGGTTAAAAACCCTCACTTTAATTAAACACTGTGTAGATTTAATTCATAAGAAAGACAAAAATTTCTCAATTGAAAATATAAGTGAAACAGATGAAGCAACCTTCAAGATGTTACAAAATGGGGACTCCTCCTGTGTTTTCCAATTTGAATCTACAGGGATGCAAAAAATATTAAAGCAAGCAAAACCAAGTAATATAGAAGATCTTGTAGCTTTAAATGCTCTATATAGACCAGGTCCCATGGCTTACATCCCTCAATTTATTGAATGCAAGCATAATAGACAACCAATTACATATGCAGATCCAGCTTTAGAGGATGAACTAAAGACTACTTATGGAGTTATAGTTTACCAAGAACAAGTAATGAAAGTTGCCCAAATAATTGCAGGTTATTCTTTAGGACAAGCTGATATTCTTAGAAGAATAATGGGTAAGAAAAAGGTATATGAACTAGAAGAACAAAAAAAGATATTTATAGAAGGAGCTGCAAAAAAGGGACATAGCAAAGAACATGCTATAGAGATTTTTGAAATGCTTGAACCTTTTGCGGGTTATGGATTTAACAAATCTCATGCTGTAGCTTACTCAATTGTCGCTTATCAAACAGCATATTTAAAAGCAAATTATCCAGCAGAATTCTTAGCAGCTAACTTAACTAATGAAATGAATAACCCAGACAAATTTAAGGAATACTTAAATGTTGCTGAAAATATGGGATTAGAAATCTTACCACCTTCGATAAATTATTCTGAAAAAAGTTTTAGCGTAGTAGATAATAAAATCGTTTATGGTCTTGCTGGAATTAAGAATGTTGGAGAAGTAGCTGTTGCTAAAATAATTGAAGAGAGAGAAAAAAATGGACCTTATAAAAGTTTCATGGATTTTCTCCAAAGAAGTAATCCAAAAGTATTAAACTCCAAACTTTTAGAATCTCTAATTATAGCAGGAGCGTTTGATTCCTTAAAAATAAATAGGCCATCTCTTCTTTCAGCTTTACCTGAAGCTGTAAAGTTTGCTCAAGGAATAATTGAAGATAAAGAAATAGGTCAAATGAGCTTATTTGAAGAATTTGAACAAGATAGTTATAATGAATTTGAAATTCCAGAATTACCTGATTGGAATATTTTAGAAAAACTTGAAAGAGAAAGAGAATTACTTGGGTTTTATATATCAGGACATCCTTTAGATTTATATAAAAAAGAGATTAAAAACAGCGTTATATTTGATTTATCAAAACCTGAAAAATTTGTATTGGATAAAAAGACAGCTTTAATTGCCACAGTTACACAAAAAAGAGACTTTACAGCTAAAAGTGGGAAGAAAATGGCTTTCTTAACACTTGCAGATGCTAATGGCAGTATAGACAGTGGCCTATTTGGTAAAGTATATGAAAAATTTGCAAGCAAATGTGAAGTAGATACAATCTATGGTTTTATTGGTAAATTTAAAAAAAATTATAAAGATGAAGAAAAAATAGATTTTGAAATAGAAGATATAGTCGATCCTAAAAATTTACCACCTATCGCTTTATCTTCATGTAATATAAAATTAGATTATAATGTAGCTAAAGAAATAGGGCTTTCAGAATTAAAGAAAATTATAATGCAGAACTCTGGGCCTCTAGATCTTAAATTAATTTTAGAAAAAGAAGTATTAACATCAACAGATGATGAAATAGAAGAAAAAGAACAAGAATCAATTACAATTGATTGTAATGTAGTATTTAATGTCAGGTATAGCGAAGAATTTATTGAAAAAATAAATGAGAGACCAGAAGTTTTAGAAATCTGGTTTAATTGAGGTAAAAATGAATATACAAGAATCAACTTTATTAATGAAAATAGCACTAGTTATTGCTCAACTTTTAACTTTTTATAATTTATTAATTTGGATAAGGATTATTTTATCCTGGTTTTCATCTCTAAGTAATTTAAATAATAGTAGTGTAGTACAACTTTTAAATAAAATAGTTGATCCGTATTTAAATTTATTTAGAAACGTTAACATTTTGAAAACTAATAACATTGACTTTACGCCACTTTTAGCTTTTGCTCTTATATCAGTATTACAGAGCTTATTCTCCATGTTTGGTTCAACAGGAACCATAACACTATATGTAGTTTTAGCATTGATATTAAACACATTGTGGGCATATCTAATCTCTCCATTCTTTGTAATTTTAATAATACTTTTAATAATAAGATTAGTTTTATGTTATAAAAGAGGCCCCAATTCTATAAACCTAATTAGAGGTCTTGAAAATATAATTGGTGGCTTTTTAAATTGGATTCAAAAAGTATTTTTCTTCAGCAAAATAATTTCTGATAGAACTTTACTAATAACTAGTACAGTATTTTCAATATTTTCATATATTATATTAAAGCAACTTTTAAATTATCTCATTGCTTATTTACTTAATGCCTAAGGTTAAAAAGTATGTTTATAAGGAATTATTCAACTAAAATTACAAATTTAAAGGGAGTTGGAAATTCTGCTAAAGAAAGCTATGCTTCTTTAGGGATAAAAACGTACGCAGATTTACTTTTACTAAGCCCTAGAGACAGGGAGGACAGAACTAGATTAATTAATTTAGAAGATTTACCTCCCTATTTTAATGAAAGTAAGCAAATTAATACTTTCGTTGTTATAAAATCTCATTCCTTTTTTGGAGCTTTTTCTAAATCTGGAAAAACTTTAAAAATAAAAGTTGAAAGTTATTTTGGTTCAAAAAGACTTAGTCTATTATGTTTTGGAAGAAACTTCCTTCAGAAAATGATTAAAGTCGACAAAATTTATTATATTTATGCTACTGTCTCACATCATAATGGGGAACTTCAAGCATCTAGTTTTGAATTATATGAAATAAAAGATATAGAAAATCCACCTCCACCTTTTGGACAAATATTACCTCTTTACCCCTTAAAAGGTTCTTTAACTCAAAAACTAATTAAAAAAAATATTATTGAAATATTATCCCAACCAATAGTATTTGAAGATGAGCTTCCACAATCAATGATGAAAGAATTAAATCTAATGCCTTTTAATCAAGCTATTAGAGCTTATCATTTTCCTAAAAACATTGAACAGCTTAAACTAGCTAAAAAAACCTTAGCACTAAGCGAATTATTTTACATGCAAATTCTTGCACGTAAAGACGTAGAAATTCACAGAACTATAAAAAACAAAAAAAGCTTTCCTTCTGATTTAGAAGTTAAATTTATTGCAAACTTAAATTTTAAATTAACAAATGATCAAATAAAAACACTAAAAGAAATTAGACAAGATTTAGATAACGAAGGAGCCATGAATAGGATGCTTCAAGGCGATGTTGGAGCTGGTAAAACTTTAATTGCTTGGGCTTCTGCCCTTCATGAAATATCTAAAAATCATCAAGTAGCATTTATGGCTCCAACTGAACTTTTAGCAAATCAACATGCACAAAAAGCTGCTGAACTATTAGAACCTTTAGGAATAACAATAGCCTTATTAACAGGATCTGTTAAAACAAAACAAAGAAAACCTATACTAGAGGGCATTAAAAATGGATCTATTCAACTATTGATTGGAACTCACGCCCTTTTTAGTGATAATGTAGAATTTAAAAATCTAAAATATATTATAATAGATGAGCAACACCGATTTGGAGTAAATCAAAGAGCAAAATTATTAGCAAAGGGAATCAAACCAAACATACTCATGATGAGTGCAACTCCAATTCCAAGAACATTAGCATTAACAGTTTTTGGAGATTTAAACATATCGACAATTAACACTTTGCCTATTGGAAGAAAACCAATAATTACACATCTTGTAGGAGAGAAATCTCGAAAGCGAATGTATAAGGCAGTTGGTGTTGAATTCAAACGTGGTCATCAAGCCTATTTTGTATATCCAAGAATAGATGATTCAGGACCTCAAGAATTAAGAGATGTAACAAATATGTTTGAATATCTTAAAAAAGAATATCCTGGAATTCCTTCTGCACTTTTGCACAGTAAAATTGATGATAATGAAAAAATTTCTATCTTAAACAGATTTAAAAAAGGTGAATTATCATATATAGTATCAACTAGTGTTATAGAAGTAGGCATTGATGTACCAAATGCAACATGTATTATCATTGAACATGCTGATATTTTTGGTTTATCAGCATTACATCAATTAAGAGGCCGAGTTGGAAGATCGCATCTTCAATCTTTTTGCTTTTTAGTTTTTGATGATAATATTAGTGAGCTTGGCAAAGATCGATTAAAAGTAATGAGAGAAACAAATGATGGCTTTTACATTGCTGAAAAAGATTTAGTTCTAAGAGGACCTGGTGATATTTTGGGAACAAAACAATCTGGATTCTTAAGATTGAACTTTGCCTCTTTAGTAAACGACTTTGAATTAATAAAGATTGCAAGAGATTATTGTGATAGAATTTTATTAGATGATCCAGGTTTTATTAAACTTGATAATAGAGTAATTGAAAAGGTTCTTCAAACAGCTAATCCTTTTGCACAGGAATAGAGGTAATATGAGAATAACAGGTGGAAAATATAGAAGTAGAATTATAACTTGCCCTCCAGGGGTTATAAGACCTGCAATGGATAGGATGAGAGAATCTCTTTTCTCTATTCTTGGAGATTTAGATAACTATTCTTTTCTTGATTTGTTTAGTGGAAGTGGCTGTGTAGGTATTGAAGCTGCTTCAAGAGGAGCAAATCCAGTTCACTTAGTTGAGAAAGATAGGGGTAAAAAGAATGTCATATTAAAAAATATTTCTTTTGTTGATACAACAATAAAACTATTTATCTCAGATGTTAAAAGATTTGTTCCAACATCTAAAATCTCTTATGATATCGTTTATGCAGACCCACCCTTTCCAATGGATGGGAAAGTTGAATTAACTCAACTTATAGCTAAATCCGAAATTGTTAAAAAAGGTGGTTTATTTATTATCCATTATCCAAGTGAAGAGAAATCTCAATGGCCAGAAAAAATTGGAGATTTGATAACTTTTGATGAAAGAAAATATGGAAGAAGTATATTAAGATTCTTTAAAAGAGAAGATTGAGCTCCATGAATATAGTTACCCAAACTAGTTTTCAAATTCTCCAAATGTTAATAATCTTATTTATTGGAGCCTATGCTTATAAGAAAGGACTAATTCATAATAATGGATTAAAAAGCTTAACAAACCTTTTATTAGAAATAGTTAGTCCTCTCTTAATATTCACCTCTTATCAAAGAGATTACAATCAAGAACAAGTTGAAGGCTTGCTTCTAGTTTTTCTACTTTCGTTTTTATCAATTATTATTGCAATTTTGATATCATTAATAGTTATAAAGAAAACAGATAAAAGGGATTATCTTGTAGAGAGAATGGCTGTGATGTATTCAAATTGTGGATTCATTGGCCTGCCTTTAATGTATGCTTTATATGGGTCCTTAGGTGTATTTTATTGTACTGGCTTTATAACAGCATTCAATATTATTTGTTGGTCTTATGGAATTAGTATGTTAGAAAAATTACCTATAAAAGAACAATTAATTAAAATCTTCACTGGTAGAAATATGATTGCTATTTTTTTGGGACTTTTATTTTATTTTCTTTCGATTAGAATCCCAGAATTCATAGTATCTCCACTAGCAACAATTGGATCAATGAATAGCCCTTTAGCTCTTTTAATTGTTGGTGCTACAATTATGAAAACTCCATTTAAAAACATGTTCACAAATATAAGAGGATATTACATTTTATTAATACACAATATAGTGATACCAATAATTATTTTACTTTTCTTATTCAAATTAAATAGTTCAGAAATGATTAAAACAATAGTTATAATTGCAATGGCATGCCCTGTTGGAGCTACAACAACTACTTTTGCTTTAAAGTTTAATAAAGACGAATTATATGCTTCATCATTATTAGGTTTATCAACTTTAGCTTGCATTTTCACGATTCCTTTTATTTTATTCTTAAGCAAGCTACTTATGTAACTCTTATTGAATAAACAAACATAATTGCAGTATATTTAATACACAGTTGGAGGAAAATACTCAAAATGCCTACAAATACCAATATAATCGGTCTTAGTGAAAATAATGTTTTTGTTGAAGAATATATGCCTTTCACATTTAATTGTGATTCACATTTATTAGCAAACCTCGATTGGTGCTTTGAAGTAGTACAAGAAATAGCAGGATATCATTCATCTCTTTTAAAATGCTCAATATATGATTTAAACGATCAAGGTTTAACTTGGGTAATTTCAAGGGAAAACATTGAAATTTTTAAATATCCAAAATGGAGAGAACCAGTAATTGTTTCAACTTGGGCTGAATTACCTTTTAGACGAATTTTAGTTCCTAGAATAGTTGAGGCAAAAGATAAAGATGGAAATCTATTATTTAAAGCTACAACTCTTTGGGCTATTTTAGATATAAACACAAAAAGACCTATAGAACCAACTCATATTCTTGAAAAAATTGGAGTTCCTTCTGAAGCTCGTGATAGAAAATTTCATATAAACAAACGAGAATTTTTCAACGATGATTTACCCATTTTAAGCACAACAACACCTATAATCAACTATTCAGATACAGATTTTAATAAACATGTTAACAATATTTCATACATCAGATGGGTTCTAAGATCAATGCCTAACTCTTTTAGAGATAAATATATTGTTAAAAACATAGATGTTTCTTGGCTAAAAGAAACTTTTATAAAAGATAAAGTCCAAATGATAACAAACAGCGCTGCCCCCTTAGCATTAGAAGGGGAAAATCCTATTTTTAACCATAAACTTATTAGGGAAGAAGAAAATGGTTCAAAAACGGTCGTTTTTGAAGCAAAATCTCATTGGCAAAAAAGGTCTTAATAATGAGGTGGCCTTCTATTTGGAAGGTCCGCACTTTCACTCTCTTCCATTAACTGAGCAACTTTTCTCTCTAACTTTGTTATATGATTATTCATTATTCCCATTTCTTTTTGTTGGGCAATGATAATTTCATTAAGTTGAGCAACCATTTCTTCAGCATAGGAAAGTTTGATTTCAATTTTTTCAATTGCTTCTTTCATTTCTTTTTCACTCATAAATGGCCTCCTAATAATATAATATCACTATATATTTAATACATAATGAAAGTAATTACAAGCTTATACATGTTGATCAAATAATATAATATTTCCATCAGGATCATCAATCATAAAACTCCCAGGACCACCTTTTTCGACGTTGTCAGATAATAATGGAATGCCTTGTTTTATACACTCATCTTTAAGCTTTGTGATATCATCAAAATCACTAATTTCATTTGCATCTTTATCCCAACCAGGATTAAAAGTAATAATATTTTCTTCAAACATATGTTCAAATAATCCTATTACACACTCTCCATTTTTAATTATTACCCAATGATGTGATAAACTACCCTTAAATTCTGTAAATCCTAACTTTTTATAAAATTCTAAAGATTTTTTTAAATTTTTTACTGAAAGACTTATTGAAAATGCTCCTAATTTCATATTTTAATCCTCCTAATAATAAGTCGTATTATTATACCACACTTATTATCTAACTTTTATTTTTTTTCTTAACTATATTTTGTTTCTCTTAAAACAAAATAAAATTAAGATAAAATTAGATTATTGTCTTATTTTGTTGTTTTTTTGTTGCATTTTCTAAAATTTATGTTATTGTATAAATGTTGCACTTTGGTGCATAAATTAATTTTGGAGATTTTTATGAAAGGCGAACGCGTTGCGCAATTAGAATTATTACTACTTTCTCACCCTGAAGGTTTAAGAAGAGCTGAAATAGCTAGAAGACTTGGTGTCCATAGATCTACTATAAGTAGATACGTTTCAGAATTAAGCCAATATATCGACGTTTTTGAAGAAAACAATTTAATAAAAATAAAGAGTGATAAGAATAATGACGACAATATTGCTTTAAGTATTTATGAGAGTCTTGCCTTTAATATGTCTGCTGAAGTCATTGCTCAAAACTCTGAATTTCAAAATCCACATTTAGCCTCTGGTCTAAGAAAAATAGCTTTGAATATGCGATCATACGCTCCTAAAATTAGCGACAATATTGTCCAACTATCTGAAGAAATTGATAAAGCAATCCAGAAAAAAAGTGGAAATTCAAAATATAATACTATTTTAGATGTTTTAATAGATTCTTGGGTTTCTGGTAGAATAGTAAAAATTGAACAAACTATAGACAATCAGAAAAAAATATCTGAAGTAGCTCCATATTTTATAGGATTCAGAGAAGATGCAACAGGAAGAAATCCTATAAGCGTAACAGGTAGACTTAGGCATACTACTGAAATGGTAACGATTGATATTAGTACCATTACTAAAGCTATAATTTTAGAGCAAACTTACACTATTCCAGATAACCTTAGACCATTCAAAATGCCTCAACAACAAAATGAATATGAACCAATTGATGTAATACCTCTTAAAATAAAAGTTAAAGAAATTTCTGCAATAAATGCCTTCAACAATTTAAAACATACAAGTCCTAAAATTGAAGAAAAAGATGATTATTTCATTTATAGCTTTGATGTAGAAAATTCAATTGAACTCATCTTAAGAATAATTCAATGTGGCCCATCAGTAGAAATTCTTGAACCTGAACCATTTAAACAAAAATTTTGTAAAACTTTGAAAGAGATTCTTGCAATTTATAATATCTCTTGTTAAATAATCATTAAAACAATAAGGTAAATAGCCTTATTGTTTTTTTAAAAACATCAGTACCAAGTTATATAAAAGAAGTGTTTTATTAATACTAAAATCTAGTATACTTTTTCACAATTTACTTTGAATTTTATCAAATTTATAAATTTAAAAATAAAAAATATTCACAAAATACAGTAAAATAGTTCAATACTTCTATTAGCTGTAGAAATTAATTATATTTTTTATCTAAAAAACACTTAAATTTAAAGATTTTCATTATAAATTTTGCAAAACTATAAAAGAAATTCTTGCCGTTTGCCATATTAGTTGATAATATTATATAAAGACTACTGTCTTATAGGAGAAAAAAATGAAAAAATATGAATGTGATTTATGTGGTTATATTTATGACCCTGCCGAAGGCGATCCTGACGGTGGAATTGCACCTGGAACAGCATTTGAAGATATTCCAGATGATTGGGTATGTCCCTTATGTGGAGCTAGCAAAGAAGACTTCTCTGTTGTAGAAGAATAAACATAACAAGAAAATAACACTAAGGGGCTATAATAGCCCCTTTAGTTTTTGTATAATAGAAATATGATAGATAAATTATTAAATAGACGCTCACATAGAGCATTCTTAGACGAGAAGATTAACATTAAAGATATTGATTTAATTAAAAAAATTACTTTACAAGCTCCAACAGCTGGTAATTTAACTCTATATTCTATAATAGAAGTGGAATCACAAGAAATAAAAGAAAAACTTTCTCATCTTTGTGATGAACAAGCTATGATAAAAAAAGCCCCTCATGTTTGGGTCTTCTTAGCAGATTTCCATCGTTGGTTGAAATATTTTGAATATAGCAATACTGCTGAAAAGACCAACATTCCTATAAGAACTCCTAGTTTAGGAGATTTTCATCTAGCTATGCAAGATACTATGATAGCAGCCCAAACCGCAACAATTGCTATTGATCAATTAGGTTATGGTTCCTGTTATGTTGGGGATATTATTGAAAATTTTGAACAAGTCCAAGAACTTCTAAATCTACCTTCTCATGTAGTACCAGCTTCTATGCTAATTTTTGGGAAACCAAAAAAATTATTAACAGAACCTTTAGTTAGACCTGATGCTAGTAGCATCTTCTTTACTGATACATATAAAGAACAAACTAAAGAGGAAATTGAAAAAACTTATTCAAAGCATGAAGAGAGAGCACGTAAAAACAATACTCTTCCTTTTGAAAATACAGGTACAATCGCAGATCAGTTTTATTTAAGAAAATACTCAAGTGAGTTTATGAAAGAAATGAACAGATCTGCAAATGTTTTCTTAAAGAAATGGTGTGAAAAATAGATAATAAACGATAATATAAAGGGTCTCAAAAATATTTTGGGACTCTTTCTTTTTTTCAATAGATTTTATATATAAGTTCAAACAACTAAATAAACTTTATACCAATTAACAGTTTTATTCTTCTTGATTAATACTTTAGAGTATGTAAATATCATTCTAAAGAAGGAAAAACAATGATATTATCAAATTTACATACTCATTCAACATACAGTGATGGGAAAAATACCCCTCAAGAGATAATTGAAAAAGCTATTGAATTAAATTTTATTTCAATTGGTTTTAGTGAACATGCTGAGTGTGGTTACGAAATTGATTGCAAAGAATTAATGAAAAGTGAACAAATTAATTATTCAAATCTCTTATCTTCATATAATGATAAATATCCCCAAATTGAAATATACAAAGGATTAGAATTAGATTCTCTAAATCCTACTCATGAGGGAGTTGTGGACTATACTATTGGCTCTGTACACTTTTTAAAATTTAATAATGATATATATCCAATAGATTACGATTTAGAACATTTAAAAGAACTAGTTGAATTATGTGGAGGAGAAAAGAAATTTTTAATTAAATATTATGAAGATTTGCTTTCTTTCGCTAAAAATGTCAACTTCGATATTATGGGACATTTTGATCTTTATACAAAATTCAATGAACAATATAAACTATTCCACACTTCACAAAAGTGGTATTTAGATTTAATGAAAAGTGTTATAGATGAATTAACAAAACTTGATAAAATAATTGAAATCAATACTGGTGCAATTTCTAGAGGATATAGAACTTCTCCATATCCAGATTTCAACCTTTTTAATATATTAAAGAAATTTAATTCTAAAATAATAGTAAGTTCAGATTCTCATTCAAAAGACTCATTAAACTGTGGTTTCGATTTAGTTGAAAAATACTTAAAAGAAAATGATATTTCTGAAATTTATTATTTAACTTCTTCTGGTTTTATTCCACAAAAATTAAATTAAACAAATTAAAAAATAATGAGGTCCTAAACAGGACCTCATATATTTTGCTAAGCAAAAAATCAATTACATAATTCCACCAATAGATTTGAAGAAATTCATTTGACGTTTTGCATCCTCTTCTGCTTTTTGGAATAATTCATCAGCATGTTCAGGATTAGTCTTATATAAAGAAGTATAACGTACTTCGCCTTTCAAGAAGTCTTGATAAGCAACAGTAGGTTCTTTCTTAACATCCCAAGAGAATCTCTTACCTTCTTCTAGAGCAGGATTATAGCGATATAAAGGCCAATAACCAGCATCTACTGCTTTCTTAGCTTCTACTTGGCTATATCTCATGTTCATACCATGGTTAATACATGAAGAATAACAGAATACAATTGATGGACCATTCCATGCAACAGCTTCTTGTAATGCTTTTTGAGCATGCATTCTATTAGCACCTAAAGCAATAGATGCAACGTATACATAACCATAACTCATACACATGAATCCAAGATTCTTCTTACCTAATTTTTTACCAGCATTAGCAAATTTAGCTACAGCAGCAGTTGGAGTTGCCTTAGAAGCTTGTCCACCTGTGTTAGAATAAACTTCTGTATCTAATACAAGAATGTTAACATTTCTACCAGAAGCTACAACATGGTCTACACCACCGTAACCAATATCATATGCCCAACCATCACCACCGATGATAAATACAGTCTTTTCTGAGAAGTAATCTTTTAATTCATTGATCTTTTCAAGATAAACTCTGTTTTCATCAGTTGCAGCAGCTAAAGCAGCAGGTAAAGCAGCTTGAACAGCTTTTTGTGCATCAATAGCATCTTCTTTAGCAGAACCCCAAACAGCTAAGCTAGCTTGGATTGCTTCTGTTAATTCTTTTGTTGTACCAACTTCAAGAAGTTTGTCAATATTTAACTTTAATAGATTTCTGTTGCTATCTACAGCAAGACGCATACCTAAACCATATTCAGCATTATCTTCAAATAATGAGTTACCCCAAGCTGGACCTCTACCATCTTTTTGACGTTTTGTATAAGGAATAGTTGGGAATGTACCTGAATAAATTGATGAACAACCAGTTGCGTTAGCAGCAATCATGCTTTCACCACAAATTTGAGATACAAGTTTAACGTAAGGAGTTTCACCACAACCTGCACAAGCTCCACTGAATTCAAATAGAGGTTGTTTAAATTGTAAACCCTTAACTGTTGTATCTTTTGTACCGTCTAATACATCATAAGGTAGTTCTTCGAAGAATTCTGCATTAGCAATTTCACCCTTATCTCTTTCAACTTGAATTGGAGATAATTGTAAAGCTTTAGTTTTTGCAGGACATGCTTCAACACAAACTCCACAACCTTGACAATCTTCTGTATAGATTTGAATCTTAAATCTTAAGTCTTTATCATTCTTAGTATTTGATTTAAGAGTTACAAATGTTTCAGGAGCACCTTCAAGATTTGCAGGTTCAATTTGTTTTGCACGAATAGCTGCATGAGGACAAGCTTGTACACATTGGTTACATTGGATACAGTTATCAGAAATCCACATTGGAACAGCAGGAGCTACACCACGTTTTTCTAATTTAGCTGTACCTGAAGGTAATTTACCATCATAAGACATCTTAGATACAGGAATACTATCACCTTCACGATGCATGATTGGTTTAATAATATTCTTTGCAAAGTCTGAAGCATCATCTTTAATTAATGCTGCAGGAACATAGCTCTTTGTAATCTTAGAAGGAACTTTAACTTCATGTAGTGCATCTGAAGCACCATCAACAGCTGCCCAGTTCTTCTTAACAACATCCTCACCCTTTCTTAAGAAAGTTTTCTTGATGTATTCTTTAATCAATTTAATAGCTTCATCTTCAGGTAGAACTCTACTAATCTTAAAGAATGCAGCTTGCATAACTGTATTAATTCTTGTACCTAATCCAGCTTTTTCTGCAATTTCTAGAGCATTAATATTATAGAATTTAATCTTTTTATTAATGATTTGTTCTTGCATTTCTCTAGTTAAATGTTCAAATACTTCTGAAGAAGGAATTTGGCTATTTAATAAGAATACTCCACCTTCTTTTAAAGGTCCTAGCATATCGTATCTACCGATATAAGCTGCATTATGACAAGCAACAAAGTCAGCATGGTCAATTAACCAAGGCATGTTTAGTTTGCTTTCACCAAATCTTAGGTGACTTACTGTAATACCACCAGATTTCTTTGAGTCATAAGCGAAATATGCTTGAGCATTTTTATTAGTATTATTACCAATAATCTTAATGGAGTTCTTATTTGCTCCAACTGTACCATCAGAACCAAGACCCCAGAACATACATGATGAAACATCACTTGGAATAACGTCGATTTGTTCACCAATTTTAATTGATTTATGAGTTACATCATCTTCAATACCAACAGTAAAGTTATGGAAACATTCACCAGCTAAATGATCAAATACAGCTTTAGCATGTGTTGGTGGGAAGTCTTTACTACTTAAACCGTAACGACCACCAATAACTTTAATACCAGTTAGACCCATTTGTTGTAATGCAGCTACAACATCTAAGTATAAAGGTTCACCTAAAGAACCAGGTTCTTTTGTTCTATCAAGAACAGCAATTCTCTTAACTGATTTTGGTAAAGCTGCAACTAAATGTTCAGCACTGAAAGGACGATATAGATGTACATTAATAACACCAGTTTTTCCGCCTTTGCTGTTAATATAATTACTTGCCCATTCACATGTATCAGCACCAGAACCCATAACAATTACAACATCAGTTGCATCTTCTGCACCAGAGTATGAGAATAAATGTAAAGGTCTACCAGTTAGCTTAGATACTTCAGCCATGTAATGTTCTACAATTTCTGGAACTGCATTGTAATATTTATTAACAGTTTCACGACCTTGGAAGTAAACGTCTTCGTTTTGAGCTGCAACTTTAGTCATTGGAGCTTCAGGACGTTGAGCTCTAGAACGGAACTTTTCAATTAATGATTCATCAACTAATTTCTTGATATCATCATATGAGATTTCTTCAACTTTTTGAATTTCATGAGAAGTTCTAAAGCCATCAAAGAAACTTAAGAAAGGGACATCACTCTTTAATGTTGCTAAGTGTGCTACTAAAGCCATATCCATTGTTTGTTGAATACTACTTGCAGCAGTCATTGCAAAACCAGTATTACGACAAGACATTACATCTGAGTGATCACCAAAGATTGATAGAGATTGTGCTGCTAAGGAACGAGCAGAAACATGGAAAACTGTAGGTGTCATTTCACCTGCAATCTTATGCATGTTAGGGATCATTAATAATAAACCTTGAGAAGCTGTGAAAGTTGTTGTTAATGCACCACCAGCTAAAGCTCCATGAACAGCACCAGCTGCTCCTGCTTCTGATTGCATTTCAATAATCTCAACAGTTTTACCCCAAAGATTTTTCTTACCAGTACTTGCCCAAGCATCTGCATATTCACCCATTGGTGAAGATGGTGTGATTGGGTAAATTGCAGCAACTTCACTGAAAGCATATGCTATATGCGCAGCAGCAGTGTTACCATCAATAGTTACCATTTTTTTGTTGTCCATTTTTGACACTCCATTACCAAAATATTATATTTGATTTAAATTTGAAAATCATACAATTACCTATAATAGCTATATAAACATAAGAATACCTACATAACCATCACAAATTATAATACACCATTTAGGGGTTTTCAAGTACGATGAGCAAAGTATTCTAAATTTAATTTTTTATGAATTAGGCTTATCTAACTAGTGAATTAATAATAAATTACAAAAAATTAATTATATCAATTTTTTTTACAATATTCCTTATTTTCATCAAATTATTGTGATTTTTGTATGATTAATGAATAAAAAAAATTAGGACGGCTGTATTTCTTAACACCCTCCTAATAAATAAAAGAAACTATTTTGTTTAAGTATAAGTTAAAGTTAACTTTATTTTTTCTTTAAAAAACCTAAAAGGCCTTTTTTACAATTCTTTTTTTGTATATCAATATGAACACTTTCCATCTCAATAGGTTTTGTAATAGTTTTTTTTGCCAACAATGAAGCTTTATTTTTCTTAATTGGATCAAGAATATTATCAACTTCTTCAACGCTAAATCGCTGGCTATCTAATGTCCTATTTCTTCTAGACGTTTTTATTTCATATAAATAATCTAGCATCTTTTATCTCCTTAACGACACAACACGCATACCCTATCATGAAAACCTAATTGCCGCAACAATCCAACATCAAAGTTATACTAAACACTTAAAACAAATTAAAATTACAATTTTAGATATAAAAGTTATATAAGTTTTATAAAAATGTAATAGATAAAAAATAAAAATTAAAATTATTTAATATAACCATTTTTTACATTTTCTTGTTTTTTTATAGTAAAACAACTTAACTAAATATTTTTATTTTTTTTATTTATTTTACAATTTCTTGTTTTTTTTCTTACTTTGCTTAATAAAAGTTAAGCAAATTTTTAAATTAAGGAAATTTTTTTAAGTAATAAACTTAAAAATATTTGGCGAGTAGACAATCTACCCGCCAAACAAAACCAACAAAACCAGAAGACAAAATAGTTTCAATTCAAATTAATAACCTTGAGCTACCATAGCATCTGCAACTTTTTTGAAACCTGCAATATTTGCACCTAAAGGATAATTAACACTTCCATCAGGTTGAGTACCTTCTTTAACACATTGTTGATGAATATTTTTCATAATCATTTTTAATTTTTCATCAACTTCATCTCTTGTCCAAGACAAGTGCATCGCATTTTGAGACATTTCTAAACCAGATACAGCAACACCACCAGCATTAACAGCTTTTCCTGGAGCGAAAACCATATCACTATCTAAAATATATTCTATAGCTTCTGGTGTACATCCCATATTTGAAGTTTCAACTACATATTTACAACCATTTTTATGTAAAGCTTTTGCATCATTTTCATCTAACTCATTTTGGATTGCACAAGGGAAAGCTAAATCTACTTTTACTTCCCAAGGTTTTTTATTTGGAATAAATTTAGCACCAAATTTATTAGCATAAGGAGCTACAACATCATTATTAGAAGCTCTTAAATAAAGCATATAATCCCATTTTTCTTGAGTATTTACACCTTCTTCATCATAAATATAGCCATCAGGACCACTGATTGTTACAACTTTAGCACCAAGTTGAGTAGCTTTAACTGCAGCGCCCCAAGCAACATTACCAAAACCACTTATTGCGATTCTTTTATCTTTTAAGCTGTCTCCTCTATGTTTTAACATTTCATTTGCAAAATATAGAGCACCATAACCTGTTGCTTCAGGTCTAATTAAAGAACCACCCCAACCTTGGCCTTTTCCTGTTAAAACACCAGTATTTTCATGTCTTAACTTTTTATATTGTCCATATAGATATCCAATCTCTCTTCCACCAACACCAATATCTCCAGCAGGAACATCAGTATCTGGTCCAATATAGTTATGTAATTCAGTCATAAAGCTTCTACAAAAACGTAAAATTTCTGCATCACTTCGACCTCTTGGATTAAAATCAGATCCACCTTTCCCTCCACCCATAGGTAAAGTTGTTAAACTGTTTTTAAAAATTTGTTCAAAACCTAGAAATTTTAATGTATCTAAAGTAACAGATGGGTGAAATCTTAATCCACCTTTATAAGGACCTAAAGCACTATTAAATTGTACTCTCCATCCCTTATTTACTTGAATTTCTCCATTATCATCTTCCCATTCAACTCTAAATTCAATAATTCTTTCAGGCATAGTAATTCTTTCAAGAATTTTATTTTTAATATAAACAGGGTTATCATTAATCACAGGTAAAATACTTTCGATTACTTCACGAGCTGCTTGCAAGAATTCTTTTTGTCCAGGATTCTTTTGTTCTAACTGAGCCATAAAAGCTTCTAAATTATACATTTAGTTTATCTCCTTCTAGATAAAAACTTATTTGTTACGACCATAGAGTATACCCACTTTTACCAATCGTCAAGTTTCAATTTACAGTAATTATAAAAATTTTTTTTAGGATATGCTCTATTTTTTTGCTTTTTTTTAATAATGTGCTAAAATTTTTATTTATAACACAAATTAAGGAAATCTCTTATTTTTATAATTGTTAAACCTTTTTTCATATGTTATTATTATTAAATGTATAAACTAGATCCAACATGGTTACCCTTTAGCAATTTAATGCTAAAACACATATATAACGTTTTATTAATATGTAGTGATTATGATCGTTTTCTTCTTGAAGAAGATGGTAGAGTTGAGGAAGCGCTTTATACTGAATATACTCAACTAGGTTTGTCTAACCCTCCAAAAATAACTCATGTAAATACACCTCAAGAAGCTTTAAAAATTTTAGGCTCTTCAAGTCGTAAGTTTGAATTAGTTATTTCAATGCTAGACTTAGGAAATGAGAGAGTTGAAGAACTGGCAAAAGATATTAAAGAAGTTTATCCTTACATGCCTATAGTTGTGCTTTCCCCTTCTCCAATACATAAAAGAAATAAACAATTAAAAAGCAAAAAAATTCCATCGATAACAAACTTTTTCTACTATCAAGGCGACCCTATGATTTTCTTAGCAATGATTAAATTAGTGGAAGATAGAATGAATATTAAGCATGATACAAAAGAAGCAGATATTCAAGTTATCATATTAGTGGAAAATTCTGTTAGATATTACTCCTCATTTTTACCTATTCTATATAAAAGTTTAATTACTCAAAATAGATCTTCTATATTAGAAGGACTAAATTCATGGGGAAAAATATTAAGGATGAGAGGTCGTCCTAAAATTTTATTAGCAAAAACTTATGAAGAGGCCATAAACCTTTATAACGAATTCAAAGATAATATCTTGGGTATTATTTCTGATATGGCTTACGAAAAAGATAATAGAGAAGATAAATTTGCTGGATTAAAACTTTGGCAAACCATAAAAAAAGAAAAGCCTAGACTCCCTTTCTTAATTCAAAGTATGAATAAAGAAAATGAAGAGATAACAAAAAAAGCGGGCGCTCAATTTTTATGGAAAAAATCTAATAATCTCCTATTTGCTCTTGAAGACTATGTTACAGCTAACTATGGTTTTGGACCTTTCTTATTTAAAGATCCAAAAACTAATCAAGTTATAGCTGAAGCTAAAACTATGAGACAATTACAAAAAGCTCTAGCAACTATCCCGATTGAAAGTTTTATATATCATACAAAAAGAGATGATTTCTCCCGCTGGCTTAGAGCACAAAGTTTATATGTTTTAGCGGCAAGAATAAAACCAATTCAAGCTCATGAAGGACATGAAGAGAAAACTAGAGAGGAACTTGTAAAAGTTATAAAAGAATATAGAGCTGAACGAACAAAAGGTGTTCTAGCCCAATTCTCTAAGGATATTTATGATGAAACTCTATTCTTTAGCAGAATTGGAGAAGGATCCTTAGGCGGGAAAGGCCGTGGTTTAGCTTTTATCGACATGGAACTAAGAGCTAGTGGTATTTTGGAAAAATACCCAGATATCTATCTCTCAATTCCAAGAACTGTCGTAATTTCCACCCATAGTTTCTCAACTTTTATCGATGAAAACAATTTAAGATCCACCATTGTAAAAGACCTAGATGATAAAGAAATGTTAAAAGCTTTTCTTAAAAAACCTATTCCACTTAATTTAAAAGAAGACTTAAAAGAAATAATTAACGTAATTAGGCAACCTATTTCAGTTAGATCTTCATCTCTATTAGAAGATTCACATTTTCAACCTTTTGCTGGTGTATATGAAACCTGCATGATAAATAATATGGGAGATGATGAAACAAGACTTATGGAATTAGAGATGGCGATAAAAACTGTATGGGCTTCAACATTTTTCCATAAAGCTAAAGAATATTTAAAAGCTACAGATCATTTAATTGAAGAAGAAAAAATGGGAATTGTTATTCAACAAGTCATAGGATCTAAGCATGGAAAATATTGGTACCCAAATATAAGTGGTGTTGCAAGATCTCTAAATTATTATCCTATTGCAGGCGAAAATATTAATGATGGAATTGCAAATATTTGTTTTGGCTTCGGAAAAAGTGTTGTAGATAATGGAAGTGTTTTTCGTTTCTCCCCAAAAAATCCTAAGCGACCTATACATTTTTTAGGGAATAATCAATTCAGCAGTCAAACTCATTTTTATGCATTAGACTTAGAAACACCTTTTGACCCTTTACATGATTTAGATAACCTAAAATTACTTAAAATAGAAGAAGCTTTTAAACATCCTGAAAGTATTAAAGGCTGTGCTAGTACCTTCGATATTAAAACAGGTATGCTTAGCGAAAGTGTAAGAGCAGTAGGTGAAAAAATTATTACTTTCAATGGCATTTTAAAATATGATATGTTTCCTCTAGCTTCCATTGTTTATGATATATTACAATTGGGAAAAGAAGCTATGAGCACTCCTGTTGAAATTGAATTTGCTATTAATCTAAACAAAACCTTGCCTAAAAAACCTGAATTTAGCCTTCTACAAATTAGACCCATTGCTGAAGGAAATGAAGAGAGTGATGTATATATTTCTCAAAAAGAGGAAGAAGAGTCTTTAATTGTTTCTACCTCTGTTATGGGAAATGGTAAAATTGATAACATAAAAGATATTATTATGATTAATCTTGATGATTTTGATTCAGCGAATATGATAAACATGCCTAAAGAAATTGAAGAATTTAATGCTGAATTTGAGAATACTAATCACCAATATATCTTGATTGTTGCAGGTCGCCTCGGCTCAAGTGACCCTTGGCTAGGTATTCCAGTTAGCTGGTCTCAAATCTCAAATGCTAAAGTTATTATTGAAACAGGCCTTCCTACATTCCAAGTAGAACCAAGTCAAGGAACTCACTTCTTCCAAAATTTAACTTTGCTTGGAACCCAATATATGACAATTAATCCGACTTTTAATGATGGAAAGCTTGATAAAAAGAAAATTGAAAACCTTGATGTTGTATCAAAGAAAAAATACTTTACTCATTATAAATCAAAAAAACCATTCATTATTAAAATAAATGGTTTAAAGAGTAAAGGTATTATTGATTTAATTGTCTAAAGAAACAGCATTAACAAAATAATCCCAAACAACATCTTTTGGAGGATTTGCAACTAAGGTAATCTGTTCTTTTTTAATTGGATGTAAAAAAGACACTTCTCTAGCATGTAAGCAAATTCCTCCATCTTTGTTAGAACGTGGAAATCCATATTTTAAGTCACCCTTAATATGGATATTCATAGTGGCTAACTGTGCTCTAATTTGATGATGTCGTCCTGTATGTAAATCAATTTCAAGTAAATAGAAACTCTTTGAAGCACCAATTAGCTTATAAGAAAGTTTAGCTTCTTTAGTATTTTTCTTTTTTACCAAAGAGGCAAAACTTTTATTTTTTTTACTATCTCTCATTAAATAGTGGACTAAAGTTCCTTCACTTTTGCTAGGGGCTCTATCAACTACAGCCCAATATTTCTTTTTAATATCATTTTCTCTAAAAGCATTACATAATCTGCTTAAAGCCTTATCTGTTTTCGTAAATATTACTATTCCACTTGTAGGCCTATCTAATCTATGTGGAATACCTAAATATACATTACCTTTTTTATTATAAGTTACTTTAAGATATTCCTTTACTTTATCAGCTAAAGTTTCATCTTGGGTTATATCACTTTGAACAAGTTCTTTTGGTAATTTGTTTACTACTATTAAATGATTATCTTCATATAATATTCTATCTTTAATATTTTGCATTTTTTCCTTTAATCGAAGAGTTCTTTATCTTCATTTGTTACTTCTTTTACAGCTCGCATTCTAAGCGAAGCAACTTCTTTTACTGTTAATCTAACACCTTTTGATTTACTACCTTTAATTAGATAATCACTTAAATAAAAACTTTCTTCTTTTATTCTAAGACCTGGTTTAGGTTTATATATTACTCTAATTTCTGCATTTTCTAAATAAGTAAGCTTTGCAACTTTAAAATCCTTATCATTTGGTAAAAGAGGATAAACTTTATTTAATTGTCCTGACTTTATTTTAAATCTTTTAATAAATAAGTATTTATATACTTTCTGTTGGAAAATCATTGAAAAAGTTACTTCCTCAAGAGTTTCTTTATCCCCATAATTTATATAAAGAAGCCCCTTGCCAATATATTCCTTCTCAGGATTAACCAAAAATCTGTAAGTCCCGTCTTTTAAGATAATTAAAACCCGATCAAAAATGCTTACAGTTAAAACAACTTTTCCAGTTTTAACAGTATAACCTAAATAACCAGTTGATGGATCATATCTAACATCTTTATCTCTTTGTGCTACTTCTTTTTCTTTAACAGCTTCAAAGCTAGTAATTACTGTTTTTCTCTTCAGCTTATCTTTACTTACCATAGTTTTTAACTCATCAAGATAAGATATTGCATAAGAAGTTAAGTCACTAAGTTTACCATTGATGTCCTCTATGCTTGTAACTAATGAATCAATTTCGTTTTTATTTTTTTCAATATCAAACAAACTAATTCTTCTAATAGGTATTTTTAACAACCTATCAACATCTTCATCATTAATTTCTCTAAACAATTGTTCAGAAAAAGGTTCAAATCCTTTTATTACAGCTTTAACAATTGATTGAGCAGATTTTTTTTGTTCAATTTTTTTATAAATTCGCTCTTCAACAAATATTCTCTCTAAAGTTCTAAGGTGAAGACGATCTTGTAATTTAGATTTTTCTAATTCGAGTTCTGCTTTTAATACATCAAGTAGATGATGTGAGTGATATTTTACTATTTCTGTAACACCCATTATAGTTGGAATATTATTTTTAATAACAAGCGGATTACAAGAAATTTTTCTCTCACAATCAGTATAAGCATATAATAATTTTACTACATCTTCTGAGTAAGTTCCCCTAGAAAGATTAACTTCAATATTAACTTCATCGGAGGTGTAATCATTGATTGCAGCAACCTTTATCTTGCCCTTTTTAGCAGCATCATCAATTGTTGAAATCAATCTTTCACTTGTAATTCCAAATGGCAATTCTCGAATAACTATCCTCTTTGGATCAGAAGTGTCTAATTTAGCTCTTACTATTATAGAACCTTTACCATCATCGTAATCTGTAACATCAACAAAACCACCGCAAGAAAAATCTGGATAAAGAGTAAAAGATTCCCCCCTCAATTCTTTTTTCATTGATTCTATTACTTCATTTAAATTATGAGAGAAAATTGTAGTAGCCATTCCAACAGCAATACCATTTACACCTTGGATTACTACAAGAGGAAGCTTAGACAAAAAAGCAACCGGCTCTTTGTGCCTTCCATCATAAGAATCTACATATGTAGTTAATTCTGGATTGTATAAAACTTTTTTAGCAAAAGGTAAAATTCGACATTCAATATACCTTGATGCTGCTGCTTTATCACCTGTTAAACTATTACCAAAATTTCCTTGTTTTTCAATTAATAAATCAAAATTTGCTAGATTTACTAATGCTTCATATATTGATGAATCTCCATGAGGATGGTATCTCATTGCCCAACCAACTACATTAGCTACTTTATGAAATTTTCCATCATCCATTTCAAAGAGAGTATGAATTATCCTTCTTTGAACAGGTTTAAAGCCATCTTCCAAATCAGCAATAGCTCTATCTTTGATAACATATGAAGCATACTCTAAAAAGTTTTTTCTAAATATTTTTTCTACTTGTGCCATTTAGATTAAATTCTCCATTATAAAAGCTCTTCTTTCAGGAGTGTTTTCTCCTTGGTAAAATCTAAGAAGTTTTTTAATTTCAGAAACTGAGTTAACTGTAACTGGCTCAAGTCTCATATCTTCACCTATAAACATACCAAATTCTTTAGGGTCAATTTCACCGAGTCCTTTAAATCTTGTTATTTCAGCACCTTTTATTTGTTTTACAAGAAAATCTCTCTCTTCCTCTGAATAACAATATGCTGTTTGCTTTTTATTTCGAACTCTAAATAAAGGAGTCTCTAAAATATAAACACGACCAGCAAGAACTAATTCTTCGAAATAAGTTAAGAAATAAGTCATTAATAAATTTCTAATATGAAATCCATCAGTATCAGCATCAGTTGCAATTATAACCTTACCATATCTTAAATTATCGACGCTGTCTTCTATTCCAAGAGCTTTCATAATATTATATAGTTCAGCATTTTTATATAATTCAGCCTTATTTTTATTAAAAACATTTAAAATTTTACCTCTCAATGAAAAAACTGCTTGAGTTTTAACATCACGAGTTTTTGTTATTGAACCTGAAGCTGAGTCTCCTTCGGTTAAAAATATCATTGAATTTTCACACTCTTGAATATGACTTTTACTCTGATTCAAATGATATCTACAATCCTTCAATTTTGGTATATTTAGAGCAACTCTCTTTGCCGAACTTCTCGAACTTTTCCTAACATCATTTAATTCTTTTCTAAGCTTTTCATTATGAGAGATTTTGTTAGAAAGTTTTGTAGCTTCATCTGGATTTTTTAATAAAAAATCTATTATACCATCTTTTACTTCTTGAACAATTTCTGCTCTAATTTCAGTATTGCCAAGTTTATTTTTAGTTTGACTTTCAAAAACTGGATTTTCTATTTTTACAGAAATAGCACCTAAAACACCTTCTCTAACATCTTGAGCAGACCAACTTTTTTTAAAATGATCATTAACTGCTTTTAAAATACCTTCTTTAAATGCTGATAAATGAGTTCCTCCATCCATAGTATGTTGGCCATTTACATATGAGAAATAATTCTCACCATAGCTATTAGCTATATGAGTTAGGGCAAACTCTAGATATTCCCCTCTGTAATGAATTAAAGAATATAATTCTTCACCATCAACTTCTTTATTTAAAAGGTCTAATAAACCTTTTGAACTTTTATAATTTTTCCCATTATAATTCAATGTTAAGCCTGGATTCAAATAAGCATAATTCCAAAGCCTTGTAATTATAAAATCTTCGTCATATTTATAGTTTTTAAAAATTTCTTCATCAGGAATAAACTCAATATATGTTCCATCTAATTGAGTTTTATCACTCCCTTTTTTCTCATCTAAAATTTTACCTTTTGAGAAAGTTGCACTTACAAATTTTCCATCTCTATAACTTATAACTTTAAAATGAGAAGATAAGGCATTAACAGCTTTTACACCTACTCCATTTAAGCCTAAAGAACGGTGAAAAACTTCATTTGTATACTTAGCGCCTGTATTCATTTTAGACACACAATCCACAACTTTTCCTAATGGTATACCTCGACCATAGTCTCTAACTGACACTAAGTTATCTTTTATTGATATTTCTACCCTATTTCCAAACTTTTCATTAAATTCATCTATACTATTATCAACAACTTCTTTAAATAAAATATATATACCATCATTGGGATTACTTCCGTTACCCAACCTTCCAATATACATACCACTTCTCAACCTTATATGTTCTAAAGGTGATAAAGATTGAATTTGTTTTTCATCGTAGTTTTTATTTTTTTCTTTTGCCATATCATTATTATTATACATTATTTCACTTTTTTTTCAAACAAGCTTAATTTTATTTTTATTTTATATCATTATTTTTAATAATGCCTTAATACCTTAATTAGATAATGCATTTTATCACAACTATCAGCTAAAATGTAAAAATATTTGCATTTTTTACATGCGTGTAATATCATAATTTATATGAAAACTATAGCATTACTAACTTTTATTTTGATGAGTATAATAAATATTATAGCATGTAATAAAAATATCAAGATTTTAATATTCCTATCAAAAATTACATTAGCTCCTTTAGCTTTTTTAAACGCTATCTTAAATTCAGAATTTGAAAACAATATTTATATGCTTATACTAATTAGTTATAGCTTTTATTTAATTGGAGACATCCTCCTTTTAAGTGAGAAAACTAAGCTATTCTTATCGGGGTTAATAAGTTTTTTGTTCGGCCACATTTCATTTATAATTTTATTTTTACATTTTAAGCAATCAATTTTTATATTCTTCTTATTCTTAATTCTTCTGATAATACCTGAAAGATATATGTTTAAAATTACACAAAATGGTAAAACTTTAAAAATTCCTATGAGAATTTATTCTATTTTAATGGCAATTTTCATTTCATTTAGTGCAACAACTCTCAATCCATTTTTCATTTTAGGTACATCTATCTTTACCTTAAGTGATAGTTTTATTGCTAGAAATGTCTGCACAGGAAAACAGAGATTTAGCCACACTTATGTGATGGGAACTTATACTTTAGCATTAATATTATTATCGTTAGGTTTAATCTATCTTTCGAATATTAATTTAGGTTAAAAAATAATGAATAAGTACATTTTTACTTGCTAGCTTTATGTTTTTCTTTTATATTTCTAGTATGAAAGAATCAATTGATGAAGATAGTGATCCGTATAATATATCAACAATAATAGGTGGAACTATATGATTAAAGAAATAATAATCATCATAGTTCTAATAATTCTTAGTGGAATTTTCTCTTCTACTGAAACAGCATTTACTGCCCTTTCCTTAATTCAAATTAAAGAACTAGAAAAAAGCAAAAAGAAAGGTGCTAGATTAGCTGCTAAATTAACACAACAAAAAGACACTCTTTTAACTACTATCTTAATTGGAAACAATGTAGTTAATATTAGTGTTTCTTCGATCGTTACTACTTTTTGTATAAAATATTTTGGACAAAATCTAGTAGCCTATGGTACAGGTATACTAACTCTAATAATTTTAATTTTCGGAGAGGTAACACCTAAACAACTTGCAATTTCTAATGCAAAAAAAATTGCAAAAACAATGAGCTATCCTATTTATATTTTATCAAAGATATTATATCCAGTAGTCTTTTTCATAAAAGCTTTTGGAAATGTTGTCGATAAAACATTTAACAAAGGTAATAAAAAAGGCTTAACTCTAGAGGGGTTAATGCACGTTGTAGATGTAGCTGAAGATTATGGTGTTGTAGATGAATATGAATCAGAATTAATGTTAAAAGTTTTACACTTTTCAAACAACCCTATAAAAACAATTATGACTCATAGAAAAGATGTCTTTACAGTTTCAGCAGAGCAAACAATAAGTGAAGCATTTACTGATATTGTTAACTCGGGTTATTCAAGAATTCCCATATATAAAGGTAGTAAAGAAAACATTATAGGGATTGTCCTTGTACGGGATATTTTAAAAGCTCAGATTGAAAACAACATGGATAAACCATTACTTTCTATAAAAAGAGAGCCTATTTTTGTCCTAGAGACTAAACATGTTAATTATGTTTTTTTCCTTTTCAAAAAAAGAAAACTACAATTAGCTATAGTCTTAGATGAATATGGCGGTTTTGCAGGGGTAATATCCATGGAAGATGTTGCAGAACAATTACTTGGCGAAATTTATGATGAACATGAAAAGAGTGAAGGTGAAAGTATAAAACCTGTATTAGGTGTTAAAGATTTATATATAGTACAAGGTGATACTCCTTTTATATATTTTTGTGACGAGATGGATATCCCTTATAAAAATGCAGAAAAAGTTGGAACCATTGCAGCCTATTTAATGAGTTTAACAGGAGATATCCCAAATGAAAAAGACTCTATTAGCGATGAATTCGGAGTTTATACTATATTAAAAATGGATGAACGTAGGATTGAAGAGATTAAATTCAATCGAGTTAGAGAAATATTTTAATTTTTTGACAATAATTGCTCTTTTTCTGAGGATTTAATTAATTTTTCATCTCAAAAATACAAGTATTATTGACGCAACCTATATGCAAATGTATTATTGGATTTATGAGTAATTATCCTTTTAAAGAAATAGAACAAAAATGGCAAAAGTATTGGGAAGAAAACCAAACATTTGCAGTAAGTGAAGATGCGTCAGTACCAAAAGAAAAGCGCAAATACGTATTGGACATGTTTCCTTATCCATCAGGAGCAGGACTTCATGTAGGACACCCAGAAGGCTATACCGCTACAGACATTTATTGCCGATTCTTAAGAATGAATGGCTATAATGTTCTCCATCCAATGGGGTTTGATTCCTTTGGCCTTCCTGCAGAAAACTATGCTATTAAAACAGGCACACATCCAAAAGCCACAACTGAAAAAAATATGGATAATTTCAGAAAGCAAATTAAAAGCTTAGGCTTTTGCTATGACTGGAATAGAGAAATTGCAACCCATAGTAAAGAATACTATAAATGGACACAATGGATTTTTATACAATTATTTAAAAAAGGTTTAGCATACGAATCACAAACTCCTATAAACTGGTGCCCCAAATGTAAAACTGGGCTTGCAAATGAAGAAGTTAAAGATGGAAAATGTGAACGTTGTGGCACACAAACTGTTAGAAAAAATATCAGACAATGGGTTTTAAAAATTACAGAATATGCAGATCGTCTTTTAGAAGATTTAGATGAACTTGATTGGCCTGATTCAGTTAAAGCTATGCAAAGAAACTGGATTGGTAAAAGTGAAGGGGCAGCTGTATTCTTTAAACTTGAAAACTTTGATGACAAATTAGAAGTTTATACAACTCGTTGTGATACATTGTTCGGAGCAACATACATGGTAGTTGCACCAGAACATCCTCTTGTTGAAAAAATTACAACTGCAGACCAAAAGGAAGCTGTAGAAAAATATTTAGAAGAAACAGCTAAGAAAAGTGATCTAGAAAGAACTGACTTAGCTAAAGATAAAACAGGTGTTTTTTCAGGTAGCTATGCCATAAACCCTGTAAATGGTAAAAAAATTCCTATTTGGATTGCTGACTATGTTTTAATTAGTTACGGAACTGGTGCTATTATGGCAGTTCCTGCCCATGATTCAAGAGACTGGGAATTTGCAAAAAAGTTTAATCTTCCAATTATTGAAGTTTTAAAAAGCAAAGTAGATGTTCAAAAAGAAGCTTGGGTTGAAGACGGTTTACACGTTAATTCAGACTTTTTAGATGGCTTAAATAAAGAAGATGCTATCAAAAAAATGCTTCAATGGTTAGAAGAAAGAAATTTTGGCCACAAAGCAACAAACTATAAACTTAGAGATTGGGTTTTCTCAAGACAGAGATATTGGGGAGAACCAATTCCTCTAGTACATTGCCCAAAATGTGGAATTGTACATGTAAAAGAAGAAGATTTACCTTTAGAATTACCTAAAGTCACTAGTTATGAACCTAGTGGAACAGGTGAAAGTCCATTAGCTCTTATAGATGATTGGGTTAATACAACTTGCCCTGTTTGTGGTACTCCTGCTAAAAGAGAAACTAACACTATGCCTCAATGGGCTGGGTCTTGTTGGTATTATCTTAGATATTTAGATCCACACAACAGTGAAAGATTTGTTGACCCTGAAAAAGAAAACTATTGGATGCCTGTAGATTTGTATGTAGGTGGGGCAGAACATGCTGTTTTACACTTATTATATGCAAGATTTTGGCACAAAGTTTTATTTGATTTAGGACTTGTAGAAACTAAAGAACCTTTCACTCGTCTCGTTAACCAAGGTATGATAACTAGCTTTGCTTATCAAAGAAAAGACAAATCTTTAGTTCCAACTGATATGGTTGAAGAAAAAGATGGTCAATACTTTGAAAAAGGCACTAGTAATGAACTAGAAAAAGTTATTGCAAAAATGTCTAAGAGCTTAAAAAATGTTATCAATCCTGATGATATCATTGAAGAATATGGTGCTGATTCTATGAGACTTTATGAAATGTTTATGGGACCTCTTCAAGTTTCTAAACCTTGGTCAACTTCTGGAATTGGCGGTGTTTATAGATTCTTAGATAGAATTTGGCGTTTATCTGATGAAAGAGAAATCACAGAAGAAAAACCTTCTAAGGATTTGTTAAAGGCTCTTCATAAAACAATAAAAAAAGTAACAAATGATACAGATACATTAAACTTTAATACGGCTATTAGCCAAATGATGGTTTTAGTAAATGAACTTTATAAAATTGATACTTTACCTAGAGAAATTTGGGAAAACTTCTTACTCTTATTAAGTCCTTATGCCCCTCATTTAGCTGAAGAGTTATGGCAAAGAGCTGGAAAAGTTTCTCCAATTGCAAATGCACCTTGGCCAACTTATGATGAAGAATTGACAGTAGACAATGAAATCCAACTTGTTATTCAAGTTAATGGTAAACTTAGATCTAAAGCAACTGTTAGTAGAGATATTAGCAAAGAGGATATGATTGAAATTGCTTTAAACGACGAGAAAATAAAACAATGGATTGACGGTAAAACAATAATTAAAAAGATTGCTGTACCTAAAAAACTTGTTAATATTGTCGTAAAATAAAAGAATAATACTCAACTTACTAATAAAGGCTGTATTTTAATATAGCCTTTATTAGTTAAACTCAGGATTAATATCTTTAATTCTTACAAAATATTTTCTGCTTCTAGTATCTACAATAACTACCATAATATATCCACTTTCAATATTTATATAATAATGTTCTCCCTCTCCTAAACTTAAACTCACTCTTTTATAATTACTATCTGATATATGAAAACCTCCTTCATCTGGATTTTCACTTATCCAATATCCTTCAATAGCTTGAGTTAATTCAATCGAAAGATTATCAACTTCATATATTGATTTATCACTTAAATTTCCATTTATTAAATCCCTTGCTAAAACTAATTTATCAAAAGATTGAATTAAATTTCTTTTTTTCAATGTTGTGTACAATTTCTCATAATTTAAAGCACTTGTAGCTTCAGGATTTTGCAAATATAAATCTTGTAAGAAACTAACTAAATAACCTTGCTCATAATTTAAGACAACTCTATTATCTGATCCTGGGTTAATAACCCCTCCAACGGGAGAAAAATCATTTAATGCTCTAGCACAAATAAATATAGTTGCATTTTTTTTAACATATATTTTAGTCGTTTTCTGAGTTTTATTTAAGTGCTTATAATTTATATTACCTAAACCATCTGTATATGATAAAGTATACCAAACACTTTGACCACTCGCACTCTCAAAAGGATGTTCTCTCTCAATTATTATTTCAACTTCTTTATTATTTAAGCTATATTCACAGCTAATAAAAATATTAACAATTAATATAAATAATACGATAAATTTAGCCTTCATATTATCTATATATATATTATTACAAAATTTGCCTTAACAAAAAAAGTAGTATGTCTATAGTTGGTAAGTCAAAGGTGTTATCCTATTCTTGACGGAGAATGGGAACCGGTGATCGTGTAATGGTATTTGTGATGGATACTGTTAATACAGATATACCTCAATAAAAAAGATACAATAGCCGGTCATCGAAGACTACAGGGAGATATCTCGAGATTCTTCTCGAGATAATCTCAATAATAAAAATGAAGGACATTTTTGTCACTCCCTTTCATAAAGCTTCCCAACAATCTGTTAATTTAACTTAAGGAGGCTGCCCATGATAGACAGACCTAAAGAATTAACGGCAACTAGAATTATCGGTTTGGATCTTTCCAAAAAAACTCTAGTTGGATGTACACTTTCAAGAGATTCAGGATTTCAAAAGAAATCTTTCTTTAATGAAAAGATGAATGAGCAAGGAAGAAATAACTTAATTTCTCGGTTCAAGGTTGGTGATGCAATATTTATGGAAGGTGGAACTTCTTCTTTTAATCTAGCAAGATATCTTTTAGAACACACTGCATCTAATGTTTATGTCCTTAATCCAATGAAATTGCATATTATTTTTGAATCAATTTGTAAAACAGATAGGCAAGATGCTGCAAAGATTGCTAAATATGCAAGAGATGCTAATCCTGAAAATTGGGTTCTTATACCAATTCCTACAAAAGAAGAATCAGCTGATAGAGCATTGATAAAACTTCATATAGCATATTCTCAATTACAAACTAAATTAATTAATAAACTTCATGCAATATTTACAGGTATGGGTTATCCAGATTTAAAGAAATCAGATTTAAAAAATCCTGAAAAAAGACAATCTTGTGTTGATGAATTACTTAAGGAAGATTTAGCTATTTTTAGTGCAAATTTATTAGTTCGTAACATTGAAGTAGTAGAATCTCAAAAAGAACAAATTCATAGTAAAATTATTCAAATATTATTAAATCATCCTAAAGAAGCTTTAGCTTGGTTATCAATACCAGGTATTGGTGATATAACAGCAGCAACTTTAGTAGCTTTCATTGGAAATGGAGAAAGGTTTTCTAAGGCAGATCAACTTAGAAATTACATAGGACTCATTCCTAGAAAAGATCAATCGGGTTCAGTAGACAAACAATTAAGTGTTTCTCATTTTGGCTGTATGCCTGTTAGAAGACATATAGTACAAGCTGCTTGGAGTATAAAAAACTTTAATCATAATTGTTCTCTTACAAGGTATTGGCAAAAACTTGAAAAAAGAGGAAAGTTTGGTCAAAAAACAGCAGTTGCAACAGCTAATAAAATGATATCTATTGGATTTGCTTTATTAAAGAATGGTGAGATTTATAATATAGTAGATGAAGAATACATATTTAATAAATTAAAGCGTTATAAACTTGAAGCTCTCATTTGAAATATTAATAACCAATTAATTTCAAACAAGAGCTACCTCGTTAACTAAAACATCTAACATAGTTTTAGCTTAACAACATTAATTCCCAAAAACAAGACCTGAGCCAGAAGGTCTAACATAATATGTGTAAAAAAGATAGAAAAAAATAAAATTATTAAAAACTTGACAACTATAGACAAATAAAAATAGCTGTTGATAATCAATTTCTGATATTAACAACAGCTTATTTAAAAAATATATTATAAACTAATTAGTTGAATTAAACTTTCCTAAAACTCTAAACATAGAACATTCATCTTTTAAAATTTTACAAACTTCTTCAAAAGCCTCTTCTAAATTTAAAATATCTGTTTCTACAAAGAAAGAATATTCCCAAGGTTTACCTAAAATTGGTCTAGATTCCAATTTTCTTAGGTTAAAACCATAATCACTTAATACTTTTAAAGCATTAAATAAAGCTCCAGGTTTATGCGATACATTAAATATCATTGCAGCTTTGTTTGCTTTACTAGCACTTAAAAAGTTATCAGCATTTTCTTCTCTAGAAATTATATAAAACCTTGTATAATTATTTGGATGAGATTCGATACCTGCATCTAAGATTTTCATCTTATGGTAGGCTGCTGCAGGCTCACCTGCTATTGCAGCAAGAGATTTATCTTTAGTTTTTTTAATAAAATCAACGGCTCCTGCAGTATCAAAGAAAGGAACTGCTTGGGCATTAGGCAATTCTTTTTTTAGATATTCAGCACATTGCGCTAACCCTTGGGGATGAGAATAAACTTTCTTTATATCTTCTTTTTTAGCATCAGGTAAACAAATTAAATTATGAATAATTCTAACATGTTGTTCACCAATTACTACGATATCAGGATAATTAATCAAATTATCTATATTATCATTAATAGTTCCACCAAGTGTATTTTCAATTGGAATTACACCATAAAGAGCCTCACCTTTCATTACAGCTTCAAATACATCTTCAAATTTTTCACAAGATAGTACATCTTTATCATCAAATGTTCTTCTTACAGCCAATTCACTAAAGGCACCTCTTTCACCTTGGAAAGCAATTTTATCAGAAGAAGAAAACACATTTTCTATTTCTGTTAAACTTTGAGGTATTATTCTAGGAATTCTCTCTAAACTTTTTCCAACAACAGTTGATAAAGATTGAACATCTCTCATTAATTTTTCAAATTGTGGAGGATATAATGATTGAGGACCATCACTTAGTGCACATTCAGGTTTATTATGAACTTCAACAATAAGACCATTAGCACCACTTGCAACTAAGGCTAAAGACATTGGAGAAACTAAAGACCTTATTCCAGTTGCATGGCTTGGATCGCCAATTACAGGTAAGTGTGTTAATTTTTGTACAATCGGAATTGCACTACAATCTAAAGTGTTTCTTGTAGCTCTTTCGTAAGTTCTAATTCCTCTTTCACAGAGAACAATTTGATCTGTACCATTTGCCATTAAATATTCTGCTGCCATCAACCACTCTTCAATAGTTGCAGATAAACCTCTTTTTAATAAAACAGGCATTTTTGTTCTACCAACTGTTTTTAACAGTTCGAAGTTTTGCATATTTCTAGCTCCAATTTGGAACATATCAATATACTTTGTCATCATTTCAACATCAGAAGGAGAGACTACTTCTGTTGTAACAGGCATTCCATAAGTATCTCCAGCTTTTCTCAAATATTTTAAACCTTCTTCACCCAAACCTTGGAAAGAATAGGGAGATGTTCTAGGTTTAAAAGCTCCACCTCTTAAAATTACAGCCCCTGCTTCTCTAACTTGAGCAGCAATAGTCATTATTTGTTCTTCAGATTCAACAGCACAAGGGCCTGCCATTACAACAATTCGATGACCGCCAATTTTAACATTTCCAACTTGTACAATAGTATCTTCTTTTTTTAACTCTCTAGAAGCAAGTTTATAAGGTTTTGAAATCGGAACTACAGAAGAAACACCTTCCATCTGTTCCACAATTCTATGGTCAATAGTTGCTCTACCAACTGCTCCAAGAACAGTTTCTTCTTGACCAACAATCTCTTTTACTTTGAAGCCTTTATCATGGAGAAATTTTATAATATCTTCTTTTTGGCTCGGTTTAATTTGCTTATTTAGTATTATAATCATATAAAAACCTTATGCTCAATAATTAAAAAAATCAAGTAAATAAAAATGGGTTTTTACTTGTTTAAGTATTATTTATATGTTAAAGAGTTAATTATGGATGAGCAATATTGGGATAAACTATTTTTAAGATTGAAAAAAACATTGGAAAGAGAAAATTCTCCTCTTCCATCTGTTTCTTTAATAGCATTAAATACAAATAATAATCCTTTTTGTATTTTAACTTCTACAATAATATCTCTTAGAACAAAAGACAAAGTAACATTAGAAGCTAGCAATAGATTATTTGAATTTGCTAAATCGCCTAAAGAACTTCTTAAAATGGATAGAGAAGCTATCGAAAGAGCAATTTATCCTTGTGCTTTTTATAAAAGAAAAACAGACAATTTAATAAAAATAAGTGAAATACTTTTAACTAAATATGATGGTAAAGTTCCTTCTACAACTAAAGAACTACTAAGCTTACCCGGAGTCGGAATTAAAACAGCTAATTTAACATTAAATTTAGCATTTAATATAAAAGCAATTTGTGTTGATTGCCATGTACATCAAATCGCAAATAGAATGGGATGGATAAATACTAAAACTGCAGAAGAAAGCGAAAAAGAACTTCAAAAAATCATGCCAAATAAATATTGGATTATTTTAAATGAAATATTAGTGTCTTATGGACAATTAATTTGTACTCCTATTAGTCCTAAATGTAGTATTTGCAGCGAGAATAACTATTGTCCAAAAATTGATGTTTCAAAAAGTAGATAAATTAAATATCCTCCATCTTTATGAGAGAATAAGCTACAACTTCATAAGGGTGAACTTCTTTCATAGCTTTAATTACCGACTTAACATATTTATCTTCAACTACAAATTCTACTTTCCACTCTTCTTCTTTGTGGATTTCTCCAATTTCTCCAACAAAAGGATTATTTTCTTTTCCAGCTCTAAACTGACCTAAACCTTTCGTTTGCCAACAACAATAATCATAACCACCAAGCTTTCCTGCTCCAGCTTCCAACATAGCATTTTTAACACTCTCTAAATGAGTGCTAGGAATATATACAAATAAATGATACATCTTGTAATTAACACCTCCACTTATTATATTATAAATATGATAAAAATGATTGTATTTTTAGGCAACCCCGGTAAACAATATATTAATACTAGACATAATATAGGCTTTTCTATTTGCTCCTATAAATATCCTGATGCTACTTTCCAAAAAAAATTTAATAGCCAATTTTGCAATTATAAGGGAATTAAACTTCTTAAACCACAAACTTACATGAATAACAGCGGTATTCCTGTTCAAACTGCCGCCTCTTATTTTTCTTTAACTTGCGATGAGATTCTCATAGTACATGATGATTTAGAACTTCCTTTTGGAGAAATTAAAATTCAAAAAGGTGGCGGATTAAAAGGCCATAATGGTTTAAAAAGTATAAAAACACAACTAAAAAATGATGATTTTTATAGATTAAGGTTTGGAATTGGTAGACCGAAACATAACAATATCTCATCTTTTGTTTTATCCGCATTTGATGACGATGAAAAAATTTCATTACCAATATATATAGAAAAAGCAGCACAATTGTTAGACAATATATAAGGGTAAAATTATTAATATTAATCTAATATTTTATTTACTATATGTTTAACTTGTAAAATAAAATATGATATACTTCACATGTGCAGGAGGATTTATGACATCAAGAGATTTTCGTGTTTCTAGAATTATTAGGGACCAAATAAAGGAATATTCCATCCTTTTCCAAACTGATAAACAAGTTGATTATTTTTATAAACAATCCCAAGAGATATCTCATAAATATAATACGCAAACAACATCTACAGATTATATTAGTGCTTCAAAATTGAATGCTTGTGCTGTTTTACATCTTCTATACCAATCTTTAATAGATCAACACTTACAAGATAATGATTCAGATCTTTTCTCAAGAATGATTCCTCTAGTCTCAAAAAATAAATCTGTACATGATGTCCTCACTTTTTATTCAAAAGAATTTCCATCACCCTTATTAAACCTACAAAACTTATCAAAAGAACAATATACTGAAGAGACAGCAAGAGGTTTTTTTGTCCATAGAGTTATTACTCACAATCCTGCCTTAATTAAAGCTATAAGACCTTTAATATATAGAGATGAAATCAAGTTTCCTCCTGCCTCAAAAGCTTTATCTGCTATATTAGGAGAATTTGTCTCTAACGGACCAAAAGTTAGTGGAAGTGATGAAGATTTATTTTCATTTTTATTAACTCCAGCAATACTACATCCTGATTCTTTAACCGATCAAATAACATTTATATTAGACGAATGGTCTCATTTACTCTCAGATGAATTAAAAAAAAGTTTGTTAAAAGCAATTGATTTAACAAAAGAAGAATATAAACCTGTATTTACAGATAATAATGGTGGCGGAAATCATAGTGAAACTTATGTACCGGATTACTCAATGTTTGATAGTGAATACGAAGCCTTTAGTGATGATAAAAACTGGATGCCTAATGTAGTTATGATGGCAAAAAGTACTTTAGTATGGTTAGATCAATTGTCTAAATATTATAAAAGACCAATTACAACATTAGATCAAATCCCTGATGAAGAATTAGATAATTTAAAACAAAGAGGCTTTAATGCTCTTTGGTTAATTGGACTTTGGCAAAGAAGTGATGCTAGTAAAAAAATTAAAAACCTTTGCGGAAACGAAGAAGCTGAAGCTTCGGCCTACTCTTTAAAAAGCAATGAAATCTCACCTTTAATAGGTGGATGGCCAGCCTTACATAACTTAAAAGAAAGATGTGAAAAAAGAGGTATTCGTCTTGCCTCAGATATGGTACCGAACCATACTGGAATAGATAGTGATTGGGTTATAAATAGACCAGAGCTTTTTATTCAACAATCTAATCCTCCATTTCCTTCTTACACTTACAATGGACCAAATCTTTCAACAGATGATAACATTGAATTAAAAATTGAAGATCATTATTACGACCAAAGTGATGCAGCTGTAACTTTTAAAAGATATGATAAAAGAACAAATCAGACTTCTTATATCTTTCACGGTAACGATGGAACTTCAATGCCTTGGAATGATACAGCGCAATTAGATTTCCTTAATCCTGAAACAAGAGAAGCGGTATATCAAGAAATAAAACATGTAGCTCAAAATTTTTCAATTATTCGTTTTGATGCAGCAATGACTCTTGCAAAAAAACATATTCAAAGACTTTGGTATCCTAAATTAGGTCATGCCGGTGATATAGCAGGAAGAGCTCTTTATAGTATGAGCGATGAGGAATTTAACAATAAAATCCCAAAAGAATTTTGGAGAGAAGTTGTTGACAGAATGGCTGAAGAATTACCTGATACCCTACTTCTTGCGGAAGCGTTTTGGATGATGGAAGGCTATTTTGTAAGAACACTAGGCATGCATCGTGTTTATAATAGTGCTTTTATGAATATGTTAAAAAACCAAGAAAATAGAAAATATATAGAAACTATCAAAAAAACTTTATCCTTTGATCCAGAAATTTTAAAACGCTATGTTAACTTTATGAGTAATCCTGATGAAGAGACTGCAATCGGACAATTTGGTGATGGAGATAAATATTTTGGAGTATGTACTCTTCTTTCCACTATGCCAGGACTTCCAATGTTTGGACATGGTCAAATAGAAGGGTTAAAAGAAAAATATGGAATGGAATATAAAAAAGCATATTGGGATGAATGGCCAAGCGATTATTTAATAAAAGAGCATTACAAAAGAATTTTCCCCCTTTTAAAAATTAGATATTTATTTAGTGGCGTTGATTATTTTAATATTTATGATTTAATTCAAAATGGACAAATTAACAATTCAACATTCTGTTACTCTAACGGAACAAAAGATGAAAAAACTCTTGTTTTTTATAACAATCAGTATGATAGTGTGGAAGGCTATATTAAATTATCAGCCCCTAAATTAAATAAAAAATTAAATAAAATGATTGTTACTAATGAACTGGCACGGAAAGTTTAGACAACTTAATTAAAACTTAATCTAGTAATACCACATTGAATCAATAGTTAAAGTTTAGTTATGGCAACTTAGTTTGCATGGTCCAGAATTATGTATGGGTTTCCTAAAACTTACTTATAGTGATTAGAAGACATTTTACAAAGAGCAAATGGTATGTTTCAATAGTTGTAAAATTCAATACTAATTAATACAATATTGTAATTTTCAAAATTAGTAATTCTGTAGAAGTTATCCATCTTGTCAATGACCAGAAAAAGCTTTCTTGCGTTAGCGAATTGATTCCAGATATGATCTAATCAGAGAGCGTTTAATATTATACTTCTTAATGTTAAAAGATAGTCTCTAGCAAAGTATTGAACACACTAGCACTTGATAATAACATGAATACTATAATTGAGCTTCCATATCTATCTATTAAGCTTGATCAACATTAATCTAGAATCAAAGCTGCTTCTCTTAAATTATCATGACAAGAAAAATGATATCACTATGCTGTACAGCATCTGTTATTACTGATAAATAGAATTTAATACTTGCTACTAATTGCTAGATACGTATAATCTATTATCTGTTGTTAATAACTCTGTCAGGTCGCATATATCAACGCATTATTACTATTGACTTAATTCTAGATAAGTACTGTTTGATGCTTTAAGCAGTTTTCTATATGGGTAGATCTGCAATTGGACATAATAATAAATGTTATCATACAATCTTTAGATATTTTCTAAGACACATCTATTTGGTACTCTTAGTACCATATAGATGAGCTAGAACTTGATAAGAAGCTTGCTATGATAAGATATGGATTATTATATCCAATGCAGATCTATCCTTTTAGACATCTCTTGCACACACGTATTATCTAGAATTAAGTCCAAAGAATAACCTGCTCTAGATATGCCGTACCTACATAGTTATTAACAACTGTTAATAGATTATCCGTATCTAGCAATTAATGCAAGTAATAAAGCCTATTTATCATCATTAGATGCTGTCACGATATAATATTTTCCTTATCAGATTTGTATTTCAGAAATTCAACGAGAAGAGTTTGTAATATAAATTCTTGATTCAATTATATAGACAGATATTGGAGCTTCAATTTAAGTCAACCTTTATTATATAACTGACCAGGGTCTACAATACATTTGTCATGAGCCTATCTTTGAACATTAATGTAGTTAATATAAACGCTCTATCGAGTAATGAATGCTAAATAAAACGCCAGCAAGAAAGCTATTTTTGGTCATATGACACATGGATAACTATCTCCAAAATGTACTTTTGAAATTACAAAGTATTATTTATATATGATTATTACAATTATGAAACATACTCAATTGTACTTAATTTGTACAATGTCTCCTATCAACTAAATACCTTTTGAGCACCATCTAATTCTCGATAACAAGCTAGTTACATAACTAATCTTTAATATGATTAATGTGGTATCTAGGGCATTAAGTATAATTAAATGTCTAAAAATTCCGTACCAGTTCACTAATGTAGCAGAAAGTTTAAATCTAACTTTAAGTGGTAAAAACTTTTTAGTTTATAAAAACTTTAATGATGGCTTAACATATCTTACACCTTCTTTAAAAATATATGATGATGGTTTTTGGGTACATCTAAATGGTTATGAAACTAAAGTCTTACTAGATATTAGAGAAATTGAAGACATAGATGGTGCTTATTCTCGATTATATGCCAAAATTGGAGATAAAGGAGTTAAGGATCTTAATCTTGAAGTTACAGCTATTAGATTACAACCAATTTTTAAAACTATGGATAACTTACGCAGTCCAGAAGTAATAAAAATCTTAGAAAATATTTCAAAAGGTTTATCTACAACAGCATTAAACCGCAAAATAATTTTACAAATTGCTCAATCATACTCTACTCTTCCATTAGCCTATAGTAAATTAAGCGATTTAACAAAAACTTATCTATCTTGTTCACCAAGAAATATCAATCCTACAAAAACACTAAAAACTTTTGAAAATTTCTCTAAGTTGTTTAAGAACAATGAAATTTTAGCTAATTGTGGATTTGCTATGAATGAACTTTCTATAATTATTGCTTCAAGTCTATTAATTTATCCTTTTGTTAATAAAACAAATACTATTGAAGAAATTAATAAACTTAGCCAAAAACTTATTCTATCCTATTTCTTTAAAGACAATTTAGATAAATTAAAAGTTAATATTAATGAAAGAAAACATATTATTGATGGAGTTGCTATTTTCTTAGCTTCTTATAAAATGCTAGAAGAAAATCCTTTAGAAAATTTCAAATTATTATTTAATTCTTCTTTTATAAAAAAATATACTTTATGTAATGTTTATAAAGATATAACTTGGTATAAGAAAGAATCTGTACAAGAATTAATAATATTGAGTGCTCTATCATTAACTTTGTTTTCTACAAAAGAAATTGAAATTAAAAAATATATTTCGCATTTATTAAAGGCTGAAGGAAATTCAGAATATAAACTTGATAACTTCTTAAGTTTAATATAATTCCTTACAAACTAGTTATTTACATATTTCTTTTTGTAAATAACTAGTTTTTTTAATTCAAAATATAGAAAAAAGCTTATTTTATTAGTCTTTAGGCTCATATTTTCGCTATTTTTTTTTAAACGTTTATTCTTGCAATATACATATTTAATTGACTTGTATTGAATGTTACGTTAATCTAATTATATGAAAACTTGGATTACATATTTAGTCGCTACCTTTATGGGGTTAGCTACAACTTTACTTTTAGGGCAATTTGATGCCTATATATCTTTTATTCAAGGATTCTCCTCATTGGTAATTCAATTTGGAGGGTTTATACTATTTCCAATTGTTTTAATTACAGTAACAGCAGGAATAGCATCTTTGAGAAAAGATAGAATGGGAGGTAGATTAACTGCGGCAACTTTTATTTGGACAGTTTTATCCTCATTACTCTTGTCTCTTCTAGGTGTTGGTTTATTTTATATAATGCCAATATCCTTCCCAGCTTCTTCAAGTGCTGGAGCGGGCACTAGTGCAGTAATAAAATATATAGAAACATCAGTTTCTTTATTAAAAGAAGCTTTTGCTCCCATTAATCCTTTTTATTCATTAGCCTCTACTCAAAACTTTTTAGCACCAATAGTTTTTATTGCATTATTGTTTGGATATTTTTTAAAACCATCAAGCGATGTATTAAGACCAGCTTATGTTACAATAAACTCATTTAGTGAAGTAATGTATAAATTAAGTCGAGCATTCACTCTTTATGGCTTTGCTTTAGTCTACATTGTATCTGCTTCTTTCTTTGCAACACTACAAGATGAAGCTACAGTCTTTGTTGCACCAAACTTTGTGTTATTCTTAATTACTATTTCCCTTGTAGCGATTTTTGGATTATTACCTTTACTATTTGGTATAACAACAGGATTTCATGAAAATCCATATAAGATATTATACAGATCTCTTGCAGCATCACTTGCTGGCTTATTCTCAGCAAACATTTTCTTTGCAACACCTATAAACTTTTCTTTATCAAGAATGAATATGGGAGTTCAAAAAAGAGTTTCATCTACAGCTATTTCTTTAACTACAATTTTTGCTAGAGGGGGCAGTGCTATGGTTGCTTCATTTACAATTTCATCTTTAATATATGCCACAACAAACGCTCCACCAACAATTTCTTTATCTATATTTATTGCTTTAACAGCAGCTTTTGTATCCTTTTTTAGTAGTTTTTTCTTAGGCTTTGAAGTATTTTTTATCACATATTTTACTTTGAAACTATTATCGATTGATTTACAATCTGTTGAGATGTCTCTTGTGGGACTTCTTCCTTTACTCTGTGGATTGGGAACAATGATAGATGTAATTATTGGTTCGTTAACTTCAGCTACTGCTAATATTTGGATTTTACATAGGGAAAAAGGATTATCTCAATTAACACCTGTTCCATATAAAAATATGATATAATCCTCATTTCTTAAAAAAAAGGGCCTTTTGTTTTCATTTTCAAATTAGCCCTTTTATTATATAATAACCAAGAGGGTTATATGAAAAAAAACTACCAATATCTATTAGTAACAATTCAATTAATAATATCATTATTTTTCTTAGGAATAATTGTTTTTTCCTTTATTGATATAATACGCTTTGACAAAGATATAGCTTTATTTTCTCCCATCTCATTCTCTATTTTTGTTCAATTATTCGTATATGGATATTTAGCAATCGAACTGTGTCAAATGAATGAACCTATAAGATGGAGCGATTCTCCTTTACTCCATTATGTTTTATTAACTTTAAGCTTAGATGGAATTATTATATTGCCCTCATTTTTTGATAATATTAACGCTTATATTTTTTCACCAATATTAATGGGAAAAATTCATCTTTTCTCAATAATTTCATCAACTATATTTTTAATCTTATGTGGAATAAACCAAAAAGAAACAAATTATAAAAATAGTAATCATTTAGTTTTATTCACAATAAGTTTCTCTTTGTTCTTAACATATTTTATAAAGATAAATAATCCTACAGCTGAGCAACCTTTGAATATGTTTCTCTCTAGTTTATATTTTAAAATCTTTTTTATTTGTTTAAATATTATAGCTATTTTAAGTTTTATTCCGTCTTATTTAAAAGACAAAACTAAACACAATAAATTAAAAACTTATTCTTATATCTTATTTACAATTTCATTAGGAATTCTAAGATATAATATTAACTTGAATTTAGGTGTTTTATTTATAACTTTACTTTTATTAATTGCTAGTTCAAAATTCCTTATTGTAAATATGAAGTCATATTCTATATAAAAAAAGAGAGAGTTTCTTATATTCTTTAAGAACTCTCCCTCTATTTTATTTAAAATCTATTTAACTATTTTAAATTAATAATAGAACTATCATAATCTTCTGGTGGATCAAATCCTAAGAAGTTCATTATAGTTGCAGGAATAGAACTAATTCCTAAATTTTCATTCAATTTAGAATCATATTCACCTTTATATTCTGGATCAACAATGATACAAGGTACAGGATTTAAAGAATGGGATGTTTTTGCTTTTGGAGAACCATCTTCTTTAACTTTAATTTCTCCTTTTTTATCATGCTCAAACATATCATCTGCATTTCCATGATCAGCTGTAATTATCATAACACCACCAGCTTCTTCAACTGCTTTTTTAATTCTGCCTATTTGTAAATCCATAGCTTCCATTGAACAAACGACAGCTTCATAAATTCCTGTATGGCCTACCATATCTCCATTAGGGAAATTTAATTTGATTAAATCCCATGAACCTTCTTTAATTTCTTTAATTACTCTATCAGCAATATCAGCACATTTCATCCAAGGTCGTTCTTCAAAAGGAACAATATCAGAAGGAATTTCTACATATTCTTCTAATTCGTCATCGAATTTACCTGTCTTATTACCATTAAAGAAATATGTTACATGGCCAAATTTTTGAGTTTCTGAAATAGAGAATTGTTTAACCTTTGAAGCACATAAATATTCAGCCATTGTTCTATCAATAAAAGGTGGAGAAACTAGATATTGTGCAGGGACATGTAAATCTCCATCGTATTCCATCATTCCAGCGTATTCAACTTTAGGACGACGTTTTCTATCGAATTCAGTTAATTCTTCAGCTTCAAAAGCTTTTGTTATTTCTAAAGCTCTATCTCCTCTGAAATTGAATAAAATAACACTATCATTGTCTTCAATAGTTCCAACTGGTTTATTATCTTTAGCAATAACAAAAGGAGGTAAATCTTGGTCAATTGCACCTGTTTCTTCACGTAAAGTTACAATTGCTTCATGTGCTGAATCAAACTGTCTACCTTCACCTAAAACATGAGTTTCCCAACCTTTTTTTACCATATCCCAGTTAGCATTATATCTATCCATGGTGATAACCATACGTCCACCACCAGAGGCGATTTTCGCATCAAAATTATCATCTGATAATTCTTGTAAGAAAGCTTCAAAAGGATCAAAATACTCTAAAGCACTTTTTTCACCAACATCACGACCATCTAATAAAGCATGAACTCTAACTTTTTTTACACCATCTTCTTTTGCTTTAACAACCATTGATTTTAAAGTATCAATATGAGAGTGAACATTACCATCAGATAATAAGCCAATGAAATGCAATGTTGAATTATGATCTATTGTATTTTTTGTTAACTTCTTCCAAGTTTTTCCTTCATACATTTGTCCAGAAGCAATTGAATTAGCTATTAACTTTGCACCTTGGGCAAAAACTCTACCACAACCCATTGCATTATGGCCTACTTCACTATTTCCCATATCAGCATCTGAAGGAAGGCCAACAGCTGTTCCATGTGCTTTAAGTTTTGTCCAAAGATTTTCTTTATACAATTTATCTAAAACTTCAGTATGGGCTGATTGAACAGCATCGCCAGATTTAAATTTACCAAAACCAACACCGTCCATAATTACTAGAACAACGGGTCCTTTACGACTTATTTTGCCATTTTTATTTAAGGCTTCGACCATTTTGTATTATCTCCTAATTTTATTATTGATAATTATTTATTTATTTTTATACACCTAGATTACTACAATAAAGAGACTTTAGTAAAGCTATCTAAATCGAAGGTAAATCTATTTATTATTTTATCTTTCTAATGGTAATGTAGCTTCTTTTAAATATGATAAAGATTCTTTATCAACTAGGTCTTTCAATTCATTAAAAACCCAAGAATGGTATGAATTAATATAATTTAATTCTTGATCAGTTAAAAGAGAAACATCAATTAATTTTTTTTCATAAGGACAAATTGTTAAAATTTCAAAATTTAAAAATTGGCCAAATTCTGTTTTTACATCTTTTTGTACTACAATTAGATTCTCTATTCTAATTCCATGTCTTCCTTCTTTATACACACCAGGTTCATCACTAATTACCATGCCTTTTTGCAGAGGATAATCATTTACTACTGTAGAAATTCTCTGAGGTCCTTCATGAACATTCAATCTATGACCAACACCATGTCCTGTTCCATGAAAATAAGTTAATCCATAATTCCATAAAAATTGTCTAGCTAAGATGTCTAACTGATGTCCTTTTGTACCCTCTGGAAAGCTTTGTAAAGCTAAGGAAATATGACCTTTAAGGACTAAAGTATAATCTCTTATTTCTTCATCACTTGGCGTTCCAAAAAGTAGTGTTCTAGTGATATCTGTTGTTCCACTTTCATAACAACCACCACTATCTAAAACTAATAATCCATTAGCTTTTACTTGTTTATTACTCTCTTCACTAACGCTATAATGACATAGAGCTCCATTTTCTTTAAAACCAGAGATTGTATTAAAAGAAAGGCCTAAACATTCTTTATTCTTATATCTAAATTCTTCTAATCTTTTTGCAATTTCTATCTCAGAATATTCCCCATTTTCAAAATCTAGACTTGCTAAAAAATTAACCATAGCAACCCCATCTAAAAGGTGAGCTCTTCTCATACCTTCTAACTCTGTTTCATTTTTGCAAGCTTTTAATCTTGTTGTAACTTCTAACTCATCAATAACATTTAGATCTAATTTTTTTAGAATTTTTTCAAAAAGAGTACTTACTTTTTTCTCATTTAATAAAATAGTTTTTCCACTTTCTAATATCTCTTCTAACTTTTGAGTTACTTGATCATATGGATAAATAATTAAATCTTTTTGAACACTTTTTAAGAGTTCTTTAGAAAATCTATTTTCACTTGTAAATAAATATGCTTTATCTTTTGTTACTAAAAGATATGAAATAAATACGGGATTGAAATCTATATCACTTCCCCTTAAATTCAAAGTCCAAGCAATATCATCTAATGAAGCTATAAAAGCATAATCTGCTTTTTTTTCACCTAAATAGATTCTAATCATATTTAATTTTTGAGCTCTTGAAAATCCGGTTAAAGAAACATCCATTTCAACAACTTGATTTTCAGGAATACTTTCTCTATCTTCCCAAATTTTATCTAAAAAATCTTCACTCACAACGATTTCAACATCTTTACATTCTTTTTCAAACTGTTTTTTTTCATCTATCATTAAAGTGTCTTTTGAAAAACCAATTCTACTGCCTTTTTTAAAATAACTATTAATAAACTCTTTAGGGGTAGGTGTATTATTTATATCTAATTTCATAACTTTAAATTCTGAATCTTTAGTTTGTTGATCAGCTTGAATAAAATACCTTGAATCCACCCATAGAAAGGCCTCATCCTTAGTTACTAAGACAGTTCCAGCACTTCCCGTAAAATTAGAAATAAAGGCACGAGATTTCCACCTTGGACAAACATATTCACTGTTATGAGGATCGGTACCATTAATATAATATCCATCTATATTATTTTTTTTCATTATTTCTCTAAGAGAAGACAATTTATTTTTTATGTCCATTTTTAGCCTCCGAAGCTTTTTTTTGTTTATTTTTTAAAATTAATGATAAAATAATTCCAGCTAGAACCATAAGAATACAAAACAATTGGCCCATACTAAAATTTAAAAAAGATTGTAATAATGCTGGATTATTAGCATTACTATCTAATTGAATAATAAAGCCTAAATTTAAATCTGGTTCTCTAAAATATTCAATAAAGAATCTAATGACTCCATATCCAATTAAATACCATGACAAACCATAACCATTATATTTCTTCTTTCTTTTTGGCCTAATAACAAACCACATGAATAAGAATAATACAATTCCTTCAAAAAAGGCTTCATATAATTGGGAAGGATGCCTTGGTAAGTTAACAAAATCTCCAAGGATATATTCTATATTCAATTTATCCGCTGCGTCTCTAACCCATTGATAATTTGTTGAGAACTTATCTGCATAAGGGAAAAGCACTGCTATTTTACTAAAACTAACTCTTCCCCATAATTCTCCATTTATAAAATTTCCTAGGCGGCCAAAAGTATATCCTAAAGGAATACCAAAACAGAGAACATCAGCTAATTCGAAAAAATTTCTTTTGTTTTTTGCTGAATAAATTACACCCCCCAATATAGCTCCTACAAGCCCTCCATGGTAACTCATACCTGGCAGTCCTACAAACTGACCATTTCTAAATGGCCAAAAAATAAGCCAAGGATGTAACCAGTAATAAGATGTTCCATTATAAATCAATACAGAAAATAATCGTGCCCCTAAAAGTAAACCAATGATACAAAACATGAAAAAAGATTGTGTTTCATCTGCTGATATTTCGACTTCTTTTTTTCGAGCTTGATAGCGAAAAAGAATGTATGCTGTTACAAAAGCAAAAACATACATTAACCCATACCATCTAATTGGTAAGCCTCTAATAATTTCTGCACTAATCCATTCTGGAAAATTTATAAATAATATCATATTTCAAAGTTTACTTACCTCTTTAGGGGTGGTCAACACCTAAAGTTGTATGTATTATATTTAATATGAATAAGTTTATTAAATTTACAATTATTACTATTATTTTAACTTCTAGCTTTCTATATGCAAGTGGAAGTAATGAAGCAAAAAATCAGACGGTTATTGCAGCTTCTCCAAATACCAAAGTAATTCAAGAAAATATCAATAATATAGCTTATCTTTATCAAATTATTGATGCTTTATCTATTAATGAAGTTGATAATGATAAAGCTCTTGAAGGCATGGCAACAGGTTTATTAGATTCTTTAGGAGATGAATACTCTTTTTATATTTCAGAAGAGGACTCAGCTGCATATGAAGAACAATCAACTGGATTATACGGTGGAATTGGAACATATCTAACTAAAAAAAATCCAAAAGTTGTAGATGATAATGAAGATAAAGAGGACAAGGATTATTACATACAGATATCTTCTCCATTTCCTGGAGGACCAGCTGATAGAGCAGGCTTAAAAGCTAATGATTATATTACTCATATAGATGGAGAGCCTGTAGATGATTTAAGTGCAACTGAAGCCTCCTTAAAGCTTAGAGGAGACCCGGGAACTGAAGTCAGTATTACAATCCTTAGAGGTTCTAAAAGTTTTGATATCACTTTAACCCGTGAAGTTGTTGAGACACCATCAACTACTAAAGATGTTATTAATAATCATATAGGTTATATTCAAATTAACCAATTTACAGCAGTTACAGCAGATCAATTTAAAGAAGATTTCCAAGAATTGCTAGATAAAAACATAGATAGCTTGATTATCGATTTAAGAAATAACAGAGGAGGAATTGTAGATTCTGCATTAAATATTGCTGATTTATTCTTAGATGGAGATACTATATTAATAACTGAACAAAAAGAAACTTTACCTAATAATACCCAAATTACTAAAGCTACTCCTACAACAATGGTAGATGATTCTTTTAGACTTGTCTTATTAGTAAATGGAGGAACAGCTTCATCATCTGAAATTTTAACTGGTGCGTTAAAAGATAATAACAGAGCCTTAGTAATAGGTTCTAAAACTTTTGGTAAAGGCATAATGCAACAAACCTTCCCATTTGGTAAAGGCTTTGTTCAATTCACTATTGCTCATTATTTAACTCCAAATTCAATTGATATTCATGAAGTTGGAATTGAACCAGATATAGAAATTGAAGAAGAAATCTTCGAAGATGATGAAATCCCAATATATGAAGAATTAATGGAATCAAACAAGGTTTCAAATTTCGTAGATGAAAATCCTGAATATACAAAAGAAAATTTAAATAAATTTGCTGATGAGATTGATAATAAAGATTTAAATAGAAATGCTTTATTAGTTCTTGTTAGAAATGAATACTTATCAAGGATGGATTATGATGAAAGACCTGTCTACGATCTTTATCTTGATAAAGCTCTAGTTGAAGCCGTTAATCAATTGGAGAATTAAATGAGACAGTATGTTTTACCCTCTACCTTTAATGGGGAAACCCAATTAAAGTTAAAAGGCAAAGACTGCCAATACTTTACAAAAGTTTTAAGACTGAAAACAGGAGATAAAATTTTTGCTAGAGATATACATGGCTCTCCATATCAATTAACACTATTATCATTTGATAAAAATAGTTGTTTAATTGAAGTTAACCCTTTAGAAAAAGGAGAGTCTTTTATATCAACTGATGAACTTCCATCCTTTTCAGGAAAATATCCAAAGCTTCATTTATATCAATGCGTATGTAAAGGTAAAAAAAATGATACCATTATTAAAATGGCAACTGAACTCGGAGTTCATTCTATAACACTAGTTCAAAGTAAATTTTGCATTGCAAAAAAAGATAATTCAAACACTAAGCGATACGAAACTATTATAAAAGAAGCAATTCAACAATCAGGCTCTCCTATAATTACTAAATTTAATAAGATAGTTGATTTTAAAGAGTTTATTGAATCTCTAGATTTTCCCCTTTTGTTTTTTCATCAAATTGATTTAGATAACAATAGTTCTTTAAAAGAGAAAATAAAACATCTTGATTTTGATACAAATATAGGAATTTTAATAGGTCCAGAGGGCGGGTTAAGCGATGAGGAGTGTAACCTTTTATTAAACAAAGGTGGCATTCCTGTTATGTTAAAAACCAATATTTTGAGAGCTGAAACTGCAGCAATAGTTGGACTGAGTGCAATTCACACTTTAATGATGGAACAATAAATGAAAACGGATTGTATTTTTTAAAATTACAATCCGTTAATAAATTAAACACTACTTAAAGATAATGTCTTAAAGATATAATGGGAATTTTATATCTAGAATCCACAACCACTGCAACCACTACTACAGTTACCGTTACAGTCCTTTTTGTTTTTATTCTTTTTAACAAAACTAACAATGCCAAATATAACAAGGGCAACTGCTACTATTGCAATAATCCAATTAATCATACAATTCTCCTAAAATCCAAATAAGAGTCCAATAATTCTTATTATCATAGCGACTATGTATGCAGTTAGCATTTGAACACCAACTCCACCAAGAGTTTTCTTCCAAGTTTTTAATTCTCTATGCATTGATCCTACAGCAGCAAAACAAGGCATACATAATAAATTAAACATTATATAAGCGAATCCACCGCTTGTAGTTGGAATATCTCTTCTAACTGTTGGTAAAGCATTATGATCCCCACCTTCTGATAAGATTCCATCATAAATTTCTCTAGCAGCATCTACATCATAAATACCACCTTCGAAACCAGCTTCTTCTAATTCAGCTTGAGTTGCATCTTCAGCATTAAAGTAATTCGATAAATATTCTTCACTAATATCTTCATCATAAACTTGTGCAAAGGTTGCAACTACATTTTCTTTTGCTATCCAACCTGTAATTATACCAACAGTTGGTCTCCAACCACTAAATCCTAAAGGATTAAAAATAGGACTTATAACTTTACCAACAGAAGCCATAAATGAATCATCCATTGCGCTCATAACACTGTTATTTTCATTATTCGCTTTGTTAACGCCATTGAATGAATTAACATTAAAGTTTGTTAAGAACCAAATCAAAATTGTTGAAGCTAAAATTATAGTACCAGCTTTTCTTGCAAATCCTTTTATTTTTTCCAAAGAATGCTGAAGAACCGAAATTGGAGTAGGCCATCTATATTGAGGTAATTCCATTAAGAAATTTGAAACAGCACCTTTATACCAAATTTTATTTAAAATAAGAGATACAATAATTGCAACACTTAAGGCAATTGCATAAATCAAGAAAGTTACATTAGCAGCTTGTTCAGGAGAAAATAATATTGCAACAAATAAAGCAATTATAGGTAATTTAGCTCCACAAGGCATAAAGGCTGTAATGATTGTTGTTATATGCCTATCTTTTTCTTCATCTAGAGTTCTAGTTGCCATAATAGCTGGAACACCACAACCAAAACCCATCAATAAAGGAATAAAAGACTTACCTGACAGACCGAATTTTCTAAAAATTCTATCTAATACAAAAGCTACTCTAGCCATGTATCCACTATCTTCTAAAATACTTAATAATAGATATAAGACTAAAACTAATGGCATAAAACCAAGGACAGCACCGATACCACCAAATATACCATCGATAACAAGACCTTGAGCCCATGGTGCAGCATTAACTAAACCTAAAGCTACAAGATTTGTTAAAGCTTCCCAAATAGCTTCTACCCAGCCTGCGAAAATAATACCTAAGCCAGGAATTCCTACAAAGAATAAGTTTTCACCTAAACTAATTTGGAATAATAAATACATAACAACAGCAAAAATAGGCAATCCTAATATTTTATTTGTCAAAATTCTATCTATTTTGCTACTTTTTGTTTCTGTATTTTCAACTTGTTTATTCTTTTTATAACAATGCTTTACTACATTTGTAATTTTTTCATATCTTGCATTTGCAACTTGTTCATCATCTAAATCTTTTAATTTTTCAAATAATGGTATTTTTTTTGGTACTATACCTTTTTCAATTGTTTCTTGAACTGCATGATATAATTCATCTATACCTTGATTATTTCTAGCTGATATTTTAACAACTTTAACTCCAAACTCTTTTTCTAGATAATCAACATCAATATGTTCTCCTCTTTGCTTAAGCTCATCACTCATATTTAAAGCAATTACTGTTGGAACACCAGTTTCAAGAATTTGTAATGTTAAATATAAATTTCTTTCTAAATTTGGAGATTCTACTATATCAATAACACAATCGGGTCTTTCTTTTACTATATAATCTCTCGCTATTTTTTCTTCTTCACTATAAGGAGAAAGAGAATAAGTTCCAGGTAAATCTAAAATATTATATTCTGAATGTTTTTTCCAAAGACCTTCCTTCTTATCAACTGTAACTCCTGGCCAGTTACCTACATGTTGTTTTGAACCAGTAAGTATATTAAAAAGAGTTGTTTTACCACAGTTCGGATTTCCTGCTAACGCTAAATTGTATTTCATCTGCAATATCCTTATTGTTTAATCTCAATAACAGAAGCTTCAGATTTTCTTAAGCTAAGATTATATCCGCGTAATCTAATTTCTAAAGGATCCCCTAATGGTGCAACCTTAATTAATTGAATCTCTATTCCCGTCGTTATCCCCATATCCAGTAATCTGTGTCGTAAAACACCTTCGGTACCAAAAGAAACAACTTTCCCTTTTTGGCCTGGTTTTAAATCACACAAAGTCATACAAAAAGCTCCTCACTAAAAATTTTAAATATTATTTATGCTACTTGAATAAGATGTGCTAACCCTTTGTTCAACGCCAATCTTGTTCCTTTTATTTCAAGTACTAAGCCCATTGGACTTTCACTTACTATGGTAACTGAATTACCTGGAACAAATCCCATAGATAATAGACGTTGTTTTAACTCTGAGGAAGCACTTATAGAAACGATTTCTTTTGAGTCTCCTAGTGATAACATTGATAATGGCATACACTCTCCTTCGTTAGATGCAACTAACTTAATTCATCAATCATGTTAGCCTTGTATAATAAAAATGTCAATAATAAAATATAAAAATATTTATATTTATAATTACTTATTTAACATACAATTAAATATCTTTTAAATATAAATATAATAATATTCATTACTTTTTTCTATATTTTTTGTAACAAAAAATTGTTATTTGGGGATAATATATCAATAGTTATTATACTAAAATGTTATAGGCTATTATTTTTTTTTAGAATATCAAATTTACAGAATTATTAATACAATAAGATGGATTATTTTATTAAAAAAAATAATATAAATTAAAGCAATTCATAATTTTTATATAAATAAATAGTTATTATATAAATAATTAAATAAGTATTTTTTAGTTTTTAAATGGAAACTAAATTAAATGAACTACACCCTAAAAAAACACAAAACATAAAGAATATGGTATTTTTTTGATTTTTATTAAATTTTAGCAATTTTTTGTGGAAAAGTTGTTATTTTAAGCTATATTAAAATTAGCAATTCTTATATAACAATTATTATATTTTAATAATATTTCATTTAATACTTTACATATAAAAATAGAGTTAATTTTATACTATATAAAGAATTATGTAATCATTTACAATATATATGACTGATATTTAATATGTTAGAAAAGTGTTAAGTATTATATATACTTAACATATGTAGCAATTGTGGATAAGTTGTGGAAAACTTTTATCTTATATCCAAATTAGAAGTATAATCAATTGATTATATTTTTAATATATTGATTCCTATACTACCTAACTTTTTTTCGAAATTTTCGTAACCCCTTTCAATTTGATATATATTTTGGATTTCACTTTCTCCTTCTGTACAAGCTGCTGCAATAACTAGAGCCATACCCGCTCTAACATCAGGACTTGTAACAAGTGCTGGTTTTAATTTAGTTGGACCATTAACAATTGCTCTATGTGGATCACAGAGAATAATATCAGCTCCCATTCTGATTAACCAATCTACAAAATACATTCTAGATTCATACATTTTTTCATGAAGCAAAATTGTACCTCTCATCTGCGTTGCACATACTGTTATTATTGATAATAAGTCAGCAGGAAAACCTGGCCAAGGTGAATCATCTATCTTATTAGTTAGGCCGTTTAAACTTTTTTGTATTATTCTTTTTTGATTTTTAGGAACTATTAAAGTATTATTTCCCTTATAAAAAAACTCAATACCAATCTTTCTAAATCCCAAATTAATACTATTTAAAATATTTTCATCAACATTTTTTATTACTAAACTTCCCTTAGTTGCTGCTGCTAAACCAATTAAAGACCCCACTTCCATGTAATCACATCCTACTGTATATTCACAACCCCTTAATTTTTTAGCACCTTTTATTGTAATTAAATTTGATCCTATTCCCTTAATTTCACAACCCATTTTTATCAACATTTTACATAAATCTTGAACATGTGGCTCACAAGCAGCATTTTCTATAACACTTTCTTCAGGACAAAGAGCACAAGCCATTAATACATTTTCTGTAGCAGTTACAGAAGCCTCATCTAAAAAAATATGATTATTTTTTAATGAATCACACTTAATAGTTAATGATCCTTTTTCACTTATCTTGCACTCACAACCTAGATAAGATAAACCTGTAAAATGTGTATCGATTCTTCTAAGACCTATAACATCTCCTCCTGGAGGAGGAAGTTCTACTTTTTTCAAAGTTGCAAGTAATGGACCAATTAATAATACAGAACCTCTAACTAAACCTATAGCTTCTTTTTGTAAAGTTCCTTTTCTATTTCCGCTTTTTATTATTAATGTATTATTACCTTCTTTTTTAATTGAAGATCCTAAATCTCTTAATAAATTACACATTACCTCTACATCTTTAATGAAGGGAATATTTCTTAAAACAACTTGCTCATCAGTTAATAATGTTGCAGCAATTAAAGGTAAGGCTGCATTTTTATTTCCACTAACGGTTATTTCTCCAAAGGTTGGATTTCCCCCAATAATTTTATAAGAACTCATTAATTTCTCCATTAAAAAATTAATATCATTATATCATAAATTATTTAATAAATTTCAACTTTTTACACAAAATGCTTAAATTGTCCCTTTACCAAATTTAGTTTTATAAATATCCTTTGGTTAACGTCGATTTGATAGCTCCCAGCTTGCGGACGTATAAACTGCTAAAGAGGGAACGGTAATTATTCATTATAATTCCGCGCTTCCCCTTCCCCAGTTAATTTAAATATTAAGGAAGGTCTTTTTATGATTTCTAATTTAAATAATCATGTTTTCACTTCAGAGAGTGTAAGTGAAGGTCACCCAGATAAAGTTTGTGATCAAATAAGTGATGCTATTCTAGATGAATGTCTAAGAGTTGATCCAAAATCAAGAGTTGCTTGTGAAACTTTGGCAACAACTAATAGAGTTATTATTGCCGGTGAAATTACAACTAAAGCTAAATTAAACTATGATAAAATTATCAGAGATGTAATTAAAGATATTGGTTACACTGATAAAAATACTGGTTTCAGCTATGATACTGTTGAAATAACGAATTTAATCCATGAACAAAGCCCTGATATTTCAAGGGGTGTTACTGAGGATACAAGCCTATTCGGTGATCAAGGAGCAGGAGATCAGGGTATGATGTTTGGTTTTGCTTGTAACGAAACTAAAGAATTTATGCCTCTGCCTATTATGTATTCCCATAAATTACTAAAAAAAGCCACTGAATTGAGAAAAAACAAAACAGTAGACTTTTTACTACCTGATGCAAAAAGTCAAGTATCAGTTGAATATGATAAGAATAACAAGCCATTAAGAATAACAACAGTAGTTATGAGTCATCAACATACTGAAAATATTTCTAGAAAAGAATTAGAATCTTTTTTAATAAATGAAGTAATAAAACCAACTTTAGCTCACACTAATTTATTAGATGATGAAACTAAATTTTACATCAACCCTACAGGTAGATTTGTAATTGGTGGTCCTAATGGAGATACAGGCTTAACTGGAAGAAAGATAATTGTTGATACATATGGCGGAATGGGACGCCATGGCGGTGGTGCTTTTTCTGGTAAAGATCCTTCTAAAGTTGATAGATCTGCGGCATATATGGCTAGATATATTGCTAAAAACTTAGTAGCAAACAACCTTTGTGAAAAATGTGAAGTCGAATTAGCATATGCTATTGGTGTTTCTCAACCAATATCAGTATTTGTTAATACTTTTAACACAAGTAAATATAATTATAAAGAATTGGAAAATATTGTTAGAAATAATTTTGATTTAACGCCTAAAGGAATTATTAAAACTCTAGACTTATTGAAACCAATATATAAAAATAATGTTAATTATGGACATTTTGGTAAAGAAAATGTTAGCTGGGAAAAAATTATCAAATTAAGTATTTAATTAATAAAGAAATATTGCCACTTCAGTTTGAAGTGGCAACTTTTTTTTAATCAACTACAGAATACTCAATATCTATATCTGAAAAATATAATCCTGAAAGTAAAGTATCATTACCGCCCCAGGCTAAAACAAATCTTACTTCAACTATGTTATCAGTTAAACTATGCTTGCCTTTTGGAATTGATATATAAGAGGAAAATGGAACATTGTCATTTCTAATTACGCTATTGGGTAGATTTGGATCTATTGCATTTACATATAACTGTGTATCAACATTTGCAGTTTGAGTTCCAGGATATCCAACAAATTTTTGACCTTGTATTCTTACTTCTAAATTTCTTGAAAAATCTTGATTACCTTCAATAACTATTCTAAAAACTTTTGTTCTTCCTTCTTGAGATATATTAAATCTTCCATTGTTTTCATCTAAAATTGTTATATCGTCTAATAATCGCTCTTCATCATAATAAAGTGATGCAACATAACTCTCTGTCTCAACTTCTCCTAATACTTTAAATACCAAGGTTTCATCAATTCCATTAATTAAAACGGTTTCAGAGAAGACTTGGTTATTAAATAAAATAAAAAGGAGGCAAAAAATTATAATAAATTTTTTCATAACGTCTCCTTGCGATTAAATCCTTCAAATTTAATCTTAAATAACAACAAATAGCACAATTTCAATCTATTATACTTTATATCTCATGTCAATAACACAAAAAAAAAATTAATAATACTGACTCATCTATAAAAAAAGATATTATAGATTTTTTCATCAATATTATTAATTTCTAAGTTTATACTTTTAACTATTATTTTATAGGAATAATTCTAATTTGTTTATATAAACTATCGCCTTCACTTTTTGTTTCAATTCCTTGAAAATCATTTAAAGCTGTATGGACTAATCTTCTTTCAAAAGGATTCATTGGCTCTAATAAACGACTTCTACCAGTATATTTTACTTGTTCAGCAGTTTTATAAGCCATCCTAATAATTCTTTCTTCATGTCTTAATCTATAGTTTTCACTGTCGATTATAACTTTTTGATCTTGATCTAATCTACCAACAAAAACATTAGTTAATAGTTGAATAGAATCTAAATTTTTACCTTTGCGTCCAATAATTATCGAAGAGTTTTCACTCTCAATATTTAATCCCAACTTTCTTTCTTTTCTGAAATTAACGCTCACTTTTGCTTCGTAACCCATTTTTTTAATTAAAGTTGTTACAAAATCAATAACTTTGTTTTCAAAATCGCTGTTTAAAGGTGCTTCATTTTCTTCAAGAGATTCTTCGCTTCCATCGTTATAATAAATCTTTATTCTAACATTTTTTTTAAACAAACCTTTTCTCTTGGGAGGAAGAATTTCAATATCGAAATCCTCCCTTTCAATTTGAAGCTCTTCGACAGCTTTTGAAATAGCTTCTTGTTCGCTACGTCCTTCAAATTCTCGAGTCATATATTTCTCCGTTGCAGATAGGTTATACCCCTGCTCATTAATTTCTACTTTTTGTTTTTTGGTCCTTTTTTAGGAAAAGCTATCTTCTTTTGAGAATTTTCTTTTGCTTTTCTATTATTCCACAATTGTTGTAAAATACTAATTGCATTCATTACTGACCAATATAGCAACAATCCTGATGGAGCATTATAAAGTACAAAGAAGAACATTATTGGCATACCATAGGTCATCATCTTCATCATAGAAGCTGATTGGCCGGCAGCCGCACTTTGACCAGATTGAGTTATCTTCATAGAGAAAATCATACTTACTGTATATAAAATTGGTAGTAAGTGAATTTGATTTCCTAGGATTGGTATAAAGAATTTCAATGTATATATTGTTTCTGGTTGAGATAAGTCTGTAATCCAACCTGGAATAAACATTGCTCCTCTTAATTCAAAATGCTTATTTAATAATCCATAGAAAGCTATAAGTATTGGGAATTGTATCAACATTGGAAGACAACCACTAATTGGATTAACGCCTTCTTTTTTATACAATTCAGACATTTTTTTATTTAACTTTTCAGGATTATCTTCATATTTTTTCTTTAATTCTTCCATTTGTGGACCAAGAGCGCTCATCTTTGCTGAACTTTGCATACTCTTTTTGGTTAAAGGATTAATTAAAATCTTTAAAATTATGGTCAATAGAATAATATCAATACCATAGTTAGGAATTATTTTGTTTAATAAAGACAAGGACCATTTCAAAATATTTTCTAACCAACCTAACCAAGATGAAGCATCAACTGCTTTTTCTAAATTTAGGCCAGATAAACCAAATGAATTATCTTTGGCATTATTATAAACAGAAAGGTTTTCAGCTAATTCTGGACCACAATAGAATCTATATGTATCAGTATTATAAGAACTCTTAATTACAGGTCTTGTATAATACATACCATTAGCTTGTGCTAAACCATCTACATTTGTTTCTTGAGTTAAAGTAATATTATATTTGGTTGCATCAGGAATTGCAATTATAGCAAAATATTTACCTGCTAAAGCAGTCCAAGTTACATAATCTTGAATTTCTTCAACTCCATCAACTTTGATAGTTGATTTCTTTGATTCACCATCATATTTTGCATAAAATCTTCTATAAGAATAATTATTATTACTCATAGTTTCAAATGTGGGACCAAGTTGAGGTTCAAATGCTAATGTATATGAATTATTTTCGAAATTTAATGGGATAGCTTTATTTACACTATTCTCAATATTTATATCAACTTCAAATAAATATTCATTCTCACCGAATGTGAAAGTTTTAGTTACTGTGAACGTATCACCTTGTTCTTGATTTTCATTTATTAAAGCAAAGGTTTTTGTAAATACAACTTCATTTCCATTTACATAATAATTGAAATTTGCATCGATAGGATTAGTTGTATCTTTTCCGGCATACATTAAGAAGGCATTTTTATCTGAATCACCTTTGAATAATAATTCAACAGGATTTCCCTCTGTATCTAAATGATCAATCAACTGAATTGATGAAACTGAAGCACCTTTTGTATCAAAGGTTATTCTCAACACTCCATTTTCAAAAACAAATTCTTGTTCACTAGATTGATCATCAACAGCAACAAAAGATCCTGGCTTACCTGAATTCCAAGCATCTTTTTCGTTTATGTAAGTATAATCAGTATTTGAATCTAAAATAATTTGATTTGAAGATGAATTAGTATTATTGGCAATTTGATTTGTAGCAGATACATCTTCATCTTGTTGTTGTACTAATGTCTCATCTGTTGAAACAAGCTCTGGTGTAAAAAATGTTGTTTGTATAAACATCCCTAAAGTTACAACAACAATAGTTAAAAACATTGCTAGTATAGTTCTTTTATCCATGTCTACTCCTGTAGATAACATATCAGGTTCTATACAGGAATGGAAATAAGGAACTTATTTACTAATCTAAATAAATTCCCTGTTCTTCACAAAGTTCTAGAATTGTTTTCTCTAGTTTTTTGCTATCAAAAACCTTTCCTGGATATACCAAAAAAATAAAATCATTGCCAGAAATAAATTTATCTTTATTTTTTCTCCATATTTCTTTAATTCTTCTACGAATTGTATTTCTTTCAACCGCATTACCAAAGTGTTTAACTGGAATTACTATAATTCTATTTCGGTTTAAATTATTAGGAGCTAAAATTAGTTTAATACCACGCCTAGATGTGGATTTACCATTTTTAAAAGCATTATCTATTTCTGACTTTTTTCTTAATATCTCAAGTTTAGAAAGGCTTTTTCTCATCACAAACAGACAATTTATGTCTACCTTTTGCTCTTCTACGTGCTAGCACTTTTCTTCCACCTACAGTAGCCATGCGGGCACGGAATCCAAACTTTCTGTTTCTTTTAACTTTACTTGGTTGGTAAGTTCTTTTTCCTTTATAACTCATCTCTTATCTCCAATTCATCGCTTGCGCGGATCTTTCTATTTTGTTATCTAGGCGCAAGGCCCTTCGAGTTGCAAAGTATATAGAGCATAGCAATATACGTCAAGTGCTTACCTACAAATAATATGTATAGATTTTATATTACTTACAGGAAATTCTTTTTGTATATTATTCAAAATATTTTTTTTACTCATATTCGCTTTTTGCACCCAAGCTGGATGATCAGCTACTAAAATTAAAACACCATCTTTAATTTCTTTTATTTTTAAATGGTTTTTTAATTTACTTTTTATTATTATATCCCATTTCTCACTAATTTCAAAAGCTAAAGGTTTCTTTTTTTGTAAAACATTTTGTAAATATAAATCTACAAGTTCTTTACTCGATATAGGTTTATCTTTACATATTCTGTTTTTCACTTTAATTTAAAAACTCCTTCTTCAACATTATAGACTAGACTATTAACTAAATCAATTTTATTAAAATATTTTTCTTCAGGTAAAAAAGTGAAAAAAGCTTGACTATAATCATTGAATATTTTCAAAAATTTATCTCTTTTTTCATGGTCTAATTCTAATAAAACATCATCTACTAACAATATGGGTTCCTTATCTGTTTTAATTTTATAATATTTACATTGAGTAGCTCTTAAAACTAGAGAAGCTAATCTTTGTTGTCCTGTAGATCCTATAGCAGATAATTCACCATTTTCTGTATTTACTGTAAATTTATCACGATGAATACCTACATTTGAAAGTGAGAATTTTATGTCTCTTTCTCTATTTTGTTTTAGATTTTCAATTATATCTTCTTCACTTTCACATTTTTTCCAAGAACTTTTATATTCTAATTTAACATTTTCAATATTTGAAACTTCTTTATAAAGTGAAGGAAATAATTGATTCATTTCATCTACAGCCTTTTCTCTAGCATTTTTAATTAAAATACCATATTTTGCTAAATTATAATCATAAACATCTAAAAGATCATATTCTCCTTTTTTTAAAATTGCATTTCTTTGTTTTAATATTTTATTATAATATCTCAAATCATCAAAAAATATGGGATCATACATACTCATTGTTTGATTAAAATATTTTCTTCTTGATTCAGGTGTTCCTCTAACAAAGGCTATATCATCATGAGAAAAAACAATACAAGGAATATTATAAATTAAAAGCTTTCGATCATGGATAGTTTTATTATCTATTTTTATTTCTCTTTTTTTGTTGTTAATTGAAATTGAAATTTGCCTTTTTTCATTTTTATCTGTTAAAAAAGTTGCTTTTAAATTTAAACTCTTAGAAGTATAAGAAAGGAGCTCTTTTAAATTTGTAGTTCTAAAAGAGTTACCATAGCAAATAAAATACAAAGCTTCTAATAAATTAGTTTTACCTTGTCCATTAGCACCAATTAAAATTATTTGCTTTTTATTAAAATCTAAGGGATCTGTTAAATTTAAGTTTCTAAAAGATGTTCCTTGAATATTTAAAATTCTCATTATTTTGGTTGTATTGGCATTACAATATGCAAGTAACTTTTTTCATTTGATTCTGGTAAAAGTTTCAAAGTCTTATTAGGTCCATCAAAGTTTATTGAAAAATATTCAACATCCATGTTTTTTAATGGATCTAAAAAGAAGTTATAGTTTACAGCAATAGTAAGTTCTTCTCCATTATATACACAATCTATTTCTTCAAGAGCTTGTCCTTGTTCTGTTACATCACTTGTTAAAATTACTTTTGTAGGTAAGATATTTAAAAAGATTCTGTTACTTTTATCAAGAACGAAAAGTTTAACTCTGTTAATAGCATCAATAGTATCTTGTAAATTTAAAATACATTTATATTTTTGTTCTTGAGGAATAATTCTATTGTAAACTGGGAAACCAACTTCTATTAGAGAAGAATATAAAAAAGTTTCATCTGCTAATCTGATTGAAATTAAATTTTTTTCTAAAGCAATTTCCATTTCACCAGAGTCTTCTAAGATTTTAGAGAGAATATTTATGAACTTTGTTGGAATAGTTACTGAAGGAAAATTTGGTACGCTATCATCACATCTTTTTTTAATAAAAGATAAGCGTTTTCCATCTGTGGCTACCATGGCAATTCCACCATCAACTTTTTGAAAAAATTGACCGCAAAGATAATGTCTTGATTCATCTTTTGACGCTGCAAATTGTGTGTGTTTAATCATTTCTAAAAAAGAGACTGCACTAATTTTAAAAAAGTCTTTATTATCAGGAGATTCCATTACAGGAAATTCACTAGCATCAATAGTTTTTAGTTCAAAATTAAAATGTTTCTTTGAATCTTTTGGATATATGTTAAGACTGTCATTATTAGTTTCTAAAATAATATTATCTACTTTATTAAAAGCTTTTAAAATATCTCCTAGTTTATTACATGAAACAGTTGTTTCTCCTTCTTCAATGGTTATTACAGGAATTGAAGAAATATAACCCATATTATTATCAGTTGTTTTTATGATTAGTAAATCCTGTGTTGTTTTTAAAAATACATTTGTTGTAATAGAAATTGAACTTTTTGTATTCTTGAAGTCGTTTGCATTGAAAATCTTTTTTGCAAAGGTCTCTTTATCGCACATAAATTTCATATTTAGAATCTCCTATCTTTTATTATTATATATATAAATAGTTAATAATAATAGTAATAAGGCTTGTGGAAATGTGTAAAACTTATCTAATTTCTTTTAATAAAGCAACTTATTAATACTACTAGTTGTGGATAACTTGTGGATAAAATAAAAGTTATTAACAAGTTATCAACAAGAGTTTTATTTACCAAAAAGTTATCAACAATTTATACACATTATATTAACAGTTTTTGCACAGCTTTTCCACAACTTTTTAACAAGTTATTAACAGGTTTTACACAAGTAAAAATGTACAATTCACAATTTATACACAGCTTATCCACAAGTTATTAACAACTTATCCACAAGTTTTCCACAATCATAAATATAAAAAGAAATAAATTATTCTTTAAAATATATAAAAATATTTAAGTTTTTGCATTAAAAAAATAAGGCCATTTAATTAAATTAAAGGCCAAATAATATGATAAAATATGTAATATGTTTATATGAATTAAGCTAAAGAGAGAAGTGAATTTTTTATTGATTCGAGGTTTTTATTTAATTCTAAATTAGATGATTTTGATTTTTCAACTTTTTCAATTGCATGCATTATTGTTGTATGATCTTTACTAAAATCATAACCTATTTCAGTTGTAGAAAAATCAGTTAATTCCCTCGCTAAGTATATAGCTATTTGCCGGGCGTTAACTATTTTTCTATTACGTTTTTTTCCTTTAATATCGTAAGATGTTAAATCAAAATATTCAGCAGTTGCTCTAATAATTTTATCGACTGATAAGTTCTTTAAAGAACTGTTTTCACTAGATAGCGTTGGTGCTATTAACTCTTTAGCTTTATCTAAAGTTAATTGAACATTTGTAAATTCATGGAAGGCAGAAAGCTTAGTAAAAGCAGCTTCTAAATCCCTAACATTTGTATTAATATTTTGACAAAGATAATCTATAATTTCATCATTTAATATATAATTTTTTTCTTTATTTTTAACCCTAATTATTTTAACTTTTGTTTCATATTCAGGGGGACGAAGATCTACATTTATACCACGAGAAAATCTACTTTTTAATCTATCAGTCATAGATTTTAGTTCATTAATAGGTCTATCACAAGTAAAAACCATTTGTCTTCTAGTTTCATATAAGTCATTAAAAGTATGGAAGAGTTCTTCTTGTATCCCTTGCTTTCTTTGCAAGAAGTGAACGTCATCAATTAATAATACATCTACTTTTCTATATTTATTTTTAAAATTATTTATTTGAGAATTAGTTCCTAATGCATTTATAAATTCATTAGTAAATTTTTCTGCTGTAACATAAATAACTTTTAATCTTTCGTTATTCTCTAAAATATAATTACCAATAGATTGCAATAGATGAGTTTTTCCTAAACCAACACCACCATAAATTAAACACGGGTTGTATGCTATACCAGGTTCTTTTGCTATTGCTAAAGAAACATTATATGCTAGGCTAGTATTATCTCCCATAATAAAGGAATTGAAAGTATATCTTTCGTTTAAGCAACTTTCTTCTCTTCTTGTGCTAAGTCTTTTTCCTTGGATATCATTTTTTTTGGAATTTAATAAAGATGCAAAATTATTTTGTTTTTTCTCTAGGGGTTCTTCCTTAATTTTTTTTATAGAAGGAGAAGGTTTCTCTTCTTTTTTTTGAGGAAATTTTGGATTTTTTTTATCATTTACGAAAAATATAATTTCTAAATTTTCATCACTTAAATCAGATAAATATTCATTCAAAATTTTTAAGTATTGGTTAGTATAATATCCTTTTCTAAATTCAGACACAGAATCAATATAAAGTTTGTTGTCTTCTGCATAGACAAAATCCATTTTAATATTTTCTGCTGACTTATTATTTTGAATTAACTTTTGTATTATTTTATCCCATAAATCAGAATAGAACTCTTGTGTATTAACCATAAAATTATATTAACCTTTCTTAATAATGGTTGCAAGCTTTATTTAGAAAAAACTTTTCTCTAAAGATTATAAGATTTATTTATTTTTTTAATATAAAAAAAGTTCATTTTGTTATAAAAAAAAAGATATATTTATTTTTTATAAAAGAATTTACTTCCTTTTATATATGGGTGAAATTACTTGTAACTTACTCTTGATTTTGTTATAATAAAAGAGTTAAAAGGTATTTTATTTTTATAATAAAATCTTCTTCTATTAATTATATTTAATAGTAAAAAGAATAAACCTAAAATATGTGCAATAATATTAATATATGTAATAGGAGTTTTCTCTTTTTTTTTATTAATTTTCTCCGCACAAATAAGGACTTAACATGATAGAAGATATGAAAAAGGATGAGTCTGTAGCATCAGCAGAAGATTTTATAGAAACTTCAGATACTAATAAAAGAAATGATTATGGTGCAGGTAATATCCAGGTTTTAAAAGGTTTGGAAGCTGTTAGAAAAAGACCTGGTATGTATATTGGTTCCACAGGTATTGAGGGGCTACATCATCTAGTATATGAAGTTATTGATAACAGTATTGATGAAGCAATGGCTGGCTATTGTGATACTATTAAGGTTACTCTTGATTTAGATAGCCAAGGTAGAGAAATTTGTATTGTTGAAGATAATGGTAGAGGTATTCCAGTTGAATTACACCCAACAGAAAAGAAAAGTACTTTAGAAGTTGTTTTAACTCAATTACACGCAGGTGGTAAGTTTGATAAAAACTCATATAAAGTTTCTGGTGGACTCCATGGTGTTGGTGTGTCTTGTGTAAATGCATTATCTGATTATTTAGAAGTTAATGTTTTTAGAGATTCTTTCTGTTATAAACAAGTTTACAAAAAAGGTGTTCCTCAACATGATGTAGTTAAAGTTGGTAGTACTGATAAAAATGGAACTATTATAACTTTTACTCCTGATTTTTCAATCATGGAAAGAAATAGCTTTAGTTATGAAACTTTAGCAACAAGATTTAGAGAATTAGCTTTTTTAAATAAAGGTATCAAAATCTCGATTTGTGATAAAAGAAATGAAGATGAAGTTAAAAATGAGGTTTTTCATGCTGAAGGTGGAATAGCTCAATTTGCTTCCTATTTAAATGAATATAAAAAAGTTCTTCATGAAACTCCAATTTCATTTGAAGGAGAGAAGGACAATATTAGAGTTGAAATTGCTCTTCAATATAATGATAAATATGATCAAAAAATTATTACCTTTGTTAATAATATTAATACCAAAGAAGGTGGAACTCACCTTACTGGTTTTAAGAGTGGTTTAGCTAGAACTATTAATAACCAATTACAAAAAAATACTAAATTATTAAAAAAGTTTAATGAAAAATTAGATTCTTCAGATATTGCAGAAGGTTTAACAGCTATTGTATCTGTAAAAATGCCAGAACCTCAATTTGAAGGTCAAACTAAAATGAAACTAGGTAACTCTGCTGTATCTGGTTTGGTACAATCTCTTGTTTATGAAAAACTAGGTAATTATTTTGATGAATTTCCTTCAGTAGCCGAAATTATTTTAATTAAAATAATTAGTGCTGCACAAGGAAGAATTGCTGCAAGAAAAGCAAGAGAACAAATAAGAAAGAAAAGTGATGGTGGTGGTTTACCTGGCAAATTAGCTGTTTGTTCAGAAAAAGATCCAGCAAAATGTGAAGTATATATAGTTGAGGGAGATTCAGCAGGTGGTTCAGCTAAACAAGGAAGAGATAGATCTTTCCAAGCAATTTTACCTTTATGGGGAAAAATGCTTAATGTTGAAAAAGCTCAAGAATATAAGGTAATAGGAAATGATAAACTTCAACCTATTATTCAAACTTTAGGGGCTGGTGTTACTCGCTATAATAATATAGAGAATGAAGAAGATGATGTTGAAAATGTAACTTTTGAAATTGATAAAGTTCGTTATCATAAAGTTATTATTATGGCAGATGCTGATGTTGATGGTTCTCATATTAGAACCTTATTATTAACCTTCTTCTTTAGATATATGAGACCTTTAATTGAGGCTGGATATGTTTATTTTGCTATGCCTCCTCTTTATAAAATTACAATAAATAAAAAAGTTTTCTATGCCTATGACGAAGAAGCTAGAGTTAAAATTCTTGAAGACAATAATATTACTGATAATTCAAAAGGTGTATCAATACAAAGATATAAAGGTCTTGGTGAAATGAACCCAGAACAACTTTGGGAAACTACAATGAACCCAGAAACAAGAATGATTAGTAGAATAAGGTTAGAAGATGCCGAAGAGGCTGATAGAGTTTTCTCTATGTTGATGGGTGAAGATGTTGCACCAAGAAGAGAATTTATTGATGCAAATGCTGAATATGTTTCTAATTTAGACGTTTAAAAGGATATCTGTATGGATGATGATCAAATAATTGAAAAAAACGAAAGAATAATAGATGTAGACGTTTCAAAAGAGATGAAAGAGTCTTATTTAAATTATGCTATGTCTGTTATTGTCTCTCGTGCTTTACCAGATGTAAGAGATGGTTTAAAACCTGTTCATAGACGTATTTTATATGATATGTATGATATGGGATTAAGAGCCAATAGTAGTTATAAAAAATGTGCTAGGATAGTTGGTGACGTTTTAGGTAAATATCACCCACATGGAGATAGTTCCGTTTATGAAGCTCTAGTTAGATTAGCTCAGGATTTCTCTTTAAGATATCCTGTTGTATCTCCGCAAGGAAACTTCGGTTCCATTGATGGAGATCCACCAGCAGCTATGAGATATACTGAATCAAAAATGAGTAAAATCGGTGAAGAAATGCTTACAGATATTAATAAAAATACTGTAGATTTCGGGCCAAACTATGATGATTCTATGACTGAGCCAACTGTACTTCCGGCAGCTTTTCCTTTTTTATTAGCTAATGGTTCAAGTGGTATTGCTGTTGGTATGGCAACAAATATGGCTCCTCATAATATTACTGAAATATGTTCAGCAATTGAGGCTGTAATTCAGGATCCAGATATAACAATCGATGAATTAATGAGAAACTATATCAAAGGACCTGATTTCCCAACAGGGGCAAATATATGTGGTCTAAATGGTATTAGAGATGCTTTTACTACAGGAAGAGGAAAAATTGTTATTAGAGCCTCTTATGAAATAGAAACTCCAGATAAAGGTAGAGATCAAATTGTTTTTTCTGAAATTCCGTATCAAGTAAATAAATCTGAATTAGTAAAGAAGATTGATAATTTAAGAAAAGATAATATAATTCCTGGTATTGCTGCAGTAAAAGATGAATCAGATAGAAATGGTATTCGTCTTGTTGTTGAATTAAAAACAGGGGCCCAAGCAATTGTAGTTTTAAATTTATTATTTGCTAAAACAGCTCTTCAAACAAATTTTAATGTAAATAACTTAGCCTTAGTTAATGGTAGACCAAAATTATTAAATCTTAAAGAAATGCTTGTTTATTACATTAAACATAGAGAAGATGTAGTAACAAGAAGAACAAAGTATGATTTAAAAAAAGCTCAAGAAAGAGCCCATATATTAAAAGGTCTTAAGATTGGTTTAGATAATATTGATGAAGTAATAAGTATTATTAAAAGCAGTGCAAATAATACTATAGCTTGTGATAGATTGATGGAAAATTTTGCTTTAGATGATATTCAAGCTCAAGCTATTATCGATATGAAACTTGGCCGTTTATCACAATTAGAAGCAAGTAAAATTTTAGAAGAGTTAGCAGAGCTTGAGAAAAAGATTAATTATTATACTTCCTTGTTAGCTGATGAGCAAAAAATTTTACAAGTTGTATCTGATGAAACTAAAGAATTAGCTTTAAGAGTTGGTGCAAAAGATAGAAGGTTAACTAAGATTCATCCTGAAGAAATTGGACAAAGTAATTTGGAAGATTTCATTAAAGAAGAAGATGTTGTTGTTTTAATTAGCAATAAAGGTTTTGCAAAACGAATTCCTGTTGAAGAATATAAAGCTCAAGGTAGAGCTGGAAAGGGTTCTAGAACAACAAAATTACAAGAAGCTGATTTTGTTGAACATATGTTTGTTGCTTCAACCCATGAATATGTTATGTATGTTACTGATGCCGGTAAGGCTTATTATACTAAAGTATTCCAAATTCCAGAGGCTTCAAAGAATGCTAAAGGATCTAGTATAAAGAATTTACTACAGTTAAATTCTGATGAAAAGATAACTACAATATTCAATTTCAAAGAATTTGATGAAAAGAAATACTTAATGGTTGCTACCAAATTTGGCGTTGTTAAGAGATGTAGATTAGATTTATTTAAAAATGCTAGAGCTAAAGGTGTTATTGCTATTATTTTAGATGAGGGTGATGAATTACTTCATTGCGAATTTGTTCAAGATGAAGATGATGTCATGTTAGTTACTAAGAATGGTTTAGCCCTTAGAATGAATGCTACCGATGTTAGAGCTATGGGTAGAGCAACGCACGGTGTACGTGGTATTAAATTAAGAGGCGATGATAATGTTGCCGGCTTATTAAAAGTTGATCCAGCTAAGAGAGTGTTAATGGTTACTGAAAAAGGTAAAGGTAAACAAGTTTCTTATGATCAATTTATGAATCACCATAGAGGTACCCAAGGTCAAAAGATCTTTAGAATTGGAGATAAGAGTAGTACTATTATTAATGCAGTATCTGTAAATGAAGAAAATGATATAGTTTGTGTAACAATGTTAGGTCAAACTATTAGAATTCATGTAAAAGATATTTCAACTCAAGGAAGGAATGCTAGCGGTGTTAGAGTTGTAACGCTAAAGAGCAAAGATGATAGTATTGTTGCTTTAGCTTCAACAAATTATGACGAAGAAGAAGCTGAAGGTAGTGAAATCGAATCAATAGATGTTGATGCTACCGATCAAGTTGTTACTGAGCAAGAAAATAATGATAAAGAATAACTTCGATATTATTAAGAAATAAAGAAAGGTAATAATATTACCAAAAAAAGTCACTCATTAATTACAATGGGTGATTTTTTTATACTTATAGTGATATTATAAAAAGTTTAATTTATTAAAATCTGTACTGTTATATAGAAGCGTGTTAGTCAAAATATAATTATAATTCCTTGTGTAATAAAGAATTATTTCTATATTATTTTTGATAGATTTTATATTTATAATTACTATATATTAAAAACGTAGAAGGCCTTAAAGTAAATTAAAGATTTGAAGTTATTTTTTAATAAAAAAATACCCAAATTTTGTTTTTTTACAAAAAATGGGTAAGTAAATAACAGAAGACTAAAGTATTTTAACTCTACTTTTGCATTTTGTACACTAAAACTTTAAATAAAAAAAATACACTACATAAATGCAATGTATTTTTTATTGAAATTTATAATTTGAAAATTAATGTTTCACGTTAAACATTTTCTACTACGATTTCTGAATCAACTTTGTCGCGTAAATATCTTTCAACACCACCTTTGAGTGTCATTTGAGACATTGGGCAACCTGCACAAGCACCTTGTAAAGAAACAAAAACTGTTTTTCCGTCTAATTTAATAAATTCTATATCTCCACCATCATTCTGTAATGAAGGGCGAATATCTTCAATAGCGGATTTTACTTTATCTTCCATTGTTATCTCCTATATTTAAATTAATATGTAGCAAGTATACTAAAAATTTTTTTAATCGTCTAGAAAATTCAATTACTTTACTAGTATTTTAATTTTAATTACTGACAATATTAGATATATACCTTATATTTATACTATGAGTGCTAAAAAAATAATTTTTTTAAATCAAAAAGGTGGGGTAGGTAAAACTACTAGTGTAGTTAATGTTGGAGCAGCTTTAGCCATGTTAGGTAAAAAAGTTCTCTTAATTGACTTTGACTCTCAAGGAAATCTTTCTAGTTCTCTTTCTGCTGATAATAGTGCTCCTGGAACTTATGAGATCCTTACTAAGCAAGTATCTGTAGTTGAAGCTTGTCAAAAAACTAATTTCAATAATTTAGATATAATTACTGCTAATATTGATTTAGCAGGTTTAAATATCGAACTTGTAGATTTTGAAGATAGAAACTTTTTTGTCAAAGAAACTTTTTCTAAATTAGATAATATGTATGATTATATAATTGGAGATTGTCCACCTTCCCTAGGTTTAGTTACAATTAATACTTTAGCATGGGCAAAACATGTAATTATTCCAATGCAATGTGAATATTTAGCAATGGAAGGACTGAATTCTTTAATGAGAACTATAATAAGTATAAAAAGAAATTTAAATCCAGATTTAGAAGTCTTGGGTATTCTTTTTACTATGTTTAGTAAAAGAACAAAGCTAGCTAATGATGTTGTTGAAGATGTCTCTGAATATTTTCCAACTTTGACATTTAAAACTAAGATCCCACGAAATGTTAGGCTCTCTGAAGCACCATCGCATGGCCTACCCATTTTCGCTTATGATAAAAGCTGTTCTGGCTCGAAAGCATATTATAAGTTTGCTCAGGAGGTAATAGAACGTGTTGAATAACAAGAAAAAAGGTTTAGGAAAAGGCATGGGCTCTTTAATTGATGGCTATTCTATTGAAGGAATTTTTTCAAATAAAGTAGATAGCACAACAAAAACAACCCATGAATCTAATTTGATTCTTCATGTCTCAATTAAACAAATAAAAATAAATAAAGATCAACCAAGAAAATATTTTAACGAAAACGCTTTAAAAGAATTGGCTCAATCAATAAAGGAGCAAGGAATATTACAACCTATCCTTGTTGAAGAAGTAGATAATAATATGTTTTCAATCATTGCAGGTGAACGTAGGTTTAGAGCTGCAAAATTAGCAGGTTTAGAAAGAATTCCTGTTATTGTTAAAAAATTTACTCACGAAAGTCGACTCGAAATAGCATTAATAGAAAATATACAAAGAGAAGATTTAAATCCAATTGAAGAAGCTTCTGCATATTCTTTCCTTATTCAAGAAACTGGTATAACACAAGAAGAACTTGCAACAAAAATTGGGAAAAGCCGTTCTGCTATTAGTAATAGTATGAGATTATTACAACTTCCAAAGGTCATGCAAGACGGTCTTATTAATGGTGAATATAGTCCAGGACATGCTCGAGCTTTGTTATCATTAGTTAATCCTGCAGATAGGATTTTATTAATGGAAAAATTAACTAAGGATAATGTGTCTGTTAGAGAAGCAGAAAAAATAGCTAAAGAATTAAATAAAGGCCATAGAGATGTTCTCTCTGATAAAAAAACTAAAAAAGAAAAAGTAAATCCTATAGATTCAGAAATTGTTGAAATACAAGATAAATTTATTCAAGCAGTTGGAAATAAAGTAGAAATTAAAGGTGATTTGAATAAAGGTAAAATTGTGTTATCTTATAATAATGAAAAAGAATTAGAAAATTTATTTCAAAAGTTATCTAATGGTAGAGATTTGTTTGAAATATAAGGAGTAAATTAAAATGAGTAAAAACTTAACTGATGGATTATATGCGATTATCAATACAGATAAAGGTGATATAATATTGAATCTAGAATTTGAAAAAACACCTATGACCGTAATGAATTTTGTAGGTTTAGCTGAAGGAATTTTTAATGATGGAGAGCCTTTTTACGACGGTTTAAATTTCCATAGAGTTATTGATAATTTCATGATCCAAGGTGGTTGCCCTTTAGGAACAGGCACTGGTGGTCCTGGTTATAAATTCCCAGATGAATTCGATTCTACTTTGAGACATAATAGTCCTGGAATTTTATCAATGGCAAATGCTGGACCTGGTACAAACGGATCTCAATTTTTTATAACACATGTAGAGACTCCATGGCTTGATGATAAACATACAGTATTCGGAAACGTAGTTGAAGGAATGGATGTTGTAAATTCCATCAAACAAGATGATAGAATTAATTCAATTTCTATAGAAAGAGTTGGTGAAGCTGCTAAAGCTTTTGATGTTTCACGTGAAAAGTTTGATGATTTAGTAAAAAATTCTCAAAAGCTAAAATTAGAGAAATTAAAGAAACAACGTGCTACAGTTTTAAAATCAATTAAAAAAGCTTATCCTAAAGCAATTGAAACTGATTCAGGTCTTCTTTACGTTATCAATAAAGAAGGGAACAATGGAGAAAGTCCAAAAATGGGTGATTCTGTAACTGTTCATTATGAAGGAAAATTATTAGATGGAAAAGTTTTTGATTCTTCAAAAGCTAGAGGTGTTCCAGCAACTTTCCAAATTGGAACTGTTATTGAAGGCTGGAATGAAGCTCTTCAAACAATGACAAAAGGTGAAAATAGAACTTTAATTATTCCACCAGAATTAGGTTATGGTGAAGCCGGATACCCAGGAGTAATTCCTCCTAATGCATATTTAATTTTCAATGTTGAGTTAATTAAATTTTAAATTTTAAAAAATAAATATTATAGCATCTCAGCTTACTAAAAGTTGGGATGTTTTTTTTAAAGCAAAAAAACAATTTATGATATAATATTTATTATAAATATTAGGATAGTCTTATGAGAAATAAAAATATTAGATATGTTTGTAGTGAATGTGGTAAGGTTGAATCAAAATGGATGGGTCGTTGTACATCTTGTGGAAGTTGGAATTCGTTTGAAGAACAAGCTATTGAAGAAAAAGAAAAAGTTGGAAAAAGGGTAAATATTTCTAAAACTAATAAACCCTTAGTGCTCGATGAAATAGAAATAGAAGATGAAATGAGATTCCATACAGGGTTCAATGAATTTGACCGCGTACTTGGTGGTGGGATAATGAAAGGTTCTGCTATTTTATTAGGAGGAGAACCTGGTATAGGTAAATCTACTTTAATGCTTCAAACTGTGGCAAATTGTTCTACCTCTTATAAAGTTTTATATGTAAGTGGAGAAGAATCATCTTCTCAAATCAAACAGAGAGCTAATAGATTAAAATTAAATTCTTCTAAAATCTATATATATAATGATACAAAAGTTGAAAATTTATTAACAGTAATAGATGAGTTAAAACCACAGATTATAGTAATTGATTCTTTGCAAACTTTATCTTCTTCTCAAATTACTTCTATGGCTGGATCATCAACACAAATGCGAAGTTGTGCTATGGAATTAATTGGTGAAGCAAAAAAGAGCGGAGCTTCTTTATTTTTTATAGGACATGTAACAAAGGATGGTACTATTGCGGGTCCAAAAATTGTTGAACATCTTGTTGATACCGTTTTATATTTTGATCAAACAACGAATGGAGTTCGTATAGTTCGGGCAGTAAAGAATAGATTTGGTTCAGTAGATGAATTAGGAATTTTTACAATGGGGGAGAAGGGACTTTCTGTTGTTGCTAATCCTTCTGGTCTATTTTTAAATAAAAGAGCAAAAGGCCATTTGCCTCCTGGAATTGCTTTTACTTCGGTAATTGAAGGATCTAGAACATTTATAGTAGAAATACAAGCTTTAACCATTCCTGCAAAAAGTGGATATTCGAGAATTTATAGTGATCGTATAGATGTTTCACGTGTAACAAGAGTTGCTGCTATTTTAGAAAGACATGCAAATCTTCGTTTTAGTGATTGTGATATATATGTGAATGTTGGTGGAGGAATTAAATTAAAAGAAGTATCAATCGAATTGGCTTTAGCTATTGCATTAACTTCTTCTTTGAAAGGTGAAGTTTTTAGAGAAAGTTGTATAGCCTTTGGTGAATTAAGTTTAGCCGGAGAAGTTAGACCTGTTAATTTTAGTAGTAAACGAATTAAGGCTGCTATAGATATGGGATTTGAAGAAGTTGTTAGTCCTCATACTACTTCATCTACAAAAATAAAAAGTTATAAATGCCATCATATAACTGAAGTATTAAGCATAGTATAAAAAAAAACTTCTTATTAGATATATCTAGTAAGAAGTTTTATATAATAAGTTTGTTATATTATTTTAAGCTAATATATTTAATAGGACAGGAAATCCTATAAAAGTTCCTATAGCAGAACCTATCGAACAAATGAAAAACACATACAAGCCATGGAGTGCTCTATTTTTGTACCAACCTTTTAGAGAAAGTGCATCATCGCTCATTTTATCAAAATCTTTTACACTAGGTTTTCTGAGCTTTAGTTCCAAAAGACCTGAAACAATCCCAACACCAATTGTTGGGTTTAAACTTGTAAATGGGGCAGCTAGCATACTAATAATTATATTTAGTGGATGTGCTAAAGCTACAATTCCTCCAATTCCAGTAAAAATAGCATTAACTATAACCCAATAACTAAATAAGGTAATACCTTTATCCCAACCAGAGTGTGCAAAGCCATATACTATAATTCCAATAATGACAATTGGAATAAGATAGGTTAAAGATTTGGCAACTTTACTTGGTTTAGGGACAGAAGAAATTTTTGTGATATCTTTTGATAATTTTTCTTCATCTAGAGCTTTTAAATTATTTAAAATTCCTTGGGTATGCCCAGCACCAATGACACCAAGTTTTCTCTCCCCTTTTGCAGTATACATACTAGTGGCTAAATATAAATCTCTTTCATCAATTAAGACTTCTTTAATCGTTGGTAATTCTTTAGCCATTTCATTGAGCATAGTTTCAAGAACATCTGCTTTTTTAAGTTCAGCAAGTTCTTCTTCAGATATTTCTTCTTTACTAAAAGCAGCTGAAATTAAAGTAGCTAGTAATTTCATTTTATTCCAAAAATTAGATTTTCTCCAAGCCCTTTTAAATGTTGTTTGAATTTCTCTATCACAAAAAGAAAAGGGTATTTTTTTCTCTTCAGCTAATTTAGCTGCCTTTAGGATTTCTTCTCCTGGTTTAATACCAGTACTATTTCCCATTCTTTTTTGAAAGGACGCTAAAGCCATATTAGCAAGAAGTAAAAAACCTTTTCCTTCTTTTAAAACTTTAGTAATTGTTTTGTTTGACCAAGTTTGACTATCTTTTTTATTACTATATCTAGTCTTATCTAATTCAATACAAATCCTATCAGGTTTATATTCTTCAATATATGAATTAACCTCATTTACACTTTCTTTAGAAATGTGGGCTGTTCCAATTAATAGTAGTTCACTATTATCTTTAAATTTAATTAAATGGACGGTATCACTTTTTTTTTCAATGTTCATGAATAAAAATATACTCTTCAATATGGAATACGTAAAGTGATTTTATATATTATGTTATAGAAATGTTTTAGTTTTTATTGATTTAACTAAGTATTTCTACTATGGTTTCTTTTATGGAAACAATTATGTATTTATCAAAATTAATTTTTGCCCTAGTTCTAGGATTCTTTGTAGGAAAAAAATTACCTGAAAAAGCTTTAAAAAAAGTAAATTTTCTTTCAGGTATCATATTATATTTATTATTATTTTTTATGGGGATAAATACAGGATCAATTGATAATATTTTGTCGCAATTAAATACTATTGGTATACAAGCTTTGATGGTAACAACTTTTTCAGTTTTGGGGACAATTATTATAGCTACAATAGCTTCCTTTTTAATAGATTTTAAAAAATCAAGAATAGTAAATGAAGACGGTACTATTAAAAATACTGACAGTAATATAACTAGTAGTGATATTAATTCTTTATACAATGCTCAACTAAGTGATGAAGCAAAAATTCAAGTTAAAAAACATTGGTTTATACGTATTATATACATTGTAAAAGAACCTTTAATATTAATAATGACAGTTATTTTAGGAATGTTATTGAGATTATTTACTCCCTTTTTTAATTGGTATACCTCTTCAATAATCACGTATTTATTATATTGTTTATTATTTTGTTCAGGTATGGGAATAATAAATTCTAAAATAAAAGTAACAGAAATTTTCTCTTCTCCTATTTTATTATTACTACCTTTATGGACTATAATTGGAACATATTTAGGCTCTCTCTTCTTACCTTTTTTTACGAATTTCACAATTAAAGAAAGTTTAGGCCTTTCTTCAGGTTTTGGTTGGTATAGCTTATCTGGGATTATGATTACGGATTTGGGTTACCCGCTTCTAGGCTCTATATCTTTTTTAAGTAATATTTTTAGAGAAAGTTTTTCTTTCTTTTTAATTCCTTTTCTAGCAAAATTTGGCAGACGTTTTTATTATCCTTCTGTTTGTATCGGAGGGGCCACAACTATGGATGTAACCCTTCCAATTTTAACTACGCAGTTTGGACCATCTTTTATGATACCAACGATGTATCATGGGATAGTAATGACACTACTTGTTCCTTTTCTAATCCCATTATTTTTCTAATGTTAAAATAATTTGAGCTATTATAGTTATGGCATTTTCTTTTAATAATCTTAAATAAAAATTACCACTGTTTTTTACATTATTAGAACAAGTAATTTGCATCAATGTAGAAAATAAATTTTCTTGAGTTGGGAGAAAAGGAAGTTGTATGAATTTATATTTTCCTGGTGGAATTTCCATATCGTGTTCAACTAAAGGAATTTCTTCTCCCTTATTTACAGCTTCTACAACTTCTTTACTTGGTTGATCTGCAAAACCAAATTCTGTAATTTCAAAGGATATTTTATCTTCACAAAAATATTTAATATTTATACAAGCTTCAGATGCTGTTTTACTTTTATCAAGTTTTTTTATTAATAATAGATAAGCGGTTTCTATATCTTGTGCTAAGGAGTTTGATTCTTTATTATAAACAATAGGTTGAAAAAGGTTTAAATTAATACTATTAAAATCATTCATGAAAATTATTATAAAGAGAAAAAAAACAATCGTCTATGTTAGATACAGAAAAACAAAACAATTATAAAATAATTAAATCAAATAAGTATAAAGGAATCACTATTTCTATTAAAAGAGATCAAAGAATTGTTGTAAGTGCACCTAAAAATGTTTCCACTCAAAAAATAGAAGAATTTGTTTGCAAGAATAAGAAATGGATAGAGGATAATATTGATAAGTTAGAAAATAATCCTAGTACTAGAAAACATACTTTTACAGATGGAGATCTTTTTTTATTAGATGGAAAACTATACAAATTAAAATTAATTAATGTTAAGGATTCTTCTTTTAAAAACATTAATAAAATTGTATCTAATATCATTTTAAATGATGAGAAAAAGGAGATACAACTTTATATAAATAACAATTCAAAAGATCAGATAGAATTAGCAATTGTTCAATATTATAAAAGTAGAACTAGAGATATTATATTGAGAAAATTTGAAGAAAATATTGCATTTAAAGACTTTAAACCTTTAATTCAAAATATAAAAATACAAAAATCGAATACGAGATGGGGTTCATGTTCAGCAAAAGACAATATCAATTTTTCTTTTAGATTAGCGATGCTTCCTTCTTCTTGTATTGATTATGTTATTTTCCATGAGTTAGTGCATATTTTGGAAAAAAATCATAGTAAGAATTTCTACTCAAAATTAGAGAAAGTATGTCCAAATTATAGAGAATTAGAACATCAAATTAAAAATATTGAAAGAAGATTTAATGTTTCATTAGCTTAGGCTAACAGTTTGATATAAAAAATTAAAATTCATCATTTTAGTTCTTGTTTAAATATTTTAACTATGTTTTAATTGAAAAGAACGTGTATAATTCAATAGAATAATTATTTTTATTTCGTTATTGAATAATATTTTAGGAGATATATAAATGAAGCCAGATAAAATAATTGAAAATGTTTTTCGCTTACCTGCTACAGTTTGTTGTAAAGAATTATTTGAAGGAATATGGCCTATTCCTAAAGGTGTAATGATTAATTCATACCTAATAAAAGGTAGTGAAAAAACTGTATTAATTGATTATGTCAAAGATTGGGATGGTGCGGAACAAGAGGTAAATTCTGAACTTGATTCATTAGATATTAAAGATAAAGGAATTGATTACTTAGTAGTAAATCATATGGAACCAGATCATACTGGCGCTTTAGCTGATATTGTAAAGAAGAATCCTGATGTTAAGATTTTTTGTTCTAAAAAAGCAGTTCCTTTATTAGATGCTTTTTACAATTTAAAAACAAATATTCATGCAGTTGAAGATGGCGAAACTTTAGATTTAGGTGACAAAACTTTAAAATTCTTCATGACTCCTAATGTTCACTGGCCAGAAACAATGATGACTTACTTAGTAGAAGATAAAATCTTATTTTCTTGTGATGGTTTTGGTTCTTATGGTGTATATGAAAATAGTTTTGATGATGAATTAACAAAAGAAGAATGGGATTTACTCATTCCAGAAACAGAGAGATATTATGCAAATATTATAAGTTCTTTTTCTGCTTTCTGTTTAAGAGCAATAAGTAAATTAGAAACTGTAGATGTTAATGTTATTTGCCCCTCTCACGGTGTAATTTGGAGAGAACATCCTGAAAAAGCTATTTCAATTTATAAGAGATTAGCATCTTACGCTAAAGGTAAAAGAGAAAAAGAAATTACTTTAGTTTGGTCTAGTATGTATGGTAATACTCAAGCTTTAGTCGATAGTATTCTTTCAGGAATTGAAAGCGTTCCGGGTATTAAAGTTCACGTGATGCAAGTTCCACAAACTCATGAATCTTTTGTTCTTGAAAAAGCTTGGAGGAGTGAAGGAATTATTGTAGGTATGCCTACTTACGAATATAAAATGTTCCCTCCTATGTACAGTGTTTTAGATCAAATGGATCGATCTCATATTACAAATAGGAAAATTGCTAGATTCGGTTCTTATGGATGGTCTGGAGGAGCTTTGAAACAATTCTTACCATTTGTTGAATCTATGAAATTAGATTTTATTGGTGAAGTTGAATATCAAGGTTCCCCTAGTGAAGAAGATAAGAAAAAAGCTTTTGAATTAGGTGCTGAAATGGCAAGACAAATCGCAGAAGAAAACTAGATTAGAAGTTTAATTTTTAATTATAAATAATACGGATTGGTTTGTAATAAATCAATCCGTTTTTCATAATGGGAAATCAAAAAAATTAAATTGAATCAATTAAGGCTTTAAAAAGAGGTGCCATTGATTCGTCTTTAGTAAATAATGTTTCAGGATGCCATTGTACTCCTATACAAAAGGATGAAGAATCTTCACCTTCAATAGCTTCAACTAAACCATCTAGACTTAGAGCAGAGAGGACTAAGTCGTTTCCAACTTTATTTATACTTTGATGATGTAAGCTATTAACACTTAATACTCTTTTATTAAAAATCCTATTTAGTTTTGAGTCTTTATTTATTATGATTTTATGACTAACCGTATCAATATAATCTAACGCTAAATGATTGAATTCTTTAGATTCTCTATTATCTAAATTTTGATCTTGGAACAAAGTACCCCCTAGAGCTACATTTAAAAGTTGACATCCCCTACAGATGCCTAGGATAGGTTTTTTTTCTTTTACTGTTTCTTTAATTATATCTATACAATATATATCAAACTCTTTGTTGCTATTTTGACATTCACTAACGCGGCCTTCTCCATATATAGAAGGGTCAATATCTATTCCTCCAGGGATTAATAGGCCATCAATTTTAGAAATTAGAGTTTTGATTGTGTCTGAATTATATTCTTTAATATATGGTAAGATAATTGGTATTGCATTAACTTTTTCAATCGCTCTCGTATAAGTGTCAACACAACCTTGTCTTTTGAATTGTTGAAAGGCAGAAGAAGGAGACGGAGGAGAGATTTCCCCAACAATACCAATTACAGCAGTTTTACTATTCATTTTTGCCTCTAATATTTAAGTAAAATTTTGGCTAGTTAATATTATAATTAATTAGCCAAATATAGTTATTCAATTATAGATAATAAATGTTTTAAGAATTCACTAGTTCTTTTTGTTGAAGAAATAGATAGTTTTTCATTCACTGAGTGAACACCAAACATATCTGGTCCAAATGAAACAGAATCCATACCTTTAATTCTAGAATTGATAATTCCACATTCAAGCCCTGCATGAATAGCTGTCAAAACTGGTTTTTTATTTGCATATTCTTCATATGCCTTTGCGCAGAACTTAGTTAATTTAGAAGATAAATCTGGTTTCCATGATGGATAAGCTCCAACTTGTACAACATCAGCATTACAAGTTAAGAAGGCTTTAGCACATCTATTTGCAATATCATCTCTACTGCTCATTATTGAAGATCTATGAGAGCTTATAGCTTCTAAACCTGTAGCCGTTGTTTTAACTATTGCAAGGTTAGAAGAAGTTTCTACAACTCCTTTTAATTCCATACTCATTGAAGCAACACCATGCGGAGCAAGATATAGAGATCTAATAAAGTTAGTACTATCCTTAGTTGAAAATGCTTTTTCAACTTTTTCTTCATCTAATGATATTGTTATATTAGGCTCTTGGATTGAGAACTCTTCTTTGTATATAAGCTTTAGTTTTTCGACTGCATCTTTAAGCGCTTTTTCTTCACTTTGGTCAATCGCAAAGACACTTACACAAGAGGATGGAATAACATTTCGTTTCGTTCCTCCTTCAATTGATGCTAGGCGAAGAGTTTTTAAATCTACTAGTGTTCTTGCAATGAGCTTTATAGCGTTAGCTCTTTGCATGTGTATCTCAGCACCACTGTGTCCACCAAGTAAGTCTTTTACTGTTAATTTATACCCTTTATATGATGAATCAACTTTATCTTTATCAGCTTTCAACGTTGCTTGAGTTTCTATACCACCAGCACAACCTATGTAGATTATACCTTCTTCTTCACTATCTAAATTAATTAACTTTCTGCTTTTTATATTATCTTCTTCTATATTAAAAGCTCCAGTTAAACCTGTTTCTTCACTTACTGTAAAGATTCCTTCTAAAGGACCATGTTTTACTGTTTTATCAGTAAATACATCAAGAGCCATTGCGATTGCAATACCATTATCGCCACCTAATGTAGTATCTTTAGCCTTAAGGAAATCTCCATCGATTTGTAATTCAATAGGGTCTTTAGTAAAATCATGTGTAGACTCTAAAGTTTTTACACAGACCATATCCATATGACCTTGTAAAGCCACTGAACTCCTATTTTCATATCCTTTTGTTGCTGGGACATAAATAATGACATTTCCAATTTTATCAACTTTTGCTTTAAAATTATTTTCTTTAGCAAAGTTTAATAAATATTGTCTAACTCCCTCTTCATTTCCTGATTCTCTTGGAATATCTGAGATATCTTTAAAATAGGAAAAAAGTGCCTTAGGTTCTAAATCTTTGATATTTTTCATTTCTACTCCCTTATGCTAATCGATCTCTTATTAGCTTACCCCCAATAAACAAAGCTTTCAACTGTAAATTTTTATCTAAGACCGTTAAATCTGCTTTATATTCTGGGATTAAGGCACCAGTTTTATTCATTGAATAAATTCTAGCTGGATTGCAAGAAGCCATTTGGACAGAATCTGATAAAGATATTCCCCAGTCGGTCATATTCCTAAGACCTTGTAACATAGTAAGAGAACTACCTAAGAATAGAGATGGGTCTTTTTTGCTAATAAAAGCACCTTCTTCACTTAATTGGGCTTCAACACCATTTGCAAGTAAACAACCTGTTCTTTGTTTTGTTGGTTTTAAAGCATCTGTAATCATTACTATATTATCAAGAGGCTTTTCTCGAATAAGTAGTTTTACTAATTCAGGATGGACATGAACTCCATCACAGATAATCTCTGCCTTCATGTTTTTTTGAATCATAATCGCCCCAACTGTGCCTGGGTTTCTATGATGTAGTCGACTCATTGCATTAAAGAAGTGAGTAGAATGCAGAATTCCACATTGCATGCCTTCAAGGATATTTTCATAAGTAGCATCTGTATGCCCTGCTAATAAAACGACGTTATGTTTTCTAGCTTCAAGGGCTAACATACGCATGTGTTTCAACTCTGGGGCTACCGTCATACAAACTATATTACCTTTTCCTACTTCTAGAAATTTATGGAAAAGATCTAAATCAACAGCTCTAACACCTTCTGGGTTTTGGGCTCCAATTCTTTTAGAAGAGATAAAAGGACCTTCAACATTTACTCCTTGAATTATAGCTCCTTTTTCTTTTCCCATAGCATCTACAATTGCTTTTATTCCTGCAATCATATTTTCTTCACTATCTGTGTATATTGTCGGTAGAAATCTAGTAACACCAAAATCTGCAAGTCTTTCACTCATTCCTAAGATAGCATCTGGAGAATTATCTTCAGTTCCATATCCACCAATCCCATGGATGTGAGTATCTATAAGACCTGGAATTACATAACTATTTTGTATATCAATTACGACAGTGTCTGAAGGAAATTCTTTTTGAGCAAAACGTTTCATATTGAAAATATCACCAATATTTCCGTTTTCATCTATATATATTGCACAATCTTCTAATTGTGCATATCCTGTTAAAACAGTACCATTTATTAAAACTGTATTCATAAATAACTCCTCGTTACAGTCTAAGTATAGATAACAAGTTAGAAGTGGTCAAATTAAGTTGAAACTATAAACTTTAAAAGACAAATTATTTGTACAATTGTATACTTGTTATTGAGTAAAATCTTTTATCCAAGTTTTGGATTTGATTTTAATAAAACCTATAATAGTTTTTGCAACTTCTTCTAAGCTCATAACAAGGTAAACTAATGGAAGAGGAAGATCGAATATAAAAATAGCTATAAATACAGAAGGAACTCCTATTAACCATACACATAGAGCTTCTGATAAAAAAGCAAAAGTTGTACTTCCTCCACCTCTAATAATTCCAACTATAATAACAGTAACCACAAATTTTAAAGGAAAGAGAAAAGAATAGTAGAAAAGAGTTTTAATAATTAAAGTTGATACTGTATCATTTAAAGAAAACAATCTAGTTAAAACAGGCGCTGAAACTAATAATAGAAGTCCCATAAGAACTCCACTTATTAAGCTAATAAATAAAAATCTATTAGACATTATTTGGGCCACTTCATATTCTTTTTCACCTACTTTATTTCCTATCATAATTGATGCAGCCATACTAAATCCCATAATTACAACAAAAAATAAGCCTGTTATAGATTCTGTAACCTGAACGGCTGCTATAGCGTTTGTTCCCATTTTAGAGAATGCATATTTGTAAGCTACCATACCAAGTGCCCAAGTTAATTCGTTTAGAACTACAGGGGAACTTGCTTTAAAGAATTTTTTTATAAATATTTTAGTGAAAACAAGGTTGCTATTTTTATTTAATCTTAAAGCTGAATTTTTCTTTTTATATGTTAAGCCAATTAGTAGAGCCCCTTCAACGAACCTACAAAAAGTTGTAGAAATAGCAGCACCTTGTACACCTAACTTAGGGAAAGGGCCAATTCCAAATATTAATACATAATTTCCAAGAGTATTTATTGATAATGATAAAAGAGCTACAAATAAAGGAATTTTTGTATTGTGGATTGATCTAAAAGCTGTAGCATAAATAAATGCTATTGAAGAGAAAAAATAACTTATACTAACTATTTTAAGATACTGGATTCCAAGTATAATAACTTGTTCATCTTTTATAAAAAAGGACATTATTTGGCGTGGGAAGAAGAATGAAGAAAAACTAAATATCAATGCAAAAATAGAACTTGTGGTAATCGCAAGAACAAAAGCTTTTTTAAATCCATTTTGGTTTTTAGCACCCCAAAACTGGGACATAAGTACCCCAGATCCACTACCTAGTCCGAAGTAGATTAGATTAATCAAGAAAAACATTTGATTAGCTAACCCTACAGCGGCAACACTCTCCGCTCCTAATTGTCCTATCATTATAGTATCTACAAAAGATGCAGAATTTATTAGAAGTTGGTGAACCATTATTGGAACTGCTAATTGTAGTAATTTTTTATAGAAGTTTCTTTTTTCAATTGTTTTAGTCATATTTGTTATAAATTAATGTTTATATTATTTATAAAATAGAAACAAGCAAATTATAGGAAAAAAGAAAAAAAAATCAATAAACTTGTTAGATGTGTTGCTATAGTGTAAAATAGATGAAAATTATAAATATATTTAAGGTATATTATCAAGGATAAATAGATGGGGAATAAAGGTTTAGTAATATTAAACCCTAATGCAAATAAAGGAAAGTCTAGTAAATTAGATAAAATTATTTTAAAAGCATTTAAGAGTGAAAATATAGTAGTTGATATAATAAAATCAGAAGCTAGAAATGATTGTAGAAAAATAGCATATGAAGCTGTAGGTAAATATGATTTTATTACAGCAGCCGGTGGAGATGGAACTGTAAATGAAAGCATAGATGGTATTTTAAAAAGGTCAGAAGAATTGGGGCTACCAATTGAAAAAAGACCTATATTCTCCATTTTACCAATAGGTAGAGGAAATGATTTTGCTTGGATGTTAAAAATAAATAAATTATCAATCAATGATATTGTAAAAAAAATTAAAAATAATAATTATAAACAAATAGATGTAGGATTTTGTGTTGGTGGTAGGTTTTTAGAAGGTGCCCACTTCATTAATGGGCTAGGTATTGGTTTTGAGCCATCAGTTAATTTTATCGCAAGTAGTTATAAGCGAGTATCTGGGACACTAAGTTATATTTTAGCTTTATTAAATTTATTAAGACATTATCCTTTACCATTAGATCTGAGAGTTGAAAAAGAATCAGGAATTATAGATATAAAATCTCAACAATTATCAATTGGAAATGGAAGAAGGATGGGAGGAGCTTTTTTAATGACACCTAAAGCTATTCTCAATGATGGATATTTAGATTTTGTTTATGCTGCTAAGCCTATTGCTAAAAACAAAATTATAAAAACAGCTATAAAATTTTTATCGGGTAAACAATTATATGATGAGCATTTTTCATATTCAAAAGAAAAATGGATAAATATATTTTCTAAAAATCATGATATGCCAATCCATATTGATGGAGAAATGGTGGGAAAAAAAGTAGACAAAATTGAAATTACGATAAAGGAAGGGGCTATTAATGTGATTTATTAAAAAAAATGATAAAAAAATGGTAAAAAAATTATTTTTTTTGTTAGAATTTTAAAAATATAGTGTATGATAATAAAGTACGTTAATAAATTGCCTCTTGAAGAGTTTATTATTATATTGTATTTTATTAGATTCTAGTGATCTCATTAGATTTGAGGAGAAGACATTGGTTAAGGAATTAGTTCCAGCAATACATTTTTATGATCAAGATTTTGTCGACATGTATAATCGTACATGGGTGTGGATAAATGAACAATGGAAGAGCGGTACTGAACAAAACGGATTTGTTGGGGAATATTTGTCATATCCAAATCAAAAAACCTTTAATCAGTTTGAAGCTTGTATGTCAGCTTTATTTTTGGTTTACAGTAATCAAAAATATTCTCCATTTGCTTTGATAGATTATTTTTATTCAAAACAAGAAGAAGATGGAGCAATTAGAAGTGATTATTCAGTTGAAACTGGTGCTATTGTAAAAAATCCCAATAACCCATTAGGCTTAGCTCCTTGTTTATTAGCCTATGTTGAGTTTACTTTTTATCATAAAATTGGAAACAAAAAAAGATTAAAAGAAGTCGTCCCAAAATTAGAAAAATACTTTGAATGGTTAACCGAAAACTTCAAAGCAGATAACGGATTATATTCTGTTCCTGTTTCAGCTTGTTTAAGTGGTAACATTCCTAGAAAGAATTGTGTTTACCCAATTGACTTTAATGCACAATTAGCTATGAATGCTCTCTATATGTCTGCTATTGGTGATATTTTAAATGATAAAGAGCTAAGTTTTAAATACAAAAAAATGTATTTTGGACTTAAAACTAGAATTAATACTCACATGTGGGATGAAGAAACAAGCTTTTATTATGATTTAAACTCAAAAGGGAAAAAAGTCGGTGAAAAATTTATCGGTGCATATTGGACACTTTTAGCAGAAATCCCAAATGATGAAAGAGCTTCATTCTTAATTGAAAAATTACATAATCCAGAAGAATTTGGTACAGACAATCCTTTCCCAGGTTTACCTGTTAGTTCACCAAACTTTAGTGAATCAGGAAATGGTTGGTGTGGTGGTGTTATTCCAATTAATACATTCATGGTTGTTAAAGGTTTAATTAAATATAATGAATTTGTTTTTGCTCGTGAATGTGCTATTAGACATCTATACTTTATCTTAGACACTTTTCATCCAGATTCAGATAAAATTGACGATGTTTGGGAAGGTTATTTACCAAATAAAGAAGGAAAGAGTACTACTTTAGAACTTCCAAATTTCCCAAGGAAACGACATATAGCGATGAATGGGTTAATCACTATTTCATTGATGATAGAAAATATAATAGGTATGGATATTTCTTTACCAAGGAAGACTGTAGATTGGACTATGACAAGTCGTGAAGCAATGGGAATAGAAGGTCTTTCCCTAAAAAGAAATATGATTACTATTTTAAGTAATAAGAATGCTAGAGGATGGGAAATTCGTCTAGAAAGTGAAAAGCTTTATTATTTCACTATAGAAATAGTAGATGAAAATAAGAAGAAAACACTTCCAATTCCTTCTGGTAAGTGTTCAATGTTGGTAGATAAATTATAATGGCATGGTTTGGTAAATTTATAGGTGGAATTCTTGGCTTTACTTTAGGTGGGCCTATTGGTTTAATAGCAGGAGTTGCTTTTGGTAATCTGTTTGATCATGCAGAAAATTATGATCAGAATTCTTCTAGCACCAAATATTACGAATTTGGTCAAAGAAGAATGAATCGTGTTGAACAGAGAAACATGTTGTTCTTTGTTGGTGTATTTTCTCTTTTAGCAAGATTAACACAGGCTGATTCTAGAGTCAGTAATGAAGAGAGAGCCGCTGTAAATAAATTTATTGATAATGAATTAGGTTTAGATGCTGCATCAAAAGAGGCTGCAAGAAGAGTATTTGAGGCTGCTTTAGTCAACGGTGGTACAGTTGAACAGTTTGCTCGACAATTGTATTCTGGATTTAGCCATGATCAAGCAATATTACAGTTAACTATAGAAGCTTTATTTAAAGTTGCAATTTCAGATGGAACACTATCAAAAGAAGAAGAAAATATTATAAAACAAGTTATATCAATATTTAGATTCTCTCCATCATATTTTGACGCATTAAAAAATAAATATACAACTTCTGATTCTATAGAAGCTGCTTATACTATCTTAGGTTTACAAAAGAATGCAACAGAGTCAGAGATTAAAAAGGCTTATAGAAAATTGAGTATAGAATATCATCCTGATACAATCGCTTCTAAAGGCTTACCTGAAGAATTCTCAAAAATGGCAACAAAGAAGTTTAGAGAAATACAAGAAGCTTATGAAAAAATAAAAAAAGAAAGACATATTAAATAATGGTGAATGCATGTAAGGCTAGTTTGCTTTGCATGTTTTTTTTGAGGATTTTATGGAAATTAATGGAACTATAATATTAGAAGGCGGGGCTAATAGAGGAATCTTTACAGCAGGAGTATTAGATTTTCTTATGGATAGAGATATCTACTTCTCTAAAATCCTTGGAGTGTCTGCTGGAGCAAGTAATGGTTTGAATTATGCCTCACACCAGAAAGGTAGATCAAGAAATACTATTTTAATTGATAATAAAAAAAATAGATATATACATAAAAGTAAATTTTTAACTTCTAAAATTTTAGATATGGATAAGTTATTTATAGATTTTCCTGAAAAAACTTTTCCCTATAGTTATGAGAATTTCATAAAATATAATCATGATGTAGAACTTGTTGCAACGAACTGTTTGACAGGGAAATGTGAATATTTAAGGATTGACCCTTATAAACGCGATATGGCGAGTTGTCGAGCTTCTTGTAGCATGCCATTAGCTGCACCTATTGTTGAAATTGATTCAATACCTTATGTTGACGGTAGTGTATCAAATTCTATTCCTTTAAATAGAGCCTTAGAAAAAAATGAAGAGATTGTTGTTTTGGTATTAACGCAGAAAAAAGGATACATTAAAAAAGAAAATAGCAAATTAATGAAATCTATAATAGCTCATAAATATAAAAAATATCCTAAAATAGTAGAAGCACTGAATTCAAGACATCTAAGATATAATAATAGGCTATCGGAAATAAAAAAATTGGAAGATGAAAATAGGATTTTTGTTATTCAACCTGAAGTAAATAGCATTTCACATTTAGAGCAAGATATTAAGGTTTTAGATGATTTTTATAATCATGGAGTTTCTATTATGGAAAAAAGATTTAATGAATTTCAAAACTATATAAAAAAATAGTCTCTAGATGAGACTATTTTTTCTTAAAATTTAATTCTTCCTCTTAGCGATCTAGCAACGGTAACTTTATCTGCATATTCAATATCTCCACCAATTGGCAAACCACTTGCGAGTCGAGTTATCTTAATATCGCTATCTTTTAATAGCTGTCTTATATACAAAGCTGTTGTATCCCCTTCTTCTGTAGGATTTGTTGCGATTATAACTTCTTTAAAAGACCCTTCTTTTAGGCGTTTTACTAAATTTGAAAAATTTAATTGATTGACTCCAATGCCATCAATTGGGCTTATAGCCCCACCTAATACATGAAACATACCATCATAAACACCACTTGATAGAAGTGTTACTACATCTTGTGGTTGTTCTACTATGCAAATGGTGCTATGGTCTCTTGATGGATCTGAACAAATAGGACAAGGGTCTGTTTCAGTAAAACTTCCACAAATGCTACAAGGGAAAATTTTATCTTGAATTGTTGCAATCTCTTTCCCCAATAATTGGTTATACCCATTATCTGTTTTTATTAAATGATAAGCTAGTCTTGACGCAGTTTTCGGTCCAATGCTGGGGAGTCTGCTTAAGTGTTCGATTAAATCTTCTAAAGCACTCATTAGTTTTGTCCAAACATATTGCCAAAAGATCCTGCCATTTTAGCACTTTCTTCTTGTAGTTTTTTCTGTAGATTTTCTGAAGCATTATTAAAAGCTGCTGCAATTAATACTTGTAAAGTGTTAACATCTTCTGGGTCTACAATTGCTTTATCAATTTTAATGTCAGTGATTGTGTATTTTCCATTAATGGTTATTTCAACCATCCCAGCTCCAGCACTACCTGTAACGAAAATGGTTTCTAATTGTGATTTCATTTTATCTACATTCTTTTGTAGGTCTTTCATATTTTTCATCATATCAAATGGGTTCATATTAAATTTAGGCTAAATCGCCTTCCTCCTATAATAATTAATCTAATCAATTGTTTAATAAAGTTTTTTTTTAAATTAGTCAACTTCTTCTATTTTGCCTCTAAACATTTTCCTTGTTTCTTCAACAAAAGGATCTATTGCTTTTTTTTCTGTTATACTAGGTTTAACATTTTCTAATTCAAATGCTATTGGGCCTTGATACCCACAAATTCTCTTTATCGCAGCTCTAATAATTCTTTCGTTTTCTTTCATTATTACTAAGTTAAAATTTAAAGGTGTGTATAAAACGAGAGTACTACCTCTTTGTTCAACCTTTGTAATTTTGTTACACGCTGTTGAAACTTTAAAATATTTGTTCTTCATTAAATCAACAATCAGTGGCAATTGTTCAAGAGTAAATAAATTATTATTTGCTTGATTTTGTTGTCTTGATGTTGCTATTTCTTCAGTTTTTCTTTGTTCTGCGATGATTTTAGTATTATGAAGATCCGCTTGCTTTTGGAGTTCCGCTTGCTTTTTAAGATCCGCTTGCTTTTGAAGATCCGCTTGCTTTTGAAGTTCCGCTTGCTTTTTAAGATCCGCTTGCTTTTGAAGATCCGCTTGCTTTTGAAGTTCCGCTTGCTTTTGAAGATCCGCTTGCTTTTGAAGTTCTGCTTGCTTTTGAAGTTCTGCTTGCTTTTGAAGTTCCGCTTGCTTTTGGAGTTCTGCTTGCTTTTGAAGTTCCGCTTGCTTTTGAAGTTCCGCTTGCTTTTGAAGTTCCGCTTGCTTTTGAAGTTCTGTTTGCTTTTGAAGTTCTGCTTGCTTTTGAAGTTCTGCTTGCTTTTGAAGTTCTGCTTGCTTTTCTACATTACTTACTTTTTCATTAGAAATATTTGAATCAGATAAAATTTCATTTTTAAGTTCAGCAATTTTTTGCATAACTATAATAGGTGAGGCTAATTGAGTTAGATTTTGAAGTTTGTTTATAGCAAGTTCAAGTTCAAATCTAGGACTTATAGAATATTTAATATCTCTATATAAATTAATAAATAATTCAAGACCTGCTTCTATTTGTTCAGATGAATATGTCTTTATAATTTTTTCTGGAATATCTTTAGATTGCATTCCCAAAATGTTTGGGTCTGAAATATTTTGTTTAAGTAATAAGAGTGTTCTAAAATAAGTAGCAAAATCTTTAATACATTGTTCGACAGAAATTCCAGCTTTTAACATATTATCAAGTTCTGATAGAACATTTTTCATATCTTTATTAATTATATGGGTAAATATAGTGTTTATTTGATCTATACCAATTAAACCAAGTTTATCTTTGATTTTATCAAGGGTAATATGATTGTTACTAAAGGCTACAACTTGATCAAAAAGTGTATAAGCATCACGCATTGAGCCTGTTGCTTCTTTAGCAATCCAGAAAATGGCATCAGGATCAGCTTCAATTTCTAAATCTTTAGCAGCTTGATTTAAACAAGCACTAATTGTCTCAATATTGATAAGTTGAAAATGGAATTGTTGACAACGACTTCTAATTGTTGCAGGAACTTTTTGAGTTTCTGTTGTTGCAAAAATAAAAATAGTATAACTTGGGGGTTCTTCAATTGTTTTTAACAATGCGTTAAAAGCACTTTTACTTAGCATATGAACTTCATCAATTATATAAATTTTATATCTTCCCTTTTGTGGATGGAAGCGAACTTCTTCCTTTATATTTCTAATGTCATCAACACTATTATTGCTTGCTCCGTCGATTTCAATTACATCGTTACAATTACCCTTTGTAATTTCAACACAAAGTTCACATTTTCCACAAGGATTTGGAGTAGGTCCATGCTCACAATTTAAAGCTTTTGCTAAAAGTCTAGCTGATGAAGTTTTTCCAACACCTCTAGGTCCACAAAAAAGATATGCGTGAGCAATTCTATTAGCTTTAATAGAGTTTTTTATTGTTGAAACAACAAATTCTTGGCCAACTAGGCTATCAAAATTTTGAGGTCGTTTTCTTGTTGCTGTTACTTCATAAGCCATACAATTCTCCTACAATTTATGATTATAGCATAAAATCAATGTAATTATATAAGATTTTATATAAGAAATAAATATAAAAAAACAGTCGGTAAATCACCTGTATCTCATGAAAAAACTACTTACCGCTGCTACCTTCCGGTCCTGACGGGGTTGGGTAATTATCCATAGTACAGAATCTACCGACTGAAAAACGGAGAGAGAGGGATTCGAACCCTCGGTACCTTTCGGGCACATACGCCTTCCAAGCGTACACCTTCGACCACTCGGACATCTCTCCATAAAGGGTCATAAATAGCATTTAACTGGAGGTGAGAGAGTAATTATCGGAGAGAGAGGGATTCGAACCCTCGGTAACGTGGAACGCTACAACGGATTTCGAGTCCGTCTCCTTCGACCTCTCGGACATCTCTCCAGTATACAACTGCATTCATATTGTCGAGACCTAGAGGATTCGAACCTCCGACCCTCAGTTCCGCAAACTGATGCTCTATCCAGCTGAGCTAAGGTCTCATTTTAAAAAAAACAAAAGGAATATAATTTCTTTTACTTCCTTTATTTACGAAAGTCGACTATATTCTTTTTTATTAAATATGTCAAGTGGTAAAATTTTATGGGATTATGTTCGAAAGACTAAATAAAATAATGTCAAATCTATATTTTGCATAAAATTTTTATTCCAATAAAATAAATTTATTTCTATCATAATCTATTACACCATCTTTTTTTAATCTCATCAGTTCTTTACTAAGAGCACTTCTATTTACAACTAAAAAGTCTGCTAATTCTTGTCTGTTAAATGGAATAGTAAATTCTTTACTATTTTGTTGTAATGATAAAGAATTTAAATAAGTTAAGAGTTTATCTTCAGTAGTTCTTTTAGATAAAATTCTAATTTTATTATTCATCGCGATTGCTTTCTTTGCGAATATTTGTAATAAATTTACAATTAACCTTGTATGAAAAACACAAGATTTCTGACAAGGATTTAATATTTTATCTAAACTTAAAAATAAGATAGTAGATTTTGAATTTGCTATAATTGAAACATCTAAAGGTTTCTTCTCAAAAGCATATATTTCTCCAAACATTTCATAACGAATTAAATTTTTTAAAATTGAGCTATTTCCCCAAAAGTCTATTCCTTGGATGATTAAATTTCCTTCTAAAATAATTCCAACTTTATCAATAAGATCCCCTTGGTGGAAAACTGTTTGGTTTTTATCGTATGATATAACTTTTGATTTGAGGCAGGGTAATAAGGTTTCTAAATCTTGTCTTGAGATTGAATTAAAAAGTTTGCATTTTTCTAGCTCTTCAATATATTTATTAATATCTTCCATAAATTATTCCTTTGTTGCATTTGCAACGAATTACCATATTTTATATTAATACAAAAATAGTGTCAAACATGGGAGATAAAATAAAAAAAAAAGAAATAAATATTGAAAATAAAAAAGTCCTTGTGTTAAACAAGGACCTTAATCGGAGAAGGGGGGATTCGAACCCCCGGACCCGTTACCAGGTCAACTCCTTAGCAGGGAGCCCGATTCGGCCACTCTCGCACCTCTCCAATCCCTAACTTATATAAATATGTTAGATACGGAGAGAAAGGGATTCGAACCCTTGGTGAGTTTCCCCACGGTAGTTTTCAAGACTACTGCCTTCGACCACTCGGCCATCTCTCCATTTATCTGTGACATCAAGACGTCAACAGAAATATAATATAGTGGTACAGGATGAATTAGTCAAGATAGTTTTTAATTTATTTGTACGTCATTAATAAAAAAAATACTAATTTTAATTAAGTTTATTTTTGTTGGACCAAAAATAATTAAAAACTATTGGGTTGCTTAAATTTTTAAATAAAAAGTTATATACTTTAGATAGCATCATATTACCTTCTTTAATTTTTCTAAGAGCTATATTATATTTGCTAATAAATAGGAGATGTTACTTTTGTTAAAAATCACTAAAATTTTTAGTAGAAAAAAAAATAAAAAACCAGATTTAGTTAAACCTGATTTACACACTCATAGAAAATCTCCTTTAGATCCTTTGAGAGCAACTAGTTTAGCAGAGGATGCAATAAGTGAGACAGAAAATTTAATAAAAAAATTTGGTCCAAGATTGACAGGTTCACAATCATGTAAAGAATGTGCCTCTTCAATCAATGAACGATTAAGTGAATATTGTGATTTTACAGCTAAACAAGAATTTAAACATAAAGGATTAGCATATGGCCTTTGGATAAGATTAATACCCTATGTTTATATAACCTCACTTATATTATTAATTTTTGGTATGCCTATTTTATCTTTACTAATAGTATTATTTTTTTCTTTTTATGTTTATAGAGAATATATTGTTTACAAACCTATTTTTGAGAGCAAGGTTAAAGATTCAGATGGTGTTAATGTACATGGAGTAATTGAACCAGAGGAGGAAGTTAAAAATACTGTTATTTTTACATCTCATCATGATAGTGCTCCTTTACTAACTAATAATAGAGGTGAAAAAGGGTATTTTTTAAATGTAGAATTACCAATTATTTTGTTTGGGTTAGCTATAATAATGAATATTGTAGAAATTATAGTTGAGTTATTAACGAATAGGATCTTAAAAGTTGGTTTTCCTCCTTTAACAACTATTGTAATCATTGTTCTATTATTAGCAGCTAGCCCAATAGTTTTTAGAATAATAAACTATTATTCTAAAGAAGCCTCTCCTGGAGCTGGGGATAATTTAATAAGTTCAAGTATTTTAATTCAACTTTCACGTTATTTTAAGTGGAAAAAAGATTGCGGCGAAGGTTTGTCTAATACTAGATTAGTTTTTGCAAGTTTTGATGCTGAGGAAGTTGGACTAAGAGGCTCAAGTGTATGGTTTGATAAACATCAAGCTTTATTTGAAAATCCTATCCAGTTAAATTTTGATTGTTTATATAATGCTGATGATCTTGTTTTTATTGATAGTGATATTAACGGATTAATGCCACTTTCTAAAGAACTGGCACAAAAATGTGTGAAATTAGCTGTAGCAATGGGATATAAAGCTAAAAACCATCCGTTACCCTTTTTAAGTGGAGCAACTGATGCAGCAAGTGGTTATAAAGCTAAAGTTAAGGCTTGTACTTTAATGGCTCTTGATTTTGATAATGGGATAAAAAATTCTTTTTTCCATACGAAAAATGATACAATTGATAAAATTGAAGAGAAAGCTGTTGAGAAAGCAATTTCAATAGCAATAAAATTAACAAATACAATTGATGATAATGATTTTTATGAAGATACATTAATTAAATCTGAAGAGAAAAAAGAAGAAGAAAGTGAAGATTTAATTAAATCTCTCAAATTCAATAAGATATCACGTCGCTAGAAAGGTAAGGTATTAAATTCAATTAGATCTTTTGCATTCGAATTTTCTATAATTTTAGCTTTTAAATCTTCGCAATTAGTCAAAGGCAATGTTCCTTTAATTGTAATACCAACGTCAAATATTTCATCATAAATTTCTACTGAATTTTTTTCTAAAATTAGTTTTACTTTTTCATATCTATCATATGATGTTTTTAAAATTAGTTCACTTTTTTGAATTAGCTCTTCACTTTTTATTTTTTTTAAAACTTCTTTTGCACTATCTCCATAGGCCTTAACTAAACCGCCTGTCCCAAGTAAGGTTCCACCAAAATATCTAATGATTAATATTACAATATTAGTTAAATTACTACCTTTTAAGACTTCAAAGGCTGGTCTTCCTGCAGTATTTTTAGGTTCTTTATCATCACTATAACTATAAATTGTACCTTGATTCCCTACAATTGCAGCATGAACTACATGATTAGCATTAGGATGTTCTTTTTTTGTATTTTGAACTAAGGTTTTAACTTCTTCTAAAGTTTTTACTTTTTTTGCTATAGCAATGAATCTAGATTTTTTAATTATAAGCTCATTAGTAGCTTCGTTTGTTGGTATTTGTAAATTCATAATTTTAATAATAAAGAAGGAAAATTTAGATATCAAGAGATAAAGTGCTCAAATTTTAAGGCTTATAGGTTATATTGTTTTAAAATTTAGGGTATATTTATTAAAATTCAAAAATTTAGGATGTATTATATGCAATTTGATGAAACCTCCAAGGTTATTTTTTTAGAAGAATTAAAAAAGAACGAAAAGAAAGCTATTTATTTTTTTATAAAGAATGATGGTGTTTCTAGTACTTTGAATGTCGATTTAACAGATGATGGCGAAGTAGAAGATGTTGATGGTGTTCCTGTAGTTTATGGCGAAAATGCAAAAGCTGCTTTAGCAAGTGCTAAATTTGTTGTAACAGAACAAGGATTATCTTTAATAGATTTAAATGCTGCTAATCATGGTGGCTGTTCATGTGGCAGTGAAGACGAAGGTGATGGTTGTTCTTGTGGTGATGGCGGTTGTGGTTGTCACTAAAAAATAAGGGGTAGTATTTTACACTACCCCCATTATATATTTTTATTCAAAAGTTACGTCATGGGAGAGCATTTTCTCTCCATCAAATATAAAGTTACCTATAAATTTTTTACCTTGTAAGGCTTGTTCAAGCCATAATTTATCATCTTCCCACATTTGATCTAAAGGTAGCTCATTAATTGGGCACCAAAAAGGAACTGTTTCTTCACTTTCCTTAAGTTCTCCTTTTGCCCCTTCTCCTATATATACATAGCCTCTCATTGACAGGCCATCTTTAAATTGGAAGTTAAGTGTTCCAACATATTCTAAATTATCTGTAGTATATCCAGTTTCTTCTTCAAACTCTCTGTATGCAGCTTCAATAGCTGTCTCTTCAAGTTCGATATGTCCTCCAGGACCATTAACTAAACCTTTTCCAATGCCCTTTTTTTTGTTAATAAGTAAGACTTTATCATCTTTTTTAACATAGGAGAGCACACATCTTTCCTGAGGATCCCAAGCATCCCAATCAATTTCATTAACACTATCTGGACAAACAAAAGTGTTTTCTTTCTCAATTTCCTTTTGTTTTTCTTCTTCTTCTTTACGTTTTTTTTCAGCTTCTTCAGGATGTTCTTCTAACCAACAATCTTCGCAAAGATTTTCATCTCCACCGATTATTCTATCAAAGGGCATTCTAACTCCACATTTTTTACAATGTAGTCTAAATGGCCAAACTCGATCTCTAAAAAAGATTCCAATAGTAATTGGCACAATTATAGCAACATATCCAAGGTACATTGGAAGTTCATTTGTCAAAACCAATACAACAAGAATATTATAAAGGAGCAAAAGAGCAGCAATATAAATTGTTGCAATACGTTTTTTGTCTGAGTGGGCTAGTTTTCGTTGAGAAAGATTTACAAGTAAAACAATCATCAATACCCACATAAAATTATCTGCAAATATTTGTAACATGTGATTAGAGTATCTATATAATCCTAAGTTAGTCAATGATATAATCTCCGTAATAAAAAAATTATATAAAATTAATATTCTATAATTCTAAAAGGTATCAGTTGCCGTATCTCTTACAATAGAGTAAAATATGGATTGTAAAATAAGAATTTTTATTATGGAGGATGTTAAGATTTTTCTTAACAAGTTAAATTATGGATATTGCATCATATATAGATCATACAGTTTTAGCGGCTAATACTACTAGCGAAAAAATATCAGAACTTTGTAATGAAGCATTGGAGTATCATTTTGCTTCAGTTTGTATAAATAGTTGTCATGTTAAAGAATGTGCTAATAAACTAAAAAATTCAGCTGTATCAGTTTGTACAGTTGTAGGCTTTCCATTAGGTGCTATGAGCACAAAAGCGAAGGCTTTTGAAGCCAAACAAGCTATTGAAGACGGTGCTGATGAAATTGATATGGTAATCAATATTGGTTGGTTAAAAGACAGTAAAGATGATTTAGTTTTAAAAGACATACAAACAGTTAAACAAGCTTGTGGTGATAAACTATTAAAAGTTATTATTGAAACTTGCTTATTATCTGATGATGAAAAAATAAAAGCTTGTATTTTAGCTAAAAAAGCTGGTGCAGATTTTGTAAAAACTTCAACAGGTTTTTCAACAGCAGGCGCTAAAGTAGAAGATGTTGCTTTAATGAGAAAAACAGTAGGTAAAGAACTTGGAGTGAAGGCTAGTGGAGGCATTCACAGTTATGAAGAAGCTAAGGCTATGATTGATGCTGGAGCAACTAGAATTGGTGCTAGTTGTGGAGTAGCTATTGTAACTGGAGCCACTTCTGATGCACAATATTAAGAAAAATATGGAAGAAAAGTCTGATTTTTTAAAAAGTTTAGGCTTTCCTTCTTTAGAAATTTTAGATACGTTTACACATTTTGATTTTACCCTTCCTGGGAGAAGGGTTCTTTTAATTGGACCTATGGGATCTGGGAAAACTGAATTTGCTGCAAGAGTTTGGCGAGATGCAAATATTGCTCAGAAAAAAAGCGATGTAGTAAAAAAGGCAACTAGTTATAAGAATGTAGATAGGCGAAATGTTTTTTTTATCAGATCAGAAGTTGATGGAGATAGATTCCATGAATATCCTGATGATGCACTTGCTTTTAGATCTGGCTATGTTCGTTGTGGTAAGAATATTGCTAAAATTAAAGATTCTTTTGGTTTGGAAAAAGTAATTGAAGATAATCCTACAGTAGGTACTTATATTATAGATGAAGCTTCTTTTTTTGATGAAAGATTAGCATATGTTGTTAGAAATCATAGTCTAGAAAAGGGTATAATGTTTATATTCCCCACTTTAGTTTTGAATTTCAGAAGGGACTTATTTAATTCAACTGCTAGATTGATGTTAGATGTTGCTACAGATGTAATTCCTTTAACAGCATATTGTGAACATCCAGATTGTTTGGATCATGCTTTCTATACATATAGATTTTATAAAGTTGATAATAAAGAATGTCCTGCTTTATATTTTGATCCTTTAATTATTGTAGGCGGAGATAGAGTTAAATCTTCATCTCTTGAACCAGATTATGAAGCAAGATGTGATAAGCATCACTTTCTCCCTGCTAAAGAATATACTTACTATCATTTAAAACCTTTAGGAGAGTTAGCTGCTAGAGGTGAGGCTACACCTCTAAAAGAAGAGTTATATAATATTAAAGAAAATATGGAGAAATCACATCTTTATAAACATATTCATACTCGTTATAAGAATTATGAAAATGCTCAAGTTTATTATAATTCTCTATTACCTGCAAATATTAGCGAAAAGGCCTTACTTTATTTGTTCTGTGAGCAAAATCTCGTATCAAAACCCCTTTTAATTGAAATTGCAAATGAGTTAAATTTAGATAAGAAATATCTTGAAAAAGTTGCTTTAGATAATAGGCATCCAATTAATTTTTAATAGATATTTTATAATCAAGTGCATAGCAAAGCTTTTCAACTTCTTTGGAAAGCTTTGTTGTATTTAATGACCGATTTATCTTCAATGCATATATTGTTTTTAATAAATTAATTACTCCTTCGAATCTATAAGTATTGTAAAGACCTTTTTCAGCAATAATATTGTTTATAGAATTTATAACATGAATTGCCATATAATTAATTATTGCTAAACCATATGATAAAGTTTCTTCTCTTGTTTGGATAGAAGAGTCTTTTTTAAGTAATAAAATATCATCTTCTAGATTGTTGTAAGTTAGATAATCTAGAAAATATGATTTGCTTGTAAAATCTTTATTGATTAATTTTTCATAATAATCTAAAAGTTGATTGCATTCCTCTATATTAAAGAAATTTTCTAGGATTTCAATTTGTTGGGCTAAATAAATTATAGCATTTTTTATATCAATCTTTTGATTTACTAATTTTCCTAATTTTATTTTAAGAAATGACGAATCATATAATACTTTAAATTCATTAAGGGAGCAATTTTCTTTAACTTTTAATAAGACTAAAGCATAAATAGGTTTCCAATATTCAGTGTAGTAAGTTTTTAATCTTTCTCTTAATTCATTACTATTTTCAAATAAAAAGTTTGAAGCTCCAAATTCAAAACAAGTAATCGTCTCGATATTTTGTTTTTCTTTTTTTAAAATTAAACCATTTTCTGTTATCGTTCCAATTAGTTTACCACTCTTTTTTTTTGCTTTTCCTTTTGTGGAATCCCAAATAGAGCTTCTTTCATAAAGATACCAATGTCCATTAATATATTTTATTTCAGTTCCCATTGGTTTTTTGAAATTAAGAACCCATGTTGGTCTATTATGTTTTATTTCCATTTGATTCCCCATGTTCTTCTTTAGTTATTATGCCTTAAGAAAGTTTATACGTCTAGCAAAAATATAATATGTTAAACTAAATATGATTATAAATTGTTAAGATTAACATAAGTTAAATATTTGCAATAAAGATTTTACTATAAAAAACACAAGAAATATTGTACTATACAGATATACAAAAGAGGCGGCTTAATGAAAATTCTGTGTATTTCAGACGATAAAGATAGATTAATTTATTCATCACATGTTAAAGACCATTTCAAAGATATAGACTTAGTAATTTCTGCTGGAGATTTATCTCTATCATATTATGAGTTTATTCTTTCTTCTTTAAATAAGCCATTATATTTTGTTTTTGGAAATCATAATTTAGAAGAATATGACAGGTTTATGAATGCTGGAAAAGAAACTAGAAATTTAAATACCCCTATAGGCGTTGAACGTATTTATGGTGGGGAATGTTTAGACGGGAAAGTTATTAGGGATAAAAAAACTGGTTTAATTATTGCAGGATTAGGAGGTTCTTATAAGTATAATAAGGGTAAAAGCCAATATACAGAAAGACAAATGCGTAAGAGAATTGTTAAACTTATTCCAAAATTATTATTTAATAAAATAAAATATGGCCGTTATTTAGATATATTAGTCACTCATGCTCCTCCTTTAGGTTACAATGATGACAAAGATAAATGTCATAAAGGCTTTTCTAGTTTTTTAACTTTTATGGATATTTTTAAACCCAGATATTTATTACATGGTCATATACATTTAATTGATACAAATGCAAGAAGGAAAGTTGTATATAGACGAACAAAGATTATTAATGTATATAAAGCATATGTTTTAGAAGATATTAAGTTAGGTGATAAAAAGAACTAACACATAAGGAATTAAGATGAGTGAATTTGATCTTGGAACACAAACTGAAGAAAATTTTGAAAAAGCAAAAAATAGGGCGACTATTCAAGTATTGTTATCTAAATTAAAATGGGAAAATTCTGACTTACTCTCTTTATATGAAGTTACAGAGCTAATTAAACCAAAAAGTCAGTCTTATTTAGGTATTAAAAGCATTCCTATTAAAGATATTATAGGAAGTGAAGGTCGTGCTAGAGATTTTTCAAAAGCTTTTTATCCTAAAAAAGAATTATTAAAAGAGAGATGGAAAAGTATAGATAAAGCACATTTGCAATTTGTAGATTTACCCGCAATTAGTGTATATAAGCTTGGTCAATGGTATTTTGTTAGAGATGGAAATCATAGAGTTTCTGTCGCAAAAAGCCAAGGCGCTGAATTTATTGATGCTGAGATTGTAGAATTAGATTCTCAAATACCTTTAAAACAAGGTATGACTATGAGGGAATTAAGAAAAGCTGTTATTGATTATGAAAGAAAACAGTTTTTAGAACAATATGATTTCGAAAATTTGATTCCAATTGATGAAATAATCTTTTCTTCCCCAGGTATGTATCCTGAAGTATTAAATCATATTAATGTACACAAATACTATATGAATGAAAAAAAGGACAAAGAAATACCTTTTGATAAAGCTGTAAAAAGTTGGTATAAAAATGTTTACTTCCCAATAATCAAGGAGTGTCGAAAATTAAAATTATTATCTTCTTTTCCCGGAAAAACTGAAGGAGATTTATATATTTGGATTGTTCGTCATTGGGATGATTTAAAAAATATGAGTGGCTCTCAAAATGTTTCTATCGAAAGTGCTGCCTTAGATTATAAAGTTAGATTTGGAAAAGGTTATTGGTATAGGTTCTATAAACGCATTGTAGATTTTCTTTTTAGAAAATAATTAATTTATAAAAAAACGGACTGAATATTGTAAGGTTTTACAAAAAAACAATCCGTTTTAATTTATAAGTAGTTTTATATTATTCTTGAATATAAGCTGCTAGAGTATCAGCATAGACTTCCATTACTTTACCTAATTTTTGACTAGGCCTAATTAAATTTTCTTTTCCAGCTAAATGAACAAGACCAGCAACTGGTTGATTGTCTGAATCAATTTCTGTATGTACTCCAAAAGGAATGTGTATCATACCCATATTTTGGGCCCATAAAAGCATTGAATCAATAGCATGTGCACCTTCGCAAGTTGAGTGTCTACAACTAGTGAAGCTTGCAAAGAATTTTGAATCTAAATCTCTAGTTTCAGAAAGTTCAAATGTAGAGTCCAAAAAAGCCTTCATTTCTGCAGTAACATTGCCAAATAAAGTAGGTGATCCTAGGATAATCATCTCACTTTTTTTAAGTGTTGATGAGTTAGCAATAGGTAAAGCTAATATATCTTCTAAGAAATCATTTGCAGTTTCTAATTTGTTTGCCCAAATATGTAAATCGTCGTCTTCAACTCTGTAAAGTCTTGCATCACAGCTTCTTTCAATTAATAATTCTTGTAAATACTGTCCCATAATAAAACAGTTGCCATTTACACTATGTATAATGATTGAACATCTTTTCATGTGCAAACCTCCGTATTAAATTTAATATAATTATATCATGAAATCATATTATTTGCATAAAATAGTTGAAAAAAGAAATTTGAACAAGTAAATTAATTTAAAAGAATATTAAGTAAATAGACAATCTAATGGTGTTCAAGATAAATAATTTTGATATAATCCTTTCAATGACTAAAAAAAAATGTTTTTTTTTAAGTCTTGGGAAAATGATATGGATTATATGGAATTGATTTTAATAGCTATTGGACTTTCTATGGATGCTTTTGCAGCATCAATAAGTAAAGGTCTCTGTTTAGCTGAAATAAAATATAAATATGCTTTTATTGTTGCTTTCTTTTTCGGAGGTTTTCAATTTTTAATGCCACTTTTGGGTTGGCTTTTAGCTAAATCTTTTGCAACATATATTGTAAGCTTCGATCACTGGATAGCTTTTTTATTATTATCCTTCATAGGAGGAAAAATGATTGTAGAAGCATTAAAGAAGCATGAAATAGAATGTTGTAGTACGACATTAATAGATGTAAAAAATTTATTTTTTTTAGCTATTGCAACAAGTATTGATGCTTTAGCTATAGGGGTTACGTTTGCACTACTTCCTAATATTAATATCCTTCTTTCTGTAGCTATAATAGGAGTAATTACTTTTATTTTATCTTTTATAGGTGTATTTATAGGGCATATTTTTGGAAGTAAATTTGGCAAATGGTCTGAAGTTCTTGGTGGAATAATTTTGATATTTATTGGTTTAAAAATATTAGTAGAGCATTTAGGTTTATTTCAAATTTAAAAAAACTCCTTGTTGATAATATTTACAACAAAGAGTTTTTTTTAATAATGTTTAGAGTTTTAAGTCTTCAAATTTATCAGATATATTGGTTAAGTTAACTAAAGTTAAAGCTACTGCTAAATCTGTTTGTCCATTTTCTAGAGCATCTACTAAATAGCGATATTCATTAACTTTCTTTTTCTTTTCTGCAAGATTTTCTTTAACTCTGTCTAAGGCTGCATATAATTGTGGAGATAAATTTTCATAAATAGAATTTAAAATAATATTATCATTAGATTTTATTAAAGTAGTATGGAATTCAAAATCATTTTGCTTAAAATTAGTAAGAGCTTCAATATCTCTTGGGTTTTCTTCTAAAATAGGGATTGTATTTTCCATCTTAGTAACACAACGACCAAGAGAACGAACAATAAGCATTCTAGAAGGACTACGAGATAATTCTCTTGTTGCTGAAACTTCAATAGTTGTTCTAACTTGCATCAAATCTGTTAGTAATTTTTTATCAGGTACTTGTTTTGATAGCATAGACATCGAAAGTGATTCAACAAATTGATCCAAATTATTACTTTTCACTAGAGCACGTTTACCTTGGCTAACTTGAATTAAACCTTTTGCTTCTAAATTTTTAAAAGCTTCTCTTACAGATCTGCTGGAAGCTGAAAATTGTTGAGCTAATTCATGTTGGCTTGGAAGGGTTTCTCCCGCTCTATATTTTTTGTTTAAAATCATTTCTTCTAACTTGTTTGCAATTTGAGTTGATTTTGTTTCGTTTGTTATTGGAGTTATTAACATTTCTAATTCCTTTTAATTTTTTATTCTGTAAATAGTATATCATATAACATTTGTCAAATGTAAGGGGTAATATGAAGAAAGTTTTTAAAATTTTAAACTTGTTGCATACTTATTACATTTTTAAAATATTTAAAATATGCTCATTTTATAACTAAATCATGGGTATTGTTTCAAAATATGATTTTATTTTAATCTTTATATATAAACTTAAATAAGACATAGGATTGGGTATTTTGGGGAAACTTTAATTTACAATTTTACCTTTTTTTATATAAAAAAATAAATTTAAAGTTTTTATTGCCATATTTTGGAATATGTTTTTAATTTGGATTTTCTTTATTTTTTACAAGTATTTTTATAATTTTTTACGAATTTTGTGACTTTTGATGATAAGTTGATAATTTTTATAGGTTGTTTTTAGTTCTTTTTTTTAACTGAAAGAGAAAAAATTATTGTTCCATATAATTTAGAGACTTTCATCAAATTTAATAGGGCATTTTCATGTAAATAGAAGAAAATAATGTCTTTTTCCTCGTTTAAAAAAATAGTTAAAAAAATGTTTTACATAATATAAAAGTTATGCAATAATAATAAATGTCGTTGTTCATATCTATTGCGATAGACCCAGCGCATAGGTATAAAAGATTCTAAATTGAGTAGAATCAAATAGGAGGTTGCCGCTTTGCCCTTTGGTTAAGCGGTATTTTTTTTGGCTTTTACAGTTGCCGATTCTCTGTTTTTTTTGTACTTTCTTTAAAGGTCTTTTGACTTTTAAATGTAAATTTATAGTTCTTCTGGAGGATTAACGTGGAACAGAAAAAATTTAAAACTGAAGTTTCTCAATTATTACAATTAATTATTCATTCTCTTTATTCACATAAAGAAATATTTTTAAGAGAGTTAGTTTCAAACTCTTCTGATGCTATCGATAAATTAAAATATTTATCACTCACTGATGACAAGTTTAAAAATTATGAATTTGACCCAAGAATAGATATTGAGTTTACTGAGGGAAGCGATGCTACTTTAACTATTAAAGATAATGGTATTGGAATGAACCATGACGACTTAAATGATAATTTAGGTACTATTGCATCAAGTGGAACTAAGAAATTTCTAGCTAATTTAACTGATGATTTAAAAAAAGATAATAATTTAATTGGTCAATTTGGTGTTGGTTTTTACAGTGCCTTCATGGTAGCTAAAAGTGTAGAAGTTATAACAAAGAAAGCTGGTGAAGATAAAGCTTATAAATGGTCTAGTACAGGAGAAGGCTCTTATACAATTGAAGAGTCAGAAAGAGATGAACAAGGATCTACTCTTATTCTTCATTTAAATGAAGAAGGGGTGATGTATGCAAACCGTTGGGAAATTGAGCAGCTAATCAAAAAATATAGTGATCATATTGCTTATCCTATTTATTTAAGTTATGACCAAGAAACTCCAGATCCAGATGGTAAAAAAGATGCTGATGGAAATCCAATTAAGACAATTGAACATAAAGTTGAACAAATTAATAGTTGCACAGCATTATGGAGAAAAAGTAAGAGTTCATTAAAAGAAGAAGACTATAATGAATTCTACAAGAATAATTATAGTGATAGTGAAGATCCTTTATTCTACACTCATGTTAAAGCTGAAGGTGTTACTGAATATACTACATTATTCTATGTTCCTGCTAAAGCACCTTTTGATATGAAATATGCAGATTATAAACCGGGTGTTAAACTTTATGTAAAAAGAGTTTATATAACAGATGATGATAAAGAATTATTACCAACATATTTAAGATTCGTTAGAGGTATCATTGATAGTGAAGATTTACCATTAAATGTTTCTAGAGAAATCTTACAACAAAATAGGGTAATGTCTACAATTAGAAATGCAAGCGTTAAAAAGTTGCTAGGTGAGTTTAAAAAGATTGCGGATAATAATCCTGAGTTATATACAAAATTCATTGAACAATATAATGGTCCTTTAAAAGAAGGTTTATATAGCGATTATGCTAATAGAGATACTCTATTAGAACTTGTTAGATTTAAATCTTCAACACAAGAAGGCTATGTTTCTCTTTCTCAATATAAAGAAAGGATGAGTGAAAATCAAAAGAGTATTTACTATATAACAGGTGGTAAAGAAGAAACTCTAAAGGCTAGCCCCTTATTAGAAGCATATAAGAAAAAAGGATATGAAGTATTAATTATGCCAGAAGAAATTGATGATTTTATCATTGGTTCTATTGCTAATTATAAAGATATCCCTTTAAAAGCTATTAATAAGAGTGGTGCAGTTGATGATTTAAAAGATGACAAAGAAGATAAAAAAGAAGATTCTAAAGAAGAAAAGGCAATAGTTAAGAAAATAAAAGATGCGTTAGGTGATAAAGTTAGCAATGTAGTTGTTTCTTCACGTCTTGTTGACTCTCCTGCAATTGTTGTCGTAGATGAAAATGATCCAAGTGTACAAATGCAACAAATTCTAAAACAGATGGGGCAAACAGATATACCTGAATCAAAACCAATTTTAGAAGTAAATTGTGAGCATGAAATTGTTAAGAAACTTGCTGATAGTAAAGATAAAGAATTTAATAAAACTTTAAGTGAAGTATTATTAGGTCAAGCAATGTTAGCTCAAGGGGTTATGCCTAAAGATCCTGTAGAGTTTACTAAAAAATTAAATAGTCTATTAGCTAAGTAAAAAAAATAAATAGATAATAAAGAAGAGGATATCTATAGAGGTGTCCTCTTTTTATATATACTAAGTGGATATTTGACAATCTTAGATATTCCTTAATTGTTTATATATTTTAAATTCTCTATACTCTTTTTATAATCATTAACTACAAAAATTGAATAAAGTGATTTGAGGAGTAGAGTATGAGAGCCTTATTATCTTTAGCAACGGAAGTTGCAACTACAACTTTTGCTGAAAGCATAAGTTCTAATTTAAAATTTTGGCAGGCACAAGGTTTTAAAGCCTTTAGTATTAGTTTGCTATCTGGAATATTAATTGTTATAGTTTCTTGGATAGCTTTAAAGATAATTATTAGATCAATTAAAGCTGTTTTAAATAAGTCAAAAAATTTAAGTGAATTATTAATTATTTATATAATAAAAATTATATCAGTAATTGGATGGATAATTATTATATTAACTTTTTTACAACACCTTGGTATAAATATGGGTCCTCTTGTTGCCGGCTTAGGAGTCACAGGTGTTGTTTTAGGTTTAGCTTTTCAAGATTCCTTGTCTAATTTTTTTGCAGGCGCTATGCTAGTTTTAAATGAACCTTTTAGGAAAGGTGATTATATTGAAGTGGGTAGCCTCTCTGGATCCGTTGCTTCTATGGATTTAATGTGCGTAACTTTAAATACTCCAGATGGTAAAAGAATTACAATGTCTAACAAATTAGTTTGGGGAGTGGCCATTACTAATTATTCTTATACTTCTAAACGCGGTGTTTCTATGACAGTTAGTGTTCCCTATGATTCTGATTTATCGATTTGCAAATCTGTATTTACTGAAATGCTAAATTCATATCCAGAAGTATTGTCAGATCCATCTCCAATAATTGAAGTTCATAAATTATCAAATTCCTCAATAGATTTCTTACTTAGACCTTGGGTAAAACCTGAAGATTATTGGAAAGTATATTGGAGATTTCAAAGTGAAGTTGTTGGAAAATTAGGAGAAAAGGGCATAAGCGTACCTTTCCCACAATTAGATGTTCATTTTGATGACAATAAACAATAATTATAAATATTGATAAAGACCCTTTAATTTAGATTATAGTATTTAAATTAAAGGGTTTCTTTTTTATCTAAACCTATTAAAAAAATTTCAAATGAATCTGATCTACATGCTTTTGGTTTTGTTGTTTTAGCTTTTGTGAAATATTTTCTCATTAATTTTAAAATTTCTTGCTGTCCACCACCTTGGAATATTTTAATGACTAAATTCCCGTGGACTTTTAGTTGTTCCATAGCTAAATATAAAACTTGTTCAGCTAAATTTTCACTTCTAGCGGTATCTACACTTCTATTACCCATTGTCATTGGAGCTGCATCACTAATAATTGAATCATAAGGTCCTAGTTTAACTAGTTTTTCTCTTATTTCTTTGCTAAAAGCATCACCTTGAAAAAAAGTAACTGTTGGAGGAATTGGATTTAAGTTTAAAGGGTTTAAATCAACAGCTACAATAGAACCTTTTTCTTTTAATAATTCTCTATGGGTGTATAAAGTCCAAGAGCCTGGAGCTGCCCCTACATCTAGGATTTTATCACCAGGTTTGATTATATGATTACTTGCTTGGATTTCCTCTAGTTTATATACGGATCTTGCAGGATATCCTTCTCTATGTGCCTTTTTTGTATAAAAATCAGCTTTATCTCTTCTTGTTTTAGCCATATGTTTATTTTATCATAAAAAGTTTTTAAAATCGATACTCTAAAAAGGGCAAAAAAAAGACGCCGAATAAAAGGAGAGAATCGGCGTCCAAAAAGGAGGTTGAAAAAAACTGTTGCTCTGTTTTTTTATGTAAATATATATGCAATAAGCGTGCCAAAAAGTAAAAACCCCTAAAAATAGGCCAAAATAGCAAGTTTATTTAAGAAATGTTAAAAGTGACGTACTGTGTTAATGTGTAATATTTTCTTGTATTTAATAATTGAGAAAAATTTTCACACCTATTTTTAGGACAAAAAAAATATAGATGCTAACAAGGGGGTGGGAGAGGTTTGTTAGCATCTATAAATCACACTTAAAAAAGGAGGTTGAAAAAATCTACTCTGTTTATATAATATCATGCAATAAGCGTGCCAATTGTTAAAAAGGATGTTTAGAGCTCAAAAAGCTATAATTTTTTAATTATTTTAGAAAAAAGACTGTATATAATTTTCTAATTTAATAAATTTGTGCAAAAATTTCACACCTTTTAATAAAATAAGAGAAACAATAAATAAAAAAATGTTTACTGTTTCTCTAGGAGTTTATAAAAAAAAATTATTAATATGAATAACAAAGCAATAAGCATACCAAAAAATAAATTTTTATATGTAATAGTGTGTATCTGATAAAGATTAAATGTTTTTTTAGAAATTTAGTTGACTATTTAGTATTTGCATCTATATCTTTATGAATATGAAAGAAAATTTATTGAATAAGAAATTTAAATATACCTATTCGAATGCAACTTTATATTTAATTGGTATAAATGTTTTTGTATATATATTAACGACAATAGTATGGCCAAGAGGCATATATTATTTATCTATGATACCTGCGTTCGTTTTAAATGGATATGTGTATCAAGTTTTTACATATATGTTTGTCCATAGTAGTTTTTCGCATATTTTTTTCAATATGCTTTCCTTATTTATTTTTGGTCAAGCATTAGAAAAAAGATTGGGGACTAGAGAATTTTTACTATTTTATTTATTAGTTGGAACTTTGTCGGGAATATTTAGCTTCGTTAGCTTTTTCTTATTAGGTCAAAATTCCATACTCTTAGGTGCTTCTGGTGCCATATATGGAATATTACTTTTATTTGCTGTATTTTTCCCTTTTGCAAAAGTATATATCTTTGGCTTACTTCCAATAAGAGCTCCTTTACTAATAGTATTGTTTTTTGTCATTGAATTGTTTAGCCAAGCTTCTGGTTTTAATGGTGGAGTAGCACATCTAACTCACTTAGCTGGGCTTTTGTTTGGATATCTTTATTGTCTTATAAGAATGAAAATTAATCCAATAGATGTTTGGAAGAGAACTCTGTAATAATTACTTAAAATGTCTTAAAAGTGTCGATATCTTTACAATTGTCAAATAATTCATAATAATAAAGTAAGTTAATTTCTGGTTTTACAGGAGATGTAAATGACAAAGAAGACAGAATTATTAAACAAAAAACTTTTAGCTGCAGCTGAAAGTTCAAAGAAGGCAAAAGACATTAAAGATCTAATAAGTAAGGGTGCGGATATTAATTGTACCAATGATTGGGGAATGTCCCCTATCATGTTGGCGGCACAAAATAATCCATCATTAGTTGTTTTAAATGCACTTATTCAAGCAGGCTCAGATGTAAATGCTACTGAACCTAAATATAGATCTAATTCACTCCATTTAGCAGCAAACAATAATACTAATCCTAAAATTATTTTAGCTTTAATCAATGCTGGTGCTAATTTGGATAGTAGAAATTACTTAGGAGAAACTCCTTTAATTATGGCAGTGAATAGTAATAGTGAAACAAAAATAGTAACAGCACTAATTAAAGAAGGTGCAGATGTAAACGCTAGAGATTATCAAAATCACAGTGTATTGGAATATGCTAAATTGAAAAAAAGAACTTATGTTGTTAACGCGTTGAAAAAACTAGGTGCAAATTAGTTTTGAAAATTGTATGACATTAAGATACTAGATTTTAACTTAAAAGCCTAATTGGATAAATTCTAATTAGGTTTTTCTTTTAAATCGCAAAAAAAGCAATATTTTATAATATTGCTTTTTTTGTTGTGCTTATTTGTGTTGTCAATAAAAGTAATTAGAGACGTGTTAATTAAGAATGAAGAGTTCTTTATTAACAATATCTATACTATGTTATATGTTTGAATAAGTCAAGTTAAAATCTTGCAGTTTTATAAAACTTTTTTTCATTTGTTATAAAAAGATAATTAAAATTTTAAAAATTTTGTGAAAAGTATACTTTTTATATAAGAATGTTGATTTTTTTTATTAATTATCGGTCATAATAAAAAAAACAAATTTGTACTATGTTTGATATAAGTTGGTTTTTTACTAATTATTAATTTAAAAATATATTTTGTATTAAGAGTCAGTGCTTTATTAATGATTAAAAAAAATATGAAATCTCTAAATATTTTAAAAATTTCATATTATTAATTGTTTTTAATTTGTCTATTCAAATAAATAACCCACCCTAATTTATAATAAAGGGTGGTAATAAACTTAAAGTTCTAATTCTTTGTGAACTATGTTTTTTTGAATTTCTTCTTTTAATTGATTTATACAATCTAAAATTTGAGAGGTAAGTGAATCTAAGTCAAACAAAAAGTTTTTATCCAACTCTTTTCTTAACTTCACTTCTGCTTTTCCGTCTTTTACACTTCTATTACCTAGGGTAATTCTAATTGGAATACCTATTAAATCTGCATCAGTAAATTTTACACCAGGGCTTTCTTTTCTATCATCAAATAGAACTTCAACTCCTAAATTAGTTAAATCTTCATAAATTTTTTCGCCTAAAGATTTATCTTTTATTAAATTTATTAAATGAACTTGATATGGAGATACGGTGATAGGAAGGCTTAACCCCTTTTCATCAGTATATTCTTCAGCTAGACAAGCTAAGAATCTACCAACTCCGATACCATAAGAGCCCATAATTACAGGTTTGTTTTTTCCATCTTCATCTGTGAAATAGCAATTCATAGCTTTACTATATCTAGTTCCTAATTGGAAGATGTTTCCAACTTCAATACCTCTATTTTCTTTTAGCTTATGACCACAAAGACAAGTATATCCATCTTTTGCACTTGCAATATCAGCTACAATTCCAGTGTAGTCTCTACCAAAATTAGTATTTAGTAGATGATACCCCTGTTCATTAGCTCCAGCTACAAGGTTATTACTCTTTTTAACGGAATCATCAACAATAACAATTGTTTTAGGATCACAGTTAATAGCAGAACCATAACCTGGAACCATATTAGCAGCTTTTATTTCTTCTTCATGTGCTGGTCTTAGAGTATTTGCTTTAGATATCTTTTGAAGTTTATTTTCCTCAACATCTAAATCTCCTCTAATAATTGCAGTTATTAATTTTTCTTCTTCTTCTCCTGTTTGGTCATCAATGAAGGTTCCAACCATAAATACAGCTTTTGCTGTTTGTCTTTTTTCAATATTCAAAAAAGAGCAAAGCTCTTCAATTGTTTTGCAATCAGGGGTTTTAACTTTTTCTAATTCTTTTTCTTCTTCTTTAAAATATTCTTTTTGGAAAACTGCAACTTGTCTATTAGCTGTGTAACCACATTTATCACAAGTAATAATAGTATCTTCACCAATTGGAGAAAGGTACATATACTCATGCGAAATTTTACCACCCATCATACCAGAATCAGCACCAACAACGATAACAGGAAGACCGGCTTTAGAGAAAATTCTAAAATATGAAGCATAATGAGCTTTGTATTGTTCATTTAAACCTTCAACATTTCTATCAAAGCTATAGCTATCTTTCATAGTAAATTCTCTAACTCTAATTAAACCAGCTCTAGGTCTAGCATCATCTCTCCATTTTGTTTGTATTTGATATACTAATTGTGGTAACTTTTTATAAGAGCCAATTTCATTTCTTGCGATAGCTGTAGCGTCTTCTTCATGGGTCATAGCTAGAACCATGTCTCTATTAGCTCTATCGTTAAAACGAGTCATTTCTTTATCAATGCTATAATATCTTCCAGTTTCTTTCCAAATGTCAGCGGGATTAACTACGGGCATTAATATTTCTTGACCACCAATGTGATCCATTTCTTCTCTTATAATATTTTCAATTTTTTGGGTAGTACGATAGCCTAAAGGTAGTAATGTAAATATTCCAGCTCCCATTTGGCGAACAAAGCCCGCTCTCAGTAGCATTTCATAACCTTTACTATCTGCAGCGCTTGGTGCTTCCCTTAATGTTTTGGAAAACATTTTGCTCATTCTCATAGTTTTTTTCTCCTGCTAATGGTAAATTTCTAATAGTTGGTATTGTATCAAAATAGATAATTAGCTACAAGTTTTTTGTTTAATTTCTTAATATAAATAAATAATTATGTATCAAAAGAGTAGCTTTTTTATTTTCATGATATTTCTTTTATGTTATAATTTACACGAATAAAATAATAGGATATTAAAGCCTTTTTTATTATAATAAGTATTTAAATTTTAACTTATTAAACTTGCAATTTTAACTTTCAAGGTGGAAGTTAATTAATTTTGAATTAAGGCTAAACTTTTTTTATTATTTTTAAATTTGGTGTTTGCTTTTTTCATTAAATTAATATTTATAAAAAAACAAATAATAATAATATATACAATTAGGAGAGTACCATGGATGTCAAATACCTAAAGCAAAAAGCTTTGGAAATTCGAGAGATGACAATTAAAGAAATTGGACATTTTGGTTCAGGTCATATTGGTGGAAGTATGTCAATTATTGAATTGCTTACTTATTTATATTACCAAGAATTAAGAATTGATCCAAAGAATCCAAAAAAAGAGGATCGAGATCGTTTTGTATGTTCTAAGGGACATGCTGGTCCAGCCGTTTATGCTACTTTAGCAAGCAAGGGATATTTTCCAGAAGAATGGCTTTTAACTTTGAATCAAGGTGGAACAAATCTACCAAGTCACTGTGATATGACAAAGACTCCTGGAGTAGACTTTACAGGAGGATCTTTAGGCCAAGGTTTTTCAGCAGCAGTTGGAATAGCATTAGGACAAAAGATTAAAAAAATAAAAGCAAATACATTTGTAGTTATAGGAGATGGTGAAAGCCAAGAAGGACAAATTTGGGAAGGAGCTGAAACAGCAGCCCAATGGAAGCTAGGAAATCTTATAGCATTTACAGATTTAAATAAATTGCAGTTAGACGGTTATACAGAAGATGTAGTATCAATGGATAATATTGATACAAGATGGTTAGGTTTTAACTGGCATGTTCAAAGAATAAATGGACATAACTTTAGAGAAATAGCTATTGCAATAGAGAAAGCAAAAGCAGCAACAGATAGACCTTCTATGATTGTTATGGATACTATTAAATCTTATGGATTTATTCCAGGAGAAGGAACTAGTGCAAATCATAGTATGGCTTATGATGAAACCGTTGCAAAGACTGCAATTGAAGAACTTCGAGAAAGAGAAGGAGTTAACTAATGAGAGATACTAGTAATATTGTTAATATGCGTGATGCTGTTATGGCAGCTATAAATGACTTAGCAGCAGAACACGAAGATATAGTAATGCTTGATGCTGATTTAGCAAGTTGTATAGGATCAAAGAGCTTTCAAGATAAATATCCTGAAAGATTCTTTAACTGTGGAATAGCTGAAGCAAATATGGTAGGAGTTGGAGCAGGACTATCCTCAATGGGTTTAACACCTTTTGCACACACTTTTGGATGTTTTGCAAGTAGAAGAACATTTGACCAATTTTTCTTATCAGTTGGATATGCACATCAAGTAATACACCTAATTGGATCAGATCCTGGAATTACAGCACAATTAAATGGTGGAACACATATGCCATTTGAAGATATTGCATTAATGAGGCAAGTACCAGGTGTAGTAATTATAGATCCATCAGATGCACAAAGTATGTATGAATTAATTAGACAAGCTTATGAAAACAAACAACCATCATATACACGTAGTGCAAGAAAAGGTGTAACACACAGATATCCAGTTGGAACAAAGATTGAACTTGGAAAGGGTATAGAATTAAGCAAAGGAAAAGATGTGGCAATTATAGCAACAGGACAGACAATGGTTGATGCTGCAACTGGAGCTTTAGAAATTCTTAAAGAGAACAAAATTGATGCAACTCTAGTAGACTTACATACAATAAGACCTTTAGATACAGATTTAATTGAAGAAGTAGCTAAAAGATGTAATCGTGTCTTAGTTTGTGAAAACGGAAGATACAGTGGTGGAGTTGGAGAGATGGTAGCTAGTCATTTAGCAAAGACATATCCTGTAAAAATGGACTTTGTTAATGTTGGTGAAAGATTTGGTGAAGTTGGAAAACTTGATTATTTATCTAAAGCCTTTGGTTTTACTCCAGAGAACATTGCTAAGAAGGCTATGTCCTTAATTAAATAAAATTAAAATTAGGGAGTTTTAATTAACTCCCTATTTTATTGAATTAAGAAAGGTATAAAATGTCAATAAAAACTTATGCTCACCGTGGATTTTCAGGATTATATCCTGAAAATACAATGTTAGCTTTTAGAAAAGCTGTTGAAGATGGCTGCTGTGATGGAATTGAATTGGATGTACATTTAACAAAAGATAATGAACTTGTTGTAATTCACGATGAAACTGTTGATAGAACTACTAATGGAACAGGTTTTGTTAAGGACAAAAGTTTAGAAGAATTAAAACAGTTAAATGCAAATACTAAATTTTTCGATTCTTATTCTAAACAAGAAATTCCAACTTTTGAAGAATATTGCTCTTATATTTATGATAAAGATATAGTAACTAATATAGAAATCAAAACTAATTTAATTTATTATCCTAATATTGAAAGTAAAGTTATTTCGATGTTAAAAAAATATAATTTACTAGATAGAGTTATAATTTCTTCATTTAATCATAGTTCAACTATTTTAACTAAGAAAATTGATCATAATATAGTTTGTGGGTTATTAGTTGAATCTCAAGGCTTATTGAATATAGGGCCTTATGCTAATGCTTTGAATATAGAATGTTATCATCCTGATGTTTTGACATTAACTAAAGAAACTGTTGATGAGTGTAAAAAACACAATGTTAAAGTCAATACATGGACGGTAAATGATATGGAATCTTTGGCAAAATGTGTGGAATGGGAAGTAGATGGAATAATTACTAACTATCCAGATATCGTAAAAAGTTATTTGAAATCTAAAGGATTATAAATGGCAAAACCAAAATATAAATTAGAGACAATTCCAGTTTGGGATGCTCTTGAGAGTGATTGTGAATGTTTTCTATGCTCTTTGATGAAAGAAGCAGAGCAACATGGAGTTGATTTTTATTTAGGTTCTTCGGTAATGAATCCAGAAACAAGAGTAAAAGTAAATGAATATGGATTTTGTAATCACCATTTTCAACTTTTAGCTAAAGCTCAAAAACCTCAAGGTCTTGCGTTAATTTGTGATACTTATTTAGCTCAAAGTCGACAAAAGTTTGAAAAAGCTTTTTACTCTATGCAGAATGCATCGTCTCCTAGAAAAATGAATAAGGCTATCTCTTTATTTAATGAAGAAATAGCTAAAAGAGAAAAAGGTTGTTTGATTTGTACTCAAATGCAAAAACGGTTAGATAGATATATTTATACTATTATATTTATGAGTATGAATGAACCACCTTTTAGAGAAGCCCTCTCTAAAAGTAAAGGCTTTTGTCTTCACCATTATAAAGAATTAATAAATAGTGCTTTTGATGTATTAGGAGCTAAAGATGGTGTTGATTTTATTAAATTTTTAACAGAATTGGAAATAAAAAATTTAGATAGAATTTCAAATGATGTTTTATGGTTAACTCAAAAATATAAGAGTGAAAATCAAGATAAACCTTTTAACGGTTGTGAAGATGCTCATAAGAGAACTGTAAGTAAAATGGTTGGAGATTATAGAGTTTTAGATCCAATTAAGAATTTAAAGTAAAAAAATAGCTGTTGTATTCTATCTATTACAACAGCTATATAACAAGAATAAAGGTCCTTATTCTAGTTTGTCTAAAATTGATGTGCCAATCGTATTTTCAGGCATTTCAAGATCAAAATTATCTGCAATTGTATTACCAATTATCGCAAAAGTATCGTAAACCTCTAACTCTTTAGGATCTTTAATTGAAGGAGAATAAGCTAAAAATGGAACATATTCTCTAGTATGATCACTTCCTGTATATGTTGGATCGTTTCCATGATCAGCTGTTATTATTAATAAATCATCCTCTTTTATTTCTTTTAAGAATTCACCTAATTTTATATCAAATCTTTCTATTTCTTTAGCATAGCCTTGAGGATCTCTTCTATGCCCCCAAAGAGCATCAAAATCTACTAGATTTGTAAAACATAAACCTGTGAAATCTCTTTTTGCGATCTCTATTGTTTGTTCCATTCCATGAACAGAACTTTTAGATTTGTTTGATTCAGTTAAACCTTCTCCATCAAATATATCAAAGATTTTTCCAACAGATATAACTTGATAACCATTATCTTTTAAGACATTTAAGGCTGTCTTGCCATAAGGTTTTAGAGCATAATCATGGCGATTTGCAGTTCTTTTAAATTCACCTTTTTTTCTTCCTAAATATGGACGGGCTATAACTCTCCCAACTTTCCATTTGTCTTCGAGTGTTAGTTCTCTTGCAATCTCACAACATCTATATAGTTCTTTTAAATCAAAAGTTTCTTCATTTCCACAAATTTGTAATACTGAATCAGCTGAGGTATATACTATCATATTGCCTGTTGCTATTTCTTCTTCAGCTAACTCGTCAAGTATGGTAGTTCCACTAGCACTTTTGTTTCCTATTACTTTATGCCCTGTTCTTTTTTCTAATTCTTTAATTAAATCATCTGGGAAACCTGTTTCGGTGAATGTTTGAAATGGTTTAGTAATATGAAGACCCATCATTTCCCAGTGCCCTGTCATTGTATCTTTGCCTAAACTTCTTTCTGCTAATTTTGTATAATAAGCACTAGGCTTTTCAACACTTTTTACCTGTTTGAGTTTACATATATTTGCAAGGCCAAGTTTTTGTAGATTTGGTATATTAAAAGTATCAACACTTTGTGAAATGTGACCTAAAGTGTTAACATTCACATCACCATAATCTTTTGCATCTGGCATTTCGCCAACACCCATTGAATCCACAACAATTGTAAAGATTCTTTTAAATTTCATACTATCCTCCTAGAGGCTGTTCTAAAGGCTTTCAGTATTGATTATACTGGTATGTTTCTTTTACAATCTCTTTATATCTTGTACATTTATAATAACTATAAAAATTATTAGTATCAACTAGAAAAAATATAATCTATTGATTATATAAAATTTTGGAGAATTTAAAATGCGTAATTCTATTATATTGAAAAAACCAAACTTATCATTTGCTAATGATTTATTAGAATATGAGATAAGAAACAGGGACTTTTTAGCAAAATTATCTCCTTTAAGGACTGATGATTTTTATACTTTATCATATCAAAAAAAAATATTGGAAAATAATATAGAGGCTTTTGAACAGGGATCTAATTACAATTTTTATATATTTTTAAAAGATAAAAATCTGCTCATAGGTCATATTGGTTTAACAAATATAGTAAGAGGTGTCTTCCAGTCTTGTTTTATGGGATATGCTCTTGATAAAGATTATATAAATAATGGATACATGAGCTATGTTATAAAAGAAATTATCAACTTTGCATTTTGTGATTTAAATCTTCATAGAATTGAAGCTAATGTTATGCCGCATAATCTTCCATCGCTTAAAGTTTTAAAAAAAAATAATTTTACTTTTGAGGGAGTAGCAAAAAAATATTTAAAGATTAACGGAAAATGGGAAGACCATGTTCATATGGTTTTACTCAATGATAAGATAGACTAATTTTTTTTGTATGGATTTACGTGAACCATACAGTGTTTTACATTAGGGAATTTATCTTCTATATTTTGATGAACATTAGCAGCTATTTCATGAGCTTCTATTAATGGAAGATCTTCTTGAACAGCAATTTCTACATCAATATAGCATTTGTTGCCAAATTGACGAGATTTTAGTAAATCAATATCTATTACTCCTTCAACTTCCATGACTTCTCTTCTTATGTGATCAATATCCTTGTTTGAAATTGAAGCATCAACCATTTTATTAATGCCATCCTTAAAAATATCAAATGCTGCTTTTAATATGAATAGACAAATAACTAATGTAGCAATAGGATCTAAGATAGGTATATTATTTTGAGCTCCAATAATACCAATTAAAGAACCAACAGAAGAGAGAGCATCTGAACGGTGATGCCAAGCATCTGCCATTAATGCTCCACTATTTATCTTATTAGCCCCAATTTTTGTGTACCAATACATTGCTTCTTTTACGATTATAGAGGTAAGGGCAGCAATCAAAGCTATTGTTGTTGGGCTTTGAGCATTTAAATAGCTTTGTGAGACTATTTTATTTATTCCATTTAAGCCAATACCAATTCCAGTACTTGCTAAAATAATTGCTAATAAGATTGCTGTAACACTTTCAAATCTCTCATGTCCATATTGGTGATGTCGGTCAGGTGCTTTGCTTGCTATTCTAATACCTATTATGACGATAATTGTTGAAAACACATCGGAGAGTGAATGAACAGAGTCACTTACTAAGGCTTCACTGTGCCCAAATATACCAGCAAAAAATTTAAAAATCGATAATAAGACATTAGCAAATATACTAACAGTACTAATTTGTTTTACAGTTTTTTGTTCTATTGTTTTAGCCATATTTAAATCCGAATAAAAATAAAGGGGTATCTAATCAGATACCCCATATTTTTAATTTTCTTTCTTAGGTGGATAAACAACTTGTAAATGTAAATCTTTAAGCTGTTGCTCATCAACGAAAGAGGGCGAATCATCCATTGGGGACGAAGCTGAAGTATTCTTAGGGAAGGCAATTACTTCTTTAATAGATGTTTCTTCAGCCATAATCATAACCATTCTATCTATTCCTGGAGCTATTCCTCCATGTGGTGGAGCTCCATATTTAAATGCTTCTAATAAAAATCCAAATTTTTGTTGAGCTTCTTCTTCGCTAAAATTACAAATTTTGAAAATACGTTTTTGTAATTCAACATCATGAATACGAATTGAGCCAGAAGCTACTTCATATCCATTTAAGACGAGGTCGTAAAGATCCCCTTTTACTGCTCCTGGATCACTTTCAAGAGTATCTAGGTATTCTGTTTGAGGCATGCTGAACATGTGGTGGGCAGCTTCCCAATGGTTTTCTTCTTCGTTAAATTCGAATAGGGGGAAATCTACTATCCAACAGAATTTGAATCCAGGTTGAATAAGTTTCAAATCTTTGCCAAGTTTACTTCTAACAGCACCTAAGCTTGTACAACATTTTGTCCAAGAAGAGTGAGCTACCATTAGAATTAAATCACCTTCTTTTGCCTCTAGTGTTGATATAACTTCTTCTTCCATAGATACAAAGAATTTTGAAACACCACCTGATAATGTGTTGTTTGCTCCAACTTTCATCCATGCTAGGCCGCTGGCTCCATAAGTTTTAGCTGCATCTTGAAGTGCATCAATATATTTTCGTGAAAAATTAAGTTCGTCACTTTTTGGAGCAACTAAGGCTTTAACAAAGCCTCCATTATTAACAATGTCTTGGAATGTTGCAAAAGAAGATTTACTAGCTAGCTCTCCAACATCTTTAATTTTTACATCAAAGCGTAAGTCAGGTTTGTCATTACCATATGTATTCATACTTTCTTCATAGGAAAGTCTAATAAATTGTTTTGGTAAATCTACATTCATGACTTTTTTAAATACATTATTAAATAAGTCTTCCATAAGAGATAAAACATCATCTCTTTTTACAAAACTCATTTCTAAATCTAGTTGAGTAAATTCTAGTTGTCTATCTCCTCTAGCATCTTCATCTCTGTAACATCTTGCGATTTGGAAATATTTGTCAAAACCACCGACCATTAATATTTGTTTATATAGTTGAGGACTTTGTGGTAAAGCAAAAAATTTACCAGGATAAAAACGAGATGGTACTAAAAAGTCTCTAGCTCCCTCAGGAGTGCTTTTTATAAGGGTAGGAGTTTCAATTTCATAGAAATCTGTTTGGTATAAGTATTCACGAATAGCTTTAATAAACTCATGTCTAAGTTTAATTCTTTTTTGCATACCGTTAGAACGTAAATCCAAATATCTGTATTTAAGTCTAAGATCTTCATTTGCTTCAGTTTCTTCGTCTATCATGAATGGTAAAGGAAGACATTTGTTTAAAATCTCGATTTTTTCAGCTTTAACCTCAATTTCTCCAGTAGCCATATCTTTGTTTACCATATTATCAGGGCGTTGTCGAACTAAACCAGTTACAGATATACAGTATTCCATTCTAAGTTTTGCTGCTGTTTCTTGAAGTTCTTTTGAAGCATCATCATCAACTACTACTTGGGTAATTCCATAACGGTCTCTTAAGTTGATGAAGTGTAAAGCTCCATGGTTTCTATCTCTGTGAACCCAACCATTTAAAACAACAGTATTTCCTGCATCTGCTTTTGTTAAGCCACCACAAGTGGTAGTTCTTTGTGCGTAAGCTTCTTCTGACATATAATTTCCTTTAATTAAGTAATTTATTCATTAGATAATATCATTTTAGTTAATAAAAAACAACGTTTATTAAGTTTATCATATCACAAAGAATATAAATAAAAAAAGTTGTATACTTTAATATTTTTAAGTTTTTTTTTCTTAAATTTATATAAAGTATACAACTTAATATTTTGTGAAACAATTATTTAGTAAATATAGATATCTCTCCTGAAATGCTCTTTATATTAAAAGGAATTCCATCTTTTGTTGAGTAACTTGTTTCATATTCTTTATTATTAATGGTAATATCACCACTGATAGAATTTACATCATATTTATAAGGTTTATCTGCTGTGATGAAATCAATATCTCCAGAGATAACAGATAAAGAGATTGATTCTGTTATATTTGATGAGTCAATTTCAATATCTCCAGAAGTTGAGTTAATTTTCAATTTGCCACTATTTATTTCATCGATATATACTTTTCCACTAGTACTTATAATGGAAAGGTCATTAGAATTTAGAGATTCAGCTTCTATATTTCCACTAGTTGATGAAATACTCATTTGATTAGATTTAGTATTCTGCAAATTTATATTTGCTGAAATTGTCTTAATGACCAAATTATCTTTAGCATCAACATCTAGTAAGTTTATATCCCCACTTGTTGAGTTAATAGATAAAGTATTTAATTCTATAGCATTATATGTTTCAATGTTGCCACTTAAAGTTTTTATTGTTAACTCTTCGATTTCATCATTTGGTAGATATAGAGAAATAGTTGGCTCTTCTCTATCAAATTTTAGATTAATAAATTTGTTTTTATTTTTCTCTTTTATGATAGTTTCACCATTGATTTTAGTATCAATATCTATTTCACTACTATCTTTTGTACTATATTCAATCTTAGCGTCATTTAAATTACTATCTATCCAAATATTTATATTAGCGGATACTGATTCAATCGTTATTCCTTTCTTATAATCTATTGTTTGTTCTATAGTAGAGCGTCTAGCAAATTTAGGACTAAATACTAAGAACATTAAAACTATAAGAGAGAGAAGCATAAAAATCTTATTAGCTTTAGTATCTTTTATTCTCATTTGTCTTCGTGAAACCTCTGATCCCAATCTTTTTCTTTGTCAAACATCTCATTTTCCATAGACTCAACTTTCTTTTTTAATTCTTCATATTCTTTTCTTAGTTCATCTGTAGTTTTATCGTAATATGGATCTTCTTTTGTTTCATATGAACTATAATAAGGGTTTGAAGATGAATCTTCAGCTGGTATAATTAACGCTAAAATAATATAAATAACGGCTCCTGGGAAAAAGCCAGTAAACAAAACAATTAAAAACGCAAAGAGCTGAAATGTCTTTATATCTAAGTCTGCCCATTGTGCAATACCTGAACAAACGCCGAAGATTCTTGCATGTTTATTTGATCTTCTAATTAATCTTATATCTCTCATCACAATTACTTACCTTTTTCCTTTTCAGATTCCATAATAACTTCTAAATTATTTATTCTTGTCATTAAATCATCAATACCTGCTCTTAAATCTGCTCTTTCTTTGTTTCTTTCTGTAGTAAATTTATCATCGTCTTTAAATTGAGATGATTTATCAAAGTATGGGTCAAAATCATCATCATAATGTTTACGATGTTTCTTTTTTTCTTTTTTAGAAGGGGAGTAAGAACTATAAGTGCCAGGTCGATACCCTCGTCTCATCTCTTCCATTCTTAATGCAGCATTAATTTTGTCTTTTTCTCTTTTTCTATTGTAATCAAGATAAGCTGAAAAAGCTGTAAAAGAAAAAACAATAGCAACAATAAATACAGCCATATTATTTCTCCAATTTCTTCTTTAATTCATCCAATTCTTTTTCGATATCATCCATACCTTCTAAATCTTGGAATTTTTTATTTAAATCATCAAAAGTGCTATCTAGGTCATTCATAGCTTCCATTCTATTGATTTTTTCTTCCATAAAATCGAAGTTTGTACCCTTTGATTTATTTAAAATATCTTGGGCTTTTCTTTCTTCTTCAGCACGTTTTGCTCTTTCTTTCATTAAATTATATTTACTGTTTACGCTTCTAAGTTTTTCTTCAACTTGAGAAATTTCATCCTTAGAAACTTTAACAATCTCTTTAATACTATCAAGTTCTTTTTGTTTTTTTTCTAATTCTTTGGCTAGTTTCTTCTTTTCTAATAAAGCTTCTTTAGCTAAATCCTCTCTATTTTTTTCTATAGCTAACATAGCTCTGCTTTGCCAGCGACTTATTGCTAATTCAATTTCTTTTATTTTATTAAGGATTCTTTTTTCATTAGCCATAGAAGCAGCACATGAAGTTTTTAATTCAATTAAAGTATCTTCCATTTCCATTATCATTAATTTTATCATTTTTTCAGGATCTTCTGCCTTATCTAATAGTGAGTTGATATTAGCATTGACAATATCCATAAATCTTGAGAATACACTCATAGTTTTTATCTCCTGTTTTCATATTTTTATATTTCAATTATAATAATGCAATAATAATGCCAAAGTGATAAAATTTAATTAAAAATATTAATTCTTTTGCGTATTTGCTTGTACAGTAATTAATTATATGTATAAACTATATGTAATTAATAATAATTGTTTGTTATTTAAAAAATATAAGATTTGTAATAATACCAAAATATGGTAAAATTCACCAAGTAGGAGACAAATATGTATCAAATCGATAAACCCTTAGGCGAAAGTGATATATTTTTAAAATTCCAAAGCAGATTAAGTAAAGCTGCTAGAGTAGATCGTAGCGTATTGGTAATTGGTGAGAGAGGAAGTGGTAAAGAACTTGCTGCTCAAAGATTACATTATTTATCTCCAAGATGGGAAAAATCTCTGGTTACTGTAAACTGTGCTGCTTTGCCTCCTTCCTTAATTGAGACAGAGTTATTCGGTCATGAGAGCGGTGCTTTTACAGGCGCTCAAAAAGCTAGGAAAGGCCGATTTGAAGAAGCTGAAGGTGGAACTCTTTTTTTGGATGAAATAGGGTTGATTCCCTTAGAAGTTCAAGAGAAGATTTTACGTGTAGTTGAATATGGTACTTTTGAAAGAGTAGGCTCTTCTAAGTCTCATAAAGTAGATGTTAGAATTATAGGTGCTACTAATTTAGATTTAATTAAACTTTGTAAGGAAGGAAAATTCAAAGAAGACTTATTAGATAGATTGTCTTTTGAAGTTTTATTTTTACCCCCTCTAAGAACTAGGGGTGATGATATATTGTTATTAGCAAATTATTTTGCTTCAAAAATGAGTTTAGAGTGTCATATTGAACCTCTTCCAGAATTCAGTGATGAAGTTATAGAGCAAATGATGAATTATAGCTGGCCAGGAAATGTAAGAGAATTAAAAAATGTAGTTGAGCGAGCTGTTTATAGATCTGAGTCTTCCCTTATTACTGAAATTGATTTAAATCCCTTTAAAAATCCATTTGAAAAGAATGAAGAGGATATAGATAAAGATAAAAAAAATGATGAAGAAAAAATTGATAAAGAAGTTGAAGAATCTACTAAAGATAAACTTGTATTAGAAAATTATTTAATTAATCGTCAGAATTTTGATTTACAGTATTTAAAACAAGCTCTTTTAGAAGCTAATAATAATCAAAGAGAAGCTGCTAAGCTGTTGGGGCTCTCTTATGATCAATTGAGAGGATTGTATAGAAAATTTAAGCATCTGCTTTAGATGTTTAAAGACCTCTAAGTAAATTTACTTAGAGGTCTTATTGGTTTAGGTTTAATACCTTACAGGTATAAAAATAGCCATTAATAAATATATGATTCCTATTGGAAAGAAGCCTGAAAAAATAAACGTAATAATTGTTAAGAATCGTATAACACCAACATTAATTCCAGTATAATTTGCAAGTCCTTCGCAAACTCCAAAAACTATACCATATGGGCTTCTGTAAAGCTTCTTACGATGTCTTTTTTTATGGTAATATTCGTATTCATCAAAATCCATATCTACTCTTTATCCTTTTTTTGTTGAGCTTTAAGCTTTTCTAATTCAGCTTCAATCTCACTATCAATTTCTAATTTTTCGAATTCGTCAATATTTGAACTATGGTCTAAATTTACTTCATTTTCCATCTGTTCAATTCTTGCTTCTAATTCATTAAATTTTTCACCAATTTCAAAGCTTTCAGATACTTTTAAAGCACTTTCAACTTTCTTTTTTGTTTTAGCATTTTTTGCTCTTCTAACTAGAGCAGCTTGTTTTTCTTTAATTTCTTTTAATTTAGTTGCTAATTGAGCAACAGATTCATCATCACTCATTAAAATACTTTCATAGCTTTTTAAATCTTCATAAATTTTGTTTACTTTAATTTCGCATTCTCTTTTTTCATTCAAAGCTTCTCTTGCTAAATCATCTTTACCTTTTTCAACCGCAAGTTTAGCTCTACTATCCCAACGCTCTATCCTCGCTTTAAGATCTTCTAGATCTTTTTCAAGAATAATTTTTTCTTTTTGGTGAGAAGCTTTTGTTCTTTTAACTTGGGATAAGGTTTCTTCTAATTCACTTATCATTAAGTGAATCATCTTTTCCGGATTTTCTAGTGAATTTAAGGCACTATTAAGATTTGAGCTTACAATGTTTTTAAATCGTTTTAAGGTTTTCATAATTTTTATCCTTTATTATTGTTTTTTTACTATTTCTAAGTTTGTATAAATACTAATGCATTTTTCGTGCCAAATAGAAAAATGCCTAAATTAAGGGAATAAATTACATTTTTTAACTATATATATATTAAGTAATTTGGGATTTTTAATACTATTTTGGTAAATTTTACCAAAATTAGTATTATATTGGGAAAAAAGCAAATTGTAATTCTTTTGAAATAAATATGTCTTTATTGTTTTCTTTTTTTAAGTGTTGTACATTATAATAAGCTAATATGGTAGGAGAAAAAATGGCAACATTATATATAGTAGCAACACCTATTGGAAATTTAGAAGATATTACTTTAAGAGCTTTAAATATTCTAAGAAGTGTTGATGTAATTGCTTGTGAAGATACAAGACATACACAGAAACTTTTATCAAAATATGATATTCATAAAAGACTTATAGCAACTCATGCACATAATGAGGATTCTTCTGCAAAAGGAATTGTTGGGTTATTAGATCAAGGGTTAGATATTGCTTTTGTAAGTGATGCCGGTACCCCTTCTATTAGTGATCCTGGGGCTAGGCTTGTTACACAGGTTAGAGAAGCAAATTATGATATTGTAGCTATTCCTGGTGCTAGTGCTTTTTCAACTTTAATTAGCGTAGCCGGTTATGTTGGAAAGACTTTTACTTTTGAAGGATTTTTACCAATTAAAAAAGGTAAAAGAATGACTCGTTTACAAACTTTAATTGATAGAGATGAAGCTTTTATTATTTATGAATCTCCCTATAGAGTTTTGAAAACTTTAAAAGAAATCCAAGAAATTGATGAAGATAGAACTGTTGTAGTTGCACGAGAAATGACTAAAACTCATGAAGAAATTATTAGAGATAATATAAAAGAAGTTGTAAGCGATTTTTCCTCTCGTCAAGCAATTAAGGGAGAGTTTGCTATCTGTATTTGTCCTAAAGCTGCAAATGTAAAGGAAAATTAATGATTACTGTAAAAAAACTATATACTTTAAAAGAAAGAACTCAAGTTAGAAAATGTTCTGCAATTTTTCATCAAGCTACTACTAACTGTTTTGAAAAATCTTATTTAATTGAAGTTTTTGATGTTTTATATAGTGAAAAAAGTCAAAAAGTTTTGTCTAAAGAGCATTATGATAAATTAGATAAATTAAGAGAAAAACTTGTTAGTGATAAAGCTGACTTTATTCTTTATGAAGATATTTCTCAACTTTTACTTAAAGCTTTAGGGTCTGAGCCTTCTGATTGGGATTTTTATAACGAAAGCGGTTCTTTAAATCAAGAAAAGAGAATTATTTTAAACCATAATTTAATTATTGATAGAATAAGGGCTCCTTTTAATATAGGCTCAATATTTAGAAGTGCAGATTCTTTTGGGGTAAAAAATATTACTTTAATTGAAGGAAGTGCAGATATTAATCATCCTCGTTGTCTAAGAAGTGCTCGAGGGACTGTAGAAACAGTTTCTAATAGAGTTGTAGAAGAAGAAGTTTTAATTGAAGAGCTTAAAAAGTCTAATGCTAAAGTTTTTGCCTTAGAATTAGGTGGAACTAGTATTGAAAAGTTTGATTTTCCAAAAGATGGTATTGCAGTCATTGGAAGTGAGGAATTTGGGGTAAGTCCAAATCTTCTTAAATTTTGTGATTCATCTTTAGGAAGAGTATCAATCCCCTTAGCCGGAACTAAGGGGTCAATAAATGTGAGTGTGGCTACTGGAATAATGTTGCAATATTGGTTTTTAGCTTCGAGAAGCACTAACCATCTTAAATAATTCTTTTAAGGCATCATCTATTTGTCTATTTAGAGTATCAATTGGGAAGTTGCCTTTTTTGCCTCTTTCTCCAATAGCTCTATTAGTTAATATTTGCATTCCTTCATCAATATTTCTTACTGGATAGATATGGAATTTTTTGTTTTTAATTGCTTCTTCAACTTCATAAGATAAAATTAAATTTTTGACATTTTGTATTGGAATTATTACTCCTTGTCTTCCACTCAATCCTAAGTGCTTGCATGCATTATAGAAACCTTCAATTTTTTCATTAATTCCACCAACTGGCTGAATTATTCCCATTTGGTTTACGCTACCTGTAACAGCGATATCTTGTCTTATAGGAATTTCAGCAATTGCAGAGAGAAGAGCATATAGTTCCGAAGAAGAGGCACTATCCCCATCCACTTCTGCATAAGATTGTTCAAAACAGATTCCAGCATAAATTGAAAGAGGGAAGGTTCTAGCATAATGTTTTCTAAGGTATCCTTCTAAAATGAGAAGTCCTTTATCGTGAATCTCTCCAGAAAGTCCTGCTTCATGCTCTATATTTACAATTCCTTCACTTCCAGGAGCTACAGTTGCTGTAATAACCGTTGGAAGGCCAAATGATGCGGCTCCTCTATCAATTACAGCAAGTCCATTTACAACACCGACTTTTGCTCCTGTTAAAGAAATTAACATTTCTCCTCTTTCTATTTCTTGGTTTATTTTGCTTTCAATTAAAGAAACTGTATAATCTCTCTCTTCAAGTGTTTTTCTAATTGCTTTTTCATCAATTATATTTTGATTAAGTTTTTTTGCCCACCAATCTGCTTCAACTAACAGATCTGTTAGTTGAGAAAATTGAGTGGTAAGTTCATTTCTATGTTCACAAAACCAAGCACTATATCTAAGAATGGCCTTTTTGCCTGAATCATCTAAATCTAATAAATTATTGGAAATAGAAAATTTCTTTAAATAAGCTAAGGTTAAAGCCATATTTTTAGAATTTAAATCCATAGAATAATCAAATTGTGCTGAAATTTTAAAATGTTTTAAAAATTGTTCATCAATTTCACTTAATTTATTATAAACATCTTCATTACCAATTAATATAACTTTAATTGGAAGTTTTGGAACTTCAGCTCTTATATTTTGATCTCTTAAAATTCCTTTTGGAGAGTAATTATCATTTTTTAGTCTAAGTTTATTTGAATCTAAATATTTTTTTAAAGCTTCCCACAAGCCCTCAACTTGTAATAGTTCTCCAGCATATAAAACTAAGATTCCTCCACAAGATTCTAATATAGAACCAGCTTTTAACCTTTGATAAGGTAAGAGGTTATCATCTTTACTATTATCAATGCCTCCAAAGAGAGTAGCAAATGAAGGATGATTTTCAATAATGAAAGGTCTTCTTTTTTTAAATTGATTATCAATTACAAGGTTTATATTATATCTTGCTGTTATATCTTTGTTTGTAGTTAAAGATATCGATTTTAAATCTTTTTTTATAAGTGAGAGATGCTCTATAATTCCTTTATCATCATATTCCATTTGAATTTTTTTTACATCTTCTAAAGCGAATTCTATTGCATGCTCTCTATCATTTTTTAAATTCTTTTTTAATTTATGAATGAATTGTTCTAAACTGTTTTTATATTTTTTTCCAAGACCTCTGTCTAAGATTAGAACTTTTGGATTATCACTATTAATAAAATTATGAACGTAAGCAATATCTTTAATATTAGATAAGTCTTTAGATAGAGTAGACTCAACAGCTTGAATAGCGGATAATCTACCTGTTCCACTATCTCCTGATATAAATATATTATAACCCCAACGATCAACATTAAGTCCCATTTCTAGGGCTTTTATTGCTCTTGGTTGTCCAATAATTTCATTGTCTTTTAATTCGATTGTTTCTTTTGGTAGCTCTTTTATAGAAAAGCAAGCTTTCTCAAAAGATAACTCTTGTATGTTTATTTTATGTTCTGCCATGTGAAAAATATAAAGTGGTGGAAAAACACTGTCAACTCTATTATAATGGTTTTTATGAAACGAAATGATTTAATATCTTATTTAGACCAATATTTAGAAATAGATAAATATAAAAACGTAGATATCTCTCTAAATGGGTTGCAAGTTGGTGGAGAAAATAGAGAAATCAAAACAATTGTCTTTGCAGTTGATGCTTGTTTAGATTCTATTAATAAAGCCATTGAAGCGAAGGCTGATATGCTTATTGTTCATCATGGGTTATACTGGGGCTCTCCACTTCCGATAAAAGGATCTTTTTATAAAAAGATTAAGTTGTTGATTGATAATAATATTGATTTATATGCTGCCCATTTACCTTTAGATGCTCATATGGAAGTTGGAAACAATAAGGTAATGGCGAGGCGATTAAATCTAATTAATATTATACCCGCATTTAATTACAAAGGAGTATATATTGGAGTGATAGGTCAAACAAAAGAGACATTAAGTCTTGAAGATATCTCTAATTCTCTTGAATTTACTAACCCTATAATTTTAGACTTTAGTGATCAGCCTATTAATAAAATAGCCTTTGTAAGTGGAGAAGGTGCTCATGATATTCATGAGGCTAAAGAATTAGGTGCTCAGTTATTAATTACAGGTGAACCTCGTCATAGTGAATATCATTATTGCAAAGAAGAGAGGATTTCTATGATATGTGGTGGACATTATGAAACTGAAACTTATGGAGTAAAAGCTCTTGCTGTTAAATTAAGTAAGAAATATAAAATATTAATAAAATTTATTGATATTCCTACAGGGTTATAAGGATTAAAAATGAAAAAATATAGGCATTTGCTTTTATCTGCTCTAATTATAATTATTGATCAATTATCGAAGAATTTTATTGTTTCAAACATTAAAGTCAACACAATAGGTTATACTTTTTTTAATGACTTTTTATGGATAGTTCATGTTAGAAATAATGCTGTTGCTTTTAGTTTAGGCCATACTTTATCTCTACCAATTAGAACTATTTTATTTATTTTCGTACCTATTATAGTTTTATTTTATGTTTTTTATTTAATGTATTTTGAAAAGGAAATAAAAATTACTAATTTTCAACGCTGGCTTTTAGCTGGTTTTATTGGTGGTGGAGTTGGAAATTTGATTGATAGAATTTTTAGAGATTTTCAGGTTGTAGATTTTATAAGTAATAAAGTTTATGGTTTGTTTGGTTTAGAGAGATGGCCAACTTGGAATGTTGCCGATGCAACTGTTGTTGTCTGTGGTGTTCTAATGTTGAGTAGTATAATTTATGGATATCTTAATAAACGCAAACAGAATGAAGATCTTTGATTTTATTGATGATTAGAATGTGATATGATATTATTTTTATTAAAGAGGAAGTTATGAGTAAACAATCAAATACAGCTATATTTATAATTGTAGCAACTATAGTGAATATTCTAATAATGTTAGCTTTATTTATCATCTTTTTTGTAGTAGCAAGTTTAATTTTTGATCTAAATGGAAATATTGGTGTTGTTATTTTAGGCCTATCTTTTGTGGTAGCAATAGGTGGGAGTATATTTATTTATTCTAAATTAGTTAATTGGGCTGTTGCTAAATTTAATTTAGAAGAAAAATTAATTCCAATTTTTTCTAGAAGAAAGGGTCGTAAAAAATAATGGAACTCCAATCCTTAGAAACTTTTAATAGTTTAAGTTGGTATCCTTTTACAGATGAGCCGATACTTGAAGCAAGTATAATAACTCCTCGTCTTTGTGATCCAACTTTAGTAATGCCAGAAGATTCACCTGATAAAAGGTGGCATCTTTTTGCGCATAACTGGATTGGGATTCAACATTTTGTAAGTAATAATGGCTTAGATTGGCAAAGTAGTAAGATGATTGAGCTTAGAGGCCATTCTCCTTTTATTTTTTTTAAAAAAGGTTTTTGGTATTTAATTTATGAAAAACATGATTCAACACCAGATAATCTTGATTGGCATGAGATAAAAGAAAATAATAATAAAAGGATTTCAAGAAGTAGAATTGAAATTTGTCATACTGAAGATATGATTAATTTTAGTAAACCTCAAATTTTATTAGACAGTAAGGATGTTCCTTTTGCAAAGGATAAGTTACAACGACCTAGATTATCAAGACCACAACTGTTTTATGATGAAGAGCGAGGGTATAGATTATTTTTTGGGGCTTCACATATCCGCCTCAAAGATTCAAAGCAAAAAGCCTCGTTATATTTTGCTATGGCAAAATCTCCTTCTTTATTAGGCCCTTATATTCTTGAAAATGAAGGAAAACCTTTAATTTCACCTGATGCTGATGATAAATATAGAAATTTAGCTACAGGTAGTATTAGAATACTTCCTATAAAAGATGGTGGCTATATTGCTTTTGAATGTGCTTTTGGATGGGATAAAGAAAATAATAAAAGTGTAAGTTCTTTGATTCAATTAGAAAGTACTGATGGATTATCTTGGAAACAGTCTGAAAAAAAACCTTTATTAGAATTACCTAAAAAAGGATGGGCTTCTAGATATATAACAAGTTGTGATATTAGATATATGAAAGATGATTATTGTTTTTATTGTTATTATTCTGCTAATGAGAAAATCAAATTTGGGCCTATCTTTTATGTTAAAGAATCTTTAGGATTATTATTAGGTAAAGATCCAAGGCCAAGAAAAGTTTTTTCTGACTAATTTAGACAAATTTAAATATTTTTTTTCTTGTTCTTTTTCTCTCTGCTTTAATTTCTTTTTTCATTTGCTTTTCAGTCGTCAATTTTATTTTTGATAAACTTTTCCCATTCACAAATTGTAGTACAGCACATTCTGCCTCTTCATTACCTATTGCCTTTGGATAGTTTATAAATCCATGAATTGCCTCTTTTATTTCTAAATAGTTTACCGGAGTGTCTGCTGAAGCAAGTGCATCAGCGTACAACATAGCATCGTCTCTCAATGGATCTAGTTCAGCACTAATTATTAATGTTTTTGGAAGTCTCGAATGATCTTTGGCTAATAAAGGAGAGAAGTTTGGGTTTAATATATCTTTTGGTTCAGATTGATATTGTTCTATGAAGAAACTGATTTCTGATTTACTGATTGTTGGAGTAGTAGAATATTTTTCATAGCTATCTGTTCTCATTCTAGCATCGGTTATCGGATATAATAGAATTTGTCCTGCGATCTTTGGGCCTTTTCTATCTCTAGCTAATCTTGAAACTCCAGCACAGAGATTTCCTCCTGCAGAATCTCCCATTAAAAAAATTCTATCTGGATCCACTCGCCAATAGCGTGCTCCATTTGCTGCCCAGATTAAAGTGTTATAGCAATCTTCTAAAGCTGTTGGAAACTTAAATCTTGGAGCCAATCTATAATCAACTGACAAAACTCTTACTTTTGTTACTTCTGTTATACGAGAGCAATAATAGGAATATAATTCCATGTTTCCCCAAATCCAACCACCACCATGAAAAAATATAATTAATGGAGTTAAGCCGCCGTGATTTACATTATTTTCTTTTTCAAATAAATATCCTGTTATAGCACCACCTTCGACAGGTATAATAAATGTTTTTTTTGAAATATTTTTAGCATGTTTTTTTAAAGCTCTTTTGACCCAAAATTTATTTGGAAGAGTATCATCATTTAATTGATCAATTTTTTGTTGTGTCAGATTTTGAAAATCTGATATATTTTTATTCTTCTTAATTATATTTATCAATTTCAATAATTTCTTATTATTTTTATCACTCATAATGAATATATTACTTCAACAATTATAGTAAGGCAAGTATTGTTGTATAAATATGAATCTAATATACATAAAATCACATAAAGAGTTAAGTGTGGAAAAAAAAGTTTTTTTTTGACATAAATATTTACATTATATTAAATAAAGTATCTTTTTTTATTAAAAGAAAGAGTTTTGTTGCAATTTGATAAAATTTATTTATACTATTTGTTATGGATAAAGTAATTTTAATAAATCGAGATGAATTAGGAGAGAATTTTCTAACACAAGATTTTCTACAACAGGGTTGTGATGAGTTTTATTTTAGAAATCAACAAGTAGATAAAAAGAAATGGAGAAAATTAACTAATTTTGAAATAGAGATATTAATAAAAAATGGTAATACAGCTTCTTCATGGGAAGATATTTTAGTTTGTGATCCTTTTGATCCTACACTAGTTATTAGATCAAGTTTTTATGGCTTGGTCAGAATAGGAAAAATTGAAAGAGGTTTGTTAAAATATCATGATTTTATTCTCTCTCAAGGAATTATTGATAGTGTAATAATTTCGAGTGATATTGGCGATAATTGTGCGATAAGTAAATGCCATTATTTAAGTCATTATATAATAAAAGATAGAGTAATCCTTCATCAAATTGATGAAATACAAGCCACAAATCATGCAAAATTTGGCGTAGGTATTGTAAAGGAAGGAGAAGATGAAGATGTTAGAGTTTCTATCGATATAATGAATGAATCAGGAGGGAGAAAAATTCATCCTTTTGTTTCTATGACTTGTGCCGATGCCTATCTTTGGGGAAGTTATAGAGCAGATTTAAATTTAATGAAAAAATTTGATGAATTTACAAATAATACAATAAGTCATAAACGTGGATTTTATGGTGTTGTTGAATCAGAATGTGTTATTAAAAGCTGTAGAATTATAAAAGATGTTCATTTTTATAAGTGCACTTATGTAAAGGGTGCTAATAAATTAAAAAATCTAACTATTAAATCTAGCCCTATCATGCCAACACAAATAGGAGAAGGTGTTGAATTAGTAAATGGTATAATAGGAGAAGGTTGTCATATTTTCTATGGATGTAAAGCCGTACGCTTTGTTATGATGGATAACTCTTATTTAAAATATGGAGCTAGATTAATAAATTCTGTATTAGGTGAGAATTCAACAATAAGTTGCTGTGAAGTATTAAATAATTTAGTATTCCCTTCTCATGAACAGCATCACAATAATTCATTTCTAATTGCTTCCAATATCCAAGGCTTGTCTAATATGGCAGCAGGTGCAAATATTGGTTCAAATCATAATAGTAGAGGGGCAGATGGAGAAATTGTTGCAAAAAGAGGCTTCTGGCCCGCTTTATCTAGTACTTTAAAACACAATTGTAAATTTGCTTCTTATACTTTAATTGCGAAAGGTAATTATCCTAGTGAATTAAATATTATTTTTCCTTTTTCTCTATTAAGTAGTGAAAATAATAGAAGACAGATTATGCCAGCATATTGGTGGATGTATAATCTTTATGCTTTAGAAAGAAATAGTTTTAAAGTTAAGACGCGAGACAAAAGGAAAGTTATTAACCAAATAATTGAAAGTGAATATTTGGCTCCTGATACTGCATTAGAAATAATTGAAGCTATAAAAAATTTAAAAATTCTTGTTGGAAAAGCTTATAATAAAAATGAAATAGAAAAAAATAAACTTTTAAAATTAGGTTTTGAATTGTTAAATTCCGATAAAACTTTAGTAGATGAATTAGATGTTGTAAGCTATGATAGTGAAAATTCTAATATCCCAGTTAAAATTTTGAAACCCTATGAAGGCTATCATGCATATAAAGAAATGCTTATATATTATGGAGCAAGAGAAGTCGCTTATTGGTGTGATGAAAATAAATGTTCTTTAAGTGAATTGCAAGAAGATATTAAAAGTAATTTGGATCCCTGGACAAATGTTGGTGGACAAATAGTTCCTGAAAGTTCAGTTGATAAACTTAGAGAAGATGTCAATAATTCTGTAATAAAGAGTTGGGATGATGTACATCAAAGATATAAAGAATGGGGAAAATTTTATAAAAAAGAGAAAATTGCTAATGCTCTTGGGGTTTTAAAATATTGCTTAAAAGTTGATTTCATTGATGAAAAGATATGGGATACTATCAAATTTAATGCTATAAAAACTAGGGAATATATTGAAGATCAAGTTTTCCAAACTCGAGTTAAAGATTACAATAATCCATTTAGATCAATAACATTTAGAAATGATGAAGAAAGAGATATTGTCTTAGGTGCAGTAGAAGAAAATTCTTTTATTAATGAAAGTAAAGAAATTACAAAAGAATTAATTATAAAACTAAATAATGTTAAAATCTGAGAATAAGTGATTTTAAAAACTAATTTCATCGAATTAAAAATTCTAAATTTAGGAAAATCTTAAGTTTAGAATTTTTTTTTGATTAACCTCTTTAAATTTATTTTATTTCTCACTTTACAATGATATCAAATCTAGAAATAAAATAATAAGTTGACAGATCGTGTAAATATAGTATCATATAATAAAACCTAGTTTTATGGAGTGATATATTTTATGGATAATGAAAGATACTACGTAGCCTCTATTGGTAAAGTTTTAAAGACCTTAAAGCAATTTAACAGTGAAAATAGAGAGCTTACATTAACAGAGCTAACAACAAAAACAGGATATACTAAAAGTAATATGCTCAGAATTTTAGCAACGCTATCACAAGAAGGGTTTATAAAATATGATGCTAGTTCAAGAAAGTATTCGTTAGGTTATATAATTCACTCTTTAAGTAACTCTATGGGATTTATAGATATAAAAGAAATTTGTAGGTCAGTTTTAGAAGAAACAGCAATTAAAAGTCAAAGTTTAATTCATTTATCTATTTTAGAACATGATAAAATTTTAGTAATAGATAGAATTTTTCCTTCTCATGGAATGGAAGCTCTTGTATTAGCTAGTTCTATTGGAGGTGAGGTACCTGTTCATTGTACAGGTGCTGGTAAAATAATTGCAGCATATTGCACTGAAAAACAAAAGAAATTGTTATTAGAAAAATGTAAATTTGAATCATATTCAACTAATACAATTACAGACAGAGAAACCTTTAATCAAGTTTTATTAGATGTTCAAAAGAAAGGTTATGCGTTAAATGTTGGAGAACATGAACCATATTTATCTTGTTTAACAAGACCTATTTTTGATTCTAATAATAATTTAATAGCAGCATTTTCAATTTCTGCATTAAAAGACGTTTTCCAAAGTGCGGAATTCTTTAACAAAATTAATGACATTTCTCAAGAAACAGCAAAAAAATTATCGAGGATGTTTTCAAATGAAAATTACTAAACTTTATTCGGGGTTTGAATTAGCTGAAGGCCCACTTTATATTAATAGTGCAAATTACTTAGTTTGGGTAGATATCGAAGGATATACAATCCATTATTACAATGAATTAACACAAAAAAAAGAGTATTTTTCATTTGATGCCCATGTTGGTTGTGTAGTTTGGTATAAAGAAAATATTGTTGTTTGTGCAGTTGGCCAATCATTAGTTTATTTTGATCTTAAAGTAAAAGTAATTATTAAAACTATTAGAATTTTTGATGATAAAAGGTTGAGATTTAATGATGGTAAATGTGATAAGTATGGGAATCTTTGGATAGGTACCATGGCTATCTATTATGATTATGAAACAAGTAAAAATCTTGGTTCTCTATACTGTATAAAAAACGATGTAGTAATTAAGGAATATAAGAATTTTTCTATTCCAAATGGCTTAGATTGGATTGATAATTATTTTTTCCATATTGATACAGCTGATAACACACTCTATAGATATGAAGTAATAGATGAATGTGTTTTAAAGAACAAGATTGCATTTATTTCTGATTTTGAGGCATCTCCTGATGGGATGACAATTGATAAAGATCATAATTTCTGGGTTGCCCTTTGGGGTGGAAAAAAAGTTGTCTGTTATTCATATAAAACACAAAAAATAATAGAAGAACTTCAATTTGAAGATCCATTTATTTCTTGTGTAACTTTTGGGGGAGAAAAATATAATACTTTATTTATAACTTCTGCAAAAAACAAAAATAATAAAGGCTCATTATATAAGGTTGAAACAAATTATATTGGGAAAGCTCCAAATAAATATAAGGGGAATTTAAATGTCTAAAGTTGCTTTAATTACAGGTGGTGCAAAAGGAATAGGAAAAGCTATTACCTTAGAAATGCTTCGAGCAGGTTATGATGTTGTTATTAATTATAGAACAGCTAAGCAAGAAGCTATGGGTTTGTGCGAATATGCAAAAACATTAAATAGAAAAGCTGTAGCAATTTATGCTGATATGGCTAGAGTTGATGAAATTAAAAATATGTATGAAGTTGCGATCAAAGAGTTTAAAACAATTGATGTTGTAATAAATAACGCTGGAGTTTCTAATGAGGTTTATTTTTTAGATGCTAGTGAAAAAGACTTTGATTTAGTAAATTCAATAGATTGGAAAGGTTTATTTTTCTCAAGTCAATTTGCTGCAAAGCATATGATTAAAAATCATTTGAATGGAGTTATAATTAATGTTTCTTCAAACCAAGTAGACGGATGTTGGCCTAGAGCTACCATTTATGCTTCTGCTAAAGCAGCAGTTACAAAATTTACTAAAAACGCTGCTATGGAATTATCCCCTCATAATATTAGAATGGTCGCTATAGCTCCAGGATACACAGATATCGGATGGGCTAAAGATAGTCATATCAGAAAAGCTGAACAATTAATTCCATTAAAACGTTTTGCTTCTACAAAAGAAATAGCTCGCTCTGTAGTTTTTTTAGCATCAGATGATGCGAAATATATGACAGGAAGTGTTTTAACAATTGATGGTGGAGCAACTTTACCTTTAGCTGTTTGTAACGATGTTAATGATTAATATAAATTAAATATATTTATGTGTTCATTTCTTAAATATAAGAGGTTATTCAAATGGAAGAAAGAAATAATTTTAATCCCATTTTAAAAGGAGATAAAGGAGCATTGAAAAGAGCCTTATATAAATCTATGGGGTTTGATGATTCAGCTCTTTCAAAACCAATTATTGGTGTAGTAAATACTTATACAAATGCTACTTCAGGTCATTTTAATTTAAATAATGTATGTGATTATGTAATTAAGGGTATACATGATGCTGGAGCAACAGCTATGACTTTTGGAACCATTGCTCCATGTGATGGTATAGCAGAAGGTCATGCTGGAATGAGGTATATTCTTCCATCTAGAGATCTTATAGCCTCAAGTGTTGAGTGTATGACACGTGCTCATAAATTTGATGGACTGGTTTTATTAGGCTCTTGTGATAAAATTGTACCAGGTTTATTAATGGTAGCAGGAAGATTAAATATTCCTTGTATTCTTTGCAATGGTGGACCTATGTATCCCGCTAAGTACAATGATAAAGATTGGGATGGAAATATTATAACAGAAGCTATTGGTTGGAAAAAACGAGGCATAATAGATGAAGAGGAATTTGTTAAAATAGAAAACTTAGCAGAACCTTCTTGTGGTAGCTGTGCAATGTTAGGAACTGCAAATACTATGGCGATTGTTAGTGAGGCTCTTGGTATGAGTTTACCAGGTTCGGCAACTATTCCTGCAATTAGTGCTGATAGATTAAAAGTTGGTTTCGAAAGTGGAAGAACAATTGTCAATTTAGTTAGAAACAATATAACAAGTCGTAAAATATTAACAAAAGAGGCCTTCCATAATGCAATCACAACATTAATGGGTATAGGTGGTAGTACAAATGCAATTATGCATCTTCAAGCTATATATTATGAAAGTGGTTTAGGAGAATTAGATCTTTCTTATTTCGACAAAATTAGTTATTCAACTCCCCAAGTCGCGTCAATCTATCCTGCAAGTAAATATACTCTTGTTTCATTTCATGAAAAAGGTGGAGCTCAAGCTGTAATGAAGTCTTTAGAGCCTTTATTAAAAGGCAGTGCTCTAACTGTTACTATGAAAAGTGTTAAAGAAAATTTAGCTAAGTATGATTTCAAAGAAAATGAAATAATAAAAACAATGAATAATCCGTTCAATGAAAATGGTGGAATTGCAATATTAAGAGGAAATATTTCTCCTTTAGGTTGTGTTGTTAAACCCGCAGCTATCCCAAATGATTTAAAAAAATTTAAAGGTAAAGCTAAAGTATTTACTTGTGAAGATGATGCTTGTGACGCAATTTTAGATGGATTGATTGCTTCAAATACTGTTGTTGTAATAGCTTATGAAGGGCCTAAAGGTGGTCCTGGTATGCCTGAAATGTATAGACCTATGAAAAACTTAGAAGGTATGGGTTTAAGCGATAGTTGTGCGCTAATTACAGATGGTAGATTTTCAGGTTCAAATAGAGGCCTTTTTGTTGGACATATTTCACCAGAAGCTTATGAAGGGGGATTGCTTGGCTTAATTAAAGATGGTGATGAAATTTTAATAGATATTTTTGATAAAAAGATTACTTTGTTAGTTAATCAAAACAAAATTGAAGAAAGAAGAAAACATTGGGTTCGAGTAGAAAAAGATATTCCAAACGGATATCTAAATACATATAAAAAAATAGGAAAATCAGCAGCGAAAGGTGCAATAGTTGATTAGGAGAATTTATGATTAAATGGAAAAATGACAAAGAATTGTTTTCAATTATGAAAAATCATTTATATTCGTCAGTTATTGGAGATATTTTAGACTCCATGGGTTACTTACATCAGTTTTTACCACAAAAACTAACTCCTTTAGATTTAGATATGGTAATTGCTGGAAGAGCAATGCCAGTTTTAGAAGCTGATGCTTTTGAAATTATTTCAGATGGAAATAATTCAATTATGTCTCAAAATTTTGGATTAATGCTAAACGCCTTAGATGATATTAAAGAAGACGAAGTTTATATTTGCACAGGTTCTTCACTTAATTATGCCCTTGTTGGTGAGTTGATGTGCACTAGAATAAAAATATTAAAAGGTGCTGGAGCTATAGTAAATGGATTTCACCGTGATACGAAGGGTATTTTAAAATTAGATCTACCTTGTTTTTCCTATGGAAGGTATGCACAAGATCAAGGCCCCAGGGGAAAAGTTATTGATTGGAGAGTTCCAATTGAAATAGAAGGAGTGAGAATTAATCCTAGAGATTTAATTTTTGGGGATTTAGATGGAGTTCTAGTAATTCCAAGAGATATAGAAAAAGAAGTTATCCAAAAAGCCTATGAAAAGGCAACAGGAGAACAACTTGTATCTGAGGAAATAAAAAAAGGTGTATCTTGTATTGATTCCTGGAATAAATGGCACATTATGTGAGAATTGTATAAGTGATAAATTGCTTATATTTTTCATTAGGTTTTGTTATTTTCCTTCGATTAATTTCTTGAGGTTCTATTGCAAAAGCACAATTAGATGTTGCGTTTACATTATTTATTAATTTTGTATTTTCATCTAAAAATCCACCAGTATATAAATGGATATCCGGAAAGGAAGATGAAACATTTAAGCTAATATGATTAAACTCGACATTACAACTTGAGCAATGAAAAGCGTGGTTATATCCACGCTCCATAATAATTTGATTTTTAGGTTTTAATATAGAAAGATTGTCTTTTAACTTTTTAGAAGTAATAAAATTAAAGGAGGTATTATTAACATCTAGGGAAGATCTTGGAATGTGAAATGGATCATTTAAGTAAAAAGAAGAGGAAGGAATTTGGAATTTGTGATTAAAAATCTTTTTAGTAAAATCACATGAGAGATTCCAATATGCATGGTTTGTAATGTTAAAGATAGTATCTTTATCACTTTTAGCTTCAATTTCAATTAAAATAGACTTATTTTCTAAGCTATATCTTGTTTTTATCCATCTGTTGCCTGGATAGCCTTGTTCGTTATCCCTTAGAAAGGTCTGTAAACAAATACTATTTTTTGATTGAGATATTATATCCCAAGTTTTATTAGATAAATTGATTAATCCTCCGTGGATATGTGTTGTCCCTTCATTTTGAACCAACTTGTAATTTGAATTATTTATAAGAAGTTTTCCATTTTTAATTCTCCCACAATAAGGACCAACTATAGAGCCAGATAAAGATGGATCTAAGCCATAGCGTTTGCTTGAGTTAAGTTGCATTAAAGGTGAAAATCTATTTTGTACTGTTATTTTTTCAAGTGAACAACCACGAGGATTTATCTGAAAAGACAAATAATTATTTTTGATTTCTATATTTTTATTCATGAAAAACTCCAATAAGAGTTTAATTTATAGAAAATTAGAAGTCAAATAGAATAGCAATTTTTTACAATAAAATAGCAATTTGTAATAATTGCAAGAGTAAATATGCATGGTAAATTAAAATTACGCTAATAAAGAGGAGTTATTTATGCAGTATTCAGTTGAATTTCAGCATATTACAAAGTATTTTCCTGGAGTAAGGGCGCTTGATGATGTTAGTTTTAAAGCATTTGGAGGAGAAGTTCTAGCTTTTCTTGGAGAGAATGGCGCTGGTAAATCAACTCTGTTAAAAACTTTAAATGGTGATTATCAGCCTACAAGTGGAAACTATTTATTAAACAATGAAAATGTTCATTTTAACACGCCGCATCAGGCAATCGAGGCTGGAGTCAGTGTTATATACCAAGAGCGACAGATCTTGATGGAATTATCTGTCGCAGAGAATATTTTTTTGGGAAGAATGCCTGTTAATAAATTTGGAATCATTGATGTTAAGAAAGCTAATTTAGAAGCTGAAAAGATAATCAAAGACTTTAATTTAAAAAATATTAAAGCTACTGATAAAGTAAAAGATTTAAGTATTGCTTATCAACAAATGGTTGAGATTATGAAAGCTTACAGTAGGGAAAATTTAAAGTGTATATGTTTTGATGAACCTACAGCTTCATTAAGTGATTCTGAAATTGAAATTCTTTTCCAGATAATACAAAAACTAAAAAATGAAGGGAAGATAATTATTTATGTTTCACATAGAATGAGTGAAATTAAAAGAATTGCTAATAAGGTTGCCATATTTAAAGATGGTAAATTTATAGATATTGTTGATGCTAAAACTACAACTGAAACGAAAATGATTAATATGATGGTAGGTAGGGATTTAGGTGATATTTTTGCTTCCTTAGATAAGAATAAAAAAATAGGAGAAGCTTACTTTAAGGTAGAAAATGTATCTAGTGCTTATGTTCAGCCTGTTTCTTTTGAATTACATAGAGGTGAGGTTTTAGGTTTTTCTGGTCTAGTTGGATCAGGACGTACTGAATTGATGAGAGCCATTATTGGTGCTGATAAAATGCAAACTGGTTCTATATATCTTGAAGGAAAGAAAATAAGGAATGCTGATCCCCACCAAGCTATTTCTAATGGAATTGTTTTAGTTCCAGAAGATAGAAAAACTCAAGGTATTTTAGAATTTTTAGATGTTGGCGATAATATTTCAATTGGGTCTATGGATGCAAATTCTAACAAATTAGGTGTATTAAATAGAGCAAAAGAAGAACAATTAGTAACAAAATCAATTAAGGATTTTTCAATTAAGACTCCAAATTCCAAAAAATTAATAAAAGAATTATCTGGAGGAAATCAACAAAAATGTATTGTTGCAAGGTGGATGGCTACTAATCCTAAAGTTTTAATCTTAGATGAACCAACAAAAGGAATAGACGTTGGAGCAAAGAGTGAATTTTATAATATGATTAGTAATTTTTCTAAACAAGGTTTAGGGGTTATTTTGATTTCGAGTGAATTGCCCGAAATTATTGGATTATCAGATAGGATAATCGTTATGAGAGGCCAAAAAGTAAGTGGTATTGTGGACGCTAAAGATGCTACTGAAGACCTAATCTTATCATATGCAATGTCAGAGAAATAAGGGAGAGAATTATTAATGAAATTAAAGAAAATAAATAATGGTGCATTAGATGGTGGTAAATTAATTTTAATATTGGCAATTATAGCTATTACTGCTTTATTTACATTTTTAAATCCTAATTATCTTTCATCAACTAATTTTGTAAATATCTTAGTTGCTGCTTCACTCGCTGGTTTGATAGCAATTGGTGAGACCTATTTAATTATTGCAGCTCAAGTTGATTTGTCACCTGGTTCATTAGTTGCTTTTTCTGGTGTTTTAGCTGCAACTTTAGTTGCAACAGGAGTTCCCTTTTTAATTGCTGTTCTAATTACATTAGTTTTTGGCGCTATAATAGGATTGTTTAACTCTTGGATGGTTAACCAAATTAAATTACAACCTTTCATTGCAACGTTAGTATCTCAGTCAATTGTAAGAGGTTTTGCATATATTATTTGTGGAGGCAAACCTGTTGCAATAAAAAATCAAACATATATTGCATTAGGAAGAGCAAGATTTTTAGGACTACCTATTTCAGTCTGGATTATGCTTATTTTGATGATTGTTTTTGGCTTTATTTTAGCTAGAACGCGATTTGGAAGAAGTATCTATGCCATTGGTGGTAATAAACAAGCTGCAAGATTAGCTGGAATAAACCCAAAAAGAACTATTGTTTTAATGTTTATCATAATGGGTGTTTTAAGTGCAGTTGGAGGAATTGTATTCTCAGCAAGAATGCATTCTGGTCAACCTGCTGCAAATATTAACTTAGAGTTTGATGCTATTACTGGTGCTGTTTTAGGTGGTGTTTCTTTCGCTGGTGGAGTTGGAAATATGGGAGGAGTATTTTTAGGTATCATTTTAATTCAAGCTTTTAATACTGGATTAACAATGGTTAATGTTCCTTCATTTTGGCAATATGTCGCAAGAGGTGCCTTATTGTTAATAGCTCTAACAAGCGATTATATAAGAAAAACAAATAGAGAAAAAGCTTTATTAGCTGCAAGTAAAAAAGCTGCTATTGAAGAATAAAAAAAGGAGAAAAGATATGAAAAAGAGTATTGTAATTTTATTCGTACTTATTTTTGGTTTAAGTTTTGCTTTTGCAAATGGATCTCAAGAAAAAGCTAGTTCTAAAAATACTATTTATGGAATTTATAAAGCAGGGGATCAAACATGGTTTATTGATGAAGGTGCAGCTGCTCAAGCTGCAGCAGAAGAAGCTGGATATGAATTTATTTATGTTGATGCAAAAATGAATCCAGAAGAGTATTTAAAAGCTTTAGATAATGCTATTGCTAATAATGCAGCTGGTGTTGTTACTTGTATTCCAGATCAAACAATGAGTTCTGCAGTTGTTGATAAAATGGCTGATGCAGGAATTCCTATTGTTGCAGCAGATGATGCTTTAGAAGAAGATGGTACTAAATTAGCTCCTTGGGTAGGTATTAATGCATATGTTATTGGAGAAGCTAATGGTGAATGGATTGCCAATTATGCAAAAGAAAATAATCTTGTAGGAAAAGATGACGTTGCATTATTATTAATGACTATGGATACTGTATCTTCATGTGTTCCTAGAGCAGAAGGTGAGTATGATAAATTTACTGAACTGGTTCCAGATTTTGACAAATCAAAAATTTATAGAGCTGACTATGATGGAACAACAGATAAAGGTAACCAAGCTGCTTCTGCTGTTATAACAGCTCATCCTGAAATTAAAACTTGGTTAGTGACAGGTGCTAATGAAGAAGGGTGTATTGGTGCAGTACGTGCTCTAGAAAGTGCAGGTTTAGATAAAGATGCTTGTGTTGTTGGATTAGGTGCTTATATGGCTAAAGATGAATTTAAGAATGAAGGTGGCTCTGCAATGAAAGCTTCAGCTTATTTCTCATCAGAAAGTGTTGGTGCAGGTTCAGTTAAAGTTCTTTTAGATTTAATAGACGGAAAAGATGTTCCATTAGCAACTGCGGTTGATGCTGTTGTTGTAACTCCTGAAAATTATCAACAGGTTATGGGCAAATATGCTAATTAATAATATTTAAAAATTATTTATTTAGGATTGCTTAGAATTAAGCAATCCTTTATTTTTATTTTTTTGTCTATATTTTGCAGGGGAAAGATGGACTTCTTTTTTAAATGAATTTGAAAAAGCACTTTCAGTATTAAATCCACATAGATAGACTATTTCTTTGAGAGATTTGTCTGAGGATAAAAGATAAAACTTTGCTGCATTGATTCGAGAATTAATAATAAATTCATGAGGAGAGTAGCCAAATTCTTTTTTAAAAGTTCTTATAAAGTGAAATTTAGACATACATGCTCTGTTTGCTAGTTCATCGATACTAATTTTTTTATTTAAATTGTTATTTATATATCCAACAATAGTTTCAAATGGAGCTTGTGTTTGATTTATATTTTCTTCTATCAGTAACTCACTTAGAATGTTTACTAGCAATTTATTAGTAAGTGCTTCATTTGCGCCATTATTATATTTATGATTATCAATTAATTCTTTCATGAATTTGTAGCAATTGATTGAATTATCTAATTCTTTATAACCCTTATTCTTTTTTATAATTAAATTATACCATTGATGAGCTAGCTCACCATTAAAGTGTGCCCAATATATTTTCCATCCACTGTGCGTGCCATATTCATGAGGAATGTTGCAATTTATTAAAGAAATAGAGTTTTCTTTTAATGTAGTAATTTTATTATCTTGATTTAAATATCCATATCCTTTAATCACATAGAGTAATAAATAACTGTGATAGGTGTTTCTTTGAACTTTATAATGTAAGTCACAAGCGTAATTACCACAGCATGTTATATTAAAAAATATTTTTTTTGATAAATTCGTGGCATTGTGAAAAAAAATCTCAGATTCCTTTAGAACCCCTTTTTCATTAATTTTCATAATAAAAATACCTCATAATATTGAAAATATAGTTTTATAATACCATACAAAATAAGATTGATATATAATTTATACATCTTAATTTAAAGGTATAATTTTTAAAAAATAATATTCTATAGTAAAAAAAGATAGATTATTTGATTTAGCAATTTTTTACAATAAATTAGCAATATACGATATTTATAACTCAAAAATTAGATGCTATCGTTATTAACGATAGGAGATAACTTATGAATAATGCAAAAGTATATAAAGAAACTATAACTATACCAACTTATGGAATTGGGGAACCTAATAAAAATCCAATGTTTTTTGAAAAAAGAGTTTATCAAGCTTCAAGTGGTAAAGTATATCCTTATGCAATTATTGATACTTTAGTTGATAAAAAAGAGGATAAAGAATACCAGGGTGTTTATTTAGAAAATGACTATATTAAAGTTTTACTATTACCTGAAATTGGTGGAAAAATTCATAGAGCCATTGATAAAACAAATGGATATGATTTTGTGTATTATAATGAAGTTATAAAACCTGCTTTAGTAGGTCTTTTAGGGCCTTGGGTTTCTGGGGGTATTGAATTTAACTGGCCACAACACCATAGACCAACAACGTTTATGAAATGTGAATGTAAAACATTTGAAAGAGCAGATGGAAGTGTTAGTGCTAAAGTTTATGATTATGATCGAATGAATGGTACTAGTGTTGTAACTACTTTTACATTATATAAGGACAAAAGCTACATTGAAATAAATGCTAGACTCTTCAATCCAACTTGTGAAAATCAAACTTTTCTTTGGTGGGCAAACCCTGCTGTTGCTGTTAATGATAATACGCAATCTATTTTTCCACCAGATGTAAATGCTGTTTATGATCATGGTAAAAGAGCCGTATCCAAATTTCCTATCGCAACAGGAGAATACTATAAACATGATTACGGAATGGGGGTAGATATTTCTAGATATAAAAATATCCCTGTTCCAACTAGTTATATGGCTTATAAGAGTAAATACGATTTTGTTGGAAATTATGATTATGGAAAAAATGCAGGTTTACTACACGTTGCAGATCATCATATATCTCCAGGGAAAAAACAATGGACTTGGGGTAATGGGGATTTTGGTCAAGCTTGGGATCGAAATTTAACAGATAACAATGGGCCTTATATTGAATTAATGACCGGTGTATATACTGATAACCAACCAGATTTTTCTTGGTTAAGGCCTTACGAAGAAAAAGAATTTAATCAATATTTTATGCCTTATAAACTTGTTGGTGCTGTTAAAAATGCTAATAAAGATTTTATTATTAATTTAGAAAATTCTGATAAAAATGTGAATTTTAAAATATATTCTACAGGAAAAGCTGATGTTATTGTAAAACTAGAAGGAAAGAAAGTTTATTTTGAAGAAGAGATTTCTTTCATTCCAAGTGCAGTTTTTGAAAAGAGTTTAAATAAAATAGATGATGAAGATTTAACTCTTTCCATATATTCTAAAAATGGTAAAACTCTACTTTCCTATAAAAAAGAAAGGGATGAGATAAAAGAATTGCCAAGCCCTCAAAAACCTGCGGAAAAGCCAGAAATAATACAAACTGTTGAAGAATTATATTTAACAGGTCAACATATAGAACAATATAGACATGCTACATTTATTGCAGATGATTATTATTTAGAAGGACTAAAAAGAGATCCTAATGATGTAAGATGTAATAATGCATACGGCCTTTTACTCTTGAGAAGAGGACTTTTTAGCGAAGCTGAAAAACATTTTAATACTGCAATAAATAGATTGACTAAATTACATCCAAATCCTTATGATAGTGAGGCGTATATTAATTTAGGATTTTCTTTAATCTATCAAGGAAAAATAGAAGAAGCTTATGAAGCCTTTTATAAAGCGACTTGGGTTCAAAATGAGGCAGCAATTGGATTTTATCAATTAGCAATTATTGATTCTTCTTTAGAAAATTATGAAAGCTCTTTGGCTTTAGTAGACAAAGCTATACAATATAATTCTAAGAATTATTTAGCTAGAGCTTTAAAAGCTTATATCTTAATGAAAGTTGGGAAAAACGAAGTTGCAAAAAAACTTGTTGATGAAAACTTAGTTGACAATCCATATGATTATATTTCTCTATTTTTAAGTGATAAATTAAATAGCGAAAATAATTTTGAATCAAATAGAGTAAATACGCTTTTAAGTGTTTCTTACTATTTTGATTTTATAGGTGAGCATGAATGGGCTTTAGAGATATTAAATAAATATAAAAGTGAAAATATAATGCTTAAATATTATAAGGCTTATTATTTATTTAGGTCTAATAAAGAGTATCAAAATCAATTAAAATTAGCAATGAAGACAAGTATAAATTCATTTTTTCCTTCAACATTAGAAGATCAGATTGTATTAAATTTTGTTATAGAAAAAAATGAACATGATTTTAAAGCATTATATTTACTTGGGAATATATATTATGCAAATTCTAGATATGATGAAGCGTATGATTGTTGGGAAAAGAGTAAAAAAATAAATAATACTTTTGCTTCTGTTCACAGAAATTTATCAATTCTTCTTTACAATAAGAAAAATTTGGTTGAAGAAGCAGTTGAAGAAATCGAACAAGCATTTTATTTAGATAAAAGTGATGAGAGAACTTTTTTCGAACTAGATCAAATTTATAAAAAAATTAATAAAGATGTAGAACTTAGATTAAAAGACTTTGAAAGTAATATTGATTTGATAGTTAAAAGAGACGACTTAAAGTGTGAATATGTTACTTTGTTAAATTTAGTTAGGAACCATGAAAAAGCTTATGACTTCTTATTGAATAATAAATTCAATCCCTGGGAAGGTGGTGAAGGTCGTGTTTCTGCTCAATACGTATTAGCTTTAAGAGAACTAGCAATCAAGAAAATGGAAAACAAAGAATATAATGATGCTTTAAAACTTTTAACTAAAGCTTTATCATTTCCACATAATTTAGGTGAGGGTAAATTAGAAGGTGATAAGTCAAATGATATTTATTATTATATTGGATTATGCCATTTAGCTTTAAAAAATTCAGATTTAGCTAAGGATGCTTTTGAAGCAGCTACTTTAGGAACAAATGAACCTTCTAGTATGTTGTATTATTATGATCAAAGTCCTGATATGATTTATTTTAAAGGTCTTGCTTATTTACAATTGAACAACCAACTAGAAGCGAGAAAATGTTTTAATAAATTAATCGATTATGGAGAAATTCATTATTTTGATCATATTGATTTAGATTATTTCGCAGTATCATTACCAGATTTACAATTGTTTGAAGATGATTTAGATCTAAAGAATAAAATACATTGTAACTTTTTATTAGCTTTAGGTTATTTAGGACTAAATAATATTAAATATAAGAAATACTTAGATAAAGTATTAGAGTTAGATAATTCTCACTTTAGAGCAAAATTATTATTAAATAATCTTTAAAAAAATGTGGTACTTAACTTAATAAAGTTGAGTACCACTATGTATATTTTAAGAATTTTTATTATATCTTTTCCTTCTTTTATTTTTTACATAGACTATTTGAACACCATTTTTACCTAAGTCTTCTCGTCTTGTTTCAACTGTATCAATCGATTCTAAGAAAGGTGTCATTTTTGAGAAACCAAAGTTTCTTACATCAAATTCTGGAAACCTTTTAACAAGAATAGAACCTAAGGTTCCGGCATTTAACCAACCACTTTCATCACTTGCTTCATTAACAATAGTTTTAATTGCTTTGATAATAGGTTGTAATTCAGGAATTTGTTTTAAAGGAGGATTTGGTTTTGATTCAGGGTTTTCTGGACAATTTTCTTCATTTTCAGCAGCACATAGTAATTTATCTAAGAATTTAAATTTATCACAAGCTGCAATAAAAGGTTTTGGTGTTTTACTTTCTCCCATCCCTATAACAATTTTTCCAGATTCTCTTAATCTTGAAGCTAATCTAGTGAAATCACTATCTGAAGATATCAAACAAAAACCATCTACATGAGAAGTGTAGAGAATATCCATAGCATCAATAATCATAGCACTATCTGTAGCATTTTTCCCTTTAGTGTAACTATATTGTTGTATTGGAATGATAGAGTATTCAAGTAATACTCTTTTCCATTTTGTATCGCCCTTTGTCCAATCACCATATATTCTCTTATATGTAGCAGTTCCTTCTTTTGAAATTTCATCGAAAATAATGTTTATATAATTTGAACTAATGTTTTCAGAATCAATTAGAACGGCAAAACGTTTTTCATTATCCATTTTTTTTCCTTTTATTTTATTATTTATAATAATAATAACCTATAAATCAAAATAATGCTATTTAAGATTTTTATAAAAAAGGTTTGCCTAAATATAAAGCAAACCAAAATTAAGAGTTAATATATTTTTTGAAGAACTTTCAATAAAGGTTTTGACCAAGATTGCTGTTCTTTGCTAGCTCCTATGCTTCTAATTTTTTTCAACCTATATCTAACAAGACTATCTGGATTTTTTTTGACTAGAGAATTTAGATCTCTATTTATTGTTTTTTTTATCTCTTTTGCAGTAAATTCTGGATTAACATGGGCACCATCTTTATCTTCTTTTATAATTCCATGAATAATTTCCATTTCTAATAAATCTTGGGCCGTCATTTTCATAATGTTTGCAGCTTCTTCTGCTTTAGAAGAATCATGCATTAATATAGATGCAAAACCTTCTGGGGTGATAACAGAATATACTGCATTTTCCAATAGATATAATTTATCACCAACTCCGATACCTAAGGCACCACCACTGCCTCCTTCACCAATTATAAAGCTAATTATTGGGACACTTAAAGTTGCAAATTCTTTTAAGTTAGTTGCTATAGCTTCACCTATTCCTCTTTTTTCCGAGCCTAGACCAGGATAAGCTCCGGGGGTATCGATAAAACTTATTATAGGTCTGTTAAATCTTTCTGCTTGTTTGGCAAGCCTTAGAGCTTTTCTATATCCTTCTGGGTGGCTCATTCCATAATTTACATCAATATTTTCTTTTAAGTTTGAGCCTTTTCTATTCCCTATAATGGTGACTGGCCTCCCATCTATTATACCAATACCTCCAAGCATAGCCTTATCATCTTTATATAATCTATCTCCACAAAGAGGCATAAAATCATCACAAATAAGTTTAATATAGTCTTCGACACCAGGTCTATTGATATTCCTAGAGAGTTGAACACATTCCCAGGCTGTTCTTTTTTTAGCATAAGATTCAACTCTAGAGAGTCTTTCTGTCATTTCTTTTAATTCAATTTTACTCATTTTTATTTACCTTATGTGTTTTAATTAGAAAAGAGAGAGTCTTTTTTAAGTCTTTTCTATCAACAATCGCATCGACAAATCCATGTTCCTTTTGAAATTCAGCTCTTTGGAAACCCTCTGGAAGTTTTTCTCCAATAGTTCCTTGAATGACTCTAGGTCCGGCAAATCCTATTAAGGCCCCAGGTTCGCTTAAAATTACATCACCTAGCATAGCAAAAGAGGCTGTAACACCTCCTGTGGTAGGGTGTGTTAATACAATAAAAAGAGGTACTTTACATTTATTCATAAGAGCTACAGCGGAACTTGTTTTAGCCATTTGCATCAAGGAAAAAATACCTTCTTGCATTCTAGCCCCACCACTTGCACAGAAAATAATGACAGGATGATTATTTAATGCCCCTTCTATCATTATTTTAGTAATTTTTTCTCCAACAATGGCTCCCATTGAACCACCCATAAAATCAAAAGACATAATACAGATATATATATCTTCTCCATTAAGTTTAGCTTTTCCGCCAACTACTGCATCATTCAGGTTTGATTTATTTTTGTGTTTCTTAAGTTTTTCTTCATAACCCTCAATTTGTAGAGGGTTTAAAGAAAACAAATCACCATCAATTTCTACAAAGGAATCTTTATCGCAAATTAATTTAATTCTGTCTTTTACTTTGAAATTAAAATGATGATTACAATTTGGACAAACCTCTAAATTTTTAGATAGAGTTTCTTTATCTATTTCTTGATGGCAATTTGGACATTGTATAAATTTTTCCATTATAATTCCTTTTCAATTTTTTTATATAAAGATGTATCAAATTTTCCACTTATAAAATCTTTGTTTTTTAATATTTTTATTATCACATCTTTATTTGTCTTTATTCCTTCAATTTCTAATTCATTTAAACAGTTAATCATTGTTTTAATGCTTTCTTGTCTGTTTTTTGTATATACGATGATTTTAGCTAATAGGGAGTCATAAAAAGGGGATACTTTATATCCTGAATAAATATGTGTATCAACTCTTACACTAGGACCTAGTGGTGGATTAAATTTAGTAATTAAACCACAAGAGAGAGCATTAATTCTAACTTCCATTGAATGGTTTCTTAGAATTGGTTGTTCTTTCATACTTTTAGATGGACTATTATCACTTATTAAAATCATCTCCTTAATGATATCAATAGATGAAACAAATTCACTTACAGGATGTTCAACTTGAACTCTAGCATTAACTTCCATAAAGTAACACTTATCATCTTCAAGTAGGAATTCTATTGTCCCAGCTCCTTGATAATTTATAAGTTGAAAAAGTTTAATGGACGCTTTTTTTAATTTATTTCTAAGTTTGTCATTTACAACATTAGATGGACTTTCCTCAATTAATTTTTGGTGATTTTTTTGAACAGAACAATCCCTTTCTCCTAAGAAAATTACATCATCTCCATTAGAGAGTAATTGTATTTCGATATGGCGAGGATGTGTTAGATATTTTTCTACGAGAATAGCAGGATTTGCAAAGAATTTATTAGCTTCTTCTTTTGCAATTGTAAAGTTTGAAGCGAGTTCATCATCATTATTTATGACTCGCATTCCCTTGCCCCCTCCACCTAATGATGCCTTTAAAATGATAGGATACCCTAATTTGTTAGCTATTTCTTTAAGTTCAGATATACTTTCTACTTCTTTAAAGCTTCCTGGAGTAACATCAAGTCCAGCTTTTTTTGCTAAAATTCTAGCTTCAACCTTGTTACCTAACAGATTAATAGTATCTTTATTTGGCCCAATAAAAATTAATCCACTATTTTCAATCGCACTAACAAAAGTTGTGCTTTCACTTAGGAAACCAACACCAGGATGAATAGCATCACAGTGAGTGTATAAAGCTGCACTTATTATGTTATTTATGTTTAAATAACTCTCCATTACATTTGACGGTCCAATACAAATACTTTCATCTGCAAGTTTTACCCACAATCCATCTTTATCGACAGTAGAATAAATAGCAACGCTTTTGATTTCCATTGCTTTAAGAGCTCTGATTATTCTAACTGCAATTTCACCTCTATTAGCAATTAGTACTTTTTTTATCATAGGACTTCTACCTTAAAAAGAGGTTGATCAAATTCTACAAGTTGACCACTATTTACTAAAATTTCTTTAATTTTGCATTTAAATTCACTCTCTAATTCATTCATCATTTTCATAGCTTCAATAATACATAGAGGCTGTCCTTTCTCAACTATTTGATCTATTTCTACATAAACATGTGAATCAGGAGAGGGAGCTCTATAGAAAGTTCCAACGATAGGTGATTTTATGATTTTTATGTTATTTTCTACTTGTTTCTCTTCACTTTTACTTTTTTCATTTTTCTCATTAGGTTCTATCTTATTAAAATTTGTTTGAGAATTATTACTACTTATATTTTTTTTGCATTTAATTTGAAAATCTTTATAAGTAATTTCAAGTTCACTAATACTACTATTTTCAAAACGATCCATTATCTTATTAATGTCTATGTTTTCCATTTTATACCTCATTTAAACAAATTTATGTTTCTCTTTATATTTACATTTTATTTTTATAGTGTCAATATTGACATTTTTTAAAATAATGTAATAATAGATATTAAAGTGTTTGGAGGCTTTATGGAAGAAAAAAAAAGCATAAGGATAAGTGCTTTAGGATCTTATTTGCCAGAAAAAATTGTAACAAATGATAATCTTTCTAAAATTGTAGATACAAGTGATGAATGGATTGTGTCTCATACTGGAATAAAAGAAAGAAGGTATGCAGCTAACAACCAACATGCTAGTGACTTGGCCATAAATGCGATAAATAATATGGGAGTAGATATATCAGATGTTGATGCAGTTATAGTTGCAACAGCAACTCCTGATTTTAATGGTTTCCCTTCAACTGCTTGTATTATTAGTGAAAAATTGAAATTAAAAAAAGTAAATATAGCTTTTGATCTTACAGCAGGTTGTACTGGTTTTATCTATGCACTTGAAAATGCTAGAGCTTTAATTGTAGCAAAAAGTGCTAAAAAAGTTTTAGTAGTTGCTTGTGAAGTTTTATCTAGAATTGTTGATTTCTCTGATAGAAATACTTGTGTTTTATTTGCTGATGGTGCTGGTTGTGCCTTAGTAGAAGAAGGTTATAATTCTTTTAATTCAATTTTAGGAGTTGAAAAAACTGGATCTGACAAATTATTTATTGATAAGAATTTTCATATAAATATGGATGGTAGAGCTGTTTACAATTTTGCAGTTAGGAGTATAGTTGATACTATAAGAGCACTTGCTAAACAAAATTGTATATCGATTGATGATATCGATTATATTGTGTCTCATCAAGCTAATATTAGAATACTCCAAGCTGCTGCTAAGAGATTGAAAATAGATATAAACAAATTTTATTCAAATGTAGATAGAGTAGCAAATACAAGTGCGGCGTCAATTCCAATCGCCTTAGATGAGCTAAATAAATCAGGCAAAATTAAAGAAGGTGCAAATATTATTTTAGTAGGATTTGGGGCAGGATTAACATACGGAGGGACATTTTTAAAATGGACAAAGTAGTAATGTGTTTTCCAGGACAAGGTTCACAAAAGCCAAAGATGGCCTTAGACTTATATGATTATAGTAAAGAGGTTAGAACTTTATTTGAAATAGCGAGTGATATTTCTAAGTTAAATTTACATCAGATATTAGAAAAAGGCGATCCAAAACTTTTAAAGCAAACAGAAATAGCTCAAAATGCAATTGTTTTAGCAAGTTTAAGTTCTTTTGTTTTATTAAAACAAAGAGGTATCCATCCAATTGCAGTAGCTGGTTTTTCTCTTGGAGAGCTTATGGCCTTAAGAGCTTGCAATTCTATAGATGATGAAACTTTATTCAAATTAATTCGTAAAAGAAGTTCTTTAATGGCCCGTTATAGTGAAGACTCTATAAGAAAATATGGAGATGTTGCAATGGCAGCTGTTGTTGGACTAGATGTTGATATTGTTGAAGATGTAATACATACATCTCAATTAGAAAATGTTTATGTTGCTAATAATAACAGTAGGTCTCAGGTTGTTGTTTCAGGAATTAAAACTCAAATTGAAAGACTTTCTCCTTTATTGAAAGAAAAAGGTGCTAGAAGAATTATTCTGCTTCAAGTTTCAGGACCTTTTCATACTCCACTATTAAAAGAAGCTGAGATAGAGTTTGATAAATATCTTAGTAGCATAAAATTTGAAAATCCAACTTGTGCATTATATAGTAATGTTACAGGTAAAATTGAATTCGACATTAAACCTTATCTTTCAAAACAAATTACTAATCGAGTTCAATGGGTTCCAATTATGAAGGATATAAATAAAAGATTTAAAGATTATAAGATTTTAGAAGTTGGAGTATCTACTGTGCTTTCAAATTTATTTAAATCAGAAAATATGATTTGTACTTCTTGTGGTACTATAGATCAAATAAGAGGATTATAATATGGAATTAAAAAAAGCAATTATAACAGGTGGTTCAAGAGGTATTGGTTTAGCCATTATCAAAAATTTACTAAATGAAAATTATGAAATTTGGTATTTAAGCAGAAGTAAAATTAAAGATGATTTATCTCCTAATCTTCATCATGTTTGTTGTGATATTTTAGATAGAGAAAAACTTGAATCTTCTCTTAAAGATATAGTTAAAGAAGCAACTAGAATTGATTTATTAGTCAATAATGCAGGTATTACAAAAGATAATTTAATTATGAGAATGAAAACGGAAGCTTGGGATGATGTCCTAAATGTTAATTTAACTTCTGCTTTTATAACATCTAAAGTATTATCAAGGACATTTTTAAAACAAAAAAGTGGTTCAATAATTAATATCTCTTCAGTAGTTGGCATAGTTGGAAATGCAGGTCAAGCAAATTATAGTGCATCTAAAGCAGGTCTTATCGGTCTAACAAAAACTCTTGCAAAAGAATTTGCTTCAAGAAATATTAGAGTAAATTGTATAGCTCCAGGTTTCATTGAAACTAGTATGAGTGAGAAATTAACTGAAGAACAAAAAGAAAATATAATATCTGCTATTCCCCTAAATAGAATGGGAAGTGCTAAAGATGTAGCTAATTTAGTTTCATTTTTAGCGTCTGAAAAGGCGAGTTATATTACTGGGCAAGTTATTTGCGTCGATGGTGGAATGGTAATTTAAGGAAAAAAAATGAATAAAGTAGTAATAACAGGTATGGGATGTATTTCCCCTTTGGCGGATAATGTTAGTGATTTTTATAATGCTATTAAAGCAGGTAAATGTGGTATAGATAAAATTACCCTTTTTGATGTAAGCGATTATCCTGTAAAAATAGCTGGGGAAGTTAAAAATTTTGATGTTACAAAAAGAGTAAATAAAAAGAGAGCTAGATCTATGGCTCGTTTTACTCAATTTGCTACTTATGCTGCTGCAGAAGCTTTTGAAATGGCTAATCTTAAAGTAGAAGAAAGCAATAATATTGGTGTATATGTAGGTAATGGTATCGGTGGTTTTGAAATAGCTGAGCAAAATTTAGAAAAATTATTCAACAGAGGTCCTCGCTCTATATCCCCTTTAACAATTCCCTTATTAATTGGAAATGAAGCTGCAGGAAATATCGCTTTATTACATAATTTACATGGCCCTGCTATAACTATTCAAACAGCTTGTGCTTCAGGAACTGATGCAATTGGTACAGCTTTTTTAGCAATTAGAAGTGGTTTAATTGATATTGCAGTGGCAGGGGGTTGTGAAGCTGCTATAACTAAGCTTTCTCTTGCTGGCTTTTCTAGACTTCATGCCCTTAGTGCATCTCATAATGATGACCCCAAAAAAGCTAGTTGTCCTTTTGATAAAAATCGAGATGGTTTTACAATGGGAGAAGGTGCTGGAATGTTAATTTTGGAAAGTGAAGAAAGTGCTAAAAAACGTGGAGCAAAAATTTTAGGAGAAATCTTAGGCTATGGATCTTCTTGTGATGCTTTCCATATAACCGCTCCAAATCCAGAAGGAATAGGGGCAGCAAAAGCTATGGAACGTGCTATTTCTATGAGTGGCTTAAATTGTGAAGACATTGACTATATTAATGCTCATGGTACAAGCACTTTAGCAAATGATGTTATGGAAACAAATGCTATAAAACTTGTCTTTAAAGATTATGCTAAAAAGATTAAGATATCATCAACAAAATCTATGACTAGTCATTTAATTGGTGCAGCTGGGGCTATTGAAGCAATTGTTTGTGTTAAATCAATTGAAGAAGGATTTTACCCAGCTACAATTAATTATCAAACTAGAGATGATGAATGTGATTTGGACTATATACCAAATGAAGGTTTCGAAAACAATATGGATTATGCTTTAAGTGAATCTTTAGGGTTTGGTGGTCACAATGGTGTATTAATTTTTGGTAAATATAAGGGGTAATAAAAATGGAATTAACTGACGTACTTTTACATCGAAAGCCTTTTTTGTTTGTTGATGAAATAATAGAAGCAAATGAAAAGAAAATTATTGGATCATATACATATAAGGAAGATGAATTTTTTTTTAAAGGCCATTTCCCAAATCATCCTGTAGTTCCAGGTGTCTTACAAATTGAGTTAATGGCTCAAGTTGGTGGAGCAGGTTTAGCCTACGCTAAAATATTAGAACCTGGTCAATTGTTTGTTCTAGGTTCTGTTGAAAAAGCTAAATTCAGAAAAGAAGTAAAACCAAATGATAAATGTATTGTTGAGGTTGAAAATCTAAGAGTATCTAAAATTGGCATTAAGCAGAAGGGTTGTGTTAAAGTCAATGGTGAAGTTGTTTCACAAGCGACCTGGCTTTGTATTTTAGTTAAGGAATAAATCATGGTAGTTGAAGAAAAGATAATTAGAAATGTTTGTCTAACAGCTCATCCATTGGGCTGTAGAGAATATGTAGAAAATGAAGTTAATTTTGTAAAAAGAGCTATAAATGGAGAGATGGGAGAGTTATATAAACCCTTAAAAGCAGAAAAGAAAAATGTTTTAGTATTAGGTTGCTCAACTGGATATGGACTTTCTTCAAGAATAGTTTCAGCATTTGGTTCTTTTGATAATACAATTGGTGTATCGTTTGAGAGAGCTCCAAGTAATAAGAAAACAGCATCTCCAGGATGGTATAATAATAAAGTTTTTGATGAGTTAGCGGCTAAAGAAAATTTATATTCAAAAACTTTAAATGGTGATGCTTTTTCAAATGAAATGAAAGAAGAAGTAGTAAACCTGATTAAAAAAGATTTAGGTAAAATAGATCTTGTTATATATAGTGTTGCTTCTCCTATGAGAATTGATCCTGTTACAAAAGAAACATATAAATCAGTTTTGAAAACCATTGAGAAAGACTATTCTAATTTTAATGTAGATTTAAAAACAGGCATTATTAATAAAGTAAAACTTGAAGCTGCAACCGAAAAGCAAGTTCAAGATACTATCAAAGTAATGGGAAGTGAAGATTGGAAGTTGTGGATTGCAACTTTATTAGAAAACGATTGTTTAAACGAGAATTGTAAAACAATAGCATATTCTTACATAGGTCCCTCAATTACATACCCAATTTACAGATATGGGACTATTGGTAAAGCAAAAGAAGATTTAGAAAATGGGGTTATTGATTTAAATAAGAAATTAGCAAAAGTAAATGGTAAAGCTTTTGTTTCAGTCAATAAAGCTTTAGTAACTAGAGCTAGTGCTGTAATACCAATTGTCCCTTTATATATCGCATTAGTATACCAAGTAATGAAAGAAAAAAATGTTCATGAAAATTGCATTGAACAAATTTATAGACTTTTCAGTAGTAAGCTACCCTCAACGGAAGTTGATGAACAAGGTAGAATAAGGCTTGATGACTTCGAAATGAGAGAAGATATTCAAGAAGAAATTGAAAAGCTTTGGAAGACTCTTATTGAAGGTGAAAAATTGAGTATAGGAGATTTAGAATCTTTTAAACAAGATTATTCTCATCTTCATGGCTTTGGCTATAAAAATATCGATTACTCAAAAGATGTTGATCTAGAAAGACCTTAAATTATATTGAGGTGGGTTGACGCTAAACCTTTTTAGTGAAATTTTAATTGAGTACATAGGAACAACAAAAACTTGTTGTTCCTATTGTTGTTTGAACAGCATTGGTAAAATTTATGTGGAGGGATTTTGTTAACTACTTTTTTAATTATAATTTGTAAAATATTTAGATGAACATTTAAACTCTGAATTTTTTTTTATTTAGAGATTTCAGCGATAGTCTCTAGTTCTAAGATAAAAATATTCGATAGAAAATATTTATATATTGATAAAAAAACAAAAAAATAATGAAAAATTAACTTGCAAAATCTAAAAAACTGAGATAATAATTGCTAAAATTACATTTTACTATTTTTGTAATTACTTACAGGCTAAAGAAAAATAATTTTTATAAAATAAAATTATTTGTAAATAATTACAATGTGATATAATAAAAAAAAAGGTGGAATTATGGCGTTAAAGCAAGAAGTAAGTTTTTTAGGAGTATTTTCCTTAGCAACAGGTTCTATGATTAGCTCAGGTATTTTCATATTACCTTCATTAGCTTTTTTAAATAGCGGTCCAGCTGCTTCGCTCTCATATCTTTTAGCTGGTATTTTAGCTTTAATTGGTGTGCAGTCAATTATTGAGTTATCTACAGCAATGCCAAAGGCCGGAGGTGATTATTATTTTATAAATAGATCCTTAGGTCCAATGATTGGTACTATATCTGGTCTATTAGGTTGGGTAGCAATTTCTCTAAAAAGTGCTTTTGCAGTATTTGGTATTTCTGAAGTTGTTTATATGTTTACTGGCTTTCCAGTTTTAATAACTGGTGCGTTGATTACTATTTTCTTTGTTGTTCTAAATATAATTGGAGTTAAAGAAGCAACTCGGCTTCAAGTTGTTTTAGTTTTTTTCTTATTACTATTGATGATATTTTTTGTAATAGTTGGTTTTCCAAAAATTGATATAACTCATTTCACCCCCTTTGCTCCAAAAGGATATAATAAGATACTATATACAGCTGGTTTTGTATTTGTATCATTTGGAGGATTACTAAAAGTTGCCAATATAGCTGAAGAAGTTAAAGATCCAAAGAAAAATATTCCATTAGGTATGATAGCTTCAGTTATAGTTGTAACTATTCTTTACACATTAACTGTAACAATTACAACAGGTATTTTATCTGGAGATGAGTTTTCATCATCATTAACACCAATAGCTGATGCTGCAAGAAAGATATTAGGTTATCCAGGATTTATTGTAATAACGATAGCAGCTTCTCTTGCTTTTATTACAACTGCTAATGCAGGTTTACTTGCTGCAAGTCGTTATCCCCTCTCTCTCTCAAGAGATGGTTTAATGCCCAAAATATTTTCAAAAACTACTAAGAAAGGTGATGTTCCAGTTGTTTCTATAGTAGTTACAGGTGGAATAATCTTTTTCTCATTACTTATTAGTTTAGATAGTTTGGTTAAAGCAGCTTCTACAGTTATTTTAACAAGTTATGTATTAACAAATCTTTCGGTAATAGTACTTCGTGAAAGTCACTTAGCAAATTATAAACCCAGTTATAAAAGTCCTTTTTATCCTGTAGTTCAATTAATATCTATTATAGTTTTTTCTTACTTCATAATTGACTTAGGATCAAGTTCTACAGGCCTTTCTCTCTTGTTCCTTTTTGCTTGTTTGTTAGTATATTTGTTTTATGGAAGAAATCATTTTTCAGGTGATTTCGCTATTCTTCATGTCATAAAAAGAATGATGGATCAAAGAATAACTAATGAATTTTTAGAAGAAGAACTTAGAGAAATTGTTATAAATAGAGATAACATTGAGCAAGATGATTTTGATGAACTAGTCAAAAGTGCAAAAGTTTTTGATATAGATCATAGTATTAATTTTGATTCACTTCTTTCAATTACTGTTGAAGATATAGCTAGACAGGTAAATTTAGATGAAGCGGAAATATATAGAAGGTTCAATGAACGTCAAAATGAATTAAGTACTGCATTGACTCCTTTTATAGCTGTTCCACATATAATAACAGATGATGATTCTAAAATGTTTTTAACCTTAGTTCGTTGTAAAGATGGTATTAAATTTAGCGATGATGAAGATAGTGTTAAAGCAGCCTTCTTATTTGGAGGTCCATATAAGATGCGAACTTTCCATTTGAAAATTTTATCATCTATAGCAGAAATTGCTAGTGAAGAAAACTTTCCAGATATGTGGTTAGCTGCCAAAAATGAAGAAGATTTGAAAAATCTATTTATAATGAATGCAAGAAAACGTTAAAAAGAAATTTGTTAACTTGAATATATTATTAATATGTGTTTATTTTTTACTAAGAGTTTTTAAAAATAAAGGCAAGTTTCTTTATTTTAAGCAGGGGATAAAATGAACACTGAAAAGATTTCTGAATATTTTGGTTCACTAGTTTTTGGCGATGATGCCATGAAAGAAAGACTTCCAAAAGATGTCTATTATGCCTTAAAAGAGACAATTAGAAATGGGAAGGATTTAGATTTAAATATTGCTAATGCCGTGGCACATGCTATGAAACAGTGGGCCTTAGAAAATGGAGCTACTCATTATACTCACTGGTTTCAACCAATGACAGGAATTACAGCTGAAAAACATGATTCTTTTATTACTCCAACTAAAGATGGGAAAATGATTTTATCTTTTTCAGGTAAAGAGTTAGTCAAAGGGGAACCAGATGCTTCTTCATTTCCTTCAGGTGGTCTAAGAGCTACTTTTGAAGCAAGAGGTTATACAGCTTGGGATCCAACAAGTTATGCTTTTCTTAAAGATCATACTTTATGTATTCCAACAGCTTTTTGTTCTTACAGTGGAGCTGTTTTGGATAAGAAAACTCCTCTGCTAAGAAGTATGGAATTATTAAAAAAGCAAGCATTACGAATTGTTAAATTATTTGGACATGATCAAATTGTAAATATTATACCAACTGTTGGGCCTGAGCAAGAATACTTTTTAATTGATAAAAAGTTATTTGAGAAACGTAAAGATTTAAAATATACAGGTAGAACTTTAATAGGTGCTAGACCTCCTAAAGGCCAAGAGTTAGATGATCATTATTTTGGTAATTTACGTTTAAGAGTAAGTGCATATATGCATGACCTCGATAAAGAATTATGGAAACTAGGTATATATTCTAAAACTTGTCATAATGAAGTATCTCCAGCACAACATGAGATGGCTCCTGTTTTTACATCCACGAATATAGCATGTGATCATAATCAAATTGCAATGGAAATTATGAAAAAAGTTGCAGATAAGCATGGCCTATCTTGTTTATTACATGAAAAACCTTTTGCAGGACTAAATGGTTCAGGAAAGCATAATAATTTTTCATTATCGACTGATAAAGGTGTTAACTTATTAGAACCTGGTGATAATCCAAAAGATAATGCACAATTTTTATTATTTTTAGTTGCTATAATTAAAGCAGTTGATGAATATCAAGATTTACTGAGAGTAACAGCAGCAAGTTGTGGAAATGATCACCGATTAGGAGCTGCAGAAGCTCCTCCAGCTATAGTAAGTATATTTTTAGGAGATGAATTAACTTCTATACTAGAAGATATTTCAAATGGAAGAACAGCCTTAGGGGTTGAAAAGACTTCAATGGTTCTCGGGGTTCATGTCCTTCCTGATTTTCCAAAAGATACAACTGATCGAAATAGAACATCACCTCTAGCATTTACAGGAAATAAGTTTGAGTTTAGAATGTTAGGCTCTTCTATGAGTATTTCTGATACTAATACCACTATAAATACTATAGTAGCTAACTCATTAAAAGAGTTTGCAGATGAATTAGAAAATGCTGATGATTTTGATTTAGCAATGCGTGATTTAGTCAAGAGAACTTATTCTAAACATAAAAGAATTGTATTTAACGGAAATAATTATTGCGATGAATGGATTAAGGAAGCTAAAAAAAGAGGACTTTCCAATTTAAAATCTACAGTTGAATCAATTGAAGTTCTTGAAGATGAAAAAAATATTGAATTATTTGAAACTTATGGTATTTTATCGAAAGAAGAAATCTTATCTAGGTGTGATATCTTATTTGAGCAATATGAAAAAACTTTTAATATTGAAGCTTTAACTTTAATTGATATGATAAGAAAGCAAATATTGCCAACTTGTCAAGAATATATGGGAAAGTTAGCCACTTCATTAAATCAAACTAAAACTCTTATTCCTAATGTTAATATAAATTCAAGTATTAGAACTGTTAAGACAATAGCTACTTACATAGAAAAATTAAACCAACAAATTAAAGTACTTGAATTAAAAGTTGAAGAAATTAATAAAAATAAGGATTCTCGTATAAGAGCTAAAGCCTTTTATAAAGAAGTGTCTCCTATAATGGATAAAGTTAGGGAAATTAGTGATGCGCTAGAGTTAATAATTCCAAATAAAGAGTGGCCTATTCCTGTGTATGGCGAATTATTATATTCAGTCTAAAATTTAAGGAATTAAAATTGTTGAGGTATATAAATTCCAGCACAAATATTTTTTTCATTACTCATTCCTAAAGGAATAAAGGTTGGAGATGTATTAAAGAGATAGGAAAGTGGAGAATTTGAAGGCATCCAAACTTGAGATATATTAAATTCTTCCATTTTCTTTTTAAGAGCAATAGCACTTTCTCTACCTTCACACATAGTTTCAAAGGCAACATCGTCAATAACTAAGGCGTAAGCTCTTTGGAGATTGCTTTGAGCAATGATAGTTTTACAATTATCCCTTAATAATTTCCAAGCATAAAAGTCTCTATCTAAGGATCCTGTCTCTTCGGTAGCATTTACATAGATAGAAGAAATATCATCAGTACAATTAGTTACATTTTTTCGTGAATTTACAAGTAAAGGATAGCAAACATTCTGAGAAGAATAATAAAAACCATGTCTTTCGAAAAAAGGATTTAAATTAGAATTAAGTGTTAATATTTTGCCTTCTTCTTTATGAGCCAAATCTAAAAGAGAAGTTATAAGCCCTTGCTTTCGATACTCAGGCTTAGTTGCACATCCAACGATATATGATATTTCTGTTACAGTCATATTTCTAGTATAAGAAAATTGTAAGCAATGAATTGCTGAGACAATATTATTATTTTCTTTGGCAATGTAGCAGTGATCAATTTTCCATCTATTTTCAAAAAAATCATTAATAAAAGTTTTTGGAGAATTAAAAACTTCTAACCAAAGAGTTTTTAACTGTGAAATATCATTATCTGTTGCTCTGCTTAATATCATAATTTTAAAATAATGCGTTTTTCTATATTTTTCAATTAAAGTTATAAACAAATATAAAAAAACTAACCAATCTTTAATGTTTAATTATATACAAATTAATGATATTATATCTTTAATTTATAGGAGTTCCATTTGAATAATTATGATTTAAAACTTTTAATTGATAAGTATCGTAAAAGAGTTGAGTTTGCTATTGAATCAAATAATTTGCGAACTAGTGAAAGAACTTATGATAGTCAGCTAAAAAAATATATAAAGAATAGATCAAACCAAATTGGAACTTTTTTAGAAGATGGAAAGATTTTATTTTATTTAGAAGGTGAAGAAGATTTAAACATTTCTAATCCAAAATTAGGAACAGGTTGTTTTCAATATTATAATCTTGAAACCCCTCAATTGATGGCTTATATTGGATTTAGATCAAAGATTCGAAAAAATATATTACCTAAAAATCCTCAGATGTCTTTTCTCTCAATATATTTGATGGAAGTTTTAAATGATTTTTATTCTTCATCTTTTGATTCTAAGCTTAATTTGGTTAAAAAAATTGATAGATTATTTACAAAAGGCGTGAAATATAAAAAGTTGATTACTGAAGCTTTTGAACATTTATTTTTTCAATGTCCTTTAAATTTATCAATTGCTGAATTTAAGAAGAAGTATGATGTATATAATATTTTTGAAAATTATAGTGAAGATTCTTCAGTCTTTGACAAATATGAATATATTTATACTAAGAGTAGAAGAGGTTTAGAATTAAATAGAATTGATGATTATTTAATTAGGAATTCTTTTAAAAGAATTATAAATATCTTAATGAAAATAGATTTCAATTTAAAGATTAATGGAGTTACACTTAGTATTGAGGAAGCATTAAATAGTCAAGTAAAACATAAGACTTCAATCAATAAACTTTATTGTTTATATCCAATAAATGTTGAAAAAAAATTGTTTGAAAAAACTGGGAGAACACTTATAGTTTCAAATGGTACATTAAAAAATTATGGTCCACCTGTTTATTCAATAGAGTTTTTTAATAAAATAATCGAGTACTCTAAAAAAAGTTTTAGAAAATTATTAGATGGACCTATAGTAAAAGAAGAAGATAAAAGTTTTGTTAACTCATATTTTTTGAGAAATAAGTTTATGAACTTTGACAAAGAAAAAGAAATATTTGAGATTATTAAAACATGGGTTGATGAAAATCCATATTGCAAAAATGCATATAAATTATCTTACAGTCAACTAGAATTTGCAAAAAAGCAGAGCGAATTCAATATTGATTTAAATGAGGTTACAAAGATTAGAGAAAGTAGTGCTAAGATACAGGACAAATTAATAATAGAAGATGACGAAGTAGAAAAAACTGAAAACTTAAAAACTACAAAGTTGGGCAATCAAGCTATTTCATATTTTGAGAGTATAAGAATAAATAAAAATCTAACAAATAAAATTAGCGAAAAAACAGATAAAAGTGGTGAATTAAGTATTAAATCTACTAAAAATAGTACTGTTAGTGGTAAATTAAAAGAAAATAATAATAATATTTATACTTCAGTGGTAAAAAGTCTTACAAAGACAGAGTTGCTAGTATTAAATAGTATTTTGAGTGGAAATTTAGATAAGGCAAATAAAATTGCACAAAAGGAAAATGTAATGTTATCCTTAATAATTGATGCAATTAATTTAAAAGCCACTGAATTAACTGAAGATATAATTATTGAAGAAGAGATGATTGTTGAAGATTATAAGCAACAATTAACTGAAGCATTGTCTTAAGGATATAAAATGGAAAATGAAGTTAAATTTAAAATGCCACCAAGAAGAATAGCAAATAGTTTAATGAATTCATTAAGAGGAGGGGTTGTTCCAAGAGATGGAGCAGAATATATTGCTGTTGGAAGAAGTCAAGAATTAGAAGCTATATTAAATGATATTTCAATTATAGAAGAAGGCGGATCAACTTTTAGATTTATAGTTGGTCCCTTTGGAGCTGGTAAGAGCTTTTTATTTTCAATAATTAGATCTCATGTTACTAAAAAAGGCTTTATTGTAATGGATGCTGATTTTTCTCCTTCTAGAAGATTAATGGGCACGAAAAAAGAGGGATTAGCTACTTATAGAGAATTAATTAACAATATAGCAACAGCAACAAAACCTTCTGGAGGTGCTCTTTCATTAATTTTAGATAAATGGATAAATCAAATAAACTTTGAGGCTAGAGATAAACAAATCAAAGAAGAAGATAGAGTAAATTGGGCTTTAAATGAAATTTATAAAAAGTGTTCTAATATAAGAAATCTAGTTCATGGTTTTGAATTTTCAAAGCTTTTAGAAGCATATTATCTAAGTTATGAAGTAGGTGATCTAGAAAAAAAAGATAATGTATTAAAATGGTTTAGAGGTGAGTACCAAAACAAAAGAGATGCAAAAAGAGAATTAGGTGTAAATATAATTGTAAGCGATGAAGATTGGTATGAGTATATTAAATTATTTGCAGTATTCGCTAAACAAGCAGGTTATAAAGGCTTATTAGTATTGTGTGATGAAATGATAAATTTATCAAAAATATCTAATAAAATTTCTAGAATTAATAACTATGAAAAACTATTAGCTATGTATAATGATACGCTACAAGGAAAGGCTCAATACTTGGGAATAATAATGGGAGCTACTCCTAATAGCCTAGAAGATCAAAGGCGAGGTGTCTTCAGCTATGAGGCCTTAAGAAGTAGGTTATCAAAAGGTTCTTTTTATAATAATACTATGAAAGATTTATTATCCCCTATAATTTTAATAAAAAAATTAAGTGAAAGTGAGTTGTTTGTATTGTTGGAAAGATTAGTTCATCTTCACTCCTCGCTTTTTTCTTATGAAGAGTCAATTACAAGTGATGATATAAAAACATTTTTAGCTTGCGAATTAAATAGAATAGGAGCAAGTGAAAAAATAACTCCTCGAGAAATCATTAGAGATTTTATTGAAGTTATGAATTTACTTCATCAAAATCCAAATGCAACTGTTAAATCCATCTTAGAGCTTAATAGTTTTACATTTAGCACACCTACCATAGATGATGGTGAAGAAGAAATTGATGACGAATTTGCCACCTTTACAATATAGTAGTATGGATAGTTTTTCATATCTTGCCCCATATATACAAGACTACATTTATTCTAATAAATGGCAAGACTTGACGGATATTCAAAAAAAAGCAATTCCTCAAATATTAGAGACAAATAATAATGTACTTTTAGCAAGTCAAACTGCAAGTGGTAAAACTGAGGCTGCGTTTTTTCCAATTTTAACAGATCTTTATTACAATCCAAGTTCTACAATTAGTGTGATTTATATAAGTCCGTTAATAGCTTTAATCAACGATCAATTTGAAAGATTGTTTGATTTGCTAGAAATTGAAGATATTCCTTTGGTTAGGTGGCATGGACAAAGTTTAGTCTCTCCTAAAAAGAAAATTTTGAAAAATCCTGAAGGGATTATCCAAATAACACCTGAATCATTAGAAGCTTTATTAATGAGAGAGGGAAGAAACATAAAATATTTATTTTCAGATTTGAGATATATAGTAATCGATGAAATACATTCTTTTATGAATAACGAAAGAGGCTTACAAGTAATGTCTCTAATTTCTAGAATAGAACATTTAATAAATAGAGGAGTGAGACATGTTGGTTTAAGTGCCACTCTTTCTTCTTATACTCAAGCAGCTAATTTTTTAAATTTAAGTAATAATAAGAAATGTAGTGTTTGTATTGGTAAAGACAAAGCTTCTGCCTTAAAACTAAGTGTTCAGGAATTTAGTTATTCAAATAAGGGAGAGGCTGAAACAGGTGTTTTAGATGTTGAGCAACCTATTTTAAAAAATATATATAAGCTTGCAAGAGGTAAAAAAAGTATAGTTTTTGCTAATTCTAGAAAAGATGTAGAATTAATAACCTCAGGACTTAAGGATTTAGTAAATATAAAAAACGATACATTAGAAGTATTTGCCCATCATGGATCTTTGAGTAGACTTCAAAGAAATGAAGCAGAGGAAGCCCTTAAAACAAAAAATCAAGTTTGTGTTGGAGCAACTGTAACTTTAGAATTAGGGATTGATATAGGAGAACTTGATTTAATAATTCAACAAGGTTCTTCTCTTTCTGTTTCTTCTTTTGTTCAAAGACTTGGAAGGAGTGGGAGAAAAGGCCAAACAAGAGTTATGGCTTTTGTGCTTAAAAAACATAATATTATGTTTAAAAAAGATCCATTATATTTTCCAATTGATTTAATTAAAACAATTGCAATTATTGAGTTATATATTCAAGAGAATTGGATTGAGCCTTTTCACACGATGAAATATTGTTATTTTTTACTCTTTCATCAAACCTTATCAACTATAAAATCTTTAGGAGCATTAGCACCAAGTTCTTTAGCTAGAAGAATTCTATCGATTCAGGTTTTTAGATATATTTCAATTGACGAATTTAAAAGTCTTGTATTAAACATGATTGAAAATGAACTATTAGAAATAATGGAAGATGGATCTATAAATCTTGGTCCTAAAGGTGAAGGTTTAACAAACTTTTATGATTTTTATTCTGTTTTTATGGCAAATAAAGAGATGAGTGTAAAATTTGAAGATAAAATAATTGGAACTATAGGGAAAGATGTTCGAATTGGAGATAGGATAGTTTTGTCTTCAATTAAATGGAAAGTAGTAGATATAGATATTGAGAAGAATGAAGTTAATGTAATTAGAGATGGTGTTGGGGGTATTGCTAAATGGGATGGTGATTATTTTGTTAATCTTGATATTAAAATAGTAAATAAAATGAAAGAAATCCTCTCTAGTTCTACCCTTTATCCCTATTTAAATAATTCTGCAAAAAAGTATTTAGAAGATAGTCGTTATCGTTTTAATTACCTTAGATTAAATGAAGTTTTAATTATAAAAAGTGAAAGGAATGTTTTTAATTTATTTTTATGGCTTGGTTCGAGAGAAATGCTTTCTTTATCGTTATGTTTAGAAGAAAGAGGGTTTAAAACCTCTATTGATAATGATTTGTGTATCACTATAGAAAAAACAAATTTGAGTTGCGAAATTATCTTAAAAGCCTTAAAAGATATTATTGATGAAGATATTGATCCTCTTTCGTTATCTCTTCCAAAAGAATTAATTTATGGTAAATTTAAATTTGATAGATATCTCCCTTTTGAGCTAGCAAAAAAACAATATCTAGATTATTTTTGTGATTTTGAAAATATGAAGAAAGCTCTAACAGATTTATTGAATAAGAAAAAAAACAGTACTAATCCATTATTCTATTCTCTTTATTGACGAGAGTGTATTTGACCATTATTCTTTATTTATGTTAAATGCAAAAAAAGATGAAGAAAAAGCTATACAATTAGCCTCTAAGCTTGGAAAAGAAGCAGATTATACTCAAATAAGTAATATGGAAGTAAAACTTCCAGAAATGAAAAGAGGACCAATTGCTAAAATCTGGGATAAGGTTAGTGATATTTATAATGGATTTATGAGTGATGAAGTTCCTTCAAGTATCAAAGTATTATTAATTGGCTCTTTATTATATTTGGTATTGCCAGTGGATGTTATTCCTGATTTTATTCCAGTTGGAGGTTTGCTTGATGATGCCGCAGTTTTAACATATGTATGGAATAAATTATCTAAACTTATTAAACTAGGCAACCATATTGCACCTAAGGTTGTTAAACAATCTATTTCAGATAAAGTGCAAGAATCTATTACCTCAGCATATAATAAAACTTTTGAATTTGGAAAAAACAAATTAGAAGCCATATTAAAAAAGAAAGCTAAAAATACAATAAAAAATAGTCTAATGAGTTTAATAGCTTTTATAATTGCTATTTTATTTTTATATTCAGGTTCAAGAGAAGGTGCTTTAATCTCATCTTTAATTGTAATTGCCCTTCTTCTAAGGACTATATATTCAGTAATTAAAACAATTCCAATTGTATTTAAATTTTTGAAGATTTATTTAAGGGACAAAGATATAGATTCAGCCGTTTCTGATTATCTTAAAGATAGATATACTTTCATTAATCAAATAGAAGAATATAAAAATAAAGTTAAAATTTTTGATGGTCTTCCTGACTTGAAGGATTTAGTCTATTTACAAAGAACAGCTTTAAGAAAGACAATTATTGAAGTTGTAATAACAATGATATTAGCTATTGTGTTAGTTTTTGTTTTTAAGAGAGTTTTAATATATTACACAGACTATAATTTTATAGATATATTAACACTTCCCTTTGTTAGTTTTATTAATTTATTTAAATAAAAATAATTAAGTTAGTAATTCTATTGTTTTTGTAATATAAGAGTTCGGGATTTTTTCTTGCTCAAGTCTTATATTATTTTCTTTAATATATTCTAAAGTAGTAACTTCTTCTTTTGTTAGTTTTGTTAATTGTCCTTTGTACTCTTTTCCTTCTATCCAAAAATGTTTAAAAGCTATAAGTGTTTCCATATTCATAAGAATACTTTTAACATTGCTATATTTTTCTCTAAACATAGAAAGAATAGCAAAACCATGTTCATCTAAATCTCCAAAATAATATAGAGAAGTATTTTTCAAATAACCATTTTTTATAAAACTAAGGATAGAAAAACCACCTGAATATAAACATAGATCGTTTTGATTGAGGGGGAAATTATAAAAAGTAGTTTCATTTTCTACTATGAATACTCGATTTGCAGTGTGTGAAAATTTTTCAAATGCTTTTGGGGTAAGGTAAATAATATCATTTGAACAACAGTAGTTTTTATTATTATCAAAAATATTAAAATTAGAGTGAGATCTAATTTTTATAATAAAAGATTTATCTAGTAATCCTAATTTTTGATATTTGTTATCAACGTTTTTTAGTTCTATAAAATTACTAATAAAAGATGTGATAGTAGAAATGTTTTTTTCTAGAAACTTAGTTGGAACAGTTATTGGAAGCTCTCTTTGATATAAATTGCTTTCAGGATTTTTTATAATAAAAGAAGAAATTAAAGCAATATTTTTACAAGTAGATACATCCCATTTTAATATCTTAGATAAGTTAGTTTTTATTATTTCGTTTGAGATTGGTAAAGTACGTCGTAATATATTAAGATTTTCTTTAAATCTTTTAGTTTGAGTTTCTTTTTTAATAAATTTAAGATAATCAGATTCAGTTTCAAAATAAATTTTAGTAATTTTGATTTTACTAGTTTTTTCATAAGTAAAGCAATATCCATATCCCTTTACTGCTTTGCTATTATCGTTTAACTTTTGGAATAATTCAAAAGCCTTAGCATATTCTAATTTAGAAAAATTCTTATTTCCCTTTATTTCTAAAGGGAAATAATTAATATCTTCAACAAGTGCTTTTAAATAAGAATTATATTTATTATTAGCTTTTGTTTTTATTGCTTCTATTGTCAACATTTTTTAACTCTTCTTTTTTTATGCTATGAACAAAAGAATGTTTTCCATCTTTACAAACAGTAATTTGTACACTTTTAATATAGGGTTCAACTAGATTTACTTTATCCATAGGAGTAACAACCATTAGTTGTAAATCCATTGCTTTAAATAAGTCCATTGCATATCTACTATTTTCATCATCACTTTTACTAAAAGCTTCGTCTACTATCACAAATCTGAAAGATCTAGCACTATTATCAAAGTTAAATACATCGAACTGGTGAGCAATTGCTGCTGCAAGAATAGTATAGGCTAATTTAGCTTTTTGTCCGCCTGATATTGCACTACTATCTTTGTAGAATCTAATTTGTTCATTTGTTTCGCAATTATATTCTTCAACACCAAATTGATACCAGTTTCTAATATCTAAAACTTTTCTTGCAAATGTTTCGTTTTCTTTTAGTGTTGTGACAAATTCTTGAACTGCTAAGATAAAATTCTCATTTGCTTTTTGTTTTTCAGCCTCACCTAGAGCTGCAATACCTGGATCTGGTTCAGCTTTCTTTTGTAAGAATCTAAATTTTCTAATATCTTTATCTCTAGCAACTTCCATAGTTATGCGGATTTTACTATGGGGGTCTTTTTGATAATCAATGCTATCTAAACTTTTGTTCAAATCTTCTATATTATCTTTAATTTTACGATTCCACTCCCTAATACTTGAATTTAAGTCAGTGATATCTTGTTGAATTTGACGAGTCCTTAAATTAGCAAATTGTTCTTTATATTTAGGTAAAGAGTCTGTCTTTAATTTATTTAGCATAAATTCATAAGCTTCGATTGAGTCAATATTGTCATCTAAGTCTTCAGTGTCACTAGACCAAGATGGATATAGTAATCGGATATTATTATCACCTGATTTGAACTTTGTTAATTTTTTTAGAAGGTCTTTTTCTGATAATCTCTCTTCTTCTCCTAAGGCATTTATTTCTTTAAGAATTTTTGAATCAGTTAAACCTAGATAATGGTTAATTTCTTTTAAATCTGAAAATGAAGAAGGAAGTTCATATTCTGTTTGTAATTGAGAAACTGGTTCAAAACTTGATGTTAAATCTTTATTATAAAGGAAATTATTGATTTCAATTTTTTCTTTCTCTTTTTCCTTTAAAGATTGACTTGTTCCCCCAGACTTTTTATACAAATTTACAATTTCTTTTTCTATATTATTTTTTTGTTCTTTTTTTATCTCGAGTTGTTGATTTAATTCATCAAGATCAGAAGATTCATTTTTTAACTCTAGTATTTGATTATCTATATTTTGTATTTGAGTTGTGTATTGGTTTATGTTAATTGTAGAATAATTATTAAATTGAGAGATATAAATATAAGCTTGTCTTATTTTTTCTGTTTTATTAATAAGACTTTTCTGTTTTTCTATATCTCTTTCAAAATCTTTTAATTGTTTTGATAATTCTTGGATTTTATTTTGTAATCTAAGTTTTTTCTTTTCTATTTCCCATCCTAGAATGTGGATATCTAAATTTTCATTAGTTATCCCTTTAATAAATTTATTATTAATATTTAATAAAGCTTTTTCTCCAAAAGTATTAGCAGAGCTTAATACTATATCTTTGTTAGAGGAGAAGGCATGATTATAATTATCATGTAAAAGTTTTTCAATAAAAGCTCTATGTGGATAATCTTCCTTAACTTCTAACATATAAGGAGAGAATGTTGGACAGCTTTCTTCTTCAAAGATAATTTCATCAGTATCATCAAAAATATTTAATTGATCTTTATCTTCTCCATTATTTAATAAAAGAGGATTTACTTCTTCAATTATTATTATTTCTATTTTCTTGTTTAATTCTTTATAATAAAGATAATCTGCTATTTTCAGAGCATGTTGTGGTAGAACTATAAGAGATAAGGCTAATGGTCTAATTAGAGATTCTAATGCTAGAGCTTTATCTAAAGAGTTTTCTTTGACTCTAATTAATTCCCCAAAGAATTTTACATCTTCAATAGGTAGCCCTAGCTCATTACATATCTCGTCCCTTATTTCTAAATATTCTAGAGGGATGTTGCTTTGTTTGTTCTCTATTGCAATAAGTTGGTTATTAATGTTTTCTAAATTTTGAACAACTGTATTTTTTAATGAAGTTAATTCATCTTTATCTTCCTGAAGTTTTTCAATTTTGTTTTCTAATATTGATACTTTATTTATTGCATCATCTCTTAAATTATTAAATTCTTTTTCTGATTGAGGGAACTCTAAATTTAAATTATTTAATCTAGAAGAGTATGAATCTACTGTTGATTGCATTTGTGAAATTGTATTATTTAAATCTTTTCTCCTAACTAAGAGAGAATTAATCCTATTTTGTCTTTCATCAGTATTTAAAGTGTTTTGTAGTTCAGCAATACTATCTTCAATTTGATTCTTTTCATTTTCTTTATTAGTTATTTCATTTTCAGTGTCTGATAAATCTTTTGTTTCTCTTTCAATTTCTTCATTAATAATTTTTAATTTAGCTTGATTTGCCCAAATAGGTAAAAAATCATTTTTAACTTTTTCCTTATTTAATCTTTTAGTTGAGAAATATTGGTATTTAGTATAAAGCTTTGAGATTTCCTCAAGCATTTCAATTTGTAATTCTTCTTTATCAATTTGATTTTTTAAAACCATTAAATTGTTAAAGTTTTTTGCAATAACATTAAAATTTTCGAAAGAATCACTTTCATCAAGCATTCTATCTCTAATGAAACTATTTAAATCATGTAAATCTTTCATCCCTACAGTTTGGGAAAAGATTTTAATTGCTTTGTCTTTATACCTGAATCCAAACTTTTTAGAAAAATCATAACTATAACGTTTAAAAGTGTCGTAAGATGTGATAGTTAAATCAGGGAAAGCTTTTTTTAAATCTTGAATCCAGTTTCCACCTGTATTATAGCCAACGTTTTTTTCATTTAACATTTCTATAGTTAAATCACCTTCAATTATAAAGTACTGTCTTTTTAAAGAACCATTTGACGAAAAATATCTAATTTGCATTAGTGTAATTGAAGATATTGCTGTTTTATTTTTAAAAGTGGCTAATAATATACTATGACAATTTTTATCTCTTAGAGTTTTTCTACTAGCTGTATAATCAGTTTCAGACTTACCGGTTGAATAAGCTCCTAAAACATAGCTTTCCTCAGTTCGGCCATTTTTACCGTCATGACCACTTGAAAGGTTATATGTTCTATCATTTGTCGGAACTATTAGAGTTAATAATGCATCTACTAAAGTTGTTTTCCCAGATCCATTACTACCTGTTAATAAAGTATTTTCTCCATCAAGTGTGATATTAACAATGTGTTTATCAAAAGTACCCCAATTGTATAGTTGGAAGTATGATAATCTATATCCAGAATGGCTAATTCCTAAATCAAGGCCTAATTCTAATTCTCGCATTATTAAGTCTCCTTGTTTTCTTCTAATTTTTCTTTAAATTCTTTTAAGAAAGCTGCATCAACCTTGGCTCTAATAATATTTCTAATAATAAATTCTCTATCATTTGAAAGTTGAAGGTTATCGTTCGGCCTTTGTATTTTCTTAATGAAGTTCATGTTTGCTATGTAATTTAAGCTTGATGAAATCATGTCTTTAAATTTAATTTTATCAGAAGTATTTTGATAATATGGTTCAACTAAGTCAGCTATTTCACTTTCCTTTAAGATAAGATTTTGATTTTGAAGAGACTCGTTCATTTCAAATTTGTCTAACTCTTCTCTTAGTATTACTAATATTAAAGATATTTCAAATGTTAATGGATGGCGTTTAAGCAATCTATTTAGATTATCAATTACATTCCCATCTTCATCTTCTATTTGTTCTAAAAACGCATAATCATAATTATCGTTATAAAATAATTTTAGTCCTATGATATTAAAATATGAATTTATTTCTTTAGCCCATAATTTTAGTTTATCAAAAGTTTCTTTATTATCTTCTTCGAAAATTGGGCCTTGCAATAATTTTACACAAACATCACTCCATTGTTTTGTATTACTAAATTCATTATTTATCATGTTTTATCACCACCTTAGGGATTAATAAAGAAATATTTTCTTGATCTTCATAACTTATATAATTTATTGTTTCTTTATTTTTTGAATCTATGGTTGTCCACTCTGCTTTAAATAAAAGAGACAAATAAGTTAGAACTTCGGCTAAGCCATATTTGATTTTATATTTATTAAAAATATCTTGTACTGTAATAGGTTTGTTATTTTTTATAGATTCATTATAAATATTTTCTAAATTTTGTTTAATTTCATTTTCATTTACATAGATATCTATAATTAATTGAGTTAAATCAATAGCTGGGATTTCTTTAGTTTCATAAGATTCTTGAATTCCATTATTTGAAAATTTTACATTTTCAAGAGGCCGTGCCATATCATTATTAATATAAGGTAGTCCATCAATGATTAATATTTCTTTCTTATATGGAATATCTACATCTTTATTTACACAAAGAGATTTTATATCTTTTGTGAGGGATGCTATGTATTTATATTCAGGACTGGTTTTTCGAGTAATAATTCTTTTTAATCTTTCTGATAGTTTTCTATTTTCTTCTAAGATATTTTTTCCGGCTTGGTAAAGAGAACTTTCAAAGTTGTCAAAAAACTCTGTATCAATTCTTTGATTAGGTAATCTACGTTTTATTTTGTTGACTTTATTCTTTATAGTGTCTTCATCACTTTCTTTACTTAAATACAGCCAAAAAGCATTGAAACTTTCACCTTGAGGGGTTTTTTGAAGTTCCTCTGTTTGTTCTAATATATCTGATAATAAAGTTCCTCTGTTTTCTGTTGATTGGTATTGTTTTTTACATAATTGAGAGAAAATCTTATGATTATTATCTCTTAGTTGTTTGAAATCAGCAAGTAAGGATTTTGATACTTTATTTAGAGTTTCAACTCTTTCAGCAATTTGAAGATGGGTATATGTCTCTACATTACCAGTTTCTTCAATCTTTTTAATTTCATCTTCAATTTTTTGTTTTTGTTTTTGTAATTCATCAATCCTAGCTTTAGGATTTTTTATTGTATTGTGATCTAATTCTTTTATTCTATCTAATACTTCTAAAAATTTAGATTCTGTTCCAATGAACATATTTTTTAAATCTTCAATTTCTTCAAAATATCTGAATAATCTATCAACAGATGTCGATAAATCTACCATTTCGATATTATCTTCATTGTAATATCTAAAAATAAATCTATTTTTTGGATTAGACCAAGTTTTTGTAAGATTATAAGCTTTATCTAAGTTATCTAGTTCAATAGTCTTATAATCAGAGTCTTCATCAATTTCCTCATCATCAAGAGAAACTCCATCGTCAAAAGAGCTTATGTAATTAGCTAATTTTTCTATAAAATATTGTTGCTCCACACCATTTTCTTGTGAGTCTTCTTTGAATATTTTATATAAAAAGGAAATTATAAAAGGAGAATTTTTTTTAGTTAATAGCATTAAACCACTGTCATTTTGAATTAATAATTTAACTTGATTTATATCTGAAAACAAAGGTTTCTCCTAAAATAGAATATGCCAATTTTATCATAAACCTTAATTCTTTGCTAGCATTTATTAGAAAAAGAGATTACGAATAAATATAAAAAAGGTAGCTATTTTAGCTACCCTAATCCATTATTTTTTGTAATATCAATTATTCAATTGTGTAATTGATTGTGATGTCACTAGTATAATCACCAGCTGGTAAAGAATCATCTCCTGTCCAACCTAAAGTGAAGGAATATACCAAATAGTTTGATTGTAATCCAGCAGGTAGATATTCAGTGTTAGTAATTATAGTAGGTTCTGGAGTAACTGTTGTTGCAACATCTTCAGTACCATTGTTTAATGTTGTTCTAAATACATCTGCAGCAATTGTAACAACTACAGGTAATTTGCTATTCATATTACTGCTTGCTTTAATAGAGAAAACGTCTGTAACGCCATCTTCTGTTATTGGATCAACATTAATAATATCATTATCGTTAACTAACGCATCTGCATAATATAAAGCGTAATCTGGTTGAACTTCATCAATTGTTGTATTTAATTGTACTTGAGCTGATTTAGCACTCATTGATGTAATTGCAATAGATGCTAGGACTAGAATTGTTAAGATTTTTTTCATAAATTTGTTTTCCTTTGTACTAAATAGTTTTTCTTAATTCCTTTAAGATAGTTTAAATTTAAGATATAATGCAACTTATGTCAATAGGATAATTAAATGAAACATATAACAATTTGTGTATTTTTTATTTAATTATTTGATGTATAAGCAATTATATTTATTTTTTTTATTTATTTTTAATTGTAACTTATGTATAACGTTGTACATAAATTTAAAATAATTGTTTATAATGAAACAACTATTTCCTATTCTGTCCATAAAAAGCTGAATTTAAGACTTTAGTTTCTATTTATTAAATATATGAGATATAAAAAATATGTACTTTGAAGTGGACCCCACTTCAAGGACAAAAGTAAAAAAACTTAATCCTTTTTTATAATATTCTAGAAATTAAAGTAGTTTTTCTAAGCAACTTTAACTTCTACCTTATGTTTTCATGGAATTATGTAATTTCCCTTTCTAATATATTAGTTATATTCATTAGGTGTCATCTTACATAATTTTGATTGTTTATAATTTAGATAAAAAAAAGAGCAACTATTAAGTTGCCCTGTATTTGGAGAGAGTATATATATTTTTTTAATTAGTTGATTGAGTAATTGATTGTTACGTTACTTACATAATCACCAGCTGGAAGTTCTTTGTTACCACCCCAGCTAAGGTTGAATTTATTAACTAATTTATCTTTATTAAGACCAGCACTTAAAGTTGAAACTGAATTAATTTGATTTACAGAAGGGGTAATGTTAGATTTATATGGAGTTGAGCCATTTAAAGTAGTTTCAAAAGCTTCAGGTTTTATTTCTACATTAACTGATAAATCACTATTTAAATTACTAGAAGCTACGATAGTAAAATCTTGAGTTTGTCCACCTTCAGTAAGGGATCTAGAAATAAAGATATCATATTCAGTTGTATTATCTTCAATTTTGTCATTGTTATAATAAAGTTCATAAGATACTGGAGTTGAATCTACAGAAGTGTTTAATTGTACTTGAGCTGACTTTGCGCTCATTGATGTCATTGCGATTGCAACTAGTGCTAAGATTGTTAATATTTTTTTCATAATTTGTTTTTATCCTTTAAATAAATAGTTTTTTTGTTTTTCTTAATTTCCTTTAAGATGATTTAACTATAAGTTATATTGTAACTTATGTCAACACTAATATAAAAAATAATTAATAAATATTTTAAAATAAATATAACTCTATATATTATAAAGAATTATTATATGTAAATAACTGTAACAATTGATATATTTGATCATAAGATGTAGCTTTTTTCTGAAAATCTAATAAATTTTATAATTTTTTTAATAATTAAGCTCTAAAGCTTACCTTAGGAAAAATAGGTCAGTTTTATTCAACTTCTCCAAACTTATTACATAGCTATTTTAGTTACAAATAACTTATTTATTGTGTTATAAAGCTTAAAATTTGCTTTATTTTAATTTATTTAGCTTTGTTTTGTAAAACTTCTGTTGACTTCTACAAACTTATTACATATATTATACATATAAGGAGCATAAGAAATGAGAAAAGCATTTATCTTATTAGTTTTAGTTTTATTAACAACAATGTTTTCATTAACTGCTAAGTCAATGACTGTTCGCATTGTAGCTTATGTTCCTGAAACAATAACTTTTGAAGAAACAGATTCTTCTTTTTCAGTTAAGACTAATATGAGTAATGTAGATTATGGCTTTTATGATCAAAGTGGAAGCTTAGTTTCTCCTCAAGCAGCTGATGTATTAGCAATAAGTGCTATTTAATTTAGATTGATTTATTAAAAAGACAGACAATATATTAACAAAACTTGCATAACCCAATTTCTAAAAGGGAAAATTAGAAATTGGGTTACCTTTTTTTTAATGTAATATACTCTCATAAAAAAAAGAGCAACTATTAAGTTGCTCTGTATTTTTAGGAGGTTTTTATTGTATTTATCACTTTAGTTGTGTTTTTCTATTATTGAATGCTGTATTCAACTTTAATATCACTTGTATAATCACCAGCTGTTAGACTTTCATCACCACTCCAGCTTAAGTTAAAAGAGTTTACTGTAAGATCTTTGTGTAAACCAGCTGATATAGAGCTTAATGAAACTTTAGTATTAACTTGTGGTAAAATGTTTGAATCTAAAACTGTTGAACCATTGATAGTTGTTTTAAAAGTTTCAGGAGTTACAGATACTTTAACAGCTAAGTCACTATTTTTATTACTAGAAGCTTTAATAGTAAAGAAATCAGTTTTACCATCTTCTGTTAATGGATCAACTTCAATTTGTTTTGTATCACCTTCGTTAATGATATTGTTGTTATAATATAAATCATAAGAAACTTCAGTTTCTTCAATTGAAGTATTTAATTGTACTTGAGCTGATTTAGCGCTCATAGAAGTGATTGCGATTAATGATAATGCTAAGATTGTTAATATTTTTTTCATAATTTGTTTTATCCTTTAAATAAATAGTTTTTTTGTTTTTCTTAATTTCCTTTAAGATGATTTAACTATAAGTTATATTGTAACTTATGTCAACACTAATATAAAAAATAATTAGACAAATTTGTAATAAAAATGTTAACTTATTATATTGTAAGTAATTAAATAGCAAAAATAAATTGCAACTTATAGTAAAAGTATACAAAATTGAATAATATTGGCTAAAAAACACTCCGTGTTATACTCACTTTAATATTTAATTTTCAATAAATACTTTTAAATATAAATATAACTTTGTTTTGTTTTTGGAAAAACAACTTATATTTAAAATTGATCTTTTTATAGAAAAAAATAAGCAACCAAATTAATGGTTGCTTATAAACTAAATATTTTAAAGGAGTTCTATTCTATTTTGTATTCGACATTAACTATACTTATATAATCTCCAGCAGGAAGATTAGCTCTTCCGCTTACATAAATATTAAAGCGAAATATTTCTCTATCTGTGTTTAGTCCAGCAGGTAAAATTGAGTCACTATTGCCATTAATATTTATTATTGGCTTAATTCCTGAATCATAGAGTACATCTTCATTTAAAAATGTTTTAAAGGTAGATGGTGTGATGGTAACTTCTATAGATTTATCAGAATTGAAATTTGAATTTGCAATTATAATGAAATCTGTAATCATTGTGTTTGTTGTTAAGGGATTGATATTTGGAACCGTATAAGTTGTATCTTCATCAATTTTAACAAGTGTTTTATCATCAAGTTCTCTATATAAATCATATTGTAAAGTAGCTTCTTCAATATTTGTATATAGTTGCACATCTGCTGATTTTGCAAATAACGTAGAAAGGGTTAGTGTTAATAATAATAATAATAATATCTTTTTCATTTTTTTACCCCTTTTCTAGTAATTTGTAACTAAATAATAACTCTTTTTGAAACTTATGTCAACAATGAAAAAAAATAAAAATGTAAATAAATTGATTTTTTTTATTAATTTGTTGTAATGTAAGGAATTAATTTATTTTAACTTATAACATGAAATTTTAGAATATGTGTTTTTGAGTATAAAAAAACCAGTTCTTTCGAACTGGTACATCTCCTACGAGAGTCGAACTCGTGTTGCCGGGATGAAAACCCGGTGTCCTAACCACTAGACGAAGGAGACATTAAAAATTGAGCTGCAAAGGATTTGAACCTTTGACCCACGCCTTAAAAGGGCGTTGCTCTACCAACTGAGCTAGCAGCCCAAGCAACGAATTGGACTATAGCAAGAATTTTAGCTCTAATCAACTACTTTTAGTAAAAAAAATAAAAAAAAATATTTACATATAATTTTAATAGAAATATATACTCAAAAATAATAGCATGTTAGACTAAAAAATAAGAATAGAGAGGATTAAAAATTCGTAAATGTCTAATACTTTATATTTAAGCGAAGCTGAAAAACAAAAAGGCTTAAAACACATGTTAATGAATGAGATGTTTAATGGTATCTCATATAATTTGCTAGGAGGCACTTTTGTGTATCTTTTAGCAGTATATTTTGGAGCGGGTAGTTTCGCGTTAGGATATATTTCTTCGGTATTATACATTGCCGGTGCTGTTCTTCCTGTAGTTCCAAAATTATTTAACAAAAAGAATATAGTAAAAGTTCAATCGAAAGCCTGGCTTTTAAGAGGTCTTATTTCTTTTTGTTATGTTGGATTACTATATATAGATCAAAATAAATGGGCAATTTTATTTTTATTAGCAATATATACTTTATTTTCTGTTTTTAGGGTTATTGGAATAGCTTTGAATGATTTTACAGTTAAAAGTTTAAGTAACTCTTCTAATATTGGAAGGATTGTTGGAAATATAAACATAGCTTATCAATCTTCTTCAATTTTTATTTGTTTTATAGTTGCAATTTATTTAGATGTAGTAAGTTTACCAGGCATTCTTTCGATAATTATTTTGCAAATGATTGGTGCAATGATTAATACTTTTTCAGCAATAGAAATTTCTAAAATTCCTTGTAGAAGACCTATTACCTATAGGAAAGGTAGGGGGTTGGTAAAAGTATTTAAAGAATCTATGGCAAATGAAAGTAGAAAAAGACGTCTAATATTAAGGTGGATAAGCAGTTCTTTAGTTGTTGGTTTTTCGATGGTTGTACCTTTTTTGAAAATTTATGTTGGTTTCGATAATAGTAGTGTGCTGTTCTACACAGCAGCATGTGGGGTCTCTTCTTTAATTGCTGGTATCGTAAATAAACAGCTAACTGATAGATTAGGATCTAAACCTATTTGTTTAATAAGTAGCATTGTGTTTTTAATGTTTTTAATTACTTGGGCAATTGTTCCAATTTCTTTGGGTTTTGCTTTTTTCTTTGTTTTAGGGATTTTTTCTAATTTCTTTTTACTCTTAGCTTATTTTTCCGTATTTAGATTAATTTCAGCAGTAATACCAGATAAAGATGCAATATCTTTCAACTCTATGAATAATTTTATTATTGCTATTCTAGCTTTAATTACAGGTTTAATTAATGGTTATTTAGCAGAAATAGATATAACAAAAATATTTGTAAATTCAACTCTTTTTAATAATTATTCTTTAATGTATTTTGCAATAGCAATTTTAAATATTGGCTTTATACTTTATGCTTCTGCTTTAAAAGAAACTGGAGCCTATTCTAGTTCTCAAACTGCAAAAATATTGTTTAGTAGGCATGGTTTACAAGCTTTGTCAAAAATTGAAAGATTAAATCATACTTTTGAACCTTATAAAAGGCATTTATTATTATATTCGTTGGGCACTAATACCAATACTTTAGCTACTTCACAGTTAAGGTCTATATTAGCCGCTCCTTTTTCTATTGATAAAAAGGATATTGTTAGATCTTTAGGTATTAGACCTAGGAAATCTTTGTTACCAGATTTAATAAAGTTAGCTGAAAATGATGAAGAGAGTTGCCAAGTAGAAGCTATTGTTGCTTTAGGGGCCTATAAAAATAATGAAAGTGCAATTAAATCTTTAACTAAATTACTCGATTCTAGATGGAGCAGTGTTAGATCTGTTGCATCAAAAAGTTTATCTATGATTACTAAAGATCCTCATATATTAGAAAGAGTAATGGAGTTAAGCAAAAAAGCTACTCATATTGATGAAGAAATCGATTATCTTATAGCAAAGAAGAATTTAGATAAGGAAGGTCTTTTTTATGAGAACTTTTTTGTATCTGTATCTCAAAAGAGAGGTGTAAGATATAGGCAAACAAGATATGCCGTATTAGCTTCTTTTTTACATTTTGGATCTCCTGTTTTATCAAATATTTATGCTCGTATTAATTTAGGTGAATATGAAAAGGCTATAATTGAATTTATTACAGATGCTCAAGATGAAACTATTGTGTTTAATAATTATGATGGAATATTGAAAGCCTTTTTAACTAAGGATAAAGAAACATTAAAAAAATATTGCATTATGTTATTAGATAGTTGTACTAATTTAAAAGACTCTAAAATGATACATATTAGGAACGGGTTGTTAAAAGTTGAAGAATTCAAATTAGATGAATTGGATTTACAAGATATGATTGCTTTATTTTATTTTTCTTACTCTATAGCAAAACATTAAGAAAATATTCTATTTTTTTATCTTAATATATTGTTTGGATTGTATTGCTTTGATATTCTAGTGTTTATGAAATTAGATAAAATATATCATGCCGCTTATACATTAAAAGATGTTATTCATAAAACAGATCTTTTACCCGCACCTAATATTTTTCCAAATGATAAAGTATTTTTAAAAACGGAAAATTTACAAGTTACGGGATCTTTTAAAGTTAGGGGAGCTTATTATAAAATTTCTCAACTTTCTAAAGAGTTAAAAGATAAAGGTGTTATAGCTTGTTCTGCAGGCAATCATGCCCAAGGTGTTGCCTTAGCTGCACAAAAAAATAATATTAAGTCTATTATTTGTATTCCTGATGGCGCTCCAATTTCAAAAGTTGAAGCTACTAGAAGTTATGGCGCTACAGTAGAATTAGTTAAAGGCGTATATGATGATGCATACACTAGAGCAATAGAATTGCAAAAAGAAACTGGTATGACTTTTATACATCCTTTTAATGATAAAGAAGTTATTGCAGGCCAAGGTACAATAGGGTTAGAAATATTAGACCAATTAGAAGATGTGGATGTTGTAATTGTCCCAATTGGCGGGGGAGGTTTAATTAGCGGAATTGCTTTCGCTATAAAATCTCTTAAACCTAATTGTAAGGTTTATGGTGTTCAATCTTCTGGGGCTGCAAGTATGTTTTCCTCATTAAAAGAAGATCAAATATGTGAACTTCAAGATGTTTGTACAATTTCTGATGGAATTGCTGTTAAAAAACCTGGTGATGTTACTTTCGATTTATGTAGAAAATATGTTGATGGGGTTGTAACAGTAAGTGATGATGAGGTCTCTTGCGCTATATTAGCCTTGATGGAAAATCAGAAACTAGTTGCTGAAGGTGCCGGAGCTGTTTCTGTCGCTGCTGCTATGTTTAATAAGATTGATATTAAAGGTAAAAATACTGTCTGTGTTGTTAGTGGTGGAAATATAGATGTAACAATACTCTCTCGTGTTATTTCAAGAGGCTTATTAAAAGGTGGAAGAAGTGCCAAACTTACTATAAGTTTAATGGATAAACCAGGACAGTTGGTTGAGGTCTCAACAATTATTGCTAATTTAGGTGCTAATGTAATCGCTGTTCATCATGATAGAGGTGGAGAGGGAACAGATTTAAATAGTTGTACCTTATCATTAGAAATTGAAACGAGAGACCATCAACATATTAATTGTATCAGACAAGCTTTGATTAATAGGGGTTTTAAATTTGTAAGTGAAAACTAAATCAAATTTAAAGTTTTTAATATATATAACCATAAGAATATTGTCACTAAAGATAATACCGTTGTCATTATGACTAATTGAGCTGCTAGATCCGCATCTCCATCCATTTCTTTTGCCATAGTGAAGGATGAGACGGCTACTGGAGATGCCATAGATGCTATAATACAACCTAAATACATTCCTTTTAGTCCTATTGCTACTGCTATTGATATTATTATTAGAGGTGTTACGATTAATTTTCCTAAACTTCCAAATAAAATATATTTAATATTTTTCTTAATACTATCGAATTCTAAAGTTCCACCTAAAATAATAAAAGCTAGAGGTGTTGCAGTTTTAGATAGAGATGTTATGGGAGTTACGATAATTTGTGGGAGCTCTAATTTAAGAGTGAAAAATATAAAGCCTAGTAGTGCAGCATCAACTAGTGGATTTTTTATTACACTTATTATTAATGTAGAAGCTTTTACATTATTTCCTCTATATCCTTCAAGAACAAACACTGCAAGTATATTTACTAAAGGAACAGCAACCAATATTAAAGTGCTTAATAAAGGAAGGCCGGCATCTCCATACATTCCTTGAATAACAGGAACTCCAAAAATCATTATATTGGATCTAAACCAAGCTTGGACAATAACAGCACGTTTAGGTTTTTCTATTTTCGTTTTATTCATTATCAGAGACATTATTAAAGTCACTGAAGGAAGAACGACTAAAATAACCAAAATCATTTTAATTGAATTTTGGATATCTACAGTTTCCATATTATATATTCCAAGAAATAATAATAAAGGAAGGGGTACTCTAAAAATAAATTTGTTTAATGCATTTAATGTTTTTTTATCTACCCAGTTAAATCTTACAGAGATATTCCCTATGAAAAGTAAGACAAAAAGTGGGAAAATAACATTAAATGAAAAAAGTAAGTTGTTCATATCATATCACTCCATGGGGACCATTATATATAAAACAAAACAAAGTTAAATATATATTTAAAAGTATTTCTTGAAAATTAAATATTAAAGTGAGTATAACACGGAGTATTTTTTAGCCAATATTATTCAATTTTGTATACTTTTACTATAAGTTACAATTTATTTTTACTATTTAATTACTTACAATATAACAAATTAATATTTTTATTATAAATTTGTCTAATTATTTTTTATATTAGTGTTGACATAAGTTACAATATAACTTATAGTTAAATCATCTTAAAGGAAATTAAGAAAACAAAAAAACTATTTATTTAAAGGATAAAATCAAATTATGAAAAAAATATTAACAATCTTAGCACTAGTAGCAATTGCAATGACATCAATGAGCGCAAAGTCAGCTCAAGTTCAATTAAACACTTCAATTGAAGAAACTGAAGTTTCTTATGATTTATATTATAACAACAATATCATTAACGAAGGTGATACAAAACAAATTGAAGTTGATCCATTAACAGAAGATGGTAAAACTGATTTCTTTACTATTAAAGCTTCTAGTAATAAAAATAGTGACTTAGCTGTTAAAGTATCTGTAACTCCTGAAACTTTTAAAACAACTATCAATGGTTCAACTGTTTTAGATTCAAACATTTTACCACAAGTTAATACTAAAGTTTCATTAAGCTCTATATCAGCTGGTTTACACAAAGATCTTACAGTAAACTCTTTTAACCTAAGCTGGAGTGGTGATGAAAGTCTAACAGCTGGTGATTATACAAGTGATATTAAAGTTGAATACAGCATTCAATAATTAAGAAAAAAAATAATATACAAAACAAATATATTATTAAGAGAGATTTGGGTAGCATTTTATGCTACCCTTTCATATTTAAAAAACTTAGCCTAAATAATAAAAACCTAACCAATTTTTAGTTGGTTAGGCCGTTTTGAGTGATGAAAAAGAGGTTAACTTATAAAAAAATAATGTATAAGAAGTTATGAATATAGTTAAATATTAAAAAGTTGCATCAAAAAAAGAGTGCAACTCTCATTTTGATAAATGGTATATTAAATATATTTTTTTTATTTTGTTATTTTCCTCATTTTCTACTTTAAGATTAAGATATTTTTGATATGTAAGTCAAGGATAAATTTGATTGAATGTAAAAAATGTTACAGCTGTGAATTAAAAAAATATTGATCCAATTGTAGTAATTGGATCAATGCAAGCTTAAAATTCCTTATAAAACCGAAATAAGGATAACCATAATATCGAACATAAATTTAGCAATCTAAAGATAAATAGGGGAATTTATCATTGTTTAGTGATATTATTACAAAGAAAAACTCGTTCTATATTATGTTATTATTAAGAGAGATAATTAAGCTCGCTTAACTTGACCTAATAATATGTTATAAGTTTGTATAAGTCAAGTTTAAATAGACATTTTTAGATGATAATGTAATAATAGTTTTTGTAATTAGTTATATAATATATATTTATCAAAAAAGTCATAAGTTTAAATAAGTTGCAACAAAAATATCTTTATATCATTATTAAGTTAAAAAAGGATGCTTCTTTATAATCTGTTGTTATTCCATTTGAATTACTTAGTTGATAATATGCGTCATTATTATTTAGAGTGACTTCTAATTTTCCTTCAGGGGATGTTGTGATACTTATTATAACAGGAACATAAGCTTTCAAATGAATCCTGTTTTTATTAGAGCTTAAAGAAGAACTTGCTAATATAAATATTATTGTAAATAAAATAAATTTTTTTTTCATTAGATCCCCATTTGTTTAAATATTATGATTGAACTAAACTAATGTCAACTGAATTTAAATTGTATTTATGATTTTATTGAATTTTAATAAAATTAGAAAAAAGTAAATTATATTATTTGATAGATATTTTATTGTTTTCTTCATTATTTAGATTATGTCTACATCTATTTTGGTGTTGCCTATGATGGCATGGTGGACAAAGTTCTATATCACCACCTTCAATAATTATATCTTTTCCTTCTACTAAAGCTGTAGAAACTTTTTTTCTAGCAACTGCATAAATAGCTTGTGTAGTAGTTCTAGCAACATTCATTTTTTTAGCAGCTTCTTCTTGCATGAGATTTTCATAATCAATTAAACGTAAGGTTTCATACTCATCTACGCTCATTACAATGGCGGAGTTATTTCTTTTTCCTTTGGGGCCGAAACGTGTAAATTCTGGCATTCCTCCAGAAATCCTTCTACATTTTTTTGGTCTAGGCATATTTATCTCCGTAATCAAAAATTTAATATAAAGTTATTCTATTTTAAAAAAAAATGCAATTGGAGTAGATGTTCTCCAATTGCAAAGTAGTTTAGTGAGAACCACATTTATGCTCATTACCATGTGAATTACAAGATTCCTCATGTGTATGCTCTTCTCCATCGTGATGATGTCCGGCACAAGAAATATCAGGGTCATAATCTAAATTATCTGATAAATAGGCTTTAACAGCATCATCGGCTTTTCCCGTTACACCAGGAATTAATTTTATATTAGCTTGGGTAATTGCTGTTCTAGCACCTGCTCCAAGTCCTCCACAAATAAGGGTATTAACATTTTGTAAAGTTAATAAATCAACTAAAGTTCCATGTGCATAACCAGCAGTTGATATAACTTCTTGATTTGTAATTGTACCATTTTCTATTGTGTAAATTTTAAATTGATTAGTTTGACCAAAATGTTGTTCAACTAATTCATTGCTGTAGGTAACCGCTATTTTCATTGGTTAACTCCTTATTAAATTCTTAAGATAGTTAAAGTTTACTTCCATTTTAGGCATATGTCAATAACTATATTATATAGATTCCTATTGACTTTTAGAAATTAAAAGTTTAATAATGAATTGTACAAAATTGAAATAATTTTGAGGTGTTTATGGATAAGAATATTTTTACTCTGTTTAGAGAATTAAGAGAAACTATGAATAGTATCATGCATGGGTTATTGAAAAATGCAAAATCTCCCCAAAGTGAAGCTTTAAATTTAAATTCAAGTCAAATTCAAGTAATATTAACTTTGAAAAAATTTGGATCAATGAAAATGAGTGATTTAACTAAACATGCTAATGTTGTAAAAAGCTCTATTACAAATATTGTTGATTCTCTAGAGAAGTTAAATTTAGTAGATAGAATTAGAAATGAGGATGATAGAAGAATTATTTATGTTGCTTTGAATGAAAAAGGCTCACAGTTAGCTATTAGTTTGCGTCACAGTATTTTTGTTCCTTTTGAAAAGAAAGTTAATTGTTTATCAAATGAGGATAAAAAAGCTTTATTCGATGCGCTTGCAACCTTAAATAAAATTTTATTAAAAATGGAGAAAAATAATGCAAAAAAATAACCCTCATGAATTTCTAGGAACAGAAAATATAACCCCATTATTATTTAAACTTTCTGTTCCTGCTATGATAGGTATGATAAGTAATGCTTTATATAATGTAATAGATACTGTATTTGTTGGCCATGGAGCTGGATCTTTGGCAATAGGAGGGTTAACAATAGCTTTTCCTTTCCAATTGATAATTGGAGCATTTGCTTTAATGTATGGAGTTGGTGCTGCTTCTGTTATTTCTAGAAGACTTGGAGAAGGTCGACCTGATGAAGCTGCAATAGCTGGGGCAAATGCTTTTATCTTAACATTGATTACAGCTATTTTAATTTTGATTATTGGAGAACTTTACTTAGATAAAATATTAATTATATTTGGGGCTACAACAGATATTCTTCCCTATGCTAAAAGTTATATGAGAATTATTTTAATAGGAGCGCCTTTTTTATCCTTCACAATGTGTTCAAATAATATTTTAAGAAGTGAAGGATTGGCTAAAATATCTATGAATATAATGATAATTGGAACTATCTTAAATATTATTTTAGATCCAATATTTATCTTTGTATTTAAAATGGGGATAAAAGGGGCTGCAGTTGCAACTATACTCTCGCAAATAGTTGGAGCTTTATATGCTTTGTCTATATTCTTAAGAGGAAAGTCTACACTTAAGTTTCATTTTCGTATTTTTAAGTTGAAATTCGTATATATAAAAGAAATAGTCTTATTAGGGATGGCTACTTTTATTAGACAGATAGGAACTTCTTTTATGGCTTTAGCTGTTAATAATATGGTTAAAATATATGGCGGAGATTTAGCAATTGCTGCTTTTGGTATGGTAAATAAATTTTTAACTTTAGTAATGATGCCAATTTTTGGCATGAACCAAGGTTTGCAACCAATCATAGGTTATAATTTTGGTGCAAAAAAATATGAAAGAGTAAAAGCATCTTTGAAAACAGCAATATTTATTACAACAATTATTGGTTTATCTTTTTCAATAGTATCTTTAATTATCCCTAGAACAATTTTAAAAATGTTTACGGTTGATCCAGATTTACTAGATTTGGGTGTTGTAGCGTTAAGAATAATTATTTCTTCAATGTTTTTATTAGGAATTCAAACTTGTGGAACGACTTACTTCCAAGCTTTAGGAAAGAGTTTTGCATCAATTTTACTTGGAATGAGCCGTCAATTTATAATCCTAATTCCCTTAGTTTTAATACTTCCTCGTTTTTTAGATTTAATAGGGGTATGGTTAGCTTTTCCTTCTGCAGATATTTTAGCTGCACTTGGAACTGCAATCTGGCTATTAATAGATTTAAAGAATCTTAATAAAATAAAATAAAGTTAACACTTCCAAGGTAGATATAATTTATTAATTAAAGCTGCTTTGGAGGTCTTATATTATTCTATTTTTCTTGGTAAAGATGTAGTTTCCCTCTTTATTAATCGGCTTTTGTAATCAATTCTTGTAACTTGAAGATTATCTTCATTATTTTCCTGATCAGTTATTTTGTTTGCTATTAAAGACATTGCTTTGACTCCTCTTTGGAATATTGAGTGTTCAATAGTAGTTAATTTCAATGAAGCGAATTTTGAAGGGAAAATATTATCAAAACCACATACACTGTAATCTTGTGGGATTCTTAACTTATTATCTTTAATTGCATTAATTATACCATAAGCAACCATATCATTGATGCCAACCATAGCTGTAATATTGCTATGGTTTTTTAAACAAATATTTGCTAGTTTATATCCTGTTAAAAATTCGATATCTGCAGTTGCAATCTCTTCCTCTGGTAATATATCTTGGCTTAAAACAGTGACATCAGGTAGTTTATGCTTGTTAAAAATGTATTTAATTCCTTCTAATCTTTTAGTTCTAGCTGTATGAAATTCATTTAAACTTGTAGATATATATGCTATATGTTTATGACCTAAATCTATTAAATGCTGTCCAATTAATTTTCCAGCCTCAAAGTTGTTTATATTAACAGTATCAAAATCGAAATTATTATTTTCATCTCCAACTGCAACTATGGGTATTTGTTTGCTTAACTCTTTAACTTCTTCAATTTGTTCAGGAATCATTGAAAATATAATTCCAGATATAGGAAGTTGAGAGAAGTTTTTTAAACTATCTCTTTCTATTGAGATGTCCCAATATGTTGTTTTTATTAAAGTTTTCATACCTAATTCTATAGCTTTTTGTTCCATGCCTTGAATTAATGTAGAGTAATATGGATTATAAACGGAAGGACAAATTATTAAAATTGTTTTACCAAGTAACGATGAATGTTTTTTATTTGTATAAAACATTTTTTTAGCAGTATCTTTTACGTAGATAATTGTTTCTTCAGAAAACCGATTAAGTTTTTTACCTGATAATATCATTGAAACACTTGCTGTAGATAAATTCGTTGCTTTAGCAATGTCTGATAGTGTAGTTTTTTTATTTTTCATTTTTCCCTTCCTTTCTAATATAATAAATCAGAATTTTCATATTCGCAATAAATTAAACAAAAAATTTAACATAAAATTAAGCAGAAAAAAATTAAGAACATATTGTATGCTTGTTTTTTTATTAAAAAATTTAACTTGACAACTATATATTCACCATTTAAAATTCAATTGCGTAAATTATTAAACATAATTTATTAATTATTAAAAATTGTTGTTTAAAAAATTGTTTAAAAATAATTTATTAAAAAAGGAGAAAACAATGAAAAAATCTATTTTATTTGTTATGTTATTGGGACTTTTATTAATGAGTCCAATGTTTGCAGGTGGTCAGCAAGAAGCAACATCCGATGAAGATTATCATCTAGTATTGAAAATGAGTCATGTATTTGCACCAAACGAACAATTAACAAAATCTTTAACAATTGTTGTTGATAATATTAAAGAGAGAACAAATGGTGCAATTGAAATTCAACAATATCCACAAGGTCAACTTGCTACATATAAAGATGGAGTAGAACAAGTTGCTTTAGGAGCAAAATTTATTTCTGTTGAAGATCCTTCATATTTAGGAGACTATGTTCCTGATTTTAATGCTCTAGTTGGACCTATGCTATATAGTAACTTTGATGAATATGAATATCTAATTAAAACTGATTTAGTACAATCAATGGTTGATGAATTAGAAGAAAAACATAGAATTAAAGTTTTAGCTTTAGATTATATTTTTGGATTTAGATCAATGATGACAAACAAAGTCATTAGAACCCCTGAAGATCTACAAGGTATGAAGATTAGAACACCAGGAAGCCAATTATTTATCGATACAATTAATGCAATGGGTGCAACAGCAACAGCTTTACCTTTCTCAGAAACAATTAGTGCTGTTCAACAAGGCGTTGTTGATGGATTAGAAGGTACAATGGATGCTTATGGAACAAATGGTAGTAGTGAAGTAGCTAAAAAAATGGCTTTAACTAATCACTTCTTAGGAACTTGTGGTGTTTATATTAACGCAGATTTATTTAACAGTATTCCTGAAGAATATCAAGTAATTATTGAAGAAGAATTTGCTAAAGGTGCTCAGCAAATGATTTCTGAAATTTCTAAAAACTATGAAACTGCTAAAGCTAATTTAGAAGCACAAGGTATAGAATTTAACGAAGTAGATCATGATGCATTTGTTGAAGCTGTAGCTCCTGTTTATGAAAATATGGAAGGTGTTACACCTGGAATTTTGGACAAATTCAAAGCTGAACTTGCTAAAATGCCAAAATAAAGTAAACTATTATCAGGCTGTTAATTATAACAGCCTGACTTCACTTTTATAGGGGGCTATATGAAAGTTTCATTTAAAACTGTCATAGCTAATTTTGAAGAAATTAGTTCTGGCTTTTTTCTTATTATTACAACAGTTCTTGTTTTAATAAATGTTTTTTTAAGATACTTCTTTAACATGGGAATTATATGGTCGGAAGAAGTTGCTACCGGTTGTTTTGTTTGGTGTGTCTTTTTAGGGTCTGCAGCATGCTATAAAAGGAAGTTGCATGTTGGAGTTGATATGATTGTTAAGAAATTTTCGCCAAAGGTTCAACATAAAATTAACTTAGTTGTTTATTTGATTTTATTAGTAATTAACTCCTCTTTAACATTAATTGCAATCCAATATTTAAGAGTATCTGCTAGAAAACCAACTCCAGTTTTGGGAATTTCTTCAGCTTTTATTAGTTCTTCAATTTTAGTTGGATTTTTCTTAATGACAGTTTATACAATTATTTTTTTAATTTCTGATGTTAAAGTTATTTTAAAAGATAAAAATGGAGGCACCCAATGTTAGCTATTCTTCCTATTATATTAGTTTTTCTTTTATATTTTTCAAGTATTCCAATATCTTTTGCTTTATTTGGGTCCACCCTTTTTTATTTTGGTTTAATTGATAACACTTCTCCAGTTGCACTCTTATTACAAAAATTTGTAACTAGTACTCAGTCTTTTCCACTATTAGCAATACCCTTTTTTGTTATGGCTGGCTCAATAATGAATTATAGCGGAATTAGCAAAAAGTTAATGCAGTTTGCGGATGTACTAACAGGTCATTTACCTGGAGGTTTAGCTCAAGCTAATGTTCTTTTGAGTATGTTAATGGGAGGTGTTTCAGGTTCTGCTAATGCAGATGCAGCTATGGAAAGTAAGATGTTAGTCCCAGAAATGGAAAAAAGAGGCTATGATAAATCTTTTTCTACTGCAATTACAGCAGCCTCTTCTGCAGTAACCCCTGTAATTCCACCTGGAATTAATTTAATTATTTATGCTTTAATAGCTAGTTGTTCTGTTGGAAGAATGTTTGCAGCAGGTTATTTGCCAGGTTTATTAATGACTTTATCTTTAATGGTTACAGTTCATTTAATTTCTAAAAAAAGAAAATATATTGCTGTTAGAGAAAAAAGAGCTACACATAGAGAAATTCTTAAACAAGGTGTTGATTCAATTTGGGCCTTACTTTTTCCCTTTGGTATCATTTTAGGTTTAAGAATTGGTTTGTTTACCCCATCTGAGGCTGGTGCTGTCGCTGTATTATATTGTGTAATTATTGGTAAATTTGTTTATAAAGAATTAAAGAAAGAAGATTTCATTCCTATAATGAAAGAAACTATTTATGGAACAAGTTCTGTAGTTTTGATAATAGTTGCAGCTAATGTTTTTGGTTACTATTTAAATTGGGAAAGAATTCCTCAACTTATTACAAGCTTCTTATTAAGTGTAACAACAAATAAGTACTTAATGTTATTATTATTTAATTTATTATTATTAGTTATAGGAATGTTTATCGAAGGTGGTGCTGCAATAATTATTTTGGCTCCATTACTAGTCCCTGTTGCAACTTCCTTAGGAGTTGATGTAATACATTTTGGATTAATCTGTATCGTAAATATAATGATTGGTGGACTAACCCCTCCATTTGGATCAATGATGTTTACTTGTTGTTCAATTACTGGTTGTTCATTGCAAGACTTTACTAAAGAAGTTATTCCTTTTATTGGTGCCCTAATTATTTCTCTATTACTAATAACTTACGTTCCAATGATTAGTTTAGCTTTACCAAATTTAATCTACGGAGCTGTATAAGGAGATAATTATTATGTTAATAATAGGTCATCGGGGTTGTAGCTATAAAGGATATAATCAAAATACAATTAGATGTTATAAAAAGATAATTGATCAAGGAGCTAGAGCTTTTGAGTTTGATGTACAACTGACAAGAGATAATCATCTTGTTGTTGTTCATAATTTAAATTTAAGCAAAGTTTCTGATGGGACAGGCTTAATTGTGAATAAAACTTTAGCAGAGATTAAAAGCTTACATGCTGGTAAAATAACTAATGGTAAAGATCCTATCCCAACATTAACAGATGTTTTAGAGTTAGTAGCTTCTTATGGAAAAGATAGAAGACCTGTAATGCATTTAGAATTAAAAGGTGATAATACAGGATTTTTTTCAGGACAAACCATAAAAAAATATATAGATAGTAAAAAATTAGATATTAATGATTTTTTAATTAGTTCTTTTAACTGGACAGAGTTAGATAAAATTAGAGAAAGCTGTCCTTCTTTAAAAATTGCTCTTTTAGATGGCTCAATAAGAAGGAAACAATTGCTAAATAAAATTGAATCTAATCCTTCAATTTTTTCTGATATCTTTTCGTATGGGGAAGAGGATTATATGTTACCATTTTCCTCATCTTTAGAAGAAGCTATCAAAGTTATTAATGAAAAAGTAAAAAGTGAGAAAGATAGAATTCTTTTAATTGAAGAAGTAAAAAAAGCCTTAAGAGGTGACTATTACAATGATGCTTTAATTGAATCAGCCTTAAAAATGAATGCCGTCTCTTTAAATTTGTGGTATCAAACAGTATCTAAGGACTTTATTAAAAAAGTTCAATCAAAAGGATTGAAAGTGCTTTTATATACTGTAAACGATAAAAAGGATATAGAAAATATTGTAAATTTAAACCCGGATGGTTTTTTCACAGATTATTATAAAGACTCTAAAGAATATTATGAGAGTTTAATACAATAGTTTAATATTTCTATTTTTTTTAAGAAATAATCCTCAACATTGGTTGAGGGTTTTTAACTTTTTTAACAGTCAAATTAATTTATTAAGCGTTACAATTGATGTTTTTTAGGCTATAATAAACAAAAGAAATTATACTGGCATTATAGACCAGTTAATATTAGGAGGCTTTATGAAAAATATTGGTATTTTAGGTCTAGGAAATATAGCAAGAAATATGGCAAATACAGTTAATGCAATGGATGATGTTAATTTATATGCCGTTGCATCTAGATCTTTAGAAAAAGCAGAAAAATTTAAAGAAGACTATTTAGCTCAGGTAGCATATGGTTCATATGAAGAATTAGTTAAAGATGATAATGTTGATTTAGTATATATAGCAACACCACACTCTCATCATGCTCAATTAATTGAATTAGCTATTAATAATAACAAGCCGGTATTGTGTGAAAAAGCTTTTACAACAAACTTAGACGAAGCTAAAAGAGTTATAGCACTTGCCCATGAAAAAAAGGTCTTTTTAGCAGAGGCCATATGGACAAGATATCTTCCCTCTAGATTTATGATTCAACAAATTTTAGAAAGTGGTCGAATTGGTGAAATAAGTCTTGTTGATTCTAATTTAGGTTATAGAGTTATTGGAAATGAGAGAATTTATAAAAGGGAGTTAGCAGGTGGAGCTCTACTAGATTTAACAGTTTATCCTATTAACTTTACATGTATGTTTTTTGGATCTGACATTAAGAAGATTAATTCAACTGTTATAAAATTAGACAGTGGTGTAGATGGAATGGAAAATGTTACTTTCGTTTACAATAATGGTATTTTAGCAACATTTAATACTAGTGTTTATTCAAGACTTAGTAGAAAAGGTACTATTTATGGATCTAAAGGATATATAGAAATAGAAAATATAAATAATCCCGAAAAAATAAGTATATATGATGAAAATGGAGAATTAGAAGAAGAACTTTTACCACCAGAACAGATAACAGGATTTGAATATCAAGTAAGAGCTTGTTTAGAAGCTATTGAAGAAGGTGAAATTGAGCCTAAACAAATGCCTCATACAGAAATATTAAGAATGATGGAAATAATGGATCAACTTAGAAAGAGTTGGGATATTGTTTTCCCTTGGGAAGAGTAGCTTTTTGTTATAAATTTAATTTTTGCTATTGCAATAAAAGTGTTTTATAATTGAAGAATATATAAAATAGGAGGACTTTAATGCAGTATATTGGCTCATTAGATCAAGGGACAACTTCAACTAGATTTATCATTTTTAACTCTGAGGGAGATATAGTTTCATCCCATCAAGTGGAACATAAACAGATTTTTCCAAAGCCAGGTTGGGTTGAACACAATCCAACAGAAATTTGGGAAAATAGTGTTACTTGTATTAAAGAAGCTTTAAAAAAAGCTAATTTAGAAGGTGGTGCTCTAAAGGGAATTGGGATTACTAATCAAAGAGAAACAGTTATAGCATGGAACCCTAAAACTGGTAAAATTTGGTATAATGCTATAGTATGGCAAGATCTTAGAGGTTCAGATTTTATAGATAGTTTAGAGGGAAAAGTAGATGCAGCTTGGCTTGCAAAAAAATCTGGTTTAAGACTTAGTCCATACTTTTCAGTCAGTAAAATAGTTTGGCTTTTAGATAACGTAAAGGGATTAAGAGAAGAGTGTGATAAAGGTAATGTAATATTTGGAACAATAGATACATGGCTTGTTTGGAATTTAACAGGAAGAAAAGCATTGGTAACTGATGTTACAAATGCTTCAAGATACGTTCTCATGGATATTAACACTTTAAAATGGGATGATGAATTATTGAAGATTTTTAATATCCCTAAAAAAGCTTTACCAAAAATCGTGCCCTCTAGTGGTGAAATTTATGGATATACTGAAAAAGATGGTCCACTATCCTCTTCTGTTCCGGTTTGCGGAATATTAGGTGATCAACAAGCAGCCCTTTTTGGACAAGCTTGTTTTACAGAAGGACTTGGGAAAAGTACTTATGGTACAGGCTGTTTCCTACTAGTTAATACGGGAGAAAAAGTATGTATCTCTGAAAATGGATTACTTACAACAGTTGCTTATCAAATTGGTAATCAAAAACCAAAATATGCTCTAGAAGGTTCTATTGCAGTTGCAGGAAGTTTAGTACAATGGGCAAGAGATAATTTAGAAATAGTTTCGAATCCCCAAGAACTTGATGAACTTGCTGCTAGTGTAAAAGATTGTGGCGGGGTATATATTGTTCCAGCTTTTAGCGGCCTTTTTGCACCATATTGGAGAAGCGATGCTCGTGGAGTTATTGCCGGATTAACAGGTTTTGCAACAAGAGCACATTTATGTAAAGCTATATTGAACTCAACAGCCTTTCAAGCATATGATATCTTCCAAACAATGGAAAAAGATTCTTCAATTACAATGAAAGTATTAAAAGTAGATGGAGGTTTAACAAACAGTCATCCTCTAATGCAATTCCAAGCAGATTTACTTGGGATTCCTGTAATAAGACCAAAAGTTGTTGAAACTACAGCTTTAGGCGCAGCTTATGCAGCAGGACTCAGTGTTGGAATATATAAATCCGTTGACGAATTGAATAATCATTGGAAAGAAAAAAAGAGATGGACTCCTACTATGAGTAAAGAAGATAGAGAAAATAGAGTAAAAAAATGGAAGAAGGCTGTTTCAAAAACCTTAAATTGGGTTGGCAATGATGATGAGAGCTTGTAAGATATTTATATAGAGGAAATATATGGATGGTTTAAGAAACATGCAAACAATTGATGCTTTAAAAGCTATTATACAGGTTGGTTTCCTAACCTGGGCTTTTTATCAATTCTATATGGCTTTAGATAGAACAAAAATCGATAGAATGCTAAAAATGATTTTTTATGCTCTATCTTTATATGGAATTAGTTTCGTCTTTCATTTAGACATCTTATTAAAAGTGTTTAATTTTTTAGCCATTCCATATGTAATTTTTTTATGTATAATTTTCCAAGCAGAATTGAGAAGGTCTTTTTTGACAGAAGGCCTTGGTAAATCTAGGCTTAAGTTAACATCAATTAATAATTATTCTGATCAAATTGATATAGCATTAAATGCTTGTTCAGTTTTACAGAGTAAACGACGTGGAGCACTATTAGTGTTTTCACGCCGTGATAGTTTAAATTCTGTAATAAGCTCTGGAACAATAATTAATGCTGATTTATCAATGCAATTAATATTAACAGTATTCGATCATGATACTCCGTTACATGATGGAGCCTTAGTCATACAAGATGGTAGAATAAGAGCAGCAGGTTGTTATCTACCATTAAGTGAACAAACAGATATAAAAAAGACCTTTGGAACAAGGCATAGGGCTGCTTTGGGTATTAGTGAGGAAACAGATTCTATTGTTATAGTAGTCTCAGAGGAAACAGGAGCTATTACTTTAGCTTACAATGCTAGATTATTTTATGATTTAGAAATAGATAATATAAAGAGAGTTCTTTTAGCTTGGTTTAGTAATAAAGATATAAGCGAAGAAGAGAAGGAAGAAAAAGAAGATGAAAAATAAAATTTCTTTATATTTATTAGATAACTGGAAACCTAAACTAATAAGTTTATTTCTAGCAATCTGTGTCTTTTTCTTTTATATGTTTTCTACTAACTCTAGTAGAATAGTAACTATCCCACTTGAAGTTATTATCCCTGTGGAATTAGAGGCAGAGAGTCTAGTACCTACTTCTGTCGAGCTTGAGATAAATGGCGATAATAATATAATCTATTTAGTAGACCCCAACTTAGTTGAAGCTAAAGCAGATTTTTCTAATATAGAAAAAGAAGGTATTAATAGTGTGCCAGTTGAGTTAAAATATGATGAAAAGATGTTTTCAAAAGGCAATATAAGTTTATCAACAAATCCAGCAACAGTTAAAATCTCATTTAAAAAAGGATTATAATTTGAATAAAATAGGTGTTGATATTGTAAATATTGAAAGAATTTCAAAGTTAAATGAGCATGCAATAAATAGGCTTTTTAATGAAAAAGAAGTTAAAAAAGCAAATACTTTTAAAAGTGATAAATTAAAAAGCGAGTTCTTAGCAGGTCGCTTTGCAGCAAAGGAAGCTTTGGCAAAAGCTTTAGGTGTGGGCTTTACAAAATTAATTCCCTCTGAAATAGTAGTAACTAATTTAGAAAGTGGACAACCAGTAATACAGTTAGAAGGAAAAACAAAAGAAACCTATCCAAATTTGGAAATACAAGTTTCAATAAGTCACGATTTTCCTTGTGCAGTAGCAGTTGTTTTAATAGAGGAATTTAATGGCAAGAGTTGATTGGAGAAGACCTCCTTTAAAGGATTTAGAGGAAGGCAAAGTCAGATATAAAATGGTTCTCTCCTATGATGGAAGAGCTTTTAATGGTTGGCAAACTCAAAAAAATGGAATTGGAGTTCAACAAGCAATAGAAAAAGCATTAAAGAAAATGTTAAACGAAGATATAAAGGTGATAGGTTCAGGAAGAACAGATAGTGGAGTTCATGCTATGGGGCAAGTGTGCCATTTTGATATAGTTGATAGAAAAATTCCACCTAGAGCTTTTTTAAATGTTATTAATTGCAATTTACCTCCAACAGTTAGAATCTTATCATGTGAACAAGTGGATGGATATTTTCATTCTCGCTATACAGCTTATGCTAGAAAATATAAATACTTTATAAAAAATGAAAATGAGATGACAGCTACCGATAATGGCTTTGTTGCTAAAATTAGAAGATTTCCTTCTATTGATTTATTAAATTCTTATGCTAAATATATTGTCGGAACCCATGATTTTACAACATTTACAGCAAGTAAAGATATGAGTCCTTCAAAATGTAGAGATATATATGAGTCATATTGGCAAATAGAAAAAGATAGATGGGGCTATGATGTATTAACTTATACAATTTGTGGTAATGCATTTTTATATAAAATGGTAAGATCTTTAGTAGGGACAATGATAGATTTTGCAATGAAAAATAGACCAGGTGAAGATTTTAAAAAAGCTTTAGAAAGCAAGAATAGAAAAATGGCAGAACGTACAGCAAATCCAAATGGCTTATTTTTAATGAATATTTCTTATGATGAGAATGAATACCTATGGTTTGAAGAAACTGCTGTTCCATTAACTAAATTGGATAATAAAAATGAATGAAAGTAAAGAGTTAGATAAAATAGTTGAATTATTAAAGATGACAAGCACTGCATTCAGTGAAGACTATTTAACTGAAAACAAAAAAGATATTCCTCTAAAATCTAGATCTTTACAAAGAGAAAAGTTTAAGAAAGCTATAAAACAAAAGCCTTTAATAAATGAGCAAAAACTTAATTTAAATGAAGGCAAAACTACTTTTTTAACTCAATATGGGAATCAAGATTATTTTGAATTAGAAAATACAGTTTTACATTGTTCAAAATGTGAAGCCGCTAATATTAGAAAAAATATAATATTTGGAAAAGGCGCTAGACCAGCAACCTTGATGGTAATTGGTGAAGGTCCAGGAAGAGATGAAGACAATAATAATGATATATTTATAGGTAAAAGTGGCCAATATTTACATAAATGGTTGCAAGCTATAGATATCAACATTAAAGAAGATGTGTATTTCTCAAATATTGTAAAATGTTTCAGTGGAACAAATCCAACTCAAACTATAGTCGATACGTGTTTACCATATCTTGAAAGACAAATAGAACTTGTAAATCCTAAAGTCATATTAATATTAGGTAAAATAGCTGCAAATAATTTATTTAAACAAAATGAAGGGATGAAAAATATGAGAGGGAAAATATATACATATAGAAGGATTCCTTGTATTGTTACCTACCACCCTGCAGCCGTTTTAAGAAATCCAAATTGGAGAAGACCAGTTTGGGAAGATTTAAAAAAAGTTAAACAATTGATTAACATATAAAGTAGGAAAATTAATGTTTGCAAAAGTATTATTCGATTTACCTTTAGATACAGAATTTACTTATAGAATTCCTGAGAAGCTTGAAGAGAGTGTAATGGTGGGAGTAAGAGTTAGTGTACCTTTTCGAAGTTATAGTAAAATCGGATATGTTATTGATATAGAAAATGAATTTAGTGCTAAATATAAAATTAAAGATATTAAAAGAGTTGTCGATAAAGAACCTTTATTTGATGAAAACCAGATTGAACTTGCAAAATGGATGGCAAATTTTTATCTCTGTTCAGTAGGTGAAGCATTAGCTCTACAAATACCAGGTGGAAAAAGAGAAAAAACTATTTCTATGAGTATTAATGAAGAAGATATTTCAACAAAGAAAATAGATAATTTATCCGATGAACAAGAAGAAGCTTTAAGAATTTTGAGGAAAAAAGAAAAAGCACTTTATTATCTCTATGGAGTGACAGGCTCTGGAAAGAGTGAGGTTTATTTTCGATTTGCAAACGATATAATAAAAGAAAATAAACAAGTAATTTATTTAGTTCCTGAGATAACATTAACACATCAATTAATTCAACAAGTTAGCCAAAGATTTTCTAAAGAAGTCGCGATACTACACTCTGCAATGACACAAAGTCAAAGACTCTCTCAATGGCTTAAAATTTTTAAAGGAGAAGTTAGCATTGTAATTGGTGTTAGGAGTGCTATTTTTGCACCTTTTCATAATCTAGGTTTAGTTATAATAGATGAAGAACATGAAAATTCATATAAAAGTTCACAGACTCCAAGATATCATGCTAGGCAAGTTGCACAACATATATGTAAGAAGACAAATGCAATTCTTATCATGGGAAGTGCCACCCCATCTTTAGAAGCCTATAAATTAATGAAAGAAAATCATATTACTAAAATAGATTTGTTAAAACGTGTAGGTTTTGGAAATATGCCTAAGATGAAAGTTGTAAATATGATAAATGAAAAAGGGATAATCTCTAGAGAATTAGAGAGGGAAATAGATAAAACTTTAAAAAACAAGAAGCAAGTTATTTTATTTTTAAACAGGCGGGGTTTTTCATATTATTTCCATTGTAGAAGTTGTGGATATGAAATGAAATGTCCGAACTGTTCAATTTCTTTAACATATCACAAAAATAATAACTCTATGGTTTGCCATTATTGTGGTTATAAATCAAGACCTATTAAAATTTGTCCGGAGTGTAATAGTTTAGATGTTGGATATAGAGGTTTTGGCACAGAGATGGTAGAACAAGAAGTTAAAGCCTTATTCCCTTTTGCTACTGTTGATAGATTAGATGGAGATGTTGCTAAAGAAAAAAAACAAATATTTTCAGTATTAGATAGATTTAAAACAGGTGAGACAAATATATTATTAGGAACACAAATGGTTGCAAAAGGTTTTAATTTTCCAAATGTTGAATTAGTTGGAATTGTTTTAGCTGATTCAGCAATGAATATCCCTGATTTTAGATCTCAAGAGAGGACTTATGCTTTAATAACTCAAGTTGCAGGAAGAGCTGGCCGTTTCAATGATAAGGGTAAAGTTATAATACAAACATTACAACCTGATAATACAGCAATACAGAAAGCTTTGAAAAGTGAGAGAGAAAGTTTTTATGATGAAGAACTTTTAATACGTGAAGAGACAGAGTTCCCTCCATATACAAGACAATTGAATTTAGTTTTTAGGGGATTAAATAAAGAGGAAGTTTATCAGTTTAGTGAACTCTTTGAAGAGAAATTAACTTATTTAAATACATTATTACAAGAAAAAAATGATGACAGTGTTCTCATTTATGGACCAAATGAATGTAGTATTTTTAAAATAGCAAACAATTATAGATACAACATATTAATGCAACATGATAAAATTACATTTTGCCAATGGCTAGTTAGAGAAACTTTAAAAATACTTAAAGTACCAAAAGGTATATATGTAGAAATAGATGTAGATCCTTTGCAAATAGTTTAGTATTAATTAAAATCTAAGTTTACTTTTATATAATATATTATAGAGATCATTATTTAATAATTTTTCCTTTATAAATTGTTTTTGAGACTCTTTGTTTTTATACATATCCTTATCAGCTTTTACAATCGCATTTTCTAAAGATTTATCATTTTCTTTTATATAGAAATGATAACCGAGGGCCATACCAAAATTATCTTCATTTGGAAGTAGTTTTTTTTGTAAATTCTTGCTAAAATTTATAAAACTATCTTTAGATTGAGATTTAATAATTCCAATAAATTCATCACCACCGATTCTAAATATTCTGCTATCTTTTGGAAATTCTTTTTTTAATATTTGAGAGAAAGTTTTTAATACTTCATCTCCCACTTTATGACCATTAACATCGTTTATAATTTTAAGGCAGTTGATATCAGCTAAAATAATTCCTATTGAATTAATATTGCTTTGCTCATCTTCAATAAAACGTTCATATGAATTTCTATTTTCAACTAAAGTAACAACATCTAAATAAGCTAATTTTTCTAAAAGTTTAGCTTTATTATCTTCTTTGTTAACTTCAATAAGGTTACCAATACTTCTATAAATAAAAATAATAGCAGCAATGGCCATACCAGTATGTAGTAAAGAAACCTTTCCAATCGATACATTAAAGATTAGAAGAACTTCCTCAGCTAATACAGATATTAGAATACTAAGGAGTGCTATAATACATGAAAAAATTGATTTCTCACCATTTATATAGATTTTAATAGAAATAGAAAATAGTATTATGACAAATAGTAAAATTAAACTTCCAATAAATGATAAAAAATGAAGGTATGAAATACCAAGAAAAGAGGTTATTGATATAGGAATATATAAAAATAAGATACCGAATGAAAAATATTTCAGAATTTTATAAGAATTAATTTTCTTATAATTAATCTTTGTATAAAACCAAAGAGTATAGGGAAATAAAAACATAGAGAGTAAACTTAATTCCATAGGAAGAGCAGGATTTATTATATTTAATAGTTGTTTTGAATTAGATTGGAAGAAAACCCAAGAGCCTAAACAAAGCAATAAAAGGGACAATGAGAGAAAAAAGGGACTACCAATTTTTCTATTAAAAATTAATAAATTTCCTAAAAAAACTAAACCAAAGGAAATTAATATAATTCCAAAAAATAAGGATCTGTAATTTTGACTGAAGGCATTTGTTAATAAATATCCTTTATTTCCAGTAAATATAGGGTATAAATGTTTTGCAAAAGGATTGTTAATTGGAGTATAAAGACTTATTTTCATTTGTTTTGAGCTACTGTTTTCAGGAAGTCTTATAAAATGCCAATATCCGCCTCCATATTCTTTAGCATCCTCTTGATAAGAATTATAAATTTCCTTGTTATCTAGGTTAACAATTACACTATATCCTGAAACTTTAAAAGAAATAAAAGACTTATTTATATTATCATCAGAAGGTAAAGTTGAAATCAATTCAATTTTTTTATTTTTTACAGAAGTTTGTAAAATATAGGGAAGTTTTGATTTAGCAATAAAGATTCCATCCTCATATATATCAAACTCCAAATCTAGTTTATTACCAAAATCAGAATCAAAAATACTTGGTCCTTTTACGTTATATATTCTAAATATATTAATTATAAAGAAAATAAAAACTATAATTAATGTACTTGTTATAATATATTTATTAGGAGACTTATTTTTTTCTTTCATATAAACATCTTAAATGGTTGGTGTAAATCAAGCAAGTTAATTTTTATAAAATTAATTTTTATTTACTAATATTTTATATGAAATATATTTTTAGATGTAAATATTTTATAAAAAAATAATAATAGTGTAAAATTTATAATTTATATAATTTTTTATTATATAGAAAAGCGAATAAAAATTTTAAAATCAATTAACTATATTCTGTAAAAAAGATGAGTTTTTTTAATTGTAGGAAGAACAAATAAATTAATTAGAAATGGAAAAAAGCAAAGCTTTTATTTTTTTTAATTAGTTTCAAATATTTTTTGATATAAAATACTGTGAAATACAGAAAATTATAAAAAATTGAGTAAAAAATATCTAAAATTGTTTGTAAAAAAGCATAATAATATTTTTTTTCTGTGAAATAAAGATTTTTCTTGACAGAAACAAAAAGATAGCTTTAATATATATTTGTGTCAGATAAAATATAGTTTTTCAATTTTAATAATTGTCATAAAATGAGAATTGTATTTATTAAAAAAATTAACAAAACTAGTTTCTTGCATATTAATTTATAATTTTTAAATGGCTTGGTCTGATTTAAATTTTAAATTTATGTGACTTAGAATAATGGAAAAGAAACTACACTGGAAGTTTATTCCAGAGAGAGTATAGGAGAGAAAAATGAAAGCATTGGCAAGGTATGGTAAAGCCTTTGGCGGGTATCGTTTGATTGATGTTCCAATTCCAGAATGTGGGCCTGAGGATATTATCTTGAGAGTAAAAGCGGCTGCGATATGTGGTGCGGATATGAAACATTTTAAAGTCGAAAATGGTTCAGATGAATTTAATTCAATTCGCGGACATGAATTTGCTGGAGAGATTGTAAAAGTAGGTGAACAAGTTCGAGACTGGAAAATTGGTCAAAGAGTAGTTTCTGATAATAGTGGTCACGTTTGTGGACATTGTCCAGCTTGTGAAAGAGGAGACTTCCTCTGTTGTGAAGAAAAAGTAAATGTGGGCCTAGATAACAATCGTATTTGGGGTGGTACAGGCGGATTTTCAAAATATGTTAAAATTCCTGGAGAAATTTTAAGAATTCATAAGCATGCAATTTGGGAAATTCCAGAGAATGTTAAATACGAAGAAGCTGCAGTATTAGATCCAATCTGTAATGCTTATAAAGGAATAGCTCAACAATCTAAGTTTTTACCTGGACAAGATGTAGTTGTCTTTGGAACTGGCCCACTAGGTTTATTTTCTGTTCAAATGGCAAAAATAATGGGTGCTGTAAATATTGTTATGGTAGGTCTACAAGCTGATGTAAAAGTTCGTTTTGATGTTGCTAAAAAACTTGGAGCAACTCATTGTGTAAACGCCTCAGAAGAAGATGTTGTTGCTCGTTGTACTGAAATTTGTGGACGTGATAACTTAGGCTTAGTTCTTGAATGTTCAGGTGCTAATATTGCTTTACAACAAGCCTTAGAAATGTTGCGTCCTAATGGTGAAGTTGTTCGTATAGGAATGGGTTTTAAACCTCTTGAATTCTCAATAAACACAATTACCGAATGGAATAAGAGCATTATTGGCCATATGGCTTACGATTCTGAATCATGGAGAAATGCAATAAGACTATTAGAAAGTGGTGCTATCAATGTACAACCTATGATAACTCATCGTCTTGGTTTATCTCAATGGGAAGAAGGCTTCCAAGCTATGGCAGATAAAGAAGCTATTAAAGTTATCTTTACATATGATTTTGATGATGCTGATTCAAATGATTATTTAGATAAGTAATAAAAGTAAGCAATATTATATCTAGCAAAATACTAGGTATTCTATAAAAATAAAATTATCTAAGTCTTTTACCTTGTTATAAGTGTTTTTACTATAAGTTTAGTTTAAGAATATCTTAATTAAAAGATGTTTTTAAAATTCACTCTAGAGCGTATTTTTAATACCTCTAGAGCCTACAGCCAGAGTTTTTTTTCTGGCTGTAGGAAGGTGTTGTCTTTTCAAGTTATCAAAAGTAAAAAAACAATGATTTTATTTTATTAGATGCACTCTAATAAATCATTGAAAGTTAGAAAAATTTGATAAAAATATTTTTTTAAACACTTATAAAATATTTAAGACTTAATCTTTAAAAAATGAAAGTAGGGAACTTATGGATTCTGGTATATGTTATTTGTTTTAAAATTAAAGGCTTGTAGTGATTGTTTTCCACCCCTTTATTTGTATTAAGCAAAACAATAGAGAGTTCATAGGAAATTTAACAAAACGATTTTGATAGTACTGAAAAAGTTGCTATCGAGAAATATTAAAATTAAAAGAATTTTAACTAAAAAACAAAAGAGGTAAGAAAATGTCTAATACAAATTCTCCAAATATTGGTGCTCGTCTTGATCGGTTACCAAATTCAGGATGGCATGTGAAAATGTGGTTAGTTACAGCGTTTGCACTATTAGTTTGTTGGTCAAACGGTATTGGGGGGTCAGTTCAAAACATACTATTGAATGAGTTAGGTTGGTTGAAACCTGGTACAGCACTTCTCGCAATGTGGTCTACAACATACACAATTGGTCAACTTTTTGGAGCTCTTATTGGTGGTCCCATTGGGGATAAAATTGGTAGAAAGAAAAGTATTCTTTTATATGAAGGTATGCATATCTTTGCTATGATTGGTGGTGCAGCCTCTCCTAATGTTTATGTTCTTTATGTATTTAGATTATTACAAGGACTTGCTTTAGGGGCACTTTTAGTTGTTCTGTTTGCAGGCTTTACTGAATATGTACCTGGCAGAAATCGTGGAACTTGGTCAAGTAGATCATCCTTTATTGGTAACTGGGCTCATCCTGTAAGTAACGGAATTGCTTTATTAATCTTTGCAACAGGTCTTAGCATGAGCATGACTTGGAGAGTTCAATACATGATTCCATCAGCATTATCTATTATTGCAAGTATTCTTGTATATAAAAAATTCCCTGAGTCTCCAAGATGGTTAGAAGCACAAGGAAGATTTGAAGAAGCTGATGAGATAATGACAAAAATTGAAAAAGAAATTGAAGAATCTACAGGTGTTCCTCTTCCAGAAGTTACTCAAGCTCCTAAAGAAGTAAAACAACTTCCTTATTCAGCTTTATTTAAAGGTAAATTATTAAGACGTACAATTGTTGGTTCCCTTGTTTTGATTGGTATGAATACTATTCAATATACTTTGATGAACTGGATGCCTTCTATGTTAAATTCTTTAGGATTCGATACATCTCAATCACAATTTATGACTATGTTTGGCTTGTTTGGAGCTCCATTCGGTATTTTCATAGCTTCTTTAATAATGGATAAAGTTTCTAGAAAAACAATGGGTGTAGCTCTTCTAGCTGGTATGGCAGTTCTTGGAATTATTACAGGAAGACAGACTACTATGTTATCTTTAATTGTATCAACTTTCTGTCTAAATACAGTAATATATATGTATGTATGTTATGCATCAGCTGTATATGTTCCAGAAATGTGGCCAACCTCAGCAAAACTTTCAGGATCTGGTTTTAGTAATGCTATGGGTAGAGTAAGTAATGTATTTTTCCCATTCCTTGTTACCTTTATTGCTAATTCTGTAGGTGCAAGTGGTGTGTTTGTATTAATTTCTATTGTTGCACTAATAATTGCCTTATCAATTATTTTCCTTGGTTTTGATACCAAAGGTGAGTCAGTAGAAGACATTGGTAATGTTTAAAAAATATAAATTACTGCTGTCCTAAATTGTTTAAAGGACAGCAGGATAATAAATGGAGAAAAATTATGAGTAATTCAGAAGCAATTCTTGTTACACCAAAACATTTTGAAATACAAAAATGTTCTGTGCCTGAACCAAAAGAAAATGAAATCTTATTAAAAGTGGAATATGTAGGAATGTGTGGATCAGATATTCATGGGTTTGAATTTGGCCCTTTTATTCCGCCTAAAGATCCTAATCAAAAAATCGGGCTTGGGCATGAAGTTGCAGGTGAAGTTGTAAAAATAGGCTCTAATGTTACAAAATTCAAAGTAGGAGATAAAGTTCTAATCGAACCTGGTGTTCCTGATGATACTTGTGAATATTGTAGAAAAGGGCAATATAATATTTGTCCTGATGTTGATTTTATGGCAACACAACCAAATTATAAAGGAGCACTATGTGAATATATGGTACATCCTGAAGAGTGGACATATAAGATTCCTAAAGGAATGAGTACTCTTGAAGGTTCTTTGGTTGAACCTGCTGCTGTAGGTATGCATGCTGCAATGTTAGGAGATGCAAAATTAGGTAAGAGCATTGTTATTTTAGGTGCTGGTGCTATAGGACTAATGACTCTTCAAGCTTGTAAAAGTCTAGGCGCTACAGATATTACAGTAGTTGATGTAATTAAAAAGAGATTAGACTTGGCATTAAAACTTGGAGCTGCAAGAGTCATTAATGGTAAAGAAAAAAATACCGTTGAAGAGATTGGAAAACTTTATGCATCTCATGGTGTTGAGTTAATTTTTGAATGTGCTGGAGCAGTTGTTACAGCCCAACAAGCAGTACAAATGGTTGCTAGGGGTGGTAAGATAATGATGGTTGGAACTCAATCACAACCCGTTCCCATCAACTTCTTAAAAATCAATCGTGAAGTTACAATTCAAACTTCTTTCCGTTATTGTAATAATTTCCCACAAACTATAGAAGCAATATCTACAGGCAAATTTAATGTAAAAGATATGGTAACTCATATTTATGATTATAAATATGTTCAAAGAGCTTTTTCTGAAGCTATTGATCCTGTATTTAAGGCGGAAATAATTAAAGGTGTAATTAAAGTTAGCGAGTAAAAAAAAAGTAAATATCAAGGAGATAAATCAATGTTGGGAAATATAAAATACTGGGAAAATAAAGCTAAAGATGGACAATATGCTATTCCACATTTTAATGTTTGGAATGCTGAGATGTTAATGGGTGTTATTGATGCTGGAGTAGAAGCTAAAGCTCCACTTATTATATCATTTGGTACAGGCTTTGTAGGGAATACTTCTTTTGAAGATTTTTGTTGGATGATGAAATCTATGGCTGAAAAAGCACCTATTCCTGTTATTAATCATTGGGATCATGGTAGGAGTATGGAAATTATTAAAAATGCTTACACTCATGGAATGAATTCTGTAATGAGAGATGCTTCTTCTCTATCTTTTGAAGAAAATATAAAAGAGATTAAAACAGCTGTAGATTATTTTCATCCATTAGGTATCCCAGTTGAAGCAGAACTAGGACATGTTGGAAATGAAACAATATATGAAGAAGCCCTTTCTTCTTATTCATATACAGACCCATCTCAAGCTCACGAATTTGTTGAAAGAACAGGTTGTGATTCTTTAGCTGTAGCAATCGGAAATGTACATGGTCATTATAGTGCAGAGCCTAAGTTAAACTTTGAAGTAATAGAAAAATGTCGTGATGCTGTATCTGTTCCTTTAGTATTACATGGAGCATCAGGAATTAGTGATAAAGATATAGTTACCGCTATTTCTTTAGGAATTTCTAAAATTAATATTCATACAGAACTTTGTGATGCTGCAATGGCTGCAATAAATAAAAATACAGATAAATCGTTCTTAGAATTAGAAAGAGCAGTAAGACTTTCTGTAAAAGAAAGAGCTCTTAGCAAAATACGTTTATTTGGGGCTGATGGTAAGGCGGAATAAAGTGGAAAAAAGAAACTTAGATGTTATATGTTTAGGTGCTGCGGTAGTAGATATTCCTCTTCAACCTGTTGATAAAAACATATTTGATTTCGAATCATATCCTTTAGAACAAATTTCTATGACGATTGGTGGTGATGCGATAAATGAGGCCACAATTATATCAAGATTAGGAAAAAAGGTCGGATTGGTAAGTCTCATTGGTACAGATGCAGTTGGTAACTATATTTTAGAGCATTGTAATAATAATGATGTAGATATTTCAAGTATGAAAATACGAGATGGAATTGATACTTCTATAAATGTAGGCTTAGTAACTGCAGATGGTGAAAGAACTTTTGTTACAAATAGAAATGGAAGTCTTTGGAAAATGACAATTGATGATGTAGATTTAAGCTACCTATCAAATGCAAAGATTCTATCATTTGCTAGTATTTTTAATAATCCTAAGCTTGACAATTATGCAATGGTAAAAATATTCAAAACTGCTAAAAAGAATGGCATGATTATTTGTGCTGACATGATTAAGCCAAGGTTAGGTGAAAGTTTTGATGATATTGCTCAAGCTTTAAGTTATATTGATTATTTTTTCCCTAACGATGAAGAAGCCCGTCTTATGACTGGGGAGTCTGAAATTCCAAAAGTAGCTGATAAAATTCTATCATATGGAGTTAAAAATGTAATAATCAAAACTCATGAAGATGGTTGTTATATAAAAAATAAAAAAGAAACTATAATAGTTCCTATTTTTAGAGGAATCACTCCTATTGATACAATTGGGGCAGGGGATAATTTTGCTGCTGGATTCATTTCAGCACTTGTTGAAGGAAAATCTCTTGTTGAGTGTGGCCAATTTGCTAATGTTACAGCATCTATAGCAATACAAAGTATTGGTGCAACAACAGGTGTTAAAAACCGAAAGATGGTAGATGACAGAATGGTTGAATATCTTAAAAATCATTCTATTTAAAAAGACATAATATTAAATCATATGGAGACAAAACATGAGATATATGAATCTAGGTAAATCTAAAAATAAAATTTCTAAAATAGGATTAGGTACGTGGGCTATTGGAGGAGGCCCTGCTTGGAATGGCGATATAGATGAAAGAATTTGTATCGATACCATTGTAAAAGCAGTTGAAACTGGTATTAATATAATTGATACAGCTCCTGCCTATAATTTTGGTAATAGTGAAGTTATAGTCGGTAAGGCGCTCCAAGAAGTGAAAAGAGAAGATGTTTGTCTTATTACAAAGTGTGGAATAGTTTGGGACAGAGAAGGAGCTTTATTTAATAAAGTTGGGGACAGACAATTATATAAATTACTTACCCCAGCATCTATTAGAAAAGAGATTGAAGAAAGTTTAAAACGTCTTAAAACAGATTATATCGATGTTTATATGACTCACTGGCAAGCTGTTGAACCATTTTATACACCTATATCTGAAACAGTTGAAGAGTTAAACAAGCTTAAAGCAGAAGGTAAAATTAAGAGTATTGGTGCTGCAAATGTAAATAAAGAACATATTTTAGATTATGTTGCTGCAGGAGATCTTGATTTAGTTCAAGGAAAATATAGTGTATTAGACAGGTCTGTGGAAGAAGATTTACTTCCTGTTTGTAAAGCTAATCAGATAACATTACAAGCTTATTCTCCTTTAGAACAAGGACTTTTAACAGGTACTATTGAGAGAGGTTATGTACCAACTGGTGCAAGAGCTAATAAAAAATGGTGGCAAAAAGATAAAATGGATAAAGTTTTAGATATGCTAGATCAATGGAAGCCTTTATGCGAAAAATACAATACTAATGTACCAGCATTAGCTTTAGCTTGGGTTATGAACCAAGGCGATAATATTACTTTATTATCAGGTTCAACAACTCCTGAACAAGTTGAGAAAAATGCAAAAGCAGCGAACATTGTATTATCGGATGAAGATAATAAGCTTATGAAAGATATGGCATTGGCCTTAGAATAATTTTTTAAAAATGGACAGTATTTTGCTTTTCTGAAACAAAGATTGACATCTATATTATGAGTTGTTATTATCAATTTTAGAGTTTAGCAAATGGAATTAAATCTTCTAATAAAGAGTGGTAGTTAAATTATGTTAGGAAAAGAACGACGAGAATCTATGAAAGAGTATATTCAAAACTGTGGCAAAGTTACGGTTGTAGAGCTCAGTAAAAAGTGGAATGTTACGGAGGAGACCGTCAGAAGAGATCTAGATAAAATGGAAATCCAAGGCTTTATAACAAGAATTCACGGAGGTGCTATTTGGAATACTGTTTCAAAAATTGGTGGAGTTCCTTTTTATAGTCGTCGTGCTCAAAATTTAATTGCTAAACAAAAAATAGCAAAAGTTGCTAATGAGTTAGTTAATGAAAAAACAACAATATTAGCTGATTCTAGTTCAACAGTTGTAGAAACTTTAAAAACTATTATGGATAATCAGGATGTTATTGTAGTAACTAATTCTGCAGAAATATTTAATGAGTTCCAAGATGCTAAATGTACTATATTTTCAACAGGTGGTAAATTCAATAAGAAATCGCTTTCGTTTCAAGATAGATCTGCTATGGAGAATATTAGAAAGTACTATGTTGAATTAGCTTTAATAAGTTGTAAGGGTCTAGAAATTGATAAAGGGGTTCTAGATTCTTATGAAAGTGAAGCTGAAGTTAAGAAAGTAATGCTGTCCCAAGCAAAAGAAGTTGCTTTATTAGTTGATCATACAAAATTTGACCAATCAGCTTTTCTTAAATTGACAAGTCTAGATAATATCAATTATATAATTACGGATATAAAACCCAATGATAAATGGGTTGAGTATTGTGATAATCACGGTATCAAATTGATGTATCCAATTCAATAAAACTTTTTCTAATTATTTTATTTTATTTATTTAACATTAATAATTTTATTAATGCTATTTATCTATGTGAAAATTTTTTTTATCAGTCAATTCTAACAAAAAATAACTTTTAAAAATAAAAGGAGGTATAAATATGGGAAAAATTGGGAAAAACTCTAAATTAGTAGTTAGTATTTTTACTGCTGTAATTCTTGGTTTTATAGTTGGAATTATTTGCATATTTATAAGAAATTCATTAGGAGGTGTTAATAATCCTATTTGGAGAACTGTAGATTCTATTCTTTTTCAGGATATTACAAAGACTTCTGGATTAAAAGGTCTTGGATTATTCTACATTATTGGTCAACTTTTTATGAGAGGGTTACAAATGGCAATAGTACCTTTGGTGTTTACATCATTAAGTCTTGCCCTTTGTTCGTTAGCTAATCCAAAGAAACTTGGAAAAATAGCGTTTAAAACTTTTATTACATATATCTTGTTCTATGTCATTGTTGCTTTTTTAGCAGGTGGAGCTGCATATTTTGTTATGTCTATTGGTGGTTTTGATGTAAGCTTACCTGTTTCTGAAGCAACCGATGTTGTGACTATGGAAGGATATAATCCTTTAGTTACAATAGTAAATGCTGTTCCCCAAAATATTTTTTCTGTTTTTAGTTCAAACAATAAAGTTTTAGCTGTTGTATTTGTAGCTATTGTTACAGGCCTTGCTATGACCCAGTTAGGAGAAAAAGTACAGTCTCTAAAAGATGTTATTGAAAATTTAAATCAAGTTATACAACTATATTTAAATTTTTTAATTAGCAAAATAGGTCCAATTGCAATCTTCTGTATGATATCTCGTGCTTTAGCTGTATATGGAACAGAGTATATTAGACCTACCTTTGTTTGGATGATTACGACAATTGTAGTTTCTTTGGTTTTAGTTATTACCGTCTATCCTATTGGAATATTTTTAGTAACAGGTTTAAATCCTATTAAATTTATTAAAAAAACAACAAAAATTGGTTTTTTTGCTGCAGCAACAAACTCTTCAGCTGCAACTTTACCTATTAATACAGATACTTGTATTAATGAATTGGGGTGCTCTGAGGAATTAAGTAGTTTTATCTTACCAACAGGAATGACTGTTAATATGAATGGAACAACAGCAATGCATATGATAGCTATAGTTTTTATAGCAACTGCTGCAGGGTTTACTGTAACTCCTAGTATGTTGATTTTAGTAGCATTCTTATCTATTTGTACTGCAATGGGAACTCCTGCAATACCTGTAGCAGGAACAACAATGGTTTATGTTGTAATGTCTGGTCTTGGTTTAAATACTGATCTTTGTCTTATAGGATATTCCTTAGTTCTTGCTATGAATTATTTACCTGGAATGGCAGTAATTACTTTAAATGTAGTAGGTGATGCCGCAACAAACGTAATAGTAAATCATAAGGAAGGGCTTTTAGATAAAGGAATATATAACAGTTAAAGAATTGTTTTGATCGAATAACTATTGTTTTATATCTATCCATTTAATTTGTTTTGCATTGGAATTCACTTTTTTGTGAATTCCTTTTTTTTGTTAAAAGATGCTAAATATTGATGAAATAACCATAAGCTATTAAATAGCTTTTATAAATATAACTTTATATTAAAGAAGTATGTTTAGTACTAGAAATAGAAAATGAAATATAATATTCTATATGAAGTATTAAAACAAAGTTATTTTAGATTTATTTTTTTCATTTTAGATAAATTAGATATATGAAAAGATTTATAATTAAATGAAATAAATAATAACTTATTTTAGATTTAAATCTATACAGGAATTATAATAAGATAAAATAAAAAAATATAATTTATGGGGCAAACGAATGTTAGAAATATATACAATTGGAGAAGAAATTCTTAGAGAAAAATGTAAAAAAGTAGAGAAGTTCGACTCTGCTTTAGATTTACTTGTTAATGCCATGTTTGAAAAAATGGATGAAGCTGATGGTGTTGGTTTAGCTGCACCACAAGTTGGAGTTAATTTAAGAGTCTTTGTTATTGATGATCACAGAGGCACTCGAAAAGCATTTATTAATCCTGAAATAATAGAAACATCAATGGAAGAATGTTCAATGGAAGAAGGTTGTTTGTCAATTCCAGGAGTTTATACTAACCTAGTAAGGAGTAAACAAGTAACAGTCCAAGCACAAGATGTTAATGGAAAAACCTTTAGAGTAGAAGCTGATGATTTATTAGCAAGAGCTATTCAACATGAGAATGATCACTTAAATGGTGTTTTATTTGTTGATAGATTAGATGAGAAAACTCGAAATAAAGTAATTAAAACTTATGAAAAAAGAAACAAATTAAAAAAAGGATCTATTAAGTGAGAATATTATTTGCAGGAACAGCTGAAATTGGTGTTTTAACATTGAGAGAGTTAGCAAGTAATTTTGAAATAGGTTTAGTATTAACAAATCCTGATAAACCAAAGGGTAGAAGCAAGAAATTAGTTGCTCCTCCAATTAAGGAAGAAGCCTTAAAGTTAAATTTACCTATTTTACAACCAGAGAGATTAAGAGGTGATGTATTAAAAGAAGTCGCTTCATACAATTGTGACGTTTTGATTTGTTTTGCTTATGGTAAGATATTTGGGCCGAGATTTTTATCTATGTTTAAAGGTGGTTGCTACAATATTCATCCATCAAGACTTCCACAATTTAGAGGAAGTGCACCAATTCAATATGCAATTTTAAATAATTTAAAACAAACTGCTATATCGATACAAAAATTGAGCTTAGAAGTTGATAGTGGAGATATATTAGCTGTTAAAGATGTTGATTTATGTGAAAATGAAACAACTCTATCTTTAACTGAAAAAGTTGCAACTTTGAGTGCTCCTTTTGTTGTAGAAACCTTTAAAAAACTTGAAAAAGGTGAACTAGAAATAAAGAAGCAAGAGGGAGAAATCTCATATACAGAACAAATAAAAAAAGAAGATGCTTTTATTGATTGGAATAAAAGTGCTAGTGAAATTAGTGCTCAAATTAGAGCCTTTATACCTTGGCCCAAAGCCTGTACAAAATATGGTGATAAAACACTCTTTTTAACAGGAGTTCATAGTGTTATTGACGATACCTATGATGAGGTTGGTATAGTCGTTGAAAAAAGAAAAAAACAAGGACTTGTTATATCTTGTAAAAAAGGGTCAATAATAATAAATAGACTACAATTACAAGGGAAAAAAGAAATGGATTTTGTTTCTTTTATAAATGGAAATAGTAAAATTATTTCGTCAAAGTTGGGTTAATACAATGAAAAAAAAACTTAAAGCTTTGTTAGCTATCCTATTTTTTTCTTTGGCCTCTCTAAATGCAACTTATCCAAAAGTTGCATTAGTTTTATCTGGGGGAGGGGCGAAAGGCTTTGCTCAAATAGCTGTTGTTGAAAAAATAAGAGAACTAGGAATTCCTATAGACTTCATTTGCGGGACAAGTATGGGAGGGCTGATTGGAGGATATTATGCTTTAGGGTATTCTTCTTCTGATATTAAAGAAATGATAACAGAAAAGCCTTTACTTGATTATTTAATATATAATCCCACAACTACTTCATATGCACCATCCCTATTTAAGGACCCTGATGGACTAAAACTTTCAGTTGGTCTAACAAAAAATGGAATTGGCTCATATCCTGGGTTACTTCAGGATCAGGGAATACTTTCTTATTTAAATAGAACAACAATAAAATCACCTGGTGAAGTCGATTTTGATGAATTACCTATTCCTTTTAAAGCTGTTTCAATCGATGTTTCCACTGGTAATGAAGTTATTTTAGATCATGGATATATCTCTGATGCAATGAGAGCTACAATGTCTTTACCAATTATTTTCCCTCCTTACTTACTTAAAGATGGAACATATTGTATGGATGGTGGATTAGTAGATAATTTGCCAGTTCAAGTTGCTAAAGACTGGGGAGCAGATATAATAATAAGTGTAGATGTTTCTAGTGAAAGTTTAAAATCTAGTAAAGATTTTTCCACTCTATCCGGAATTATTATCCAAACGATAAACTTAACTACATTTGGTAATAGAGAAGAAAGTCAAAAATTAAGTGATATTGTTGTTCTTCCTAAAGTATCTGATTATATGGTACTTGATGTTGGTAAATTTGAAGAAATTTTAGAAAAAGGATATGAAGCCTTTGAATTAAATAAAGATTACTTTTTAGAACTTAGGGATGAAATTAGTAAATATAGAGACTTGGAATTTGTAGAAGAGAAAGAAGATAGTACATATAGTGAAATACCTGATCCTCTAGTAACAAGTATTAAAATTGTTGATGTTTCAAATAATAATTCTAGTTATTCATATTTAAATAGATTTGATAAATATATAAATGTTAGATTAACAGATACAGTATTAGAAGAAGTAGAAAAAGATGTACAAGATTTTGCTACCTTGAATAATATTTCTTCGGTGACTTTTAATTTTAATCCAACAGATAAAGAAAATAATTCAGGGGTTCTTGAGTTAGGCCTTAGAAAATGGGAAAATGCTCCTTCAAAGATTGATTTACTTGGTCTTGCTAGATTAGGATTTTCAACAAATTCAAATAATATGTCGTGGTTATATTTTTCATTCGATATGCATTCACAACTTAAAGAAATGCTAGCAGACAAAATGTCTGTAGATTTAAAATTAAATATTTCAGAAAGTACTAAGTTAAAAGCAAAAGTTGGATATCAATTTTTTTCAGATAGAGATGAAGAGTTAACACTCTTTTTGCAGTTTGGTGGTAATTTTGGCTCATTATCCCCTGCAAATAATAAGCATTTTAAGTATTATATACCATCATTCTCAATTGGATTAGATGTTGGCCTAGGCTTAGATTTTAGACTTTCAAGTAAATTATCGAGTGAGCTATTACTAAATTATAGTTTGGTTTCCTTATCTAGTTCAACTTTGCCTTCAGGTATAGGATTAATTGAATTTGAAAATCCGATTTTAAATATTTTTAATGCTGATTTGAGTGTTTCTTATTTAAATATGGCAGATTCAATTTTCTCAATAAAGGGATATGGAATTGATGGTTTTGCTTCACTTAGAAGTGCAGATTTAGAATTAGGTACAATTTTCTATGTAGAAGCCTCATATAATTTGCCATTAACACAAAAAGATACCATAAAAACCCAAGGTTCTTTTGGATACTCTACAGCGAATTATCAATTAACATCATCTTATTTTGATGTTGGAGGTTATAGAAAAATTCCAGGATCTTATTTTGGTCAATTAACAAGAGAATATTTTCTATTAAATCTATCATATCAAAGATATTTAGGCGAATTTTTAGCCCCTATTTATTTCCAAGCTGGACTAAAGTTCTTCGGATATGACTCATATAATCCAATGGATAACATATATCCAACAGATGGAAGTTATATGATTGTAAGCCCTGACTTTAATCCAAGTCTAGATAATTTAGGTTTAGGTCTATATAGTGGCATTGGATATAAAACAACTTTTGGAGATTTAGTATTTGGTGGTGGATTTACAATTAATGGTAACTTTTGTTTAGTTTTGGAGTTTGTATGAGTAAAGGACTGCCTTGGAGAACATATAAGCAGTATTTAATAGATACCTATTCGACAAGTGTATATAGAATTGGTGTAGATGGTGGATTTTCATGTCCAAATAGAGAAAAAGATAGAAGTGGTGGTTGTGTTTTCTGTGATGGAACAGGAGCAAGTGCAACTTATCAACGCGAAGGGGAAGGAATTTGGAAAAGGGATAGTAGTTTTCAAAAACAAGTCGCTCATTGTGGACCTAGAAAAATGCTTAGTCTTGAAAAAAGATTAAAATCATTAGAGTTTCAAGTTGAAAAAGGTAAATCCTTTATAAAAGAAAGATATGAAACTGATAAAATGAGTTTATACTTTCAAGCTTGGACAAGTACATATGCTCCTATAGATGAGTTAAAAGCCATCTTTGATAAAGGATTGTCATTATATCCTTTTACAGAGTTTATAGTTTCAACGAGACCTGATTGTTTAGATGAAGATGTAATTCGCTTATTAGTAGAGTATAAAAAGAAAGTTAAAGATGTTTGGGTTGAAGTTGGTTTACAGAGTGGGAATGACAAAACTTTAGATCAAATTAATAGAGGACATAGTGTTGAAACATTTAAAAATGCTGTTATAAATTTGCATAACAATGGTATTAAAGTATCAACTCATGTTATAACAGGATTACCTAATGAAGGTCCATTAGAATTTGATAACACTATAAATTTAATAAATGAATTAAAAATAGAAGCTGTCAAAATACATAATTTGGACATATTAGGGGGAACTGCTTTATTTGAAGAATATATTAGAGGTGAACTTACAGTTGCGAGCACTGATCGAGCAATAGAACATTGTATTTATTTTTTACGAAGGTTATCGCCTGATATTATTATTCAAAGATTACTATGTGAAACGCCACCACATAGATTAGCGGCACCAAGAAAATTTTTTGATAAATCCAAATTTATTCAATATTTGCAAAGAAATATGAATAAATTGAATGCAATACAAGGAGATTTATATAATGGAGAAAAAAAACTCTATGGACAAGGTCTTTCACACAATTAGTGTCATAGGGATAGTAACGAGCATCATATTAATAGGGACGATTTCTTATTTAAGTTTAGTGTCAAGCCAAAAGCTAGATGCAATTAATTCTTTTCCTTTTGAAGATAAAGGTGCTCATATGTTTGCCTATGCTGTTTTAGGTGTGTTCCTCTATTTTTCCTTTGTAAGAGTTTCATTCGCTCTTCATCATGATGGAAGAGATATTTTAGCTTCAAATTGGATAATTCTACCCTCATTATTTACGGTTTTACTTGGAATTATAATAGGAACAGTTTTGGAATTTGTTCAAAAGACAGTAGGTAGAGAATTTGAAGTATTAGATATAGTTTCTGATGGTTTAGGGTTAATTGTTGGCTGTACTATTGGATTTTATATTTTAAAAGCAATAATCAAAATTGCAATGAAGAGGAATTATTAAATGCAAGATTTCGTTACAGAATTGAAGAATGCTTTAATAAAAAGTTCTAGAGAATTAGATCCTTCAATCATTGAATTAATAAAAAAGGCAAAAGATAAAGAAGAGAAAGAACATAATAAAAATTCTCAGGCTTCTTTAATTGTATTGAATAGCATAATAGATAATTTAGAATTATCTAAGAAAAATAATATTCCAATGTGCCAAGATACAGGCATGTTTGATGTATTTGTTGATATTGGTAGAGATAATAAGAGTGATATTTCATCAATTGAAAAGGCTATTAAGAGAGCTTGTGCTTTAGCAAGTGAAGAGGGTGATTTTAGAAAAAGTGTTGTTAAGGAACCTGTTTTTGACAGAATTAACACAAAAACAAATTTACCTGCAATAATTTCATATAATTTAGTAGATGGCTCTGAAATAAAAGTTAATGTATTGCTTAAAGGGTTTGGCTCAGAAAATTGTTGTGGACTTAAAATGTTAAATCCAACTGCTTCAAAACAAGGGGTAATTGATGGAGTTTTAGACATAGTAAGAAAAGCTGGAGGAAAACCTTGCCCTCCTATATGTGTAGGAATTGGTTTAGGTGGTACCATGGAAAGAGCTGCTTATTTGTCAAAGAGAGCTTTAATTAGAGATTTTGATGATATAAATAAAGACATTAAATACAGAGAATTAGAATCTGAAATTTTAGAAGAAATAAACAAAACTCATATAGGCTCTGGTGGCTTCGGCGGGGTAACAACAGCTCTTTTTGTGCAAATTGAACAAGAACCAACCCACATCGCAGGTCTACCTTTAGCAGTTTCAATAAACTGTTGGGCAGATAGAAAAGCGCAAATTATTTATCAGGGAAGAATTAATGACTAAATTAGAATTACCACTTACAAAAGAAGATATTAGTAAGTTAGAGATATTTGAAGAAGTTAGGCTTAATGGATACATATATGTTGCAAGAGATCAAGCGCATAAACAAATGTTTTCTCTTTTAGATAATAAGAAACCCTTACCTTTTGAAATAAAAAATCAAGCTATTTATTATATGGGGCCCTCGCCTGCACCAAATGGATATATAATAGGTTCCTGTGGACCGACTACGAGTGCTAGAATGGATAGTTTTTCACCACGTTTATTGGATTTAGGTTTAGCAGCAATGATAGGAAAAGGTCCAAGAAGTAAAGAAGTTATTGATTCAATAGTAAAAAATAAATGTATATATTTAGCGGCCTTTGGTGGGTGTGGTGCTTTATATAATTCAAAAATCCTTGATGTTGAAACAGTTGCTTTCAAAGAGCTTGGACCTGAAGCTTTATTAAAACTTAAAGTTAAGGATTTCCCTTGTATCGTAGCAATTGATAGCAAAGGAAATAGTGTGTATTAAGAGTTTAATTGTTTCTCTTTTGCAGCTAAGAAATTTGCAATCTCTTTATCATTATTTTTAAGATCAACTTTATTTAGTAAAATTGCTCCTATTACAAAAAGAATAATTAAAGATATGATACCAAATCTATTATTATCTGTAATTAGAGTTACTAAACCTAATAATAAAGGACCTAAAATGGCAGCAAACTTACCAAGCATGTTGAAGAATCCAAAGAATTCTGCGTGTTTATTAGCAGGAATTAGTCTGGTATAGAATGATCTAGATAAAGCTTGAATTCCTCCTTGGAATAATCCAATAGCTGAAGCGAGTAAATAGAAGTGAAATTCCTTAGTCATTAATGCACCAAGTGCGGCAATTAAGGTGTATGCAATAATAGCAACAAATAAAGCTTTTTTTATACCAATTTTATTTCCAAAATAGCTATAGGCAAGAGCAGAAGGAAATGCAACAAATTGCGTTAGAAGTAAAGCTACAATTAGAGAGCTTGAAGAAAATCCTAGAGCTGTACCAAAATCAACAGCCATTCTAACAATAGTATCAACCCCGTCAATATAAAACCAATAGGCCACTAAGAAAGTTAAAAGTGTTGGTAAATGTTTTAAATCCTTTACAGTAGTTTTAAATTCCCTTAAGCCAACCTTAATTGATTTTTGTACCTTTATAGCTTTATTTGTTTTTTCTTCTTTTACAAAAAGAATTAGAGGAATAGTGAAAACAAACCACCAAACACCTACCATAATAAATGAAGCTTTAATTGCAACTAATTCATCGGCCAAATTGAATAATTCTGGTTTTAAATACATGACTACATTAAGTAAGAATAAAAGTCCCCCACCAATGTATCCAAGACTATAGCCCAGTGAGGAAACAAAGTCTACTTTTTTTTCAGATGCTACAGAGGGTAGTAAAGAATCATAAAAAGTGTTAGCTCCAGAGAACCCAATAGTTGCAGTTATGTAAAATAATATTGCTATTTGCCAGTATCCGGCATGTACAAGACTCAAGTTTGCACTCATTAAACAACCAATAAAAGCAAAGGTAATAAGAAACCTTTTTTTATAATTACCATGGTCAGCAATTGCACCTAAAATTGGGGCTAAGATAGCAACAATTAAAGATGCTAAACTGTTTCCTAGTCCTAAATAAAAAGTTGTTGTGGAAGCTTTTGCACCTTGAGCCCAATATTCACTAAAAAATACAGGAAAAAATCCAGCCATTACAGTTGTAGCAAAAGCACTATTTGCCCAATCATATAGAGCCCAAGATACGTAAGTTTTTGGTTTATCTTTTAAAATTTTATTCATAGTGAACATTATAATATGGATAATATAAATTAGCTAATAAATTAAAAGATTTAATTGAAAATTAACCTAAAATTCATTAATTGGCAAAATATGTTATTTAAATGTATATATATTTAAAATTTATGGGTAATAGTAGCTGAAATCAAATGGTTTGTTATTGAGCTATAAAAGTAATAAGCACTGATATCTAAGCCTTGAAGGATGTTGAATTGATATAGTATATAAGGACTTAATTCAAAATCTTCATCAATCAAAGTTGTATATATAGAGACTGAAAGGTTGCTTTTAGTATCTATTGCATAAGAAATAGTTGGAAGTAGATGTAAAGTTTCATCATCATTTGTATATAAAGCTTCAAATCTGTAAGTAAATTCTGGATATGTTTTAAGTAAGAAAATTGAACTTTCAAAATCTGATATGTTTTGTAAATCTATTTTTCCATAGATTCCATAATCAAAAAAATAATTTCCATTAAACCCTCCACTTAAAATTGATGAAGAGGTATTTGTTAAAAATGAAGTTTCTACTGTTCCAAAATTAGAGTTATTTATATCGTATGTAAGTCTACCACCGATTTTAGTATCTCCATCTTCAAGTGGTAATTTTTCAATGAGTTCAAGGTTAATACTTTGGAAATCTTTAAGTTCAAAAAGTTTTGTTTTTACAGAGGCAATCCAAGGATTAGTTACTTCATCAAAAATTGAAGTCTTCTCATAATTAAAAGGGGTTCCACTATTAAAAACCCAATCTCCTCCGATATCTAAAGGTGTTTTTCCAAAATTAAATGTAAGATAATTTTCTTTATAAGGAACTCTAAATTGTAAATAAGCTTGTTCAATAGTGTCTTGGATATAAGCACTTATATCAGTACTGTTAGAAGTTGATGGATAAATAAAATCTAAAGAACTTTTAATTGTATATTTTACATCATTTGATTTAGATAATAGATATAAATCTATTGAAGCTTCGCTAAAATCAGTAGTATTAAATGAAGAATCAAAATATAAGCCACTTGAAAGAGATGTTTCTCCCTTTATAGTAGTTGTTGCAAAAATTGAGCTCATAAAAAGAGAACTAATTAATAAAAAATATATTTTTTTCATAAATTTTTACCTACCATGATAAGTTGTCAGTTGTGAAAAGTTCATTATCTAAATTTTGATTTATATCTAATGAATTAATAATCATTGTCGTCGAACCTTGTTTCTTTAATAAGTCAAACATTTCTACTTTAAATGGAATATATTTATCATCAATTTTTCTAATATCAGAAGCAACCATCTTTCTTAATTCTTTACCACTAGCACTCATAAGAGTAGCTTTTGTAGCAACAAAAGTTTCTTTATCAATGGTTAAAATTTGTTGTTGATATGCTTGTTGTCTTGATTTTGCTTCGAGTTTAACTACATAACTGTTATCATCTTCACTCAATAAAGTTGCATTATAATTATTAATTATAGAGTTGTCCCCTGATAAATCTTCATAAGAGAAATCAGATCCCATAAAAGAATCTTTTAAAGCAGCACCTTGTAATCTAATTATTTGATTAGCGTCTGGGTAGTAAAGAAATATTGCTGAGTTAAGTCGTAGGACTTTTTGTCCAGCATCTGGACCTTTAGTTATTTCTATTAAAGTATCTCCATTTGCTCTCTCATATGACTTTATTTCTTGAGTAGAAGTTCCAAGTGAATCTTTAATAATTATTGTGCTTTCTGCAACAGAATTATTAAAATTTGTATTTTTATCATAATTGGAAATTATAGTATCAATGTCCAAAGCAAATAATTTAAAGCAAATAACTGACATAAATAAAATTGTAATTGATTTTTTTTTCATAATCTCTCCTTAGGTTTCATCATGTAGAGCTTTAGCAGGCTCGATTTTTAAAACACGTTTTGTTGGGAAAAAGCAGGTTAATGTACTAATTAAAATTGCAACTATTATTAAATAAACAAAACTCATAAATGGTAGGGTTGGGTAAATATATGAACTAATTGCGAAGCCTGAAACACTTTCACCACCTAATGCAACCATATCTAATCCTGTTTTATTTAATATTGAAATAAAGATTCCTCCTACAATAGAGCCTAAGACACTTGCAATAAAAGTTAATAAAGCTGTTTCAAATAAGAAAAGTCTCCTAACCCAATGGCTATCATATCCAAGTGCAACTAAAGTTGCAATTTCTCTTTTCCTTTCAATTATACTCATCATTGTTGTATTTAAAATAATCGTTGAAGCAAAGAATAAGAATATTACTTCAATAAAACCATAAATAACTTTTACAAAATCTAGGAGTTGTCCAATTAAGGAATTATCTCGCCAATCAGTTATAGCTAATGTAGGATCATTTAATGCTTGTTCAACTTCTGAAGGGAGAACTGTAGAATCAGTATATACTAGAATTTCAGTTGATCCGTTAACCATTCTAAGAGTTGTGCTTAGTTGTTCATTAGATATGAAGAAATTTAATGTATTCATATCCATATCATTTGAGGAATATATACCTGAGACAGTAACTCCTAAAGCATTAGATCCCCCAATTGCAGTTTTTGTTAAAAAAGTAAAAGTGTCATTAACCCTAATATCCATTTCTTCAGCAAGTTTTGAACTAATTAAAACTTCTTTATTATTAGTAGGGAACTTTCCTTCATTTAAAATACCTGAATCGAAAAACCTTGAAGTATTAAAATCTACTCCATATGTAGTTACATTATAACTTTCATCTCCTAAAAATGTCATTGAAGGTATTTTCGTAACTGGTGTTGCTGCTATTACTCCAGGAATTTGATTTAATTTTTCAATTTTTTCATCAATATTTTGTATATAGAATTGTAAAGGTAAGATTCTTTCATTTTCTACATAAAGTTTTGTCTTTATATTTAAGTTTCCAAGTTGATGATTGATTATATTATTTTGCATATCTTTAATCATTCCCTCATAAAGGGAGAGCATTGCACTAACAAAAATTACAGCTAAAAATATAGCGCTAGCGGATAGGATAGATCTTCTTTTGTTTCTTAATATATTTTTCCAAGCTAATTTAAACATTATATTCTCCTAAACATTTCAGCTATTTCACCTTTTCCTGTTCTTCGAACAGCAAAGTAGGCTGCCATCATGGATACGAATAATCCTAATATGCCAATTAGAACTACTTGTGAAGGGGTAACAAAGGCATACATAATTGAATTAATTCTGTATCCTATCGAATTTGAGTCAGCAATAAAGGTAGAGAAATCAATACCTTTAATTTGATAGTAAAGAGATATAAGTGTTCCAAATATTGATCCTATAATGACTCCTATAAGACCAATGATAGTTCCTTCTAAAGTAAATAACTGCTTTATATATCTATTGTTATATCCTAAAGCTTTTAACATAGCTATTTCATTTTTTCTTTCATTTATTGCCATTAACATTGTATTACTAATTCCAACAATAGCTATTACGAAAGTGAAAAATAAGAAAATATTTGAAAATCCGCTTTTAGAAGTTTGAAGTTGAAGAATATCAGAAGCAATTTCTTTCCAAGAATAAGCTTCGAGATTTAATGGAGCAACTAAAGATTTAAGAACTTTTGTTTTTTCATCTGTTACATTTTTAACTGTTGCGATATTCATAGAGTAAGATATTGCATAGTCTGTGGCCGAACCTTCTAATTCTAAGTAACTATCAACAGTATTTAAGTCAAAGAAGATTGTTGAAGAATCAATAACTGGATCACCGGTAGAAATGAGGCCAATAATTGGAATATCAAAAGCCTGGATAAAACCACCTTTACCTTTTGTTTGCACTGTTAAGTAATATCCAATTTTACCATTAATATCTTCAGCAAGCTTAGAACCAATTACAACACCTTCTATATTAGGCTCTAGCCATTGTCCTTCTATAGTAGCATTATTGTAATTATATGCATCAGTGTGAGAACTATCGATGGCCTTTAAAGTGGTTGTTAGAGAACCAGATGCAGGGAAAGGGTCTTCATAAAACATTATTTGAGCTGAAGATGTAAATTCTTTTGTGTAATTAATAAAGTTATTTTTTTCTAATATATTTTCAAGTTCTATGCTTTGATTTTTATCTATAAGAAAATCAATTGGCAAATAATCTTTCTCTTCGAAATATCCTGGTGCGTAAATTTTGGCACTAGAGGTATCATTCCAAATTAAATTCTTATCGGAATCAAAAGCTACACCAGTTAATAGAGATTTCATAAAAATAGAAAAAACAATAGCTATCGCGATTGCAAATGCTGTAATTAGTGTTCTTTTTTTATATCGACTAACTCCTCTTAAGGCTAACTTTAACATAGGCGACCATCCTCTAACCTAATGATTCTATTTACATGATCTAAGACTAATTTGTCATGAGAAGAATAGATACAAGTTAAGTCTTTTTTCTCATTCAAAGAAGCAATTAATTCAAGGATATTTAAACTATTTTTTCTATCTAAATTAGCAGTTGGTTCATCAGCTAATAATACTTTAGGGTTTTTGACTATAGCTCTTGCTATTGAAATTCTTTGTTGTTGACCACCAGATAATTCATTAGGCCTTCTATTTTCTAAATTTTCTAAACCAACATCTTTTAGTGCATTGTAGCAAAGATCTCTCTTATCTTTTTTATTGAAAATATTTAATGCAGCTAGTTGCTCTTTTGAAAGACAATTTAAAGCCATTTCAACATTTTCACTGGCGGATAAAACAGGTATTAGATTATAAGACTGAAAAATCATACCTACCATGTTTCTTCTAATTTTAGTTTGCTCTGTTTTATTTAAAGTGGAATATTTAACATTATCTAATTCAATATCCCCAGAAGTAATGCTATCTAGAAGACCAATTAAGTTTAGTAATGTAGTTTTACCACTTCCTGATGGGCCAGATATTGCAATTAGTTCTCCTCGGTTGATTTCTAGAGAAATGTCAATTAAAGCATGAACCTCTTCACTTTGAGTTTTGTAAATTTTTGATAAATTGTCGGTTTTTATTAAGCCCATTATTTGTCTCCTTTTATGTTAGAAAGTAATAATTCTAAATCGGTTAGATATTGATTTAATGCATCCATTCCACTATCTGTGATACATATATATGTTTTGACTTTATTTTTTTCTATAAGTTTATTCTGGCTTATCCATTTAGCCTGTTCTAATTTTTTTAGTTGAATACTTAAATTTCCACTTGTAAATTTTAAATCCTTTTTCATTTTAGAGAAGGTTGTTTTATTAGGATGTTTTTGAGATAAATATATCAGGATTTTAAGTCTACTCTGTTCATGAATTAATTTATCTAAAGAGGGAAAATTCATCAATTATCTAATCTCCTCGCATAAGAAAGTACAATAAAATATGAGAAGAAAATTAAAGTGAACATTGATAATGTAAGTAAGAGTAGCGGTACTTGCAAAAACAACATGGAGACAATTCCAATTATAATTGTTATATATCCCATAATTTTAAATTCAACTATACCAATAGGTTTAGATAGGGAGGTAACAATAATCCCATATAGAATTGTTAAAACTGGTAAGTAAATCCAAGTGATTGAAGTTATTTTTGAGAATATGATACAAAAAAGGATTCCTAAAAAAATTGAAAATAGAAAATCTAGTGAGTAAAAATCATTTAATGTATCTAATATATTGACTTTTGGGTTTTTTGCAATTGCTCTAACTTTTCTAATAGAAATTTGGATTAAGTTTATTAATAGAGAAAGTATTATAATTAGTTTAAAAAATAATGAAAATTCCCAAAAAGAATCATATCTTGTATAGGCAATAAAGGTGATTGTTGATGTTATTGTCAAAAATATTGTCGCTGATAGAATCATGTTTACAAAATCTTTTGATAACAAGGTCGGCCTTAATAATTTTTGTTTATTATTAATTAATCCTTTTAATTCTTTTATATTATCTAAGGCTTCTTGAATTTCTTTTTCTTTATTAGAATCCATGTTTATCTCCTAAAGTAGTTTATACTATAAACTTAATCTAGGAGTTATTATTTGTCAAGTTATAAATAATTTAAAAATTAAAAAATGACTAGCTAATTAACAATCAGCTAGTCAAGGAGTGTGTTTATTTTGTTTGTATATGAAAAAACGCTGTTAACGTTTAGTAGCGTATTTTGAAGGAACTTGATCAGCCCCATCCCAAATTATTTGTCTAAAACTCTTTGGATCTGTATTTCCTTCTGTATTGATGAACAATATATTACTATTGTGATCTATATTTAAGTATTCTTTAAGTTCTTCGTTGCCACTTAAAGTTAAAAGTTGATATAGGGCCCCTAAAGTTACAGCACCACTTTCACCACTAATAATCATAGGATCTCCTTTTAAAGGAGTTGCCATAATTCTCATTCCTCTAGCTGCAACATAATCAGGGACTTCCATAAATACATCAGCACATTCTTTTAGTATATCCCAAGCAATTGGAGAGGGTTCTCCACAAGCTAAGCCTGCCATAATTGTTGAAAGAGAGCCCTCAACATGGTGAGGTTTTCCATCATCAGCTTTAGCACTAGCGAAGATACAACCAGCTTTATTGGGTTCTACAACAATAAATTTTGGAGTGTTTACGCCATTGCAAAGTGCACTATAGAATCCTATAACAGCTGCCGCTAAGGCACCAACACCTGCTTGAACAAATACATGAGTTGGGTATTCTATACCCTGACTACTAAATTGTTTTTGAGTTTCTAATAGCATAGTTGTATAGCCTTGCATGATTCTAGTAGGGACTTTTGTGTACCCATCCCAACTTGTATCACTAATTACTTCCCAACCGTATTTTTCTGCGTCAACTACACATTGATGAACGGCATTGTCATAATTACCTTTTATTACTTTAACTGTAGCTCCATAAGCTTTAATAGCATCTATTCTAGCTTGGCTAGTTTCGCTATGGACATAAATCATACATTTATGGCCTAGCATTTTTGAAGCCCAAGCAATTCCTCGGCCATGGTTTCCGTCGGTAGCACTAGCAAAAGTAATTGTTCCAAGTTTTTGTTTTACTTCATCACTTGTTAAATATTCAAAAGAAAGTTGATCATCACTTAGGTTAAGTTGGTCTTGGAAATATCTAAATAAAGCAAAACTACCACCCATAACTTTGAAACTATTTAGTTCCATTCTTTCAGCTTCGTCTTTTATATAAATTCCACCAACTCCTAACATGTTTGCTAAGTTTGGTAAAGCTGCGAGACGTGTAATATGATAGCCTGGAATTTGGCTATGAAGGTGACGTGCTAATCTCGCAGTTTCAATAGGGAACATTTCTTTAGCTTTTGAAATATCTTTATGTTCATGTCTTTTAATAATCCATGAAATGTCTGCGTCGTTGTTCATTTTAAGCTTATCTCCTGTTAAAACTTTGTGTTTGTTTAATTACACACGCAATGTATATCTAAAGTTAAATTAATTCAATACTTTTTTTTAAAAAATATCGAAAAAATTTAGGAAATGCTAAAATTATTTACAATTTGATAAAGTATGACGCATATTTTATTAATAAAAGTTAAATATTTCTTAATTTTTTTAAATTGAGTAATTAATAATATATTCAATTGATTATATTTATTTTTTATACAAAAAGAATCTACTTGTAAAAAAGTAAATTCTTTAAAATAATGATGAGCATTTGTTAATATTAGATTTTTCTAAATAATTCAGCTATTTCTCCTCTGCCTGTTCTACGAACTGAAAAATAAGCTGAAAGAATTGAAACTAATAAGCCTAAGATGATTATAATAAGAATTTCTTTTGGTTCAATAAAAGCGTGCATAACGGAATTTATTCTATATCCTATAGAATCAGTTGTTGAAATAAGAGTTGAAATATCTATTCCTACAATTTGATAATATAGTGAAATAATTATTCCTATAATAGATCCTGAAATAATTCCCAATAATCCTATAATAGTTCCTTCTAATGTGAAAAGAAGTTTTATGTAATTATTAGTATAACCTAGGGTTTTTAGCATAGCTATTTCATTTTTTCTTTCACTTATAGACATAAGCATTGTATTGCTAATTCCAACTATAGAAATAACAAATGTGAAAAATAATATTATATATGCAGAACCACTATCAGAAGATTGTAATTTTAAAATATCTTCTGCAATTTTAGTCCATGGATATATTTCTAAACCAATATCACTTATATGAGAGGACAATTGCTTTGTTTGTCCTTCAGAAATAGATTTTACTTTAGCAATATTCATAGAATATGATATTGCATAGCTACTAGCAGATCCATCTAATTCTAGATAATCATCGATAGTATTAATATCAAAAAACAATGTCGTTGAATCAACAACCGGGTCTCCCGTTCCAATAATCCCAATTATTGGAATGTCGAAGGCTTGGATAAAACCACCTTTTCCCTTTGTTTGTATTGTTAAATAATAACCAACTTCTGCTTTTATATCATCAGCTAATTTTGATCCAATAACAACCCCATCTTTATTAGGAGAAATCCATTGTCCCTCGATTGTAGCATCATTAAAATTATATGCATTTAAATGAGAACTATCTAGAGCCTTTAATTGGGCATCTAAATACCCTGTAGTAGGATAAGGGTCTTCATAAAACATTATTTGGCATGAAGAAATAAATTCTTTTGTATATTCTGTGAAGCCATTTTCTTGAAGTATTTTTTCTAACTCTTGACTTTGCTTTATATTAATTAGAGGTTCGATTGGAAGATATTTCCTGTCTTCAAAATACCCTTTGGCATAAACTTTAGCACTAGAAGTGTCATTCCATATTAAATTCTTATTAGAATCGTATTGAATTCCAGTTAATAGTGTTTGCATGAATATTGAAAACAAAATAGCAACTGCTATTGCGAATGCAGTTATAATAGTTCTCTTTTTGTAACGTAAAACGCCTCTAAATGCTAATTTAAACAAATTTATTTTCCCTTAACTTCAAAAATAGGATTATAGAAGTTGTTTATTCTTTGATTTTACATTATAAGGGTATTGGCTAAAGTGATGATTGATTAAATTTATGAGTTAGTACCCTATTAAAGTTCTTATATCTTTAAGGTAAAACATGGGTTTTCTTTTGTCAATTAAATAGGTACTTAGTTTTTTTTCGACTAAAATGGGTTTTTTACTTTTGTAAATAATTTTTCCTATACTGTTGATAATAATTTACTTATAATTAAATTGAAAATGGGCTTAATATGTTCAAATGTTATAAAAGGGGTGTGGTTATGGTTTTTCATGGTTTAGTAAAATCGACATTATTAGATTATCCTGATAAATTAGCTTGTACTTTATTTACTGGAGGATGTAATTTAAGATGTCCTTTTTGTCAAAATGCTTCCTTGGTATTAGATCCGACAAGTGAACCTGTTATAGATCAAGAAGAATTAATTTCTTTTTTGAAAAGGAGAAAGAAATATTTAGATGGAGTGTGTATAACAGGAGGAGAGCCTTTATTACAAAGTGATATTGAGAATTTTTGTAAATATCTAAAAGATCTTGGATATTTAGTAAAAGTTGATACTAATGGAACTTTCCCTAAGAAATTAGCTTCTTTAATTTCTAATAATTTAGTAGATTATGTTGCAATGGATTTAAAAAGTAGTAAAGAAGGTTATTCAAAAGCTGTTGGTATAGATTCTTTTGATGTTTCTTTAATTGAGAGAAGTGTTGAAATTTTACAAGATAGTAAAGTTGATCATGAATTTAGAACTACCTTAGTTAAAGAACTTCATGGTGAAAAAGAAATTCATGGAATTGGGCAATGGCTTAGAAAAGATCAAAAATTATACTTACAACACTTTGAAGATAAGGGTTCAAATATAGTAAAAAATCTTACAGGTTTTAATGAAAAAGAAACTGTTTCTATTAAAAATATATTAAAGACTTATATAGATTTTGTTAAAGTAAGAGGATTCTAAAAATATCAATAAAACTCTATCTATAGCGTATTAGAAAAATATTTACATTGTATATTGTGTTTTAAATTTAGGTGTGTTATGATTGAGCCATGGCTCTATTTACATAGAGGAGAAAATAAAAAACATTTTTGGTGGTGGTTATGTACAAAGTAGCTAAAAGAGATGGTAGTGTTGTTGAATTTGATATCAACAGAATTTCACATGCTATTGAAAAGGCTTTTCGTGCTTCAGGAAGAAATTATAATTCAAGTATAATTGATTTATTGGCTTTACAAGCAACTTCAAATTTTGAAGAAAAAATTGAAGATGATTTAATAACTGTAGAAGCTATTCAAGATTCAGTTGAAAATATATTACAATTATCAGGTTATGCTGATGTAGCTAAGTCATATATTCTTTATAGAAAACAAAGAGAAAAAATTAGAAATATGAAATCAACAATTGTAGATTATAAAGATGTTGTTGATGGATATTTAAGATTAAATGATTGGAGAGTTAAAGAAAACTCTACAGTTACCTATTCTGTTGGTGGATTAATTTTATCAAACAGTGGAGCAATTACTGCAAACTATTGGTTGTCTGAAATTTATGATGATGAGATTGGTAAAGCTCATAGAAATGGTGATTTCCATATTCATGATTTATCTATGCTCACAGGTTATTGTGCAGGTTGGTCATTAAAACAATTAATTAAAGAGGGCCTTGGTGGTATCGCTGGAAAAATTACAAGTAAACCAGCTAAGCATTTATCTTCTCTTTGTAATCAAATGGTAAACTTTTTGGGAATTTTGCAAAATGAATGGGCAGGTGCACAGGCTTTTTCATCTTTTGATACATACTTAGCTCCTTTTGTTAAAGTTGATAATTTATCATATCAACAAGTTAAACAAAATATTGAATCTTTTGTATTTGGTGTTAATACTCCTTCTCGTTGGGGAACTCAGGCTCCATTTTCTAATATTACTTTAGATTGGACTGTTCCAGATGACTTAGCAGAATTACCAGCTATTGTTGGTGGTAAAGAGATGGACTTTAAGTACAAAGATTGTAAAAAAGAAATGGATATGATCAATAAGGCTTTTATTGAAGTCTTTATAGCAGGAGATGCTGATGGTCGTGGATTCCAATATCCAATTCCTACATATTCTATTACTAAAGATTTTGATTGGTCAGAAACAGAAAATAATAAATTGTTGTTTGAGATGACAGCAAAATATGGTACTCCATATTTCTCAAACTATGTAAATAGTGATATGGAACCAAGTGATGTTAGATCAATGTGTTGTAGGCTTCGCTTAGATTTGAGAGAATTAAGAAAGAAGAGTGGTGGTTTCTTTGGAAGTGGAGAATCTACTGGTAGTATTGGTGTTGTTACAATAAACTTACCTAGACTTGGATATACTTCTAAGAATGAAATTGAATTCTATAAGAAATTAGATAATCTTATGGATCTTGCTGCTAGAAGTTTGAAAGTAAAAAGAAATATCGTATCCAAATTATTAGATGAAGGCTTGTATCCATATACAAAGAGATATTTAGGATCTTTTGATAATCACTTCTCTACTATAGGTTTAGTTGGTTTAAATGAAGCTTGTTTAAACGCTAATTGGATTAGTGATTCTATTGCTTCAGAAAAAGGAAAAAGATTCGCTCAGGATGTTTTAAATCATATGAGAGAGCGCTTATCTGATTACCAAGAAGAATATGGTGATTTATATAATTTAGAAGCAACTCCTGCTGAAAGTACTTCATATCGTTTAGCTTTACATGATAAAAAACACTATCCTGGTATTATTACTGCTAGTGAAGATGATAATAGACCTTATTATACAAATAGCTCTCATTTACCAGTAGATTATACTTCTGATGTATTTGAAGCTTTAGAACATCAAGATGATTTGCAAACTTTATATACTTCAGGAACAGTTTTTCATGCATTTTTAGGAGAAAAATTATCTTCATGGAAAGAAGCTGCCTTGATGGTAAAAAAGATTTCTGAGAATTTTAAACTTCCTTATTATACTTTAAGTCCTACTTATTCAATTTGCCCTGAGCATGGTTATATAGCAGGTGAGCATTTTACTTGTCCAACTTGTGGCGGTACTGCTGAAGTTTATAGTAGAATTACTGGCTATTATAGACCTGTACAAAACTGGAATATTGGCAAAAGTAAAGAATTTGAGACACGTAAAGTATATGATTTCAAAAAAAGTACTTTAGACAAGCATAATAGAGAACATAAAAAAGAAAATGCTGTAATTAATTCTGATAAAAAAGATGGTATTTTGCTTTTTACAACTCCAACCTGTCCAAATTGTAAAATTGCTAAGAAATTTTTGGATGAATCAGGAATTATTTATCAAATTGTTGATGCCACTAAAAATATTGAACTAACACAAGAATTTGGAATTATGCAAGCCCCTACTTTGGTGTGTATAAATAACGGTGAGGTAAGTATTTATAACAATGCTTCATCAATAAAAAAATTCTGTGAGAAAAGGGCATAAATTGAGGTAGTATACCTTTAATGTGGCGAAAAGTAAAAATATTTCTTGCCATATTTACAATGATGTCTTATCATATAGTTACTAAAGATTATGTCTTTGTGTTTCTTTATGAAACAATTATGGAATCTATAAGGTCAACTTATAGAAAGTTAGGTCTCCAAATAGTTAACATATTCCATTGGGGAGGGTTTTAGAGGGCTCTCCCCTTATTTTTTTGTCTTTCTATTGATGAAAATCTTTTCTCTATGTATAGTTAATTCAAATATATAATAGGAAGAAGATTATGATAGTTTGTAAATTTGGTGGAAGTTCTGTTGCAAGTGCTGAGCAATTAAAAAAGGTAAAATCAATTATTGATGCTGATCCAAGAAGACAAGTAATTGTTGTTTCTGCACCTGGAAAAAGAGATAGTTCTGATATAAAGGTGACTGACCTTTTATATTCATGTTGCAAAGAAGTCAAAGAAACAGGTTCTTGCGAAAATTCTTTTTCAAAAATCGAAAAGAGATTTATTGAAATCCTAGAAGATTTGAATTTAGAAACTGCTTCTTTCAAAGAAGATTTAGCATTAGTTAAGAAAAATATTAATGCCAATGCTGGAGAAAATTATGCAGCCTCCCGTGGTGAGTATCTAAACGCTAAGTTAGTTTCACAATATTTAGGGTATGAATTCATTGATGCTTCACAAATTATAGTTATTAATGAAAATGGTACAGTAGATGATGAAACTTGGTTCTTAATTGAAACAACTTTAGATAAATCTAAAAAATATATTATTCCTGGTTTCTATGGAAGAAATATAAATAATGTAGTTACAACTTTTTCTAGAGGTGGATCAGATATTAGTGGTGCAATATTATCTAAAGCAATGAATGCCGAAGTTTATGAAAATTGGACTGATGTTGCAGGTTGTTATAATGCAGATCCAAGATATATTAAAAAAGCTTATCCCATTAATACCATGACTTATAAAGAAGTTAGGGAATTATCTGCAATAGGAGCGAGTGTTTTCCATGCTGACGCTATTGCGCCTGTAATGGATGCTGGAATTCCAATTAATATTAAAAATACTAATGATATTAACGCTCCAGGCACGATGATAGTATCTAAAAAAGACGGTGAAGGCCCAATAGGAGTATCTCAAATTAGTGGATTTTCTAAATTAGTATGTAGAAAATTAATGTTGTATAAAGTTCCTGGTATGATTAATACTATTCATGCTATTTTTAAAACTTATGGAATTAATCCTTTATATGCATTACAAGGTACAGATACTTTTTCTTTGTTATTCGAAACTGATAAAATAAGTGATAAAAATTTAAAAGCTTTAGAAGATAGATTAATAAAAGAATTTGATTTTGACCAATTAGCTATTACGAAAAATTTAGCAATAGTTGGTGTTGTTGGCCAACAAGTTAATGAAGATGCTATTTATTTTAAGAAAAACTTTGATGCCCTATATGAGAATGGAATTAAGGTTTATCAAAGTGTTACTGGTGCTAGTAATGTTTCTTATTATTTTGTTGTAGATGAAAGTGCAGCAAAGAAAGCTGTTGAAGTAATATTTGATTCTATTTTCTAATCTAAGAAAAGAATAGAATATAAAAAAGGCTGTTCATTTGAACAGCCTTTTTAAATGCTTTAAAAGAATTAGTTAATAGCTAATTCACTTTCCATATCAAAGAATTTAGCTTTTTCCATCAATGCGATAAGAGCAACTTTTTGATCTGGTTTAACTTCATATTGTGGTGCAATTTTACCAATTACTTGAGCCTTAGAGGTTGAAACATAAACGTGAGTTTCACTACCTAAAGGTTCTACAACTGCTACATTACCAACAATAGTTTCACCTTCAATTGCTTTTTCACTGTATTGTACATCTTCTGGACGAATACCAAAAGTAACTGATTTACCAACATAGCTTTTTAATAATTTAGCTTGTTCAGGAAGAACTTTAAGTTTGAAAGTACCTTCGTTAACAAAAATATCATTGCCTTCAGCTTCAACTTTTGTTTCGATGAAGTTCATTGGTGGAGAACCGATGAATCCAGCAACAAACTTGTTAACAGGTTCATTGTATAATTCTAGAGGTTTACCAATTTGTTGGATAACTCCAAACTTCATAACAACAATCTTATCAGCCATTGTTAAAGCTTCAACTTGGTCGTGAGTAACATAAATCATTGTTGCTTGTAGTCTGTGGTGCAAGCCAGAGATTTCAGCTCTCATTTGAACACGTAATTTAGCATCTAAGTTTGATAAAGGTTCATCGAAAAGGAATACCTTAGGTTGACGAACGATTGCACGTCCAACAGCTACACGTTGTCTTTGTCCACCAGATAAAGCTTTTGGTTTTCTGTCTAATAATTCTTCAATATCAAGAATCTTAGCAGCTTCACGAACTCTTTGATCGATTTCAGCTTTGTCAAATTTACGAATCTTTAGACCAAAAGCCATGTTATCATAAACTGTCATGTGAGGATACAATGCATAGTTTTGGAATACCATTGCGATATCTCTGTCTTTTGGTGGTACATCATTAACTAATTTATCATCAATTAATAATTCACCTGAAGTAATGTCTTCTAAGCCAGCGATCATTCTTAATGTGGTAGATTTACCACAACCTGAAGGTCCTACTAGGACTACAAACTCTTTATCTTCGATATCAATGTTAACATTATCAACAGCTTTAACATTTCCATCGTAGATTTTACAGATGTTTTTTAGATTTACAGTTGCCATATTTAGCTCCTATATTTATTTTATTTGTTGTTAGAATACCCTTTAATACTCTGATTGTCAAATAAAAAAGTCTGTTATGAAATTGAATGGGACAAAAGTTAAATTTATGGTGAAAAATAATTTTTGGATGATTTAGAATAGAATAAATAAAAACCAACCTTTAAGGTTGGTTTAGTAGATAGTAACTAAAATATTATTAAAAACTATAGTAGTCCAATTTCTCTGTAATATCTAGCAGCACCTTCGTGAATAGGAAGTCCAGCGAGATCTTTTACAGCCTCTTCTAAACTTACTTTTTTCAAAGGAGCTTGTGTTTCTTTTAGCTCATCAAAGTGTTCCCAGAAAGATTTTGTTAATTCATAAATAATATCATCATCTACTCTTGCATCGGTACAAATAGTGATTTTAATAGCAGAGGTAAGAACATCTTCATCTTGGTTTGGGTAAGTTCCAGCTGGAATTGTATAAGGACCGTACCAAGGGTATTGTTCTTGTAAATCATCAATCAAACTTTGATCTAAACTTAATAGACTTCCTCCGGCTGTTGAAAGCATTTCAGTTACAGCTGCATTAGGAACACCTGCCATAATCCAAGCGCCATCTAATTGTTTGTTTCTCATAAGATCAATTGCTTCAGTAAATCCAACGTATTGAACGTTTAATGCATCAGGGTAGTCAACTCCACTAGTTTTAAGGTGTATGCTTGTTTCAACTTCTGTTGTTGATCCTGGAGCGCCAGAAGCAAAACGTTTGTTTTCTAAATCTTTTAAGGACTCAATTCCACTGTTATCTGTGACAACAACTTGGTTTGGATTTGAATAAAGACCAATCATAACTCTTAAGTTAGGATTTGCTCTTCCTTCAAAAGAGCCAATACCATTATAAGATTCATACATAATTGAAGTTACAGCAACTCCAAGTTGTGCCTCTTGATCAGCTAACATGTTAAGATTAGCAATACCTCCAGCACTAGCTTGGGCACTAGCTCTTACGTTATCAAGTTCAGTATTCCACATATTACTCATTGCTGCTCCAAGTGGATATACAGCTCCTGTTGTAGCAGCTGTTGGGAAGTTTATTATTGTTTTTTTAACAGCTTCACCATTCTCTTTGTTTCCTGAAGCAAAGATTGTAGTTGGTAGTAGTAATAAAACTAGAAGGATAATTAATAATTTAGATTTCTTCATTTTGAAGCTCCTTTTTTAATAGTGATTTTTTTTGTAAATATTGAATTATAAAAATAGTTCCAAATAATAATAGTGCTATAATATCGGTTATTAATCTTGTATCAATTAAGAATAAGCCTGCTATAAAAATAAGGATTCTCTCAATTTTATTGAGTTTATATAGTAAAAATCCTTGTAAACTTGCTGATAAAATGATAGCACCAATGGTAGCAGATATTATGGCTCTCAATGTAATAAATATTGGGGCATTTTCAACAGTTCCGAGTAATAGAATTGGATTGTCTAAGAAAAAGAAAGGAAGTATAAAACCCGTAAGTCCAAGTTTAACTGCAATAATACTAGTTTTGGTTTGGTTTGAATCTGCAATTCCACTAGCAACATAACTACTCATTGCAACAGGCGGGGTAATATTTGAAAGACAAGCATATATGAGACAGAACATATGAGCGGCCATAGGTATTGCTCCAGCTTGAATTAATACAGGAACAGATACTGTTGATACAATTACGTAAGCAGCAACTCCAGGAACTCCCATTCCTAGAATAATACTCATAATCATAACCATAAAACCAGCTAAGAATAGTTGATTTTCTCCTACTATTCTTAAAATAATATAACCGAAGTTTAAACCTAATCCCGTAAGAGATACTGTACCAATTATTACACCAATAATCGCACAACTCATACCAACTGCAATTGCAGATTTAGAACCTTCTACAGTTGCCTTAACTATTACAGACCAAGTCATTCGGGTCTCTTTTCTAAACCAAGAAGCTAAAACTGTGGCAAAAATTGATACTACAGCAGCGAAAAGTGGAGTGTACCCAACGCTTAATAGAGCAATTAATACAATAAGAGGAAGAGCTAGATGTCCTTGTTTTTTTATAACGTTTAGAGCATTAGGGATATTTTCTTTACTTAAGCCAGAAAGTCCTAAGTTCTTTGCTTCAAAATGAACTGCAAAAAGAAGAGTTACATAATAAAGAAAAGCTGGTATACAGGCAGCAATTAGTACTTTTGAATAGCTTACACCCATAAATTCCGCCATAACAAAACCAACGGCACCCATTATTGGAGGAGCAAATTGACCTCCAGTGGAAGCAACAGCTTCAACTGCAGCAGCAAATTCCTTTTTATATCCTGTTTTTTTCATCATAGGTATTGTAATAGTACCTGTCGTAGCAACGTTAGCAATTGCAGAACCATTAATCATTCCTAAAAGAGCACTTGCTAAAACAGCTACTTTAGCAGGTCCACCAGCACTTCTTCCAACTAGAGTTAAAGCAATATCGTTAATAAATTGGCTAAATCCACTATATTTTAGATATGCTCCGAAAAGAACAAATAAGAATATATATGTAGCACTAACACCAATACCAATTCCAAATATTCCTTGACTTCCCCAAATCATATGATTTAAAACTCTTTTTACACTAAATCCGACATGGCCTAATTCGCCCGGAATATATCGTCCTAAAAAATTATACAGTAAAAAGATTAGGCCTAAAATGGCTAAATTTTTACAAGCTCTTCTAGCACCTTCAAAGATTATTATCATAGCAATTGCAGCTACAATTAAATCTGGTTTTAGTAAATATCCACCACGTTTTGCAATTTCTGTGTAATTTATTAAAAGGTATGCAAAGGTAAATATTGTGATAGCTAGGAGTACTAAATCCCAAATAGGCGGTAATTTACGATTTGTTTTCTCATTTTTATAAGTAGGAAAAAGTAAAAAAGTAAAACCTAATAGAAAAAATAAGTGCCAAGTTCTAAGTGACATAGAATCTATAGATCCTAAGGTATTAGCATAGACTTGAAAACCGGCCCAAATCATAAATAGAATCGTAATAGCATTAGATAGAGGCTTGTTATAAACACGTAGTTTACCATCAGCTTCTTTTTCTTCAAGTAATTTCTTTGCTTTAATTTCTTCTTTAGTTAAAAAGTCTTGTTTAGATTGTTCCATGGATATTCCTCAAAAGTATGTTACAAGATATTAGATGTTAATTATTTTGTCAATTTTATATATACATTTTTATGTATATTTATGATATTTATATACGATTTTTCGGTATATGATAGTTTTTTTATTAAAAAGTTTATATTTTTAATAAATATAAAAAAATAAAACCATTTAATTTTTATTTTATAAACATAATTGGATAACTATTTTTAGTAAAATAATATTATGTTAATAGCCTAATTAGAAGAATAAGAAAGTTTCAAATGTATTAGATTTCATTGATTTCTGGAAATGTTACTTTTACTATGCATCCTGTAATGCCATCTGTTCTATTGTTTAATGATATGCTTCCATTATATTTTGATACAATTCCATATACTAAAGAAAGACCTAATCCAGTATTTTTATGATTTGCTGATTTTGTTGAATAAAAAGGATTAAAATAGTCTTTTGTCTCATCTATTCCAGTGCCTGTATCAATAAAATATATAGAAATATGTTTACTTTCATTTATAACTTCTCTGTTAATTGATATATTTATTTCACCTTTACCTTCGATAGATTCAAATGCATTTTTCATTATGTTTAAAATAACTTGTTTCAATTCATTCTCGTTGACATAAATATAATAGTTCTCATCAATATTCTCTCTAGAAATATTAATATTAACATTTTTTAATTTGGCATTGATTTTCAATAGAGAAATCATTTCATTTATAATTTCTTTTATATTTACATTTTCAGGGATCATCTTTTCTGTAGTTGAAAAATTTTGTAAATTACTAACAATTTTTGTTATATAATTTACTTGTTTATCGAGTTTATTCACTATTGAAATCAAAGATTCATTATTATATTTAAATTTTATATTTGTCAAATAATTGCTTATTATTTCCAATGGATTGTTAATTTCATGGGCAACCCCAGCGGATAACAAGCCAATTGATGATAGTTTATCTGTTAATTGATTGTCTTCTTGCAGTGAATTGTAAATTGTAATATCGTAAAAAATAATCATATTACCAATTTTATCTGTAATATCAATAATTGGAGATGAATATATATTGAATATACCTTTGTTATTATTTATTTCTAAAGTTACATGAAACTTTGTTTCTTCAATATTATTATTAATTGCATCTAATAAAATATTTAAAGATGTACTTTGTGATTTTTCAAATAGAAGTTTTACTGGTTTTTCAATGTAATTTTCAATTTTTAATTTGAAGTTATTTATAAAATATTTATTTGCTAATTTTAAAGTACCACTGTTATTTACAATTATTAGGTTAGCTGGGAGATCTTCTAAAATTGCTTCATTATACTTCACTAATTGATATAAAGATCCAACATTGTTTTGATATATAGGCGTTTCTGAATATTGAGTGTAAGCCATTTTAATCATTTGCATTTTTCCAATACTTTTTGTGTCCTCAGTTAATAGTATCTTACTATCTTTTATAATTGTAATTGTATCTGCTATATCATAAACTCTATCAATTTTATGAGAAATAATAATGATCGTACAACCTTTTGATTTTAAATTATTTAATATTTTAGTCAATTTCGCATAATAAGTTATAGAAACTTTGTCTAGAGATTCATCTAAAATTAATACATTAGTAAAATCTAAGATTTTAGCTAAAATAGCGATGATTGCTTTCTCAGCTAGATTTAAATTTTTTGTTAATCTATTAACATTCATTTCGAATCCCATTTTTTTTAAATATTGGGTAGCTTCTTCTTGAAGTTTAGTTTTATAAAACATAGAGAAATTAGTGCTTTTTTTAGAAGAGTAGAATAAATTTTCTGCTATTGTGAAGTGAGGATTTAAAGGAAGACTTTGATGTACTAAATGAATACCATGATTAATAGCAATTTTAGGTGTTAAACTAGTAAATTTCTTTCCATCAATTAAAATTTCGCCTGAATCTGGTTTTACTAATCCACTTAATATATGAGCAATAGATGATTTTCCAGCTCCATGTTCTCCAATTATAGAGTGTATACTGCCTTTTTTAAATATTAAATTTGCGTCCTTGAGAGCTACAACTTCAGAGTATTCAAGATTTAACTTTTTTAATTCAATTGAAATATTATTCATTATATTTTAATTCCATATTTCTTGATTTTTAAGTATAAGGTGTTTCTACTCATGCCTAATATTTTTGCACTTTCACTTTTATTATTTTTTGTTCTAATTAAGATTTTTTTAATTAAATCTTTTTCTCTTTGCTGATTAATACTTAATTCATTTTTCCCTTTTGCAATCAATGTATCGAAACTTGGAGGTAGGTCTTCTAATAAAATTGTATCATTTTGTGAAATTGTAGTAGCGTAAGATAACACATTTTTTAGTTCTCTAATATTTCCTGGCCAATTATAGGTTTTTAAAAGAATTTTTACTTCAGATGAAATTGATTTTTTAGGTTGGTTTGAATCTTGACTTAATTCATTTAATATAGTTTCTATTAAATCTTCTATGTCTTGTGGCCTCTCTCTTAAAGGTGGAATTTCTAACATGCCACCATTTAATCGATAAAATAAATCTTCTCTAAAAGTACCTTCACTAACCATTTTAGGTAAATCTTTGTTTGTTGAAGCAATAAATCTAACATCAATTTTTGATATTTCTTTACTTCCAATTTTTTTTACTTCTTTATTTTGAATAACTCTAAGGATTTTAGCTTGCAATGTTTTTGGCATATCTCCGATTTCATCTAGAAGTAGAGTTCCTCCATTTGCTTGTTCAAATACCCCCATATAGTCACTTTCAGCACCTGTATAGGCTCCTTTTACATGACCAAATAGTTCATTGTCTAAGAGACTTTCAGGAAATGCCGCACAATTTATTTTAATAAATTTTTCTGAGATTCTGTTTGAATTGCTATAAATATAGTCTGCTAATAATTCTTTTCCACTTCCATTTTCGCCAATTATTAAAATAGAAATATCTGACATAGCTAATTTTTTTGCACGGTCTAGCATTCTAGAATAAGTGTAATTTTTACTTGTTAATTGTGGATATTGTTCTTTTAATTTCGATTTTAATTTTTGATTTTCTTCAATAAATTGTAGATTTTTAGTAGCCATTTCAATTCTATTGCATAAAGTGTTAAATTCAATCGGTTTTTTTACGAAATCAAAAGCGCCAAGTTTCATTGCCTTAACAGCATTATCTACTGTTGCAAAACCTGTAATCATGATAACTGGAATTTTAGAATATCTTTCTCTTATTAACTTTAGAGTTTCTACACCATTTTCATTTCCAAGTTTTATATCTAATAAAATAATATTTATTTTTTCTTTTTTTAATACAGAAAAAGCTGTTTTTGTATTTCTAGCATAAAGTAATAAATGACCTACATAAGAAAAGTTATCCTTCAGAATTTCAAATAGTTGATAATTGTCATCAATAAATAATATATGCATAAGATATTCCTTTTGCTGAGTACTAATGTCCTACAAATGAAAATATGATAATACAATACTGAACATTAATTGTACTAATTTAGGACAGTATACTCTCACATTTTCAAAATCACAAGCTTTATTTTAATTATATAATTTCTTTATGCAAAAGTAGTTATTTTCAATTTTATATATATTGGCATGATAGTTGCATTGAAATAAATAAAGAAGGGAGGAAACTTAATGAGCGGCAATGTCCTATTAGAAGCTAAAGATATTTCTATTTCATTTCCAGGAATAAAAGCATTAGATAAAGTAAATTTTTCTCTAAAAAAAGGGACTGTACATGCAATTATGGGAGAAAACGGAGCAGGAAAATCAACTTTAGTTAAATGTATTATGGGAATTAAATATTTTGAAGAAGGAAAACTATATATAAATGGAGAAAGTTGTCATTTTACTCATCCAAAACAAGCAATCTTTCACGGAATTAGTTTTATTGAACAAGAATTATCTCCGGTTATGGAAATGACAGTTGCTGAGAACATTTGTTTGGGTAGAGAAGCTGTTAAGAATAAAATATTTTTAGATTATTCTAAAATCAATCAAAAAGCTAAGAAGTATGTTTCTATGCTAGGTGTTGATATAGATGTAACAACTAAAATGAAAACATTAAGTATTGCAGAGATGCAATTAGTTGAAATTGCCAAAGCATTATCTTTTAATTCTTCAATTTTAATAATGGATGAACCTACAAGTGCAATTGGAGAAAAAGAAGTTTCTTTATTATTTAATGTAATCAGGCAACTCAAAAAAAGTGGAAAGTCAATAATATATGTATCACATCGAATGGAAGAAATATTTACAATTACGGATGAGATTACAGTTTTGCGAGATGGTAAATATATAGGAACTGTTATAACTAAGGAAACGCCACGTGATGAAGTAATTAAAATGATGGTTGGTGAAAAAATTAATGAAAAATATATTAAAGAAAGTGTACCATCTCAAGAAATTAAAATTAAAGCTGTAAATATTAACCAAAAAAATGTTTTATCTAATATTTCATTAGATTTGCATAAAGGAGAAATTTTAGGGTTATTTGGATTACTTGGTTCTGGTAGAAGTGAATTTTGTGATGCTTTATTTGGGGTTTCTAAGAATATAAAAGGTGATTTTATTATAGATGGAAAAAAAGTTTTGATTAATAAACCTAAGGCAGCTATGAACTACAAAATTGCTTATGTTACTGAAGATCGAAAAAATAGTGGTTTAGAAATCTTGAGAAGTGTGAAAGAAAATATTTCATTAGCTAATCTTAATGAATTATCAGATGGAATATTTATAAATTCAAAAGCAGAAAAAAAATTAGCTGAACAAATGGTTAAAAGATTTACAATTAAAACTCCTTCTATAAATCAAATAGTCATGAATCTAAGTGGAGGGAATCAACAAAAAGTAGTATTAGGCAAATGGTTTGCAAAAAATCCAGAAATTTTAATACTCGATGAACCCACAAGAGGAATTGATGTAAAAGCAAAACATGAAATATATGAGTTTATGTCTGAATTTACTAAAAAAGGAAAGTCTATTATTTTCATTTCCTCTGAGATTCCAGAAATATTAATGATGAGTGACAATATTTATGTTTTTAATAAAGGGACAATAAAAGCAAAATTTAGTAAGAATGAAGCTAACCAAAACAACTTAATGTACTTTGCATCAGTTACAGAGCAAACAAAAGAGGAGAAAGAAGAGAATGGCTCAAATAAATAAACCATCCATATTTAAATTTATGACAAAAAAAACAACTAGAAGTTTTATATCTGAATATGGGATTGTTATCGTGTTACTACTTTTTTGTGTAGCCTTAACAATAGCTAGTCCATATTTTTTAACATCAAAAAATATTATTAATGTATTAAGGCAAGTCTCAGTGAGTGGCTTACTTTCCATTGGTATGACGTTTGTTATCTTAACCGGAGGAATTGATTTGTCCGTTGGATCTACTTTAGCTTTTGGTGGTGTTGTAGGGGCTAGTTTTGCTAGTACTGCACTAAGAACAACACCATTACCTGCTGGGGTTTGTATACTTTTAGCTCTACTAAGTGGTTTGGCTTTTGGTGCAGCAACTGGTTTCTTGATTTCTAAATGGGACTTAGCTCCTTTTATTATAACTTTGGGAACTATGAGTGTGGCTAGAGGGTTAACTTATATTTATACAGATGGTATGCCTATTCCTCAATTGGATACAAGTTTTTTATTTATTGGAAAAGGATATATTCTAGGACTCCCAATGCCTGTTGTAGTTTTTGGTTCTGTTTTTGTAGTAGCTTGGATTGCATTAAATAAAACTCGATATGGGAGATATATTTATGCTATCGGTGGTAGTGAAAAGAGTGCAAGAATTTCAGGTATTAATACTAAATTAATTCTATTTTCAGCATATGTAATTAGTGGTGTGTTGTCATCATTAGGTGGAGTTATTTTAACTGCTAGAACTACTGCAGGATTGCCTCAAGCTGGGACATCTTATGAAATGGATGCTATAGCTGCAGTTGTAATTGGTGGCACTAGTTTGTCGGGTGGCCAAGGCTCACTATTTGGAACTTTAATAGGTATTTTAATTATGGGTGTTATGAATAATGGATTAGATTTATTAGGTGTTTCTTCATATTATCAACAAGTATTTAAAGGTCTTATTATCATTGCAGCTGTAATGATTGATTCATTCAGGAAAGCAAGAGATAAATAGAAAAATTTCAATTGCGTATTTTAAATAAGGAGGAAATGCAATGAAAAAATTAAGAAATCTATGCACTATTAGTTTAATAATACTATTAGCAGCACAGACAATTTTCGCAAGTGGTAGTACTGAAAAAGGTGATGATGATAGTACTAAACAAATTAAAGTTGGAGCTGCAGCATATGGACTTAAAGGTGAGTATATGAAGCTTTGGGCTACTGCACTTGAGCGACATCCAGAAGTAGTTAATGGAAATGTTGATTTAACAGTTTTTGATGGGAAATATGATGCAAGTGTACAGCAAAATCAATTTGAAACAATGGCAACTCAAGGTTTTGATGCAATAATATTTGTTCCTATTGATATTGATGCTGGTGCTGCAGCAGTAGCAGTAGCTGCAGAAGCTGGAATTCCTGTAGTAGGTTCAAATACACGAGTTAATTCTGATGACTTATATTCATATATTGGTTCTAATGATGTTGAATCTGGGTATATGGAAGCTAAAGCTGTAATCGAAGCTATGGGTGGATCTGGAAATGTTGTAATTATTGAGGGACCTATTGGTCAATCAGCTCAAATTGAAAGAAGAGAGGGAAATGAAAAAGCTATAGCAGAATATCCAAATGTTAATGTAATTGAAATGAAAACGGCAAACTGGTCACGTGCTGAAGCTATGACCCTTATGGAAAACTGGTTAAATGCCCATCCAGGTGAGATTGATGGTGTAATTGGACAGAATGATGAAATGGCATTAGGAGCAATTCAAGCAATTAAAGATGCAGGATTAAATGTTAAAGATTTTCCTGTTGCAGGAATTGATGGTGTCACAGATGCTTTGACCGCTGTTAAAAATGATGAAATGGTTAAGTGTATTCTTCAAAATGCAACAGGTCAAGCTCAAGGCGCTTTAGATTTAGCATTAAGGGCTGTTAAAGGTGAATCTTATATTCCTAAAGCTGAATGTTGGAATTCAATGGATTGGGGTGATACTGTACAGACTAGATACAATGTACCTTGGGTACCTATTACATTGGAGAATGTAGATGGATTATTAGCTGAAAGAGCTAAATTAACAGCTAGATAATATTAATTAAATTTCTGTTGGTATTTAGATGCCAACAGAAATGTATCTAAAGTAAATAAAACTTCAGGGGAAAAGAGGAAATTTAAAATGATTGAGTATAAAAAATTTGATATAAATTATTCTTTAGAAAACAAAAATGCAATTATAACAGGTGGTGCTAATGGAATTGGTTATGCGATTGCTTCTCTGTATGCTGAAAAAGGTGCAAATGTTTTTTTATTAGATATTGCAAAAAATGGCGAAGAACAAGCTAAAAAAATACATGATGAATCTCATAGAATTGCGAAATTTATAAAGACAGATGTATCTGATAAAACAGCAATTGAACTCTCTGTTAATACTGTCTTAAATGTTGTCGATAAGATTGATATTTTGGTAAATAATGCCGGTGTTGTCTTTTTGGATAATGCTGAAACTTTATCTGAAGAAAGTTGGAATAAAACTATATTGATAAATCAAACAGCAGTTTTTTTAGTCTCTCAAGTAGTTGGTAATGTAATGATAAAACAAGGCTTTGGTAAAATTGTAAATATGGCCTCTCAAGCAGGGGTAATCGCTTTAGATAAACATATAGCTTATAGTGCTTCTAAAGGAGCAGTTATTGCTATGACAAAAATTTTAGCTTATGAATGGGCAAAGTATGGTATTAATGTTAATTCAATTTCTCCAACAATTGTTATGACTGATTTAGGCAAAAAAGCTTGGGCTGGAAAAGTTGGAGAAGATATGAAAAAACAGATTCCAAATGAAAGATTTTGTGAACCTAACGAAGTTGCAGCATTAGCCGTTTTTTTAGCTTCTGATGCTAGCATGATGATCAATGGTGCAAATATAATGATTGATGGCGCTTATTCAATTAAGTAAAAGGGTTGAGTGATTATGAAAATAGCAATTGGATCAGATGAAGCAGGATTTTATTTAAAAAAAATAATCTGTGATTATTTAAGAGAAAATAATTATGAAGTGCTTGATTGTGGAGTTTATGATAGTTCTCCTTCACTATATCCTAATTCAGCTTTAAAAGTAGCTAATTCAATTTTAGATAATAAAGCTGAAAGAGGGATATTAATTTGTGGGACAGGAATTGGGATGGCAATGACTGCTAATAAAGTTCCTGGAATTAGGGCTGCACAGTGCCATGATGTTTATTCCGCGGAAAGAGCAAAAAAGAGTAATGATGCTCAAATTATTACTATGGGTGCTAGAGTTATAGGCCCTGAATTAGCAAAAGTTATCGTTAAATCCTTTTTAAGTTCAGATGGAATAAAAAAATCTTCAGTTGAAAAAATAAACAGAATGATGGAAATTGAAAATTCATATAGATAAGGAAATTGATATGCAAAGAATTATAAATAATCCAGATTTAGTAGTAGAAGATATGTTAAAAGGCTTTGTGAAAGCTCATGATAATATAATTTGTAATACTAAAAACCCAAAAGTACTAAAATATAAAAAAGCTCCAATTAAAGGCAAGGTTGGGATTGTAACTGGAGGAGGTTCCGGTCATAAACCGGCTTTTATTGGATATTTAGGTAATAATTTAGTTGATGCTGTAGCAGTTGGCGAAATTTTTTCTTCTCCAACAGCAAAATCATTTTATGATGCTTTTAAAGAAGCTGATTCAGGTGAAGGTGTTGCTTGTTTATATGGAAATTATGCTGGTGATAACATGAATGTTAAGATGGCAATAGATCTTGCTGAAGATGATGATATTGTTGTTAAAACAGTTATTGCTAATGATGATGTAGCTAGTGCTCCTAAAACAGAAAGAGAAAAAAGGCGAGGTGTTGCCGGTGAAATTTTAATGTGGAAAGTTGGTGGGGCTAAAGCTTCGTTAGGAGCTAGTTTAGATGAAGTTATTAGAGTATCACAAAAGGCTATAGATAATAGCAGAAGCGTTGGTATTGGTTTAACATCCTGTACTATCCCAGCAGTTGGTCATCCAAATTTTGAAATAAAAGAAGGGACAATGGAAGTTGGTATAGGTCACCATGGGGAACCTGGAATTAGAGTTCAAGAATTAATAAGTGCAAAAGAAATGGCAAAAATGGCCGTTGATATTGTACTTCCTGATTTACCTTTCAAAAAAAATGATGAAGTTGTAGTTCTTGTTTCTGGACTTGGAGCTACACCAGTTATGGAATTATATATTTTTTATAACGAAGTTGAAAATTTATTAAGAGAAAAAGGTATAAAGATATATTTTCAATATGTTGGAAACTATTTTACGTCCCTAGAGATGATGGGTGTAACCTTAACAGTAATGAGAGTTGATGAAGAGCTAAAAGAATTAATTGATCTAGATTGTTGTTCAATGGGATTAACTCAAAATAGTTTAAGAGAGGACTAAGATGGAATCATTTAAAAATGCTGATGGAAAAATAATAGTGATAGATATGATAAAAACTATCCAGGATAATAAAGAATATTTAAGTGAAGTTGATGGGGCTATAGGAGATGGAGATCATGGTATAAACATGAATAAAGGTTTTACTATTTGTGAAGAAAGGCTAAATGGTCAAGATTTCAATTTTAGTAAAAGTTTAACTACTTTAGGTACCGTTTTACTAACAGAAATTGGGGGTTCTATGGGGCCCCTTTATGGAAGTTTTTTTAGAAGTATGGGAAAAGTTTCAAAAACTTCAGAAAATATTGATAAGATAATTTTTGCTTCAATGTTGCAAGCAGCTTTTGATAAAATTACTTCTATTGGAAGTGCCAAAGTTGGCGATAAAACATTGATAGATACTTTATATCCAGCTTTAGAGAGTTTTAATAGAAGTGTAAAAGAAGATAAAACTTTTGCTTTTTGTCTTGATAAAATGATAGAAGCGGCTGAAAAAGGAAAGGATAGTACCATTGATTTAGTGGCTAAGATTGGACGGGCTGCAAGACTAGGGGATAGATCAAAAGGTGTATTAGACGCAGGTGCAACATCGTGTTTTTTATTGCTTAAATCCATGGCTTTATCTATTCAAAGATTACTTAAATAATCCTTATATATTATAGATATTTTATATTTTAACAATTATCTTAACCATAAGTAGAAAATCTTTTAATGTTCCAGCGAAATTGGGGACAGCATATATAAAAGAAAATTAAAACAAATACATAACCATCCCATATTAATTTTATTGGGATGGTTTTAATAAACTTTAGAAAATTCTTTTAGAATATGTTCAGTAGATTCCAAATCTTCTTTTTTTACAATTTCAACCGGAACCCAAACTTTTTGTAAAGTTCCTGAATTTTCTGAAAATAGGCAAACTTTATTATTTCTTTTATCAACTTTTATAATTTTGCCATTAAAAGTTGCTAAAGGACCAGATATTACACTCACACAAGTTCCAATATCTAATGTAATTTTAGAGGGAACTATACTTCCATTATTAGAGAAAATCCAAGTTGCATAATTTAAATCTTCATGGGTTAACTTGTAAGAAATATTACTTTTTTCTTCTGTCGTTTTGCTTACAACAAGTCCATAACAATCATTTATTTTTTTGAATTCTCTAGAGTACATATCTAAAATAATATTTGTTTTGATAAATAAATAACCAGGAGTTAGCGGCTTGCAAACTGGTATGTAAGTTTTGCCCTTTTTTACACGATATTGTTTGGTTGGAAAAAGTACATTAAAAAATGCATCTTCATTGAAGATCCGTTTTAAAAGAATATTAACTTCTTCTTTAATTTTAATTTCTTTTGATACTTTACAAGAAATACAGTAATAGTTCATACCTTGAAAATACTTTATAAAATTGCTTTATTCAAGGAAAAGTTAAAATATTTTAAAATAAGTAATGAAAACAAAAATTAAAAAGTAACATATCTTTATTATTTCTCTAGAAAAGAATCTTCCTTAAATAAATTAACTTACACAAACGTATATTATTTTTTGTTATCTTAGTTATTTTGTTTTTATTATTGTTTGGTTTTCTTTAGAGTATTACTTACATGTTGATGTTTTTTTTATAAATTTTAGATATTTAATAAAATACAATTATAATATAATAACAATTGTTTTTATTAGAAACCTAAATATAAATATTTTTTTGGTCAGTCAAGTAAAAAACTGTATATTAAAGCTTTAAAAAGCCATATTTGAACCATTTAACCTTATAAATTTAAGAAAAAAATATATAGAAAATTTAAAAATGGTTTAATGATAACAAATATATAAAAAAATATAGATATTTGCATATTTAATACAACATGTTGTATAAAATTATAGTACATGTATAAGAATTTTGGTGTTTTTTTGTAAAATTAAAGCTTGACAGATGTTTTTTTTGATATATAATAACGAAGAAAACATACCTGTTGTTTTTTAATTAAGGAGGAATAATGAAAAAATTATTATCAATTCTATTAATTTTAATGTCATTACCGGTTTTAGCGTTTGCTAATGGAGAAAAAGAATCAGAACAAAAAGAAGTTACTATATGGTCTTTCAATTTAAGTCCAGATGCTTTAGCTGAAGTTCAAGATAAAATTATTGATGTATATCAAGAAAACAATCCTGAAGTAATTATTAACTGGCAAAATATTCCATATGCAGGTTATAGAGAAAAACTATTAACTTCAGCTGCAGGCTCAGCTTTACCAGATATCTTTATCGATGGATTTAACATGGTAGGAGTTTATGAAAATGCTGGAATTATTGAAGATTTAACAGATGATTTAGATAGTTTTGATTTCTGGGATAAATTTACTCCTAGCGTAGTGGATTTAGCAAAAGTTGGTGATAAAGTTTATGGTGTTCCATTTAGACTAAAAGTTTATCCAACCATTATTAACACAGCTATTTTTGAAGAAGTTGGCTTGGATCCAGAAAATCCACCTGTAACTTGGGATGATATGCTAGCTGCTGCTAAAAAGATTTTCAAAGCCGAAAATGGTTCAGTAGTTAGAGCTGGTGCATCTAATTTCTATAACCAAGCTTCAATGGCAAGGACTTTTGATATTTTAGTTCAACAAGATGGTGGTCAATTATTAGATGAAGAAGGAAATCCTGCATTTAATGATGAACATGGTATGAATGCTCTTAAATTCTTAATTGAGTTATATAATGTTGAAAAACCAGTTGGTTTAGCTCCAATTGATGAAACAGTAAACAGAGTATTTGTATTAGGAAAAGCAGGTATTTCTACAACAAATTCTTATGATTCAATTCAAAGTGCATTACAAACAGGTGAAGAAGATATCATTGCTAAAACAAAAGTTGTTATGCCAATGAAGAGTAATAACCCAAGTGGTAAACCTGTTGCTATGTTTGATGGTGATATGGCTTACATATCAAGTACAACTTCTGTTAAGGCTGAAGCTTTAGATTTTATCAATTATTTCTATCAACCTGACAACCTACTTGTATATCTTAAAGCAAATAAATGTGTACCATTCTATGCTGAACACTTAGATTCTGAATATATGAATGAACTACCAGTTTATAAAGATTTATATAGGTTCCAAGAATATGGTGGTGTTTTAGCTAAAACCGCTGCTTATAGAGCTGCTAGAGGTTACTTATGTGAAGAAATTGAAAAAGCAATTTATGAAGGTCAAGGTCTTCAAGAAACTTTGGATAAAGCTGAAAGTAGATGGTTACAAGAAATTGAGGATATGAAATAAAATTCATAAATTTGTAAATTAATATTGGGTTAATGCAAATTAACCCAATAATATGGAAAATATTCGTTATGATAAATAATAAAACAATAAAAAATTATCTTGTAGTACTAGTTTTTATATCACCTTGGATAATTGGATTTATCTTTTTTATTGGCGGACCAATGCTTTCAACCTTTTGGTTAGGCTTTACAAGGTATGATGTTTTCAGAAGTCCTAAATTTATTGGTTTAACCAATTATTATAGACTGTTTTTTGAAGATGAAGTATTCATGAAATCATTATACAATACTTTATATTATACAGCATTAAATGTTCCTCTTGGTGTTTTTGGATCGTTATTAATAGCTTCAATGTTAAATAACAACCTTCCAGGAAAAAATATTTTTAGAACTGTATTATATATACCAAGTATTACTTCTGGTATCGCCATGGCAATGCTTTGGATGTGGATATTTGATCCAGGAGTAGGTATTGTAAATGAAATATTAAGAAATATAGGAGTTTCTAATCCTCCATTATGGTTTAAGAGTACTGTTTGGGTAAAACCTACAATGGTTCTTGTAAAGATTGTAGAAATCGGTGGAGCAAGAATGATTATTTTCTTAGCCGCTTTACAGAATACACCAGCTGATTTATATGAAGTTGCATATATTGAAGGCGCAAATTCATGGACTAGGTTTAGAAAAATAACATTACCAATGATAAGCCCTATTTTATTATTAAATCTCATAACAGCCATAATCGATTCATTTAGAGTATTTATTAATTCATATGCAATAACAGAGGGCGGTCCATTAAATGAAAGTATGTTCTTAGTTCTATATATATATAAGAATGCTTTCTCAAATTTAAAAATGGGATATGCATCAGCTATTTCAAGTATTTTCCTCGTAATTATTTTCATAATTACATTAATACAAATGAAATTGTCTAACAAATGGGTAACCAATGTAAGTGAGTAGAGAAATATGAAATTAAAAAAAAGTAAATATAGCCTTGGGCAATTAAAAACTGTTAAATCATCACAATTAGCTGTAATTATAAATTATGTTGTTTTGACTTTAATAGGAGTATTTTTCTTGATTCCATTTTTTTGGATGATAATTACTGCTTTTAAAACACCAAATCAAACATATAATCAACCGGATTTATTTTTTCCAAGACCTTGGACATTGCAGAATTATAAAGATGTATTTGATCAATCACCAATTCTTTACTTTATAAAAAATAGTGTTGTTGTAACTTTCTTCAGTGTAATTGGAGCTGTTGCAAGTGCAACATTAGCAGGGTATGGATTTGGAAGATTAAGATGGAAAGGAAGAGATGCTATTTTTTCTATTGTGTTAATTGGAATGATGGTTCCAAAACAAGCAATAATGATACCTGTTTATTTAAATTTCCAAAAATTAGGTTTAATAAACACTTTGTATCCTCTTATCTTACCTTCTGTTTTTTCTGCAAGTGTAAAAGGTGCCTTTTATATTTTTACAGTTAGACAGTTTATAATGATTATTCCAAGAGATATTGATGAAGCTGCTGAGATAGATGGATGTGGGCCTTTTAGAATTTATTACAAAATGATATTACCTCTATTAACTCCTGCAATTGGCTCTATTTTAGTATTTTCATTTATGGAAAACTGGAATAACTTCCTAGATGCAATAATTTATTTAAATGATGAACTTAAATATACTCTTGCAATAGGTATCCAGTATTTTAAAACACAGAGCATGACAGATTGGAATAAAATCATGTGTATTTCAATCATCAGTCTTTTACCAGCAATTATAGTATTCTTCTTAGGTCAAAAACGACTCGTTAATGGAATAAATTTAAATGCAAGTAAAGGTTAGTAAAAAAAGAACGACTTAATATATAGGAGATAAAATTATGAAAGAAGAGAGAAATGTATTAGTCTTAAGTGGAGATGGTACAATAAAAGTTCAAAAAGATGCTATTCCTGAAGTTACAAAAGGAATGGTTAAAATAAAAGTTTCTTGTTCTCTAGTTAGTCCTGGAACAGAGTTAAAAGGTTGGGACACCCTAGCAAAGCAAAGAACAAACCCTACACCATTACCTAAACCTAAAAAGTTTGGTTATTCTTTATCTGGAATTGTTGAAGAAGTTGGCAGTGATGTTGATAGATTTAAAAAAGGCCAAAGAATTGCAGCTATCGGTGCAGGTTTTGCTATACATTCTAATTATGCAGTTGTTCCTCAAAATCTTTGTATTGAATTAGAAGATGAAGTTACCGATGAAGAAGGTTCATATTCAATGCTTTTAGCAACAGCTTTACATGCTGTTAGAAGAGCTGATCCTAGTATTGGCGAATATTATGCAGTATCTGGTTTAGGAATTGTTGGTTTATTAACTGCTAGATTATTACAATTATCAGGTTGTAGAGTTTGCGGTATTGATCAACATGTAGAAAGATTAGAAATCGCAAATAAACTAGGAATTGAAGATGCATTCTTAGCTAGTGATGAAAAAATTAATGAAAAATTACAAGCATTTACAAATAATGAAGGCCTAGATGGAGCAGTTGTTGCCTTTGGTGGCCAAGCTCAATCTGCAATGGACCTTTTAGTTAATAATACTAAACTTAGCCCAGATTTACATCATGAAGGTGTTATAGTAACAGTTGGTTGGCCTGAATTTGATTACTTCGGTGAAATTGGTAAAATGAACAACATTGATTTAAGAAGATCCTCAAGAACAGGTTGTGGTTATCATGATGCTGAATGGGAAATTTCAAAGAAAGATTATCCATCAGTTTTCGTTAGATGGACAACTCAAAGAAATCTTAAACTATGTTTAGAATTAGTAAAAAATAAAAAAGTTGATGTTAATTTATTAACAACACATAAAATCGCTTTAATTGATGCTGAAAAAGAGATTGCTTCATTATTAGATGAATCAAATAAAATGCTTGGCGTAATATTTTATAACTAGAGGGTAAAATTAAAATGAACAATAAAATAATAGTATTTACAAAACCTTGGAAAAATGAATCTTTAGAAGAGTTAGTAGCTTTAGTTAAAGAAATGGGCTTTGATGGAGTTGAATTGCCAGTAAGAGATGGTTATCAAGTAACTCCTAAAAATGTTAAAGAAAACTTGAAAGATGCTGTTGCAGCATTTAAGAAAGAAGGCTTAGAAATTGCAAGTATTGCTGGTTCAATTGAAAAAGATACAATTGAAGCAATGGGCGAATTTAACATTCCATTATTAAGAGTTTGTTTAAAGATTGATATGGAAAAAGGTTATTTTGCAAGTGTTAAAGAACACCAAGAAACAATCCTAAAACATAAAGATGAATTAATTAAAAACAACGTTAAAGTAGCAATTCAAAACCACCATGGTTTTAACATAGGTAGTGCATTAGGTTTACATCATATCATGGAAGGCCTTTCAACTGATATTGCAGGATCAGTATTAGATTTTGCACACTGTGGCCTAGATGGAGAACCAATTAGCATGGCTTATGACATTGTTAAAGATTCATTAGTATTAATCAACTTTAAGAGTGCTTACCAAGCAAAACTTAATGGACCAGATGAAGTTGAAGGCGAATATACTGTATTATGGTCAACTTCAAGAAATAGTTTATATTCTTGGAAAGAAGCAGTTTCTCTTCTTAAAAAATATAATTATGAAGGTCCAATTTGTCTTCCTGCTGAATATAATTATCTCAACGGTGAAAACCCAATTATGGGAGATGAAGCAAAACGTAGAGTTTTATATGATTTAGATTACTTAAAGTCTTTAATGGCATAAGTATTGATTATTTTCATACTGCTTAGTAGCAGTATGAAAATAAAATAAGATAAGGAAAAAATATGTTAGAAAAATTAGGTAAAACCGATTTATATACAAGCAAAATTGTTTATGGATGTATGGGTGGAGCTGGAGCTTTTGGTTCACAAGAAGAAAAAGATTCAATTGAAGCTTTACAAACAGCTCATGAAGTTGGAATCAATTTTTTTGATACTGCAGAAGCATATGGCAATGGTTATTCAGAACAATTATTAAATAAGGCTTTAGGCTCAGTTAGAAAAGATCTTGTAATTTTATCAAAGGCTGCAACTCCTAATGTTGGAAAAGATAAGATAATCACAGCTTGTGAGAGATCTCTAAAAAATCTAGGAACTGATTATATTGATATATATTTATTGCACTGGCCAAATAGAGATGTTCCATTTGAAGAATCTTTAGAAGCTTTAGAATTATTGAAGAAACAAGGAAAAATAAAATATTTTGGTGTTTCTAACTATGGTGAATTAGATTTAAAAGATGCAGTAAAAAAGACAGATCAAATTGTAGTTGATGAAGTTGCATATAATCTATTTTTTAGAGCTATAGAGTTTGGAACACTTCCAACTTGTATTGAAAACAATATTCCAGTTCTATGTTATTCCTCATTAATGCAAGGTTTATTAGCTGGTAAATATAAAGATATTAAAGATTTTCCAGATAATAGAGCTAGAACTAGGATGTTTGATAGCAGAACCCGTTTACAATGTAGGCATGGGGAAAATGGATGTGAAGCAGAATTAGCTGATTCTTTAGAAAAACTTTGGGCACTTGTTAACAGCACTGATTATTCAATGGAAGAACTTTCTGTTGGTTGGTTGAAAAAACAACAAGGTGTTGGTGGTGTAATTGTTGGAACTAGAAATAGAGAACAAAGTTTAGGTCTAAAAAAATTAATCGATATTGATTTAGAGTCAGATATTTTAAATGAAATTACAAAAATCACTGATGATTTAAAATCTGCACTTGGCCCAAATATTGATATGTGGGATTTTAGAACACGATAATAGAAAGGAAATTTAATGGATTATTGTTTTTATTGTGCGGATGATGAGAAAAGAAAGAGTTTAATGATTGAAATAATTAAACTTGACTTTTCTACGATATATTTAAATAAGGATCAAAGTCATCTTGGTCGAGTTGTGGTTAAATATAATGATCACAAGACAGAATATTTTCAATTAACAGAGGAAGAGAGAAATGGCTTTTTCAAAGAACTAGCCATGGCCTCTCAAGCTATATATAATCTGTATAAGCCAGATAAATTGAACTACGCCACTTTTGGTGATTTAGTTCCCCATATCCATGTTCATCTTGTACCAAAATACAAAGATAAGCTAAATTGGGGTTCGGCTTTTGACGATTCTTTAGAAAAGCAATTTTTATTAGAGGCAGACTATAATAAAATGATAGCTGAAATAAAGGAAGAAATAAATAAATTAACAAATTAGAAAAGGAAGTTGGCAACATTATGTTCATGTATCAGAAAATTTTTACCGAAGTTAAAGCAAGCATAGAGAATGGAAAGCACTTATATGGGGATAGGTTGCCAAGTGAACGTGAATTTGTTGAAAAGTATGGGGTAGATCGAACTACAGTTAGGAAAGCTTTTGAACTGTTAGTGAAAGAAGGCTATGTTGAAAAAAGTCCAGGGAAAGGGTCTTTTGTTTCTTATGGGAAAAAAACAAGTGAAAAAGACATTAAAACCACTTTAGGAACAATAGCCTTCTTTTTGCCTAAAAGTAATAAAAATACTGATAGAATTACAATTCCTTTTTATTCTCAATTGTTTTCTATTTCTGAACAAACATGTAGAGATTACTCCTATTCAATCTTTTATTCTACTTTAGAAGAAAATGATTCAATATTAGAGATAATGAATCAACAAAAAGTAAGGTTTGTCGGAATATTATTTGTTTCAAATATATTAGAAAAACATATAATAGAAGCAAATAATTTAAATATTCCAAATGTATTGTTAAACAATATGTCAAATCTTACTTGTTCAGTAATTTCTGATAACTATTCTGGTAGTTATATGGTTGCAAATCATTTAGTTAAATTAGGACATGAGAGATTTTGTGTCTTAAATGGTATTGAAGAATATCAAACAGCTAAGGATAGATTAAGAGGAGTTAAAGAAGCCTTTAAGGACAACAATATTAATTTAGATAATGTTGATGTTATTTCAGATAATTCTTGGGAATTTGAAGGGGGCTTTGCGGCAGTTTCAAAATATTTAGAGACAAAAGAACATCCGCCTACTGCTTTAATAGCATTTAATGATCGTCTTGCTAATGGTGCAATGCAAGCTATACAAAAAAAAGGTTTAATTGTACCTGATGATATAAGTGTTGTTGGTTTCGATAATTCTGACTTATCGAAATATACTTCTCCAAAGTTATCAACGGTTGAAATTAATGCTCCCTTTTTAGCTAGAGTAGCTTTTTTCAACTTATTAATGCAACTAAAGTTTCAAAAGATTTTTCCAACAAAAGTTCTCGCCCCTGTTAATTATATTGAACGTGATAGTGTGACTTCTATTGGCTGAAAAGAAAACAATAATTAGACTTAATAGATGTAATTAACATTTATAAATATTTTAACAAATATTTAAATTGGAGAATTTAAAACAAATGAAAAAATTAGAAAGTCAGCGAATCAGAGCAATAAGCCCTGAAAGTGATTCTTTAAAAATTGGAACTGGTTGGAAAATCGGGGATTTATCAAAACCACAAATTTTAGTAGAAAGCTCATTCGGTGATAGTCATCCCGGAAGTGTTCATCTTGATGAATTAGTAAATTGTGTTGTCAAAGGAATAGCAGATGAAGGCGGAAAGGGTGCTAGATATTTTGTTACAGACATTTGTGATGGAATATCTCAAGGTACTGATGGAATAAATTATTCTCTACCTAGTAGAGATATGATTTGTAACATGATGGAAATCCATGGTAAATCTACAGGCTTTGATGCTGGAGTATTTATTGCAAGTTGTGATAAATCAGTTCCCGCTTGTCTAATGGGTACAGGAAGATTAAATCTTCCTTCAATCGTGGTTACCGGTGGAGTTATGGATGCAGGACCTAATCTATTGACTTTAGAACAAATTGGAACATATGATGCTCAATTCAAACGTGGGGAAATTACAGAAGAAAAATATCTATGGTATAAACATAATGCATGTCCTTCTTGTGGTGCTTGTTCATTTATGGGAACAGCTTCTACAATGCAGATAATGGCTGAAGCTTTAGGCTTAATGCTACCAGGCTCTGCTTTGATGCCTGCAACTAGCCCAAAGCTAAGAGAAGTAGCATATCAAGCAGGAAGACAATCTGTAAAAAATGCTCTATCAAAAGTTAAATCTCACGACATAATTACATCTAAATCATTTAAGAATGCAATTTTAGTACATGCTGCGATTTCAGGCTCAACAAATTCTCTATTACATTTACCAGCTATAGCTCATGAATATGGAATAGAAATTGATTCTGACTTATTTAATAGCATCCATTCTGATGCACATTATCTTTTAAATATTAGACCAGCTAGAAAATGGCCAGCTCAATATTTCTATTATGCAGGTGGGGTTCCTAGAATAATGGAAGAAATAAAAGATAGATTAGATTTAGATTGTATGACAGTTACAGGAAAGAGTTTAGGCGATAATTTAGAAGATTTGAAAAAAAATCATTTCTATGAAGAAGTAGAAGAGAATTTAAAAGCTTTATCAATAAAAAGAGAAGATGTTATAAGATCATATAATAATCCAATCGGTAAAAATGGTACAGTTTCTATTTTAAAAGGTAATCTAGCACCTTTAGGCTCAGTAGTTAAACACTCAGCTGTTCCAAAAGAAATGTTTGAAGCAACTTTAAGGGCTAGGCCTTATGATTGTGAAGAAGAAGCAATCGCTGCAATTCTTAATAAACAAATTGAGCCAGGAGATGCTGTAATTATAAGATATGAAGGTCCAAAAGGTTCTGGAATGCCAGAAATGTTTTATACAACAGAAGCAATAAGTTCAGATCCTCAATTAAGCAGTTCAATAGCATTAATTACTGATGGAAGATTTTCTGGAGCATCAAAAGGCCCTGCTATTGGTCATGTTTCTCCCGAAGCAGCTGAAGGTGGTCCAATTGCCTTACTAGAAGAAAATGATCTTATCTATATAAACATTGAAACTAGAAAGCTTGAAATAGTTGGTGTAGCTGGAGAGAAAAAGAGTGAAGAAGAAATTGAAGAAATTTTAGAGGAAAGAAGAAAAAATTTAAAACCATTTGAGTCAAAATATAAAAGTGGCGTAATTAAATTTTATTCTGAACACGCAAACTCTCCAATGAAAGGTGGATATATGGTATAAAGGCTAACTTAAGTAAAGCCTTAATAATAATTATATTTTAATTTATTAGAGACAGATATTTATAGAATTAGTTTTTTTAAAACTCTAATTTTGAATCGTTTAGATTTGAGGTAAAAATGAATAATACAGATATATTTAATATTTCAAAAAAGAAAGCGATAGTTACAGGCGGTTCAAGAGGCTTAGGTCATTCAATGGCTGAAGCTTTACTTGAAGCGGGGTGTAGTGTTGTAATTATTGGGTCTTCAGATAAAGTTTTTGAAGCTCAAGAAAAGTTTAAAGATAGAAATTTAGATTGTTATGCAGTAAAAGCTAACCTTATTGAAAGAGAAGAAAATTATAGAGCTTTTAATGAAGCATTAGAACTTCTAGGTGGTGATTTAGATATCTTATGTACAGCTGCTGGAATACAGAGGCGACATAGTGCTGAAAACTTTCCAATTGAAGATTGGGATGATGTTTTATCAATTAACCTAAATTCAGTTTGGATATTAAACCAAGAAGCTGGAAAAGTAATGCTTAAGAAAGGGTCTGGAAAGATTATTAATGTAGCTAGTATGCTATCTTTTTTTGGTGGACAAACTGTTCCAGCTTATGCAGCTGCGAAAGGTGGAGTTGCTCAAATTACTAAGGCCCTAACAAATGATTGGGCGTCTAGAGGAATTTGTGTAAATGCTATAGCTCCAGGTTATATGGAAACAGAAATGAACACAGCCTTATTAAACAATGAAACTAGATTTGAGCAAATAAGTAGTAGAATACCTATGAATAGATGGGGAAAAGCCTCAGATATGAAGGGGGTAACCATATTTTTAGCCTCTAAAGCTAGTGATTATATTTCCGGAGCAATAATACCAGTTGATGGTGGATATCTTGTGAAATAAAAATACCAAAATTTGAAATGATAAGAAGTGCTAATTTTTAATTAAAAGAAAGCACTTCTTTTTATTTGTCGAAAAAATATTAATTATCTTCTTACTTAAAAATTAAAAATATAATAAATAAGCTATAATCATTGAAAGGTGAGATAAAACTTAAATTGTATAAAAAATATGGAGTATCATCCCTTAACAAAAGTTCTTTTTTACTCTTAAATATAAATAGGATACAAAAAATCAAATAGATTTTTGAAAAAGAGGGTAGAATAATGAAAATATTATTAACAGGTGGAGCTGGATACATTGCATCTCATACATGTATTGAATTAGTAAAAGCAAATCATGAACCAATTATTGTTGATAACTTTTACAATAGTCAAAAAGAAGCTATTAGAAGAGTTGAAAAAATTGTTAACAGACAAATTCCTTATTATGAAGCAGATGTATGCGATAAGGAAGCAATGCGAAAAATCTTTGAAGAAAATGAAATTGATGCCATTATTCACTTTGCTGGTTACAAAGCTGTTGGTGAATCAGTTGCAAAACCATTAGCTTATTATAGAAATAATATAGATTCCACTCTTACCATTTGTGAATTAATGAAAGAATTCAATGTAAATAAGATAGTATTTAGTTCTTCAGCAACAGTTTACGGTTTAGCTGAAAAAGTACCTCTAACTGAGGATATGCCAACTGGTTGCACAAATCCTTATGGTTGGACAAAGTATATGATTGAGCAAATACTAACTGATTTTGCTGCAGCTAATAAAGATATGTCTGTTGTTTTATTGAGATATTTTAATCCAGTTGGAGCACATGAATCTGGAGAAATTGGAGAAGACCCAGTTGGAATTCCAAATAACTTGATGCCATATATTTGCCAGGTTGCTGTTGGCAAACTAAAGAAATTATCTGTATTTGGAAATGATTATCCAACCCCCGATGGAACAGGTGTTAGAGATTATATACATGTAGTTGATTTAGCAAGAGGTCATGTTGCAGCATGTGAATACGAACACAAAGGAACTGAAATAATAAATTTAGGTACAGGTATAGGTTACAGCGTATTAGATATAGTCAAAGCTTTTGAAAAAGCTAATTCAATTAAGATTCCATATGAAATTGCTCCAAGAAGGGCTGGTGATATTGCAATATGTTATGCAGATGCATCAAAAGCAAAAAAACTGCTCAATTGGGAAGCAAAATATGACCTTACAACTATGTGTCGTGATGCTTGGAATTGGCAAAGTAAAAATCCTAAAGGATATAATTAATAAATTTAATAATTAATATTAAAACTGATAAAAGCTGTTGATTAAAGTATTTTTGTTACAAATCAACAGTTTTTTTTTATTTTCTACTAAATTATATAACAATGTTGTTTTAAAATATTTTATTTTAAGATTAGCCAAAAAAAAATAGACAACTTTTTTCAAAATAATAAAAACTAGACAATTTTTTAAAAAAAGTGTTTTTTTTTGTCTTGCTAGCTCGATTTTTCTATCATAAGATTTTCACATAAAAAAAAGGAGAAAAATAAATGAAAAGACTATTAGTAGTATTATTAATGTGTTGTTTTAGCCTATCAATGATGTTTTCGAATGGGAAAAGTGAAGAATCTTCTGATCCAGTAATGGATTGGCCTCAAGAGCCAATAACTGTTATTTGTCCTTGGGCTGTAGGAGGAGTTGCTGACCTTGTTAATAGGAAAGCTGCCGTTTATGGAGAAGAATTATTAGGACAACCAGTATTAGCCACAAATGAATTAGGAGCTGGTGGTAATGTAGCTTTAACTAATTACTTAAAAAATGAACCCAATTCATATAATTTAATTTTTGGTGGTGAAGGTGGCTTTTCTATCGCTCCAAACGTAGATGGGAAAGAAGCAATCATGTTCAAGTATGATGATTTTGAGCCAATTATGAATATGTATTCTGCAATTTTTGTAATGACCGCAGATGCTGATTTAAATATTACAAATCTTGATGAATTAAAAGAATATGGCAAAACACATGATTGTAAAGTTGCGGTAAATGGAATTGCAGGTTCTGAAGCTTTTTTAGCAAAAGCCTTATTTAAAGAATTAGGAATAGATGTAACATTGGTAAGTTATAATGGTGCTAATTTAGCATTGGATGCAGTTTCTAAAGGAGAAACAGCTTTTGCAATTTCTCATCAATCACAAGCAAGAGGCGCAGTAGAAGGTGGCTTAATAACACCTGTAACAGTATTTAGTAAAGATCCAGTATCAAATGATTTATTTAAAGATGTAAAACCTGTTGGAGCATATGGAATTGATGCATATTATCCAAATACTTGTTTCTTACTAGCAAGGAAAGGAACATCTCCACAAATAATTGAAAAGATTAGAAATGCATATTTAACAATTATGCAAAAAGATGATGTTAAAGAATTATTTAATCAATTAATGATAGAACCAAGTGATTGGACTAGTGAAGATATGGATAATCATATCAACCATGTAATTGAAATTGTAAAAGAGAATCAATAGATAAAAATATTTAAAATGAGATGGTCCAAATGGACCATCTTTAAATATTAAGGGAAAAATATGAACCGTTTTATAGAAAAAATAGATAAATTCATAGATGAAACATCTTTAAAATTAGAGAAGCATAAAGTTACTATACCAATAAATATAGTTGGGGCAATTTTATTTATTATAGTTTCGTCTATTTTGTTATCATTAGTTCCTTCTCAAATAAAAGTAAATACTACAGCACAAGTAACTGCTAGAACTTTTCCAGTTTTGATGTTGAGAATAGTCTTAATCTTTTCAATTGTTTTATTACTTAAAGATATAGTTTCATTAATAAGGAAACAAGAAATTGAAAGAAGAGAGTTCAATTTATTAAATGAAGTTAAATTTTTAATAATCCTAGGTGAATTAATAATATTTTTAGTTTTGCTTCATTTCACTAATTTTATTTTAAGTTCAATCATTTTTGGAATTTTAATGCTGTTTTATTTTAGAGCAAAAAAGGTATCTAGCTATTTAATTATAATACTTGCTGCTATATTGATTGGATATTTATTTCAAAACGTCCTTAATGTGCGTTTACCATAGGAGAATTAATAATGGATTTATTTTTGCAAGGAAGTGCTTTATTATTTAATCTTCCAAATTTTATATATATGAACTTAGGCTTACTTCTAGGTGTTATCTTTGGTGCAATTCCAGGATTAACTGTTATACTATGTATAGTTTTATTTTTACCATTTACATATTCTCTAGGTGCAATTGAATCATTTATGTTTCTGCTTGGAATATATTGCGCTGGCTCATATGGAGGCTCAATTTCTGCAATATTAATTAAAACTCCTGGTACACCTCATGCTGCTGCAACAATGTTAGATGGTTATCCTTTAACTCAAAAAGGACATAGCATGAAAGCCTTAAATGTTGCTCTTAACTCCTCAACATATGGTGGAATTTTTTCAGCAGTAGTGCTGTTATTTTTTGCACCACAAGTTGCTAAATTTGCTCAAATGATGGGAACTCCTGAATACTTTTTAATTTGTGCCTTTGGGTTAACAATAATTGCAGGAGTGTCTGGAAATAATTTAATTAAAGGGATAATAACTGGGGCCTTTGGACTATTTCTTTCAACAATTGGAATAGATGCAATGTCGGGAGGAACAAGGTTTATATTTAATAATATTAATCTTTATTCTGGAATTGCTTTAGTAATTTCACTTATAGGTTTATTTGCCTTATCTGAAGTTTTAGCAAAAAGCGAAAAACAAGAGAAGAAGAAAAAAGTAGATACAACTTTACTTAAAAAAAATGATGGAAAATTAAGCAAAGAAGAAAAAAAATCAATAAGAAAACCTATGATATTATCTGGGATTATAGGAGTAATAATTGGGATTATTCCAGGAACTGGTGCTTCTATGGCTAGTTTTTTTAGTTACGATAGAGCTAGAAGAATGAGTAAAAAAAGTGAAGAATTTGGAAAAGGTTCAATTGAGGGAATAAGTGCTTGTGAAACTGCAAACAATGCAGTTACAGGAGCTACTTTAATTCCATTACTTACTATGGGTATACCAGGAGATGGTTCTGTAGCAATAATGCTAGGAGCCCTTATGATAAATGGTTTAACTCCAGGTCCAAATTTATTCGTAGAAAATGGACCAATTATGTATGCTATTATGATTGGGTTAATATTTGTAAATTTATTTATGTTTTTACAAGGAAAATTTTTAACAAAATGGTTTGCTAAAATTATCTCAGTTCCAGTTTCTCTATTAACTCCAATTATAGTTATGTTTTGTTTTGCCGGGGCTTTTAGTGTAAATGCGTCTTTATTTGATGTAGGAATAACACTAGTTTTTGCTCTTATCGCATATATAGTAAATAAATTTGGATTTTCCACAATACCTATTTTACTAGGGTTAGTTTTGGGATCTTTAACAGAAGAGAATTTTAGAAGATCATTAGTTTTAAGTGATGGTAGTTGGTCTATATTTGTTTCGAGTCCAATATGCATATTATTTTTACTATTTATCATAATTACTGTCTTTTTAATCATAAAAAGTCAAATAAGAAATAACAACAAAGGAGAGAGAAGTGAACAAGACTAATATTGTTGTTTATTTTTCAGATCAACAACGCTCAGATACAATAGGCTGTTATGGACAACCTTTGGATATTACTCCAAATGTAGATAAACTTGCAAAAGAAGGAATATTATTCGAAAATGCGTTTTCGCCACAACCTGTTTGTGGCCCATGTAGGGCAATATTTCAAACAGGCAAATATGCTACTGATACAGGTTGTTTTAGAAATTCAATAGCCTTGCCTCAAAACTCAAAAACAATAGCACATTACTTAGAAGATGCGGGGTATGAAACAGCTTATGTTGGAAAATGGCATTTAGCCTCTACTGGAAATTTAGAAGAAAAACCATATCAAGACTATCAAACTATTGCTATTCCAAAAGAGTTAAGAGGTGGATATAGTGGATATTGGAGAGCAAGTGATTTATTAGAATTTACTTCAGATGGTTATGGTGGATATGTTTTTGATGAAGATAATCAAAAATGTGAATTTAAAGGATATAGATGTGATTGTATAACAGATTATGCTATTGATTTTGTAAAACAATATGATAAAGAAAAACCTTTTATGCTCTTTTTATCACATATCGAACCACATCACCAAAACACAGCTCATCATTATCAAGGTCCAATTGGAAGTAAAGAGAAATACAAGGACTTTATTTTGCCAAAGGATTTAGAGGTTTTAAAAGGTGATGCTGAACAAGAATATCCAGATTATTTAGGGCAATGTAATTCTTTAGATGCAAATTTAGGTCGATTGATAGATGAGTTAAAGAACAAAGGTTTATATGATGATACAGTAATAATTTATGTGAGTGATCATGGTTCTCATTTTAATACAAGAAACAAGGATTCACACTTAAATGGATATGATGATTATAAAAGATCACCTCATGATGCATCCTTAAAGGTCCCCTTAATAATTGGAGGGGGAAAAATTCACAACTCTAAAGTAGTAAAAGATTTAGTAAGCACTGAATCTCTTGCAAAAACAATCCTTTCAATAGCTCAAGTTGAAGCAGATGAAGAATTAATTGGTGAAAATCTTCTTGACGTGGTAAATAACAAAAATGATAATAGAGCTAATGAAGTATATGCACAGATTTCAGAGAGTAGAGTTGGCAGGTGTATTAGGACTGAGAGATATTTATATAGTATATATGCTCCTAATATTAATGGAGGAGAAAAAGCTTCGAGTACGAAATACTCAGATGACTATCTCTATGATATGAAAAATGATCCTTATCAATTAAATAATTTGATTTGGGATACTCAATATGATGAAATCAAAAATGAGTTAAGAGATAAGTTAAAAGCTTGGATAAAAAAAGTTGAAAAAATAGAAGTAGAAATTAATTAAAAAAATGAGAATATAGATGGCAAAGAAATTTAAGAAAGATATTATTTATGATTATATAAAAATATTTATTGAGCAGAATAAGTATAATTCAATAAAGAAAATACCTTCTGAACCTTATTTATGTTCAAGATTTCAAGCCAGTCGTGAGACAGTTAGGAGAGCCTTAGATCAGTTAAAAGAAGAAAATATAATATTTTCAGTTAAAGGATCAGGGACGTATTTTAAGCCTGTAGCTATCCAAAATAATATAATTGATAATAATTGTAGATATAGGATAGCTACAATTATACAAGGTCAAGATAAGTTTGCGAATAAACTTTTTTTAAAAGGATTAAGGGAAGAAATTGATAATAAAAATATAGAGCTTAGAATATTTTATACAGATAATAAATTTTCAAATGAAAGGGATTGCTTAAAAGCCTGTGTAAAAGGCTTTGATGGTTTAGTAATTGATGGAGTTAAAGCTAGTTTGATGAATCCAAATTTAGAAATTTATCAAAAAATTGAGCAAAAAAACATCCGTGTTATTTTCTATAATAATTATTATCCAGAGACAACTTTTCCAAAAGTCATAATTGATGATAAAAAATGTGCACATCAATTAGTCAAGCAAATTGTAGAAGAAGGTCATAAAGATATAGCTGGAATATTTTTTTGTGATAATTATCAAGGCACTCAAAAGTATAGAGGGTTTATTGAAGCTTTAAATAAATATAATATTGAAATAAAAGATGAAAATATTAAGTGGATTTTTAGTGAAAACCTTGATGATGATAAAGAATTTGATAGAGTCATTTCTAAATTTTTAAAGAAAAATAGAAGTAGTGCAATAGTATGTTGTAATTTTATGATATTAAAACATATACAAAATCGAACAAAATATCCTAGAAAGTTAGCATGTTTTGATTATTCTGGAGATAAATGGAAAGAAGAAAATATATTATGCTCTATATCTCCTTCTTTTGAAGTTGGTAAAAAAGTTGGTAAAAATATATTAAGAATGCTAGAAGATAGAAATTTTAAGATACATGATTATTCCTATGTCTTTAAACCAACAATTTATTATCCATAATTTTGTAATATTAACTCATGATATTTACAATCATAATTATAGCTGCAGCTAAATTTGTAGTAGCAAATATTTTCTTTAAGTTTTTAGGTTTGCTTTTTAGGGCAAATTTTCCACCAATAATACCGCCTAAAATTGCTACAATACTTAAAGGAATAGCTAAAGAAGGATTAAAATCACCATTCAAGCTATGTCCGATAAATCCCATTAGTGCTGTTGCAGCTACCATTGCAGATGATGTTCCAACTGCAATAGACATGGGAATCCCACAAAGCATTACCATCATAGGGATTTTGAAAGCTCCGCCAGATATTCCAATAGCACCTGAAAAGAAACCAACTGTTGCTGTAATTGGAAGAATTATCCATAAATTAACACTATAGTCGAACTCACCAAAATGTCTATTCCATCTACCAAAAGCCTTTTTTTGAACTAAAGGTTTTTCTTTAACAGGAAGGTACATAAAGATAGATATTAGAATTAAAAAGCCTGCAAACATTAATTTCAAGGTAGTTCCTTCGAAAGAAGAAGAAAAATATCCTCCAAAGAATGCCATTATATCAGTAGGTGGATCTATTATTAGTGCTAGTTTCCAATCAATTCTTTTATTTTTATGGAAAATTAACATTGATGCTAAGGAAGTCCCCATCATAATTAACTGCGAAGTTGTCGCAGCATTATGCATAGATACACCAGCTAATACCATAACTAGTACATAAAAATTACCACCACCTTTGCCAACCATAGACATTGTTATAGCTATGATAAATATTATTAGGCTTATTATAAATAGAGTGTTCATATAACTAGTTTATCAATTTGGAAATTGAATCTTTGTTTTTTAAAGCGAAACCTGGTTTAATATAAGAGGCAATATCAGAGATGCTATCTAAAAGTATTTTTACATCTTCATAACCCTTTAGTTGCAAATAAGCTGCAGTAATAGTAGCTCTTGTTGCAGAAGAGCAAAATAGAACAATAGTTTTATTTTTTGGAATTTCATTTATACGATCTGGAATTTGTGAAATAGGAATATTAGTTGCAAAGTTGAAACTTACTAATTGGTTTTCTTCTTCAGTCCTTACATCAAGAATAAAAGCAGAATTTTCTTTTTTTGCTTTTATCATTTCATCGAAGTTAATTTTGTGTTTGCCTTTTCCAAAATATCCTAAGTCATAGTTTTTAAGTAAGTCATCAAAGTCTTTCATCTTTTAAGCTCCATTTTAACTTTAATTTTTAAATTTAATATTTTCAAACTTAAAACCTATATCTTTCAAATCTTGGCAGCATAATCCACTATTTTTATATTTTTTAAGTTTGTTTATATCCATTTTGAAAACTGTTTCATTTTCTAAGTCAAAAAAGAGCAGTTTATTTAAGAAAGAATAAGCTTCAAAATTAGGTAAATTAAGTTCATAATAAACCCATTGAGCTTTTTTATTAGGAATGATTAATTCATAGAGTTTTAGTTTTTCTAAATGTTTTGATGCATTAGGTTGTTTGATATCTAGTAAAGTTTGTAGTTCTCCTACACAAAGGGGACATTCTTTTAATAGATTTAATATTCTTAATCTATTGGTATCAGATAAAATTTTTAATAATGTGATAGCATCCATGTTAGTCTCTTACAAATTTATTCTTATATGATTATATAGTGATATATTATGATTTAATAAATTTTCTGTCAAATAGATAAAGGACCATATTTATAAAAAAAAACAATTATTGACAAATTTATATTTTTTGTTATATAGTTAGTTACTGAAGTAATTAACTATATAACATAAAGGATAGCTTATGGAATTTAAACAAAATGATATTCCTCTTTATATCCAGATAGCGAAAGGCTTAGAAGATAATATTTTCACAGGTCTTTATAAAGAAGGAGAGCAAATTCCCTCAACCACAGAAATTTCAATAGGGTACAATATCAACCCTGCAACTGTATTAAAGGGAATGAATCTTCTTGTGAATCAAGAGATAATCTTTAAGAAAAGAGGTGTTGGCATGTTTGTAAGTGAAGGTGCTAGAGAAAAAATAAAAATTAAGAGAATGAGTTTATTTAAAGATAATTATATTGACCCTTTAATCAAAGAAGCTAGAAACCTTGGTTTTGATAAAAACGAATTAATTGAAACAATTAAAAAGGAAATAGACAATGAAGCTACAAGTAAATAATATTTCTAAACATTTTTCTAATATTCAAGCATTAGATAATATATCAGTAGAATTTGAAACCGGTAAAATTTATGCTCTTTTAGGCAGAAATGGAGCTGGTAAAAGTACTTTAATGAATATTATTACTAATAGAATATTTCCTACTTCTGGAAATATAAGCCTTGATGGTGACGTTATTTATGGGAAGGATGATCTCTTGAGAAAAGTTTTTCTAATGGGAGATGATGATTTTTTTGGTGGAATTTCATGCTTAAAAGCTTTTAAAATGGCCAAGCATTTTGATGAAGATTTTGATTATGATTATGCACTAGAGCTAGCAAATGATTTTGATTTAAAAATCAAAACAGACATAAATAAACTATCAACTGGGTATAGTTCAATTTTTAAAGTTATATTAGCTTTATGTTCAAGTGCTAATTTTGTTTTATTTGATGAGCCAGTGTTGGGTTTAGATGCTCCTCATAGAGATATGTTTTATAAGCTTTTATTAACTTCTTTTTTAGAAAAAGAGGAAAAACAAGATATTTGTTATATTGTAAGTACCCATCTAATTGATGAAATAGCTAATTTAGCTCATGAAGCAGTTATTCTTAATAATGGTAAAGTCATTTCTCAAGGTAATATAGATGAATTAACTAATAGCGTTACAGAAGTTATTGGCCCAAAAGACTTAGTAGATGTTGCAATTGAAGGAGCTAAGATACTTGGGATTAATAAAGTTGGTAAAATTTATTCAGCCTATGTTACTGGTAATATAAAAACAATAGAAGGTGTAACCGTAAAACGTGTTGATCTTCAAAGAATGTTTATTGAAACAACAAAAGGAAATTAATAATGGATATAAAAAAAACTTATTCATATTTTGTAAAAGAAAATTTTAAAACAACAGGCTTTGTCTATTTAATTACAGTTGCAGTCACTTTCTTAGTTTTTTTATTTGCTTTAATAGTTGGAGAAACTTTTTCAGTTTCTGATTTAGCTGACTTAATTCCAAATTTATTTATAGTCTCAATAGTATCCTTTGTTTTAAGTATAATATTTAATAGGACAATGGACTTAGCTTGTAATCAGTTTGGTAGAAGTAGAACAACTGCATATCTATCCAATATTCTAGTAATTGTTTCTATTTCAGTTGTTATGGCTTTGATTTTTTCAACTTTAGATGTTTTATTCTATAAGAGTGCATACGAACAGTACTTACAATCTCATAACTATTTATTGAAAATAAATACTAGATTCTCAACATTATATGTTGGTTCAGATATTCAATATATATCGCCTTTTTCATATTGGTTATACAACTTTACATATTATACTTTTATAGAAATAGCTTTTTCTGCTGCTGGAATTTTTTTCTATTCTCTCTGGACTAGATTAGAAAAATTCTATCGTTGGATAGTTTTTGTTGTGATACCAGTTATTTGTGCCTATTTAATTCCTAAAATTCTAATTAGTTATTTTTTAAATACAAATAATCCTGTTAGATTTTTTGAGAAAATAATATATTTCTTTGGTTTAGATAAGGGTTTTTCATATCACTTTGCTTTAGTATTTACCCTTATTTGTATAATTCCTGGTTTAATAATTTCATATTTCATAATGAGAAAAAAGCCTTTATATGGTAAGAAAAAATAAAGACTTTTAGAAAATGAAATTGCCTCCAGATTTATTCTGTTTGAATAAGAGTTTGGAGGCTTTATTTATGTGATATAATCACTTATATATTTATTGTTTTTGTTTATAGTAATGTAAACGTATATCGGAGGCATATATTTTGAAGAAAAATAAAGGAAAGAAGTTGTATAATTTATATGAAGCTTTCATGCATTTATTAAGAGCTTTTACTACAATTAAATATTTAAGTAGAGCTAAAAGAAATAATATTATAAGCGAACAATTCCAAGAAAGATTGATGTTGGCTGTAACAGAAGTAAATGGTTGTGCCCTCTGTTCATATGCTCATACAAAAATGGCCCTTGAAGCTGGGCTATCTGAAGATGAAATTTCAAAACTTTTAGAAGGTAGTAATCAAGAACACACTCCAAAAGATGAATTAAACGCTATTCTTTTTGCTTCCTATTATGCAGAATGCAGAGCAAAAGTTGATAAGAATATTTGGAATAAAATTGTTGAAGAATATAAAATAGATAAGGCTTTAGGTATTCTCGCTGCTATAAGGATTATTACAGTTGGAAATGTTTATGGTATTGCATTAGGTTCTTTTATATCAAGATTTAAAAAAGATAAGAGTAAACGTGATAGCAGAACTAATTTATTTTATGAGTTACTAATGCTTTTAACCTTTGTTCCATTTAGTATAATCGCATTAGTTCTTTCATTTATATTAAGAATTTTCAAAGTGAAGTTCATTTGATTTTTTAATAATTGAGTCTGCTACACTGTAAGCTGTAGACCAACAAGCTTGTAAATTATAGCCACCACAGTCTCCACAAAAATCTAAAACCTCTCCACAAAAATAAAGATTTTTATTTAATTTAGATTCTAAAGTTTTATTATCTATTTCTTTTAAATTTACTCCTCCAGATGTTGCCATTGCACCTTTAAGTTGACCTTTTAATGATATCTCTAATTCCCATCGCCTTAGTTTTTCATTGATTAAATTTATTTTTTTATTTGAAATATCTAAACATTTTTTATCTTCTATTTTAAGTGAAACTAGAATGTAAGAAACTAATCTTGAAGGAAGTTGTGTTTGGTTTTTTATAACAGTTGATAATAGTTTTGAGCTATTATCTTTTTGTATTTGGCAATTTAAATTTAAATAAATTGTTTGTTTTGATGCTGCATATTTTGAAATATCTAAGACAATAGGGCCTGAAATTCCAATTCTTGTAAATATTAAATCATCTGTATTTTTATATAATATTTTCTTTTTTGTTGATGTATCAAAAAAAGATATAGTGACATTCTTTAAAGAAATCCCTTCAATTTTATTTACATCTTCACTAGTGATTTTAAAACTGGCTAAACCAGGTTTTAACTCAACTATAGAATGATTAAAGTTTTTTGCAAAAATATACCCATCTCCTGTTGATCCGGTTGAGGGGTAAGACATTCCTCCACTAGCTATTACAAGGTTTGTAGCTTTATATTTTTCATTAACAATATAAAAATCTTTATCTTTAGACATCATTTCAACTTTAGTATTCGTTAATAGAGTATATTTTTCATCTAAAAGAAGATCTAAAACAGCTCTAGCGTTTTTAATTCTGGGGAAAACTTTTCCATCTTCTCTAGTTATTAGAGAAAGACCTCTTTTCTCAAACCATTCTTGAGTTTTTTCAGGAGAAAGGAGTGCAAAACTTGATCCCAAAAATTGTCTAGCCTTATCATAATGTTTTAACATTTCAAAGCTACTTGAATTCCTAGTCAAATTACACATTCCACCTCCTGTTAGCAATAATTTTTTAGCTGGAGAATCCATTTTTTCTAAAACTAAAGTTGAGATATTGTTTTCGGCAAGATTTTTTGCAAGAAATAAACCAGAGGCACCACCTCCGACAATTATTGTGTTATATGTCTTCATTTAAATTAATCCAAAAGATTTTAGAGTTTCTCTAGGTACAAAATCATCTAATAAATTTAAAGTTTCTTTTTTTATTTGAACTAAAATATACATAGAGCCTTCTTTTAATATTGCTGAAAATCCTTGTGGGGTAGAATTGGTTGTAACATTAGTTTGAATTTCACTACCATCAAAAGACCCCTTACCTTGAGATGCTAAAAATTCTTTAAAATTCCATTTATTAACATCGTAGGTACTCTCTAGTTGTTCTTCAATATCATCTGGAAGGTTAACAAAGAAATCTATATTAGTTACTTTTTCTACTTCATCAACACTTACCGCATAATCTTCTAAGTCTTTATCAGCTTTTTTATTTGGTAGTAAAAATCCAATAGCTTTAATTTCTGGGTTAGTATAGTCTAATACAACTTTATAATAATAATTAGGTACAGCTACTTTATTTTCCCCAATAGTTTTATAAGGACCATCTGTTAGAACTGGACCTGTAGTAACATAGATTAGGTAATTATCGTCAGCAAAAGTCCTAACACAGCCTTCTAAATCAGCCCAAATTCTTCTGTTAAAATCAGGATCTTGTGGACTCATATTACTCATATAAAAAGAATCAGACATTGCTGTTTCACTTTCTTTTTGATCGGCAGCAGGGCAGAGATGACCTCTATCATATCCACTACCTTTATAATCCTCTAAACTAGCACTACCTGTTTTGATAGCTGGATCTTCTTTAAAATTATCTTTCCTTTCATAAGGTCCATAAAGTTCGTTTTGGGTTAGTTTATATGCAACATAGCTAGCTTGTTCATATTGTTCATTATAGCTTAAAGTGTATCCTTCATGTTGAACTATCTGTTCCCCTTCAATAGGTTTAGGTAATTCAAGATTTTCAATATTTTTAACTTGAAGGGAAATTGTTTGTTCTTGTTCCCATTCATCTTCACTAGGTGCAATAAATAGGGAAAGAATAGACAAAACTAGTAGAATTACTACTAGAAGAAGTATGTTTTTTATAGTTCTTTTTAAAGAACTCTTTTTTTTTGCCATAAAAAAATCCTTTGATTCAATTATAAGTTTTCGTTAATATAACTTATTAGAAAGTTTATGTCTTTATTTTATATTGTATACTAATAAATTTTAATTATAAATATACTTTAGTTTTTGTTTTCAATTTTTAGATAAGATTTTAACTTTTGTTTATTCTTTATCCCTATAATAATAAATAAGAGTATCAATCCAAAGGTTTCAAAATATTTTGCAATAGGTAATTCATTTCTTTCAATAAAAAGAGGGATAGAAGCAAGAGCAGAATTTTCATAAGTACTAAAAAAGGTTATTACAAAATTATTAGCTAAGTGAATAGCAATTGATATTTCTAATGAATTTGTTATAAAAATTGAAAAAGTTGCAAAACTACCGAATATAAAATAATAAGTAATTGCACTAAAGAAGGATGCATCAACTTCTGGATTAAATAAATGTGGGATTATAAAAATTAAGCCAATTATAATTGATATGATAATAGAGAGAGCTAACCCATGTTTTTTATTTTTAAATCTATCATAATCTTTAATGATTATTTTAAGTAAAACGCCTCTAAAAAGTATTTCTTCTGCTACAACTTGTAATGGGGTTAATAAAAGAGTGATAAAAAATAAGATAATTCGTTCTTTCCATTTGTTTTGAATAAATTCAAGAGTATATAGATTAAAAACAGCTCCTAGAACTGTGATGAAAATAAGAAATATAAAGGAGAAAATAAAAGTCTTAGTAAAGAGTGGTAAGTTAATTTTTCCACTATTATTTATAAGTTTACTAAACTTTATATTGTTGATATATTTAAAACAAAAGTAAAAACCGAGCCACATACTTAAAAAAGGAATATTTGCTCCAATATAGTTATATATTTCAGTATTGAAAAAAACGCCATTTTTATCTAAAAGATAAGAAGTTTTAGAATAGATATTAATTAAAGTTGAACCAAGTAATATCCAAAAAGCACATATAACAACAAAGGATAGGGCCCATAATATTCTATTATTTTTTGTATCTCTCATAATTTTTCCTTTTGTTTATGATAACTGAGTTTAAAAATAAATAAAAGGTAATTTAATTTATAAATTAAATTTTGTGGTGTATAATAATATTAATAGTTCAAGTGATAAATAGGAATTAATATGAATAGAAAAATCATTTTTGAAGAATTAAATAAAGGTAGAGTTTGTGTCTTCCATAATGAAGTTGTAGCTAGAAATTTTGCTATAGAATATGCATATGAATATGGTGTAATAGAAGCAAATAAAGCTATATCTTATGATACATTTAAAGACTATTTTTTACCAAATCATGATGATTTAACTCAAGTAAATAATCAAATACGTGAGTTTTTTATCTTAGATTTTTTATCTAAAAATAAGCTTGAATATTTAATTAGTAACGATTATCCAGAATCTATTGGTAGATTTACGTCATATTTAATTAATATTATAAAACAGTTAAAAACAGCTATAGAGAGTGAAGTTTTTGAAACTCTAGAAGAGCCTTTTAAGAGAGATGTTAAATTATTATATTCTTCATATACTACGTTTTTGAAAGAGAGAAAATTATTTGAACCTAATTTTGAAGATCCATCTCTTTCTTTTGCTCCTAAGGAAGTTTTAGAAAAAGAATATTCAATTATAGCAGCAGATACAAAACCAGGTTGTAAAAGATTTTTTAATAAATTGAAAAATCCAAAGTTCATTCATTTTATAAATGTTAATGATCAAGATGAAATGTCTGAAAATTATAAAAATAATAGTAAGTTAATAACTTTTAATAATTCTGATGCATTGCAAAATACTTTATTTAGAGAGATAAAGAAATTACTTGATGGTAATATTCTCCCACGAGATATTGCAATTACCCTTTGTTCTTTTGATTCTGATATCCAAGACATAGAGCTTGGTGCTAAGAGATTTAACATCCCAATATCAAAATCTAAAGGATACAGCCTTAATAAATATCCAGGTGGCAAATATTTAAATTATCTTTCAAATCTTTATGATAATAATTTTGCTCTTGATGATATGAAAAGCTTTTTTTTAGAGAGGTCTTTTCCTTTCGAGAATATGAGTTTGAATCGACGTCTTATAAGATATGCAATAGATGCAAATATTGATCATGGAAGCAATAAATATGAATCTGATTATTGGATAGCAAGATTAAAAAAAGATAGAGAATTATTTGATTTTTACAAGAGATTTAAAAATATAGTTATTAGGATTAACACAGTAGATAATATAGCAGATTTACAAATTGCTCTTCATAGTTTAGAAAATCTTATACTTCAAAAAGAAAAAGGTTGGATAGGAACAAAAGGAGAAAAAAGTTATAGGTTTGCAATAGATAAGTTGGATTTATTAAATACTTCAATGCAGCTTAGTGGCATAAAGAGTGCAAAACAAATTTTCAAAATATTTATAAGACTATTATCTGATGAAAATTATGTAGAGCAGGGAAAGAGAGATGGTATTAGAATCTTTGAATATCCTCTATCTGCTTCATTAGATATTCCCTATCATTTTGTTGTAGATATTAATCATAAAAGTTGTGAGGTTGTTGATAAACCTTTGTCACTATTACCACCAACAGTTGACGATCAAAATTTAAGAGAAGAAGAAGATTTAACTATAGCTGTAATTAAAGATTATTGTTTTAATAGTGGTATAACTTACTTCTTATATAGTGAAAAAACCTATGATGGCGCCCAAATTGCACCTTCATTTTTCATGGAAAATAATAATATAGTCAGCTCTCCTTTTTCATTAGATTATAAACCATATTTAGACGAAATTGAGCTTTGGACTTCTAATATAAATAATACTAAATTAACACATTATCAAACGCTCTCTATGAAAAAAGCCCTATTAAATGTCTTGCGTTTTTCTCCTTCTGGTTATGTAGATAAAAGGATTGAAAAAGACGTAAATGAAGTTATACTTGAAAAAATTAAAAGAGATGGTCTTTTAAATTTTTCAGCTACTAGCATTAATTTATTTAATAAATGCCCATATGCTTTTGCTCTAAAATATTTATTTAGTGTCGATAAGCAAGATTATAATGTAGTTCAATATGATCCAATGGAGATTGGAACCATTATCCATAAAGTCTTTCAAGCTTTTTTTACTAAAGTTCAAGAAGAAGATAAACAATTTTATAGTGCAAATAAAGATAAATACATAGAGTGGTTAGAAAATTTTAAAAATCAATATTTGCAAGAGTATTTTGAAAGTACTAAGTCGCCACCAATTTCCACACAAATATATATTTTAGATAAATATAAAAATATGTCGAGAGAGTTTATTGAGGCTGAAATAAAGAAATTCAATACTTGTAAATCTGAGTATATGGAAGAATCTTATGTCTCTAAAGAACAAATTGAAATAGATAACAAACCTTTCTTTTATTCTTTACAAGGGAAAATTGATAGAGTTGTAAATATAGGAGAAGGTGAGTTTGCTATTGTTGATTATAAAACAGGTAGTACGCCAATAGGCTCAACTTGGCATAAAAAAGCCTATGAAAATAGGAGAGAAGATTTTCCGGATTATCAATTCCCATGTTATAAAAAATTATTAGAGAAGAAAGGTGCTGCTGTTGTTAATGCCTGTTATTATTCAGTTTCAAAAGGTTCATATTATGATATGTGGAAAGAAGGTTATCCTGTAGAGCTTAAAGAAATAGATTGGACTTTTGATTATGTTATGGAATCAATATTAAAGCAAATAATAAATGGAGAGTTTATGACCACTCCTTCCGATATAAATTGTCAAAATTGTAATTATAGACAAGTTTGCAGAAAGAGGTACTCAACAAAATGATAAATAATTTAGATATTGAAGATTTACTTCAAAATAAACATAGATTAACAAAAGAACAAAAACAAGCTGTCGAATGTTTTGATAATTGTGTAGTAAAAGCCGGAGCTGGTGCTGGTAAAACGACAGTCCTTTCATATAGATTTTTGAATTTAATCCTTCAAAATCAAGCTAATTGTGATGAAATTTTAACTTTAACCTTTACCAAGAAAGCCGCTGCTGAAATGTATGAAAGAATTTATAAACAATTATTGAAAATTAAAGATAAAGTTCCTATTATGACTAAGCAGTTTGCTTTATTTCCTAAGGCTACTATTTCTACAATTGATTCATTTTGTAATCAGATTGTTAAACAAGATTGTATTAGATATGGAATTCCAAGTGATTTTGTAATTGATAATAACAAGGCTTCTCAAATTACTAAAAGATGTATCCAACAATTGATAGAAACAGAAGATATCTTACCAGGTTTTGAGTTTTTATCTAAAGCCTATCCCCCAGATAAGATTATTGATGATATTTTAGTTAAATTAGCTAATTCTTGTTTTTATTTTCCTCTAGAATTTGATAAAGAAGCTCTTTATCAAAATTATAATGATTTAATCAGTAGCGAAATAAATAAAAATGTAGAAAATCTGTTCAATCTTTTTCATATTATTGTTGAGAGTGATTGGGGTAAACTAACTCCTAAGGCCAAAGCTGCAATTGATGAAATAAATAATTATTATCAAGAGCTAGTTGAAAATGAAACAGATAGTAATAAGTTTTTTGAAAAGTTAAGTAATATAAATATTCCAGTTCCACGCAAATCTTCAAATCCTTTAACAGTTGAATTAGGTCAAAATTGTAGAGATTTAAAAGAAACAATTTTAGATTTAAATAGTTTGTTTTTTATTAAGCAAAATAATCATTTAGAAGAGGTTGTCTCTGCTTTAGAAGTTTTGAAAGATATGATCTTTTTAGAAAAGAGAAAGGCTGGTATTTTAACTTTTAGTGATATTTCTCATCTTGCTGTGGATATTTTGATTAAAAATAAAAAGATTCGTAGAATTTATAAAGATAAATTTAAGTTTATAATGGTTGATGAATTTCAAGATAATAACCAACTTCAAAAGGATTTGACATATTTATTAAGCGAAAAAAAGAGTGAGTTTAATGATGGAGTTCCAACAATCTCTTCTGTAGAAAAAAGAAAACTTTTTTTTGTTGGTGATGAAAAACAAAGTATATATAGATTTAGAGATGCTGATGTTTCAGTTTTTAAAGCTCTTTCTGATGAGATAGAAAGTAGTGGAGGGCGTGTTATTAATTTGGGAGTAAATTACAGAAGTGAACCTAAATTAATCGATTTTTTCAATATAACATTTAGTAAAATTTTTGAAAATGCTACACAACCTTTTGAAGCAGAATTTGAATCTTTAAGGGCAAGAAATCCAATTGAAGGAATTAAGCCAAAAATTGAACTTTATATTAAAAGTGAAGAAAGTGATTCATTAATTTCAGATGATGAAGAGAGTGCCTCTTCTTGTGCTTGTGAAGCCACAAAAATAGCAAAAATTATATTAAGAATGCTTAATAGTGATGATTATTTAATACCTTCAAAAGATGGTTTAAAAAGACCAGAGGTTGATGATATTGCGATATTGATGAGAAATAAAACTCATCAAATTGAATTTGAAAAAGCTCTTAGAGCTAAAAATATCCCATTTATAATTCAAGACAATAAAGCTTTTCCTTTAGAAGCTCTTACTAATGATGTATATAATATTTTACAACTTATTATTTATCCTGATGATAAATTAGCCTACACAAGCGTGTTAAAGGGCCCTCTAGGTGCAATTAGTGAAAAAACGATATTATTATTGTTGAAGAATTTTGATTGTGAAAATCTCTTTAATTTTGATGTTGCCCTAGATAATGAAGAGCAAGATAGATTAGTAAGTCTTAAAGAGACTTTTGATCAATTAATTGATTTATCCAAAGATAATGATATATCAACTTTATTAAATTTTATTTGGTGGGAAGCAGGTTTAAGATATTATTATATTTGTGAACCAAACTACCATTTGTATATAGATAACTTTGATTATTTATATAGATTAGCTAAAAAATATGATGATAACCAATTATCTTTATCAGTTTTCTTAGATGACTTGCGAAGTAATTTAGGATCTTCTTCTACAGAAGAGGAAGTTCCTCTTTTAAAAGAAAAGGCTAAGGGTGTTCAGATTATGACAATTCACAAATCAAAAGGTCTTGAATTCCCAATTGTCATAGTAGCTAATATGGGTTCTGTTATTAAGGATAAACCCGTAAGTTTTTCAGTCGAAAATAATATACCTGTTCCAAAACATTGTCTTTCAATAGATAAAAAAACTAAAGGTGTTAAGTATGATAGCATCTTTATAGATAGAGCTAAAGCTCTTAGAAAAGAAATGGAATTAGCAGAAATTAAAAGAGTTTTATATGTTGCTTTAACTAGGGCAAAAACTCATTTAATTATGACATCTTCTATAAGAAGTAATATTGATAAAGAGATAGTAGATAACAAAGATAAGTCATTGTTAGCAATGATTTATAATGCGGCTTTAGATAATAATAATGAAATTATTGATTTATTGGATTTAAAGGATATTGAAGTTGTAAGTGCTTATGAAAATTATGTAAAAGTTGAAAAAAAACCTATTATTGAAAGAGAGCAATTTTTAAAAAATCAAAAATTTTATCAAGTATGTGAAGATAATTATGATACAGATTTGAAGAATATTGGCGTTACAACTTTATTTGGCCATAAAGATGATGGAAATTTCGAGGGGGGAGAACCTCTTGCAGAATCTAAAGTTGATTATTTGTTACAGACGCTAAGTGAAGAAAATGATGAGGTTTATACTGATTTTGGAATTCTTTGTCACCTTTATGTACAGTCTTTAATTCTAAATAAGCCTTTATTACCTCTTTTAGATGAAAATGTTTTATCTAAGGGCTCATCTCTCTCTAAATTATCAGTGACACAAATTGATTTAATTGAATCGATAGCTAGAGAATATGCTTTTGAATTTAAGAATAGTGATTTCTATAAAAAATATGTAAAAGATAATGACTGCAAATGTGAAGTTGGATTTTTTTCTAGAGTTGAAGATGAAAATAATAAAGTTTTTGTTGTTGAGGGGTTTATCGATTTATTAATTAAAGATAAAGATGATAATTACTTAGTTGTCGACTTTAAGACAGATAAATATAGAAATCCTGAAATACATAAGAAACAAATTGAAACATATATAACAGCTGTTAAGAGATTACATCCTAACAGCTGTGTAGAAGGTTGTGTTGTATATTTAAGAGAAAAAGATAGGGAATATTTTTATTAAATATTAGCTAACACTTGCTATTTCTAAAGCACTAAAGCCATTGTTAATCCACTTTGGTGCTTCGTTGAAAGCTTTTTGAACTAGTAATAATAAATACTCTATATTTGCATCATCATGTTGTGAAAATTGAGTAGATAAGAAGAAGTTTCTAACAATATTGGGGGAATTGTCTCCACAGTTATTTACATAACTATTAAATATTTGTCTAAAGATTTTAATATTATCTTTGTATATTCCTCCAATTTTAATATAATAATCTTCTAAATTTTTATAATTTTCAGTCAATTTTAGATGGCTTTTATCTAGATATTTTAATAGATCTTCTTTTCCTAAGACTAAGAATTTCTTACTAGATTGAAGTTTTTTTATCATAGCATAACTATATTCTGTGATTAAATTAGTGTCTAATGGTGCGATACTAGTGTCCTTATTTTTATTTGCCTTGTAATCATTAAAGCCTTTTGCATCTAATTTTTGTAGTGTTTCATCTTTAAATAGATCAAAACTCCAATCATAAATTCTATCTGAAACAAGATGGTTGTCAAATAAGAAAAGTCTACTATCATCATCGAAGTTTTTAAATAAAGTGACTAATTCGTCTCTACTAATTTTAATATCTTTGTAATAAATCTTAATCAATCTTTGGAAGTTTTTTATAGAAATAACACCATAAAAATTTGTTGCAGCTTGAGCTAATTTAAAGATTGTATCAAATTGTTGTTTTGTAAGACCTTCAACACTATTAATTGCAACATCTACCCATTTGTTACTAATTCTTTCATTTCTAGCTCTTCCATAACATAGCCAAGAAGTTTGGTTGTCTATAGCATCATATATTAATGCTTCTAAACCTTTATCCCAGGTTGGTAATTTAAAAGGATCTAATAAAAATTTAGTAATAGAGCACTTTGAAACAATTTTATGAGTATTAACATAATTGCTAAACCTGAAGGCAAATAGTTGTTTGTTTTCAACTAAATCTTTATTGATATGACAGCAATAGTTAAATAATTCTTGAGCTCTTTTACAAAGTGGTAAATCATAAGTATCGGTATAATCTTTTATGTCATCCCAAGTTATAATTTTCCAAGGTTTATATTCATCTTTAGCACTCAATACTTCATCAGTTCGATCATAAGTAATATCGAAATATATGATTTTTAACACATTGTCTTTTACTATGTATTCAGAACTTTCGGTCTCTTTAAGTATTTTGTGAATAGATATTGCTTTAACACCTTTTAAATCAGGATGAATTTTATTTGTAATGTCTTCTAATTTAATAGCTCCAAATCTATTAACTAATCCTTTAGCTGCAATATCGATAGCCTTAATCTGTTCAGCGGTCATTTTATCTCCTCTAATTTAAAATATAATAATTTATTTAACTTCATATTTATTTAATAGCTCATTAACTGCTTTCTCAATCTTAGTTAAAGCTTCTTGTATTTGTTTTTTGTTTGTTGCATAGTTGAATCTCACATATCCTCTATAGTCATTATCTCCAAACCAAGAACCATCATTAAAGCATACTTTAGCTCTTTTTCCAAAGAACATAGAGAGAAGGCCACCTTGGGAGGCCTGGTTTTGAGAATACAGTTGTTTATTCTCTTCTGCATCTTTTTCAATGAAAGGAAGTAGTTTATTACAATCCCAGAAACAAATAAATGAAGCTTGAGCTTTTAACGGTCTGATATAAGGTACATGTTCTTTCATGTATTGTTCAATATATCTAGCATTATTTTCTAAAACTTCTATTACTTCTTGTAACCAAGGAAGGCCTTTTTCATAAGCCGCTCTTGCAAGAGTTGTTGAAAAGTAAGAAGAATTATTATAGTGAAGAGCTTTTCTAAAGTCATCAAATTTTTCTTTTAAATCTAAATCATTGAATAGAGAAACAGAAAATAATTCTCCTGCTATATTGAAAGTTTTTGATGGAGCCATTGTAACCATAGTTTTAGTATTTTTTTCTTTAGCTACTTCAATAAAACTGTGGAATTCTTGATTTTTGAATACTAAATCTGAGTGAATTTCATCACTTATTACAAATACATCATATTTGTTTGCAATATCGCATATTTTTTCTAAAGTTTCTTTAGTATATACTTTCCCAGATGGATTATGAGGTGAGCAAAGAATAAACACTTTAGCTTGTTTGCATAAATCTTCAAATGTAGAAAAGTCAAAATCGAATGAATCTTCAGTTCTCTTTAATTTACAAGGGAGTACATTTAAGCCAAGGTTTTTTGATATGTCTATGAAAGGTTTATAGGCAGGAAAAGGAATAATTACATTGTCATTTTTATTGCAGAGGAGAAATAATGTTGTTGCAATTGCATTTAAAACTCCTTGGCCTAAGGATATTTGAGATTTATCAATAGTCAAATTATGTCTATCTTTTGCAAATTTTATGAAGATGTCTTTCATATCAGGATAAGAACTATATCCATAAGTTTCAAAATTCACTAAGGTTTTAGCTGCTTCACTTATTTCTGGTGCAGCTTTGAATTCCATATCTGCAACCCAATATGGAGTAGCATCTTTGTCTCCACAAAACAGTTTAATAAAATTAGGATCCCATTTTATACAAGGAGTCTTATCTCTTTGTGCTAAATTTTCAAAATCATATTTCATATTAATTTAACTCCTATAGATATGGTTAAAGTTACCATTTGGATTTTTGTATCTTTGGCCATTATCTTTTTTCTTTTTTATTGCGTTAGTAGGACAAGTGTTTATGCAACAAGTACAGGCAAAGCAGTTATCATGAAAAACTGGTTTCCCATTTTCAAAGGTAATATTACCAGCTGGGCAACTTTTATAACAAAGCTTACAACTTGTGCACTCATCACTGACAGTAAATTGTTCACTATAGTGTTTTGCATAAAATCTGTTAAATAAAAAGGAAATATTAGTGAATAATCTAGTAAATATTCTAAATTTAGGGAATTTAATTTTTTCCTCATTTAAATCCTTTATAATTTGATCGATTTTTATATCTGCTTCTTTAAAAAGTTGTTTGCTTTTTTCTTCATCTGCAGGGTGTATAATATTATCTGGCATTTTAATATTGTTAACATAAGTTGTAGCAACTCCATAGTCTTTGAGCATTTTTTCAACTCTAATATGAGCCCAACCTGGAGAATTAATGCTAGCTGTTGTGACAACATAAACAAATTGTAGAGATCTAAAATCTTTTATAGTTGAAAGTAGGTCTCTTAATTCTTTTTCTACTGTAAAAGGCTCTCTACTCATATGAATTGGAAAGATTATTCCTAATCTTTCTGGGAGCTTAAATTCTTCTTTATTTAACTCATTTAACATTATTATATTATCATGATGTTGTGATTGTGCTATTTTATTTGCTACATAATAGCTATTTCCGGTTCCTGAGAAGCAAATGATTAAATCCTTCATTATTTAAGTCCTATTTATAATTTTTTTAATTTTTCTAATAAGTTAAACATATCATCGTCATTTAAATTTAAATTAGTAACAAGGCGAACAAAAGATCCTTCAATATTTGCTAATATACCCATGTTTCTTAGTTTTAAAATACTATCTTTTGCTTCAATGCCCTTTTCATTGAAAAACACTATATTTGTTTCAGTTTTCCCATGGACTATTACGTTTTCATTATTTTTTAAAGTGTTAGCGATTTCAGAGGCTCTTTTGTGATCAATTTCTAAACGTTCAACTTGATTTTCTAGTACATAAATCCCAGCTGCAGCCATAAAGCCTATTTGCCTCATGCCGCTACCAAGCATTTTTCTAAGCCTTCTAGCTTCATATATAAACTCTTTAGTTGAACAAAGCATAGACCCCATAGGGGCTCCTAAACCTTTAGAAAGACAAAAGGTAAGAGTGTCACAGTATGAAGCAATTTCACTTACACTTTTCTTAGTTTTAACACTAGCATTAAAAACTCTTGCCCCATCCATATGTACTTTTAAGTTATTTTTAACAGCTAGGTCTCTAATACCTTTTAAATTTTCCATAGGATAAATGGCTCCACCTATAGTATTTTCAACTTCTAAAATACTTGTTTTGGCCATGTCATAAATATGATCTTCTTTAATTAAAGGTCTAAAATCTTCAGCTTCTAAGATGCCATTTTTTTTAGGAATGCCAATTGGTAAGATGTTGCCGATTGAGCTACAAGCTCCGATTTCATGTTGGATAATATGAGAAGATGATGCACATAAAACTTCAGTTGATCTACCACCATTTATCATTAGAGATAATAAATTTCCCATAGAGCCTGTTGGAACAAAGAGTGCTGCTTCTTTATTCGAAATAGTAGCTGCGAGATCTTCAAGTTTATTTACAGTCTTGTCTTCTCCATAAACATCATCACCAACTTCAGCTTCATATATAGCTTTTCTAACACCTTGAGTAGGTTGAGTTATTGTATCACTTCTTAAATCTATATATTTCATTTTTGATCCTTTAGTTTTTCAATTAATTCAAAGAAAGAAGGAAAAGTAACACTAACGGCAGAGATATCATCAATTGTAATTGGTGCTTTAGCGTACAAAGCAGCTATTGCCATTGCCATAATTATCCTATGGTCTTCATAACCTTTGACAAATCCGCCTTCAATTATCCCATTTCCATATATTTCAATACCATCTGGTAATTCTTTAACTTTAACTTGAAGCCTCTCTAAATTTTTCCTCATAGTAGTAATTCTATCAGTTTCTTTTAATCTTGCTTGGGCAACATTATTCAAAACGACTTTTTCACAACTAAATGCAGCTACTACACAAAGAGCTGGGAGTGCATCAGGCATAGAGTTAAGTGAGAAGGTTCCACCTTTTAGTTTATCAGGACCAGTGACTTTAACAAAGTTGTCTCCCCATTCAATAGAGCAGCCCATCTTTTCTAAAATATCTAGAGTGTGCTTATCCCCTTGAGGATCATTTTTTTCTAATCCTTTAACTGTTATTGAAGTTTTACCGATTGCAGCAAGGGCAAAAAAGAATGTTGCACTTGAATAGTCTCCACTAATTGTCACATCGATAGGTTTAAATTTTTGGTTTCCTTTTATGAAAGAATGTTGTAAATCTTTAGAAATAGAGAAATCAAAATTTTGATTCTTTATCCATTCTAGAGTCAATTGAACATAAGGTTTTTCATATAAAAGAGGGGTAATGATTTCTACATCAGTTTTAGCAACACAAGATGCTAAAAGAAGTGAAGATAGATATTGAGAGGTAGGACAATCGATTATTGTTTTATTTTTGGTTATAGGTCCTTTTATAGTAAAAGGAGGGAAATTTGTATCACTCACTGAGCATCCTAAATCTTTATATGCTTTAAGAAGTGGACCAATAGGACGTTTTTTTAATGAAGCATCACCAGTAAAGGTTACTTCTGTTTCTAAATATGCTGCAAGACCTAATGCAAGATATAATGTTGTTCCACTATTTTCACAATCTATAGTAATAGCAGATGATAATTTTTTTACATTACTTGAGTCTACTACTAAAGAATTTCCTTCTTTAGTAATTAAAGCACCAAAAGCTTTACAGGCCTTTATACAACTAATTGTATCATTAGAGATTAGAGCATTTTTGATTACACTTTTACCTTTTGCAAAAGTGGCAATTAGTAAAGCTCTAATTGTTTGACTTTTTGAACTTGGGATATAAATTTCGCCAGAAATATTAGAAGGGGTAATAATTTTTTCCATAGAAAAAATATAAACTAAATAAAAATATAAGTCTATAAAAAAAACACTCCTCATTAATTATGAGGAGTGATAAATTATATAATTAATAATTATTTTTTCATAATGCCTTTGTAGGGATGGTAATCCATTGTATTTGTATACCAACCGTCCCAAACATTAGTATCAATCATGTTAAGAGTAACATAATAGTATAATGGCATAACAGCTTGATCTTGTGTTACTAGAGTATATTCAGCAGTTCTTAGAAGAGATAGTCTAGTTGCTGGATCTGTAACTGTAGCTGCGTTCTTAATGAAAGCATCGAATTGTGGGTTTTCATATCTACCACCATTCATAGCACTGCCTGTTACGAACATATCTAAGAATGTATTTGGATCTTGATAGTCACCAACCCAACCAGCTCTAGCAATTTCGAAATTACCAGTATTTCTGTCTGTTAAGTAAGTACCCCATTCTTCGTTAATTAGTTCAACTTCGATTTTTAATTTTGTTTTTAGTTCTTGTTGAATGAATTCAGCGATTTGTTTGTGACCTTCACTTGTATTATAAAGAATTGTTAATGTAGGTACGTTTTCACCTGAAGCATAACCAGCTTCGCTTAAGAATTCTTTAGCCATATCAACAGCTTCGTCATTGTCTTCAAATGGGAAGTCTAATGCATCGTAACCTGCCATATCTGGTACCATACCCCAAGCAGGGATTTGACCAGCTTTTGTAACGTAATCAACTAAATCATCACGATTAATAGCATATGCAATAGCTTTTCTTAAGTTTTCATCTGCTAATGGATTAGGTTCACCACTATTTAATTGATCTTGTACGTTGAATGTATAGTAGTAAGTAGCTAATTGAGGAGAAGCATGATAATCGTCTCTCATTTGAGCTGAACTTAATTTATCTGTAGGAACGTTTGTTAACCAGTCGATTTGACCATCTAAGTACATATTGTAGTTAGTGTTTTCATCTTCTGATGATAAGAATTCAAGAGTATCAATGTGGATTGAATCTGCATCCCAGTATAATTCGTTAGGAACACAAACAATCTTTGATTGTGGAATTCTTTCTTTTAGTGTGAAAGGACCGTTTCCAACGAAGTTTTCAGGTTGAGTCCATTGATCACCGTATTGTTCAATAGCATGTTGTGGAACAACAGCGAATGAATAATGTTCAAGAGCACCAACTGCATAAGGTAGAGGACCAATCAATTTCATCTTGAATGTATAATCATCAACAGCTTCGATTTGAACAGCTTCAGGACCAGCTTCACCAGAATTATATTCTGCAGCCCCTTCGATAAACATACATGGGAACCATGCATATGGAGAAGCAGTTTCAGGAGCTAATTCTCTTAACCAAGAATAAACAACATCATTAGCTGTGATAGGAACGCCATCTGACCATGTAGTCTCTCTTAAATGGAATGTATATTCTGTACCATCTTCATTAGCTTCCCAAGATTCAGCTAAACCAGGAACTGGTTCTGCAGTTTTAGGATCAACTGAGACTAAGCCTTCAAATAAAGCCATTAAGATTCTATGTTCAGGAACACCTTGAACCTTAGCTGGATCTAATGATTGTGGTTCTGCACCATTAGAAATTACGAATTTAACGCCTTCATCCATTGTTGTATCTGTAGCAACAGGTTCAACAGTTGCTGAAACGTCTGGAGTAGTTGGTTCAACAGTAGGTGTTGGTGTAGTAGCTTTTTCTTCAGTAGATGTTGTAGTAGTGGTTTGTGAAGTAGTAGGTTGTTCTGTTACTTCTTCTTTTCCACCACAAGAAACTAGTACTGTAGCTAATAAAAGTAAGCCTAGAGTAATAGATAATGTCTTTTTCATAAATTATCTCCTTGTAGATTTGATAAATATCTCTATTCTTTTAAAATATTTTTGTTTATATTATAGCATAATATATATAGAATAGTAAACGATGTATTATTGATTACGTCAAGTAGAAATATTAAAAAACGGTGTAAAGTGTTATTAATTTAACTATTTAGTAAAAATAATAACACAATAGGATAAAATATGAAATATCATTTGAAAAATAAGAAAGAAAAATTAATTTATAGAAATAGTGTCTTCGCAAAAATTATTTGCTCATTATTTTTTATCTTTTTTCTTTGGGGCTCAATAGATGCTTTATTTAGAGGGGACAGTATATCTTCTTTGATAATACCTCTCATTTTATTAATAGTAGCTTTAATTGGAATCTTGTATATAGATAGGTGGATAATAGATAAAGAACAATTAACTGTTAGCTATCAATTTGGAGTATATCCATTTATTTCAACAAAAAAATATAATGTTGATGACTTAAAGAAAGTTGAGATTACTCATTTTGTGAAAGGTAGTTTTGATGAAAATGTTGATTACAAAAAAAAAGGTAGGGCATATAGAGCTCAAGTTAGATTTTCACTTATTTTAAAAAATGACGATAAAGTTGATGTAGAAGTTATAGATGAGAAAAAAAGTGGTGGCACAAGTGAACAAACTGCTGTATTATTTAGCAGTATATTAGGCATTCCACTTACAAAAGATAGAGAGCGAGATTTGGATTTAGATGTAGGTCTTAGAGACATTCACAAGTTTAAAAATTAGGAGTTTTATTTAAACTATTTGGATTTATTTTAATCCATGTTCTTATACATTTTTACTTAATTTGCTAATAGGGAATAAACAATTATTCTTTATCATATTTAGAGTTATTTATGGTAGTAAAAGGTCTTGACTTCAATTAAACTTTGAATAATTATTGAATAAAGTTGCATTTTCTTGTAAAGTTCTCTAGTCTGTTAAAATACTTGTATGGTATTTTTAACTATTTTATGGCGAAAAAATTATTCGACAGAGGAAGAATATGACAAAATATATTATTAAACGTTTATTGGGAATGATTCCTACTTTGCTTGTCATTATTACATTAAGTTTCTTTATTGTTAGAGTAGCTCCAGGAGGTCCTTTTGATGGAGAAAGGGCGTTACCACCTGAGGTATTAGCAAATATTGAAGCTAAGTATCATTTAGATGAACCTGTATTACAACAATATGGCAGATATTTATTTAATGTGATTCGAGGCGATTTAGGACCTTCATATAAGTATGTAGATAATGATGTAAATTATTACATATTTACTTCGTTACCAAATTCAGCTGTTTTAGGCTCGATTGCTATTGTAATAGCTTTAGTGTTTGGGGTTCTATTTGGTATTCTTGCTGCAATTTATCAAAATTCATGGATAGATTATTTGACCATGGGGGTTGCAGTATTGGGGATATCTATTCCACTCTTTGTAATAGGGCCATTGTTGCAATTGGTTTTTGGAATGAAATTACATTGGCTACCTATATCCGGATGGTATAGTACTGGTGAAGGTTATTCCACAATTATATTACCAGCGCTCTCTTTATCATTTGCTTATTTTGCAACAATTGCTAGATTAACTCGTTCTTCAATGTTAGAGACTTTAAGAAGTGACTATATTAGAACTGCAAAAGCTAAGGGAATGAAAAATAGTACAATTATTGCTAAACATGCAATGAAAGGAGCTATGCTTCCTGTTGTTAGCTATTTAGGACCTGCTTTTGCTGGTATTATTACTGGATCAATAGTTATTGAACAAGTTTTCCGTGTTCCTGGAATTGGAAAATTCTTCGTTCAAAGTTCATTCAATAGAGATTATACATTAATTATTGGTGTAGTTATCGTTTTCTCTGTTATATTAATCGTAATGAATTTCTTAGTCGATATTCTTTACGCATTATTAGATCCTAGAATCGCTTATTAACAAAGAAGGAATTGATTTTAACATGAAAGAAGATAAAAAAAATACAGATACATCTACTACAAATGAGTTTGATCAAGTTGTTGTAGGAAATAGTTTAACAAAAGATGCCTGGAAGAGACTTAGAAAAAATAAAATGGCTGTTGTGGGAATGGTAATAGTCGCAATTTATGCACTTTTATCAGCTCTAGCTCCAATCTTACCTTTGTACTCTTATGAAGAAATTATTTTAACTCATCAAAATTTAGGTCCTTCATTGAATAAGACAGCTGGTGAGTTAATGATGGAAAATAAGAAAAAAGAATTATTTTTTACAGCTTGGAAAAATGGTACTCTAAAGGTTACAGATGAACAATCAGCTCAAATAAAAGAATGGATTAGTGATAGTAAAACAAATGATGTTTGGAATTTCTGCTTAGAAGAAGGTGAAAGACAAATTGAAGCTGGTACATTTGCTTGGAGTAGTAGAGATCAAAGAACTCTTGATAGATTACAAGAGAAAATCGATGAAGAATTTGTGGTTGATATTTCGACAATCTATCAAGGAAAAACTAAAATTAGTACATTAAACAGTGATCAATTACTCGATGTTTATGTAAAGATGACAGGGGCTGAAAACCCTGATGCAATTTTAGCTCGTGCTTATAAAGAATTAGATTCTTTAATTTTCAAAACAATAGATATAGATTCTACTGTTGCTGATAGTTTAAGTGATGAGGAAAAAGCTCAATTAATCGAAGAACAAACTGAAAAGCTTGGACCTGCATATTATGAAGAAAAATTGCAAGAAAATTTATACAGTAGAGTAAAAGATACATTAACTGAGGAAATAACAGAGTCAATAGAGGAACAACAAAAGGCTGGAACTTTTGAATTCCCATATAAAGATACTATTGAAATGCATGGTTTAAATGTTAAGGTTTCTGCTTCCCTATTAAATCAACGTCATTATCTTTTAGGTACCGATTATAGTGGTAGAGATTTGTTGAGTAGAATTATTTATGGTGGACAAATTTCAATCATGATTGGATTAGTTGGAACTTTATTTAGTGTATTTATCGGTATCGTATTAGGTGCATTAGCCGGATATTTAGGTGGTAAAGTTGACTACATTATAATGAGAATAGTTGATGTTATGTATGGTCTTCCTTATATGCTTATAGTAATTATTGCAATGGCTATATTTGGGCGATCAATATTTAACTTATTTATAGCATTAGGTATTGTCTCTTGGCTTACCATCGCTCGTATGGTTAGAGGTCAGATAATGAGTTTGAAAAATAGTGAATATGTTGAAGCTGCTAGATCAATGGGAGCAAAAACATGGAGAATTATTTTTAAACACATGATTCCAAACTCTTTATCAATTATCATTGTTTATTCAACTTTAAGAATTCCATCATTTATCATGCAAGAATCTTTCTTATCATTCTTAGGTCTTGGTGTTCAAGCTCCTATGGCATCTTGGGGATCATTAATTAGTAATGGGGTAGCAAGTATGACAATTTATCCTTGGAGACTAATTTTCCCATCAATTGCAATGACTTTATTCTTGTTTGCAATGAACTTCTTTGGAGATGGTCTTCGTGATGCGTTCGACCCACAAAGTAAGAACCAGCTTTAGGAGATAGCAAAAAATGAAAGAAAATAAACCAATATTAGAAGTAAAAAATTTACAAACCCACTTTAAAACAGATGCCGGAGTTGTTAAAGCAGTTAATGGTGTTTCATTTACAGTCTCAAAAGGTGAAACCGTTGGTATAGTTGGTGAATCTGGTTGTGGTAAAAGTGTAACTAACCTTTCAATTATGAAGTTAATTCCTTCTCCTCCAGGAAAAATCGTTGGTGGTGAAGTATTATTTGAAGGTAAAAATATCTTAGATTTGTCAGAAAATGAGTTAAGAGAAATTCGTGGTAATAAGATTTCTATGATTTTCCAAGACCCTATGACTAGCTTAAATCCTTTCTTAAAAATTTCAACTCAAATGGTTGAAACCATTAGATTGCATGAAAAGAATGTAAGTAAAGAAGAGGCAAGAGCTCGTTCAATTGAAATGTTGGAAAAAGTTGGTATTCCTGCCGCTAAAGCTCGTTTTGATTCATACCCTCACCAATTTTCAGGTGGTATGAGACAAAGAGTTATGATAGCTATGGCTCTCTCTTGTAATGCTCAAGTATTAATTGCAGATGAACCAACAACAGCATTAGATGTAACAATACAAGCTCAAATCCTTGAATTAATACAACAAATCAGTAAAGATTTTGGAACAGCTGTTATCTTAATTACTCACGATTTAGGTGTAGTAGCTGGAATGTGTGATAAAGTTTGTGTTATGTATGCAGGAAAAATTGTTGAAGAAGCTTATACTTTTGAGTTATATAACAATCCAGCTCATCCATACACAAGTGGTTTAATTCAAAGTGTTCCTAGAATGGATACTACAACTAAACAAGACAAATTGTTCTCAATTGAAGGACAACCACCAAACGTTATTGATTTACCACCTTGTTGTCCTTTCCATCCACGTTGTCATAAAACAATGGATGTTTGTCGTTGTGCCCTACCACCAACATACACAGTTAGTGAAGATCACCATGTTAATTGTTGGTTGTATGCAAGTGAAGAAGAGAAAGCAAAAGCTGTAGCTGATGCTGCAAAGGAGAAATAATGAGTAAAGAAAATAAAACCCTCCTCGTTGTAAAAGATTTGAAACAACATTTTCCTATTAAAACAGGTGGAATTATAAATAAAAAAGTTGGAGCTATTAGAGCTGTTGATGGAATCTCCTTTGAAGTAAAACAAGGTGAAACTCTTGGTATAGTTGGTGAATCAGGCTGTGGTAAATCAACGACTGTTAGATCTATTGCACAATTGTATAGACCAACTTCAGGTGAAGTTATTTTTGAAGGTTTAAACCTTTGTAAGGCAAAAGAAAAAGAATTAGTTTTAGCTAGAAGAAATATCCAAATGATCTTCCAAGATCCATATGCTTCATTAGATCCAAGAATGACAGTTAGATCTATTATCAGTGAACCTTTAGTTGTTTTTAATCAACGAGGTCTTCTTGATAAAAAAATGACTAAGTTAGAGATTGAAGAAGAAGTTGAAAAACTAATGGAAAGAGTTGGTTTGAACAAAGCTTTTAAAAATAGATATCCTCATGAGTTCTCAGGCGGTCAAAGGCAAAGAATCGGAATAGCTAGAGCGTTAGCACTAAATCCTAAAATTATTTTAGCTGATGAACCTGTTTCTGCATTAGATGTATCTATTCAAGCTCAGATTCTAAACTTATTGAATGAGCTACAAAAAGAATTGAATTTAACATATATTTTTATTGCTCATGATTTAGCAGTTATCCAACATATTTCAACAAGAGTTGCAGTAATGTATTTAGGTAAGATTGTGGAATTGGCTGATTCAGCTGATTTATATGATAATCCAGCTCATCCATACACACAAGCTTTATTATCTGCAGCACCAATTCCAGATCCAGAAATTGAGAGAAAAAGAAAAAGAATTATCCTTTCTGGAGATGTGCCATCTCCTGATAAAGTTCAGCCTGGATGTTATTTCCAAGCTCGTTGTCCTAAGAGAATGCCTTGGTGTACTTGTCATGTACCACCAACATTTGATTTAGGAAATGATCATAAAGTAGCTTGTTGGTTATATGATGAAAAAAATTATGAAAATGTTAGCTTAGAAGAAGCTCAAGCGGATGCTGATAAACAAAAAGCTTCTGAGAAAACTAAATAATATTTAATAATCAAACAAACTTGCAACTTATTGACTAACATTGCCAATGACAACCTATAATAAGAGGGGCCATTGGCAATATTTTTTAGGGACGAAAAAAATGAGTAAAAAATTTTACATGGAGAGCTTAGGTTGCTCCAAAAACCAAGTAGATGCAGAAGTAATAATTAATCTGCTAAAAGAAAAAGGTTATGAAATATCTTCAGATCCTGCTGATAGTGATCTTATCTTTATAAATACATGTGGTTTTATCCAAAGTGCTAAAGAAGAAGCAATAGAAACATTATTTAATTTAAGAGAAATAGCTCCAAATGCCAAAATTATATTTGGTGGATGTTTAGCTCAAAGATATAGTGAAATATTAGAGTTGCCTGAAGCTGATGGAATCTTTGGGAATAGAGATTTAAAACAAATCAAAGATTTTGTTGAAAAAATAGAAGAGGAGGGGGAAGGAGAGCAAATTGTTTACTCTCCAGAATATCCTGATAACCCTATCGATGATTATTATTCAAGAAGTACAATTTTAAACTTCCCAGGAGCCGCTTATTTAAAATTAAGTGAAGGCTGTAATCACCGTTGTGCTTTTTGTGCAATACCTATCATAAGAGGCCCGCTTAGATCTAGAAGTAAGGTTCAGATAATAGATGAAGCAAAACAATTAGTTAAAAATGATATAAAAGAAATAAATATTATAGCCCAAGACTTAGCTGCTTTTGGAACAGATACAACTGGAAAATCACAATTATTGCCTTTATTAGAAGAAATCTGTGATATTGTAGGAGATTTTAAAGTTAGATTATTATACATTCATCCAGATGCATTCCCAAAAGAGTTAATTAATTTTGTTAAAACTCATGATAAAGTTCTTCCTTACTTTGATATACCTTTCCAACATGCTTCCACTCCTATATTAAGAAAAATGGGGAGAACTGGAACAAGTGAAAGCTATTATAATTTGATACAAGAAATAAGAGAAAGTTTACCAGATGCTGTAATTAGAACTACATTAATGTTAGGTTTTCCTGGAGAGACAAAAGAAGATGTTCAAGAATTATTAGATTTTGCCAAGAAATGTAGATTTGATTGGATGGGCTCCTTTATTTACAGCAGAGAGGAAGATACTAGAGCTTTTGATATGATAAGTGAAGAAGATCATAAAAAAGTGATTGTTAGAGCTAAAAAAGATCAAAAGCGATTAGAAAGAATACAAGAGAAAATAACAGCTGAAAATCTTCAAAAATTTGTAGGTAATGTTTATGATGCTATAATTGAAGAAAAAATTGAGGGTGAAGATTTAGCTATTGGAAGAATTTATTCACAAGCTCCTGAAGTTGATGGGGCAACAGTAATTATGGGGCGTAATTTAGAGCCTGGAAAAATTGTAAAAGTTGGAATAAGAAAAGTTAATGGAGTTGATTTAGATGCTATTTTGGTAGGAGATATAGATGGATAATTTACATTCTTGGATTGATAAGTTAAACAAAGAACAAAGAGAAGCAGTATTAGAAAATTCTAAACCTCTTTTAGTTCTAGCTGGTGCGGGAAGTGGAAAAACCCGTGTAATTACAACTAAAATAGCCTATTGCATTCAAGAATTGAATATTAATCCCTGGAATATCCTAGCTGTAACATTTACAAATAAAGCAGCTAAAGAAATGAAAGAGAGGGTAATTGAAATGTTACCCTCAGTTGATCCAACCTCTTTTAATATTAGAACCTTTCACTCCTTTGGAGTTTGGCTTTTAAGAAGATTTACTCAAGAAGCAAACTTAGCTCCTAGTTTTACAATATATGATGATAGTGATTCTCTATCTCTTTTAAAAAGTATTTTTCCTAGTATGCCTAAAAATGAACTAGTGAGCATAAGGAAGAAAATAAGTAGAGCAAAAGACATGGGTCTAAGCGTTGAAGATGATGTAAGTGCAATCTCTAGCGATCCATTTTTTAAAAGAGCCTTTGTTGAATATGAGAAGGCTCTTCGTAATGTTGGAAATGTAGATTTTGCAGATTTAATCTCTATTCCAAATAAACTATTAAATACTAACAGAGATGTATTAAATTTTGTTAGACGTAGATTTAAAGTAATTTTAGTTGATGAGTATCAAGATTCTAATATTGCTCAATTTAATTTATTACATTCCTTAGTTGATAAAGATACCTTTATTTGTGTTGTAGGTGATGATGACCAAAGTATTTATAGATTTAGAGGAGCTGAAGTTCAAAATATTTTATCATTCCCTCAAGTATTTGAAAATTCAAGGACTATAACATTAAATCAGAATTATAGATCAACCGCTTCAATTTTAGAGGTAGCCTCTAGTGTTATCTCCAAAAATAAAGCTCGTCATCAAAAGAGATTATTTACAGAAAATTTTCAAGGTGAAAAACCTGTTGTATATTATGTAAGTGATGAAGAAGATGAAGCTAGGAGTGTAATTAATTTAATAAAAAGGCGTAAGAATTATAATAATAGTGCAATTCTTTATAGAACAAATGCACAATCACAACCTTTTGAAACTTTACTAAATAGGTCGAATATTCCTTATAGAATTATTGGTGCTTTAAAGTTCTATGAAAGAGAAGAAGTTAAAGACGCCCTTGCTTTAATGCAATTATTTTTAAATTCTAAAGATATAGTTAATTTTAGAAGAATGATTAATAAACCAACTAGGGGAATTGGAAAATCGAGTGTTGAAAAAATAGAAGCCTTTTTAAGTGAAACAGATGGAGATGTCTTTGATGCAATAAATAAAGCTTGTGATAATAAAGTATTATCTGCTCGTTGTATAAATAGTGCTAAAACTTTTATTTCCATGATGGAGAAAGCTTTTAATATAATAGCAGATGGAGATTTATCACTAGGTGTAAAAACTTTGTTAGAAGATACTGGGTTAATAGCACATTATAAAAAACAAGATTTATCAAATAATACATTTAAAGTAGAAAACTTAAATACGCTTATAAATGCTTTAGAATCTTATCCTTCAAATATTGAAGGGTTACAACAGTTTTTAGAGGAAGCTTGTTTAGATAGAACTAAGCTGGGCTTAGAAGAAAAAGCTGACGAAGGTGTAGTTTTGATTACAATGCATAATACAAAGGGGCTAGAATTTGAAGATGTTTATGTAGTTGGTTTAGAAGAAGGCCTTTTCCCAAGCAGTATGAGTATCGAAGAAGATCCCAATGTTGAAGAGGAGAGAAGACTTTTTTATGTTTCAGCAACTAGAGCTAAAAATAGACTCTGTTTCTTTAGTGCATCTTCTAGAAGAATTTGGGGAAGAGTAGAATTTAACAGAACCCCATCTAGATTTTTAGACGAAATTGAACCTGGTTTAGTTGAAGAGAGTGGACAAAAACCTTTAAAATTTGAAGAGGATCTAGATATTTTTTCAAATAGTGCCCTATCTTTAAAAAGAAAACTAAATAAGAGTAGAACATCAACTTGGAATTCATATAAAACAGACACCTCTAATTTAATCCATCAAGGCTTTTCTCCAAATTCAAAGAAATTCAAATTTGAAAAAGAAGAAAAAAAAGATGAAATAGAAGAGTCTAAATTTAGTGTTGGAGATAGAGTTTACAACGAAGAAAAAGGAAGAGGTTGGGTTGTTAATTGCACAGTTAAAAATGGTCGTGAGCTAATTAATGTAAAATATGATAGTGGTAAAGAAGCTAAATATATAAGCAAGTATGCAAAACTAGAAAAGCTTTACGATGAACTGTAAAATTTTAATAAATAAATATATAAAAGAAAAATGAGCTAATTTTTTATATAAACAATAAATAGCAGAAAAAAAGCCGATGAATACTAGACAAAAAGCCTTACTTTGTGCTAAATATTTAAAAGTTGCGTGTGGATAATTTCTACACAAATTTAAAATAAAGATTTTTGACATCATTAAGGTTAAGCGGCAGAATAGATAGGGTGAATAATATCTATTTTGTTAAAAAATCTTGAAACTAATAATTAGCTTTAAAAAAGGAGCTTCTCAACTCGTTTTTTAATTTTAATTGAGTTGATTGATTTTTTCATTTTTTATTCTAAAATATAAAAGCTATTTAGCAATAGTGGAGAAGTAGGATTCTCAAATCCCTCATACCCGACCTTTCCTAAGGGATTAAAGCTATTGAAGTAAAGGTTTTAAATTATTTTAGACAATAAAAAATAAAAGCTTAAGAAAAATGTCAATTAAAAAATTGGTATTATTACCGATGAATAATTAATAAGGGATAAGTTCTCTTAATATAATAGGGTATTGAAACATGAAAACTATTTTTGTAAAGCCACAAACAATGGAGAAAAAATGGTACGTAATAGATGCAACTGGTAAAGATTTAGGCCACGTTGCTGTTGCTGCTGCACGTATTCTTCGTGGAAAAAACAAACCTGAGTACGTACCTCACCAAGATATGGGTGATTACGTTATCATCATTAATGCTGCAAAAGTTACAATGTCTGGTAAGAAATTTAATGATAAAATGTATTACAGACACTCAAACTTCCCTGGAGGTTTTAGAGCAACTAATTATGCAGATATGATACAAAGAAAGCCTGAATTCCCAATGGAACACGCTGTTAAAGGTATGCTTCCAAAAGGTCCTTTAGGACGCAGTCTTTTCACTAACATGAAAGTATATGCTGGTGCAGAACATCCACATATGGCTCAAAACCCAATTGCGGTTGAAGTATAAGGGAGCGTAGAATGGCTAAAAAAGATGCAAAAACTAATGTAAATCTTGGTACAGGTGTAGGTAGAAGAAAGACTTCTGTTGCACGTGTTTACTTAAGAGAAGGTAAAGGCGCAATTAAAGTTAATGGAAAAGATGTTGAGGCATACTTTGCAAATCCATTACTAGTATCCATATTAAAACAACCTTTAGAAGCAACAGAATCATCTGATAAATTTGATATTATAATCAACTGTACAGGTGGTGGTATTTCAGGTCAAGCTGGTGCATGTCGTCACGGAATTGCTCGTGCTTTATGTGACAATGACGAAGCTTACCGCAGTGCTTTACATTCTAAGGGCTATATGACTCGTGATGCACGTATGGTCGAAAGAAAGAAATTCGGTCAAAGAGGTGCACGTCGTAAATTCCAATTCAGCAAACGTTAAGTTTGTATTATGGTCATTGCGACAATCAAGAGGAGAGGTTTTCCAGAAGGCATCAATGTGCTTTCAGGAGAGGGCTCTCCCTTTTTTATACCAAAATCCTTGCTTTTAGAATTTTCTCTCCCTTTTTATGAAGATGGACAGGAAGTTTATGAGGATGAATTAGCTGAGCTTAGAAAAGTTAATGAGTGTTATCTTTGTAGAAAAAAAGGGTTAGATTTATTAGCTAGAAGAGAGCATTCTCGATTTGAATTATTAGTAAAACTTAAGCAAAGAAAATTCTCTCCATTTGCTATTAATAATACACTTGAATATTTGGTGAGTAAAAATTACCTTAGTGATACTCGGTTTTGTGAATCCTTTATTAGTTCTAGATTAAAGAAAGGTGAAGGAAAATTTTTAATTCTTCAACGATTACAACAAAAAGGGATTTCAATTAATTTTTCAAAAAAAATATTTGAAGATATAGTAACACAAGAGGATGAGATTTTATCTTGCTTAAAGGCATATGAGAAAATACGAGCTAAAACAGTAGAAAAGGAAATAATTCAATTAAAATTGCAGAAAAAAGGTTTTTCTTCTTCTATAATTAAAGAAGTATTTGAAGAAAAATTTATATAAGAAAACGCTTATCAAAATAATAAATTGATGGCTTTTTTTCATATTATAAAGTAATATAGGTGCACTATGATTGATGATTTAATGATAAATATTATAAGTAAGATTCCATTAGGCATACCAGGTATGTTAATTCTAATTGGAATTATAGTAGTCTGTTTAGCGGCTTTAGGTAAAGGTGCTGATTTACTTGTAGATGAAGCTGTTACCTTATCTTATAAATGGGGCGTTCCTAAAATGTTAATAGGAGCTACTATAGTAAGCTTAGGAACTACATTGCCAGAAGTTACAGTATCTGTAGTTTCTGCTTTACAAGGATTTCCTGATTTGGCTATGGGAAATGCAGTTGGGTCTATTATATGTGATACTGGGTTGATATTAGGTGTTGCTGCCTTAATAAATCCACTTCCATTTAAAAAAGAAGTAGTTAATCGCCAAAGTTGGATACAGTTTGCAGCTGGACTTTTATTGGTATTAACTGCCTTTGTATTTGGTAAAGGGTTTTCAGCTTTCTCGACAGGAGGCCGTATACCTCAATTTATGGGTTGGTTATTTTTAGTTATTTTAGTTGTCTATATCTATAATACAATTAGACAAGCCAAAAAAGGAGAGCTTGACGAACATAGTGAAGATTTAGATATTGATGAATCTTCCACTGCTGTCATTATGTTAAAATTATTTTTTGGTATTGCTTTGGTAATACTTTCTTCGAAAGTGTTGATTCCAACTGTTCAAGAAACTGCCTTTCGGCTACATATTCCTGAAACTATCATTGCAGCAACTTTAGTTGCTTTTGGAACAAGCTTACCTGAGCTAATTACAGCCGTAACAGCTACAAGAAAGGGCTATGGTGATTTAGCAATTGGAAATGTATTAGGAGCAGATATTTTAAATGTATTGTTCGTAGTAGGTGCTGCAGCATCAGTTACAAAAGGTGGTTTAATAGTAGATGTACATTTCTTTAAGCTATTATTCCCTGCAATGTTATTTGTATTAATAGTATGTAAATTAGCAATACAATTTTCAAAAGAAAGATTAAATAGATTAGTGGGGGCTATTTTATTAGCTGCATACCTTCTAGTTACAATTTTGAGTTATTCAATATCTATTTAATAAAATTAAAATTTAAGTTATAAAAAAATCCTCCAAAAATTTGGAGGATTTTCTTTAGTCTAAGCTTAACTTATATAACTTTGAAAGCTTTGCGACCAGCATATTTAGCTGTATCACCTAAGTAATCTTCAGTTCTCATTAATTGGTTATATTTAGCTAATCTATCAGAACGGCTCATTGAACCAGTTTTGATTTGTCCAGTTTCTAATGCAACTACTAAGTCAGCAATGAAGCTGTCTTCAGTTTCACCAGATCTGTGAGAAACGATAGCTGTGTAACCATTACGTTTTGCTAAGTCGATAGCTTCGAATGTTTCAGTTAAAGTACCAATTTGGTTAACTTTGATAAGAATTGAGTTAGCTACACCTTTATCAAGACCCATTTGAAGTCTTTCTGTGTTAGTTACAAATAAATCATCACCAACTAATTGAACTCTATCACCGATTCTGTCTGTTAAAGTTTTCCAACCTTCCCAGTCATCTTCGTCCATACCATCTTCAATAGAAATAATTGGATAACGGTTTACCCAGTCTTCCCACATATCAACCATTTGTTCACTAGTTAATTTTTCACCAGTTGACCATTTTAGTTCATATAATTTAGTTTCTTTATTATATAATTCAGAAGCAGCAGGATCTAGAGCAATCATGAAATCACCATCACGACCAGTTGTATAACCAGCAGCTTTGATAGCTTCCATTATAACTTCTAGAGCTTCTTCGTTTGATTTCAAATCTGGGGCAAAACCACCTTCATCACCAACACTAGTGTTATAACCACGGCTCTTTAGAACATTTTTTAAGTTATGGAATACTTCTGCTACCATACGAACAGCGCTTCTAATAGAATCAGCACCGATTGGCATTACCATGAATTCTTGGAAGTCAACTTTATTATCACTATGAGCACCACCGTTTAGAATGTTTGCCATTGGAACAGGAAGTGTACATGCATGATAAGCACCTAAGTATGCAAATAAAGGTCTATCTAAGTAATCAGCTGCTGCACGAGCTACAGCCATTGAAACACCTAGGATAGCATTTGCGCCTAATTTAGCTTTGTTTGGTGTACCATCTAGAGCAATCATTGCTTGGTCGATAGCAACTTGATTAAGTGCATCCATACCTTCGATTTCTGGAGCAATAATGTTGTTAACATTATCTACAGCTTTTAAAACACCTTTACCTAAGAAACGGCTTTTATCGCCATCACGTAGTTCAACAGCTTCGTGAACACCTGTAGAAGCACCTGAAGGTACTGCTGCACGACCCATGAAACCACTTTCTAAAATAACATCAACCTCTACTGTAGGGTTGCCGCGTGAGTCAAGGATTTCCCTTGCTTCAATTGATTCAATAATACTCATGATTTTACTCCTGATATTTTTTTATATCGTGTTTAAAATATCTTAATTTTTTGACTAATTGTCAAGGTAATATCTATTATCCTCTAATAAGAAAAAATAAAAAAGGGATAAACTGATAAAAAAATATCTTTTTTTCATTTATAGTTAAAAAAACTTCTCAAATATTTAATTCTAACGTATGATAACTAAAGGAGTAACAAATGGACAAAGAAAAATATATCCTTCCACCATTAACTTCTTATTTATTAAAAAATATTGTTTTTTCAATGGAAAACCAAGAATCTCTAGGTTTTTTAGATTTAATAAGCGGTGAAGTTGTAGAGGTTTCTGATATTAAAGAATCAGTAGTTGTTAGAGAGAGTCAAAGTTCGAAAAAATTGATATCTGTTTCAATATCTAAAAATAAAGATAGATTTTTAGCTTTACCCACTTGGGGCTCAATTGAAGGTTTTAAAATTAGAGAACAGTTTATTAAAAATGTAAAAAATCCAGTATATAAAAAGAAATTAGATCATGTTTTTCATACTGGAAGAGGTGTTTTTAAAAAATTTAAACAAGTGTTAAAAGAAAACCCTATAATAGAAAGACAGTGGAGAGAATTTAAAGCCGATTATATGAAAGCTATAGTTGTTAATTGGTATAAAGAATGTGAAGGCTATATAAATTTAATAGGTTTAGATGAAGAGATAGAAGAATTACCTAATGATTTATTAATCAGTGACTTTGTATTTTCAGTAGAGGTAAATTATAAAGATATAGTTGTTATTAATAAATTAAAAAATGATTTTATTAATGAATTAAATGATGAAGAAAGATTATTAATTAAAAGACGTCAAACTATATTAAAAAAACCAAGGTATATAGTTGCTTATAATTTGGAAAATGAAATTGTAGGCTATATTGAATGGGAAGATATTGGCAACAGCTATGCAGAAGTTACTTCATATGGCGTTGTCAGACAATATAGAGGGCTTGGAATCTATTCAATTTTATTTGATAAATTAATGCGCCAAACATGTCGGGAGAAGTTCGTCAAACTTCTTCATATAAATGTAGAAAACCTAAGCATTTTATGTAGAAATGTGAAGAAAAATGAAATTTCTTGTAACCTCCTTTATTCTACAATTGATATAATTTCATGGAACGAGAAAAGGGATTCTAGTGAATTAATGGATGTTTAAATGGGTTTTTAATAGAATATTTCGAGTAAAAATCGTTTAAAACCATTAAAAAACAATAAATATTGATAAAAATTATGTATTTTTATTTAGATTTCCTTTTCTCATAGGTTCTCAACAAAAATAAACTACTAGTATATAATTCACTACTTTAAGTGTATTAAATCGCTAGTGTTTTTTTAGTGGAGTTGTGTGAAGATATATGTATTTAGGTGTGTTTGGGGTGTATTTTTTTCTTGACATATATAAATACCCTTGTTACAATCCTAGGTATATATATGGAAATTAAGGGATTAAGTGCGGTTTTTTACCGTGCTCCCGAAACTATTTGGAGGAAGTATGAAGAAGGTTTCTGCTTTATTATTAACAGGTATTATAGGAACAAGTATGTTGTTTGCAGATTTCACTGGAACAGCAACATTAACAAACACTCTAGTTGATTTAGATAGCCATGAATTTGGATTTACAAATGCAACAGAGTTTGATGCAGAAGTTGAACTATATGCAACAACAATGGAAGCTATGGGTGAAGGTGATATTTATGCTGAAATTGGTGCTACATTAACTTTAACAACTAATGCTATTGACGAATTAACAGACTCATCTGATGACGTCGTTGGTTATGATGAATCAGATAATGTTACAGTATTAGAGGATATGAAATTTACAGCTGATCCTTCATTTGACTATGCAAACATTGTTGGTAATGGTTGGAAATTAAGCATCTTAAGTGCAAGTGATCCAGTTGATTATGCTGCTGATACTATTGCTTTAGATGGTGATGATGAAGCTTATAACTATAGCGTTGTTGGAACAACTTTTGCAGGTACTGCATTAACATTAGATGATTTAGGTACAGTTTCTGTTGGTTATACAGGTGATTTTGACGCAATTAAAGATACTCAAGGTTATTTTGCATTCGAAACTACTGAAATGGAAGTTTCTGAAGGTATGACAGCACAAGTTGGTGCTTCAATTGCTGTTGATAGAAATATGACAAATAAAGTTGAAGCTGCTGGTTCTGCAATGTTAGCTTATGCTTCTGATGATTATTCAGCAAGTGTTGCTTTAGATGCTGCTTATGATGCAAACGGATTTGGCATGGATGCTGTATTAAATTCAACAATGAAATTTGTAACATTAGATGCTTATTATGGTTCATCTAATGAAAATGATGATTTCAACGATGATCCTGATGACCTTGCTGATATCTCTACTTCAGATGACATGTTAAATGTTAAAGCTGTTGTTGATTTAGCTGATTTAGATGTTCCTGCTTCATTAACATTAACAGGTTTAGACTTAATCAATATTCAAGACTTAGATGGTAAAGTTTCTTATTCAGTAACTGATGAATTAACTCCATATGTAAGTGGTGGTTATGTATTAGATAGTAAAGTTTGGACTGTAGGTGCTGGTGTTGAATATGCTGTTGATGCTTATACTGCATGTGCTGATGTTAGCTATACAAAAGGTAACATTTTAGCAGCTAGTGCTTCTATTGAAAGTACAACTCTAGTAGATGGTGCTACATTAACATTATCTTGGGATGACGCTGATGACCTATTAGATAACGCTGGTGTTGCAACAGATCCTAATTATGGTTCAGTATCAGTTGCTTGTGAAATTGCATTCTAGTTTGAAATTGTAATTCTATTACATATAAAAAAGGCTGTTCGAAAGAGCAGCCTTTTATATTGTTAAAAAAATACACTCTTAATTAGTTTTTGTAATAAAGAGTGTATTTTATCTTTAAACTTATTTTTATAATAAATCGATTTTACTAAAATCTATACTTCCATCTTCTAATATTAATTCATCTTTTGCATGTACTTTTTCAACTTTTACAATAAACATTTCATGTGATCCAGTCATTATAGAATCAACAATAGTTCCTTCAATGTTTACAGGGCAATCGCTTAGCATAGGGCAGTCAATTAAAGTAGCAGGTTCTGTTTTGATGTTTTTAAGTTTATCCTCATCTCTACCACTTACAGTTCCGAGATATTTAAACTCTTTAGCAAAACTTTTATCTACAATATTTACTACCATGACACCACTTTCTTTAATTAGATTATAAGAAAATCTACTTGGTACAATACCAACCATTAACATTGGTGGGTCAAAACTACAGTTTCCAGCATATGCAACAGCTAGTGCATTTTCTCTTCCATCTTTACCTTTGCAAGATACTAATATATTTGGTCTTGGTGCCAAACTATTTTTTTTCATTGCTTCTTTTTTCATTGTTTCACCTCAATGATTAATTGTAATAACCTTTAAAATTCTATTCAATATTTTAAATATCTAAAAGGCTAAGAAATTCAATTTTTTTTGTCATAAGTCGAATATTATTATACTAAATACTTTATGTTAGTTTTGTATTATACTCAATAATATAAAAATATTTAAAATTAATGGTTAATTATCTTGCTACAGATTAAGCAAAACAGTAAATTAGTCTCAAGGAGAATATTGATGCGAATTACAATAAGTGAAGACAAGAGAGATTTAGGTGTTCAAGCCGCAAAATTAGGTGCTTCCAAAATTATTGAAGCAATTGATAGTAAAGGTACTGCCACTATTGTTTTAGAGTCAGGGGCAAGTCAAATTGAAACTCTAAAAAATTTAGCCCAATATGATATTCCTTGGAATAAAGTTCGTGTGCTTCAATTTGATGAATTTATTGGGATTGAGCCTAATTCACCAAAAAGTAATACATATTTTTTACAAACTAGTTTTTTAAATCTTTTAGGTGAAACAAAAGTTAAATGTTTTCATCCTTTAGGAACTACTGAAAATGCGGTTCAAGAAGCTAATGATATTGCTCAAGATTTAGATATTGATGTTGCTTTTTCTTGTATAGGTGAGAATGGCCATTTAGGATATAATGATCCACCAGCTAATTTTGAAACTAGAGATGCTTATATAGCTGTTGATTTAGACTTAAGAAGTAGAAAGCAATTAGTTGGAGAAAAATGGTTTAAAAGTTTAGATGATGTTCCAACTAGAGCTATCACTTTATCAATTAGAAAACTATTAAGCTCTAAAACAATTATAGTTTCATGTCCCGACCAAAGAAAAGCTAGAGGTGTCGCAACTTGTTTATATGGACAAATTAATCCATTACAACCTTGTACAGCTTTAAGAAGAAAATCAGAATGTAATCTATTTTTAGATAAACCATCTTCAATGTTGATTTTAAGTGACAATCGACCTAAAAACCATTAAATAAAGAGAAATAAATGAAAAAAAAAGTCCGTGATTATTTCCAAATAATAATTGGAACAATGATAGCTGGTTTTGGAATTGCTTGTTTTATAACACCAGCTAAAATGGCTGCCGGTGGTGTAGGTGGTATATCTACAATATTATATTACCTCATTGGATTAGATACTGGTATTGGGATGTTACTAATATCTTTACCTTTATTTTTGATTGGAATGAAGATTTTCGGCCCAATTTATGGAATAAAAAGTTTTATTGGAATGACATTTTTATCTTTGTTTGTAACTCTATTTGGTCAATTAACTGATTATCAGGGACTTTTAGAATATACTGACAAAGTAGATGTTTTATTATCTGCAATATTTGGTGGAGTTTTATTAGGTAGTGGTATTGGCTTTGTTATGAGAGCTGGATCAAATACTGGTGGAACCGATATTGTTGGTCAAATTTTACATTTAGTTCTCCCTTTTAATGTAGGTACATGTATTTTTATAAGTGATGCATTAGTTGTTATTGTTGGAGGCATTGTATTTGGACTTGAAAAAGCTCTTTTTGCTATTTGCGCCCTTTATGTTTCAGGTCAAATGATTAACTTTGTCGTCATGAGTTTAGGAACTAAATATGCGAAAACAGCTTATATAGTAAGCGATAAGTGTGAAAGTATATCATATAGACTTATTCATGAACTTAACCGTGGTGGCACGATTTTGCAAGGACAGGGGATATATACAAAGCAAATGAGATCTACCTTAATGGCTGTTGTACCAAATCACTTAATTAATCCACTTACTCAAATAGTACATGAAGAAGATGAAAAAGCTTTTATGTTTGTTCATGAAACCTATCAAGTTCTTGGTTATGGATTTGTACCCATAAGTAAAGTTCTTGAATCTAATAAAAGTACACCTAAGCCAAAGAAAAAGAAACCTTCAATAAAAGATTCAAACTCTACGAAATCTAAGGATGGCATTCAAGTAGTTAAATAAAAAAATCCCTTAAATCTGAGTATTGATTTAAGGGAAATAATTAAAAAAATAAAAAGGAGGTTATTTTAATTCGTTGTTTTCTCTTTGATAGAGGACATGAATTTTTCATATCCACCTCTCAAATCAGTGCTAGGTTCGTAATCTACAAGAGGATATTGATCAATCACAAAATCTATGTCTTTGTCGCCTCTACCAGAAAGATTTACTAATAAATTTACATCTTTGTCAAGTTCTTTTGCTCTCTTAATCGCATATGCAACAGCATGACTTGATTCAAGAGCTGGAATTATACCTTCCATTCTAGATAAACCATAGAAAGCTTCTATTGCTTCTCTATCAGTTGCATAGTGGTATTCAACTCTCTTAATATCTTTAAGATAGCAGTGTTGAGGACCAACACCAGGATAATCTAGGCCACTAGCGATTGAATATACAGGTAAAGGTTCACCTTTTTCATCTTGGAGTAAATAACATTTAAATCCATGAATCATTCCTTTACTACCTTTAGTAATAGTTGCAGCATGATCAGGAGTATCGATTCCTTTACCAGCAGGTTCAACTCCATGAATTTTAACATCTTTATCTTCTAAGAATCCACTAAAAATACCAGCAGCATTTGAACCACCACCTACACAAGCAATAACTTCGTCAGGTAAGCGTCCAGTTAATTCTAGCATTTGAGATCTTGCTTCTCTTCCAACAACTGATTGGAAATCTCTAACCATCATAGGGAAGGGATGAGGACCAACAACAGATCCTATACAATATAGTTGGTTAACTGGATCTTGAAGATAAGCTTCAAAACAAGCATCAACTGCATCTTTTAAGGTTTTTGTACCTCTTGTTACAGTAACCACTTTAGCACCTAATATATTCATTCTTGTAACATTGGGAGCTTCTTTTTTTACATCAATTTCACCCATATAAATATCACATTCTAGACCTAATAGAGCAGCTGCTGTAGCTAGAGCAACACCGTGTTGACCTGCACCAGTTTCTGCGATGATTTTTTTATATCCCATTCTTTTTGCAAGTAAAGCTTCACCAACACAGTGGTTAATTTTATGAGCACCAGTATGGTTTAAATCTTCTCTTTTGAGATAAATTTGAGCACCACCAACAGCTTCGCTTAGTCTTTTAGCATAATATACAGGAGATGGACGACCAACATAATGCTTTAATAAATATTCATATTCTTCTAAAAAAGAAGGATCAGCTATTGCTTTTTTATATTGAGCTGTAACGTTATCCATGATTTTTTGTAAGTTTTCTGGAATGAAAGATCCTCCATATTCACCGAAAAAGCCATCGTCGTTAGGTAAGTTTTCTGTATTAATTCCTTTGGTAATAAAGTTTGTCATTAATTGGTCTCCTTATGTGTTTCTATATGTAGAAACTTTGTTGTTAAAAATATGTTACTGTAAGTAGAAACATAATGTCAAGTTATTTTTTTAAAAATTATTGATTTTGCTCTTTTTATTTGATCTTCGAGCAGGTCTACAAGAGGAGATGGTAGCTTCTCTATAGGAAACCAAGCAGATTCTAAGACCTCTTCTTTAAAGATATTAGTAGTATTTTTATCAACTTGTGATAAATAAGTGTTCCAAATAAATTTATTATCTCGAATTTTATCTAACAAAATTAATGGACCATCAATCTTTATACCAGTTTCTTCAAAGCATTCTCGTCTAGCAGTATTTTCAAAATTATTTTTATCAATTTCTTCCATTTTGCCACCAGGAATGCCCCAGTAGCCGATATTTGGAAAATATTTTCTTTTACCTAATAATACCTCAATATCATTATTATTTAGCCTATAAATTAATATAGCAGCACCTTTGCAATCTTTCATAATTTTATACCTTACGTGTTTTTTAATAAAAAAAGAGCATTTCTCTTTTCTTTTTGTCTACTTCAAATTATTATATAAATATGGAATTTGAAATATCGAAGATTTTACCTTTTTATAATAAATTAAGAACTAGTGATAAGCTAGCCTTAGAAAGGGTGACAAAGAGAAAAATAGAGAAAGGAGCACTCCTACCAAGGTGTGCTGGAGTTCTATGTGTGTTATCCGGACGACTTAGAGTATATATTGTAAATGAAAATGGGAAAGAAATAACCCTCTATAGATTATTTGAGGGTGAAGTGTGTGTGCTATCAGGAAGTTGTGGAATCAGAAATATTAGCTTTGAAGTTCATGTTAAAGCAGAAGTTGAAACTACATTATGTACTATTAGTAGTAGTCTTTACCATAGCTTAGAAGATAAGTATCCTGAGGTAACTTCTTTTACAAGCACAGTAATGGCAGCAAGATTATCAGATGTGATGTGGACACTTGAACAAGTGGCCTTTAGTAGCATGGATAAAAGAGTTGCATCATATTTAATAGAACAAAGAGCAATGACACAATGTGATGATCTTTCAATAACACATGATGAAATTGCTCGTGATTTAGGTACAGCTAGAGAGGTTGTCTCTAGAATGTTAAAATATTTTCAGAATGAGGGTTGGATTATTCAAGGCAGAGGAAAGGTCTCAATTAAAAATTACTCTGCCTTGTATGATATCTCTGCTTAGTTTATAAGCCTAACATTCTTCTTAGGCCAGGTTCTTGGTTTACACCAGCTACTTGGCTTTTAATCTTTCCATTTTCAAAAACAATTAGAGTTGGAATACTCATAACTCCAAATTGTTGTGCTAAAGCTGGTTGTTCGTCAACGTTTACTTTGCAAATTCTAGCTTGTTTATCAGTAATTGTATTTTCAAATTTTTCTAAGATAGATCCTTGCATTCTACAAGGTCCGCACCATGCTGCCCAAAAGTCTACTAATACTGGTACATCAGACTTTAATACATCTTCTTCAAAGGTTTCACTAGTAGTGTGTTTAATCATTTTTTTTCTCCTACATTATTTTATTTATTGCGAATATTATTTATTTCTTATTTACGTTTATAATATAGCAATAATCCGATTTCTTGTAGGTGATAAAGTCACCTAAATTGAGTTTTCTTAAATTAGTAAAAAATAAAGGCTTTTACAAACTCCTATATTTATTATACATTAAATTTATGAAATATAAACATTTATTATTTGATGCAGACAATACATTGTTCGATTTTTCTCAAGGGGAAAAGGAAACTTTTAAATTATTAGGTCGTAAATACGACTTTGAAGTAACAAAATCTCTTATGGAAGATTATCATAGAATAAACAAAGCTTGTTGGAAAGCCTATGAAGAAGGCTCTCTTTCACAAGATAAGCTTAGAATTATGAGATTTGAAAACTTTATTAAATATTTCCATTTAGATATTGATCCTATAGAAATGGAAAAAGATTTTACAATGATTTTATCAAATCAAACTCATTTGATTAAAGATACTCATCATGTTTTAGACACATTAAAAAGTAAAGGGTATCATATCCAAATGATAACAAATGGGTTAATAGAGTCCCAATATGGTAGACTTAAAGCAACCGATATAGAAAAATATTTCTCAAACATATTTATAAGTGGTGAAATGGGGTGTCAAAAACCTGATATTGAATATTTTGATATAGTTCTAGGTTCAATTGAAGCTAATAAAAAAGAATGTTTAGTTATTGGTGATAGATTAGAAAGTGACATTCTTGGAGCTATGAAGTCAAATATAGATTCTGTTTGGTTAAATCTCAAAGAAGATACTTTGCCAGAAGATTATAAACCAACGTATGTAATAAAACAGCTAGTGGATCTCTTGTCTATATTATAATAAAGTTAAACTGTTTCTTTTAATTTAGATCTTAACTCTTTTAGTTTGTCCTTATCTTCTAAACTGATCCTTCTGCTTTCTATTGCTTTTTGTATTGCTATTTTATTAACGTTTGGACTTATTTGATTATTAAAAATATAAGGATAAGTTTTATCTCTATTTTTAGCTAAAGCTGTAGCAAAAGCCCATCCTAATGCCATTATTACATAATATTCATCATTTTTTATGTTTGAATATATTAATAGAGTCTTATCTATATGTATATCATCGAGATAATTTTTCATTAAATTAATTACTGAAAATCTAATATCCCAAGGATTTTGTGATTTAGATTTTTCTACCAAATATGAATAAAATAGTTCATTTATTTTTTTTGAAGGTTTTATAGCAAGAGCAAGTAAATCATTTGTTGCCCAACTATTATTATATTTTAGAAGTTTATCTAGCAATTTAACCATAGTAGAGTATTCAATTTTGTTACATAAAAATGAGAAAGTAAAATAGGTTACAACCACCTCCTCATAATAAAGCTTATTCTTATATTTAAAAAAATCATAGATATGATCTATCCCATCTTCTTTTACAATTTGTTTTGCAATTTGCTTGAGTTGAGGAACTTTTAATCCCAATATTTCATATTCTTTATTAATTTTAAGTTTGTTTGAAAAAGCCTTATTTTTTTCATCCGTGTATCTAGATAAAATTTCTTTTAATAGGTTTTGTTTCATTTTTCTCACCTTAGATTTATTATTTTTTTGATGATGTTTTTGATATTATAAAGTGCTTTATCCAATTTAATAAAGAATAAAATGCTTAAAGCAAATTAAAATTTTTAGAGAAGGTTTTAAATGGATGTAACTTTTCAGTGATTTTATATAGATAAAATAATTTTAGAATAGGTAAGTAGTAAGATATAAAAAAATAATTGAAATTGTTTTTGACTTGTTAACTTAAATATGTAGGAGAAAAATTCTTGTTTTAATTATTTGCATAATAAAAATTTAAATAGTATAATACGTCAATATGTTAATTCATAGAATCTAGAAGTTCTACTTAAGGAAAACGAAGGTGAGTAATAATAATGATATTGATATGATGAAAACTTTGTGTACTAATTTTATTAGTACATGTTTCATTTTAAAAGATGTTTGTTGTAGTGAAAGATATTTATTTGAAAAGGCCTCACTATTTATTGAAGACGCAAATGTTTCTATTGTGGGTGGTTCTAAAATAATTAACTATTTATTAAATAATACTAATTATTATGGCTTTAAAATCAGTAGTATAGATATTAAAAAAATCACTGAAAAACAAGGGTTAGTATCAATTCTATTGCTTTTAAACCAAAATTATCAGATTCCAATAAATATTACTTGTACCTTAGTAGATGATAAATATTTAATTCAAAATATTTATATAGAAAAAAAGTCCTTAAAAAAATCTGATCTTCCGTCAAGTTATAGTAATGAAGAGTTAGCCCAATTTTTAGAAATAAATGATAAAGTTGAAGTTGAAAGAGAGAATTTAATTAATACTATTGATGGTGGATATTGTATTTTTAGAATTTTTGATTCAAAAATAAAACCTTTATCTTTTTCATATAAGTTGCCATCTTTTTTCGGTTTTTCAAGAGAAGAATATTCCAAAATTTTTTATAACAATCCTCTTAAATTGATTCCAGTGAGTAGAAGGCGATTAACTTTAAGAGAAATTCAAAAGGCTTTGGTTTCTGATAAACCATATTCTACAACATTAGAAATCCTCAATAAGAAAGAAGAAATTAATGCTGTGTTTTTAACTTTTAAGAAAGTTTTTGATTATCAAGGAAATCCTTTGCTAAATGTTTTAGTACAAGGTAATAACTCTGAGGTTAAACTTCATAAAGATATTTTAAATTATATAAGTGTTGGAATAATAGTATCTCAAGTTAGTACAGATAAGATTATATTTATCAATAACGCTGCAAATAGGATATTAAAAAACTGTTTAATGGATGAAAGTCCTATGGAAGATTTTTTTTCCATGACTAGAAATGCACAAGTAAAAGATTTAAATTCCAGCAGTGAAAATGATGAGAGAATTTGTGAAATTAAGTGTCCATTAGGATTGTATCTTGAAGTTAAAGAAAAAGAAATTGAATGGTTAGGAGAAAAGGTTCACATTAAAATTATTACTGATATTACAGCAAAAAAAATGATAGAAAAATCCGTTCTAGAAAACTCTAAGAAGTTGGATTTATCAATTCAAAGTTTAAATGCTATGTGTTGGACATACATAGTTGAAAATGATACTTTAGTTGTTGATAATATCTTTAAAAAGAATTTTGAATTTGAATCTAATTATATATCTAATTTTAGGAATGCTTTACCAAATTTATCTTTAATTCATCCAGCTGATATTCATTTTTTTAGTAATATTATTAAGGATTCAGTTAATGGAGAGCCTTCTCCAACTTTTTGTGCTAGGCTTAGATTAGTAAAAAATGGTGAATATAGATGGTGTAAATTCAATAATAATGTTATTACCCAAGGCAATGAATCTCTTAAAATTCTTATAACAATTCAAGATATATCTGAAGATTTAACTTCAATGAAGAAATATGTAAATATCTCTGAACAACTTGAATATAGTGCATCAGATAATTTAGCTTCTTATATAATAAATTTAACCCAAAATAGTTTAGAAAAGATAATATCATATAGAGGGTATGATTATACACAATTAAAGAGTGCTGAAGATATTTATAAATTCTCTAATTCTTTTGTTGTTGGTGACTATAATAAAGATAAGCATGTAAAATATCATGATGTAAATAGTTTATTACAAATGTATAAAAAGGGAGAAACTAATGCTTCTTATATAGTTAAGTATTCTTTTAATGATAAAGTTCTTTGGGTTAGAAAGACTGTATCTCTTTTAAAAAATCCAACTAATGGAAATATTATGGCCTTTCATGTTATGAAAGATGCAACTGATGAAATTCACCTTGAGCAAATATTAGATTACATTGTAAAAAAACATTTTGATTTCTTAGTTAGGATTAGCTTTGAGAGTAATACTTGCAATATGATTGTAAGTCCAAAATATGCTCCTATAAAAAATAAGCTTAGATATACTTTTACTTTAAAAGAGTTTCTAGATTTTATTTATAGTCATGGTGAATTATTAATCTCAAGTGCTGATGAATATATTGAAACTATCAAAGAAAAATTAAAAAAATCTGATTACTTTGAAGATTATGTAGATTATAAAGAAGGGAATAATAAATTTAGAAAAAAAATAAATTTATATAAAGTTCAAGATATAGATGAATCTATTATATTAGCTTGTTCAGATATCACAGCTTTGACTAAAGCTGATCAAAAAAGAACAGAGGCTCTCTCTCGTGCATTAGATTTAGCAAATCAAGCAAATAAGGCTAAAACTACTTTTCTATCTGCAATGAGTCATGATATTAGAACTCCAATTAATGCAATTATTGGGATGACAAATATAGCTTTAGATAATCTTAAAGATGAAATTCAAGTATCTCAAAGTTTTAGAATAATAAAAGATTCTTCTTTCCATTTATTGTCTTTGATAAACGAAATATTAGAAATGAGTGCTATTGAAAGTGGGAAACATACTATTAAAAATGAACCATTAAATATCACTAATTTGGTGACAAAAGTAGTAGAGAGAATAACACCTATTGCAAAATATAAAAATATTAAAATAGATTTTATTAATAAGATAGATAATCCAAATTGTTTGGGAGATTACTTAGCACTATCGAGAATTATTGAAAATATAAGTAATAATGCAATAAAATTTACTCCCACTAATGGTAAAGTTGTAATTAGCATAAGTGATACGAAATTAGATGTTTTTGATAATAATCTTCTTACTATTAAAATAAAGGATTCTGGTGTTGGGATTGATAAAGAAAATTTGCCAAAGATATTTGAAGCCTTCTATAGAACAGGAAATGCAGCTAAGGGTGGGGTTGAAGGAACTGGGCTAGGACTTTCTATCTCAAAAGGGTTAGTTGAGTCTATAGGTGGCTCTATATCTGTTGAGAGTGAGAAAAACGTGGGGACCACATTCACCATTGTTGTTCCAATTATTAGAATGAATGGAAATTTCAAAAATAATAGTGAGATAGAAACTAAACATTACTCAAGAGATTTATTGTTGAATAAAAATATTTTATTAGTTGAGGATCACCCTATAAATGCTTTAGTTGCTAAAAAGATGCTTGTAAGTGTTGGTGCTCAAGTTGTTTGTGCTAGAGATGGGGTAGAAGGTTTTAATATTTTTAAAAGATCAAGTTCTAATTATTATGATATTATTTTTATGGATATTCAAATGCCAAATATGGATGGTTATGAAGCATCTAAAAAAATAAGAGCTTTAGATAGATCGGATGCAAAAACAATTCCAATAATTGCTATGACAGCTAATGCTTTTGCAGAAGATGTTAGAAAATGTTTAAATTGTGGAATGAATGAACATATCGCAAAGCCTGTTGAATTAGATAATATTATTTCGAAGATTAAGAAATATATTAAGCTTTAATTAATTATTCTAAAATCTCATTATTAATATAATAACCCTTTTTAAAAAGTATAATTTCTCATTAAAAAGGGCTAATTATATTAATTTAGATATTTGATTTTAATTGTTGAATAATTGTTTTGAAGCGTATTTAGGTTCACTAGTTACATTAATTCCTAGTTTTCTTAGCCCAGCTTCATCTCCTCCTGTTGGGATATGGGTTAAGTGAGCATCAGTTCCTCTAAGCTTGCTTAGATACTTCATACCAACTTCAGCTGCTGGGTTGCTTGCCGCGGAAACTGCTAAAGCTATTAAGACTTCATCCACATCTAAACTAACTCTATTATCATTTAATAATTCTTGTTTCATTTTTTTTATCGACTCAACAATTGATTTAGGAATTAAATCAATTTCGTCAGGGATTTTAGCAAGAGTTTTTATAGCATTAAGAATTAGTGCCGATGTTGAGTGAAGAAGGGGGGAATTTAATCCAGTTACAATTTGAGATGGAGATAGTTCAAGTGCAGCAGCAGAGACTATTCCATTATTGCCTTTCTTTTTTTCTATCCCTTCTAATCTTTTTTCATTTGAAGCTATTACAACTTTTCTCTCTGATATTTTAATATTATTATCTTCCATTAATAATATTTCTTTATCCACAGCTTCTTGAGTCCCAAATCCCATGGCATATTCACAAGAGGTTCTATAATATCTTCTAATTATTTCTTGCTTAGATGCTTCTTGGCAGATATTATCATCTATAATTCCTTGAGATATTCTATTTACTCCCATGTCTGTCGGAGATTTGTAGAAAGACTTTTTATTTGTAATCTTCTCAATTATTCTTTTTAATAGAGGAAATGCATCTAAATCTCTGTTATAGTTAATTGCAGTTTCTCCATAAGATTCTAAATGAAAATGATCTATTCTATTAATATCTCCTAAATCAGCAGTAGCTGCCTCATAAGCTACATTAGTTAAATGTGTTAATGGTAGATCCCAAACTGGGAATGTTTCAAATTTGGCGTAACCTGACTCAACCCCATTTTTATAATCATGATATAATTGAGATAAACAAGTTGCTAATTTGCCACTACCAGGACCAGGACCTGTAACAATTACAATTTCTCTATCAGTATCTATATATGAGTTTGCCCCATATCCTTCTTCACTTACAATTAAATCAATGTCAGTAGGATATCCTTTTGTTTTTGCATGTGTGTATACAGATATCCCTCGTCTCTCTAATAGTTGTTTAAATTGTGTTGCTGAAGGTTGACCTTGATAGCGTGTAATAACAACAGCTTTTACCCTAAGTCCGTATTGAGTAAAATCATCTATCATTTTCAATGTATCAACATCATAGGTAATCCCAAAATCCCCGCGGATTTTTTTCCTTTCGATGTCTCCTGCATAGATGCAAACAATTACATCAATTTTGTCTTTTAATTTTTTGAAGACCTCTATTTTTACATTTGGATCAAATCCAGGGAGGACTCTCGACGCGTGATAGTCATAAAGTAATTTTCCTCCACATTCTAAATAGAGTTTCCCATGAAACTTTTCCATTCTCTCTAGAATAGCTTGTGTTTGCTTTTCTAGATACCTTTGATTATCAAATCCTTTTTTTATCATCATGGGTTTATATTGTAAGTAAAATAAGTAAGTTTGTAAATGTTTTGGGTTGTTTATTTATTTTTTGGGGAAATTGTCACCTAATTTTGACAAAATGAAGGCAACCCACTTGCTACCCAGATGGTGCTAAACGAGTTGCCAAAATTTCGATGCATAGGAACTGCTGATCTAGTAGCTACCTTTGTATACTTACTAGTCCTATATTTTCATCATTTCTATAGCGAGGGTAGGACTCGAACCTACGACCTACGGGTTATGAGCCCGTCGAGATACCGGCTTCTCCACCTCGCGCCGATTAACTATTGAGAAACTACCTTGTTTTAAAATAAATGTCAATACGTTTTTTAAAAATTTTTATTTTTATAATTATTAAATTTAATTTAAAATAAATTTGTAAAGGATAAATTGAGATAATGACCATATTATATATGATAAATTTGATTTATTCGGCTTTTTTATCATTTTAAATATATAATATAAATTTGTTGAATTTTTTTTTGTAATATCTTTTTTATTTAAATATAGAATTAATTTATGAATTAACATACTTTTTATACCAGAATTTTCTTTAAATAAGTTTAGTTGGGTCAAAATAACCATAAAATTAATTGAATATATGTGAGTGTGTCAAAATGAGTCAAATTCTATTACATTAAAGGTTTAAATATCATCTTTTTTTCTTTGAATTTAGCTATTTTAATAAAACACAAGTGTAATAGAATTATTAATTTCTTATCCTAACAGCAATTAATATTTTTACTTTGTTTTTTGGCATGTTAATTGCATATTAATAAATGAAGAACATAAATTGATACACGGAGGATCTAGAATGAGATTATATTTAAATAATAATAATTCAGTATTAAATGGAGCATGGACAAATTGGTCAAACTTACAAAGTAAATATCCACCTTTAAATATATTAGAGACAGAAGATAGTTATAAAGTTGAAGTTGAACTTCCTGGCTTTAAATTAGAAGACTTAAACTTAAAGTTAGATAAACACATATTAAGAATTTCTAGTAAATTAGAAAATAGTGAAGAAGATGGTAGACGTTATATTATTAAAGAGAGAGTCTGTAAAGAATTTGATAGAACTTTATCAATCGGCTCTGATATTGATGAAGATAAAATTAAAGCTTCTTTCCAAAATGGTATTTTAACAATAGATATGCCAAAGAAAGAAGAAGTAGTTCCAAAACAAATTAATGTAGCTATAAATGGCTAATTAATATTAAATATATATATAACTCCCCCTAAGGTTGTTGCAAAAGTCTATTTGGCTTAGCAACAACTTTTTTTATTTAAATAATAGTCTTGTTTTTTAAGAATTATAAAAACATGAAATCAATATAATTAAAGATAATACTTTGTTTTGTTTACTGATATAATTTAGAAATAAATAGAGGGTATTTATAGTGGAAAATATTGAAGATAAAATAAATAGGGAAAAATTAATAGTTAAAGAAATGATTAAAATTTACTGCAAAAAAGAACATAAGGGAATATCCTTATGTCCTTCTTGTACTTCTTTATTAAATTATTCTTTTTCTAAAATTGATAACTGTCCTAAAATGGAAACTAAAACATTTTGTAGTAAATGCTCAATTCACTGTTATTCTAAGACAAGAGCTGATGAAATAAGAAAGGTTATGAGAAGTGCTAGAACTAGAATGCTTTTAAAACACCCTATATTAGTGATAAAACATTTTGTTCTTAACTTAAAATAAGAATGGATTCACCTTATTTATATCCTTTTTCGCTCCAAATCTTTTTTAGATTTAATAGGTTTTTACCTGCTTCATGAAGTGTCTCTTCTTTTTTAGCAAAATGAAATCTAATTAAGTGTGTAATATTCTCTTTAAAGAAGCTAGAACCTGGAACTGCAGCTACTTTAACTTCCTTTGCTAGCCATTTACAAAATCTTGTATCATCATCTTTATCAAATTCACTAATATCAACTAGGATAAAATATGCTCCTTGCGGGGTAGTATATTTTAAGCCTGCTTCATCTAAATAATTAATAAAAATATCTCTTTTTTTTAAATATAATTTCTCCAAGTTTTCGTAATATGAGTTAGGCATTGTTAAGCCTACAATTGCCGCTTCTTGTAAAGGAGCTGCCGCTCCAACTGTTAAAAAGTCATGGACTTTTTTGATAGCATTTATTGCAATTTCTGGCCCGTAAATATAGCCAAGTCTCCAACCTGTAATTGAATATGTTTTAGATAGAGAACTACAAGTTATTGTTCTCTCTTTCATATTTGGGAGACTTGCTATAGCTATGTGTTTATTTGGTGGATATACAATATGTTCATAAACTTCATCTGTGATTACCCATGTATCATATTTAATAGCAAGTTGTGATATATATTCTAACTCTTCATAAGTAAATACTTTTCCACTAGGGTTACTAGGATTACAAATTACAATTGCTTTTGGATTTTGTTTAAAAGCATCTTCTAATTCTTTTTTGTTAAAAGAAAATTCAGGTGGATTTAAATTAACATAAATTGGCTTAGCTCCACTTAGAATTGTATCAGCTGTATAGTTTTCGTAAAAAGGAGAGAATATAATAACTTTATCACCTTCATTTATTACAGATAATAAAGAGGCCATCATTGCTTCAGTTGAACCACAAGTTGTTACTATATTTTTGTTTGGGTCTAGGTTTAGAGATGTAAAATTGTTTATTTTATTACATAAAGCTTCTCTAAAGTTTTGAGCTCCCCAAGTGACTGAGTATTGATGAGGGCCTTTAGTTGCAATTTGAGATAATTTTTCTGTTATTTCTTGAGGTGGATCGAAATCAGGAAATCCTTGAGATAAATTTATGCTTCCATATTTATTAGCTGTTCTTGTCATACTTCTAATAACTGATTCTGTAAAATATTTTGTTTTGTTGCTTAATCCTGGCATTATAATTGTTCCTTTTTTGTTGTATTAAGTTCTTCTACTTTATCGATTGCACTCTTAACTTTTTCCTCATCAACTTTAAAAGGGAGTAGATGAATAGATTCACTTGGTTTTAAGGTTGTTTTTATTATTAAAGATAATTCATCTTTATTAGAATAATCTAGATTCAAATCTGATAATTTTGTTGGTAATCCTAGTTTTTTAAATTGATCGATTTGATATTTAAGTAATTCATCATCATTTAAGAGGGCTGTTTGGACTAAAATACCATAGGCAACTTTTAACCCATGAAGAATATCTTTTGATCTTTCAATTGAAGAGATACCATTGTGTATCGCATGGGCTGCTGCAACTCTTGTAAATCTCTCTCCAAGTCCTCCGATTAATCCACCACCTGCTATAATTGCATCAATAATTTCAATAACCGATTGTTGATATTTTTGATTTTCTATGTTTTCTAAAGTTTCTATACCATTTTTTAATATAGTGTGATTAATATCCTTTGCAATGTTGATTGCAAGATGGGCTGTATAAGGAATTTTATCTAAGCCTTGGACTAATATTTCTGATTCATATTGTTTTGCAAGAGTGTCTGCAATTCCTGCTTTAAGATATCTAATCGGAGCTTTAATTATAATTCTTGGCTCAATTAAAACTAAAAAGTTTGATTGGAGGAATATTTCATAACCTAAAGCTTTACCTTCTTGTGAGTACCAAACAGAAAGGGGTGTCCAAGCTGCACATGTTGCAGCTATTGTTGGAATTGCAATGAAAGGTTTTTTAAGTCTTGCCGCAGTAGCCTTAGCTATATCAAGGATTGTTCCACCTCCAACGCCAATGATGGCAGGGGCATTATTATTTTTACTAATTAAATAATCGACAATTTCATAAGTACAATGCCCTTTTACACAAAAGCTATTTATATTTTTATCATAAAGATCAACCGGTAAATATTGATTTGCAGCTTTTCCAGCTCTCTCTCCATACACCCAAAGTGAATTATTAATTTCGTCTATTGTAAAAAAGGTATTTATATTATCGATTGCATTAACATGGTTGAAGTAATTACTTGGTCCAACTTGTACCTTTATTGCTAAATTATCCATTTTTGTTTTCTCCTATTGATGATCAATTGCTCTAGATATTTTATCTCCTAGATATTGAATTAATTGAACGATTACTACTAGCATTACAACTGTAATAATCATTATGCCAGTTTCGTATCGGTAATATCCAAATTGAATAGCTAAGTCTCCGATACCACCGCCACCTACAATTCCAGCCATGGCTGAGTAGCCTATTAAGCTTATAAATGTAACTGTGATAGCCCTAATTATCGAAGGAAGGGCTTCAACGAATAGTACTTTTCTTATAATTAAAGGTAGAGAGGCTCCTGTTGCTATTGAGGATTCAATTGTTTCTTTTTTTATTTCTGCAAAAGCCCCTTCAATCAGTCTGGCATTGAAAGCTGTTGCTGAAAGAGACAAAGGTACTGTAGCTGCAAGTGGACCTATTGTTGTCCCTACTATAAGTTTTGTTAAAGGGATTACTACTACTAATAAAATAATGAAGGGAATAGATCTTAGTATATTTACGATTGTAGAGGAGATAATATTTATAATTTTATTTTCAAGTAAAAGAGGATTGCTAGTTATATAGAGTAATAAACCAATAATTCCTCCTAAAACTGTTGCAACTATTAATGAAATTGAAACCATTTGAAATGTTTCATAGGTTGCTTTTCCTAGATATTGCTGAATTATATTAAGTGTTTCAGTCATTTTGGGCTCCTTTAATAAGGGTGAAATTAGATGTGTTATCTTTTAGATAATTGATTGCTTCTTCCTTTTTATTGCCTTCAATTGTTATAATTAATATTCCAAATGGTTTTTCATTAATATATTCAATTTTTCCATGAATTATTGAGATATCAACATCGTATTTTTTGATAGTATTAGAAATAATTGGAAGGTAAGCTCTCTTTCCCACATAAGTTATTTGATAAAAAGGTTTAGAATTATTTTTTAAGACTGATTGTGGAATTTTTAAAGAAGTAACTTTATCGATTAGAAGTTTAGTCTCTTTTTTTTCTTGGTTTGCAAAAATTGAATAACTATCATTAACTTCAATTAATTTTCCCCCATCCATTACAGCAATCCTATCAAATAAATCTTTCGCAACTTCCATTTGGTGAGTAATGAAAACAATAGTAAGTTTTAAGTTTTTATTAATTTCTTTAAGTAATTTTACAATTTCTTGGGCAGTTTCAGGGTCTAGAGCACTTGTTGCTTCATCACAAATTAAAACTTCAGGGTTAGTTGAAAGAGAGCGAGCTATTGCAACTCTTTGTTTTTGACCACCAGAAAGTTGAGAAGGATAACTATTTTTTTTATCTTTTAATCCAACTAAATTAAGTAATTGATCAACTCTCTCGTCAATTTTATTCTTATCGTAATTTGAGGCTAATAGATTGAAGGCAATATTATCTCTTACAGTAGCTCGGCTTATTAGATTAAAATGTTGATAAATCATTCCCATTTTTTGTCTAATTTGCCTTAGCTCCTTACCTTTGTAATTGGTAATATTATTCCCTTTGAAATATACTTCTCCTTGAGTTGGTTTCTCAAGGAGATTTATATTTCTTGCGATAGTGCTTTTCCCAGCTCCACTTGATCCTATAATTCCAAGGATTTCACCTTTTCTGATTTTTAATGAAAAGTTAGATACAGCATTTACCACATTCCCTTGTTTGCTTTTAAAGGTTACAGAAATATTTTTAAGTTCAATAAAAGCTTGATCATTTGAAGTGGGGTTATTTAAACTATTCATAGTTAGTTATCACTCCCATATTTATCAATCCACCATTGCGGTCTGTCAAATGAATTAAAGATATCATTTTTTGAAGTAATAGCTTGATAAAATTCTTCAGATTCAACTGCAGCTTTTAAATCTTGGCCAAGTTTTGAATTAACATCTTCGCTTCTAACTGTGATTACATTCTTATAGCCTTCATCAAGTTTTTCGATGGCTAAAGCTTTATTGTAATCAAGTTTTGCTGCAATAGCGTAGTTCCCAGGAACAATAGCTACATCAACACTATCTAGACTTCTTGATATCTGAGCCCCATCAAGTGTAACAAATTCAAGATTCTTAGGATTCGATTCAATATCGAGAAGAGAAGCTTTTGTTGGATCTATATCATCTTTTAGAGTTATAATATTGTGTTGGCTTAAAATTCTTAAACTTCGAGCTAAATTGGTAGCATCAGAGGCAAAAGCTATTTGGTCTCCATCTTGTAGTTGAGATAAGGAGGTGTATTTGTTGCTAAATACACCAGCTCCTGCTGTAGGTACTGCAATAATTTTATCTAAATCTAGATTGTTTGCCTTTGAGAAAGCTTCTAAATATACAGTGTGCTGCATTAGATTAGCTTCAATTTCTCCGTTAGCTAGAGCTATATCTGGTTGTACCCAATCACTAAATGTTATAACTTCAACATCATAGCCAATTTTTTCTAAATATGGTTTTAATGCTTTTTCGACCATATCTCCGTAAGGCCCAGGGCTAACGCCTACTCTCAATAGGTTTGCATTATCTTCTTCATTATTGCCTTGAGCAAAAATATTTAGACTTGAAAAAAGTATTAAACTTAAAATTAGAATATTTTTGAAAATGTTTTTCTTCATGATTTTTTCCTTTTAATTAAAATTGATTTATAAAATTCTGTGACAAGTTGTTTGTCATAAAGTTGATATAAGTATATAGAAATGTGGTTGAGGTAAAAGAATATGTATATGCGCTAACTAGCGCATCATCATGAAGAAGCACATGGACATAGAAAGAGTGTTTTTAGTGTTTAGTGAAAATGTATAAATTGAATTGTTCATTTACTTCTCTTTCTCCTTGTGCGATTTGTTAAACGTGATATTGCAACAAAATAAAATATATGTCAATAAGAAAAAATGTCTTCTTGTTAGTTTATTTTCATATTATGCTTAAAAAAATAATCAAGCTAATAATATTATTAAAAGTGATATAATTCATTTTATTTATATATTTGATGTATAAACTATATTTCCCTAAAAATTATAGTAGTTATCATATTTATTTTAATTTACTATCTCTTTTGACTGGAAGACAAAATCTATATTATTATAAAATATTTCCTTTTATGGATTAGAATTAAGTTAAAAATATTACATTAAAAATTAATAGTTTTGATTATAATATTTATTAGTTTACTTTTTAGTTTAAGTCTTATTTTTTTTCTTGTGTAAACAAAACTATTATTACTTTATAAGTAATATTTATAAAGGATTAATGTCTCTTATTTTTTATTGAATTTGTTTGTAAAAGTTTTTTAAAAATTTTTTTAAAAAATAAAATAAAAAGCTAGTTTAAGTGTTTTTTGTTTTCTTTTTTTTCATATCGTATCCATTTAGTACAATATTAGAGTGTTTATTTTTAAACTGTATCAAATTGACTCTATTTACACTCTTTTTAAATAACTCTTAAGCAAATTGACCCAATCGTCCTTTTTAAATTAAAAGATTACTCTTGTAATAAATTTATTAAGTATTTAATTATTTCCTTATATTATAAGTAATTATTTATATTATATTTTTTATAAAATGTTATAAAAAAAATTGGCACGCTTTTTGCATATATATTACTGTCAGGCGATGAAGCCAATAAATTGATGATAATATTAAAAATAATAAGTTCACAGGAGGACAAACAATATGTATAACAATTTTAATTCTTTATTTGACGATTTCTTTGATGCATTCAATTCAGTAGCTGTCAAGGTACCACCAGTAGATGTTTATGAAAAAGATGATGGCTATTATTTAGATGTTGAGCTACCAGGTTATAAAAATGAGGATGTAAATGTTAAAATTGAAAATCATGCATTAACATTATCTACAACTGATGAATTTAATAAAGCTGTAGAAAAAGATAGTGAAGATACTAGTTATATAGTAAGGGAAACAAAAACTAAGAGATGCTTTAAGAGAGCTTTCTCCTTACCAAAAGATGTAGATGAAGAGGGTATTAGTGCAACCTTTAAAGACGGCGTTTTAAATATTAAGTTACCAAAATCCCAGAAGTTAGCTCCTAAAACAATTAAGATTTTAACTCAATAGTTTTGTGACAAGCCTCTCGATAGTAATTTAAAGATGTTTAGTGATTTTGGCTAGCAATTTGTCCGATTGCTAGCCATTTTTGATTTTTTTAGTCATTAAGTAAAATTAATGCAATGAAGACAAGATCTTCGTTTCCTCTATTTTCGATTGAATGAGTTTCTTTATCCCCGGTTACGACAACATCACCAGGCTTTACTGTTGTTGATACTGAATTTTCAGTAACAATTCCTTCTCCTGATAATATATAGTAATATTCAGTTTCTTGAAGGTGTGTATGGGTTCCAATAGAACAACCTTTCTTTAAGGTAATAGTTGAAAAAAGTCTGCTATGGCATAGTTCTTTATTATCAATAATATGCTTCATAATAGCTTCGCCTTTGCCACCTCTCATTTTTACTTTCACATCTGTTTTCTGATTATCATTTTTAATTACCATATAAATCCTCCATCTATAATTTACCATAAAATGAGGTTAATATACTAGATAGGATATAAAGCACAAAAAAGGGTATTTTTCTGAAATAATATACTACTTCTTATAAAAAAAAAGAAAAATCGATAATTAAGTATTTAATAAAAGAATTTTTATGTGTATTATTGTCTTCGAACAGGAGTAAAGATATGAATGAGATACTTTATAAGGAAAAGCTTTCTTCAGAAGTTTTTAAGATGATTGTTCATTCTCCTCGTATTGCTGAGGCTCGTAAGCCAGGACAGTTCATTATTCTTCAATTAGGTGGAGACTATAATGAAAGGATCCCTCTTACTATTGCTGATGCTGATTCGGAGAAGGGAACTATTACTTTAATCTTCCAAGCTGTAGGTGAATCAACTCATCATTTAGCGATGTTAAATGTTGGTGATTATATCGAGAATCTTTTGGGACCTTTAGGTACACCAACTGAAATTGGAAAATATGGAAAAGTTGTTTGTGTAGGTGGAGGAATAGGTGTTGCACCTTTGCATCCTATTGCTAAAGCATTAAAACAACTAGGAAATGAAGTTAAAATTATTATGGGAGCAAGAAATAAAGATCTCTTTGTAATGAAAGAAGAGATGGAAGCTATTGCTGACGAGTTAATTTTAACAACTGACGATGGTTCTGCAGGTAGAAAAGCGTTAGTAACTGAACCACTAAAAGAATTGTGTGAGAATTGGAAGCCAGATTTAGTTGTAGCTATTGGTCCACCAATTATGATGAAATTCTGTGCTTTGACTACAAAACCATATAATGTACATACTATTGTATCCCTAAATACTATCATGATTGATGGAACAGGAATGTGTGGTGGCTGTAGAGTAAATGTTGGTGGTGAAACAAAGTTTGTTTGTGTTGATGGACCAGAATTTGATGGTCACAAAGTCGATTGGGATAATATGCTAATGAGACTTGGAACTTATAAACCACAAGAACAAGAAAATCATCATAGATGTCATATTGGATTACATATTAATGAAGGGGAAGCTTAAATGCATATGAGTGTTGAAGAACTAGATATGCAAGCAAAAGAGATTCTTGCTAAATTTTCTGATAATAATATTTCAATAAAGGAAAGACGAACTATTCCTTTACAAGATATGCCAACTCAAGACCCTTCTGTTCGTGTTAATAACATGGAAGAAGTTGCTTTAGGTTATACTGAAAATCAAGTCCGTGTTGAAGCAATGAGATGCTTACAATGTAAGAATAAACCTTGTATTCAAGGTTGTCCTGTTGGGATTGATATTCCAGCTTTTATTGCAAAAGCAGCCGAAGGCGATTTTGTTGGAGCTAATTCAAAGATAAAAGAAAGTTCTTTACTTCCTTCTATCTGTGGTCGTGTTTGCCCACAAGAAAACCAATGCCAAAAGTATTGTACTGTGGGAAAAATGAATAAGGATATAGACAAGAGTGTAGCAATCGGTAGAATTGAAAGATATGTTGCCGACTATACTAGAGAACATGATAAAGATGTTGTTCCACATGTAAAACCTGCTACAAATAAAAAAGTTGCAATTGTTGGTTCAGGACCTGCTTCTATAGCTGCAGCAGCTGATGTTAGAAGAGAAGGCCATACCGTTGTAATGTTTGAGGCTTTACATAAAGCTGGTGGTGTTTTAGTTTATGGTATTCCTGAATTTAGATTGCCTAAAAAATTAGTAGAAAGAGAATTTGATGGCCTTGCTGACATGGGAATTGAAATTAATAAAAACTTCCTAGTTGGTAAGACTAGAACTTTGAAAGATCTAAGAGAAAAAGACGGTTTTGATGCTATTTTCATCGGAGCTGGTGCTGGACTTCCTAAGTTTATGAATATTCCTGGTGAAAACTTGATAGGTGTATTTAGTGCAAACGAATATTTAACTAGAAGTAATTTAATGAAAGCTTATGATCAAAGACACAGCTTAACTCCATTATTTAATAGTGAAAAAGTTGCTATCTTCGGTGGTGGTAATGTTGCAATGGATGCTGCAAGAACTGCTAAAAGATTAGGTGCTAAAGAAGTAACTATTATTTATAGAAGAAGTGAAGCTGAACTTCCAGCTCGTAAGGAAGAAGTTCATCATGCTAAAGAAGAAGGAATTAATTTCTTACTTCTTCATCAACCTCATGAAATAGTTGGTGACGAACATGGCTTTGTAAAAGGTGTAAAAGTTGTTACTTGTGAGTTAGGTGAACCAGATGCTTCTGGAAGAAGAAGACCAGTAGAAATCGAGGGAACTGAACAAGTTCTAGATTTTGATACAGTTGTTGTAGCTATTGGTAATGCTTCTAACCCACTATTAAAACAAACTACTAAAGGTTTAGATGTAAATAAACGTGGCAATATTATTGTAAATGAAGAAACTTGTGAAACTTCTATTGAAGGAGTATTTGCAGGTGGTGATATTGTATTAGGTGCTGCTACTGTTATTTTAGCAATGGGCCAAGGTAGAAGAGCTGCAAAAGCAATAAATGAATATCTTAAAAATAAATAAAAATATAATTATATTTTTCTAAGGGGCCATATTAATTGGCCCCTTTAATATTTTTACTTGCAATATATTACTAAGATAGCTATAGTATAGATTATGAATATGGATTCTTTATATGGATATTCTGTTTGCCAAGTAACACAAACAGATAAGTTTGCTGCAATTGATGAAGTTATCGATAGTTGTTCTATTTTTAATGGGTTAAAAGAGAATAAAGAACGCTTTAGAAGGGCTGTTCATCGTAGAGAAATAATAGAAACAACAGGAATTGGTCATGGCGTTGCAATAGCCCATGGGAAATTACCTTGTATAGATCATCTTCGAATCGGTTTGGGTATCAGCAAAGAAGGCATAAATTATAAATCAAAAGACGGCAAACCTGTACATATCTTGTTTGTCATTGCGTCGACACCATTTCATCAAATTAATTATCTAAAAGCTTTAGCAGTAATCTTGAGAGGAGTTAGAAATCCTGAAATAAGAGATGAAGTGTTAAATTTATTTAGCCCTAATTTTGAAGCAAAAAACAGTAAAACATTTTTAAGAGATTTAATTAAACAAGACTTTTCTTGTTTAAATGTTTAAACAGTTGACATATCTAGCAGTAAATAATTCATTTTATTACCTTAGTGAGAGTAATTACCTTGTCATTCCTATATATATTTGATAGTATAAAGAAGAACTAATGACATAAATTAAAAAACGGAGGTAGATAGTGAAAAAAGTTTTAATTATATTAACCATATTTGCACTAGGGTTATATAGTATTTTTGCTAATAATTCATATAATTATCCCAATATACTGATAAAAGGACATCTTGGAGAAGATGTAGCTCCTTCAATCATATTAAGTGTAAACTCAACCGTTATTGAAGAAAATGGGGTAACTGTAGCCTTAGATGGTAATTTTAATTTTTCGACTAATACCTCATCTCTATCAGTTCCTGTTTATGCATATATAAGTTATCCTTCATATTCTCACACAGGTAATATAATTTTCAATCTAGAAATATCCACAAATGGATTTCACGAGAAAAGTTCTACAGGTGCTTTGATAGGCTCTCCTTTAGATGTTGATATAGTTATGAACACCTCTTCATTGAATACATCAAGTTTAATTATTGCTAATTCAATTTCTAGTTCGCGATATAGTAAATATATTTTTGTAGATTCTGTATCTACGCCAGCTTCTTTTATATATACAGTTGCCCCAGGAACAAGTATTGAAGATCCTAATTTTCAAATTTGGTTTACTTGGGAAGATGATGAAACTATTCCAGCTGGCCAATATGGTTCATTAATAAGTTTTGCAATTACTGCTATTTAGAAGAAATAACTACATCTAATTTTACATCTAAAGAGTCAGTGGGAAGTTCATTGAACAAGAGATAATATCTACATATTCCAATTTTTACTAAATTTTTATGTTTGCTTAAAAACTTATCGTAATAACCCTTACCATGGCCTAATCGTGATTTATCTTTAGAGAGTGCCATAGATGGGATAATTGCAACACTAGAAGGTTTAAATAAGTTTATTGCTGTACCATCAATAGGTTCAATAGTATGAAAAACCCCTTTTTTAAGACTATTTTTCCAATTCTTATCAATTAAATAAAACTCAATATAATCTTTATATGTTTTTGGTAGAGCAACTTTTTTATTATGCTCTAAGCAATAATCAATTAAAGGTATAACATTAACTTCAGTTTTTAAGGGATAATATAATAAAACAGTAGTAGCTTTTTTAAAATAAGGATTTTTTTTTATTTTATCTAAAATCAAATTATCTTCTTTTTCAAAATTTCTATATTCATTTTCTTTATTCAGTTGTTTGATTTTAATGCGCATTTCATTTTTATTTAACATAAAAAGTTACCCCAATTAATAGTACAACAAAAAATAAGAAAACAAAATCAGAAAACTTATATTTTATAGTTTGCCTTTCTATAGATTCATCATATCCCCTGCTATCTAGTGCAAAAGCTATTTCATCCATTTTTGATAGCAAGTTGTCGAGTAAGCTAATGGAGAAGTTAATTATAAATTTAATAGGGTGTTTTAATTTTGACTCTAATCTAGCTTTTCTAGCTTCGCTAATAGATTCTGATACCTCGAAGATTAAAGGTATACACATCAGTGTAAGTTCAATTTGGCTTGCTATTTTCCAGCCATTGATAAAAGGAAAATGATTTAAAACCTTTGCTATAGAGCGTGCAATATCGCTAAGATCACTAGAATCCGCAAGTAAAAAGCTTAATAATATAGCCGTATCAAATTTTAGGACCTTATTTATAATTTCACTTATTTCTAAATTAGCCATTATTGATGTTATAGCTATGAAAGCTGAAATAACAATAAAGAAAATTAATTCACTACCATATTTATTAATTGGCAATCTCACTATAATCATTATTGTAATTGTAACAAATAAGATAATAAGAGTGCCTAGTAAAGTAGTTTTAACTAAGGTTGTACATAAAAATAATAGAGCTAGTAATTTCATGAAAGGGTTAACTCTATGCAAAAAGGAGTCTTCTTCTCTATAGTGAAATATTAGTGCTCTAGCCATGTTAATTCCTCTAATTTAGCAAGTTTATTGTTTATAGTTGGAACATAGACACCATGATTTTTTAAAAAAGGTAAAACTTCTTCACTTTTTCCTTGTTTTAAAACTTTACCTTTTTCTAATAAGATAATATTTTGAGAGTGGGCAGCAATTTTCTCTATTTCATGACTAACAATTATAATTGTATGACCTTCTTTTTGTAGAAGTAGCAAAGTTTTGATTACTTGAATAACTCCAGGAAAATCTAGGTTAGCAAAAGGTTCATCTAAAAAGATAATATTGGGATTCATAGCAAGTATACCAGCAATAGCTAACCTTCTTTTCTCACCCCCACTCATTTCTCTAGGTTTTGTTTTTAATTTATTCTCTAAATCTAATAGTTTCACAACATTATTTAATCTAGAAAACCTTTCCTCTTCTTTTAGTTGTAAATTTTCTAAACCAAATAAAATATCTTTTTCAACTGTCTGACCTACAATTTGACTATCTGCATCTTGAAAGACTAATCCTATTTTTTTAATTCTCTCTTTTGGTTTATTTGATACATCCCTATCATTTATTTTAATTGTTCCACTTTGTGGTTTTAGAAGGCCTTTTATGCATTTTAATAAAACTGATTTACCTGAACCATTTGCACCTGCTATGATGCAAATGGAGCCTTTATCTATTGTAAAATTTATATCATTTAATATTTGTTTTTTTTTGTTAAAAGAAAAATTAAGATTTTCAACTGTTAGTATAGTTTGTTTCATAGTTTGATATTACATACATCAAACTATTGTGTAAATACAAATTAACGGTATTGTTAATTAAAAGTAAAAAAAATAGTTAACAATAGTGCAAAAAAAAACACTTTAAAGTAGTTTCAACACAGAAGTATTACTTTGAAGTGTTTAAAAGTAGAAAATATTAATTTCTATTCATTGTTTAAATATGTGCCCATACCATTATAAACGACTTTTGCAACGAAATTGCTAATTTGGACAATACTCATTTCACTATCATTTCTTATCCAACTCATAAATACTCTATGCATTGATGAAGAAATAATTAGACAAAGATATTCAATTTGTTCAATAGGTAAGTCACAAATTGGTTCAATAACTTCATATAATTTAGAGAATAGGGCATCCCCTATGTGATCTGAAAAGGTGTTGGAAAAACTTGATTGTGCTATTTTTTTATAATAATCTAAATCATCATTAAAATATTTATCTAGATTATAAAAGATATCAAAGAAAAATTTAGAATTGTTTGAATATTTTAAATTTTTTGTTGCTTCATGGAAAGCTTCAATCAATTCTTGTTCAAATTCATCTAATACATTACTAATCTTATCATAGTGAATATAAAAAGTTTTTCTACTAATATTAGCTTGTTTAGTTAATTCTGTAATTGTAATCTTATTAAGATCTTTTTTATCAAGTAATTGAAATAACGCAAGTCTAATTGCTTTTTTAGTCTTAGCAGGACGTCTATCTTTTGCACGTTTTTTTATTTGTTCCATAAAATGTAACTCCTATTTCGGTTGATTATGTAATATCACTCATTACATGAGTAATATGGAAAAAAAAATATGTCAATAGAAAAAAGTTATAAATCAAAATAAATTATTAAATAATTGGCAAAAAAACTCTAATTTGTAGAAAAAAAGATTGTAATTTTAACAAGTGTTATATAATTGCTTAATTTTAGTATAGTAAACTTATATTTTTTTTCAAATAAATATGATAAGTATGAAATATAAATAAAGGGCAATATATAGATAAATAAATATCTATTAAAATGATAAAATGTTTTATTTTTATATCAAAAATTTGATATATTTTGATTTTATTGCTAAAAGATAATAGTTTATTTAACAACTTTATTTTCTTTTGTGCTTTTTAAAATAATTTCGTCTATATATTTTTTTAAAGGTATAATATTTTCTTTTTGAGAATAGTTAATTCTGATACAACCTTTCCCTTTTGAAATGTTATTAAAATATTTATCAGAATTTTTAACAGCATCAAAATCTCTAGTATGTATAGATAAATAGGATTTGTTAGCACCTATTATTAGATAGTTTTTATTTAATTTATAACCAGGAAGAGAATATAATAACTGAGGGGTTAGATAAGGATATTTTTCGCTTATATAATCAAAAATTTCTGTTAAAAAAGGTTTTGCCTCTTCTCTTGAATTTTCAATATACTTTTTAATGTTAAAAACTGGGTCACTCATAGTTTTTCCTTATCATTTTAATAAGCTATTTTATCATAATTAAAATAATCATTGCAAACAATTATCGTCTAATTGTCAGAAAAATTCATAATTTTGTAATTTTTTTATCGCTTTTCTCTTTTTAAATTTCTCATTATAATCTCAAAATAAGAGGTATATATGTATAGCTTTAGAAATGATTACAGTGAATTATGTCATGAAGAGATTATTAAGGTTTTATCTTCAATAAATAGAAAACAATTTTCTGGTTACGGTGAAGATGATATTAGTTTAAAAGTTAAGAATAAATTAAAAAAACTTTTGAAAAATGATAATGTTGATATACACTTTTTAAGTGGAGGAACTCAAACTAATCTTGTTTCTATATCAGCTATCTTAAAGCCTTATCAAGCTGTAATTGCAGCTGAAAGTGGACATATTGCAACTCATGAGGCAGGCGCTATTGAGGCAACTGGTCATAAAATTATTACTTTACCAACTGAGGATGGAAAGCTAAAAGCTAATCAGATAAAAAGTGTTGTTGAAACTCATTATAGTGATGAAGCTAGAGAACACATAACTCAACCTGCTATGGTCTATATTTCTAATCCAACTGAGTATGGGACAATATATAAAAAAGATGAGCTTGCTAAATTAAAACAAGTTTGTGAAGATCTTAATCTTGCTCTATACATTGACGGTGCTAGATTAGCTCAAGCTCTTGAGGGAATAAACTCTGATTTTAAAATTAGTGACTTACCTTATCTTTGTGATATGTTTTATATTGGTGGTACTAAAAATGGTGCTATGTTTGGAGAGTGCTTAGTTATTGTAAATGATAAATATAAACAAGATTTTAGATATATTTTAAAACAACGTGGAGCTTTATTAGCAAAAGGGTTTGCTATTGCTTTACAGTTTGATGCTTTATTTAATAACAACTTATTTTTTAAATTAGCAAAAGAAGCTAATTTAAAAGCTAAAAAAATTAATGATGAGTTAAAAGCTGCTAATATTAATATGCTAGTAGTTCAAGAAAGCAATCAAGTTTTCCCAATTCTAAAAAATAGCGTAATTAAAAAGCTTAGAAAGGATTATATGTTTTATGACTGGCAGGTTGTTGATGAGCATCACACTGCTATTCGTCTTTGTGTCTCTTGGGCAAGTGATTCAAAAATAATTGATCAATTTATAGATAAAGTGAAACAATATAATATGGAAATTTCTTAAAAAGATATTTTCTAATTAGTTTAATTAATCAATTTAAGTGGAGATAGAAAGAAATTTCTATCTCTTTTTTATTCTTAAAGAAGATTAACTTTATTAATTGATGTTAGTGATATAATATTAGATTGTGACTATATCACAATTATTTTTCCATATTTGGTATATTTTTTAAATATAATTATTAAAAATGTCCAAAAAGATATATTGGAGGTATCTATTTATGAAAGCATCAATCGGATTAATTGGTTTAGCTGTAATGGGTGAGAACTTAGTTTTAAATTTAGAAAGTAAAGGATATAGAGTTGCTGTTTTCAATAGAACTATTGAGAAAGTTGATAAGTTCCTTGAAACAAGGGCTAAAGGTAAGAATATAATAGGCTCTCATTCAATAGAAGATTTTGTATCAAAAATAGAGAGTCCAAGAAAAATAATGATGATGGTTAGAGCTGGGGATGCTGTTGATAAAACAATTGATATGCTTATCCCTTATCTAGATAAAGGCGATATTATTATAGATGGTGGAAATTCTAATTATTTAGATACAACAAGAAGAATAGAATATGTAAACTCAAAAGGTTTTTTATATATAGGGGCTGGTGTTTCTGGTGGAGAGGAGGGAGCCCTTCTAGGTCCTTCAATAATGCCAGGTGGAAATGATGAAGCTTGGAAGAGTGTAAAAGATATTTTTCAAAATATAAGTGCTAAGGTAGATGATAATGTACCATGTTGTAATTGGATAGGACCTTCTGGTTCAGGTCATTTTGTTAAAATGGTTCACAATGGTATTGAATATGGAGACATGCAGCTCATCAGCGAAGTCTATGATGTGATGAGAAAAGTGTTAAAATTACCTTATTCAACGATGCAACAAATATTTAATAAGTGGAATGATGGTCCTCTAAATTCTTATTTAATAGAAATTACAAGTGAGATTTTAAAAATAGAGGATGAAGATAAAAAACCATTAGTAGAAAATATTTTAGATGCTGCTGGACAAAAAGGAACTGGAAAATGGACAGCAATTAATGCCTTAGATAAAGGAGTTGATTTATCACTAATTGCAGAAGCAGTTTTTGCAAGAATAGTTAGTAGTGAAAAAGAAGAGAGAGAAATAGCTAGTAAAGAATTGTCTCAAATTGAAGTAGATACCTCAACTTTTGATAAAGATAAAATTATTGAAGATTTGCATTCTGCACTTTTTGCCTCAAAAATAATTTCTTACGCTCAAGGTTTTGATTTGATTAAAAAAGTTTCATTAGAAAAAAAATGGGATTTAGATTTAAGTAGTATAGCATTGATGTGGAGAGGTGGATGTATTATAAGATCTTCCTTCTTATCTAATATAAGTGATGCATATAAAAACAATCCAACCTTATCTAACTTAATGTTAGACCCATATTTTAAAGAAATCTTAATTAAAGCCCATCAAGGTCTTAGAAACGTAATATCTCTTTCAGTGTTAAGTGGAGTTCCCACCCCATCTTTAAGTGCAGCTTTATCATATTTTGATAGCTATAGATCTAATTCTCTTCCAGCTAATTTAATCCAAGCTCAAAGAGATTATTTTGGAGCACACACTTATGAGAGAGTAGATCAAGAAAGAGGAATATTCTTTCATACAAATTGGACTAAAAGAGGTGGTACAACATCATCTTCTAGTTACTCAGTATAGGAGTTTTATATGGATGAATCTTTTGTTTTCTTAATTTTTGGTGCGACAGGGGATCTTTCACAGAGAAAATTGATTCCGGCTTTATTTAATATATATAGAAAAAAAATCTTTAAAATGCCTTTTAATATTTTAGCAATTGGGAGAAGGAATTTAAGCGATGAAGAATTTAGATCAGTTGTAAAACAATCACTTATAGAGAAAAAATATAATGAAGACGAAATTAATGGCTTTTTATTGAAAATTAATTATTTTCAAATGGATTTAATCCATTGTGATAATTACGATGATCTAAAACAATTTTTGAGGGCTAAATATGATAATTCTAATTATCTATATTACTTCGCAATTTCTCCTCAATTATATTGTTCAACTGCCAAGAGATTATATTCTTCAAATTTGACTAGTGAAGATGATGGATTTAAAAGGGTAATTATTGAAAAACCTTTTGGCCATGATTTAAAATCTGCTATCGAATTAAATCAAAACCTTCATAAATTTTTTAAAGAAGAACAATTATTTAGAATAGATCATTATCTAGGTAAAGAAACTGTCCAAAATATTTTGGTAACAAGATTTGCAAATGGAATCTTTGAGCCTTTATGGAATAGAAATTATATTGATTATGTAGAAATCACCTCTGCAGAATTTCTTTCCGTTGGAACTCGTGCTGGCTATTATGATAAAGCTGGAGCTTTAAGAGATATGGTTCAAAACCACTTGTTGCAAGTTCTAGCATTAATTGCTATGGAGCCTCCAATAAATACTAGTGCTAAAGCTCTAAGAGATGAAATGGTTAAAGTCTTTCAATCTCTAAGACCTATTAAAAAAGACGAAGTTAGTAAATATGTAATTAGAGGTCAATATGTAAGCTCTACATATGGTGGAGAGAAGATTCTAGGATATAGAGAAGAGAAAAATGTAGATACAGATTCCAAAACAGAAACTTATGTAGCTCTCAAAACTTATATAGACAATTGGAGATGGAGTGGTGTGCCTTTTTATATTAAAACTGGAAAAGCTTTAGCAGCTGGTGTTACTGAAGTAGTTATGCATTATAAGGCTAATCCACATAGTATATTTAAAAATAATGAAGCAATTTCAGCGGAGCACAATCAACTTGTTATAAGGATTCAACCTGATGCGGGGTTCTTAATGACTTTCCAAATGAAAGTACCAGGAGCAGGCTTTTCTGTTCAACCTGTTAACATGGATTTTCACTATTCTTCCTTACAACAAACAGATATCCCTGAAGCATATGAGAGATTGATTTATGATTGTGTAATTAACGATCCAACATTATATCAAAGAAGTGATGCTATAGAGTTAACTTGGAGTTATGTTCAACCAATACTTGATGCTTGGGCTGAAAATAAATCAATTCCTTTATATGGATATCCTGCAAGAAGCTGGGGACCAAGATATATTGAAAATATGTTATCTGAAGATAATCATCCTTGGAGATTCCCATGTAAGGATCTCAGTAATGGAACGTATTGTGAATTGTAAGGACTTGTTTATGGATAATAATATAAAAATATTTAAAGAAGGTTATGAAGCCTGTTATCAAATAGCTCAAAAGTTAAAAGAATTAAATAAAGAGGGAGCCAATGTTGCTATATCAGGTGGCTCTTCTCCGATTCTTTTATTTAAGATTATGAAAGATGAATTTAAATACAATGATTTTAATAATATTAAATTCTTTTGGGTTGATGAAAGATTTGTGGAAAAAGAAAGCTATGAGAGTAACTTTGGTAATTTTTCAAAAATATTAATAGAAAATAATATTATTTCTAAAAATAATGTTTTTCCTATGTACAAGGAGTTAACCATAGATGAAACTATAGATAAAGTTTCAAAAGAAATTCTTTCTATAGTTAAAATTAAAAACGAAAAACCAAGTTTTGATTTAATTATTTTAGGATTAGGTGAGGATGGACATACAGCCTCTTTATTCCCTAATAATCTACAAGCTTTAGATTCAAAGGAAATTTTAATTAAAACAAATCATCCACAATCTAATCAAGAAAGAATCACTTTAACTAAAGATGTTATAAATAATGCAAAAGAAATTATATTTCTCTCTTTAGGTGAGAAGAAAGCTATTATGGTAAAATATGTATTAATAGATAAAAATAAAAGTTTACCAGCCTCATATATTAAAAATGATAATTCTGTTTATTGGTATTTAGATAAGCATTCTGCAACTTTAATATAATTTTAAAAAATAGAAAAATGTTAAGAGATTTATGATTTATTAACAAAAAAAACAAAAAAATGAACAAATTTTATATAAATTATATTGAATTAACACTTTTTTAACATTTCATTATAATTTCACTAACATCTCTGCTTTATCTTCTAAACAAAAATAGGAGATAAAAAATGAAAAAATTATTCTTAATTTTATTAGTGACTATGTCAAGTTTTGCTTTATTTGCTTCAGGTCAAAGTGAAACTGTTAAAGAAGAAGTTATAAATTATACTTTTGGGGGATCTTCTACAGTTGCCCCAATTGCTAAGTCAGTTATACCTGAATTTGAAAAAGAAAATCCTTCAGTTAAAATAGGTTATGAAACTTTAGGTTCATCAACAGGTATTAAACAATTATTAGCTGGAACTTTAACACTTGCTGGATCTTCAAGAGATTTAAAGCAGAGTGAGTTAGACAGCGGTTGTGTGCCTACAATTATTGCATTAGATGGTTTATCTGTTGGAGTTAACTCTTCAGTTAGCATAAGTAACTTATCTTTAGAACAATTAGCTGCTATCTTTAGTGGGGAAATCACAAATTGGAGTGAAGTTGGTGGAAATGATATTAAGATTGAGTTGATTGAGAGAGATGAAACTTCTGGGACTTACGGATCATTTAACGAAATAGTATTAGAATCACAAGGAAAAGAACCAACTAAAAAAGCTATTATCGCTAAAGAAAATGGTGAAGTTGCAACAAAAATTGCTTCAACTCCTGGCTCTATTGGTTATATAGGAATGGCTTTCAATCATATCATCACAAATGCTGGTGGTAAAATCTTAACAATTGATGGTGTTGAACCTTCATCAGAAAATGTTATTAATAAAACTTACCCAATTAGTAGAGCTTTATATGTAGTTACAATTGGTGAACCAAAAGATAACACAGTTGAAAAAGATTTTATTGACTTCTTATTATCAAAGAAAGGTCAAGCAATTGTTGAAGAAAGTGAATTCATCTCAGTTAACTAAATAATATGACAACAATAAAAAAAAGTAATTATAAACGCCGAATTATTGAGCAAAGTAGTAGGACAATTCTACTACTTTGTGCTCTAGTTTCAATAGCAGCTGTAATAGCAATTACCCTATATATAATTAATCAAGGCTTACCCTTTTTTACTAAAGTTAGTTTAAAAGATTTTTTATTTTCTTTTGATTGGTCTCCCTCTTCAAAAGAAAATCCAAGTTATGGAATTGCTTCTTTTATTATAGCAAGTTTTGAAGTAGTTATTCTTGCAATAGTAATAGCCTTACCTATTGGTTTATCTACAGCAATTTATTTAAGTGAATTTGCTAAAGGTAAATTATCAAAGATAATAGAAAACACAATTGAACTCTTAGCAGGGATTCCTTCAATAATTTATGGACTATTTGGTATTGCTATTGTAGTTCCTGCAGTAAGAAATACTTTCGGAGGCAATGGCTATAGTTTATTATCTGCAAGTATAATTTTATCAATAATGATACTTCCTACTATAATAAATATCAGTGAAGTATCTATTAAGAGTGTTCCAGACTCATTAAGACAAGCATCAGTCGCAATGGGAGCTACCAAATGGCAAACAATTTACAAAGTTGTAGTGCCTTCTGCGGTAAATGGGATAGTTGCCTCAATTATATTAGCCCTTGGAAGAGCAATTGGTGAGACAACTGCTGTTCTACTAGTTGGAGGAAATGCTGCGGTATTTGCCCCATCCCCTTTAGATATGGGTAGAACTTTAACTATGAATATTATAACAGATATGAGTTATGCAGAAGGAACGCACCTTTCAGCTCTTTTTGCAACAGCAATGTTACTTTTCTTATTTATTCTATTTTTGAATTTCATTGTTGTATTTATATCGAACAAAAGTAGATTAGGACAGAGTGAATGAACAGAAAAACTACAAATAAAATAGCTTTAACCGTAATTCAAAGTTTATCTATATTAACAATTTTAATTTTAGTTTTAATTCTCTCTTATTTAGTTTATAGAGGTCTTAGAAGCAATAATTTAAATGAAAGACAAGTAATTGATGAAGTAAATGTAACTTTACCCTTTGATGTCTATTCAAATAAATATTCTAAAGTTGAAGAGCTAGATTATTTTACATTTAAAAAAATAATTGAAGGTAGAATATATTCACTTAGAAGAGTTACAAGTGTTAATAGAGATATAAAATTATATATCGATTCATCATTAATTGATAATTTAAGCAAGTATTTTTTAGTAGAGAAAAGCGATTTGTTAGATAGTAGTATTACACAATTTGACAGTTCTACGATTGCTGATGATAAAGCCTTATTAAATGATATAAAAAAGAATGAAGGGGCAATTGTAATAACTAAAGCTAATACTAAACTAAAAGGTTTAAATAAAGTTGAAATAAGTGATCAAGTCTTAGTTGTTAATTCTAAAGTTACAGAATTATATGGTAATAAAAAAATTGGAAATTTAAATGACGAAGAAGTTAAGAACCTATTAGGTGGCAAATATGAGAGATGGAGTGAATTAGATGGCCCTTCTGTTGATGTTCATTTAGTAGATTCATTAGATAAGGTAGAGAATGTTGATGGAGCTATAATGGTAGTGGATGCAACATCCTACCAAATGGCAGTGGATGGCCAAAGAAACATCGATATATTAAAAGTATTCCATAAAGTTTCAAAGAGGAACTTAACTTGGGATTATTTAGTAAGTCAAAGCGAAGATGAGGGAAAATATGGTGGTATCTCTAGTATAATCATTAATACTCTTATAATGGTTTTACTCACAGTATTAATAGCTACTCCAATATCTGTTGCAGGGGCAATATATCTTGTTGAATATGCTAAGAAAGGTAGAGTTTCTACATTAATTAAAACAGGAATTGACTTACTAGCAGCAGTTCCTTCAATCATATTTGGACTTTTTGGACTATTAGTCTTTGTTCAATTTTTTGATTTAGGGTTCTCTTTGATAAGTGGAGTATTAACACTATCTCTAATGATATTACCAACAATACTTAGAACTAGTGAAGAAGCTATTAGAAGTGTAAGTCCAGCATTAAAAGAAGCAAGTCGTGGACTTGGCGCTACAAAAATAGAAACAATATTTAAAATTGTATTACCTAGTGCTTCTAGAGGCATAACTACAGGAATAATTTTAGCAATTGGTAGAGCCCTAGGAGAAACAGCAGCCCTGATATTTACTATTGGCTCTTCAACTTCAATAGTTTCAAACTTAAAAAGTTCATCAAGAGTATTAGCTCAACACATATATTTGATTATTACAGAAGGTGGTTCAATTGATGAAGCCTTTGCTTCAGCACTAGTGTTAATAGTCCTCGTTTTAATCATCAACAGTGTTACAAAGATAATTATGAGAAGGAAGTAAATAAATGAATGATTCTTTATTTAAAGTTACTGATTTAGATCTTTGGTATTCAGATCATCAGGCCTTGAATAAAATAAATATGGAAATTCAAAAGAACACTATTAATGCTTTTATTGGGCCCTCAGGCTGTGGAAAAAGCACTTTTTTAAGAGTTCTTGATAGAATGAATGACCTAATTGACAGTGTCACTATAAAAGGTGAAGTCTTATTTGAAGGAAAAAATATTTATACTGATATGGATATTTTAGAGCTTAGAAGAAGAGTTGGAATGGTATTTCAGAAACCAAATCCCTTTCCAATGACTATTTTTGATAACGTAGCTTACGGTCCTAAATTATATAAAAAATATAAAAAAAGTGAATTGTTTGATAAAGTGGAAAGTGCTTTAAAGCAAGCTGCCCTTTGGGATGAAGTAAAAGATAGATTAAATACAAGTGCTTTAGGTTTATCTGGAGGACAACAACAGAGACTTTGTTTAGCTAGAACTTTAGCAGTAAATCCTGATGTTGTATTAATGGATGAACCAACTAGTGCTTTAGATCCAATTTCTACGGCCAAAATTGAAGAGTTAATGATTGAGTTAAAAAAAGATTATACCATAATAGTTGTAACTCATAATATGCAGCAAGCTTCTCGAGTTTCAGATATCACATCATTCTTTTTAATAGATGATAAAAGACGTGGATATTTAGTTGAAAGTGGAGAAACTAGTGAAATATTCTTAAATCCAAAAGATAAGAGAACAGAAGATTATATTTCTGGAAAATTTGGTTAGAAAGGAGGAGAAATAAATGACAAGTCAAACACTTCAAATAGATGAAAAAATTATGTTTTATAGAGAGCTGTTGCTACAAATGGTTACGAGAGTAGAACAAGCTATTGTAAAGGCTACGATAGCTATGGAGACTAATGATGTAAAATTAGCAAACTCTGTAATAAAAGAAGACTATTTTATAAATCAATTGAGAGATATGATTGAAAGTGATGCAGTTAGATTATTGATAAGCGAGGCTCCATATGGTCATTATATGAGGCAAGTTATAGCAGGGTTAAAAATAGCGACATCTCTTGAGAGAATGGGAGATCATGCAACACACTTAGCAAAAATGGTTGGCCAAGAAAAGCTTAGTAATGATGAGAGGGAACTTCCAATTATTAAGGGAATTGTTGAAATGTCTAATATTGTTGCCTCTATGTTTAGAGGGGCTGTAGATGCTTTGATAAATATAGATTCTCAAGCAGCAAAAGATGTTGCAAAAATGGATGATGAAGTAGATCAAAGAAGAGAAGAGTTAAAAAACCAAATCCTTGAGTGTGGCCCTTTTGAGGATATAATACTGAGACAGAATATGCACAATTATTATTACCTAGTAATAGAACTTGAAAGAGTAGGTGATCACATAACAACAATATGTTCTTGGGTTGTTTACATGGATGAGGGTGTAAAACCTAAATTAAATTAGACTTATTAATAAATTAACTATTTTAAGGAAACTCCTATGTTATTTAGTAGTTTCCTTATTTTATTTATAAATTAATAAATTAATATAAAAGAAAAAAAAGCCTTCTGTAAAGAAAGCTTTTGAGTTTTTAAATATAGTAAATTACACCTTATAAATTGAGTCACTTTTCTTATATAAAGAAGTTAAGACATTGTGAGTTTTTGATAAAGTTAGAATAAAAGTTGAACCTTTATTTTCTTCACTTTCAACAGAAATACTTCCAGAGTGTAAGAGAGCAATATGTTTAACAATAGAAAGCCCAAGACCAGTTCCACCACTATCTCTAGATCTATTTTTATCAACACGATAAAATCTTTCAAAAATTCTATCTTTATCATTTTCTGGAATACCAATACCATAATCCTTAACTTTGATTATTACTTCATATTTTTTTTCACTAACACTGATTTCAACCGAACTGTCATCCGGACTATAATTAATCGCATTAATTACTAAATTAATAATAGCTTGTCTTAATAAACCTTCGTTACAGTAGATAGTAAGGTTTTTAATATAATCCTTTTTAATGATGATATTTTTCTTTTTAGCTAGAGGTTTTGCCACCTTAATAACGCTATCAATTAAAGAAGTTACTTGTGTTTGAGCCATAACAGGTTGGCTTTTATTTTTTTCTAAAGAAGAGAGTAAAAGTAAATCTTCAATTATAGCTTTCATATTTTTATAATTAGAATAAATATCTTGATAGAATTCTAAAGCTTGTTCATCACTTAATTTATTTGATAAAAGAATCTCAGTGAAACCTCCAATAGAAGTTAGAGGGGTCTTAAGTTCATGGGATACATTGCTTACAAAATCTTTTCTAATAGTTTCTAATCTATGTAATTCGCTAATATCAGTAATAGTTAATAAAATACCTTCACATTTATTATTTCTTTCCATAGCATTAATGGTAATGTGAACATATTTTTCTTTACCTTTTGCAAACAACAGTGCCATTTCACCAGTATAGTTTTCATATAAACAAAGGGAAATTTCGCTTTTTTCAAAATTATTTAAAGCACTATTTATTTTAGAATTTAAATCAATATCACTAATTACATCTCTAATTACCATATCCTTAGATATAGCCTTTTGTAAAATATTTACAGCAGCTTTGTTAGATAGAACAATTTCTTTTTTAGTATTTAGGAATATTACACCTTCTTGCATCGATTCTAAGACTAGAGCATATTCATTCTTTTCAACTTCGAGATTTTTAATAATAGATTGAAGCCTTTCAGCCATAAAATTCATAGTTATAGAGAGTTCTTTAATTTCAAGAGGAGATGAGATATGAGTTCTACCATCTAAATTACCTTGAGCATAGTCACTGCTAAGTTCTACTAAAGATTCTATTGGGATAAATAAATATCTAAGAATAAAGAATAAAGCAATACTTAGTAAAATAATTATGATAATAAGGCTAGGTAAAATAGCAGAAATAAATTGAGAGTTAAGGAAAGAGAATTTAGAAAGAGGAGCAGCCACCCTAATAAATAAGTCTTTTTTCTGAGAATAAAGAGCACAGTAAATAGTAGCTGAATTAGTAGTTTTGCTAGTTCTAAAACTATAGCCAACAGTATTTATTTTAGCACTTTTGATTTCTTCTCTATAAAGATGATTATCCATATCAATAGCATTTTCTTCGCTATCGAAAAGAACCTGTCCATCATTAGAGACAATAGTAATTCTCAAATTTTTAATAGAGGCTAAATTTTTTAAAGTTTCAAAATCTAAAGATTGAAGACTATCAATAAACAAAGCTTCATTTTTTAATTCAGATTTTTCTTGTTCTGTTATAATTGAAGTAAATACTCGTCTTGTTGAAATAAGAGTAGTAAATAAAATCAAAATAATAGTACTGAGGAGTAAAAGGGAAACTTGTCTCTTAAACTTCAATTTGTATCTCCTATAAAAGGTCAATAGTTTTTCACAGAAAACCATAACCTAATTTCTTCATTTTTCTTTATTAGAAGCTATACAGCTTCTGCTTGTCGCTTATTAAAATCACCTATTAATTTATTCATATCAAAAGGCTTTTTCTTCTTTAGAATTGCATAAATTACTCTACTGAGTTTTCGTGCAAAGGCAATTATACTTTTCCCACTACCTTTGTTTTTCTTCATTCTTTTATAATCATTAATTAGCGACAAATACCTTAATGATCTTTGTAGACGAAGCATACCCATTACAGCTTGTACCATTGCAGTTCTTAACTCTACAGGTCCATTCTTTGTTATATGTCCGGTAAATCCTTTCTCATTTGAAAACTTTACAAAAGGAGTGAGTCCACAATATGCTGCGAACTGTTTGTAAGTTGCAAATCTATTTATATCACCAACATATGCTCTAATGGTTGTAGCTGTTATTTTCCCTACACCTGGAATAGTTTTTAGTAATTGAACATCTTCATCTTCTTGTACAAAATCTTCAATTAATGCCTCTAAAGCCTTGACTTGTTCATCCAAAATTTCTAAAGTTTGAATGAAACTATTTAAGGTAGAGACTGTCCTCTTCGTAATCAAAGCGTGGTCTTCGAGACCTTTTAGAAGAAGCAGTCTCTTTTTCTTGCTTTGAAATTGAGTGGCAGTTGTTACTATCCCATACCCTAACATCATATTATGTATTCTATTTTTAGTTCTTACTATCAATGAAACTAAATCAGCTCTTTCACAGATAAGTTTTCTAAGCTCCTCTGTTTCTTGATCGCATAGATAGCTTTCAGGTAACATATCTTTTAGTAAAAACTCAGCTATTGTAAAAGCATCTCTTTTATCTGTCTTTTTAGCACTTAATGTTACAACCTTAAATTTTAAAGTATTAATAACAAGTGTAAAAAAGCCTTCTTTCTGCATTAAGTTTCTAAAGTATCTAGCATTAGAAGTAGCTTCTATTGCCATTGATACATGTGCACCATACTTGTCTTCTAGAGTGTGACATTCACTAATAAAAGCATTATAACCTTCATCGTTAGTTTGATACACTTTCTCAAATAGAATCTCTTTCGTTGATGTTATTGCACAAACTGTAAATTGAGTCTTATGCAAATCAATTCCTACGCTAACAGTTTTGTTTTCCCAGTTAACCATTCTTATCTCCTTGCATTTATTTTTTTATACACAAAATCAAAAATGGCTCTCTGTTCGGTAGTTGTTCCATTCTCCTATTCGGCCTCAGTAAGTGGACCAGTGATTGATACGACTAAAACTCCTCATTCTCCTAAACAGTCTCATATTCTTGGACTAGTAAAACATGTCGAGTTAAAGTCTTGGCCATTCCTCAGTTGTGTGCCATATATTTTAACACACTATAGGAATATTGGTGCAACTACCTGCTATTTACCTTTTTATCACTCCTCCTAAATATTTATAACCAACACCCCAAACAGTTTTAATACGGCTTCCGTAGTGTTTGAGTTTTTTTCTTAGAGCAACAATTTGAACATCGATAGCTCTTTCAGTTACGGGGTAATCATTCCCTTTAATTTTAGTAATCAATTTTTCTCTAGAATAAACCTTTTCGGGATTTTCAATTAATAAAGCTAGTAAGTTAAATTCAGTGGCAGTTAGAATTATAGGAGAGTTATCAATTAAACAAGTTCTTTTTGAAACATCTATCAATATACCCTTATCCTGAATAATTTTAAACTCATCATTTTCAACTTTTCTCTCTAAAAGTCTCAAAGAAGCTTTAACTTTAGCAGATAAAACTTTAGGGCTAAATGGTTTTGTTAAATAATCATCAGCTCCAAGCTCTAAAGCTGAAATAATATCACTATCATCATCTTTAGCTGATGCAATAATTATTGGAGTTTTTATTTCTAGTTTATATCTAGTGATTTTTAGAATTTCAAACCCATTTACTAATGGTAGCATTAAGTCTAAAATTATACACTCATAACTATTGTTGGAGATAAGGTCTAAAGCAGATCTCCCATCATAAGCTACCTCAGTTTCAAATCCTTCAGATTTGAGCTGAAAACTTAGTAATTTTGAAATGCTCTTATCATCTTCAATTATTAATATTTTGTTATTCATGAATTAATCTTAGGCCTTACTTCCTAATATTTTCAATAGTTAATCATTTATTTAACAAAAAATTAACATTATTTATTACATCTAATCTGATTATTCTCTTAATATTGTTGTTTATTATTTTGTGTATTAATTTTTTTATGAGGAAAAAGATTAATAAGATATATGCAATTTTTTTTACATAATGTAATAATTTTGTTAATTATTGATTTTATATATAAAATTTTAAAAAAATAAATTAATATGAAATTTAAATAAATGCAACAAAATCATTGGGATTATGATTAATTTATTTAAATTTTGCAACAAAGTTAATAATTATTAAATATTTTTGTTGTAAAAGTGTTGCAATAAATTTTAGTTTTATATAATGTATGACCTATACGAGGTATTTACAATTATGATAAAAAAAGTTGCAATACTGATGGGTAGTTTAAGTGACCTTGATAAAGTTAAAGGTGCCTTATTAATTTTAAAGGAACTTGAAATTCCTTTTGACGTTAAAGTATTAAGCGCACATAGAACTACTGCTGAAACCTTAGAGTTCGCACTCCAAGCGCATGAACACTATAGTGTAATAATATGCGCAGCAGGCATGGCCGCACACTTAGCGGGCATCGTTGCAGCAAATACCTTACTGCCTGTAATTGCAATACCAATATCCTCAACCTTAAATGGGCTTGATGCCTTATTATCGAGTGTACAAATGCCAAGTGGCGTTCCTGTAGCAACAGTTGCTATAGATGGGAGCAAAAATGCAGCTCTTCTTAGCGCTCAAATAATTGCTTTAGAAAATGATGATGTATTAGCACGTCTAATTGATTTTAGAAAGAAAAATAGAAAATCTTCCTTAGAAAATAATGAAAAATTAAAACAAATCCTGTAAGCAAATTACGGGATTTTTTTATTGGAGAGAAAAAATGGAAAAGCTAAAGTTACTTTATCAAGGTAAGGCTAAGAGAGTTTATCAAACTGATGATGAAAATTTATGTATTGTTGATTACAGTGATGATGCTACTGCATTTAATGGGGTAAAAAAAGGAACCATTAATAATAAAGGCTCAATAAACAATCAGCTAAGTAATTACTTTATGAAAGAGTTAGAGAATGTTGGAATACCTACACACTATGTTAAAGAATTAAGTGATAGAGAAACTTTAGTTAGGAAATTGAAGATTATTCCATTAGAAGTAATAGTTAGAAATATTGTTGCAGGTTCTCTTTCAAAAAGAATTGGAATTGATGAGGGTTTTGAATTAAAAAATCCAATAGTTGAATTTTGTTATAAAGAAGATAGTTTAAACGATCCAATGCTAAATATTTCTCACATTACAACCTTAGATATAGCAACGCATGAAGAAATTGATTTAATAACTCAATACAGCTTACAAATTAATGATTTTTTAAAAAATGAATTATCTGATAAAAATATTTTGCTTGTTGATTTCAAATTAGAATTTGGTAAAGATGAATTTGGTAGAATTTATTTAGCAGATGAAATCTCTCCTGATACTTGTAGATTTTGGGATGCTAAAACACATAAGAAATTAGACAAAGATAGATTTAGAAGAGATTTAGGCGAAGTTGAAGATGCATATATAGAAGTAAAATCTAGGGTTATGAATTAATAATGTTTGACAAACTAAAAGAAGAATGTGGCGTTTTTGCTATCAGTGAAGCTGATGATGAAATTGATATTGTTAATACAAGTTATCTAGCTCTATATGCCTTACAACACAGAGGCCAAGAAGGTTGTGGGATTTGTGTTAACAATAAAGATTCTTTATCTATATATAAAGATGTCGGCCTTGTCAGTGAAGTCTTTACAAAAAGAAATCTCGATAAATTGCCTAAATCCTCTATAGCTATAGCTCATGTAAGATATGGAACTACAGGGAATAATAATAGAGCAAATGTACAACCTCTTGTTGTAAATCATAAAGAGGGTAAGATGGCTTTAGCTCATAATGGGAATTTAGTTAATGATTATACTCTTAGAGATAAATTAGAATCTAAAGGTTTAATTTTCCAAACTACAAGCGATAGTGAAGTTATAGCATATTTGATTACGAAGAATAGATTAAAAAGTTCTTGTATAGAAGAAGCTATTGAAAAAACCATGTTTGAAATAAAAGGAGCCTATTCTCTTGTGATTATGACTCCCTATAAATTAATAGTTGCAAGAGATCCTAGAGGTTTTAGGCCTTTGGTTATGGGAAAACTTAAAGACAGATATGTTTTTGCAAGTGAAACTTGTGCTTTTGATGCTATTAATGCAAAGTATATTAGAAGTGTTAGACCTGGTGAAATTATAAGCATTAACAAAAATAAATTAACATCAATAACAACGCATTGTGATAAATATAAGCAGAGCTTATGTGTTTTTGAATTATTATATTTTAGTAGGCCTGACAGTAAAATTGATGATATCGATGTTATAGATGCGAGATTTAGAGCAGGAGAGTTTTTATATAAAGAAAATCCAATAGACAGTGATGTTGTAATTGGAGTTCCTGATTCTGGAATATTAGCAGCTATAGGATATTCAAGGGCTAGTGGTATTAATTATGGAGTTGGTTTAATAAAAAACAAGTACATAGGTAGGACCTTTATACAGCCGAAACAAACCCAAAGAGATTCTTCTGTCCAAATCAAATTAAATGTAGTTGAGTCTGTTATCAAAGATAAAAGAGTTATTTTAATAGATGATTCAATAGTAAGAGGAACTACAAGCGTTAGGATAGTTAAACTCTTAAGAGATGCTGGAGCAAAAGAAGTTCATTTTAGATCTTCATCTCCTATGTTTTTAAATCCTTGTTATTTTGGAACAGATATTGATAGCAAAGAAAATTTATTTGCTTGCAAACACACAAAAGAAGAAATGAGAGACATTTTAAATGTTGACTCTTTAGAATTCTTGAGTGTTGCAAATGTAGTCAAATTAGCTAAAAAAGATTTTGGTTATTGTACCGCTTGTTTTAGTGGTAAATATCCAATTAAACCAAGAATTGAAAGAAGTAAATCACACTTAGAGCAATGAGGAAATAATGGAAACAAATAAAATGTATAAAGAAGCTGGTGTCAATCTTGAGGCCGGTTATGAAAGTGTTAGATTAATTAAAGAAAAAGTCAAAAAGACTTATGATTCTAATGTCTTAAGCTCATTAGGTGGTTTTGCATCTTTATTTAGTTTAGATCTAAGTGAGATTAAAAATCCAATTTTAGTAAGTGGTACTGATGGGGTTGGTACTAAATTAAAGTTAGCATTTTTGTTAGAAAAATTTGATACAATTGGCATAGATTGTGTGGCAATGTGTGTAAATGACATCATTTGTACGGGAGCTAAGCCATTATTTTTTTTAGATTACATAGCAGTAGGTAAAAATAATCCAAAGCAAATAGAACAAATTGTAGATGGAATGTGTAAGGGGTGTATACAAGCAAATTGCAGTTTAGTCGGTGGAGAGACCGCTGAAATGCCTGGATTTTACAAAAGAGGGGAGTTTGATGTTGCTGGTTTTTCTACTGGGGTTGTAGAAAAATCAAAGTTAATTGATGGTAAATCAATTAAAGAGGGAGATTTAATTGTTGCAATACCTTCCTCAGGTGTTCATTCAAATGGTTTTTCATTGATTCGAAAAATTTTTCATACTAGAGAATCTTTATTTAAAGTTTATGACAATCTTGAAAAACCTTTGATTGAATATCTTTTAGAACCAACAAGAATTTACGTAAAAGAAATTACTAAGTTAAAAGAAGTAATTGAAATAAAAGGAATATCTCATATCACAGGTGGAGGCTTTTTTGAAAATATACCTCGGACTATAAAAGATGGGTTATGCGCTAAAGTTTATAAAGATTATATAAAAATTCCAACAATATTTAATGTAATAAAAGAATGTGGATCAGTTGATGAAACAACTATGTTTAATACCTTTAACCAAGGAGTGGGCCTCGCTCTAATTATCGATAAAAATGATAAGAAGATTGTAGAAGAGATTGTCCAAGATAGTTATGTAATTGGTGAAGTTATAAAAGGTGAGGAAAAAATAATCTTATGTTAAGAGTAGCAGTTTTAGTTTCTGGTAGAGGGACTAATTTAGATGCCATATTAAAAGAAAAACAAAAGGGGCATTTAGAAAATTGTGATATTGTTTGTACAATAAGTAACAATGATAAAGCTTATGCTCTTGAAGTTTCTAAAAATTATGGGGTTGAAACATATAGCATTGTTGATAAAAAACAAAAAGATTTTGAAGATAAATTATTAAAATTACTCATTGATAAAAAAATTGGACTAGTTGTCTTAGCCGGTTTTATTAAGATTCTTTCACCTTCTTTTATTATTTCATATAATAAACCAATAATAAATGTTCATCCTTCCCTAATACCAAGTTTTTGTGGAAAAGGGTATTATGGACTAAAAGTTCACCAAGCAGCTCTTGAAAAAGGTGTTAAGGTGAGCGGGGCTACAGTACATTTTGTAAATGAAATCCCTGATGGAGGGAAAATAATTTTACAAAAAGCTGTTGAAGTAAAAGAGGGAGATACTCCTGCAACTTTACAGAAAAGAATAATGGAAGAAGCAGAGTGGGTATTATTACCGAAAGCAATCGATTTATTATCGAAGGAAGGTTTATGATTAATATTTTTGATTATTACTCAAGTTTAGAGTATCCAGGTAGAAATATTACTGTTGGAAGAATGGATGATGGAGCAATCTTTTTTTGTTATGGAATAATGGGAAGAAGTCAGAATTCAAAGAATAGAATCTTTGTAAAAGAAAATGATGTTGTTAAAACAAAAGCTTTTGATGAATCATTAGTAAAAGATCCTTCTTTAATTATTTATAATGCTGTAATCCCTATAAAAAATGGTTATATCGTTACAAATGGTGATCAAAGCGATACTATTTATAATTATTTAAAAAGAAATAAAACATTTGAAGATGCTCTTCAAACTAGAGCCTATGAAAATGATGAACCAAATTATACTCCAAGAATTAGTGCATTAATTACTTTTAAAAAAAATGAGTTAGAGAGATTAAAACTTTCAATTTTAAAAAGAGGTATGGGTGGAGCTAGAAGGTATTTCTTTAATTATGAAAAAATTGAAAAGAACACAGCCTTTGTTATTACTACATATAGTGAAAATTCATCACCTTTAAAACCCTTTATTGGAGAGCCTATAGAAGTTGAAATTCCAAAAATAACAGATATAAATAAACTGACAAGTGAAATTTTTAAAGCACAAAATGATGATAATAAGATATCTCTGTACGGCTTAAAATATAAAGATAAAAAAAGTGAAGATATAATAATCAATACAAACGGGGAAAATTAATAATGGAAACTATTAAATTAAAATATGGATGTAATCCTCATCAAAAAAATGCTCAAGTATATGCTGATAAATTACCAATAAAAGTATTAAACGGAAAGCCAGGTTATATAAATCTAATGGATGCTTTAAATAGTTATCAATTAGTTAGAGAGTTAGATTTAGCTTTAAATTTACCTGCAGCAGCATCATTTAAACATGTAAGTCCAGCTGGAGCTGCAGTTTATTTCCCTTTAAGTGAAGAAGAGAAAAAGATGTATTTTGTAAAAGGAGAGCTAAGTCAATTAGCTACTGCTTATACAAGAAGCCGAGGTGCTGATAGATTGTCTTCATTTGGAGATTTTGTTGCTTTATCAAGAGAATGTGATGAAAGTACAGCAAAATGCATCAAAAGAGAAGTTTCAGATGGTGTAATCGCTCCAAGTTATAGTGAAAAAGCTCTAGAAATTTTAAAAGCTAAAAGAAAAGGCACTTATACAGTTATCCAAATAGATAAAAATTATAAACCACCTAAAAGTGAAAAAAGAGAAATTTTTGGAATCACCTTTGAGATGGATAGAAATGATGTAATTTTTGATAAATCATATTTAGAAAATATAGTTACAACAAATAAAGAATTAAGTGAAAGTGCAATAATAGATCTAATAGTAGCTTCAATAAGTGTTAAATATACTCAATCCAATTCTGTCTGTTATGCATATAGAGGTCAAACAATTGGTGTTGGTGCAGGAGGCCAAAGCAGAATTCACTGTACTAGATTAGCAGGGGATAAAGCTGATAGATGGCTACTTAGAACACATCCAAAAGTTTTAAATCTACCATTTAAAGATAAATTATCTAGAAATACAAAAGATAATGTAATTGAGCAATATCTTAATGAAAAAAGAGAAATCGATTTATTTAACAAAGAAACATTAAGTGAATATTTTACAGAAGCTGTTACTCCTTTAAGTGAGAGTGAAAAAGAAGATTATTTGAAGAATATTAGAGGAATTAGCTTATCTAGTGATGCTTTCTTCCCATTTGAAGATAATATTCTAAGAGCTTATAGAAGCGGGGTAAATTACATAGTTCAACCTGGAGGATCAATTAGAGATGATTCAGTTATTAAAGCATGTAATGATCTTGGTATAACAATGGCTTTTAGTAATTTAAGATTATTCCATCATTAGGAGATATAGGGTGAATGTTTTAATTGTTGGTGGTGGTGGCAGAGAAGATGCCATAATAAAAAAACTATTAGAAAATGAAAGAATTGATAAAATATTTGCCCTTCCAGGGACAGGAATTGCTGGGGAAAGAGTATTTAATTTCGATATCAATGTAATGGATTTTGATAAAATAATAAAATTTTGTAAAACTCATATTATCGATTTTGCTATAGTTTCCCCTGATAACCCTTTAGTAATGGGGTTAGTAGATGAATTAGAAAAACTTAATATTTTAACTTTTGGCCCTAACAAAAGGGCAGCAATCATTGAAGGAAGTAAAAGTTTTGCAAAAGAATTAATGAAAAAATATGATATTCCAACAGCAAAATATGAATCCTTTACTGATAGTGACTCAGCTATTAAATATTTAGATAATTGTAATTTTCCCATTGTTATAAAAGCTGATGGCTTAGCATTAGGTAAAGGTGTTGTTATTTGTGAAACAAAAGATTATGCAAAAGAAACAATTATTGATTTTATAGATAATAAAAAATTTGATCAAAGTAGTTCTAAAATAATAATTGAAGAATATTTAACAGGAAGTGAAGTTTCAATTTTAGCCTTCTGTGATGGAACAACTTTGAAACCTTTAGTTTCTTCTATGGATCATAAACGTATCAAAGATGGTGATGAGGGGTTAAATACAGGGGGTATGGGAGTAATTGCACCAAATCCTTTTTACACAGATAAAGTAAAGAAATATTGTGAAGAAAACATTTTTAATAAAACAGTCTTAGCTATGAAAAGTGAAGAGAGAACTTTTAAAGGATGTTTATATTTTGGCCTTATGATAAAAGATGATAAGGCTAAGGTAATTGAATATAATTGTAGATTTGGAGATCCCGAAACTCAAGCTGTCCTACCCTTATTAAAAAGTGACTTATTAACGATAATGATAGCCTGTTGTAATGAAACTCTTGATAAAGTAGAGGTTAAACTTTCTTCTCAGGCTACTTGTAACTTGGTAGTTGCAAGTGGTGGATACCCAGTTAGTTATGAAAAAAATAAAAAGATAACACTAAAAGACTTAAAACATTCTAAAATCTTTTATTCTGGAGTAAAAGTTATAGAAAATGAATATTACACAAATGGTGGACGAGTATTGAGTCTAACAAGTGTAGCGGACAATTTAGAAAAAGCTATTAATCTCGTATATGAAGATGTCAAGAATATAGAATTTGAGAATATGTATTATCGTCATGATATCGGCCAAAAAGCATTAAAAAAATAAAAAGTTGGGAAATTTATGATCAATTGTGTTTATGTTAAGAAAAAGAATAACTTTAAGGATGATATTTTAAAAGAAGAGCTAAATATATTGCTTAATATAAAAATCTCAAAATTAACTACTTTCAATAGGTATGAAGTTGAAGGTATTAGTGATGAGGTGTTTAAAAAAAGCGTTTCAGCAGTTTTTAGTGAAGTAAATTTGGATGAAGTATATTATAGTTTGCCTGAATATCAGATAATGTTTGCCATAGAATTTTTAGATGGACAGTTTGACCAACGATCTGATTCCGCAATTAAATGTATAACTCTTTTAGAAAACGAAGTTATTCCAAAAGTTAAATATGCAACAATATATGCAATTGAAGGAAATCTCTCTAATACAGACATAGAAAAAATAAAAGAATATTTAATTAATCCTGTGGAAGCTAAAGAAGCTAGTTTGCAAGTTAGAGATAATTTAAACTCAGTTGAAAGCAAAAAAGCTAAAATTGTGAAATTAGATGGCTTTATTTATCTAACTCCTCGACAATTAAGTTTATTTAGAGATGAATATAATTTAGCTATGGATGAAGAAGATTTACTTTTATTTCAAAAATATTTCATCTCAGAAAAAAGAGATCCAACATTAACTGAGCTAAAAGTAGTTGATACTTATTGGAGTGATCACTGTAGACATACTACATTCAATACAAATTTTAATACAGTTACAATTAAAGATCCAACTATAAAAGAAACTTATGATAATTATTTAAACTCTAAGAAAAAAATACAATCTTCAAAGCCTTCCTGCCTTATGGATATAGCAACAATTACAACAAAGTTATTAAAAAAAGAGGGCTATGCTAGATGTGTTGAAGAGAGTGAAGAGATAAATGCTTGTTCAGTAAATATAAAAGTTGATGTAAATAAAAAAGAAGAAGATTATCTTTTATTGTTTAAAAATGAGACTCACAATCATCCAACTGAGATAGAACCTTTTGGGGGAGCTGCCACTTGTATAGGAGGAGCTATAAGAGATCCTCTATCCTCTCGTGCCTATGTATATCAAGCTATGAGAATAAGTGGATGTGGTGATCCAAGAGAAGATTTTAGTAGAACATTAGAAAATAAACTACCACAGAGAACTATCGCAAAAGTTAGTGCTAAAGGTAATAGTAGTTATGGAAATCAAATTGGTCTTGCTACTTCTTTAGTGAAAGAATTTTATCATGAGGGATATAAGGCTAAACATTTAGAATTAGGAGCAGTAATAGCTGCTGCAAAAAAAGAAAATGTAGTTAGAGAAACTCCTAAGAAAAATGATGTTGTAATTTTATTAGGGGGAAGAACAGGTCGAGATGGTATTGGTGGAGCAACTGGATCTTCAAAAGCCCATAATGTTGATTCTCTAGAGACTTGTGGAGCTGAAGTTCAAAAGGGAAATGCAACTGAAGAAAGGAAACTACAAAGGTTATTTAGAAAAGGTGAAGTTACAAAATTAATAAAACGTTGTAATGACTTTGGAGCAGGTGGTGTTTGCGTAGCAATAGGTGAATTAGCACCTTCCTTAGTTATTGATTTAGACAAAGTTCCTTTAAAGTATGAAAATTTAGAAATAGATGAAATTGCAATTAGCGAATCCCAAGAAAGGATGGCAATTGTTGTAAGAGAAGAAGATGCCCCTTTTATAATCTCTAAAGCAAATGAAGAAAATCTTGAAGCCACTGTAGTAGCTACTATTGAAAATGATAATAGATTGAAGATGAGATATTTTGGACAAACAGTTGTCGATATCTCAAGAGATTTTTTAGACACAAATGGTAGCGTAAAATATGCAGATATCTTAATTGAAAGAGAAAAAGACATCGATAAATTTACTATAAATGATAGTGTAGAAAATACTTTACTTAAAATGTATCAAAGTTTAGATTTTTGTTCACAAAAAGGTCTAAGTAATATCTTTGATTCAACAATTGGGGCATCAAGTGTTTTAATGCCTTATGGAGGAAAATATCAGATGTCAAAAGAACAGGTGATGTGTGCAAAAATTCCTGTTGAAGGTGAAAGTGATACAGTATCCTTAATGAGCTTTGGTTTTGATCCAAAGTTGACTGAAAAAACTCCATACAAGGGAAGTTATTTATCTCTTCTTAGTTCTGTTTCGAAATTAATATCAAGTGGAGCATCTTTAGATTCTATTTATTTATCCTTACAAGAATATTTTCCTTCTATTAAAAACGATAGCCTAAAATGGGGTAATGTAGCCTCAGCACTATTAGGTGCATATAAAGCACAACTCGATTTGAAAATTCCAGCAATTGGAGGAAAAGACTCTATGAGTGGTTCATATGAAGACTTAGATGTACCAAATACCCTAGTGTCTTTTGCTGTTGGAACAAGCACAATTGATAGGGTAAAACCTTCTCTTTTCCTTGATAATGATTCTTTCTTGATAATTCTCCCTATAACAAATGAGCCTAGAAATTATTTTTCAAAAGTAGAAAACCTTTTAAAAAATACACAAGTATTATCCACATATTCTTTAACTAGGGGCGGTTTAATAGAGGCCATAACTGAAATGAGTTTTGGTAATAAAATTGGCGTTAAAATAAATGATGAAATAAAATTGGATAGTTATGAAATAGGATCAATACTTTTAGAGGTTAGTGATTTAGAAAATACTCTCTCTATTTTAAAATCCTTATCTCTTAGTTATGATTTAATAGGCAGAACAAAAAAAGCTTTTTCTATACAATATAGAGATGAAAAAGTTGATTTAAATATAATATTAGAAACTTCTAAAAATGTTTTAGAGAAAGTATATCCAACTAAAGTTAAAGAAGAAGAAACTGTTATAAAAAAATGTGATTATCAAAGAAAGAATATATGTTTAGCAAAGCAAAGTTTCGCAAAACCAAGAGTTGTTATGCCTGTGTTCTTTGGAACAAATTGTGAAATTGATAGTAGACGAGCCTTTGAAGATGTTGGTGCAATAGTTGATGAAGTTATAATAAATACTTTAAATTTTGATTTATTAAAAAAGAGCACAAATGAATTTGTAAAGAAAACTCAAGATAGTCAAATTTTATTTATACCTGGTGGCTTTAGTGCCTCAGATGAGCCAGAAGGAAGTGCCAAATTTATTTCAAGTTTTTTACAAGCTGAAAAAGTTAAGGAGTCAATAAACAATCTTTTATTTAAAAAGGAAGGTTTAATTTTGGGAATTTGTAATGGATTTCAAGCCTTAGTTAAATCTGGGTTGTTACCATATTCAACACTTTCTACAGTTAGTTGTGATAGCCCAACTTTAACATATAATAAAATAAATCAGCATCAATCTACTCTAGTTAAGGTTAGAGTATCTTCAAATAAAAGTCCTTGGTTAATGCATTATGAAATCGGAGATAGCTTTTATGTTCCAATTAGTCATGGCGAGGGAAGATTTGTTTGTGATGATAAAAATTTAGATCATTTAATAAAGAATGGACAAATTGCATCTCAATATGTTGATGAAAATAATATGCCTTCAATGTCTATAGAGGCTAATCCAAATGGTAGTATTAATGCGATAGAGGCTATTACAAATGAAGATGGTAGAATATTAGGTAGGATGGGGCATATTGAGAGATGTAGAGAAAATTTATATAAAAATATCAAAGAATATAAAGCAAATAATCTAATGTTTAAAGGAGCTATTACTTATTTTAAATAAATTATTAAGTTAGGAAAAAAAATAAAATTGCTTTTGTTTTAATAAGTAGAACTTGTTTATTTTATTAAAGTCATAAATAATATAATCAACTTTTTTTTAACGTAACTTATAAGATTTTTTATTTGTTATAGTAGATATAAAAAAGTGATTAGGAGATATATGAAAAACTTAAAAAAAATTATAATTACATTATTAATTCTATCTGCGATTAATTTGGGGCTTTTTGCAAAAACAACTTATGTACATTCACCATACAACGACAGTGTCAATTATTTGTTTAATGATATTTATTCTTCACTAATGTTTAATGCATCTACTTTTTCTCCAATATTTACAAGTGACGATGAATTGCAAACTAAGGTTGGAATAAATTTTAATGGATCTACCTTTTTTAAAGATTTTCCAGTTGGTGTATATTATTCAGCAGATATAGTTCCTTTTACAAGTAATGTTTATTCATTTGATTTTATTGTAGGCTTGGCTACTAGGTATAAACAAAGTGGGTTAACGGAAAGTTATTTTAACTTTGGACCAACCATTTCAGTAATTGGTGAGCTTGAGTCTAACTCTACTTTAATTGAGCCATATTCTTTGATATATTTTGGTGGGGCTATCAACGGAGGATATAGAATTTCTCCATCTCCACAATCAAAGTATATAACATTTGATGTTGGTGCAACTCTAAAAGCTCTATGGTATGATTCTTCTTCAAGTGTAAATTCTCTATCATATTCTGTTGAAGATTTTAGATTGGTAGGTTCAGCTTATGTAGGAGTTACCTATAGATGGTTTGCCCCAGATTTAGGGGATGAAGATGTAGATATTATAGTTCATCTATAAAAGGAAATAAAAACTCTTATTGAGTTATGAAACCTCCAAAGCTCTCAAAATAATTTTGAAACACTTTGGAGGTTTTATTTATTATTTAAAAATCTTAGATAAAATCCTTTATAGCTTCAACTTCAAATTCTTTTGTAAGCATATACTTAATAGCATCTACTGCAGCTTTAGCGGCGCTTGTCGTTGTTGTATATGGGATTTTTTGTCTCAAAGCTTCACTTCTTATTTCATCGTTACTAGAAATTGCATGAAAACCCATTGGAGTGTTAATTACTAAGTCAATAGCTTTGTTTCTTATATAATCTACAATATTTGGGTGTCCATCTTTTGTTTTAAGCATAACTTCACAAAGGATGTTTTCTTCATATAAATCTCTTGCAGTGCCTCTTGTAGCAGCAATTGAAAACCCTAGGTTTTTCAATTCTTTAGCAATAGGAATGATGGTTTTTCTATCTTTTTTATTTACACTAATTAAAACCTTACCTTTAGTTGGCAACTTATTACCAGAACTAATTTGGCATTTAGCATAAGCTTCTCCAAAAGTATATCCACTTCCTGTTGTCTCTCCTGTACTTCTCATTTCAGGCCCAAGAATTGGATCAATGTCTTTAAATCTATCAAAGGAGAATACAGCTTCTTTAATTGCCCATCCTATTTTACAAGAGCCACATTCATAATTTTTATTTTTAGCTACAAGCTTTTGATCAACTAAACTAATATTGGAGAAGACTTTTGTAGCTACTTCAATTAGATTTACTTGAGAATATTTTGATATAAAAGGAATAGTTCTACTTGCTCTAGGGTTTAGTTCGATGACATATAGTTTATCATCCTTAATAGCGAACTGTAAATTTACAAGACCTACAATATTAAATTCTTTACATAATTTAAAAGTTGCCTCTTTCATTTGAGTTAAATGTTCATCTTTTACTTTGTAAGGAGGGAAAACTGCAGCACTATCACCACTATGAATTCCGGCAGCTTCAATATGTTGTAAAATACCACCGATATAAAGTTTTTCACCATCGAAAACACCATCTAAATCATATTCATAAGCATCTTCTAAGAATTCATCGATGATTATTGGTTTATCCTTATTAATTACAACATTTTCATGCTCTAAGAAATCTATTAAAGATTGACTATTATATGCAATAAACATACTTCTTCCACCTAAAACAAATGATGGTCTAATTAAAACAGGGTATCCAATCTCTTTAGCAATTTTAAAGACTTCTTCTTTGCTTTCGGCAATATTGTTTTTAGCTTGATTTAGATTTAATTTTTCAATAGCTTCTTTAAAAGTTGATCTATCCTCACAAGCATTAATTCCCTCTAAACTAGTTCCAACTATATTGAAATTTGCCTTAGCTAAATCACTTGCAATGTTTAAAGGAGTTTGACCCCCAAGTTGAATAATTACATCTTTAACTTTTTCTCTTTTAAGGATTTCTATAACACTTTCACTATTTAATGCCTCAATATATAATCTATCACTAGTATTATAGTCGGTACTTACAGTTTCAGGGTTCGAATTGATAATCATCGTTTTTTTCCCAAGTTCTTTATAAGTCAAAGAACAGAGCGAACAACAAGTATCAAATTCTAACCCTTGTCCAATTCTATTTGGACCACTAGCTAAGATTGCAATAGCATTTTCACCTAGGATATCACCTTCACACTCTTCTCCGTATGTATTGTAAAGATATGGGGTTAAAGCTTCAAATTCTCCTGCACAAGTATCAACAAAGTGTGGTGTTATATGAAGATTAAATTCATTTCTAAGAGCCGTGATTTCTTTTTCATCTTTATTGTTCAAGAAAGCTATTCTCTTATCGCTCATACCATATTTTTTAGCTTTTAATAGTAAGTCATAAGAGATTGTTTTGATTGATTCAATTTCTTTATCTAATTTTGCTTGTTCTAGAAGTTGGTATAAAAAGAAAGAATCAAAACCAGTAATCTTTTCTACTTCCTCAATTATATCTTCACCACCTTCGTAAATTTTAGTATAGGCAGAAAAAATTCTTAAAGGATGAGCATTGTTTAAATAGACTTCAACATCTTTTTGTAAAACTTCTAAGCCTTCAAAGCCTGTATCTATTGATCTAATAGCCTTGTTTAAAGCTTCTAAAACTGTCCTTCCAAGTGCTAAAGATTCACCAACACTTCTCATTTGTGAGCCAATAGCTGATGGCGGTAGTGGAAATTTTTCTAACTCAAAACGTGGGACTTTCACAGCACAATAATCTAAAGCAGGTTCAAAACATGATACACTTTTGCCTGTTATTTCATTAACAACTTCATCTAGGGTATATCCTATAGCTAGTTTCGTTGAACAGTGTGCGATAGGAAAACCTGTAGCTTTTGAAGCCAAAGCAGAAGATCTAGATACCCTTGGGTTCATTTCAATAACAACCATTTCTTTTGTTTGTTTATTAAAGGCAAATTGAACATTTGAACCACCACAATCAATCCCAACTTCTCTTAAAATAGCAATAGAGGCATCTCTCATCTTTTGGTATTCATTGTCGCTTAGAGTTTGAATCGGGGCAATAGTAATAGAGTCACCAGTGTGAACTCCCATTGGATCTATATTTTCAATTGAGCAAACAATGATAGCATTATCATTTTTGTCTCTCATAACTTCCATTTCAAACTCACCCCAACCAATAAGAGATTGTTCGATTAGAACCTGATGTGTTGGGCTTTCTAGTAAAGCTTGTTTTACTAGATTAATGAATTCACTTTTTTTATTTGCTATAGCTCCACCACGACCACCAAGGGTAAAACTAGGTCTTATGATTAAAGGAAAGCCAATTTGGTTTGAGAACTCTATTGCTTCTTCAACACTATTTGCAATTCCACTTGAAGGAGATTTAAGATTAAGTTTATCAATTAGTTTTTTGAATTCTCCTCTATCTTCAGCTTTTCTAATTGATTCAACACTTGCACCAAGAATTTCAACATTATATTTTTCTAAATATCCTTTATCTTTTAAATCTAATGTTAAGTTTAAGGCTGATTGTCCTCCAACAGTTGATAGAATTGCATCTATCTTTTCTTTCTTAAAAATTGCTTCTACGTATTCACAAGTTAATGGCTCCATATAGACTTTATCTGCTAAAGATGGAGTGCTCATCATGGTAGCAGGATTAGGATTTATTAAAACAACCCTATAACCTTCTTCTTTTAATGCTTTTATAGCTTGTGTCCCACTATAGTCAAATTCACATGCTTGACCGATTATAATAGGCCCACTTCCAATAACTAAAATAGTATTAATATCACATCTTTTTCCCATTATTTAACCCCTTTTATAAATTCATCAAAGATCCATAAACTGTCTTTAGGTCCAGGGCTTGCCTCTGGATGGAATTGTACACTCATTATGTTGTTTTTAGGGAATTTGATTCCTTCAACAGAATTGTCATTAGAATTAACAAACCAAAGCTCTGCATCTTTAGGAAGTATTGATGTTACAAAACTATGGTTTTGACTTGTAACAAAAGTTTTTTTAGTAAATAAATCTGTAACAGGTTGGTTAGCTCCGTGGTGGCCAAATTTCATTTTAGCTGTTTTGCCTCCTAAGGCAAGAGTAATAATTTGGTGACCTAAGCAAATTCCAACTATAGGTATTTTATCTTTACAATCTTTTACGAGTTGAATAGCAGCTTCCTGTGTCTCTGGATCTCCTGGACCATTGCTTAAGAAAAGTAAGTCAAAGCCTTGATTTAGAATTTTTGATTTATCAGTATCTGAATTAAATAAAGTAACATTTACATTTCTATTGTATAACTCTTTTATAATTGATTTTTTAATTCCAAAATCAATTAATGCACATTTTATTGTAGATGTAATATTTATAGGATTTTTACAAATTACAGGATTAGTAATAGATTTTTCAGTAGAAACTTTTTTACACAGATTCTTTTGCGAAATAAAAGGAAAGGTTTTAAGGTAATTAATAACAAATAATTCCTCTTCCTTTCCTATATTATCTTCATTAATAATAATAGCTCTTTTAAAACCCGTATCCCTCAGATGTAAGGTTAAAGCCCTTGTATCAATTTCACATATCCCTATTATATTATTATCGAGTAAATATTGATTAAGAGTTATTCTTTTATCATCAACTTTACCCTTATAATAGTCTTTAACAACAATGGCACTAACATGGATTTTTTCTTTCAGGATTGTTTCTTCTTCATCCTTTATTATTCCATAATTACCTATCTGAGGATAAGTAAAGCATACCATTTGTCCTTTATACGAGGGATCACTTAATATTTGCTGATATCCACTCATACTTGTATTAAATACAATTTCACTAGTACTTTTATTTAAGTGAATCTGATCAAGATTTGGCGCTTTTGCCCCAAAACTTTTTCCCTTGAATTTTGTACCATCTTCTAAAATTAATGTTGCCAAGATAAATTTCCTTTTTCTAAAGATTAAATCTAAAATAATTAGAAAGCTTAAATTGTTGACATCATATACAATATGTGTTGCATAATCAAGTATTTCAGCAACAAAATGTTAGAAAAATTGTATAAATATACAGTTTTATAGTAAAATATGTTGCAAATTTGTTGTTTTATAAATAAATATTAACAAAAATGTTGTTTTTATATTTTAGTATTTCATTAAAATTAAAGAATTTATTATTTTTTTTCACACATTATATATTAGTTTCATCTCTTAATTTAGCTAAAGCAAAAACATCTAATAATAATAATATAATAAAGGTCTTTAAGATTAATGAGTTGATATGTTGTTTTATTATAAGAAGTAAATAGAACATATTCTACATTACTTATTATTTGATTATTCTCTACAAGTTGCTGTTTAAGCTTTACATTTAAATGGAGGAGAAATTGATTTGCCATAACTTGTAGTAACATAATATGTACAATTAAATTTATTTTCTCTCTATTTAGTTGATTTTTTTGTTGTTGTGAATTGTGGTAAAGATAAAAATTTATTACTTCATAAACTGATAGTGCATTTCCTGTTTTGTGTAATTTTGGTTTTTAATACAATAATAGAGAATGAGCTCTTTTTCTATTTTTTTTATTTATTTATTTTTTTATTTTAGATAGGTTCATAATTTTCCCACAAATAATTTCCAAGAACCTGAAAATATATTAAATTTAATACAAAAAAAATAACTCCTATAATGAAGGAGTTACTAATAAATTATGTAATGCCGCCTCCAGGAATTGAACCAGGGACACAAGGATTTTCAGTCCTTTGCTCTACCAACTGAGCTAAAGCGGCGTTAACGATGTTGTTTATACACTGTAGAAAATTTATTGTCAACACCTTTTCAAAAAAAAATGATTATTTTGATTAAAAATACAAAGAATATACTAAAAAAATGATATAAGTATATTTTATTTCATTGATTGCTATATCGTTATGATTTTAATATTTTGATAATTAAAAGAAAACTATAAAGATTGTATTGTTTCTTGAAATTTATATACCCCTCGTGATAATGTAACTGACATGGATAGGCAAAAAATAAATCAAGCTATCAACTGGGAAACTTTGTTAATAGTTTGTAATAATGATTGTTCAAAAGCTAGTTTGATTTGGGATAAATATAAATATCTACTTACTCTTCCTATGAGTAGTGAGTTTTCACTTTGGGCTGTCAATTTAAATATTTCAATAAATAAATTATTTGAAATTTACTCAAAAGTTAGTGAAGATTTTAAAAAACTTCCAAAAGATGTAAAAATCTTAATAAGTGGTGATTATAATTGGCCAGATCAAATAGATAAATTTCCATATCCTACAAAAGTATTATATTGTTTAGGTAATATTGATTTATTAAAAAAGAAGAATGTTGCAATTATTGGCACTAAAGCTCCTTCAAAAGAAAGTCTTGAAAAGTTAGAAAAAGTAGTAAAAGCTTTAATAAAACAAGAAATAGTTGTAACTAGTGGATTATCTTTAGGAACACAAGGGCATGCTGCTGTACAGAGTTTGTCTAATTTTGCTCCTGTTATTGCAGTAATTCCAACACCACTTGATGAATATTATCCTAAAGAACATAAACAAATCCAAGAGTATATAGCAAGAGAAGGTGGCCTTGTAATAACGAGAGTCTCTCCATCTAATAAGAATATTAAGTGGAATGTTTTACTTAGAAATAGGCTAATGAGTGCAATTTCTTCTGCAACTTTTATTTTAGAAGAAAGAGATAGAGGTGGTGCTGTTCAAATGGCCAATTATTCCTTAGAACATAATAGAGCTGTCTTTTTCTTTAGTACTTTAAAAAGAGATAAAACTATAACATGGCCAAATGAATTATTAGAAAAAGGTGCTAAAACAATAAGATTTCCAAGTGATTTAGCTAAAGGTTTAAATAATAATCCTACACAAAAAGTTGTCAAAGAAACAAATAATGAGGATATTGTTCAATTGAAATTGTTTTAATTCTTCTAAATGTTAAATATATCTTGCTTTATTATTGAAATAATTAAGAAAAATCTTGACTAAAAATTGTACAAAAATTACTATCTTTGATATGGAAAAACAACTTACAGCAAACGAATTAAGAAAAAAATTTATTGATTTCTTTGTATCTAAAGATCACAAACAAATTAGTGGTGCTTCTTTGATACCAGAAAATGATCCAACAGTATTATTCACAACTGCTGGAATGCATCCTTTAGTCCCATATATTTTAGGGGCTGAACATCCTTCTGGTGATAAACTTTGTGATTACCAAAAGTGTATTAGAACTGGAGATATAGATGCAGTTGGGGACCCTCATCATTTAACATTTTTTGAGATGTTGGGTAACTGGTCTTTAGGTAGCTATTTTAAAAAAGAAGCTATTGCGTATAGTTATGAATTTTTGACAGAAGTTTTAAACATTGATAGTGAAAAATTATCTGTAACAGTATTTGCTGGTGATGATGATGTACCAAGAGATAATGTTTCTGCCCAAGAATGGATGAAACATGGCATTCCTGAAGATAGAATTTACTTTTTACCTAGAAAAGACAATTGGTGGGGACCAGCTGGTGAAACTGGCCCTTGTGGACCTGATAGTGAAATGTTTATTGATACTGGCAGAGAAAAATGCAGTGAAGATTGTAAACCTGGTTGTTCTTGTGGTAAATATTTTGAAATCTGGAATGATGTTTTCATGGGTTATAAAAAACTTGAAGACGGTAGTTACGTTGAAATGGATAGAAAATGTGTAGATACTGGTATGGGTATTGAAAGAACTATCGCTATACTTCAAGGTAAGAAAAACGTTTATGAAACAGAAGTCTTTACTCCTATTATTGCAGGTATTGAAAAACTTTCTTCCCAAAAGTATGGTCAAAGTGAAGATATAGACATGTCCATTAGAATTTTAGCAGATCATATTAGAACAAGTTGTTTTATCTTAGGAGATCAAAGAGGAATTGCTCCTTCTAATGTTGGTCAAGGTTATATTTTAAGAAGACTCATTCGTCGTGCTATTAGACACGGAAGAAAATTAGGTATAGAAGGTGCTTTCTTAAGTAACTTAGCTGAAATTGTTATTGACCTTTATAAAGAACCTTACCCTGAATTGGATGCTAATTCTAAATTCATTCATAATGAGCTAATAGCTGAAGAAGAAAAATTTAGTAAAACTTTACAAAAAGGTGAAAAAGAATTCTTAAAAATGATTCCAAATATCTTAAAAGGTAAAGCTAAAATGATTCCAGGCAGAATGGCTTTCAAACTATATGATACTTATGGTTTCCCTATTGAATTAACAAAAGAATTAGCTAGTGAACAAGGTTTAACAGTTGATGAGGAAGGTTTTAAAAAGGCTTTCGAAAAACATCAAAACCAAAGTAGAAGTGGGGCAGAACAAAAATTTAAAGGTGGTTTAGCAGACCATAGTGAAAAAACAACAGCCTTACATACTGCTACTCACATGCTTCATCAGGCACTTAGAACTGTATTAGGCGATCATGTAGGTCAAAAAGGTTCAAACATAACTGTTGATAGATTGCGTTTTGATTTTACTCATCCTGAGAAAGTTAGCAAAGAAGATTTACAAAAAGTTGAAGACATTGTTAATGCTGAAATTCAAAAAAATCAAGATGTTATTTGTGAGACAATGACTTTAGAAGAGGCAAAAGCACAAGGAGCAATTGCATTCTTTGATAGTAAATATGGTGAACAAGTTAAAGTTTATTCAATTGGTGATTTTTCTAAAGAAGTTTGTGGTGGACCTCATGTATCAAATACAAGAGAAATGGGTAAATTTAAAATTGTTAAAGAACAATCTTCTTCTGCTGGAGTTAGACGTATTAAAGCTATCTTAGTAAAAGATGAATAAAAATAAAAATTTTTTTAATTAAATATAAGGGCATAACTTATAGGTTATGTCCTTTTTTTTAAGCTTTTTTGCTCTATCAAAAATAGTTTTTTTAGATATTTTTTATTTTATAATCCCTAAAATGTACATATTTTTATATTTTCTATTTTTTAATATTGTGTTATGATATTTTTGTTGCAATTTTTTTTGTAATAATTAGTATCGATATTTTCTTTAACTTTGCATCATTTTATAGGGGTTTACATAAAGAAAATATTTGTATATTTTTTGTATATAATTTGTATAACGGCAATGGAAATTCGTTGCTTACATATATATTCTTTTTTCCATTTTAAATTATTTTTTTGCTATAAAAAAAAATAAAGATTAAAATTCAAATAGAGGTGTTTTTACTCGCCTTTATCTTATTATTTTTGGCTGTATTTTTAGTCATGTTTTCTTTTGGGAATTGAAGGGTATTTTTAACTAAAGAAAGACAAGGAGGGTGTTTTGATATATACCAAAAACTCCAAAGTTCGTTCAATTTATTTTGAAGGAATCGCATCAGACAGGCATGTTTTTTTACTAAATTATATTCAACATGATACCTAAATTACACTTTTATAAATTTAATTCATTCAAGGAGAAAAAGTGATGATTCAGTTACAGAATATTGTAAAAACATATGATGGAACTACTAAGATTATTGATAATCTTAATTTAACCATAGAGGATGGCGAATTTATGGTTTTAGTCGGTGAAAGTGGCTGTGGAAAAACAACAACCATGCAAATGATAAATCGCCTTATAGAACCCACTTCAGGAAAAATCACCATAGATGGTGAAGATATAACTGCAATGGATAAGATTCAACTTAGACGTAGAATTGGATATGTAATTCAGCAAATAGGATTATTTCCTCATTGGACAATTCAACAAAATGTTATTGCGGTTTTATCTTTAACATCTAAGGATGAACAAAAAAACATTCAAATAGCAAGAGAGTTATTAGATAAAGTCGATTTAGATCCAGATATTTATTCAACTCGTTATCCAAAAGAATTATCTGGAGGTCAACTTCAAAGAGTTGGTGTTGCAAGAGCCTTAGCAAATGATCCTGATATTATTTTAATGGATGAACCTTTTTCAGCTTTAGATCCTATTACAAGAGAACAACTCCAAGATGAGATAGTTAGAATCCATGATGAACTTGGTAAAACTATTATTTTTGTAACTCATGATATCGATGAAGCAATTAAAGTTGGGGATAGAATTGCTGTTATGCAAGGTGGAAAAATACTCCAATGTGATAGTGCTGAAGAGATTTTAAAAAATCCTCAAAACGAATTTGTTCTTAACTTTGTAGGAAAAAACAGATTATGGAAAACTCCCGATATGTTGAGTGCTGAAGATGTTATGGTAAAAAAATTTCCTACAATTCAAGCTTCTAGATCTGTTGCTCAAGCAATTGAGAGAATGGCAACAAAAGAAACTCTTATGCTCTGTGTTGTTGAGAATTTGAAAAGGGATAAGAAAAAATTAGTTGGACTTGTTGGTGCAAATAGATTGTCTGGAATAAATGATCATAAGATTAAAATGGTAGATATTATGAAAAAAGATTTCATTACAGTAGAACCAGAAACAAGTTTAACAGAAGTTATGAATATTAGAAATGATAAGGGCGTAAAATATATTCCAGTCGTTGATAAAGAAGGTTTTTATCATGGGATTATTACAAATGCAAGCATATTAAATGTGCTAAGTCAGATTATGCCTGGAACGGAGGACTATTAATATGATTGATTTTATTACGAATAATTGGCAGATGATAGTTCAAAAATCATTAGAGCATGTAAATCTTTCATTTACTGCTGTAATTTTAGCTTGTGTAGTTGGTATACCAGTTGGCTTTTTAATAGTTAACCATGATAAAGCCGCAAGTATAGTAATTAGTGTAGCAAATATAATACAAACAATTCCATCTTTAGCTATGTTTGCTTTTTCAATGCCTTTGTTTGGTATTGGAACAAAACCTGCTGTATTTGCTCTTTTCTTATATGCATTATTACCAATTATAAAAAATTCCTTGATTGGAATTAAAAATGTTGATCCTGCGATAATTAAAGCAGCAACAGGCATGGGAATGACTAAGACTCAAATAATGTTCAAGGTTGAAATTCCTTTAGCTATTTCAGTAATAATGGGTGGGGTAAGAATCGCAGCTGTAACTTGTATTGGTATTACAACAATTGCAACTCTAATTGCAGCTGGTGGATTAGGAGATTTGATATATAGAGGACTTAGTACTTTTAATCAACCTATGATTTTTACAGGTGCATTTTTATCTGCACTATTAGCATTATTAGTAGATTTTGTATTAGGTTTAGTTGAAAAAGCTCTAACCTCAAAAGGTTTAAAAGATTAAAAAAAGAGGAGTGTGTAAATGAAAAATTATAAGAAATTAGGCTTATTAGTTTTATTAGCAACCATTGTATTATTTACAAGTTGTAATTCATCAAAAGACAAAGTTACTGTTGTTCATAAAAATTATACTGAGCAGAGAATAGTAGGTGAAGCCTTAGCTCAATATTTAAATTCTAAAGGAATTGAAACTGAAGTAAAAGAATTAGGTGGAACTTTGCTTTGTTGGAATGCAATAAAGAATGGTGATGCTGATTTGTATCCTGAATATACAGGTACTACTTATGGGGCAATATTTAACCAAACTGATAATATTGGTCCAGAGGCAACATATAATTATGTAAAAGAAAGAAGTGAAGAAGAATTTGGGATAACTTGGCTTGAACCATTTGGATTTAATAATACTTATGTATTATCTGTAACACAAGAATTAGTAGATGAATATGGTGTTAAAACTATTTCAGATTTAGAACCCATTGCAGATCAATTAATTTTGGGAGGAGATCAAGAATTTCCTGTTAGAGAGGGTGATGGTTATCCTGCTTTAATTAGAACTTATGGTTTTGAATTTAAAGAATATAAAGGAATGGACCAAGGTTTAACTACCCAAGCTTTATTGAATGGTCAAATTGATGTTAATACTTATTATTCAACTGATGGTAGAATTGCAAAATATGGTTTTGTTAATTTAGAGGATGATAAAAATGTCTTTCCTCCATATTTCTGTACACCAATTATGACTGTTGAATTTGCTAATGAACATCCAGATGTAGTTGAAGCATTGAATGCGTTAGGAAATAAATTTAGTAACGAAGATATGCAAAAGTATAATTTAATGGTTGATGAAGGTGAGAGTGTTGAATCTGTAGCAACTAAAATGCTTCAAGATAAAGGTTTAATTTAGTTCAAAATATAAGATCTATTTTAATTAAAAATAAATTAATTTAAAAACTCAGGGATAAATTTCCCTGAGTTTTTGTATGTAAAATAAATTAATTTAAATCTTTTTTATCTTCTAATAAAATTTCCATAAATTGCTCACCGTTTATAGTTTCTTCTTTATAAAGATATTCAGCAATTTGATGTAATTTTTTTATATTATCTTCAAGTAATTTTTTAGCTCGATTATATTGATTATTTACTAAGGTTGTTACCATTTTATCAATTTGAGAACTAGTATTTTCTGAGCAAATCAGAGATGAATCTCCACCAAGATATTGGCTACCTTGAGCTTCAAAAGCAACCATTCCAAACTCTTCACTCATGCCGAATCTAGTAATCATGGCTCTAGATAACTTTGTTGCTTGTTCAATATCGTTGCTAGCTCCTGTTGTAATGGAGTTAAAAACAACTTCTTCAGCGGCTCTTCCTGCAGTATATATTGCAATTTTGTTTTCTAATTCTTCTTTGCTAAGTAAATTTTTCTCTTCTTCGTCTACTTGCATTGTAAAACCAAGTGCTCCACTAGTTCTTGGAATAATTGTAATTTTTGAGACTGGAGCTGTATTAGTTTGGAGAGCAGCAACTAAGGCGTGACCAACTTCATGGTAAGATACAATTAGTTTTTCTTTATCACTTAATACTTTGTTTTTCTTTTGATACCCTGCAGCAACTACTTCAATACTTTCTTCAAAGTCTTTTTGAATTACTTTACTTCTTTTATTTCTAACTGCTATTAGAGCGGCTTCATTTACAATATTAGCAAGGTCTGCCCCACTCATACCTGATGCTGCTCTAGCAATATCGTGATAATTTACATTGTTAGCAGTTTTAATATTTTTGGCATGAACTTTAAGAATTGCCTCTCTACCAATTAGGTCTGGTAATTCAACAGGAATTCTTCTATCAAATCTACCTGGTCGTAAAAGAGCTGGATCTAAAGTTTCTGGTCTGTTTGTTGCTGCTAATAAAACAACACCTTTAGAACCATCAAAGCCATCCATTTCTGTCAGTAATTGGTTAAGCGTTTGCTCTCTCTCATCATTTCCACCTTGCATGGATGAATTACGTCTTTTACCAATAGCGTCTATCTCATCAATAAAAACAATACATGGAGCTTTTTTATTAGCCTCTTTAAATAAGTCTCTAACTTTTGCTGCACCCATACCAACGAACATTTCAACAAATTCAGAACCTGAGATTGAAAAGAAAGGAACATTAGCTTCACCAGCAACAGCTTTAGCTAGAAGGGTTTTACCAGTACCTGGAGGCCCCACAAGAAGGGCTCCTTTAGGAATTTTTGCACCTATTTGAGTATATCTATCTGGTTTATGTAGGAAATCAACAATTTCTGTAAGAAGCTCTTTAGCTTCATCTTCTCCAGCTACATCACTAAATTTTATTCCTGTCTCACTTGGTACATAAACCTTTGCGTTACTTTTTCCAAATTGCATTGAGGAAGAAAATAAACCTCCACCATCTCCAGAGTTCATTTTCTTTTGAAGATACCTTCCCATGACGAATATTAATAAGAAGGGGACTACCCAAGAAATTAATAGTGAAAGAAGAGGTGAAATTTCTGTAGGAGCAACTCTACCAAAAGAGCAGCCTGATGCATATAATCTATTAACTAAATCTGGATCTTGGAATGTTGTTGTTTTATATAATTGGTCAAAATCAGTGTTAGAAGTAAAGAAAATATCATTACCATCAATTTCAACTTTTGATATCTGCTTGCTATCAAGCATTGTTAAAAAAGTCCCATAATCAACTTTTTGATATTTTGCTTGAGACATATATGGGATTATAAACATATTAACTAGCAAAATAGCCACAAGCATTATTAGATAGAATTTAATTATAGATTGATTAAAATTCTTTTTCACACCATTACTCATATAACCTCCAAAAAAAATATATGATAATGATAAGAAGATAGTAATAAAATTTTTATGAGGCTAGTATTTATTGTATTTTTTTTGTGTAAAAATGCATTTTTTCCCCTTCATCTCTAATTAGTGTATCTTTATTTTTTCCGAGAGTGATTATTGTTATATAGAAATCGCCTATGGCCCCTGAGACATTTAAAGCGAATACTAATAATATTCCATTATACAAATTCAAGGGTAAAGTGTTTAGAAGAAATAAAAGGAAAAATGATATAATAAAAACTGGAGATAGGGCGATTATTATATATGAAAATCTATCAAAATACCTATCTTCAGCTGAAGCACTAGCATAAAACATTGATATTTTATACTTTGCTTTTTTTTTAGAAAATACCCATATAAAAAATCCATGTATTAATTCATGGATAGTAATAAATGCAAAGACTCCAATTACAATGAAGATAATACTTTCGATTGTAAAAACTGGACAACTTTGAATTCTAAATATAAAAAAAATGGCAAAAGCAATTAAAATTGAGGCAATATTGAAGATGAGTGCATATTTCTTTTGATTGAAATCTACTAAATCTTCTTCAATATAACCTTTCTCTAATTCTAAATACCCTTTCATTTTAATTTTCCTTTTTGATGTTTTTTGTAGCTAATTGTCCACAAGCTCCATTTACGCTCCTGCCTCTAGTGAATCTCCTAGCATATTTGATATGGAACTCATCGAGATATTTAGTAAAAGTGTTTATCTCTTGAGTTGATGGGGTAGTCCAAGGTAGTTCTGCTGCAGGGTTCCATGGAATTAAGTTAACAACAGCATCTAATCCATTAGTGAAAGACGCAAGTTTTTTTGCAGAGTTTAAATCACAATTAACCCCACTTAGCATACAGTATTCTAAAGTGAATCTAGATCCGCCTTTATTTTGGTAATGCATTAAACTTTTCTTTAATTGTTGTAAGTTAAATGTATCATTTATTGGCATAATTTGACTTCTTTGATTATTGTCAGCACTAACTAAAGATACAGCAAGTTTTACATTTAAATTTTGCTCAGTTAATTTATTAATACCACTTACAATACCACAAGTACTTATTGTAATTCTTCTTAAACTAATGTAAAAAGCATCTTCTCTATGGAAGTATCTAATGGCACTAGTTACATTAGAAAGGTTAGCTAAAGGCTCTCCCATCCCCATAAAAACAATATGAGTAACATTACCTAAAGTTCTTAAATGGACAAATTGTTCAATAATTTCTGAGGTTGTTAAGTTTCTTATAAGCCCCATTGTCCCGGTTCTACAAAACTTACATCCCATAGCACAACCAACTTGAGAAGAAAGACATGCTGTCATTCTTTCATTTTTGTCTATTAAAAGGACACTTTCAATTATAGCCCCGTCTGCTAATTTAATTGCTAACTTTGTGGCTCCTGTATCATCTCTTTGAGTATCAATTACCTCAGAGGAAATTGCTGATCCAAATTCATTAGAAAGTCTTTCCCTTTCTAATTTTGATATATTGCTCATTAAATTAAAGTCTGTAACACCTTTAATTAACCATTGATAAATTTGCTTTGCTTGGAATTTTTTTTCTAAATTCAATTTTTCAAATATTTCTGAAGGACTTAACCCGTATAAAGAGATTCTGTTCATTCTTTTCTCCTGATTTGTACTATATATATAAAATAAAAAAAATTAAAGCTAAAAGTTTTGTGTATAATGAAAAAAAACTTATGACAAAAATTGCAATAAATCTATTGCTAAAAATATTAGTTAACTGAGCTATATAATAAATTATTTCAATATTGTTATTATTCAAATAAAAAATAAATTAAGATATTTTAAATAAAATACTGTTCAATTATACTTATGTTTGATATACTGTGTAAAAAGAAAATCCAAAATTAAGGAGATTACAATGAAGAAAAGATTATTAACAGTTGTAGCAATGATTGCGTTGGTTATGATTCCTACATTTGCAAAAAGTTCGGACATGAGTGTTGGTTTAGCCGTTGGAACAATTAACGGTGTTGGATTTAAGTATGATATTGATAAAGACATTACCGCAGGTGGAACAGTTGGATGGGATTTACTATCTGGAACACTTAATGCCGAAGGTTTTGGTCTTTATAAAGTTGCAGAAGTTGATTTTGATAAAGAAGTAATTGATATCAATGTCGGTTTAGGTGGAGCTGCAAGAATTCCATTAAGTAGCTCTGATATATTTGGTTTATCTATATTGGCAATGGGAGAAGCTTCTTATAGTTTTGATGGGGATTACCCAATTGATTTACTTTTAAGATTAGAACCAGGAATTGGAATGACATTCTCAGGTGGATTTAACGCAGATTTTGCTATGCAAGCTTCTCTACAAGCTCTTTGGAGATTATAAGATAATTTGTAAATGTTGTTAAATAATAAAAATCAACTCTATTTAAAGAGTTGATTTTTTATAGTTTATTAATTCTCCTAAAAATTGTTCTTTTATTTTAGTTTTCAATGAAACAAATGATTCCTCATATTTGATATCTAATACAAAAGAGTTTCTTTGTGCATAATAAATAAGATCATGTCTATCATTAGGTATTTCAAAATACGAGATGTGTTCATTTTTAGAGTATAGTTTTTCGATTTCACTTAGCATTGAATCTATATTAATATTATTTTTTACACTAGTTTCAATAAGCGTAGGTTCTATGGCTTTTAATCGAGCCTTATCGAATTCATTAGGCTCTAGATCACATTTATTTAGCATCACAAGAGTAGGTTTATTTTCACAGTTTAGTTCTTTTAGAGTTTCCTTAGTTGTATTATAGCATCCCATCAAATTAGGATGAGAAGCATCTAATACAATAAGAATGACATCTGCATAAGTGGCTTCTTCGAGGGTTGAGTTAAAAGCTTCAATTAAATCATGAGGTAAATCACTTACAAAGCCAACAGTATCACTGAAAACCATTTCTCTATGACTTGGCATTTTAACTTTTTTACTAGTAGTATCTAGAGTTGCAAAAAGTTTATCTTCTACAAGAATATTGCTATTAGTTAAAGCTTTTAATAGAGAACTTTTGCCACTATTAGTATAACCAACGATAGCTACAGTTGGTATATTTGCATTCAAGCGACTTTTTCTTTGATTTGCTCTAATTTTTTTTACTTTTGATAATTCTTCTTTAGTTTTTGTAATCCTGTTTAAAACAAGACGTCTATCTATTTCAAGTTGCTTTTCCCCTTCGCCTTTATTTCCCTTCGTACCACCTCTTTGTCTTGATAAGTTAGTCCAAGCACGAGTTAAACGAGGAAGGGAGTATTCTAATCTAGCAAGTTCTACTTGCAAAGAAGCTTCTTTAGTAGATGCTCTATCGCTAAATATTTGTAAAATTACTTCGCGCCTATCAATTACACAAATATTAAGAATTTTCTCTAGATTTCGTTGAATACTTGGAGCTAAATCGACTTCGAATATAAATAAATCTATTTCAAAATTTTCAGCTAGTTCCTTTAATTCCATAACCTTACCTTTTCCAATATAGGTTTGGCTATTTTCTTTTTTTAAATTTATTATTACAGTATCTACTACAAGAACATTCATTGTTCTAGCTAAGGAAATTAATTCTTTTTTTCTAATGAGAGGGGAAATTGAATTAGATTGTGTTTCCACAAGGATAATTATTGCTTTTTGTAATGTATCTTCTGTGGTTAAATTAATTATATTATTATTTGACAAGTTTTTATTTATTCCCTTTTATTTTTTCTTACAATAAGATTAACTGTGGTTTAATAACTTGTCAATCTGTGATATAGTCAAGCGGCGAGAACTTTTGTAAGAGAGGATAAAATTATGAGTTTAAATTGTGGTATTGTAGGACTTCCTAATGTTGGGAAATCAACAATTTTTTCTGCTTTAACAAGTGCACCAGCAGAAAGTGCAAACTATCCGTTTTGTACCATCGATCCAAATGTTGGTATGGTGAATGTCCCAGATCCACGTCTTGATAAAATTGTTGAATTAATACCTCCTGCTAAAGTTGTACCAGCTACTTTTGAATTTGTTGATATTGCCGGATTAGTAGAGGGCGCATCAAAAGGCGAAGGTCTAGGAAATAGATTTTTAGCATCCATTAGAGAAGTAGGTGTTCTAGCACATGTAGTTAGATGTTTTGATGATGAAGATATTGTTCATGTTAATAATAAAATTGACCCAGTTGGTGATATTTCAACAATTAATATAGAATTAGCTTTCTCTGATTTAGATACTGTCGAAAAAAGATATGCCAAAATGTATAAAATGGGTCGTGTTAATAAAGAGCAACAGAAAATTAACTTAAAAGTTCTCCCAATTTTAGAAAAATTAAAAGAATGTTTGAGTGAGGGGAAATTAGCTAGTACTTTAAATCTTGATGAAGAAGAATTACTCGCTATTGCTGATTTACATTTAATTACTTTAAAACCTGTAATTTATGTTTGTAATGTAGATGAAGATAGTCTTGAAGAAGATAATGAATATGTAAAGATTGTAAAAGATCTTGCAAAAAATGAAAACGCTGAGGTTATAGTAATTTGTGGAAAAATCGAAGCTGAAATAGCTGAAATGGATAATGAAGAAGATAAAAAAGAATTCTTAGACGCATTAGGACTAAAAGAATCAGGATTAAATCAACTTATTAGAAGTGCTTATCATACTTTAGGCATGAGAACCTTCTTTACAGCTGGTAGTGATGAAGATAGAGCTTGGACTTTTAAAGCAGGATTTAAAGCTCCACAAGCAGCTGGTGTTATCCATACAGACTTTGAAAAAGGTTTTATTAAAGCAGAAGTTTATAATTGTGAAGATTTATTTGAATTAGGTAGTGAACAAAAAGTAAAAGAAAAAGGTAAACTAAGAATGGAAGGTAAAGATTATATAGTTCAAGATGGAGATATAATGCACTTTAGATTTAATGTTTAACATACTATTTAAATAAATATGGACTATGCAAACTGCATAGTCCATATATGAATGAAATAAATAGAGGCCGAGAAGGCTTCTTTTTATTTTTTACCAAGTTAGTTCAAATTCTAAAGGTTCAGCTAAAAGTAAGAAATCAATTAATGGAAAACTATATCTGAATTGATTATTAGAGATTTTTGTACCACCTTTGTATGATTTTATTGTTTTAGGTGTTGTAAAGTTAAGAGTGATTGTAGAATTCCTAATAGCATCAGGACCTTCTTCTCCTAACATAAAACTAATCATTTCTAAATAATCATCTTCACTTAATCCTTCATTATATTCAGGACCAAAAGGTTCAAAATTAGGATCAGCTAAAAATGGGATAGCTTTTGTTAATTGATAATAATTATCTAAATCTAAATAAAAATTAAGCTTATTGTTGTTTAATGTTAAAACAGTTTGATTTTCTGTTTCACTTAAGTCTGAAATCAAAGTTGAAAGGGAGTCAAAATCAAATGATCCTTCATATGAATTTTTGCCAACTTTATTAAATACAACATTATTTGTGCTTTCGTTTTTTGTTAATTTATTAGAAGTATCCTCAATTGCTAAATCCATAATTGGTTTATCTGAATCTTCAGAGGAGAATTCAGAAAAATCATTTAAGACAGTAATAAAGAAATCTTCAACACTTATTGCAATCTCTGAGCTACCACTTTTATCTGTGTTAATTGATAAATCTTCTGTAACTACACAACTAGATAAAAAAAGTAATCCAAAAATCAATAAAGGCATTATATATTTTATAGTTTTCACTAAGTTCTCCTAAAGGGTGTTATGCTTTAAAATAGTATTATAAAAAAATTAACGGTTCAAGTGTTTTTCAATATTCTTCATCAATAAAACATCAACGCCTAACTAATTACAGTGTAATATATATAATCTAATTTGGAAATTGATTATTTTTATAAAAAGTGCAATAGTATTAAAGATAAGAATTGATGATATTAGTTAAATATTGAAAATTTGAAATATCCTAGCTTATATTTACCATTTTCTTTGATGCAATAGCTAAGAAATGATTCTTAGCGTTGACAAAAATAGATTCCCTTTTTATAACTTTAAGAATATAGACAATTATTTTTGTCAAAATGGAGGATTGAATGCAAGAAATGGATGGCCAGAAAACGTTAATCATCGTTGAGTCTCCTACAAAAGCAAAAACAATTAAAAAGTTTTTACCCTCAAACTGCACCGTTGTGGCGAGCAATGGACATATAAGAGATTTAGATTCTGATAAAGATGCAGTTGATATAGAGAAAGGTTTTAAACCACATTATATTATACCATCAGAAAAAAAAGCTTTAGTTAAATCTTTAAAAGAAGAAATTAAGAAAGCAGATTTTTTGTTATTAGCAACTGATGAAGATAGAGAAGGAGAAAGTATATCTTGGCATTTACTAGAAGTTTTAAAACCTAAAGTAAATTACAAAAGAATGGTTTTCCATGAAATAACTCAAAAAGCTATCCAAAATGCATTAAATGCTGGTCGAGATTTAGATATTGATATGGTCCATGCTCAAGAAGCTAGAAGAATTATTGATAGATTATTTGGTTATGATGTTTCATCATTAGTTGGTCAAAAATTATCTTCAAGAAAATTAAGTGCAGGTAGAGTTCAATCTCCAGGTCTTATGTTAACAGTCGAAAGGGAAAAAGAAAGGATTCTCTTTAAAGTTAGTACATATTTTGATGCTAAAGCTACATTTAATACTTCAAAAGGTAGTTTTGAAGCTAAGTTAATTCAATATAATGATAAAAATCTTGCGTCTAGTAAGAGTTTTGATTCTAAAACTGGTGAATATAAAAAAGATAATACTTTATTATTAGATGAAAATGGTATTGAAGATATTATTTCTAAAATAAAAAATGGCCCTTTTGTTATAAATGATATAATAAGTAAACCTATAACTTCTAAACCTAGTGCTCCTTTTATTACAAGTACTTTACAACAAGAAGCTATAAAAAAACTTCATTTTAGCTCTAAAGAAACAATGAGAGTTGCTCAAAGATTGTATGAAAATGGTTTAATTACTTATATGAGAACTGATAGTCCTTTCTTAAGTGAAGAGGGTATAAAAGGTGCTAGATCAAGTGTTAAAGCATTATATGGTGATGAATATCTTTCAAAACAAGTTAGACAGTTTAAGGCTAATAATTCTGAAGCACAAGAAGCTCATGAAGCAATAAGACCTGCTGGAGAATCTTTTGTTACTCCAAAACAATCTGGATTAAGCGGAAAAGAATTAGCTTTATATAATTTAATTTGGGCAAGGACCTTAGCAAGCCAAATGGCAGAAGCCAAAAAGAAAACTACTACAGTTAGAATTTCTTCAAATGGTGCATTATTTAGTGCTAGTGGTACACAAATAACCTTTGCTGGTTATTTGAGAGCCTATGTTGAATCTAAAGATGATCCAGAAGCTGCTTTAGATGATAAAGAAACTTTATTACCTCCTTTAGAAGTTGGACAAGAACTTGATTTAAGTAAGCTTTTAAGCCAAAAGCATGAAACTAAAGCTCCACCAAGATTTACTGAAGCAACTTTAGTTAAAGAATTAGAGCAAAGAGGGATTGGTAGACCTTCAACATATGCTTCGATTATAGATACTTTACTTAACAGACAATATTTAATTAAAGAAGGGAATGCTTTAGTTCCGACCTTTATTGGTTTTGCTGTTTGTCAGTATTTGATAAATTCTTTCCCAAAATATGTAGATTATGATTTTACAAGATTATTAGAAGCTGATTTAGATGCTATAGCAAATCATAAGATTGGAAAGCAAGAAATTTTGGAAAACTTCTATCTTGGAAATAATGGCCTTCAATCAAAAGTAAAAGTTCAAAAAAGTAAAGATGATAAAGTTCAAGCAAAAACTCTTCACTTACCTCAAATTAGTGATGATAATCCAATTATGATTGGTCCTTATGGCCCTTATGTATTAGGAAAAGAAGTTGACGGTAAAAGAGAGTATATTAATTTACCTAAAGACATGTTACCTGGAAATATTACGGATAAAGATATTAAAGATCTAATTAAAAAAGGAAAAGTTAAAAATGAACCTATTTTATTAGGGAATGATGATGAAGGTAATGAGATATACTTATGTTCAGGAAGGTTTGGCCCTTATTGGCAAATTGGAAAAGATGCAGAAAATAAACCAAAAAGAGCAAGTATACCTTCTTGGTACCAAAAAGATGAAGAAGCTAAAAAGGATTTAGAAATAGCTAAAAAATACTTATCATTACCTAGAGTATTAGGTGAAAATGAAAGTGGTGAAAAGATCTTAGCAACAAAAGGTAAGTATGGTCCTTATATAAATTGTGGCGATTTAAATGTCAATTTGAATAAAAGGGATCATGATGAACAGTTATTTAGTGTAACTCTTGAAGAAGCTAAAGAATTGATTAAAAATGGCGCAAATAAAGTTAAAGGGAAAAATTCTTCGAAAACAAAGACAGCAATTAAAGATTTTGGAGAATTTGACGGAGAAAATGTCAAACTTTATTATGGAAGGTACGGATATTATTTAAAGCATGGTAAAACTAATATCCCAATAGATGACGAGAAGGCTAAAACGGATGAAAGCTTAGCTATGAATTTAACGAAAGAACAGATAGAGAGTTCAATTAGTAAGAAAAAAGCTAAAAAGAAATAGTAAAAAAAAAGAGCTGTACTTCAAAAGAGTACAGTTTTTTTTTAAGTTGCTTAACTTATCTTTAATAGTGTATGCTTTTTATATTATAAGGAAAAATTGATATGGCAAAATTTAGATATCAAAAAAAAGAAAATAACAGAATTGATACAAACAATTTAATAAAAAATCTATCAGAAGATATGAAGATAGATGAATATAAAATACGCTTATGTTTTAATAAATTGTCTTTAGACTATAATGATGAATATTTAAATCAAAATTATGCATTAAGCAAGGAAATAGTATGTTCATTTTATGGAATATTAGATGATTATATTAGGGATGATGAAGCAAAAATTGAATTTGATGCAAATATGAAAAGGTTTGATGAAGTATATATAGATACTGCTCCTTTAATACATGAAGATTGGTTTTTATATTTTATAGCTAACGCAAGTTTGACGCTGAGAAAAAGACGGAAAAAATTAGTTATTCTTGAAAAAACAATGGAGGAAATGTATGGAATCTCCCACAATGAAGAAAAAGATTTAGATGTACGTCTTAGAGCTCAAGTTAGACCTTTTTTAATACAAAAGCTAGCAAAAAAAGGCTTAGTAAAAAGGGTAGATACAGGTAGTATTGGTATTGCTGATGATCATTTGGTAGCCCTTTTAAAAAAGCGAGGTAAGAATAATAATATACTTTTAATAACTCAAGATAGATATTTAAGTGAGAGAGTAGTACAACTTGGAGAAAATTTAAATAAGAATATTGAACTACCGCATCATTCTTTTTTTGATAGATTTAGACAAGGTAAATTTATTGATGATGATATTGTTAAAAAAGTAGTCGTTTGTGAATTATTAAAAAATGGTGATTTGCTTCGCTTATATATCTGTCAACATTGTGGCGATAGTTACTATGATAAATTATTTGATTGTAGTGGTTTTGTAATTTGTTCTTCTTGTTATTATGAGATTGAAAATGAGAGACAAAAACAAAAAGCAATTAAAGAAAGAGAAGAGCAAAAACGAATAAAAGAAATTCAAGAAATGGAAGAAAAGAGAAAACTTGAAGAGCAGATAATAACTGTAGGACAAAAGATTAAAAAACAACAAAGATTAATATATGTTATTGTAATTCTTATGCTAATAATTTTATTATCTTTATATTATTTATTAACATAAAAATTTAGAGGCTGAATTATTCAGCCTCTAAACAATTTAAAAAGTTAATTGTCCATTTTTATAAATTTGAACTTCTTTTCCATCATATGTTGTTGCATAAATATTTAAATCTGATGAACCAATCATAAAGTCCGTATGCACTCTTGAGACATTACAACCATATTCTTCGAGTTTTTCTTTTGAATCTAAATCTTTATTATTGCTTAAACACACTGAATAGCCCGCACCAATAGCAATATGACAAGATGCATTTTCATCAAACAAAATATTGTTAAATACTTTACCACTTTGGGCAATTGGGGTTCTTTCATCAACTAAGGCAACTTCACCTAGATAGGCGGCATTTTCATCACTTTCTAAATATTGATCTAAAGCTTTTTGTCCAACTTTAGCTTCGCATTTTACAACTTTTCCATCTTTAAACTCGAATCTTATACCATCACATAATGTTTGAAGAACAGTTACAGGTTTTGTAGTTGTTACATATCCATTTACACTATATTTATCGGGAACGCTAAAATGTTCAAAGGTTGGGATATTTACAAACAATGATTTATTATTACATTCATCACTTCCACCTAACCAAATAGCTTCTTCTTTTAAGGAAATAGTTAAATCAGTGATAGGGCTGACATAATGTAAGGTTTTAATTTTTAGATTGTTTAAATATTCATTACCTTTTTTAAATTCTTTATCAAACTCTTGCCATGCTTTAACAGGATCGTCTTTATCTAGTAACAAAATTTTTGTTAATAAATTTCTCATATCTTCAACGTTTGAATTTAGAACTTGTTTAGCCCATTTTTTTAATGGATAGCAAACAATACACCATGGAATTTCAAATTTAATTCTTCCATCTCTACCAGCCTGATTTAGTTGCGATTTGACTTTTGTATATTCAGCTAATTTAATCTTATCTGTTGAATTTAAAACAGTATTATTTTCTGTATCACTAATAGCTAAAAAAGCCCATTTTTCTTTTGCTCTCTCTTTATCTATGGCTTCTAAATATTTTGGTAATTTTGTTACATCCTCAACTTCTTGATATTTGCATCTTTCTTTAATTAGTTTTGTATCTACCAAATCTATATCAACATTAATTGCACCTTTTTTGTATGCTGCTTTTGCAATAGTTGCGGCAAAAGAGTAATAATCAGGTGCACAACGAATAACAAGGCTCATGCCTTTTTCAAATTGTAGACCTAATTCTAAAATTAATTGTGTATATAACTTATCAAAACGTTCTTTTTTCACAATAATTCTCCTAAAATGAAATAATAAGATTAGAATATTCCTTTTAGCTTTTAATTTCAATTGTTGAGAAATTTATGTAGATGAAAAATAATAAAACAGGATTTTTTGGAAATAGAAAAAAATTGTAATATATTAGAATTTTATATAAAAAATATTAAAATCTAAAAAAAATTAAGATTTTGAGAAAAATTTTCGCTTTTTGAATTAAGAAAACAGTGTGAGAATATAGAAGCAATTAAAATCCTAAGGAGGAAGAAATGAAAAAATTAACAGTTGGATTATTGTTATCTCTTGCTTTAATTAGTCCAGTATTTGCTGCTGGTCAAAGTGAAGGTGCTAGTGGAGAACCTGAAATAGGTTGTGCTATTTACAAATTTGATGACACTTTCATGACTAGTGTTCGTAATGCTTTTGCAGAAGCTGCAGAAGGAAAAGCCAAAGTAAATATTGTTGACTCAATGAATGTTCAAGCAACACAAAATGAAAAAGTTGACTTGTTTATTACACAAGGTGTAGATGCTTTAGCTTTAAACCCTGTAGATAGAGCAGCAGCTGGTGTAGAAATTGAAAAAGCTATGAAAGCTGACATCCCTGTAGTATTCTTTAACAGACAACCATTTGATGAAGATATGGCTATGTGGGACAAGGTTTATTATGTTGGTGCAAAAGCTGAAGAATCAGGAACAATGAGTGGACAAATTGTTGCAGATTATTGGAAAGCTCATCCAGAAGCAGATAAAAATGGCGATGGTGTTTTACAATATGTAATGATTAAGGGAGAACCTGGTCACCAAGATGCAGAACTAAGAACTGAATATTCTATTAAAGCATTAGTAGATAATGGAATTAAAGTAGAAAAAGTTGCTGAAGATACAGGAATGTGGGACAGAGTAAAAGGTCAAGAAAAAATGGCTGCATTCTTAACTTCTAAAGGCGATGTAATTGAAGCAGTATTTGCTAACAATGATGATATGGCATTAGGTGCTATTGAAGCATTAAAAGCTGCTGGTTATTTCACAGGCGACAAATATATGCCAGTTGTTGGTGTTGATGCTACAGCTCCAGCTCTTCAAGCATTAAAAGATGGTACTCTTCTAGGTACTGTATTAAATGATGCAGTTAACCAAGGAACAGCAACTTTCAATATTGCTTATGATTTAGCTATGGGAAAAACTCCAACTTCAGATTCAATTGGTTATGAGATTACTGATGGCAAGTTCGTTTGGGTACCTTATCAAATGGTAACACAAGAAAACTACCAAGATTTCATGTAGAACTGAATTAATACTTGTGATGCTCTGGGTGGGCTAATACTGCCTAGAGCTATTTTCTTTAAGAAGGAATCTTAGATGGATTATATATTAGAAATGAATAATGTAACAAAAACTTTTCCAGGAGTTAAAGCTTTAGATAATGTTACACTAAAAGTAAGACCGGGCACAGTTCATGCACTTATGGGAGAAAATGGTGCAGGTAAATCTACTTTGATGAAGTGTTTGTTCGGCCTTTATAAAATGGACTCAGGTCAGATTATATACGATGGAAAAGATGTAGTAATTAATGATGCTAAGGAAGCTTTATCCCTTGGTATTTCAATGATTCACCAAGAACTTCACACTAACCCTCATAGAAATGTAATGGAAAATGTTTGGCTTGGTAGATATCCAAGAATTGGTGGGCCAAAATCTCCTTTTGTAGACCATAAAAAGATGTTTAAGGATACAAAAAAATTATTAGAAAGCTTGAATTTGTCAATGAGCCCTAATGATTTATTGAGAAATCTCTCTGTTTCCCATGCACAGAGTGTAGAAATAGCAAAAGCTGTTTCATATGATTCGAAAATAATAATTATGGATGAGCCTAGTTCTTCTTTAACAGAAAGTGAAGTAGCTCATTTATTTGGAATAATAAATGGATTAAGAGATAAAGGCGTTTCAATTATTTATATCTCTCATAAGATGGAAGAAATTCTTAAGATTTCTGATGATGTTACTATAATGAGAGATGGGCAATATGTTGGAACATGGGAGGCTAAAGATTTAACCACTGATTTAATAATTAAGAAGATGGTTGGTAGAGATTTAACAAATAGATTTCCAGATAGAAATCCTAATATAGGGGATGAACTACTAAGAGTTGAAGATTATACCTCACCAAATCCTTTATCCTTTAAAAACGTATCCTTGACTCTTAGAAAGGGTGAAATCCTTGGTATAGGAGGCTTAGTTGGAGCTCAAAGAACTGAGGTTATGGAATCGGTTTATGGACTGAGAGCTCACACTACTGGAAAATTGTATCTTAGAGGTGAACCTATAACTGTTAAACGCCCTATTGATGCTATGGAAAAAGGTATGGCTTTATTAACAGAAGAGAGAAGAAGAACCGGTATTTTCCCTTTATTATCTGTAAAAGAAAATCTATTAATAGCAAATCTCAAAGATTATTCTAAAAATGGATTATTAAAGAATGAAAATATGGAAAAAGATAGTGTTGAACAAATTAAAACTTTGAGAATTAAGACACCAAGTACAAAGACTTTAATTAGATCACTTTCTGGAGGAAACCAGCAGAAGGTTCTTTTTGCTAGATGGTTATTAACACAACCTGATATTCTTATTTTAGATGAACCTACTCGTGGTATTGATGTAGGTGCTAAATATGAAATTTATGTTTTGATGAAAGAAATAGCAGAGCAAGGCAAAGGTGTTATTATGATAAGTTCTGAAATGCCAGAGTTAATTGGTATGACAGATAGAATTGTAGTTATGAGTGAAGGTCGTGTTGCTGGAATTGTTGATAGTAAAAAAACTACTCAAGAAGAAATAATGACACTTGCAACAAAGTATGTTGGTTAGGGAGAAAAGAATGGAAAATTTAATTAATCGAAATAGATTTTCAAAAGATAATGTTAAGGCTGTATTAATGGATAGAGCAATTTCTATTGTTCTTTTAGTATTAATTATTGTTATTGCTATTATAAATCCTAAAATTCTTAGTTTTAGAGTTTTAAGAGATATTTTAATGCAAAGTTCAACAAAGATTATTATTGCGTTAGGTATGATGCTAGTTATTTTAATTGGTGGTGTAGATCTTGGGGCTTCAAGACTAGTTGGTATGGCTGCTGTTATTTCTGCATCTATGTTACAAACACCTGATTATGTAAGACGGTTCTATCCTGACATGGGTGAATTACCTCTTTTTCTCCCAATTATAATTGCTGTATTAATTGGCGCAGTTTGGGGTATTTTAAATGGTATTGTTGTAGCTAAATTCCAAGTTCCAGCTTTTATTGCAACTTTAGGATCAATGTTAATAATTTATGGTGTAAATTCAATCTACTTTAATATGCCTCCCAACAATTCACAACCTATTGGTGGATTAAGGAGTGATTTTACTGCTTTAGGCTCTAGTTCCATTGGACCTATTCCCGTAATTGTAATTTTTGCAATTTTGGCAATAATTATAATGTGGGTCTTACTCAATAAAACTGTATTTGGTAAAAACATCTATGCCGTTGGTGGTAACAAAGAAGCTGCAATGGTTTCAGGTATTAATATTACTGCAATTATTATAGGACTATTTGTTGTTTGTGATTCATTAATTGCTTTTGGTGGTGTATTAGAAGCTGCTAGAACTGGTGGAGCTACTAATAACTATGGTGTTGGATATGAGCTAGATGCTATCGCATCCTGTGTTGTTGGTGGTGTATCAGTAACAGGTGGTGTTGGTAAAGTTAGTGGTGTTATTACAGGTGTTTTAATATTTACCTTTATTAACTATGGATTAACTTTTATCGGTGTTAATCCTTATTGGCAAAACATTATCAAAGGTTTAATTATTGTATCAGCAGTTGCTTTTGATATACAAAAATATGTTCAAAAAAAGTAGTTCGTATATTAACTTCAAAAAAGGAGCAAACGAAAGTTTGCTTCTTTTTTTTAATAAATTACAAAAAGTTTTCTTTGAATGTCTTCATCAAACATATTTTCTTTTGTAACTAAGATATAATCTATCTTTTGTTCTTTAGGGGTATTTCCATTTAAAATTTCATAAGCGGTATATACGCCTTGGTAACCCATTGCAAAACTATTTATAATCAAAAGTTCATCAATGATTCCCATTTCTAGATTTTGAATGTTTGAAAGAGAGTGGGATGTTGCAATATATTCTATATTCCCTTTATTTTTTACTGTATTAAAATATTTTGAAATACCTTCTGATGTATCATCATCTAAAGCTATAATACAATTTATGGTTTGATAATTTTCTAAATAGTTTTGAATTCTATCCTTAATTAAATTAATATCACTTCCTGCATATAGTGAGTTGCAGTTTATATTTGTAACATTCTTAAGTTTTTCCATTATGCCTTCTTCCATATATCTACTTGAAGAGATCGCTGCACTTCGACTTACTAAAAGAATATTTACTCTTTCCTTAGGATATTTTTTAATTAATTCCTCTGCTATTTTTGTTCCAATTATTTTTGTATTTGTTAAAACAGAGTAAGAATTTGCTATAGTATCATCCTTAACTTCATTAAATAATTGTACTATTTTAATTCCATTGTCTGAAGCTTTTTTTAAAGGGTCAATTAATGCTTTGTTATCACTTGGAGTAATTACAATTGCATCAACTTTTTTTTCAATCGCTTTTTCTACATATTCTATTTGGATATCAGTATCTAATGCATTTACTGTTGAGAAAAAATCAACAATTGTTGATGTGTTTGTTCTAGCTTCACGAGCACCATTTCTCATAGAGCCCCAAAATTGTCCACCTTCTTTCATTCTAATAAAAGCAATTTGATAAGGTGATAAAGAAAAATCTCTTGGTTTATTTGTTTGTTTATTTACAAAGAATGCTGTGATTATTAAAACAAAAAATATAATTATTATTGATAAATTTTTCTTCATTTTAGTTCCCTTTTATTTTTGTAACTTGTTCAATTTTATCTTTTAGAGGAATAGTGATAGTAACAGAAGTTCCTTCCTCTATTTCAGACTCAATGGATAAGCCAAATTCTTCACCATAGGCTAACTTTAGTCTCATATTAACATTATATACACCAATACCATTTCCATCTGTTATATGCTGTTTTTTATCAGTTGTTAATAGAGAATTTTTAACTTCTTCACTCATACCTGCACCATTATCGCTGATAATAATTTGAATTTTGTCTGTTCCATATTTTTTTGCCTCAATATTGATAAAACCAGGATCCATTAAATATTTAATGCCATGATAAATGCTGTTTTCTACAATTGGTTGAGTTATTAATTTTATAGTCTCACATTTTTTAATATCCTCTTCAATCGATATATTGAAAGTAAATTTCTCAACATATCTCATTTGCTGAATGACCAGATAGTTTCTGCAATGTTCAAGTTCTTCTTCAATCGTTATTCGCTCATGACCCTTGGAAATTGAGATTCTAAATAGGTTAGCAAGTGCTGTTACTAAAGTGATAACTCCTTCATCATCCCCTTGTTCTGCTAACCAAATTACAGAATCTAAAGTGTTATATAGAAAATGAGGATTAATTTTAGCTTGTAAAGCATCTAGTTCACTTTTTCTAATTAATTCTTGTTCTTCAATAATTTTTTGAAGGAGATCTTTCAATCTATTTGACATATTGATAAATGAATTAGAGAGAGATTTTACCTCTTGCGATGCTCTACCTATAGGTTGAGGAATAAAAGTTTCTTTGTGGATATTTTCCATTTGTTTTTCAAGGATTCTTATAGGCTGAGTGATATAGTTAGAAACAATTTTAGCTATTAAGATGGTTATTAAAATGCTAATTGCTAAGATGATTAATAAGGTTATTGCAAATGAGGAAAAACTTTCTAATAACATTTCATTAGGGAAAGCAATTCCAACTATTCTCCATCTTGTGTAATCTATAGTTTGAATTACTTTTAGAGTATTTGTTCCATCATTTTTAGAATAATATTTCCCAAATATTTTATCTTCTATATCCTCAATATTTTCAAAAAACTGATCATAATTAATTAAAGTTTGTTTTGGATGGAAAACTATATTATTTGAATCATCAATTATAAAAGCATATCCGGTTTTGCCTATACTAACATAGCTCATAATATCTTTTAATTTTGTATAATTAAAATCGATTAGCATTATGCCAGTTTTAACTTCCCCATTTTCATCCTTATAGTTAAAACTTTTACTATAACTTATAACCCAAGGATATCGTAAAGCTGCTAGTCTTTGAACATGAGCCCTAGAAAAATAATAGTCTCCATTTCCTTTTAAAGCATTCTGAAACCATTTTTGGTTTGCTATTTCTTCATTATCTCTTAAATTTGTTGCTGTCGTTCCAACTATGATATTACCAGAGCTATCAAAAAAGTTAATCGTAATTATATCACTTCTAGAATCTAAGATAGTATTTAATCGTAATTCAACATTTTCCTTTCCAAAAGTGTTTATATTAGTACAATAGTCTAAAGTGGTATCTCCTATAAGCATTACATCAGATATGAAGGAATTTATGCTTCTGTTTGCTTGGGAGATTGTTTGTGTTGTATTGATTTCAATATTATTTTTTGTAGTTTTAAAAAATTGATAAGTTATTGCCAATGTTATTACAATGACAATTAGAATTGTGAATAAAATTAAGATTCTTGAGAATATTTTATTTATTGAAGCATCTTTTTTTTTCATTTTGTTCTTTTTACTTTTTGTTTGTAAGCAGAGGGAGAGTCCCCTGTGATTTTCTTAAAGCAGAATGAAAAATAGTTTGAATCAGAGAAACCAACCTTTTCTGCTATTTGATAAGTTTTAAGATTTTCTTTTTCTATTAATTCTTTGGCGTGTTCAACTCTTGTCATTGTTAGAGCCTTTGTAAAAGCCACTTTAGTTTCTTTTTTAAATGTCGAACTAAAATATGCATTACTTACACCTAGTAAATCACAGATAATATCTTGATTAAAGTTTTTATCATGATAGTTTTGTTCAATTAGTTTCTTAGCAATTTCTACAAATTTGATATTACTGGATTCTCTTTTTTCCTTAATTTTTTTATTAAGCTGTAACTTTTAACATTTAGGGTTCTGAAGCCAATTAATTCTTCTTTTTAATTTCTTGGCTTTTGAACTTTATATCTAACTTTTCACACAAGATAGTAACATGCCTAGTGAATTTAGATAAATACCATTTATCTTCTATTTTTGTAGCTTTTATCTTTCTTAGAGTTGTTATTAGATCTGCTAAAGAAATGTTATTAGCTTCATTAATATTTGAGATTTCTTCTATAGCGTCCATACTCATCATCATACAAAGATGATTGATAAATAACCAAGCTTCAAGTGAATAATCATTTCTCATATAACTACTATCATAGCCTAATGTATTATCATAGGTTTTGAAAAATTGTTCTATTGCTTGACGTTGTTTATAAATAACATAAACTTGTTTAGCATTTAATTCTTTTCTGTTGGTTTTTATCGTTATAGTTCCAGTGGATACTTTATCCCTTATGATTTCAGAAATATCAAGAGGAACTAAAGCTGATAATTCTTCATCACTTAAACGACTTTTTGCTTTTAATCTTTTATCAAGAATTTCACCTTTATAGAGTTTATCTTGCTCTCTTCTCTTTAGCTCCCGCTTTCTCTTAATTTCAATACTGTTATTCTTTTTTTCAGTTCTTCTTATAACATCTTTTAATTCTGCATTATGTAAACTGCCATCTAAGTAGAGGTGAATATTATAATCATTCCCTTTAATAGTAAGACAGTGGATATTTCTATTATGATAAATAAAAGCATCTCTGTATTCTGCTATGCTTGCAGGTATCTTGCCTTTAGTTTCTAAATTACCTCGTCTAAGAGGAATTATATAATTCATTCCACTATCTTCAATTAAGTCAAAGTTATAATTACTACCAAATCCTTTATCTGCGATTATGGTAGCATCTTTGTCTTTTATATTGGTTTCTTTTATAATATCTTCAAATACAGATACATCAGGTACACTACCTATATATTGCTTATAATATTCGGGGTAACTTCCATTTGCATCCAAGGAAAACATATAGATAAGATTTACTTGTGGAGAGTATCTACTTTTTGAATCATATCCTACTTCAGCCATATCAAGATTTTTGGATGAGGAGATTATTCTATGTCCATCAAATAAAATAAATCTATCTTTATCTCTGGCATAGCTATTCATAAACTTTTTAATCCCCCCTCTATCTCGTCCAACATCTTTAAGCAAACTCGTTATTGTAGATGAAGATAAAGAGAGATTAGGAAAAACATTTGATATATAACTTGATTCATAATTAAGATCTATACGTTTAAAAGCCTTGCCATACAATATCCTTAGTATGGCAATAACATATAGTTGCTCCCCATAATAGGGAAAGCAATCCTTTAGTCTATCTAATATTGATCTAGACTTAGAGATAAAATAATATGAGGCTCCATACTCTTTAACCTCCATTTCTTTAAAAACAGAAGCTTTTACTTTCTTAGCTACAAACCCATCTTTGGTTATTTTACCAATCATTTTTCCAGAAACTTTGGTTGACTTTTTTGTTTCAGGATTATATTTAGTTTTTCTCTCATAAAGATACCAATTGCCACTAATATATTTAATTTCAGTATTTTTAGGCTTTTTATAATTTAGTACATATTCAGGTCTTTCGTGCTTAATTGCCATAATCATTTTACCACCATAATTTAGGGTGCTTATATTTTATGACAACTTTCTCTTTAAGTCAATTTAATTCGTTATTATATGGTTAATTAATAGAAGAAAAGAATGGGTTCCTAAAAATTGGAACCCTAAATATTAAAAGATACAGATTAAGTGCAATTGATATTTCTCTTAGATTTGGAATAGTGACACTTAAAGTATTTAGTTGAGATATGGTTTTAATTAAGGTAGAGTATTTACTTAAATTCAAATTGTAGCTTAATGCTAAATTTGTAAGAAGTGATATAATTTTTAAATTATATGATTCCAAGTCTTCAGGGTTATAATTAGAGTTTTCGCTAAACAATAGCTCAATTGATTTTTGTATATCTTCTTCACTTCCAAGTTTTATATTTGTAAGTAAAGCTTCGATATATTTATCTTGGCTATTATCTGTTGTTTCAATAGTCTTTTTAGGTTCTAAATCTTCAATAAAGAAGATTGTTTGATCTTTGTAATATAATTTGTAATTAATTGCTGTTATGCATTGTCTGTAAGCTTTATTTAATTCAATAAATGATGTGGTAATTTTACTAATTCCCATATTAATTTTTGTCTTAGTATAAAAATTAATATATTTGTGTAACTCTTGGATTTTCTTAAAAGTCCTTTTTTTAAATAGAGGTTTCTCTATTATCTCTTGTCCTTTATGTTTGTAGTAAAAGGTTAAAATCATTTTATTTTTATTTATTGATTGAATTATATTTGAATCGGTATCAAAAAAATTATTTAAAATATCTTTGATTGTTAACAAGTTAAGTTTTGTATCATTAGTAGTTTCAGGTTCAATAATACAGGTTATGAAATAATTGGCATCTATGGGGAGATTATATTCTTTTGCTTGTTCTACTACTTCGTTATAATTGCCAAAATAAACTTCATTCATTATTCTCTCAATCATTGCTGGAATTAAGTTGTTATATAGTTGAGTTAATCTTTGTTTGTCTGTTCTTAAGGCAATTTCGTTGTCTAAATTTTGTCTAAGTTTCGTTAGTAGTTCTATCATATTTTTTTTAGATACAGGTTTTAAGACATATTCTGTAACATTTAGTTTTATTGCACTTTGAGCATAGGAAAATTCATCATGACCTGATAATATGATTATAGTAGTAGTGGGCATTTTTTTCCTAATTTTTCTAATTAATTCAAGCCCATCTAGATAAGGCATTTTAATGTCAGTAATTACTACATCAGGAGCTTTGTCTTCTATTATATCTAAAGCCTCAAGACCATTTTCTGCTTCTCCAATAATAGAAAATCCATAATCTTCCCATGGTATTTGTTCTTTCATGGAATCTCTAACTCTAGATTCATCGTCTACTAAAATAATTGAATACATGCTATCATTTTAAAATATGTGGAGTTATATAGCAACTAAAATTATAAATAAGTATATTGTATTAAAATATGTTTATATTTATCATGAATTATAATGATTAAAGAAATATAGAGTGTTTCAAAATTTAGGATTAATAATAATTTTTAGGAAGTAATATGAAAAAAATTGAAGTTGTAGCTGCGATAATAGCTGAGGATAATAAAATCTATTGTGCAAGAAGAGCTAATAAAGGGGAGACTGCATTAAAATGGGAATTTCCTGGTGGTAAAATTGAAAAGGGTGAGCAAGCCCCTCAAGCTTTGATTAGAGAAATTAAAGAAGAGTTGAATGCTACAATAGAAGTAGATGACTATTTTATGAGTGTTGAACATCAATATTCTTCTTTTTTTGTAACTATGCATAGCTATCTATGTAGAGTTAAAGAAGGCTCTTTAAAACGAAATGAGCATATTGAAGATAAATGGCTTGAAATTAGTGAATTGAATACTCTCGATTGGGCAGAAGCTGATAAGCCTATTGTGGAAAAATTGATGAAAACTATTCTGCAATAGTAAAGTATTCATAAATATCCTTTCTTACTGGATTTTCTAATCGATATTTAATTTTGAAAGCTGGAGTATTATCTATGATAACTTCTTCAGCTTCATCTATTGGGTGAATTTCTCCAAGAAAATAGAAGTCTTTGGAGTTTGTTTTGGCTTTGTTTTTCCTAACAAATAAATATATTTTAGTACCTATTTCTTTTGAATGATAAATATATTTCCAATCTTTGGAACCTATTTTCCTATTTTTCTTTGACATTGCAACGATTACAGAATTTGTAATGAAATGATCTTGATAATTAATTGCATCCTCTTCTTTTTCATAATTTATGAAAACAGGGAGAGTGTTTGTTTTTTTATCATACATATATCCATTCATTACAGAGGATTGGTCTCTTTCCCAGTTTAAAGCTTTACAAACTTCTTCATAAGAATATTTAGCAAAAAGAGTTAAGTTTGTGTTTTTATATTTATTTATATATTTTTCATTATATTGTTCTTTAGCCCATTCGAGTATTTCTTTAACACATTTTATAAATGTTGGGTTTTTCATGTACGATTTTAGATTTGTTGATGGGACAATGTAGTTGTCAACTTTTTCTGCTAATATACACATTTTGTGAAGTGCTACGCTATTTTTAGTTTTGGGAATTGTATTATATTGATGAGAGAGGACTTTATAGGCTGTTTTTATTGAGGATGTTTCATATTTTATTTTTGACTCTGCAACGTTGTTTTCATCATATTCTATTAAATCATATAATAAAGCTATGGATTGAAAATGTTTCCCTTTTCCAATTTTTTTTGAAATGAAGTTTAGAGCATTTAATTCATTTTCACTTAAATTATAAGGATTTTTTTCTTTCTCGCATTTTTTAACTAAGTTGTAGTATGAATCAAAATTATCTATTACTATATCCATCGAGATTTCAGCATTTCGTTCAAATTCTTTAAAATTTGGAATATGAGCTATTTCTGTTTTTAATAATTTGTAAGCATCTTTTACACTTTTAATACCACTAATTTTGCAATTATCGATTGCTTTATATATTTGATGTTTTGAAATTTGATCAAATTCAATAGTTGAACAACCTGGTAAGAATGCTGATCCATCGCTAACTGTTTTTCTTATTGTTTCTTTATTAAAAGTTTTATCAGAAGAAAGAGCCATGGGAATATAATAATTATTTTCATAATTTCCAATAAAATCTAAAATTACAACAAAATCTTTATCATCCCATTTTCTCAAGCCTCTACCGATTTGCTGAATAAAAATTACAGCAGATTGTGTTGGCCGAAGCATTATTATTTGATTTACAGAGGGAATATCTACTCCTTCATTAAATATATCAACAGTGAAGATATAGTCTAGAGCATTTTGATTGTTTTCATTTTGTTCAAGCCTTGCGATAGCTTCCTCACGCTCTTGTTGTGTATTTTGACCCGATAAAGCTATAGTTTTATACCCTCGTTTATTAAATTTCTCAGATAAATCATGAGCTTCTTTATTTCTACTACAGAAAATTAATCCTTTAGCTCTGCAGCCACTAAAGCCATAAAATTCAATTTTTTCAATAATATTTTTAACTCTTTCATCACTACTTAATTTATTTATATCAGTATTATCATTTACTATTTCTCCATCAATTTTTATTTCAGCGATTCCAAAATAATGGAACGGACATAGAAGATTTGATTCCATAGCTTGTTGTAGGTTAATTTTAAGGGCTATATTGTTATCGAATATAGATAGTACATCCTTTGTATCAGTTCTGCTTGGAGTTGCTGTCATACCAAAAAGGAATTTAGGTTTGAAATAATTTATTATTTTTTGGTAACTAATTGAAGCTGAACGATGGGCTTCATCTATTATAATATAATCGAATTCATCTTCTTTGAATTGTTTAAAAATATCGGGTTTAGCCATCATCGTCATAGTCGAAAATAAATAATCAGCTGTAAAATTTTTTACTTTACCTGACAAAATACCAGTATTAATTTCAGGACCAAGGACTGTTTTAAAACTTTCTTCAGCTTGATTTAATAGTTGCTCTCTATGAGCTAGAAATAATAATCTTTTAGGTTTAGCATTTCTAACATCAAAAGCAGATAGATAAGTTTTCCCGGTACCAGTTGCTGATATTAATATAGCTTTATTTTTCCCTTGATTTCTTAAATCTTTTAAGGCTTCAACAGCTTTCATTTGCATGGAATTGGGTTTTAAAGATAGAGAGTTTATATCAAAATTTTTAATTTGATTGCGTAATTTTTTAATTTTATAATATTTTTCACTATATTGATTTAACCAAGAAGGTGTTAATTCAACAGCATCATTCCAAAGTTTATAAAAATCTTTTTCTATATTTTTTAATAAAGCACCATCTTCTTTCCCTGATAATTTAAGATTCCATTCTTTGTTTAACGATAATGCTGTTTGAGTTAAGTTAGAACTTCCAACAAGAAGTGATAAATAATCTTCATGTTTAAAAAGATACCCTTTTATATGAAAAGCCTCTTCTTCGTAAACTTTAACTTCTATATTATTAAATGATTGTAATTTTTCTAAGGCTTTTGGCTCTGAAAAAGTTAAGTAGTTTGAAGTTAATATTTTACCAGGGATTTTTTTTTCTTCTAGTTCTTTGAGTTGTTCTAATAATACGGTAACTCCACTAGTAGTGATAAAAGCAACAGAAAAAAAGAATTCAGTGCATGATAATAATTCACTTTTTATCTGTGTTAAAACTTTTAAACCTTCTTTTGCATTATTGATAATTAACTGAGGTGAAAATTTAACTTCACTTTCAATATTATTATCAAGTAATCCATATTCAGTTGCTTTTAGTAAGGTTGTAGAATTCATATATTGCAGCTTATCATGCAGGTTCCTAATAGTAAAGATCCTAAATTTATAAAATATTTAATTGAAAATTACTTACCATATAAAACAAATTTAAAAATAATTAATCCAGTTTTGCACTACAACTTTAAAATCTTTTTATCTATATTTTCTTTCTTATAATTAAGTTATATGTAATTACCTTTTCCTTGATAAGATTAATATGCTAGGTTATTATAAAAATTATGAAAGTTATAGTAATGGATGATGAAGAAAAAGTCTGTTCTCTAGTATGTGCATTAATACTTTGGGATGAATTAGGTTTAGAGTTAGTTGGAACAGCTGGTGATGGACTTGAAGGATTAGAACTAATAAAGAAAACTAATCCAGATATTCTGATTACTGATATTAGAATGCCTTCCTTAGATGGTTTGGAATTGATAAAGGAAGCAAAAAAAATAAATCCATCTTTACAGGTTATTATTATCAGTGGGTATCGCCAATTTGATTATGCGAAAAAAGCTATAAAATTTGGGGTATCAGATTATTTATTAAAACCAATAAAGCAAAAAGAATTATTAAATGCTTTAAAGAAGATGGTTCAAATATATAATGATAAACAAAACTATAGTAACTATTTAACAAACCGTGACGGTCTTAAAAGTTATTATTTGGTTAATTATATTGAAACTGGTAAAAATATAAACAAAGCGGAAGAGTTTTTTAAATTATCAGATTATATTTCTGTTTCATTGATTTCAGTAGATGGTGAGTTTTATAATTATGATAATAAAGCAAAAGAGGCTATAAGGAGTAAGTTAAAAGCAACTTTTGCAAATTATGTGGAACCTTTTACTGATTGGGATATTGTATATGCCGAAAAATATTATTGTTTTGTTTTACTCGTTTCTTTTGAGATTATTCAAAAAGATGAATTGGTTATTAGTTTAAAAAAAGGCTTTAAAGAAGCAGACCTAAATTTTTCTTCTTTATTTTCTAATTTAAAGTTAACTTTTACTTTAGGCTCTTCTATTACTGATTTAAGATCAATTATTACTAATCTGCAGAAAGTTTTAAAGTTAAGTTATACTAGAATAAATAAAAACTCTAATAGTTTTATCGAAAAAACTGAGAATGAGTTAGTACTAAATGAAGAGAAGGCAGCAAACTACATTTTGAGAATTAATTCTCTTTTTGCTCAAGAATCTTTAGATAAGAAGGCTTTTGGTAATTTAATTGATAGTCTATATGATTTAGAAGAAAATGAATTCTTTTTAACTGTTGAAAATGTTTTATTGAAATTGGCAGAAGTTTTTAAAAATCAATTAGAAGCTAGTGATTTTGATAAGATTGTTTTTGATAAAATATATTTCTTAAATTCAGTTGAATCTATTATAAATTACGTTAATAATCAATTAATCTTTATTTATAATATCTTGCTTGAAAAGAGAAATAATGAAAGTGCTAAACCAATTAGAGAAGCTCAGAGTATTATTCAAGAGAATTATTTTGATAATCAATTATCTTTAGATAGTGTTTCAGCTTTGGTACATCTTTCCTCAACATATTTTAGTGCCCTATTTAAAAAGGAAATGGGGAAAGGGTTTGCTGAATATTTAAGGGAAGTGAGAATTGAGAAATCAACAGAACTCTTAACAACGACCTCTCTGCCAATAAAAGATATCTCTAAAAAAGTTGGATATCAAGATCCTAGATATTTTACAAAATGTTTTAAAAGTCAGTTTGGAATAAAGCCACAAGATTATAGGAAATTATATGGTTAAATTTAGGTGGTTCAGAGAGCCCAAATATATTGAAACTAGATTATATGTATTTATTTTTTCTTCTTTGTTTTTAATTGTGTTAACTTTATTTTTCGTATTTTTATCTCATTTTGGTAGAATTAGAAGTGGAAATTGGTTTTTCTTACCTATTATATTAATAGTTTTATTAGTTCTTTATGGTTATTATCATATTTATATACCATATAAAAAATTCAAACACTTATTGAGATTATTTAATTCAGGGCAAACATATTCACATTTTACTGATTTAAAAAATCCCATGAGCAAAGAGTTTGAACAAATGGATAATAGATTAGCTCAAATTTTAGATAGTGATATATTAATGAGTGTAAGTAAAAGACAAGCTCAATATTTAGCTTTGCAAAATCAAATTAATCCTCATTTTCTATACAATACACTTGAAGGAATAAGATCAGAAGCTTTAATCGAAGGTAATCAGTCGATTAGTTCTATGTGTGAGGCCCTAGCAACATTTTTTAGATATACTATAAGTCATGTACAAAATTTAGTTCCCCTTTCCCAAGAAATAGAAAATACAAAGAACTATTTTTATATTCAACAATATAGATTTGGTGAGAGAATTTCTATGGAGATATCCTTCATAGATAATTGTGAAGAAGATGCTTTGAGGATTAGAATTCCTAAATTAACTCTACAACCAATAGTAGAAAATGCAATAGTACATGGCTTAGAATGTAAAAAAGGTAACGGGACTTTATTTATTAATATTGAATTATTTGATTCAAGATTATTGATTAGTGTAAAGGATAATGGAGTTGGAATGCCAGAAGAACAATTAAAAAATCTTAAGGCTGATTTATTAAAAGAAAGTTCTGATCAAGTCGATACTACGCCAATACATGGTGGAATTGCTCTTGTTAATGTAAATAGTAGGATTAAATTATTATTTGGAGAAAGATATGGACTTGATGTAACAAGTTGTGAGAATTTAGGAACAGATGTAACTATAAGTCTTCCAAGTGAATATAAAAGTGCAGAGGAGCAATAGTGAAAACTGAAATATTATGTTTAGAAAAAGTATTTTATCCTCCATTTTTAGATGATGTTAATTTATATATTTCAAAAGGGGAAATTGTTGGTTTAATTCCAATTAATATTCTTGGTGTTGAAGAATTGTTACAATTAATTAGTGAAGGTTTACCTTTGCATTATGGGTATGTTTCATATGAAGGAAAGATTGTAAATGATTATCTAGATCCATCTCCAAAACGAAATAATGTTACTATAATAGATAAAGAGAGTAATTTAATAGAATCTTTAAAAGTTTATGAAAATCTTTTTATTATTAGAAAAGGGTTTTCCCAACATGTTATAAGCAAAAAGATGTTAATCGGACAAACCGAGCGTTTATTAAAGCAAGTTGGTTTGAATATAAAAGCTGAAATGTATGTTGATGACTTAACAAGTTATGAAAAAGTAGCTTTAGAATTAGTTAAAACCCAAATAACAGGTTCTAAGCTTGTTGTTTTAAAAGATATTTCAAGCTTCATTCATGAAAAAGATATATTATTACTTCACAAATTAATTAGAAAGTTAAGTGATAAAGGAATGTCCTTTTTGTATATATGTAATCATCATCAAGAAGCTTTTTTAGTTAGCGATAGATGCTATCTTATGAAAGAAGGGCATATGATTAAAAATCTATTGCCTAATGAGATGAGTGATGAAGTTATGATTCACTATAGTTATGTTTTTGAACAAAGTTTAGCAACAGATGAGAGGAAGGCTCTATATAAAAAAGATGATACCAGCGATATAGTTTTATCACTTAATAATATATGTTTTGAAGGTTTGAATAATTTAAATTTTAGATTAAAGAGAGGCGAGACTGTTGTTATTTTAGATAGTGATAATTCAGTAATAGAGTCTTTATCTAAACTATTTAGATGTGAAGATGTAGTTGATTCTGGAGAAATTTTAATTGGAGGAATTCCTTTAGAAAAGAATGATAGAAATCTTGCTTTTGCAGATAAAAAAACATTGAAATCAAATTTATTTTTTACCTTATCTGTAATGGATAATATATTGTTTTGTGCTGATCATAAATTAAAAAATTTATGGCTAAATCATAAAATAGAAAATTCTTTAGCAAAATCTTTAGAAAAAGAGCTAGGGGATATAGTATATGAAAAAGACTTATTAAATCTAAGTGAATCTGATTTATTTTTAGTAATGCATCAAAAAATAATTTTCCAAAAACCGTTAGTTTTAGTTTTAGTGCAACCTTTTTCCTTTTTAGATATGTATCAAAGATTAAAGAATATAGAGTATTTTGATAAGTTAAAACAAAAGGGAATATCCCTTTTAATTTTAGCTTTATCTTTATCTGACACCTTACAAGTTGCAGATAGATTACTATTAGCAACTGATGGTAAGATTATTAACTCTTACAATAGGAGTGAATTTTCCTCACTTTCACATTTACATGGGTCTTTACCTAAAAATTAATTGAAATCATAAAAATATCACACCTTTTCATGAATTTATAACCCTTTGCAACTCAAATTTTCCATGAGAACATTACTATGGTTGAAGGAGTTATTAACCTATGAGTAATGAATATATTGTTGAAATGAAGGATATTACTAAGACTTTTCCAGGGGTAAAAGCCCTTGATAAGGTATCATTTCATCTAAAAAGTGGACAAGTAATGGCTCTCTTAGGAGAAAATGGTGCCGGTAAATCTACACTAATGAAAATACTCTCTGGAGTTTATACTAGAGATGAGGGTGAATTAAAGATATTTGGTGAAGAGATAAAAGGCAATCTAACTCCAAAAAGTGCACAAGATTTAGGAGTTGCAATTATACACCAAGAGTTGAATATGTGCTCGCATTTAACTGTAGCTGAAAATATTTTTTTAGGTAAGGAAATCCATAGCAAAGGTTTACTAAAAGATAAAGAAATGATTAAAAGAGCAGATGCAGTTTTGCAAAGGTTAAAGATTGATATTAATCCTACAGCTATTGTTGGTAATCTTGGTGTTGGCCAACAACAAATGGTTGAAATAGCGAAAGCTCTTGAATCTAATGCTAAAGTTCTAATAATGGATGAACCAACTAGTGCTTTGACAACGAAAGAAATAGAAGATTTGTTTAGAATTATAAGAGAAGTTAAAGCTAGTGGTTGCGGAATTGTATATATTTCACATAGATTAGAAGAACTTCAACATATTGTAGATTACGTTACAATCATGAGAGACGGAAAATATATTACTGAAGGAGCTTTTGATCAATTACCTCTTTCCAAAATTATTTCTCATATGGTTGGTCGTGAGATAACAGAACAATTTCCAAGAGTGAAGACTAAACGTGGTAAGAAAATTTTTACTGTTAAAAATTTAAACGCTGGAAGAATGGTTAGAGACGTTAGTTTTGATGCTTATGAAGGTGAAATTTTAGGTATTGCTGGTTTAATGGGTGCCGGTAGAACAGAAACCACAAGGGCTATTTTTGGAGTAGATCATAAAGACAGTGGTGAGATAATTGTTCAAGGTGAGAAAGTAGATATTAAATGTCCTATGGATGCTATTAAGCATGGGATTGTTTTAGCACCTGAAGATAGAAAAAAAGATGGTCTTTGTACAAAATTATCTGTTAGAGAAAATATTGCTTTAGCTAATTTAGATGAATTATGTAATAAGACGGGTGTTGTAAATAGAAAAAAAGAAAAAGAAATAGTTGAAAAAGCTATAGTGAATTTAAAAATAAAATTACCTACTTCTGAGGTAAATGCAGCAAGCCTTTCAGGTGGAAACCAGCAAAAAGTTGTAGTAGCTAAATGGTTAGCTAGAAACAGTAAGGTTGTAATTTTTGATGAACCTACAAGGGGAATCGATGTTGCAGCTAAAGTTGAAATCTACAACATTATGAACACTTTAAAGCAAAATGGTATCGCTGTTGTATTTGTTTCTAGTGAGATGCCAGAAATTTTAGGTGTTTCAGATAGAATTGTAGTTATGTGTGATGGTAGAGTCACTGGATCTTTAGCTACTGAAAAAACAAATCAAGAAGAAATATTACAATTAGCTACAAAATTTGAAAATAAGATTGACTAGAAAGGACGTGAAAAAATGAATCAGAAATTGGAAAGCCCTTATAAAAGATTAATGGCAATAAGGGGAATGGGACAAGTATTAACAGTTACTATTGGATTAATCATCCTATGTATAGTTTTTGGGTTAATGAATCCGATGTTCTTTTCATCAAGAAATGTATCTAATTTGCTAAGACAAATTGCTCCTATTTTATTAATTGGTATAGGTCAATCCTACGTATTATTAATTGGTCAAATTGACTTGAGTATTGGAAGTGTTGTCGGTATGAGTTGTATGATTAGTGCAACTTTGATGACTAGAGGTGTTAATCCCCTAGCTGCTGTAATTATCACAATAATCTGTGCTTTGATGGTTGGTCTTGTAAATGGATTCTTAGTTGCTTGGTGTAAATTACCATCTTTTATTGCAACTCTTGGAACAATGACAATTGCAAGAGGGATTGCCCAAATAGCAAATAATAACTATAACACTGATTCAATTGGTGAAGCTGCTGAAGGCTTTAGAAACTTCTTCTATTATGGAAAAAGTTTAGGCTTATATAACACAATTTGGATAGCATTAGGACTTTGGTTAATTTTTAATTTTGTATTAACACGAACTAGAACTGGTCGTCACATATATGCAGTTGGTTCTAATATTGAAGCTGCTAGATTGTCTGGTGTTTCTGTTGTCTCAACAACTATCAAAGCCTACTTAGTTTCAGCTTTTGTTTGTTGTGTAGTTGGTTTGATTACTACAGCAACAAGTGGTATGGGAACAATGGATGCAGGAACTTCTTATGAATTATATGCTGTTGCAGCATCAGTTATCGGTGGTGTTTCAACTTTAGGTGGACAAGGTCTCTTATTTGGCACAGTTGTTGGTGCATCAATTTGGGGTGTTCTTCAAAATGGTCTCCAGTTTGCTGGAGCTCCAATAGCAATTAGAAATATTGTTATTGGAATTATAGTTGTGGTTTCAGTACTTCTTGACGTTATTGTTAGAAGCAATAAGGGAAAGAGTTGGAAAATATTAAAAAAATAAAAAGCAAATTGCTATTTAAAAAAGGAGAAAATAATGAAAAAAGCATTATTAATCGTTACACTTTCACTTTTCGTCGTTGTTGGCCTATTCGCACAAGGTCAAAGTGAATCCTCAAATAAGAAGGTTTACTTAATTACTATGGATCAAATGGATCAACACTGGCAAAACGTTAATGCAGGTTGTGAAAAAGCTGTAGCTGAATTTGGTGGAATTGACTACAAATGGTTAGCTCCAGATGTTAAAGATGATAATAAACAAATTGAATCAATTAACAATGCCGTAGCAGGTGGAGCTGATGTTATCCTATTAGCTGCTAACGGACCTGATGCTGTTACTGCTGCTTTAAAAGAAGCAACTTCAGCTGGCGTAAAAATAATATATGTTGATAGTGCTGCTGACTATCCTGGTGAACAAATTTTAGCAACAGATAATGAAGCTGCTGGTACAACTGCAGGACAACAAATGATTAATGAATTGAAAGCAAGAGGCGTTACTTCAGGTTCTATCGGTATCATTAATGTTAATGCTGCAACAGCTTCAACTGTAGCTCGTGAAGCAGGATTTAGAAAAGCATTCGAAGGTACAGCTTATAATATTTTAGAAACTCAATATTGTAATGGTGATGCTGCTATTGCTAAAGATATGAGTGCTAACTTTATAACACAAGGTGTTGTAGGTCTATTTGGTGCAAACGAAGGATCAACAGTTGGTGTAGGTAATGCAATCCAAGAAGCAGGAAATTCTGTTGTTGGTGTTGGATTTGATAAATCAGATATGATTCTATCTTTAATTGACAAAGGTTATTTACTTTGCACAATGGCTCAAAATCCTGATGTAATGGGATATGAAGGTATTAAGACAGCAATTGATGTTCTTAATGGTAAAACTATTGAGCAAAAATATGTAGATACTGGTGTATCTGTAATTGGTAAAAACTAATTAACTAGAGGCACCTTAATTGGTGCCTCATTTATTATTGTATTTATAATTAATTTTAAAATAATTTATTAAAATTTGAGGGTAGTTAATGAAGCATTATATTGGCTTAGATATTGGTGGAACAAAAATATCAGTAGTTCTCTCTAATGATAAGTGTGAAATTTTACATAAGATTAAATTTCCAACAAAAATAGAATTTGAAGATAACTTTCAATTAATTATTGATGCAATAAACAAGATTAAAATAGATTTTGATGTAGATATAATGGCCATAGGCATAAGTGCTGGTGGACCATTAGATAGTGAAAAGGGTGTTTTTATAAGTCCTACCCATTTACAGACTTGGCATGGAATAAATATTAAAAAACGACTTGAAGATGTTTTTCACATTCCAACCTTTTTAGAGAATGATGCAAATGCTTGTGCCTTAGCAGAATATTATTATGGCAATGGAAGAGGCAGTAAAAACTTTGCATTTTTAACATTTGGTACTGGTATGGGAGCTGGTCTTATTTTATCGGGGAAATTATATAAAGGATCTAATGATCAAGCTGGAGAAATAGGGCATATAAGAATTGATAAAGATGGTCCTTTATGCTATGGCAAGTATGGATCTGTTGAAAGTTACTGTTGCGGTGAAGGTATTTCTTTATTACATGAAAAATTGACAAATCAAAAATTAACTACTAAAGAAATTTTTGATCGTGCAGAAAAGGATGGCGATAAATTAGCTATTGAAACAGTTAGAAGAAGTAGTGAAAAATTAGGTTTAACCTTAGCTATTTTAATAGATTTATTAGCCTTAGATTGCATTGTAATTGGAAGTATTTATTCAAGAAGTCAAGAGATAATCGATAAAACAATGCTAAAAATATTAGATGATGAAATTCTCGATATAAATAAAGGGTTGTGTAAAATAAAACCGTCTTTATTAATGGAAAATCTTGGGGATGTTGCATCTGTTACCGTAGCTCAAAGAGGGTTAAAATAGTATGGAAAAATATTTAGAAGAGTTAATTAGTAGATATCCACAGCTTAAAAGCTGTTATCAACAAATATTACAAAGTTACTTAATTTTGAATGATTGCGGAAAGTCTCATCATAAAATTTTAGTTTGTGGAAATGGTGGCAGTAGTGCTGATAGTGATCATATAGTTGGCGAATTAATGAAATCTTTTGTAAAAAAAAGACCAATTAATGATGAATTGCAAAAACAAATATCACAAATATCTAATGAAGAAGCTCCTCTTTTAAATGAAAAATTGCAAGATGCTGTAGCTGCAATTAATTTATCACAACATAGTGCCCTAAATACTGCTTTTAGTAATGATGTAGATGCTTCATTAATTTTTGCTCAGCAAGTGGTAGGATATGGAAATGAGGGGGATGTCTTAATTTGCATATCTTCTTCTGGTTCATCCAAAAACGTGGTTTTAGCTAGTATTGTAGCTAAGGCTAAAAATTTAAAAGTAATTGGGCTCACAGGGAAAAGAGAAGGGGCAGTTGATAAATATTGTGATGTTGTAATAAAAGTCCCTGAAACTGAGACTTACAAAGTTCAGGAGTTACATCTTCCAATATATCACTCTCTTTGTTTGATGATAGAAGATTCTCTTTGGTAGATCTTATTTAAAAATAAAATTTCTTATGGCTTCAACTGTAATCTGTTGTTGTTTTTCTCTAGAGATAGTTGCAACAGTATCTCCTTTTTGAGAGCCATAATTTCCAAAATTTGCATGATTAGCACCCTCAATTTCGATTTTAGTAGCACCATCTAGTTTTGATACATCTAAAACAGTATCAAGAGATCCAAAGATGCAAATAGTGCTAATTGGAGCTTCATTTAAAGGATAAGATGCTAGAAGGATTAAGCCTTCTAGTTTTTTATAGTTATCCGCAGCATAACTACTAGCCATAGCTCCACCAAGAGAGTGACCTGAGAGAAACCAATTGTTTATTGAAGGGTATCTTTCAATTATTTTATCTGCAGCATCTATATTAAAAACAGCTAAGTTAAAAGGCATTTTTACTAAGAAACAAGTTACACCAGTTTGCGAAATTTGATTTAAAAGTGGAAGGTAAGCCTTATCTTCAACTTTACCTCCAGGGTAGAATATTAAGCCAATATTTTTATCATTACTTTTATTTGGATAGATAACTGTAAAATTATCAATTTCATCTATATTAGGATTAGAAGAATAAATTTTATTAATATCTGTGGTATTTGCCTTTAAATAATTTGATGTATAGATAAAAAAGATTCCTATTATGATAAAAAAGAAAACTAAAATAATTTTATATATTTGCTTTTTTTTCATTAATACTCCACTAAATGTAAAAATATAGTGAATTAAGTAAATATTCAACACAATATTTTAAAGATAATTTGTATAAGTAATTTTTTAGGGCATTGCTTGATTTATCACTTTTTATATATGTATCTAATAATTTTAAAAATTTTTGTTTCTCTTTTTCTGTTGCATTCTTTTTAAAATAGCCCCAAACATGTTGAGCAGTATTAATTTGACCTTTCTTATCTAGATTTAAGGCTATTGCTTTTTCTATAATTTTATAAAATTCAATTAAATCAATTTTGTTTTTATCTTTTAACAGTTGTCTGATTTGATTATATAGAGTAGCAGAACAACTTAAAACATAGTATTTATATCTAGCCCATTCTTTTTCTACTAATTGAATTTTTAAAGGTTTTGAGATGAGTAGATTACATTTTATGGCAGAGAGATTTTTATCTTTTACTTCTAACATAATATCTATTTCTTTATTTATAAGATTATTATAAAAAGATAAAAACTCTTCAGCTTTTATAGTCTTCGAATGGGCCCCATTTCTATAATTAGTAGCAGTTTGTGAATAGTGGATTTTTTGTTTTCCATCTGTTTTTGACCAAGTTTTATTACATTCTTCTATCAGTTCAAATTCTGTTTTATTACATTTTTCTGGAGGGTTTAATTTATGGTGAAGATTATCAAATACAACAGGTGCATGAATTTTAGAAGAAATATATAAAACATCTTGAATATTGTATGATTTATCATCGTTTTCAATTATAATTCTATTTTTTAAATTATCATCTAACTTATTGAAATTTGATATAAATCTTTCCATTGAAGTTGTTTTATCTGAATAGACTCCGCCTATGTGTAAGACAATTTTGCTAGAGTAGTTAACTTGAAGTGAATCTAAAAACATACAATGATATTTAATATCTTCAATTGATTTTTGTACAACTACCTCGTTGATAGAATTAATTATAGTATATTGACCTGGATGCATAGATACTCGTATATTATTGCTTTTAATTAGATTCCCAATTTCGATAAGTCTTTTTTTAAATATTTGCCACCAAGGAAAGGTGTTAATTGGGTGTGAAGCTAGAGGCATTATGTCAGAGCTAATCCTAAATAGATGAATATCATTTTCTATATTATATTTTACAACTTCTTCTAAAGCCTTTAGATTTTGATCAATTATTTGATACATTTTTTCAGTACTGTAATTTTTAACACGGATAGTAGATAATTTAGTATCACTTCTCCCTATGTTAATACATGCATAACCAATTGACATAAATACCTCTTAATAAACGTTGTAGAGAAAAATGCTAGCAATATTGTCTTTATATTACTAGCATTAAATTTTATATTTAAAAATATTATGAATCGAACCTATCCAAATTCATAACCTTAGTCCAAGCTTTTACAAAATCTTCTAGGAATTTCTCCTTAGCATCATTACATGCGTAAACTTCAGCTTGAGCTCTAAGTTGAGAGTTAGACCCAAAAACTAAATCGACACGAGAGGCAGTAAAAACTTGTTTAGACGCTTTTCTATCAATTCCAACAAACTCATTTTTCTCTTTTGAAGTTGGTTGCCACATTATAGACATATCTAGTAAATTTTTAAAATAATCATTAGTTAAAGTGCCTGGATTATTTGTAAAAACTCCTTTTTTAGATTGTTTATAATTAATATCTAATACCCTCAAACCTCCAAAAAGCACAGTCATTTCAGGTGCTGTTAAAGTTAATAGTTGAGCTTTATCAATTAGTAATTCTTCACTTGAAATAGAGAAATCACTTTTTTGGTAATTTCTAAAACCATCGGCAATAGGTTCTAAAACAGAAAAGGATTCAATATCGGTTTGTTCTTGTAGGGCATCTGTTCTTCCTGGTTTAAATGGAACACTAATTTTAGACCCCGCTTTAAGAGCTGCTTTTTCAATACCAACACAACCTCCAAGAACAATAATATCAGCTAATGAGACTTTTTTATCTTTTTCACAAGTTGAGTTAAAATCTGTTTGAACCTTTGTTAAAATTTTTAATATTGTTTTTAGTTTATCAGGTTCATTTACCTGCCAATCAATTTGTGGTTTTAATCTTATTCTCCCACCATTAGCTCCACCTCTGAAATCAGAACCTCTAAACGTTGATGCTGATGCCCAAGCAGTAGAAACTAATTGAGATACTGTTAAATTAGTTGCTAAGATTAAATCTTTTAATTTATCAATATCTTTTGAATCGATAATTTTATAATCTCTTTTTGGAACGGGATCTTGCCAAATAAAAGTTTCTTTTGGAACTTCAGATCCTAAATATCTAGTAATAGGTCCCATATCTCTATGAGTTAATTTAAACCAAGCAGAAGCAAATGCTGTAGCAAATTCATCAGGATTTGCATAATATCTTTTGGCTATCTTTTCATAAATTGGGTCAAATTTTAAAGCTAAATCAGCTGTAGTCATCATTGGTCTATGTTTAATATTTTTATCATGGGCATCTACTACCATATCTTCTTCATCAACATCTTTTGCTAACCATAGATAAGCACCAGCTGGGCTTTTTAGAAGTTCCCATTCATATTTAAACATTACTTTGAAATATCCATTATCCCATTTAGTTGGGTTAGGTTTCCAAGCACCTTCTATTCCACTACTGATTGTGTCTATTCCTTTTCCACTTTTATAGCTACTTTTCCAACCTAGACCTAATTGTTCAATAGGAGCAGCTTCAGGTTCAGGACCAACTAAACTAGCATCTCCTGCTCCATGACATTTGCCAAAGGTATGTCCACCTGCAATTAAGGCTACTGTTTCTTCATCATTCATAGCCATTCTAGCAAATGTTACACGAATATCTCTAGCTGATTCAGTAGGTATAGGTTCTCCGTTAGGCCCTTCAGGATTTACATAAATTAGTCCCATTTGTACTGCAGCAAGAGGATTCTCTAATTCTTTTTCCTTAGTAGTTCTACCTTTTTCAAGCCATTCTTTTTCTGCACCCCAATAAACTTCATCTTCAGGTTCCCAAATATCAATTCTTCCACCAGCAAAGCCTAATAATTTACATCCCATAGATTCTAGAGCACAATTACCTGCGAGTATCATTAAATCAGCCCAAGATAGAGCCCTACCATATTTTTGTTTGATTGGCCATAACAATCTTCTTGCCTTATCTAGATTAACATTATCTGGCCAACTATTTAATGGGGCAAATCTTTGATTACCTGTGTTAGCTCCACCTCGACCATCACTAGTTCTATAAGTTCCGGCACTATGCCAAGCCATTCTTATAAATAAAGGTCCGTAATTTCCCCAATCAGCTGGCCACCAGTCTTGGGAAGCTGTCATTAATTCAAATAAATCTTCTTTAACCTTTTTTAGATCGAGTTTATTGAATTCTTTAGCATAATCAAAATTATCCCCTAAAGGATTAATTAGTGATGAATTTTGATGGAGAATTTTTAAATTCAATTGGTTAGGCCACCAATCTTTATTACTTGTTCCCTTTGTTTGGGGATTAGAACTAAGTCCTGTTACAGGACATCTACTACCACTCATAGAAATTCCTCCTATTAGTTAATAAAGCGACTTATAAGAAAGATTTATGACTTATAAGCATAGTATTAATGTTAGAAGGAAAACTAAGATGTGGTTAATCTTTATAATTAATACTATGAATTTACATTCTTTATTATATCATATAAATATGACCAAAAGTAAAATAATTCTATTTGTGTGAATTATAGGAGAAGGTTAAATATTAATTGTTTTCTTGACTTAATTTCTCATATCTTTTTCTAAATTCTATGATAGGTCTATCTCCTGGAATTAATTTCTCATCCATCCTTGCTGAGCTTTGTTTGGGCAATTGTGTAATAACGACTTTTTTATCTTGGTTTAAAATTATCTTGCTATATATTTTCCCGAAAAATCCGATAATATGTCTAAGGCCCCAAGTTTTCATAAAAGCTTGGTAAAATCTAAGATATATCATAGTGTTTTCATCATCTATTGGAGCAAAAGCTGCAAAAACTCTAACCTTTTCAGCTATAATATTGTGCCAAATATTTGGCATGATAATTTGTAAAGAAAATAAATCTTTTACATCATCCATTTCTTTAGCACTTTTAATCTTAGTTTTTCCATCGTCAACAAGGTTTTTTACATACCAAGTGAGTTGGTTATCCTCCCATTTTGTTTTTGGGCCAAAAACTAAAGTTTTACCACCTCTTCCAATTGTATTATGGTGGACGAAAGGAACATGAACTACATCCATTTGATTTTCAATACACATAGTATAGTGCATTGGCCAATGATCATGTATTTGAGAGTAGTAAAAGTTTTGTTTTAAATCTTCAAAAAATGGGATTGGTGGAAGGTTTTCTTTTTCATCTCCCCAAAAGATCCAAATGAATCCATATTTTTCTTTTGCAATATATGAGTTTACTTTATATCTTTCTGGCACTTTTTCATTTTTTCCATTAGCAGGGATAACAACAACTTTTCCGGTTTTATCATATTGAAAACCATGGAAAGGGCATTGAGGGTGATTATTTACTAATTTGCCAGAACTAATAGATGCTCCTCTATGGCAACATCTATCGAAAATACAAGCTATCTCATTATTTTCATCTCTCCAAAAAACAAGTTTCTCACCAAGCCTTTTAAAGCTAATTAAACCTTTTTTAGGAACTTCTTTAGAATCTAAAACTGCGTACCATTGATTTCTAATCATGGCTAAATCTCCAAGCTCAAATTAGGCTAATAAAATAAGGAGCCTATTGTTTTGTTATTAATATTCTCTTTTTATAAAGGCATAAATGTCTGCAGCTAGAATTAAAGCAATTAAAACTATGGCCGTTACAACAATAGATGGGTACATGTTATTGAAAACAGTAGTGTGTTTAATAATTATTCCAAAATAAGCCCAAACGAAAACCAAACCATAAAAATAATCTCTATTTCTTAGTAGAGTGATTATACCAATGATGGCTCCCACAATAAGGATAAGTATTGTCCAGGTAGATTCAGAAATACCAAAACCCTTCCAACCTAAACTAACTAGTAATGTTGTTGCATTAGCTATTGTTGCAACAGTAATCCAACCAAAATAAATACTAAAAGGTAATTTAACAAAGAATTTTTCTTTAGTACTTAATTTCTCTTCTCTAATTGCACTAACAATTTTTATTAAAGACAATAGAATTAGTATCATAAAAATTATAGATAACCAAATTATTTGATAATGCCAAGTGAAAATCCAAATACTGTTAGCTAAGGAAGATAGTGAAAATAATAATCCAACTTTATTCATTAGTTCATTACTTATTTCATCGTTTTTGTTTATCAATCCTAACTGATAAAAAGTAAATAGACCTAGAAGTAAATATATTATTCCCCAAATAGCAAAGGTAATACCAGCTGGAGCAAATAAGTTTGGATAAGAGTCTGAGATTACTCCTGTATCAACTCCATTTAATGGAAGAGTATTGGCTAAGATGTTAACAACAATCATTAATATATAAGTTAAAACTACAAAAACTTTAATAGTGTTTTTCATTAATTTGCCTCCGTTTTTTTTAATATTATAACACACATATTAAATTTCTATTAATTATTATTTGCTAAATATAAATATTGTATTTTTAAATAGTTTTGTAGTTTATTATTAAATCGAAGGTTTTATAAATATTAATGTTTAATTTTGAGATTCAATTTCATGAAAATATCAGAGAAAGAAAAATAAAATGCCCCGTAGACGATTCGAACGTCCGACCCCTTCCTTAGGAGGGAAGTGCTCTATCCAGCTGAGCTAACAGGGCGAATTACTAGTTTAACATTCAATTTCTTCAAATTGATGTTACTTATGTTTATGCGTAAAATTATCATATTGTATAGTAAGTGTCAATCAAGATAAAAGCAAGAATTTCAACCACAGTGAAGTTAATTAAAAAGGTAAAGTGTAATTAGAATTCTGTCGATTTATTTTACATTTATTTATACTCCAAATAAACTCATTTGGGATAACTTTTTCCCAATTAGTATCATATATTTTCTCCAAACAAATGAAAATTTAGATTTGTGTGATTTATTTTAAAAAACAAAGCAATTGATAACCTGTTTTTAGCGAAATGAATAATATATTTTTTGTACAAACTTCACTAGAGTTAGAATTACAATGGATTTTATCCAATAATATATTAATCCGAAAAATATACAACTAGAACATAATAAGATAGACTTTCTGCATTAGAGCATGCTCATTTTCATAGTAAAGATTTAATTGATTATAATCATGGAAAGAATAAATATTTAAAAACAAGGGTTATAGCTTTTGAGAGAAATACACAAATTAGGTTCTATAAAGTTTGGTCTGTATTTAGCAAATCAAAGAGAAGGTTAAAAAACTAAAAGATCATTCAATTAAATAAAATAATTTATCCTTTAGAAGTTTTATAGTAGATTGAATTAAATTCAAGAAAATAATAAAGCATTATCAAAATTATGGGTATTCTACATAAATGATTCAAAATTCACTTAAGAAAGAAAATAATTAATAATTTATACAACACAATAAATATTTTTTAATGTCGTAAATAATTTATTGTTGTATAGGTAATTGACAACCTATTTTACTCATAACCTTTGAAAATATTGGAGATTAAAGTAAATTTTATAACTAATAGATAAAAGATAAAACTATCATTATATAATAATCCCTAAACTATTAGTGGAGATCTATATGTAAATAATTCTTAAAGCAATGATATTTTTTTGAAATTTAATTGTCAAGCAATCTATTATTTCTAAACTTGTTAAAGTCATAATACCTGTAATTAGCGCATCTAAATATGAAGAAATATGATAGTTCTATAAAATACAATGAGCCTTTTTTATAAAAATAAGTGTTTGTCTAGTAAATTTAATGTTTTCTTCTTTATTTTAATAAATTGTATGGAATTATATAAATTAGATTTTTTGGAAATACACAGTTTATCTAAATTTTGTATATTTATTAGATTCCTTAGTGTCAACAAAACAATGATTTTTGTTACTTAAATCGAATGAATTTAAAAATTTTTCGTAAGTTTAAAAAAAGTAAGGAGTTATGTGTTTTTATATGTATTTGTTTGTAGAGATATGTGTACTAATGTGTCATTTGTGTGAGCTTTGTTGAAAAGCAAAAAGTATGTGGTAATATGAGTTAAAAATTTTCTTTTTAGGAGAGAAAAATGACAAACTTTAATTTAAAAAAAATGTCGACTTTAGTAGGTGTTTCTGTATTTGCGTTGTTCGCTTTGAGTGCAGATCCTCAAATTAGCGGTAGTTCTTATCTTTATTACACTAATGCTGTATCTGAATCAAGTGGAACTTATTCTAGTGATACTTCAGATTCTTATGCTACTACAAATGTTGTTTTAGAAGATTCTACTGACTCAACAGATTTTACATTAGATTTAGATCTTTCTATTGATTCAGATGGTGAGTTATCTGTTACTGCAGATGAAGCTTCTATTTCTTATTCTGATGATTTATTAACATTACAAGCTGGTTGGTCTGAAATTGATTTCGGATATGAAAACTGGTATAACGCTGGAGATGTATTAGGTGATACAGAAACTTTCAATGCTTCAGCAAGTTTAACAGTATTATCTGATGATACTGGATCTTTAGTATTAACTCCATTTACTCAATTACCAATTGATGCTTCTGTTGCTGGTTATGGTCTTGCTGTTAATTATGATTTTACTGCTGAAGAAGGTTTAACAGGTTTAGAAGCTATTGGTTATATCGAAGATGGTGATGTTCAAATTGCAGGAACAATCACAGGTAGCTTAGGCCTTGACTTCGCTGTTGATGGTAAAGTTACAGTAACTGATGTTGATGATTTTGAATTAGGTGCTGTTCTAGCTTATTCAGCTGATGCTGCTTCAACTTATTTAGATCTTTATTATGACAATATCAACGATGATAGTGAAAGTGTTTTAGCTATCGTACCACAACTATATTATGACTTAGATGATACTACTTCAGTTATAGCTTACTACGAAGGTGACTATAATTTTACAACTTCATCATTGTCAAACTGGGCAAGATTAGGTGTTAAGAAATACTTAAGTGATGACTTCTTTGTATATCCATTTGTTGATACTACATTAAGTAGTGACCAAATTGTAGAATTTAACGTTGAAGTTTACAAATCATTCTAAATTAATTGTTTTATAAAATATATATTAAATTAATAAGATAAGATTTAAGAGGGGAGCCGTAATTTATTATGGCTCTTCTTTTTGTGATTACTTATTAGGAAATTTTTTATTTATTTTATTATTGACACTTTATTAAAAAATGTAAAAATAGTATTATATAAATATAATACACATAAAAACGAAAAAGAGTGTAATAATGGAGTTAAAATGAAAACTTTTAATTTAGATAGTATGGTTAGCTCATTGAAACAGTTTACTAAAGTTGTTGAAAAGAGTGTTCCAGTAAAGGATATTATTAAACAATTAGAGTTTAGTAATATAAATAATAAAAAACTACCATCCTTAAAAATTGGATCTCATATAGCATCCCTTCCCATCGTGCAGGGTGGTATGGGAGTTGGGATATCTCTTTCCTCATTAGCTAGTGCTGTAGCAAATGAAGGTGGGGTTGGAGTTATAGCAGCCAATGGAATTGGTCTATTAGATACTAAATATTATCAAGATGGTGATAATGCTAGTGTAAGGGCTTTTAGAAAAGAAATCAGAGTTGCTAGAGAAAAAACAAAAGGTATCATTGGTGTTAATATCATGGTAGCTATTAATAATTTTAAAAAGATGCTCGATGTTGCTATCGAAGAAGCTGTTGATATAGTTTTTATGGGGGCAGGTTTGCCCATTAAGGATATTCCTGTAAAAAGATTGAGAGAAAAAAATATTGCAATCGTTCCTATTGTAAGTTCTGCTAGAGCTACTAATTTGATTTTTAAAATGTGGGGTAAAATTTATAATGATATTCCAGATGCTGTTGTAGTAGAAGGTCCTTTAGCCGGAGGTCATTTAGGTTTCGAAAGAAATCAAGTTAATAATAAAGATTATCAATTGAAGCATTTAATTAAATCAATTAATGAAACCTTAGGTCTATATAAAAAAGAATATAATAGGGATATTCCTCTTATAGCAGGAGGTGGAGTTTATTCGGGAAAGGATATTTATAAAGTAATAAATAGTGGAGCCTCTGGTGTACAAATGGCAACAAGATTTGTAGCAACTGATGAATGTGATGCTGATGAAAGATTTAAATTAGCTTATGTTAATTGCACAAAAGATGATATTGGTTTTATTAAAAGTCCTGTTGGAATGTTAGGTAGAGCAATTAGAAATGATTTTATAAAAAAAAGTGAAGATGGGGTAAAACATAATTTTTCTTGTACATGGAAATGTCTTTCAACTTGTAAAGCAAATGATGCTAATTATTGTATTTCGATAGCTTTAAACAATGCTCGTAAGGGTGAATTAGATAAAGGTTTTGTATTTGCAGGTGCCAATGCTTATAAGATTAAAGAAATAGTTTCTGTTCATTCTTTAGTCTCTTCACTTAAAACTGAGTATATTAAATTTCAAAATATTGAAATTATTAGAAAAGTTAATTCTATGATGGAAAGTGTAAAAAAATTATATGATAAATATGAGAGTAAAATAAAAATCGAAAAAGCTTGTAAAAAAGCTTATGAAAAGGCTCTAGTAAGTTATAACGATGAATTAATTGCTAATCTTAGAAAACAATATAAGATAGCTAAAAATAGTACATTGAATGTACAGATTTTATTAGAAGAAAAATTATTAAAGGCTTGGAAAGTGGTACTTTAATTTTTAATATAAAGCGTATCATGGTTAGAGAATATGACTAAATATTAAAATTTAATTTAGTCATATTTTAGATATTTGATTATAAATTACAAAATGGGTGTGACTTAATTTTGAGTTTTTAAGTTTATTGTATCTCAGTATTGTTATTAAATAGTCAAAGTTATTTTACTTAACTTGATGTGGCTATTTAGTAACAACTGATACTCATTCCTAAATTATTGAATAAAAAGTGAATTAAAGGAAATAAAAATAAATTTTTATTTTGATTCATTTAAGATACTATTATCAAAATTCAATTAAACATTTTTTAAAGAAGGTTATCTACAAAACAGTGTAAAATAGAGAGTAGATAATTTTCCATGATAAAAGTTATTAAAGACGATGTTTAAAAAGTTTTATTTGGTTAAATTTTATACTCATTATTAAATATGAATTTATTAATAGCTTTTGCTATACCATTGTTATCATTTGTATCTGTTGTATATTTTGAAATTTTTTTTATTTCATCAGTAGCATTACCCATTGCAACAGATAAGCCGGAACACATTAACATTTCTTTGTCATTATCATAATCACCAAAAGCCATTACTTGATCAGTTTCGATGTTAAAATAATCAGCTAATAATTTAATTGTATTTGCTTTATTTGCAGATGAGGGTATTATTTCAACGATAAAATCAGCAGATTGAACAATGGTCAGTGATTTTAGATTTAGATCAATTAAAGCTTGTTTTGTTTTAGCAAGTTGCTCTGGATTATCGTTTTTAGCCAACATTTTATAAGGGGCATAATTTTCTTTTTCCCATTTATCTAACTGAGTTTTAAGATTGCCAATTATACCATCGAACCCACATACTGAATATTGGTGTTTATACCAAGGATTGTCATTATCGAAATAATAATCATATAAATCAAAAATTTGAGGAGTTGAATTTGTTGCTTCTATAACTGGGATTACTTTTCTAAGATCGTTTATATCAATTTTAGTGTCTTGAATCACTTTGCCTTCCCACTCAACATAGGCCCCATTAAAACAAGAATAAATACAAGGGATTTCTAATTCTTCAGCTAGGAAGGTTAATCCTCCTTTAAACCTACCCGATACTAAGGCAATTGGAATGTTTTTTTCTTTCCAAGCTCTTTGTAACATTATTTTGTCTTGTTTATTAATTCTTTTTTCAGAATTTAATAACGTTCCATCAATATCTGTGCAGATTAGTTTAATTTCGCTCATTTTTAAATTATACCTTTATTTATCGTTGTTGTCTTTTTTGTATCATGGATCTAATTAAATTTCTAGTATTCTATTTTAAAACTTGATGAGTTATAAAGGTGTGTTATTTAAAGAAGATATGGTTTGAAAAAAGATAAGGAGTTAGCTTGTTGCTAACTCCTATATAATTTATTAATCTATAATTACTGGATCATTTGTTTCTTTTTGAACTTGTTTGAGCAAGTTTTTTAATTTTAACTTTATTTTTTCATAGGAAGGATCTGAAATTAAATTATCTAACTCATATGGATCTTTGTCCAAATCATATAATTCTTCTTTTTGTCCATCAAACCAAACATATTTCCAATTTTCAAATACATACATTCTTCCAGCAATCCGTTCTATATATCCATGTCCATTTGTTTCACACATTAAACCCTTTCTCCATGGTTTTGCTTTAGGATTGAATAAATCTAATAAACTTCTTCCGTGCACTTTTTGGTTAAATTGAAGGCCTGCAGCATCTAAAATAGTTTCAGGAATATCTAAATTACTGACTAAGTCATTATTGACTTGGTTTGGCTTTATAACTTTATTCCATTTAATTGCCATTGGAATTCTCATTACTTCTTGAGACATGTATGAACATTTATCAAAGTGACCTCCATGACTTGCAACAGCATCACCGTGATCTGTCGTCCAGATTATTAGAGTATTCTCATCAAGACCTAATTCTTTTATTTTTTTTAAAACCAAACCTCCTGCATAATCTACCATAGTAATATGAGCATATACTCTTGAAAGTATTTGTTGCCATTCACTCCAACTAAGTGGATTAGGTATTATTAATTTCCCATTTTTTGAAATATAATTATTTTCATCAACACAATGAACATCTGCCTTATTTTGTAAGTTATCAGTAAAATTTTCATATTCTTTTATTTTAGAAGGATTATACATATCTATAAATTCTTGTGTTGGGAAAAATGGTTCATGTGGTCCCCAAAAATCTAACCTCAAATGCCAAGGTTGTGATGTCTTTGTTTTAGCTAACTCTTCTAATTTTTTATTAGCTAAATGTGCGAGGAAGAAAGCTTCATGCGTCTCTTTTGGTGTGAGAGTTTTTCCAACAGCATGTTCTCCGCACCAAAAATCTTCGCAACTATATTCTTGTCCTTCCTTCATTTTTTTGAAGTAATTGCTTTTTCTGTGTGATAAAGTTGAAAAATCTTTTTCAATTAAATGTTTTGCTTTTGGAAGGCCCATCTCTTTTAAATAATCATTATATTCTTTAGTTATATATGGATTCCCATATCCTTCACAACTGAAGCCTTCGCAATTGTGTTCATGCATTGGAGTACTAGGACCTGCATGCCATTTACCATAATAGTAATTTCTATAACCATTTCTTGCTAAAATTCTTAAATAGCTTTCTTCATTATATGGACTATTTGAATCATTATAGTGTTGTTTATGCGTGTGAGCATATAATCCACTTAAAATAGATCTTCTCACAGGGCCACATAATGGAGTAGCACAATATGCATTTTCAAATTTAATACCTTCATTAGACAATTTATCAAAGTTCGGTGTTTTAGGTTTTTCTCCTGATCGCATAGAATGTCTATAATATGCTTGATGATCATTCATTATATAAATAATATTCGGTGTTTTGTTCATTATTTTTTTCCTATATATGTTGTTTTATAAAATTTTATGTGCTTAATGTTTCTTATTTTAAAATGTGTTATCTTTATTGTTTTATAAATAAACGTTATTAGTTTATTTCGATGGATGGTAATCAATTCAAATAAGTATTTTAGACATTGTTTTATGAAATAAATTGCATGGATTTTATGGCACCCTAGCTTTTTTGTTTGAAATAAAAGTGAAGTGAATAAGTTCAAACTGTATCAATTTCACTACTAAATTAAAATCATTTGAATTGAGTAAATAGTTTATCTTCTTACATTTGTTTTACCTTTTTTATTTTGTTTTATAACGCCCAAAAGCATAATTATAGTTAAAATAATGAAGAAAACGCTAATAGGTCTTTTTATGAAGATACTCCAAGATCCCTCTGACATTACAAGTGAACTCCTTAAATTATCCTCTGCTAGTTTTCCTAGTAATAAACCTAATACTATTGGTACTGAAGGAAATCCAAGTCTTATTAAATAAAACATTATAATTCCTGCAAAAACTAGGACATATAAATCAAAAGTAGCTTTACGTAGTGAAAAAGCACCAGCTGTACAAAGTATCATCAACGAAATGGTAATTATTTTTGTAGGGACTTTTGTAACTAGAGCGAAATATTTACTAAAAGCTCTACCTTGAATATACATAAATATATTTATAAATATTAATGATGCCATAATTACATATACTTCAAATCCATAATCTTTAAATAACATTGGACCGGGACTCATTCCTTGAATGGCCAATGCTCCCATTAAAGTTGCTGCAATACCACTTCCAGGAATTCCAAGGGTAAGCATGGGTATTAGTGCGGCTCCAGTTACAGCATTATTAGCAGCTTCAGGAGCAGCTATTCCTTCTAATTCACCTTTTCCAAAATTTTCTGGATTTTTACTTTTTGTTTTTGCTTCGTTATATGCCATAAAAGTTGCAATTACAGGACCAGCAGCTGGTATAGCCCCAATTCCAGAACCGATTAGAGATGATTTGAATATTGTCTTAGCTGATTGTTTTAATTCATTTAGTGATAAGTTGTCATCTTTTTGTAATGATTGATTTTCTAATTTGCTATCATCATCTTTATCATGGTAATAATCATATACTTGAATTAAAACTTGACTTAAGGCAAATACTCCTAACAAGATGCTAATAAACTCAAAACCATTGAATAAATACATAGAATCAAAAGTAAATCTCATAATTCCAGTTATATTATCAAGCCCAACCATACCTAATAAAAAACCAAAACAACCAATAATTATCCCTTTTAGTATGCTTTTACCGCTAACCGCACCGATAATTGATATGCCAAATACTGCTAGCATAAAGTATTCTGGGGGTCCAAAAAGAAGTGCTACTTTAGCAATTAATGGTGAAAATAAGATTAAAGAAATTGCACTAATTAAACCGCCAATACAAGAAGCTGTTAAAGCCATCTGAATCGCTTTTTTAGCATGGCCTTTTTTAGCTAAAGGGTACCCATCTAGTACCGTAGCTGCAGCTCCACCTGTTCCTGGTGTTCCCACTAATATAGCAGTAATTGAACCTCCAAAGCTTCCTCCCCAGGCAATTCCTAATAAAAAAGTCATTGCAATAATAGGACTTAGTGAAAAAGTTAAAGGTAAACTAACAATGATACCTAAGTTTCCTGTTAATCCTGGAATTGCACCAAAAATAATACCAATCAATAAACCAATGTTCATTAACAATAAGTTTTGTGGCGAAAATACTGCAATCAATACATTACTAATATTCATTTGTGCTCCTAATAAATCTACACTAAGGTAACTGAATATATAAAATGAATCTAAATGAGATATAAATAATGAATATAAATATACTCATTATTAACAAATATCTTTTTTTCCCATTTAAAAATAACAATGAAGAAGTTGTAAAAATAATCGATGAGATAATAAACCCGATTTTAGTTAATAAAAAAATGTATGCTACCATAGTTAAAGCAAATGCTAGAATTTTCAATTCATTATTTACTTCTAAAATCATTATGGTGTCTTCTTTTTTTAATAGTGATGTAATACTCAAGATTGACGATAAAATAAATATCATTGCTACAACTATTTTGGGGAAAAATTGTGCATTTAACCCTTCTTCATCTACAGCTATGTGATTTGGTATCATAAACCAAATCACAGCTGAAAAAATCATAAATAATATTCCGGATAATAAATTTTGTCTTATTTTGATTTTCAAAATAGTCTCTCCATTTTTTATTTAATTGAAGTAATATTTCCTAAATTATTTTCATATTCATTTAAGAAAGCTAAAATATCCTCAGAATCTCTTATATCCCATATAATGTCTTGAATTGCAGTTATCTCCTTTCTGTATTCTTCATTTTCTAAAACATTTTTAATCGAGTCATATAATAAATCTATAATTTCTTGATCAGTGCCTTTTCTTATTGCAAAAATTCCAAGCATGTCATTATTAAGTTTATAACCGTAATCATAGATACTATGTATTTCATTTCCTAAGGGATCTACAAAGTCCTGTTCACTCATCATAGCAATATTTACTAAATCACCATTTTTTATGTAATCTTTTGCTGAACTTGTACTAGTAACTAAAACATTAGTGCTACCACTCAATAGGTTTAATATACCTTTTGACCCATTTTCATATGTAATAGTATTATAATCACTTCCTAGTGCTTCAAATAATTGTTTTTGAGTTTCATATATTGGTTTACCCTTACCAGGACTTCCGAATAAAATTTTATTATTTTTTGCATATTCTACTAAATCTTCCATAGAATAAATATCAGTGTTTTTAGGTGCCGTATACATTCCAAATACAATAGAGTCACAACTGATTATGGGAGTAAAATCATCTTTTGTATAAGCAACCTTTTGGGCTTTTGGTGTAAAGGATAAAAGAGAACTATTTGTATAAATTATAGAATCAGTATTAGGATCTTCATTTAAATAATTAGTCATCCCAATGACACCTCCTGCTCCTACAACATTTTCAACAATTACATCTTTATTAATTTCTTCTTTTAGATATTTGGCGATGATTCTACACTTGATATCAGCAGCTCCCCCACCTGCATATGGAACAATTATTTTTAAAGTTGATTTTGGATAGTCTAGTTTATCTTCTAAATTAGTAGACGTTTCAACAGCTCCTTCATTCTTTATCGAATTGTTTTTAGAACAGCCTGTCACCAAAGATGTAATGAGAATTACCAAGCTAATAAATAATACAGTTTTTTTCATTTTCATAATTTCCCTCCAAAGAATATATGAGTTATTGTATTCACATTTTCGTAAAGTATATTTTGATTATTAATAGTATAAAATGCCATTTGGCATAAATGTTAAGATTTTTAAAAAATTATATTTAAATAAGTATTTAAACTTAAAGTTAGAATAAAAGAAAATGTTTTGATAAACATTAGAAAAAATAAACTTTAAAATCTTACTTCTTAATGATAATATTTAACTAATATAAGGATAAAATATGACAATCGAAGAAATAATAGAAAGTAATCCTCAGTTAAATGAACTCATGGAAAATATTCCATTGAGCATTATGAATAGAATGTTTTATAAAAAATATAAAGCAAACACTGTCATTTTTTACAAAGGCGATCCTCTCAGTTATATATATGTATTATTTAATGGTGAAGTTCAAATTTCAAATATTTTTAAGGATGGCTGTCTTTTTGAAATTCAGCGAAATAATAAAATATCATTTATAGGAGAGCAAACTGTTTTGGCTGGTAAAAATATAGCTTCTGTTACAATAACCGCTCTTAAAGATAGTGAGTTCATATTAATTCGTAAAAATGATTTTTTAAAATGGCTTGAATTAGATCATAAGTTTTCTCTTTTTTTATTAAAAAGTTTAGCGAAAAGAAATTATAATAATTCTAAGGAATTAGGCTCAAAAGGTTATTATTCTAAACAGTATTTGTTAGAAAAGTATTTGTGTACGCAATTTGAAAAAAATGAAAAGGCTTTAGTTATTATAAATAAATCAAGACAAGAATTAGCTGATTGTATTGGTACTAGTTTAAGAAGTTTGGAGAGAGGTATTTCAAAATTAAAGAAAGAAGGAAACATTTCAATTGTCAAAAGAAAAATTACTATTAATCAACTTCAATACAATCGAATGATAAAAAATATAAATCAATAAATGCCATATGGCATTTTATTATATTATTTATCTATTTAAAATTCAGCATATAAAGATTGAGTAATAAAAATTATGTATATAGATAATTAATATTTCATTGCTTTTTAAAGAGCTTTTTTATTTAGTATTATTAAATCAATAGGAAAAACTAGGGGAAAAAATGGAAAAAACTAATATTGTATTTATTCTTTCCGATGATCATGGTCAATGGGCTATGGGAGCTTATGGTAATAAAGAAGTTAAGACTCCAAATTTGGACAAATTAGCACGCGAGGGAATTTTATTTAATAATTTTTATTGTACTTCTCCTGTATGCTCACCAGCTAGGGCTTCTATATTAACAGGTAAAATGCCTTCTCAACATGGCGTGCATGATTGGATTGGAAATGGTTGTGTTAAAAAACAGGATTATGAACATATAGAAGTAAGTAGAAAAAGATATATTGCTTCTCTTGGCAGTAATGCAGAAGAGAATTATCATAACATAGATAATGATGAAAAAGTTCCTTATAAAAATATCTCACAATACAATTTTGTAAAGCACGAAACAGATGAACCAATTCAGTATTTAAAAGATAGTCTCTCTTATACTGAAATTCTAAATGATAATGGCTATGCGTGTGGAATAGTTGGCAAATGGCATTTAGGAGATAGTGCCACTCCGCAGAAAGGTTTTTCTTATTGGTCTGTGATTGGTAAAGGTGGATGTATATATCATCTTCCTGATTTTTATCGCAAGGGTAAATTAGAGGTCGAGGATGAATATATTACAGATATTATTACGGATGAAAGTATTGATTTTATTAAAAATTGCGTAAATAAAAATTCTCCTTTTTGTATAAATATAAACTATACAGCTCCTCATTCTCCTTGGATTAAAGAAGATCAACAAGAACAAGTTTGGAATTCTTATAATGATTGTAATTTTGATAGTGTTAAAGATGAAGGAATTCATCCTTGGCAAGTTGATAAGAGACACCCAGGTTTTGATAATCCAGTGAAACGTAAATACATGTTACAAGGTTATTTTAGTGCAATCACATCTATGGATAACAATATTGGGAAATTAATGGATGAATTAGAAAGTTTAAATATTTTAGAAAATACAATAATTATTTTCACCTCTGATAATGGAATGAATTTGGGTCAACATGGTATTTGGGGTAAAGGAAATGGAACTTTTCCAATGAATTTTTATGACTCAAGTATTAAAGTTCCTACTTTAATTTATAAAAAAAATTCTAAGATAAACGGTGTTGTAAATAATAATATGTACAGTCATTATGATTTTTTCCCAACAATTTTAGATTGGTGTAAAATCGATTATAATTTGGATTCAACATATCCAGGGAGTAGTTTTGCAAATCTTTTTGATTCAAATGATAATTGTAGTAATGAAGTTTTAGTTGTATTTGATGAATATGGTCCAAATAGAATGATTAGAAATAATAAGTTTAAATTTATTCATCGATATCCATATGGTCCGCATGAATTATATGATTTACAAAATGATCCAAATGAAATAACTAATTTACATAACAATGATAAATATAAGGATGTGATTATTGAACTTGAAAAGCAATTAACTGCCTGGTTTGCAAAATATACTAACCAAGGGGTGGATGGCCTATCTCTTGGTGTTAATGGTAATGGTCAATTTTGTGAAGTAGGTCTAAGAAGTAATGGGAAAAAGCCTTTTAAAGGTTCTTTTCATTTGGATTATGATACTATGTAATTTTTTTGTAAAACTTACTTAATTTTAAGTTTCATTTATTTCATTACTTAGTTCTTTAATTTTGATAAGAGCTTTATTTAAAGTATTTTCTCCAGCTATTGTGATAGTGTAATATTTTCTAATTTTTCCATCATGAATCTGTTTTTTACTTTTTATTAGTCCAGTTTTTTCCATTTTGTGGAATATGGGATATAAAGTGCCAGCACTAATATCATATCCATGATGTTTTAATTCTTCTATCATCCAAGATCCATAAATTTTATCTTTTTTAGCATGGTGTAATATGTGTATTTCAATAAAAGCTAAAAATATTTTCCTAATTGGGTCTTGCATTATCATATCTCCAATGTTACCATAATTGTTGTTATATCGAAAACCGATATTGGATTTTTATATTAACTGTTTTATTGAAATATGTCAAATAAAAAGAGAAGGGAACAATGGACACTTTAGAATTAAGAAATGTAAACCTTTCGTTTTATAATAAACAAATATTGAAAAACTTTTCACTTAAAATTGGATCAAAAGATAAGATATTAGTAGTTGGTAATTCTGGTAAGGGTAAATCTACCCTTTTAAAAATACTTTTGGGTTTTGAAGTTTTTAATAGTGGCCAATACCTTATAGATGAGAAGATTATAGATGAATCGAATTTTTCAGAGGTTAGAAAAAATTTTGCTTATGTAGATCAAGATGTATCTCTTAGGAAAATGATTGTAAAACATTATTTACAAGAAATATCTAAATTTAATTCTAATAATTTAAAAGGAACTTTAGATTTTGACCTTTGTAAATATTTTGATTTTGATTTAGCACTATTAGAAAAAGATATGCAAAAATTATCAGGTGGGGAGAGACAACGCTTGGCGATAATCATTGCTATAATGCTAAAAAGACCAATGTTTTTATTAGATGAAATAACATCGGCTTTAGATGTTGATTTAAAAAGTAAAGTAGTAACGTATTTTAGTGAATGTGATGAAGGTGTGATTTCAATTAGTCATGATTCTACTTGGCAAGAGAGTGATAAATTTATGAAGGTAATTATATGAGCGATGAAATTAGTTATTTAGGCATTTTTTATTTAATTTTATTAATTATTCCAACTTTATATATTAATTATCTCTTAAGTATACGGATGAACAAGAAAATTCTTATTTCAGTTTTTAGAATGATTGTTCAATTAAGTCTAGTTGGAGTTTATCTTCAATATATTTTTGATTTGAATAACCAAATATTAAATGTTGCCTATATTCTAATAATGATGTTAGTTGCATCAATCTCCATTACTAATTCTACACAACTTAAGAAGAAGAAATTGTATTTGCCAATTTTTTTATCAATGGCTATCCCAAATTTATTTATGGTTTTGTTTTTTAATAGGATGGTAATTAATTTAGATAATATCTTTGATGCTAGATATATAATCACGATTGGAGGAATGCTTTTAGGAAATGTCCTTAGTGGAGATATTGTTGGTTTGAATTCTTTCTTTAAAGATATTGAAGAAAATAAAAATGTAATAAACTATGATTTAGCTTTAGGTGCTACATTAGTTCAATCTATTAAACCTTATGTTAAAAATGCCCTAACAGCTTCTATTAAGCCAACTGTGTCTTCTATGGCAACCATTGGGTTAGTTTCTCTCCCTGGTATGATGACGGGTCAGATCCTTGGTGGAAGTGTTCCTTTAGAAGCAATTATGTATCAAATAGCAATTATGATAGCAATTTATGTAACTAGATATATCAATATTTTGAGCTCAATCTATATTAGTCACAAATATATTTTTAATAATAGAGGACAAATGTGTTGTTAAATTATATAAATTTGATTTGAAATGTATATACTCAAATAGATAAAAAAATACTTATTATAATGTAAAAATTAAGTAAAATATGCATATAAATTGAGAATATGCATATTTAATTTTATGAAAAGTATTATATACAAAATTCTTGACATATGTATAATTTGATTCTTTTAAATCTCTTTTTTTACGTATTTAAAGAGTTTTTTAAGTATTTTATTGAAAATAAGTTGAATGTTTATGCAGTTTATTGTATATATAATTTAATAATAATTATTAAAAATTATTAAAACCGCTTAGGAGGAAAACTAAGATTAATCTTAGTATAAAGAACAATGAAAAAAAGTTTATTAACTGTTTTAGCAATTCTAGCAATTGCACCTACTTTCATTTTTGCTCAAGGTGACAAAGAAGAAGCTTATAATGTTGGATTTATTGGTCCAATGACTGGAGATAATGCTAACTATGGTATCTTAACTAATAATAGTGCTGTATTAGCAGTAAACCAATTTAACGAAGCTGGTGGAATAAATGGAACTCCTGTAACTTTAATTACAGAAGATTCAGAAGGTTCAATTGAAAAAGCATCTGCCGGTATTGAAAAGTTATCTAGTACAGATAAAATTTTAGCTTTAGTTGGTCCAGTATTTACAGGTCCTACTTTCTCAGTAGCTGCAAGATGTCAAAATGAAGGTATACCTCTAATTACCCCTTCAGCAACACATGCTGATATTACTAATACAGGTGATATGGTATTTAGAACTGTTGTATCAGATGGTTTACAAGGTGAAGTAGCTGGTCATTATTTCTATGAAGTATTAGGTCACAGAAGAATAGCTGTATTATATGCAAAGAACGATTATTCTCAAGGTCTATATGAAAGTATGAGTGCAACATTTGAATCTTTGGGTGGGGAAGTTGTTGCTGCTGAAACTTGTTTAGTTGGTGATAAAGACTTTAAGACTCAATTAACTAAAATTAAAGCTACACAACCTGATGCTATTTATATTCCAAACTACACAGTTGAAATGGCACAAATTCTTGAACAAGCTGCACAATTAAACGTTGAGGCTCCTTTTGTATCATGTGATGGATTCTCAAATCCTGAAATTTATAACCTAGCTGGTAAATTTACCGATGGTGTTGTTTATGTAGGTCCAGCAAAGGTTGAAGCAAGTGAAGCATTTAATGATTTTGTTAAAGATTACTCTGATGCTTATGGAATTGAACCAGATTCATTTGCTATTAATGCTTATGATGGTACAAATATTATCCTTAATGCTATTAAAGCTGCTGCTGCTGATGGTAAAGTTACTAGACAAGAAGTTAGAGATCAAATTGCAGCAACTAAAGACTATGAAGGTGTTGGTGGTGTAATCAACTTCGCTGATAATGGTGACTTAATTGCATATCAAGGTGTTTACAAAGTTAATGGCACTACTCCTGAATACTTAGGTGCTTTTACAGTTGTAAATGGTAAATTAGAAAAAGTAGAATAGATATTACTACTTATAAAACCCTTAGCCGGCTTTATAAGCCGGCTTTGAGTTTAAAAAATTAAGAAAAATAATAAAGATAATATAAAGGAGACCCAGAGTGGGATCACTTTCAGAATTTTTCCAACATTTTGTTAATGGGCTAACCTTAGGAGGCGTTTACGCCTTAATAGCCTTAGGTTATACCATGGTATATGGGATACTTAAGTTTATCAACTTTGCCCATGGTGATGTTCTTATGGTTGGTGCTTATATAGGATTATTTGCATTTGATGCTTTAAGAGGCGATGCGCCTTTAGGTACTTGGACTTTTATAGCATTTTTTCTAGCAATGATAATTTCAATGGTAATTACAGCTGCATTAGGAGTTGTAATAGAAAGAGTTGCTTATAAACCTTTAAGAAAAGCATCAAGATTAGCCCCTCTATTGTCAGCTATTGGTGTGTCTTTTGTACTCTCTAATAGTGCTGCATGGGCATGGGGTACTCAAAGTAGAAAATTAAATTACCCTTTTGATAATACTCCATTTGAAATCGCTGGTGTTGTTATAACTCCACACCAGGTTTTAGTATTGGTAGTATCTTTGCTTATGATGGTAGCTTTGAAGTTTTTCGTCGATAAATCAAGGATGGGAAAAGCTATGAGAGCTACGAGTTTAGACCAAGACACTGCTAAACTTATGGGTATTAATGTTAACGTTGTAATTAGTTTAACATTCGCTATTGGTTCAGCTTTAGCTGCTGCTGGTGGTATGTTAATTGCTTTAGATTTTAAAGCATATCCTTCAATGGGAATGATGTTAGGCCTTAAGGCTTTTGTCGCTGCTGTTGTAGGTGGTATTGGTAATATTGGTGGAGCAATGCTTGGCGGTATAACACTTGGTTTATTAGAAACATTCGGTGTTGCTGTATTTGGTATTCCACAAGCAATGAAAGATACAATTTCTTTCGCTGTTTTAATCATAGTTTTACTTGTTAGACCTCAAGGTTTACTTGGTAAAGTAGTAAGGGAGAAAGTATAATGGTTAATTTTTTCTTACTTATTATTATATATAGTGCTATATACGCTTTAATGGCGATCGGTCAAAATTTAATAACTGGCTATACCGGAATGTTAAGTCTTTGCCAAGCAGGGTTTTTTGCAATTGGTTCTTATGCTACTGCAATTTTAACAACAACTGCTGGTTGGTCTTTTTGGGCAACTCTTCCAGTTTCAGCTATTTTAGCAGCATTGTTTGGTGTGTTAATTGGCTTGCCTACCTTAAGATTAAAAGGCGACTATTTAGCTATAGCAACCTTAGGTTTTGGTGAAATTGTTAGAAACGTTTTGAATAACTGGGACAGCTTAACCGGTGGCCCTATGGGAATTCAAAGAATTCCAATGGCAACATTTTTTTCATTTACAGTTAGTCCTTATAAAAAATGGGGATTTTTAGTATTAGTTGTTGTAATGGTTATTATTGCATATTACCTCTTTGAAAGATTAGGACGATCTAGAATGGGTAGAGCACTTCAAGCTATTAGAGATGATGAGATAGCAGCTGCATCGATGGGTATAAATGTTACAAAATATAAAGTATGGGCATTTGCTATTGGAGCTTCAGTTGCTGGTATAGCAGGATCCTTCCAATCAGTATTTGCTTTATCTGTTACTCCTAACTCATATACATTTATGGTATCAATTATGGTATTATGTATAGTTGTTCTAGGTGGTATGGGTAACTTTGCTGCAGTTATTTTAGGAGCCTTCATTATTCAATTAATTAGTTATTTCCCACAATTAACGGGATTGTCTAGTATTATTCCTCCTCAGTTTAAACAAATCTTATTTGGTTTGATTTTGGTAGTTATGATGATATGGCGTCCACAAGGCATAATTGGTAGTAGAAGTTATAGAGTTGGTCAGAAAAAGAATAAACCAAAAGCAAAGGGGGCTAAATAATGAAATTATTGCAAACTGAAAAGCTAACCCGTGCTTATGGAGGTGTTTTAGCTGTCAATGAAGTAGATTTTTCTGCTCAAGAAGGTTTAATTACAGGTTTGATTGGCCCAAATGGTGCTGGTAAAACAACACTGTTTAACAACATGACTGGCTTGGATGTTCCAACTGCTGGAAAAGTTTTTTTTAATTCAAAAGACATAACAGGGCTTCCAAGTCATAAAATTGCTAGACTAGGAATTGCTAGAACATTTCAAAATATTAGACTTTTTAAAGATATGTCTGTAATCGAAAATGTAATGATTGGAAGACACTTTATGACTGGAGAAAGTCCTCATAAAGGAAGATTTGCTAATATGTTAAAATCTTATTTCTTTATGGAAAATGAAGAAGAGATTATGTTGGAGAATGCTCATAAATGGTTGAACTTCTTCGATATGAGTGATTTTGCAAATGAAGATGCAAAAAACTTACCATATGGGCGTCAACGTGAGTTAGAAATAGCTAGGGCTTTAGCTTCAAATCCGAAAATTTTATTCCTTGATGAACCTGCAGCTGGTATGAACCCTCAAGAAACATCTCATCTTATGGATACAATTAGAAAGATTCGTGATACTGGAGTTACTGTTGTTTTAATTGAACACGATATGAAATTAGTTATGAGTATCTGTGATAATATTACAGTTTTAAACTATGGACAAAAAATAGCTCAAGGTACTCCACATGAGATTAAAAACAATCCATTAGTTATTGAAGCTTATTTAGGTAAGGAGGAATAAGATGGCTCTATTAAGTATTGATGATATTAGTGTTTCTTATGGTTCAATCAAAGCCTTAAAACAAGTTTCAATGCATGTAAATGAAGGTGATATTGTAAGTTTGATTGGAGCAAATGGAGCAGGTAAAAGTACTCTATTAAAAGCTATAGTTGGACTTGAACCTTTAGTTAGTGGTTCTATTAGTTATGAAGGTAATATTATAGCTTCAGAGTCTTCATCTCATAGCTTACCTACAGAAAAAATTGCTAAACAAGGTATAGCTTTAGTTCCAGAAGGCAGAAGAGTTTTTGCTGATATGAGTGTTGAAGAAAACCTAGATATGGGTGCCTTCATGGTTAGAGATGATGAAATAATTAGAAAGAAAAAAGAAGAAATGTATGATTTCTTCCCTATTCTTGGTGCAAGAAGAAAACAAAAGACAAGATCTCTCTCCGGTGGTGAACAACAGATGATGGCAATTGCTAGAGCATTAATGAGTTCTCCTAGATTGCTTCTCCTAGATGAACCTGGGTTAGGTTTAGCTCCTTTAATCATTCAAGATATTTTTGATAAAATTGCATATATCAACAAAAGTGAGAAGGTTACAGTTTTCTTAGTTGAACAAAATGCTAAAATGGCGCTTAAAGCTTCTACAGAAGGTTATGTTATGGAGAATGGAAGAATAGTCCTTTCTGGTTCTTCTACAGATCTATTGAACAATGATAGTGTTCAGAGTGCTTATTTAGGTATGTAAAGTACACTTTAGTAAATAAAAAAAGATCGTTCATTAAGTTGAGCGATTTTTTTATGTCTAAAAAAAGGACTAAACTGAAAATAATCAGTTTAGTCCTAGAGTATCAATTAAAAAAATTACGCTATGTTATTAATAATTTTTTAGAGAGCCTTATTATTTTCTTATTAAATGAAGAGCAAAACCAGAAACCTCTTCATTAAAGTAACATACTTTTAATTGATTGCTGTCGTTGTAAATAAAAGAACTTTCTTTAGGAGTGAATCCTTTGTCCTTCAAGTATTCAATAGCACGTTCAATATCGTTACATCTAAATCCGATATGGCCTTTTTTACCACTGAATAGAGTAGGAACAACTTCTATTTTATCAGATACGAAAGAACTTGAATTTCCTCTTTTTAAATCAAAACCAAATGCACAAAGAGCTTCAATAGTTTTTTCAGAATCCTTATCATCTTCAATTCCAACATGTGCGAATTCAAATCCTTGTAATTCTAACATTGCTGCTTTACACATTTCAGTAATAGTTGTCCAATCTTCTTTTTCGATCAAGTCTGCTTTTACCATCCATGATCCACCAGCTGCAAGAACATTTTTTGCTCTAGCATATGATTGAAGATTAGAGAGATTGATTCCACCAGTTGGCATAAACATTAAATTAGGGAAAGGTCCACCAAAGTTTTTCAACATATTAATTCCACCTGAAGCTTCAGCTGGGAAGAATTTTAATACATCAAAGCCTCTAGCTAAGCCTTTTTCAATATCACTAGGAGTACAAACGCCAGGAATAATTGGTACATCATTTTCAATACACCAATCAACTGTAGCTTCATTAAATCCCGGAGAAACGATGAACTTAGCCCCAGCACTAACTGCTTTTTTTGCAAGCTCTACACTAGTTACAGTACCAGCACCTACAAACATTTGAGGGAATTTTGCTGTAATGTTTTTGATACTTTGTTCTGCGGCTTCTGTTCTAAAAGTAACTTCTGCACAATTTATTCCACCATCAAGTAAAGCTTTAGCAAGGCCTACAGCTTTATTTGCATCATCTAATTTTACAACTGGAACAATACCAATATTATGAAGTTTTCTTTTTAATTCTTCGGTCATTATTATCTCCTTATTTTAAAAATGGAACAATGTTCCAAAAATCTTGACAATTTAAATAATAACCCTTAATATTAAGTTTATCAAGTGTAAAGTTTAATAAAATTAAACATTTTGGGAGGAAGTTATGGGCAATAAATTTGTAACCTTTGGTGAAATCATGTTGAGATTAAGAAGTGAAGAACATGAGAGACTATTTCAGACTAAGAGATTAGAAGCAACTTTCGGTGGTGGAGAAGCTAATGTAGCTGTTTCCTTATCAATTCTAGGCAAAGATGCTAAATTTGTAACAGCTTTACCTAATAATGCTGTAGGAGAAGCTGCAAGCAGAGAATTAAAAAAATATGATGTAGATACATCCGACATCGTATTAACAGAAGATGGAAGAGTTGGTATTTATTTCTTAGAAACTGGAGCGAACCAAAGACCTTCCTCAGTAGTATATGATAGAGCTAATAGCTCAATTGCACTAGCAAAACCTAGTGATTTCAATTTCAAAGAAATCTTTAAAGATGCAGCTTGGTTTCATATCACAGGTATTACTCCTGCATTAAGTCAAAATGCTGCAGATTGTGCATTAGAAGCAATGAAATGTGCAAAAGAAAATGGTCTTACAGTGTCTATAGATTTAAACTTTAGAAAGAAATTATGGAAATATGGTAAAACAGCACCAGAAGTTATGAGAGGCCTTGTTCCTTATGCTGATGTTATAATTGCAAATGAAGAAGACATTCAAAAATGTCTTGGTATTGAAGCAGACAGTGATGTTACATCTGGAAAACTAGATAAAAATGTTTACCGTTCATTAGCAGAAAAAGTTAAAGCTCAATTCCCAAATGTTGAAAAAGTTGCAATAACTTTGAGAGAAAGTAAGAGTGCTGATAGAAATGGTTGGTCTGCAGCATTGTTAGGTTCAACAGGCTTCTATCTTTCTAAGCAATATGAAATTACAGATATTATTGATAGAGTTGGAGGAGGAGATTCCTTCTCAGCAGGCATTATTTATGGTTTAAGTGAGTACAGTGATGATGAAGAATATGCATTAAATTTTGCAGTAGCAGCTTCTTGCTTAAAACATTCAATTAATGGCGATTTTAATTTAAGTAGAAAAAGTGAAGTTGAAGCTTTATGCAAAGGTGATGGATCTGGTAGAGTTCAACGTTAAGTCATTTTGTTATTTGTTTTCTCCATACCATTTTTTATTGTTAGTATAAAATGGTATGGAGTTTTTTATTTTTCATATCCTAACAGTGCAGAAATTTTATCACAAGTAGAAACTATTTTTTCAATTACTTCATTTTTCTTTTCATCCCTAAATCTAAAAATTGGCCAAGAAACACTTAGTGCCGCTACAACTTGTTTGCTATAATCTCTAATACTTGCACCAATACATATAATTCCATCTTCATGTTCCTGATTATCTTCAGCCCAACCTTGTTCTTTTATCTGAACTAGTTGGTTTGATAGTTGTTCCTTAGTTAATGTTTGCTTAGTGAAAGGAATAAATTCAGTACTATTAATATAATTTTTAATATCAGTTTCATTCAAATCACTTAAAAGATTTTTACCAATGGCAGTACAATATAGAGGGATTCTTTTTCCTACCCTTGAATACATTCTTATAGTGTATGAAGACTCTCTTTTTAGGACATACACTGCATGATCTTCATCAAGTATACCCATGTGAACAGTTTCTTTAAAATGATTACAAAGCTCATCTGCAAAAGGTGCAGCAATATCAATTAAACGGATATGTGATAAACTATTTGATCCAATGCTAAACATTTTAAGTGTCAAACCATATAAGTCATTTTGATCTTTATAAACATATCCTAATGAAATTAAAGAATTCAAAAATCTTAGTAAGGTTGGCTTAGGCAATTTTGTTTTCTTAGCTAATTGTTCAAGGTTGATTTTGTTAATATTAGATAGTGTTTCTAAAATTAAGATAGTCCTATTTACAGCACTTAATTGATTCTTATTTTCCATTTTTCTCTCTCAATTTATGTTTTATTTTATTATATATCATTTTAACAATCATGTACAAAGCCTTACTGAAAATATTAATTTTTATAATATGTTAATTATATTCCAACTATTATGTATAACCTGTCTTTGACAGCAAAAAAAGAAAAAATTTCATATAATTCTTTACTCTAAAAGAACTTATAAGAGGTATTCATTTACAAAAAGTTGTAGTTTTTTTGAGGCTTCATCACTAAGTGTGGGTAAATTTTATAATTGAGAATTGAAAAAGAAAGGAATAAAGAATACAGATATTAGTTTTTTTAAGGAATTTATTGAAAAAGTCATCAGTTATCGTCTATTGTAAATTTACAACAACACACAAAGGACGATAACCAATGACAATCAAGAGCTTATTAAAAGAACTAATCGGTGTCAATAATGTAAAAGTTAAAAGTTGGGAATTAATTACTAATTCTAAAAATATTAAAGAGCTTTATATTCATGTAGAACCATATAAAAGAGAGCAAAACAGATGCCCAATATGTGGAAAAAAATTACCTGGATACGACAAAAAAGAAGCTCCTCGAAAATGGAGATCTCTTGATGTTGGAAACATTCCTGTATATGTCCTAGCTAATACTAATAGAGTAACTTGTTCAGAACATGGTGTTATAACTGCAGCAGTTCCTTGGGCTAGGCATAACTCTAGATTTACTAAAGATTTTGAAAATCAAGTAGCCTGGTTAGCTTTTAATTTAAGCAAGAAAACATTATCAGAGTTTATGGGTGTTTCTTGGAATACTGTTGGTGATATTATTAATAGAGTATTAATAGATGTAGCTCCTAAATATGAAGATAGGTTTAACAATTTAGTTAATATTGGAATTGATGAAACTAGCTATAAAAAAGGACATAATTATATTACAACAGTTGTAAATAACGATGATAGTACAGTTATATGGGCAGAGGAAGGACATAATCAAAAAACTTTATCTAAATTCTTTGAATATTTAAGTCCAAAACAGAGAGCCTCTATTAAGACTGTTAGTGGTGATGGAGCTAGATGGATAAAGGCTTGTCTAGATAAATATATTCCTAATGCAGAGCGTTGTATTGATCCTTTTCATGCAATTGGATGGGCACAAGTTGCTTTAGATGATGTAAGAAAAGCTGCCTCCCAAAGAGCAAAAGTAATACTTGAACAGAAAGAAGGGGAAATGAAGAAACGAGGTAGAGGACGACCTAAGAAAGGAGATGAGAAACCAATAGATGAATCAAAGATTATAAAAAATTCTAAATTTGCCTTACGCAAGAACCCTGAAAACTTAACAAAAAATCAGAGAGAAAAATTGGAAATGATAAAGCTTAATGATAATCAATTATATAGAGCATATAGGCTAAAAGAAGAGCTTAGATTTATATTCAAGCTTGATGATATGGATGAAGTTAAAGAACATTTAGATTCATGGTTATCTTGGGCTAGAAGATGTAGAATACAAAGTTTTGTAGCTTTAGGAAGGAAAATAAAACGACACTATGATGCTATTATGGCAACTAGAACATACAAAATTAGTAATGCAAAAACTGAGGCTTTAAATAACAAAATAAAACTCTGTATTAGAAGAGCTTACGGATTTAGAAACATAAATAATTTACTTAATTCTGTACTTTTGGTTTGTAGCAACATAAAAATCCCTTTAGCGAACAGATAAATTATGTTAACAAAGGGACTTAAAGAGAAAATTAATTAGGCTCTAACCCACATATAGGTTAGAAGACCCGTTTTTTTTTGTAATTTTTGGATTTTTTTAACAATTTTTTTACTTTTTTTCTTAATATCTTTGTTTAGCACCGTTTTTTACATATTTGCCAAATAATTCCTTTACGTGTAAATAATTATAAATTTATTCTAAAACATTTTTTTGTAGTACTTTCAGTTTTACTTTTTTGTTTTAGCTATTATTTTCTTTATCTCTCCGATTGTTAAATATTTCCTATTAAATGTTGTTCCTAGAGTTTCATCTATTCTTTCTAATACTTTATTATAATAATCAAATATATAGAAATTATTTTCTAATTTAGATCCATTCGCTTTTCTTAAACTTTCTATGATTTCTTCTGTCGTGAATTCTTCACCTACATTTTTTTCTAATATTCTAACAATAGTTAGAGCAATAAAGCATATTAAGAAATGACAATCAATTCTTGGTTCTTTATAGTGATAAACTGGTCTAACTTCAAGATTGCTTTTTGTTATCCTAAAGGTTTCTTCTATCTCCCAAAGGCCTCTATACATTTTTATAATATCATAGCCTGATACTTTTTTATTTAATTTAAATAAACCTTCTTTTGTGAATTTGCTTTTACCTTTAAATGGCTTTTCATCCTCTTCTAGTCCAACTACATTTGTAAATATTACATAATATCCATCTAAAGCTTCTTCTTTCTTTAATTTTTCTTCATCAAATAATAGTTCTACATTTTTAGGTGGAACAAGTTCACCATCATCTTTGATATAACATTCTTTAATATATTTGTAGCTTCCAAAAGACTTATTTAGTTTTTGATTGTTTCTTACAAGAGTCTTTGCTTTTTCTAAAGCTGACTGTCTATCTTTTTTTGCTTTCCTAGCATATTTTTCACTATAAAAAAAGATTTGTCTTTCTTTTATTCTTATTTTAGTTGTTGTTTCATGTCTTATATCAGGAACATTAATTTCTCTATCAGTTAGAATGTCTTTTAGCTTTAATATTTGAGTTTCTCCATTATCTCTAAGAATCGAGTTTTTACTTTCATATCGTTGAGCAACAGGTATCTCAACATATTTATAGTCTTTTTGGTCCAATACAAACTTTTGGAAATCACTAGAAGCTCCTCTAATAGAAGCACTAATTACATATCCATTTCTTTGGGCTCTAATTCTACTAATGTTTTCACCACTCATCATACCTTTATCACCAACAATGATGATATTTCTGAGATCAAGGTTTAATCTAGTCTCTCCCATCATAGGTATTAAAGTTTTACAGTCATTAGTATTTCCTGGGAATAATTGGTAATTTAGAGGTATGCCTTGGTCATCCATAAATAATCCCATTTGGACTATTGGATTAGGTCTATGTTCTTTTGAGACACCTTTTCGTCTAAATTCATCATTATCATTTACTTCAAAGTAATAATTTGTTACATCATAGAATAATAATGTTGTATCTCTATTATATTTTTCAATAATTTTCTTATTTAAATGAACAAATAAATCATCTTTCCAAGATACTAAATTATCCATAAATCTATATATATGTTGAGATGAAAAATCCATTTTTTCAAAGAATTTACCCTTATTATTGTAAGCTGATAATTTAGATCCTGGGAAAAGGATTCTTGAATAGACTAAAAGCTTAAGTATTGCATTAGCGTTGTATTGAGAGTTATTACTTCTATTTCGATTATTAATAAATTTATCTAATTCTAATTGATGATAAATAACAGATAGTGCTGCAGCTCCTAAGCTTTTCCTATTAGTAGCAATATCTTCCTTATCTAAGGTTTCAAGTTCTTCAAATACAGAGATTTCTATCGATGTTTTTTTCTTCTTTTCTTTTAGTTGTTGAGACTTTAATCTATATTCTTCTTTAAAATGAGCAATTGGATCATCATATAAGTGAGCATAATCTTCAGCATAACCTAATTTTTTAATTATTCTTTGCTTAACCTTACCATTTTCTCTATAAGATTCTCTAACAATCATTATATGTTTACCAGTCTTTTTCTCAGGAAGAATACTTACATACATAAAAAAGCCTCTCAAATATTAATTTATTACACTTTACATTGTACTATATGCTTTAAAACTTGTCAACGTTCACGACGTTCACAATAAAATGTAAGTAAAAAAGTATAAAAAAATAGAAGCTCTTTCGTTAACTTCCCATTTTACGTTACTTATATTGTTTGTTACTTGTAAATTATTAATTTCCTAACTGTCAAACTCCGGATTACAAAGCTCATCTGCAAAAGGTGCAGCAATATCAATTAAACGGATATGTGATAAACTATTTGATCCAATGCTAAACATTTTAAGTGTCAAACCATATAAGTCATTTTGATCTTTATAAACATATCCTAATGAAATTAAAGAATTCAAAAATCTTAGTAAGGTTGGCTTAGGCAATTTTGTTTTCTTAGCTAATTGTTCAAGGTTGATTTTGTTAATATTAGATAGTGTTTCTAAAATTAAGATAGTCCTATTTACAGCACTTAATTGATTCTTATTTTCCATTTTTCTCTCTCAATTTATGTTTTATTTTATTATATATCATTTTAACAATCATGTACAAAGCCTTACTGAAAATATTAATTTTTATAATATGTTAATTATATTCCAACTATTATGTATAACTTGCTATAGCAAAAAATAAAAAAATTAAAAAAAAACTTGACACGAGTAAATACCAATGTTAGCATTTACCTAACAAAAAAGGAGAGAATTAGGTTTGGCTTCAAGAAAAGACGTTGCAAAATTAGCTGGTGTTTCCCCCGCAACTGTTTCTTATTATGTAAATAAGAATGGTTATGTTAGTGAAAAAACTGGGGAGAAAATACAAAAGGCTATTGATGAATTACAATATGTGCCAAACCAAATTGCAAGAAGTTTAAAAATCAAAGATACAAAACAATTGTTATTTTTGTGTAATGATATAAGAAACCCTTTTTATTCACAATTAGTTTATAGAGCAACTAAATCAGCTGCTAAATTGGGCTATACTATTTTATTCTCCTCTGTTGTTAATGATGAAAAATATATAAATAAAATATTAAGTTATCAGGTAAGTGGTGTTTTTGCATCAAATAATAAAATGGATGTAAAACAAATAAATAAAATAGCAAAAGCTAAGGTTCCTGTTGTTCTTTTAAGAGACTTAGATTGGAATGATTTAGATGAAAGAGTTTCTTTGATTAAAGTGGATTTTTCGACAATTATGAAAGAAATTGTAACGCATTTGACAGAAAATGGGTGTTCTTCAATTCATTATATTTCTAGTTCTACTCTTAATAATTTAGATGCAAAGGCTACTGCTTTTATAAATGCAATGAAGACCAGATCTTTTTCAATTATAGAAAAAATATCTGCAACAAAAGAAGCTCACGATACAATATATAATACTTATAAAAGGAAAGAAGATTTTCCGTCAGCATTTGTTTGTACAAATGATGCTGTAGCCTTAGGTTGTATTAGAGCTGTAATTGACAGAGGTTTAAAGGTTCCAGAAGAAGTGAAAGTTGTAGGATTTGATAATACTAATATTTCGCAATATTCTAATCCTCAGATTACTACTGTAGATATAGACAGTGATGCTATAGGTGATTTTGCAGTTAATATGCTTTTAGATAAAATTAATGGGGAAAAGAGAGATCACAAAAAAATAACACCAAAGTTAATTGTACGCAGGTCGTCAGATAAATAAAAATTTTTTTATATTAATATTTACTCGTGTAAATATTTAAAATGGAGGTAGTATGAAAAAAAGTCCAATGAGATTAATTGTAACTTTTTTGGTTGTTTGTTTAATGAGTTTTTCATTATTCGCACAGGGACAAAGTGAAAAAGAAGATGCGGTTGGAAAAAATGGTAGACCTTTAATTAGAGTTGGGGCTATGGCATATTATTTGAGTGTTCCACTTCAAGTAATTCAAGATGAAAATTTAGGTGAAAAGTATAATTTTGATTTAGAGATTATTGATTTCCCTTCAGGTGGTCCAATGGCTGAAGCTCTAGGTGCTGGAGAATGGGATATCGGACCTATTGGGGCTGGAGGTATGGTTGCAATACCTCGATATAATGCAATGTTAATTGCAGATATCGAAACAACTATGGATGGTGCTTGGATTTTAGCAAGACCAGACAGTGACATTGTAAAAGCTGGAAATACTTTAGTAGACTATCCCGATGTAATTGGAGATAAAAGTACAATTGAAGGCAAAACTATGTTAGGAACAGTAGGTAATATTTCTCATTACATGGGTTTAGATTATTTATCTAAGTTTGGTTTAGGAATGGAAGATGTTAATTTCATTCATATGGAAACTTCTCAAATCTATACAGCTTTTGTAGCTGGAAATGGTGATTTAGCTTGTTTAGGCTCCCCTTCTGCAGCAATGAAATTAGTTGATCAAGGTTATGTTAGAGTTGGTGGTTTAGCACAACAAGATAAATCACAACAAGATGCTATGCTTGTGAGCGAAGATTTTTATAATAATCATTACGAAACAACAGTCAATTTCATGAAAGCTTGGTATGAGGCTTGTGATAAGTTAAATGCAGATGAAGACTATGAATTTGAAATGGTAAAAAAATTCTATACAAACAGTGGTAGAACTGATTTTGATGATGCTGGAGTTCGACAAGAATGTGATTTTAATGAATATACCGATTCTTCAACTGCTTTAAAAGGAGATGTTGGAAAATGGATGAAAGGCTTAATTCAATTTTATGTAGATAATGGAAGCATGGACAAGAGCGTTATTGAAGCTATGAATACCAATATCAAAAAAGATGTTGTTAGAGATGCTTTAGCAAAATAAAGAACATGACCTAGGGGGGGAAGACCCTCTAGGTTTTATATAAAAGTTAGTTGATTATTTAATATTCAATAGTAAAAAGTAGGAGTGAAAATGAAAAATCGATTATCTGACAATAAATACAAAATGATAGCGTTTATTAATATAGTTGTAGTTATTACTGTTTGGTATTTATTATCAGAAGTATTTCAAGTATTTCGAAATGGAATGCTTCCAGGTCCTAATGTAATCTTAGAAACATTTATTTCAAAATTGACTTCAAAATCTCCTGATGGTAATACTTTATTAGTTCATATTGTTTCATCTTTAACTGTTGTAATTACTGGTTATATTGTTGGAGTAGTTATAGGGTTACCAACTGGAATATTTATGGCATGGTATAGACCAATAGATTATTTAGTTAGACCCGTTTTTGATTTTTTAAGATGTATACCTGGTTTAGCTTGGATACCTGTTATTACAGTTTGGCTTGGAATAGATTTAAAAGCAAAGGCTGCAATTATTTTTGTAAATGTGTTTGTTGGTACTGTTGTAAATGTTTATTCAGGAATAAAACAAACAGATGAGGTTAAAATCTGGGTTGCCCAAATATTTGGAGCAAGTCACTTTGAAATTTTAAAACGGGTAGCATTACCCTCTGCATTACCTTATATATTTACTGGTTTAAAAGTTTCTTTAGGAATGGCTTGGCTTGGTATCATAGCAGCTGAATTATTAGCAGCACAATCGGGGCTTGGATATATGATTCAAGTTGCTAGGAATTTTGGTCGTGCAGATTTAGTTATAGTTGGAATGTTAACTATTGGTTTAATTGGAGCATTTTTAACATATCTTCTTGAAAAAGTTGAACATATATTTGTAAAGGGAAGAAATTAATGGTTTTAAAAATAAGAAATGAAAGTCTTAGAAAATTCTTTTGGGGTTTTTTAAGCATATTTTTAGTTTTTGTTCTTTGGTATTTCGCATCTCAACTTGAACATATGAAGAACCTTTTACCAAATCCAATTGATGTTATTAAATTTATTGGAATATCAGTTTTCTCAAATGTAGGAAAAACTACACTATTTGGGCATTTATATTGGTCAATGACTAGAGTAATGACAGGGTATATTTTAGCTAGTATCGTAGGTATAATTTTAGGGTTCTTTTGCGGTTGGTCAAAATTAGGTTCTGCTTTAATTAAACCTATGTATTCTGTACTTCGTTCAATTCCTTCAATTGCTTGGATTCCTCTTGCTATTTTATGGTTTGGAATTGGCGAAAATAGTAAATATTTTATAATTTTTATTTCTACAATGTTAATTATTATGACTAATGTAATTGATGGTGTTAAAGATGTAGATCATTCATATCTTGATGTTGCAAGAATGCTAGGTACAAAAGAAAATCAATTATTTTTTCACATAGTATTACCTTGTGCCGTTCCCCAAATTTTTAATGGCTTACAAGTAGCCTTAGGTGCAGCCTGGGCAACGGTAATTGCAGCTGAAATGGTTAGAAGTAGTAAAGGCGTTGGTTGGCTTATTTTGATGGGACAGACATCTATGAATATGACTCAAGTTTTTGCAGGAATTATTGTTATTGGTCTTGTTGGATTGTTTTTAGCTTTGGTTATGAGATGGTTAGAATCTAAGTTATGTGCTTGGAATATTAGAGGGAAATAAAATGAGTTCTATATTGAAAATTAATAATATTAACAAGACATTTTCTAATGAAAATAATAAAGATAATGTAGTTTTATCAGATGTAAGTTTTGAAGTAGAAGAAAATGAATTCATTGTTGTATTTGGTCCTGGGCAATGCGGTAAAACAACACTTTTAAATATTATAGCTGGCTTAGAAAAACAAACTTCTGGTGAAGTCTATATAAAAGATCAACTAGTCGAAAAAGCTGGCCCTGATAGAGCAGTTGTCTTTCAAAATATACAATTATTCCCTTGGTTAACAGCATTAAAAAATGTTGAATATAGCATGAAAATTAGAGGTTTTAGCAAAGAAGAATATCACAAAGAAGCTATGAAATATCTTGAATTAGTTGGGTTAAAAGGGTTTGAAAATTCATATCCCGTAAAACTTTCAGGTGGTATGAAGCAAAGAGTTGGAATAGCACGGGCTTATTGTACAAAACCAGATGTTATGCTTATGGATGAGCCTTTTGGAGCTCTCGATGCACAAACCAGATATTTAATGCAAGATGAAGTTATTAGAATCTGTAATACAGAAAAAAGAACTGTAGTTTTTATTACTAATAATATAGAAGAAGCCTTATATTTAGCTGACAGAATTGTAGTTATGTCTGACTGTCCATCTACAGTAAAAGAAGTTGTTAAAATAGATTTAACTCATCCTAGAGATAGGACTGATAGTGAATTCTTAAGACTTAGAAAAGAAATAAGCTCTATGGTTAATAGAAAGAGGTAGTAAATGAAAAATAGAGAAGTTAAAGTTGAAGCTAGACATTTATCCAAAAGTTTTGGAGATTTATTAGTTCTTGATGATATTAGTTTTAATGTAATGAAAGGCGAATTCTTATGTATCGTTGGGCCTACGGGTTGTGGAAAAACCACTTTTTTAAATTGCTTAACCAAAATTTACGAAACTACTTCTGGAGAAATCTTAGTTGATGGGAAAGCAATTAACTGTAAGAAAAATAATATAAGTTATATTTTACAAGAGAATTCTGCCTTTGAATGGTTAACTGTTGAGCAAAATATTCGTTGTGGTCTTGAGATAAAAAAAGAAAAAGAAAGTTTAATAAAAGAGAGAACAGAAGAAATGTTGGAATTGGTAGGACTCACAGATTATAGAGACTACTATCCGAAACAATTATCGATCTCTATGTTGCAAAGAACTGTTATTGCAAGAGCTTTTGCTACATATCCAGAACTTTTACTTATGGATGAACCTTATGGCCAATTAGATTTGGATTTAAGATTCAAATTAGAAGATGAGCTCATTAAACTTTGGAAAAAAACAAAAACAACAATAATTTTTATAACTCACAATGTTGAAGAAGCCGTTTATCTAGGTGAAAGAATAATGGTATTAACAAATAAACCGACTAAAATTAAACAGTTTGTAGATTGTGATTTAGAGCGTCCTAGAGATGTAGCATCTTTAGATTTTGTAAAGATACGAAATGAAGTTACTGAATTAATAAGGTGGTGGTAAAAATGGCTAAGAAAAAGAATGTATTGGTTTTTATGACAGACCAACAGAATAGTGAGACTTTAAAACCAAATTCTAAGGCCAAAACTCCCAATTTGGATAAATTTATGGAGAAATCGATTAAGTTTAATAATTGTTATACAACTTCTCCCCATTGTTGTCCCTCTAGAGCAGGTTTTTTTTCAGGATTATATCCATCTCAACATAACATTTGGAACAATGTTGAAGTAGATAATGCTCTTTCAAGAACATTATTTGATGGAGTTAAATTATTTCCTGAAATATTAAAAGAAGATGGATATAAAACTTATTTTGCAGGAAAATGGCATGTTAGTGCATATGAAGGACCAAACGATAGAGGATTTGATCATGTTTTATATGAGTATGTTTCTAACTATGGAAGATTTAAACCAGAAAATAAACCGCGTTGTAATGATTGGAATCAAGTCTATAATAATAGGGATAATATTAAATTGGATAACTCAAAAGATTTTGGTGAAATAGTTAGACATGGATATCCTAAATATTATCAATTTGGAATAGATAATGATCCATTTGGGGATAATATTTCTACAACTAAAGCATGTGAAGTTTTAGAAAAATATAACAGTGATGAGCCTTTTTTTATGTATATAGGAACTACAGGACCTCATGATCCTTATTGTCCACCGAAGAAGTTTTTAGATCTTTATAAAGATGTTGAAATTACTTTACCAGATAATTTTGATGATGATATGAAAGATAAACCAACACTATATAGAAGAACTAAAGATTGTTTTAAATTAACCAAAGAAGAACACATAGAATCAATTAGAAGATATTACGCTTTTGTAAGTTATGAAGATTATCTCTTTGGTAAAATTTTAAAAACTTTAGAAGATAAAGATTTATTAAAAGATACTTATGTATTGTTCTTAACAGATCATGGAGATTATGTTGCATCTCATGGATTATGGGCAAAAGGCTTACCTTGTTTTAGAGAAGCTTATAGTATTGGTGTTATATTAGGTGGAGCTGAAATTAATAAGAGAGTTGATAATAATGATTTAATATCTATAACTGATTTTGCTCCTACAATTTTAGAATTGACAGGAAATCAAAATAAACTAGAAACTACAGGTAGAAGTTTAGTTCCTATAATAAAAAATAATAAGGCACCTAAAGATTGGAGAACTGAATTATTTACTCAAACAAATGGTAATGAAGTTTATGGTATTCAAAGATCAGTATTTAATAAAAAATGGAAATTAGTATTTAATACTTTTGATTATGATGAACTATATGATTTAGAAAATGATCCGCTAGAAATGCATAATATTATAAACAGCGCGCCAAAATCAGTGATTAAGGAGTTATTTAAAAAATTATGGACATTTGCTAAACAAACTAATGATGCTTGTATTTGTCCTTATATAGCTGTAGCCTTTGCTCCTTATGGGCCAGGGATAATTTTAGAAGATAATATTTAATAAAGTTTTTGGTTCGTATGATTTATACTCCCATGTATTATATATGTAGGGAGTATATTTATGTTCTTGAGTTAAAATATTTCTTGACAGATTTTATTTTTGGTTTAAACTATTAACGATGTACACACGTATGTATATTTTTTTTAAAAATATGTACACACGTATGTATAAAAAATAAAGGAGGCTTATTAATGAAAAAATTATTAAGTATTTTGTTGATTGTATTAAGTTCTACATTAACAGTGTTTGCATCAGGTCAAAAGGAAGGTAGTGACTCTGATAAGGTTGTATTGAAAGTTGCTAACTATGCAGTACTTGAGAGTGGATATGAGCAATTTTGGAATGATGTTGAGAAAAATTTCGAAAGTGCAAATCCAAATATTGATATCCAATGGGTCAGTGCTCCATATGGGGAAATCATGAATCAAGTTATCAACATGGCTGGTGGCGGAGACAAAGTTGATTGTATATTTGGTGAAATTGATTGGATACCTGGTTTTGAAGATGCTGGATTAGCTGCTCCAATCACAGACATATTACCAAATTCTTTTATAGAAGATTTTTACAGTGATGTTTTAAAAGCTTTTGAAATAAATGGAAAAGCTTATGGTGTCCCTCTTTATATTTCCCCATATGTATTATATTACAATAAAAGTTTATTTGAAGAAGCTGGATTAAATCCTAATACTCCACCTAAAACTTATGATGAAATGTTGATGATGGCAAAAAAATTATCAGCACTAAAAGATTCAAATGGTAATAAAGTTTATGCTTTTGGCCAAACAACTGCATCAGTACCAGTTTCAGGAAGTAGCGTAAATGCAATGATTTTTAACTTTGGAGGAACAGTATTAGATGATAATGGCGCTCTTTCAGTAGATAACGAAGGTTTTACTGAAGCAATTACCATGTTAAAAACTCTAGATGATTTAGGCTATAACCCTCAAAATGCAAAATTAAAAGATTTAAGAAACTTATTTGCTTTGGGTCAATTAGCTATGTATTATGATCAAAGTTGGGGCTTTAATGGTGTTAGAACAATTAATCCTGAGGCTGAAAACTTTACAGCAAGTGCTGCTCCATTAAAAGGTGGTAATGGATCTGGTCAATCTTTATTACAATCTCATTGTTTTATTTTAGTAGATAATGGAGGTCAAAGAAAAGAAGCATTAAGTAAATTTGTTCAATATGTAATTTCATCAGATGTTCTCTCTGATTATTTAGCTAATTTAACACCTGCTTATCCAGCTTTAAAAAGTATGGCAAACTTAGATAGTATTAATAATAATCCTGTACTAAAGGGTGCTGCTAATTCAGCTAGCAATGTTAAAGCTCAACCTTTTATTCCTCAATTAAAAGATATTAATTTAGAATTATGTACTTTAGCTCAAGCTGTTACAGTTGGAAATGAAGATGTTTCAATGGCTATTAAAGACTTTAAGAATAGAGTTCAATCTAAATTAAGTGAATAGAAACAGAAATTGGGCTTTAAGAAATAATCTTAGAGCCCATCTTTGGAGAGACAATGAAAAAACATAATCAAATGTTATCAGAGAATAGTTATTCTTTTGTTTTAACCATTCCAGCAACTATCCTTACTGTAATTTTTATAATAGTCCCAATTATACAATCTCTTATTATGAGTTTCCAAAAATATGGAGTTAAAAATATAATAAGTGGACAACCTGGTACTTTCAATAATTTTAGAAATTATACTAAGTTATTTGAAGCAAACCAAATTCCAGAAGCAGCTTATCATACCCTTTGGTTTGTTTTAGTTGTAATTCTATTTCAATTTATTATAGGAATGGCTTTAGCTATTGTATTAAACAAAGATTTCAAAGGTGCTAGATTTTTTAGATCAGTTATGATGACACCTTGGGTAGTTCCTACAGTAATTTCCGGTTTAATTTGGATGTGGCTTTTTCAACCACAATATGGTTTTGTAAAATATTTTATTTCTATAATTAGTAGAGGTCAAATTACAGATTTAGCTATTTTAAATAATCCAAATACAGCTCTTGGTGGAATTGCAATTGCAGCTTTATGGAAACAAATTCCCTTAACCACATTATTATTATTAGCAGGATTACAAAATGTCCCAAATTCTACATTAGAAGCAGCTACAATTGATGGGGCTGGTGCAGTTAGGAGATTTATATCAATAGTTCTTCCTTATTTAGCTCCTGTAATAAAAATAGCAATGTCTATGTCAATTATTGAGAATTTTAAACAATTTCCACTGTTTTGGACAATGACAGGAGGTGGTCCGAATGGATCAACCACTAATTTTGCTATTTTAAGTTATAGAGAAGCCTTTGTTTCAATGAATTTGGGTTCAGGCGCTGCTGTAACTACTATTTGGATGTTAATGATGATAGTTATTATCTCAATTTATCAAAAGAGTTTTAAAGTTCAGGATATGAGTTAGGAAGGAAGAATTATGAAAATCAAAATATCAACAACTATAAAAATAGTTGTATTATCGTTAATAATGCTATTTTTATTATTCCCAATTTATTGGATGTTAATAACTTCCTTTAAAACTAATATGGAAGCATATCTATATCCACCGTCATTTTTTCCTAAAAATGTAGTATTAGATGCTTTTATAAATTTATTTACTAAAAATAATGAATTTTTTGTTTACTATTTTAATAACTTTTTAGTGTCATTTTTAAGTGCAATATTAACTTGTATAGTAGCTATATTTGCGGGATATTCTATTGCAAGATTTACAACACGGTGGTCTAAAATATTTGTCGCAATTTTATTATCTTCACAAATGTTTCCTATAATATCTAGGATGATTTCTCTTTATTCTATGATGTCTAAATTAGGTATTATTAATACAAGAAGTGGTCTAATCTTAGCTATCGTAGCAGCTCAAGTTCCTTTTTGTTGCCTTCTCTTATCAAGTTTTTTTGTAAATATACCTAAAGAGATAGAAGAGGCAGCAACAGTTGATGGAGCTTCTAGAAATACAATCCTATTTAAATTATTAACTCCTTTAGTTGCTCCAGGAATTTTAGCCGTTGGAATATATGCATTTTTAATGACATGGGATGATTATTTACATGCTGCAACTTTAATTCAAAGTGATAATTTAAGAACTTTATCAGTAGGTATAAGTCTAAGGTATTTAGGTGAATTATCTTATGATTGGTCTTTAATTAATAGTATCTCAGTAATTGGAACTTTACCTATGGTTTTGGTATTTTTCTTTTTCCAAAAATATATGGTTAAAGGTTTAGTTGCAGGTGCTGTAAAAGGATAAAAAATATAATTGGAGAAATATATGAAAGAAAAGAGGCAAGTTGTTTTTATTATGACTGACACAACAAGGTGGGATATGCTTGGCTGTTATGGTAATAAAAATATGATAACTCCTAATTTGGATAATCTTGCTCGTGAAGGTGTAAAATTTAATAAAAACTATACAACTCAACCTGTTTGTGGTCCTGCTAGAAGTGCAATTTTTACTGGTTTATATCCTCATTCAAATGGAGGAATAACTAACACTGTAGCATTAACACAAGGAGTTAAAACCATAGGTGAATATTTGCAACCAAATAATATTAAATCAGCATTTATAGGCAAATGGCATTTAGATGGTGGTGATTATTTTGGTAATGGAATATGCCCTGAGGGTTATGATGAAGATTATTGGTATGATATGAGGTGTTATATAAATGAATTAAGCGATGAAGAAAAAGTTTTAAGCCGTAAAGAATCAACATCTTTAGTAAACGGCGGTATTGATGAAGAGTTTACTTTTGCACATAGAGTTAGTAATCGTGCAATTGATTACATAGAAAAACACCGTGCTGATGATATGTTTTTGTGTGTTAGTTATGATGAACCGCATCAACCTTATCTTTGTCCAGAGCCATATGCTTCAATGTATAAAGATTATAATTTCCCAAAAACGCCTAATTACTATGATAATTTAGAAAATAAACCACTATACCAAAAACTATGGGCTGGTGATACTCTTTATGAAGATAAAGATGCACTAGAATTAAAACCTCAACTATTTTTAGGTTGTAATAGTTTTGCAGATTATGAGATTGGTAGGGTTTTAAATAAAGTAAAAGAACTTCTTCCAAATGCAATGATAATTTTTACAAGTGATCATGGCGAAGCCTTAGGTGCCCATTCTCTAAGTTTAAAAGGTGCTTCTGTTTATGAAGAAATTTCACATGTTCCTTTAATAATAAAGGGCGGAGCTTATTTAAAGTCTCCATCTAATGTAGAATATAATCATGTGACTTCTCATATTGATTTAGTTCCTACTTTGCTTGATTATTATGATATAGATTGTCCTTTGGTATTACAAGGGAAGAGTATGAGACCAATCATAGAGAATCCAGAGGAAAATATATTAAGAGATACTGTATTTTGTGAATTCCATAGATATGAAATAGATCATGATGGATTCGGTGGAATACAATTTATGAGAGCTGCGATTAGCGATAATAGAAAACTTGCTATTCATTTATTGGACAATACTGATGAATTATATGATACTGAAAAAGATCCATATGAAATGTTAAATGAAATTGAAAATCAAGAATATTGTGAAGATAGAGCGTTTTTACATAAAAGAATTCTAGATTGGATGAATGATACAAGAGATCCATATAGAGGTTATCAATGGAAATGTAGGTATTGGAATGATGAAAAACCAAGTTGGGATTGTGATGGCTATACAAGGCAAAGACCATCATCTAAAGGTGAGATAAAACAGCTAGATTATGATACTGGACTTGAGATTACAGAGAATATTAGATATAAAATAAAAAAGGTTGTTAAGTAGGTTTTAAATGAGTACAAATATCAAGAGAGTAACAAGGAAAGATGTGGCACAAAGAGCTAATGTTTCCCCAACAATTGTTTCTTATGTTATTAATAATAATAGATATGTTGACTCAGAAAAAAGAAAGAGAGTGTTGAAAGCCTTAAATGAGCTTGGATATAGACCAAATGCTATGGCTAGAGCTCTTAAAGGTAAACAAAGTAACCATATTCTTTTTATAGTTGATGATTTACAAAGTGAACACTTTAGTAGAATAATGAAGCAAATGGATAATTGGGCTTTTGATAATAACTATTTTATATCCCTTTGTGAAAGTAGAAATAGTGATAGCTTTGTAAATCAGATATATCAAAGATACTTTGATGCTATCTTAATAGCCTCTGGTACTTTTAAACAGAAATATATTCAAGATCTTATCAACACAAATATTCCTATAGTAATTTTAGAAATGAGGAAATACGATAAATTAAAGGGAAATTTTGGATTAATAAATACAGGACTATATGAGGGATCAAGATTGTGCTGTAGAACTCTTATTGATAAAGGGAGAAAACATATTCTTTTTGTAGATAGTTTTAAAAGTCTCTCGTTTAATAAAAGTCCAAAAGATGATTTTAGGTATAAAGGGTTTATAGATGAATTACAATCTAATAACTATATTGAAGGGGTAAATTACAAGATTATTAATTTTTGTAATAATGAAATAGATTTATTTAAAGCTATTGATGAAATATTAGACTCTGGTTTTAAAATAGATGGAGTATTTGGGCGTACAGATTCTGTTGCTATACATACTATGTATAAGTTAATTAATATTGGTTATAAAATTCCTATTGATTGTTCAGTAATTGGTGTAAATAACGCAAGAATATCTAGATATACTACCCCGCAAGTAACAACTTTAGACATAGATAGAGAGGCTATTGGGAAAGCTATTATAGAAATCTTAGATCAAATGTTTAAAAAAGTTGAGAATCCTCATTTAAACGTTTCTCTTGAAACTAAGTTAATTAAACGTGATAGTCTTTAGTCTTGTTAATACTTAAAATAAAGGCTAATATTTTATATACATGGTAGATTTTGAAAAAAAGGAATTAAGGTTTTCTAACAAATATTTATTTAAATTAATACTTCCCCTTTTAGGTGAACAATTTTTTTCTATCCTTGTTGGAATAGTTGATTCAATCATGGTTGCCTCTTGTGGTGAAGCTGCTATTAGCGGGGTTTCACTAATCGACACAATTTATGGTTTGTTTTTCTTTTTAGTAACAGCTTTTGCTACTGGTGGAGCGGTTGTAACAAGTCAATATTTAGGTCGAGGTGAATTAAAAAATGCTAGAGGTGCAGCTAAACAATTAATTTACATATCTTTTATTTTTGGACTATTAATGGCTGCTATTTTTCTACCGATTAAGAAAAGCGTTATTTCTATAATATTTGGACATTTAGACCAATTAGTTTTAGATAATAGTTTAATATATTTTGATTATGTTTTTGTATCAATCCCTTTTTTATGTCTATTTTCTTCAGGATCAGCTTTATTTAGGTCAGTTGGGAATAGTAAAATTTCTCTACAAGTTTCAATACTAATGAATTTCTTAAATGTATTATTAAATGCTATATTAATTTTTGGTTTAGATATGGGAGTAAAAGGTGCAGGGATTGCAACTCTAGTTTCTAGAATAGTTTCTGGACTTCTCATTATATTCTTCCTTACTAAATTGAAGACAAAACTGAGGATTACAAAAATCTTTAAAGTTAAATTTAATTGGTATTTGATGAAAAAGATATTCGCAATCAGTCTTCCAAATGGTTTAGAAAACAGTGTGTTTCAATTTGGAAAAATTGCTGTTCAAAGCATGGTTGCTAGTTTAGGAGTTGCTTCAATAGCTGCAAATGTAGTAGTTGGAAATCTTTGTACTTTTGCAAATTTACCAGGTGTTGCTATATCATTAGCGTCAACTACAATTATTGGACAATGTTTAGGAGCCGGAGAAAAAGATCAAGCTAAACATTATGCTAAAATGTTAGTAAGTTTTTCTGTAGGGTCAATTTCAATAGTAGCGTTTCTTTTAATTTTAATTAGAAACCCTGTCATTTTATTATATAATCTATCAGCAGAAGCAACAGCTTTAGCTTCGTCTATAAGTTTTATCGTTTTAATCATGACAGCTCTTTTGTGGACTTTTGCTTTTGCAACTCCAAATATTTTACGCTCAGCAGGAGATGTAAAGTATACCTTAGTTTGTTCTTTAATAAGTTTGATTGTATTTAGAATTACTGGAGCATATATCCTAACACAAATACTTACTTATGGCTTACTTGGAATTTGGCTTGCAATGATAATAGACTGGGTTTGTAGATCTTCTTGTTATTTATTAAGACTAAATGGAAATGTTTGGTTAAGTAAAAAGGTTATTTAATTAATACTGCTAATTTTATCTTTTCTCAATTTAAAATTTTAATTAATAAAAGTTGACAAATACTAGTTTGTCAATTAGTATTCAATCATTGAATTTGTATACAAATTTTTATTATGTATACAGAGTGAGAGGTGTTATGAGCGAATTTATCGATAGTGCAACTTTAATTTTTGAGACATTAAAAGAAGAAATATTGAGCTTAAAAATAAAGCCAGGAGAATCAATTATAGAGGCAGATATTTGTAAGAGATTTTCTGCTTCGAGAACACCAGTGAGAACAGCTTTTCATCGCTTAGCAGATGCTGGGTTGTTAGAAACAATAAGATATAAAGGGTCGAGAGCTCCATTAATTAATCATAAAATAGTTAAGCAATTAATATTTATGAGAATTGCAATAGAGGAAAAGGTTCTCTTAGAATACATAGATATATATGATAAATTTTCAATAGCAAATTGTTTTTATGCTTTAAAAAAACAAGAATTAAGCTTAGATTTAGAAGATTTTTCAATCACTAAATTCTATTGTGATGATGCGAAATTTCACAAGATTTGGTTCGATAGATGTGATAAAGAATATTTATGGCGTTTATTACAAGACTTAAGTATTGATTACACTCGTTTTAAAAAATTAGATATTGTGAGTAAAAGTTCTTGCTCAGAAATATTGTTAGAGCATAGACAAATGTTGGAAGCAATAGAAGCAAAAAATAAGAAGGAAATTATTAAATTAATTAATAAGCACTTAAATGGTGGAATAAGACGACTCTCTAGAATGATGGAAAGAGAGTATTCATCTTATTTTATCAAGTAAGATAAATAGGAGGATGGTATGGATATTCGTTATTCAACTGGAAAAGAACCCTTTAAAACTATGACTACTGAGCAACTAAGAAAAGAGTTCTTAATTAAAAACATTTTTATAGAAAATGATGTAACTTCAACATATTCTCATGTTGATAGAATTGTAACATTAGGTGCTATGCCTACAACTAAGGAAATTGCTTTAGATAAAAATATCGATGCAATGAGTGATTTTGGAGTGAATTTTTTCTTAGAAAGAAGAGAACTAGGTATTATTAACATTGGTGGAGATGGCTTTGTAAAAGTAGATGGTAAAGAATATGTATTAAAACATTTTGATGCATTATATCTCCCTATGGGAACAAAAGAAGTATTATTATCAAGTGAAGCTAGTCAAAATCCAGCTAAATTCTATATGAATTCTACACCTGCTCATAGAGCTTTCCCGGCTAAATTAATTACTTTAGAAGATGCAAAACATCTTCATTTAGGTTCATTAGCTGAAAGTAATGAAAGAACAATCAACCAATATATTCATCCTGATGTCTTAGACACTTGTCAACTTTCAATGGGATTAACACATTTAGAAGAAGGGTCTGTTTGGAATACAATGCCAGCACATACTCATGAGAGAAGGATGGAAGTTTATTTCTATTTTGATATTCCAGAAAATCAAACTGTATTCCATATTATGGGTGAACCTAATCAAACTCGTCATATTCTTGTACATAGCGATGAAGCTGTTATCAATCCAAGTTGGTCTATACATTCAGGTTGTGGTACTACTAATTATACCTTTATTTGGTCTATGGCTGGTGAAAATCGAACTTATAGTGATCAAGATTGGATTAAGACAGAAGATTTGAGATAGGAGAAACAAATGAGTGTTAATTTTTCTTTAGAAGGTAAAGTGGCCTGGGTAACAGGTGCTTCTTATGGAATTGGATTTGCTATTGCTAAAGCTTATGCTATGCAAGGAGCAAAAATTGCATTTAATACTTCTAATCAAGAATCAGTTAATAAAGGATTAAAAGCTTATAAAGAGCTTGGTATTGATGCAAAAGGCTATGTCTGTGATGTAACAGATGAAGTTGCAGTAAAAGACTGTGTTAAAAAAATTAATAATGATTTAGGTCCTATTGATATCTTAGTTAATAATGCTGGAATTATTAAACGTGAAAGTATGTTAGATATGAAAGTAGAAGACTTTAAAAGAGTTGTTGATGTTGACTTGATTGGACCATTCATTGTAGCAAAAGCAGTTTTACCTTCAATGAAAGAAAGAGGTCATGGTAAGATTATTAACATTTGTTCAATGATGAGTGAATTAGGTCGTGAAACTGTATCTGCTTATGCCGCTGCTAAAGGTGGACTAAAAATGTTAACTAGAAATATTTGTAGTGAATTTGGCGAATATAACATTCAATGTAATGGAATTGGTCCCGGTTATATAGCAACACCGCAAACGGCTCCTTTAAGAGAAAAACAAGCTGATGGTTCAAGACATCCTTTTGATTCTTTCATTATTTCTAAAACACCTGCTGCAAGATGGGGTACTCCAGAAGATTTAATGGGACCTGCTGTATTTTTAGCAAGTGAAGCATCAGATTTTGTGAATGGACATATTCTATATGTAGATGGTGGAATATTAGCTTATATTGGTAAACAACCTAAGTAAAATTTTTTAAAGTTTAAATATAAAATAGCTTATGAGTAAAAACATATTCATAAGCTATTTTTAATTTATCACTAATGAGAATTATTAATTCTTTTCTTTAACAACTTCCATATTTTTAGGAAGAACTAAATCAAGAAATAATGAAATAATAAATACAATAGCTACACAGTTATTAGATAATTGCTCTGCAACTAATGTTGGGAATATGGTAAATAGTTCTGTAAATGAAGGGAAGCCTAAACCAATAGCAATCGCAAAAGCAGCAATTAAACTATTTCTTTGATTTAAACCAGCTTTATCTAGCATTCTAATACCAGAGATTACAATTTGGCCAAACATTAAGATAGTACAACCACCTAATACAGATTCAGGTAGGGTGTTAAAGAATGCTCCAATTGGTGGGAAAAGACCAGCTAAAATTAAAGCAATTCCCCCAGTTGCTATTGTGAATCTGTTAACAACTTTAGTCATAGCAATAATTCCAACATTTTGTGAGAAAGATGTTATAGGTAAACAACTAAATAGACCTGAAACAGAAGATGCAAAACCATCACATGCTAATGAACCTGAGATTTCTTTCTCTGATGGTTCTCTTCCAACTCCCATAACACAACATGCAGTTGTATCACCAATTGTTTCAGTAGCCGATACTAAGAATACAAGTGCAACTGAAATTATAGCACCAAGGTTGAATTCTGGTTTTACTGGTAAAAATTTTGGAATGTCTATAAAAGCAATATTTTGGAATGCTGAAAAATCTACTTTTCCCATAAACAGAGCTAAAATATAACCGACAATTAAACCAAATAAAATAGCTAATTGTTTTAAATAGCCTTTTGCAAAGATTGTGAATAATAATAGTGAAACTAAAGTTACAGTTCCAAGAAGCATGTTTTGAGCAGAACCAAAGTCAGCCACATAACCACCACCAAAACTTCTAGCGCCAACAGGTAATAGTGAAAATCCAATAGAAATAACTACACAAGCTGAAACAACAGGTGAAATAAAACGCTTCCAATACTTGGCTAAAAGACCTAAAGATCCTTCTAATAAACCACCAATAATTATTGCTCCAACTACAACTGGATATCCATAAGTTGCTGCAATATAACTTAAGATTGCTACGAATGTAAAGCTAACTCCCATAACTACAGGTAGTCCAGATCCGACTTTCCAAATTGGGAATAATTGGATTAATGTTCCAATCCCTGCTATAAACATACAGTTTTGTAATAAAGCTGTTGTTGTTGCTTGGTCTAATTTACCGCTACTAGCTACAATAATGATTGGGACGATGTTTGCTACAAACATTGCGAGTACATGTTGAAGTCCAAAAGGGATAGCTTTCCCAAGTGGTACTTTACCATCTAATTGATAGATATTCTCAATTGATGCGTTAGAATTTGAGCTTTTCATTCAAAATTTCTCCTAAATTAATATATATATAAATTTCTCCTGTTACAACAAAGTGCAACAAACTTTCAAAAATTTATATTATTGCAACTTCATGCAACAGACAAGGAAAAAAAATATTTTTATAATAAATTGGTAAAATATTATCGATATAATCAAAAATATGGTATTTTAATCTATACTTATGTATAGTATAAAAAGTATTAGTATAATTAATAGAGATAAAAAGAAAGGACAAAGTTATCTTATATTTTTTGTCCTTTCATATTAATCGAGAAATTTTATAGGAGGAAAAGATAAGCCCATATATAAATTTAGTTAAATTTACATTAATTGTAAAATATTAATTAAATATATTTAAGTATATCAGATATTTTATATATTTTTGTTACATCTTTGTTATTAAAAATTGTTTGGTGTTGGTTATAAGCGAAAACTTTCATTTTAGCAGCCAAACCAGCTTCTACACCACTGTAAGCATCTTCAACGACATAGCAAAATTGTGGATCAACATTGAGCTTATTTGCAGCTTTTATAAATACTTCAGGATGTGGCTTTGAATGTGTTATGTCAGTTCCATCACTAATTGCATCGAAAGAGTTTAATAAATTTATTTTATCTAAAATGAATTTTGCGTTTTTACTCGATGATCCAATTGCTATTAAATATCCCTTTTCTTTTATAGATTTTAAAGTATTTAAAACCTCTTTTGAAACATAAGATTCATTCATTTTATCTAATAATTCTCTATAATAAATATTTTTTTTATAGATAGCTTTTTCTATGCTTTCTTGAGATTCTATTTTATTATTTTCTTTTAAAATGATTCTGTAGCTCTCTTCTCTAGATACTCCTTTTAATTGTTCGTTTAACTGTTTGTCAAAATGCATATTTCTTTCTTCACTGATTCTTTTCCATGCTTGATAATGGAATTGATCAGTGTGACAAATTACGCCATCGAGATCAAAAATGATTGCTTTAGATTGTTGCATCTTCATTCTCCCTTATTTCATATTTTTTTGAATTTACATAAATTTCGATATCATTAGTGCTAGTTACGACAATTTTATCTTTGTTTATGTTGAAGGCTAATTTTGTTCCTTGGTAAATTACTGAAAAAGATAAGTAAGACCATTTATTTGGAATTTTAGGGTTGATTGATAGAAAATTGTTTTTTATTTCTAAGCCAGCAAATCCAAAAATTATAGCTAGATAGCAACCTCCCATGTTAGCAGTATGAATCCCATCTTCAGTATTTTTCTTTAAATTATCTAAATCAAGATATGCTGAATCTCCAAAAAATTCTAAAGCTTCTTCACTTAGATTTAATCTAGAAGCTGCTATTGAGAAAATAGTTGAAGACAGTGATGAATCATGAGTTGTTATTTTTTTATAATAATAATAACTATTTTTAATATAGGTACCATTTTCATATTGAGGATATAAATAGTTAGCTAGGACCACATCTGGTTGTTTGCATATTTGATATCTATATAATTCTAAGGGATGGTGATGAAGTAAGAGTGGAAAATCATCTTGACTTGTATTTTCAATATCCCATATTGGTTTGTTTATGAAGGTATCATCTTGAAGACAAATCTTTAAGTTATTGTCTTTAGGCAGATACATTTTTTCACTAGCTAGTTTATAATTTTTAATTTCCTCTTCATCAATTTTATAATTTAGTTCATTTGCAATTTTCACTAAATTCTCAAAATCATATTTTACTGAGACATTGGTGTAATAATTATTGCTTACTAAACAAGTATATTCATCGGGCCCTGTAACCTCATGTATTTCGTATCTCTCATTGTTAAAATTGCCTAAATCATAAAATAATCTACATATTTCAAGAAGCAATTCGAGTCCATAGTTCATCATAAATTCTTTATCATTTGTAAATTGGTAATAAAGTATAATTGCATAAGCGATAGCACTATTTATATGGTACTGAGCAGTTCCTGCAGGGAAGAATGCAGAACACTCACTTCCTGAGATGGTTCTCCAAGGAAATAGAGCTCCTTTTTTATGACCTAATCTTCTAGCATTTTCTTGGGCTTTTTTTAGTGTATTATATCGATACATTAACAGTTGTTTGCTCTCTAATGGATTTGTTAATGTGAAAAAAGGTTGGCAGTACATTTCTGTATCCCAAAAATAGTGACCTTCGTATCCTTCTCCACTTAAACCTTTTGCTCCTAAGTGTCCATATAAATCTTGGGATTTAGATTGTTCTAGTTGAAATAAATTATAATTCAAAGCTTTTTCTAATTTTTGATCGTTGCCAATTTTAATTCTAGAGATAGACCAGAATTTAGTTAGATAATCTTTTTGCTCTTCCTCTAAGGCTTCTTTTGAAAGGTTAAAATTGTATTCATCAGTTTTACAATTTCTTAAACTATCTGAAATTTGAACATATTTTTCGAATATTATTTCTTTTTTATCTTCAAATTCACAAGTGATAGTATTTAAATCATTTGTAAGCTCTTTCTTCGAGTTAGATAAAAATCTTGTTTCGACTTTTAATTCTATTTTACTTTCTTTAATTTTAGATTTTAAAGTTTTTTTGTCACTTTCTAAAGGAATAACAGGTGATAATAATTTATGATTTGCCCTAGGATCGTTTTCCTTTACATAATTTGATACTTTATTTGTGACAAAACTTTTAACTGTTAAAGTTTTATCTGTATTAGATGAGATTTTGTAAAAAAAATAAAATAAGTTTTTTCTAACAAAACTAGCTAATCTTTCAGTTTTTATATTTATTTCTATATCGTCAGGTGTCAAATAAGTTGTTTCTCTATAAAGTTTTCCACCTTCCATGTCTAATGTCTCTTTAAAATTTACAACTTTACAGTTTTCAAAATTTATTTTTTCCCTATCAAGATAAATTTCTAAACCTTGAATATTCGCAATATTAACTATTGTGTCTTTTTTGTTTGTTAAACCATAAAGAGGTTCTGCTTGTTCGACTTTAATTATTTCATAAACACCATTGATATAAGTGCCAGGATGGATTGGCATCTCTTCAATTGATCCTCTTGTGCCAATATATCCGTTTGCGACATGAAAAAGAGTCTCATAAAATAATTTTTCTTTATTTGTCAATGGAAATGTATTTCTTTCAATAGTTAATTTGTTCATTTTTGCCTCTTTTAATAATTTAATTTATCAGTCATATTAGTTTTTTATACTAAATAGAAACTTTTCTTTTTTATGTTGAGTCTCTAATAACTAGAGATGGTTTTATTTTTTCATGAATAATAGGAGTTTGTTTATTTGGATCTTTTAATAATGAAATTAATCTAGTTATTGATTTTTTAGTAATCTCTTCTTTAGGTTGATGAATTGTTGTAATGTAGGGTTTGAATAAAGTGCTAAAAGAACAATCATCATAGCCAATTATTTTTATATCCTTTGGAACATTGATGTCTTTTGTTTTTAACCCGGCAATTAAGCCGGCTGCAACTATGTCGGCTTGAGCAAAAATTCCATCAAATTGCTTAATGAAATTATAGTTTTCTAATGCTAGTTGATAACCACTATCAAAGGTTGTATCGATTGTTAGAATATTTGTCTCTGGTATATTAATTCCATGTTTACTTAAAGCCTCCTTGCATCCTTTTGATCTATTTTTATGTTCATTTCCTACGTTTGAATCACAAGCAACTATTAGTATTTTTTTACAACCTTTAGAGTGTAAATACTCACCAGCTAAGTATCCTCCATATTTATTATCAGTAATAAAATAATCACTATCATCATAAAAATTGGGTTTAAAATGAATATTTACTATTGGTACGTTCATTTTTTTTGCATAGATAAATTCATCGCGACTTATAGAGTTGTGAAGATACAATAAACCATCTATTTTCCTTTGTTTTATTAACCTAATTGAATTGCTAGAGTTATCTTTAAAATTAAAGGCTTCACAAATTATAGGATCTAAATTTTGCTTATTTAATTCATGACGAATTGTTAAAAATAAATTATCTATATATGCTTTTGATCCATCAATATTTAGAGAACTTTGATATATAAGTGCTATATTCCCTGTTTTAGACGTGGATAAAGATGTTGCATTGTTGTTTTTCTCGAAATTCAAATCATCCGCTACTGCTTTAATTTTATCTCTAGTTTGTTTAGAAATTCTAGTATTGCCATTTAAAGCTCGCGATACAGTTGATACATTGTATCCTGTTATTTGAGCAATATCTTTAATAGTTATTGGCATTTTGTTTCCTCTTTTTTGTGCAACCGTTTGCTCAATATTATATATTCATTATATCATGAGTTTGGTTTTCGTCAAGTAATATAAGATTTTCTTATATAGTATGAAATTATTTCTAATTGTAAAATTGTTAATATAAAAATAGAGAAGTTTTTTAATAATTATTCGTGCAACCTTATGCTCATACAAGGTTAAGTTTTCAGTTAAGGAGAAAAAAAATCCCTTCTTTTTAAGAAGGGAAAGATAGTAGAAATAATAATTTAGGAGAATTTAGAAAAGATATACTCTAGACTCATAGGCTTTTAAAGTATTATCTAAATTATCATCATAATTTGAAAGTTCAATTTTTAAGGATTTTATTTCTTCTAACAGAGAAGCAGGGAGTGATATTTCTTTATTACTATAGTTACAAACTATAATAGCTTTCTTGTTATCTAGAATTCTAGAATAGGCGAATATATCATCATTATTTTCAAGTAAAAGAGAAAACTTACCATCTCTAAAAATCTCATTAGTTTTTCTCAAATTAATTAATTTTCTATAATATTGAAGAATAGAGTTATTATCTTTTTTTTGTTGTTCGACATTAATTTGTTTATAATTTGGATTTAATTTTATCCAAGGTGTTCCATCTGTAAATCCTGCATTTTCTTTATCATTCCACTGAAATGGAGTTCTAGCATTATCTCTTCCTTTAGCTCTTATAACTTGCATCATTTGATTAGCAGTATAAATTTTCTTTTTATTTACAAAATCGTCATAAGCATTAATAGATTCAATATCTTTGCATTCATCTATAGACTTTAAAAAAACGTTGGTCATACCAATTTCTTCACCTTGGAATATATAAGGAGTTCCTTTCAATAGATAAATTGATGTTGCAAGCATTTTAGCACTTTTTTCCCAAAATAGAGGGGTTGAATCGTCACCAAATCTAGATACAGCTCTTGGTTGATCATGGTTTCCCATGAATAAACTATTCCATCCTTTATCTTCAAGACCATATTGCCATTTAGCAAGAACTGCTCTAAAATCTTTCATTTTAAAACGTAGAGTATTCCATTTGCCATATTCATTTTCTTCTAAGCCAATATGATCAAAGTTGAAAATCATATCTAGTTCATTTTCATCTTCATTAACCATGTTTTTGGCTTCTTCAATTGAAATCCCAGGGGCTTCTCCAACAGTCATTACATTATATTTCGATAGAACTTTTTTGTTTAGTTCTTTTAGATATGTATTCATTTGAGGCCCATTAGCAAAATTTTCAAAAGAGCCGCCATTTTCAAGGAGTTTTTCATCTTTGGAAATAACAGATATTACATCCATTCTAAAACCATCTATATTTTTATCCATCCACCAACTAATCATTGAGTAGATATCTTTTCTAACTTCATCATTTTTCCAATTTAAATCTGGTTGACCTTTTGCAAAAAGATGTAAGTAATATTGTTGTCTGTTTTCATCAAACTCCCAAGCACTTCCAGAGAATACACTTTCAATTTCAGATGGAGCTGAGCCATCATCTTTTGCATCTCTCCAAATGTACCAATCTTTTTTGCTATTTGTTTTGTTTGATCTAGATTCAATGAAATATGGATGTTTATCTGATGTATGGTTTACTACTAAATCCATAATTACTTTGATTTTCTTTTTGTGGGCTTTATCTAACAACTCATCAAAGTCATCAAGGGTTCCAAATTGTTCTTCGATTTCTTTGTAATTAGCGATATCATAACCGCCATCGACTCCCCCTGATTTATAAATAGGGCATAGCCAGATAACATTTATTCCTAAATATTCTAAATAATCTAATCGATTAATGATACCTTTTAAATCTCCAATGCCATCACCATTTGAATCTTGGAAACTTTTAGGATAGATTTGATAAACAACGGCGTCTTTAACCCAATCTTTCATATATGTTTTCTCCTTTGTCTATGTAGAAGATGTTTTATCTTAATATTCTAAGAGTGTATTTTAACATAAATTTCAAATAACAAAAGATAAAAAAATATTTAAATCATAAATCTAATAATTTAATTTTGTTTTTTTATTTTTACCATATAATTTAAGAAAAATTTTAAGTTTATTCTAGGTTTTAGCTTTACAACTAATATATTAGAATGTTAGAATATTTGTATTGATTTAATTTGGAGGAAGTATGAAATTAAATTTATCTGAAATGAAAAATAGAAAACAATGGATTGATAAGGGTTATCAAATATCTACTTATGATAGGGATAAAATGGTAAAAAACACCTTAGAGAATCCAAAATGGATTCATTTTGGGGCTGGGAATATATTTAGAGGATTTCCTGCAGCATTGATGCAAAATTTGTTAGAGAATGATATAGAAGACACTGGATTAATAGTTTCAGAAGGGTTTGATTTTGAAATAATTGATAAAATCTATGCTCCTCATGATAACTTAAATTTATTAGTAACTTTGAATTCTGATGGCACAATTGATAAAAAAGTAATAGATAGCATAGCTGCTTCTTTTAAATGTGATTATAGCTATAGTGAAGATTGGCAAGCTTTACAAAATATTTTTGCTGCAAAATCTTTGCAAATGGCATCTTTTACTATTACTGAAAAAGGTTATTCTTTAGTTGATTCAAATGATAATTATTTCAAGGTTGCTTTAGAAGATTTTGAAAACGGATTAAACAAGTCTAAATTATTTTTATCAAAGCTTACTGCCCTAGTTTATCATAGGTATAAAACTATTCAATGGCCTTTGGCTTTAGTTAGTATGGATAATTGCTCCCATAATGGTGAAAAATTAGAAAATGCAGTTAAAACCATTGCTCAAAAATGGGTAGATAATAATTTTATAGAAAAAGACTTTTTAACATATTTAGATACTAAAATTTCTTTTCCTCTATCAATGATTGATAAAATCACTCCTAGACCTGATGCATCTGTTGTTGAGATGTTGAAAAAAGATAATTTTGAAGATACAGATATTATTGTAACTGATAAAAATACTTGGATTGCACCTTTTGTAAATGCTGAAAAACCTCAATATCTTGTTATTGAAGATGATTTCCCAAATGGGAGAATAGCTTTAGAGAAGAGTGGAGTATTCTTTACATCTGTCGATACTGTAAATAAAGTTGAAAAGATGAAAGTTTGTACTTGTTTAAACCCTCTTCACACAACTTTAGCTGTATTTGGTTGTTTATTATCTCACAAGTTAATTTCTGAAGAAATGAAAGATCCTCAATTGAAAAAACTTGTTGAAATTATTGGATATGAAGAAGGAATGAAGGTTGTTGTTGATCCAGAGATAATTGAACCTAAAGCTTTCATTGATGAAGTTTTAAATGTTAGATTCCCTAATCCTTTTATGCCTGATACTCCTCAACGTATTGCTTGTGATACTAGTCAAAAATTATCTATCAGATTTGGTGAAACTATTAAGGCTTATATAAATAGTGATAATTTAGATGTTAAATCATTAAAATTTATTCCTTTAGTTTATGCAGGTTGGTTAAGATATTTAATGGGAATTGATGATAATGGTGAAAAATTTGAGCCATCACCCGATCCTTTACTTAGTGTAGTAACTGCTTATGTAGCTGATATAAAATTAGGAGATAAAGGACCTTTTGATGAAAAGTTAAAACCTTTATTAGAAAATGATAAAATCTTTGGTGTTAATTTATATGAAGTTGGAATTAGTTCTCTAGTTTTATCATATTTTGCCGAGTTAGTTGCAGGTAAGGGAGCAATTAGAAGTACTTTAATTAAATACTTAAGCTAGGTATGAATAACTTTTAAAAACTAAAGATGCAATTAATTATATAAAAATAACTCGGGTTTAAAATTAACTTTAATCCGAGTTATTTTTTTTAATATTGTATTTGATTAAGAATTATTAATTTATTGCTAAAAAAAATAGCTCAGTTTTTGTAAATAAAAACCGGGCTATTTAATTGCTAAGTTAAAGATAATTTTCTTTGCTTAGTTTCAGATTTAAAAAATGCTGGGAATTCTTTAAAAAGGGACTCAAGCTCTGAATCAATTTTACTTAAATGTGTTTTTATAACATCTTCTACGTTTAATAGATCTTTACTTTTTAAAGCTTCAATAATTTTATAATGTTGCTGAATAAGAGTTTCTTCATCCTTATTTTTTTTGAAAGATAAAAAACGAACTCTGTCATAGTTAACACATCTATTACTTATCAGATTCCAACATTCATTTTTATTTATTAAATCAAAAGTAATTTTATGAAATGAGACATCTAAGTTAAAAAAGTCGTATAAATCAATATTGTTTTTTAATTGTTCTTGATTTTGTACAGCTCTTTCATATTTTTTGATTGTTTCATCATCTATTGCTGAAATGGCTTGAATTAAAGCTTTTTCTTCTAAACTACTTCGAAGAAATTTTTCTTCTTCTACAAGGTGCAAATCAATTAAAGAAACTCGAGTACCACGTTGTGGAAATATATCTACAAGACCATCTGTTGAAAGTTTCATCAATGCATCTCTTATTGGAGACCTACTAATTTGAAGTTGGTCACATAGAGTGTTTATTTTCAATTCTTGGCCAGGGAGAAATTCTAATGAAAGAATTTCCTTTCTTAATAAATTAAATATTTCATCACTTGCAGTACTACGAAGATTTCTTACCATTTAAAAGTCCTTATTTATTGCTTTTTCTAATAGCTTCAATTAGTCCATTTATATATGTTGCACCAAGTGCTCTATCATATAAACCGTAACCAGGCATAGCTTTTTCATCCCAAATCATTCTACCATGGTCTGGTCTAATTGGGCCCTCGAAGTTAATATCATATAATGCTTTTACAATTTCATAAAGGTCAAATGAGCCATCTGATGATAAATGTGCAGCTTCTTCAAACACGCCAGGTTCATAGTGATGTAGATTTCTAACGTGTGCAAAGTGAATTCTTCCTGGAAGTGCTCTAATTATTCCAGGTAAATCGTTTTGTGGGTTTGTGCCAAAAGATCCTGCACAGAAAGTTAGACCATTAAATGGTTTATCAATAGCTTTCATAACTTTCAAGATTTTTTCTTTAGAAGTAATAATTCTAGGTAAGCCAAAAACAGGCCAAGCTGGATCATCTGGATGGATTGCCATTTTTATACCATATTTCTCGCAAGTGGGTTCGATAGCTTTTAAAAAGTAAATAAGGTTGTTGAAAAGTTTTTCTTCATCAACATCTTTATATGCTTCAAAAAGTTCTTGAACATGAGCTAATCTTTCAGGTTCCCAACCAGGCATAGCAAAGCCTTGGGATGAATTATTTGTGTTGTCAAAGAATTCTTGAGGGTTAATATTATCGATTATTTTTTGATCATAAGCTAAAACAGTTGAACCATCATCTCTCATTTTAGCTAAATCAGTTCTAGTCCAGTCAAAAACTGGCATGAAATTATAACAAACTAATTTGATATCTTGTTTTCCAAGATTTTCTAAAGTTTTAATATAATTTTCTATATATTTATCTCTATCTGAATTTCCTATTTTAATTGAATCGTGGATGTTTACTGATTCAATACCAGATAAATTTAAACCTGCATCTTCAATTTCTTTTTTTAATTCAGCTATTGCTTCATAACTCCAAACTTCACCAGCTGGAACATCATATAACATTGAGATTACTCCTGTTACACCAGGAATTTGTTTGATTTGTTTTAAGGTTACAGTGTCAAATTTTGAACCGTACCATCTTAGAGTCATTTCCATAACTATATTGCTCCTCTCTATAATATAAATATATTCTAACATACTAATATATTAGTTGTAAAGTCATAGTATTTCATTTTGTATCATGAAGCTTTAATTTTTGTTAGTTGGAAAAGAAAATTTAATCTTTTTTGTAGAAAAAATTCAAACTATAGGTTAAAATAGATTTATCAAGGAGAAAACCTAATGATAATTGAACGCAGAATGACAAGACACCCAATAACATGTAATCCAGAAATGTCTTTAGCTGATGCTACAGCATTAATGAAACAGGAAAAAGTTCATCGACTACCTGTGTTAGATAAAGATAAAAAATTAGTTGGGCTAATTACTGAAAAGGATATCCTTTATGCATCTCCTTCACCAGCTAGTTCGCTCTCAATACATGAGATGGCTTATTTGTTAAGTCGTTTAACTGTTGGAAAATTAATGAATAAAAATGTTGTAACTATAGAAAAAAATACTACTGTTGAAGAAGCTGCAAGACTTATGGTAGATCAAGATTTATCTTGTCTTCCAGTTTTAGAAGCAGGTAAATTAATTGGTATAATTACAAAATCAGATATGTTTAAAATATTGCTTGAATTGTTTGGTGCCAGGCATTTTGGAGTTAGGGTTTCTTACCTTGTTGAAGATCAACCAGGAACTATTGCTCATATTACAACAGCATTAGAAAAAAATGGTATTGATATCATCACATTTGGGACATTTATGGGAACCGATCCGACAAATGCAATTTGTACTATGAAAGTACAAGGCGCTTCAATGACTAAAGTAATTGAAATAATAAAACCTTTCGTTTCCCAAATCCTAGATATACAGGAGGTCTAATGGCCAAGAAGAGAAAGAAAGGTTCTCACAATCGGCATAATGCGGCTGGAAACAGTCGCGTTTCTGTCTTGACTGAGGATGGAGACACATATAATCCGTTTAAAGATATTAAGAGAGAAAATGTAACTGCTAAAATAAAATCTACAACAAAAAATGTTAAACCTAAGAGCTATACTCAGAAAGAGAAAATTGTTGAAGAGCTGGATAAAGGTGTATCTTTTGCTGAAATTTTTGAGCAGTGGGAAAAAGGTGGAATTGTAGAGTCTAAAAAAGGTAAAACAATAGTTAAAACTGAAGAAGAAAAAGAAGACTTTGCAAAGATATTTGAAGAATGGGAAATTAGCCAAGGTATTAGGCCAAAACATTCTAAAAAAGCTAAAGTTAATGAAAATAGAAAAGTTAGCAAATATAAGCCTACTAAAGATTTTGGACAATTGTTAGAACAATTTGAAAAAGGACCTTTAGAAAATAAATCAAGCGTAAAAACTGTAAAAATAAAATCAGTTAATGTTTCTAACAATAAAATTTCTAATGATTTAGTGGTTAAAGATAATGCTGTTTTAGTTGAGAAAGATGATGTTAGTAAAAAAACTGAAAGCAATCCTCCTCTGAAAAAGGAAGATAAAAATGTTGCTTGGAGTGCTAATAAAGGATTAACTAATATTTCTAAAAAAGAAGTAATAAAAGAAAAACCTTTATCTCATAAAAAAGAAGATAATGAGATAAAAAAATCTTCTAATAGTTTTAGCAATAATAGAAATGATGTAGCACCCCCTTCCAAATCTAAAAAACATAAATGGGATTTTAGTGATATTTATGGAATTTGGGAAACTAAGCATAATGAAGAAGAGGCCTTAAAAAAAGCTAAACAGCTAAAAGAAAAGAAAGAGAAAAAGGAATGCAAAGGTATTTCAATTTCTTATTTAAGATCGATGAAACCTGAAGCTGAATTAGATCTCCATGGATTAACTAGCGATATTGCTGCATTAAAAGTTAGTGAATTTTTAGTGAGTTCTAGAAATAAAGGTTTGAAAAAGGTCAGTATTATCACAGGTAAAGGTCTTCATAGTGAAAATGGGAAAGCAATATTAAGAGATATAGCATTGGAAGAGATTCGTTTTTCAAATATAGTTAGAGAAGCTTACCATCCTAAGGCAGTAGATGGTGGCTCTGGCGTTATTTGGGTAATCTTTAAATCTACAACAGATAAGAAAATTTATTATTAAAAAAAAGCAATAAGAAATTCTTCTTGTCAAAAACAGTAAAAAAAATGGCACTAATTTGTAGTGCCTTTTTTGTTATCTTTCTCTATAAATTATACGACCCTTTGTTAAATCGTATGGGGATAGAGCAACTCTAACTGTATCACCTGGTACAATCCTGATATAGTGTTTTCGCATCTTTCCAGATAGATGTGCTAAGATAACGTGTTTGTTCTGTAATTCTACACGGAACATAGTGTTTGGTAGAGCTTCTTTTACAAGTCCTTCTACTTCAATTGCTTCTTCTTTGGCCACATAGCCCTCCATTTTCGTTATATTCAGAAACTTTTCAGTTTTTTGTAAATATATATCATTAAGCTTATAAATAAATAAGCTTTAATTTTGCCTACAAGATAAAATATAAACTTTTTATTAATTAATTTCAATATTATAAGGGATAATGAGTTAATATTAAATTTTATATAATAAGCAATTAACTAGATTATAATCATAATTTAGTTTTTTTATTCTTTATTTATTATCATATTCCCTAAGTATTTACTAATATTTGGGTATAGGGTTAAAATCCTATTAAACCTATGGTATTATAGGGTATTAGAATAAAAATAAGAATTGGAGATATAATAAAATGATGATTTCGACAAAAGGTAGATATGCTTTAAGAGTAATGGTAGATTTAGCCCAAAATGCAAGTGAAGATAAATTTATTTCTTTAAAAGCTATTTCCGAGAGACAAGAGATATCCCTTAAATATTTAGAAGCAATTATTGGAATATTAAATAGAGCAGGTTTTGTGAAAAGCCTTAGAGGTGTTAATGGTGGATATAGATTAACTAGAGACCCCGCAAATTATACAGTTGGGGAAATCTTAAGATTAACCGAAGGAGGTTTAACATTAGTAGATTGTGTAAGCTGTAAAAATGACTTCCATTGTAGCCGATCTGCTGATTGCTTGACGCAACCTATTTGGGCATCCTTAGATAAAGTGATTAATGATTATTTAGATGGCGTTTCACTTTATGATGTAGTGATTGGTAAATATAAAGGAAAAGTTTAATCCCTATTGACTTAATAGGAATTAAATGGTATAAATATCATATAAGATTGATAGGAATTATTAATTCCAACAGGAGATATAATGAAAATTGCTAGTGGAATAGATAAATTAGTAGGTAATACACCTCTTTTAGAGTTAAGAAGATTAAAAGAAAAAATGAACCTTCATGGTAATATTATTGCGAAATTAGAATATTTCAATCCATCAGGTTCTGTTAAAGACAGAGCTGCTCGTGAGATGTTTGAAGCAGCAAAAAAAGAAGGTCTTTTAAAAGAAGGCTCCGTAGTTATTGAAGGAACAAGTGGTAATATTGGTATTAGTTTATCAATGATGGCTGCAATCAATGGTTATAGAGCAATAATGGTTATGCCTTCAACAATGAGTGTTGAAAGACAGAAGTTGATGAAAGCATATGGTACTGAAATTGTATTAACAGATGGAAAGTTAGGAATGAAGGGTGCAATGGCTAAAGCAGATGAGTTAGCTAAAGAAATCGAAAATAGCTTTGTTCCAAGACAGTTTGATAATCCAAATAATCCTTTAGCTCATTATAACTACACAGCTAATGAAATATGGGATGATACAGATGGTAAAATAGATTTCTTTGTTGCAGGCGTTGGTACAGGTGGTACTTTAAGTGGCACAGCAAAAGCCCTCAAGGAAAAAAATAATGACATCCAAGTAGTTGCAGTTGAACCTACAGGTTCGCCTGTGATAAGTAAGGGAGTAAAAGGTCCTCATAAGATTCAAGGAATAGGCGCTGGCTTTATACCTACGAACTTAGACACCTCAGCTATTGACTCAGTCATAGTTGTTGATGATAGTGATGCTTTTGCTTCTTCAGGTGCATTAGCCAAAGCCGAAGGTGTTTTGGTAGGAATTTCTTCTGGTGCTGCCCTTACTGCTGCTATTGAACTAGCTAGCAAAGAAGAAAATAAAGATAAAAATATTGTTGTCGTATTACCAGATACAGGTGAAAGATATCTTTCAACTGCATTGTTTGAAGATTAATTTTAAGAACAATGATTTACGCTGATAACGCAGCAACAACAAAAATAGATAAAACAGCATTAGACTCGATGCTTGTATATTTAAGTGATAACTGGGGAAATTCTTCTAGCCCACATTTTTTTGGAAGAAAGGCTAAAGAAGCCTTAGTTAAAGCTCGAGAAACTATAGCTAGTATAATCAATTGTTTACCGACAGAGATAACATTTACTTCAGGTGGTAGTGAAAGTATTACGCAAGCAATACTTAGTGCTGCTTCTTGGGGTAAAGCTCATAATAAACATCATATAATTTCTAGTACAATCGAACATCCCTCCGTTCGAAATGTTCTAGAAAGTTTGAGTGAAGTTGGTTTTAGAATTGATTTTGTTGATGTTAATTCTGAAGGCCTTATTGACCCTCATAATATAAAAACCCTAATTAATGATGAAACCTTTTTCGTAAGTATAATGTATGCGAATAACGAAATTGGGACTTTACAGCCAATTGATGAGATTGGCTGTATTTGTCGAGAAAAAAATATAATATTTCACAGTGACTGTGTTCAAGCCATACCTCATCTAACTGTTGATATAAAAAAAAGTAATTTGGATATGATTTCTTTTTCAGCACATAAATTTCATGGTCCTAAAGGAATAGGTGTATTGTATTGTTCTAAAAAAATACCCTTAAAACCTGTAATTTATGGCGGTGCTCAGGAAAGGGGTAAACGAGGTGGAACAGAAAATATAGCAAGTATTGTGGGAATGGAAACAGCTTTAAAGGTTGTTTCTACTAATTTAATATCTAATGAGTCAAAAATAAGAGCGCTTAGAGATAAGTTAGAGAGAAACTTACTTACAATAGAAAATTCTCATCTCAATGGAAGTAAAGATAAACGACTTTCTAGTATTATTAACATTCGATTTGATGGTGTTGATGCTGAAACATTGCTTTTACTTTTGGATAATAAAGGAATTTGTGTTTCCACAGGTTCCGCTTGCAGTTCTGGATCAATTGAACCTAGTCCAGTTTTATTGGCTATGAAATTAAGTAAAGAACAAGCTAATAATTCAATTAGAATTTCTTTGAGTAGAAATAATAGTGAAAGTGATATTCAATTAATGTATTTAGAAATTAAAGAAGCTGTAGAGCAATTGAGAAGCTTTAACTAAAGATATGGGAGCAAGTAAAAATGGATAAAATGATGATTGCAATGAGTGGTGGAGTAGATAGTAGTGTAGCCGCCTTGTTAATGAAAGAACAAGGTTATCATTGTAGTGGTGCAACTATGAAATTGTATGAAGACGATTCTACTTGCTCCGTTAACACTAAAAGTTGCTGTGCTTTATCTGATATTGAAGATGCTAGAAGTGTATGTGTTAAATTAGGTATCGATTACCATGTATTTAATTTTAAAGATAAATTTCAAGATGAAGTAATTGAAAGATTTGTTAATTCATATGAGAATGGTTTAACCCCTAATCCTTGTATAGATTGTAATAGATATTTGAAGTTTGAACATTTATATAAAAAAGCTAGAATTCTAGGTTTTGATAAAGTTGTTACTGGTCATTATGCTATAATTGAAGAGATAGATGGGATTTTTTATTTAAAAAAAGGTAAGGATCCATTAAAAGATCAAAGCTATTTTTTGTATGATTTAAACCAAGATCAATTATCACATATAAGTTTTCCTCTAGGGCCTTTAGATAAAAGTGAAGTTAGAAAAATAGCTGAAGCTAATAATTTTATCAATGCTAAAAAACATGATAGTCAAGATATATGTTTTGTTGCAAATAAAAAGTATTCACAATTCATAGAAGAATATAGAGATAAAATATATCCGAAAGGTGATTTCGTTGATTTAAAGGGTAATAAACTTGGTGAGCATAAAGGAATAATTCATTATACTATAGGGCAAAGAAGAGGCTTAGGTGTTAGCTATAGTGAGCCTTTGTATGTTTATAAAGTAGATGCAATAAATAATAGAATTGTATTGTGTAAGAAGAATGAGTTAATAAGAAAAGAGTTTGATGTAAAAAATGTAACTTATACTTATTTAGAAACTCCTCCTGAAAAGATGAGAATCACAGTTAAAACACGATATAGACAAGTAGAACAACAAGCTACTTTATTTTCTACTTCATCTAATAGCGTTCATGTTATTTTAGATCATGGACAAGATGCTATTGCTCCAGGTCAAGCTGCTGTTTTTTATAATGGAGATGTAGTTGTTGGCGGTGGGCAAATAATTTAAATAAAGAATATTGATTAAAAAAATATCTAAGTAAAAACTAGATATTTTTTATCTGATTGTATATGATTGTATTGGGATATAGTAATATACAAATAGGATAAGACAATGGATACTTTATTTAAAGCTTTAGGAGAAGAGAATAGGTTAAGAATTATTAATTTATTATTTGATACTGAATTATGCGTATGTGAAATTGAATCGATTTTAGGTTTAACTCAAACAAATGTTTCGAGACATTTAGGTAAGTTGAAAACTGAGAAGATAGTTACATCTTTTAAAGATGCTCAATGGACTTATTATAAGATAAATTCTGATTTTGTAAAAAATAATGAAGCCTTAATAGATTATTTAAAAAATAATTTTAGAGATAATCAAATCTACATAAATGATAAATTAAAATATAAGAAGCTGCAAAATAGTGGATTTAGTTGTAAAACTGCAAAAGATTTTACAACCTAAAAAAATAATTATAAGTGAAAGAAAAAATAGAATGAGATTAAATTCTACTTACTCTATTTGAAATAATTTTATTAGTTTTAGTTGAATGCTACTTTGTTACTTTTTGATAAAAATTTAATAAATCAATTTGAATATAATGTATAAAAAAATAACCTCTATGGGGCTTCCCATTGAGGTTATTTAGATTTGAAGATTTAATTTATTTTCCGAAGGTAGAAATGTATCCTTGGATAAAAATTATTAAAACAATAATTGGTAATATATAACTTACATAAATTTTTGACCATTTAGGGAATTTTATTCCTTTACCTTGGTCTGCTTCTTTTACAAAGTTTTTAAATCCCCAACCGTAACGGTTATTACAACAAAATATTAAGAAAATCATAGATCCTAGAGGTAGAAGTGTTGTACTTACAAAGAAGTCTTCTAGATCTAAAATGCCTGTTCCTTCTCCAAAGGGTTGGAAACCAGACCAAAGATTAAAGCCAAGGATACAAGGAATTGATAATATAACAACTGCAATTATGTTAATAAGTGAAGCTTTTTTTCTATCGACTTTCCAAACATCAATCCAGTAAGAAATAATATTTTCAAAAACAGCAATTAAAGTAGATAGTGCAGCAAAACTCATGAATACAAAGAATAAAGTACCCCATAATCTTCCAGCTGGCATTTGATTAAAAATGTTTGGAAGCGTTACAAATAATAAGCCAGGTCCAACTCCAGGATCGATTCCAAAGGCAAAACAAGCTGGGAAGATAATTAATCCGCTTACGATAGCTACAAAGGTATCTAATCCAATTACTCTTAAACTTTCTCCAGTTAATGTATATTTTTTATCAATATAGGAACCAAAGACAGCCATAGAACCAATTCCTAAACTTAGAGTAAAAAATGCCTGTCCCATTGCAGCAAAGATTGTATCTCCAATCCCGTATTTAGTTAAATTAGAAAAATTTGGAGCTAAATAGAATTTTAATCCAGATGTACCACCTTCTAAAGTAATTGAGTGTATAGCTAAAATAATCATTAATCCAATTAAGGCTGTCATCATTATTTTTGTAATTTTTTCAACACTATTTTCTAAACCTCTACCTACAATAAATAAAGCGATTAAAACAGCTAAAATCATCCATAGAATTTGAGAGATAGGGTCTAATAGCATATTAGAGAAAAAAGTTCCAACTTGATCAGTGTTTAGAGTTGCAAAGGAACCTTTTGCACTGTTAAACATATATGATAATAACCAACCTGTTATAGTTGTATAGAACATCATTAGTACATAATTGCCTGCTATAGCAATGTGGCCATAGTAATGCCATTTAGTGCCCTTAGGCTCTAAAACTTTTAGAGCTCCACCAATATTTTTCTTACTAGCTCTACCAATTGCAAATTCCATAACCATTATAGGGGCACCTAAAATGATTAAAAATAATAAATATATAAGAACAAAAGCACCACCGCCATATTTACCAGTGATAGCCGGGAATCTCCAGACATTTCCAAGCCCAATAGCACAACCTGCAGATAGTAGGATAAACCCTAATCTACTTTTCAGAGATTCTCTCTCTTTTTCCATAATTAAAACTCCTCAATTTAATTAGTTTAATTTTTTTAATTTCTTTATACCTAAAAAATTTTCCATAAATTTAAGCAATATAGGTAAATACTGCGATATAATGCAATTAAAGAAAAAATATTCTAGTTATAATAATATGCAACTAACAAGAAATCAATATAAGATTTTGAAAAAATATTAGCTTTTAAGAGTATTATTATATTTTCTTTATTTGAACATGTTGACACTTTTTTCTATTGAAAAGAAAATAAGAGTATAATTTAAATTGGGGGGTCAAAATGGCCAAAATATTAGATGCATATCTAAAGGATAATTTGGGTAAAAATTTGGATGCTAAGATGGTTGCTTATGTAGCATCCTTAGAAACCGTGAATGAAGTTTCTCCATCTGTTGCTGCTTATATTGTAAATGAGTTAGCAGATCAAAGATCTAATTTGAAATTGATTGCAAGTGAGAACTTTTCAAGTGAAGCCGTGCAATTGGCTATGGGGAATTTATTAACTGATAAATATAGTGAGGGATTTCCTTATCATAGATTTTACGCAGGTTGTGATAATGTTGATGCTATTGAAGCAGAAGCTTGTGAGAAAGCCTGTGAACTTTTTGGTTGTGATCACGCTTATGTTCAACCTCACAGTGGGGCAGATGCTAACTTATGTGCTTATTGGGCAATCTTGAACCATAAGGTACAAGTTCCTTTGCTAGAAGATATCGGTATTACTAACCCCTCTCAATTAAGCAGAGAAGACTGGAATAAAGTTAGAAAAGCTGTTGGTAATCAACGTCTATTAGGTATGGACTATTATAGTGGAGGTCATTTGACTCATGGTTATCGACAAAATGTTTCTGCACAAATGTTTGATGCTTATAGTTATACTGTAAATAAAGAAACTGGTTTATTAGACTATGATGAACTAGAAAAAATGGTTAAAGAAATTAAACCATTAATCTTCTTAGCAGGATATAGTGCTTATCCAAGAAAAATTAATTTTAAAAAATTAAGTGAAATTGCTCATGATAATGGGGCAGTATTTATGGTTGATATGGCTCACTTTGCAGGCCTTGTAGCTGGTAAAGTTTTTGTTGATGAATATAATCCTATTCCTTGGGCTGATGTTGTAACAACGACTACACATAAGACACTCAGAGGTCCAAGAGGTGGTATGGTTTTATGTAAAGAAGAATTTGCTGAAGCCGTTGATAAAGGTTGTCCTTTAGTTATTGGTGGTCCTCTTCCTCATGTAATGGCCGCAAAAGCTATTGCTTTTACTGAAGCTTTAGATGCTTCATATAAAGATTATGCAGCAAAGATTGTTAAAAATTCAGCTGCCTTAGCAAAGGCTTTTATTAATCGCGGTGTCAATGTTGCTACAGGAGGTACTGATAACCACTTAATGCTCTTAGATGTCACTAATTTTAATTTAAACGGTAAACAAGCAGAACATGTTTTAAGAACTGCAGGTATTACTTTAAATAGAAATGCGCTTCCATTTGATCCTAATGGACCTTGGTATACAAGTGGACTTAGAATTGGAACTCCAGCTGTAACTAGTTTAAATATGGGGGAAGCTGAAATGGAAGAAATTGCAGATATTATAACTACTGTATTAAAAAATTCAGCTCCAACAATTTTAAAGAAAGGTAAAAATGCGGGTAAACCTTCAAAGGCTAAAGCTATATGTAAAGAAGAAGTTAGAGTTGAAATGAAAAATAGAGTTAAAGCTTTGTTAGATAAGTTTGTGTTATACCCAAGTCTAGATTTAGATTTTTTACAAAAACATTTCCCAATAACTAAATAATTGTTAAAAATTGTTATAAAAATAAGGTTGTTGTTTAAGCAATAACCTTATTTTTCATAAATAACAGGGAAAAAAGATTTTATTTTATAAAGGTGTTTTTTGCTTTAAAAAGAATAAAAACAGTAGTATTATATAGCTATGAGTACATTATTAATTCAAGGTGGTCTATTAGTTGATACTGAATGGACTAGACATGCAGATATTTTAGTAGATGGACCTAAGATTGTTCGAATTGCGAATAAGATTAGTGAAGATAGTCTTCCTCCTGGAACAGAAATTGTTCAAGCAGATGGATTATGTGTTCTTCCAGGGCTTATAGATGCTCATACACATTACCATTTGGTTAGTAGAGGAACAGTAACTGCTGATTCATTTATTGAAGGCAGTAAATTAGCAGCTTTTGGAGGTGTAACAACAGTTGTAGATTTTGCAGATGATGATAAAAAAGGTAATTTAAAAGCTTGTGCTAAGGCTAGAATAAATGAAATGAAAAAAGGTATGGCTATAGATTATTCTTTGCATCAAGGTGTTTATGCATATAGACCTGGAGTTGAAAAAGAACTAAAAGAGTTAAAGAAAGCTGGAATTAGTACTATAAAAATATTTACCACTTACAAAAATGTTGGATATTTAATTGATAATCCTGATGAACTGAAAACTTTATTTCAAAACTGTAAAGAGTTAGATATGATGGTTTGTGTTCATTGTGAGGATGATTCTTTAGTAACCAAAATCAGTGATGAGTGGAAAGGAACATATCTTCCAAAAGATCATGCTGACTTAAGGCCTAGTGAAGTTGAAGCAAAAGGCATAGAAACTGTGGCTAAAATTGCACATGAGCTTCAAATGGGCTTATATGTTGTTCATTTATCTTCTAAAAAAGGATTGGAAGTAATTAGAAAATATAGAGATAAAGGATTAGATGTATTAGTTGAAACAACTCCTCATTATTTATTCCTAAATAGAAGTAAATTAGAAGGAGAAAAAGGGCCTTTATATGTAATGACTCCTCCTTTAAGAGATGAAGAAGATAATCTTGCATTACAGGAAGCCTTAATTCATGGAGAAATTCAAGTAGTAGCAACAGATCATTGTACTTTTACATATGATCAAAAGTTAGAAAGTACTGACTGTAGATCTATTTTCCCAGGAATTCCAGGAACAGAAGAGTTGTTAGTTCTTTTAAATACTTTTGCTTTTAATCATGGTGCTTTTGGCTTATCTCAAGTTGTAAATCTATTATCAACAGGACCAGCTAAATCTTTTGGATTATATCCACAAAAAGGGAATTTACGACCTGGTGCAGATGCTGATATAGTATTATTTGATCCTGATGAATCTTGGACAATTACAAATGATAATGTTCACACTGCAGCTAAATATTCTGCTTATGATGGTTTTGAAGTAACTGGTAAAGTTAAGGCTACTTATCTAAGAGGACGTTTGATTATGAGTGAAAATGTTTATTTAGGTATACCTGGTGATGGACTATTTGTAAAACAAAAAAAGGTCCATCAACAAAAAACGTTTTGGAATTAGAGTTTAAAACTATATAGACTTAGCCAAGGTTATTTACGACCTTGGCTAATACTATCTAAAGAGGCAAAAATGGATATTAAAGCAATATTATTTGATTTTGATGGGGTCTTAGTTGATTCAGAGAAGGTTATTAGTAAAATTTCAATAGAAGTCTTTAATGAATTAGGAATGAATCCAAAAGAAGAAGACTTAATCCCTTTTATGGGGGGTGGTGACCGGATTTTTGTAGATGGAGTTGCCAATTTATTTGGAAAAAAAGTCGACTTTCAATCAACATATGATAAAATTTATGAAAAATATTATGAGAGTGAAATTCCTGTAATTAATGGGGCTTTAAACTTTTTAGCAAACGCAAAAAAAGCAGGTTTTAAAATAGCTGTTGTTTCAAGTGCAAAAAAAAGAAAAGTATTAAAGAATTTACAAGCACTAAATCTGGGAGAAGACTATTTTGATTTAGTTGTAACTGGTGATAATGTCGTTAGAAATAAACCTAATGGCGATATTTATCAATATGCAGCATTACATCTAAAAGTTCCTTTTGAAAATTGTTTAGTTTTTGAAGATAGTTTTCTTGGGATAAAAGCAGCTCGTGAAGCAAAATGTAATGTTGTAGCTTTAGCTACTACTCATCCTCGTAAGGAGTTAGAAGAAGCTGGTGCAATGCTTGTTTTTAATGATTTTACTCAAATTGATAAGTTTGAATCAAAAGAAGATTTTATTTCATTTTTAAACGAATGCACAAGAGATGATAGAGTTCAATATGGGGCAGTAAAATGCTTTGAAAGAGATTATCCCTTTTCTTACCAAGTATTATTAGAGAATGCTGTTAAGATGGCATATAAAGCTAGAAAAAATGCATATACTCCATATTCTCATTATAATGTTGGAGCGAGTGTTGTTAGTGCATCAAGTAATAATATTTATCAAGGGTGTAATGTTGAAAATGCGAGCTTTGGAGCAACAATATGTGCAGAAAGAGGTGCTATTATGAATCTACTTTCTAAAGAAGGCCCAACAGGAATTAAAATGGTTGTTGTTGTTACAAAGGATAATCCTCCAGCTCCACCTTGCGCTCTTTGTTTACAGGTATTAAGTGAATTTTGTAATGAGAATACTGAAATTCATTTAGTGGATGAAGAGTATGCTCAAGATAAGAGAAAAGGGGTTCATCAAGTATATAAATTTAAAGATTTATTGCCAAAACCATTTGTTTTTAAATAAAAAGAAGGTGCTAGAATGTCTAGCATCTATTTTTTTATACTTGCTAGCTCTAACGCTTTTTTAACAGCATTAATTATTCCTTCAGAGGATTTTGTAGCACCAGCGATTGAGTCTACTTGACTTGTTTGTTTGGATATAATTTCCTCTTTGATAGTGTAAAATGCTTGTTCAAAATGTCTATCATCATCTAGCGTATATTTGATTATTATATTTGTGATTTGATCATTGGATAAAACTGTTTTTATAATAATATCCCCATCATGGCCCATAGCTTTAGTTGTGTAAATCCCATCTTTATATTTTTCATTTTGATTTTTCTCTATAAGTTCTTCTTTAACATCAATAGTGCTTGGAATGGAAGGGAGCTCTGCTATAGGTGGATTTTCTCCTAAAATTATAAATTTATCACTTGTGTTTTGATTCTTTTCATTCAATATATTAATTAATTCTTTTTTTGATAAAGATTCATTATTTTCTTTAATAATATCATCGCTCTCTTGTATATTTTTCTCAATATCGGGTGGTGGGATAAAAGCTAAAGGCCTTTCTTCTTGTTTTTGTATTGGTGGAGAAAAATAAATTTGAGAAAGTAAAAAGAGTGAAATCAAAAGAGTAATTGGTATACTCATAGTAATTAAAGCGAAATAAGTTTTAGAATTTTTAATTTTTTGTTTTAATTTTAAAATTAAGTAAACATAAAAAATGAAAGAATAAATTATTATATTTAGAGCTGAGCCCTCAAATCCAAATTTCAGGCGAGGAATATTTACTATAACTAGATGAATATATAATAAAAGATAAAATAAATATGAGAGTTTTTGGATTTTTTTCCAACTGATATCCTTAATTTTTCTTTTAATTTTAGTAAAAGAAGTTATGAATAAAATAGAAAGTAAAATTACTAAAGAAAGCGATAGTAAAGAAGAAATAAATGGGATAGAGAAGCGAATCTTTATTAAATCATGGTAGCAAATTTTAAATAGTAAAATTAAATGAGGTAAAAGAAGAATTGTTCCAATTATAGATAATTGAGTTCTTATTAGGAGTAATTTTTTTATAAGTTTATGATTTGAATTAATGGTTCCAATGAACATTACAATTGTGAAAAAAGCTAATGAAAGATAACCATTAGTAAAATATTGAGAAATATAGGCTACGGGTTTAATTGTTTGAAAAGAAAGTAAAGGTAAATAAAAAAGAGATGTAATTATTAAGACTAGTAAATAAATTATTTGAGGGTGTCTTTTTATCTGTGTATTTAATAAAGTACTTATTGTAGTACAAATGATTAAAGCAATAATAAATTTCATTTACCCTCCATAAAAATTAAGTATCTACGATTTAAAAATATTTTTCATATATTAAATACATAAATAATAGAAGTAAATTAGTTCCTATACTAGGTATAGAAACTAATTGAGAATATTACCTTAATATTATTAATTAATGATAATGTTAATTTAACTATACAAAAGGTAAATTATTATTTTGAATTGTTCAAATAATTTTTAATTTTCTTCTAATCCCATCATTTTAGAGACTCTTCTTTCGTGTCTGCCTCCTGCAAAGTCTTCATTAATATAAGCATCTATCATTGATAGAGGATCTTCAGGGTAATCAATTCTGCCACCAAAGGCAATAAAGTTAGCGTTGTTGTGCTGTTTTGCCATTTTAGCAGCAAAAATATTTTGAGGTAATGCACAACGTATTCCTGAAATTTTGTTTGCACTGATAGAAATTCCAATTCCAGTTCCACAACATAAAATTCCGAAATCATAACCACCTTTAAGGTATTCTTTGCAACCTAAAGCAGCCATATCTGGATAATCAACTGATTTTTCTTCATAAACTCCTAAATGATTGACGGTATGTCCTTCTTTTTCTAGATGGTCTTTTATTTTTTTAGATAATTCGACAGCACCATGATCATTTGCTAATATAATTTTCATTTTCTTTCTCCTAGAAACAATATATCAAAGCTTGTCAATTTTGGGAATATTTCAATATTAGGATTGTCTTAATTATTTAATTTATCCCACTTTATAGATTATTATTTTATAATTGTCGGGAAATAAATCTAAGCTATTTTTATTTATTAAAATATGTTAATTTGATTTTTATTTATTAAAGGGTTAACTTAATATCTTTCTTGTTATTTGATAGTTGTTGAGTTATTATTAAAAAAAAAGGAGTTTTCATGGAACAGATACTAGTTTGTGGGCACAGAAATCCAGATATGGATAGCATTTGTAGTGCATGGGCTTATGCTAAATTAGAAAATGAAATAAATAAAGATAAAGAATATATTGCCACTCGATGTGGAAATTTAAATGAAAGTACAAAACAAGTTTTTAAAAGATTAAATATCAACCCTCCTACTTTTGTTAAAGATGTAAGAACGAGGGTATCAAGTGTCTATGTAAAACCTAAAATAACTATAGATTGTAAAGAACCAGTATATGATTTGATGAATATTTTTAGTGAAAATGATATTTCAGTAGTCCCTGTTACTAAAAATGGGGAATTTTTGGGACTATTAAGTATTGATGATGTTAACAAATATTTTTTGAGAGATGCAAGTTCTCAAAAACCTTTTTACAACATCAATATTGATAAGTTATCTCAAGTCCTTAAAGGGACTTTTTTGAAAAGAGGGAAAATAAATTCACTAAGATTACAAATAATGGTTGCTGCTATGAGTTTTTCTCAATTTAAAGAAATATTTGATAAAATTGAGGATGATAAATTACCTTTGCTAGTTGTTGGTGATCGATTAGAACCTTTGTTAGAGGCTATTTATAGACAAGTACCTTTAATTATTTTAACAAAAATGAGCGATAAAATTAAACGATTAGTCGATTTCTCAAATTATGAAGGAACACTTTTTTTAAGTGATTGTCATACAAATGAAACATTGAGATTATTAAGATTATGTACTCCAGTAGAAGATTTATTAGAAACTAATACGCCTATTTTATCTCCTTCCACTTTATTTGCTGAAGGTAAGAATACTTTAATTAATAGTCATTTCAGAGGATTACCAGTTTTTGAAGACGATAAGTTTAAGGGTTTTGTTACAAGAAGATGCTTTATTGAAAAGCCAAAAACTAAAATTGTTATGGTTGATCATAATGAAAGTGAACAAGGTATGCCAGGTATTGAGGAAGCCGATATAATTGGTATTATTGATCATCATAGATTTGGAGCTTCAAAAACAGCTACCCCTATATTCATTTATAGTGCACCATTAGGTTCAACTTGCACTTTAGTTGCTCAATTATATGAAAGATACGGCGTTAAAATTACAAAAGAAATAGCTGAAATTCTTTTATCAGGACTAGTTAGTGACACAGTCATTTTAAAAAGTCCTACTACTACCAGTGAGGATATCCGCATAGCTAAATTATTATGTGACGCTGCAGGAATATCTGATATTAAAGCATTTGGTGAAGAAATGTTTGCAAGTGGTATTTCTATTGCAAAACAAATTCCTCGCGATGTTATTGAAGGTGATTTTAAAATTTATAAAGAACGTGGCCTCAAGTTTGGTATAGGACAATGTGAAGTAACTACTTTGAAAGATCTTGATGATTATAAAGATATATATTTAAAAACACTTCAAGAAGTAAAAAGGTCACACGGTTTAGATTGGGCTTTATTTTTAATAACTAATGTAGTTAAACAAAATAGTGTTCTATTAACTACTGGACTAGATACTGTGGAATATAAGTTTATTTACGAGAAAAAAGCAGATTATACTTTCTTTTTACCTGGTGTATTATCACGAAAAAAACAACTCCTTCCAGAAGTTATTCGTGTTTTAGATGAATAGAAATTTTTATTTGGGGCTTAGTTGATATATTTGAACTAAGTCTCCAATATTTAAGGTCCCAACTTCAGCAAGGTTTTGAGCTTTAATTCCAACTGTTACAGGAGTTTCTGTATTAACTGTTCTAATATAACATTCTCCTTCGTCTATATTATTGTTAGAAGGAGTTAGACTACTTTCAATTAAATATCCGTTAGAAAATTTTAAAAGTAGCTTGTTTTCATAATTAAAATTTGCTTCTAATAAATCTTTAGTTAAAATATTTAATGTAATATTCCCATAAGCATCTATTGATGCGATTTTAGCATCAATACTAATATTTTTATTAATCGAATAAGTTGATAAATTTGTTGCTGATTGACAGCTTGCAAATGAAGTTATAATTATTCCAGTTATTATAAAAGCTTTTATTATGTTTTTCATATTTACGGTTTTCTATTATAGCAGAAATTAAATAAATTACAGTATAAATTCCTAAAAATTTTATTATAAAACAAATAAATACACATTAATTGTTTTTTATGAGTTTGAATTAATTTTATATTTATTTCAAGAGAAAAAATTGACAAATTATATGTTATTTTTTATAACGTAAGCTTATGATTTTTCTCTTTTTATTATTTTATGGAGTATAGAATAAGTACATTACTCTCATATTCTCCGCTTGGGATTTCTTTGTCTCCGTTCCATTTTAAATAAAAGTCCAAAACTGAAGTATTTTCATTTAATCCTGCTTTTAAAATACATTCTTTATGAGTATATATCACCTCAGGGGTTATTTTAGTTGTTCTAGATATACCTTGTGTGTTTTCTATAGCTTTAAAAGAACCAGGGATTATATTAACGATGATAGATTTATCAGAATTTAAATTACAAAAGGCTTTGATAGAAAAAGAATTAGTAATTCCATTTTCATTTAAGGTATTACTTTTTGAAGAAGATGTATGTTGTTTAAGATTGTTGTTTTCAAAAAGTATATAAGATATATTAGTTGGTGAAAAAGTTTCTAATACGGTTATATCAATTGATGAGGCATAAATATTAGTTAATACACAGGAAAAAGCTATAAATAAAAATATAATCTTTTTCATTTAAAGCCCCCTTTATTTCCATCATAGTGTAAAAATGGTGTATTAACAACAAAGAAATTGTAAACTTCAAGATTTAAAATAATCTAGAAATCTCAATACTAATTAAAGTACTGAGCTCACAGTGTTAATTGAGGGCAATGTTTTAAGAGCTTTTACAACTTTTTTGAAATCAGCTTCTTTATCAACTTCAATTGTGAAAGTCCCAATTAAGCGTGAATTGTCCATATCATCATCATAGAGTCTGCCTCCAATTAGATGACCATGATATTTTCTAATAGCTCCTTCTATTTCACTAAATAAATCATATGTTCTCTTGCTAGTTACTCTAAATTTTCTAGTTGGTTTAGGTGAATTTGTTTCCCACGCTACTTCTACACTTCTCTCTTCAATTTCTTTCATGTTTTTCAGATTTGGACAATTTTTCTTATGGACGATTATTCCTCTTCCCCGGCTAATGTAACCAACTATTTCATCGCCTCTTTGAGGATTGCAACAGTTTGCCAAAGAAATCATTAGATTGGTTTCATCTCCGACTCTAAATGTAAGTCGACTTTCATCAGTTACATTTCTTATGATTTCTCCAGTTTCAGTTTCTTTTTCTTTTTGTGTAGGGCTTTCTGTTTGAATAGGTTTTGGAGTTGCTATTATATTTTTATCAATAACAATATTATCATTTTTATTTAACCAAGTTCTTATTTTTTTTCTAGCACTTTGAGTTTGAGCTAAGCGCAACCAAGAAAGGTGAGGATGAGCGTTTGGATTAGTTAATATTTCTATAACTTGTGTATGTTTTAAAACTTGATTTAACGAGATAATTGAGCCATCAGCTTTAGCTCCAGCTGTATGATTTCCGACTTCAGTGTGGATTCTATATGCGAAATCAAGTGCGGTTGAATTTTTCGGAAGTTCAACTATATGACCTTGAGGAGTGAAAACACAAATTGTGTTTTTTAATAATTCCTCTTTAATATCTTCCATAAATGATTCATTTTGATCGATTTCATTAGACCATTTTTCTAAGGTATTTAAAATCTTATTAAATTGAGCATCATCCATATTAACATTATCTTGAGATCCACTATCTACTTTATACTTCCAGTGGGCTGCAATTCCATATTCTGCTGTTTGATGTATAGCCTTAGTTCTTATTTGTATTTCAAGTAATTTACCATCAAGGGCCATAACTGTTGTGTGTAGACTTTGATAGTTATTAGCTTTAGGCATAGCTATATAGTCTTTAAATCTTCCTTCTATAGGTGGCCAAATTCTATGAACTAAACCAAGAAGTGTGTAACATTCAGTAATTGTATCGCATAAGATTCTAACACCAAGTAGGTCAAATATTTCTTCTATATCTTTCTTTCTTTTTTTCATTTTAAGATATACTGAATATGCGTGTTTTGCTCTACTTGTTACAATAATATTTCCAAGACCGTCTTGTGCACAAGCTTGATAAATTATTTTTTCTATTCTTTTTAGATAAGCGGCTTGTTCACCTTTTTTACTTAATAAATAACCTTGAATATAATCAAATGTCTCTTTATTTATAGTTTCTAGAGATAAATCTTCTAATTCTTCTTTTACCCATGAGATACCTAATCTATCTGCAAGTGGTGCGTATATATCTAAAGTTTCTGTTGCAAATTCCTTTGCTCTCTCTGGTGTTAAAAAGCGGACTGTCCTCATATTATGTAGTTTGTCTGCAAGTTTAATAATTATAACTCTTGCATCTTTACTCATAGCAAAGAACATTTTTCTAATAGTTTCAGCTTCTTGCACTGATTTGTTATCTGTTTTTAATACTTCAATTTTAGTTACACCATCTACTAAATCAGCAACAGCTTCACCAAATCGAGTCTTCAACTCATCATAGCTAGCTGTTGTATCTTCTAAAGTATCATGTAATAGCCCTGCACAGATTGTATCACCATCCATATCAAGCTGGACCAATATGTCAGCTACTGCTAGAGGATGGATTATATATGGTTCGCCGCTTTTTCTTTTTTGACCTTCATGTTTTGCCTTAGAAAAGTTAACCGCATCAATTATTTTATCTTGTTGGGCTTGTGGATACTTCTTAATTTTTAATAAGAATCTTTGAATTATTCTATTGCTCATATATCCCCTTAACTATTCTGTCTTGATTTGCTAAATCTTTTATTATTTCAATATTATTAAATCCGCTCTTTTCTAAGAGTGTTTTTACAGTCTTACATTGTCTACTGTCGCATTCAAAAAAGATTGCACTATTGTTACCTGTTAAATGATCTTTAGACTGTTTTATTATCTTTCTAATTATATCTAAACCATCATCTCCATAACCTTCTAGTGCTAATAAAGGTTCTTTTTTTACTTCCTTACTAACTTCTTCACACCATTGTTTTGTTAAATATGGTGGATTGCTTACAATTATATCATATTTTTTACAGTTTATTAAAAGATTACTCTCAATTATATCAATTGTTTTATTACAAAGTGTTCTTGCATTTAATTTTGCAACCTCTAATGCCTCTTTACTTAAATCACTTAGTGTTATGTTATCACTATCTAGTTCAATTGCTAATGTAATACCTATACAACCAGAACCGGTACACAAGTCTAATATTGAAGGTTTAAATTGTAAGGTTTTTACATAATCAATTACACTTTCAACAATTGTTTCTGTATCTGGCCTTGGTATAAGTGTGTTCTTATTTACTTTAAAATCTCTACCGTAAAATTCTTTTTTCCCTATTATATAAGCAATTGGCTCAAAATTTAAACGTCTTTGAAGCAATTGGTGGAAAAGTTCTTGTTCTTGTTTATCAATTTCAAGATTGTTATATGTTATTTGTTTTACTTTATTAAGTTTAGTAGCTGCTTCAAAAAGCAATGATGCGTCTAAAGAAGGAGTATCAGTGATACTCCTTAATTTATTAATTGCTTCAGTTAGTAAAGTTTGAACAGTCTTTTTCATCTATAATTATGCTTCCTGCATTGCTTTTTCGCCAGCTTCAATTTTAAGAGCTTCAATGACTTCATCAAGATCTCCACTTAAAATGATTTCTAGTTTATAAAGAGTAAGATTTAGTCTGTGATCAGTTAGTCTGTTTTGTGGGAAGTTGTAAGTTCTAATTCTTTCAGATCTATCTCCACTACCAACTTGACTCTTTCTTGCTTCTGAACGCTCTTTTTGTTTCTTTTCTTCTTCTAAATCATATAGTCTCGAACGAAGAACTCTTAATGCCTTATTCTTATTCTTAAGTTGTGATTTTTCATCTTGACAAATTACAACTAAACCTGTTGGAAGGTGAGTCAATCTAACTGCACTATCTGTTGTATTAACACATTGTCCCCCGGGTCCACCAGCTCTCATTACATCAATTTTCAAATCTTCTTGCTTAATTTCTATATCAGTTTCTTCTGCTTCTGGTAAAACAGCAACAGTAACAGCTGAAGTGTGAACTCTTCCCCCACTTTCAGTTGTAGGAACTCTTTGAACACGGTGAACACCACTTTCCCATCTAAGAGAGCCATAAACGTCTTTTCCACTTATTGAAAAAACTATTTCTTTATAGCCCCCTAAGCCTGTTTCGTTTGTGTTCATTATTTCGATTTTCCAACCAACTTTTTCTGCGTAGTGAGAATACATTTTAAATAAGTCAGCACAGAATAGAGCAGCCTCATCACCACCTGTCCCAGCTCTAATTTCCATAATTATATTTTTACCAGCTAGTGGATCTGGTGGGATTAAGAGCATTTTACACTGTTTTTCTGATTTTTGAGCTGCTTTCTTAAGTTCAGCTAATTCTTCCTTAGCCATAGCTATCATTTCAGCATCATCTTCTTCTTTTAGCATCTCTTCTGCATCTTCAATTTGTTGTGATAAATCTTTTAATTTTTGCATTTCTTCAACAATTGGGGCAATATGTGCTCTATCAACCATTAGCTTTTTATATAGGTTCATATCGCTCATTGTTTCTGGGCTACTTAATTTATCGTCTATTTCTTTTAATTGTTTTTCGTAAGATGGTAGTTTTTCTATCATTTATTTATTATCTCCATAGGATTTATTATTAAATATAATTGATTTTATTCGTTTTGAATAGTCTTGAATACATGAAGGATTATCATACATGTTTTATGTATGTGAGTACTTAAGAGAAAATAAATAAATAGCTATCTGTGTTTATCTGGAGTGTATCTTACCACAAGGTGAATTGTTGCTGGTGAATTAGTTTCACAACTTATTGTATGCTCTATATCACAGTGATACATTAAAAAATCACCTTTTTTTAGAATACATTCATTTTTCCCAGCTTTTACTCTTACACTTCCTTTTATTACTGTTAAAAATTCTTGTGTTCCTGCAAAATGAGGTTCGCTTGGCAGTTGTGTGTGAGGTTCAAAATTGATTAAATACATTTCTAAGTCTTCAACCATTGTTAAAGGGGAAAGAATTCTAATTGTAACTCCATTTTCAGTTGTTTCAATAACGTGGCCTGATCCGGAAGTTGGGTTTTTAATAAAATCTCTTTTAGGTTGAGGATTAACATCTAAAATATCTTGTATATCAATATTCAGTCCACGAGCGATTTTCCAAACTGTAGCAATTGTAGGATTTACTTTATCGCTCTCTATTTGGCTTAACATTGCTTTTGACACACCACTTCTTTCGCTTAAAATATTAAGAGTTAAATGTTTTGATTGTCTGAATTTTTGTATGTTTTTTCCAATTGGTGGGGGTGTTTCCATATTTTATTTCCTCTAGATTAATTAAATAATACATTAGTTAGTTCTTGTCCATACTCTTGAAGTTCTAGTAATATCTTTTTTTCATTTTCACTAGTATCTTCTAGGTTAAGTTTTTCTTTTATCTTCCGATTGTAAAAATCTAGGTTTACCATAATGTTTCCTGGAGGACTTACTATTCTATGTGAGCAAAATGATTTCCACTCTTCTTTTTCTCTATCGCTTTGATATTCAAGATAGTTTCTCAAGACATATCTATAAACTAAATCAGATGCTCTAGGATCATCAAATTGTAAAGCTTTGCTTAATTGAAGTTTTTCTTTAGCAGATGCATTTTGAATAATGTTGAAACGCTTTCTATCTTCATCTGAAAAGAATCCACTATATATTTGAAAATCAGAATCTTCGATTTGTTTTATTTCTTGATTACTTAAGGCTTTTCTAATTTTCATTATTATCTCAGGATGGCTTTTAAGTATTTTAGCTCTTAATAATACTTCTTGTTTATCTATGTTTAATTTTTTTTCTAAAGAAGGATTAAGTATTGCTAAAGGACTTACAAAAGGACATTTGTTATAGGCAATATTGATTAGACCTTGTGTGAATAAAATATTGTTTTCATCAGCTTCTATTAATGGGGTAACATCTTCTTTTAAATTAAAACAAATTACATTGTTTGAATTAACTATATCAAATGTTATTGGCATAACTAAAGATGTACAACCATATTTAGAGGTGTATTTAGGATGAGTGTGTAGTACAGGCTCGCCAAATGGAGCTTTCAATAAATTTTTCATTAATTGTTTCTTTCTATGATCAAAACTCCATTGATATAATTTAGGTTGGTGTTTTTTTATAAGTTTCGCAACTTCTATAGTAGCCTTAACATCAACTAAAGCATCGTGTGCTCCAATTTGTTCAATTTTATTAGCACTAGTGATATCAGTAAGTTTAAAAGAAGGATTACCATTTTCCTTATTAGGTGGCCAAACAATTCCCTCTGGCCTCAAATCATAAGCAGCCCTTACAAGATTAATAATGTCCCATCTTGAACAGCCATTTTTATACTCTCTTTCATAAGGGTCATATAGGTTTCTATATAATGCATTCCTAATAAATTCGTCATCAAAATTAATTGAATTGTATCCAGTTACTACTGTATTTGGAACAGTAAACTCATCACGAATTTTTTTAATGAATTCAGCCTCATTAATACCTTTTTCATTGACAGTATATGGAGTAATTCCAGTAATTAAGCAAGATAAGGGATCGGGTAAATAATCTTGAGAAAGTTTACAATATAATAATATTTCTTTTCCTATTTGGTTTAGCTCTAAATCAGTCCTGATGGCGGCAAATTGTGCGATTCTATCAAAATGGCTATCTAATCCAAAAGTTTCTAAATCATACCACAAGATTGATGGTTTCTCTTTTTTTATATTCATGGTATAATATTATCATATTTCTATTAAGTGCAAAAGTATCTTTAATGTGGAGAGGTGTAAATGAAGCGTATTTTGACTATTTTATTTATATTAGTTTTTATGCAAGCTTTTTTTGCTGCTACTCCAAGTGAAAAGGATGTCTCTAATGCCTTTGTAGCGATTACTGATTTAAGCTATGTTTCTGCAGCAAATTTTATATCTTTTAACCGTAGAAATTTTGATTCTTTTGCGATTAGAACCTCCCCAGAGACTTCTTTGCCTGATGCTTTACTAATTAATGATGCAGACTTAAATGAATTTTTACCTTATTTCAGTGTTGATTTAGAAAATACAAATTTTTTCAGTTCTTTAATTCCTACCATAGATCCTTTTGTAAAAGAAAGATTAACTATTAATAATTGGAAAAAAGGTGAAGCTATAGTAACTGGAGCAGCGGCTTTTGTTTTTCCTAAAGGGTTAACATTTCAGCAACTTATTTCTAATGCAAGTGCCGGGATATTCCCGAAGGTCGGTATTAGTTTTAATTTTTATGTTGAAGGTTCTCTTTTTAGTGAAGATTTAAATATTAAGGGAACTTTGATTGTTAGTGCAGATTCATATGGAGTTCCTGAAGTAGTTCCTTTAAGATTAATAATTAACAATGAGAATTATGATTTATCTTTTTTTGAAAAAGCCCCACTTCTTTTGACTATGAAAAATGATATTTAAGGATTAAATATATGAAGAAGATGGTGCAATTAATTTTGCTATTAGTATCTATCTCTCCATTGTTTGCAGCATTGAGCGAACAAGAGATTGAACTTGCCATCGATTGTGTTAAAGATGCTGTTTTTGTAGCTTCTGATTATTTTATTTCAAATATCCAACCTGAAAATCCTTCCTTGCTTTTAAGAACACCTAAAAATAGTGATTCATCTGATGCTATTGTTTTTAATAACTGTGATATGAGTTCTTTACTTCCTTATTTTCCTGCAATTGAAATCGATTCCAATACGATGATTGATCATTTAAAAGAGCCTCTTGCTCCTTATGTTAGAGATGTTCTCCTTGACCATGATTGGCAATTGGGTGAGGCTAATGTAATTGGTGCAATAGCTATTGCGTTTAAAGATGATTATTCACTTGCTCAAATCGTATCGAATCTTGTACAAGGTATTTATCCTAGAATGGGGCTTGTAACTGATATTAGCATTACTGGGTCACTTTTTTCTGAGAAAATAAATATAAAGGGTGTTTTTATTTTAGAAGAAACAAATAATACCTTAGGTATTGTTCCTTTACAAGTTACGGTAAATGGCGATGAGTATGATGTTTATTCTTTTTAATTATATTTTTGATTAGATTATTTTAATAGTATAAAATCTAGTAGAATAAAATAAAATAATCTTTTATGATAGTTTAAAATATAGTATTTTCTCGGAGGCATTTAATTGAATAAAGAGGTAAAAGCTTTTCTAGATAGATGGGGTTTAAATGCAGATTCCATTTCTCTTGATAATATGGTTGATGATTTTTTAAATGAAATGGAAAAAGGTTTAGAAAAAGACAATGATAGTTCTTTACCTATGATTCCAACCTACATTGGCGAAGGAGCTCCTATTGTTCCTGGACAAAGTGTAATTGTAATAGATGCTGGTGGTACTAATTTAAGGACTTGCTTAGTCACTTTTGATGATGATTTGAAACCTGTAATTTCTGATTTTAAGAAAGTATCTATGCCAGGAATTGATAAAGAGGTTAGTGCTAAAGAATTTTTCTCAGTTTTTGCTGATCAAGTTGAACATATTATAGATAAAAGTGATAGAATAGGCTTTTGTTTTAGCTATGCTGCAACAATAACTGAAGATAACGATGGCGTTCCTATTGTTTTCTCTAAAGAAATTAAGGCTCCAGAAGTTGTTGGCAAAAAGGTTGGTAAATCTCTATTAAAAGAATTAGAGTCTAGAGGATATTCTGTTAACAATAAAAAAATCGCTGTAGTAAATGACACTGTTACAACTCTTTTAGCTGGTAGAGCCCAAGGTAATTTAAACTATGATGGGTATGTTGGTTTTATTTTAGGAACAGGTACAAACACTGCATATCTTGAAAATACTTCAAAAATAAAAAAATTAGAAAATACTAATTTAGAATATATGGTTGTTAATGTCGAATCTGGTAGTTACGATAAACTTAATAGTAAAATAGATGATTTATTTATATCACAAACAAAAGATCCTAAAACTTATCATTTTGAAAAGAAAATAAGTGGAGCCTACTTAGGCCCAATGAGTTCTTTAGTTCTACATAAAGCAATCGAAGAAAATGTGTTGTCTTCTTCTTTTAAAGAAAAATTTTTAGAAGTTGGAGATGTGAATACAACAGAAATGAGTCATTATCTAGAAATGCCTTTTAATTTAGATTATAAACTAGTGAGATGCGTTCAAGATAATGATAGAGATGCTGTTAATTTGTGGTATATCTTAGAAGCTATAATTAAAAGAGCTGGGAAAATGACCGCAGCTAATTTAGCTTCAGCAGTTTTAAAAACTGAGTACGGTAAAAATCCATTACATCCTGTTTGTATTAATGCAGATGGAACTACTTTTTATAAAACAGAATATTTAGAAAAATATACTAAATATTATTTACAACAATTTTTACAAGAAAAACATAATCGTTATGTAGATTTTGTTAGAATTGATAATTCACCTGTAATTGGTGCTGCTATAGCTGCTCTCGCAGTAAATTAATTTAATTTCTCTTATATTTTAATAAAAAAGGCTTAATAATTCATTTTATTAAGTCTTTTTTTCTATGTTTCTATAGACAAGTACAGATTTGCTTAGATTTTTGTGCTAAATAGCCTCTTTTTAGCTATTTTCCACTTTTTCCCCTATATTTTTTTTAAACTTAGTAAAAACCTAAATTTAACTGTCAAATGTAGTCTATTTCACTTGGTTTCGTTTAGAAAGTACTTTACATTTAATAATTGTACATATGTATAGTAGTTTTTTAGCTTTTAAAAATATTATTCCGATTTGGGAATATTAAATTAGGAATAAATAATTATACTTAAAAAAAATACTTCCTCCAAATAAAGAGGAAGTACATAAAATCTTATTTATCTGCTTTTTTTAGAAGAGTTGTATGTAAATCTAAAAGATATGAATATAAATTTGGGTTATTTGATTTAGTATCTACTAAAATTCTAAAGACTGCTTCTGTTCCAGACCCTCTCATCCATATGAAAGCTATATTATTTTTATCTTTATCTTTAAAAATAATTTTATAGCCACCACGATATGGATAAGTTCTATTTTCTTCTCCTAGACCGAAATAGCATTTTGTTCCTTCCATTTGCACTACTTCATATCTATAAATTGAATATTTAGATTGGAGCAATTCATAGTTTGCATTGTAGAAGGATAAGAATTCCTTTTCATAATTATTTTTTAAAGTACCATGATCACTTGATATTTGTAACTTAGCTTCTTGTGAAAAAGCATCTGTGGTTATATATGCTGGTAAGCTATTTATTAAATTTTCAATTGTCAATTTGCTATCTTTATAATTAGTCTTTTCTCTATAATAATCAAAGATTTTCTCATCACTTAGTATGTTTATTATACTTAATAAGGTATTCAATGGATCTCTAACTTTTGCTGGATAAGTAATATTTCCACCATTAGAGCCTTCACCTAATATCCTAACAATATAGCCTTTATCACGTAATTCTTGGGCTTTTTGAACAACATTAGCTTCACCAACTTCAGCTCTAAATACTTCAACATCTAAGGCTTTACATATATCATCGATTCTCATTGATGTTGGTCCATTTACGCTAATTGCCATTTTTTGATTTGGATTTGTACATCTGATGGCACTTAATTCTGCCATTACAACTAGTGCAAAGACTTCTTGAGCTTTTAAGATTTCTGCTTTTTTAGTGCTCTCTTTAATATATACTAAGTTACCTCTATCTCCATCGTTGTCTGGTACGTATCCTAAAACAAAATCACTATCTTCTTTATGTTTCTTTTCTAGGATTTCTCTACACATCTCAAGGTTTTCACCTTCTGGAACTATGGCATGTACAACTTCCCTAGGTTTATCATTTACACTATAGAATTTAACACCTAATTCATTAAAAAAGGTTTTATCTATTGTCAGAGTTCTAGCACTACCGTTTAACTCTGCTACAATTCCAATATTTTTTTTAGCAATTTTTTGTTTGATATCTATTAAATAGTCTTCAATACTCGTGTTTTTACTAGCAGTTAATAGGGCAAATTGTTTGTAAGAATTTAAACTATATTTTTTGTTTTCTTCGATCTTTTTTAGATTGTCTTCAAGTTTCTTTTTATCTAAATTATCAATTAAATATTTTACATATTCAATTGCTTTGTCATCTTTCACAAAATCTATGAAATAGCTTGATAGAGTTTGAGATTCTTCTTTGTTAAGAACACCTCCCTCTTTTCCAAATTTAATTCCATTATGTCCAATAGGATTGTGTGAAGCTGAAATATATAAAAAAGCATCAATGGTTTTATCTACAGCTGACAGAGCCATAATTTCAGGAGCAGCAGCTATATATAAATTAACAACATCTATATTTAAAGCTAAAAAAATTCTATTGATAATATCTAGAATTTGAGGTCCTGTAGGACGAGCATCGATTGCAATTGTTATTTTTTTGTTTCTTTTATTATCTACTATATTGCAGTTTTTTATATCTTCATCTGTTATACAATTTAGATATTTAGCAAAAGATAGGGCAATTAAAGCAGCAAAATATTTGTCATTTAAACTAATTTCTTCAGTGTCATCTTCTTCATCTTTACTAATAGCAAAAATCTTTCTCCATCCTGATGCAGATAGAATGAAAGATGATAAATTGTTTTGGAGAGTTTTACTATCAACTATACCATCGTCAAATGGATTAACTGATGAATCAGCTATAAATAAATTACTTACTATATCTTTAAAAATCATAATAGCTCCTAAAGTTGGTTTTTAAATATTATATTTATTATAATATATTATAGTACAAAAAAATATCTTAAAATACTTTCTACCTCAATATAAATGTCTAAATAGAAAACAATATTGTCTTTTTGTGCAAACTTTTAAAAAATTACTTGTAGTTGAATCTACTCTTTGATAATCTTATTTTATGATTAAAAACTGTATTGCTATTCACGACCTTTGCTGTTATGCAAAAAGTTCTTTAACTGTAGTAATCCCTTCATTAGAATGTTTAGGGGTAGAAGTATTACCTTTGCCTACAGCTTTATTATCCTCACAATCTGATGGATTTGAGGGTTTTTATATGAAAAATTTAACAAAAGAATTAGAAAAAATTTTAGATGTATGGGATAAAGAATCAATTGGTTGCGATAGTATATATAGTGGGTTTTTAGCAAGTTATGACCAAGTAAAAATTGTTGAAAGGGTTATTGCTTCCCAAAAAAAGAACAATCCTTTAATTATAATTGATCCTGTTTTAGGTGATAATCTTCATCCCTATACTTCTATCGACTCTAAATTAATAGAAGAGATGAAATCTTTGATTTCTCTAGCTGATGTAATTTGTCCAAATGCTACTGAAGCTGCTTTATTATTAGGTGAAGTTCCTAAAGAAACATATAATGAAACTGAAGTTGAGAGCATGCTTAGTCGTTTAGAGAAGATGGGGCCTAAAAAGATTGTGATTACAAGTTTATTAACAAAAGACCCATCGACTGTAACAACAGTCTCTTATTTTAATAATACAATCCATTATCAACATAATAAAAAAATATCACAATCTTATCCTGGCACTGGGGACCTATTTGCTAGTGTTTTAACTGGACTTTTGCTTAAAGGTTATCAATTTGAGAGGGCTTGTGATATTTGCTCTACTCTCTGTTCAAAGGCATTAGTTAATACTAAGGCTTTAGGATATAGTAGACGTCATGGCATCTCAATTACTTCAATTATTCCATATTTAGAAACTTTTAATTAATATCTTTACTCCCAAGAGAAAAATCACCAACTATTTTAATTAAATTTCCATCTCTTTTGATTTCTAATTTTCGATCGGGAAAATAAATTGGAAGCAGTGTTTTTAGAAAAGAAATAGCCTCTTCTTCAATTAAGAGTCTGTCCTCTTTTTTTACCCAAGTAAGAGTGCTTATATCAATATCAAGGAGATATCCTCTTCCCAGTTTTGATCCATAACCACTTGAAAATTGGACTCCAGTAGAAAAAAGTCCATCATAATTTGCACTAGCGGTTTTTCCTCTTTTCATCCTATTAGGATGAAGAGGAAACATAGTCCCAAATTTATCTTCTAAATGGTTGTCTACTTCTATACACATCTTATGTAACTTGTCTTCTAAGGCAATTTGTTTAGGGTGCATCTATTTTAAATCCTCATCACTAAATCCGTATTTATCTAATACTTCTTGATATTTTTCTTTTTGTGGTGTCTTTGTTACTTCTTTATCATCAAGAATAGAAGTTAGTTCTTCACTTTTAATTTTTAGAGGTGGAACTTCGACATTCTTTTTAGAGAAAAAAGATTTCCTTTTAGGAGTTTGTGTAGTTTCTTTTTTTTCTTCTTCAATTAAAATTATATCTTCTATTTTTTCTTTCTGTTCCTCAATTTCTATAGGAGAAACTGTTTTCTTTATTTCCTCTTCTATCTCTAATTTACTAATATCTAAGACTTGAGAAAAATCTTCTCTATTTTTCATTTTTTTCAAGAAGGCTATTAATTTATCTTTTTCTTGTCGATATAGTTGTTCTCCACTATCTATTAATGTATTTATTGCATAGCTTGATGTATCATCTAATTTAAATGAATCACCTTTTAGTGTGTAATGTATTCTAGTATAATCAACATCGCTTATATTGTTTGCAACTAAAGAAGCAAGTTGCATTTGGCTTGTCGATGCAATTTTTTGAATTGGTGCACCTTTTGAAGGGTCAATCCACCCCATTAATCCTCCACTAATATCTATATCTTCCATAGAGTATTCATTGCTTGCAGTGGAAAGTGATAATATATGGAATTTTTTACAATTTGGATATAATTTTCTTGCTTCACTATATGCTACTAAAACTGGATTATTTGCGTAAATACCACCATCAATTAGATATCTTTTTTTGTTTTCATTTTTATCGTATATGATAGCTGGAGGAAAATAAGTTGGTGCTGCACTTGTAGCTCTAGCCGCTTCTTTTACAGTAAAATTTTTATCATCCCAACTTTTAAAATTGAAGGGAATTCCTTGTGCTGTATCGTAGGAGACAACCATTGTGGGAACTAAACATTGGCTCATTTTAGCATCTTTAAATGTTCTCGATAAAAAGCCTTCAATGTATTTAGGATCATATTTATCTTTAAGTAGTTGTCCTAAAAATCTTGTTTCTGAGTGAAAAATAGATTTCCCATCAATTCTGTAAAAATCTATAAAAGAAGAGCAATCGCTTCCTCTTGTAATTATTTTTGGATCTTTAGGAACTTCTTCTTTTTTTCCTCTTAATCTTTCTAAAAATGATAAGGGCTTTGTCTCATATGTAATTAATTGATCTTCTCCCTCTTCTTTTATTAAGTTTGATATCATTGGAGATGTGGTTAGTCCAAGTGCTATTAAGCCCCCAGTTGAGGTTCCTGAGATTAAATCAAAAAATGAATAAAAAGGTTTGTTTTCATTCATATCTTTTAATTCTGTAGCTAGTTTGGAAATAACAACTGCAGGTATGATTCCTCTCATGCCTCCACCATCTATACATAAAATATATCTCTCTTCAATGTGTTCTTTTTTTTCTTTATTTTTTTTGCTAGGTAAAAGCATTATATCTCCATTTATCTCACATATATATTATATATAATAATCATATTAGATAAAATTGACAGTATTATAATATAATTAATAATATTTTATACTTAAAATATATAAAAATTTTGAAAATTATTATATAAATTCTAATGTGGTTAATTAAAGGGTTGATAATGAATATTTATAGTAATTATAAAAATTGTAAGTTGTGTCCCAATCATTGTGGTGTAGATAGAACAAATAATCAATTAGGCATCTGCGATGAAAGTGATGTTGTTCGCGTTGCTTTTAGTGGTTTGCACAGAGGAGAAGAGCCTCCTGTTACAGGAGAAAATGGATCTGGTATGATTTTTTTCTCAGGCTGTCCTCTACACTGTCAATATTGTCAAAATTATCAAATCAGTGGTGGAAAAACTACTAGAGATGGGAATGTCGGTATTCCTGTCAGCATAGATGAATTAAGCTTTATGATGATAGAACTTGAAAAAATGGGTGCAAATAATATTAATTTAGTTACACCAACTCATTTTATACCCTCAATTGTTTTAGCCATACAAAAAGCTAGAGAAAACGGTTTAACTCTTCCCATTGTTTATAACTCTAGTGGTTATGAAGATGTTGAGGCTTTGAAATTAATTGATGACCTCATTGATTTATATTTAATTGATTTAAAGACATTGAGTGAAAAGGTAGCAACAGATTTTTGTGGCAGAGCTTTATATGCTTTAAGAGTTAAAAATGTTTTTAATTTTTTAATATCTAGGCATCCTAAATTTGAATTGGTTGATGAAAAAACAACTCCAAAAGGGTTATTAGTTAGACATTTAGTTTTTCCAAATCAAATTAACGCTACTTTAGAAGTCCTTGATTATTATGCTAGATATTTAAAAGATAGTTGTTATTTATCTCTGATGGTCCAATTTATAGATCCAAAAAATTATAAAACATTTAATAAAATAACGAAGAAAGAATATACTCTTCTATTAGATTATTTAGATTTTTTAAATATTGAAAATGGCTTTGTTCAAGAGATTGAAGATAATATTGAATGGATTCCTGACTTTAAATTAGATAAACCCTTCCCAGATAGTTTTTGTGACCCTTTAGAATATTATATAGATTTAAAAAATAGCAGGAGTTAAGATGGATTATATTTTTAGAAAAGCAACTTATGTTGATATTGATGAATGTTTGGACTTAGCATATTTTGCTAATCAATTAATGTTGAAAAGAAATAATCCTCAATGGAGCATGGGCTATCCTACTGCAGATATACTTAAAGAAGATGTTGATAATAATCAATTAATCGTGGTTTTAGAACAGGATGAAATAGTTGGCATGATGGCTTTAGTAAAAGGGAAAGATCCTCTTTATGAGGAGTATGACTTTTGGACACCTGGCAAATATTTTTCTGTTCACCGCGTCATATCTAAAAGGTCTGGACTTGGAAGAAAGTTGTTAAATCTAGCTATAGATGAAGCAATAAAACAGGGTGCAAATGTTAGAATTGACACCCATGTTAAGAATCTTAATATGCAATCTTTAATTGAAAGTTGTGGTTTTAAAAGAGTAGGATTAGTGGATCAAAATTACACTGATCATACTTTAGCACTTTCATATGAACTAATTCTATAGTGAAATTTATTCACCTATCGTAGTTCCGTAAAACTCTTTTCCTCTTAAAATATTCATGGTATTTTCGATATTTCTACCATCTGCACAAATTACTTTCATTTGATCTTCTTGTGCGCCTTTGCTAGCAATTGGATCGAATGGACAGTTTTTACCAGGAATCCATTCATTGCCAACCATTTTTCTAAAATCATCCCAGGTGATTGAATCTAAAGGCTTAGCATTTTTGTCTATTTTGGGATCTGCTGTATATACTTTTGCAATATTTGAAAGATTAACTATTAACTTGCCATGAAATCTCTTAGCTAAGAAGACAGCATCTGTATCTGTTGAAAATCCAGGTTTCCAGCCTGCTGCAACTAAAACTTGGTTTGTGAATTTAATATCTGAAGTTGGATCTGTAATTACTTCATCAGAGCACAAATCATTAAATATTGAATATACTAATTGAGCATTTAGGTGAGTTGCTTTAATTCCAATCCAATCTTGTATATTACTGTCTTTGTCTAAGGCTATTTGTCTATAGGCATCTTGGTAGACTCTAGCTGGAGCACCTCCACCACAAACTAGTATTAATTTGTTGTTTTTATCTTCATTTAAATATTCTCTAATGGCTTTGTTAAATTTACTTAAAAAATCAATATCTACTTTATCTGGCGCAATTATTGAGCCTCCAAGTGATAATACAGCTAAATTACTCATTTAATATATCTCCTTAATCTGTTCTTATATTAACATCCTCTCATTTTATAAACAACTACAGTAAAAAATAAAAGAGTAAAGTTAAAAAAGATTTATATTTTTCTTCTTTTTTAAATGAGTATTTAATTTGAGGTTAATCGAGATACAAAATAAAATAAAAATTTAAAGCAAATAATAATAAAATCTAATAATAGATATTAAAGTTTAGTTATAAAGGATGGAAATATGAGTGTATTCGATGATTTAAATTTTATTATTATTGAAGGTAGATTAACTAAAGATCCTGTATTTAGAGATTTTAACAATAATAGTTGCGTAAGTACTTTAACAATTGCGGTCAATTCTTCTTATAAAGGTAAAGATGACTCCTATGTTCAGGAAGTTGGCTATTTTGATATCGAGGTATGGAATGGGGCAGCTAAAGCTTGTAATCAATATTTAAGTAAAGGTAGTAAAATTCGTGTTAAAGGTAGATTAAAGCAGAATAGATGGGAGAGTAAAGATAAAGTTAAAAAATCAAAAATTTATATTAAAGCAGATAGTGTAGAATTCAAAAGTGAGGGTAAAAAAGCCTCGATTAATGCAGATGAGTTAAATTCTGGAGATATTAATACTTCTCTTGGAATTAGTATGGTTGAGCCTTTTTAAAAAGTAATGCATCAAGGTAGAACTTGATGCATTAGTAATTTAGTAATATTTAATGATTTTTAGTCATTAAAAGCTACAACTTTATTTCTTCCAGATTCTTTAGCTGTGTAGAGAGCTTTATCAGCTATAGTTACTAATCTATTTTCATCTGGAACATCGTTTTCTGGATATGAAGAATATCCGGCACTAATTGTAATTTTAATTTGTTGATCGCCATGTTTAATAGAGCTATCTTCTACCATGTGCCTTACTCTTTCGGCTACAAAATGGGTGTCTTCTTTAGATGCCCCTGGCAATATAACAAGGAATTCTTCTCCACCATATCTGATAAGAAAATCTCCTTCACGTATTGCCATTCTAGATATTTTTGAAACATTGACTAAAACTCTATCACCAACTGTATGTCCATAAGTATCATTAACTACTTTAAAATGATCTATATCAAACATGATTATGCCAATTGGAAGATTATTTCTTATAGCTCTTGAGAACTCTTCTGTCAATCTAACCATACCAAATCTTCTATTATATAAACTTGTCAGAGGATCATTTGCTGCAAGTTTTTGTAGTTGTTCATATGTAATTGCATTTCTAAATGAAAGAGCAAGCCCTCGTAAAAACATTTCAAAAGCATATTCTTTTTCTTTATCAAATTTAGAGGATGATGAAATTATTAGAACCCCTATTGGTAAATTTTTATATAATAATGGTTCAATAATTGTTTCAACTGGATAGAAATCAACAAGTGGTGCATCAATTTTTATTTCTTTATTTAATTGAAATTTTTGGCCAGTTTTTAATTTCATAGCTGTCCAAATAGCATCATTATTAACTAGCTTATCACTATTTTTAATATTCATAGATGAAGCAATAAAAAGTTCTCCACCTTGTTCATATAAAATAGCTCCAGCTTGAGATCCCATAAAGCTATTAATTTGATCTAAAGCTTTTTGAGCTAATTGTTTAATCTCAAGTTGACTTGAAAGCATTTCATTAAATTCTTTAATAGCTTGCTCATTTTTCATAGAACTAGATAGTGTATGTACTAAATCATTGAAAGCTTGGGCACTTTGACCTATCACATCTTCTGAATCAACTTTTATAATACAATTTTTTTCACAATTTTCAGCTAGTTCAGCAGAGGACATTTGAGTTTGTAGTTTATCTTTTACGTATGTCATTTTACTAGCTAGTAAATTTAATCTTTTTCCTACAATATTTTTAGCTAGCAATATATTTATAGTCCCAACAATAATTCCTGCAAATATACAAAGGAAAATGAAAAGTGGAGTCATGATATAATTTTTAGGAACACCTGTTGCAATTACAAAAAATGGGAATATTATTCCAATCACCAATCCAAATCCTATCATAAAAATCGCTAAATCTTTGAATACTTTTTTTGTTATTCTCATCTGGTAATCCTTATAAGATAATATATATCTCTATAATTCAATATATGCATTTAAATATCATTTAGCAATAACAATGGTTAAAAACATCCCATTTTGAAGAAAAATATCAAATTTTTTTCATTTTTTTATGTATTTTAATTATATTTTTTTGGAAAATTGTTATTTTTTTGAGATAATTATTATATTATTTTTAATATTAAATTATAAATTGCTTATAATAATAGGAGATGAATAGTAATAAATATTTTATTTTTCTAATGTCAAAATACAGTTTGATTTGCAATATTTATTACCTTGATAAGTATATGTCAGTGTTAAAAAAAATCAAAATTTTATATTTCTTAGTTCCTTTATTAATTTTTACAAGTTGTAGTAAAGAAAAATCTTTAGAGACTCAAACACAAATAGCGTTAGGTACTGTTTGTTCGATTCAATTAGAGAGTGATGTCTCTTCACAAATTTACAATAATTGTTTTCAAATCCTAAGTGATGTTGAAAAAGAGCTTAGTAGAACTAGAAGTGATAGTTATATCAGTATTCTAAATAGAGATAAATATGTTCAAGTAAATCAAGAAGTATTTGATTTATTTAAATTTGCTATATCTTTAGCAAAACAAAGTAATGGAAAGTTTAATATTGCAATGGGGGAAGTAATAAGTTTATGGGATATAGGGGGAGATAATCCAAGAGTTCCAAGTGAAGAAGAATTGACAAATGTTAATATTGATTATAATCAAATAAAATTAAATGAAGCTGATTTAAGTATAGAAATTCCAAACGATATGGAAGTGGATTTTGGTGCATTAGGAAAAGGTTATGCAGCTGATAAACTTAAATCATATCTTGAGAGTGAAAACATAGATAAAGCAATTATCAATTTAGGTGGTAATGTATTAGTAATAGGAGAAAAGGATAAAAATACACCTTGGAGTATAGGATTACAAGACCCAGATGATGTAGATAATATTTATAGTGTAGTTAAAGTTAAAGATTCATCAATAGTAACCTCTGGGACTTATGAGCGTTTTTTTTATCAAGATGGTGTTAAATATCATCATATATTAGATCCAGAAACTTTATATCCTTGTGAAAGTGATATTATAAGTTCAACAATAATTGGAGAGAGTTCTCTAATTTGTGATAGTTTATCTACAACTTGTTTTCTTTTAGGCTCCTCTCAAGCTATAGAGTTTATGAAAAATTATGAAGGATATAATGCATTATTACTTTTAGAAGATGGATCAATAGTTACATCTGATGGTTTTAATATAGAATTTAAGTTAATAGATAATTAAGTATTATATTCTTCTTCATTATTCATTTTTCCAAAACTATCACCACCTGTGACTGTAATATAAAAATCTTCATTAGTGTTAGTATCAATGAAATATAGATTATCTTTGAATCTTCTATTTATTGTTCTAGTTGAAGTTTCAAATGAAGAGTCAACTGCGGCATTTGAAAGTGGGTAAGTGTTTTCCCACATTCCGAGATTTGCTAATTTTTTTGCAGTTTTTAAAGTATTTTCATTAGCAAAACCTTCACTATTTTCGCTTTTTTGGTTTGAATATATTAAACAATCCATGACCTCACTATTATAAGATGGGGAATTTAAAACAAGGACACATCCATTATTAGAACTTAAGCCAGCTTTATTTTCACTTATATAACAATCTGTTTCGACATTTTGAAAAGAAATAACGATAAATTCTCCTTCATAAGCATAAACATCAGGCAAGATACATCTATCTGAATAATTATCATTAAATCCATCAGCTATAACTATTCCAGCTAAAGAACCACTTTTAGTTACTACTAATTCGACCTTGTCGCATTTTTTACTAGTTCCTTTAGTTGATACTTCACTTATTAAAACATTAGCCATTTCATTGTTTTTTGTATAAACAAAGGAATTAACCAAAGTAGAATTTCCATTTAAATCTTCAACTTTAATTTCAATAGTATTTTTTACCCCAGGAGTTAAAGGATCTTTAAGATAGTAAGTTATAACATTTTTTCTAACACTATAATTTGAAACCTGTTCATTATTAAAGATTAATTCAACTGTAGATTTATCGTTTAAAATTTCATCAAATACTATTTCGACAGAGTAAGGGGTATTGCTTTCAATATATTCAAGTTTTGGAGGGGTACTATCAATTTCTCCAATTAGATTAAAAGTATTGATTAGCCTTGATTCACAAGAGATACAAGTCCATAATGAAATAGTAAAAAGAAATAGAAACTTTAATTTTTTTTTCATATATTTATATATTAAGAAAAAATATATATTGCCCCAAAAAAGAAAACTCTTTAAACTCAAAGAAAAAAAATAAAGGATTAATTATGGCAAAATTGTGGCAAAAAGAATACTCTTTAGATTCATTGATGGAAGATTTCACCGTTTCTAATGATTATTTATTAGATCAAGATTTAGTAATTAGTGATACCCTCGCTTCAATAGCACATGCTAGAGGTTTAAATAAAATTAACATATTAGATGATGAAGAACTTAAGACTTTAGAAAAAGGCTTGAGAGAAATTATAGAGTTAAAAGAAAATGACAACTTTAAAATTACAAAAGAAAATGAAGATTGTCATACTGCAATTGAGAGTTATTTAACAGAGACTTATGGAGAAGTTGGTAAGAAAATACATACTGGCAGAAGTAGAAATGATCAAGTACAAACTGCTTTAAGGCTTTGGATGAGAGAATTTAGTGTTAAACTTTCAAGTGAAAGTGCCAAATTAGCTAAGGCTTTACTTAACTTTAGTGAAAAATATAAAGATATTCCTATGCCAGGAAGAACTCATATGCAAATTGCCATGCCATCTTCAGTAGGACTTTGGGCCTCATCATTTGCAGAAGAATTTTTAGACCAAGCAAAGAGAATTAATGATTTTATTTCAATTTTAGATCAATCTCCACTAGGCTCTGCCGCTTCATATGGAGTTCCTTTAGATTTAGATAGAGAGTTTACTGCTAAACAAATGGGTTTTGCAAAAGTTCAGAAAAATGTTTTATATGCAAATAATAGTAGAGGTAAATTTGAAGCTATGCTATTAGATTTGTGCGATTATGTAGCTCTAACTTGCAGTAAATTAGCTCAAGATTTAATTTTATTCACTTTGCCTGAATTTGGTTATTTTTCTCTTCCAAAACAACTTTGTACAGGAAGTTCAATTATGCCACAGAAAAAAAATCCTGATGGCCTAGAACTAGCTAGAAGTAGATCTGCTGTAGTAAGTAGTACTTCCTTTAGAGTAAAGTCAATTATTAGATCATTACCTTCAGGATATAATAGAGATTTCCAAGATACAAAAGAACCTTTATTAGTTGGAAGTAAGGCTACTTGGTCATTAGTTGCTATTATTGGAAAAATGATAGATAAAGTTGAAGTTCATGAGGATGCTCTTGTTAAGGCATGTGTAAGTGATTTATATGCAACTGATGAAGTATTAGAGAGAGTAAAAAGAGGTGAAAACTTCAGAGATACCTATAAATCAGTCGGCCTAAATTTAGACGATGTTAAAAAATATGATCCATATGAAACTATAAAAAATAGAAGCAGTATTGGAACAACTAATAATTTATGTTTGCAAGAAAATTTTAATGAAGTAAAACTATTGCTTGAGACAAATGAAAAATTATTAAATAAGTACAAAAAAGCTTATAAAGCTCTTTGTGATAGGGAAATTGAAGTAGTAAATATATAAGTAAAAATAATATGACAAATTATTCTTATTTGGAATTGAAAAATACTTACTAATTATAGTATTCTAAAGTTATGAGCATCATTAAACCCCACAAACTCGGTGTTATTGCTGGCCCGGGTAGTGAATATTTTACAAGCAAGGTCGTAAAGCATTTGCGCAGATTATACAAAGAGCGATATGATAAATTATCTGGTGCACTTGCTAAGCGACATGATATGAGTGAGGAACAGATCTTACAGATGGTCACCTTAATAGATGACATGAATAGTAAGAAAATTCCTAGAAGGAAGTGTCCAACACAATTTCAGTGTCCGGATTTCACAATTAGAGCGAACTATACTAGATTTGCTAATGGAGAAGAGAAGGCTGAAATTCTCGATCCTGTAAGAGGTCTTAGAGTCTTTTTTATTTATGACGTCTCTAATATGGAATTGATTAAGGTAAATGGTACTAGTGAACCCATCAGACTTAGTGTTAATGATCACATAATGTTTTTATTAACAACTATACATGCTATAAAATTAGCTGGTGCTGAATCTATTACATTAGTCCTACCTACTTTTCCTTATTCAAGACAACATAAAAAAAATAGTCGTGAAGCCTTAACTGCAAGTTTATTTTCTCACATCTGTGATATGTTAGATGTTGAAAGAATTATAACATTAGACATACACTCAAGAGAAATCGAAAATAGTTTTATGAAAACTCATCTTGAGAATTTACATGGTTCTTACCAAACTTTGATTGCTTTAAGTAGATTAATCGATTTAAGTGATCCTGATATCGTAGTTGTATCCCCTGATACAGGAGCTATTTCTAGAAACAAGTTCTACGCCCAATCTCTCCATAGGCCGTTAGCTGTTTTATATAAAGAAAGAGATTATTCTATAGTAAGTACAGATGCAAATCACACTAATATTAAAAACATTAATTTATTAGGTGATGTTGAAGGTAAGACTGTTCTCATGGCTGATGATATGATTGCTACTGGTGGAACAATGATTACTGCTATGAGAGAATTAATGAAGAAAGGTGCAAAACAAATAATTTGTATGATCTCTCTTCCTTTTTTCAATGGTGGTGGTATAGAGAATTTCGATAAAGCTTATAAAGAAGGTGTCTTCTATAGAATCATTGGAACAAATTCTGTTACACATGGACATGATTTATTAGATAAACCTTGGTTCGTACAAGCCGATATAACTGAATTATTTGCTCGAACTATAAGCCGCTTACACCACGGTAGATCTATTAGCCCATTATTGGATAATAGAAAATTCATACAGAAATTAATCGATTCACAACAAGCCTCTGGCGCCTTTAGTGAAAAGGGTGTTAGAAAAGACAAGTAATTTATTTTACTTTATTTAAAGACCCAAATTAAAACTTTGGGTCTTTTTTGATATGAAAATAATTTAATTATTGAGTTTTGTAGTATTTTATTATATATTTCATACACCAAAACTAAATAAATTAATATAAAACTAAGAATTATTAAGGAGCCCTTTATGCAAATGTCCCACAGAATATCCGGATTTCAATGTTCACCAATTAGAAGATTATCTCCATATGCTGTTGCGGCCACAAAAAAAGGGATAAAAGTTCATCATCTAAATATAGGGCAACCTGATATTAAAACACCTAAAGAAGCTTTAGATGCAGTTAGAAATTATTCAAAGCCAAATATTCCATATGGACCAAGTGAAGGCCTTTATGAACTTAGAGAGAGCCTAGTTGAATATTATAAGAATATAGGGGTTGATATAAATGTAGAGGATGTTCTAATCACTACCGGAGGATCTGAAGCTTTACAATTTGCTTTTATGACTTTATGTGATCCATATGATGAAATAATTATCCCAGAACCGTACTACACGAATGTAACAAGCTTTGCAAGAACAGCAATGGTTGATCTTGTTCCGATTACTAGTAGGATAGAAGATGCTTTTTCTCTTCCTCCAATTGAGGAATTTGAGAAAAGAATAACTAGAAAAACTGGAGCAATTTTACTTTGTTCACCTAATAATCCAACTGGACATATTTACACAAGTGAAGAGATGATATCTATTTTAGAACTTTGTAAAAAACATGATATATTTTTAATAGTTGATGAGGTTTACAGAGAGTTTTGTTATGAAGATGATTTTTCTAGCGTTTTATCATATAAAGGCTATGAAGATAGAATCGTATGTATTGATTCATTTTCTAAGAGATTTAGTATGTGTGGTTCAAGAATTGGAGCTGTTGTTACAAAGAATGAAGAGTTTAAAGCTAATATATTAAAATTATCACAAGCTAGACTTTGTCCTCCAGATATAGAACAAGTTGCAGCAATAGCAGCTTTAAAAACTTCACCAACCTATCTTAAAGATGTAAAAGAAGAGTATAAAAAGAGAAGAGATTTTTTAAGTGATGGTTTAGCTAAAATTGATGGTGTGGTTTACTCAAAACCAAAAGGTGCTTTTTATTTGGTAGCTCAACTTCCAGTTGATGATGCTGAGAAATTTGCTATTTTTATGCTTGATGAATTTAGTTATGAGAACGAGACAGTTATGATAGCTCCTGCTGAGGATTTTTACGTAACCCCAGTAATTGGTAAGAAGCAAGCTCGAATTGCATATGTTTTAAACACTAATGATTTAGAGAGAGCTTTAATCTGTTTAGATAAAGGTTTAAAAGCTTATAAAGAAAAATATCTTTAAATTAATAAATAAAAAAGCTGTTATTTAATAGGTAACAGCTTTTTTAAATTAAAAGAATTTATCATCTTCAGTAGTTAAAGAATGGATAAAAGGAATTAAAACAGATAGTGCAATTTCATTATGCCCACCTTCAGGAATAATTAAATCAGCATATTTCATAGTAGGTGCTATGAAATTATAAAAACCAGGTCTAACTACTTCTAAGTATTGGTTTATAACACTTTCAGCTGTTCTGCCTCTTTCTGCGATATCTCTTTTAAGTCTTCTGATGAATCTAATATCGTCTGGAGTATCAACATAAAGTTTTAGGTCTAACAAATCACGAATAGCTTTATCGTATAGAACCATTAAGCCTTCGATAATTACTAAACTTTTAGGTTGAACGGTAAGAGTCTCTTCTTTTCTTTGATGATGAACAAAATCATATTCTGGCATTTCGATAGGTTCACCTTTTTTAAGTTTTGCCAAATGAGTATATAATAAATCCATATCGAAAGCATCCGGATGATCAAAATTAAAAGCTGTAATATTTTCGTTATTTATAAAAGTCGCACTTTTATAATAATTATCTTGAGGGATAAAAACGAAATCTGAACAAACTTCACTTATTTTTCTTACAATTGTAGATTTACCAGAGCCAGAACCTCCAGTAATCCCTATAATTTTAACGTCCATTAATTAATCCTTATTAAGGTAAGTTGTTTTATTAAGAATAACTCTATCAGATTCAAAAGTAAATATAAAGATAAGAATTATAATTTAGATAAGAAGTAATAAATTAATCTGAGAGCAAAGAATATAAAATAATTTAACAAAAATAAAATAATAATTGTTGTTAAAATTTTGACTTATGCATACAATGCATTTATGATTTACTATCTTGCATTTTTCTTTGTTAATTCAACCTTTGTAATAATAAATCCATACCTTCAAGTTGTACTTAGTAATTTAGGTTATGGATTTAAAGCTGTAGGCATTTTTCAAGCTTGTTTTGAAGGTATCGGGATATTAGGGCCTTTGGTAGTTGGTTATTTAGCAACGAAAAAGGGATGGTATAAACCACTGACTATTTTTTCATTAATAGCTAGTAGTTTATTCTTTTATGCTTTAGCTTTTGTAAATTCACTTTTAATAGTTTTTCTTTTATTAATATTAACAGGATTCTTTTTCAGATCTATTGCTCCCTTACTAGATTCAATAGTAAACATGTCAATTCAAGGGGATAGTTCCAAATATACTAAAATAAGAAGTGCTGGGACTTTAGGATATGTAGTAATATCTGCACTTCTATCTTTAATGAAAAAACCTGTTGTAGATTCAAATAAGAGTATAGGATTTTGGTTACTTGTAATTAGTTTTATATCTGTCATTCTAATGTTTTTCGTTCCAAGAGAAGAAAAGATTGAAATACCATTACCAAAGTCAAATAAAAAAGAAGACAACCAATGGTATAATAAAGGTTTAATTATTGGTCTTATAATAATGGGATTAAGCCGTATTTCAATGGCAGGTATTTTTTCCTTTATATCTCTTTATTCAATTCAAGTTGTTGGCTACACAGATTTAACTACATTAAATTTAGTTGCTGCAATTACTGAATTTTTTGTGATGATATATAGTGGCTATCTTTTACAAAATCATAAAATTAAATCTGTAAATCTATTATTATTAGGAATATTTGCAGTATTTGTAAGATTATTCATTTATGCTTTTTTTCCAGGAGTTAAATTCCTCTTAATTGCTCAATCCCTTCATTGTTTATGTTATGGGGCTTTTCATGTTGCTTCAATAAAATTTATAAACCAACATGTTAGGATCGATAAGAGGGGAGTTGGAATTAGTTTATATTATGCTTTAGCAACAGGATTACCCACAGTTATAGGATCTTCTGTTGGCGGGGTAATAGTTTCTAATTATGGATTTAATACTTTATTTATTACATACGGTTTACTTAGCTTATTTGCGGTTCTAATAGGTATTATATTTCATAAAACTTTAAATGAAGAACTAGTTCTTAATATGTAATGTAAATTACTTTTAGATAGTTGTATTGAATAAAAAAAATGTTATAATTTGTTTGAAGCAGGAGTATAGATAAATATGAGCAATAATGGTAGATGGGATTTAGAAAAAGTTAATATAGCAAAAGATAAAATTGAAAAAAATTTAAAAGATGCAACACGCTTAATTGAATCAGATATTTATTCAATTTTAAAAAATATTGAAAACTATGATCCATTAATTACACTAAAAGTTATTGCAATTTATGTAGATGAAATAATTAAAAAAAATAAAACACGATTAGATTTACAAAGCAGTGTATTTGGATTAATGAGGTTCCTTATTAAATGGGTTGCTTCTAATCCTAATGAGTTTTCATCTAACCAAGACATCTCAACTTTTGATAGAAACAAGTTAAAGAAATTATATGCACAATTAGAAATTCATACTATAAAATACTTAGATAATTTAGTATTACAAAAAGCTTTAGATCCTTCATATCGCACTCAAATGCAGTCTATATTCCACAATTATATCAAACCATTACCAACTAGCTTAGAGAACTTAAATGATAAAATACTTGAATTAAAATGTTTATTATTACCATTTGCTCCTGAGATATCAAATACATTTGATACAGATTTAGATGGTTTATTAGAAGCCGTTAAAGCCCTAACATATAATGGATATAAAGCAATGGATCTATTAAATGAAGATGTTGAGCTATTTTCTAATAAAACAGAGAGTAAGATTAAAGAATATAGAGAAAAGGGTTATACACTCGAAAATAAAGATTTATTGAAATTAATACTAAAAGAAGAAAACTGGCAAGATTGGTTTGACAATATAAGAGGGAAAAGTGAAGGCTTTGATTTATTTGATGCAAAGAAATTAACAAAACTATCTCAAAAAGATATAGACCTTCTCTCCATAGAAGCAGGTAGTGTTAAAGTAGAAGATTATTGTTGGTTAAAAGAAAGTGCAGGAGTGGATGATTCCTTATTTGTAAAAATAAATAATAAATCCTATATTTTTGATGGCATGTTTGCTAGTGACAAAGCATATCATGCAATAAAAAAAGTTATATTAAGAGCTAATCCATCATATAAAGACTATTGGGAAGAAAATGAAAAGAGAAAAAGAGCTATGTTACCTTTCTCTATTTTTGCAGGGGTATTTAGTAAATTAGCTTATACTTTAAATTTTAAGTATAAAGATACAACCTTTACAACTTTTTTTGAGAAAGATAATCAAAAAGTGTATATGCAAGTTCCTTCAGCTCATGGTTATGTGATTCCTGTTAATCCAATTAAAGATATAGAAGCCTTAAATAAAGCTATTATAGCTAATAGAGATTGTACAAAATATTTTGATGAAATTAGCGATCCAATTATAGTTGTTGTTGAAGATAATAGAAGTGAGAGTATAGAAGAAATTAATAATGTTTATAAAGTCAAATTATCATATGTTGTAACTCTTATGAATGATTTTGCTAAAATTATAGATTTTAAGAAATTGATTTTCAAACTAGATTCTATTAATGAAAAAGATGAACACCATAATGATAGAACTGAGGTAAAAACTCCAAAAAATTTTGAATTACAATTTAATAATATTGAAAAAACCTTTGATGAAGATGATTTAATGGATGAAACTGATGAGATTAACTTGATTAAAGATTCTAATATTGAAATACATAGCGATAATTTCGATTTTGATGAAGATGATCTAATGGATGAAATAGCTAAAGAGGAAGATGAAATTGAAAACATAGAAGAATCCATCTTTGATTTTGATGAAGATGAACTTTTAGAAGAGGATAAAAACTTTGTTCAAAATGAAGATATTACCTCTTATGAAAATGTAGAAGATTCTCTTGAAGCTACTTTTTCAGATAAAACATATTCAAGTGACATTGAAGAGAATAATGACATAGAAGATGAGAATACAGATGATATTGTTGAATTAACTAATGTAGATTCCACCCTTGAAACAAAAGAAATTGATGATGACTTTGATGAAGATGATTTAATGGATGAAATAGCTAAAGAGGAAGCTGAAATTGAAAACAGTACTAGTCAAAGAAATCCTAAAATTGATATAGATGAAGATCCTAATGACTATAATCTAGTAACAGATTCTCTTGAAGACACTTTTTCAAATAAAAAATATTCAGGTGAAGTTAAAGAAAATAGTGAAATAGATGAAGTTAATTTAGATGATATTGTTGAATTAACTAATGTAGATTCTACCCTTGAAACAAAAGAAATTGATGATGACTTTGATGAAGATGATTTAATGGATGAAATTGCTAGAGAAGAAGAGGAAGCTGAGAAAAAAGCTCAAGAAAAAGCAGAAAGCAGTAGTAGCTTTTCCTTTTTTGATTTACTAAATAATGTAGCTAAGGGTAAAGATCCTCTTGGAAAAGATGAAGATAAGAAAGAAGAAGAAATAATAGAAAAGGAAGAACATAATAAGGATACTAAAAAGCAAGTTGAAGAAAACCCCAAAAAAGGATTTTCCTTTTTTGATGTTTTAAATAATGTAGCAAGTGGAAAAGATCCACTAGCAAAAGAGGAAGAATTTATCCCTCAAGATAAAGAAATATTAAAAAAACCTAAAATTACCCCAACCTTCATTGAATCTTATCAAGAAGAGTTAGCCAAAATTGACTCAGATGATAGTGACCTAGAAAATTATGGCTCTTTTTTAGATGATGAAAATGAAGAGCTTTTTGACGATACACAAGCTTTTGACGATACACAAGCTTTTGACGATACACAAGCTTTTGACGATACACAAGCTTTTGACGATACACAAGACTTTGACGATACACAAGACTTTGACGATACACAAGACTTTGACGATACACAAGACTTTGAAGATACACAAGACTTTGAAGATACACAAGACTTTGACGATACACAAGCTTTAGACGATACACAAGACTTTGAAGATACACAAGACTTTGACGATAAAGAAACTTTTAATAATAATACAGAGATGCAATCTAGGTCTAATTCTGATGCTTCGATTGAAGAAAAATATATTGACAAGGAAGTTATTAAAGTTGATTTAAAAGAATATAATGCTATAAATGAAAATAGGATTATAGAAACTGAAATTCCTTCAATAACAGAAATTTGGCCTAAAAGAGTAATAGAAATTTTAAATATATTAGAAAATGAAGACAATACATTTTTTGAAATATGCAAAGCAGAGGATAGAGATTTATTAGAAGGAATAGACTATCTAATTGATAAGACCTTGCAAAAACAGAGACAAGATAAAAAGGAAAAAATGTTTACTATTCCAGGTTATGATTTAACCTTAGTTTTGGCCACAGGGCAAAATGATAAATTAAAACTATGGGAGAGAAAGACTAATTTAGGAGCAGTTATGTATTCACAAAACAAAGAAAAGTGGAATGCTCTGATTTTAAGATATGATAATGATGATAATTTGGTTGATGCTAAACAAATAGAATTAAAGAAAGATGATTTTGACTCAGTAGATTGGAAGTTTGTTATATCAACAGGAAATAGATTAAAAAAAGGTTAAAATGGATAAAGAATTAGAGAAGAGATTAGAATTTGCAAAAGTTATTGCAAAGGAAGCTGGAGATTTTGCACTATTAAAAAGAGATAATCAAGATTTTACAATTTCTCAAAAAAGTTTAAATGATTTTGTAACTACAGCAGACAAAGAAACAGAAAAATATATATATTCTAAATTGCATGAAGCTTTTAAGGATGATGGTTTTTATGGAGAAGAAGGCGAGGAGCAATTTGGTAATGGAAGATGGGTTGTAGACCCAATTGATGGAACTACAAACTATTTTAGAAATTTACCAACATGGGCTATTAGTATAGCTTATGAAAAAGAATTTAATCACCCTCTTTTAGGTGTAATATATGCTCCTTGTTTAAATGAATTGTTTTATGCTGCTAAAGGGTATGGGGCATTTAAAAATAATATGAAAATTCAAGTTTCCACTGTTAGTAGTATAGACCAAGCTATTAATGTTTGTGTTCCCCCACATAGAATTAAAGAAAAATATAATCTATATGTAGAAAATATGATAAAAATAGGAGTGAATTCAAGTGATTTAAGATCTTTTGGTTCATGTGCTTTAGAGTTGTCATATATCGCTTGTGGATATTTAGATGGGTATTATGAGTTAGGTTTAGGCTATTATGATATAGCAGCAGGTAAAATCATTTTAGAAGAAGCTGGTGGAAAATTTTCAGCAATTGGTATAGATTATGAGAATAAAAATAAACATTTTGATATACTAGCGACAAATGGAAAACTACATAATTGGTTTGAAGAAGAAATATTAAAAAAATAAATATGAGGAAACATGAAGAAGTATAAATTAATTATTTTTGATTTTGATGGTACTTTGGTAAATTCATCCCCAGGGATTTATAACACTGCGAATTGGACAATTAAACAGTTAGGTTTAGAAGAAGTAAATGATATAGAACAATTAAATAAGTTTATTGGACCTCCTTTAAAAGATTGCTTTAAGTTAACATATAATTTAGATGATAGTTTATTAGATAAAGCTTGTGATATATATCGACACCAATATGAAAAAAAAGGTCAATATGAAGTTGAAACTTTCGATGGAATTGAAAATCTTCTAAATCAATTAAAATCTAAAAATTATATTTTAGCTGTTGCGACAATGAAATATAGAGAGATAGTATTTAGTATGTTAGAACATCTTAATTTAGCTAATTATTTTGAATATATCGATGGAACAAATATAGAAGGGACGAAATATAAAGCCGCAATTTTAGATGAGATAGTTGAGCATTTTAATGTTGAAAAAAATGATGCAATATTGATTGGAGATACAATTCATGATCAAAATGCTGCTAAAGAAGCTGAAATTGACTTTTTAGCTGTTAGTTATGGTTTTGGCTTTGATAAGAATACTAAAATGTCTCCTCCAATGATAGGTCTTGCAACTAGTCCTAAAGATATATTATCATATATACTATAAATATAAAAAAAAATATAAAAAAAATAATTATTATTAAAAATAATAGGAGAAAATTATGGATAAACTAAATAAAACAGAAATTAAAACAAGTGAAGCTCCTTCAGCTATTGGACCATATAGTCAAGGTATTGTTGCTGGCCCTTTTGTGTATTCTTCTGGACAAATCCCAGCAGATCCTAAAACAGGTGAGATTACAGGTGGCATTGCAGAACAGACTTTTCAATCTCTCACTAACCTTAAAGCTGTAGTAGAAGCTGGTGGTAGTGATATGGAGCATGTTATAAAAACTACAGTCTTTCTAAAGAATATGGATGATTTTGCTGCAATGAATGAAGTATATTCAAAATTCTTTAGCGAAGGAATTAAACCTGCAAGATCAGCTGTTGAGGTTGCTAAGCTACCAAAAGATGTATTAGTTGAAATTGAAGCAATTGCATTAGTTAAATAATTTGCTTAATCTAAAAAGAGCCCACTTATTAGTGGGTTTTTTTGTGCTAAATAATTTCTTCAAAAGTTGCATTTGTACATTTAGCTAAATCTTTTGGATTAATAATTAATTGAAGGCCTCTTACACCAGCGCTAACATAAATTTTTTCTTCTAGGAGAGCAAAGTCTGAAATGAAAGTCTTATAATGTTTAATCATCCCGATAGGAGAGCAACCTCCTCTGATATAGCCAGTGGTTTTTTTTAACAAATCCAATTTTAATAATTCAATTTTACTTGAAGAAGTTAAGGCTTTAGCCTTTTTTAAACTGACATCGAATTCAGCAGGTAAACAAAATACATAAATTTCTTTTCTTTCATTTATCATTACGATAGTTTTATAAACTAAATCAATATTTAAATTAGCTTGTTTTGCAACATGAACAGCATCTAGATTATTTTCATCAACCTCATAAGCTTTTACTTGATAAGGTATTTTTTCTTTTTCTAAAATTCTCATTGCATTAGTTTTTTTTAAAGAACTCATAGCTATAAAATACTATTTGTCAAAAATTTAGTAAAGTTGGATATAAAAAAAACTAGGCTAATATAAATTAGCCTAGAGAAATTTTAAAATATTATTTTTCATCAATTGCAAAAGGAGTACCTAAAGCTGAAGGAGAAGCAAAGCTACCTTTATTTTTAATACTATTTATAGTCATAATAATTAAAGTAAGAACAGTAATAAAATAGGGGGCTATTGCTAAGAATTGTACAGGAATCCACATTTTAAAACCAGCAGCTTGCAAGAAGAATTGTAGGCTGGTTATTCCTCCAAAAACTAAAGTCCCTATTGCAACTCTAGCTGGGTTCCACGCACTGAAGATTACAAGTGCTATGGCAATCCAACCGATACCACCTGTCATACCATCATTCCAAGAAGGGGTGAAAGATAGAGATAGTGCTGCTCCACCAATTCCTGCGAAAAAACCACCTAAAACTGTATAAATATATCTAGTTCTATTAACGTTTATTCCCATAGCTGCAGCTGTTCTAGGTGCTTCTCCAACACTTCTGAGAGCTAATCCATATTTAGTTTTATACATGAAATACCAAGATAAAGGTAGTAAAATATATAAAAAGTAAGTCAGTATTGAAACATCAAAAAAAGCTCCAATTATAGGAATTTTATGGATTAGTGGTATTTGAATGTTTTCAAATTTAGATGCGATATTTAAACCAACTAAGTTCAAAGAATTTTCAACTGGTCCTAAACGTTTTCCTAAAAAGTTAGCGAGCCCAGTACCAAACATTGTAATAGCTAAACCTGTAACAACTTGGTTTGATCTAAGAGAAATTGTTAAAAAAGCATGGATAAAACTAAATAAACCACCAGCTAACATAGCAATTAAAAGTCCTAGGAATAAACTCTCTGTATGGTAGGTAACAGCAAAACCAGAAAGTGCTCCCATTAGCATGGTACCTTCTAAACCTAGATTTAAAACTCCAGATTTTTCAGTGAATACCTCACCTAAAGTAGCATATGTTAAGCTAGTACCCATAGCTAAAGTAGCAGCTAATAATTTTGTTATTAAATCTAATGTGTTCATTATTTATCTCCCTTAGCTTTTCTAGCAGGCTTGATTTTATGATCAATGAAAATACTTCCAGCCAATAATGGAATTAGTATTAAGCCTTGTAGTACATCACCCATAGAGGATGGTAAACGCATTGTAATTTGTAGAGCATCCGCTCCAGTTTCCAGAGCCGCTAAGAATAGAGCAATAATAATTGAAACAAAAGGATTTAATCCACTCATCCAAGCTACAATGATACCAGAGAATCCATATCCCCCATCAACGCCTTTTGTTAGGCAGTGAGTAACTGCTGCAGCATCAATACCACCTGCTAAACCCGCAATTCCTCCAGAAAGAAGCATTGCTAAAATAATATTTCTTTTAATAGAGACACCTTGGCATCTAGCAGCTTCACTATTTTTACCAATCATATTTAACTCAAAACCCCAACGAGTTTTGTATAAAACAAAATAAAGAATTACTACTAGAATTAAAGCGATAAAAATTCCGTAATGAACTTTTCCCCAGAATCGTTGAATCCATGCAATTTCAGGATATTTTACAGTTCCCATATTATTTTTAGGAGCTTTCCAAGCTGAAATATAAAGATATTCAGCAAAACCAATTGCAATATAATTCATCATTAATGTTGTTAGAGTTTCATCGACTTTCCATTGAGCTTTAAGTGCACCAGGAATTCCACCCCAAATACCACCAAATATTATAGCCATTAGGATTCCAACTGGAAGTAATAAATAACTAGGTAACCAAGTCCAAAATTGCATTACCCAAGTTATACCAATAACACCCATTACATATTGGCCTTCAGCTCCGATATTCCAGAATCTTAGTCTAAAAGCAATACCTACAGCCAATCCACACATTAAAAGTGGTATCATCTTTACTAAAGTATATTGGATTTTAGTACTAGAACCGAAAGCTCCTTTGAAAATAGCAGCATAGGTTTGGATAGGATTAGCTTTAGAGAGTAAAAGAACAAAAGCTCCTAAAACAAACGATATCAAAAGAGAGTAAATGGGAATTAAGATTTGCATCTTTTTTGATTTTTCATTTCTTTTTTCAATTATGAATCGCATTCTTCACTCCTTTCAACACCTGCCATTAATAAACCAATCTCTTCAGTTGATGCATTTTGAGCATCCATAATGTCCATAATTTTACCTTCAAACATTACAGCAATTCGATCACATACTGTTTTGAGTTCATCTAGCTCTTCGCTGACTAAAAGTACAGCTGAGCCACTATCTCTTTGAGCAATTATATTCTGTCTAACAGATTCAATAGCTCCAACATCAAGACCTCTTGAAGGGTATACTGCAATCAAGATTCCCTTACAAGAATTAATCTCACGTGCTAATATAGTTTTTTGGATATTACCTCCTGAGAGGAATTTTGCACTAGTAAATTGATTCGGAGTTTTTATAACAAATTTTTGAATTAGTCTAGAAGCAAATTCTCTAACTTTAAATTTATTTATCATATGGTGATTAGATAATTCAGAAGTACGATATTTTTTCATACTCAAGTTTTCACCAACACTCATATCTCCAACAATACCCATTCTTCCCCTATCTGCAGGGATATGGCTAACTCCTGCTTTAATTATTTGAAGAGGTGTTTTGTTTGTATAATCTTCTCCATCGATTAAAATAGAGCCTGAGTTTACTTTTAATAAACCGGTAATAACCTCACTTAGAGGTTGTTGTCCATTACCTGCAACTCCTGCAATTCCTAGTATTTCACCACTACGAATAGTAAATGAGATATTATCTAAAACTTTTTTATTATGAGTTTTTGAATTAACAGTTACATTTTTTAATTCAACACGAACTTTACCAGGTTTGAAAGGACCTTTTTCAAGTTTGAATAATACAGGTCTACCTACCATTAGATTAGCAATTTCAGAAAGTTCTTTAATTGATGAGGTAGGTTTTACACCAACGCATTTACCTTTTCTTAAGACCATAAGAGTTTCAGAAAATTCTAATACTTCAACCATTTTATGAGTAATAAAAATTGCACTTTTACCTTCACTGAGCATTTTTTTTAGAATTTTATTTAACTCTTTTGATTCTTTAGGTGTTAAAACAGCAGTTGGTTCATCTAAAATTAAAATATCGGCACCACGATATAAAAGTTTTAAGATTTCAACTCTTTGTTGTTCTCCAACAGTTAAAGTTTCAACAAGTCTTGTTGGATCAACTTTTAAGTCATATTTTTCACTTAACTCTATTATTTTTTTATTTATTTCAGCTATAGGAGGAACTGTAGGTAAATCTTTCAACCCCAAAATAATATTTTCAGCTACAGTTAGATTTCCTACTAACATAAATTCTTGGTGAATCATACCAATACCTAAAGCCATGGAGTCTTGAGGTGAATTTATGATAACATGCTTTCCATTTACATAGATTTCTCCTTCATCAGGTCTATATAAACCAACGAGCATATTCATTAAAGTGCTTTTTCCAGCACCATTTTCGCCAAGTAAAGCTAGAACTTCACCTTTATGCAACTGCAGGTTAACATCTTCATTTGCAACTACTCCTGGAAAGCGCTTGGTAATATTTTTCATCTCAACTACGAGAGTTTTTTCCATTTTTTATCCCTATACATGATTTTAATCTAGTTTCAAAAATAGGGGTAGAAAATCCTACCCCTATTAACCAACTAATTTTGGTTGATAGTTTAAATGTTATTTAGTTGAACCGATGACGCCTTCAACAAACCAATCCATTGTTAACATATCTCCGTCACTCATTTTCTCGCCAGCAGCTTGTCTTTGAGTTCCTTCGTTATCAACTAATTCACCCCAGAATACGTCAAAAGTATTAGCTCTCATTTCATCTTCAATAGCCATTACTTTATCAACAGTTTCTTGAGGAACTAAATCTGAGATAGGTGAAAGTAAAATCATTTCATCATCAAGACCACCCCAATAAGATTGAGAAGTCCAAGTTCCATCCATTGCTTTTTGGATTTGAGGAATCATGTAGCTACCCCAGTTCCACATTGGTGAAACAAGAACGTGATCGCTACCTGTTAATTCCATAAAGTTTGCGTTATATCCAATAGCATATGCGCCTCTATCGATAGCAGCTTTAGCTGGTTCAGTAGTATCTTGGTGTTGAGCAATAACATCACAACCACCATCTAATAGAGATTCAGCTGCTTGTCTTTCTTTAGAAGGATCGAACCAAGTATTAGTCCAAACAACAGTTACAGTTGCATCAGGATTTTCGCTTTTTACACCTAATGTGAATGCATTTATACCACGAATAACTTCAGGAGTATTGAAAGCTCCAACATAACCGATTTTGCCAGATTCACTCATTTTACCTGCGATAACACCAGAGAGGTAACGCATTTGATACATACGTCCAAAATAGTTAGACATGTTTTCATTATCTAAATAACCTGAACAATGTTCAAAATAAACATCTGGGTGTTCTTTAGCAACATTTTGCATATATTCTTGATAGTTATAAGAATTAGCAAAGATAATTTTACAACCTTCATCAATTAAAGCTTCCATTGCTCTTTCACTTTCTTCGTTTTCAGGAATGTTTTCCATTCTGATAACTTCAATTTTGTCACCAAAATATTCTTCAGCAGCAATTGTTCCTTGATCATGCATGTAAGAATAACCAAAGTCGCCAGGAGCTGAGATGTAAATAACACCAACTTTCATAGGTGCATCATCACTAACTTCAGCTGTTTCTTTTGCACCACTTGCAAAAATTGGTGAAAGAGTGACTAGAGCACAAGCCAATAAAATAGATAATTTTTTCATTATTTCTCTCCTTATCTAATGAATTAATCGTGATAATTAAATCACATTTAAGTATAGGGTACTACTTAAGCGTTGTCAAAAAAGTTTAATTGTAATTTAAATTTTTGACAAATTATCATGTTGTTATTTTTATTAATTTTGAAAAAAAAGGCAACAGAAAGAAGGAAAATAAATATTATTTTATTTAAAAATGCAACATTTTTGCTGAATGTAGTTGCATAAATAAGTCTAATTGTTTAAAAAAAGTTGTATTTTTTTTTATTTAATTACTACTTAAACTTTCTAAATTAATTTTGGAGTATTTTTTTTAACTTACTTTTTGTGTAGTATTATAAGAATATTTCTATTTTTCTTTGTTTTAAAGTGTAACTTTTTTATTTTTTAGGCATTTGTTTAGTAACAAGTAGTACTAGACTTTTAAAGATTTATGAGTCAATATATAAGCACTTAAAACACAAAAAGGAGATAATTGTGCGACTTAAGACAAGTAAACCTATAATTGTTGTTTTAGTATTAGGATTATTATTAAATTTACAGTTATTTGCTATTGATAATGAACAAGATATTTCTGGCTTTGTTGTTAGTTCTCCAATTTACAATAACTTAGAAATAGATGAATTAGATGCTCTTAATATTGAACAGCAATCCTTCAACGAGCAGTTAGGATTATTAGATGGACTAGAACCTATTGATAGTTCTCTAATGTTGCTTAGGGCCATCAGTGATTCCCAGTACCCAATAACTCCTGGCGATACCTTTCAAATAGATTATTTAGAAGGGAATGACCAAAAACAATTATTGCTTCAAGTTAATAGCGAATATAAAGTGAATATTCCGCAAATTGGAATAATCGATGCTGAAAACATGGTTTTGCCTCAATTGATAGAAGCAATTAAAAATAATATTTCCACATATTATGCATTTTCTTCCCCTCAAGTTACTTTAGTTTCTATAGGGGTTTTTTCTGTTCAAGTAATTGGTGAAGTAGTAACTTCTACTACATTTACTGCAAATGGATTAACTAGATTAAGTGAAGTTGTAACAGTTGCAAGTACTTATGCAAATACGAGAGATATTTTAGTTAAAGATAAAAATGGAAATATTAAACATTACGATTTATATTTGGCTTTGAAAAAAGGTGAAATTGATCAAAATCCTCTTCTTAAAGCTGGTGATACTGTAATATTAGAGCCTGCCAAAAAAATTGTTAATATATATGGTAATGTATATAAACCTGGCACATATCAACCAAAAGAAACTGAAAGTTTAAAAGATATTATTGATTATTATTGTGGTGGCTTATTATCAAGCGCTGATAAAAATAAAATAGTAATTAATCGCTATGATTCTGAAAATAATAGCTTTGATCAAATAAAAGTTGATTATGAAAGTGATATCGAAATAAATAATTTAGATAAGATAATAGTTCCAAGTATCAAAATTGCTAAAAATAGTATTACTGTCGAAGGTGCTATTGTTGATGTTAATACTAATAGTTCAACAACAGCTTCAACATTAGGAATGGCTAGAGGCTCAATAATTTATAAATTCTTCCCCGGTGAGACTTTAAAAGAGATGCTTGATACTATATCATTTAGATTTACAAATTCTAGTGATTTAGAGCATTCCTATCTTCTTAGAGATAGTAAGAGAATACCAATAAATATCCTTTATTATTTAACAAGTGATGTAGAGGATGATGATATTATTCTTCAATCTGGTGATAGGATAATTATTCCGTTTGGCCAAAAATATGTAAATGTACAAGGTGAAGTTGAGAGAGCTAATGCTTATGCTTATGAGCCAAATAAAAAAGTGAACTATTATATCGCTTTAGCTGGTGGTAAAACGAAGGATGCATCTAACAAAATAAAAATTATTGATTCAAATGGCAATATATTAGATTCTGATGATTATATCCCTTCAGGGGCAACAATATATATAGAAGAAGATAAATTTAAAACTAATATTGCTACTGTAGCCTCAATAGTATCAATAATATATTATTCTGTTTATATAATTAATTTATCACTTGATATCTTTGGTGCTAATTAGGAGAAAATTGTGGATTTAGAAAATAATATAAACGAAGAAGGTATAAGTATAAGTGAGCTATGGGGAATTTTTAAAGCTAGATTTACTTGGTTTATAGTTACTCTTGTATTAGTAGTTCTTGGAGCGATTGTTTATCTGCAATATGTAATTCCGCAATACTCTTCAACAGTAACTGTGCTAGTAGAACCTATAACTACTTCCTCTTCCTTAGATGACTTAATGTTGACAAATTTAAGTTCTAGCTCTTCAAAAATTTCTACAGAAATTGAATTATTAAAGAGTAGGGCAAATATCGATGCAGCCTTAGAATTATTGGATTTGAGTCAATATAAAGATTCAGTTGGTATTCCATACAGTGAATTTTATGAAATTAGTCCTGACAGTGATAAAATCTCTGTATCTTCAGTCAAAGATACAAAGTTAGTATCTATTTCTGTTACAGATGAAAATCCTCAATTTGCTGCTGATTTTGCAAATGCATTATCTGTAAGCTATGATAATTTATTAACTAAAATAGCAAAAAATTCCAAAACTACTCAAAGAGAATTTTTAGAGACCCAAATTCCAATCAATGAAAAGGAATTAAAAGAAGCTTCTGATAAATTAAGTGATTACAAAGAAGAATCTGGAGTTCTACAACTTACTGAAAAATCTTCAATGTTAGTTAATCAAATTTCTTATTATGAGCTTAGGAAAGAACCTCTTAATTTACAAAAAATAGAAGCAAATAGTAAAATTGATGATATAACAGAGAGCTTGAAAGAGCAAAATATTAATTTACCATCGCCAAGTGAATTGACAAGCGATAAAACATTCCAAGATTTTGTTGAAAATTATTCAATAAATGAATCTGAACTTATAATGTATGAAGCTGTAAATTCTTCTACTAGTTCAGATGAATCAGCTATTAGTTTTGAATCAAGAGTAAGTGAATTAACAAGTACTTTATCTTCCATTTCAAAAAAGATGTTGGATAATTTAAATCTAAAGATGAAAAAATATTCAAATGGAGATGTTTATACAACTGCCTTGTTAAATGAATATAGTAGGGCTGTATTAACAAATCAACTTTGTGATATCGCTTTATCGGTTTTAGACGAAAGGGCAGAACAGTTTAGTCAAGAGTTAGATCAATTACCAATTATAGAGAGGAAAGTCACAGAGCTTCAAAGAGATGTTACCGTCTTACAACAAATTGGTGTTCAGCTTCGAACAATGTTAGAAGAAGTTAAATTAGTTGAAGCTGCTGTTACAGGAAATGTAACTTTAGTAGATAAAGCTGTTATCCCAAATAGACCAGTTAGTCCAAATAAATTATTAATATTAGCCGTTTCTATTCTTTTAGGGGCTGCTTTAGGATTCTTGTTAGCCTTAGTAATTGATATGACTGACAATACTATTAAAACAACAGAGCAAGTTAGAAAAATTTTAAAAAATACTACAATACCTTTATTAGGTTGGATTCCCTTAGTAAAAGGCAAGACTTTAAACCCATTAGGTAAAACAAATATTGGATATCAAAATCTATCAGTTTATGAAGATCCGTTAGCTTTTGAAAGTGAAAAATACATGTCTATTGTATCTAACATAATTTATTCTGGCGAATTTGGGAAAAACAAAAGTATAACAGTAACTTCTTGTGATGTTAGTGAAGGTAAGAGTTCTCTAGTTGCTAACATGGCCCTTTGTTTAGCAAATATGGGAAATAGAGTTTTATTAGTTGATGGGGACTTTAGAATGCCTTCAATTGAAGCAAAATTTGGTTATTCTAGAGCTAAAGTTGGTTTGGTTAATCTAATTCAAGAAGACAATGTCAGTTTAGAAGATATAATATTACAACCGATTGAAGATATGCCTTTCCTTCATATTTTACCACCAGGTAGATTTCCTTTAGTTCCAATAGCTGTGCTATCTAACCCAAAAATGGATATATTAAAGTCTTTAATAGGCCCTTATTATGATTATATTTTAATAGATGCTCCACCATTAGAATATGCATCAGAGGTTATGACTTTTGGGGAAAGATTCGATTCTTTAGTAATTAATATTAGAGCTAATGTTACAACAAAACCAGCATTAAAAACATTGTTGCAATCTTTAGATAGAGTTCAAAATAAGATTTCCGGTGTTGTTTTAAATGCTTGTTTACCAAAAGATGCTGAAACCACAGCAAATGTAAGCAGTAAATATGGTTATGGTTATGGCAGTAAATATGGAAGTAAATATTTCTATGGTTCTGAGAAAAATAAGAATAACAGAGCAATTACTTCAAGACATAAAGCAATTAGACTTTATAAAGCTAGTTTGCGTTATAGAAAGATAAGAGACACTGAATGGCAAAAAAATAGAGCCTCTGCTCCAATTGCAGTTTTAACAAAAAAAGGTGAAAGTAAACCATTTGAATTTTCTGCAAAGAAAACAGTTAATAATAAAGAACAAAATTATGATGAAATTCTTGATTTGTTAGAAAAAGATCCTTTAGCTAAAGGTAAATCTAAAGAAAAATCTTCTAACAAAAATGAATCTATTAACGATAAGGATGATAAAGGAAAAGCTTAGGAGAGTGTCTAAATACAAATATAATCAAAAAAAATATAGCTTAGAAGCTTTTTGACTCTTGAAATTTGTTTTATATTTTTATAGAATTTAAAAAATTTGGGTTAAGAACATTTTAGGAGTAGTTTATGAACATAATAGAGCGATTATATCTCAGAAAATATAAGAGTTTAGCTACTTCTATTATTTATTTATTTATTATATAAAATCAGTCTTTTTTAGACTGATTTTTTTTTGTAAGGAGAGAATATGGATAATTTCTTTGTAGGAAGATCTTTGTGTGTTATTGATGATTTTAACATTGAGGAAAGAGCTTATTTATTCAATAAAGTTAGAGATTTAAAAAAAGCTATGGCAGAAAATGATAAGCAAAAGTTAGATACTTTTAGAATCAATGATCCTGATTTTGGTATATATGAAGTTTTTCTTGAAGATTCAACTAGAACAAAAGAATCCTTTAAAAATGCAGCAAAATTCCACCTTACAAAAGTAAGTGAGCTATCTGCATCAACATCATCCTTTAATAAAGGTGAAAGCTTTAGTGATACCTTTAATACACTAGCAGGTTATTCAAATTCAATATTTATTATAAGAAGTAAGGTAGAAGGAGTTTGTGCACATCTAGAAAAAAAATGTTCAGAATTTGCAAAGCGAAACAGTTTAGTTAGAAAACCCTCATTTATTAATGCAGGAGATGGAAAACATGAACATCCAACTCAAGAGTTATTAGATGAATATACCTTTTTAGAAGATAATAATTTCAATTTTGATAATATTCATGTTGCCTTAGTCGGTGATTTATTTCATGGTAGAACAGTCCATTCTAAAGCAAATGGATTAAAATTATTTAAGAATGTTAAAATTGATTTAGTAGCACCTGTAGAATTAGCTATGCCTGAGACTTATTTAAATACAATGAAGGAAAACGGTTTTGATGTAACAATTTACACATCAATTGAAGAGTATTTAGAAAGTGGTAAAATCGCACCTCAATGGTATTTTACAAGGCCACAGCTAGAGAGAATGGGTGAACAAATTTTAAAGAGGCAAGCAGAACTTAGATCAGCTATTACATTTAGAAAAGAGTTTTTGAATAAATTACCACAAGGAACAAAATTCTATCATCCACTACCAAGACATAAATTAACTCCAACAATACCAACTTTTTTAGATAAAACCTCTCTAAATGGTTGGGAAAAACAATCTATAAATGGTATGTATGTTAGAATAGTCCTACTAGCTATGTTAGGTGGATCTTTAGGAAAAGATTTTACTCCTAAACTAGAAGTTGAAGATAAATATAAAGATGAAGAATACATCTTTAGAGTAGAGCCTAGTAACAAGAAAAAGCGAAAAGACTATAGTGAAGGTGTCAATCCAATTGATAATGGAGTAGTAATCGATCATATTTGTAAAGGCGATAGTCCAAGAGAAATTAGAGAACATATGGCTTTAATTAGTAAGATTATCGAACTAGATGATGAGAGAGGTGGTGAATGGGTAAGTTGTGGTTCTGACAATAAATTCAAAGGCATTATATTTAGACCTGGTAATAAGACTTTTACAAGAAAAGAATTGAAAAGGTTAGCAGCTATAGCACCAGGTTGTACATTGAATATAATTAAAGATCACATAGTAGTTGAGAAATATAGAACAACAATGCCACCAAGAATATATAATTTTGAGAATTTATGTTGCAAAAATGAAGCTTGTATTTCCAACCCCGCACAAGGCGAAGGAGTAGAGGCCATGTTCTTTAGGACTAAAGATCATAAATTCATATGTAGTTATTGTGGTAAAGCTCATAGCTTTAAAGAAATATTTAAAACAAATTAGTAAGGATTTGAGATATGAAAAAAGTTGAAGAAATTAAAAATGAATTCGGAAATCAATTAGCGGATATCGCTTTAGAACTAGGGGCAATTAAATTACAAGTAAACAATCCTTTTACTTGGGCTAGCGGATATAGAATGCCTATATACAATGATAATAGAAAGTTATTAGCTAATGCTGATGCAAGACTACTAATAGCTACAGCTTTTGAAAAAATGTGTGAAGCATTAGATTTTGATCCTGATAATATAGCAGGTACAGCAACAGCTGGAATTCCTCATGCAACTACATTAGCAGACAAACTTAAAAAAAGCTTAAGTTATGTAAGATCTTCTTCAAAAAGTCATGGGCTAAATCAAAAAATAGAGGGGCTTGGTTCTTCACGCTCATATGAAGGTAAGAAAGTTTTATTAATTGAAGATTTAATTTCAACTGGAGGCTCTTCTATAAAAGCTGTGAAAGCTATAGTTGAAGCTGATGGAATATGTCCTTATACCTTAGCCATATTTACATATGGACTTGAAGCTTCTAAAAAAGCCTTTGATTCATTAGATCCAAAATGTGAGTCATATACAATTTTAGACTATGATACAATGGTTAAAAGAGCTTTAGAAATAAAGTACATAGATGAAGAAGAAGCAATAGCCTTAAGAGAGTGGAGAGAAGATCCATTTAATTGGGGAATTAAGCGTGGATTTGCAAAAGTTGAGGAGTAGAAAAAGTAATGAATTATATTGAGAAATTAGAAGAGAGTGCTAAGCGAGTAAAGAACATAGCATGTATGGGTTTAGATCCAAAAGTAGAAGTTCTTCCGAAGTCTGATAAGAATTTAAGAGAATTATTAAATGATTATTTTTATCAACTTTTTAGAAGAATGAGTTTAACAGGCTTAATACCTTCAGCTTTTAAACCAAATATTGGTTACTATCAATCATTAGATAAACCTAGAGATGAGAATTTTGAAGGATCATTAGCTTTAGGTGATATCTTAGACATGGTTGAAAACTTTTTCCCTTCAATCCCAATAATTTTAGATTCAAAAAGAGGAGATATTGCAAGAAGTAGTTTAAATTATGCACTTGAAGCTTTTGAATGTTGGAATTGTGATGCTACAACAGTCTCCCCATATATGGGTAGTGATTCTGTTTCTCCCTTCCAAGTAAAAAATAAAGGGCTTTATGTTTTAAATCGAACTAGCAATCCAGGCGGTAAGGATTTACAAAACTTACTTTGTTCAGATAATACTCCCTTATACTTAGAAGTAAGTCAAAAAATAGTTGAATGGAGTGAAAAAGAAAGTGGTATTGGTGCAGTAGTTGGAGCAACATCAATGAAAGAATTATATGATATAGCACAATATTACAGTGATAAACAAATTCCAATGTTAATTCCAGGAGTTGGCTCACAAGGTGGTAGTGCTACTGAAGTAATAAATAATTTAACTAAAGCTAATTACCCTTTATATCTAGCAAGAATAAATAGCTCAAGTGGACTAACTCATCCATGGAAAAGTGGTAATGCACCAGATGATTGGTTAGATTTGTGCATTAAGCAAATAAAAGATTTATTAGAAGAGACAGCAATTTAAAATATGAAAAAAACATTATTAGAAACATTATATAAAAACCATTGTAAAGAAAATCCTCATTTATACCTTTCTACAGTAAGTGGTGTTGTTACAACAAATAGAAATCTTATCAACTATATTGATAAGAAAGTTAAGTCAATAGATATTATCACAACAAAAAGCTATCAAGTAAAACCAAATTTAGGGAATCGAGAGCCAATAGTATGTGAAACTGAGACAGGTAATTTTGGTAATTCAGTTGGGCTTAGAAATCCAGGATTAGAGAAAGCAATAGTAGATATTAAGCAACTTAGAGAAGATAAGATTGATGCATTTTTAAATGTAAGCGTATCTGCAAATACTATTGAAGATTTTATAACCCTTTGTAAAGCTTTTAATGGTCTCTCTTCTTCAATTGAATTAAATTTTTCATGTCCACATGCCTCAAAAGGGTTTGGTTCTTCGATAGGTTGCGATTTAAATATTGCTAGTGAATATGTAAGAGAAATTAAAAATAACGTTGATTTTAAAAGCCTTCTTTTTATAAAATTGACTCCTAATGTAGATAACATAGGTGAGATTGCAAAAGAGTGTATTAACAATGGTGCAGATGGTATAGTTGCAATCAATACAGTAGGACCAGTTGTACATATAGATCCAGTATCTAAGACTCCTATTTTACAAAATAAATTAGGAGGTAAAGGTGGTAAAAGTGGAAATTGGGTATATAAAAGAGCACTTGAGTGCGTAAAAGAAATTAGAGAAGCTATTGGCGATGAACCAATTTTAATAGGAATGGGGGGAATAGACAATGGACTTAAAGCTAGGGAGATGGTTGAAGCAGGTTGTGATGCAATAGGGATTGGCTCAGCATTTGCTAGAGTAAAACAACCAAATTGGAATAGCTATTTTTCAACTATTAAAAAAGAATATGAAACAGGTAGTTTAGAATCTGATGCTTTCCTTATAAAAGAAAGACAGATGGCATATAAAGCTATGAAAATAATTTCTATTAAATATCATTCTAAAGATACTATTATAATAGAGTTAGATAAAAACCTACGCTGTGAAGCAGGTGAATTTGCTTTTTTATGGATGCCTGGAATAGGAGAAAAACCCTTTACCTTAGCTAATGATGAACCTGTAACTTTTGTAATTAAAAGAAGAGGAGAATTCACTAACGCCCTTTGGTCATTAGAAGTAGGTGACACTCTTTATGTTAGAGGAATTTATGGAAAAGAACTTGAGAATAGAAAAAGTAAAAATGCTTTATTAATTGCTGGAGGAACAGGTGTTGCAGTGCTTCCTTCTTTATGCCGTAAATTAAAAGCTGAAGATACTAATCTTAAAATCTTAGTAGGCACTAGTGAAGAGAAATCTAAAGATGCACTATTAGAATATGCACTTTCTCCAATGGGGGACTTTAAATGTGTCTATGATGAAGGTGTTGTTGCTAGAGTCTTAAATGAATTAGATGATATAGAAATATTAGATGACACAAATGCTTACATAATAGGACCTGAGATATTTATGGCAACAGCTGCTAAGAAACTTATAGATAGAGGCTTTTTAAAAGAAAATATATATTTATCTATGGAAAAAAGTACTCGTTGTGGTGTTGGAATGTGTGGAGAGTGCGTTTGTGGTGAAGTTTTAACTTGCCAAAATGGAACTTTTTTAAAGTATGAATATATTGAAGAATTTTCCCCAGAAACAATAGAGAGGTAATTATGGTTGATCCCCATGTTCATTTAAGAGATTGGAATGACTTAAAAAAAGAGACAATTTATCATGGTTTAAAAGTTGCTTATGAGTGTGGTATAAATGAAGTTTTTGATATGCCAAATACAAATCCTCCTTTAATAAGTAGGGATGCAATTTTAGATAGAATCTCAAGTGCTAACGAAGCAATTTTAAAGTTGAAAAAGAAAGATATTTATTATCATGTTTATGCAGGACTTACAAAAGATAAAAAGCAAATTGAACAAGTTGTTAGTGCATATAATGAGTTATTTCCTTTAGTAATAGGCTTAAAATTGTTTGCAGGCCACTCTACAGGTGGAATGGGGATTATAAGTTATAAAGATCAAGAAGAAGTTTTTAAAACACTAGTTAAAGAAAAATATAAAGGTGTGATTGTAGTTCATTGTGAAAAAGAAAGTTTATTAGATAATTCGAAATTTAATAAAAGAGATTTTTCTTCTCAAAGTGTAGCTAGACCTAAGGAAGCTGAAATTGAGAGCATTAAGGATATATTAAGTATAGGAAGAAAAACAAATTTTGAAGGCACAATTCACATAGCACATTTAAGTACTAAAGAAGGATTGAGTTTAATAAATGAGGCAAAAAATAGTGATAATCCATTTTTAATAAGTTGTGGAGTTACAGCTCATCATGCACTTTTAACAAAAGAAGCAGCTAATAATAGATCATATGCAAAAATGAATCCCCCTTTAAGGGAAAAAGAAGACAGAGCAGCTTTATTTAATGCTTTGTTAAGAGGTGGCGTTGATTTTATAGAAAGTGATCATGCTCCCCATACCTTAGAAGATAAAGAGGCAGGAGCAAGTGGTGTTCCAGGATTTTCGGGAACTTTGCTTTTAATAAAAGAATTAATAGATAACAATATTTCAAGAGATAGAATTAAAGATTTAATGGGAAGAAATGTTTATAAAGTCTTTGGTCTTGATACAGATGGAGTTAATTTTAATATTAAAAATGTAAGTAAATTAAAAGATATTTCCAATAAAATAGCTAAAGAGTATCCATTTGATGCTTTTATTTCTTTGAGATAAAAGTTATCTTATTATTTTTTAAAAAAAGGTCTTAAATTAGGACCTTTTTTATTATATTCATACATTTTATAAAATAAGTTTAATGAGAAAAAAATACATTCATTTAAGTAAATGGAAAATAAATTAAAAAATCAAAAAAGATGTTCATTCTCACAGTTAACACTTAAAGAGTTTATAGATAACAATAATGAAGAAAAGTAGTCTTAACTTAATTTATTTGAGGTTGAAACTATAGATACTTTATAATATATTTAGGAAGAAAGTAATTAATAAAAATAAAATCTTAAAATAAAAATTGTAGAGGAGGAAATTAAATGTCAGATGATAGTGGCAGTCCTTTGCCTAAGCCTTTAGAAAAAAACTTACCAGTTTCCTCCCTTAATAGCTAAAAAGTATTGCTTTGTGCTTTGAGAGGAAACTTCTTGGAGGACAATTATGATTACATTAAGAAATAATGTAGTATCACGAGTTCCAGGTGATACACCACGTAATACAGATTACGTATGGGTTGATGCAAGAGACATTAACAGAGATGATATAGCAATACTTGAAGAAGAATATGCAATTGATAGTGAACTTTTAGCTGATATAATGGACCCGGATGAACAAGCACGTATAGAAAAAGAAGATGATTATACAGCTTTAATTGTTCGTCTACCTGCTAAAGATGATGATTGTGAAGGTGTAAATCAATATGCCATTCCTTTAGGTATAGTTCTATATAAAAATATGGTTATAACAATATGCCAAAGTGATTCAGTTGTACTTGAAGATTTTGCTAAAAAAAGATTTAGACAATATCCTGTCGAAACTAAAGAAGGTTTTGTAATATCAATTATGGAGAGAGCTGCTTTAGTTTATATTAGATTATTGAAATATATTAATAGACAAAAAAATCAAGTAGAAGAAAAACTAAGTGGCGTTGTTATGAATAGAGAATTGCTTCAATTGATGCAAATTCAAAAAAGTTTGGTTTTCTTTAAAACAAGTCTAACCACAAATGAACTATTGTTAGAAAAGCTTCAAAAATCACCATATTTCACACTTTCAAGTGAAGAAGAAGTGGATTTTCTTGAAGATACTATTACAGATAATAAGCAGGCTATTTCTATGGCTAATATATATTCTGATTTACTTCATGGAACAATGGATGTTTTTGGATCAGTAATTAGTAATAATATGAATATTATAATGAAGAGATTAACAGTCCTTTCAATTGCACTTATGTTTCCAACCTTTATAGTAAGTTATTATGGCATGAACGTAAAACTTCCATTTGCATCAATACCTTTTATTTGGGCTTGGTTGTTATTTGCTTGTATAATTTCTGCAGTAGTTGGAGCTTGGGTTATCTCTGATAAGAGAAATAACAATGTACTTCAAAAAGTAAATTCTCTTGAAGATAAACAAAAAGAAAAAAAGAAAAAAAAGAAAAAATATTTATCATGAAATGCAAATGGCAATTTCTCTGAAATTGCCATTATTAATTTAAGAGTAGATGAAGAAAAATAATTGAAAAAAAAAGAAGATATTATGGAAAAAGTTATATTAGACACAGATATGGTTGATGGCTTTGATGATGGTGTAGCTCTATTGATGTTAGAGAAAGCTAATAATATAGAATTACTTGGAATTTCAATAGTTGCAGGAAATACATCAATAGAAAGAGCAACAGCTTCAGCAATAAGACAATTAGAAATAATAAATTCTAAAACTCCAATTTACATAGGAAGTGGAGAGCCTCTTTTAGAAAGTCGATATAGAAAAGAACATTTTAAAAGAGAAGAAGAACTTGGGCTTAAAATAAACTATGCGGGGTATTTGAAAAAATATATAAATTCACCTTTACTTAAAACCAAAAATATTAATTCGATTGAAGATTATAAAGAAGTTTATGAAGCAACATATAACAAAGAGTGTACTTACAATAACGTTTTTCATGAAAACAACAAAGATAAAGAAGGAAATAGTTCAGCCATTGACTTTATGATATCTCAAGTTAATAAATATCCAAATGAAATAACGATAATAGCAATAGGCCCCTTAACAAATATAGCTAAAGCCATAGAAAAAGATAAAACTTTTTCATCAAAAGTAAAAAGAATAGTATATATGGGAGGTGCTTTTTATTGTAGTGGTAATGCAACTAAAACTTCAGAGTTTAATTGGTGGGTTGATCCTCATGCTGCAAAAATATGTATAAATTCAAAATGGGGAAATCAAAAAACAAAAGAAGGAAATAACTTTAATAATCAAATAATATTTTCCCTCGATGTAACACAGCACACTTCATCAATTCCTCAAATTATTTACGATAAGATATTAAATACAACATACAAAGAATTTAGAGAAATTCTTTTAAAAAACACAGGAGAAAAAGCACCTAAAAACATTTGGGATATATTTGCAGCAGCTTATGTAATTGATACTGATATTTTAATTGCAGCAAACAATGGAAAAACTTTAGAAAGTAAAGAAAATGGTGTTTATGTTGATATAAATACAAATTTAGATAAAAACTTTGGAAAATCTTTTGTTACTACTAAAAAAGATAATTCAAAAGTAAACAAAGCTTTAATAGCAAATTATGTTGATGAGGATATATTATTCAATAAGTTATTATATCCCTTATTAAAAAAATAATTCAAAACATAAACACAGTTTAATTTTATTCTTTTTTCTCCCCAATTAGTTGATAATGAGTTTTTCTATAAAGGGAGGGAGAGAGTCCAGTATTATCCTTAAAACATTTAGAAAAATGGAATTGACTATTATAATTTAGTTTTGCAGCAATCTCTTTAATACTTAGAGAAGTAGTAGCTAAAAGTGATCTAGAAGCTTCTAATTTTAGCATTGAGAAATATTTAATAGGAGGAAAACCCATTTTTTTGCAAAATAGTCTATTAAAGTAAATAGGATTTAAAGAAACATAGTTAGCTAATTCATCTAAGCTAATACTTTCAAATAAGTGAAGTCTCATATATTTCAAGGCTTTTTCAACAGCAATATTTATACTTTCTTCTTCAATGAAATCTTGATTTAGACTATATAGAAACCCTAATAATTTATGACAACTAGAAAGCCTAAGGTTAATATTTTTACTCATACCATTATCTTTAATCCATTCAAAGAAAAACCTTTTATTTTCATTTAAAGTAATAGGGCCTTTTTCGTTTAAACGTTCAATTAATTCTCTATCAGCATTATCAAATTCCATTAGTACAGCATAGTATGAAATATATGAATCCTTATTAGCCGTAATTTTATGAGGGATTAAGTCTGAAGTGACAAAAACTTGGTTTTCTCTAATACTATATTTTTTTTGGTTTGTTAAAAAAGTTCCTTCCCCTTCTAAAAAATAATGAACCTCGAATTGCTTTTTTTTATGCGAGTGTAATCTTTGGTGCCAAGCTAATTCCTCTTCTTCATGAAGCTGTAATACAAATACACAATCTAAAATATCCATAAGTTAATATTATATATGTAAAATAAATTTTGTCCATGTTTTTATTTATATTTCCATGTTTAGATTAATAATATAAAAAACAAACAGGAGATAGGTATGGCAATAACAGCAGGAATTGATTGTGGAACGCAAAGTACGAAGGTTTTGTGCTATGATTCAAATACAAAAGACGTATTAATTGTTACTACATCATCTCATCAACTTATTTCAAAAGAAGATGGAACAAGGGAGCAAAAAGCAACTTGGTATATTGATGCCATTAAAGATTGTTTTAATCAAATTCCAACTGAGATTAAAGAAAAGATAGAAGCAATTGGGGTATCAGGTCAACAACATGGATTTGTACCTTTAGATAAAGATGGAAAACCTCTCTATAATGTCAAATTATGGTGCGATACATCAACAGCTAAATATTGTGATCAATTAACAGAAAAATTAGGTGGAGAAGATAAAGTTTTTTCTTTGATAAGTAATCAAATCTTAGCTGGTTATACAGCAAGTAAAGTTTTATATCTAAAAGAAAATCAAAGAGAAGCATATGATAAATTAGCACATATTTTACTCCCGCATGATTATATTAACTATTATTTGACAGGTGAATATGTAATGGAAGAAGGTGATACTAGTGGTACAGCTTTCTTCGATGTTAAAAATAGACGTTGGTCTGATGAAGTTTTAAATGCTATTGATGATGAAAGAGACTTAAAAGAAACCCTTCCAAGACTAGTAAAATGTACAGATGTAATTGGCACAATTAGAGAAGATGTAGCAAAAGAACTTAAGATAAATCCATCTGCAATTGTATCTCCAGGTGGTGGAGATAATATGATGGGGGCCATAGGTGCAGGTTGTACTAGCGATGGAGACTTAGTAATGAGCCTTGGAACTAGTGGAACACTTTTTGGATACAGTGAGAAATTAATAGCTGATTCAAAAAATCGACTAGCCGCCTTTATTTCAAGTAGTGGAGGATATTTACCATTACTTTGTACTATGAACTGTACAGTAGCTACAGAGCAACTTAGAGAACTCTTAGAGCTAGGTGTTAAAGAATTAGATGAGATAGCTAGCCAAAGCCAACCAGGAGCTAATGGCATAATTTTTCTTCCTTATTTTAATGGAGAGAGAACTCCTAACTATCCAAAAGCAGAAGCTGTAATCGCTGGAATGAATGCAACAAATACAAATAGAAGCAATATTGCTAGAGCTTCATTAGAGAGTGCAATTTATTCAATGCAAGTTGGATTAGAAGCTTTTAAAGAACAAGGTTTTAAACCAAATAAAATAATTTTAATTGGTGGAGGTTCAAAGTCTAAAGTCTGGGCACAGATTGTTAGTGATATGTTCAAACTTAAAGTAATGACACCTAAAATTAGTGAAACAGCAGCTTTTGGTGGAGCTTTACAAAGTTTAGCAACTTTAGAGAAAAAAAGCGTTAAGGAAATAACAGATAAGCATACTCAATTTAATGAAGATAGAATTTTTACTCCGAATGAAGCTAACTACAAACTATATGAGACTGGGTATGAAAAATACAAAAAATATGATTTAGCATTAAGTAAATTATTTAAATAGGAGTCAACTATAAACAATTATGATTAAGGAAAAAGATTTTAAATTATTGAATACTAGCTTTTTCGCCTCTAATCAAAAGGGCGTAAATAGCCCTAATAAGTTTATTTGTCGTAGCAATCATAGCCTTTCTATGAGGGAATCCTTGTTCTCTTTTCCTGGAATAATATTCAGCCAGAACAGGATTACTTCTAAGACTATTGGTAGCCATAAGGTAGCAATATTTTCTCAAGACTCTATTCCCTCGTTTGGAAATTTTACCATGTCTATCTTCATTTCCAGATTGATAGATTGTTGGATCAGTTCCTATGAAAGCTATCAATTTTTGGTAGCGACTAAATCGGTGAATATCTTGAATTTCTGCCATAAAATGTGCAGCAGTTGTATCACTAATACCAGGGAAAGAAGTAATAATCTCTATCTCTTGTGGATGAATTTCTTTTTCCATATCTATGAGAGCTTTTGTAAGTTCTTTGTCTTCCTTTTTAAGATAAAGAACAGTTTTAGCTTGATGCTTGGTAATAGCTGCATGAAGATCTACACCTACAGAGTCTTTAGCCAATTCTTTGGCTTGTTTAGCAAGTTTTTTATCTCGCTCTGTACTTTTTGCTCTAGTCCCCCTAATAGCTTTAGCAAGTTGTACAGTAGAGGCAGAAGCTACTTGTTTAGCAGAACCATACACAGACAACAAATTGAGCCAAGAATCAGTAAAAACGTTAACATTATGCAATTCAGGGAAGGCTACAGCTATATCTCCCTTCAATCTAGTCTTAGCTTTTGCAAGTTGATCGCTATTAGCAATCCTATCTCTAGAGAGAAGTTTACTTTCAGATTCCAATTCTGTTTTTCTCCCTTCAAGTTGAATACTAGGGTTATTTGCATACCCTGCAATAAGGAGAGCATCAGACTTATCAGTCTTAGTTTTCCTTAATGTAATTGTATCCTTGTATTGCTTAATAAGCAACGGATTTACAACATAAGCTATCATGTTGTGATTTAGTAGATAATGATAGCAAGTTAAGTGATATTTCCCAGTGGATTCCATGACAAATGTAGTATCTTTGTTAATTCCGGGAGTAGATAATAATTTGTTAAAACCAGTTTTATTTAGTGGAAACTCATCTTGTGCGATAACACCAGTATTGCCAAGAATACAAAATGTAGCCGAAGTACTTGAAATGTCGATACCAACGATACTCATACTAACCTCCAAGGTTAAAAATAGGTTCCATTTTCCAATCTCCCGCATGAATGAAACTCAAGGATTTAATCAACCGATAGGGAAAACTGGGACCGAGGACAGACTCCTATAAAAACTTAAAAGTTTAGATAAAAAGAGGCCCTCTGTCCACAATTATATCACTTATAAAAACATATCATCTATTTATTTATAGATGGTAATAAACAATAGAAATTATACTGGTATTATAGACCAGTTATTATTAGGAGATAAAGAGAATGGATTATTTTGTAGGAAACAAAGAATATTTTAAAAACATTGGTAAAATTAAATTTGAAGGGAAAGGAAGTGATAATCCTTTAGCCTTTAAATATTATGATGCAGAAAAGAAAATTAATGGAAAGACAATGAAAGAGCATCTAAGATTTGCTACAGCATATTGGCATAGTTTCTGTGCTAATGGAACAGATCCATTTGGTCAAGCAACTATTGATTTCCCATTTACTGATAAAGATCCGATGCAAAATGCTAAAAATAAAGCAGATGCAGCTTTTGAATTCTTCACAAAAATAGGAACACCTTATTATTGTTTTCATGATGCAGATGTTGCACCAGAAGGAAACAATTCAACAGAGTATGTTAAAAACTATTTAGAAATAGCAGATCTTCTTTTAGAAAGACAAAAAGCTACAGGTGTTAAATTGTTATGGAATACTGCAAATGTTTTTTCAAATCCAAGATATATGAATGGTGCAATCACAAACCCAGATTTTGATATTTTAACAAGAGCTGCTTTACAAATTAAAACATGTGTTGATGTAAATGTTAAATTAGGTGGTGAAAATTACGTATTTTGGGGTGGTAGAGAAGGTTACATGTATCTTCTAAATACTGATATGAAGAGAGAAAGAGAGCATTTAGGTAAGTTCTATAATTTAGTTAGAGATTATGCTAGAGCACAAGGGTTTAAAGGTACATTCTTAATTGAACCAAAACCAATGGAACCAACAAAACATCAGTATGATTATGATGCACAATCAGCTATAGCCTTTATCAAAGAATTTGGACTAGAAAATGATTTTAAATGTAATATTGAAGCAAACCATGCAACTTTAGCAGGACATACTTTTGCCCATGACTTACAAGTTTGTGCTGATAATAATATGTTAGGTAGTGTAGATGCTAACCAAGGTGATGCCCAAAATGGATGGGATACAGATGAATTCCCAACTGATGTTTATGAAACAACTAGAGCTATGATGGTAATTCTTAAAAATGGTGGACTACATTCAGGTGGATTAAACTTTGATGCTAAGATTAGAAGAAATAGTACTGATTTAGAAGATTTATTTATAGCTCACATTGGTGGTATGGATAGTTTTGCATTGGGTTTAGAAATAGCTGATAAAATTATAAAAGATGGAAAAATTGATAATTTTGTTAAAGAAAGATATTCATCTTTTGATAGTGGAAAAGGTAAAGACTTTGAAGATGGTAAGTTAGATTTAACTTCATTAGCTAAACTTGGTGAAAGTGCAAAATGTAAAAAGACATCAGGTAAACAAGAATATTTAAAGAACTTGTTTAATTCATATATGTTTTAAGTAGAAAAGTAAAACATATAAATTTTATATATAAAATCCTCCAAGTAGAAAAATTAGATTTAAAAACTACTTTGGAGGATATTTTTACTCAACTTCTTTCAATCGTTTCACAGTTTAAGAAAATTTTTTTTGTTTCTTTTGAATATTCTTTATTTTGAATCTTATTTAAAAGTAAATTAACAGAGGTAGTGGCAATTGCATTTATAGGTTGAACAATAGAATCAACAGGAATTTTTAATAAATCAAGCCATTTATTATTATCAAAAGTACTTATTTTTTTGATATTTATTTTATCCTGTAGCTTATAAATAGCATCAATTACTTCATTAGTAATATTAGTGGAAGTGCAAACAATAGCCTCTAAATTACTATTTTCTACAAGAAAAGTTTTAATGTCTTTACCATTAATACCTGCATCAAAAGGTATTGTTAGAATATGAGAGGGATTATATTTATTAAAATCAATACAAGCGAGTTTATAGCCTCTATTTCTCTCTCGAGCACAATAATTGTCCTCGTTGAAAGTTATAAAACCGACATTTTTGTAATTTGCTTCAAATAATTTTCTAGTCATTATGTAGCAAGTAGTTAAATTATCAATACCGACAAAATCAAATATGTCTGAGTCTAGTCTCCTGTCTACTTGAACTATAGGGAAGGTGGAATATTTTGAATAATCAGCTTTAGTATTATTTGGGGCTAAGATAATTCCAGCTACTCCATTACTAATCATATATTCAATACACTGAAGTTCTTTCTCTGAATTTTCTTCACTATCCATAAAGATTATATTAATATCATTATCATAAGCGAAGTCTTCTATCTCTCTAATTAGATCAGTGAAAAAGTCTACTCTAATATCTGAAATTATAACTCCAATAGTTAGAGCACCTTTTGTGTAACTTCTATTTGATGGCATTTTATAGCCTAATTCATTAATGGCATCAATAATAATCTTTTGAGTAGATTCTTCAATTTTTCTAGTTTTATTAATAAAATGAGAAATTGTTGCAATAGAGTATCCTGTTTTGTCAGCGATATCTTGTAAGCGAACTTTTTTCTTTTTTTTCATTTTTTAACCTCATAATTTACTCTGTTTAAATTATATCAATGGATTACAAATTAAATCAAGGAAAAATTTACGTAAATTTTGCGTAAAAAATTTCTTGACATATAATTAATCTCATTATATCGTTAATTATGTCCACCTAGCAAAACAAAGTAGCATTAAAATTAATACATTAAGGGATAATTAGTTTGATAAGGAGAAACTGATGAGTATACCAAAACTTATGAAAGCTCTAGTTGCTTATAGTAAAACTGAATATAAGTTAGTAAATGATTATCCAACTCCTACATGTGGGGATGATGATGTCATAATTATAACAGAGGCCTGTGGAATTTGTGCAGGTGATTTAAAATGCAAACATGGGGCTGCTATGTTTTGGGGTGATGAAACGCAACCTTCATGGGTTGAACCGCCTTTTATTCCAGGCCATGAATTTATTGGCACAATAGTAGAAATCGGTAAAAATATAAAAGATTTCCAAATTGGAGATAGAGTCGCACCAGATCAAATTATACCTTGTGGAGAGTGTAGATTTTGTAAGACAGGCCATTATTGGATGTGTCAGAAACATCATATTTTTGGTTTTTTTAATAGTGAAAATGGCGGAATGGCAGAATATGTAAGATTACCAAAAGGCTCAATAATTCATAAAATTCCTAAAACACTAGAGATGGAAAAGGCTATTTTAGTAGAACCTTATTCATGTTCAAAACATTGTGTAGATAGAGCACAGATTCAATGTGAGGATTTTGTTGTAATATCAGGAGCTGGTACGTTAGGCTTGGGTATGATAACTTATGCTAAACAAAAAAATCCTAAAACTTTGGTAGTCTTAGACCTTAAAGAAGATAGATTATCTCTTGCTAAAGATATGGGAGCAGATATTGTTTTAAATCCTTCTAAAGTAAATGTTGTTAATGAAATTTTAAAATTAACAGATGGCTATGGTTGTGATATTTACATAGAGGCAACTGGGAACCCTGCTTCAGTAGTCCAAGGAATGCAGATGATTAGGAAATTAGGAAGGTTTGTTGAATTTTCAGTTTTTGGAAAAGAAACAACTCTTGATTGGTCGATTATTGGAGATAGGAAAGAACTAGATGTATTAGGTTCTCACTTAAGTCCATATTGTTTTGATTATGTAATTGAAAAAATCGATGATGGGACTTTAAAAACTGATGGTGTTGTTAGTTCTGTCTTTAAACTTGAAGAATGGGAAAAGGCTTTTGAATATGCAACTGGAAAATATGGTGATTACAAGGTTGTGTTTTCTTTCAAATAAAAAAAATATATAAATATCTAAGCTAAAATAAAGGAGTAATCATGGATAATAAAAGAATAAAACAAGTTATAGATGAAGGTAATGCTGTTTTAGGGATTGAACTAGGTTCAACAAGAATTAAAGCTATTTTAATTGATGATAAACACCATCCGATTGCTAGTGGAAATTTCGATTGGGAAAATTCATTAATAGATGGAATTTGGACATATTCTTTAGAAGAGGTTAGTTTAGGTTTAGCCTCTTGTTATAGTGCATTGAAAAAAGATGTTTTAGAAAAATATGGAACAACAATTAAAAAGATTAAATCTATAGGAATTAGTGCTATGATGCATGGTTTTATTGCTGTAGATAAAGATCAAAATCTATTAACTCCTTTTAGAACTTGGAGAAATAATATAACAAAAGAACAATGTACAAAGTTAATCAACTTATTTAATTTCCCTATTCCTCAAAGATGGACTATTTCTCATTTACTATATTCTATAGACAAAGATGAAAAATATTTAGAAAAATTAGATTTTGTATCAACTTTAGCAGGTTATGTTCATAGACTTTTAAGTGGTGAAAAAGTTATTGGAATTGGTGATGCTTCTGGAATGTTCCCAATTGACATTAAAACAAGTGATTATAATCAAGAAATGATAGATAAATTCGATAATGAATTTCTTAAAGATAAGTACTCTTGGAACCTTAGAGATGTCTTCCCAAAAGTTTTATTAGCCGGAGAAGAAGCTGGAAGATTAACTGATGAAGGAGCTGCTTTATTAGATAAAGATGGTGATTTATTAAGTGGATCACTAATGTGTCCTCCAGAAGGTGATGCTGAAACTGGAATGGTTGCAACAAATAGTGTGCTCCCTAGAACAGGAAATGTTTCTGCTGGAACATCAGTTTTTTCAATGGTAGTTCTAGAAAAAGAATTATCTAAAGTTTATGAAGAATTAGATTTGGTTACTACTCCAGATGGCAAATTAGTTGCTATGGCACATACTAATAATTGTACTAGTGAATATGACTCTTGGGTTAAATTATTTAAGCAAGTGATTGAAGCAACAGGAGGATCTATTGCTACAAGTAAGTTATATGATGATCTTTTAAATTTAGCTCTTGAAGGTGATAAAGAATGTGGTGGGTTATTATCATATAACTACGTTTCAGGCGAACATGTTACTGGTTTTTCTAAAGGTGCTCCATTATTTGTAAAAACTGCAAATTCTAATTTTAATTTAGCAAACTTTATGAGATGTCAACTTTATTCTTCTCTTTGTTCGATGAAAGTTGGATTAAATATTTTATTTGAAGATGAAAAAGTTAAATTAGATTATATTAACGGACATGGCGGCTTTTTTAAAACAGCTAAAGTTGGACAAAAAATAATGGCAAGTGCATTTAATTGTCCTTGTGCAATTCTCTCTACTGCAGGTGAAGGTGGAGCTTGGGGTATTGCTATATTAGCCTCATATGTTGCAAATAGTGAAAATTTAGAACTCCCTGTTTTTTTAGATAAAAAAGTCTTTAATAATTCTAAAATTGATATCATAAAACCTGAAAAAGAAGACGTTGATGGCTTTAATGAATTCTTTAAAAGATTTATTAAAGGATTACCTATTGAGAGAGCTGCTGTTGATATTTTAGCATAAGCTAAGATTAAAATTATATTCGTTATTGTTTTGCTAAGGAAATTTTTCTCTCCTTAGCAAACATAAAATAAAAAGGAGAGGAGTAGCTGCTCTTAGTAGTTATAAAAAGTGTAAACAAAAGGATTATTTTATGTTTGATGAAATGCAATATGTTGGAAATATTGACCAATTATTTAAGGTTAGAGAAGTTAATTTAGTAGAAGGAAGATCTAAAGGTGTTAGATTAATTGAAGTAGATAATGGCTCAGGTCTATATTTCGAAGTGAATGTAGACAGAGGTTTTGATATCCCAGTTTTAAAATATAATGGAATAAACTGTGGATATAGATCTCAATGTGGGGATGCTGCTCCTTCTTTTTTTGATGATAAAGGCTTAGGATTTTTAAAAAACTTTACAGTCGGCTTTTTGACAACATGTGGACTTAAATCTATTGGAATTCCAAGTTCATTTGAAGGTAAAAATTATGGTCTTCATGGCAATATTTCTAATACTCCTAGTGAACATTATTATTATAAAATTGAAGATGATGAAAAAGGTCCTTTTGTTGAATTAAATTCAACTTTATATGATTCAGGAATCTTTGAAGATAAATTACGTCTCGATAGAAAAATTAAGTGTTATTATAAAGAAAATAAAATAATTATTGATGACATAGTTACAAATGAAGGCTATTCAAAAGCTATACATAATATCTTGTACCATATGAATTTTGGATATCCTCTCCTTTCTAAAGATAGTAAAATGTATATTGAAAGCGAGAAAATAACTCCTAGAACAAAAAGGGCTGAAGATTTATTAGATTTATATAATGTAATAGAAGAAGCTAGTTGTGAATATGAAGAAGCTTGTTATTATCACAGTCTTAAGAGAAATAAAAAAGGTGAAGCTATAACTGGCGTTTATAACCCAAAACTTAATATGGGAGTGGCAATAAAGATTGATTGTTCAACACTCGAGCATTTAGTTGAATGGAAGCTTATGAAGAAAAAAGATTATGTTTTAGGGCTTGAACCTACTAGTAATTTAATCGATGGTTTACCCGATTTGAAAGAGAAAGGGTTGTTAAAATATTTAGAAGCTGGTAAGAAGGTTAAATATCATATTGAAGTTGAAATTATAAAAGAATATAAAGATTTTGATAGAATATTTAATTCATAAATAAGTCTTTAAATTAAAAAATATCTCCAAAGATAGTAAATTATCTTATGGAGATATTAATTTTATAAACATACATTATGATATAAAGGACCTCTTCCTTTTCCAAGGTTAAGTTTGTAATTTATAGCTTTCGTTAAATATTTTTTTGCATTAAAAACAGCTTGAGGTAAGACTTCTCCTTTAGCAAGATTAGAGGCTATTGCTGAAGAGAGGGTACAGCCAGTACCATGGGTGTTTTTATTATCGATTAGAGGATTTTCATACCATCTAGGTCCCTCATCACTAATTAAGAAATCGTCAGCACTTTCTACTAAATGACCACCTTTAATTAAAAATCCAACTTTATATTTTTCATAAAGATAAAATCCAACTTTTTCCATATCTTTTTTGTTAAATATTTTATAGCCAGATAAAATTTCAGCTTCAAATAAATTAGGAGTTACAAGAGTAGCTATGGGGATTAATTCATTAATTAAAGAGGAAACTGCATTTTCATCAATTAATTTACCTTTACTAGTTGCAATCATAACAGGATCTAAAACAATATTTTTTGCCTTGTAAAATTGTAATTTCTCAGCAATAGTTGAGATATTTTCCCTATTAGATACCATTCCAATTTTTATTGCATCTGGAGTAATGTCTGTGAAAATTGAATCTAATTGATCTGCTACCATTTTTTTATCTATATTTAATACATTTTGTACACCGATAGTATTTTGAGCCGTAATTGCAGTGATAACGCTCATAGCATATACATTATGAGCCATCATCGTTTTTATATCAGCTTGAATTCCAGCTCCTCCACTGCAATCACTTCCAGCAATTGTTAATACTTTCTTCATTTAACTCTCCAATAGAATCCACTGCGAGATCGCAATATTTAATAAACAACTCTTTATTCTTTCCATTTACAATACCTATAGTTTTAATATTAGATTTTTTAGCACTTTTTAAGGAATGAAGAGCATCATCAATTAAAATAGTATTAGAAGGATTTAACTTATAATCTTCAATTAACCTTGTGAAAAAAGCTTTATTTGCTTTAGACTTGTTATAATCTCTTTCAGTAATTACAGAATCAAAATACTGTAAGATTTTATTATTTTTAAAACAAAGTTTTAATAACTCTTTGTCACTAGCACTAGCTACTAAAATATAATAATTTTTAGATTTTAAATTACATAAGAGTGAATCTACATTCTCAAAAGGAGTGACGAAATTCTCATAAGAAATTTTTAATCTTGATTGTAAAATCTCTCTTATTTCCTCAAAACTTTCTTTTAAATTATATTTATACTTAATGTAATGTATTCCATCCTCATAACTCATAGACCAAAGTGTTTTATGTAAATTACTTTGGATAGCTAGATTTCTTTCTTTTAAAAATGATAGCACAAGGTTGTCCCAAACCCAAAGAGAGTTAAGAAGTGTACCATCTGCATCAAAAATGATAGTTTTTTTGTTCAAAACTTAGTTCCTCTTATTAATTCTAACATATTAGAAGTGGCCTTTGTTATATTATTTTGTGCAAAGATAGCACTTATTAAAGAAATTCCTTTTATAGAGGTATTTTCTAAAAGAGAAATATTATCTTTTGTTATACCGCCAATAGCAACAGTTGGAATTTTAACACTTTCAGCAATGTCTTTGAGAATTTTAATATTTAATGTATGAGCATCGCTTTTAGTATTAGTTTTAAATATTGCTCCAACACCTAGATAAGATGCTCCTAATTTTTCAGCATTTAAAGCTTGATCTATAGTTTGAGCAGAGATTCCTAAAATCATAGAAGATGGAATTGAATTAATGGCTGAAGACAAATCATCTTGACCAAGATGAATGCCATCGGCATTACTTTTTAGTGCAACCGATATTTTATCGTTTACAATAACAGGTACTCCATATCTATGGCAGAGAGGTATAATATCTTTAACTTCTTTAATAAAAGAGCTTTCATCAAGATTTTTTTCTCTAACTTGAATCATAGTTGCCCCACCATCTAAAGCCATCTCAACAATATCATAAATACTTTGATTTGCTTTTAGCCAGCTTCTATCTGTTATAGCATATAATTTTAACTGGTCACTATAAAATTCCATATTTTACTCTATCTTTTATTGTTTCAGTGTCTAAAAAGCTAATAGTATCAATTAGATGATTTCTGTATGTGCTATTACCTTCATTTTCTTTTAACAATTCTCTTGCTATTTCACCAGCAATACCCATTTGGGCCATAGCAGTAACAGTTGCACTGAATTTATCATCAGATGAAGCAACATGGGCTGTAATTAAAGCAGTTAACATACACCCGGCACCTGTAATATTTGCCATCATACTATTCCCGTTATTTAAAATTATATATTTACTAGCATCACAAATAATGTCTTGTTTCCCACTGATTGCAATAATTGCGTTTGTTTGTTTGCTTAAATTTTTAGCAAGAGAAATGATATCTGTTATATTTTCACTAGAAATTTGGTCCTCAATTTGTGCATCAACACCACTAGTTGATTTTTGGTTTAAAGCAATTGCTTTAATTTCACTAATATTACCTCTAATAACATCAACTTTAGTTTCATTAAGAATTCTTGAAACACATAACTTTCTAAAAGCAGATACACCAACTGCTACTGGATCTAGTACAACTGGAATATTTTTTTCATTAGCAGTTTTTGCAGCTACTATCATACTCTCTAGAGTCCTTTTATTAGGAGTGCCAATATTCAGATATAGAGCAGAAGCAATAGAAGCTAAATCTCTTACTTCCTCTATACAATCTGCCATAGCAGGGGAGGCTCCACTAGAAAGTAAAATATTTGCGACATCATTAACAGTTACATAGTTAGTGATACAGTGAATTAAGGGATGAGTGTTTTTAACATTGTTATTAATCATTATTTTTTCCTTTTTTGATTAAAAAATTATATATTATTACTAAAAGAGAAGTAGTTATTAAAACAGGTATTGAGATTCCAAGAGGGAAATTATAGTTTAATAAAAGTCTATAAAGAATAAAGCCAATTATAAAAATAATAAAATTTGGAAGATTTAAATTTGAACTGCTAATATCTTTATTTATGAAAAAGAAATCAGTGATTTCTATAGCTACCATAGGAACAAATACAGAACTTATTAAGTACAGAAAACTTTCTAAACTTCCTTGATTCCAAAAGATAGAAATTAGTAAACCTATAGCAACACATAGAATAGAAACTATCTTTTCATTAACTTTAAAAATAGAAAAACTTACCCCGCAGGAAAATGCATCTAAAAATGTAGTTGTAACTGTAGATAATATTATTATTAATAAGCCAATAGTTCCCATATTTGATTTCAATAGTATTAAAGTAAAATCACTTTCTCTAAAAAATAGAGCACAGGCTAAGCCAACTATGTACATCCAAGAACTTGCTAAAAAATAAACAACAGAACTAACTAGTGGTATATTTTTATGATCTCCTTCCTCTTTTGTGTAGTCACCTATTAAAGGAAGCCATGATAAAGGCATAGCAATAGATAATTCTAGTGCTGTAAAAATATTTAAAGTAGATGGCATAGCTGTATAATTAGTTGGAGAAAATATTTTTTTGCTAGCTAAAATTGATAGAATAAATAAGAGAGTCATTACAATAATTGGTAGAATTTTTAACTCTCTAAATTTTATTAACAACCAAATACAAATTAAAATAGCAATGAGAATTGACCAATAAACGGATTTGATATTTGGAGTTAGAATCTGAACAGCATTAGCAGCTGAATATATCATTACAGCTGTCCAACCTATAAGTTGTAATCCATTTAAAGTAGCAAAAAAGTAACTTCCTTTTTTTCCAAAAGATATAGAAGTACTTTCCATAGCAGATAGCTTTAATTTAGATGAAATTAGACCAACAAGATACATAAGGAAACAGCCGATTAGGTGTCCTATGATAATTATCGTAATACCGAGTTTTAAACCTAGTGGAGCAAATAGAGTACCTGTAAAAATTTCAGCTATAGAAATTGCGGCACCAAACCAAAGGAGAATTGAATTGAGATATAGCAACTAAACATCCTTCGAACCAATACACTGATAATATAGAAAGATGTTCTTTTGAAACTCCCTCCGCTGGTATTATCCAGATCAGGTTAAAGGGTCGAAGTTAATTACTTCCTCTCAGCTTGCCTACAAGCTCCCCTGGTTCTTCTTTAAATTTATTTTATCTTAGCACTTAAAAAGGATAGGGACAAGAGTTATTTCAAAAAAGAAAAAAGCCTTATTTCACACTAGATGAAACAAAGCTTTTTATTAAATAATATAGACAATTATTTAATTACTTTTAAGATATATCCGCAGAGATATTCACTTTCTGGGAAAGCTAATCTAGTTGGGTGATCACTAGAAGCTGTTAAGGTTTCTAAAACTTGGATTTCCATATTATTATCAATAGCTGCCCAAGATAAAATAGTTTTAAATTTTTCTAAGCTAATCCCACCAGAACAAGAGAAAGTTGCAATAATTCCACCATTTTTAATTTTTTTCATAGCCATTCTATTTAAGTCTTTATAAGCTCTTGAAGCTCCCTCGACTTGGCTTTTTTTCTTAGCAAGTTTAGGTGGATCTAATATCATCATATCATAATAATTATCTTCAATATTTCTCATTTCTTCAAAGATATTGCAAACTTTTGTAGTAACTTTTTCTCTTGCATCTTCTTCAAGTATTTTATTATTAATATTGATATGGATATTTTTTAAAAGAGATTTTAGAGCAGTGTTAGAAGCATCAAGTGCATGAATTTTCGTAGCTCCAGCTTTTAGAGCATGAAGAGTAAAACCCCCTGTGTAAGAGAAAGCATCTAAGATAACTTTATCCTTACAATACTTTTCTATTTTTACTCTGTTATCTTTTTGATCACAGAAAAAACCACTTTTTTGACCAGTTCCAGGAATTATCTCATATAAAATATTTTCCTCTTTAAATTGTATAGGGTCAAATTTAGTTTCTGGTTTGAAATATCCAGTTTCATTGTAGTAAAGAGTTATTTCTTTTAAGCCTTCAAGTCCACAAAAGTTTGGATCTGTGCTTAAAATAATCAAGTTAGGTTTTAATATATTATATAAAGTTTTAACTACTATATCTTTAATTTCAAAAGCAACTCTTGAACTAGCAATAACACGTATGAACCCATTATAGTAGTCTGCAACAATGCCAGGAATAAAATCAGCTTCTGAGAAAATTAGACGGAAAGCATTTGTTTTATTAGCTTCTAATAAAATTCTCTTTCTCCTTAAAATTGATTCTTTAACTTTTGTTTCCCACCATTTATCATCTATAATATCATTTTCTTTCCAACTTAAAAGATGAATTGGAATATGTGACAATTTATCATAATACCCTAGTGCAATAAAATTATTATTTGAATCTACTACCTTGCAAACACAAGGAGATGTGCAATTAACCTTATTAATTGCTCCTGAAAAAACCCAAGGGTGATGGTTTTTAATTTGTTTTTCTTTACCCGATTTAATACTTATTATATTCATAATACAACAATAGAGTTTTTTCTTTTAATTGTCAAAACAAAGGTTGATTAAATACCTATAGTTGTTAATAATTAAATTCATGAAAAAAAAGCCAATAAAAGCAGTGTTATTTGATTTAGATGGAACTCTATTATATACCTTAGAAGATATTAAAGCTTCTGTGAATGTTCCTTTAATCAATAGAGGCCTCTCTCCTATATCAATTAGTGAATGTAGAGAAATTGTAGGACATGGACTTAGAAATGCAATAGAAACTAGTTTTACTAGACGAGGGTATATAGCTAGTGAAGAAGAAGTTGATATAGCTTTAGTGGAACTTCAAACTTATTATAAAGCAAATCCAACTAAATATTGTAAACCTTACGATAAAATTAATGAATTTTTAACAAAGTTTAAGATTCCTTTTGGGGTATTATCTAATAAAGATGATCAAATTGTAAAACAAATTGTTCCTGAAGTTTTTAGTGGTATAAAATTTGATTATGTATGTGGTGCTAAAGATGGGATACTTAAACCTAGCGGTCTTAGGATAATTGAATTTTGCCAACGATATAATTTAGAGCCTTTAGAAGTCTTATATGTTGGTGATAGTGAAGTAGATTATAAAACTGCTATAAATGCAACATCTCAAGTAGCTCTAGTTACTTGGGGTTATAGAGATAAAGAAGAATTGGTAAAGTTTAATGTGCCAATGGTAGATACAGTTGATGAATTATGGAGGATGATTAATGCAAATTAGTAATGAAGAAATTCTTAAAAGAGCCAATGAGTATATTGCTTCAGAAAAAACTGAAGTATTTAAAAAAGAAGTACAATATGCATTAGATAATAATCAGATAGATGATTTGTATGATAGATTCTATACAACTCTTGCTTTTGGCACAGCTGGTATGAGAGGTGTTATTGGAGGAGGTACTAATCGAATTAATACCTTTATGGTAAAAAAAGTATCACAAGGCTTAGCCTCTTATTTAACAAGCAATATCGATTCTCCCTCTATTGTTATTGCTTATGACTCTAGAAATTATAGTAGTGAATTTGCTTTAGCAGCAGCCTTAGTTTTAGCTGCAAATAAAGTTAAGGTTTATTTATATGATAGTTTAAGACCTGTTCCAATGTTGTCTTTTGCACTAAGAGAATTAAAAGCCAGTGCTGGTATTGTAATTACTGCAAGTCATAATCCAAGTAAATATAATGGATATAAAGTGTATTGGAGTGATGGTGGGCAAGTTACACCTCCTCATGATATTGAAATTGCAAAAAAAGCTAATAGTGTTGTTTTAAAAGATATAAAAGAAATTGATGAAAAAACAGCTTTAGAAAATGGATATCTAAATAGTGTGCCCTCATCAGTTGATGAAGCTTATTATGATATGGTTATAAACTCTATTAGGAGAAAAGATTTAGTTAAAGAATCTAAAATCACAGTAGCTTATACACCTTTACATGGCTCTGGAAATATTCCTGTAAGATCTATGTTAAATAAACTTGGAATTAATACAGTTGTTGTTAAAGAGCAAGAACTTCCAGATGGAAATTTTCCAACAGTAAAACTACCTAATCCAGAAAGTTCACAAGCTATGGAAAAAGTAATTGAATTAGCTATAAAAGAAAAAGCTGATATTGTTCTTGGAACAGATCCTGATGCTGATAGATTAGGTATTGCTATACCTAAAAATAAAGAGAAAAGTGAATATCAACTTTTAAGTGGAAACCAAATTGCAACTTTACTTTGTGATTATTTATTAGAAACAAGTAAAGAAATGAATAGAAAAGGTGTTCCATTTGTTGCAAAAAGTTTAGTAACTACTGATTTAGTTAAGAAAATAACTGAATCTTATGGTGGTGAGTGTAAAGATGTCTTAACTGGTTTTAAGTATATAGCTGAGCAGATTAAGAATTTAGAAAATAATAGTGATAAATATTTCTTATTCGGCTGTGAAGAAAGTTATGGTTTTTTAAGTGTTCCATCTGTAAGGGATAAGGATGCAGTTTCATCTGCTGTTTTGGCAGTTGAAATGATGTGTTATTTAGAAAGTCTTGGCTTAACTCTTCAAGATAAGTTAGAAGCTATATATGAAAAATATGGGTTTAGTACTGAAATCGTATTTGCTCGTGATTATGAGGGAGCAAGTGGAAAAGCTAAAATGGATAAAATTATGGAATCTTTCCATTCCTTAAAAGCAGGAGATTCTTTAGTAAATAGAAAGATTGAAAGTGTTCAAGATTTATTAAATGAAGGATCAGGTTTTCCAAAAGCTAATGTGGTTATTATTAAATTTGAAACTGGAGAAAAGTTAATAGTTAGACCAAGTGGAACTGAACCAAAAATTAAATATTACATATTTTTAACAGGTGAGAAAAAAACTCTTTTAGATAAGATGGATGGTATAATTAGTGAGTTTAAAACTTCTTTATAGATAAAAATTGAAAAATGTACACTTTTATCTTTTAAAATTAAGAACTTGCATATACTATTGATATATGGAGGCAAGATAGTGGTGTACATTTATTATTTTAAAAGTTTAAAACCTATATTGTTGAATCCTTTTGATAAAAATAAAGATATTGGTAACTTAGATAGTGAAGAAGAAATTACTATTGTTAGTGCTAATACTCTAACAAAAGATGATTCAGAATTTGTTAATCAAACAACTTTTAATGAAATTGATAATAGTGTTAACTTATGGATACAAGAGAAGAGGTATTATCTTAGATTGTTTGCATCAACTTTAGCTTTTTTTATAATGTATTTCTTTTTATCTTTGGTAATAAGAGATCCAATCCCATTAGTAGATGAAATGGGTGGTAGTCTTCTTTTCGCTATAATAACTTGGAGATTTTTTGCTAAACGTGATAAAAAAAGTGCTATAGCAAATAAGAAGAAACTTGAGATAAAAAGACATGTAAATCAAGCCTCATATAAAGAAGTGAAATTTCTTAAACAAATTGAAGAGTATGTATATAATCTAAATTCATATGATAATTTAGATATCGCTGATGCTCTAACAAATGTTGAGGGTAGTGTTGATCCTATTAAATTTGATGATGATGAAGATTTATTATCTAAAGAGTTTATTGCCCTTCTTAAAAAGAAACTTTTAAGTAACTCAAAATTTAAAAATTATTATAATAAAGTCGTAAAAGTTAGAGAAGCTAATATAAAAGACGAAGCTTTAAGCTCAAGACTGATTGAATTTGGTCGTGAGAATAAATTTTATTTATTGCTTTTAAGTCTTTTAGTTGCAATAGAAGAAAATAAGGGCAATTAATAGTATAAAGTAATTAGTTATATTGATGGATATTATCAAACAAACTAATTACTTTTTTTATGAAAAACTAACATTACGGTTATATATCTTATTTAATATAACTTTCATTTTTTATTTAAGTTATAATGACAAACCTTTATTATATAAACCGATTCTTTTTATAATTTTGGGATTTATTATATCTTCTATCTTTATTGTTTTAAGTAATAATCTATTTTCTCAAGTAATTATTATTTTAGTATTTATTTTTTATTTATTAGCCTTAAATGTTAATTCAAATAAGATTTTTAAAGCTGGCACTGAAGAAAGTCGGATAAAAGAAATTGAAGGAATTGTTGTAAAAGATCAAAGCGAAACTCAATCAGGTTATTATTATTTGGTTGTAGATTGTTATAAAGGGTTTTTGAAAGATGGAACAAGTGTTTCTTTAAAAGGACAAATTCCCATACTCTTTAATAAAGATTATGATTTATTAATGTTTACTCCTCTTAGAGCAACGGTAGAATATAGTGAGGACATTAAAATATTTAAAGCAAAGGATGTAACTGTCCTTTGTAAAAATCCTAAATATGGCTCATTTTTGAATAAATTAATTTTTTCAGTTCGAGATAATAGGATATTTTTATTAAAAAAAATTAAATCATATGTACATATTGCATTAGCTAGAATGTTATTGCTAGGTAGATGTGATCAAGAAGGCTTTGTCTTTAAAGAATACGCCCTAAAATTAGGTTGTGCACATCTTTTAGCTTTGTCAGGTATGCACTTATCAATAATAGCCTTATTTTGTTCCTTTCTTTTAGGCCTTTTTATAAATAAAAATTTAACAAAGTACTTTTCCCTCATTTTTATAACTTATTTTATATACATCACAGCCCCAATTCCAAGTTTACTTAGAGCCTTAATAATGTATGTTTTAAATTTATTTAAAATAAAGGGAGAGTTGAAAAGTGAAATTGTTTTGCTTTTATCGGCAATTATACAAGCAATTATATTCCCTTCAACGTTTATAAGTGCGGGGTGTTTGTTTAGCTATGGTGCTTTATGTGCTATATTTCTATATTCGTCAATATTTAAAGATGTTAATATAGTGCTTTCTTCAATTTTAACGACAGTATTTGCTATTTTAATTACATATCCTCTCTCAATTTCACTAGGTGGATCTTGGTGTATATTATCAATAATATTAGCACCTTGTCTTACTGTTTTTATTACAGTTGAAATGATTTTAGCTTTAAGCATTTTAATAAATTCCATTTTTGTAGATTTTAATTATTATTTAATAGATAAAATAGGAGTTGGTATTACTGAGGCAATTATTAGATTAATATTGAATATAGAAAAGGAAGTTAATTTTTATTTGCATAAATTAGCAAGATATATAGAAAGAATAATAACAATAATATTTGAAAAAGGGGACTATCTTAATAATAAAGTCCCAAAAGATTTAATAAGTACAAAAGGGTATCTTATCTTTGCTACTATAGTATTGACCTCATTAGCTGTGTATCTGTATGCTACACACAGTTTTAAATTTAGGAGCTACGAATAAAATGAGTTGGAATTTTCCCTATGAAAGCATTACATCAATAATGGATTTATTAGAAAGAAAAGAATTGGCAATGAGTAAAAAATTTGGACAGAATTTTTTGCTTTCAGCTGATGTTAGAAATCGGATTGTTAATTTTATGGAACTTTCTGAAGACATGAATGTTTGGGAAATTGGTCCTGGTATCGGTTCAATAACTTCTTTAATATTAGAAAAAAAAGTTAATTTAACAGCTTTCGAAATTGATTATGGATTTTGTAAAATTTTAGCAAATGAAGCATTTGAAGATGAGGGGAAGTTTACATTAGTTGAAGGAGATGCTCTAAAAACTACTTTAGAAACGTTTAGAACTCAAGGTGTTCCTGATGTAATCTGTGGTAATTTACCTTACAATGTTGGAAGTGTCTGTATAGCTAAATTACTAGAAAATAAATGTCATCCTAAAAAAATGGTCTATACCCTTCAAAAAGAAGTTGCTCAAAGACTTTGTGCTCCAAGTGGTTCAAAATTATATTCCTCATTTTCTGTTTTAGCTCAAATCGATTATGATCTCTCTATTGTTATGGATATAAATAGTCAGGCATTCTATCCTGTACCAAATGTTGTAAGCAGTGTAATTGTAATGAACAAAAGAAAAACTTCTTTAGTTTCTGAAGACCTTAGAGATACTTTTATAATGGTTGTCAGGGATTTATTCTCAAAGAGAAGAAAAACTATTAAAAATAATTTAATAAGTGGAAAATGTGGAAAGTTATATGAAAAAGAGCTGTTACTAAAAGCTCTAGAAAAATCAGGCGTTTCACCTCAGGCTAGAGCTGAAAAATTAAGTATTAATGAATTTATAAAAATTAGTGAGCAAGTTATTTTACTTTCAAAAGCCTAAAAAATATCTTATGACATTACTTTCATTATATTTAATTATATATATAGTAAAGAAATATATTGTAATTCGATATTAATTATATAGCATTGTAATGGATTCTGTAAGACTATTGTCATAAATAACAAAAGGTGCTATACTATATTTACTTATTTGAAAAAAGATAAAAGTAACAAGGAGACTAAAGTGAGAAAGATTACAACTTTAATGGCTTCTTTATTGATAATAGCACCAGCTATATTATTAGCTACAGGAATAATTCCTGTTTAGTTTAAGTATTGAGAAAGAATCCTATTAATTAAACAAAAAATACAAAGTATTATTGTTTATAATAAGATGGCGTACAATTAAAAAAAATAATTAAGAAAAATATATAGGTTCGAGAGTAAATAATTATTCTCGAATTTTTTATTCAAAAATAAGACTGTATTCTTATTAAAGAAATACAGTCTTAATTTAATGAGAGAATAATAAATTAAATATATGAAATTATTATTAATTTAGAGTAGCTGCTTGAGCTAAAGTAATAGCACTAGTAACTACGATATCCTCTACACTACAACCTCTTGATAAGTCTGAAACAGGTCTAGCGAATCCTTGAAGAATTGGGCCATATGCTTCAGCGCCAGCAAGGCGTTGAACAAGTTTATAACCGATATTACCTGCTTGAAGGTCAGGGAAGATTAGAGTGTTTGCACTTCCTGCAACAGGAGAACCTTTAGCTTTAAATTTACCAACACTGTCAATAATTGCAGCATCAAGTTGTAATTCACCATCAACAGCTAATTCAGGACATTTTTCTTGGACCATTTTAGTTGCTTGTTGAACTTTTTCAACTAAATCACCTTTAGCAGAGCCTTTTGTTGAGTAAGATAAAAGAGCTACTTTAGGTTCAGCTTCTAAGAAAGTTTTACATGATTCAGCAGAAGCTTCAGCTATAGAAGCTAATTGTTCAGCTGTAGGATTAGGAATAGTTGCACAATCACCAAAAATGAAAGAACCATTAGCACCTAATTCAGTTTTATCAGTAGCCATTACAAAACAGCTTGATGCGCTTTTAATACCAGGTTTACATTTGATAATAGTAAAACAAGCTCTTAAAACATCACCAGTAGTGTTTAGAGCACCAGCTACCATGGCATCAGCATCTTTTAGTCTAGTCATCATTGCACCCCATTTTAGAGGGTCAATAATTTGGGCAAAAGCATCTTCTTTAGTCATTCCTTTATGTTTTCTAAGCTCATAATACTCATTTGCATAAAGTTCTCTTTTATCAGATTCTTCTGGGTCTAAAAGAGTTAGAGATGATAAATCAACACCTAGTTCTTTTGCCTTAGCTTCAATTTCGTTAACTTTCCCTAATAAAGTAACTGATTTAGCTAATTTTTCTTCCATTACTTTTACTGCAGCTTGTAGAGTTCTTTCTTCACAGCCTTCAGGAAGTACCAACTTCTTTTGAGCTTTTACAGCTTGCATTTTCATTTTTTGTGCGAATGTCATTATATTTCTCCTAAGATTTAACAGTTCATTATTTTTATACTATCACAAGGAAAATTATTGATAAATTGCTTTAGCAAACCTTATTATAATTTTTTTCAAAAAAAATTAAGAAATAATAGTCATTTTAAATAGGGTGAAATAAAAACTATAATATTATTGTAATATAGTTTTAATATGCTTAACAATAATAAATAAATTTGGATAAAAACGTAAATTCAAGTAATTTCAAAAAAAATAGTTAATTATTTAAAAAGTATATCTTTATTTTCGTTTTTATCTTGAATGAGTTGTTTTTAATGATGTATCTTTTCAGTACTGAGGTTGTAATAAGTATTATGAATATTGGTGTATATGGGTTAGGAAGATTTGGAGCATTCTGGGCAAAAGAATTAGCTAAACATAATAATAATGAAATTTTTGGATATAGTAGACATAAAAAAGAGAAAATTGAGGGTGTTAAGCAAGTAGACGAAGACACACTTTTAAGTTCAAGTGATATTATATATTTCTGTGTTGCAATAAGTTCTTTTGAAACAGTTATTAAATCAGTAAAAGACAGATTAAAAAAGGGTGCAGTAGTTATAGATACATGTTCTGTAAAAGTTTATCCTGCTAAAGTTATGAAAGAAAATCTTCCAGATGGAGTATATTCGATTGCTTCACACCCAATGTTTGGACCAGATTCAGGAAAAAATGGGGTTAAGGGTTTACCTCTTGTCATTTTTCCTATATCTTGCCCTAAAGATATTTATAATAATATCTTAGAAGATTTTAAATCTTGGCAGCTAGATATTTTAGAGATGTCCCCCGATTCTCATGATAGAGAAGCTGCTTGGTCGCAAGGTATTACTCACTTTGTTGGAAGAGTATTAGATGAACTTGCCCTTCAACCTACAGAACTTGCAACGACAGGTTATAGAAGGTTGATGTCTATTGTTGAACAAACCTGTAATGACCCCATCCAACTATTTCACGACTTACAGAAATACAATCCTTATGCAAAACAAATGCGAATGGGATTAAAGGGTGCTTTAGATTATGTCATGCAGGACTTAGTATCCCAGGAGGACTAGGTGAATGTTTGTGTTTACACATTGGGATGTAGATTAAACCAATGTGAGAGTGAAGGAATAGCAGATGCCTTCGTTTCAGAAGGATTTTCTATTGTCAAAGACAAAGAAAATGCTGAAATATATATAGTTAATACTTGTACAGTTACAAGTAAAGCAGAGCAAAAAGCTAGAAGAATGATTCGAAAGTTTGCTCAAGTTGGTATTTGTGTTGTAACAGGATGTTATGCACAATTAAACGCTGAAGATATAAGAGCACTACATGAGAATATCATTGTAGTACCTTTATCGAAAAAAGCTCATTTATTAAAATTACCAAAACATATAAATGCAGCACTTCAAAGTGGTATGAACTTACAAGATTCAATAAAAACCTTTGTAGATGAAGACGCTTCTGTATTTGATTATGCTGCAGCATCATTTTCATACCACCATAGAGCTTATTTAAAAGTTCAAGATGGCTGTGATAATAATTGTGCATTTTGTAGAGTTCACATAGCACGTGGTAAGGCTGTTAGCCTAGATAGTGATGTAGTTGTTGAGAGAGCTTTAGCCTTAGAAAAAGAAGGCTTTAGTGAGATAATGCTAACTGGTGTAAATTTAACAATGTATGATCATGAAAATGATGGCCTTGGTGGGCTAATCGAAAAACTCCTAGATGCATTAGGTCCAAATATAAGGCTTAGATTATCTTCAATGGAAGCAGATCACGTTGATGATAGATTATTGAATGCACTTAAAGATTATAGAATGCAACCACATTTCCATATCCCAGTTCAAAGTGCTAATGATGATGTATTGAAAAGAGTAAATAGAAAATATGATAAAGCTCATTTAATTTATATCGTTAATAGATTAAAAGAAATTAAAGATGATCCTTTTATTGCAGCTGATATTATTGCAGGTCTTCCTGGAGAAGGGGATAGTGAGTTCAAAGAAACATATGAATTTTTAAAGGATTATGGTTTTAGTCAGCTTCATGTATTTCCTTTTTCTCCACGACCTAACACAGCCTTATATAAAGCTAAAGATAAAGTTCCTGAATATCTTAGGGATGAACGAGCTAAGGCTCTTAGAGAATTATCTAGCGACCTTCATAATGCATATTTAGAAAGGCAGCTAAATAAGGAATGTGAAGTAATACTACAAACAAGAAAAGGCGGTAAATTCACTGGAGTTACCGGTAATTATATAGATGTAGTGGTTGAAAATACTCCACCATTTGCAGCTTCTGGTATGCTATTTAAAGCAAAGATTATAGATATTGATGGTGACAAACCTAAAGCAGAAATAATTTAATAATATAATCATTAAAGAAATTTTTAGCCTTCTTAGCAGTAAAATTAAATATTTTACTATTTTGAAGGTATTTTTTTTACAAAAGCGTGCAAGTAAATAAAAAGAGATAATATTAATAAATTAAAAAAAATTATTTAATAAAACGCGAACCTCAAAAATTTGATATTTTGCTGTTTTTAGGGGTAGGTTCGCGATTTTAAGTAATTCTTTATAATATAATAAAATATATGTTTCTATAGATAGAAAAGTAATGAAAAAATATATTTGTTAACTGTAAAATATCCGAAGGTTCGCTATTTGCCTATTGTAATTTCTTTCATTGTAAGGAATAATAATGGTAGGAGTCTGAAAGGATTGACCTGCTTTAAGGGATTAAGACATTGATAACGAAGTTGAAAACCTTTTAAATCTTTTTTATCAACGTCTGAAAGGATTGACCTGCTTTAAGGGATTAAGACAAAATCAAAATTTCTTTTTAACCATTCATTAAATCTTTTTAATAGTCTGAAAGGATTGACCTGCTTTAAGGGATTAAGACGTTAGATAATACCTCATATTATCTTTGCTTGTAAATCTGCGTCTGAAAGGATTGACCTGCTTTAAGGGATTAAGACAAAATTGTAACAGCATGTGGTGTCAAATTTACTAACATTTTTGTCTGAAAGGATTGACCTGCTTTAAGGGATTAAGACCATTTGGGTTTTGAATAATCTCTCTTATCTGTGCTTCGTCTGAAAGGATTGACCTGCTTTAAGGGATTAAGACCTCACAGATAGTAGGTTTGTGTTTTTTAAAATACATTAATATGGTCTGAAAGGATTGACCTGCTTTAAGGGATTAAGACCTAGAGCCTCGTTTACTACTTTATCAAACTCTTTTTCGATGTCCGAAAGGATTGACCTGCTTTAAGGGATTAAGACGCTTTACCAACTTTTTTTAAGTTATAAATTGACTCGTGGTTATGTCTGAAAGGATTGACCTGCTTTAAGGGATTAAGACAACTACTTTCTCAGCTAAACTGTCATTAAGCTCAGAAATAAGGTCTGAAAGGATTGACCTGCTTTAAGGGATTATAGGTTTTATACTTTAAACTGAAGTCTAAAGAGTTCGAAAATTTAAAAATGAAATGAGAAAGTTTTATAAAAATATGAAATATTAAACATTGATTGATTTTTTCTATGTAGATAATCAAATTAAGAAAATAAAGAATTAATACCATAATTTGATGCTATATTTCCTTTAATTCTTACCAAATTGGCATAAATGATGTTTTATTTGTAAAATATTTTTCTTTAATATTGTTAGTAACCATGTTATTATTATATTAAATTATTTTTTACAGTAGGGTTTATGCTTGATTATATTGTGTTAAAATATAGGATAAGATTTGAAACTAAAGTTAAATGGAATAAATCACCATCTATTATTTTTCGAAGTGTGTTAGGAGCTCAATTAAAGAAACTTACTTGTGTATTAAAACAAAATGAGTGTGAGTCTTGCATATTAAATAGTAGTTGTGTTTATGCATGTTTTTTTGAATCTCCTATAGAAAAAGATAAAAAAGTGTTATTAGGAAGGAATAGGTCGCCACACCCTTTTACTTTGGATGTTAAACTTATTGACGAAGATAAGGCTGATATTAAAATTTTGTTCATAGGAAAAAGTAGAAATTATATCCCATATATAACTTTAGCTTTGCAAAAAGCTGGAGAATTAGGAATTTCAAAATCTAGAACACATTATGATCTTGTAGATGTTTTATGCAATAATTTATCTTATAGCTTTGATGTTAATACTTTTCCAGAAGTTTCAAAAAAGTGGCCAGTTGAAGATATAAATTTAAAATTTAATTCAGTTAAATTTCTAACACCTTGTAGAATTAAAAAACAAGGTCATTATTTAAATAAAATAACTGCAAATGATTTCTTTAAAGCAATTGAAAGACGCATTTTTATTTTAGATCAAATTTATGGAGATGGAACTTTTAAAATTAAAAATGAGCCTTTTTCTTTAAAAAGTCATTCAATAGATCAAAAGTGGGTTGATTTTAATTATTATTCAAGCCGACAAAAAGAGGCATTAAAAATAGGTGGAGTTATTGGAGAATTATTAATTATAGATGGTCTAGATGAATATACATTCCAACTTCTAAAAGCTGCTGAAATTTTTAATGTTGGAAAAAATATAAGTATGGGCTTAGGTAAAATAGCTTTGTCAGAGGAGGAGATTTGAAGTGATTGATATAAAATCTCAGTATGAAGTTGCTATTGCTGCATTATTACATGATATTGGGAAATTTAAACAACGAGCATATAAAGGTGATGAGACAAAAATTAGTAATACCACTTTAAAAATGGAAGGGTATATAGCAAAGTTAAATAGTAAAACTCAGTTATATACTCATCGACATGCCTTATGGACATATGATTTTTTTATAACTGATTTTAAGCCAATAATTGATAATATTGATTTTGATATTAATTTAAAATGGGAACAAGTTTATAGATCTAGTGCATCTCATCATAGTCCTGGGGAAGGTGATTATTCAAAAATTATACAATTAGCAGATTCTATTTCTTCTAATAATGATAGAACAGATGCACAAGATTCATATAAAAGAGGGGATTATTATAAAAAGCCTTTACGTTCTATATTTTCAAATATAGATACTGAAAAAGATAATAAAGCAAAGAAAAGTGATTATTATTATAATTTGTCACTTTCTGAAAAATATAGCTATCCCACCAGTGATAAAGAAAACATTGAATTAGATTATCAAAATCTATGGGAAAATTTTATTCAAAGTTTACAAAAATTACCCAATAAAATGACAGTAGTTGAATTATTAATGAAATTAAAAGATTTGCTATATCAATATACATGGTGTATCCCTTCATCAACAAATGATTTATTAAATGATATTTCATTATATGATCATAGTGTTACTACTATGGCTTTTGCTATAGCTATGGCTAATTCAGATCAGAAAGAACAATTTAGAATTTTTGCCGCAGACGTATCTGGTATTCAACAGTTTATTTTCCAAAGCAAATATAGTTCTTTTAAAGGTGCAGCTAAAACTTTTAGAGGTAGATCATTTATTATCAGTTCTATCAGTAATTCATATCGGGTTGCTTTGTCTCAGAAACTAGGAATTATACCATTTACTGATTTAATAGATGCAGGTGGAAAATTTACTATAATTTTGCCCCCAGATGAAGCTCTTATTTCTAAAATAGATGACTTTGTTAAAGATCAGGATTTATTTTTCTTTAAAAAATATCAAGGGACTTTATGTGTTTTAACAGATTATTCTCTATTAGCTAGTATAGATGCTTTTTCTAAAAATGAATTTGTAAATACACAAAAAGAAGTTGGATATAGACTTAATTCTAAGAAAAATAGGAAATTTGAGCATTGTATTAATGAGATTGGGTATGTAATTAATAATACAGATATTGAAGGTACTAGGTGTTCAGTTTGTGGTAAAAATATAATAACTAATAAAGAAAATAACATTTGTAAAAATTGTGAAACTATACAAAAATTAGGAGCAAATGTTTTAACTAAAAAGTATATTAATTATAATTCACAAAAGGGATATGAAATTGTAAAAGATGTATTTATCTCTCTTGAAGATGAAGTATTAATTAATAATTATTTTACATATAGTTTAACTTCGAATGATTATAAATATCCAATTTGGCGATTAAATACTCACAGTCCAGATAAAACATTTGAGGATATTGCAAAAACAGGTATTGATGAAAATGGAATGGGAAAAAATTATTTAGCTTATGTAAAAATTGACGTTGATAATCTAGGAGAAATCTTTATTAGTGGATTTCCAAAAGAAATCTATTCTATTTCTAGATATATAACTTTATCAAGATTATTAAATCATTTTTTCAATGTTATTGTTAAACATATTTTAGAAAAAAATTACCCTGAAGCATATACTGTTATCTCTGGAGGAGATGATGTATTTATTATATTACCATGGAATCAAGCCTTAGAGTTTATTCAAGAACTAAAATTAAAATTTAGAATATTCTGTTGTAATAACAATCAAATACATTTTTCTGCAGGAATAGTAGTAGGACATGCAAAAGAACCTTTTGCTCTTTTAAATGAAAAAGCTAATTATCAGTTAGATGATAGAGCAAAAGAAAAAGAAGGTAAAAATTGTACTTCGTATTTTAATGTTCTTTTTGATGAAGTGGAATTAAGAAAATTAATAGAAGACTCTAATATTTTAACTAAATATATAAGTAATGAATCAATTTCTTCATCATTTATATATAGAATTTATAATTATGTAAATGATTTATTAGTAGAGACTGATAGAAAAAAGAAGTCTTTGAGTTTACCTATTAGTGATGATGCATTATTAAAAGAAAAACAAAGAAAATGGTCAGTATATTCAAAATTAAGATATGATTTAGTTAGAAATGTAAACATTAAAGATGAAAAATATAAAGCTGAAATTTATAATTTCTTTTTAAATCATATAGATAATTATAAAGATTCTTTAGAATTAGAAAGATTTAGAGTTGCATTAGTACATACAATGTATGGACTTAGAAAAAATTAATTGGAGGCTAAAAATGCTTAAATTAACAAAAGAATTGTTAACTGAAGAACCAGAAAATATTGCAAAAAATGAGATGATTAAAAATAGACAAAGAAAAGCATCATCTACTCAAATTAGAAAGTTTTATGATGATTTTCTTTTACTGCATTCTAAGTCTCATAGGGATGGTTTTTCCGAAGAAGATTTTAAAAATGAAATATTACCTTTAATTGCTTTTTCTAAAGCGAAACTTGCATATAGTATGGGAAGAGGTATTATTCATAAAAATTTTAAAGATCAAATTGAAAAGAAAGTAAATCAAATACAAACACGAAAAGATTTTGATAATTTTATTTTATTTTATCAAGCTTTAATTGGTTATACAAAATATTATGAAAAAAATTTTAGATAAAACTTAAAGTTTTGAATTTAGAGAAAGTATATAATACAGTAGTAAATTATTGGAGGTATAAATAAATGTCTATTCATATTGTTGAGATAAAAGGTAAAATTGAAATTATTACAGGTTTGCATATAGGTGCTGGAGATTCTGAGGTTCATATTGGAGGAATTGATTCTTCAGTTATTAAGAATCCTTTAGATAATTACCCATATATTCCAGGATCTTCACTTAAAGGGAAAATGAGATCATTATTAGAGTTATATTATGGCTTATCCTTAGATGGAAAACCTTCCTCAAGAAATAATAATAATCATATAGTTCCAACAATTTTTGGTGATACATCTGAAAAAGGAATGACTCGAATTATTTTTAGAGATTGTTTTATTTCAGAAGAATCTAAAGATAAATTAAAAGCTAAAAATATCCTACCTACTGAAGAAAAATCTGAAAATAGTATTGATAGGATTTCAGGAACTGCTAATTCTCCAAGAAATATTGAGAGAGTTATTCCTGGATTATCTTTTGATTTTTCAATGAATTTAAGAATTCTAGATGAAGATAATGAAGATGAATTTAAAAAAATTATAAAACAAGGGTTATTTTTAATGGAACAAGATTCTCTAGGTGGTAATGGAAGTAGAGGATATGGGAAGATAAAATTTAAAGATTTGGTATGGGGTGATAAAGCTTTTAATCTGGAGTAATAAATGAAATATTTAAAATTGAAGTTAAAAACAAAGTCTGGATTTTCTAATTTATTTACAGCAGATCAAATTTGGGGCCAAATGGTATGTGCTATTTCAGCTTTAAAAGGTCCTACAGAAGTTTCTAAGTTTATTGATCAGTTTGATAAAAATCCTCCATTTTTAATAAGTAATATGTTTCCAGAAGGATATCTCCCTAGAATTATATTACCACCATTTAAAAGAAATCAAAATGAAAAGATATCTTTACAAGATGAGAAAAAAAATAGAGCTTTAGCTAAAAAAAATAAAAAAAGAACTTATATTCCTATTGAAGTCTTTTTAAAATATCAAAAGGATATAGATAAATTAAAATTAGCAATAATTGATAAATCTCCAGAAATTTATTCATTAAATGAGGTTAGAAGTTCTATTGATAGAATGTCTGGTAGACCTATTGAAGGTGGAGTATTTAATCAAACATTCTTATATTCTGCTCATCCTTTTGTTATATATTTGAAAATTATTAATGATAGTCCAGGAACAATCTGTACAATTAAAGATATTGTCTCTTACCTAAATCTTGTAGGATTAGGAGGAGATAGAAATGTCGGAAAAGGTAATTTTGAAATTTTACTTGAAGAGTTAAATGAAAATGAAAATAAATTATTTTCATTTAAAGATAGTGATTTATATATGACAATTAGTAGATGTAGTGGAAAAGATTTAGAACCTATGTACTATCAAATGAATTATTATTTTGGGATAGTTGGTAGTTCAATTGGAGAAAGAAAAACATTCAATAAATACCCTGTTGTATATTTTGAACCAGGATCCGTTTTTAAGAATGGCAATGGTTGTATCCTTCATAACGTACATACTGATTCTAAAATTTGTAGTTATGGATATTCTTTCCCCATTTATTTTAAATAAGGAGTGTTGCATGGGTAATAAAGAACAATGGATTAATCATAAAATTCAAATTGAAATTCTGACTCCTGTTATTATTAATACTGGTGAATATTATGAATATGGAGAGTTGTTTTTATTAGGAGATAAATTATATAAAGTGAATTTGAATAATCTTTTAAAGATTATGGATTTGCAAACACGCACTGAATATATCGAAACTGTTACAAAAGGAATTTCTTCAAGAGATAAAAAATATGATAAAGCTGCTAAAGCTTTGGTTTTAAAAACTCTAAGAGAAAATAATGATAAAATTTCTTTAATTTTTTCACGACCAATGGGATATCTTCAAAGTGGAAAAAATTTAATAGAGAATAAACCTTTTCAAATAATTGATAAAAATTGTATAAAAAAAATTAATGATAAACCATATATCCCAGGCTCTTCAATAAAAGGTTCTTTAAGAACAGCTATAATACAGTCTTTATTAAATCATCAAACAATTTCTAAAAATGATTATATTGATTCAACTGGTTTTAAAAGAAAGTATGTACAAACTAAAAAGTTTGAATCTAAAATAATGAAAGTGTCAGATAAAGTTACAGATGATCCTTTTAAATATATAAAAGTTAGTGATTTTGAATTTGAGTCTAAATCAAGTGTTAATATATTAGGTGAAATTTTAATTAGTACAAAAAAAGATCCCTTACCTGTTTATACTACTATGACTGAGGCATCTTGTTATTCAGATAGTAAAATTACATTAACAGGTACTATTTCAATTTCAACAAAATTAAAAAAGATTTATTCATTAGAACAATTTACAAATATTAATAATATAATTGATGCACTTAATGATTATTATATAGATAATTTTAATAATAAAGCAAAACAGCTTCCGATTGGACCTAGAAATCTTATGGTTAAAATTATAGAAGATAATGTAACTTCTACAAAAGGTTTGATCAGAATTGGCAGATTTTCAGGAATTGAAAATATTACATATAATATCCAACAAGATATGTCTATAAATACAAAGATATATAATGAAGATATAAATATTGAAGGAGGAGAAAGTTATCCTCTAATTGAGAATAAATTTCTTCCTGGATATTGCTTAATAACAGAGGTTAGAGAATGAGGCTAATAGTTAATTTTGGTAATAGTGATTTAAAATTATTTTGTAAAAATTCTGGTGATGCCTATGTATTTAGGAAAAGAGAAAAATATTTTTCTAGTTTATCTGATTTAGTTGATTCTATAAAAAAATATGATGTTAAATTTGATTCTAATGGCAATGTTTTAACTAAAGCTTTTATTAAGATAAACGAAAATAATGAAACAAAAGAAGATGAATTAGAACGAATAGAATTTCCAATTTTGAAAGATGAAATAAAGAAAATTGAGGAATTAGAGAAAAGGAAAATTACTGAAGTTCTTTGCTTTATTACGAAACAGAAAGAATCTAAAAATACTGATACTTTTTTATTAAAAGAAATTTTATTAGGAACCTATGGGAAAATAGTATTTCCAAATATAGAATTCAAATTTGCAACAATAACGGTTAATCCTGCAGATTATAGTATAATTCTTCCATTATATAGTAAATTTATTTCTAAAATTAACTTAGATGATACAGTTATATCCATAGCACAGGGAACTCCTGCAATGTGTCTTGGTTTATCTCAAAGTTGTGCCAGAGTAAAACCTGATATTAATCAATATTATGCTTCTAATAGCCATGAAACAGATAAAGCAACAATTAAAAAGTTAGATATTTTTTCAAAGGAAGAAAAATTAAATTCAATAAATCAATTAGCTGTTGATTTAAAAAATGGCAATTATGATATAGCTAAAGCTAAAGTTGAAAATAGCTATCTATCTACATTTCCTTATATATTAGATATTTTAGATTATTTTATTTATAGAAAGAATTATCAATTTAAAGAAGCTTTAGATAAATTAAATTCATTATCTGAAAAAAATCATAGTTTTGATGAAATAATTAAACCTATAAAATTAAATTTAGAATATATAATTCAAGCAGATCCAGAGAATTTTAATTATTCAAATCCAAAATGTCCTTTTCTTTTATTAGAGTCTTTAGCTAATATTCAGCTCAGTTTAAATAAAAAAGATTATTTTAATACTATGGCGTTGTTAATTTCATTTTTAGATGTTTTAGGTAATTATGTTATGTTGAAAGCCTTAGGTTTAGAGTCTCTAACATTTAAAAAAGGTATTTTTGAGGAAGTAAATGAATATATTAGAGATAATATTAAATTAGAAAATTTATCAAAAAATAAATATGATAAACTGATTTTAGCAATAAGCAAACCTGAAGGAATTCATTTTGTTGCTAACTTTTCTACGAGGCGTCAATTAATCCATTGGGTTGTTAGCAATAAAGACAATGTCCCTGAGTTTGTTCAAATGTATTTTAAGCTTGATTCTAAATATAAAGCTTTCATACCTTTTGCAAGTTTGAGGAATAAGTTACCAATTGCCCATAGTGTTAAAGGTATTTCTTTGGAGGCTATTAATATGGCTTTAAATGATAATAAGAACAATACTGCTTATAATATTTTTGGATTAATTGAAGAACTATATAATCTAGTAGAAGATAGTTTTGCAATTAGTAAGATTTATGCTCCTTATTATTTAGACAGTGATAAATTTATTTCTATAATAAAGAAGTTAATTTTATAGGTAAAAATTGATATGATAGCTTATTTAGTATCTAATAATGGGAAGTTAAAATCAGATTCAGGTTTATTGGTTTACAGTGATTATTTGGGAAATATTACTAAATTTATACCTAAAAAATTAACTCAGATTATAGTAATAGGTAAACTTGAACTTACAGGGTCTGCTATAAATTCTATAATGAATCATAAAATTCAAGTTAATTTTATTCATAAGAATGGTAAGTTTAATGGAAAATTTATATTTGAAGATTCAAAAAATACATTTTTGAGACATAAACAACATCAAATTTACGATGATTCAATAAAAAGCTTATCTATTGCTAAAGATCTTGTAAGAGGTAAAATTTATAATCAACTACATTTTGCACAGCGAATAAATAGAAAGTTTAATAATAAAGAAGATATTTTATATAATATTCATATAATTAAGACATGTTTAAATAATATTGATTTAGCTTCAAATATTTCTGAAATTAGGGGAATAGAAGGTGAAGCAGCAAAAGCTTATTATAATATATTTGGTTATAATATAGCACCTAAATGGGCAAGCTTTAAAGGTAGAAATAAAAATCCACCTCGAGATGAAGTGAACTCTGTATTGAGTTTTTTATATACTTTAATTGCGATTCGAATAGATTCAATCATAATTTCTGAAGGATTAGATGATTCTATAGGTACTTTACATGCTCTTACATATGGTAGAAAATCTTTAGTTTTCGATTTGATTGAAGAATATAGAACACCAATTGCTAACACTTTAACATGTTCTTTATTTAATCAAGGTACATTAAAAAAAGATGATTTCAGAGTTGGCGAGAAATATGAAAATAGTGAATCTGAAGATATAGAACAATTGGTACAGATAGAAAATGATGTAAAAGTAGGTGTTTATTTGACTGAAAATGGGATGAAAAAGGCTGTTAATGCTTTTGAAAAAAAATTAAAAGATACACATTTTTATCCTGAATTAGAAAAAACTATACCATATGACCGTATTTTTAGAGAACAAATATTATTATATAAATCTGTTATTAATAATAATCGAAACCATTATTTATCTATGGTAATAAAGTAATGTTATATTTAGTTTGCTATGATATAACTAGTCCAAAAAGATTATCAAAGGTTGCAAAGTATTTAGAGCGTAAAGGTGTTAGAATGCAATATTCTTTTTTTTCTTGTGAAGTCGATTCTAAAGATTTGGCTAAAATAAAAAAAGATATGATTAGTTTAATCGATGAAGAATACGATAAAATATGTTTTATACCGATTTGTGATAGTTGTTTGAAAAAAATTATTTTTGTTGGGTGTGATGAAAGTTTTATTTTACCTGATTTTGTGGTGTTATAGTATGATTGAGAATTATCTAATAATATATGACGTAAAAAATAAAATGACTAAATATAACAGAATATATAAATTATTGAAAAAATATAATATTAAAAGGATTCAGAAGTCAGTATTTTTTATTCAAGAAGAGAAAAAAGAGATTTTAAAATTATCAAAGAGATTGAAAAAAATTATTGATCAAGAGCAGGATAAATTATTAATTATTCCTTTGTGTCAAGATGATTGGAATAGTGTAGAAATGTATGGAGTTGAAAAGAAAAAAGGAATTGAAAAAAAAGCCTTCGTAATCTTATAGCGCGAAGTTATAAAATCGGAGATTTTTGCCATTTTTAGCGTAGGTTCGCGCAAAGTTGTAATTCTTTGTGTAATAAGAAAATAATCAGAAATTAAAGTTTTATTCAAGAGAAAATATAATTTGCTTTCTAGCAAACAAATTTAGGTTCGCGATTTGACTATTGTAATTTATTACTGTATAAGGAATAATATCGTAAGGAGTCTGAAAGACATGACCTGCTAAAAGGGATTAAGACTTCTTCAAAAGACTTAACAAGAGAGTTAAATTTTTCAACAGTCTGAAAGACATGACCTGCTAAAAGGGATTAAGACCATAATTTTACCCTTTAAAAATTTTTTTTAACATACTCTTTTACGTCTGAAAGACATGACCTGCTAAAAGGGATTAAGACACGCTTTTAAAATATTAATTATCATAAATTCCCCTTTTAAAGTCTGAAAGACATGACCTGCTAAAAGGGATTAAGACTGAATTGCACAATTTATCACTTTTTTCTCGTTTTCAGTTAAAGTCTGAAAGACATGACCTGCTAAAAGGGATTAAGACTGCTTAAAGCAAAATATTTAACTTCCACCTTATCGCCTGTTAATGTCTGAAAGACATGACCTGCTAAAAGGGATTAAGACCATCTAATACAACACGATAAATTTTTTCTTGTTCTTGCTTTCTTGTCTGAAAGACATGACCTGCTAAAAGGGATTAAGACTAGTATTTTAATTCTACCTAAGTTAATGTTCCCTATAAAAACGTCTGAAAGACATGACCTGCTAAAAGGGATTAAGACGATCATCACTAGAAACTAATTTAGTAATAGCCTCATCTAAGTCTGAAAGACATGCCCTGCTAAAAGGGATTAAGACATATTTCAACATTGTCTAAATTTGATAAAGGCTCTATAGCGTCTGAAAGACATGACCTGCTAAAAGGGATTAAGACACTTTTTTAACTGTTGTTAAATTTTTCTTTATGCTAATTAATGTCTGAAAGACATGACCTGCTAAAAGGGATTAAGACCATAATCTACAGTTAACGCAAATACTTCATCAAAATTTTGTCTGAAAGACATGACCTGCTAAAAGGGATTAAGACGCATTAAGAAGCATTTTAGCTTCTTCTTTTGTTACATAATTGTCTGAAAGACATGATCTGCTAAAAGGGGTTAAGACTGCTTCTGCTTCTAAGATTTCTTCTCTTCTATTAATATAAGTATGAAAGCTATGACCTTTTAAAAAAGAAGAAGGTGCGCTACTATTTTTTAATTGTTTGTATGTCATTTTTTCGGACTATGAATTTAAAGTTCAATTTACGATATACAAAAATAGTATTTGTGAAAAATTTTATTCAAATAAAGACCAAAAATTCAATCAAAAAAAATTGAATGAGATAAATAATCTAAATTATTAATTACATATTAGTATTTATTATGTTAGTACTTATCTTTACTTTGAATTAGTTATAAAAGTTATTTTTTAATTTAACAATTTTTTTAGATTGATTTCTGTAAATGAAGTTATTGAAAAAGAAGTTTCTTTTAAGTTATTTATTGTTTCAGTATCTGCCCCTATACTGTTAACAGCTATAATTTTGCCTACATTAGCTCTTGAAGCACTTATAATTCCGCTTTTTGTATCTTCAAATACAATGCAATTATTAGGACTAATCTTTAAGATTTCAATAGTTTTATTGTAAATTGCAGGATTGGGTTTACTTGGCAAAGTCCCATCATTTGCAATAATATATTCTTTTTTGAAAAATTTAGAAAGAGTGAAAATTTTTTCATACTCTATCATTAAAGACGGATGAGCACTAGTTGCAATAGCAATTTTAATATTATTGTTTTTAAGTTTTGTTATTAAATCTTCAACGCCTGGAGCAAGAGAAATTGAATCTTTTTCTTCTTCCATTATTTTTAAATATTCTTGATCTTTTTCGTAAACTAATTGAGTGGTAATCTTTTTATCTAATTTTTTGTTATAAACTTTTTCTAAAGTTTCAACAGTAGTTCTACCATTTAAATGAGCATATTCTTCTCTAGTGTATTCTTTATTTAATTTTTTCTTAATAAAATTATACCATGCTCTATAGTTTATTTCAGAGTCCCAAAATAGTGTTCCGTTAAAATCAAATATTACAGCTAGTTCTTTCACAATATTATCCTATTTTTGTTTTATAGCCTATAATAAACAAAATTTATTATTTTATAAATTAGGATAGCTCTATTTTTTGTTTTTCTTGATTAAATAAATATGTGCTATTATATATTTAATAGAAAGTAGGAGATAAATTATGGCCTTTGATTTTAAGAAAGAATATAAAGATTTATATAGACCAAAGAAAATACCTTCAATTATTAAAATTGATAAGATTAATTATTTAGCTGTTAGAGGAAAAGGAAATCCTAATCAAGAAGATGGAGAATATCAAAAGGCCTTAGGTCTATTATATCCAATTGCTTATGCACTTAAAATGAGTTATAAAACCGATTATAAAATTGAAGGCTTTTTTGAATATGTAGTTCCACCTCTAGAAGGATTTTGGTGGCAAGAAAATATAAAAGGTGTGGATTTATCAAACAAAGATTCATTTAGTTGGATTTCAGTACTGAGATTACCAGATTTTATAAAAAAAGAACATTTTTTATGGGCAAAAGAGAAAGTAACAACTAAGAAAAAACTTGATTGCACTAAGGTGGAGTTTTTAACAATACAAGAAGGCTTATGCGTTCAAATTATGCATATTGGTCCTTTTGACACAGAGATTGAATCTGTTAATAAGATGCACGATTATATAAAACAACAAGGGTATGAATTAGATTTTTCAGATCAAAGAAGACATCATGAAGTTTATTTATCTGATATCAGAAAAGTTGATCCATTAAAGTGGAAAACTGTGATTAGACATCCAATTAAATGATTCATTAAATTGAATTTATCTCTTTATGAACTAAATCAGAAGCCATTTTTGCTGTCATAATGCAAGTAGGAAGCCCTGCTGGACTTACCGTCCATTGTCCTGCTCTATAAAGATCAGGAACAGATGTTAGTACAGCTTTTTTCATGTTTAACATACCTGCAGAAATAGGTACTTTTTGTTCAAAAGACCAACCTACAATTGCTCCCTCAGAACAGCCTACTTTATTAGCTATGCTTAGTGGGCTAGCTGTGAAACTAAAAATAATATTATCTTTTAATTTAGAATAAACTGAATTAGCAAGGGAATCGATCATAAATTCTTGAATTTTACTTTCAAATTCATTATACCATCCATCTTTTTTAATTCTTTTAGTTAACTCATAGTCAAAAAGGAAACTTGCAATTAATCCTGTTTTTCCGTTTGGTGCTGCATCTCTATCTGTAAGAACTGGGATTGAAATTTCATATGTATTCAAATAACAGAAATCTCTCAGCCATGAATAAAATGTTTCTCTATTTAATGATTCCCAATTAGCCAAAATGTTTGTAAGTTTTGATAAATGTGTTTCTTTAAGACCTTCTTTTGAAGGTGTGTAGAAAAAATGACTCTCAGATATTGATCTAAAATATTCAGGAGGTAAATCAATAGCTAAAAAAATGGTAAACACAGATTCAGCTCCCTTACTTGCTAAAATAGAATCTTTTTCATCTTTAATTTTATTTTGAATTTTAATTGGAAATCCCTGGGGTGAAATCATGTTATATAGAGTCTTCATATCTGCACACCAAATTAGTTTCTCATATGTGTATTCATTTCCTTTATCATCTGTTAGTTGTTTATTAAATGCATCTAGTTTTACTATTTCTGTATTAGTTTCAATTTTAGAGCCAAGCTCTAATAGTCTTTTACTTAAGGCTTCTGGAATACTACCAACGCCTCCTTTAGGATAATAATAATCTGGATATAGAGAAAAGTAACTCATAGCAAAAAAAGCTGGGGTTTGTTTGAAAAAGTGTTGGGAGATAATATCTCTTAATGAATCATCTTTTATTATTTTATTAAGGAATTTTTCCATAGGCATTTGCATTTTTACAATTGCTATTCCTGTGATTAAAAATTTAATCAACCAAATAGGAAATGTTGTAAAGTAATATTTGAGATTACGTTTACCATCTTTAAAAAAGGGACTATTATTACCAAATAAAACCTGCATATAAACATCAAATTTTGCAATAACCTTAATAACTCTTTCAACATCTTTAATACTATTAGGATATAATTCTTTTAAAATTTTTTCATATTTGGAAAGACTTTCTTCAGTAGCTGTACTAAATATTTTATCTTCAATTCCTAGAGAGACTTTACTTTTTAATAGTGGTAAATCAATTTTAAGTTCTTCCAACATTGGTTTAACCATACCAGCATTTTCTACAGCTCTAATTCCACCATCAAAAAGGAATCCATTTCTTTTGAAAGAGTTAACTAATCCACCGCATGTATTGTTTTTTTCTAAAACTAGAACTTGATGTTTTTTTATAGCCAAAGAGGTTGCAGCGGTTAACCCTGATATCCCAGCTCCGACTATTATAATTTGGTTGTGGAATTTCATAATAGGAAATCTCCTTAGATAGTTTTCTACTAGTATATCATGAAAATATTGCGAAAGAGTAAATTAACAACTTTATTTGATTTAATGATAGAATAAGGAACTTTTAAACTTTAAAATTTTTGTTCTAATTTAATTTTGAGATTTTAACCAAATTAATTAATTGGGTATATTTGCTTATTGAATTTAGGAAAATTTCAAATATGAAATATTTTACTAACTATATTTAATGCAATTTCTTCCTGCATCCTTAGCTGCATATAATCTTTTGTCTGCTAGGGAAATTATTTTTTCAAAATAAATATTATCTTTATCTAAATCTGAAACATCACAAATTCCTGCACTAAAGGTAAAATTAATAGATTGATTTTTATAAACAAAATTTGTATTTCGAATTATTTCAAGCAATTCACTAATTCGTTTTACAGTATTTTCTTTGGCTGAATCATAGGTTACTATAATAAATTCTTCACCACCATAGCGACCTAGCAAGTCTGTTTTTCTAATATTTACAAGAATTGTTTTTGTAAATTCTTGTAAAATATAATCACCAGCTTGGTGTCCATAATTATCATTAATCTTTTTAAAGTAGTCGATATCTATAATTGATACTGAGAACGTTTTTTCTTTTTCTTTATACCTATCGATGTCTTTTTCTAAGGTGTTTAGTATATATCTTCTATTAAACACATTAGTTAGAGCATCGCGACTAGATAGTTCTGTTATTTTCATTAAATTATATCTGTTGCTATAAATATTAGAAATAATACCAGAAATTGTAGCTAAAATATTTAGATCTTGTTCTTTCCATTTTCTGTGTTTTATACATTCATCAAAACCTATATATCCTTTTACCTTATTATTGATAATAAGCGGATAAATAATAACAGAAAGGATACCTTGAAACTCTAATAGATTGTAAATATCAGGAGGAAGGTTTTTGATATTTTCACTATAAAGACGACCTTCTTTTTCCAATATAGAAGCAAGAGAGGGCATATCACTATATTTTAAATTTTGTAATGAATTTATTTGAGGAGTTATTCCTTCATTGCACCATTCAAATTCATTTCTACAAGAGGTCCCATCTTCATTATCAATAAAGATGTATGTTCTAGAAACATTAGTATACTTACCAATTATTTGAAGGATTTTATTCATTTGATTATCGAAATCTTCAGTGTTAACAGCTAATAATGCTATTTTTGAAAGCATTTCTAAGCTTTTCATGTCTACCCTCTTAAATAATAAATTCATTATATAAATTATTTTATTAAAATTTTGTGTAGTTTACTACTTAAGTTTTAATTACTCAATAATATGACTTCTAATTGCTAAGAATAAATATTTATTTTAGATAAAATAAATTAATATTTAATAAAAATCTTAATTTTTGTATAGTAAGTATAGATCAAATTTAATTAATTAAAACTATCAAATATAAATAATACTTTATTAGAATTTCTTCATATCTTCAATAAAAATATTTAACATATGTTATAAATTTACAGAGCTTTAATTTTATTATTGAGAAAAGTAAAGGATCTTTGGCTTAAAACCAAAGATCCTAATAATAGTATTAACTTAGATTATCCTTTGAATGTTTTATTAATTTGCATCTCTAACTAATCTAACATAGTTGTTGATTGAGATATAATCGCTTGCCATTTCTGAAGCTAACTCATAGTCCTCAGGATTCCCAGTTTTAGGATCAGATCTTTGAGCTCCAGCCCCATGCCAATCATAATAGGTAGTAGCTTCGCTATTCTTTTTACTCCAAGCTTGGCCAAAAGCTACATAGCATGCACTATATTTAAAATCACCTTGGGTTGTACTTGTCCAAACATAGTATGCATCATCTGTGGAATTAAATTCTGTTACACTCGTATTAAAGAAATCAGTATTTATAGCAGGGAAGTCTGTCTTTTCATAATCAACTAAACTTTCTAATTCTTTAGAGTTAGGAAGTCTCCAATCATCATAACCTGCAAGTTTAGATTCATTGGCATACTCTAGAGCTTCAAGCCAATCCATTGTAGTTCCACTATCATTTTGAGCCCACATTAGATTAGTAGATTGATCTGTAACTGTTCCATCCCCATTATCTACATAATCCATATCATATAGGGTAGTTGTTCCTCTAACAGCTCTTACATAACAACCTGGAATCATAATTCCATCATCTTCACTGATTTCAGTGCCATCAAAATAATAACCAGTCTCATATGATTTGATATGACCATCGGCAAAGTTAAATCCAAATCCACCTAATAAAGAGCCATGTTCATCATAGTTTTGAACACCATTTTTTACATAAGTTGTTGAAGACCAATATTGTCCTGCAAATAATAAATGATCATATTGGAAATCAAAATAATCCGTATCAATATAAGGAGTACTTTCTCCTTCTGGAATAATTTCACCATTGAAGTATGCAAGAGAATATAGTTCCTTAATGGTTGGAAGTCTCCAATCATCATATCCTCCAATTTCAAGGTTCTCTACATATTCGAGGGCCTCATCATAAGTGTATCTAGTAAAGTCAGGGGTTTTTTGCCACATTAAACCTGTGTTTAAATCTGTTACAGTCCCATCTCCATTATCTTGATATGATAACTCATTTCCTTCAACTGTAGCATCAGAACCCCAGTAAGGACTAGACTCATCGACATTTTCTACTAACAGGCCATTTTCATCATATGTAAAAGACTGTCCAGTATCTGGAAGTTTGTATTCTGTAATACTTGTTATTTCAACTGAGTTCTCTTCTTTTGTGCTTTCTGTTGTTTGATTGTTTGAAGCACAACTTGTAAGCATTGCTACAATGCCTATTATTATAAATGATATTTTTTTCATTTGCTTACCTCTATATTGGTTTATGTTGTCTCAAATATAGAAGTTTAAAGTTTTTTTATCGTCCAAATTGTGCAGTTTGGACTAATTTGTCCAAAATTAATACCTTTTTTACTTATTTGTACTTTTTAAAGACTTTCTGTATTGGCTAGGAGTCATGTTAAAGTGAGATTTAAAGAGACTATTAAAACTTGATTTGGAATTAAAACCCGAATCAAATGCATGATCTATTATATTAAATTTATTTTCATTATCATCTTCAAGTCGTTTACAAAACTCTTCAAGCCTATATTTGTTTACATATTGGTAAAAATTCATTGAGAGATCTTTATTTAATAAAGAAGATATTTGATGTCTTGATACATTGATAGAATTAGCTAAGTCATAAACTGATAGCATTGGATTTAAATATAATTTCTCCTCTTTCATAATCTTGTCCATTTCTGATAGAAGCTCTATATTAGTTTCTTTCTCTTGTTCTTCTTTAATATTTGGTTGTTTTATGGCCTTTCTTTGATTTTGAGGTATTTCTTTACTTTCTTTTAGATAAACTTGTTTTTGTCTAAGTCCAAAGAATATTAAATATAGAGTGAAAAAGAGAAACAAGATTAAGTGAATAATATCAATTTCAATTATGTTTCTGAGAAAAGTATTTTCAATTATTAATATTAGAACTATAAAAAATACAAAAATTATAGGTAGAAGAGAAAGCCAAAATAGTGTGATTTCACTATTTTCGTAAGCAAAAGTTTCTTTCAATTTAATTCTATGTAGATAAATAGATTTTAATGAAAAAATCCCATATATTATAAAAATTATAACATTAATTAATCCAAAATGAGTTAAAAGAGGGAAGGTGCTCTCTACAACTTCTAGAGGTCCTCCTGGATGGAGAGGGACAGGATTAAATAAAAAGATTATATAAAAAATAGCGAAGATAATAAAATGTGGCCAATATTTGATCTTTTCATCTTTTTCTTTTATTACTTCTCTTAGATATAAATAAAGAAAAGGTCCATGTAATAAAGTAAAAGATTGGTTAACAATTTTTGAAAAAATAGGCCAAGATAGATTTAAAACAATATTAACAGATTGTAAAAAAGGCAAAGAAAGTATTACTAACCAACAGATTAATATGTAATCAGATTTAACTTTTTTTTTTGATAATATTAAAATAATACCAAAAACAATTTGCGATAACCCTATAATACTTATTTCCCACATATATGAAGAGTATAATAAATAGATTAGATATATCAAGTAAATGAGCATTAATAAAATTTTAAAAGCACTCAAAGTGAAAATAGGTGTTGAAAAAAACAGATAATTTAATTGAATATAATTTTATTTAGTAAATTGTGTAATGTTACAAGCTTTTTGGTTTCAAATTTTGGTAAATTAGTAAAAAATAAATGGAATTTTGTAGTATTTTAGATATAATAAATATAGAGGACAAGAAAATGAGCAATCAGGCAATAATTAGTCCGAAAGTCTTAAAATGGGCTAGGTTGCGCTCAAATTTTAACTTAGATCAGGTATCAAAGAAAATTAATGTTAATGTTGAAAAGCTTTCTAAGTGGGAAGAAGGAAATCTAAAACCTACTTTTAAGCAGGCTCAACAATTAGCAAAAGTTTTACATATTCCTTTTGGCTTTCTTTTTTTAGACGAACCTCCTTTAGAAAAACAGGTTTTGCCTGATTTAAGAACTGTTACAGATTTTCCTTTTGACAATTTTAGTGTTGATTTGCAAGATGTTATATCTGATGTTCAGTTTAAACAGAATTGGTATAGAGAATTTAAAAAAGACAGAGGAGATTCTGAACTTTCTTTTATTGGTAAATATAGTTTTAGTGATGATTCTAATATAATTGCCAATGATATTACGCATACGTTAAATTTAAGTATATCTGATAGAGTAAATTCTAAAAATTGGGAATATTTTTACAAAAAATTAATAGAAAAGTGTGAAAATCTAGGACTTTGGGTTCTGCAATCTAGTATGGTAGGCAATAATACTCATAGAATCCTTGATGTAGAAGAGTTTAGAGGTTTTGTAATTTCTGATACTTTAGCTCCGGCAATTTTTATTAATGGTGCTGATACTAAAGCAGCAAGAATATTTACTCTTATTCATGAAATTGTTCATTTATGGTTCAACAAGAGTGGTGTTTCTAATATAGATTTAAGAATTGATAAAATGAGCTTTTATAATAAATTTGAGAAAAAATGTAATGAAATTGCTGCAGAAATATTAGTTCCTAAGAATTATATATTTGAGAAATGGGATAAAAGCTTATCCGTAGATACAAACGCAGAAATACTTTGTAAATATTTTAAAGTAAGCAGTATTGTAATAGCAAGAAGAGCTTTTGAATTAAATATAATAAATAAATATGAATTTTTTAATTATTATGATCGTTTAGTTATCCTTTGGCAAAAAAATAAAGAAAAACAAAAAAGAGAGAAAGGTGGACTTTCTTTTTATCAATCTATTCCTCAAAAAAACGGAAATAAATTTTTATATGATGTTATACAAAATGTATATTCTCAGCAAATATTAATGAGAGATGGAGCTAGGTTATTAGGTTTAACTCCAGCAACATTAGCCAAATATTCTAATGAGTTTGGAGTGCTTTAATGAATTACTTATTAGACAGTAATATTTTTATACAAGCAAAAAATGTTCAATATCCTTTCGATATATTTCCTGGATTTTGGCAGTGGTTAGAAAGAGATATGCAACGTGGTTTAATACATTCAATTGAACCTGTATTTAATGAATTAATGAGAGGGAATGATGAATTAAAAGACTGGGTATCAAAATATAAAGATTCTGGTTGTTTTTTAAGAGTTGATGATGAAGAAACGCAAACAGCATATCGTAATATAGTTAATTGGGTTTATTCTTCAGATTCTAAGTTTATGGAATATGCAAAAAAAGAGTTTCTTTCTGTTGCAGATCCATGGCTTATTGCAAAAGCCATGGTGACTAATTGTTCAATTGTCACTTTAGAGAAATTTGACCCTAATATTAGCAAGAAGATTGAAATTCCTAATGTTTGTAATGTTTTTCATGTAAATTATATAAATACAATAGATTTGCTTAGGCTATTTAAAGTTCAGTTTAATTTGATATCATAAATAATTAGGTTTTTAAAATATTTTATTTTTATGTTTGATAATTAATTATTGTAGCTATATATCAAGTAAGAAATCAATTAAATTTTTATGAATTACTCCATTTTTGCTAAAGTCAAAGTTATCTAAAGATAAAACATATTTTGGGAAATTGTCGCTTAAATTAAGTAAAGCTTCAAATTCTCTATTTCTAGTTGCTTCATCAGTCATTAAATAAGAAACTTGAAAATAATTAATTTCATTACCATTTGTTGCGATAAAATCAATTTCTTTATTATTGATTTTACCAATATTTACCTTGTACCCCCTAGAAATTAATTCGATATACACTATATTTTCTAAAGTCCTTTCTATATCAGTTATATTTGAATAACCTCTTGCTTGTCTAAATCCATGGTCAGTTAAATAATATTTTTCATCGACTTTTAATAATTTTTTTCCTACAGTATCAAAACGAGGAACTTTTTTAATTATAAAGGCTTTAGTACAAAAATTTAAATAATTTAATATTGTGTCTACTGTTACATTTCTATGTTCATTTTTTAAAAATTTTTTAATACTATTTGCAGAAAAAGTATGACCAATATTTTCAATTACATAAGAGAGAATTCGATTAAATATATCCACATCTCTTATATTATTATATTGTAAAATATCTTTTACTAATGCAGTATTAAAGACATCTTCTAAATATTTAGTACTTGGAATGTAATCAAGATTAAAATATTTTAAAAATGGCATTCCCCCTAATTGTATATATTTATTAAATAAACTTTCTTTTGATAAATTCAATTGATTATAAGAGGCAACAAATTCGCCAAAAGTAAAAGGTTGAATTTCAAATTCAATATATCTTCCTGCTAATAATGTTGCTAAATCTCCTGAAAGTAATGATGAATTTGATCCAGTAATATATATATCACAATCGTAATCAACTCTTAATCCATTAATAACTTTTTCCCAACCTTTTATGATTTGAATTTCATCAAAGAAAAAATATATCCTGCCTTCTAAATTTTTTATTATGGGCTTTAAATAATTGATTAATGAATTATAATCATTAATATTTAGTAATTCGATTGATTCAAAATTCAAATATATTTTGTTTTCATCTTTTATTGATGTTAAAATTTGATCTCTTATCATAGACAGAATGGTAGATTTTCCAACTCTTCTCATTCCTATAATAATTTTAATAATTGGTTTATTAATAAACGGTTTTATTTTATCAATATATTTAGGTCTATTTACATAATTCATAAAGTCACCTCTAATTTCGATTATAATCGATAGAATTTTAAAAAACAATGTTAATTTCGATTATAATCGATAAAGTTATAAAATTTTTAAGTAATTTCGACTATAATCGATAAAATTATAAAATATGTCTATTTAGTATCAGAAAAAAGTGAGGATTCCATAGCTTTAAGAATTTTTTTGTTTTTATACATTTCAATATCAACTTTTTTATAGAAATCAGTGAAATTTTCATTTTTATTATATACTTTTGTACCTGAGGCAAGAACAATCTTATATGGTTTGGCTTTTGAGCTTACTTTCAGAGTTTTATTTATATTTTCTTTGAAAGTTTCAAATGTCTCATCACTAATATCATAAAAAATACAAGCAAATTCATCACCACTAATTCTATAACTTTTACCATTATCTTTTGCATTTGTTTTTATTGAATTGTATGATGACTTAATTGCATAATCTCCTTCTATATGGCCATATGTATCGTTAATTTGTTTCAAATGATTTAAATCTAGAAGGACTAATCTAAAAGCTTCACCTTTTGTGATTAGATTTTCGATATCTTGTTCAAAGGCTGTTCTATTCCATCCTTTAGTTAGGTAATCCTCATATGCTAGTTGTTTATAAATTAAAGATTTATTTCTAGTTTCTAATAAACCATTGATAGACTTTATTGTATCACTCATAACTAGCAAATAGAATATAAAAACTCCAGAAGCAAGATATTTGCCTAAATCCTGGTAGATTCCAAAAATAAATAATCCCATTATAATTGCTACAAAAATGAATAAAGTAAAAAATATGAAAATATAATGTCTTGCTCTAGCATTGTTTTTTTTATAACCTTCATTTATCAAACAAAATATTAATATAGTAGCATTAATAAAAATTAAAATTATTGATAATATTGTTGAATCAATAAATGATACAGTTCCAGTTAATTGGAGAATAAATTCTATAACTAATAAATAAAAAAATGATGATGCTAAAATAGTCATCAATTTATGAAATCCTTCTAAAACAATATCCCTAAAAAATAAGGCAATTATTAAAGGTAATATTAGATTTAATATATAGCTCGTACTTGAAACCAAAAACCTATTAGGTAAGAAAATTTGAAGTAGAGTAGACTCTGAAATAATCCAAAATCCTGCTGCTATTCCAAAAGATGCTAAATAAAAAATATGTTTAGAAATTTCGAGTTTTTTTGTCCAGAATAAAGTTGTAAGAGCAAAAATACTTAGGAGTATAATTAAACATGAAATAATAAAATTAAGAAAATTTTCATGTAATAAATCTAGTATTATCGCCTCACCCCTTCCAATTACAATTGAATTTAGTAAACCGGAGAATTGAGTGGTGGGGGATGAAAAAACAATCTTTAATGTTTTCCCTATAGACATGCCCACTGGTATGTCTATTAATTGCCATGATGCTGGATAAGGTTCCTGAAAATTGTTAAAATTTTTATTAACCTCAAATGAGTATATAAGTTCATCATCAATGTAAGCATATACATCCATCATGGATGATCGAATTCTAATTACTGGATAAATAAAATCTTCTTCATTTATAACTCTTTCTATGGAATATTTTGTTCCTGGCTCTAGATGGTAGTTTATAGGTAAAATTGTTGTTTCTTCTACTATATCATTATATGAAATAGTCCATCCTTCGTTGAAATTTGAAATCTTGTCGCTGTTAAAATTCATGTTAGATGAGTCATCATTAAAGCTAAAAAATAAAATAGTAAAAAAATATATAACTAATAATATTATGTTTATTATAGAAATGATATTAGTTTTTTTTGTAGGCATGCTTTTCCCTTTTTAATTATTTAAGTAAGTTATTTGGATGAAAAAGTTTTAAGTAATTAAAGAATATTTATAAAATTATCAAATCCAATATTGCCATTATTAGTTGGATGTTTATTCATTTTAAATAATAAAAGCTTCTATAGAATAACTTAGTGTATAGTGAATATTCAATATAGTAGAGCGATTTAACATAAACAATTCATCATAATTTTAAGATTTTAAGCTATTAAAACAATAATTTGGGATAATTTAGAGTAAAAATTTAACTAATTTAAATTTTTTAATAAAAACATAAGTCAGTTTAACTAAAGTTTTGAGTTTTTGTATTGTTATCTTTTTTGTTAGTATATTTCATATACAAAAATATTTTGTTTAAAAAATTTTATTATAAAAGGAGAGTTAAAGCACATAAGTTAAATTAGAGTTCTAGGATTCTATTATAATTTTAAGATTTTTACTTATCCCTATATTTTAAGATAATTTATTAAACTTTTTCTACTTTTTATTTAAAATCTTTTTGCTAAATAACTTATTTTTTAAATAAATATGTCATAAATTTAAAAAATAAATATAAAATATTATAACAAGTTGAAGAGCTTAAATTTCAAAAATAAGAAAAAAGTTTACATTTTTTAGTTTGTTTTCTATTAGATATTTGAAATTTCAGATGCAAAGTGTTTATCTATATCAAATAGTTGTTTATATTATGCTAAGGAATATGCAGTGAGAAAAATAAGTTTTAGAAATAATTTTACAATAATATTTTTTATAATTCTTTTAGTTGGAGAATTTCAAATATTAGCTACCTCAATTGATTTAACCGAAGCTGAAAAAGCTTATGTTAATTCAAGGGGCGTTATAGTTGCCGCTTCATTAGATGGAGGCGCTCCGCTTCATTTTAAAACTTCAAAAGGTGAGATAACAGGAGTAGCTGTTAAAGTTCTAGAAACAATTTCGACTATGACAGGTTTAGAATTTGAATATCATTTATATGATACCATAGATGAGGCTTATGATAGTAATCCTGATATTATATTTGGGGTTTCTCCCTCCTATGCTAGAGATTCTATCACATTATCTTCCCCTTATATGAAAACAAAAACTATATTGTTTATGAATAAGAAATTAGCAGTTGATGAATTAGAAAATGAATTATTTGCTACGATAGAAGGTGGAGCTATTTTAGATAATATTCCTGCTGATAAAGTTCTATATTGTAATACAAGAGAGGATGCTTTAAATGCAGTAGAGAAGGGAGATGCAGGTTATGGGTATGCTAATGAGTATTCTGTTGCATATTATAGAATTAAAAATGGATATGATAATATAATCACTATCCCAAAAGTTATAGAAACTAGAGAGTATTCTATAGGTTTAACTTATGAAGATGGAATCTTGCTTTCAATTATAAATAAAGCTATTAGTCAAATTGATGATGCAAAAATGAGTGAAATCATTTTTGATGTTTCTTCCAATGTTGAAAGCAAAGTCACGCTTTCAATGATATTTAGAGCTTATGGGCCAATAATTTTTGCAATAATATTTTTAGTACTTTTAATTTTAATATCGATAGCAAGAGCAAATATTAAAGCTAAAAAAGAATTTAGATTACAGAATAAAAGATATAAATTATTAGCTAGTATTTCAAATGAGTGCCTTTTTGAATATAATGTGCAATCTAAAAAGATTACCTTATCTGAAAAGTGTGAAGCTGTATTTGGTTCTGCTGAAAATATAAGATATTTTAAACAAATTTTAAATCAAATGGTTTTATCAACTTCCAAAAATGATAATGTTGAAATAATGCCTATTCAACTACAAGAAGGTAAGTTGAGCACGTTTAAAGTAGTAAAATCTGAAGTTTTTGATAATAAAGGAAAAAAACAATATATTATTGGAAAGATAATAGATATTAGTGAAGAAGTTGAAGAGAAAAATAAGTTAATTGTAAAATCTGAAATAGATGGTTTAACTAATATCTATAATAGTTCTACTACTAAAAAACTTATAAACGAAAGATTGAAAAAGACAAGATCATTAGATGCTTTTCTTTTAATTGATTGTGATAAATTTAAATTAATCAATGATAATTTTGGACATTTAGAAGGTGATAAAGCTTTAAAAAATGTAAGTTATGTTTTAAAAAATAATTTTAAGAAAGATGATATTATAGGGAGAATCGGAGGAGATGAGTTTTGTGTTTATATGAAAGATGTAACTTCTCTTGAGAGTGTTATCAAAAAAGCTGAAAAACTAATTCCTCAAATTAAATCTATGAGCAACGTTTATAATTTTACTTTTAGTATTGGTATAAAACTTTTAAAAGATGAAAAAACGTATGAGCAATTATTAAATAATGCCGATAAAGCATTATATGAAGTTAAAAAATTAGGTGGAGCAAAAGTTAGAGGTTTTTAAGATTTATAATGTTACTTCAATAATTAAAATAGCTGAGTTTAATGCAGAATGTTGAGAAGTTATTTTTAATCCTATTTCATTAAGTATTGATACAATTCCACCTCTTTCCATGTAATTTTTGAAACCAGCATAATGACTTCCTCCAGCTAACATTTCAATATGTTTAGATCCCCAACCGGAGATAGTTTTTGGAAGAGGTGTGTTATAATCAGCAATTATCATATGTTTAGAGATTCTTTTCATCTCCGTGAGAATTTGTTTTCGTAGTGAATCAGGTAATTCATGTAATGCTAAAGTTATAGTTGTGTAATCAAATTCTTTATCTTTAATAAATTTTAAATCACTACCATCAGCGGTGTGATATGTAATATTATTAAGGTTTAGAGTCTTTGCACTTTTAGAAGCACAAGAAGTCATTACCTCATTAATATCTATTGCTACAACTCTACGCCCTGTTCGAGCTAAAAGAAGAGATTGAGCACCAGTCCCTGATGCAATTTCAACAACGCTACTATCATTAGGTATTAGGGAAGCAACTTTATGACGCAAATTATTTAGTAGTGGATCAATAAATATTTTATATAATTTACAAGCCAAAAACATTTTTATTGTCCTAATTTATTTTTGGAATAAAGCAATTTAATTTCGATTTATTCCCTCATCAAAGAGTATGTCTACAGTTTCAATAAGCCTTTATAAATTAAAGACTATTCCTATATAAAAATGTAACAGAAATAGTTTAAGTTTACAAGAAAGTTGAAGATGTTTACAGTATTATTTAAATTTGAGTATTATTTATTCTTGAATAAACTATAAAAAATATTCAAAATATTTACTATTTATTATTATTTATGTGTATTTTAGGTGTTTAAATGAAAGTAAGTAAGGTAACATTATTGACTTGAGATAGATTAGACTTTACATTTAGGTATTAACTACAATTTTTATAATTAAAATTATAAAAATTGTGGAAAGGATATTAAATGAAATTAAGTGAACAATTATTAGAAAATCAAAAACGCTCTAGAGAAAAACATCCTCAGATTATTACAAACCAAATGGATAAAGCAACTGTAAAATTAAAAGAAACAGGTATTGAAGATGTTGCTAAAAAAGAAGGAGATGTTTTTGATAATGCTTCTCTTTTAGATTTAGAGTCAAAGGAAGTCGATTTATATAAGGTATTAGATGGAAAACCCGCAATAATTAGTTTTTATAGAGGATCTTGGTGTCCCTATTGTAATTTAGAACTGAGAGCCTATGAAGAATTACTTAATGCTAAAGAGAACAAAGATGTCCATATGATTGCTATTTCTCCAGAAAAGCCAGATGTAACTAGCGTAGAACAAGATGTAAGTAAGTTAAATTTTACCGTCTTAAGTGATGTAGAGAACAAATTAGCAATTAAATTGAGAATTGTGTTTCAACTACCAAAAACAATTCAAGCATTATATGGTCATAAAGTTGTAAAATCGACAGGTTCAAAAGAACATGCTTTACCATTGCCTGCAACATATGTAATTGATGGCAATCATAAAATAGTAAAAGCTTGGATAGATGCTGACTATACAAAAAGAGCTGAGCCTAGCGAAGTTCTTGATTTATATAGAAGTCTTTAGCATAGAGAATAAATAAAATTTTAGGGAGATTGAGTTTTACTTAGTCTCCCTCATTGTATTAGACAATATAATACAAATTGAAAAGATTACTAAAAGTATAACAGCTATATATAAGGGAATAATATTTCCTCCTGTATTCATAGGTAGAATTGGTAATAATCCTAAAGTTATATTGCTTGAAGTATGAAATATATGAACTAAAATTAGGCTTTTTTTTGTGTTATTATATATCCAAGTTAGAACAATTGATAATGCTATATCTTGCAAAATAAAGATCCAAAAAGGTATATGTTGGTGAAAGTTTCCCGGAATAAAAAATAGGGGTAGATGCCATACACCCCAAATAGCACCTATTATAATACTTGCTAGAAAAGATCCAATATTTTTTTGTAGAAGTGGTAAGACAAAACCTCTCCAGCCTAGCTCTTCTCCGAGAACACTGAAAAATAACACATAAAAAAAGATAGGGATTACAAGGTATATTTTATCTAGTTCTAAAAAATCGAAATTAGTTATGCTTAGTGCAAAGGAAATTCCAATAGAAGTGAAAACGAGAATCGCAGTTGCACAAAAGCAAAATATATACCATACAATATTAACATTTAAATAAGTAAAAGGTTTTAAAAGTTTTTTAATTTTATATTTTCCACCTTGTTTAAATGAAACAAGGATAGCTGATAGAGAAGGTCCATAAGTTCCTAAAAGTTTTAATATAAAAACTTCTTTATCAAAAATAATTTGTAAAGACCAAAAAGTCCAAGAAATAAAAAAAGTTAAAGAAAAAAAAGCAATTATAGGTTTTTTAGACATAAAATTATTCACAAATTCCCTCCCTTCCAATAGTTAGTTATGCTGTATGTTTAAGACATTGAATTTTGCATAGCTATGTTCTTTGTCAGCTAATTTCCAAATTGCTTCAATTTTCATAGGAATTTTCATTCTATTAATCTCTTTATAATCACTTAAGCGACCAATCCAAGTTTCTTTATTCTCTTCACCCATATATCTCTCAGTTTCAAGTTGTGTAATTTCTCCAACTTCATTAAAACTTACCTTATAATTCAGTTCTTGGTTGTTGTAATAAAAAGTTAGATTTGCACTCGTTTCATCAATTTTAGACCACTTTAAATTGTCACTTGGTAGAAGATTTGTTGGAAACCATACACTTTCACCTAACCATCTAAGAAGTTCCCCTTGATCATATTTAGGCCCTTCACCCTTTACAACAGTAAAGAGATTAAGAAGCTTAACATTAATTTTGCCCTTTCCTGAGATAAACATATCTTTAACAGAAAAAAGAGAAGTTTTACCTTTCCAAAGGAAACTTGGAGTAAAAGAGGTGAAATATTGTTCGCCTTTTATGTCTATCCAATCTTTATCTAAATCAGTCTTAAATTGTCCATCGTGTTCTAAATGTACAGAGCTAATATAAGGTTGTCCCTCTTTTAATGCATATTTAAAATATTTTTGAACAGGTCCTGGTAGGTCTTTAATTTGATTAGAGTTATATTGCTTTTTTGATAAATCTTGCATATTATCCATCATTATTTTTAGTTCTTTTTTAGTTTGATTATTTATTATTACTCTTGTGCTAATATAAACTAAGCTTAAGATAATTAGGAAAATAATTATCGTAAATATAGAAATTTTATTTAATTTCATTTTGTCCCCTAGTGAAAATTTGATTTTTGTATAGATGGATTTATATAAGATCAGGATTCAAGAAGAAAAAATTCCATTTTTCTAAAATTTTAACATGTGCTTATCCGTTCTGTCTAATAAAGAATATCATTTTTCTTATTATTGTTTCAAAAAAACAAATTACAAAGAAGTGATACTTTATCAAAAAAAATCTAAAAACAAAATTGCACTAAATATAATTATTATAAACCTCTATTCAACTTAGAATGCTTATAAATATAAATTTAGTACTATCAAAAAGGTTGAAGAATTTTGGAATATATTTACAAAAATAAGGTAGAAAAATTTTTAAATATCTTTCTACCTTATTCATAATAAATATAAAATTAAAATTATTTCTTAATCTCTCTATGGTTGGTTTTAGGCTCTTGAATCAATACTCTTGTAGAAGATGGAACATCTTCTTTAATCCATACAGATGAGCCAATTATACAATTTTTACCAATAGTGATATCACCTAAAATAGTAGCATTAGCATATATTGTAACATTATCTTCGATAGTTGGATGACGTTTCGCCCCTTTTATGATTTTACCATCTCCATCCTTTGGAAAACTTAGAGCACCGAGAGTCACACCTTGATAAATTTTAACATTATCGCCAATAACAGAAGTTTCACCAATAACAACACCAGTACCATGGTCAATAAAAAAGCTATGACCAATAGTAGCCCCAGGGTGAATATCAATTCCAGTTTCTTTATGAGCCCATTCTGTTAACATTCTAGGAAGAATTGGTACTTTAGATTTATATAAACAATGAGCTACTCTATAAATTGTTAAAGCTTTTATAAAAGGGTAAGATAAAATAACCTCATGCAAATTAGTTGCAGCGGGGTCATTATCAAAACCAGCTTGAGCATCTTCCTTTATTTTTTTTCTAATAGTTGGGAGTTCTTCAAAAAAATTATTTAAGGCTTGATCTGTTTTTATTCTGCTTTCTTTGGAATTTTCACATGTTAAATCACATTCGTTATTATATGAGAGATAAATTAAATTAGCTAATGTCCATTTTACAGTATTTAGTTGATGAATAATTATATCTTGAAAAGATTGGCCTGCTGTTCCTTCACATCTACCTGGAAACATAAGTTCTAAAAGTTGATTGGCACATTGTTCAACGCATAAACTACTTGGAAGGGGTTTGAGACCTATGAAGTTAGCACTATGGTCATTAAGCCTTTCAAAGCTATCTAAATATTTTTTGTAATTTTCATTCATTTATAATCTCCTCGTTAAAATATACAAAAAATATTTCAAATACACAACAAAACTGATACTGATGTACCAGTTATTGATGTAAAATAAAAATTATAAGGGATATAGACATTAATTTTGATCTTGGTTAACTAGAGACTTAACTCTATCAAAAAACTTAGTTGTTACTAGAATGACTATTACTAATTTGATTGTATCCCCTATAATAAAAGGAAAAAGACCTAGTTCAATTGATTTTGACCAATCCATACTTGTAGCTATTTTTAGCCAAGGTACCCCTATAATATATATAGCTAATGTTGCTAAAAAGCCACCAATAATAAAATAAGGAAGCTTGTTTTCTTTTTTTAAAGATAAATCAGAGAAGATGCCAGCAATAATTGTTGCAAGTAGCATTCCAAATAAATAGCCACCAGTTGGACCTATTAGAGCTCCTATGCCACCACCACTAGAAAAAATTGGTAGGCCTAAAGTTCCTAAAACTAGATAAATAATGAAGGAAACTAATCCAATATGAAGGCCACCTAAAAGAGCACCTAAAATTACAAATAAAGTTTGTAAGGTAATTGGAACTGGTGGGATTGGAACTTTTATAAAAGTTCCAACAATAATTAATCCTGTAAATAATGCTGTTATTAAAGTTCGTCGAGTATTCATGGCTCTAATATAGCAAAAGATAAAATAATTGTAAACATAATTTTTTAAAAAAGGTTAACAATTAAAATCTTAATTAATCTATCATTGAAAAAACACTTAAATCAATATATTCTATGAGCAATTATGAATTTAAAAAACAAAGTATTAAATTATTTAGAGACAAGAAGTGAAGAATTTGTTTCTGGACAACAATTAGCTGATTATTTTAATGTTAGTAGAACCGCAATTTGGAAAGCTATTTCTGAGTTAAGAAAAGAAGGTGCTTTAATAAATGCTGTAACTAACAAGGGATATTATTTAGTTAGAGAATCTCAAAAACTTTCATTAGATGGCTTAAAAAAAGAACTACCTAATTTCGACATATATTACTTTGATGAAATTGATTCAACTAATTCTTATTGTAAAAAACTAAGTAGTGAGGGAAAAACTAATAATACATTAGTTGTCGCCTCTAAACAAACTAGTGGTAGAGGAAGAAGAGGTAGAACTTTTATATCTCCAAATGGTGGTGTTTATTTTAGTCTTCTAATTGATTCTCATAATAATAATGAGGATAATTTATTAATAACGAGTATTGCAGCTGTAGCAATAGCTCGTGCTATTAAAAAAGTTTGTGATAGAGAGTGTAAGATAAAGTGGGTTAATGATATTTTTATCGATGATAAGAAAGTTTGTGGTATCTTAAGTGAAGGTATAATAGATATGGAAGTTGGCAAAATTAAATCCATGGTAGTTGGAATTGGTATAAATTTCTCAACTCCAATGGAAGATTTTCCACCTGATGTTAAAGATATTGTCACTAGTATTTATAAAAATGAGCAAGCTATTCCAAATAACGTAAGTAGAACACGTTTAGTTAAAGAAATTGTTAACGAAATATATAAAATTTGGAATCAATTACCAGATAAAACTTTTTTAAATGAATATCGTGAAAAATCTAATGTAATTGGGAAAAGTGTTATCATATATAATAAAGATAATACAACTCAAACAGGTATTGCAAAAACAATAAATGATAATGCTCATTTAATAGTTGAAGTAGAAGATGGAAGAGAGATAGAACTTGGAACTGGAGAAGTTACATTAAGAGTCACAAAATAGGTAGTTTTATCTTGAATAGAATAAATGTTATTAGTATCATAAAGCGATTAAAAAAATAATAGAAATAAGGACAGAATAATGTTACAAGAAATAAAAGAGCAGTGGAAAGGTATAATTGAAAATCAATTACAAGCTTGTGCTAAAGAAATAGTTAATGAAGATGTCACATTAGCCCCTTTAACAATACAAGTTCCACCTAAACCAGAATTAGGAGATATTGCTTTCCCTTTATTTGCTTATGCAAAGCAATTTAGAATGGCTCCTGCAAAAATTGCTCAAACTATAAAAGAAAGAATTGAAAAACTTGAAAATAGACCTTCAGGAGAATTAATCCTTGCTGGTCCTTATTTAAATATCAGATTAGATTTTACCTCTTTGATAAAAGATTTAAAAGATAAAGTTTTTACAGATAAAGATTCTTATGGAAATAGTGATCTCTTTAAAAACAAGAAGGTAATGATTGAATTTAGTTGTCCAAATACAAATAAACCTCTTCATTTAGGCCATATGAGAAATGATAGTTTAGGTGAGAGTGTATCTGCTATTCTTAAAGCAAATGGTGCTGATGTTAAAAAAGTTAATTTAATTAATAACCGTGGTGTACATATATGTAAAAGTATGCTTGCTTATAAGAAGTTTGGAAACGGAGAAACTCCAGAGTCTTCCGGTATTAAAGGTGATCACTTAGTTGGTAAATACTATGTTGAGTTTGCAAAATGGGAAAAAGAAGATCCAACTGCTGTAGAGCAAGCAAAAGAAATGCTTGTTAAATGGGAAGAAGGAGATAAAGAGACTATTGATCTTTGGAATAAAATGAATGGTTGGACTTTAGATGGATTAGCTCAAACATATGAAAAAACAGGTGTCCATTTCGATAAGTATTATTATGAGAGTGAAACATATAAACTTGGAAAAGACAAAGTTCTAAAAGGTTTAGAAGATGGTGTTTTTTATAAAGAAGAAGATGGCTCTGTTTGGATTGATTTAGAAGAAATTGGTTTAGATAAAAAGGTCTTACTTAGAAGTGATGGGACTTCTTTATACATGACCCAAGATATTGGAACCGCTATTTCTAGACATGATGACTGGCCATTTGAATCATTGATTTATGTTGTAGCAAGTGAACAACAATATCACTTTAAAGTCCTTTTCTATATTTTAGAAAAACTAGGATATTCTTGGGCTAAAGATTTACATCACCTATCATATGGTATGGTTAACTTGCCAAACGGTAAGATGAAAAGTCGTGAAGGAACAGTAGTTGATGCAGATGATTTATTTGATAATCTTGCTGATTTAGCAAAGAAAGAAATCCAAAATAAAGAGAGAGAAGGTCTAGTTGATGGTTTAGATAAAACAGCTAATGCTATTGCTTTAGGTGCTTTAAATTATTACCTATTACAAGTAGATCCAACAAAAGATATGACTTTTGATCCAGAAAAAAGTATTTCTTTCAATGGTAACACAGGTCCTTATTTACAATACATGGGTGCTAGAATTTCTTCAATGCTTCGAAAATTTGAAGAGAAAAAAGATGAATATAAAGATGTTGAATTTGATCCATCTCTTTTGAAAAATGAAGAAGAAAGAGAGCTTGTAAAAATGGTTGCATCTTTCCCTGAAATAGTTGAAAAAGCCGGTGCTAATTTTAATCCAGCTATTGTTTGTTCAAACCTTTATGACATTTCTAAAATGTTTAGCAAGTGGTATCATGATAATAAGATTTTAATGGCTGAGGATAAAAAATTAGTAGTTGCAAGAATCACATTAGCAAAAATGATTTTACAAGTAATTAAAAATTCATTTGCCTTAATTGGAATAACTTATTTAGAAACTATGTAATTTAATTATTACTTTTTATCTAGGACACCTCAGTTTGAGGTGTCTTTTCATATTGCTTTACAAATCTTGCAACATATCTTTCTTCTTCCCAAATCAAATCCCCGTTTTCTAAAAAGAGTTCATTTTTTAAATATTTGATAAAAGTAGAGGCAAAGCTTTCTATAGCTAAATCAAGTTCACTAATATTAAGTCTATCAGTTTCATTTAAAACTTCTAAAACAACTCTAGTTTGGGATACAATCATACTATCAATTGCTAAAGAAATTTCTTTAGCTCTTGGATCGATAAATTTTTGCATTTCAACAATTCTATAAAAATCAAATAGGGTTTTATTAGAATAAATACTATGCCAATGATCTACAACTTTTATTAGCACATCTTTACTTTCTCCTTCAAAAGAGAAAGTAACTTTATTTTTGCTAGAAAGTTTTTTCCCATATTTATACATTTCATCAATAATATCATTTTTGCTTTTAAAATGAGAAAATATAGTGCTTTTTGCAATGCTTAACTTAGTTGCAAGAATAGATAATGAAACATTATCTAACCCTTTCTTAGATCCTTCACTTATCATAGTCTTTAAAATATTTAAAGCTGTTTTATTATTTGTCATAAATATACTATAACGACCGTTCGGTAGTTAATCAATGATTAATTTCTTAACTTTTAATGTTTTATTTAAAAAATTTACTTGTAGTTAATTTAATTAATTGATATAAATTGGGAAGAAATTAATTAAACAAGGATGTAAAGAGAACATGTACGCACTCGTTGAAATTCTCGGAAAACAGTACAAAGTTGTTGAAGGCGATACCGTTCAAGTTGATTTAGTAAATCAAGAAGCAGGTTCAAAGCTTGAATACAACTCCGTTTTGGCTCTAGTTGGCGAAGATGGTGCTAAGTTTGGTGCTCCTTATGTTGAAGGTGCAAAGGTTGTTGCAACAGTTGTAGAAGACATTAAGGGTGAAAAAATTAAAGTTTATAAGTTCCATCGTAGAAAAGGGTATCGTAGGACTCAAGGTCATCGCGAAAAATACTCATTGATCAAGATTGAACAAATCGCTAAGTAAGGAGAGAAGAAATGGCACATAAGAAAGGTGGCGGCTCCTCTAAGAATGGTCGCGATTCTAACTCACAACGCTTAGGCGTTAAACGTTTTGGCGGACAGCTAGTTACTGCTGGTGAAGTTTTAGTACGTCAACATGGAACAAAGTTCCACCCTGGTGAAAACGTAGGTTGTGGTTCAGATTATACTCTATTTGCAAAAATTGATGGTAAAGTAAAATTTATTGAAAGAAAAAATAGAAAATACGTTACTATTGAAGCTGTAGAAGGTAAAGTAGTGGTTAATGATTTCACTAACCGCAAATGCCTTGTAAGTGAATAAGAGTACAAAATACGGTAAAGGGTTCATATGTTTGGATTTTCCGACGAAACCTATTTAGACGTTGCCTCTGGAAACGGGGGCAACGGTTGTGTATCTTTTAGACGTGAAAAATACGTTCAAAAAGGTGGTCCTGACGGTGGCGATGGCGGCCGTGGGGGTGATGTAGTATTTGTAGTCAAAAACAATCTTAGAACTTTAGCTCATCTTAAGATGACTAGAGTATTTAGAGCAGAACATGGTAAAAATGGATCTTCAAGAAGATGTTATGGTGCAAATGGCAACGATATTGAAATTCCAGTACCTCCTGGTACAGTTATAAAAAATGCAGAAACTGGTGAAATCATAAAAGATTTAACTGGTGTGGATAGATGGACTTTCTTAGAAGGTGGAAGAGGTGGTTTAGGAAACTGGCACTTTAGATCCTCAACAAGACAAGCTCCCAAATTTGCTCAAACTGGGGAACCAGGTAAGGCTTTAAGAATTGGTGTTGAATTACTAGTTATCGCAGATATTGGATTTGTAGGTTATCCAAATGCTGGTAAATCTTCCTTACTTAATGCTTTAACAAATGCTAGAAGTAAAGTTGCAAGATATCCATTTACAACAAAAATTCCACAACTTGGAATGATGAGATATGGAGATAATGATTTAGTTTTAGCAGATATCCCAGGTATTATTGAAGGTGCAAGTAAAGGCTCAGGAATGGGCTATAAATTCTTAAGACATATAAGTAGAACAACTGGTTTAGCTTTTTTAATTGACTTATCTGATGATAGATATTTAACTGCATATGAAAAATTGTATGAAGAATTAAAAGAATATAGTCCTGAATTAGTTAAAAAACCAAGTGTTATTATTGGAACACATATTGATGAAGAAGGAACTGAAGAGAGACTTTCTGAATTAAAGAAGAAATATAGTGATAAACAAGTAATTGGATTATGTGTTTATTTTGATATTGGGGTAGAAGAAGTTAAACAAGCATTTATTAAAATTGTAAGTGATAATGATGAAAAACTTGCTAAGCTTAGAAGCGAAGAAGTCGAGGGTGGTTTTACTACCGTTGTAGATAAAGACGCTTATTACCCTGAAAGCCAAGATGAGGACTTTTCATGGTAGATACTGCAATGTTTGGTGGTAGTTTTGATCCTATTCATTTAGGACATCTCCACTTGATTCATAATGTATTTCAAAAAACAAGGTACAAGAAATTCATTCTTGTGCCTTTATTTGCTAATAAATTTAAAGCAGGTTATAAAGCTACAAATTCTCAAGATAGACTAAATATGATCACCTTAGCCTTGGAAGATTATAAAAAGATATATCCTGAGGACAAAAATATAGATATAATTGTAGAAACTTGTGAGATTGAAAGAAAAGGCTATTCCTATACATATGATACTGTAAAATATATATATGAAAATTATGAATTTAATTCAAAATTAGGTTTGGTAATGGGAGATGACTTAGTAGGTTCATTAACAAAATGGTATAATTTTGATAAATTAAAAGAAATGGTAAAGTTTGTTATTTGTAATAGAAGTAATAAACAATTAAATATAGAAAATATAGATTTTGAAAGTGTTGATAATTTAGCTTTTGAAGATGCCTCTTCAACAATTAGGGCTTTAGTTAAAGAAAATAGAGATATTTCGTCTTTAGTTTCCCCAGGAGTATTGGATTATGTCAAACAACATGAGTTGTACAGAAGTTGAACGATACGTAAAAAGTAAAGTTAAACCAAAAAGATTTTTACATTGTGTTTCAGTTGCTCAAACAGCTGTTTATCTAAATTCTAGATTTAACACAGGACTAGATAAGGATGATTGTTATAAGTGTGGGCTTTTGCATGATATAGCTCGAAATTGGCAAGCTGGTGACTTGTTGTTATATACTAAAGAACATTCAATCACTTTAGAAAAGGAAGAAGTTCATCATCCTGTGTTACTTCATGCTCCAGTTGGTGCATCAATTGTAAAACACATGGGCTTTGAAGAATATGAAACAGCTATTAGATGGCATACTCTTGGAAATAAAGATATGGGGAAGTTAGGAGCAATAATTTATTTAGCTGATTATCTAGAGCCTCGACGTGGATTTTTAACAGATGAGCAAAGAGTCTCATATATTAAAATGGAGTCATTAGAAGTAATTTGTTTAAATGTATTAAAACAGATGAAACACCACTTTAAAGATAATGCTTTAAGTTTTGCTAAATCAACGCAGGGGCTTTATGATTATTTAAAAGAAGGTGGTACCTTTTGAAAAAGATATTAATTCTTTTGTTATTCTTTCTTTTAGTCTCTTGCACCAAACAAGAAACTCTTGATTATACTTTACAAGTGGAAGGAACAATAGAGAATTATTTATTTATTTTAAATGATGAGTCGTGCGTTATAATTAAATATGATAATAGAGTAATAGATAAGGATAAGTTGCTATCAATTTTAAATTTACAAGTGAATAAAGTAATTCTACTTGAAGAAGATGTAGTAACTAATATCATAGATATAGTAAGTAAATATAGAAGTGATGAAGAATCTCTAACACAAGTTTTTATTGAAAATAAAAAGAGTTTAGAGCCTAAAATAGAAAATTTGTTGTATCAAGCAAAGGGTCTTGATATTAAAGAATTTACTGATAAATTAAATAAACAAACAGTTTATTATTTTGATGATATAGATGAAATAAAAGATAGTGCAAATCATTTAGCATTGTGGCTAGATCAAGTAAGAAAACTATCAACAAGGAAGGATTTATGAAAAGCGAAATCAAGAATGATGTAGATAAGATTGTAGAATATTTAGAAGACCAAAAGTGTAAAGATGTTAATGTAATTGATGTTGAGAATCGTTGTTCTTGGGCAGATGCCTTAATTATAGCAACTGTAACAAGTGTTGGGCATTTAAGAGGTGTTTCTCACCAATTATGGTCTGTTTTAAATGATTTAGGTCTAGAAGTTAATGATAGACATAAAACTCCAGCTGGAGATGGATGGGAGTTAATTGATTGTAATTCTATTGTTATTCATTTAATGAGTGAAGAATTAAGAGATTTTTATTCATTAGAAAAACTATGGAAAGAAACAGAAAATTAAAATCTAACAAATAATATTTTGATAATTAAGTAGACTATAAATTTTATTCAAAAATCCATATAAGTAAGTTTAAAGCTTAAACGATTAGCTCATTTTATAATTCTTATTTATATGGGCTTTTTTATAATAATATGAATAGCAAAATATTATATAAATATAAAATATTTTTATTGAGTAAATATAAAATATTTTATCATGTCAAATTAATTTTACTTATATTTAAGTAAATGGTAAGGTATATTCTTAATTAAATTCTATGTTAATAAATATTTTGTGCAAAAAAATATTTAATTATTATTTATCTAATTGATATAATTGTCGATTAGTTAAAAAATTTTTATGATACATAACTATGATTTACAAGTTTTAAATAAAAAAAATAATTTAAAATATAATTTAGAACAAATGTTTTAATATGTTTTTTGAAATAACTAGTGCCCAAATATTTGTATACTTGATAATTTTTTAATTTAATTACAAAAAAAAAATTGTTTTCTATTTGCTCAATAAATATTTGTGTAATAGGTATTATTTTACATTTGAAAATTTTGATTTCTTTTGCTTTTTTAATTTATATAGTTTATAATTTATATAATAATAGGAGTAATATATGAGAAAATTATTATTAATCGTGTTGGTTGTAGCCTCTGTTTTTGGTTTCACAAGTTGTTCAACTACTAAAGAAGCTGCACCTGTAGTTGCCCCAGAAAAGACAAATTCTGCTTTAGATAATTTACCAGACTGGATTTTAAGTACACCAAACTCTGCAGATATGCATTATGCTATTGGAACAGCAAAAGCTGCAAATCTTCAAACAGCTATTAAGAGAGCAGAAGCTGAAGGTAGAACTGCAATTTCTGAATGGGTTCAAACTAGTGTAAAAGAAGTCATAAAAACTTACGTAAATGACGCTGGATCTGGAGATAATAGACAAAATATTGATGCTTTTGAAGCTATCTCAGTACAAGTTTCAGAAAGTACCTTAAATGGAGTAACTAGAGAAAAGTTATACCAAGGTGATGATGGAACAGTTTATGTATTGATGGGAATTCCATTAAGTAATGTTGAAAAGGCTTTCGAACCTGCTTCAGAAGCTATCACAAATAAATTTGAACAAAATGAAGCTGCAGAAGAAGCAAATAAAAAAATGACTGAAGCTTTTGCAAAATTGTTAAATGGTGAAATTTAATAAAATAATGAAAAAGTATTTAGTATACTTATTTTCATTAATAATTTTATTTACTAGTTGTGTTTCTTCGACAGTAGAGGAAACACAACAAGTTAATAAGTCAACTACTCAAGATATTTTATCTTTAGTTAGTTTATCTTCTTATGAAGATAATGTTTATGTAGGTGTTTCTAACCCCTATGTAACTCAGGAAAAAATGCTTGAAGTTGCAATATTGAATGTTGCACAAGATATTTTGATAGATGAGTTTCTTGTACTAAGCAAATTATTGATTAGTGAAAATTCATCAGATTTTAATTATACGTATTTTGATACAGATGAATTATTTGTATATCAAGATGAACATCTCCCAGAGATAATAAAATCTCTAGAAATTTTAGAAATATATTTTGATAAAGAGGCTGGTTGCATAGTAATTGCTAGAGATACACGAGAAGAAGGAAAAGAGAGAGTCTATAAACCTGAATATAATGAAAGCGGTGTTCCAACTTGGGTTTACGATCGACCGGAAATCGATGGATACATAGTTGGTGTTGGCTCTACCTTAGGTTACCGACTTATAGGCGATTCACTTTTAGCCGCGGATCATGAAGCAATTTATGATATTTCCTCTCAATTTGGAAATATAGATTCATATATAAAGAATTATTATTATTTAAAACAAAATGATTTATATACTTTATCGAAAGAAAGTAAAATACAAAAAGAATTAGCAGTTGTATCAGAATTGACGAATATAGATTATTGGTATGATAAACAAAATAACATATTCTATAGTCTAATCATTATGAAAGACACTAGGAGTGATAAGTGAAGAGAATTATAATTTTATTATTTACGACTTTATTATTAGTAAGTTGTGTATCAAAATCTCCATATTTAAAAGATCACCCTGAATTTACAGAAGATGGAGCTCCATATTGGACTGTTGTAACACCAGTAGATAAATGGAGATTTTACGGAGTTGGTATGGGACAGCTTTCGAATCCTGTAAACAGTAAGATGAGAGCTGAAGCTCAGGCAAGAGATGAGATAGCAAGACAAGTTTCTGTTCTAATTAATACTGCAGTAAAAAATTATACTAATGAAGCTGGTTTTCTAAATAACACACAAGAGTTAACAGCTTTTGAAAACATTTCGTTACAGGTTGCAAATACTACCCTCAGAAATGTGATTATTGAAGATGTTTATCAAGATCCGAACTCGAATGCAATTTGGGTAATTGCCTCATTTGAAAAGAAATATTTACAAGATGCATATAAAGCAGAGGCTGAGAATCTCAAACGCGATTTAGAAAAAAGAAAGATTGCAGCTGTTGAAGCTTTAGCTCTAGCAAAAGAGAGAAACACTCAAGCCTTAGAACAAATAAATTTAGCTAATAGTGAGAATAAAGAAGATCAATTAGAAGCTTTATCTCAAGCTATGGAAACTGTAATTGAAGAAAAAAACAATGAAATTGCATTGTTAGAAAAACAATTAGAGGATATAGATGTTGATGAAATGGTAGATAGTCTATCAAAAATATTAAATGAAGAATAATGAGGATAATATATGAAAAAAATAAAGTTATTAATAATTTTAATTGTCAGTGCATTGGTTTTAACTTCTTGTGCAACTACAGGAGTTAGTAGATTAGATGATGAATATAATGAAGATTTATCTGGTTATTGGAATGACACTGATATTAGAATTGTAAGCGAAAATCTAGTTAATGAATGCTTAACAGCCCCTTGGATTTTAGATTACCTAATGGAAAATGACAATATTAAGCCAACAGTTATAGTAGGTAATATTCAAAATAGATCAAGCGAGCATATGGATACTACCATAATAAGTAAAAAATTCGAAATGGCCTTGGTTAACTCAGGAAAGGTTAAAACAGTAGCCGACTTTGAATTTAGAGATGATGTTAGAGAGGAAAAATTAGATCAACAATATAATGCAAGTAGTGATACTGCTGCACAATTGGGTGCAGAAGTTGGAGCTGATTTTATGCTTCAAGGAAGTGTAAAATTTAATTTAGATCAAGTTTCAAAAACTGCAATTCGAACATATTATGTAGATATGGAACTAATTAATATTGAAACTGGTGAAAAAGTTTGGCTAGGACAAGATACAGTTAAAAAGAAAGTACAAAGAAGTTCTTATCGTTTCTAATAAATAAAGGAAAATATTGTGAAAACTAAAGTTGGTTTACTTATACTAATAAGTATAATTCTAATATCTTGTGAAACCACAAATAGTAGTAACGTACCAAGTTGGTTTATAAATCAATATGATGCTACATATACAAAGACAGATTATATTTGTGCAGTTGGTTCCGGATCTACTAAAGAAGAAGCTCAAGAAAATGCAAGTGTTACAATATCGCAGATTTTTAATACAAGTATAAAAAATGCTTTGGTAACTTTTGATAATGATACAACTTCTTCTATGTCCTCTCGTGGATATATAGATACATCAGTCGACGATTTGATGGGACTTAAAGTAGTTAATACTTATGTTAATAATGAAGGAACATTTTTTGTAAGAGTAGCATTAGATAAAAAAATCGCTATCAATAAGATTAGAGAGAAAATTACTCCAACCAATAATGAGATAACAAGTCTAATGCAGCTAAAAGAAAGTGATTTTGAATATTTACAAGATTTATTGAGAGCTAGAAAATTAGCTATGTCAATACAATCTTACTTTGATCAACTTTCTGTTTTAGAGCAGTCAACTGTTACCTCTCCTTTATTATCAATTGAAAAAAAGATAACAGCTTTAAAACAAGAGTTAAGTCTCTCATTAAATGTTGAAAGTGAAAACTCTTTTGCGAGAGAACAATTGCAAAAAGCTGTCGAGACAATGTTGTTAGATAATGGTATCTCCATCAACGAGGGAAAAGCAATCCTAACACTTGACTATAATAGTAGTAATGCACCTCCAAAAGATGGGCTTTATCAATGTAATTTTACTTTAAAAGTACAAGTTATAGAGAATTCCGTTGTTGTTATATCTTATGATAAAAACGGAAAAGCTATTGGTATAAGTGATTCAAATGCTCAAGAGAAGGCTATTGAGAAGGTAGTTGAAATTATTCAGGGAGAACTTTTATAAATGCGAAAGGTAATATTGCGTTTATTAATTATTTCAATAACTTTAACAAGTTGTAGTACTTTTTTTGATTATAGTGATATAGAAGCCTCTTATTATCAAGGAGATTATGAAAAGGCGTATGGATATCTTCTTTTAAATTCAGATAAAGTTCAAAAAGCCCAGGGGACTATAATATATAATTTGGACCAAGGGATAATTACTCATGCCTCTAATGATTATAAACTTTCAATTAATAGTTTAAGCCAAGCTGAGAAAGCAATTGAGGATAGTTTTACTAAAAGTATTTCTGCCTCAGTTGGCTCTTATCTCTTAAATGAGAGTGTTCGAGATTATGATAGCCCTTTTTATGAAAATATTTACACAAATATTTTTTTATCATTGAATTATTATCATCTTAACAATATTGAAGATGCTATGGTTGAAGTCCGACGTAGTTTGGAAAAGTTACAACTTAGAGAACAAACTCTTCCAAAATTAAAAGCTGAACTAGAGAATCAATTAGCGCAAAAGGATGTAAAGGATGTTGACGATAAATTAAAATCTTTTGACTCGTCTTTCCATTCCTCTGCATTAAGTTATTATCTTTCTAGTTTATTTGCATTTGAATATGGAGACTTAGATACATTTAGAATATCTAGGGAAAAAGCACAAGCAACTTCTAAGCTATTATCTGCTTACTATATGAAAGATAAATACGAAGCTTTTGATGTTTTAGAGACCTTAGATAAAAATAAAAGTGTAATTAATTTCATAGCTTTCTCAGGCTTAGCACCAATCAAGCAAACAAAGGTTGATAGAAATGTCTTGATTTTAGATGAATATGTTGATGATGATGGTATTTATCATAAAGCCTATCATACTAATGTAGTATATTCTGTTCCTAAAGCTAGAGGTTCAATTGTTAAGAAAATTGAAGTTATAATTGATGGGAAAAAATATGAATTAGAACCTTTTGAAAATCTTGAGAAAATTGCATTTGAAACAATGGAACAAACTTGTAGTGGGGAATATTTTAGAGCTTATTTTAGAGCTATTTCTAGGGAGATAGCAAAAGCTGCAGTAGATTCTTCTGCGCTTGAAGAAGGAGAAACAGAAGTTCAAAGTTCACTATTTAGTAGTTTATTTACTATTTTTTCATACGTAGCAGAAGGCTCTGGTGATTTAAGAAGTTCTCATTTCTTTCCATCAATGTCATGGATAGGCTCATTTGTATTTGAACCTGGAAAATATGATATTCAAGTAAATTATTTAAATAGTAATAATAATGTAGTTTATCAAGAAAAGATAAAAGATTTCAAAGTGGAAAAAAACAAGGCTAATTTAGTAGAAGTCTTAAGTGCTAAATAACAAAGACGACTCTTAAAAACTTTCAAGAGCCGTCAAAAATAATATTAAAAATATTATTAAACGTTCAGTAATTCTTCATCAGCACTAAATTCTTCATTCTTGATATTTCTAAAGATTTCAACAAGTTTATCAACTGTCAATTTTTTCTTTTCTTCCCCTTGAACATCTAAAATGATTTTCCCTTCATCCATCATGATTAATCTAGTACCAAATTCTATAGCAAATTTCATGTTATGGGTTATCATCATAGCTGTTAAATTCTTTTCAACAATATATTTTTCCGTTAACTCCATTACAATATCAGCATTTCTAGGGTCTAGAGCTGCTGTATGTTCGTCTAGTAAAATAAGTTTAGGATTACTCATTACAGTCATTAATAAAGTTAAAGCCTGTCTTTGACCACCTGATAATAAACCTACATTATCTTTAAGTCTATTTTCTAATCCAATAGGTATTAACAATTCACTAAATTGTTTTCTTTTATCATTGTTCAGACTAATTTTAAGTCCTTTCATCCCCTTAGTTGATGCAGTAATCATATTATCTTCGATACTCATATTCGCTGCTGTTCCCATTGTTGGGTCTTGGAAAATTCTTCCAATGTATTTGGCTCTTTTGTATTCAGGAGTTTTTGTAATATCGTGGTCATTAAAAGAAATTTTACCGTTTGTGAGAGGGTAAGTGCCACTAATTAAGTTAAAAAGTGTAGATTTACCAGATCCATTTGATCCAATAATACATACAATTTCTCCTTCTTCTATATCTAAACTTACCCCATTTATTGCAATTTTTTCATTTACAGTTCCAGGGTAAAAAACTTTTGTCAGATTTTCTAATTTAATCATCAGTTTTTTCTCCTTGTTGAGTTCTCTCTATGGCATGTTTTTTTGCAGCTCTAACACTTGCTGAAGTTCTACTTTTGGCAATCCAAAGAGAAGCAATAACTAAGATACCTGTTAATAATTTAAAATCATTTGGTGTTATATTTATCAAATATCCATATTTTCTACCGAAGAACATTAATGTTTTATAAATAATAGCACCGAGAATAGCTCTTAGAGTAATTAAGGAAATTCTGTTACTACTAAATAAGAACTCACCAATCATTATAGCAGCAAGACCTTGAACAACCATTCCTTGACCTAAGTTTGCATCAGCAAATCCTTGATATTGAGCTAACAGACCACCGGATAGAGCAATTAAACCATTTGAAACTCCGATTCCAAGAAGTTTAAGATAATCTGGATTCATTCCTTGAGAAATAACCATTTGTTCATTTCCACCTAATGCACCAACTGCCAATCCTAAATCTGTTCTAAAAAATACATCGACAATGGTTTTGATAAATAGAACGACTAAAAGAGTTCCAATTAATACTGCTACAGAAGAAGATACTGAACTAAATTTCTCTGGGATTACAGTGTAGAAAGTCTCAATTCTTAATAAAGGGACATTTGCTTTGTTCCCTAAAATTCTTAAGTTTATGGAATAGAGCATTGTCATAGTTAAAATACCAGCAAGCAAACCTGGGATTTTAAATGTGTTATGTATTGTAGCTGTGACCATACCAGCAAGTGTTCCAGCTAAGAATGCTAAAATTAAGGCAAAAAATATACTTCCACCACTTATGATATGCATAGTTGCAACAGCGGCTCCTGTTGCCAATGAGCCATCACAAGTCAAATCAGCAAAATCGAGAACTCTAAAGGAAATCAAAATTCCTAAAACCATAATGGAAAATATTAATCCATCTACAAAAATCCCTTCAATCATAAAATACCTCTATATAAGAACAATGACAGGATGCCACCTGGGTGGCATCCTAAGAAAAATAATAAAAGATAAATAAAAAATATTTATTCTTTGTTTGTTTTAACTCCATCTTTAATAATGACAGAAGCAGAATTCAATAGGTCATCACTAATTGTGATATTTAATTTTTCAGCTACGTCTAAATTGAACCAAAGTTCAAAATCAGATGGATCGGTAAGGAAAACAGAACCAATTTCACTAGGTGCAGTACCTGTTAAACAAGATTCTATAACTTTACCTGTTGCTAATCCTAGATTATAGTAGTTAAATCCCCATGATACAAGACAATCAAGGTCTCCTGTACTAGTTGGATCAGAACTTAAATATGGTTTTCCAGCTTTGTTACAAACATCATCAATACTTGCAACAGCTGAAATAACAGTGTTATCGGTAGCAACATATATAGCATCAACTCTATTTATTATAGATTGAGCAGCCATTTTTACTTCGCTAGTGTTAGATACTGCAGAACTTACAAATTCTACTCCTAAATCTTCACAAGCAGCTTTAGCCATTTCCATTAATACTACACCGTTTGCTTCACCACTAGCATAAACATTACCAATAGTTTTTGCTCCGGTTAATTCAACTAATAATTTAATTTGAGCAGCTACAGGGTTTGCATCGGAAACACCACAAATGTTACCTCCAACTAATGAAGCACTTTCAGGGTCAGTAACTGCAGCAAAAACTACAGGAATATCTGTAAATACATTTGCTAAAGATTGAGCTGAAGGAGTTGCAATTCCAACAACTAAATCTAAATCAGAGCTTTTTAATTGTTGAGCAATTGAAGAAGCAGTTGAAATATCACCATTAGCGTTTTGGAAATTATATTCGACTTCTAAGTCTGTGGTAGCTAAATAATCTTGAAGTCCTTGTTCAACAGCATCTAAAGCTGGATGTGGTAATAATTTTGAAACACCAATTTTCATTGCACTAGATTCTTCAGTAGTGCCTTGTGCAAAAAGACTAGATGTGACCATTCCTAAAATAAGTATTATTGATAATAATTTGTGATTTTTCATATTTCTCTCCTACGATTATGAGTGCTAATATACTATATATATCTAACTTTGTAAATTAATATATACACGAAATGTAAAAATATTCAAACAATATACAGTCTTTTGTTTCCATAAAGTAGCAGTATAATATTTTCTGAAATATAGTTTACTATAGATTATTTTTAATTTAAATTGTATTAAAGAGAATAATTGTTATTTGAATCTAATATATGTTTTACAACATATTATATTTATTAAAATAATTAAAAATAAAAAAACAGAATGTGCTCTATAATTAATTATAGAAAACATTCTGCTTTTGAAATTGATACGTTTTATACTTATCTCGTATCATCAATCTATCATTAAAATTAGACTCTATTCCCAATCAGTTTCTTTTGAAAAGAAATCATTTTCAAAATCATCATCAAAATCTTCAGAATCATCAACATCAACTTCTATTTCACTGATTTCATCTTCATAAGATTCGTCATCTCCAAATAAAAAATTATCACTGATTAACTCGTCATCATCGGTTATATCATCTAATAATTCGTCATCGTCAAAGTCTCCAACTGGGGGAGCTTCTAAATCATCGATGAATTCTTCTTCATCAAAATCAAGATCATTAAAATATCTTTCTTCTTCAAGATCCAATTCATCATCGATATCATTTCGTTTCATAACAATATCTCCACTAATTTTCTTTTATATCTAAAATTATGATAGAATAGTACAGTTAACTCGTCAATAAATAATTGAATATTTTATCGTTTCTTATAGATTAATTTTACAATAATTTCTAAAAAAAACATATTATCTAAAAATTTGTTAATTATCTTTTATTTCGATGATAAATATTGTTTATTAAAAAATTTATTTTCTGAGATTTTTTAAATACATTTTTGTGAAAATAGTTTTGTTTTTGTGCTTAAAATATAAGGTTCGATTTAAGATATAAAAAATTTTTTTTTGAAGTATATTGCATTCTCTACAAATTACATAGATAATTAATTATCATATTTTAAGAGGAGTCAAAAATGAAAAAAATAAATAAAACTATTCTTTTGGTGTTTGTATCATTTTTACTATTGTTCCCTAGTTGTACGACTACAAAAACTATGGGTGGGGAAACTATGGAAAAAACATCTGTTGTTTACAGTGAAGTTACAACTTCAATTGTAGCAGCAGATAAGTATGGAAATTTGGAAACAGATTTATCAGCTACTTCTTTGATGGCAGCTGGCTATGAGTATGGTGACATGGTAAATATTAAAATTGGAGAGGATGTTTATAGTGCACCGATTGTTTCTACCTATAGTGATGTAGATGTTGGAAATTTTCTACTTAGAATAAAAGATGATAATGTTTATTTTGCTATTAATTATGGAAACTGTTTAAAAAAGACAGGGGCGGTGGAAGGAACTCAATTAACTTTATCAATGGCTGAAAAGGGAGCTTATCTTTTAGAATATAAAACAAGACATTTAACTAAGTCAGAAGAAAGAAGTGATTATGCAAGTGACGAAGTCTTTGCAAACTTTAGAACAATCAATGCAGGATCTATCGAACCTGGGATTGTTTATAGATCTTGTAATCCAGCTTTAGGTGATTCAAGAGCTCCTTATGCTGAAGAGTTAGCTAAAGAAGCAGGAATCAAAACTATTATTAATCTAGCTGATAACGAAGAAAGCTTAAAAGAAAATTTTGATACTATAACTTGGTATAAAGATATGTACAATGAAGGTAATGTTATTTTATTAGATATGGATGTAGATTATTCTTCTGAAGATTTTGGTAAAAAATTAGCTAAAGGTTTTGAATTCTTAGGAGAAAATGAAGGTCCTTATTTAATTCATTGTAATGAAGGTAAAGATAGAGCTGGATTTGCTTCAGTTATTTTAGAAGCTCTTATGGATTCTACCTTGGAAGAAATTAAAGCAGATTATATGTTGAGTTATGCTAATTATTATGGCGTAGAAGAAGGTACTATGCAATATGATTATATCGCTGATACTCCTTATAATATGTTGAAAACAATAGCTGGTGAAGTAGAAGTTACTGATGAAAATTTATCTTTAATAGCTGCTAATTATATGAAAAAAATTGGCTTAAGTGATGAAGATATTATGGCAATAAAAAATAATTTGAAATAGAAATTTGTTTTATTAATATTAAAGGATACAAAACATAGCTTTGTTCTATATTTTGTATCCTAATCTTTCATATTAATCTTTTTTTTCTACTGATATCCAAATCTCACTTTCATATTCGTTAGCTGATATATCGCCTTCTGGGTACACTTCTAAGTAATAACCACCACTTGGTTTGTATTCACTTGAAGGAAAGAATTCTGAATATATATTTTTTAATAAAGTTTGTAATGCAGTAGGCATTGGCCCAATACATTTAAATTTTGCCCAATTAAGAGCTGGAATAGTATCAATTTCAAAATTATTTTCTACTTTATTTCCATTATAACCTACACCAATTCCATAAGGAAATTCATTTTTTTTATCAGAAGTTTCAAAACAAATTCCAATAATTGCATCTTTAAAAATACTATTTTTATCTAAATATTTGTTTAGTAAAGTATTTACAGTGTTATCTTTATTACACTTATCCCAAAACTTCGGAATTTCCTTCTGTGTTTCTCCCATATCAACAATAGGGAAATATTTTTTCTTTGAAATGATTTTAAATTCATCATGCTTTTCGATGCGATAATCCATATAGCTTCCTCCATCTAATATTAATTTGACAGAAAGTTTTGAAAAACTTTTAAGAGCACCCCCATTCTTTTTTACTTGGGATGGTGTTATCTTGTGGAAACGGACAAAAGCTCGTGTAAAACTCTCCGGAGATTCATAGCCATATTTCAGTGCAATATCTATTACTTTTTGGTCAGTTGAAGCTAATTCACTTCCAGCTAAAGAAAGACGTCTATTTCTTATATACTCACCTAAAGTAAGGTTACATAATATTGAAAACACTCTTTGAAAATTGAACGGTGATGAGTTTGCAATTTTTGCTACTTCTTCAATCTCAATTTCCTCTGTTAAATGGTTTTCAATATAATCAATTGCATTTTGTAAACTTTTAATCCAATCCATTTATTTTTCTAACTCCCTCTTTTCAATATCAAGGATAGTATATCATAAGTTATAATTCCTAACATTTTGTGCTTTTAGGTGCTAGTTATAAAATTTTATTTTTATAAAGCAAAAATAGTATGAATAATATCATTTAAACTCTTATATCGATATTACTTAGTAATTTATGTTGACAATTAAATAATTAGGAAAATATAATTTATTCATTAGAAAAATAATCTTTTTAGAAAGATTGTGATTAAAAGAGGAGTAAAAGATGAGAAAGGCTATAATTATTTTTGTTATTGTTAGCACTAGTGTGGTTTCTTCACTTTTTGCAAATGATTCATCTTTAATTAATAAAGAGGATTCTCCAATTCAGTTTTTTGTAGAGTATGAACAAGGTTTTTTAGATGTTCTAAGTCATACAATTAAGATTGGGGATACTGGGACTTTGTTTAATTATGTAACTCAAGGTGGACAAGATATTCTTTTCCCAACTGAAAGGATTCAAGTTGGAGCAGTAATTAATAAAAGGCATAGAGTAACTTTTCTCTACCAACCATTTGAAATAAATACAGTAGTGCCATTTGAAGATGAAGTAAAAATCGATAATACAACTTTTGATGATACTTCTATGGAATTAAAATATAGTTTCCCATTTTGGAGAGTTTCTTATGGATATGATATCTTAAAAGAGCCTGATTTAACTTTAGCTATTGGAGGCGCTTTGCAAATTAGAAACGCATCTATTGTATTTAAGGAAGTTAATGGAGATGAAGTAGCTGTTTCTCAAAATGTTGGTCCTGTCCCAGCTCTTTATCTTTATGCTAGATGGGAAACTCCATATGATATAAATTTAACAGCTGATATAACAGGACTTTATGCTTCTTCTGCTATTATAAATGGGGCTGATTTTGAATTTGAAGGATCAATCTTAGATGCTTCTTTGAGAGCAGGATATAATTTAAAAAATAATATGGAAATATATGCTAATTTCCGTTTCTTAGGTGGAACTTCTAAAGGTACAAGCGCTTATGATGGATCTAATTGGTCAGTTGCTTCATCAGATGGAAGATATGGACAAAATAATCTTGCAACTTTTTCTACGACAATAGGATTTACAATTAGATAATTAATATAGCAATATATATTATTGTGTTTTTAACAACTACTTTAGTAAGTGGTTGTTTTATTATTTTTGAATCCAAGATAAGATTCAAATCAAGTAGTATTTTAAATTTTCATAATTTGTTTTACTATATTATATACTTATGAATGTAAAATGAGATTTTTTAGAAATTAATTTTTATTTTGAGGCTTCATCAGTAAATGTGGGTAAAATTTAAAAAATTGGAGTTAATTTATATCAGTAAATTGGAGTTGGAAATAAATAAATTTAAATTTCAGAAATATAATTGAAAAAGTCACCAGTTATCGTCTATTGTAGTTTTACCACAAACCAACAAAAGAGGTATAACCAGTGACTATCAAGAGCTTATTAAAACAATTAATTGGTGTCAATAATGTAAAAGTTTTAAATTGGAATTTAATTAATAATTCTAAAAATATTAAAGAGCTTTATATTCATGTGGAATCATATAAAAGAGAGCAGAACAGATGCCCAATCTGTGGAAAAAAATTACCAGGATACGACAAAAATAATACTTTACGAAAATGGAGATCTTTAGATGTTGGAACTATTGCTGTATATGTTTTAGCAAGTACTAATCGAGTAACTTGTCCAGATCATGGTGTTATAACTGCAGCAGTTCCTTGGGCTAGGCATAACTCTAGATTTACTAAAGATTTTGAAAATCAAGTAGCCTGGTTAGCTTTTAATTTAAGCAAGAAAACATTATCAGAGTTTATGGGTGTTTCTTGGAATACTGTTGGTGATATTATTAATAGAGTATTATGGGATATTGCTCCTAATTATGAAGATAGGTTTAACAATTTAGTTAATATTGGAATTGATGAAACTAGCTATAAAAAAGGACATAATTATATTACAACAGTTGTAAATAACGATGATAGTACAGTTATATGGGCAGAGGAAGGACATAATCAAAAAACTTTATCTAAATTCTTTGAATATTTAAGTCCAGAACAGAGAGCCTCTATTAAGACTGTTAGTGGTGATGGAGCTAGATGGATAAAGGCTTGTCTAGATAAATATATTCCTAATGCAGAGCGTTGTATTGATCCTTTTCATGCAATTGGATGGGCACAAGTTGCTTTAGATGATGTAAGAAAAGCTGCCTCCCAAAGAGCAAGAGCAATACTTGAACAGAAGGAAGGAAAACCAAAGAAGAGAGGTAGAGGACGACCTAAGAAAGGAGATGAGAAACCAATAGATGAATCAAAGATTATAAAAAATTCTAAATTTGCCTTACGCAAGAACCCTGAAAACTTAACAAAAAATCAGAGAGAAAAATTGGAAATGATAAAGCTTAATGATAATCAATTATATAGAGCATATAGGCTAAAAGAAGAGCTTAGATTTATATTCAAGCTTGATGATATGGATGAAGTTAAAGAACATTTAGATTCATGGTTATCTTGGGCTAGAAGATGCAGAATACCAAGTTTTATAGATCTTGGAAGAAAAATAAAACGACACTATGATGCTATTATGGCAACTAGAACATACAATATTAGCAATGCAAAAACTGAGGCTTTAAATAACAAAATAAAACTCTGTATTAGAAGAGCTTACGGGTTTAGAAACATAAATAATTTACTCAATTCTGTACTTTTGGTTTGTAGTAACATAAAAATCTCTTTAGCTAATAGATAAAATCAGTTAACAAAGGGACTTAACAAGAGAATTAATAGAATCTAACCCACAAATAGTTTAGAAGAGCCTTTATTTTTTGTAATTTTTTTCTTATATATTGGTATTATTTTTATACCTCATTCATTTTAGGAGTTAGTTATGGCTAGATTGAAGAAGTCAATATCTTATTTTGTTCTATTGTTTGTCTCTTTAATTTTACTTAGTGCATGTGCAACAACAGTTACCGTCTCTTATTTGCAACCTGCAAAATATGATTTATCAAAATATCAAAATTTAGCAATTGCTTCTATGATAGTTTCAACTGATCCGCCATTTGCTAGTTCTGTGGTTTCTGTAGAATATGATGATTTTGAGGATACCGTTTTTTCAGGATATGATAGAAGTATAGTATATGATGTTGCTGAGACATTTACTGATACTTTATATGATGATTTATATAGAACTTCTTATTTTAAATTAATCAAACCGGCAATAACTGATGAGTATATAAATAATATTCAATATGGAGTTAAAGCTGTCGAAAATCTACAGAAATTAGGAGCTCAAGCCTTATTGATTAGTCAAATTGATTATATAGATTATAAAGAATATCCAATAATCGGGAATTATAAAATCGAAAGAAATCCAGATTATTATACGGATTCATCAGAAGATGAATATATTGAATCAACAGAGAGAAAAGTTAAAATTGTACAACAAGCTACTATAAAATATAGCTTTAGAATAATAGATTTAAATGATGGCTCTATTTTAGCTTCAGATTCATTTAGTAAGACTGTAACAAATGATGTTGAATATGATGATGATTTAATTTCTCTTCCTTCAATGGAAACCCTCTATGAGAGTGCTCTATTAGAAGGAGAAGAAGAAATAATTGAAGATATTTCTCCTCAGTATATTTCAACAAATGTTAAATTAAAAACTGATAAAAGTAATAATCCTTATTTTGACGCAGGAATTGAAGCAACAAAAAAAAGTAGGTTACAAATAGCTTATGATAATTTTGACAAAGCTTGGAGTGAATCTAAATTATATGCCGCAGGTTATAATTCAGCAATAGTTTTGGAAGCTCTTGGAGAAAGAGATTTAGCAATTGAAAGAATGACTGAAGTATATGAGCAATATGATGACGCAGATTCATTTCAACAAATTTCAAGAATGAAAGAATATAGAGATAATACAAGTATTGCTCAAGAACAAATAAATGATTAGGAACAATATGGAAGCAACAGAAAAAAAAGAAATTATTGTAGTAGAAAATGGTGATGGGAAAGAGGTCTTTTCCTCTTATAAGATAGATGGAAAAATTGGTGTGATAGATTTTGCTTCTTCTTTAGTTATCTTGCCAAACAGTCCCGTTGTTTACAAAAGATATAAGTCAACTAAGAGTGAAAATGCCTTCTCTCAATTTAAACGATGGGTAAGTAGTGAAGCCTTTGATCAAGTTTTTATCTTAGGAGGCTTAGATGTTTTAGAGGAAAATTTAGTTTTTGAATGGATTTTTGATCATAAATCAAAAAATGGTTTTCCCAATTTAATTATTTCTGGAAAAAAAATTCCTCCTTTTTGGAGCGAGTTAGATGCTAAATATAGCAAATGATGGTAATATTTTCCTTCTTTTAGTACAAAAAATCTATTTCTATTATAAAAATAGGCTATTATTTAATAACAGTAGCCTATTTTTGTGGTTATTGACTTTTTTTCTTCACTTTATTAACTAATTAGGGTATACTTTCGTTATGAGTTACATAGATGTGCATACCCACATATTACCAAATATTGATGATGGCGCTTTAAAATTGAATGAACTTGATAAAATGTTAGACGTCTATTCAAAAGCTGGGTTTTCTAAAATTGTTTGTACACCACATTTGTATAATCCTTATGTAAGAACTAATATTTCTGAAATTAAGGAAACATACAATAAAGTGAGAGATATTGCTTTAGGGTATAATATTGAACTCATATTGGGGTCAGAGTATTACTATAAAAATCAGGCTCAGATTGTTGGTATTCCGATTCAATCTACATATCAGTTGATTGAGTTGCCTACAACATTAGCTCCACTTGATTTTATAGATAAGTTTAAAGATGTTCTCGATAGTGGGCTTCAAATTATATTGGCGCATGTAGAGAGATATCCTTATTTGAGAGTTGGATCTCCATATCTTGAAAAATTAATTGATATGGGAGTATTAATTCAGGTAAATGCTTCAGCTATTGCTAATGGTTCTGCTACGGAGTTTGTTGAAAATAAAGTTGCAGATTTAATTGCCACAGATAATCATGGTAATTTTAAATTGCCTTTAGTTTATTTGGAACAAATTGGGAAATATCCATATCTGATAGAGAGAATGGAAAAAATATATTTATAAATAGTTAGTAGCTAAGGGAGGAATGTCGCATGTTATTAGATATGACCATTGCGAATTTTAAATCCGTTAAGGATCCTCAAACAATATCGTTTGAGGCAATTAAGGATAATAGATTTCCAAAATCGAAGACCGTTCAAGTAAATGATAAGTTAAACTTAATTAAAAGTGCAGCTATCATTGGACCTAACGGAGCTGGTAAAAGTTCATTTGTACGTGCACTTGAATCGCTAAAAAGTATTCTCTGTTCTTCACAAGATGTGGAAAATCCATTGCAGATCCTTTCAGGAACTAGTTTTGCATATACAAAAGAGAGAAATACTCCTTGTACAATAACTCTTAGATTTTTGTTGGAGAAGGGAAATGTAGATAACCTTGAAGAAGAACCTTCTGTAATTGGAATTTATTCATTTTCAGCTAATAATAAAAAAATAACACACGAATCTCTGTATTTTGTTTTTAATCGAAGTAAAAAATTAATGTTTGAAAGAACTGAACAAGTAGATCCATTAGCTGATGAAGACTCTCCAATTACATATAAATACCGTTTTGGTAAAATGTATAGAGGTGAAAAAAAGAGATTAGTTAAGAAAATTGATGAGAAACATGCCTTCCTATCTCAAGCTGCTTTAAAAGGTAGTGAAACAACCACTCCTGTTTTAACTTGGTTTAAAGAAAACTTACACATTCTTCCTATGGGTGTTTCTTCAATAAGTGAGCAATATATAATTGAGCAAATAACTAATCATCCAGATTGGGTCAAACAGTTGATTAACTTTTTATGGTCTCTTGATATAACGGATATAAAGAATATTCAAGTTATAAATAATCGGCTTGTATTCTCTCATACGAATGTAATGCAATCTTATGCTACATATTATTCTTTAGAAAGTTTATCACTTAGACGTTTATGCTTGATAGGAATAGCTTTCTTTGAGAGTTTTATTCAACCAAAAACTTTAATTATTGATGACTTTGGAATGTTATTACATCCATATGTATTGAAACATATAATTGAAATATTTGAAGAATGTAATTCAGCTACAGGATCTCAGTTGCTTGCTGTTGATTGTAATCCTTCACTATTAATTCCAGGGCTTTTAAGAAGAGATGGTGTTTATTTTGCTCAAAAAAATGAAAAAAGTGAAACTGTTTATTTCTCTTTAGCAGAATTTAGATATTCAAGAAGCAGAGATTTAACAAGTGAACAATATATGAATGGTGCCTTTGGTGCTCTACCATTACTTAGTGATTTCTTCTTTGTTGATGGTAAGGAGGATAAATAAGCTATGAAAACTAGAAAAAGAAAAAATCAACCACCTCGTAGAACTATGTTAATAGTTGGGGCAGATGAAAAAGAAGCTTTATTTTTCTCTCAAGTTAGAAAGGATGCAAGATATTCTAATCTCAGTGTAGATTGGGCTGGAGGAGAAAAGGATTTAGAAAAGTTAATTTCTTTAGCTTCTAAAAAAAGAACTCAGGGAAAATTCAATGAAGTTTGGTTAGTCTTTTCCTTTGATGATCTTGATGTTGATGTGGAAATTGTTAAAAGCCTCCTTCCTATAGCTAAGAGAAAAAGAGTTAAATTATGTTGGAGTAATCCTGGTATTAATTTATGGTATCTTTTCCACTTTAGAGGGGCAAATGGCTTAATTACCGATGGGGATAGTATAAATAGAGCAATTCAGAAAGAAATTCCTGATTTTAAAAATACAGCTAAATATTTAAAAACTGATGGCTTAGATTTTTATAAAATGATCTGTGTTAAAGACAATGAGGCTAATAGAAATGCTAGAGCATATAATGAAGCTGTAGAGCCAGTTTTAGGACTTCCTGCAATTAATTATATTGATCTTCACTTAGCTATTATTGAAAATTGTGGTGCAGCTAATTTTACTCAAAATCAAAGAACAATTGGAATGTAATATAAAAAAATAAATAAAACTATTTTAGTTTTTTTTCTAAAATAGTTTTATTTTATATATGGTGGTTTTTTATGAATGAAATAGTGAAACTCTGTGATGGATATAAAAGGCTAACTTTTCTCGATCCACTTCATGATTTGCTAGAGCCTTTTTATAATATGGAATTGTCAACTCCTCTTTTATGTGCAACCCCTTGGAAAATGAGTCATCAACATAAAAGTTCAATAGCAGTGCTTTTACTACATGGATATCAAGGATATCCTGGTGAGATGTCTTATTTAGGATTAAAATTATATCAAGCTGGTTTTGATGTTTATTGTCCGAGACTTCCTGGGCATGGAATAAATCAAGAAGATTTTCTAAAAACTTCAAGTAAAGATTGGCTGTCTGTAGCACGGTCAACCACTGGATATCTAAAAAAGGAATATGACAATGTATATGTAGCTGGACATTCAATGGGAGGACTTCTTGCAGCAATCATTGCTAAAGAATTTCAAATTGAAAGGTTGGCCTTAATTGCACCTGCTTTTGTAATAAAAGGATTTAATAAAAATAAAATTAAGTTTATGAAGTTGTTTAAAAAAGAAATATCTATTGCTTGGAATGAAGATCCATCATTTTGGGGGATCTGTGAAAGAACAGAGAGAGATGATAGGATTTTAGGTTCTAACTATTGGTCAAAGTTAGTTTTTTCACAGCTTCTTGAATTAAATAAATTGAGAGAAGAAGGCAATTTAGCTTTACCTAAAATAAGTTCAAAAACAATTTGTATATTAGGAGAAAAAGATCCTTCTATAGATAGTAAAAAAGTAGAAAAATTATTAAAAAACAAATTAAACACCCCACTTGAAATAAAAACAATAGAAGGAGTAAATCATCTCTGTCAATATTTTAATGATGAGATAAAAAGAGATTTGTGTAATGACTCTATAGTTAAGTCTTTTAGTGATTAAGTATTACATAGGCTTTATTAGTAAATGGATTTATTGTAAAACTACTGTCCAATTCAAAGTATCTCTTAATATTTTCTTTATTAATAATTTTATCAGTAGGTCCTTGAATTTTTTTGTCTTTGTTTAATAAAACAATTTCATCACAAAAGGAGAGGGCTAAGTTTATATCATGAAGTGTTGTAATGATAGTTAAGTTTTTTTCCTTAACTAATTTTTTTAGTATTTTCATTATTTCAAGTTGATGGAGAGGATCTAAATTAGCAGTAGGTTCATCTAAAATTAATATTTTTGTTTCTTGAGCTAGGGCTCTAGCTAATATGACCTTTTGTAATTCTCCTCCACTTAGTTGGTTCAAATATTTAAGTCTCAAATTATCTATTTTTAATAAATTAATTATATCTTCTACTACCTTATTTTGTTTTTGATTGTAATCTGGATATATATACCTAGCTAAATTAATATAATCTTGAACAATAATTTGGGGCAATTGAGTTGAACTTTGCTCTACATAAGCAATGTGTTTTGCAAATTTATTTCTATTAATACTATTTATATCTATCTCATCAATAAAAATAGAGGAATCCTTTATTTTTAATAATTTTAGGATAGTTTTTAAAAGCGTTGTTTTTCCACAGCCATTTGGTCCTAGAATTCCATGCAATTTTCTTTTAGAAAAATTAAGATTCAACGATGAAAAAATTTCGTTATTTATGTAGGAAAAGTCTAATTCATTAATTAATATATTCATAATAAGTTTGCCTTTGATTTTCTTAATATGTATAAGAAGAATGGTGCTCCAAATAATGCAGTAATAATTCCGATAGGAATTTCTGTATTAGGAATAAGAGTTCTTGCTATAATATCACATAGTAAGGTAAATATTGCTCCTAAATAAAGTGATAAAGGTAGAACAACTTTATGTTTTACTCCAAAGAGAAGTTTTACTACATGTGGAATAATTAAGCCAATAAAACCAATAATTCCAGCTAGTCCTACACAAATACTAGTTAATAATGTTGTAATTAATAAAAGGGATATTCTCTGTTTATGTACATCAAGTCCAATTGAAAATGCTGTATCATCACTTAAAAGGAGAACATCTAACTCTTTTGTTTTAAAAAGTAAAATGATAATAAGGATTATCATAATTGGTAATGTCACAAGTATTTTTTCATAACTGCTCAAACTAAAACTTCCCATTTGCCAATAAATAATATTTTCTAATTTGTCTTTGTTAAAATATAAAAGTAGGGAATTTAACGCTGAAAAAAAGAAATTAATAGCTAAGCCAGATAATAGTAGTATAAGAAGGGAAGAACGGTTTTTACCAGCAAGAGCAAAAATGATAAAAGCTGTTAGAAGGGCAAATATGAAGGCAAAAACGAAGGTGCCCCAAATTCCTGGTATTATTGATAAGAGATTAAATACGCTTGCTATAGCAACACCTAAAGCTGCTCCGGATGAAATACCTAAAAGATAGGGTTCAGTTAAAGGATTCTTAAATAAAGTTTGGAATATTGCACCTGAAATAGCTAAACTCATACCAACTATGATGGCTGTTATAGTTCTTGGAATCCTTAAATTAATTATAATAAATTTATGTGTTCTAGAGACATTGTCTTGATTAAAAATAATGGCTAAGACTTCTTTTATAGGAATTTTTACACTTCCTTTAGAAATGGAAAAACCTACTAAGCAAATTCCAAGCAGTATCAAAATAAAGATAATAGTTTTGTTTTTATTCAATTTTAAATTCATTTCCGTGTATAATTTTTGCAAGTTCTACTAGCCCTTGGGCATTCCTAATTCCTTGTCTATCTAAAAGGTTATTATCGATTTCAAAAACTCTATTTTCTTTTACAGCGGTAAGAGAAGAATAAGGTTTTGTGGTAATAAATTGATTTTTTGAATCATAATATTTTGAAACTATAATTATTTCAGGATCTTTATCTATTAATTGTTCACTACTATAATTCCACCCTTGGATATCTTCAGCGATATTTATGCCACCAACTAAATCAATCATTTTTCCAATAAAAGTATTTCCGCCGGAGGTGAAATCTCCCCACTCTCCAAAGCTGACAGCATAATATACTGTTTTTTTCTTTAAGTCTTTTGTTTTATCTATTACTTGAGCTACTTGTTTTTTATTAGCTTCAACTATCTCGTTGGCCTTATCTTCTTTGTTCATTAATTTACCAATTTTCATGATAATATTGAAAGATCCGTCTAGAGAATTATCGTCATAAATAGCAACAGAAGGTATTCCAAGTTTTGTTAGATTTTCTAATAAGTCTTTTGGACAGTGCACAGAGCCAATAACTAGATCTGGTTCAAGTTCAATGATTTTTTCCATATTAGGGTTTGTAATAGAGCCGATACTAGTTATTTCTAATACTTGTGATGGATAGTCACAATAATCAGTTCTTCCAACAAGCTTGTCAAAATCCAAGGCACTAATAATTTCACTAATATTAGGGCCAAGGGAGATTATTCTTTGTGGATTTTTTACTACTTGAACACTTCTGTTATATGAATCAATAAACTCATAAGTCTCAGAATTTATATTCTCTTCTTTAATACCTTCACTAAATAATGAAGATAAACTTAAGAAAAGTAGTAAAAGAATAATGCATTTTTTTTTCATTAAGAAGCTCCTTGTAGGAGGCTTAAGCAATAGCCTCATGTCCAGTAGGTTATGCAATAATAAATGGTCTGACTTTAACAGTAGCTGGTCTGTTAGGATTTTCACCTAATTCATTTTTGCTCTTTTAGTATATGAATTAATGATTCATTAATAAAGCTATTTAATAACAAATAAAATATAAAAGTGATAATATAATTAATTCTAGATTAATAAGGTAAATATTTATATTTTCCTTTTTCTAGAATGTAGTTTAAATTGTTGCCATTATTGTCAAATTCTTGTACTCTTACGTTAAACGTTTTTTATATTAAAGGAGCTCTTAATTATATGAGTGTTAGAGTACGTTATGCACCATCTCCAACTGGTTTACAACATATAGGTGGTGTTAGAACAGCATTATTTAATTATTTTTATGCCAAAGCTCAAGGCGGTAAATTTGTGCTTAGAGTTGAGGATACAGATAGAGAAAGGTATAGTAAAGAATCATTAGAGGATTTATATGAGACTTTAAATTGGCTAGGAATTAAATGGGATGAAGGTCCTATAGTAGGGGGCCCTTACGGTCCATATATTCAAAGCGAACGTTTTGAACTATATCAAAAATATGCAAAAATGCTAGTTGAAAAAGATATGGCATACTATTGTTATTGTACTCCTGAGCGATTAGAAAAAGTTAGAAATGAACAAAAAAAGAGTAAGAGCTCAACTCAAGGTTATGATAGACATTGTAGTAACTTAACTCAAGAAGAGCGAAATGAGTATGAGAGACAAGGCATTAAGCCGGTTATTAGGTTAAGAGTTCCTCTTACTGGTAAAACAACTTTTCATGATATTTTGATGGGCGATATTACTAGAAAAAATAAAGATGTTTCTCCAGATCCTATTTTACTAAAAAGTGATGGTTATCCTACATACCATTTAGCAAATGTTGTTGACGATCATTTGATGGGAATAACTCACATAATGAGAGCTCAAGAATGGATTCCATCAGGTCCTTTGCATGTTATATTGTATAAGGCATTTGGTTGGGAACCCCCAGTATATTGTCACTTACCTATGGTAATGGGGAAAGACGGTCAAAAGCTTTCAAAACGTCATGGTTCAACAAGTGTTAGAGACTTTAGAGAAAAAGGTTATCTACCTGAAGCTCTAATGAATTATGTAACTCTTGTTGGTTGGTCTTTTGATGATAAGAGTGAATTTTTTAGTAAAGAAGAATTAGAAAAGATTTTTGATATTACAAAAATTCATAAAGCACCAGGAGTTTTTGATTATAAAAAACTTGATTGGTTTAATGGTCAATATATTAGAAAATTAAGTGACGAACAGCTAAAAGAAAAAGTATTACCTTATCTTATTAAAGCAGGTTTTGTAAGTGAAGAAATAACTAAAGAGCAAGATGAGATTTTGAATAAATTAATTCCTTGCGTTAAACCTAGGTTAAAGGTTTTGTCTGATGTTGTTGGGTTATCAAAATTCTTGTTTACTAATCCAGAAGTTGCTGATAAAGAAATGTTTGTTGCTAAAAAAATGGATTTAGCTTCTTCTACTACAGCTTTGATTAAAGCTTATGATATTTTAAAAGCAGGTTTAGAAAGTAATAAACCATTTGAAGAGATTGAAAGCGAGATATGTGAAGTGGCAACACAAATGGAAGTTAAAGTTAATGCGGTATTTACCCCTCTCAGAGTTGCTTTAACTTCTAGTAATGTAAGTTTACCAATGAATGATACAGTCAGTTTATTAGGTAAAGAAGAATGTTATAAAAGAATTGATAGAGCAATAGAAATGCTTAAGGGAGAATTATAAAATGGCAGAATTAACAATGGATAAGATTGTATCATTATGTAGAAGACGTGGATTTATATTCCAATCTAGTGAAATCTATGGTGGTTTGAATGGTGCATATGATTACGGTCCATTAGGCGTTCAATTAAAAAATAACATTAGAGATTTCTGGTGGAAAGAAATGACTCAATTACACGATAATATTGTAGGAATTGATGCATCAATCCTTATGGCTTCAAAAGTTTGGGAAGCTAGTGGACACGTTTCTAACTTCAGTGATCCTATGGTTGACTGTAAAAAATGTAAGAGTCGTTTTAGAGCAGATCAAATTGATTTAAATGCTCCATGTCCAGTTTGTGGAAATAAAGATAGTTTTACAGAACCAAGAAACTTTAATTTAATGTTTGAAACTCATATTGGTGCTAATAGAGATGCTTCTTCAACTGTATATTTAAGACCAGAAACAGCTCAAGGTATATATGTAAACTTCAAGAATGTAGTTGCTTCTTCAAGAGTAAAAATTCCTTTTGGTATAGCTCAGATTGGTAAATCATTTAGGAATGAAATTACAACAAAAAACTTTATTTTCCGTTCTTGTGAATTTGAACAAATGGAAATGCAATTTTTTGTCAAACCTGGCGAAGATGAAAAATGGTTTAAATATTGGATGGAACAAAGAATGGCTTTCTACGATAAGATGGGAATTAAAAAAGAACATCTACAATGGCATAGACATGGTAGTGATGAATTAGCTTTCTATGCTAAAGATGCTTATGATATTCAATTCTTATTCCCAATGGGTTGGCAAGAATTAGAAGGAGTTCATAGCAGAACTGATTATGATTTAACTCAACATTCTAAATTCTGTGGTAAAACTCAAGATTATTTAGATCCTGTAACAAATGAAAGATATATTCCATATGTAGTTGAAACAAGTGCTGGATTAACAAGGAATGTTCTAATGGCTCTTTGTGATGCTTATGATGAAGAAGAAGTTGATGGGGATAAGAGAACTGTTCTTCACTTCCACCCTTCAATTGCTCCAGTTCAAGTTGCAATTCTTCCTCTTGTTAAAAAAGATGGAATTGCTGACATGGCTAAAGAGCTTGAAAAGGAATTGAGAGATGACTTTACAACTTTCTATGACCAAAGTGGTGCAATTGGAAGGAGATATCGTAGAATGGATGAAATTGGTACTCCATATTGTGTTACCCTCGACTATGATACTAAAGAAGATGATACTGTAACATTAAGATTTAGGGACTCTATGAAACAAATTAGAGTTGCAAAGAAAGATTTAGTTAAGACAATTAAAGAAGCAACAAAGAATTACAAAAGGAACTAAAAATGAATAGCGCTTTACAAACATTACAGGATAGAGGATTTATTAAAGCTTGTACTGATATTGAAGCTTTAAGTGATTTAATGGATAAAGAAAAAGTAAAATTTTATGTCGGTGTAGATCCCACCGGCAAAAGTGTCCATGTAGGTCATATGGTTCCATTTTTTGCAATGCATCATCTACAAAATGCTGGCCATCTACCAATTGCTTTAGTTGGTGGAGGAACAGGTATGATTGGAGATCCTTCTGGTAAAACAGAAATGAGAAAAATGTTAACTCCAGAGCAAATTGCAAAAAACTGTGAAAGTATTAAAAAACAACTAGGAACTGTTGTTGACTTTTCTGAACAAAAAGACAGTGATAAAGGCCAAGCTGTCATGTTAAATAATGCAGATTGGTTAACAAATTTAAATTACATTGATTTCTTAAGAGAAATTGGTAGACACTTTTCTGTTAATAGAATGTTAACTTTTGAATCATATAAACAACGTCTTGAAAGAGGTCTTTCCTTTATTGAATTTAACTATCAATTATTACAATCATATGATTTCTTAACACTATATCAAAGAGAAAATTGTCGTTTACAAATTGGTGGTGATGATCAATGGGGAAATATTGTAAGCGGAATTGATTTAATTAGAAAGATTGAAGGTGCTGAATGTTATGGTTTAACATTTAATTTAATCACTAGAGCTGATGGAAAGAAAATGGGTAAAAGTGAAAAAGGAGCAGTATTCCTTGATCCTGAAATGTATTCCCCTTATGACTTCTATCAATATTGGAGAAATGTAAATGATGCTGATGTAATTAAATTTATGAAATTGTTTACTTTCCTACCTTTAGAAGAAATCAAAGGATATGATAATCCTAATGTTAATATAAATGAAGCAAAAGAAAGATTAGCTTATGAGCAAACTAAAATTGTTCATGGTGAAGAAGAAGCTAATAAAGCAAAAACTGCTGCAAGGGCAATGTTTAGTTCTTCTGCTGTAGCAACAGTTTCCCAAAGAGAAGGTATGCCTAGTTTAGAAATTGAAAAATCTAAATTAGAAGAAGGAATTCAAGTTGTTCCTTTATATGCTATGACATCTTTAGCTTCTTCAAATAGCGAAGCACGTCGTCTTGTTCAAGGTGGTGGAGCTTCAATAAACAATCAAAAGATAACTGATTTAAATTTTGTGGTTACTGATGAGATGTTGGATGAAGAAGGTGAGTTAATTCTCAGAGCTGGTAAAAAACGCTTCTTCAGAATTATGGTAAAATAAAGAAATTACGACACTAAGCCATAGTTTCTTAAAGGATGTTATATTATGAAAAAAACAATAATTACTTTAAGTTTAATCTTTTTTGTTGTATCTACTTCACTTTTTGCACAAGCTGAATTTGAGAAAGCAGATCAAGCAAATAAAGTCAATGTTGAACTTGCTGTAATGGCTGGTCCAACAGGATTTTCAAGTGCAAAAATTGCACGTGATAATGGTAAAATTGGTTCGAATGTCTTAGTTAATACTAGTGTATATTCTTCACCTAATGAAGTTGTGGCTAAATTAACTAATGGGGAAGTAGATGTAGCTGCTTTACCAACTAATCTTGCTGCAATTCTATACAATAAAGGTGTAGATATTAAACTAGTAGCTGTTATTGGCAATGGTATGTTAAATGTACTTTCAACAAATCAAAATAATTGGATGAATTCAAAGATTCAAATTCCAGGTGGACCTTCTGCAACTCCAAGTCAAATGGCTAATATGTTAATTGGTGAAAACGGATTAAAAATTGATGACTTTGATTTAGATTACAGTGTTGTTTCATCTGCTCAATTATCTCAATTGTTGATTGCTAATAAAGCTGAAACTGCTTTATTACCAGAACCTTTTGCAACTATGGTTTTAGCTAAAAATTCTGATATGAAAGTAGTATTAGATGTACAAAAGCTTTATGAAAGCACAACTGGATTTAGTAATTATCCAATGACAGTATTAGTTGTTCAAAATGATTTTTACAAAGAAAACCCAAAGGCTGTCTCAGCAATTTTAAAAGCTTATGAAGAAAGCGTTGATTTTGTTTTAGCAAATCCAGAAGAAGCTGCTGAAACTATTGAAGCTATAAACATCATGCCAGCTACAATGGCAGCTCCTGCTATTCCTAACTGTAATCTTACTTATAAGAGTATAGATGAAGTTAAAGCAGAAGTTGAAAATTATTATACACTACTATTTAATTTTGATCCAAAATCAGTTGGTGGAAAGCTACCTGATGAAGGATTCTATTTATAGAAAATGAATAAAAGTAAAAAAGCCTTAACTAAGATAATCGTTATTATTGCCTCAGTATTAATATTTTTAATAATTTGGCAAATAGCAGCTCTATCATTGGACTCTCAAATTTTACTACCCGGAGTGAATGTTGTCTTAGCAAGGCTTTTTGAATTATTTTCTAGTAAAGATTTTCTTTTTAATATACTTTCAACAGTTTATCGAGCCATAGAAAGCTTTATTATAATAGTTGTTTTAGCAACAATACTTGGAACTTTAGCCGGAAGGTATAAAGTGCTAAGTTGGTTTTTAACACCTGTTCTTACTGTTCTAAAAACGACTCCGGTTATGAGTGTAATATTATTAGCATTTATCTGGTTTCAGACAGGAACTGTCCCTATTTTTTCAGCATTTTTAATGGGTTTTCCAATTATGTATATGATGATGGAAGGGGCGGTAGAACATTTAGAAGAAGAAATGAATCAAATGTGTTATCTCTATGGTTTTACAACTGTTCAAAAAATAAGACATTATATTATTCCCACATTGGCTAAGTCTTTTTCTCTTGGTGCAAAACAAACTTTATCAATGGTTTGGAAAGTTGTTGTTGCAGCTGAAGTTTTAACTATACCAAAATATGGAGTTGGTTCAAAAATGCAGTTTGCACAAATCCAATTAGAAACTGCTGAGGTATTAGCTTGGACATTAATAGCCATTTTATTATCTGCCATTGGTGATTTAATTTTTCACTTAATCGAATCTACTATTATTTTTGTGGTTAGAAGAATTAAGGAGAAAAAGGCAGAATGAAAATAATTAATTTATCTTTTAGTTATAATGACACTTTAATTTTTGATAACTTTAATTTGGATATTGAAGAAAATTCTATCTGCACTATTGTCGGTTCCTCAGGCTGTGGGAAAACAACTCTTTTAAAGCTAATTGCAAATTTAGAAAAACCATCTACTGGAGTAATTGTAAAATGTGATGCAGAATTGGGAGCTGTAAGTTATTTATTTCAAGAGCCTAGGCTTTTAAAAAGTCAAACAACCTTTAGTAATATTGATATAATCCTTAAAAATTCTATTAAAGATAAAAATGAAAGAAAAGATAAAGTTATGTTTTATTTGGAGAGGGTTGGTTTAGCAGAGCATAGAAAAAAATATCCTAGTGAACTTTCAGGTGGAATGAAACAAAGAGCCGCAATCGCAAGAGCCTTTGCTTATCCTTCAAATTTAATTTTAATGGATGAACCAATGCAAGGTTTGGATATAAAAAGTAAATATGATGTATTAGACTTGTTTAAAGAAATGTGGACAAGTGATCCTAGAACTACATTATTTGTTACCCATGATTTAAGAGATGCCTTAGTAATGGGAGATAGAGTTGTATGTTTAGGTAATCCCAAGAAACCTAAATTAAATATTTCTCTAAAAGCTGAAAAACCTCTAAGTGATGAAAAAATAGGATTTTTTGAAAATCAAATTTTAAATGCAATTTTACATTAATAATATTCTAAATTTGTAATAGTTTTTAACTATATTAGTTTAATAATTTTTATAATTGTCTGATAAAAATTAGGTAGTCAAAATTTTTTTATCTAATCAATAATTATGTTATAATATTACTCAAAAAAAAACTATTGAGGAGAGTTTTTATGAATGTAATTGTAACTGTAATTGTGATTGTTTACATGATTGGAATGTTAGCAATCGGCTATTATTCAAGTACTAAAGTAAAATCTAATACTGATTTTATGGTTGCAGGAAGGAGGCTAGGTCCTCTCTTGATGGCTGGAACTTTAGCTGCTACTGAAATTGGAGGTGGAAGTTCATTAGGTGTTGTTGCTAATAGTTATGGTGGTTGGGGGCTATCTGCATCTTGGTACATTATTGCTATGGGGATAGCCTTTATTATTTTGATTCCTTTAGCACCTAAATTTAGACAAGTTGAAGTCAAAACTGTCCCTGAATATTTTAGAAGAAGATATGATAAATTCTCAGGAGGTTTTAGTGCCATCGTTATGATTCTGGCTTTAGTAGGATTAACTGCTGCTCAATTTAAAGCTAGTGCTTCAATTTTGGAAATTATGCTTGGAATAAATTATGGTACAGCGATAACTATTGTAGCAATTATAATTACAATTTACGCAGTAATGGGCGGCTTGTGGTCAGTAACCTTAACTGATTTTATTCAAGTATTTTTAATTGTTATTGGAATGTTCTTAGCAATACCATTTGCCTTTAAACTAGCTGGAGGTTGGTCAACGATAAAAGCAAATGTGCCTGCTGAGTCTTTAAGTTTTACAAAAGGTATTGGTGGATTTGGTCATATAATTGGTTACGTTATTATGTATTTAGCTTCATTTTCTGTTGGACAAGAGGCTGTAAGTAGATATTACGCAGCTAGAGATGGTAAATCTGCTGTACAAGGTTCAATCTTTGCTGCCATAATTAATTTTATATTTGCCTTTGTTCCTGTCGTTCTAGGTTTAGCAATGCTCGCAATGAAAAATCAAAACTTACTTGATCCTTCTGTTGTTGATGCCCTAGAAAATAATAGTAGATATGCTTTACCGGCATTAGCAAATGTAGCAATGCCTGCAATTATTTGTGGATTATTATTTGCAGGAATAATAAGTGCTACAATGTCTTCAGCCGATTCAGATCTTTTGGGTGCAGGCTCAATGTTTAGTAATGATATTTACAAAGTTTTCTTGAAGAAAGATGCTTCTTCTAAGCAAGTGCTATTAGTTACTAAGATTGGGATGGTTGTTATAGGTATTTTTGCATATTTTGTAGCTAGATGGGCAGATAATATAATTTCATTACTTGCCTTTAGTTTTACTTTAAGAGCAGCGGGAACATTCTGTCCTTATGTATTTGGACATTTTTGGAAGAAGAGTTCAAGTGCTGGAAGCATAGCTTCAATTTTAGGTGGAAGTGTATTTTATTTCTTATTAGATCAAGGAATAATTAAAAGTATTGAGAAGGTGAATAATATTATTCCAGCCTTATTATTAAGTTTAGTTTTATTTGTACTCTTTTCTTTATTATTCCCACCAAAAGAATTTACCGTTGAATTAGCTTTTGAAGAAGATTAGATAAATTTAAAAAAAAAGTTGTTACACTTTCAAATCTTTGATTGTGTAACAACATGTTTGACAAAATTATTTAATTATTAAGCTCTTGTTTCCCATAATCCATGTAGATTACAATAAGCAAAAGTTGCAACAAGTTTGTCGCCATCTGCTAAAGCAAATTGTGCTTTTGGTTCATCAGAAGGAGTTAAATTCTTTCTTTGTCCACCATGTTCAGTTTGGATGTAAATCCATTGGATAAAGTGTTTTTCAGTCATTGGATGAGCAACAGAACCAACTTGTACAGTAACAATGTTACCTTCAACTGTTACAACTGGGATGTGCTTTTCATTAGCAGCATCTACTGTATTAGGTTCAAGTTTGTGCATTTCTTCTCCACAACAAACTACAGGTACTCCTGCATCGTGTACTTTGGCAATAATGTTGCCACAATGATTACAGATATAAAATTCTTGTTCTTTCATTATTTTATCTCCTATTAATTGTATAATACCACAAATAACTTCAAAGTAAAACCTTTTTTCATTTCTAAATGATATTAATTATTAATTAGCACTAATTACTAATTAAATCAATAGGTTTTTTTAAAAACATTATAATAAGTGATATTTTTATTAATTTAATATGTAAGAGATTTTGATTGTAGCAGAATAATCACCTGCAGGTAATTTACTATTACCGTTCCAACCTATTGAAAGTCCCATTACATATAGGGCTTTGTTGCTAAGAGAAGTTGATGTGTCTCTAGAATTATTATATGAGTCGGCATTCGGAATAGCATAGTTGCTTGTTGTAGTATATGGCTCTAAATAATAACCGCACCTAATTAGATAATCTGAAATTACTTCAATTGGGTTATCAGTTAATGTATAAGTCTTAATTGAAGTGGATTGTGTTAAATTTGCCGGAGAAATAACTTCAATAATAATTGGAATATTTTCAGTCATTTCTTCATTGTTAAATCCCGTGCTACTAATTTGAATATCTAAGGTTTTGTCATTTTGTAAATTGGAAGAAATAAATAAATAATATTTAATTGAAGAAGTGTTCGGATTATTATCTGTAAGTAGAGAACCTGCAGAAATTGTCCTAATTATTTGCTCAGAAATTGGAGAGAGTCCTGTGATATAACCATTGGAACTTTCTCCTTCATACAAATTAAATGATGCTTCTGTTTCTGCTATATCACTTTTTAGTTGAACATTTGTAGTTTTTTCAGCAAACATATAACTTGAGCATATCATTATAATTATTATTGTTAACACATATTTTTTCTTCATTGTATATATAATACTAATAATGATTGAAACTTATGTCAATAGTTTTTAACTCATACGTTTCAATAATATGCACAATTAATTTAATTCATTTAATAACAAGTATTTATTATTTGTGTTTTTCTATCTAATGATAGAAGTAAAAAACCTTAATTTAATATTAATTAAATTAAGGTTTTGTAATTTGGGTTTGATAATTTATAATATGATTAAAATTTAAACATATCCTTGAGCTAACATTGCATCAGTGACTTTTAAGAAACTTGCAATATTTGCACCATCGGTAAAGTTGTTATGAGTACTATATGTATCAGCAGCTTCACTAATTTGTTTATAAATATTTCTCATTATTGTTTCAAGTTTCTTATCAACTTGTTCTTTTGTCCAAGAAATACGTTCACTGTTTTGGCTCATTTCTAAACCTGAAACTGCAACTCCTCCAGCATTTGCTGCTTTTCCTGGTAAAAATAAAACACCTTTAGCTTGGAATAATCTATAAGCATCTAAGTTTGTTGGCATATTAGCGCCTTCTCCAACTAGTTTGATTCCGTTTTCTACCATGTGTTGAGCATCAATTAAATTAATTTCATTTTGGATTGCACAAGGGAAGGCTAAATCAGCTTTTACATTCCAAAGTTCATTATACTCTTCACTACCTGTTCTTGGAATATAAGTTGCTTTAGGATATTTTTTAATATATTCTCTAATTCTTCCTCTTCTTACATTCTTTAAAATTTTTATCCATTCTAGTTTTTCTTCATCTATCCCATCTTTATCTATGATTACACCATTTGAATCACTAATAGTTATTGGTTTTGCGCCAAGTTGAATTAGTTTTTCAATAGTAAATTGAGCGACATTTCCTGATCCTGAGACTAGACAAACTTTATTTTCTAGGGTTTCATCTTCAGCTTCTAGTACTGCTTGTGTTAAATAAATAAGTCCATATCCAGTTGCTTCTGGTCTAATTAGAGATCCTCCAAAAGATAAACCTTTTCCTGTTAATACTCCAGTAACTTCATTTTGTAATCTCTTATATTGACCGAACATGTATCCTATTTCTCTTCCACCAACACCCATATCTCCTGCTGGTACGTCGGTATTAGCTCCTATGTGTTTTGCTAATTCCGTCATAAAACTTTGACAGAACCTCATCACCTCATTATCACTTTTACCTTTTGGATCAAAATCAGCTCCACCTTTTCCTCCTCCCATAGGAAGTCCTGTAAGTGAATTTTTAAAGACTTGCTCAAAAGCTAAAAACTTTAAGATTGATAAGTTTACTGATGGATGGAATCTAAGACCTCCTTTATAAGGTCCTAAGGCACTATTTTGTTGGATTCTAAACCCTCTGTTAATTTGTAGCTTTCCATTATCGTCTACCCATGGGACTCTAAACATAATCACCCTTTCAGGTTCTATTAGTCTATCCAAAATTTTGTGATAAACAATCTCAGGTTCTTCGGCGATAACTCCATCTACACTTGTTAAAAAAGTTGTAACAGCTTGGTGAAATTCCTTTTGATTTGGATCTTTTTGTACTACATAATCCAAAATTCTTTGAGTTTCTTTGTGCATAACGAAACACTCCTTGCATTATTAGCGAATAAATATTCAATTTTTTGTATATTATATTTTCTTTTTGACATGTGGTAAAGTAGATTTTAGGAATAAAAATTTACATATATTGTAATTTTGATCCTTTTAAGTTTACAATATTGGATAAATTACATCAAATATTTGATATAATGACAAAAATAATTAATTTTAATTTGTTAAAAATGCAAAAATATGCATTTTGTTATAGTTGTAGGAAAAAATAATAATTTTTTGATAAAAAAACTCTTTTGCTGTTAACAAAAGAGTTTACTTGAAAAATAATAATTTTTACTTTACATATTGCTGTTTAAGTTTTTCAATATTTTCTTTGAATGGAGGATAAATAATTCCTTTTTCAGTAATAATTCCTGTTACATTTTGATGTGGTGTTACATCGAAAGCAGGATTATATACATCCATTTCAAGAGGAGCTATTTGTGTTTCTCCTACAAATCTAATTTCATTTTTATCCCTTTCTTCAATAGGTATTTCTGACCCATCTTTAATAGAAAAGTCTATAGTTGAGAGAGGTGCAGCACTGTAGAAAGGAACCCCATATTGTTTACATATAACAGATAAAGAGAATGTTCCAATCTTATTACAAACATCTCCATTTGTAGCAATCCTATCTGCTCCTAAAACAACCAAATCTATTTTGCCATCTCTAATCAATGTTGCTGCTGTACTATCTGCAATTAATTTGCTTGGAATTTTAGCTTGAGTTAATTCCCAAGCTGTTAATCTAGCTCCTTGTTGGCGAGGTCTAGTTTCATCTGCAAAAACAAATATATTTTTATTTGCATAAAAAGCTGATTTTATAACACCTAAAGCTGTTCCCCACCCCGCTGTTGCTAGAGCACCTGCATTACAGTGAGTTAAAATAGTAGCATTTTGAGGGATGACAGCTAAACCAGCTTCACCAATTTGTTTGTTAGTTATAATATCTTCTTCTTGGATTAATATAGCTTCTTTTTTTAAGATTTCTAATAAATTGATATCACTCTTATTTTCACTATATTTTTTTAGCATTCTATCAATTGCCCATTTTAAGTTTACTGCAGTAGGTCGAGCACTATTTATAAAATCACAAGCTTTAATGAATTGAGTTTCATCATCCTTAAATTCTTTAAAGGCAAAATATACTCCATAGGCTGCCGTAGCTCCTATTGCAGGAGCTCCTCTTACTACCATATCTCTTATAGCAAATTCTATATCTTTATAATCTTTAGCTACAAAAATTTCAAATTTTGAAGGAAGTAATCTTTGATCAATTAATAATAACTCATCATTTTTAAATTCCAAAGTTTTAAATGTTTCATTAATCATCTTTTAATTATCTCCATTTCTTTCTAAAAGAGAGAGCCATCTTTGGTTTGTTTTTTTCATAGCTAAATCAACATCAACAGTTAATAATTTTCTGTTTTGCATTAGCATCTCTCCTTTGCAAAATACTGTATCAATATCACTAGATTGAGCACTATATACTACTGCTGAGAAAGGATCATTTAAAGGTGTTAAATGAGGTTTGTTTATATCGAGTAGAATAATATCTGCTTCTTTGCCCACTTCAATAGTTCCAACTTTATCCTCAATAGATAAAGCTTTTGCCCCTCCGGTTGTTGCCATCTTAATAATATCATATGGAGTATTGGCAATTGGATTTAAAGTGCTAACACAACTTAGCATAGCAGCTAAATGCATTTCTTCCATCATATTCAAATTATTGTTTGAAGAAGCACCATCTGTACCAATAGCAACATTTACATTTGCATTTCTGAATTTTGATATTGGAGCGATTCCGCTTGCTAATTTGCAATTGCTACTTGGGTTATGAACAACACTCATATTTTTTTCGCTACAAAGTTTAATTTCTTCGTCAGTTAAATATACTCCGTGGGCTAAAACAACCTTTATGTCTTTTAAAGCATTTGCTTTTTCTAAGTACATTAAAGGCGTGTCTCCAAATTCTTTAATCGAATTTTCAACTTCTGTTTTTGTTTCGCTCATATGAGTGTGTAAATCTCCACCTTTTTCTAAAATCCAATCTCTAGCATAAAGATAAGTTTCTAATGGGGTTGTATATATAGCATGTGGTGCTACGTTAAATTTAATTAACCCATTTGATTTAGTTAGATATTTTTCAGCAATTTTATTAAAAGGCTCAAATCTATCTTTATTATCTTCTAAACTGCCAAATAATGTTTTACCAATGTTAGCTCTCATTTTTGATTGATATACAGCTTCACAAGTTTGGTCCATCATAAAGTACATATCATTGAAAGCTGTACAACCTGAACTAATCATTTCTGCAATAGCAATTTGAGAAGCCCAATAAATGTCTTCCTCAACTAATTTGTTTTCTATAGGGAAAATTTCATTAAGCCAAGACATTAAATCTGGAGCTGTATCCTTATAGTTTCTCATGAGCCCCATAGAAGAGTGAGTATGAGCATTTATAAAGGAAGGCATACAAATCATATTTGATGCATCAATTTCTCTATCTGCTTTGAAAGATGGGTTATCACTGATTTTCCCGTTTTCGATTTTTATATCACCTCGATATGATTTATTTCTTTCTGTCATATCGAGGATTAAAGCGTTTTTAATTAATGTATTCATGTTATATAGAATATCATTTCATCGTTATAAAGTCGAGATAAAAACTAATTACTACATTACTTGTTAACTGTATTTCTTTTAATTTTTTTAGTGCTTGTCATGTCCATTGGTTTGTCAACAATTGTAACTTTTCCAATTTTTTTATAACCACTTAGTTCTTTGTTTACCGTATTTATAACTTCTTGTAATTCTTCTTCAACTTTTTCAACTTTATTTTTAAAATATTCTTCACTTGGATAAATTACAGCTTCAATACATTCTGCTGGAACATCTTTTTTTTCTTGGAAGCCTCTAACAAGAATTTGATCAACTTGAGGATGGAGTTGGAATAAATCTTCTATTTCTTCAGGATAAACATTTTTGCCACCTTCGGTAACTATAATATTTTTTGCCCTTCCTTTTAGATAAAGATAATTTTCTTTATCTAGGTATCCTAAATCTCCAGTTTTCATCCAGCCATCTTCATCAAAAAGTTTTTTAGTATTTTCTTCATCTTTGTAATATCCTTGGCAAATATTTGGGCCTTTTACAACTAGCTCACCGACACCATTTGAGTCAGGGCTAATAATTTTAGCATCAACTAAAGGAAAAATTTTACCAACTGAGTGAATTTTAAATTTAGAAGTTGGGTTTAAAGCTAAGATAGGGCTAGCTTCTGTCAATCCATATCCTTGTATAAAATCAAGACCTAATTGTTGATATTGATTAAATACTTTTGGAGAGAGAGGGCCAGCTCCACATATTAATATTCTATTATGTGCAAATCCAACTTTAGATAATAGTTTTTTATTAAAGAAGTTTCTAAATGGATTAAGATTAAAGTGTTTTTTGAAAAATCCATTTATGACCATCAGAGTATGTACAACTGCGTTTGTTACAAAACCTTTCTTTTTGACTTCTTTCATCATACCAGATAGAAGTTTATTATAGAGGAGAGGTATTCCCATAAATACTGTAACGTTACCTCTTGTCAAATCATTAATCATTCTAGAGAGAACGATACCATGACCGAATACACATTCACTTCCAAAGGTTACTGAAACCAATAATACTGCAGTACAGCAATAACTATGATGAAGAGGGAGTAAGGCATACAAAACATCAGTTTCATCTAATTGTAAGAACTGATCATCTTTAGCTTGGTAAACATCACTGACAATATTTTTTTGAGTTAGGATAGCACCTTTTTCATTGCCTGTGGTGCCACTTGTAAATAAAATCGCAGCAACATCATTTTCATTACCATCTATTGGCTCTAATAATTGCTTAGGTTCGCAATTCATCATAGCTTCGTATTTTTGACTTTTACCTTGTAAAGTCATACAAAGTGAAAAGCTTGAAAGAAATGAAGGATCATTCTTATCTTGAGTTTCTAAAATATTTTTATCTGCCAAAAAGAATTTACAATCACTGTAAGAAGATAGTTGTTTCACCTTTTTCGGGGTTAATTGGTTGTCTAAGGGGACAACAATTCCACCAGCAAAGTTAACAGATAGGTAGGCAATTGCCCATTCTATACTGTTCTTTCCGTTGATAGCTACTTTATCTCCTTTTTCTAGGCCATGTTCTCTAAGGTAAGAACTTATTTTAATCAAATAGTCATAAACTTCTTTATAAGTTAGTGAGAATCGTTCAGGGGTGAATTTTGTAAAACATCTTCTTTCAGGAAATTTCATTAATGTGATTTTAAAAATTTGTGTTAGAGTTGGCCAATCACCATTAAATACTTTTCCTCTATAGGGATCTAAATAGCGGTTCCATGAATTTTTCATATATCATCCTTTGTTAAAATAACTATAATATTTTGACAATATATAATATGTTTGTCAATAAAAAATTTTAGACATAAAAATATAATATTGTAAAATTTATATAAAAATTAAAAGTTATTTTTTCATTATAATAGGATCTTCAAGAAGATTATAAATATTTGGATAAACAACATCAGCATATTTTGTTAAATTGCGAAGGTCATTTGCTCCCCAAAGTAAACCAATTTTATATCCTGCATTACTATTTATTGCGTATTTCATATCTGTAACTGTATCTCCAACCATAGCAACTTGTGAGGGTTCTAGGTTGAACATATCGCAAAATTGAAAAAATGATTCTGGTTTTGGTTTAGAGGCAATTTTGTCATCTTTAGTTGATATAAAATCGACATATTTTTCTATCCCCATACCTTTTAAAAATATATTTGCGGATACACGATTATCTACAGTAACAACTGCTATTTTATATCCAAGTTTTTTTAATTTAGCTAAGAGTTCTCTTTGTTTTGAGAAATCCATAGTTTTAATTTTTTGTTCTACTAATATGTTATTATATTCAATTATTTTTTTTGTATATTTTATTAGGGTAGAGGGAAGCATCAAATTAGTAATGCAATAATATAAACCTTTTTTTGTTATATTGTATTTGCCATGAGAAAAAACAGCTCCAGTTGCGATAGTTTTTCCATTTTCATCAAGGCCTAATAATCTTATTAATTCTTTTTTCTTTTTTTCTATATTTTTAGTATTTGATTCGCTAAATGCTTTATCAATGGAATTTTTAATTACTTCATGCCAAACAGAAGAATAATCAAAAAGCGTTCCATCTTTATCAAATACTATTGCTTTCAAGTTCATTTGATTTTCCATAAGTTTTATTTTATAACAAGTAAAAAATTAAAGCTAGTATTTAATATGAAATAATTAGGAGGGGAAAGGCTACAAGGCTTTTTAAATAGAATATTTTATCATATATTTAACACTATGAAAGATGTCAGTAAAAAATTAATACAAATAACTAGAGAATTTAATAGTGAAATTGAAAAGGTTAGAAGTTTGATAAAAGATGATATATACATATATAATCCTCTAAATTATGCTTCTAAAATGGCTGAAGCATATATAAGAGAATATGCTGTTTCTCCGACAAAGTATTTGTTTTTAGGAATGAACCCTGGACCTTTTGGAATGGCTCAAACAGGGATTCCCTTTGGAGAGGTTAACACTGTTAAAAATTATCTAAAAATTAATGAACCAATTTCTTCTCCTAAAAAAGAACATCCAAACAGAAAAGTGGAGGGTTTAGATATAAAGAGAAGTGAAATAAGTGGATTAAGATTTTGGTCATTAATAGAAAAATATTATCCAAATCCTAAAGATATGAAGGGGCAACTTTATGTTGCAAATTATTGTCCACTATTATTTCTATCTCCAATAAAGAGTGCAAGGAATATTACCCCAGATAAACTCTCTAAAAATACAAGAGACCTTCTATATAAAATTTGTGATCAATACCTTTTTAATACTATAGATTTGTTAAATTGTGAAAAATTAATTGGGGTTGGAAAATTTGCACAGTCGAAATTAAAAAATGATAAAATCCCTTATTATTCAATTCTTCATCCTTCTCCTGCCTCTCCCCAAGCTAACAAAGGTTGGGTAGAAAAGGCAGAAAAACAACTTAAAGATATTGGAGTGTTGTAATGGAAAAAATAGTAAAGTCATATGCAAAAGTAAATTTACATTTAGCTATTGGTGAAAAAAGATTTGATAATTTTCATTCAATTCAATCAATTTTTGCTAAAATTGATCTTTATGATACTCTAAAAATCAAAGCAACTATTAGTGATGAATTATCTATTAAAATAAAAGGATTAGAAAAATATAACATTGTTGGAGAAGATACTATAACTAAAGCTATTAGGCTTTGGTGTGAGATGGCGAATGTAAAACTAAAGGTTTTTGTAGATATTGATAAAAAAATTCCTGTACAAGCTGGATTAGGTGGTGGTTCTAGTAATGCCGCTGCTGTTTTAAAATTTCTTAATGACATGAGTGAAAAAGTAAAAATTGATAATAATCAATTATTACAAATTGCTCTTGATGTTGGTTCTGATGTTCCTTTTTTTATGTATGATACTAATTTTGCCTATGTCGAAGGGAGAGGCGAAATCGTTCAACCCTTAAAAGCAGATTTTGATTATAATATAACTTTAGTTAAACCGAAAGAAGGTGTTAGTACTAAAGGTGCTTTTTCAAAAATGGATAAGTTAGATAGAAAGCCATTTATGGATAAAGATGTTCTAATTAATAGCTTTTATTTAGGCCTAGATGGGTGGAAAAAAACATTTTATAATGATTTTGAAAAAGTTATTAAAAGTGATGTTTTAAATAAACTTAGAACATATAAAAATTGTTTTACTCTTATGAGTGGTTCAGGCTCAACTTGTTACTCAGTGTGTAACAAAAACGATTTTTGTTATAATAAAACCTCCTTTTTGAAAATATTTAAGGATAAAAATAATACTTTTAGTTGTTTTTTCCCAAATATCTAATATAATGATAATAGCAAAGCATTAAGAAGAGGAGATTGAGATGAAAATAACAGAGGTTAGAATTCGTACTGTAACTGGGGAAAGTAAGCTAAAAGCTTATGCTACTGTAACCTTTGACGATGAGTTTGTAGTTCATAATATTAAAGTTATTGAAAGTAAGAACGGGTTATTCATAGCAATGCCAGCTCGTTTAACTGCCAATAACGAATATAAAGATATTGTGCATCCTATAAATAGTGAATTTAGGAATAAATTACAACAATCAATTTTAGAGGCATATGAGAAGGAACTCACTAAAAACGAATAAAGTTTTTAAATTTTTAAATTTTTTTTTAAAAAGTGCTAGACAAATTTAAAAAAATAATGTAGTTTACCTCGTGTCGTTGGGAAGTCGCCAAGTGGTTAAGGCTCTGGTTTTTGGTGCCGGCACCGGGGGTTCGAGTCCCTCCTTCCCAGCTTATAGCCTGCTAGTTCTAGCAGGTTTTTTTGTTTTTATGGGTTCTTTACTTGACCCAAAGAAGCTATACCATTAGTATAGCGAAGGACACTTAAGTGTTTTTTTATCCCATGGTAATTGGACTAGATCCAATGAGAGTATTAGGAGAATAATATGTCTAATCATGTATTTAATGCAACTCTACGTACTTCTGATTTCGGAAGTGCTGGTTCCCGCCGTTTATTGCGCGCTGGAAAAATCCCTGCTGTTATCTATGGTAGCAAAACTAAACCAATGCACATTGTAATTGATGCACACAAATTTTCTTTAGCTATTGCTAGTATTTCAGAGTCTACACTTATTACTTTAAAAGTTGATGGTGAAGATCATGAAGTTTTAGTTAAAACTTTCCAAGAAGATATTATGAGAGATGTAATTCATCATGTAGATTTCTATGAAGTTGTTCGTGGTGAAAAACTACGCGCATTTGTACCTGTTGTAGTTGAAGGTAATCCTATCGGCTGTAAGAAGGGCGGTATCTTAGATGTTGTTTTACATGAAGTTGAAGTTGAATGTTTACCAAAAGATTTACCTGCAGATATTAAAGTAGATGTTTCTTCTTTAGAGTTAAACGGCCATTTATCTGTTAAAGATTTACCTGTTAGTGAAGTTGTTACTATTTTAACTGACTCTGATGAAACAGTTGCAACTGTTAAATCTCTAAAGGTTGAAAAAGTTGAAACTGAAGAAGCAGATGCAGAACCAGAACTTGTAGATTCAAAAGAGGAATAATTTTATGAAATTAGTACTTGGCCTAGGTAATATTGGAGCTGAGTATAAAGAAACACGACATAATTGTGGTTTTCAAGTCATAGAATTATGCGCAGCGTTTTTTCATGTAAAAATGAAGAAGCGCTGTTTTCGTTTATACCAGAGTGCAACCATCAAGACACAGAGTGATAAAATTTGCCTAATTAAGCCATTAACATATATGAACAATAGTGGTAATATCCTTCACCATTTTAAAAATGTTGATTCAAAAGACATTATAGTTATCTGTGATCAAATGGATTTGCCTCCTTCTTATATAAGAGTTAAGAGAGGTGGAGGGAATGCCGGCCATAATGGCTTAAAAAGTATAATATCAAATTTAGGTGGAAAAAAAGATTTTATTAGAATATATGTTGGAATAGGTAGACCTAAAAAAAAGGATTGTGTGGTTGACTATGTTTTAGGGGTTGAAGAAAATAAAGAATTGTATCAAGAAGGAATTTTAAAAGCAAATGAAGCTTTAAAAGATTTGATAAATGGAGAAAAGCTTGAAACAGTTATGCAAACCTATAATAAAAAAATAAAGTTGTAATTTTAGTAACAAAGTTACATTTATTTAAGAATTTGATTGACGAATAGTTTTTTTCTAGTCATATTTAATCTTATAGTATAACTTTTAAGGTGGCCTTATGGATCAATTTATTGAATATTTTAATAAATATTCAGAATTAAAGGATAAAAAAATTGCAATTGCTTTCTCAGGTGGTAGTGATTCCTTAGCCTTACTTTATATGTTTTCTCAGTTATTTGATAAAAAAAATTTAATAGCCTTATATGTTAATCATGGATTAAGAGATTCTTCAGAATTAAGAAATGAAAGTCAAATTAATAGAGAAAATTGTTTAAAACTCTCAATTGAATATAAAGAATTTATTTTGGAAGAAGGTATAATTGAAGAATTAGCAAAAGAGAGAGCAAACGGTATAGAGGATGCTGCTAGGTATTTACGCTATGATAGGTTGATTTCTTTTTGTAAGGAAAATGGATATTATGCCCTAGCTACAGCTCACACAATTGATGATCAATTGGAAACCATGATAATGAGAAGTTTTAATGGCTCATCCCTTTTATCTCTTACTTGTATAAAAGAATATAGAGAGCAAGATGCGATTAAGATTATTAGACCTCTTTTATCTTACTCAAAAGATGACTTAAGACTCTTATTAAAAGTTGCAGGCTTTTATTGGAGTGAAGATACAACTAATAAAAGTACAGATTATTTAAGAAATAGGATTAGAAAAGAAATTGCACCTAAAGTTGAATCAGTTTTCCCTGATGCTAAACAAATAGTATACAGGAATGCTAATTTATTTATAGGTTTAGTTAATTTAGCACAAGATAGAGTAAATTCTCTTATTAATGAAAATATTGTTAATAGGAAAGAATATTTGTTGCAAGAAGACATAATAAGATATAATATTTTATCTAAGCTTATAAAAGAAATTGAAGTTCCATCTTTTAAAAAGGTTGTACATATAGATTCCGTCATTAAGCAAAAAAAAGAAGGCTTTGAGAGATTTGGTAATATTGAATTATTGATAAAAGATAATACTTTTGTTATTAATAAGTTTAATAGTGTTTCCCAATTTAGTTATGTTATTGAAAAACCAGAAGATCAAACAATATCTGTTTTTGAAAATAAATTAATTATCACTTCTCAAGATAGTGACGATACAACTTTGTTGAGAATAGCTGATGAGGATATAGCCTTCCCTTTAATTGTTAGAAATTTGAGAAGTCAAGATTCATTAGTTACAGATGGTGGAACCGTAGAAATTACAAAATTTCTTTCGAATTGGAAAATGATTGAAGCCAATAGAAAGAAAGTTATAGTTATAGAAGATCGAAATGGTATAATTGCTCTTTTTGCAAAACATCTTGGTGGTCGAGATAGATTAGCAAATAGAGTTAAAACTCCTCTTGTAGGAAAAACCGTTAGAATATATAGTATTGTTTGAAAAGGATTAAATAGTGAAGAATTTTAATAATCAAAACCGAGCTAAAGCAGGTATTTATTACGAAGAAAATAATAAAGATGGTAAAAAACCAGATAAAAATGATTTCTGGAATGGATTAAGAGGTGGTGGTTCATCTCCAAATAATGATGGGAAAAGCCCTTTTAAAAATCCTAAAAATAGACTGTCTTTTGGCATATTTATTTTTGTATTATTAACTTTTGGAATATTGATGTTTGATAGTATGGCAAACTCTAGTGGTCAGAGTGTACCTTATACTACTTTCAAGCAATATGTTAATTCAGGACAGGTTGTAACAGTTGATATTGAAGCAAATCAAAAGATAACTTTTGTAACTTCAAATAATATTAAAATGACAACCTTAATACCTTATATAGATGAAAACTTATTAGATGAGTTAAATTCAAATGGGGTTATAGTATCAGGCTCTGAACAACAGATTTCTTATCTTTCCCTATTCCTAAGTATCGTACCTTGGATCATTTTTGTTGGATTTATGGTAATTTTATATCGTCAAGCTAATGGTATGAATACAAAAATGATGGGTGGTCTTGGCAAAAATTTAGCAAAAGAATATAAACCAGATGAAAACAAAACATCATTTGCAGATGTAGCTGGACAACTAGAAGCTAAAAATGAGTTAATGGAAGTCGTTGATTTCTTAAAGCATCCAACAAGATTTCATAAAATTGGAGCAAAAATACCTAAAGGAGCTTTATTAGTAGGCCCTCCTGGAACTGGTAAAACATTACTTGCAAAAGCAGTAGCTGGTGAAGCTGGTGTTTCATTTTTACATACAAGTGGTTCTGACTTTGTTGAAATGTTTGTAGGTATGGGAGCTTCTCGTGTTCGTGATTTATTCGAACAAGCTAGAAAAGCAGCTCCATGTATTATTTTCATTGATGAATTAGATGCCGTAGGTAGAGCTCGTGGCTCTGGACTTGGTGGTGGACATGATGAAAGAGAACAAACATTAAACCAAATCTTAGTAGAAATGGATGGATTTGATTCAGTCTCTAATGTTATAGTAATGGCTGCAACAAATAGACCTGATGTATTAGACCAAGCATTACTTAGACCGGGTAGATTTGACAGACAAGTAGTAGTTGATCTTCCAGATATTAAAGAAAGAGAAGCTATTTTAAAAATTCACTGCAAAAAAGTAAAATTAGAAGCAGATGTCGATTTGATGAGAATTGCTAGAGCAACTCCAGGAAGTAGTGGTGCTGATTTAGCTAACATGATAAATGAAGCAGCTCTTTTTGCCGCTAGACAAAATAAAGAAACAGTATCAATGGATAACATTGAGGATGCTCGTGATAAGGTTATGTTAGGAGTAGCTAAGAAGAGTAAATTTATGAGTGAAGATGATAAAAAAGCTACAGCTTATCATGAAGCTGGACATACTTTACTTCACTATTATTTAAATCATGTTGATCCTCTTCATAAAGTAACTATTATTCCTCATGGTAGAGCTTTAGGTTTAACAATTAGCTTACCTGAAAAAGATACTTATACTTTAACTAAGAGTAAGTTGGTTGACAGAATTAAGATTACCATGGGTGGTTACGTAGCTGAGGAACTAGTATATGGTGAAACTACAACAGGAACATCAAATGATATACAACAAGCTACAAACTTAGCAAAAAGAATGGTTACTGAGTTTGGTATGAGTAGTTTAGGCTTTATTAATTTAGGGGATGAGGAAGAGCCTCTTTTCTTAGGCCGTGAGATAGCCCAACATAAAAATTATAGTGAATCAACTGCTAAAATCATTGATGAAGAAATGTTGAAAATTTTAAATAAATGTTTAAACGAAACAAGAGAAATCTTAAAAACTCATCGCGACCAATTAGATTTATTAACAGAAGAGTTAGTAGCTAAAGAAACCTTAGATGATGCAGAAATCAGAGAGTTATTAGGTTTTGAAGCTATAGAGAATAAGTTCAGTTTAAAATAAAGGATTAATATGGCACATGATTATTCTTTGACAAGGAACTTTTGTATAATTGCGCATATCGACCATGGTAAATCTACCTTGGCCGATAGATTTATTGAAAAAGCAAAGATAGGAAATACAAGAGGCCCTGCCCAAGAGCAAGTATTGGACAATATGGACATAGAGAGGGAAAGAGGCATTACTATAAAAAGTCAAGCTGTTACTATCCCTTATACTGCTAAAGATGGTAAAACTTATACACTAAACTTAGTAGATACTCCCGGTCATGTTGATTTTAGTTATGAAGTATCAAGAGCTATCAGTTCTTGCGAAGGCGCTCTACTTTTAGTAGATGCTTCTCAAGGAGTAGAGGCTCAAACCTTAGCTAATCTATATTTAGCTATGGAACATAATTTAGAAGTTATCCCAGTAATTAATAAAGTAGATTTGCCTTCAGCTAATATTCCAATGTGTTTAGAGATGATAGATCAGGATTTAGGCTTAGATCCTGATATGACAGTTCAAGTTAGTGCTAAAACAGGTTTTGGAGTTGATGAACTATTTGAACAAATCGTTGAGTTTATTCCCCCTCCTGTTGGTGATGATAATGATCCATTGAAAGCTGTAATATTTGACTCTCACTATGATGCATATAGAGGAGTTGTTGTACACTGTAGAGTATTTGATGGCTGTCTACAAAAAGGTGATACCATAAGATTTATGCATGGTGGAGTAGATTATGAAGTTGAGGAAGTTGGTATTTTTCAACTAGCTTACATTAAAACAGATGTATTACACGCCGGTGATGTTGGATATTTTATAGCAGGGATTAAAAAAATTGGTGATATAAGAGTTGGCGATACAGTAACAAAGTTATCTAATTTAGCCAAAGAACCTCTTGCTGGATTTAAAGATGTTCAACCTGTAGTTTTCTCTTCAATCTATCCAGTAGATGCTAATGATTATGAAGAATTATTTGATGCTATAGAAAGATTAAAATTAAATGATGCATCTTTAGTATATGAGAAAGACTCTTCTGCTGCATTGGGTTTTGGTTTTAGGTGTGGTTTTTTAGGATTGTTACATCTAGAAGTAATTCAAGAGAGAATTGAAAGAGAATTCAATTTATCAATTGTCTTTACATCTCCTTCAGTAGAATATAAAGTTCATTTAAAGAAAGATAATGAAGTTGTTGAAATAGATAATCCCTTAGAATATCCTGACCAAGTTTTGGTAGATTATAGTGAAGAGCCATATATTAGAGCTACAGTAATTACACCAAGTGAATATATTGGTCCAATAATGTCTTTAGCAATGGAAAAAAGAGGTGTTCAGACAAATATGAACTATTTAGACTCTAAAAGGGTCGAGTTACAGTATGAAATGCCATTAGCTGAAGTATTATTTGAATTCTATGATAGATTAAAATCAATCTCTAGAGGTTATGCTTCATTTGATTACGAGGTAATAGGGTATAGAAGGACAGACTTAGTTAGATTAGACATATTGGTTAATGGAGACCAAGTCGATGCTTTATCCCAACTTGTTTTCAGAGGTAATGCTGTTCAAAGAGGTAAAATAGTTTGCCAACGCTTAAAAGGTGAAATTCATAAGCAACAATATAAAATTGCTATACAAGCAGCAATTGGAGGACAAATTGTCTCTAGAGAAACTATAACAGCATATCGAAAAGATGTTACAGCAAAGTGTTATGGTGGAGATATCTCAAGAAAGAGAAAACTACTTGAAAAACAAAAAGAAGGTAAGAAGAGAATGAAGATGGTTGGTAGTGTTGAAATACCACAACAAGCTTTTTTAGCCGTTTTGAAAAGTGATGATAGTAGTAAATAATATAAATAATTTAAGGGTCTTTGTGTTTTCAAAGACTCTTTTTTTGGGGAAAAATTATGAGAGAATTATTTGGAAAAACAAAAAATGGAGAGAACGTTTATAAATATCAAATTACAAATGGTAAATATTCACTAGAAGTTTTAACATTTGGAGCTACTATTTATTCAATTAAGGTTCCTGATAAAAATGGGAAAATAACGGATGTTGTATTAGGCTATCGTAACTTTGAAGACTATTTAGATTCTGAAACATTTTATGGGATGAGTGTTGGAAGAGTTGCAAATAGGATAAAAGATGCAAAATTTACATTAAACGGTGTCGAATACAATGTTGAAAAGAATGAAGGGGAGAATTGTCTTCATAGTGGTTCAACTTCAATGGCATATAAAAATTGGTCTTGTGAAGAAACTATAATTAACAACAACCCAGCTCTAACATTGTATGTGACCTCTTATGATGGAGAAGGTGGATTCCCAGCTAATGTTACAGTGAAATGTATATATATGTTAACTAATGATGGTCAATTGATCATAAGGTACAAAGGACTTGCAGATAAAGATACAATATTGAATATGACAAATCATAGTTATTTTAACTTAAGTGGAGATTGTCAAACAACAATATTAGATCATCAGTTGATGTTGGATTGTGATAAGTATGTTGAAGTCGATGATCAAGCAATTCCAACTGGAAATATTTTAACAGTTGAAGATACACCTTTTGATTTTAGAGAGTATCATTCTATTGGAGAGAGAATAAGTCAAACCCCAGCTGGGTATGACCATGCCCTATGTTTCAGTAATTACACTGGACAGCTTTCCAAAGTAGGTGTTTTTAAATGTGATAGAACTAGAATTAATATGGATATTTCAACAACTCTTCCCTCTTTACAGTTGTATAGTGGAAATTTCATAAAAGAAAAAGAAATAAATAAGGATGGAAGTAAAGGCTTAAAAAATAGTGGGATATGTTTTGAAACACAATTTTACCCAGATTCCCCTAATAATGAGAATTTTCCATCAATAGTTCTTAAAAAGAATGATAAATTTAATCATGTTACAATTTATCAGTTTGGTACCTATTAATATAAATTAAAAAAAAGGAGAGGTTCTCTCCTTTTTTATTTATCTTTAACTTTTTCTTCTTTTAAAGATTGTATTATTTTTCTTAATAACTTCTAAAGAAAATTCTTCAGGTACTGGATCATGACCTCCAAGGTAAAATCTGCTACATCTAGCTATTCTAACCACTCCTAGAACTGTTCCTTTTAAGATTCCATGCTTTGCGACAGCTTGAGAAAAATAAGTTGAACAGGTAGGCGAATATATACAGGAGCCACCTATATAAGGTGATAATATACCTTTGTATAGATAAACTGGAATGAGGTAAATTGATCTGATAATCTTCAATATTTTTTTCATAATCATAATATATCTAAAGAATTAGCAAAAAACAAGTTACAAAGTCACATAAGTCTATAATATAAGGAAAATTATAAAAAAAAATTAATAAACATAATTATAAAATGTTTAAGTATTTGACTTTTGTATAATTTAATGATATTTTAAACCATATTTCGAATTTAATACGGAGGAATAGCAATATGGCAGGTAATGTTTCAAAGAACGCACGTCGTTCAGGTGCACAAGTTTTAACAAGTCGCTGGGGTGGTCAAATCAAAATGAAGAGTGTTTTTGAAAATGGTAGATTACGTCACGTAGCATACTGTGAGAAAACAGGAAACACAGCTCGAAAAGCAAAAGATTTAATGTAAAACTAGCGTTTTAAGTAAGCCAGAGTTATATTCTCTGGTTTATTTTTTTATATAAAGACTTTTGTTATAAAATAATTATTGATATAAAACACAAAGAAAGGTATAGTGTATATTAAGTGGTAATGTTTATTATCAATAATGAGAGCTATGGAGAATTTGAGGACAAAAATTATTTACTTTAGATTGATATTTTGTTAATAATCGAAATAAAATCATTTTTTTTGTACCTAAAATTGAACTCATATGATATACTTCAATAGAAGAAGTATTTATTATACAAAAACCATTGAGATTTATATTAGGAGGAAAACCGTGAAACGTTTTTCAAGTAAATTAATGTCAGCATTGTTAGTAACATTGCTCATCGTTTCCGTTATAGGATGTAAGTCAACACCACAACCTGTTGAAGAATTACCAACAGCAGCAGTTGAAAAACCTGTAGCTCCTGCACCAGAAGAAAAAGCTCCTGCAGAAGTTATTACTGTTCCAACTGAAGAACCTAAAGAAGAGAAGGTTGTTGAAGAAAAAGTTGAAACTCCTAAAAAAGCGGAAGTAAAAGAAGAAGCTAAAAAAGAAGAAGCTAAGAAAGAAAAAGTTACAGTTGTTAAAGAAAAAGAACCTGAAATGGTTTATCCTTACGGTGTAAAAGAAATTGTAAAAGCTACCGGTCATGATGTATTTGATTTATTCATCGTACATACAAATGACGTACATGGAAGATTAGAAGCAACTGATAGTAATATTGGTTATTCAAGATTATCTACTATGTTACAAGTTGCAAGAAGTATTACTGATAACATCTTATTATTAGATGCTGGTGATGCTATTTCTGGTAGTAATCTTGTAAACCTATATGAAGGTGAAACTGCAGCGGTCTTATTAGATATGTTAGGATATGATGCAATTGCTTTAGGTAACCATGAGTTTGATTATGGTTTAGAAAGAATTTTACAAGCATCAGAAATTGCAAAAGAATTCTCTGACGTAAAAGTTTTATCAGCTAATGTATTAGATAGTGATGGAAATTTATTATTCCAACCTTATCAAATTTATAACTTTAATGGTTTCAAAGTTGCAGTTATTGGTTTAACTACACCAGATACTACAGTTACAACAAATCCAAAGAACGTTGAAGGTTTAACTTTCGATAGTCCTCTAGTAGTTCAAAATGCTCAATATGCTATCGACATGGCACATCAATATGCTGACTATGTTGTTGTATTAGGTCATTTTGGAATCGATGAAAATAGTCCTAGTGGTTATACTAGTGAATTAGTTTGTCAAAATATTGATGGAATTGATCTTTGGATAGATGGACATAGCCATGACGCTCTTCCAAATGGTGAATATGTAAATGGTACATTAATTGTTCAAACTGGTGAATACTTAGAAAACTTAGGTGTTGTAGATTTACTTGTTAAAAACAATGAAGTTGTATCTCAAAATGCATTCTTAATTAAAGCAAGTGATGTTGTAGATCCTGCTAGCAGTGAATTAGCAAGCATGTATGGAATTACCTCAGTTCCTGAAGATCCACAAGTTAAAGCATACATCGACGCTAAGAAAGCAGATTTAGATGCAATGTATAGTGAAGTTGTTGCTAATGTTCCTAAGAAGTTAGATGGTGAAAGATCTCATGTAAGAGTCAAAACAACTAATTTATCTTCAATCATTTGTAATGCAATGACACAATCATCTGGTGCTGATTTCACAATTACTAATGGTGGTGGAATTAGAGCTAGCATCGACGCTGGTGAAGTTACAATGGGTGAAATTATTACAGTTCTTCCATTCAACAACGTTGTTACAGTTGTAGAAGTTACAGGTGAACAAGTTTATGAAGCTCTTGAACATGGTTATGGTAGCTTACCTGCAGCAGCTGGTTCATTTGCACAAACTGATTTACAAGTACTTTATAATATCTTCGCTGAACCTGGTAACAGAATTTTCGCAGCATACTTACCTAATGGTGAAATGGTTAAGAAAGATTCAACTGTTTATCATGTAGCAACTAACGACTTTATGGCCGCTGGTGGTGATGGATATACAATGTTCAACAAGGTTATAGCTCTTAGAGATCTTATGAGTGATGTTTTAGCTGATTATTTAGCTGAAAACTATCCAGCAAAATAAAATCAACAATTGTTGTTAACTAAATAATAAGGCCCACGTTTTGTGGGCCTTTATTAAAATTAAAAAAAAAGTTAAAAATTTTTTTTGTATTAACATAATGTAAGTAACGTAAAATCGTAACTTATATAAAAGAGCTAAAAAAATGTAGCTAAAAAAGGGAATTTTTATTAAAATTGTATTGACAGAAATGGCGCAATAATGTAATGTACCAATCGTTCCAAGAACTTAAGCGCCTGTAGCTCAGTCGGTAGAGCAGGTGGCTGTTAACCACCCTGTCGGGGGTTCAAATCCCTCCGGGCGCGCTTAATTTTGCTCCCCAATGTTTTAGGGAGCTTTTTATTTGCTCTAGGTATGAGAGCTAGCACATACCCTAGTAATTAAGTTTTAAAAATGCTGTTTTAAGATGAGATTATTAGAAAAGAAAACTTTCTTAAAGGAATTGACTATGGCAACAAGAAGAGGCCCACGTTTTAAAGAATGTCGTAGATTAGGTGTGAATGCTTGTGGTCACCCTAAGGCTATGGATCGCGCAAACGCTCCTGCTTTTCGAAAGAAACACAAAGTATCCGATTATGGTATGCAACTAGCAGAAAAACAAAAAGTTAAAGCATATTACGGTATCTTTGAAAAGCAGTTACGTAATTACTATGCTCAAGCTAGTAGATCTGAACAAAGAACTGGTGATGCTTTAATTACTACACTAGAGTGTCGCTTAGATAATTTAGTTTACCGTATCGGTTTTGGTAACTCAATTAGACTTTCACGTCAATTGGTTTCCCACGGTCACATTTTAGTTAATGGTAAAAAGGTAGATATTCCTTCATACCAATGTAAAGTAGGTGATGTGATCTCATTAAAAGAGAAATCTCGTAAAAACGAAACTTTCAAAAAGAATTTCTTAGGTGCAGCTAAATTTAAACTTGCTTACTTAGATAAGAATGAAGAAGGTTTTGCTGGAACTCTTTTAAGAGTACCAGAAAGAGCTGAAGTTCCTGTTGAAATCAATGACCAATTAGTTGTTGAGTTCTATTCAAAGTAAACTTAAGTTATATACGGTACAAAAAAAAACTACTAGGCAGCATACTAGTAGTTTTTTTATTGCTAAATATAATTAAACATTTTTTTTGAAATCTTCTGTGTTTAATAACTCAAAGAAATGGTAAGTTCCATCTTTTAATCCGACAGCAGTAACACTTTTTCTAAAAAGCCTATCGAACAAATTTATCTCTTTGATAGTAGATGGGTCTTTTTTATTTTTAATAACATCTAAAGCGTTAGCTTGTGTTATCTTAAAAATATCATTTATATCATCTATTTTAATTTGTCTCTTTAATTTAACGTATTTAACTTTTTTCTTTTTGTTTGGTTTTAGTTCCATTCCAAAAATAGTATATTTTTTGTCAAAATCTTCAAAATATAAAACATCATTTATTTTAAAAATAAAAACACCATACTCTCTATAAGTTGAATCAGAACAGCCATACCAAGTAGCAAAAGTTTTCCAGGTGATCTTACCACCATATTGAGCTTCTAGGTCATCTAAAAATTCTTTTGTTTCATCATCCATATTATTTCTTAGCTAAATATAGCTATCCTCCAAATTTATAAATATTTCATAACCTTTGATTATTACACACTTTATCCTTGAATAAATATCGCTATTATTGTAGCATGCAACACAGATTATTGAAAGTGAATAGTTGGTGAATTAAGAATTGTATAGGTAGTTGGCGATGGATTATTTAATGAAAGATTTTGGAAAGATTCTTAAAAAGAATGCTTTAATGATGCGACGGTTGATGTTGAAAGAAAACACAGACTGTATGCGAGTTTATGATAGAAACCTCGAGGACTTACCTGTTAGTGTTGAATTATTTGCCAAGTATGCAAGAATTACTGATTATAGTGAGACTGGGCTTTCAATAGAAATGGAAAATCTTGTTAAAGATATGGTTAGAAGGATGTGCTACATCCAAGGTGAAAATGTAATATTTCACAGACGTGCAAAAAGAAGCAAGAAAGAACAGCACGGGCTTCAGAGTGAGAAAAGTATAACCTTAGAGGTAAAAGAAGCCTCACACCGTTTTAAAGTTGATCTAACGAAAAGAATTGATACCGGTCTGTTTCTAGACCATTATAAAACAAGAAAATTAGTACAAAGTATAAGCGATAATTTAAAAGTGTTAAATTTATTTTCTTATACTGGGTCATTTAGTGTATATGCTGCAGCAGGAAATGCGGCATTAGTAGAATCTGTAGATTTAAGTAAGACTTATACAGATTGGGCAAAGTATAATTTATTTATTAATGGGTATGAAGGAGAAAAGTATCCTTGTATCACTGATGATGCATTAAAATATATTATTGATTCTGTACGTAATAAAAAAAAATACGATTTAGTAATTTTTGATCCTCCCAGTTTTTCAAATAGTAGGAAGATGGAGAGTGACTTTGATGTTCAGCGCGATTATGTAAGATATCTAAAATTAATTAATAATTTATTAGAGAATGGAGGAAAGGTGATATTCTCAACAAATTTGAGCACCTTTCATATGGATCCAGGTCGTCTTAAAGGTTTTGACGTAAAAAATGTAACAAAAGAAATTTTAGCGGATGGTTTTACAAAGAAAAAAGGGACATCAAGAACTTGGATATTAGAAAAAGTTGGTAAAGCAAAACTAACTAAAGAAGACTTTGAAGGAAAGAAATACTTTACCGAAAGAAAAACTGAGAAGAGAAAAAGGAAAAACACAATGGATGAAATCCAAAAAACAGAAGAAAATAATTTTGAAAAAATAATTGCAAATTTAGAAGAAAGTTATCAAGAAAATGATATTGTCAGTGATAATGCTGAATTTGAAGTAGTAGATAGTAATATCGAAATAAATGAAGATAAAGAAGCAGAAACAACTGTTGAGAGAGATGATGATTCATTAGTTATCCATTGGGATGATAGTTATGAACCAAAAAAATCTCCTAGAAGAAATAACTCTCCACGTGGGGATAGACGACCATCAAGAGACAGCAGAGATAGAAGCTTTTCAAGAGATAGAGATGATAGACGTCAATCAAGAGGTAGAGAATATTCTAGAGATAATTGGGATAGAAATTCTTCATTTGATAGAATTGAAAAGAGTTTTACTAGAAGTGATGAGGATAGAAGAGGCTCAAGAGATAGAGACGATAGACGACCATCAAGAGATAATAGAGACAGAAGCTTTTCAAGAGATAGAGACGATAGACGTCCATCAAGAGATAATAGAGATAGAAGCTTTTCAAGAGATAGAGATGATAGACGTCCATCAAGAGATAATAGAGATAGAAGCTTTTCAAGAGATAGAGACGATAGCCGTCCATCAAGAGATAATAGAGATAGAAGCTTTTTAAGAGATAGAGACGATAGACGACCATCAAGAGATAATAGAGATAGAAGCTTTTCAAGAGATAGAGATGATAGACGACCATCAAGAGATAATAGAGACAGAAGCTTTTCAAGAGATAGAGACGATAGACGTCCATCAAGAGATAATAGAGACAGAAGCTTTTCAAGAGATAGAGATGATAGACGTCCATCAAGAGATAATAGAGACAGAAGCTTTTCAAGAGATAGAGACGATAGAAGTTTTTCTAGAGATAATAGAGATAGAAAATACTCAAGAGATGACAGAGATAGAAGAAATAATAGAGACAGAAGTTTTTCACGTGATGATAGGGACAGACGTTCTCCACGAGATGATGATAATAGAAGTTTTTCTAGAGATAATAATTCTACTTATAATGATCGTTATTCAACATCAGATAGGGATAAAACTTCAGTAAAAAGAGTTAAAGGTTCAAAGCCAAAACCTTATGGATTTGAGAAAAAAAATAAGCAAAGAAATGATGAAGCCTATTAGAATTAACTATATTTAGTGGACAACTTTTAAAATTCATAAAAACACATATTTGAACTAATACCCTTAGACAACTAGTAAAAGGGTATTTTTATAAACTTTTTGATTAAAAATAAAATATATTTTAATTGTTATGTCTAGTCACCAACTTAATATTATACTAATATTAAATATAACACTTGATGATAATAGAGTGTATAAGGAGTTAATATATGGATAAGAGTGCATCCTGCGAGTTGCGTCGGCTGACTAATCATGTCAGAAGAAAGCTTATGACCTTTAAAGGTGATAAGAATAATAAGAGACAAACATCTTCTCATTATTACATCATTAATTATATTGCATCAAAAGGTAATGAAGATGTATTTCAGAGAGATATCGACCAAAGATTTTCGTTAAGAAGACCAACAACAACAGAAATCCTCAAGTTAATGGAAAGAAATGGTTTAGTTACAAAGAAATCGGTCGAAAATGATTTGAGACTTAAAAAAGTTGTTTTGACAAAGAAAGCTAGAGTTTTAGGCGAAGAATTTGAAACTTTTTTAGAAGATATGGAAGCTCAAATGACCGAAGGTATATCTCAAGAGCATATGGATATTTTCTTTGAAGTTGTTGAAAAGATGAGACAGAATTTAGAGAATGAGAGTTAATGAAAATTAAGTTAATTTTAGGGAGCTTGAAAGGTTATTATAGAGAAACCTTTCTTGCTCCTTTATTCGTAGTATTTGAAACATTGTTGTTTGCACAAATACCATTTATAATTGCAAGATTGATTGATAATGGTATAACTGCAGCTAATCAAGAATATATAATAGATACAGGATTGTATTTATTAGGTGTTACATTGTTAATGGCGGCCTCTGGTATTTTAGGCGGGATTGTTGCAGCGAGAGGGGCTGCTGGTTTTAGTAAAAACTTGCGCCATCATTTATTTTATAAAATTGAAAATTATTCATTTTCAAATTTGGATAAATTTTCGTCTTCCTCATTGATTGTAAGGCTGACCACAGATGTACAAAGACTGCAAAATATGTATCAAATGTCGATTCGTGGATCTTTTAGAGCTTTAAGTAGTTTAGTTTTTGCTATATACATGTCGTATATAATAAGCCCAAAATTATCAATGACATTTTTATTTGCTGTTCCTGTTTTAGGTGTTTTATTAGTAATAATAATAAAATTAGCTTTTCCAAGATTTGAGAAAGTTTTTAAAGAAATCGATAATTTGAATAGAGTAGTTAAAGAAAACTTAGATGGCATTAGAGTTGTGAAAGCATACGTGCAAGATGAATATGAAATTCAGAAATTTAATGACCGAAATTCGAGACTTGAAAAGTTGTATGTAAGAGCCTATAAACTGATGGTTTCTGTAATGCCGATGATGTTGTTATGTGTTTTTGCAATTACAATCATAATAGTTTTTCTTGGTTCAAAAATGGTAATAAATTCGACATTAACAACTGGTCAATTAGTAAGTTTAGTAAGTTATACTAGTATGGCTTTGTTTGGTCTTATAATGTTTTCTAGTATTTTTGTTATGGCTATTGTTTCAGCACCTAGTGCTAAGAGAGTAATTGAAGTATTAGACGAAGTTGAAGATATAAGAGATAAAGAAGGGGCCATTACTACTTTAGATAATGCAGACATCGAATTTAAAAATGTTAATTTTAGTTATTTGAAGAGAGACGATAAACTTTGTTTAGAAAATATTAATCTGAAAATCAAGCAAGGCGAAAGTGTGGGAATTTTAGGATCAACAGGATCTTCTAAATCAACTTTAGTAAATCTTTTGCCTAGGTTATATGATGTTCAATCAGGGACATTAACTATTGGAAATGTAGATGTTAGAGACTATTCTTTAGAAGTTTTAAGAAATAATATATCTTATGCATTGCAAAAATCAGTATTATTTTCTGGAACTATTAAAGAAAACCTTTTGTGGGGAAAACCTGATGCTACAGAAGAAGATATGATTGAAGCTTGTAAGATTGCTCAGATTCATGATTTTATAATGGACCTTGAAGGTAAATATGATTATAGGATTGAAAGAGGTGGGGTTAATGTTTCTGGTGGACAGAGACAAAGATTAGCCATAGCAAGAGCTTTAATAAAATCGCCTAAAATTTTAATTTTAGATGATTCTACTAGTGCCGTAGATATGGCTACTGAAGCTAGAATTAATAAAGGACTAAGTGATAAATTGCCTAATACTACAAAAATTATTATTGCACAAAGAATATCAAGTATTGAAAAATGTGATAATATAATTGTTTTAGATGAAGGAAAAATAGTGGGCCAAGGAAAACATAGCGACTTATTAGCAAATAATTACATATATCAAGAAGTGTATTACACTCAAAAAAAGGAGGTTGGTGATGCCTCCATTTAGTGGTAGAGGCCATGGGCCTCATGGTAAAGTTGTAAAACCTAAGTCATTAAAAAAAACTACATTACGTTTGTTAAAATATTTAGCTCCATATAAATTTAAATTAATTTTAGTTTTTATTTGTATTATATTAGCAGCTACTACTACAATTGCTTCTTCTGTCTTTTTGAGATTTATAATTGATTATGGGATAACCCCTTTGTTAGGAGTAGAAAATCCTGATTTTTCTTATTTCTATAAGACAATACCACTCTTTGCAGCAGTACTAATAGTAGGTGTTTTAGCTATGTATTATTACGCTAATGCAATGGTTAAAATTTCTCAAAAAGTATTAAAGACACTACGAGCTGAAATGTTTTCACATATGCAGAGCTTGCCACTAACTTATTTTGATACTAACGGACATGGAAATATAATGAGCCGTTACACAAATGATATAGATGCAATGGTTACTTTGTTAGCACAAAGTTTACCACAATTATTACTTGGACTTTTACAATTTATTGGAATATTAATAGCCATGCTTTTAACAAGTTGGAGATTATCAATTGTTGCATTTATTTTATTAGCCGGAATGTTATTTGTGGTCAATGTAGTTGGAAAATCCTCAGGTAAATTCTTTTCAAAGCAACAAGCTTCATTAGGTGAAGAAAATGGATTTATTGAAGAGATGATTGCAGGACAAAGAGAAGTTAAAGTTTATAATCAGCAAGATCAAGTAAATGCTAGGTTTGATAAACTGAACCATGTGTTGTATGAGAACACAAAAAAAGCAAATGGTTTAGCTAATATCTTTATGCCCTTGATGACAGGTTTGAGCTACATTCAATATTTAATTTTAGCAATGATTGGTGGACTTTTATCAATAAACGGTTATACTGCCATCACTTTAGGTGTTATAGTGAGTTTTTTACAATTGTCTAGAAATCTTGCACAACCCGTTTCCTCTTTAGGTCAACAGATAAATTCCTTAATGTTAGCTCTTGCAGGTGCAGAGCGGATTTTTGAGTTAATTGATGAAAAGAGTGAAACAGATAGTGGTTATGTTGAATTAATAAATGCTAGAGTTGAAGATAATAGTAAAATTGTAGAATGTAAGGAAAAAACTTGTCATTGGGCATTTAAAGATGGTGATAAGATTACTTTATTAAAAGGTGAAGTCGAACTTAAAAATGTAAATTTTTCATACAACAAAGAAAAACAGATTTTAAAAAATATTAATGTTGTGGCAAAGGCTGGGCATAACATAGCTTTTGTTGGTTCTACTGGAGCTGGAAAAACTACAATAACAAATTTAATTAATAGATTTTATGATATTGATAGCGGTGCAATTTACTATGATGGAATTGATATTAAAAATATTAAGAAACCAGATTTGCGTAGGGCGTTAGGTTTTGTATTGCAAGATACAAATTTATTTAGTGGAACTATTAAAGAGAATATTCGTTATGGTAACTTAAATGCCAGTGATGAAGAAGTCTATAATGCTGCTAAATTAGCAAATGCTGATCATTTTATTTCTCTTTTGGAAGATGGGTATGATACTTATTTAGATGGTGAAGATAACCTATTATCTGTTGGGCAAAGACAGCTACTTGCAATAGCAAGATGCGCAGTTGCTAATCCTCCAGTAATGATTTTAGATGAAGCAACAAGTAGTATCGATACTAGAACTGAAAAGATTGTTCAAGAAGGTATGAACAAATTAATGCAGGGTAGGACGGTCTTTGTAATTGCTCATAGATTATCAACAATTAGAAATAGTGATGTAATAGTTGTATTAGATAAAGGTGAAATTATCGAAATGGGAAACCATAAAGAATTAATAGACAAAAGAGGTGCTTATTATCGATTATATACAGGATTGACCAAATTAGATTAAAAAATAAAGATTGCTAAATTGCTTTGTGGAAGTTACAATTCTAAAGAGGTAACTTCCCTTTTTTTTATATTTTTTTGTGTTAAAATATATATTGACATTTTTTATCTAATGAAGCATAATCCTTATAGATAATTAATTTCAATAAGGATAATTTATGGTAGAAAGAAGACAAACAATTCAAAGGGGGTTAGTACTCGATGCAGTTAAGGTGTTGTATAACCACCCAACAGCTCAAGAAGTATATGATTATATTCATGCCTCGCATCCAAGCGTAGGAAAAGCCACCGTATACAGAAATTTGAATTTATTAGTCGATGAAGGAAAGTTGAGAAGAATTTTTGCCATAGATGGTCCAGATCATTATGATTGTACAACTCATAGCCACCAACATATAGAGTGTAGAATTTGTAAGAAAATTATTGATGTTAATTTACCTATTGATAAGGCAAGTATCATCAATGTTGAAAAATCAACAGGGTTTTCAGATATTGATGAAAACATAATAATAACAGGAATTTGTCCTGAATGTTTAAAAAGTGCTAAAAAATAATTTAGCAAAGGAGTAAAAATAATGGAATTTAAAGGTTCAAAAACTGAAAAGAATTTGATGGATGCATTTGCTGGAGAATCCCAAGCACGTAATAAGTACACTTATTACGCATCAAAAGCGAAAAAAGAAGGTTATGTTCAAATTGCAAATCTTTTTTTAGAAACAGCCGATAATGAAAAAGAACATGCTAAATTATGGTTCAAATTGTTACAAGAAGGTGGAGACATTCAAGATACAATGACAAACCTAAAAGATGCAGCTAGTGGTGAAAATTACGAATGGACTGATATGTATAAGAGAATGTCTGAAGAAGCTGCTGAAGAAGGTTTTACTAAAATCTCAAAACTATTTAGCATGGTAGCTGATATTGAAAAAGAACATGAAGCTAGATATTTAGCACTTCTTAAAAACATTGAAGATGGCGTTGTATTCTCACGTGATGGAGATATGGTTTGGAAATGTTCAAATTGTGGCCATATTCATGTTGGTAAGAAAGCTCCTGGAATTTGCCCAGTATGTGCGCACCCACAAGCTTATTTCGAATTAGTTAGTAAGAACTATTAATTAATTAATTAATAATACCATGGGCTATCCTCTTGGATGGCCATTTTTATGTCTAAATTGTTGTAAAAAAATCTCAGTTAATACTAACTGAGATTTATTATATTTATAACACAATAGCACATTGTATATAATTTTTAATTTATTGAAAAAGTTACTTGTATGTTGCTTATGTAATTACCAGGTTGATCTACATTTAAGGCATCCCATGTTAATTTGAAATTAGCAGTATCAGTTGATGCATAGTAAATTGCTTGCGATAATGGAATGTTATAAGTGTAAAGATTAGAACCTGATGGGAAATTAGAAAAAGTTACACCTTCTATATTAGTAGTGTCTTCAATTTTCATTGCTTGGGTATCGATGATATAACTATTGTTACCTAAAGCAATATTTCCGTTAGAATCTAGTAGTTGAAAAAAACCAACTTCAAGTTCAATATTCAAATTGAAATCGTCAAAATTTGTTCCAGTTATTCTTATAGAAAATGGGGATAATTCCCAAGAGTTAGTTAAAAATAGGTCTTCATTTCCTGCTGTTTGTGATATTGTAGTTCCATCATCTATAGGAGTATTGTTATAATAAAGTTGAGTGACAAAATCTTGAGCTGATGCATATGCAATGATAGTTGTACTTTGATCTTCAGTTGAAATTGAAATATCGTTAATAAAAGATGGAGCAGATGATATTACCTCTTGTTCAGCAAAGATTGAGTAAATTGCTAACAAAGATAATGTAAATATCATATATATTTTTTTCATTATTATCTTACTCCTAAAATAGTTATAAAAAAATTATAACTTTTTATATAAGCTAATTAATTAGCCTAATATTCTGAAACACTGATAGTTATATCAGTGAGGTATCGTCCTGCATTAATAGTTTCCATTTCCGGACTTCTGATATTAAAAGAAAAGGTGGGAATGTCAGGATTTGTTGTATCGTAATAAACACCTTTTTGTAGATTTAATATCCCGTTAGAAGGATTTTTGTTAATTATTTCTGGAGAACTGGAAATGAAATAGTTACTTGCTCCTTCAATATAGTAATAATTGGATATTGAAACACTTATCTTAGGGGATAAGTTGGAATTTACGGATCCTATAAATGTTACTATAAAATCATCAGTAGTAAATCCTTCTCTTAGATTAAATGGATTATTGACTTCGTCTAATGAATTATGAACTCCATCTTGGTCTATATAAAATTCACCTGTTGTTATATCTGTATCTTCACTTATCTGAGAATAATATCTTTTCATTACTAATTGCCCTTCAATGCTAGAATTTAAAATAATCTGGGCATCAGCATAAAGAGGTAAGCTAATAATAAAGCTAACAAACAATATAATGAGCTTTCTAATCATGTTTTCCTCCTATAGTAAAGATATTTGTTTTTTTGTTCTTTCATTTATTAATATATTGGAAGCCTTCTCTTATGTCAATAGTTGCACACTGATATGAATTAAGATGTTATATTAATAATAATTATAGAATTGGAAAATTTAAACTTATAGATCTAAATAGTGTATTTTTAGTCAAAATATAGTATTTATGTGATTATTTATCAAATAAATATTCTTTATGTAAGATAATAAAAAAATGAATGTTATGACAAAATTAGCTTATTTTCAAGTTTGTTCAAGGCTTTTTATAATTTTAAATCTAAGAAATCTATGGGGTTTTTAGAGACAAATAAATCAATTTCTTCATCGGAAAATGGACTTTTTTCAAATATATTAAAATATTGGGAGTATGATTTAACTTTAAATAGGTTTACTGAAAAGTCTGATCCAAATAAAGAATGGGTGACTATATGATCTCTAATGTTTTTATTTTCTTCTAAATTTAAAAAATTTATAAATTCACAATAAAATTGTGGGTTACATCCACTAAAAGAGAAGTCTAAATATACATTGGGATAATTTTTCATCAAATCTATTATATTATAGAACCAAGGACTAGTTGGAAGTCTTTCATTTTTAGGTTTTATTAAATTTTGAGCAATGATTGTCGCAGTTGGTATATTACTTATTGAGCTATATTGCTTACCGCTGTGAGCAAAATCAAGTTTGAGAGTTGGGAATTCCTTTAATACTACTTCCCAACTTTTTGGATTTGTATAAGCCCAAGCTTCTTTTGTTGGGATTGTCCTAAAACCCTGGTCATCGCAGTGAGTTATTATAGGTAAATTGTTATCGCAACAAAATTGGTAAATATATAAAAGTTTTTCTAATTCTTTTTTATCTTCAGGCCAGGGATTTAATCCTAAAGGGGGATAAAATTTTATTCCATAAAATTTCTTTTTTGAAGAACTTTTTCTGTTAATATGGTGAGTTTTATTAACATATATATTTATAATATCTTTGATAAATTCAATTGAGTGGGCAGGCGTATTTATTCCAAGTAAGGGGAAAAACTCTAAGATACCGTCTTTATTATATCTTTTGTAATCTTTAAATGAGGTTAAGGTGTCATCTATATATTTTATTAATTTAGTTTCTCTACTAACTGGATAATAAATTTTAGAAAAATCTTTATGATTGTTAGTAAAATCCATTAATAACGGTATTAGTGCAAACTTATCATAAACTTTATTTCTAAAATGTAATTTGTTATCATATATATAGAGAGAAAAAAGTTCTAAATCTTTTTCACTAAGTTTGTCTTTAAATTTTCCTCTTAAATCATCTTCCATCATTGCAAATGTTTCACCAATTGGTTTATCAAAAGCTAATAAAAGGTTCATTAGTTTATTATTTAATACGGTATAATTTGCTCTAGATCCTTCTAATATATAAGAAGTGGAGAAAAAGCCACTAGTTAGCAAATCAGTAATTCCTGAGTTTAAAGAATTAATTGCACTAATAAAGTCAGGATGATTTAAATTCATCGCATGCATGTGTGAATCAAAGAAATATTTCATACCTAATTATATATAGAAATTGTAATTTTTAGCAATTGTATTGTAAAAAAAGATTAAATAGGTAATATGTTCTATATAATGTCATAAGTATGTATTAGGTTGATTAAAATAGTAATAGATGGAAACTAATTAAATTAATTACTTATCAAATAAAGAATTAATAATGTAATAAGTTGTGTATAAGTCTCTTTAAAAGAGTAAAAAAATCTCTTAAATAAATATTGTGTTTAATTAATATAAAAAACTATTGACATAAGACGTTACTAGTCTTATGATTAAAACATAATCAATCTAAAGAATAAAAAATAAATAAGGAGATAAGATTATGAAGAAAAAATTAATCATAACATTAGCAATGTTAGCAATAGTATCAAGTTTTGTAATGGCTGCAAAACAAAAGGTAACTTCTTCTGGAGAAGATGGAGTAGTCTTACCCGATTTTACTACAAATTTATCAGCAGAGGGTGGGGAGTCAACATCAGTTGTAGCTGATGCAGAAAACGTAGATTTTATATTTACTCTAGAAGCTCAAAATGGTTCAGCTTGGGTTGATGCTAATGGACAACAAGTATTTGATGCCGATTGGGATGTAAGAGATGGATTTAATGTCGATTTCAGAGTAAAAGCTATAGCAGGATCTTCAAATAGTGCACAAACAATTAAAGTTAATGTACAAGTTGGTAATTTATTCCGTGAAGGCGCAACAAATTCAGAGTGGAGTAATTATTATAATGCAGGCCAAGGTATTTTATCTAGTGTATATGGTAATTCTGGCTTTGATTCTCTAGCTTCAACTGTTGGCAGTAAAAATGGTAATTTTACTTTCAGTACTAAAGCAAATAGATACTATGCTACAGATCCAGGAACAGTTAACTTTAAACTAGCCTATGGCGGAGATGAAGAAGCTCCTGCTGGTAGATATGAAAGTGATGTAACTATCTCATATAGTGTTCAATAAAATGAAATAATAAAAAACTCCTATTAAATTTTAGGAGTTTTTCTATTATATTTTGTAATTTAAATAATCCTCTTTCAAATAACAAGATTTGTTAATTCTAAAGAGGATTTTATTTATTTTAATGGTAATTAATTATTTAATTCCCATTTTCTTTTTCATTTTTGCCCAAGTATCTCTAAGAGTTACTGTCCTATTAAATACCAAATGATCTGGAGTGCTATCTTTACAATCAACACAGAAATATCCATTTCTTATAAATTGTAAATAATCGCCAACTTTAGCTTCTTTGATATATGGTTCAATCATTGCGTCTTTTACAATAACTAAAGATTCAGGGTTTAAATCATCTAAGTAATTTCCAGTATCTTTACCTGGATATTCACTTTTAAATAATTTATCATATAATCTAACTTCAGCTTTTGCAGCATGTTTTACAGAAACCCAATGACTAGTTCCTCTTACTTTTCTCTTATCCGGAGTTGTTCCACCACGACTTTCAGGATCATAAGTACAATGAACAGTTGTGATTTTACCATTTTCATCTTTTTCAAAACTAGTAGCTGTCACATAATAAGTATATTTTAATCTGATTTCATTACCAGGGTACAATCTATGATATTTTCTTGGAGGAACTTCCATAAAGTCTTCTCTTTCGATATATACTTCTTTACTGAATGGAATCATATGAGTTTTAGAATTAGGATCTTCTGGATTATCAATTGCCTCAAAATATTCAACTTTATCTTCAGGATAATTGTCAATTACAAGCTTAATAGGATCTAAGATTGCCATAATTCTAGTAGCTCTTTTGTTTAAGTCTTCTCTAACACAGAATTCCATTAAAGAATAGTCTACAACACCTTCAGTTTTAGCAACACCAACTCTGTCGATAAAATCTCTCATAGATTCAGGAGAGTATCCACGTCTTCTAACTCCACTTATAGTAGGCATTCTAGGATCATCCCAACCTTCAACAAGTTTAAGTTTTACTAGATTTAATAATTTTCTTTTACTCATAAGCATGTAATTAATATTTAATCTTGCAAACTCATATTGATGAGGAGTGTGATCAATTCCATCTATCTCTGTTGCCCAATCATAAGCAGGTCTGTGATCTTCAAATTCTAAAGTACAAATAGAATGAGTAATATGTTCAATTGCATCACTGATAGGATGGGTAAAGTCGTACATAGGATAAATACACCACTTATCACCAGTTCTAGGGTGAGTAGCAAATTTAATTCTATAAAGAGCTGGGTCCCTTAAATTTATATTAGGGGATGCCATATCTATTTTTGCTCTAAGAGTATATTTGCCTTCAGGATGTTTTCCTTCTTTCATTTCCATAAATAGTTTTAGATTTTCTTCAATACTTCTATCTCTATCAGGAGAATTTTTACCAGGCTCAGTTAAAGTCCCTCTATATTCTCTCATCTGTTCAGGTGTTAGTGAATCAACATAGGCTTTACCTTCTTTAATTAGCTTAACAGCTATTTCAAAGAGTTGTTCATAATAGTCAGATGCATAATACTCATAATCTCCCCAATCAAAGCCTAACCATTTGATATCTTTTTTGATTGATTCGATGTATTCAACATCTTCTTTTGTTGGATTAGTATCATCTAATCTTAAATGACATCTACCACCATATTTTTGAGCTAAGCCAAAATTTAAACAGATAGATTTGATATGACCAATATGTAAGTATCCATTTGGCTCCGGTGGAAATCGTGTTACTATTTCGTTGTTTGGCACACGATTGTTCTTTAAATCATCTTCGATGATTTTTTCCAAAAAGTTTAGAGGTTTTTCTTTTTTTTCTTCTAACTCCATTTTTCCGTCCTTTGCCCTTTCAAAGGGGCCTTTAACTTATGGCAATAATAGCATGATGACCTAATTAAAGAAAAGTATTTATTGATAAAACAGAGTTAAATAAATATAAAAAAAAGCTATTTTTTCAAGTATATAATATCTTTAACATCTACAAATTCGTTATTTGTTAAATAATATCCAAAGGAGATCGCATCTTTTGCAGCTGGTAGAGTGGCTTTTGAAATAAGTGTATCTTCTATAAAAAAAGAAAAGGTGTCTTTTTCTCTTATCAGTTTAGTTTTTAACATTTCTTTGTTATTGAAAGATTTATTAATAACATTCGTTATTGTTTTATAACCATTAAAAGAAGTTGTAACTGAAATTTCATTATTAAAGTCTAAAGAGAAAAAAGTTTTTTCAGTAATAGAAACAATCAATGAGATATTTCTATGTTTTAAAGAAATTGAACTATTAAATTCAAAGTTTTCATCACTTACTGCTAAGAAGTAACTATCATCACCTTTAGCTTCAAATCTATTATAAGAGAGGCTCTTAATTTTGCCTTTATTTATCCAATTCATTTCTCTAGGAGTTATTTTTTTCATATAATGATGATTATAAGAAACAAGAGGCAATAGTGCAATATTAAATACATTGTATTATTATGATAATTGTTCTAAACTAAGGTGAAAATAATTAGAGGTAATATATGATATTTATTATAGGTGAATATGTTATAGACTTAGTGGATGACAAAAATAATAATTATATTCGTCATTTAGGTGGATGTGGTTTAAATTGTGCAATAGCTTGTGCAAATCAAGAAGTACCCACAGCTTTTGTTTCTCCTATTTCTCAAGATGCAAATGGAAAAAAAGTTATAAATTATTTAATCGAAAAAGAAATTTTGTTCGATCCTGATTTATGTAATAATCCAGCTCCTTCTACATTAGCCTTAGCTACAATTGATGAGAAGGGAGCGGCTAAATATGATTTCTATTTAAAGAATACAGCTTCTATGGTTTTATCAAGTGAAGAGCTATTAAATACTCTTTCAGCTAATAACGATATTAAAGCTGTACATGTTGCATCTCTTTCTTTATTAATAAATCCAACAAGTTCTGCAATTGTAGATGTTTTATCTTTTTTAAATCCTAGACCAATTGTTTTTGTAGACCCAAATATTAGAGCACAAGAAGTTATAAAAATTCCAAACTGGAAAAAGAAATTAACTGATATTTTTGAATTAGCAAATATAATTAAATTAAGTGATGAAGATTTAGCCTTTATTTTTGATAATTTAGATGAAAAAGAGGCAATAAAAGCTCTTCATGATATAAATCCTAAAGCTCATATATTGTTAACAAAAGGTGCAAAAGGAGCTAGTTGGATTACAAATGATAATAAAGTTTATAATCAAAATAACTACGAAGTTAAAGTTGTAGATACTATTGGCTCAGGGGATACCTTTTCAGGTGCTATATTAGCCTATTTATCAAAAGAGGGAGTTTTTGGAGATTATGATGAAGACCCTAAATTTGAAATAAATGAAGAAATTATAAAAAAAGCCTTAAGATATGCTTGTTATAGTGCTTCTTTAAATTGTGCAAAGGCCGGTTGTAATCCTCCAACTGCAAAAGAAGTAGAAGAAATATTATAAAATGTGAGTTAGATATAAATACAATTTTTATAGCAAGTAAAACACTATTGTTTTGCTTGCTAATTAATAGCTATTTATATAAAATTAGTTTATGAAAAAAAAGTCTAAAAAGAAAGTCATCAAACTTTTGATTTTAATAGTTACTATCATTTTATTAATAGTTTTTGCTATGTTTTTGTACTCTTGGTCGTCAAAACTATCGAAAAACTATAAACGAGATGAATTGAGAAAAAATGTCCAAGAGATTTTAGAAATTGAAGGTGAAAAAGGTCTACTTTCTTTAGCTGGTGTTACTGTAGATGAAATCTTCTATGATGAAGATGGTGTTTCATTAGTTTTGGATAATGGCGAAAATTGGCTTTACACTAGTGAAGAAATACAAAATATGAAGGTATATGAAAATTGTAGTGAAGGAGTAGTTCATATAAGTGGAAGTAATAAAACTTCTGATATTGTTTCATATACAAAATCTAATATTACTGGAAGTGGTATTGTTTTATCTACAAAAGGTGATATTTTAACAAATTATCATGTTATTGAAGATTTAGAGCAAATTATTGTAACTTTAGCTGATGGCTCATCTTATGAAGCTAGTATAGTTGGAGTTGATCCTATTGGTGACATTGCTTTAATTAATATTAAAGCTGATAAAGATGTATTAAAGCCAATTGAACTTGGAAGAAGTTCAAATCTAAAAGTAGGCCAAAAAGTTTATGCTATTGGAAATCCTTTTGGATACGATAGAACTTTAACAGTTGGAATTATTAGTGGTTTAGATAGGACTGTTCAAACTAGTGATGGTTCTGTAATTATGTCAATGATTCAAACTGATGCAACAATTAGCCCAGGCAATAGTGGTGGGCCATTAATCAATTCTCATAGTGAAATGATAGCTATGAACACATCAATATATAAAGAGAGCTCATCCGCTAATCTGAATTTTGCAATTCCTGTTGATACAATTCTTTCCATTATTCCAGATTTATTAAATTATGGTAAAGTTATGAGAGGTTGGATAGACATTATTCCTGTTCAACTTACACAAACTTTAGCAGACTATGCAAACTTGAAAGTTGATGAAGGAATCTTAATAAGTCAGGTTGTTCCAAATGGAAAAGCCGATCAAGCAGGTTTACTTGGAGGGTCTGTAAAAATATCTTATGGTTCCTCAACACTATATTTAGGTGGAGATGTTATTACTAAAATCAATGACTATCCAATTAGAAATTTTAGTGATTATTATAATGCATTATTATCTACAAGGATGGGTGATAAGGTTAAAATTACTGTTAATAGAGAAGGAAAAGAACTTGTAAAAACAGTTGAACTAGTGAATAGAAGTGAAAATATAGATAAGGTTATCCAATAATGAGTGAAGAAGTTAAAGTTGATTTAAAATGGGGTGGTGAGTTAGTTGATAATTATCATCATACAAAAGGTGGGAAAACTATACCCTTGCATGTAGTTTCTCCTTATGAGCCAGCTGGAGACCAAGCTCAAGCAATTGAACAATTAAGTGATGGTATATTAGAGGGTAAAAGAACTCAAATTCTAAAAGGTGTTACCGGTAGTGGTAAAACTTATACAATGGCGAAGGTAATTGAAAAAGTTAATAAGCCAACATTAATTTTATCACATAATAAAACATTAGCAGCACAACTTTATAGAGAGTTTAAAACCTTCTTTCCAAATAATGCTGTAGAGTATTTTGTTTCAACTTATGATTATTATCAACCAGAAGCTTATGTTCCTGGAAAAGATTTATATATAGAAAAAACTGCAGATATCAATGATGAAATAGATAGATTAAGACTTTCCGCATCTTTCTCACTTATGGAAAGACGAGATGTAATAGTTGTTTCAACTGTCTCATGTATTTATGGATTAGGAAGTCCCGTAAGTTTAAGAGATATGGTTCATACTTTTGAAGTTGGAAGAATATTTGATCATAAGATTGAGTTAGAACAACTTGTTAGAATGCAGTATGAAAGAAATGATAGTGTACTTGAAAGAGGAAACTTTAGAGTACGGGGGGATGTAATAGAGATTTGTCCTTCTTATTTAGAAAATGCAGTTAGAATTACTTTAGATTGGGATGTTATTGAAGATATAACTTGGTTTGATCCAATTTCAGGCAAAAAAGGTGAATCTGTTGATAGTTTTTCATTATATCCTGCCAAACAATTTGTTATGCCTCATGAAGCTGTTTTAGAAGGATTGACCAAAATAGAAAACGAATTGAAAGATAGAATAGAATATTTTAATTCTCAAGGAAAAGTTGTTGAAGCTGAAAGAATTAAATCAAGGGTTGAATATGATTTAGAAATGTTGAAGGAAATTGGATATTGTTCTGGTATTGAAAATTATTCACGACCTTTAACCGGAAGGAAAGAAGGCGAAAGACCTTCTGTTTTATTAGACTATTTTCCTCCAGATTTTATTACATTTATAGATGAATCACATGTAACTTTGCCACAAATTGGAGCTATGTATGAAGGGGATAGATCTAGAAAATTAAATTTGGTTAATTATGGATTTAGGTTACCTTCTGCTTTAGATAATAGACCTTTAAAATATGATGAATTTGATAAAATTGTAACTCAAAGAGTATATGTAACAGCAACACCTGGAAAAAGAGAATTAGCAGAGACAGAAAACCTTGTTGAACAAGTTATTAGGCCTACTGGTTTGTTAGACCCAATGATTTCAGTTAGAAAAACTGAAGGTCAGATGGAAGATTTATATAAAGAAATTAGAAAAACTATAAAGAATAATAAAAGAGTTTTAATAACAACTTTAACAAAGAAAATGAGTGAGGATTTAACAGACTATTTAAGTTCTTTAAATCTTAAAGTTAGATATTTACACAGTGACATTGGTACTATCGAAAGAGTTGAGATCTTGAGAGATTTGAGAAAAGGTGTTTTTGATGTTTTGATTGGGATCAATTTACTCAGAGAAGGATTAGATTTACCTGAGGTTTCACTTGTTGCCATTCTGGATGCTGATAAAATAGGCTTTTTAAGATCTGCCACTTCATTAATACAGACAATAGGTAGAGCGGCTAGAAATGCAGATGGTAGAGTAATAATGTATGCTGATAAAGAAAGTGATGCTATGAAAGAGGCTATCAGTGAAACAAATAGAAGACGTAAAATACAAATTGAATATAATAAACAACATAATATAACGCCAACTACTATAGAAAAGGCAATTGAAGATATTATAGAGAGAGATAAAGAAGCAACAAAAAGTGATATTACTGGAGAAATTAATATTAGAAGAGCTGCATATAATTTATTACAAAAAAGAGATCGCAATAAATATATTAAAGAATTAGAGAAAGAAATGTTTAAATATGCAAGAGATCTTGAGTTTGAGAAAGCTGCTCTTATTAGAGATGAAATAGAGAAAGTGAAATCAAATACTATTTCTTCTTAGTAGGAGAAAAGGACTAAGTCGAATCTTCCTCCTGCAACTTGGGGGTATTGATAATCAGGGCTTATATTTTTATATAAAGCAATATCTTGATTTGATTTAATATAAGAATAAAGAGAATCTAAACTTATTACCCCCTTTTTGCAAGCAGGCGGGGTTCCTGGCATAAATTTACCTTCAATAAGGCCTAATCCCTCAATTAGTGCCTTAGTAAAATAGCCATGGATTTTATCAGGAGATCCAAAGATAGGCTCGTGTGCTGTATTATCTTTTTCAGTAGCGCATAAAATATATATATTTTCATATTCACTTTTTTCTTGGCTAATATACTTGTTGAGGGCCTTACTAAAAGTGAAATCTTCTAATTTGATTGAATATTCATTTTCTTGATAGAAGTTACCTGAAAAACAAGAATCCACAATAAATACGACTTTTCCTTTTATATCTTTTACTAGATCATATAATTCTTCAACACTTAGTAACTGATTTTCATTTATATAACCTTTGTTATTGAAACTGCTACTATTTTCTATGCCGGTTGTTGCTAATACCCAACTCCCATCATCAGTTGAATGACCTGAGAAGTAAATAATATTAATAGTATTATCGTATGAAGTAGTTTTTAATTTTTCAATGGCAGAAACTATATGATTTTTACTTGGGTAGTAATTATCTTTTATTGTATCACTATCATGATTATATCCAATTTGGTAATAAGATTCTAAATTAAAATTTACTTGACAATTTTCGCAATTTTTTTCAATAGCAGTACTTACTGCCTTTGCATCATTAATTGGTCCAAGTAGAGAAGGCACATCAGTATTTGAGTAATCTAGTGCAACTGTAAGTAGTTTTATTTCATAATCATAATTGTTAGAAATATCACAACTAAAAAGTAAGATACTACAAAATATTAGAATTGAAAATTGTCTTTTCATATAATCTGCCTCTATTATTAATATAGAAGAAGTTACTTAGATGCTTGAACTTTGTAGAATAATTGAGTTAACCAATTAAAAGAAGTGCTTAAGCCAATACCTACTGTTGGTGATAAAAGGTATTTTCTATAAATTAAATTGATAGGAACTGTTATTGCAATTTCATAAGTTTCACCTTTATTTAAAATATATGAAGGTGCTATTGATAAAAGTGAATATAATTCTTGATTTTGGCTTGGGCCTAATTTTCCAACACCCATAGAAAGTTTAGTATCTAGAGAAAACTTCTCTGAGAAAAAATAAGCATAATTTAAACCAAGACCGACTGCAGAAAATTCTCTTAAGAATTCAGAATTATATACAAGGGAGGGAGATACATGAAGAATGGAAAAGTAAGCACCGAATTTATGATTATCTAATTTTAAATAAACAGGAGTAAAATCATAAATTGAGGCAATTGAGGAATAAATAGGTAAATCATCACGATCATCTAAAGTTATTGAAGGGTGATATAATATATTTATATCTAACTTAGAACCAATATTTGTCGAAAATAAGTTAGTGCTACAAACACTAAGAATTAATATAATGAGAATTTGTTTTTTCATAAATCAATTCCTTTTACTAATAATAATAATTATAATTAGTTATTTGCCTCAATTAATAAGAATATTGTCCTTATATTTTTTTAAATCTTTGATTCTAATACAAACGTCAACTAAATCAGAAGTTGGTTTAAATTTTGAAAAAAGAGATAATCTAGTTCCATTATATAATAAATTTATCTTATAAAAAACACCTCTAAATTCATAAGAAGTTAATTTAGCATCTTTAAGAATAATATGAGGAAGAATTTCTTTAAGACTAAACTTATTTTTATCCACAATGTAAGCATTCTCTAATCTATAGAAATAGGAAGTATTACTTTCAGATTTAATATTAAGAAGTGGGTCGATAATAGATGAGGGGAGAAAACTTCCATCACCCATAAAAGTCGCTGCAAAAATAGTTTTAGGATTATTATAAACATCCTCAGCATTAGAGCACATTTCAACCTTTCCATTATTCATTAATACAATAGTATCTGAGATTGAAAGAGCTTCACTTTGATCGTGAGTTACATAAATCATTGTTATATTTAATGCCTGTTGAATTCTTCTAATTTCGTCTCTAAGATGATTCCTCATTTTAGCATCTAGTGCAGATAATGGTTCATCTAGGAGTAATAATTTTGGTTCAAAAGCTAAAGCTCTAGCTAAGGCAACCCTTTGTCTCTCACCCCCAGAGAGGCTGTCAATTTTTCTCTCCTCAAAACCTTCTAACCCAACAAGATTAAGTAGTTCTTTCACTCTATCTTTTCGAATAGATTTTTTAATCTTTTTAATTTTTAAAGGGTAAGCAATATTTTTTTCAACATTTAAATGAGGATAAAGTGCATAGTCTTGAAAGACCATTGCTATTTTTCTTTCATTTACTTTGAGGGTAGATATATCAGTCCCATCAATTATTATATGACCTTCATCATTATTTAATAAACCTGTTATAAGTTGGAGAGTTGTACTTTTACCACAACCACTAGGTCCTAGAAGAGAAATTAATTGGCCTTTTTTTAAATCCAAATCTATATCTAATAAAAATTGGGAAAATTGTTTTTTTAGTTTTAATTTAATAGTGTCGTTCATAAAATCTGTCTCTAAAATAGGTTTATATCCTTATATATAAAATTTGTTATCGTTCTTTAAATATTCGCTACTAATGAATACTATAGTACAAACAAATATTAATATAGTGCCTAATGCACAAGCTCCTCCAAAATTATAGGAACCTATCAACCTATACATAGTAACTGGGATTGTGGTGATTGAAGAGGAGGAGAGAATAAGAGTAGCGTTTACCTCTCCCATACTGATTGCAAAGGCAAATATTGCACCACTTATTAAAGAGCTTTTTAAAAGAGGAACTTCAACACTTAAGAATGCTTTAAAAGGAGAAGCTCCTAAAGTCATAGCACTATTACTTAAAGATTGAGGTAATTTTCTCATTTCAGGAGTTATCGCCCTAATATTAAAAGGTAACACAATAACTAAGTGAGCTAATATAACTAAAAATAGACCATTGGGATTATTGAGTTTAGCAGAGATTAAGTAATAACCGAGACCTATTATAACAGATGAAACAGCTAATGGTAGCATAGCTAATAATTCAATAAAAATAGAAGAAGTATTTTTTTCTCTTTTGCTAGCAATAGCAAGAGAGAGTGACATTGGAGTAGATAGAATAGCAACAGTTAGTGCTATTTTTAAGGAATTAGTGACTGATGATAAACTTGATTTCATAACACCTGTGGTACTAGTTAAGCCTAATAATTGTTTATACCATTTAAGAGTAAAAACACTGTTATCACTTCTAGTATTTGAAGCTAAAAAAGATTTAATAATTATTGAAATAATTGGAGATAATACAAATAAAACAATAAAAATAATGTAAATTAAACTTAAAATTTTACCAATTTTAGAAACAGGTTTTTTTTCTTTTTTATATAAAGTTTTGTTAACATTTTCTTTTAAAGATGTTTTTCTTTGAAAGATATTATATAAAACTAGGATAATTATACAAAGTAAAATAGAAATTAAAGCATAAGATGAGGCACTATTTAAATCCATAGATATTCTAGCTCTTCTATAAATTTCAACTTCCATTGTTGTATATTTTGGGCCTCCTCCTAAAACTAAAATTATGGAGAAACTTGTAAAACAAAATAAAAATACTAAAAGGGAAGAAGAGATTATTGAAACAATTAGTCTAGGTAGAGTGATATAAAAAAATGTTTGAACTTTGGAAGCTCCAAAGACAAAAGAAGATAATTCCATTTTATAATCTAAATTTTCCCAATAAGTAGTTACTAAAACTAAAATAATAGGAAAATTATAAAAAGCATGTGCAATAATTATAGCCTTGTAAGAATAAAGAATTTTTAGAGGAGCAGATTCTAGATTGAATATTTTCATTAACATTACATTTAAAAAGCCATTATTCCCATAAAAGGTAACAAAACCAAGAATAACTAAAATTGCAGGTAATACAAACGGTATTGTGCAAATAGAGAGAATGATCTTTCTACCCTTAACTTGGTAATTGACTAATAAATATGCTCCTGGTAAAGCAATAATAAGAGATAGAAGAGTTGAGACAAAAGCTTGATTAATTGTAAATTTTAAGATTCTTAGCGTATAAGGATCTACAAAAAGTTTAAAGAAATTAGATACAGTAAATTTATTATCTATTATAAAAGCATTAGAGAGAGTGCTTAAAAGAGGGAGTAAGAAAATAGCAAATAAGAGAACAAGCGAAGGTAATGGAAGTATCTTTTCATAAAGATTACGATTGTCAATATTATTTGTTTTCATACATCCCTCTTATTAATTATATATGAGTTATAACAAAAGCTTTCCTAAAAAGAAATAGGAAAGCCTTAAGAATATATTATTTACTCATTACTTCAGTCCATTGATCTAACCAAGTGTCTAAGTTTTCATCAATATCTTTAGCTTCCAAACTTAAAGTTACCTTAGGTTTAGGAGCCCAATCAAAAGCACTTGGCAATTCTGTTTTTAAATTTGTTGGATACATAGAATTAGCAGTTGCTATATCTAGTTGTGCATCTGTTAAAAGAAAATCTATAAACTGTTTAGCTTTTTCTTTGTTGTTACTACTTTTTAATAGACCAACGCCTTCAATTGTTGCACTATGTCCTTCATCAAAAATAATTGTTTGGTATCTTGTAGTATCTTCATACATTACATGGTAGACAGGAGATGTAGTATAGGAAAGAGTAATTGGAGCTTCACCTGAAGTAAACATACCATATGCGCTAGACCAACCTTCAGTAATTGTTAGAGCATTATCTTTCATATTTTCCCACCAATTTAAATAATCATCACCAAACACTTCGCGAGTCCATATTAGAAGACCTAGACCAACAGAAGATGTTCTTGGATCTATTAATAAAACTTTGTCTTCAAATTTTGGATCAGTGAGCTCTTCTAAAGAAGTTGGAAGTTCATCTTTACTAATTTTTTCACTATCATAGACAAAAGCAAAATTACCGTAGTCGAATGGTAATAATCTATTTTGAGAATCAAATTTTAAGAAATCTGGTATATCTGACAATGCTGGAGAATCATAACTTTCAAAAAGGTCACTTTTGTAAGCCTTTTGTGCCATATCATCTGAAATACCAATGATAACATCTGCTTTAGGATTAGATTTTTCTAATTCTGCTTTAGTTAACATTTCAATGGCATCTCCTGCAGAAATTAAGTTAACACTTATACCAGTTTTAGCTTCAAAAGCTTCAACAACTTTTTGACCAGGACCCCAATCCCCACAAAAAGCATCATAAGCATATACTGTGATTTCATTAGATTGAATTGGTGAATTCTCTTTAGTACCAGATGCAAAGAGAGCTAAGGTTGTAGCAAATAAGGCCACAACAATTAATAAGAACTTTTTCATATAAAAGCCTCCAAATTGATATTTGGCCTAAGGGTTGGATACAATAATGTATTTAAAGATAAATCAGATTGTCTTCCTACGCTGGCATTATCCAGATCAGGTTAACGGGTTTTATCTCAGGCAAAAGCCACCCCAGGACAATTCTTAGGGTAATAATGTCAATAATTCTTGTCAAGTGTTTAGCATTAGAGTAACATTGAAGAATGAGAAATTTATACTATAGTGAAGATATAAAAAAAATTGATGAAATATCACAAAAATCTTTTCATCAACCAGGTATAATTTTAATGGAACAAGCAGGATTAAAAGCTTGGTTATATATGAAAAAAAATATCAAGAAAGATGATAAGATTGTTGTTGTTTGTGGTGGTGGAAATAACGGTGGTGATGCCCTTGTTATGGCAAGGTGTGCTTTCAATGATGGCTTTAAAAATATTAAAGTAATTTTATGTTCTAATAGATTTAGTGAGAGTTTTTCTATTCAGAAAGAAATAATTGAGAGCTATGAGATTCCTATCTATGATTTTAAGTTACAATTTTCAGAAATTAAAGAAATTCTTAATTCAGCTACTGTGATAATAGATGGAATTGTTGGAATTGGTTTAAAAAGTAAACTAAGAGAAAATTTAATAGATTTAGTAACTCTAATAAACAATACAAAAGCTATTAAATATAGTGTAGATGTTCCAAGTGGCTTGTGTGATAATGTAAATGGGCCTTCTATAAAAGCAGACTACACATTTTCAATGGGGCCTTTAAAAATTTTATATTATCATTTTAATAATATATCTAAATGTAATGAGATAGAAGAAATTAATCCAAGTTTTCCACCTCAAGTGATTAATCTTATAAAACCAATTGCACAGCTAGATGATGAAAAGAAAGTAAATATCTCTCCTCTAAAAAAAGATGCATATAAGAAAACAAGGGGGCATTTAGCTGTCTTCGGTGGATGCAGTAAATACTCAGGAGCATTAAGATTAACTAGTAAGTCAGCTTTTAGTTCTAGATGTGGATTAGTAACTGCTTATTGTGATAAAGAGATATATAATATAGTAGCTACAGAAAGTCCTTCAATAATAGTTAATAAAATAGAACCTTCTATTGATTTAAGTAGCTATAATGCTATTTTAGCCGGCCCAGGGTGGGGAGAGAATAGGGAAGATTTATTGTTAAAAATCCTCTCTTTTAATAAACCTATGGTTATTGATGCTGATGGAATAAAATGCTTTGCTTCTTTATATAAAAAAAATAAAAGTAACATAATAAATGATAATCAATTAGTTTTTACCCCACATTTAGGAGAACTAAAAGTTTTAGCTAATGCAGTGTTAGAAGATTATTCAATAGATAATACTAAAGATTTAATCGACAGTTTAAAAAGATTGAGTTTTAAATTAAAGGCGACAATAGTTTGTAAAGCAAGTGTTATATATATAGTTTCACCTGATAAATTACCATTAATTTTATATAATCTTAATCCAAGTTTAGCTGTAGCTGGTAGTGGAGACGTATTATCAGGTTGTATTGCAGCACTTTTAGCTTATGGATTATCTGCTCATGAGAGCTCACATGAAGGTGTTAAGCTTCATATAAATGCTGGATATGAGGCAAATAAAGAGTTAGGTTATTTTGATAGTGAAAAACTTATCACATATATAGGAAAGCAATTATTATGATGCAAATTTGGTTTTTTACCATAATTTATTTAGTTTATACTAGTTTAATATTATTAACTCAAGAGTTTGGGGTAAAATTCCCAATTTTATTAAATATGAGAGAATTTTTATTTAACAATAGAAGTGTTCTCATTTGCGTAATGTTTTTAGGATATATTTTAGCAATAATTAATTGTTTTTTACCAACTATTCCCGGTCCAATAATTCTTGGAGATTTATTTCCAACTATTGCATTATTATATTCAGCTTTATGGTATAATATAAATCTATTTAAAATTAATGAATTAAGTATAGTCGAACCGACTAAGCGTAAAGCGAAATTTAGGATGGCAATTATAATATTTAATATTGCTCTATTACATTTGATACTACCTAATTGGGTGTTGTTATAAGGAGAAAGTAATTTATGAAAAAAGATATAGATACTTTAAATGAGAGAATAACTACTGCTGGCATCTGTTTTAAAAATAATAAAGTATTAATTGGCAAGCGAATAGATAAAGGTTCTATAGCTTGCAAATGGGAATTTCCTGGAGGAAAAAATAGATGGGGAGAGAGTATTGCTGATACTTTAAAACGGGAATTTAAAGAAGAATTGGGTGTTGATGTTAAGGTAGGAGATGAAATTGCAACTTGTGAATTTATTAACAAAGATACTAAATATAGTCTAAAAGCGCATCAAGTGTTTTTAGATAAAGATCTTGACGATTTAGAGTTGAGTGTTCACACAGAATTAAAATGGGAATCTTTAAATAATTTAAAAAATTACAATTTCGCTAACAGTGATAAAAATATAATTGAGCAATTAATTGCACTTTATGGAGATAAATAAAAATGACTCTTTTTGATAAAATTGATCAATTAATTATATCTCCATCAGGAAAGACTGTTATAGGTATAACAGGTGGTGGTGGGAAAACCACAACAATGATTGAATTAGGTAAGTATTATCGCTCAAAAGGAAAGAGAGTTTTATTAAGTACAACCACTAAGGTACAATCTCCACGGTATTTTAATTTTGGTGTTGATCATGTTTTTACTGAAGAGGCCGATTTTTTTAGACATGAGCCTTTGGCAAGTGAAAGTGTTTTATTTGTAATAAAACATATAATGAATGCAAAAAAAGCTATATCACCAAGGAAAGAAATTTTATCTTTGATCACTAATAATTATGATGTAATAATTTTTGAGGCAGATGGAGCTAGATGTTTACCCTGCAAAATCCACTCCGACAGAGATCCGGTAATTACTGATGAGATGACTTCAATTATAGCAATGGTAGGTCTTTCAAGTTTTAATGATATAGCGGCAAATGTATGTATGGGTGAAAATTCTACAGAAAAAGTTGATATCAATTATTATCAAAAGTTAATTGATGATGAAAGAGGTTTGTTAAAAGGAATAAAAGCTAAACATAAAGCTATAATATTATTTAACCAAGCAGATTTAGTAGAGGAAAAAATAGTAAAAGATATTAAAAAATTAATTGCTCCATATCCTATTTTAGTTGGTTCAGTATCTCAAAATAAAATTGTATAAAATAGAGAGTAAGAAATATTAGTCTTGTTTGTTTCCTTACGATGAATTAAAATCGTAAATATAGGAGTTTAACTATTAAATGATAAAAAAAGAATCTAACACTATAAAATCTTTGAATTTTTTTAATATGATGTATTCATTTTTAATAATAGTTGAGCTTATTCATATTTATTTTTCATATGCAACAGGTGTTGGTAGCATAAATAAGATATTATTAGCTATTATATTTTTAATTTTAGCTTTGTTGTTCAAATTTAAATATGATTGTAGTGAAGATGTAATCAAGATTTTTTCAGTTATAAATTTATCTGTATTGTTTGGTTATTTAGTTATTTCCCTCCTTTTAGGACATAAAGTTTTTTTTGCTGGACTTTATTTAATAGAAGTTGCCACAGTATTAACTTTTTCTAATTTTAAACTTAAAACTAAAGTTATAATTCATATTTCATTTGGTATTGTTATTTGGATTGCATTTACTGTTTTTTCATTTAATTCTAAAATTATAGATTTAAATTCTCTTTTTATCATAGGTCTATTCATTGTAATTTTGATGGAATTATTTTTAAGTGAGAGAATAAAAAATTATTATAAATATTTAATTTCAAGTAGCACTCAAAAAACAAAGCAAATAGTTTCAACTAATAAATTTCTAACAACAATTTTGGAACAAGAAAAAATTCGAATCATTTATTATTATCCAGATAATCATAGTGCCATTTTAGTAAGTAACAACTTTACAATTCACAATGAGAGTAATATTCCAAATCTTATGGAATTTATTCAAAGTAATAATTTAATTTCTATAGAATATTTTGGAATGATGCAGAATGCTATTGATTTGACTATAAAAGAAGGATCTTTTTCAATTGTTTTACCAATTAATCTTAATCACAAACGTGTTTGGATGAAAATGAATGGGGCTAAGATAATTGAAGATGATTCGAAAAGAATCAAAATTATAGTTAGTATCACTAATGTTAATGATTTAAAGACAATAGAATATAAGTTTAAAAATGCTTTAAAGCAATGCTCTATCGCCATTTGGGAATATGATATTAAAAATGATAAAATTGTAAACTATTCAGATGCTATTTTAGATTACTATTTTTATGGCAAAGAAATAGATATTGCTTCTACAACTTTATTAAGTAGAAATATTGTTTATTATAGAGATGTCGATGTTTTTAAAGAAGGTTTTGAAAAAGTAAAAAGTGGAGAAAGTCATGTTTCTTTTGAGATAAGGATATTCCCTTCAAGAAGTAATTCATATACTTGGATAAGAATTACATTTACATGTTTCAAAGATTATAAAAATAATCCTTCTACTGCTTGGGTGACTGTTGAAAATATTGATGATGCTAAAGCTTCTGAAAAATGGTTTGAGATTGAAAGAACCAAGAATTTTGATAACAGAAATGGTTTAATATTTATGGCTGAATTGAATGTTTCTAGAAATTTTGTTATTAGCTATAATAGTAAATTTAATGATTCATTTAACTCTTTGACTGATAATTCAATTGATTCACTATTAAACTGTATAAAAAATCTGAATTTAAAAATAGATGGAGATAATATATTCTATGAAAGGTTAACGCAAGATTTTTTACTTCAAAATTATGAAAAAGGTGAAAGAGTTTTAGAATATGAATATAAAATAATAACAGAATCAAAAGATGTTTTTTACATTGCTAATGTATTAAAATTATTTTTGGATTTAAAAACTAAAGAAGTTATCGCCTTTGTTTTTGTTTATGATATTACAGAATCTAATATATTAAAATTATCTATGGATTCTATAATAAGATCTAAATTTGTATATTTAGCTTATGTTAATACTCTAAATGCCCATATGACAATAAGCAGAACCCAACTTATTGATGTTACAAATACTGCTAATCCATTTAGGATTTACAAGGATGAATGGGAAGTTTTTGTAGAAAAATATGTTCATCCTGAAGACAGAAAATATGTACTTGATAAGATTTCAATTGAAAATGTTGTAAAAATGATTGAGTATAGGAGAAGTTTTAGTTTTGATTATAGGTTAACCGATGGTGGGAATATGATGTCGCTTCGCCGTTGTCATTTTGTCAAAACAGAATCAGATAGTCCTTATCTCATAATTTTAGAAGAAAATGTTTCTAATGAGATGATTTCAAGAATTAGGCATGAGTTGGTTTTAAAAGCAGCATTGAAACAAGCAACTGAAGCTGCTACAGCTAAGAGCGAGTTTTTATCTAGAATGAGTCATGAAATCAGAACACCTTTAAGTGCTATTATAGGTTTATCTGAATTAGGTACAAGTTCATATGCAAATGATTCTAAAGATTATTTTAATAAAATAAATGACTCTGGTCAGTATTTATTAGGTTTGATGAATGATATCTTAGATATGAATAAATTAGAATTAGGACAAGTAAAATTAAATCCTGAATATGTAGATACAGAAGACTTCTTTGATATTATTTTAACAATAATACGTAATCAAGCTATAAAAAAGAATATCGATTTTACTTTCAAACAAGAAGGGCCTATCTATAGATATCAGTATTTTGAAAAGTTGAGAGTTCAACAGATTCTATTAAATGTTTTAAATAATGCTATTAAATATACTCACAATAACGGAAAAGTCTCTTATGTTGTTAAAAATATTGAAGAGGATGGCAAACTATATACTATTCATGAAGTTGAAGATAATGGGGTGGGAATAAGTGAAGAGTTCTTAGATAAAGTATTTAAACCTTTTACTCGAGAAAATAATTCATTAAGTGATACTGAAGGTGGAACAGGGTTAGGCTTAGCTATTTGTTCGAATTTAGTTAAACAATTAAATGGTGATATAAAAATAGAAAGTAAACTGAACCAAGGAACTAAACTTGTAATTAAATTACCACTAACTGTAGCTTCTGAAAATGAATATTTAAAAAAAACTAGTGATAAAGATAATTTTGATGAGTCAAAGATGTTTATTGGTAAAAAGATCTTAATTGCAGAAGACCATCAGATTAATGCTATGATAATTTCTACAATTTTAAATAATAGGGGAATAAAAACTGTTCATGTAACAAATGGCATTGAAGCATTAAAAGCTTTTTCTAAATCAAAAGAAAATGAATTCGACTTAATTTTAATGGATATTATGATGCCCGAATTAGATGGTTTAGAAGCAACGAAACGTATTAGACAATTAGAGAGAAAAGATTCTAAATCTATCCCAATTATTGCATTAAGTGCTAATGCATTTGAAGAGGATAAATTAAGAAGTTTAGCTTCAGGAATGAATGATCATCTCAAAAAACCTATTGAAACAAAAGTTTTACTGAAAGCTCTAAATAAGTATCTATAAAAAAAAGAGGTTGCTTATAGCAACCTCAGCAAAATGTATAAAATTTAAATGACTGTATTATCGGGAATAATGGCATTTTTTCTGATAACGATAATACCGTCCCTAATAGAATACATTTCATTATCAACATCATCTCTTGGGATGTCGTCAACTCCAATTCTACAACCATTTCCAATTCTTGCATTTTGGTCTATGATTGCTCTTTTGATAATTGTTCCACGTCCTATACCAATATTAGGAATTCCTTTCTTATTATTTTTAGCTCTTTCTTCTAAAGTTTCATAGAACGCTGCACCCATACAATATACTCCATCAAGAGAAGCTCCACTTTCAATTATAGTTCTAACACCTATGATTGAATTAACGATATAGGCATTAGTAATAATTGATCCTTCACTTGTGAGAGAGTTACTTATATTACAGAAGTTAACCTTTGTTGCAGGTAGGTGTCTTCTATGTGTATAGATTGGCATATCTTCATCATAAAAGTTAAATTCAGGAGTCATTGATGCTAAGTTCAAGTTTGTATCAAAAAAAGCTTTGATTGTTCCAATATCTTCCCAGAATCCGTCAAATAGATAAGCGTTAACTTTTCTAGTTTTAATTACGTCTGGTATAATTTCTTTACCAAAGTCAGTTAAATCATTATCTAGAATTTCTGACATTGTAGTTGCATTGAAAATATAGATACCCATACTTGCTAAATATTCGTTAGCACCAGTAACTTCTTTATTTAATTCTCTCTCCATTAAAGCACTTGGAACTTTATATTCTGAAATATCTAAGTCATCTGCAGGTTTTTCTAAGAATTTAGTAATATTACCTTCTGCATCTGTTCCGATTATTCCCAAACCTGTTGCTTGTGCTCTTGAGATAGGCTTTGCAGCTATTGTTAATTCAGCTTTTGATTCTATGTGCTTTTGAAGCATATTTTGGAAATCCATGCTATATAGTTGATCACCTGATAAAATAATATAATATTTAGCATTAGTATCTTTAAAGTGAATTAAGTTTTTTCTAACGGCGTCAGCGGTACCTTGATACCAAGTTTGGCTATGGTAAGTTTGTTCAGCTGCAAGAATTTCAACAAAGCCTTGAGTAAAGGTGTCGAATTTATAAGTATTGTTAATATGATTGTGTAACGAAGCAGAGTTAAATTGCGTTAATAAATAGATTTGCATTATATTACTGTTAATACAGTTTGAAATAGGAATGTCAACAAGTCTATATTTTCCTGCAAAAGGAACTGCTGGTTTCGCTCTATCTTTAGTTAGTGGGTAAAGTCTTGTTCCTTTTCCCCCTCCTAAAATAATAGCTACTGCTTCTTGTTTTTTCATGATAACCCCTTAGTATATATTTTTAAATAAGATAAAGCCGATTTAGTCCAAGTAAAATCTTGGTTCATACTTCGCTTTATCATTTTTTTTAAAGTTTCTTTGTCATTAAAGTAAATATCCAAAGCTCTTTTTATACTCTCAATTATAGCATGACTTTCTAGTTGAGAAAATAAAAAACCCGTACCTTCATTGGGGAATTCGCCAATATCTATTATCGTATCAGCTAATCCGCCAGTTTTTCTAGCGATTGGTAATGTGCCATATTTTAGAGAGTATAACTGATTTAACCCGCATGGCTCATATCTGCTAGGCATTAAAAAGAAATCACTAGCTCCTTCGACCATATGGGCATATTTATTACTGAACATAATGTTAACAGAAAGATTTTCATAGCGGGATGCTAATTCAGTTAATTTGTTTTGTATAACTTCATCACCCGTGCCTATAATTAAAAACTGAACTTTTTCTGATTTTAAAATGGTTTCTAAAGTATTATGTTGATCTAGTAATTCATAGAAGCCTTTCTGTTCAGCAAATCGAGAAATCATGCTAATTAAAGGAATATCATCATTAACTTCTAAGTTAAATTGCTTTTGAACAATTCTTTTTAATTTTTGCTTTCCGCTTAAATCCTCGCTATTATAATGGGTATCAAAAAATATATCTTTTTCAGGATTCCATTCGTTATAGTCGATAGCATTAATTATTCCAAATAAACGACTTCTTCTTTCTCTAAGAATTTCATGAAGATTACAACCTAACTCTTCTGTTTGAATCTCTTTAGCATAAGTTGGGCTTACTGTAGTTATATAATCACTATATAATAAACCAACTCTAAGCATATTAATTTTTTTATTAATTGATGTTCCTTCAAAAAGTTTTTCTTCTAGCTCTATTGAAGCTTTCAATGCTTCAAGTCTAGGGAATACTCCTTGATAAGCTAGGTTATGAATAGTAAAAACAGATTTGCTTTTACTAAAAAATTTGTCTTTTGATTTTTTTAATAGATATGGAACAAAGCCAGCAGTCCAATCATGTGCGTGCAGTATGTCAGCTTTAAAGTTTATTGCTTTACATAAAGGGAGTGCTACTTTTGATAATAATAAATATCTTTCAAAGTTGTCGCTATATGGGCTAAATGAAGTATCTCCATATATCCCTTTCCTTTCGGTGAACAAAGGATGAACTAATGCTAAATAGTCAACATTGTTAACTGTTTTTTTTACTATTATGACTTTTTCATTTTTTGAGTTAAGTTCAACTTCAAAAGTTGCTATTGGCGATGAAAATTGCTTTAAATCAATAAATCCATAAGCAGGCATTAGTATTGAAACTTTGTTATCTAGGTTTGCTAAAGCACTTGAAAGTGCACTTGCAACGTCGGCAAGCCCACCGGATTTTGAAAAAGGGACCACTTCACTTGTTATCATTAAAATATTCATAATTAACATTATACCGGCAAACAAATCTAGGTCAAGAAAGAAACCAAAAAAGACAGATAAAAAGATATTAGTATTATGTAAAAGTACAAAAATCCCTAAAAAAGGGATTTTTGTTATATTATAAATTGATATTAATATTTATTATTTTGAACTTCATCAATGTATTCACTAGCCTTATGGGCTGCGATAGCACCATCACCTGCAGCAGTAACCACTTGTCTAAATGGAGTATTTCTAACATCTCCAATAGCATAGAACCCTTTAAGAGATGTTTCCATTGAACCGTTTGTATCTACATATCCCCATGGGTCTAATAATGATTTATCTAGTAGATCAGTTTGAGGAAGCATTCCAGCAAAGATAAATACAGCATCAGCATCGATAACTTTAGTACTATTATCTTTTGTGCTTTCTACTTTTATTCCTGTTACTTTATCTTCCCCTAGAATTTCTAAAGGTCTATATTCTAATTCAAGTTTAATATTTGTGTTTTTAACTTGATCCACTAAATTAGCTTGAGCTCTAAAACGATTTCTTCTATGAATAATAGTTACATCATCTGAAAGTTTATTTAGATATAGGGCATCAGTTAGCGCAGTATCTCCACCACCAACTACTATAATTTTCTTGCCTCTGAAAAATGGTCCATCACAAGTTCCACAGTAAGAAACACCTTTACCATTTAATTCTGCTTCACCTGGTATATCTAGATGTCTGTGTACAGCCCCTGTTGCCCAAATGATAGCATAAGCTTCAACGTCATCATTTTTTAGTTTAACAAAAAACTTATCATCTTTTTTTTCAAAAGAAACAAATTCATCATAAACGATATTCGCCCCAAAGTTTTCAGCTTGTTTTAGCATTCTATCAGCAACTTCAAAACCTGAAACTGGTTCAACAAATCCTGGATAGTTTTCAATTTTGTCAATAAACATAAATTGACCACCGGTTGCTAACTTTTCAACTAAATGAACAGTTCTTCCTGCTCTAGCAGCATATTGGGCAGCTGATAAACCTGCAGCTCCACCACCAATTATTAAGATGTCAGTTTTTATCATTTTCTTTTCCTTACTTTTAAATGGTATATGTTTAATATAATCAATCATTGAGGAAAAATAAAGTTACTTTGTCACAATACTAAAAAACTAACAAAATAATTATTTTATCTTGTTAGTTTTTCTCTTTTATTTTGATTGATTTTTAATTTTGTTTTCTAAGGTGATTTCCGCATCACTTTTTCTAATATATGTTGGACCGAAGCCTATAGGAGCTGCCCCATTTTTTTCATATTCTTCTTTTCCTAGAATAGCTAAGTGGTATGCTAAATCATGTTTCGCACTATCAACTTGAATTTTTAAATTAGGTAATTTTTCTTCAAGCCCTATATTTTTTAATTTAACAAACAACTTTTCAGAATCAGGTCCTGTAATTAGAACTTTGTTTTCATCTTTCAACAGTTCAAGTGTTTCTTCTTCGTTGATATCTAAGTCTTTTGTTATTCTAGTGTTGTTTTTAAATAAGGAGATATAGAATCTTTTTTTTCTAGCGTCAATTGCTGTTAGAATTGTTCCATCATAAAAAGAAACAGGAGTAGAGAGAAGTTTATTTGTCTCTATAGCTACTAAAGGTGCCCCATTTGCGACACTTATGCCCTTTAGTGCACTCATAGCTATTCTCAGTCCTGTGAATGATCCTGGGCCTTTTGTGCATACTAATAAATCTAAATCTTTAAGAGTTAGGTTTGCATCTTTTGTCAATTCAATAATTTTTGGGACTAAATTTTCACTATGTTGTTGAACTCCTGTTAAGCTAAGGGAAATCTTGCTTGTATCCGTTAGTAAACATAGGTGTAGAGTATTGGTACTTGTATCTGCTGCTAAAATATTCATCTTATAAGCCTTCTTTTAGTTAGTTAGAGTAATTATTCTATCTAAATTTTTTTCAATTGCGATATCAATGAAAATAGTATCTTCAGGAAGCATCTCTTCTATTTTTTCAGACCATTCAATTAAAGTAACTCCATTGCCATATAACATTTCTTCACCACCAAGCATTTCGAATTCATCACAACCTGATATTCTATATAAATCCATATGGTATAGAGGGAGAGTTCCCTTATATTCTTGAATTATTGTAAAAGTAGGGGAGACTATCGCTTCATCAATATTAAGAGCTTTAGCAATCCCTTTAGCTATTACAGTTTTTCCAGCACCTAAGCTTCCTCTAAGAGATATAACAGTTCCACTTTTACACATCTTACCAATCTTTTTTCCAATTTCGATTGTTTCTTCTGTATTATGACTAATATACTGCATATAAAAACCTTTTATTTTTCTTAAGACTGATTAGTTTCGTCGCTATGTGAGGATTCATGATGATGATGATGTTCCTTATCATGTGCTTCTTTTACATCTTCAACGATTTCTTCTTTTATTGGGTCAGACAAAGTATCTCCGGTTTCTTCACAATATTTTTTAATTAGGTGAATTACTAAAGGATCTTTATCATCAATGTTTCTTGATTTTTCCAATAAATATCTAGCCTTATCATAATTTTTATCCTCTAAATTTAACAAAGCATAATTTGTTAATAGAGTAATATTGTCTGGATCTAAATCAATAGCTGTGTCTAGATAGAATAGGGCTAATTCTCTTTGTCCTTCTTCTAAGGAACAAATAGCTAATTCATTATATATTTCACTATTGCATTCTCCAAGTTTTAGAGCTTCTAGGAAACAAGGTTTAGCCTCACTATATTTATGCTGTCTTCTTAGAGCCCAACCTTTGAAAAAGTGTGCATTCCAAACATCTGGATTAGCTTTGAGAAAGTCATCTAAAAGTTCTATAGCTTTATCTTCATTACATAAATTGATTTGATCATAAGCTTGAAGTAGTTTAGAATCATCTTCTATTTTTGTATTGATGTCATTTAATATTTTTTTAACTTGATCTTTTCTTTTATCAGAGTCTTCTGCTACTTGGATATATTTCTCTAAATTATCTCTAGCTGCTTCAATGTTGTTTTGATAGACATGGAAGTATCCAATTTCGCAAAGTAAGTCAGGATTATCTTTAAAATTTTTTAAGCCCTCATTTAATGTTTCAAAAGCTTTTTGTTGGTAATAATCATATTCAGTTTGAGAAGTTTCTTGGGCTTTTGCAGCTTGTGTTGAATAATGTGTTGCTAAATTAATAAAAGTCGCAGGTTGTGGAGCTAAATTATTAACTGCCAAAAATAATTCTTCACTAAATGTGTAATCTTCAGCTTTTTCTTTTGCTATTGCTGCAACATTTAATTGATTAATTACATCTTTTTGAGCAGAAAGAACAAAGTTTCTATAATAATCAAAATGTTGGTTTTCTGGTTCCCAGGCTATGATTTTAATCATTCCTGCAACTATTCTCTCTATAGTAATGTCATCTAGCTCTAGGGTTGTTCTGCCATCAGGTAGTTGTACAGGAAGTGGGATTTTTGGATCAACTTTAAAGCCTTCTACTTCTTTAGCCAATTTTTCAGGGAGATTGATAAAAACTATGCCTTTTAACTTTTCTGTGTTTGTCATAAATTGTCCTCGGGGATATATAAGAAAATGTGATGTGGATAGAGCTCGCTCTTGAACCTGTTGGTTCAAGGGGGAAACTAGTTAAGCTAAAAATTCTGTTCCCAAAAACCCGAAGGTAGGGAGCAATGCAAAATAGCTATTCCGCATCCCAATGATTTAAGTTGAGCCAAGAGACATGCGCCCTTATCCACACCACCAAATTAACAATATTAAGATATACAAATTGTACACCATGATTATAAAAGTTTAAAGACTAATCTTTAGCTTTTACTTAAGGGAGAATAAACAAAAGCTTGATATGTTTCAAGGGGGGAGTGCTAAAATTTAGATAAATCACACAATCCTTATAGGTATTGCCTAATAGATAAAAAAAGACGAACAAAATGTTCGCCTTTTTTCATAATAGAATTTGTTTTGTAAAATCAAAAGAATGATCTCAATTAATTGTTTTCTAGATCTTCTAAATCGAGTAATTCACTTTCTAATCCACTTCCAGTTGTATAATTTTCAGCGGCAGAAATCTCTTCATTTAGATTATCTAATAATTCCATATCCTCAAGACCACTAATTTCATCAAGTGTATCGAGAGACCTAGCAATACTTTGAGCTAATTGTTCAGAATTATCTTTATATTCTTCAACATAAGTTTCTAATTCGTTAACTCTACTATTAGCAAAAGTGTAATCCATTTTAAGTTTATTATGTTCTTCAACTAACTCTTGATGGGTCACCTTAAGTTTATCAAACTCTTCTTGAACAGCTTCTAACTTAGTAGTTATTTCAGCATTAAGCTCTTGAAGTTTAGCTTTATCTTTATTTAAAACATCAATAAAAGCCTTAGTTTTTAAAACTTTTTCTTCAAGTTTAGTCATATTTGACTTAAGTAATGTAGCGTCCATCGATACCTCCATTGACTAGTTAGCTAATGTTTCTTTTACAGTATCTACAAGGCTTTTGAAAGTTGTTTTATCTTCAATAGCCATGTTTGATAAAGCTTTACGATTAATAGCTATACCAGCTTTATTCAAGCCATGGATAAATTGAGAATAAGAGATTCCTTCAGCTCTAACTGCAGCGTTAATTCTAGCAATCCATAGTTTTCTAAAATCTCTTTTTCTTTCTTTACGACCGCTATATGCATATTGACCTGCTTTTGCTACAGCATCTTTTGCAACACGATTGTTAGTACTTCTACGACCGTAATATCCTTTAGCCTGTTTAAGAATTTTTTTTCTTCTGTCTTTACGTTTGGTTCCGTCTACTGCTCTTGGCATTTTCTCACTCCTCTCTTATTGATATGGAAGCAAAACTTTTACTTTTTTTGCTTCTGCTTCGCTTAGAATACCAGTATGACGTAAAGCTCTTTTACGTTTTGTGGTCTTTTTAGTGAGAATATGGCGAAGTCCTTGCTTTTTATAGCGAACTTTACCAGAGCCGGTAACCTTGTACCGCTTTGAAGCGGATTTTCTTGTTTTCATCTTTGGCATTTTTGTACCTCTTTCGCGCTCACAGGGAACAAGATTCCCCCTGCAGCAACTTTTATTTTTACGTTCTACGAACGTTTATTTTTTCTTTGTGGGCTAATTATCATGCTCATCATTTTTCCTTCCATTAAAGGACGACGATCCATGTTATATGTTACACCCATTTCGGTAAGTTCATTTAAAATTTTATCTAATACAACTCTACCTAATTCAGTGTGAGCAAGTTCGCGGCCACGGAAGCGAATAGAAACCTTAACTTTATTACCTTCATTTAAGAAATCAGCAATAAATTTGCTTTTTGTAACCAAATCATGACGTTCAATTTTAGGTTGCATTCTGATTTCTTTCATTTTGATAATTGTTTGATTTTTTTTGGCTTCACGTAAACGTTTTTCTTGTTCGTAACGATATCTTCCAAAATCTAACACTTTACAAACCGGGGGATTCGCACTAGGGGAAACTTCAACTAAGTCTAAACCCTCTTCTTCAGCAAGATTAATTGCATCATATGTCTTCATTACACCTTTTTGTGTTCCATCTGCATCAATTACAAAAACTTCCTTAGCGCGGATTAATTTGTTAATCCGTAAATCCTTTATAGCCATCTAACTCCTTGTGAATTACTTTGTAAAACACGTTTAAATTTTGAAATTTATATCACTTAAATATGATATCTCTAGTAATACTATCATAGCAACGAAATTGAGTCAAAGCATTAATGTATAGTTTTATTATAAAAAATATCAAAAAAAGCCATCCTTTTTATAGATAGGATGGCTATAAGTTTACTTTTAATTATTAAGCTTTACCAGCACTTCCTAGAACATCGATATTCTTGTGCATATACATAGCTTTTAGAGCTTCACGAGCAGGACCTAAATATTTTCTAGGGTCAAATTCACCAGGTTTATCATTTAAAACCTTACGAATTGTACCAGTCATAGCTAAACGACCATCACTATCAATATTAATTTTACAAACAGCACTCTTAGCAGCCTTTCTTAGTTGTTCTTCTGGGATACCAACACTGTCTTTTAGGTTACCACCATTTTCGTTAATCATGTTAACATATTCTACAGGTACTGAAGAAGAACCGTGTAATACAATTGGGAATCCTGGAAGTTGTTTTTCAATTTCTGCTAGGATGTCGAAACGTAGTGGAGGTGGTACTAATACGCCATCAGCATTACGAGTACATTGTTCTGGTTTAAACTTATTTGCACCATGGCTAGTTCCAATAGATATAGCTAAAGAATCAACACCTGTCTTGCTAACAAAGTCAATTACTTCTTCAGGTTGAGTATAAGTTGAATGTTCTGCAACAACGTCATCTTCAATTCCAGCTAAAACACCTAATTCGCCTTCAACTGTTACATCAAATTTGTGTGCATATTCAACAACTTTTTTTGTTAATGCAATATTTTCTTCATAAGGAAAATGTGAACCATCAATCATAACAGAAGAAAAACCATTGTCGATACAATCTTTACATGTTTCAAAACTATCACCATGATCTAAATGTAATACGACTGGGATTTCATAGCCAAGTTCTTTAGCATATTCTGTTGCACCACGAGCCATATTTCTCAATAGATTAATATTAGCGTAGTCTCTAGCACCCTTAGATACTTGTAGGATTACTGGTGATTTTGTTTCAACGCAAGCTTTGATAATAGCTTGTAACTGTTCCATGTTGTTAAAATTGTAAGCTGGGATAGCATATCCACCCTTTACAGCTTTTTTGAACATTTCTCTTGTGTTTACTAGACCTAAGTCTTTGTAAGAAGTCATAATGTTTGCTCCTTGTTTATTTGGTTTTGTTTATAATCCAATGTTATATTTTTGTTGCGTTTCGGTCAACAATGTAAATAGAGTATTGACCAATGAATTTACTCTTGTTACTGTTTTTATATGAAAAATAAATTAAAAAAGTTGTTTATTGTGTTGATTGTAACATTAATAACCTTTTATTCACTAATTCAGATAGTTTATTATACAAGAAGTCCTATCTATATAGTAAGTGATTCAATTTTTTATGAAACGACAATTAAATATCAAAAATTAAAATTAAAATATAAAGCTTTACTAAATAATAAAAGAATTAAATATGTAATAGATGAAGATAGTAATGGGAGTTGGCGCCAAGGTGAGTATAAACAAGGGTGTAATATTATATTTTCCCCTTATATTTCTATGCTTTATAGCATAAATGATAATTCTGAAATAACTAATCCTATCATTTCGATAGATACATCCTTTGAAGGAGAGCTTTATAATGCAAAAGGGGATTATCTTAGTAGCTATGAAAATTTAGCTAAATTATTACAAGATAAAACAAACGTCTATCTAATAAGTAGTGAGGCTTGGCCTTCAAGTATTGAAAAAGCAGAAGTTTTTAAAAATGCTTTTAATAATGATAGTTTGACTGTAATTACCTTAAAAGGTAATGAACTTGTTCAAAAGGCATATGAATTAGTTGAAAATATTAATAAAGAAAATGGAGCTGAAGTCGTTTCCACAGGGGCAACTCTCCTTTCTTATTTTAATAAAATAGAAAATAATATTAATTATAGTTTAGAAGCTCTACAATCTCAAAGTGTTCCAATTAACTCTCTTCATTATATTATTTATGAAGATTTAACTCCTCTTTTAGAAGATCATTCATCGAATATAATTTTAGAGACAAAGATTAAAAACAACCAAGAAGGGTTAATAAATTTTTTCTTACATTTATGGAGATTGATTCAACGTCAACTTTTTTAGTTTCAGAGGCTTGTTTATATACTAGAGGGATTAATAGAGGAGTGTTTATTTTACCTCTAAAAGGTTGAGGTGGAAGATAAGGTGAATCTGTTTCTAAAAGTAGTCTATCGAGTGGAATATACTGTAGGGCATCTCGTAATTCTTCATTTTTTTTATAAGTTATGGTTGCCGCAAAAGATATGTAAAATCCATTGTCTAAGGCTATTTTTGCAAAATCTTTGTCTGCTGAAAAGCAGTGAATTATTCCACTTTTTGTAAATTTATGACTTTTTATGATTTCTGATAGCTGCTCATTTGCTTCTCTGTTATGAATAACTATGGGTAAATTATATGAATTAGCTAGTTCAATTTGTTTTATAAATAAATCTGTCTGTAACTCTTTAGAACCATAATCCCAATGATTGTCTAAACCTATTTCTCCAATAGCTTTAATAGGATAGTTTTTAATATTGTTTTCTAATATAGAAATGTTTTTACTATGGATATCTTTATCTTTAGTTCCCCAGGGGCCTATACCTGTAGTTAAATAAATATTTTCATAATTTTTTAAAAGCTCATACCTATCTTTAATATCATTTTCGTTTATACCTATATCTAAAGCAAGATAATCTTTTTTGTCTAAAGTTGATAACAGTTCATTAATATCTATGCCTTTTTTCATGATTTCTAAAGCATGAAAATGTGAATCAGTATATAAAAGTGAATCTATTGTTGCTTCTTGAAGAAGTTTTAATCTTTTTTCTTTGTTATATTTAGCCATATTTATTACCTGTTTTGATTATATTTACAATTTCAATAAAATAATAGATATCTTTTCTATTTAATAGAGGATAATACTTTAATTTTTTTGAATTTGTTATTATATTATGAAATAAAGAGTTAGCTATGTCTAATTTTTTTTAGGAGATTATATGCTCAGTTTAAAAAATATAAATTATAGTATTGATGATAAAAATATCATAAAAGATGTTAATTACAAATTTTTAAAAGGACAAATTTATTTATTAACTGGTCCAAATGGAGGAGGGAAGACTTCTCTTGGTAAGATTATCACAGGCTTATATCCAACAGATACTGGTAAGATAGAATTTAATAATAAAGATATAACTAAATTAAGTATTAGTGATAGAGCTCAATTAGGGATTTCTTACAGTTTTCAAAGTCCAATTTATTTTAAAGGTTTATCTGTTCGTGATATTTTAACTCTATCTAGTAAGGAAAGTGATGAAGAATCTTTAAACAATCTTTTAGCAAAGGTTGGCCTTTGTGGCAAAGAATATCTCGATAGGGAACTAGATGATAGACTTTCAGGTGGAGAGATTAAAAGAATAGAGATAGCAAGTGTTTTAGCTAAAAAAAAGACTAAGCTTTATATTTTTGATGAGCCAGAAGCTGGCATTGATTTGTGGAGTTTTAAAGAATTAATTTCAATCTTTAAAAAGCTTAAAAAAGAAAAGAAAACAGTAATTATTATTTCTCATCAAGAGAAGATTTTAGAGTTATCTGATTATATCTTAGTTATTAAAAATGGGACTATTCATAAAGCTGGGCCAACAAATGAAATATTTCCTACTTTAATTTCTAAGGATAAAGAAAATAATTGTGAGGGCTGTTTGAAGAAGGAGATAATTTGATGTTAGAAAATACTAAGAACTTGCTTAAAAAATTATATGGTAATATAAGCTTCTCCCATTCGGCAATAAATGTTAGGGAAGATAGTCATTCTTGTTTACGCTCAAATTCTGATAACGTACTTATTAGTGATATGGAAGATAAAAGTGGGATTAATATTGTTGTGAAATCTACAGCAAAAGGGGAGACTGTTTTTATTCCGGCCATTATCAATAAGAGTAATATAACTGATATTGTTAAAAATGATTTTTATATAGAAGATGGTGCTGATGTTGTTATTCAAGCGGGGTGTGCTGTTCACACTGATAGTAATTTAGAGTCTATTCATAATGGTATTCACAGATTTTTTATTGGAGAAAATGCTAAAGTTATTTATTATGAGAAACATTTTGGAGAAGGAATTGAAGCTAAAAGAGTTATTTCACCAATTACAGAAGTTGTTATGAAAAAAGGATCTTCTTTTACCATGGATTCTATTCAACTTGATGGGGTTAGTTTTACAGAGAGAAAGACCAAAGCTACTGTTATGGAAGGTGCAACTCTCGATGTAAATGAGAGAATTTTAACCCAAGGAAATCAAGAATCAATTAGTAAATTCGATGTTGATGTTGTGGGAGAGAGAGCAAGCGTAAATATTGTCTCAAGATCTGTCGCTAAAGACAATTCAAAGCAAACATTAGAGAGTAATATTACAGGGAATGCCCCTTGTCATGGCCATAGCGAATGTGATGCTATTTTAGAAGGAAATGGTAAAGCTATTGCTATTCCAGCTTTGATTGCTAATCACCCTGATGCTTCATTAGTGCATGAAGCTGCAATTGGTAGAATCTCAAAACAACAGATAGAAAAACTCCAAACCTTAGGTCTTGATGAGCAAGAGGCTGAAAATTATATAGTCAAAGGCTTCTTAAAATAAAAAAAATAACTTTTTTTAAAAATAATAAATAACTAAAAAAAATTTTTATAAATTTATTATTACATTCTTTTTTTTAAAAAAATTTATAAATACTAAAGAAAATTTAGAAAAAATTTAATTTACATCTCTCTAAATCCATTCTAGTAAAGGAAAAAAATACTAAAAAATACTTGTTATATAAAAAAATATAATGATAGTATGGATGGAGAAATTTCGAGGGAGGAAACATGAAAAAGAATTTAGTAATTAAAATTATTATTGGATTTATCCTTGGTTTAGTTGTTGGTGTTGTTCTGTGGCTATCAAATGCACCTGTTGCAGGTTATACAAAGATTGTATCACCTTTTGGTAATGTATTAGTTTCGATGTTGAAGATGGTTGTAGTACCTGTAATTTTCTTATCACTTATCAGTGGTGCTGCATCTTTACCTACAGGTAAATTTGGAAAAATCGGAATTAAGGTTATCGTTTGGTATTTTGCAACTTCTTTAGTAGCTGCTGTTGTAGGTTCTCTATTAGCTACAATTTTTAACCCTGGTAGCTCAAATATTGATTTATGGCAACAATTAATAACAACAGAGACAGCTGTGCAAGAAGTATCTGTATCAACTTCAGGGGCTTTAACTGAAGTCTTTTTAAACATGTTTAAAAATCCTTTTGAAGCTTTAGCAAATGGAGATTTCTTAGCTATAATTGTTTTCGCTATTGCTTTTGGTTTAGCTTTAAAAATTAATATCGACAATCCTAAAACTAGTGAAAAAGCAAGAGAAAAAATTCAACTATTTTTGGATTTAGTTCATACCGCTCAAGAAGGTGTATTTACAATTGTAGATTGGGTATTAGCATATTCTCCAATTGGTGTATTTGCCTTAACTTCAGTAAACTTTGCTAATTATGGTTCAGCTTTATTTGGTCCATATGTATCATTAACAGTTGGTGTAATCACTGGTATCCTATTTATGGTAGTAATAGTATATCCAGCAATGATAGCTGTTTTTGTTCATAAAAATCCATTTACAGTCTTAAATAAAATAAAAGAAGCTCCTTTAACAGCTTTTGTAACTAGAAGTTCAGCAGCAACACTTCCTGTTTCAATAACAGTAGCTGAAGATGAACTTAATGTAGATCCTAGTCTTTCGGCATTTGCTCTTCCATTAGGTGCAACTATTAACATGGATGGTGTTTGTGTACACTTGCCATTCTTCGCAGTTTTAGCTGCAAATATGTTCGGTGTTCAATTAGGTTTTACTGGCTTAACTATCTTAGTTATCACAACAGTATTAGCTTCAGTCGGTGCTGGTGGAGTTCCTGGTGGTTCTCTAATGTTGTTATTCATTATTCTACAAAACATGGGCTTACAACCAGATCAAATTGCTATCATCGTTGGTTTGGCTTTAGGTATTAACCCAATACTTGATATGTTTGAAACAATGAATAACGTTACAGGTGACCTTGTTTGTACTTACGCAGTAGCTGAGACTTCAGATATGATTCTTGAAAAAGAATAATTAACTTTATAATTATTATAATTTAAAAGAGATTTATCCTATATTACATTTTATATGTTTTATATGATGAATCTTTTTTTCTTTTGCTTTATGTCATTTACTATTTGCTTCAAAAATGTTAGGTTTAGCTAAGAAAATAAATAATTAAATATGGAGCTAGTATGAATTATATAAATAATATAGAAAAGGCTAAATTATTCAAATCGGAAGACCTTATTAAAACTTATAGTGGTCAAATTGTTAGTACTAAAATTTCAGATAATGATTCTTTTACTTTAGAATTATATTCTTTTGATAAAGGTGAGGAGATTAGTAAGCAAAAAGCATTATATGATACTTTCTTTTATGTGGTAAAAGGGGAAATCAAAATTTCAGCTGACGTTATTAAAGATAATGAGTATAAGACTCTAAAAAAAGGTGAAGATGCTCATTTGGTAGCAAAAGAGCCAACAGTATTATTTATGTATTTATTTAAAAAAGATGATCAGCTTAAAAACTTAAATAAAACAAGTAACAAATCATTAATAGAAGAAGTATCTTTTGTTGATAACTCAGTTGCTAGTAAAGTTCTATACCAAGACAGTATTTTAAGTTTAACACTAATGGCTTTAGATGAGAATCAAGGTTTAAATACTCACTCCGCATCAGGAGACGTTTTAGTTGTTTCTTTAGGTGGTGAAGTATTAATAAAAATAGGGGATGAGGAATTTAATTTAGAAGGTGATGATCTAATTGTTTTACCAGCAGGTATTCCTCATAGTTTAATGGCTAAAAAACCTTATAAAATGTTTATTTCTGTCGTAAAACAGTAAAATCCTAAGACAAAATGATGATTAAAAGACTATTAACCAAGTGTTAAAAATTTGTTTTGAGACTTAATTATTGTTCTTAAAAAGAATTATCTAATTAGCATAAAAAAAGATAAAAATTTTTAATAAACTAGTTGACGCAAAAGGTGTTTTTTGATAGGTTTAAGTCATCGCCGAAGTGGTGGAATTGGTAGACACAAGGGACTTAAAATCCCTTGTCCTTTTGGACGTGCGAGTTCAAGTCTCGCCTTCGGCATAACACTAGTTTTCAAAATACAAGTTATAAAAGATATTAATTCTTTATCTACAAAGAGTTAGTATCTTAATTTTTTTTGGTTCTTGAGATAAATCTGTGGGACTATTAGGGAACTGTATTTTTTAGAAGTCTAGATTCCAAAGCAGATTTTAAAGTTCTACTCTTTATATTTTTTCTACTTTTATCAAATAATTTATAGAAGAAATATTCATCATCTCGATATCCATAAGCAATTCTTTTAGTAACTTTAATCATATTATTTAGACCTTCTAAAGGACCATTAGAGATGGGATACTTAACTCTTGATAGAATTCCTTCAATTCTTGTTTCAATCATTTTATTAAAGGTTTTTAGCATTGGTATTGTTCCTTCAAAAGATTTTGATAATTCTAACCATTTATCTAAACCTCTTTTCATTTCATCTTCACTAGTTGAATCTAGACCAGCCTTTAATTGATCTCCAAGAAAATATGCTATTGAAAGATTTTCGTTACAAGTTAAAACGTTATCTAATTTTTTTACATTAATAATGGACCACTTATGTTCATTTTCAGGAATTTTTAATCCTTTCTTTTCATATTTCTCATATAAATATCTGTTATGCTTTTTAGCCATAGTATCTTTTTGAGTTAAAGCTTTTCGACTACTAGTTATTAAAAATCTAGTATTCTTAAGTTCCTTGTACTTTCGCTTTATTTCTTTCAGGTATTCTTGGTTTTCAAAAATAGCATCATCAATTGTTTTTTTCTCATTTGCTAGTGCTCTTCTTTTTATTGGACGTAAGTTCTTTATACTTTTATGTGTTTTAGCTTCTTCTTCTTTTAACCTATTTTGTTCTAATCTCCTTAATTCAGTTAAGATACGATCATTAAAGTTTTTGACTATATGAAAACCATCATAAACTATAGCTATATTAGGATATCTTGCTTTTACTGCTGCAGCATATTGAGCATTCATATCCATTGAGATAGCTTGAACATTTTTCATCCACGACTTTCCCATTTTATCGAAAAAATGAATTAATTGATAAAGAGTATTACCTCTCTCTAAAAACAATATCTCTCCTGTTCTCCAATCTATTACTACAGTTGCATACTTATGTCCTTTTTGGATTGAAAACTCATCTATGGCTATATATTTGCTGTAATGATTAGGTTTCATATCTTTATATTTAGTATTTAATCTTGTTTTATCGATTTTTCTAATAATCTTTTTACTTGTAAAAAGTGTTTCTGATATTGTTTTTATTGGTACTTGTGAACTTTTAATTAACCCTGTTATCTGGCTGTAAAAGCACTTGGTAATAAAATGGTTAGGATGTTTAAATTCAATATTTTGTGATGTTGTTTTATTACAAGAAGTACATAAGAGTTGAACATATTCAACATCAATTATTATTTGATTATTTCCAACAGTTAGATGTTTAAGTTTTACATTTAAGTGTTGATTTATGTGATTTTCATAATCACTATTACAGTAAGGACATTTTCTAGGAAGAGGAGAAGTTGATTTGCCATGAATTGTAGTAACATTATAGGTACAATTAAATTTATTTTCAGTCGAATTAGTTGATTTTTTCGTTATTGTGAATTGTGGTAAAGATAAAAATGTATTACTATATGGACTCATTGGGCACTTCCTGTTTTGTGTAAGTTTGGTTTCTAATACAATAACAGAGAATGTGCCCTTTTTCTATTTTTTTTATTTATTTATTTTTTTAATTTAGATAGGTTCATAATTTTCCCACAAATAAATCCCATGAACCTTTTTTTTAAGGCTCTTAATCAAAAAATTCTCAAATTCGCTATCGTGTAATTATATTCTAAGGTTCACCCACTTTTTCCCATAACGTATATAGTATAGGTATAACGTGTATTGTTTAAAATAATATGTATTATAGATAAATTTTATGTTAGAATAGTCCGTAATGTAATAAAAAAACTAATATATGTTTCAATAATTAGTTAACTTTAATAAGGAGATTTATACTGTGGTAAAAGATATTATTGATAATAATGAAGAGATAACTACTAATTCAAAACAAATAGAAATATTAAAAAATAATTTTCCTTCCTGTTTTAGCAAAGATGGAGCTTTTGATATTGAGAAGTTTAAAACTTTGTTAAATGATAAAATTGATATAACAAACGAAGGTTATGAATTAAATTTTTTGGGCAAAAATTATGCTCGTTTATTAGCTTCTATTGATACAACAACTTTAATTAAACCTGATGAAGAACATAATTCTAAGCCAGAGAATAGAAATAGTGAAAATATATATATAAGTGGAGATAATTTAGATGCATTAAAACATCTGTTAAAATCATATTCAGGTAAAATAAAATGTATTTATATAGATCCTCCATATAACACTGGCAGTGATGGATTTGTTTATTCAGATAATTTTAATTTTACAATAGAAAATCTTACTGAAAAATTAAGCATTGACGAAATACAAGCAGAACGTATATTGAATATGACATCAAAAGGATCTTCTTCTCATTCTGCATGGCTAATGTTTATGTATCCCCGATTGCTCCTTGCAAGAGATTTAATATTAGATGATGGTGTTGTTTTTATTTCTATTGATGAGAATGAGTGTTATAATCTAAAATTGTTATGCGATGATGTATTCGGAGAGATAAATTTTGTATGCGATCTAACTTGGGAAAAGAAAAAAAAAGGGTCTTTTTTATCAAATTCAATAACAAATATAAAAGAAAGTGTTCTTGTTTATTCTAAAAATAAA